>CAWGND010000001.1:0-17904 GCA_963823845.1 Terriglobales bacterium
GAGACCAGAGCATTCTCGCCCAGGCGCAGATGGACCTTGAACGCTACCGCGCCGCATGGGCGCGCAACGCCATTGCGAAACAAATCCTGGATGACCAGGAAAAGCTCGTGCTGCAGGACGAGGGCGCGGTAAAGAACGATCAGGGCAACGTGCAGTTTGACCAGATTCAGGTGGAGTACTGTCATATCACTGCACCCATCGCCGGCCGCGTCGGTTTACGGCTGGTGGATCCGGGCAACGTGGTGCAGTCCTCAGGAACTACGACCCTCGCGGTCATCACGCAACTGGATCCGATCACTGTAATTTTCACGGTACCGGAGGACAGTCTGGGTCCGGTTGCAGCCCGTCTGCGCAAGAAGGCCAAACTCCCCGTGGATGCCTTTGATCGCACCGCACAGAAAAAGATTGCCAGCGGGAAGCTGTTGACACTCGATAACCAGATCGACACCACGACTGGCACCGTAAAGGGGCGAGCCATGTTCGACGACAAGAATAATGCACTCTTCCCCAACCAGTTTGTGAACACGCGGCTGCTGGTGAATACCCTGCAAGGTGTGACGCTGGTCCCAGCTTCAGCCATTCAGCAGAATGGCCAGGCATCGTTCGTGTATGTGATTCAAAACAACGTCGCGCTAATGCGCAGCATAAAGCCGGGAGTCACCGACGGCGGTTTAACCCAGGTGGATGGCATCAATCCTGGAGACGTTGTCGCCAACAGCAGCTTCGATAAGTTGCAGGACAAAGTGGCAGTCACGGTTTCGAATGGGACTTCGGCCAAACCTGCCGCAACCACCACCGGGAGCAGCGGCCCGTGAGTCCATCTCGTCCGTTTATTTTGCGGCCGGTCGCCACCGCTTTGCTGATGGCTGCGATCCTGCTGGTCGGTCTGGTTGGCTACACCCAACTGCCGGTTTCGGCATTGCCGGAAGTCGACTATCCAACCATTCAGGTGCTCACGTTTTATCCCGGAGCCAGCCCGACCGTGATGGCGACCACGGTGACGGCGCCATTGGAGCGTCAATTCGGCCAACTGCAGGGTTTGAGCCAGATGACGTCGACAAGTTCCGGAGGCACTTCCGTCATTGTGCTGCAGTTCAACCTCAGTCTGAATATTGATGTGGCTGAGGAAGAGGTGCAGTCCGCCATCAACGCGTCGCAGAGTCTTCTGCCGTCCGTTCTGCCCGCACCGCCGATCTACAGTAAGACGAATCCGGCCGATGCCCCGGTGCTTACCCTGGCCATTACCTCAAGCTCCATTCCGCTTTCTCAGGTCGAGGACCTGGTGGACACGCGGCTTGCACCGAAGATCTCGCAGCTGAGCGGGGTCGGGCTGGTGACCATCAGCGGCGGGCAAAAACCCGCCGTCCGCATTCAAGCTAACCCCAGGGCGCTGTCGTCCTATGGCCTCAACCTGGAGGATCTTCGCGCAGCCCTGACTCAGGCCAGCGTGAACGCCGCCAAAGGAAACTTCGACGGGCCGCGCCAGGATTACCAGATCGACGCCAATGATCAGCTGGTCACCAGCGACGATTATCGGAAGGTAGTGGTTGCCTTTCGTAACGGCGCACCCGTGATGCTGACCGACGTAGCCAACGTGGTGAACGGAGTAGAGAACAGTAATCAGGCAGCGTGGATGAATCAGACTCCAGCGGTGATCCTGAATGTGCAACGCCAGCCTGGGGCTAACACCATCAGCGTGGTCAAGAGCATCAAGCAACTCCTGCCGCAGCTTCAGGCCAATCTGCCCACGGGCATTCAGGTGACGATCCTTACCGATCTTACAACCGCCATCGAAGCGTCGGTTTCCGACGTTGAGTTTGAATTGCTGTTGACGGTCGGACTGGTGGTGCTGGTCATCTTCCTCTTCTTGCGGAGTCTCTACGCAACCATAATCCCCAGCGTGGCGGTGCCGCTGTCACTGATCGGCACGTTCGCGGCGATGTACATTCTCGGTTACAGCCTGGATAACTTATCGCTGATGGCGCTGACTATTTCCACCGGCTTCGTGGTGGATGATGCCATCGTGATGATCGAAAACATCGCGCGCTATATCGAAGAGGGCGACCCGCCCATGGAAGCGGCGCTAAAGGGCGCTGAGCAGATCGGCTTCACTATTCTCTCGCTGACGGTGTCGCTCATCGCCGTGCTGATTCCGCTGTTATTCATGGGCGACGTCGTGGGGCGCCTGTTTCGAGAGTTTGCCGTGACCCTGGCTGTCACCATCGTGGTTTCCGCAGTCGTCTCACTGACGCTCACTCCCATGATGAGTGCGCGAATCTTACGACACCAACCCAAAGAGCAGCAAGGCCGCGTCTATCGAGCCACGGAGCGTGTTTTCGAGGGAATGATCGGGTTCTACGGGAGGACGCTGAAGTTTGTCCTGCGATTCCAGACGATCACGCTCCTGGTCGCGCTGGCGACACTGCTGCTTACGGTTTTCCTTTACATCATCATCCCCAAAGGATTTTTCCCGGTGCAGGACACAGGCGTGATCCAGGGCATATCGCAGGCCCCCCAGACGATTGGGTCCAAAGCCATGGCAGAGAAGCAGCAGGAACTGGCCAAGGTAGTGCTGGATGACCCGGCGGTCGAAAACCTCTCGTCGTTCATTGGTGCAGACGGAACCAATACCACGACGAACAGCGGAAGAATGTCGATCAACCTGAAGCCGCTCGACCAGCGCAAGCTGAGTGCTTCGGACGTGATTCGACGGCTCAGTTCAAAACTGAACCAGGTTCAGGGCATCCAGTTGTTTATGCAGCCGGTGCAGAACATTACCGTCGATGACCGGGTGAGTCGCACGCAATACCAGTACACGCTGGAGGATCCCGATGCCAACGAATTGAATGACTGGACCAACCGTTTTGTCGACCGGCTGAAGCAGTTGCCGGAACTGGAAGACGTGGCCACCGATCAACAAACGGGAGGGCTGGCTGTATCTCTGGTAATCGACCGGGCTACTGCTTCGCGATTTGGCATCGCGCCGACGACTATCGATAACACTTTGTATGACGCCTTCGGCCAGCGGCAGATCAGCACGATGTATACGCAGGTGAATCAGTACCACGTTGTGCTGGAAAGTGACCCTGAGTTTCAGAAGGATCCGAACAAGCTGAACCAGCTCTACATCCAGTCCAATGCGTCTTCGGGCGCAACCGGGGCCGGAGCCTCTTCCTCATTCGCCTCATCGGGATCGTCCTCCGCTGGTTCCAATGCGCTCACGGCGTCCGCACAGTACACTCCGGCCGCTAATGCGCTAGCTCCTCCTTTAAACGCGCTTTCGACGAGCACCTCCACGGCATCGTCGAGCAAAGGAGCCACCTCAGCCGGGGCCACCAGTTCGACCCCGAGCAATGCCGTGCCGCTGAGCGCTTTCTTGCATTTCGAGAAGACCACCGAGGCGCTCTCGATTAACCATCAAGGCCAATTTCCGGCCATCACCGTATCGTTCAATCTGGCGCCCAATGCCTCGCTGGGCGACGCCATCACTTCGGTCGACAAGACGCAGAAAGACCTGCACATGCCGCCCAGTCTGCAGGCCGGTTTTCAAGGCACGGCGGCGTCGTTTACGAATTCGCTTTCCAATGAGCCGATACTGATTCTGGCTGCACTGGTCACGGTGTACATCGTGCTGGGCGTCTTGTATGAGAGCTTTGTCCACCCGATCACGATTCTGTCGACGCTGCCGTCAGCAGGCGTGGGCGCTTTCCTCGCGCTGATCATTTTTCACCAGGACTTGAGCGTGGTGGCGATCATCGGCATCGTCCTGCTGATCGGCATCGTGAAGAAGAACGGCATCATGATGGTCGACTTCGCCCTGGAAGGCGAGCGCAAGCACGGGAAGAACGCGACGGATGCAATTTACGAGGCGTGTCTGCTACGCTTCCGCCCCATCATGATGACCACGATGGCCGCGCTTCTGGGTGGTCTGCCGCTGGCGCTCGGAACCGGTTTCGGCTCTGAGTTGCGGCGGCCGCTGGGCATCGCCATGGTGGGCGGACTGCTGCTGAGCCAGGTGCTTACCCTATACACCACGCCCGTAATCTACATTTTCTTTGACAATCTGGCGCAACGCTCTGGACACAAGGCGAGCCAAACGGAAACCGGAGAGGCAGAACAGGCAGGGCCGGCATGAACATTTCCGCACCGTTCATTCAAAGGCCCGTCGCTACGACGCTGCTCACGGTGGCGATTGCCTTGGCCGGAGCTGTGGCGTACAAGGTGTTGCCAGTAGCGCCGCTGCCGGAGGTCGACTTTCCGACCATTTCCGTCAGTGCAGGCCTGCCGGGGGGCAGCGCCGACATTATGGCGTCATCCGTCGCTACTCCCCTGGAGCGCCAGTTCGGCCATATTGCCGGGGTGACGGAGATGACCTCCACCAGCACACTGGGCAGCACATCCATCACCATACAGTTCGACCTCAGCCGAGATATTGATGGCGCCGCGCGCGACGTGGAGGCCGCCATTAATGCGGCCAGAACGTATCTGCCCGCCAATCTGCCGGGCAATCCGACTTATCGCAAGGTCAATCCCGCCGATTCGCCGATCATGATCCTCGGCCTTACCTCCGACAAGTTCGGTCCCGATAAGATCTATGACGAAGCCTCCACTGTCCTCGCGCAAAAACTGTCGCAGATCCAGGGTGTCGGGCAGGTCTCTGTGGGAGGCGGCGCCCTGCCGTCGGTGCGCGTGGACGCAAATCCCACACAATTGGCCAGCTATGGACTGACCCTTGCAAATTTGCAGTCGGTGCTGAGCCTGCAGAACTCCGACCTGGCAAAGGGCCAAATCTCCGATGGCAAGGTGAGCATGGACATCCTCGCCAACGACCAGATCTCACATGCGGACGACTACAAGCCAGTCATCGTGGGCTATAAGAACGGCGCGGCGGTCCGGCTCTCCGACGTGGCCCAAGTGACGGACTCGGTGCAGAACATCCGTGCTGCCGGTTACTTAAACGGCAAGCGTGCGATCACGGTCATCATCTTTCGTCAGCCAGGCGCCAACATCATCGACACGGTCGACCGCGTCCGCGCTCAACTTCCGATGATCCAGGCGTCGATTCCGCTCGGCATTGAAACCACCATCGTTCTGGATCGTACGACCACCATCCGCGCTTCCGTCAGTGATGTCGAGAGGACGCTGCTGATTTCCATTGCCCTCGTCATCGGCGTGGTGTTTGTGTTTCTGCGCAACGGCCGCGCCACGCTCATTCCCGCCGTCGCCGTGCCGGTTTCTCTGATTGGTACGTTCGCCGTGATGTATCTGTTTGGCTACACGCTGGACAATCTCTCGCTCATGGCCATGACCATTTCGACGGGATTTGTAGTCGATGACGCGATCGTTGTGATGGAGAACATTTCGCGCCATCTGGAAGCCGGCATGAAGCCTTTTGCCGCGGCGCTGAAGGGCGCTGAAGAAGTCGGCTTTACCGTCTTCACCATCAGCATTTCGCTCATTGCCGTATTTATCCCCCTTCTGCTGATGGGCGGAATCGTGGGCCGCCTGTTTCGCGAGTTTGCAGTGACGCTTTCGACTGCCGTCTTCGTGTCGATGATTATTTCGCTGACCACGACGCCGATGATGTGCGCGTACCTGTTGAAGAACGAGAGCACAGTGAAACACGGCCGCATGTATATGCGCAGCGAAAAGGTTTTTGACTGGGTGCTGTCGTGGTATCGGAAGAGCCTGCACTGGGTACTCGACCATCCGACCCTTACGCTGGTTGTACTGTTCATCACTATCGTGCTCAATGTGATGCTGATCGTCAAAATACCCAAGGGACTTTTCCCGACGGAGGATACGGGAGCGATCAGCGGGAGTGTACGCGGGCCGCAGGATGCATCCTTCCCGGCGATGAATGACTCTATTCAGCAGATCGGCCGCGTAATCAAGGATGACCCTGCCGTCCAGAATGTGACTGCGTCTACCGGCGGCGGCGGGGCCACCAATACCGGCTCTCTCTATGTTGCTCTCAAGCCGCTGGCGGAACGCAAAATAAGTGCCGCTCAGATCATCGACCGACTGCGCCCGAAATTGAACCATCTGCCGGTGGCTTCTGCATTCCTTCAGGCCGCGCAAGATCTGCGCATTGGCGGCCGGTCCAGCAATGCGATGTACCAGTACACGCTGCAATCTGACAATGTGAAGGATCTTTCCCACTGGGCGCCGATCATACTGAGTGCGATGCAGCACCTGCCGGGTTTGCAGGACGTGAGTTCGGACCAGCAGAATGGCGGCCTGGATGAGCTGATGAACTATGATCGCGTGACTGCGGCCAAACTCGGCCTTACCGCACAGTCGCTGGACTCGGCGTTATACGGCGCATTCGGCCAATCGGAAGTTTCCATCATCTACACCCAGTTGAATCAGTATTACGTTGTGCTGGAAGTTGCGCCCCAATATTGGCAAAGCCCGGATGGATTGAAAGACATCTACCTGCACTCCAGCAACGGCAACATTCCTCTAAGCACAGTGGCAAGCGGCCAGGCCAATACGACAGCCCTGGCCATTAACCACACGGGATTATTCCCGTCGGTCACGGTGTCCTTCAACCTGGCGGCCAACGTATCTTTGAGCGATGCCACATCAGCGATCGGCCAGATGCAGAAGCGTCTGGGCGCGCCTTCCACGTTGCAGGGCTTTTATGCCGGCACGCTGCAGGCCTATCAGCAATCTCTCGGCACTGAGCCCGTGCTGGTCGTGACGGCGCTGCTAGCGGTGTACATCGTTCTCGGCATTTTGTATGAAAGCCTGGTTCATCCCCTGACGATCATTTCCACTCTGCCGTCGGCGAGCGTAGGCGCGATGTGTGCCCTGATGCTGTTTAAGCAGGATCTGAACATTATCTCCATCATCGGCATCGTGCTGCTGATTGGAATCGTTAAAAAGAACGCCATCATGATGATCGACTTCGCTCTGCAGGCAGAACGCCAGGAGGGAACAAGCACAAAGGACGCGATTTTTGAAGCGTCCATGTTGCGCTTCCGTCCAATCCTGATGACGACGATGGCTGCATTATTGGGCGCGTTGCCGTTGGCTTTGGGAACAGGTACAGGGTTTGAGCTCCGCCGGCCGCTCGGCATCACGATTGTGGGAGGGCTGATCTTGAGCCAGTTGCTCACGCTCTATACCACGCCGGTCGTCTATTTAGCCTTCGATCGGCTGCGGCTTCGTTTTGAAGGGCGAAAGGCACAACGTCCCTCTCTGGCTCCGGAAGCTTCGTAACCCGGCAGACTGAGAATGGAAGATGGGTTAGGCAGAAATGTTTATGAATATCTTCACGCGAAAACTAGAGAAGGGCAGGATGATGAACGGCATGATTCGGCTGCTATGTACAGTTACGCTCGTGTTGGCCGTGTTGGTCATGGCGGGCTGCGTAGTCGGACCGAAGTACCACCCACCTGCGCCGCAGGCGCCGGCTCCGGAGTACAAGGAATCCCCCACGCAGTTCAACGAGACTGAAGGCTGGACGCCTGCACAGCCCGCGGATGCCAAGCTGCGCGGCAAGTGGTGGGAAATCTTCAACGATCCCGAACTGAACGAACTCGAAGACCAATTGGATATTAACAACCAGAACATCAAGCAATACTTCGAGAACTTCATGGCTGCCCGCGCCGTGGTGCGCGAGGCCCGCGCGCAATACTTCCCGACGCTGACGACTGCGCCTTCGTTCACCCGCTCGCGAACCTCGGGGAACCTGAACACGGCCCCGGTCAATACCTCCGGCACGGGCACCGCTGCCAAACAACTGCAAAGTACCGTTTACTCGCTGCCACTCGAAGCCTCTTGGGAGCCCGACCTTTGGGGCAAGGTCCGCAACACGGTCCGCCAGGCCCACTACGCCGCTCAGGTCAGCGCTGCGGATCTCGAGAACGAGCGTCTGATTGAGCAGGCCAGTTTAGCGGAATACTTCTTCGAGATTCGCGGCCAGGACGAATTGCAGAAAATCTACGACGAGACAGTTGCGGCGGACCAGAAGGCCTACGAACTAACGCAGTCGCTCTATGAAGCCGGCATCGACGACCAGATCTCTGTGGTGGAGGCGGAAACCACGCTCAAGAGCGCGCAGGCAGGCGCAACCAATGTCGGAATCGCGCGCGCGCAATATGAACACGCGATCGCTACGCTGGTAGGCAAGGCCGCCTCCAGCTTCTCCATTTCTGTGAGGCCGATGACGGTTGCTCCGCCACCGATTCCTCTGGGCGTGCCCTCAGAACTGCTCGAGCGCCGGCCCGACGTCGCAGCCGCTGAGCGCACCATGGCCGAAGCCAACGCGACGATCGGCATCGCCTACGCGGCCTATTTTCCGAACCTGACTTTGAACGCCGAAGGCGGCTTCGAGAGTTCCGCCTTCCAGAATTGGCTCTCCTGGCCGAGCCGTTTCTGGTCCATCGGCGCATCGATCCCGGAAACTATCTTCGATGCTGGCCTGCGCCGCGCCACCGTCCAACAATATGTCGCGACTTATAACGCGGACGTCGCCAGTTACCGGCAGACGGTGCTTTCCGCATTTCAACAGGTGGAAGATTCTCTTGCCGAGGTTCGTATCTTGTCCAACGAGATCCACCAAGAGCAGCAGGCAGTGGATTCCGCTCAAACCTTCCTCAAACTCGAACAGGCGCGGTACGAGACGGGCGTCGATCCCTACGCCGACGTGCTGATTGCCCAGACCACAGTGCTGTCGGACCAGCAGATTCTGAATGCTCTTCAGGTGCAAGAGATGACCTCCGCCGTGGCATTGGTAGAGGCCCTGGGCGGTGGGTGGGATCGTTCGCAATTGCCGAGCACGCAGCAAGTGACACAGCGGCCGGCCAAGTCGGAGACGACCATCGAGCAGTAAGGGATCATCAGAATGCGTAATGTCGTGACTCGGGGCCCACAAGCGGAGAGCTTCCCGCACCGATGGGCGGCTGTTCGCAGAATGAGCACTGTTGAGCATCCGCCAGGCGGTGAAACACTGCATTACGGGTGGCGAAGTTCAAGGAGGGACTCCAAAGCGAAAGGCATTTTCGTACAATAAACGCACAATGGATTGGGCAATGAGGTTGTTTTAGCCGTTGTCGCAGTTCTTCTCGACTATCGTAGTTTGTGAAAATAGAGGACGGAGGTATTTTCGATTCCTTCGCGAAGTAGGTTCGATGTTTTTCGGAGCAGTTGGCGGCTTTTCAACAGCGAAAATTGATGTCAGAACCGTGGATATCGAAGTTGTATGGCCTAACGGCTTGCGAGAGAGACACAGTGGCATTGCCGCTAACCAGGTTGTACGCATTCGCGAGGGACAGACCCTCTGAACAGTCGGAAGCAGCCCCGGGCACGTCAATCCGGCTCTGGGGCAAAACGCTGAAATGGTGATCAGTTACTCAAGGATGGCTTCGAGCGTCAACTCAACGGATTGGATGCCGTGAAACGCCTCCGGGCTTTCGCCAATCTGCTTGAACCCATAGCTTTCACATAGCCGCGTGGCCGCGTCAAGTCCCGGCAAGGTGGTCAGAGACCGCGGCGATACCGCCTCTCCTCGCAGTAACGGATCGCTTTGGCCATCATGATGCGACCGAGGCTCCGCCCAGGCGATGACTCATCCAGAATAAAAAATCGAAGGCGCGCTGCTTCCCTGCCAGCCTCTGGCCGTGGACCGTCGATGGTAAGCGCACCCTGTGGACAAGCACTTTCCATCGTCACCCAGACGCGATCTCGTTCGGGATCGAAATGACGAAAAACATTCGACCTGCTTTTCCGCAATCATCGCGTCCAACGTCCAGTCCACGTCGTGGCTGCCGGCACTTCGCGTCACACTAAATCAATTGTGCGTCAAGCGAACCTGGAGCAGTTCTCCCCATTCCTAATCGTTAGCCACTATTGCGCTGCCTGAGCCGGCCTTTCCGGTTGCGGGGCGTGCGCCTGCTTGAGCAGCTCATCGGCCTGCGCGAGCTTCCCTTCGGCCTTGTAATCGCGGACCAGCGCGTTGAGTGATTGAAGCGTGTCAGGATTGCCGGCACCCAGGAGTTCGCGGCGCTTCGCGAAAACCTGGAAGTCGAGTGGTTCGGCCTTCGCAGGCTGGCAATCTTTGGCGTAGGCTTCGGCCAGAGTATTCATGTGATCTAACGTCAGGTCGCTTCTAAAGCCGACGCTTTCGTACTGAAAGACGTCAAAGCTGCGAAGGAGGCCCGAATAAAGTCGGACGAGGCTTTGAAGTATGGCATCTTGGAAATGCTGACATCCGCCGTCGGCGGACCTTTGATCAGCAAGTTTTTGCTGCCTTTCCCGGCCGCGACACCGAACACCGTCGAAGGTGTGATCGGCGAGGCATCGAAGGATCCTCTGTTGAGCGGGCTGTTAAAGGACATGACGAACGATCTCGCCAAAGACGCGGGAACAAAAACTATCAATTGGACGAGAGAGAAAGGCATTGACAAGTTGAAGGGAACTGAGAGGAAGACCGAGGATCTTTATAAGCCCGTCGGCACGTCACCGGAGAAGTTTTGGGCAGCTCTCGACCTCGGTATGAGGACGCGTTACGACGCAGTGAATTTCTTAACTTTGTGCCGTGAGTCCGCGGACGTTTTTTCATTAGGAACAGCAAGGCTCATGCGCTTGGGGTTCAAGCAAAGTGCCTACTGCAGGGACGCTCCTAGTCCGCAAAACTTATCCTCCGATGATTATTCTCGCCCCATGGAACTAGGGCTATGGATCGCGTGGGGACGGTCACTGAACACAGAATACTGGTATACGCACTCTGCTGAAACAAACGCAGAGGTGTATGACTTCGACGGGATTCTTACTGAGCTCGTTGACACGTTGGGAGTTCCAGCAGACCAAGTATCCGACGTGCAGTGGCTCCGGGATCATTCGCTTAAAGCTCACCAAAAGGTAGACGTACAGTATGGTTGGAAGCCCAGACCGGCCAAGCAGCCACGATGGTTTAACCCCTACAGATTTATCCGCTATTGCAAAAATAGTAGCAATATATCGGCTTGGCTGGGCGGTCTCGCCCTGCATCCGGAGGGCCTTCATATAGCGACTCGCAAGTGGGCAAGACTACATTGACCCGTGGGCGTCAAACTGAGACGAATTCTGGCTGCCGCGAGACAAACGTGGATCTAACGATCCGCTTGAAGTCACGGAGGAAATCAAAATGAAGGTCACTGTTCAGCTGGGCGAAGTCGAAATCGACAGACGGACCATGCCTCATCTACTGCCAGGGGGGCGGAAAGTACAACCGTTGGGTGATATCACCAACCAGCGACCAGGTATGACGCGAAGTTCGATGTCAGCGTCACGCGAATGCTGACCAACGCCCTGACCATAAAATGGAGAGGCGAGGGCTATCTGGAGATTGACAAAAGCAGCATTCAAGCCGTCGAAGTTCAGAAAAAGCTGATGAAAAAAAAGTATTCTGACCCGCACCGATGGCAGCAAGCACACGTTCGATTACGGAGCTATGAACATCGATAAAAACCGGGCATCGATTGAAGCCCAATAGTCGGGATGCCGATCGTTATTTCGGGAGGTGGTGATCACGGACAACTAATGCTTGATGACTGCAAAGTTAACCAACTCGCTCCCGGGGCAGCACCCAAATCGTCGGGTGATACCGTTTTACGCGGATCTCCAGCGAATAAGAGAAACTATAGAAACTCCAGCCTGAGATTGAATCGGCTTGTAACCCGCTAAAACAAAGGGTATTATCGCGGAAGTGCAGGATTCATCGGCACTTGCGAGAAATGGCGGTGATAGAATCCCTCCCTCTCCGCTAAGAAACCTAGCTGCAGCGCGAACTGTCCGTTTTTTGTCCGTGAACACGGTGTGAAAGGGTGCAAAACGAGGCGGCGCCAGGGCTCTCGTTCCTGGGATTTCCTTGGACTTAGCCTGCTACGTTTGTACGGGATGCCGGACTGTTTTTCCCTCATAACCTAACGATCCTTAAGATTCCTTATTGCTCCCTAAGCGACTCTCGCAGACAGCGCATGTATCGCGCGTGTCGATCAATGACCAACGATTTGGGCGCGCACAGCAAGGGAAGTATAGGGCTGGTTGGGATCATCGTTGCCGACAGACGTTTCATTGATTGGCAGCTTGCTCCGAAAACAGATCAGCACGTCGACCGTCCGATGGCTGTCCAATAAGAAGTTGCAAGTCGGAATGGGATGATAACCCAAAGGCCGGGTGGGTCAAATCCGCATCCCGCAACCATGAACACCACTGCCAAAAGCAGTGGCCTTCGCCTGTTCAGAGAAGCGTTAATTCTTTAGAAACGCCCCGCGAACGTCCTACAAGAGCGTTTTGTCATTACCAGGAGCCGTATTGAACCTCTGCCGTGACAGCGAAATCTTCAACCGTAACTAACTGAAAACACGCGGCACGGATGGCGCTACAAAAACGTTTTAATGACCCTCGGAAACAGTTCGTGGACTGTTAATGGACCATAATTTCGGGAGTGCTTTCACAGGGCCAGAGGCCGGATGTTGGCGGTTGCTCAGGTAGTCGATGAGCCGCATCAACCGTTCACGTCGGGAGTAGTGTAGCTAATGTACCTTCTCGTACTCAGCTCTGGCTTGTTTCAGGATTGGGATTTCCGGATCGGCGTCCTTCCAGAGCTTCAGGAAATCGTCGTAGGCAAACTTGGCGTGCGTCCGATCATCAGCCATCATGTATGCCCGCGCCAATTGAAGGCGCGCCACCGCGCCGATCGGATCGCTGACCACGATTCCGCGATGATCCAGAATCCTCTGGAACTCGGCCACAGCTTCCACTCCACGGTGCGCCGCAAGATAGGCTTCGCCTCGAACATAGCTCGGATATAAATTTCCGAACAATCCGGCGAAACTGGTGCGATGTGCGCCCAGTTCATAAGGAGCCGCGGGCTGCAACAATTCAAGCGCTTTCGATGGCTGGCCCTGGTTCAGTGCGATCATGGCTCGCAGAGCAGGTAGATAACTGAATCGTACTGACGTGTCTTCCGGAAATCGTTTCTCCAGATCGGCGGCCAAGGTTGAGGGCTGCGATGTATCTCCGGCGATCGCGAGCGCCAGTCCCGCGCCATACTCTACTTCGCGGTCATTCGACAGTAACAGCGCTGCCTTGGCGCGCTCGCGGGCAGCAAGCGCGTTTCCGAAGAAGGCTTCCCGGAGAGCGGCGCCCGCCTCAAACAGGCCCGCTCTTTCGCGATGCGCCGCCTGTTGAGCTGCGTCTACTGCAATGCGCGACATCTGCCTCGCCTGTTGCAAGTGCCCGGTATACGCCAGGGCGAACGCCTCGTGGTTCGCGATGCGGGCCTCGCCTCCCGGGCCGGACTTGGCCACACTGACTTCGCGCTCCATTTCGCCGGCATCACCTTTGAGAAATGCCATGTCGTATCGCAGCGCCGCAAATTGAGGGCTTTCCAGTTTTCGCGCAGTGCCCATGGCGATGGCATTTTCGGCATCATCCATGCCGTTCCAGCGCAATGTAATCGCTGGCAAGAACGGCATAAGGAAATATAGAATCCGGATCGATCTCCATCACCTTTTGCGATTCCTCAATCGACTTCTCATATCTGCCGGATGCGGGATAAATAAATCCCGCCAGGAAGCTGTGGGGCAGTCTCTCCCGGGGATAGGTCTGCGCCCACAAGCCGCAGGTCTGTTCCGCCTTCTCCAGATTCCCCGTGGCGCGCCCGTCGTAGTAAGCCAGGATAAAAAACTTTTCCGCGTCGCTGGCGCGCTCTCGTAGTTCGTAAGCTCTGCTGGTGTTTTCTGCTGCCAGCGCCGACTCGCCGCCGTCGCCATACATCAAGTCCCAAGGCCGCGTAGGCGCTGGCGAATTTTGGATCGAGATCAACGGCGCGCTTGAAAAACGGAATGGCTGCACCAGACCCTTTCGACCACGTAACCTGCCATCCTGCGCTGTAGGCTTTCAGAGCTTCCATGGAAGAGGTCGTCGCTTCGGCAAGCGGCGTGTTGTACTTCTGAACCGTGGTCAACGATTCGCCGACCCGAGTTCTGAACTTGCTAGCAATCTCGCCGAGGGCGTTCAGTACATCTTCTTTTTTCGCCGCTTGAACCTGTTCTTCCACCAGGACATTGCCAGTGCGGCAATCCTTCGCGCGCAAACCTACAACATACTGGCTTCCAAGGCTGCTGATCGTTGCGTCCAAAACTGCAGCGCTGCCGGTTCGTTCGCATACGTCGCGAGCAATCTCGGGCGTCAGACGAGCATCCGATGGCTGGCCCATCAGGCGGAGCACGGCCTGCATGCGCTCTTCGGAGATAAGACTTAGAAACGGCGACTGCTCGAGCTGCACTGCCAGGCCCTGCCGCAAGGTTCCGTCAAACACCGGATCGCCGGTTGTGTTCGCGAAGTCCGCGAGGACGATCGTGTCCTTGTCGGTCAGCTTGGGCGGCGGGCGATGGAAATACAAGTATCCGCCAACACACACAACCAACACCGCCGCAACTGCAAGAACAACCGCTATCCCGCGTTTCTTGATACGGGCCGAGATTCCAGTGGCGGCTGTCGCCGGCAGTTGCGCCGAATCCGTGTCGCGCCTCAGCCGTCGCAGATCCGCCCGGATTTCCGAGGCGTGCTGATAGCGAAGATTCAGGTCTTTCTCCAAACATTTGCCGATGATCCTTTCCAGTTCGGCCGGCAGATCAGCATTCAATCGCGACGGGAGGAATCGGTGCACGGTTCAGAATGGAGTCAAAAATCAATCCTGTGGTTTCGCCGCGGAAGGGCAACGTTCCGGTTGCGGTTTCGTAGAGCACGACGCCGAAGGAGAACAGATCGGAGCGGGAGTCCAGTTCCTTTCCGCGCACTTGCTCCGGGCGACATGTAGGCGACTGTGCCCACGGCCGTGCCCGGGTTGGTAAGAGATTCCTCCATAGTCGAGGCGTTCATGTTCATGCCTTCGTCTTTGTGGGAAAGCTTGGCCAGGCCAAAATCGAGGACTTTGGCATGTCCGCTCTTGGTGACAAAGATATTCGCGGTCTTGATGTCGCGGTGCACGATGCCTGCGGCGTGAGCGGCGTCAAGCGCATCTGCAATCTCGACGCCCAGCGACAGAATCACTTCAGTTTCCACTGGCTTTCCTGCGATGCGGTGCTTCAGCGTCCCACCGTCGAGGAACTCCATGGCGATGAATGAGCGCTCGTCCTGTTTACTGATTTCGTAGATCGTGCAGATATTGGGATGATTGAGAGCAGAGGCCGCGCGGGCCTCACGGCGAAAGCGTTCCAGAGCTTGCGGGTCGTGGGACATTCCCTCAGGAAGAAATTTCAGGGCGACAAAGCGACCCAACTCCGTGTCCTCGGCCTGATAAACGATACCCATCCCGCCACTGCCGAGCTTTCCCACAATGCGGTAATGGGAAACGATGCGGCCGCTTGAAAACTGTTCGTTCCCCCGCGGATCTCTGCTCTGTTTGGCGATTGCCATCGCGGCTGCCTCGATTGCGGGACTTTCGAGGAAATTCCGAGACTTCAGCTGCGCCTTCAGCAACGAGCGGACTTCGCGTTCCAGCGCCTGATCGCCGGCGCACGCCTGACGCAGAAATACTTCGCGCTCATCCGGAGGGTGCTCCAGCACCGACTGCAGGAGACTGTCGATTTGTTTCCACCGTTCAGAGTCCATCGGTTGCACCGCCCGTCAATTCACGGTAGAGCCACGCCTTGGCGGTGTTCCAGTCACGCATCACGGTCACTGGAGAGATTTTGAGCACTTCCGCCGTTTCCTCGACGCTGAGTCCTCCGAAGAATCGCATTTCGACGACCTGCACTTTGCGGGGGTCGACCCGCGCCAACGCATCCAGCGCATCATCGAGAGCCACGAAGTCCGCAGCTCGATCGGCGCCAACTTCAGCCGTGTCTTCGAAAGAAACGTGCGGTATGCCTCCGCCTCGTTTTAAGTTATGACGCCGCGCGTGTTCCACCAGAATGCGCCGCATCAACTGAGACGAGACCGCGAAAAAATGGGCGCGATTCTGCCACTGCATACTCTTGTAATCGACGAGCCGCATGTAGGCCTCGTTCACCAAGGGCTGTGGTTTGCAGGCTGTGACCGGGGCGCTCGCCACGCATGTAGCGGCTGGCGAGGCGGTGGAGTTCGGCATAAACAATGGGGGTCAGCCGGTCGAGCGCGGCTCGGTCTCCGTCGCTCCAGGCTCGAAGCAACCCGCTCATTTCCGTATTTGTAGGATCCGGCGCGGTTTGGTTCACCGGTTGCTCTGAGTCGCTCACAGCCCCTCGCACGGGAATCATACCTTGCCTGGCGACCCCCTCAAAAATTAAAGAGCAGTCCGGATGATAGTTCCGCGCCACAGATTGCGCCTACCTAGACAAGAGCGAAATGAGCTCAAAGATCAACCGCACACAACGCGGACAAAACTCTAGGAGGCCACATGAAATTCCAATCTCTGCTGTCGCCTTCGGTATGGTTACTCGCGGTGCTGGCGGTTCCACTGTCCATCGCCGCGCAGGACAACCCGCAACATACTCTCCCGCAATACACGGTGACCGATCTCGGCACTTTGCCGGGCGGCAATTTCAGCCAGCCGTTCTTCATGAACCGGTATGGACTGGTGAGTGGCTCCTCGAGCATCGCGGACGGCAGCCAGCATGCAACTCTCTGGCTTGATGGACTGATGGGCGACATCGGCGCGCCTGGACTCGGAGGACCGAACAGCATCGCGTTTGGCGACAACGAAAGATTCCAGTCCGCCGGTGAAGCGGAAACCTCTACTCCGGATCCTAACGGTGAAGATTTTTGCGGATTCGGCACCCACCTCACCTGTTCATCTTTTCTTTGGCAGGAAGGGAAAATGGTTCAGCTCCCAACCCTCGGTGGCAACAACGGCGCGGCGAATGCGATCAACAATTGGGGGAAAGTCGCCGGATTTGCGGAGAACTCGACGCCGGACTCTGGCTGCCCGGCTCCGCAAATTCTCCAATTTAAGCCCGCCGTCTGGGAAAGAGGAGTGATTCACAGACTGCCTACGGTCGGGGGCGATCCAGACGGCGTCGTCTACAACCTCAACGACAACGGAGAGGTTGTCGGCGCATCGGGCACTTGTACAACTTTCAATCCGAATTTCCTCAACAACCTGCTGGCGGTTCATGCCTTGCTGTGGGAAAACGGCAAAGCGACGGACCTCGGCAATCTCGGCGGCCAAACCGGACAGGCGGGCGGAAACGCCGCCTATGACGTTAATAACCGAGGTGAGGTTGTCGGTGGCTCGGACCTGGCGGGGGACACAACTTTTCACGCTTTTCTCTGGACCAGGAAAACCGGGATGCAGGATTTGGGCACACTCTCCGGCGACCTGGCGAGCAACGGCATCAGCATCAACGATGGCGGCTCGGTGGTTGGCGTGTCTCTGGACGCGAACTTCAACCCGCGGGCGTTTCTGTGGGAGAAAGGACTGATGACCGACCTTAACACGCTGGTTGCGGGGGATTCTCCGCTGTATCTGCTGACTGGTTGCTCCATCAATTCCCGCGGAGAAATCACTGGCCTGGGTCTGACCAGCACCGGCGAAATTCACACCTATCTCGCAACCCCAAAACACGATGTTGAGATCGGTGAGACTACTTCGCAAGGAGTGGTCAGCCGGAGGGTTCTGAGCGACGATGCACGCAAGCAATTCAGCAACAGCTGCGCTTCGGCCGAACCGGAGTTCGACTCATGGGGCGGCAATAGTTGCTATTTGCCGCGGTATCGGATGGCCGAGAATGGATGAAAGGTGGCGTGGTTGAGAGAGCAGGATACGTCCTGCTCTCTCTTCATTTTGCGGCGCCCATCGCAGCACATAGCTGCCGTCTAAGGCATTGGTTCCGAAAAAATTCTCTTTGAATGATAGTTCTGCCTCGCCGTCTGCGCCTATTGGATTGAATGCGAATTAAGTCACCCGACGGGACCGCTCTGGTCAGG
>CAWGND010000002.1:0-15175 GCA_963823845.1 Terriglobales bacterium
CCGATGCGGCGAACAGCAGACTTTCAGCTATGACCGGGTAGCGACGCCGCACTTCCATATGGGCGGCGACATCGCTCATTCGAGCAAGTGCACCAATGCGCAACCCTCCATCTGGCAATATTTCGATAGCAGACATGCCGGGCAGCCCGTTGATATCCAGCAAACGATCAGGACGAGCTGCGCGGTCTTTGATCAAACCGATGAGGTCAGTACCGCCCGCGATGAATGCGGCATGGGAATCCCGTGATGTGCCACGATGGCGGCCGATGAATCGCCAATTCTTGACAGCGTGAAAGGATGCATAATTCAACTCCTTCGCGCTGCTTCAGCGATAGCGTCGACGATATTTGGATAGCAAGAGCAACGACAGAGATTGCCGCTCATCCGCTCTCGAATTTCTGCCTCGGAAAGGTCAGCTCCTCGAAAGGGTTTCGTAACGTCTTCCGTGGCCGCGCTCGGCCAGCCCGCTTGTGCTTCCCGGATCATGGCGATTGCCGACATGATCTGTCCGGATGTACAGAAACCACATTGGAACCCGTCGTACTCGATGAATGCTTGCTGGACTGGATGAAGTTGTCCATCGCGTTCTAATCCTTCGATCGTGGCGATTTGCTGACCATCGTGCATTGCCGCCAGTGTCATGCACGACAGAACACGGCGACCATCAATGTGGACCGTGCATGCGCCGCATTCACCTCGGTCGCATGACTTTTTGGGGCCGGTCAAACCCAGTTCATTACGTAAAGCGTCAAGCAGGGTGGTGCGCGGCTCAACTGCAAAACGACGCGCTTCTCCGTTGACATTCATAGTGACCTGCACGGTCAATGCCTGACTCGTCTGGGTACTAATCATCTTGTCCCCTCGTTGGCCGCAATCAGTGCCGACGTTTACCGGGCTTGCGCCAGGTGCTTCGAAATTCCGAGATCACCCAGTCGCACATGAACACTGTCAAAAGAGTTGGAGTTGCAGTGTCCCTTCTGCATAAAGTGCCATCCAGTGACTTCAGGACTGCAAATGACATGCCAACAGCTGAGCTCGGATTATTCGTTGAAATGATGTAAGTTGGACCGGTTCAATTTGGAAGGCAGCTGTTTGTGTCAAAATGTCAATTTTGCTCGTTGACAGGGGAGTACGAGATCTCCGATCTAGAGACAAACGACACGATCTGGCTGATCCAGTAAAATCAGCGCGTTGTGTGGAATAGACTTCTTGACCGACAATGGAGGTAAATGAATTCCCCGCCAAAACTCGCGATTAGCATAGATGCGGGTGTTAGGCAGATGAATGGGCAACGCTACGAAGCCGTCCTTCGCCTCAGCGAAGCCCTTTCTCTGTGCCAAGAGCCCGAGGATCTGACGAAGATCCTCTCTGAACGGTTGCGCGAATTCCTCGACTTCTTACAGTTTTACATCGTTGTCTACAAGGAGAACTCCACTGAAGTCGAATGGGCCGTCGTCGGGCGAGAGAAGAGCCTCGTATCGGCATACGCGGATGTGCCAGTTGAACAGCGGCCATCGTGGCAGGCATATACCAGGCAGGAACCGATCTACATTCGCGACTGGAACACCGATGAACGAATACCCATCCGGCTCAAGCAAGGGATTGCAGCACAAGGGCTTGAGGTCGGGCCGCTCGTCTTTGTTCCCCTCACCACGCCACAGCGCCGCCTAGGTGCTTTGGGCATGTCTGGAGACCCTGGGATTGCTTACAGCGAGGATGACATTAGTTTCTTGCGACTAATTGGTCGGGTTGTCGCATTTGCGATTGACGACAATTTCAATCTCAAACGGGCCGAGGCTGCAAACGCGGAATTGCAACGTCAGAATGAGCGACTGCAGCAGAGTGAACGAGAGCTGCGCGAGATTATAGAAACCATTCCGTGTATGGCATGGTCGGCCGCAGCAAATGGGGCTGCACAATTCTTTAACCGTCGCTGGTTGGATTACGCCGGCCTTACGGCGGACCAAGTGGAGAATTGGGGTTGGACGGTCGCCGTGCATCCGGACGATCTGAACGCGCTCGTGAATTACTGGCGAACCGTTGTGGCCTCAGGCCGGTCGGGTGAAATCGAAGGGCGCTTGCGTCGTTTCGACGGTGTATATCGCTGGTTTTTGTTCCGAGCAACCCCATCCTACGACGACAAGGGCAACGTTGCGAAATGGTACGGTACAAATACCGATATTGATGATCGTAAGAAAGCAGAGCAAGCTCTAACGGTTCAAAACAGCCGACTCCAGTTGCTTCTGAAGCTTACAAATCAGATCACTGCGAATCTGGAGCTCCGCGATGTACTGCGCGAAATCTCAGCCTGCATTCGCGAGGTCATGGACTGTGATGTGGTGCACATCTCGGTGCGCGAGAACGGGACTGGCGAATTCCGCATCTATGCACTTGATTTCCCTGAAGGTAAGGGGCTCATTAGGGAAGACTTGGTGATCACCCCGGTGGGTGCTGGCAGAAGAGCTCTTGATACCCTGAAACCTACCATCAGGCGCATAGAACAACGTCACGAGTTTCCGCCCGATTATTATGAATTGCTGGTCGCGGAAGGCGTGAAGAGTCAGTACGTTATACCTCTTGTGAATCGAGGGCAAGCGGTTGGGGTGTTGGCAATTTCTCGGACCACAGACACTCCGTTTACTTCAGAGGACGTCGACTTCGTCAGCGAGGCTTCTGGTCAGATAGCCATTGCCATCGAAAATTCGCTGGCATACCGCGAAGTTTCCGAACTCAAAGAGAGACTAGCCCAAGAGAATCGTTACCTCGAACAAGAAATCCGTGGCGACATAGAGTTCGGGCAAATTGTGGGGAACAGTCCGGCCCTCAAACACGTCTTGCATCTGGTCGAAACTGTTGCGCCCACTGATTCAACCGTCTTGCTCCTCGGCGAAACAGGGACGGGGAAGGAGTTGATCGCCCGCGCCGTTCACGAGCATAGCCGTCGCAAAGATCGCATATTTGTGAAAGTGAACTGCGCTGCCATTCCGACCGGGCTTTTAGAAAGCGAATTGTTTGGACACGAAAAGGGTGCATTCACGGGAGCCATCAGCCAGAAGATTGGGAGGCTGGAGTTAGCCGACGGGGGCACATTCTTTCTGGACGAAGTGGCAGACATTCCCTCGGAAGTCCAGCCGAAGCTTTTGCGAGCACTTCAAGAACAGGAATTTGAGCGACTGGGAAGCACGCGTACTGTGAAGGTAGATGTTCGCTTGATTGCTGCCACCAACCGCGATCTCGAAAAGATGGTTGCAAGCCGCGAATTTCGCAGTGATCTGTATTATCGCTTAAACGTTTTTCCGATTCGAGTTCCTCCGCTGCGCGAGCGCAAAGAAGATATCCCGCTGCTAGTCGGTTATTTTGTCCAGAAATTCGCGAAACAGATGCAGAAGAATATCAAACGAATTCCGCCGGCGGTAATGAAGGCATTCATTGCCTGGGATTGGCCGGGGAACATCCGCGAGTTGGAAAACTTAGTGGAGCGCTCTGTCATCCTAACCCGTGGTATGGGGCTTGAGGCACCGCAGCTGGAATCGTGGAAGTCGAATACTCAAGAGCATGAGCGCGAAACGACGGATTCGCGTCATGAGGAAATAGCGGAAATTGTAAGAAATACTCTTCAGGCGCTAAACAAAAAACCGATTCTGGCCGATACCCGGCAGCACAAAAGCGCAGAACGTGCGACGAAACAACGAGACGAGATCATGCGTGCGCTCACGGCAAGCAAGGGTCGTGTGGGCGGAAGTGGCGGAGCTGCCGCGCGTCTGGGAATCAATCGCACGACACTCCTAGCGCGGATGAGAAAGCTTGATATTGATCCCAAAGAGTACGCCGTGTAATCGACGGTCCGCTCTGGGCCGTGTCAAACCAGACAGATTGACACTTCGACTTCATTTCTGCTGATTTGCATCCTCTTGTGAGAATTAAAGTAGTTACAACTGCAAACTTTGGCTAGCGTGTTGCATTCTCCCACCCTCACGGAAGTGTGGAATGTTAAAGATTTCTGTGGTGGAGAGCCCACGCCGATGCCGACTGGTGCTTGAGGGTAGTCTCGTCGAGCCTTGGGTCGGAGAACTCCTCCGCGAGTACACGAAGGCCAAGGAACACCTTGATGGCCGTGAACTTGTCGTCGACCTCACAAACCTCACTGCAATGAGTGGAGCCGGGGAAGATGCCATCCTAGAACTGATGGAAGACCGTGCCAGATTCCAGTGTGGCATTTTTGCGAAGGAAGTCTTAAAAAAACTCGCATCAAAGCGACGGCCACAATGAACATCGGGACAACGATGCTCTCAATCATTAAGACAATAAATGCAGCCGTTATTTCGCTCCGCAGTGTCAACATCTGAACTTTGACAGTTTGACACTTGATCGGGGGATCGGGCCATGCCTGCTTTGATTTCAAGCAATACGGCGATGCTTCTTCTGGCACTCGATTTGCTTTGGCGGTCAAGAAGCGTGGACTCCGTGAGACCAGCGAGCAGTTCATTCATACCTTAACGGGAGAAAGGTGTTCAAGGTCATCGCTTTTGAAGAGCACTTCCACACCGGGGGCGGAGTAGCGAACAGTGGAAAAGAGCATGGTACTGAATTGACGTGTATACGAAGTAACTCAGCAGAAAGGAACACATATGAACGAGAAAATCGCATTAGGCAGGCTTGATCCCAGTAAGACAGCCTTGATCGTTGTACACATGGTCAAAGGGGTTGCCGGAGAGGTCGACACCCCCTTCAACCGCCTTTTCCGGCAACGAGCCAAGGAGAAAGGTGTCATCACGGCCCAGCTGCGGCTGCTGGAGGAGTTCCGCAGGGCGAAGGCGAAGGTGGTCTACACGGCGGTCACATACCAGCAAGGGCTGCCTGGGGTGAGTCCGAACTCGCCGTTGTGGCGCACCCTCTTCGAATGTGTCTGCCTGATGGAGGGGACTCCAGCGGTGGAGCTGATGGACGATCTAGCCCGCCGGCCCGATGAACCGCTCGTCAGGGGACAGGCGGCCAACGGGTTCGACCGCACCATACTCGACACCGTTCTTCGTATGGCAGGCGTCGATAGCCTCGTGCTTGTCGGCATCGCCACTGACGTCGCAATCGAATCCACCGCACGCGCTGCATCCGACCTGGGATATCGGACGATCGTCGTCGCCGACGCCTGCACCGCCGATAGCGATGAGAGCCACGCCCGTTCGCTCGACGTGCTCCAAAAGTGGTTCGCCGAGACACCCACCACCGACGAGGTCCTGAGTGCCCTCGGACGGGAAGAATCGGCGGCGCGGCCACTTCGACGGACCGCGTGACGAAGTCGATCGAGACGTTCTTCCCGACCGAATAGCGCCTTCGCTGCGCAATCGCTGCGGGCGCAGCAGAAAAGTAAGAGTGATTCAACCTACAGCTTCGAGCACAGGAGGATTTCATGCCATTCAAAGAGAACTACTTCGATACTTATCGCAACCTAAAGCTGACCCGAGATAATAAGGGTGTGCTGGTTGCTGAGTTCCACATCAACGGTGGGCCGTTCATTATGTCCGCGCCAGCTCACACGGAATTAGTCGAGGCCTTCTACCGCATTTCGCAAGATCGCGCCAACCAGATCGTGATCCTCACGGGCGCAGGTGGGGAGTTCATTACCGATGTCGATTGGTCCTCTTTCGGGGATGTCGCCGATCCCGGGGTTTGGAGCCAGGTTCACGACGAAGGCGTTCAGGCTTTGGAAAACATAGCCAACATACGCGTTCCGGTGATCGCGGCTATTGAGGGACGCGCCCATGTGCACTCAGACTACGCGCTACTTGCCAGTGTGATTGTGGCAGCGGAAGGTGCGACCTTCGAGGATGTCGCGCACTTCGGCGCGGGGGTTGCGCCCGGCGACGGAATCTTTACCACGTGGAGTTATCGTGCGGGAGCGGGACGAGCGGAAGCGTTCCTGTTGAACCCGCAGCCGCTGCCGGCGCGTACTGCACGCGAATGGGGAGTGGTTGCCGAGGTTGTGCCGAACGGTAAGGCGCTCAGTCGGGCGCGGGAATTGGCCGAGCTGTACTTGAAGGCTCCGGAGGTGACCCGCCGCAACACACGCATCCACTTCATTCAACCGTTGAAGGAGCGCATCGTGCGAGAAGTTGGCTACGGATTGTCGCTCGAAGGAGCGTCGTCGGCCGACCTCGTCAAATCAATGCGAGCCAAGAGTGAACCGCCCTCGCAGAAAGGAAAAGTGGCATGATGACCCGGGAGTAGCTCATCCGGCCCGGTACTTAAAGACACGCACCCAGGAGAATTTGATTTGGTGATTCTCGGCGGAGATGTCGATACGAATGAGATCGATGAAATGAACAAATAAGGAGGCTACCATGGCCAGCACAGCAGCTCCAGTACAAACCTCAACTACTACCTGGAATATCGACCCCGCCCACTCCGTGGCGGAGTTCAAGGTCAAGCACATGATGATCGCTAATGTGAAAGGGCAATTCCCCAAAGTCTCGGGGGCTTTGTTCCTCGATGAATCTGATCTCGCGAACTCCCGCGTCGAAGCCTCGATCGAGGCGTCCTCGATTCATACTCGCGATGAACAGCGCGATACTCACCTGAAGAGCGCCGATTTCTTTGATGTGGAAAAGTTTCCGACCCTGCATTTCAAATCCAAGAACATCAGCATCGTTAGGGATGGAGAGTTGGCGGTCGAAGGCGATCTAACAATCCATGGCGTTACCCGCAAGGTCCGCTTTTCGGTCGAAGGGCCAACGCCGCCAGCGAAGGATCCCTGGGGGAACACGCGGGTTGCGATCTCGGCGACCACCAAGATCAACCGAAAGGATTTCGGCTTGACTTGGAACGCTGCCCTCGAGACCGGCGGCATTCTGGTTGGTGACGAGGTGACCATCACTCTCGATGTCGAGTTCGTGAAGGCTGCCTGACACTAAAGCTACCTTGCCAGGGAAGGGAGGACGATGGTGAGTCTTCAAGAACGACTCGACGAATTTAAGAAATCATTTGAGTCCGGAGCTCCGCCATACAACGCGCCGCATGAAGTAATCGAAACCATGCATCGTGCTACAGCCGAGCTCAAGGCCACAGGGATTGAAGAGCGAGCCTTGAAGGTGGGCGACCGTGCTCCCGATTTCACCTTATTCAATCAGGATCACGCAGAGATAGACTCGACGGATCTCCTCCGCCTGGGGCCGCTGGTCGTCAGCTTCTTCCGAGGGCACTGGTGACCCTACTGCAATATGGAGCTGGAGGCTCTACAGCAGATCCATTCCGAGGTGCGAGCCTTGGGTGCGCGAATTGTTGTAATCACTCCGGAGCTCGAACGGTATACGCGGGCTCTGCATAAAAAGCTGAACCTGTCGTTCGATATTCTTACGGATCTTCATCTAAAGGTCGCAGAGCAGTTTCGGCTCGTTTTCACACTGCCGGACTATTTACGAGACCTTTACAAATCCTTTGGAAGTACCCTGGACAGATTCAATGATGAACCGGAATACCGACTCCCCATACCGGCGCGGTATGTGATCGACAAACAGGGAATCATTCGTGCCGCCGATGTAAACGCGGATTACACAATCCGTACGGAGCCATCAGAAACTTTGAAGCAATTGCGGAGTCTAAGTAGGGCCGCAGGCTAGTAAGAGTGATTCAACTTCTAGAAGTTAAAAGAATGAGGAGAGAGAAATCATGAAAATCGGCTTCATTGGCCTGGGAAACATGGGCTCAGCAATGGCGATGAACCTGCTCAAGGCTGGACACAACGTCACCGTATACAACCGCACCGCTCAAAAAGCCAAGCCGCTTGCAGACCAAGGCGCCCACGCGGCTGCTGACCCGGCTGAAGCCTCTCGTGCAGATGTTGTATTCACTATGCTCGCCGACGATCGTGCCGTCGAAAGCGTGAGCTTCGGCGAATCAGGAATCCTGGCGCATCTCCAGCCAGGGTCAGTCCATATTTCATCGAGCACGATCAGCGTCGATCTCTCGCAGAAACTCGCCGCTGCGCACGAAAAACAGAACCAGCAGTTTATTGCTGCTCCGGTTTTCGGACGACCGGAAGCCGCCGCGGCTGGCAAGTTGATCGTTGTCGTTGCTGGCCGTACCGATGTGATCGACCGCTGCACGCCTCTGTTTGACGTCATCGGTCAGCGTACTTTTCGCTTTGGAGTGCAGCCTTCGGCCGCCAATTTAATCAAGCTCAGCGGGAATTTCCTCATCGCCTCGGTACTCGAATCTCTCAGCGAAGCCATGGCGCTCGTCGGCAAAGCTGGAATCGACCAACATGAGTATGTGGATTTTCTTACCTCGAATTTTTCGCTGCCCCAGTGTACAAAACCTATGGCGCGCTTATCGCTGACAGGAAATTTCAGCCTGCCGTTTTGCCGCCCCGCCAGGTCTGTAAGATGTTCGCCTTACCCTCGCGGCCGGCGAGCAATTACGCGTTCCACTTCCCCTTGCCAGCCTGATTCGCGACCGCTTGTTGGCCTTGCTCGCCCGAGGCGGCGACTCGCTCGACTGGTCGGCAATCTCGCAAATCGCGGTGGAAGAATCAGGCCAGAACGTCACAACCGGCCGAGCGGCGTAAAGCTACGTGGGATATCCGCAAGGGGTGACCGTGGTCGAGGAGATCGACACTCGCCTAGAAGGTCCGTATAAGGAGTGCGCATGAAGACCAATCTCAATCCTTCATCTTTTCAGTCCGCGAGGCCCGAAGAATTTGATTTGGTCATTCTCGGTGGAGGGACCGGGTCGACCGTGGCTGCCTGGACGTTTGCTCACAGCTTTTGCGGTGGATACGGGAGAGATCATGGCCGCCGGCCAGGTTGCTACGATTGCGGGGTTGCCCTACACGGCTCTGCGAGTCAACTGTCATCCCTGCGGCGTGAGCTGTCGTAAGGCAAGTGATGCCCCTGCTCGTCACAAGCGCGTCCGGTGTTAATGGGAACGGATTCGGCACACTGCTTGCCTTTGGATTAGACGGTAAGCTACGCGGCACGCTTATTGATGACGAGCGCATCGTCGACCCGCGTGGCCTCGCCGTCGATCCCAAAGAAAACTTGCTGTTTCTAAACAGCGGGGCCGATCGGGTGTTAGCGATATCGCCGCAAGAGTTGATTGTTCGCGACACCGGGCGGATCAAGGTCTCAATCCCGGCGGCGGCACTCTCGGTCCGGATGGCCGATACTACGTTGGCTCGCGTACCTATTGCGCATCCAATCCTGAGTTTGAGAAGCTTCTCCAGAATATGCGGGGGGGTGGCTTGATAGAGGAGGATGAATGGCGCAGGTATGGTTAGTCACCGGCAGCTCTCGTGGTCTGGGTCGCGCAATTGTTGAAGCGGGCCTCGCTGCGGGCAATAAAGTGTTGGCGACAGCTCGGGACATTAAGTCGCTGGCTGATCTGTCGGAACGATATGGAGATCAGGTCAAGCTCTTCGCAATGGATGTGACCGACGAAGCAGCAGCAGCAAACGCGGTAATGGCGGCGGTCGATGTATTTGGCTCGCTGGATGTGGTCATTAACAATGCGGGATATGGCAATCTTTCGTCCGTCGAAGACACGCCTCTATCGGAATTCCGGGCACAGATCGAAACGAACCTCTTTGGAACGATTATTGTGACGAAGGCAGCTCTTAGGTATTTTCGCGAAAAGAAAGCAGGCCAGTTCATTCAGTTTTCATCGGTGGGCGGAAGGATTGGCCCTCCGGGACGTGGGCCTTATTCGGCGGCGAAGTGGGGTGTCGAAGGCTTCTCCGAGGTGCTTTCGCGCGAAGTGGCACCGCTCGGCATCAAGGTCACCATCGTTGAACCCGGTGGCTTTCGCACAGACTTCGCGGGCAGTTCCACCGAACTTAGCGAAGGTCATCCTGAATACGATTCGACGGTTGGAGCTACCGCAAGATTTCAGCGGAACTACAACGGCAAGCAGCCTGGTGACCCCAAAAAGGCAGCTCAGGCGATCGTCCAGTTGACGCAAGAACGGAACCCTCCGTTGCGACTCTTGCTCGGCAGCGATGCGTACGCCGCCGCGGAGAAGAATGATCTTGCGCGATTAGAGGAAGCACGAATTTGGAAGAAACTCAGCGTCTCCACCGATTTTGAGACGAAGTGAAGAAGCAGCAAACATTAAGCAGGAGAATCCGAACCGCGGCAAGGTGGTCAATGGTTCAACTTGGACTGGATTCTTTCCTTCTTCGTCTCACTTGACGATCAGATTGCGCGAATCAGCCGCATGAAGGCGTCGATCTTCTTCGTAATTCGCGCCCGGTCGGGACCGAGGTTCTGCTCCAGGCAAATTCCGCTAAAGAACGTGACGATCAGGTCAGCCAGGGATTCATTATCGTCACGACGATCCACGCGCTGCAGCTAGATTGTGGATGAGCAGCCGATGGGCTTTCACTATATTCGCGACCATGATCTGGCGGGCTTTAGGGGGGAGGTCTGCGAATTCGCGCATAGAGTTCACCGAGAAGCAGCCCTTCTGGCCCCAGCTCCCATAGCAGACCTTGAGAAAACTCTCAACGTTGGTCCAACCCAGAGGCTGTTTCGTCAGGTGTCCGCGTGCCATCAGGACTTCGAAATACCTGCGCAGGCTCTCGACGAACAGGTCTTCTTTGTCCTTGAATTCCGTATACAAGCCAGATTTGCGCACACCTGTGGCCTGTTCAAGGTCCTGGACACTCGTCTCAGCGAGGCCATGCTGCCAGAATACCGGGATCGCTTTATCGAGGACATCCTCGCGGGTGAACAGTTTTCGTCGTCCCATTGCAACATTATCGGTCAATTCGACTGCAAGGCTTGCAAATAAAGGACCGGATGGTCCATTATTAAAAAGAGAGAGCTGTCCCAGAGGAGCCATGACGCCTACGCTCGAAGCGATTCCACCTCGCGATCAATGGAAAAATAGCAACGGTAAGTTCTAGTGCGGTGCGAGGCAGAACATATGCTTCAAGGCATGTTTGGAAAAAGATTGGCGGAGCATTTTTCTCTGCTGGAGTCTTCCTCACTTGTGTTTGGTCCCAAGGGAAACTCTCAGGTTGCGTTGACACGTATGCGAATGCCGAACGGCTTTCCTGGACCCACTCCACACATTCCACCAGAAAAGGCTTTTTCGATATCCGTGCACCTGCGCCGTCCCGACAGCATTAAGGGCTGGGGAACGTGGCTTGACGGACGCTTTCATCGTGTCACCGAATGGGATGCCGGCGGGATTCAGATATTCGATATGGAGTCGGAACCGGTCGCATTGCGAACTTCAGGTTTCGACTCGGTTCACGTCTATATACCCCGATCAGTTATCAATCGGTTCAGTGACGAGAACGAGCAAAAGCGCATTCGCAACTTGCATTGCACTCCGGGAACCAAGGATGACGTAATTCTTCATTGGGCCCGGATGATGTTGCCGTTCTCTGATCGTCCGCTTCAGCTTCCACGCTTAGTTATCGACGAAATGATCATGATGTTCTGCGCTCATCTGAGCCGCACGTACCAGGGACGGAGCCAGCCGCCGGAGGTTGTTACCGGGGGGTTGACGATCTGGCAACAGGATCGAGCGGTCGAGGTGTTGAACGAACATCTGGATGGTGATCTGGCGCTTGCCGATCTTGCAAAAGAGTGTGCGCTATCGACGGGTCGTTTCATGCGCGCATTCAAAAGGTCGTTTGGTGTTCCCGTCCGGCGCTACTTGCTCCATAAGCGAGTTGAAGCCGCAAAGTCTCTCTTGTTGCACTCGAACGACTCTTTACTAACAGTCGCGTTGGAAGTCGGATTCACTGACCAGCCAGCTTTCAATCGAAGTTTCCGTGAGATTGTTGGAACTTCCCCAGGACGGTGGCGAAGAACAAACGCACCAATGCCGAAGGCGTTCAACCTCCCCGGGCCTGAAGAGAAGTAAAGCTCGTCACTCGCGTCACCGCCAATTGCCGCCCAACAGAAACGCCAAACAGCGGCACTTTCAATCAAGACAGGAATTGAAACCTCCAAAACAATGGGAGAGGCGTAGTTGGTCACAAAGGCGTCCTCTGACCCAACTCTGTCGCGTGACATAGAGCCAGGATCTCGACAACGGCAACCTGCCGCTTGTCCGCAACTCTTGTGAAAGACGACACGTGAGTTCTTCCAGATCCATAGGAGACGAAAATGGGAAAGACATATAAGGCGGTCGAGATAACCAAACCCGGGACTTTTCGCCTCGTCGAGAAGCCTGTCGTCGGGCCGGGTGAGGAACAAGTACGTATCCGGGTAGAGGCTTGCGGTGTATGTCACTCAGACGCGGGTACCGTTGAGGGACAACTGCCCGGTGTGGTGTATCCGCGTGTGCCGGGCCATGAAGCAATTGGCCGCATCGAGGAGGTTGGCCGGCGTGTTACGACCTGGAAGGTCGGCCAGCGTGTAGGAGTCGGGTTTTTCGGAGGTGAAGACGGAACCTGCGAGACTTGTCGCCGCGGCGACACGGCGTATTGTCAGAACCCCATTATCACTGGCGTGACGAGTGATGGCGGCTATGCGGAAATGATGATTGCAGAGGCACGCGCACTGGCTCTCATACCTGAAGAGCTCAAATCAGAAGATGCGGCCCCGTTGGTCTGCGCCGGCATCACCACATTCAATGCGCTCCGCAACACCGGACGTGCTGGCGATACCGTTGCTATCCAAGGTATCGGCGGTCTGGGGCATCTCGGCGTGCAATACGCCAAAAAGATGGGCTTCCGCACCGTTGCGATCGGCTTCGGTCCAGACAAAGAACATCTCGCGCCCAAGTTGGGAGCGCACATTTACATCGACGCCAAGGCCGAGGATGCGGGCGCAGCACTGCAGAAGCTGGGTGGTGCCGACGTCATCTTGGCGACCGCCCCCAGCGGAGCCGCAATCGCCGGCCTGCTTCCTGGCCTCTCCGTTCGCGGCAGGCTCGTTGTGGTTGGCGTCTCAGGCGATCCAATTCCGGTCAACGGAGTTCCGCTGATTTTTGGTGGCCGCTCTGTCATAGGAAGCCTGACAGGAAGAGCGATCGAGACCCAGGACACTCTTGATTTCAGCGTACTCACTGACGTTCGGCCCATGATCGAAACTCTTCCGTTGGAAAGGGCCGAAGAAGCGTATCGGCGCATGATGTCTGGTGACGCGCGATTCCGCATGGTCCTCACGATGGCCTAAAGGGCTCGCAACGCTGCTGCAAAGCGGCTTCGACAACCGATGTGCGAAGGAGACTCAGATGAATCAGTTCCAGGAAATCTTCGATAAGCAGAAAGCATATTTCGATTCGGATGCGACTAAGTCTTACGAGTGGCGCATCGACCAACTGACACGCCTTGAGAACTTGTGCAATGAGAACGCCGAGGTTCTTGAGGCTGCGATGAGCAGCGACTTCAAGACGGCCAGCCAAGAGAAAGTCTTCGAGATTATGGCGCCTGTAGGAACCGTCGCCTTCGCGAAGCAAGATTTGAAGGAGTGGATGAAGCCCGTAGATGTGGTTGTGCCCAAGGCCCTTCGGGAGAGCGGGCATACTGCTAAGGTCTATCGGGAACCTTACGGCGTCACCTTGGTTATCGGGCCATTCAATGGACCACTGACGCTGCTCTTCGACCCCGCTGTCCAGGTTATTGCGGCTGGCAATCCATGCATCCTCAAACTCTCCGAGGGTTTGCCCGCCACCAGTAAGGTCTTGCTCGATCTCATTCCAAAATATTTCGATCCTCGGGCCGTCACTGCCGTCACCGGCAGCAAAGACGAGGTGACGGAGCTTCTCAAGCTGCCCTTCGACTTCATCTTCTTCACCGGCAGCGTCAAGGTTGGCAAGATCGTCATGGAGGCGGCCGCAAAGAATCTGACTCCCGTTCTTCTCGAACTAGGCGGGCAGAATCCGGCTTTCGTTGACGCGACCGCAAATATTCCGGATGCAGCCAAGAAGATCGTCTGGGGTGCGACGGCTTGGGGCGGCCAATGGTGCACCTCGCCCGGCTACGCCTACGTGCACGAATCAATTGCAGAGGAGTTCGTTGCAGAGTGCAAGAAAGCTATGGTTGAGCTGTACGGGACCGACCCTAAGAGCAGGCCCGACGACTATTCCCGCATTATCAGCCCAAAGGCCACCGAACGCTTGGCGGGCCTCATCGATCAAAAAAAAGTCGTCATAGGCGGGGCCTCCGACCCGGAGGCACGCTATCTCGATCCCACGGTCATCTATCCAGTGACTTGGGACGATCCGATCATGGAGGACGAGATCTTTGGGCCGCTTCTTCCAATCCTCACCTACAAGGACATGGATGCGGCCATTCGCGAGGTGAAGAAGCATCCGAAGCCTCTTTCCGGCTTCCTCTTCAGCCGAGATCAGCAGGCGATCGATCACTTCCTCGCAAGCTTGTCCTTCGGCGGCGGCGCGATCAATCAGGTAAACATTCACCTGTTTATCGAAACCATGCCCTTTGGCGGGGTCGGATATTCCGGTATCGGTCACTACTACGGCAAGGCCGGGTTTGACGCTCTCACGCACGCGAAATCAGTTCTGATTTCGCCGCCCGACGTAGCCATTGAGCACTTGTTCCCGCCGTATACGGAGGAGAAGGTCAAAGCGCTCAGCCAGTGGTTTGAATACTAGGGCACAAGATCCCCGACAAAAGCGACCCCAAAGGAGCATAGAGATGAAAGAGAACGCGAAAGACTACGTATCGACCGCCCAACAGTTCTTCACTGCCTACGATGCCCACGACGTCGATGGCATGCTCGGTCTTTGCGCAGATGGCGCACTGGGACGATATGCCCCATACGGCCGCGAAAGCGTCGTGCCGATCCGTGGTGGCATCGATGTTATTTGGCGCGCGTTTCCGAATGCCGTTCCGAACTTTCGAGTCAAAGTGATCGAGCTGATCCCTGCCGACGGGAACACAGTCGTGATCCAAGCTGAGATGAGCGGGCCCATACCTGCAGAAGTTCCGGGGGTCGCAAAGAAGGGCCAGGACGTACACATCCCCCACTGCTACATTCTGCGTTTCGACTCGAATTCCAAGATCACTCGGCTTGACGCTTACTGGGACAACACCGTCCTCAACAATATCAAGGCGAGCGGCGTGTGATGGAGCGACCTATCCGCGGAGGCTCAACGCTTTTTGTGCAGCACACATCAAGAGGAAAGCCAACAAATGAGTGAACTCAATACTTTCAACCAATTAATACCCGGCAGCCGCAGAAGGAGAGCTCAATGAAAA
>CAWGND010000003.1:0-15085 GCA_963823845.1 Terriglobales bacterium
AGCACTTAGCGGCATAGAGCAAAAAGTTCCGACCCACGATCCAACCCACGATTCGCATGTTTGATCCGACATTTCTCACTGCACCTTCTCCGTCAACAGGTGAATCCTGTCACCCAACAACTGCTTCAGGTACTTGCCCTGCGCATCCCGCATCGACTCCATGTCGGACTGTGCGTAGAGCTGCATGGTCGTCCCGAAGTCCTCGTGACGCAGCATCCCCTGCACCGTTTTCGCATCGACTTTCAGCTTGACCAACGCCGTCGCCAGCGCATGCCGGAAGTTGTGAAAGCCGAATCGGACCTTCTCGCCTTCCTTGATGACTCCAGCTTTCACCGCCGCCGGCCTCAGATACTTCTGCACCATCATGGACGCGGACAGCGGCTTCTTGCCCTTGAGTTTAACGCTCGGGAACACGAAGTCGGTGTCCTTGCTGAAAGGCGTTTTGTCGCGCCAAGCGAGAAGAAACCCCGCCAGCAGAGGGTGCATGGGAACCGGGGCTTTCGATGCCTTCGACTTCGGCACCTTGAACCTCCCCCACACATACGCGCGCCGCACGTACATCACGAGGTCCTGGAAATCCAGATCTGCCCACGTCAAGGCTAGCAACTCCGAAACTCGCAGCGCCGTGGCCGCATCGCTCAGCGTGAGCGTGCGCCTCGGCTCCGGAATGTTGAGGAGAATTTCGAAGGCCTGCGTCGGCGTCATCGGGATCGCCGTGTAATCGCTGGTAGTTCGCTGGCTCACCCAATTCATGGGATTGCCCTCTTGCTGCCGCGACAAAAACTCGTGCCGCTGCCCGTGCTTGTAGACCGGATGCATAATGCGCCGAATCTTGTCGATGGTCGGATCGGCAATTGGCTTCAACTTCTTCTGCGGGTTTCCCTCCCTCAGTTCGCGAAACCATTTCTCGACCTCCGTCGACTTGATCGCCAGGGGCGCAAGATGCCCCAAACGAGGAATGATGCGCTTGACGAGGTGTCTCTCGTAGGTTTCGATTGTGGGAAATTCCTTGGGGCGTGCCGAATTCGACTGGTCAATCCGCAACTCGTTCTCTCTTCTCGGAGCTTTGCTTCGGTTTGCTTGAGGGTTTCGATGTCGGTGCACGTTCCGTACCATCTGAAAATCTTGCCAGTCTCGTCTCGTAGCGGCTCAATCCTCATGAGGAACCAGCGAAACACTCCGTCATTGCGACGGAGGCGCGCTTCCATTTCGCCGGGTTCACCTATCAACACAAGTGCTTCCCATTTCTCCGTTAGTGGCCCGCGATCATCTGGGTGGATCGCACTCTGCCAACCCCACCCGCACGACTCTTCGGCAGACAGGCCGGTGTACTCATGCCAGCGCTTGTTAAGGAACTCGTTCGAACCATCCGGCAGATTGCACCAAGCCAGCGTGGGGATCGTGTCAATCACCTGCCGAAGTTTCCTTTCCGAGTTCTTTAATTCCTCCAGCGCTCTGCTGAGCGCCTCTTGCGATCGTTGGCGTGTTATAGAAGCCATCGGGCGATTATAAGACCGCCGTCTTTTCCTGATCAAAAGTGAATTCCTTAAAAATCAGGACGATCTACTGCTCTAAATCCAACTCCCACAGGCCATTGCAAACGGCCTAAGACTTGCACTAGCGTCACTGTCTTCCGGAGCCGGTAGAAAATGACGCTACGGATTGAACCAGTCAAAGGGCGGATTCGGCTTAGCGGCGAATTTCGGACTGGAGATCTGGATCAAGTCAAAACCGAAATCGAGCGCTGCCCATCGCCAATCGTTTTGGATTTGGAGGAATTGGATCTCATCGATCTCCAAGGCGTTCGTTTTCTCAATGCGTGTGAGTCGGCAGGCATCTCGATCCTGCACTGTTCGGCTTACATCAGGGAATGGATGCTGCAGGAGCGAGGTCGACCGAACGAGCATCCAGAATTTTGGTAAGGTACCTTATGTCGGACGAACGACGCTCGGCTAACAAAAGCAGATGCACGTGAAGAGAAATGAAAGGAAAAAGGAGAATAACAATGACTGCAAAATCAACGCAAACTAAACCCAGCATCGTGTTCTGCCACGGGCTCTGGGCGGACGGCTCGTGTTTTAGCAAGCTGATCGTTCCCCTTCAGGCGGAGGGGTATGAGTGTATTGCAGCGCAGTACGGCCTCAATACAACGGCAGAAGACGTCGCCTTGGTGAAGGCAACGATCGGCCGGGTTAGCGGTCCTGTTATCCTCGTCGGCCACTCCTACGGCGGAACCGTCATCACCGGTGCCGGAGTCGACGACCGCGTTGCCGGGCTGGTTTACATCTGTGCGCTCGCTCCGGACGCCGATGAGACATCTCAGACCCAGCAATCTAACTTCCCGAAGACAGACGTCTTCTCCCACATCGAAGTCGTGGATGGACGTATCTGGCTTCGTCCTGAAGGTACGAAGTATTTCTGCGGAGATCTTTCGGAGCAGGAGCAGAAGCTCGTTTGGGCGACTCAGGGCGTCCCCAAGCCCGATTTGTTCGACGCGAAAGCCGGGGGAACCGCTTGGAAGTCGAAGCCAAGCTGGTACATCGTCGGCAAAAAAGACCACACAGTGCATCCCGATCTGGAGCGCGCTATGGCTAAGCGGATGGGGGCAACCACCTATGAGCTCGACAGCAGCCACGTCCCCATGCTCTCGCACCCCGACTTGGTGATCGATGTTATCCGTGCCGCCGCAAAAGCGGTTCAAGAGGTCGCTGTTGTAGCGTAAGTGATCAGGGATCGGCCTGGCCATAGCGGTCGCGTAACTGTTCAGTTCGGTTCTGAACGATTCGTCGTCCGATCCGGCTGAACAGTTACAGGATTGGGCCGTGTCTTTTTGCCATTGGAAGGCCAGGAGGGAGCCTCTAGATGATAAGAAAGATCGAGATTGAGCGATTCAGCCTCACTCCGCTAAACCGTTCGATCAGGTTGTGGCAGCTCTTGACGAATATTGGTCATCCGGACATGGCTGAATTCGCGAGATCAACTCATGAAGCGCGCTCTTTTGCCGAGCTGGAAGCGCGCAGTCAAGAAAGGCTTGAGCGAGGCTGGACTGATGTGGATCGCCGAGCACTGGGATACGCTCGAAGCGATTCCACCTCGCGATCAATGGAAAAATAACAACGGTAAGTTCTAGTGCAGTGCGAGGCAGAACATATGCTTCAAGGCATGTTTGGAAAAAGGTTGGCGGAGCATTTTTCTCTGCTGGAGTCTTCCTCACTTGTGCTTAGTCCCAAGGGACACTTTCAGGTTGCGTTGACACGTATGCGAATGCCGAACGGCTTTCCTGGACCCACTCCACACATTCCACCAGAAAGGGCTTTTTCGATATCCGTGCACCTGCGCCGTCCCGACAGCATTAAGGGCTGGGGAACGTGGCTTGACGGATGCTTTCATCGTGTCACCGAATGGGATGCCGGCGGGATTCAGATATTCGATATGGAGTCGGAGCCGGTCGCGCTGCGAACTTCAGGTTTCGACTCGGTTCACGTCTATATACCCCGGTCAGTTATCAATCGATTCAGTGACGAGAACGAACAAAAGCGCATTCGCAACTTGCATTGCACCCCGGGAACCAAGGATGACGTGATTCTTCATTGGGCCCGGATGATGGTGCCGTTCTCTGATCGTCCGCTTCAGCTTCCACGCTTAGTTATCGACGAAATGATCATGATGTTCTGCGCTCATCTGAGCCGCACATACCAGGGCCGGAGCCAGCCGCCGGAGGTTGTTACCGGAGGGTTGACGATCTGGCAACAGGATCGAGCGATCGAGGTGTTGAACGAACATCTGGATGGTGATCTGGCGCTTGCCGATCTTGCAAGAGAGTGTGCGCTATCGGCGGGTCGTTTCATGCGCGCATTCAAAAGGTCGTTTGGTGTTCCCGTCCGGCGCTACTTGCTCTATAAGCGAGTTGAAGCCGCAAAGTCTCTCTTGTTGCACTCGAACGACTCTTTACTAACAGTCGCGTTGGAAGTCGGATTCACTGACCAGCCAGCTTTCAATCGAAGCTTCCGTGAGATTGTTGGAACTTCGCCAGGACGGTGGCGAAGAGCAAACGCACCGATGCCGAAAGCGTTCAACCTCCCCGCGCCTCAAGAGAAGTAAAGGTCGTCACTCGCGTTTCCCACCCACTAAAGCCCAACAGAAATGCCAAACTGCGGCACTTTCAATCAAGACAAGGATTGAAACTTCCAAAATAATGGGAGAGGCGTAGTTGGTCACAAAGGCGTCCTCTGACCCAGCTCCGTCTCGCGACATAGAGCCAGGATCGCGAGCAACGGCGAATTTTCAACCTGCCGCTTGTCCGCAATTCTTGTGAACGACGACACATGAGTTCTTCCAGATCGATAGGAGATGAAAATGGGAAAAACATATAAGGCGGTCGAGATAACCAAACCCGGGACTTTTCGCCTCGTCGAGAAGCCTGTCGTGGGGCCGGGTGAGGAACAAGTACGTATCCGGGTAGAGGCTTGCGGTGTATGTCACTCAGACGCGGGCACCGTTGAGGGACAACTGCCCGGCGTCGTGTATTCGCGTGTGCCGGGCCATGAAGCAATTGGCCGCATCGAGGAGGTTGGCCGGCGTGTTACGACCTGGAAGGTCGGCCAGCGTGTAGGAGTCGGGTTCTTTGGAGGTGAAGACGGAACCTGCGAGACCTGCCGTCGTGGCGACACGGCATATTGCCAGAACCCCATTATCACTGGCGTGACGAGTGATGGCGGCTATGCGGAAATGATGATCGCAGAGGCACGCGCACTGGCCCTCATACCGGATGAACTCAAATCAGAAGACGCGGCCCCTTTGGTTTGCGCCGGCATCACGACGTTCAATGCGCTCCGCAACGCCGGACGTGCAGGCGATACCGTTGCTATCCAGGGCGTTGGTGGATTAGGACATCTTGGCGTGCAGTACGCCAAGAAGATGGGCTTTCGTACCGTTGCAATCGGCTTCGGTCCAGACAAAGAACATCTCGCTCCCAAGCTGGGAGCTCACATTTACATCAACGCCAAAGATGAGGATGCGGGAGCCGCGTTGCAAAAATTGGGCGGTGCCGATGTGATCCTGGCGACCGCGCCCAGCGGAGCAGCAATCGCCAGCCTGCTTCCCGGCCTCTCAGTTCGCGGGAAGCTCGTTGTGGTTGGTGTGTCGGGCGATCCAATTCCGGTGAACGGTGTTCCGCTCATTTTTGGGGGCCGATCGGTCATCGGCAGCCTGACCGGAAGAGCGATCGAGACCCAGGACACTCTTGATTTCAGCGTACTCACTGACGTTCGGCCCATGATCGAAACTCTTCCGTTGGAGAAGGCCGAAGAAGCGTATCGACGCATGATGTCAGGCGACGCGCGGTTCCGCATGGTTCTCACGATGGCCTAAAGACGTTCACGGACCTGCTGCAAAGCGGGGTCGACAAACCGATATGCGAAGGAGACGCAGATGAATCAGTTCCAGGAACTTTTCGACAAGCAGAAAGCATATTTCGATTCGGACGCGACCAAGTCTTACGAGTGGCGCATCGATCAGCTGACACGCCTTGAGAACTTGTGCAATGAGAACGCCGAGGTTCTGGAGGCTGCGATGAGCAGCGACTTCAAGACGGCTAGTCAGGAAAAAGTATTCGAGATCATGGCTCCCGTCGGCACCGCAGCCTTCGCGAAGCAAGATTTGAAAGAGTGGATGAAACCTGTAGATGTCGTCGTTCCGAAGGCCTTTCGGGAGAGCGGGCATACTGCCAAAGTGTATCGGGAGCCTTACGGCGTCACCTTGGTGATCGGTCCATTCAATGGGCCATTGACGCTCCTCTTCGATCCTGCGTGTACAGGTTCTTGCGGCCGGCAATCCATGCATTCTCAAACTCTCCGAGGGTTTGCCCGCCACCAGTAAGGTCTTGCTGGATCTCATTCCGAAATATTTTGATCCCCGAGCCGTAACTGCCGTCACAGGTAGCAAGGACGAGGTGACAGAACTTCTCAAGCTGCCGTTCGACTTCATCTTCTTCACCGGGAGCGTCAAAGTAGGCAAGATCGTCATGGAAGCGGCTGCAAAGAATCTGACTCCCGTCCTTCTCGAACTCGGCGGCCAGAACCCAGCCTTCGTGGACGCAACAGCCAATATCCCGGATGCGGCCAAGAAGATTGTCTGGGGTGCGACGGCCTGGGGCGGCCAATGGTGCACCTCGCCTGGATACGCCTACGTGCACGAATCAATCGCAGAGGAGTTTGTTGCGGAGTGCAAGAAGGCGATGGTCGAGCTCTATGGGACTGACCCCAAGAGCAGGCCAGACGACTACTCCCGCATTATCAGCCCAAAGGCCACCGAACGTTTGGCGGGCCTGATCGATCAAAAGAAAGTTGTCATAGGCGGGGGTTCCGACCCGGACGCACGCTATCTCGATCCCACGGTCATCTATCCAGTGACTTGGGACGATCCGATCATGGAGGACGAGATCTTTGGGCCGATCCTTCCAATCCTCACATACAAGGACATGGATGCGGCCATTCGCGAGGTGAAGAAGCATCCGAAGCCTCTTTCCGGCTTCCTCTTCAGCCGGGATCAGAAGGCGATCGATCACTTCCTCGCGAGCTTGTCGTTCGGCGGGGGCGCGATCAATCAGGTAAACATTCACCTATTTATCGAAACCATGCCCTTTGGAGGGGTCGGATATTCCGGCATCGGTCACTACTACGGCAAGGCCGGGTTTGACGCCCTCACGCATGCGAAATCGGTTCTCATTTCGCCGCCCGACGTGGCCATCGAGCACCTGTTCCCGCCGTATACGGAGGAAAAGGTCAAAGCCCTCAGCCAGTGGTTTGAATACTAGGCCACAAAGATCCCCAACAAAAGCGACTCCAAGGAGCACAGAGATGAAAACGAACGCGAAAGACTACGTATCGATCGCCCAACAGTTTTTCACCGCCTACGATGCCCACGATGTTGATGGCATGCTCGCTCTTTGCGCAGATGGCGCACTAGGACGATATGCACCGTACGGCCGCGAGAGCGTCGTGCCGATCCGTGGTGGCATCGATGTTATTTGGCGCGCGTTTCCGAATGCCGTTCCGAACTTTCGAGTCAAAGTGATCGAGCTGATCCCTACCGACGGGAACACAGTCGTGATCCAGGCTGAAATGAGCGGGCCGATACCTGCAGAAGTTCCGGGGGTCGCAAAGAAGGGCCAGGACGTACACATCCCTCATTGCTACATTCTGTCGATTGCCCAACAGTTCTTCACTGCCTACGATGCACACAACGTTGATGGCATGCTCGCTCTTTGCGCAGATGGCGCACTAGGACGATACGCTCCGTATGGCCGCGAGAGCGTCGTGCCAATCCGTGGTGGCATCGATGTTATTTGGCGCGCGTTTCCGAATGCCGTTCGGAATTTCCGAGTCAAAGTGATCGAGCTGATCCCTGCCGAGCGGAACACAGTGGTGATCCAAGCCGAGATGAGCGGGCCCATACCTGCCGAAGTGCCTGGAATTGCAAAGAAGGGCCAGGACGTACACATCCCTCACTGCTACATTCTGCGCTTCGACGCGGACGGACAAATTACGCGCCTTGACGCCTATTGGGACAACACCGTCCTGAACAGCATCCAGGCGAGCGCCGTGTGATGGAGCGACCTAGCCGCGGAGGTGTTTGCGTGGAGCGATAGCGCTACCCTGACGCTGGGCATGAATCGTTGTTCCAGTTTCACAAGTCATTCGTTCGGCAAGCTTCGCTGTTTCTCGATTCAGAAGGCATCAGCTGAAGGCTTCGGTAGCATCGGTAATCCTAAGCTGCATCCGCTTTGGGATTTAGAAGTGGCACAGTTTGTTGCAGTCGGAAGAGTGCGCTTAGGAGTCAGGAGCCCATGGTTCTGAAGATCGAACGGATCCGGGATTCACGCAAAGTTCGACTTCGGCTAAGCGGAGAGTTTCGATCTCACCATCTCGATCAGGTAAAGGCCGAAATCAGCCGTGGAGAGCCGGTCGTACTGGATTTGGAGGAGGTCGATCTCGTGGACATCGAAGCCATTCGGTTCCTCAATGCCCGCGAGGACGAAGGTATCTCGGTGTTGCATTGCTCGCCTTATATCCAGGAGTGGATGTCGAGGGAGCGGCAAGAAGAGAAAGCTCGAACGGATTGGCGATGATGACATCGCTGAAAGAGGCAAGGAATGACGACCGACGAGAAAATGGCTGGCAAGCTGGAGGGAAGGATCGCACTTGTCACGGGCGGGACAAGCGGAATTGGTCTTGCTACCGCGAAGCGTTTCGTGGCCGAAGGAGCATACGTCTTCATCACCGGTCGGCGTGAGAAGGAGTTGGCTTCGGCGGTCAAGAGCATAGGAGAAAGCGTCACCGGGGTGCAAGGCGATGTTTCGAACCTCGGCCACCTTGATCGCCTCTTCGAACAAATCAGGCGGGAGAAGGGGAAGCTCGATATTGTCTTCGCCAATGCCGGCGTTGCGAGGTTTGCCCCCCTGGGCACGATCACAGAGGAGTTCTATGAATCGATTTTCGGCGCCAATGTGAAGGGACTCCTATTCACGGTGCAGAAGGCGCTTTCGCTGCTGCCTGATGGCGCCTCCATCATCCTGAATGCTTCAGTGGGCGGAAACAAAGGACGGCCGGCAAATGGTGTTTACAGCGCCACGAAAGCCGCTGTGCGTTCGTTCGCCCGGACATGGACAATGGATTTGAAGGATCGTCACATTCGAGTGAACGCAGTGAGCCCCGGCGTCACCGAGACCTCCGGACTGAGTGACCTGCTGGCTTCCACTTCCTCAGACACGGGCCAGCAACGCTTGAAGATGGCAAATAACATTCCGCTCGGCAGGTTCGGCACACCCGAGGAGATCGCAAAGGCCGTGGTGTTTCTTGCCTGTGACGACAGCAGTTACATTACGGGAATCGAATTGGCTGTTGATGGCGGCTTTGCACAGGTATAGCCCGCTCCAAACATTCGCGCAAAAGGAAGAATGGAATGGCAATTCAAACAATCGAAGTACAACGCTTCAGCCTGACAACGTCACGATCATTCGAGGCAGTCGTAGCTTCATTGAAAGCTGGTGTCGGCCGACTGGATCTTGCCGCTTTTGCGAGTGCATCCAAGTCGCCGGGCACCTTCGCTGAATTGGAAGAAGTGATTAATCGAGACATGGGCAAAACCGGCCTGATGTTGTTCATGGAACTCGACCACGGCGCGGTTCTGCGCAAGGAATCGGGTCTCGATAAACCCAAAATCATACGCTTCATAATCGGTAATCCCTTGGTCATGAAGGAAATGACCAAGCATGTTCCAGACGCAGGCTCCACGCACCCGTCACAGTCCTGGTTGATGAACGTGAAGACGGCATTCATCTCTCGTACGACAAGATGGTCAGCTTCTTGACTCCCTATGGGAATCAAGAAGCGCTGACAATCGCTCACGATCTGGACCGCAAGATTGTGAAGCTGCTCAACGATGCAGCCGTGGAGTGAAAAAGGTTTACCGCTGCACCGGAGGAATCGAAGTCAAGAAGTCAGTGAACCCAATACTTTCAACGAATTGATGCCCAGCAGCCTCGAAAGGAGAGCTCAATGAAAATCGCCCTAGTAGGAGCAACAGGAAACGTTGGCACCCGCCTCATTTCAGAACTCACGCGTCGTGGTCACCACGTAACGGCGATCGCTCGTCATCCCGAAAACCTTCAAAGACAAGCCTTCGTGGGCCCGGTTTCAGGGGACGTGCAAAACGAGAACGCACTTGCCGCGGTGCTTGCCGGGCACGATGTCGTGATACACAGCGTGAAGTTCCTCAGTACGAATGCCTCGAAGATCATCGCCGCAACCAAGGCGGCGAAAGTGCCACGGCTGCTCGTGGTCGGGGGCTCTGGAAGTCTGGAAGTTAGCCCCGGACTTGCTCTTGTGAACACCCCAGACTTTCCCGCTGAGTACAAGCCTGAGACGCTCGCCGGCGTGGAGTTCCTGAATGTCTTGCGTGGAGAGAAGGAACTCGATTGGACGTTCTTATCTCCATCCGACTTTTTTGCTCCCGGCGAACGCACCGGCAAATTCCGACTCGGTAAAGACGAACTTTTGGTTGCTGCTGACGGCCAAAGCCGCATATCCACCGAAGACTTTGCGATCGCACTCGTGGATGAGTTGGAACAGCCGAAGCACTCTCGCCAACGATTCACGGTTGGGTACTGATAACTGATCTGTGCACGAACTGAACGGCGGATTAAGCGAATCGCCGACCACGGACTATATGAAAGCGAGGGAGGTAGGGAATGGTTTTAGCAGGGATCGAAGTACCTGACACAGTTCTGGTTCGCGATGCGATTGATTTGTCACGGAGCGCGTCAGAGCCATTTCTCTTCAACCATGTGATGCGCTCCTGGCTATTCGGCGTATTGCTTTCAGAAAGCGCTGAACGTGCTCCGGATACCGAGTTGTTGGCAGTAGCCACAATTCTGCATGATCTGGGGTTGACTGACCGCTATACGGCGGAAAATCGTTTCGAGGTGGATGGCGCCAATGCGGCACGCTCGTTTCTGAAGGGGCGAGGCATCTCGACGCAGCAGATGCAAGTTGTTTGGGATGCCATCGCGCTTCATACCACACGATCTATCGCTCTTCACAAAGAGCCCGAAGTGGTTATGACCCATTCGGGAATAACGGCGGATGTTCTGGGGGCAGGCCTTGATCGAATTCCGCAGGACAAACAAGGCGCGATCCTAGCCGAATTTCCGCGCCTGGCATTTAAAAACGGATTCAAAGAGTGCCTTTGCAACGTCGCTCGTCGGAAGCCGGAGTCCACCTTTGACAACATCGCTCGGGATTTCGGCGTTCGATATGTCGAGGGGTACACATCCCCCAACTTTGCCGATGTCGTCGCGAATGCACCATTTTCCGAATAGACGACCTCCCGATCATCGAATTGCGCACACGTATCAGCGCGGCTAAAGAAGGAGACAACATGAACTACCAAATTCAAGGACTTTCCATCCATGCGGAGGTGCACGGGACTGCGGAGCCGGCTCTCGTATTTCTCCATTACTGGGGTGGAACTTCACGCACCTGGCGCAAGGTTACCGCCGAACTTGAGGGACAGTTCAAGACAGTGGCCTATGACGCGCGTGGCTGGGGGAAGTCCGACAAGACCTTAGCTGGCTACAAACTGGCAGACCTTGCGGACGAAGCTCTCTCACTGGTCAAAGCGCTGGGAATCAAACAATATGTCCTGGTTGGGCATTCGATGGGAGGCAAGGTCGCGCAGCTCATCGCATCGCGGAGGCCGGAGGGGCTTTTAGGCCTCATTCTAGTGGCTCCTGCTCAGCCAACACCTCGGCACAATCCTGACGAGATGCGTGAACAGCAGCTCCATGCATACGACAATCGTGAGAACGTTCTTAAGGCCATTGGCAGTGGCCGCCTGACTGCTCGTCCCCCTTCGCCAGAGATCTTAGAGCAGATTGTCGAAGATAGTTTGTCCGGCTCTCGCGAAGCGACGATGGCATACCCGATGGAGTCAATACTTGAGGACATCTCGGCCGAGGTCGCGAATATCAACGTTCCAACGGTGCTGCTCGCGGGCGAGCTCGATCAGGTCGATTCAATCGAACGACACAAGACCGAAGTCCTGGCTTACCTTCCGAACGCCGAGTTCAAGATCATCAAGGGGAGCGGCCACTTAATTCCGATTGATGAGCCTGTGCAGTTGGGGAAAGAGATTGCAAGTTTTACAACGCGGCTGGCGGCTCGCAGTCGCGCGGAATCTCGACAAGAAAGTTGAAGCCCTTTTGCTAGAGGCGGCGGTTTCAGTCGACAACAGAGGAGTTGACGGAATGCCCAGACTGGACGGAAAGATATCACTGGTAACCGGAGGCACTAGCGGGATCGGCCTGGCTGCGGCGACCGCGCTGGCGAAAGACGGGGCACAAGTTTATATCACCGGTCGCCGCGAACGGGAACTCGCGACTGCCGTCCAACAAATCGGCAGAAGTGCGACCGGCGTGCGGGGTGATGTATCGAATACCCAAGATCTCGACCGCCTTTTTGCGCAGATCAACAACGAGAAAGGCAGAATCGATATTCTCTTCGCAAATGCAGGGATTGCCAAATACGCGGCCCTCGGAAACATTAATGAAGAGCTCTACGATTCGATTTTCAACGTGAACGTCAAAGGGGTACTGTTCACAGTTCAGAAGGCGCTTCCCCTGATGCCGGACGGCGCGTCAATCATTCTCAATGCTTCAGTCGTAGGCAGCAAAGGCCTCTCCGCGAATAGCGTTTACAGTGCCACGAAAGCGGCCATCCGTTCCTTCGCGCGGACGTGGACCACGGATCTCAAGCATCGCGGAATTCGTGTCAATGCGATCAGCCCCGGAACCATTGATACGCCCGGTTTGAATGATTTGCTCGCCTCGGGTGAAGCAGGTGAGCAACGGCGCAAGATGGTGGCCAGCGCAATCCCGCTCGGCAGGTTTGGCCAGCCGGACGAAGTTGCTAGGGCAGTGGTGTTTCTCGCATCGGATGACAGCAGCTACGTCACGGGAGTGGAATTGTTTGTCGATGGCGGTTTTGCCCAGGTATAGCGGTTCGAGACCGAAGCGGAGTGTTGTGTACTTCACGATCGTGGTACGGTAAAAGGGTTACTCCGGGAAAGCTCCCATGGCCGAATCGAGAGAATCAATTCCGCTGACCGTCGCCCGTGCCGAGCGAATCTTTCCGACCTTGACCGAGGCTCAGATGCAGCGCCTTGCTTCCCACGGGGCGGCTCGCTCAGTGCGCTCCGGCGAAGTATTGGTAGAACTCGGAGATAAAGAAATACCCGTTTTCCTGGTTATATCTGGTGAACTCGAAATTGTGCGGCCTTCAGTTACTTCGAGGAGACTTTGATCCGCGTCGTGGGGCCGGGACAATTCACAGGGGAAATCAACACGCTTTCCGGACGTCGGGCGTTCGCGCGTATTCGTGCACGCCAGAATTCGGAGGTCGTCCAAATCCCGCGGGCGAGCCTTGTTGCGTTGGTACAGACCGATGCAGAGTTAAGCGACATCGTGATGGGCGCGTTCATTTCGCGCCGCGTTGAATTGGTGGCGCAGGGTATGGGGGACGCCACGCTGGTAGGCTCAAGTCATTCGGCCGACACGCTGCGGATCAAAGAATTCCTGACACGCAATGGACACCCGTACACGTACATCGACTTGGAACGCGATTCCGACGTCGATGCTGTTCTTGCTCAATTCCGTGTCTCCGCCTCTGACACTCCAGTGCTTATCTGTCGCGGCAATACGGTTCTGCGTAATCCCACGAATCGCGAGATTGCGAATTGTCTTGGATTTAACGAGGACGTGGATGAGACCCAAGTACGCGATCTGGTTATCGTCGGCGCGGGCCCGGCGGGTCTGGCGGCAGCCGTGTATGGCGCATCCGAAGGTCTTGATGTCTTGCTGCTTGAGACCTACTCGCCCGGCGGTCAGGCCGGCGCCAGTTCAAGGATCGAGAACTATCTCGGTTTTCCAACCGGGATTTCGGGGAACGAACTCGCTGGCCGGGCATATACACAGGCGCAGAAGTTCGGTGCACAGATGCTGCTCACTACCGGTACCCGCCTGACTTGTGATCGTCGACCTTATGCCGTCGAGTTAGAAGGCGGCTCAAGCATTTCGGCGCGGGCCGTTGTGATCGCTACGGGAGCCAAGTACCGCAAGCTGCCGATCAAGAATCTGTCCCGCTTTGAAGGTGCTGGTATCTATTACGGCGCAACGTTCATTGAGGCACAGCTATGCAGCGGCGAGGACATAATCGTGGTCGGCGGCGGAAATTCCGCTGGACAAGCGGCTGTATTTCTCGCCCAGAGCACAAACCATGTTTACATCCTCGTCAGAGGCTCGGGGCTGGCAGAAACGATGTCGAAATACTTGATCCGTCGGATCGAACAAACCCCCAACATCACTCTTCTCGCACATACAGAGCTTGTCGATCTCGAAGGCGATAACCACCTGGAACGAGTCACCTGGAAAAACAATCAGACCGATAAAACCGAAAATAAGAGCATTGCTCACGTGTTTGTCATGACCGGAGCCGACCCGAATACGGACTGGCTGGGCGGCTGCGTCGTGCTCGACGGCAAAGGCTTCATCAAGACCGGTCCCGATTTAACGGCGGAGGAACTGCACGACGCGCATTGGCTTCTCGGCCGCCGGCCATACCTGCTGGAAACAACATTGCCGGGCGTTTTTGCTGTCGGAGATGTGCGCGGCGGCAATGTAAAGCGTGTTGCCTCGGCTGTTGGTGAAGGATCGATCGCGATTTCGTTCGTGCATCAAGTGCTAAAGGAATAGCCAGCTAGCCGGCTCATCACGGAAAAAACTCCAAGGCTTGCCCATTTAATCGCGGCAACCGTGCGATAGCCCCCAGGCATTCTCCACTCGCGAAATCGAAGCCCACAACCTCGTCGCGGGCGACGCAATAGAGCACTCCATTCTGAGCAAAGCGCAAGCCTCGCGGTTTACGGAACTCAGCCTTCCCTTTTGGAGAGAAGACTCGGACCAGGTCACCATCCTTCGGATCGTATTCCCGAACGCTCGTCACCGCGTCTACCGCGCCGAATGGATGCTCGCTAGAGACAACGATGTTGCCGTTAGGTGCAATGGCCAAATCCAGCGGACTCAGTTCGGGATCCGCAACCAAAGGAGAGAACTGCGAGGGCATGCCTCGGCTGAAGGCCACTATGGCGTTATCGCCCTGGCCGTCGGGGCCGATTCCCGAGGCCAGGAAAAGCCGGCCATCATGGCCGAAAGCAAACCCTCGAGGAAAAGGTACGACTTTGGGTGGTAACACATGCTCCAGGACAGCATCGAGGCTGGTCGAAAAGGCAACGATTGTGCGTTCGCCGCGCAGGCCCACGAAATAACGGCCATCCCGGCCCAAAATCCCACCGCCGGGATTCAGCCCTTCAATCCGGCCGGTATCGCGGACGACCCGTCCATCCGATGAAATCGCTAACACGCGATCGGCCCCACTGTTTAGAAAGAGCAAATTTTCCGTCGGATCGACTGCAAGGCCTCGGGGGTCGCCAATGCGATCGTCCTCAATGAATGGTCCGCGGAACGTTCCGT
>CAWGND010000004.1:0-11603 GCA_963823845.1 Terriglobales bacterium
TAACCTAACGATCCTTAGGATTCCTTATTGCGCCCTAAGTGACTCTCGCAGACAGCGCATGTATCGCGCGTGTCGATCAATGACCAACCATTTGGCGCGCACAGCACGGGGAGTACACGTCTGGTTGGATCATCGTTGCGGACAGACGTTTCATTGATTGGGCAAGTTGCTTCGAAAACGGATATGCACGTCGACTGTCCCATGGCTGTCCAATAAGGAGTTCCAGATCGGAATGGGATGATAACCCAAAGGCCCGGGTAGGTCCGCGAGGTTGGGATTGCATTTCACTGGGTATCACGTTCGTTTTTATCGGATCTTCTTCGACGCCCGAGCCACCAACTCGTTCGACTCTTGAAAGCAAAAGTTTCAGGATTGGAGACTGGTTGGACTTTCTGTAGCCGAGGACCAGATCGACAAGTTGGCACATCTCCCTTCAGGGGACGACTCGTTACAGAGGCAGGGAGAAAGTTCTGCGCGTAAGCAGGTGACAGTCCTAGCCCGCGTGTCGACATTATCAGGGAAATTCCCATGGTGACGTGGTCCGCCTCGTGAGCTGGCGTGATATTGATTCGCGATCGCTTCAGGTAGTTGTCGATGATCGCACGAGGTGCGGTTGTATACGGTGACGTTGTGTCCAGCCTTGAGCAGGTTCGTCGCCATTGCTGAGCCCATCTTTCCCAGGCCAATGAAGCCGATTTTCATGACTTCTCTCTCCTCATTCTTTTGACTTCTAAGTTGAATCACTGTTAACTAGTCTGCGGCCCTACTTAGACTCCGCAATTGCTTCAAAGTTTCTGATGGCTCTATACGGATTGTGTAATCTACGTCTACATCGGCGGCACGAATAATTCCCTGTTTGTCGATCACATACCGCGCCGGTATGGGAAGTCGGTATTCCGGTTCATCATTGAATCTGTCGAGGGTGCTTCCAAAGGATTTGTAAAGGTCTCGTAAATAGTCCGGCAGTGTGAAAACGAGCCGAAACTGTTCTGCGACCTTTAGATGAAGATCCGTCAGAATATCGAACGACAGGTTCAGCTTTTTATGTAGAGCCCGCGTATACCGTTCGAGCTCCGGAGTGATGACGATGATCTGCGCCCCCAGCGTTCGCACGTCGGAATAAATCTCTTGTAGAGCCTCCAGCTCCATATTGCAATAGGGTCACCAGTGCCCGCGAAAAAAGCTGAATACCAGCGGCCCTTGCCGGAGAAGATCGGCCGAGTCTATCTGCACGTGATCTTGATTGAACAAACTGAAGCCCTGAGCACGGTCGCCCACCTTCAAGGCTCGCTCTTCAATCCCTGTGGCCTTGAGCTCGGCTGTAGCACGATGCATAGTTTCGATTACTTCATGCGGCGCGTTGTATGGCGGAGCTCCGGACTCAAATGATTTCTTAAATTCGTCGAGTCGTTCTTGAAGAGTCACCATCGTCCTCCCTTCCCTGGCAAGGTAGGTTTAGGTGTCAGGCAGCCTTCACGAACTCGACATCGAGAGTGATGGTCACCTCGTCACCAACCAGAATGCCGCCGGTCTCAAGGGCAGCGTTCCAAGTCAAGCCGAAATCCTTTCGGTTGATCTTGGTGGTCGCCGAGATCGCAACCCGCGTGTTCCCCCAGGGATCCTTCGCTGGCGGCGTGGGCCCTTCGACCGAAAAGCGGACCTTGCGGGTAACCCCGTGGATTGTTAGATCGCCTTCGACCGCCAACTCTCCATCCCTAACGATGCTGATGTTCTTGGATTTGAAATGCAGGGTCGGAAACTTTTCCACATCAAAGAAATCGGCGCTCTTCAGGTGAGTATCGCGCTGTTCATCGCGAGTATGAATCGAGGCACGCCTCGATCGAGGCTTCGACGCGGGAGTTCGCGAGATCAGATTCATCGAGGAACAAAGCCCCCGAGACTTTGGGGAATTGCCCTTTCACATTAGCGATCATCATGTGCTTGACCTTGAACTCCGCCATAGAGTGGGCGGGGTCGATATTCCAGGTAGTAGTTGAGGTTTGTACTGGAGCTGCTGTGCTGGCCATGGTAGCCTCCTTATTTGTTCGTTTCATCGATCTCATTCGTATCGACATCTCCGCCGAGAATCACCAAATCAAATTCTCCTGGGTGCGTGTCTTTAAGTACCGGGCCGGATGAGCTACTCCCGGGTCATCATGCCACTTTTCCTTTCTGCGAGGGCGGTTCACTCTTCGCTCGCATTGATTTGACGAGGTCGGCCGACGACGCTCCTTCGAGCGACAATCCGTAGCCAACTTCTCGCACGATACGTTCCTTCAGCGGTTGAATGAAGTGAATGCGGGTGTTGCGGCGCGTAACCTCGGGAGCCCTCAAGTACAGGTCGGCCAATTCCCGGGCACGGCTGAGAGCCTTGCCGTTCGGCACAACCTCGGCAACCACTCCCCATTCGCGTGCAGTAGCCGCCGGTAGCGGCTGCGGGTTCAGTAAGAATGCCTCCGCTCGTCCGGCTCCCGCGCGATAACTCCACGTGGTAAAGATTCCGTCGCCGGGGGCAACGCCCGCGCCGAAGTGGGCCACATCCTGGAAGGTCGCACCCTCCGCCGCCACAATCACACTCGCAAGTAGCGCGTAGTCTGAGTGCACATGGGCGCGTCCCTCGACAGCCGCGATCACCGGCACACGTATGTTGGCTATGTTTTCCAAAGCCTGAACACCTTCGTCGTGAACCTGGCTCCAAACGCCGGGATCGGCGACATCGCCGAAAGAGGACCAATCGACATCGGTAATGAACTCCCCACCTGCGCCCGTGAGGATTACGATCTGGTTGGCGCGATCTTGCGAAATGCGGTAGAAGGCCTCGACTAATTCCGTGTGAGCTGGCGCGGACATAATGAACGGCCCACCGTTTGTGTGAAATTCGGCAACTAGTACACCACTTGCGTCTCGCGTCAGCTTGAGGCTGCGATAAGTGTCGAAGTAGTTCTCTTTGAATGGCATGGAATTCTCCTGTGCTCGAAGCTGTAGGTTGAATCACTCTTGCTTTTCTGCTGCGCCCGTAGCGATTGCGTCTGCAAGCAGTTCGTTCATGTGTGCCTTTGGTTTTGCTGCGATCTTGTCTCCATCATGGTCTTAACCTCCGAATGATTCACACAAGTAAGAACCATCCGCTTGCAGCACTCACCGCATAGCCAGAAGTGTTCTAGCCGTGTGTTGTTCGTCTCCGGGGACAACTGGAAGGCATAAACCTTTCCTTCTCGCAGGTATCGAAGTTCACGCTTGCAGTTCGGATTGGCGCATTGACCGATCATCCCTTTGCGCTTGGAAGTGCTCTTCAAAAGCGATGACCTTGAACACCTTTCTCCCGTTAAGGTATGAATGAATCGCTGCGTCTCACGGAGTCCACGCTCTTGACCGCCAAAGCAAATCGAGTGCCAGAAGAAGCATCGCCGTATTGCTTGAAATCAAGGCAGTCATGGCGGGATCCCTCGATCGAGTGTCAAACTGTCAAAATTCAGATGTTGACACTGCGGAGCAAAATAACGGCTGCATTTATTGTTTTAATGATTGAGAGCATCGTTGTCCCGATTTTCATTGTGGCCGTCGCTTTGATGCGAGTTTTTTTAAGACTTCCTTCGCAAAAATGCCACACTGGAATCTGGCACGGTCTTCCATCAGTTCTAGGATGGCATCTTCCCCGGCTCCACTCATTGCAGTGAGGTTTGTGAGGTCGACGACAAGTTCACGGCCATCAAGGTGTTCCTTGGCCTTCGCGTACTCGCGGAGGAGTTCTCCGACCCAAGGCTCGACGAGACTACCCTCAAGCACCAGTCGGCATCGGCGTGGGCTCTCCACCACAGAAATCTTTAACATTCCACACTTCCGTGAGGGGGGAGAATGCAACACGCTCGCCAAAGTTTGCAGTTGTAACTACTTTAATTCTCAGGAGAGGATGCAAATCAGCAGAAATGAAGTCGAAGTGTCAATCTGTCTGGTTTGACACGGCCCAGAGCGGACCGTCGATTACGCGGCGTACTCTTTGGGATCAATACCAAGCTTTCTCATCCGCGCTAGGAGTGTCGTGCGATTGATTCCCAGACGCGCGGCAGCTCCGCCACTTCCGCCCACACGACCCTTGCTTGCCGTGAGCGCGCGCATGATCTCGTCTCGTTGTTTCGTCGCACGTTCTGCGCTTTTGTGCTGCCGAGTATCGGCCAGAATCGGTTTTTTGTTTAGCGCCTGAAGAGTATTTCTTACAATTTCCACTATTTCCTCATGACGCGAATCCGTCGTTTCGCGCTCATGCTCTTGAGTATTCGACTTCCACGATTCCAGCTGCGGTGCCTCAAGCCCCATACCACGGGTTAGGATGACAGAGCGCTCCACTAAGTTTTCCAATTCGCGGATGTTCCCCGGCCAATCCCGGGCAATGAATGCCTTCATTACCGCCGGCGGAATTCGTTTGATGTGCTTCTGCATCTGTTTCGCGAATTTCTGGACAAAATAACCGACTAGCAGCGGGATATCTTCCTTGCGCTCGCGCAGCGGAGGAACTCGAATCGGAAAAACGTTTAAGCGGTAATACAGATCACTTCGAAATTCGCGGCTTGCAACCATCTTTTCGAGATCGCGGTTGGTGGCAGCAATCAAGCGAACATCTACCTTCACAGTACGCGTGCTTCCCAGTCGCTCAAATTCCTGTTCTTGAAGTGCTCGCAAAAGCTTCGGCTGGATCTCCGAGGGAATGTCTGCCACTTCGTCCAGAAAGAATGTGCCCCCGTCGGCTAACTCCAGCCTCCCAATCTTCTGGCTGATGGCTCCCGTGAATGCACCCTTTTCATGTCCAAACAATTCACTTTCTAAAAGCCCGGTCGGAATGGCAGCGCAGTTCACTTTCACAAATATGCGATCTTTGCGACGGCTATGCTCGTGAACGGCGCGGGCGATCAACTCCTTCCCCGTCCCTGTTTCGCCGAGGAGCAAGACGGTTGAATCAGTGGGCGCAACAGTTTCGACCAGGCGCAAGACGTGTTTGAGGGCGGGACTGTTCCCCACAATTTGCCCGAACTCGATGTCGCCACGGATCTCTTGTTCAAGGTAACGATTCTCTTGGGCTAGTCTCTCTTTGAGTTCGGAAACTTCGCGGTATGCCAGCGAATTTTCGATGGCAATGGCTATCTGACCAGAAGCCTCGCTGACGAAGTCGACGTCGTCTGAAGTAAACGGAGTGTCTGTGGTCCGAGAAATTGCCAACACCCCAACCGCTTGCCCTCGATTCACAATAGGTATAACGTACTGACTTTTTACGCCTTCCGCGACCAGCAATTCATAATAGTCGGGCGGAAACTCGTGACGTTGTTCTATGCTCCTGATGGTAGGTTTCAGGGTGTCAAGAGCTCTTCTGCCCGCACCCACCGGGGTGATCACCAAATCTTCCTTAATGAGTCCCTTACCTTCCGGGAAATCAAGTGCATAGATCCGGAATTCGCCAGTCCCGTTCTCGCGCACCGAGATGTGCACTACATCACAGTCCATGACCTCGCGAATGCAGGCTGAGATTTCGCGCAGTACATCCCGAAGCTCCAGATTCGCAGTGATCTGATTTGTAACCTTCAGAAGCAACTGGAGTCGGCTGTTTTGAACCGTTAGAGCTTGCTCTGCTTTCTTACGATCATCAATATCGGTATTTGTACCGTACCATTTCGCAACGTTGCCCCTATCGTCGTAGGATGCGGTTGCTCGGAACAAAAACCAGCGGTATACACCGTCGAAACGACGCAAGCGCGCTTCGATTTCACCAGGCTGGCCTGAGGCGAGAACGGTTTGCCAATAATCCACGAGGGCGTTCAGATCGTCCGGATGCACGGCAACCGTCCAGCCCCAATTCTCCGCTTGGTCCGCCGTAAGGCCAGCGTACTCCAACCAGCGACGGTTAAAGAATTGTGCAGCCCCATCTGCTGCGGCCGACCATGCCATACACGGAATGGTTTCTATAACCTCGCGTAGCTCTCGTTCACTCTGTTGCAGTCGCTCATTCTGACGTTGCAATTCTGCGTTTGCAGCGTCGGCCCGTTTGAGATTGAAATTGTCGTCAATCGCAAATGCGACAACCCGACCAATGAGCCGCAAGAAGCTAATGTCATCCTCGCTGTAAGCGATCCCATGGTCTCCAGACATGCCTAAAGCACCTAGGCGGCGCTGTGGCGTGGTGAGGGGAACAAAGACGAGCGGCCCGACCTCAAGCCCTTGTGCTGCAATCCCTTGCTTGAGCCGGATGGGTATTCGTTCATCGGTGTTCCAGTCGCGAATGTAGATCGGTTCCTGCCTGGTATATGCCTGCCACGATGGCCGCTGTTCAACTGGCACATCCGCGTATGCCGATACGAGGCTCTTCTCTCGCCCGACGACAGCCCATTCGACTTCAGTGGAGTTCTCCTTGTAGACAACGATGTAAAACTGTAAGAAGTCGAGGAATTCGCGCAACCGTTCAGAGAGGATCTTCGTCAGATCCTCGGGTTCTTGGCACAGAGAAAGGGCTTCGCTGAGGCGAAGGACGGCTTCGTAGCGTTGCCCATTCGTCTGCCTAACACCCTCATCTACGCTAATCGCAAATTTTGGCGGGGAATTCATTTACCTCCATTGTCGGTCAAGAAGTCTATTCCACACAACGCGCTGATTTTGCTGGATCAGCCAGATCGTGTTGTTTGTCTCTAGATCGGAGATCTCGTACTCCCCTGTCAACGAGCAAAATTGACATTTTGACACAAACAGCTGCCTTCCAAATTGAATCAGTCCAACTTGCATCATTTCAACGAATAATCCGAGCTCAGCTGTTGGCATGTCATTTGCAGTCCTGAAGTCACTGGATGGCAATTTACGCAGAAGGGACGCTGCAACTCCAACTCTTTTGAAAGTGTTCAGGTGCGACCGGATGATCCCGGAATTTCGAAGCACCTGGCGCAAGCCCGGCAAACGTCGGCACTGATTGCGGCCAACAAGGGGACAACATGATTAGTCGACAGACGAGTCAGGCATTGACCGTGCAGGTCACTATGAATGTCAACGGAGAAGCACGTAGTTTTGCAGTTGAGCCGCGCACCACCCTGCTTGACGCTTTGCGTAATGAACTGGGTTTGACCGGCCCCAAAAAGTCATGCGACCGAGGCGAATGCGGCGCATGCACGGTCCACATTGATGGTCGCCGTGTTCTGTCGTGCATGACACTGGCCGCAATGCACGATGGTCAGCAAATCACCACGATCGAAGGATTAGAACGCGATGGACAACTTCATCCAGTCCAGCAAGCATTCATCGAGTACGACGGGTTCCAATGTGGTTTCTGTACATCCGGACAGATCATGTCGGCAATCGCCATGATCCGGGAAGCACAAGCGGGCTGGCCGAGCGCGGCCACGGAAGACGTTACGAAGCCCTTTCGAGGAGCTGACCTTTCCGAGGCAGAAATTCGAGAGCGGATGAGCGGCAATCTCTGTCGTTGCTCTTGCTATCCAAATATCGTCGACGCTATCGCTGAAGCAGCGCGAAGGACTTGAATTATGCATCCTTTCACGCTGTCAAGAATTAGCGATTCATCGGCCGCCATCGTGGCACATGTACGGGATCCCCATGCCGCATTCATCGCGGGCGGTACTGACCTCATCGGTTTAATCAAAGACCGCGCAGCTCGTCCCGATCGTTTGCTGGATATCAACGGGCTGCCCGGCATGTCTGCCATCGAAATATTGCCGGATGGAGGGTTGCGCATTGGTGCACTTGCTCGAATGAGCGATGTCGCCGCCCATATGGAAGTGCGGCATCGCTACCCGGTCATAGCTGAAAGTCTGCTGTTCGCCGCATCGGGACAACTACGTGAATCGACCTCGATGCCTTTTAGCAGAGATTTCGTCGTTGAGGTGACTCGTTCTTGAACCGGTGCTTGACTTCGTTTTACAGAAAATCCTTTCGCTGTATTAACAATCGTCGTTGCGCCGGCAATTCTGACCAGCGCGTCGAGCATGTTGTGCCTGGGCACAAATAACCAACTGGGCCGGTGCGAGAGACGTAAGTTGCGATGACACAATGCGCGTTCTGTCTACGACTAACGGTTCAATTCTCATTTACCTCGACAAAAAGAATCATTATATAAGGATACTTCATCTTATCTCGTGACATCGAATTGCGGGTAAGCGGCTCGCCCCGAAAGGATCTTATGATTCGCAAACTGACGGCAACGGATAACGACACTGCAACAACGATTCTCAGGTTGGTGCTCGGCATAATTTTCTTCGCGCATGGCGCCCAAAAGATGCTCGGGTGGTTTGGCGGCTACGGATTTACCGGCACGATGGGCTTCTTCACCGGAGTGCTGCACATTCCGGCTGTATTTGCGTTTCTGGCAATCGCGGCGGAATTCTTCGGAGGGTTAGGGCTGATCTTCGGGCTGTTCACCCGCGTGGCTGCATTTGGGCCCCTGTGCAACATGATCGTTGCCATCGCGATGGTTCATGGCCAGTTTGGCTTCTGGATGAACTGGACTGGGTCGCAGAAAGGCGAAGGGTTTGAGTACCATCTCCTGTTGATCGCAGCGTCGGTCTTTCTTATCATTCGCGGCGCAGGAGCGGCTTCGGTCGACCGCCTCTTGTCCTCCCCTGCGGAGAGCAGGGTCAACGTTCAGACACGTCCACACGCTGCCTGATTGGGGAGACATGGTGAAAAAGACGGATCGCATGAGAGCACCCCGGCTGTGGCTGGTAATTGCGAAGAGCTATCGCGCGCTGAGCCTTCTCGCCGAGCAGAGTATCGTCAACACGGGACTGTGCCTCACGGATTTTGTCGCGCTCGAAGCGCTATTACACAAAGGCCCGCTCACCATCTCTGAGATTCAGGACAAGGTGCGCTGGCCAGTGGCTCAATGACCGCGGCAGTCGATCGCCTCGAAAAACTCGGGTTGGTGGTTCGTAAGTCGAGCCCAAATGATCGACGGGCGCGGGTCGTGGAACTACAGCGCAGGGTAAAGCGCCTGGCGGCATCGTGATTTGAACGGCATGCAAAGGACCTTGAGGCCCTCATGTCAGTGCTGTCCGGGCGGGAGATGGCACAACTATACGGATCGCTTAAAAAGCTCGGACTGCTCGCGGCAGAAAAACTTGACCAGAAGAAGCCGGGGGCAAGATCAGCAAGGAACAAGATAGGAAATACACAAAAGGACCTCAAGACTCAAACTTCAATAGCCTGCTGTCCGGGTCACAAATAGGAGATAGATGCAGATCGGTGTTGACAGTTTCGGAGCAGTCATCTCTGACCCGGCAACGGGTCTGACCTGAGCGCTCTCCAGCGCATGGACAATCTACTGGAAGAGATTGTGCTTGCCGACCAGGTTGGCCTCGATGTCTTCGGCATCGGCGAACATCACCGCAGCGAGTTCGTGGATTCGGCCCCGCCGTGATTCTGGCTGCGGCCGCTGCACGCACCAAAAACATTCGCCTAACCAGCGCGGTAACCGTTCTCAGCGCCGCCGACCCGGTCCGAGTCTTTCAGGAATTTGCCACTCTGGATCTGATCTCCCATGGGCGGGCTGAGATTGTCGCGGGACGCGGTTCGTCAATCGAGGCGTTTCCGCTCTTCGGTTTCGATCTGGACGACTACGACTCGCTCTTCTCGGAAAAGCTCGATCTTCTCCTCAAGATTCGCGAGAACACTCATGTTCACTGGACGGGCAAGCACCGCGCATCGCTCACCGGACAGGCGGTCTATCCGCGTCCGCTGCAGAATCCGCTTGCCCATTTGGGTCGGAGTCGGCGGCACGCCCGAATCATTCGTTCGTGCCGGCACGCTCGGACTTCCGCTGATGGTCGCCATCATCGGCGGCGAACCCAAACGATTTCGGCCCCTGATCGACCTTTACCGCGAGGCTGGGCGCCGCGCCGGCCACTCCGCCGAGAAACTCATCGTCGGACTTCACGCAATCGGCTTTCTGGGAGACACCACGCAGCAAGCTGCGGACGATTTCTATCCCGGATACGCTCACACCTTCACCGAGATCGGCAAGGAACGCGGCTGGCCTCCCGCAACTCGGGCACAATTTGACGCTCTGCGCGGACCCACCGGTGCGCTGCTGATCGGCGATGCCGAAACGGTCGCGGAGAAAATACTGTACGTGAACGAAGTTCTCGGAGGCCTTTCTCGAATTACTTTCCAAATGGGTGTCTCTGCGCTCCCGCATGAGAAGATGTTACGGTCGATCGAACTCCTGGGAACCCGCGTTGCTCCGATCGTCCGGAAACAGCTCACCACTGTCTTTTCGCATTAGCACCAAGACCAAGGCCCGACCGGGCACGAATTACGAAGAAGATCGACGCCTTCATGCGGCTGATTCGCGCAATCTGATCGTCAAGTAAGACGAAGAAGGAAAGAATCCAGTCCAAGTCGAACCATTGACTACCTTGGCGCGGTTCGGATTCTCCTGCTTAATGTTTGCTGCTTCTTCACTTCGTCTCAAAATCGGTGGAGACGCTGAGTTTCTTCCAAATTCGTGCTTCCTCTAATCGCGCAAGATCATTCTTCTCCGCGGCGGCGTACGCATCGCTGCCGAGCAAGAGTCGCAACGGAGGGTTCCGTTCTCGCGTCAACTGGACGATCGCCTGAGCTGCCTTTTTGGGGTCACCAGGCTGCTTGCCGTTGTAGTTCCGCTGAAATCTTGCGGTAGCTCCAACCGTCGAATCGTATTCAGGATGACCTTCGCTAAGTTCGGTGGAACTGCCCGCGAAGTCTGTGCGAAAGCCACCGGGTTCAACGATGGTGACCTTGATGCCGAGCGGTGCCACTTCGCGCGAAAGCACCTCGGAGAAGCCTTCGACACCCCACTTCGCCGCCGAATAAGGCCCACGTCCCGGAGGGCCAATCCTTCCGCCCACCGATGAAAACTGAATGAACTGGCCTGCTTTCTTTTCGCGAAAATACCTAAGAGCTGCCTTCGTCACAATAATCGTTCCAAAGAGGTTCGTTTCGATCTGTGCCCGGAATTCCGATAGAGGCGTGTCTTCGACGGACGAAAGATTGCCATATCCCGCATTGTTAATGACCACATCCAGCGAGCCAAATACATCGACCGCCGCCATTACCGCGTTTGCTGCTGCTGCTTCGTCGGTCACATCCATTGCGAAGAGCTTGACCTGATCTCCATATCGTTCCGACAGATCAGCCAGCGACTTAATGTCCCGAGCTGTCGCCAACACTTTATTGCCCGCAGCAAGGCCCGCTTCAACAATTGCGCGACCCAGACCACGAGAGCTGCCGGTGACTAACCATACCTGCGCCATTCATCCTCCTCTATCAAGCACCCCCCAAATATTCTGGAGAAGCTTCTCAAACTCAGGATTGGATGCGCAATGGGTAACCATTTTGAAGGAGTCATATGTCAAAGAAGTTTGTTGGAAAGCTAGCGGTTGTCACGGGAGGATCTATGGGCATGGGCCTGGCTACCGCGAGGCGCTTCGCTCAAGAAGGAATAGATCACATCTTTATTACAGGTCATGGTCAAGGCGCGCTGGATGCCGCAGCTGCCGAGATTGGAAAGAACGTGACGGCGGTACCGGGTGATGTGTCCAATCTTGCGGACCTTGTATCAACAGCAATACCAGCCTCTG
>CAWGND010000005.1:0-27162 GCA_963823845.1 Terriglobales bacterium
AATGCGCGACGACGCCACCCTTTGAAAGGCTCGCGCGTCTGGCAACCGAGCCAAAGGTGATCCTGCAGAGCCCCTCTGCGCTTGCCAAATCAAGCCCCACCCGAAGAATGCGGGTTCTAGTTACTTGACCAGACACTGATCGTCCCCTACAAAAGCTCTTGTCATTCCCGAGGAGGTAAGCTACGCCGCCAAGCGACTGCGAGAGGTATGGTACGCGGTACACCATTTTGGAGGATTGCCGATATCTGTCCTATTTGTCGATTCGGACTCAGTTTTCGAGTCCAAACGAAGGCATCGTCGTGAAAGGACCATAAATCCTGCTCAGCACCAGCATTTCTGGGAGCTATCTCATTCAACCACGGTCATTTTGTACAAGAATGACCGTTCTTTTTGGCGCTACGCTACTCTCCGGCGCATTCGCTCGTCCGCATTGTTCCCTGTAATTCGACTCTCAGCCAAAGTCGCTTGCCGCAACAGAGCTATCCATGACGACATCATCGAACTCGGCAAACGCTTACGGTGCGCAGATGGCGAAGTATTTCACCATGAACCAACCGCCCCATGTTGCCATCGATTCTGCGGTTTCCGTCGTCCGGCCGCAACTGGCGATTACCCGGCTAATAGCGCGGAGCGGCATCCCGGAACGAACTGCGTCCATCCCATCTGAAAAGGCCTACGTTGTCTCGCTTCATCTTAATCATGCGAATTCCGGTGAATGGGAACTTTGGACCGATGACAAGTACACAAAGACGGGGGCATGGCCAGTGGGCGGAGTCGCAATGTGCGACCTGGAGTCAAATTCGAGTATTCGAAATCCGGGCTCAATCGATTGGATTCACTACCATGTTCCGCGTGCAACCTTGGATTCCCTCTCGGACGATGCCGGAGTGCCTAGAGCTAAGCGTCTCTACTGCGTTTATGGAACTCCCGACCCGACACTCCATCACCTAACGCAAACGATTTTGCCGTGCCTGAATAGGCCGGAGATGTTCTCTCAGCTGTTCATGGATTCTTTCACCTTGATGGTTTGTTCGCACCTTGTCGGGCGGTACGCTCAAACTCACGAAGCCTTCCCGCAATTCAAGGGCGGTCTGGCACCGTGGCAAAGACGCCGCGTTGTGGATTTGTTCCATGAGCACTTGGACGGCGAGTTAAGACTGGAAACACTTGCCGATGAATGTGGGATTTCAGTCAGCCATTTTGCGCGATCATTCAGGAGATCGTTTGGGACCTCCGCACATCGCTACCTGATTCTGAAGCGCGTTGAGATCGCCAAGGCTCTTTTGTCTGAAACGAATAACTCGTTGGTGGAAGTTGCCGCGCAGACTGGATTTTCCGATCAAGCCGCGTTTACCCGGGCGTTTGCAAATGTGGTCGGTGCGACTCCGGCGCCTAGAGCTAAGCGTCTCTACTGCGTTTATGGAACCCCCGACCCGACACTCCATCACCTAACGCAAACGATTTTGCCATGCCTAAAAAGGCCGGAGATGTTCTCTCAGCTGTTCATGGATTCTTTCACCTTGATGATTTGTTCGCACCTTGTCGGACGGTATGCTCAAACTCACGAGGCCTTCCCGCAATTCAAGGGCGGTCTGGCCCCATGGCAAAGACGCCGCGTTGTGGATTTGTTCCATGAGCACTTGGACGGCGAGTTAAGACTGGAAACACTTGCCGATGAATGTGGGATTTCAGTCAGCCATTTTGCGCGATCATTTAGGAGATCGTTTGGGACCTCCGCACATCGCTACCTGATTCTGAAGCGCGTTGAGATCGCTAAGGCTCTTTTGTCTGAAACGAATAACTCGTTGGTGGAAGTTGCCGCGCAGACTGGATTTTCCGATCAAGCCGCGTTTACCCGGGCGTTTGCAAATGTGGTCGGTGCGACTCCGGCAAAGTGGAGGCGTGAACACTCACGTCGCGGGATTTTTGTCGAAATACCCAAACTCAAATTCCCTCAACTGCACGAATAGATCCCATCCTCAAGTTCAGCGGTCCGGGGCGGTGTTGCTCGGAATCATCTCTGGACGCAATATCGTCGCGAGTTTGAGATTCGGTTAGAGTTCTCGCGTTGAACTCTAGCCTGGAGTAGTCTTTTCGCCCGCCTTCACTCCGCATTTGAGCAGGAATCGACAAAAGTGGTTCATGTCTTCAATAGTACCGAGCTCCTTCCTGACTATGGTTGGTCGCAAGTCCGCGGCTCGATACACGACTCGCAGAAGCTCAAACTAGAGAGGAAAAATGATCATGACACAGCATATTAAGAACGTAGTTCTGGTGCATGGAGCTTTCGCCGATGGCTCCGGCTGGAAGAGGGTCGCTGACATCCTCAAGAATGATGGCTACAAGGTGTCGGTGGCGCAGCCTCCCGAGACTTCGTACGCCGACGACCAAAAGTACACGAAGGCCGCAATCGACGCCATGGGCGGCCCAGTGGTTCTGGTCGGCCACAGCTACGGCGGGTCCATCATCACCGAGGCCGGAAATCATCCAAACGTTGCGGCGCTTGTCTATATTGCCGCCTTTGCTCTCGATGAAGGTGAGAGCTGTGCGTCGATCGAACAGGCCCTGCCGCAAGCCTCCAAGGCATTCAAATCGGACAGCAACGGGCTTTGGTGGATTGACGAACCGAATTTCGTGGCTGACTTCGCGGCGGACATCCCACGGGATGAGGCAGAGTTCATGGCTATAGCGCAGGTGCCGATCTCTACCGACTCGTTCACCCATCAGGTCAAAAATCCCGCCTGGAAGCACAAGCCCACCTGGTACATGGTGGCCTCCGAAGACCGATCGATCAATCCGGACCAGGAGCGCATGATGGCGAAGCGCGCCAAGGCCAAGACGGTCGAAGTGAAGTCGAGCCATGTCGCCTATATGTCATCATCCGAAGGAAACAGCCAAGCTCATCGAAGAGGCTGCCACCTCCGTCAATGTGTAGCTCTGCGCTTTCAGACAGAATGATCTCCGCCGATCCGGTTACGGTCGGCGGAGAGTCTTTATGGATCTAGACGCCTCAGGAGGGAGAAATGATGGATCACATCACCGTAAAAGGACAAGGCGGCACGTTCGCCGCGTATATCGCAAGACCGAAGACCTCGCCGGCTTCGGCTGTTGTCGTTCTGCAGGAACTGTTCGGTGTGAACGCCGACATTCGCAAGCACTGCGATGAATTGGCGGAACAAGGCTACCTCGCGGTCGCTCCAGACCTGTACTGGCGGCAGGAGCCGGGCGTCGACCTGAACGTCACCTCCGAAGCCGACTGGCAACACGGCCTTCGTCTCTATTCGGCTTATGACAGAGATGCCGGCGTAAAGGACATCAAGGACACCATCGACGCAGTACGCAATCTCCCGGAATGCAACGGCAAGGTTGCCTTGCTCGGCTATTGCCTCGGCGCGCTGATGGTCTTCATGACAGCCGTGCGTAACGACGGCATCGACGCCGCGGTCTGGTATCACGGCGCCGATACTGAGAAATATCTGGGAGAGGTCGATGGGCTTCATGCGCCCATTCTCATGCATCTGGCCGAGGAGGATGAGTTCATTTCCAAGGCTGCACAAGCGGAGATTAAAGCGGCACTTACTAAGAAGCCAAATGCGACGGTGTACAGCTACCCGGGGCAGAGTCACGCATTCTCCCGCCATAACGGGAAACACTACAACGCCGCCGCGGCTCACCTTGCCAACGGTCGGACGAGCGAATTCCTGAATCGCCAATTGCGATGACTGCCGGACGCTCTTTAGGGAAACTACCCTGCAAACGAGGGCAAAGGAGCCAGAATGATCAGAAGAGTGGAGATGGAGCGATTTACAGTGACCTCTTCGAAGCCGTTCGACGTGGTTGTTGCAGTCATCAAGGCATTGATCGGTCATCCGAATATGGCGGAACTCTGGCAAACAACGCAGCGATCGACAACTGCCGCTGAGCTAGAGGCCGCCATACAACCTGCCCTCGGTGAGAGCGGTCTGATGCAATTTGCAGAGTTCGATCATGGAATGATTGTTCGCAAGGGGACTGAGCAGCACACTTCCAAGATTATCCGTCTGGTCATTGGGAATCCTCTCATTATGAAAGAAATGGCAAAGCGTGTTCCGGACGCCGGCTCGTATGCTCCGGTTACCATCCTCGTGGATGAGCGCGCTGATGGCGTGCATATTTCGTATGACGGGATGGCCAGCCTCCTGGCCCCTTATGGGAATCACGATGCGCTTCGCGTGGCTCGCGACTTGGACGCGAAAGTCGAAAATGTGTTGACGCAAGCCGCAGCATGAGACGGAGTCAGCATGACGTCTTGGAGGTCGTCGTGGACGGTCATCTTGTTCTCGCCAGTTCCGATTCAAAGATCCTCTGCTCTCCGGAGAACTTCACGTTAGACTCGGAACGCTGGCTCGCTGCTCTTTATTGCTATGCACAGACGAGTTATGGCGACGATGCAGCCCGCGCTGTGGCAGACTGCTGGCTGCGAGTCTTTGAAGAACGACTCGAAGGATCAAGCGGCCTTCCAGAACTGACAAGAATCACTGCGGCAGCAATCGCTCTCTTCGTATCAAATCATCGTCAAGCCGTCTACCTATCGTGGTTCACGAGACGATAGCTTGATTCAGCAAGCAGGGGCCCTCTCGCAGGACGAGAATTGTTTGAGGAAGGAGAACATCACAAATGAAAGCCATTCATCTCACGGCCTACGGCAATCCGGTTCAGAACCTGCAGATGGCCGAAGTCCCGGAACCAAACGCGCCCTCCGCAGGCGAAGCTCTTGTGCGCATGGAGTATGCGCCCGTTGACTACAGCGACCTCCTGTTAGCGAATGGAGTGTATTTTCTAAATCCGCAGCTCCCTTCTGTCATTGGAGGCGAAGGGGCAGGAATCGTCGAGGCGATTGGGCCAGGAGTTACCGACATCAAGGTAGGGGACCGGGTTACGATTCCATTTCGCACCTTTACCTGGGCCCAGAAAGTCCTTGCTCCGGCCGACGGTCTTTTCGTTGTTCCACCATCCATCGACGCGAAAACGGCCTCTATGTTGAACATCAATCCAACAACGGCCGTTCTTCTCTTGGGCGGATTTGTGAAACTGAAGCCCGGAGATTGGATCGTATTGAATGCAGCCAATTCCCAAGTTGCGCGATGTGTGATCGCGGTTGCCAAATCGCGCGATCTTAAAGTTGCCGGTATTGTCAGGCGGTCTGAGCTTATCCCTGAACTCGAAACAATGGGGGTCGATTTCGTGGGCGTCGAATCTCCCGAGGTTTCAAAGCAGATTCAGAATGCCACCGGCGGAATGCCAATATCCCTCGGTCTTGATGCCGTAGGTGGCCCAGCGGCAGCGACAATCGCGAGCGCACTCTCGCCGGGTGCTCACTTCGTCAGCTATGCGTGGCTGAGTGGTTCGCCCATTCACCTGCCGCAAGGTGACCTCATCGGGAAGAGGTTAAATATCCAGGGCTTCTGGATGTACTACGATGAATTTCTGCCCAAGATTCGTGCGGCTCTGACCGAGGCGACACAAGTAGTCGCATCCGGAAGGTTGAGCCTTCCCTTCACCGCGACATACAAGCCGTCTCAAATCAAAGAAGCGATCGAGCACTACCAGCGTGGAGGCAAGGTTCTACTGGATTTCAATGACTGAAGCTAGTTTTGGCGTATAACTCTTGAGAAGTAGGCCGGGGCCAGCGATCCGGGCAGGTCGAGTCTCAACTGTTGACTTCAGGGCGATGCGCTCATTGAGACTGGATTACGGCCCGCTCTTACCCAGCATTGCACTAATCATGAGAATCGCACGGGCGCGCCGGTCAGAGGTTCCATTTGGCGGAACAAGGCCCGTCGAGTAGGCCAACTGGGGCGAACTTGGAAGTGCCGGGCCGTAGCGAGCGTTTATCCGCGCTTGGTTTGCGGCGTGATCCGCACGGATCTGTGAAGCAGATACACCACGAAGAATTGGAGGACGGCGATAAAGAGCGGCCCAGCGCATTTCCCAAGATCATGCTCAAACAGACCGATTCCGGCATCCAGCAATTGCATGGCGCCGGCGAGCGCACCCAGGGTCAGCAACTCAGGCGTCGCCTGCTTGTAGATCGCCCCCAATGCGAACAAAGCCAGAGGAATTGTGCGCGCCGCCGCGTACATCGCCAATATCAACGACGCCTCCGTTGGAACGGATTCGGCAGGGACCAGGTATTGCGGACGGATGATCGCCGCAATGGAAAAGCCGCTCGCGACCAGGACATTGATTGCCGTGACCAGCGAAGCCAGGCGAATCGCCTTTATTGTTGTCATTGATTTCTCTCTCTGAGTAAGCTCGTTCGAGCGTAGTTGGGTTGATTTGACAACTTGTGTTCGCACTACGCCCGCGTAGTGCGAACCCTTCGCTAATTGCGGAGCGGAATACCTGTTAAGCTTTCCCCCCATCAATTGTCGTCAGACTGTAAGAACGACCCTCCCGAAGGGGCGGCCTTCAACGAGATAACGCAGAGCCTCAGCCGCTGCGACCAAAGGGAACGTCTTCGCGACGATCGGTTTGATCGCACCGGATTGAAGGAGAGAGACAATGGCCTTCCAAGCGTCAGTAACCGTCTCTTGCGGCTGACGAAACATATTGAGACTCCGGATGCTGGCTTGCGGCACGATGAGATCTGTCACGTCAATGGTGGTCTTACGGCTTGCGGAATACCCCAGTGTTGTGAGGCTTCCTCCCAACGCGAGCGCCTTGAGCGCCTCGCTCAAGACTTCACCACCGATCCCGTCAATAACAATATCTGCGCCGTAGCCGTCCGTAACACGACGTACGCCGTCACCCAACTTCTCCGACGAAGTATCGATGACCTCACTGAATCCGAGCGCTGTCGCCTGCTCGGCTTTCGCATGGTTGGTCGTGCTCGATATGGCGTGTTTTGCTCCCAGAGCGCGCGCCAATTGTGTCACCGCGTTGCCGACCGATCCCCCGATCGCCGGTGCCAGAACGGTTTTGCCTGGACTAAAACCAGCCAGGGTAAGAGCCACTTGCGCGGTGAGATACGCGACCGGGATGCCGGCGGCGCTTACGTCGTCGACACCGTTAGGTATCAGGCAGAGGTCTTTCTTCCGTACAGCAATCCACTCGGCGTAGCTTCCGTCCTCAAAAGCCCCATAGGCACCCCAGAACATCACGCGTGAGCCGGCAGGAAAATCCGCTCCGCCTCCCTCCTCCACGACGCCCGCTCCTTCGTTGCCCAGGACTAGCGGCACCTCCGGGATGTGAAAATTGCCGAAGAGAATCGTATGGTCGAGCGGCGTGACGCCAGCTGCTGTGATTCGCACCAGTACTTTCCCGTCTGTGACCGCTGGTTTGGGAAGATCGACCAGCTTTAACGTCTCATAACCACTAAATTGCTCCGCTCTCATTGCGCGCATATTGGTTCTCCCATTTCCCATTTCACTCCCGGCCTGCGCCGCTAAGCCGCAACCCGGAAATTGTTAATGTCGATCGAGACCACCAGCAGGTCGCGAATTGGTTGAGTCCTTGGCCTTTGCCGAGCAAGCCATGTGGATGATTGTTATAATCCACATACAGGATTAGATTCGTAATCCTGATTTGGTTGCAGATTATTTGGAGGAGGTTAATATGGGCTATTCCAGGGCGCAAAAGGAGAAGACTCATAAGCGCATCGTTGCCATTGCCTCAAAGAGATTTCGCGAAAAGGGCCTTGCGGGATTCGGAATCGCGGACTTGATGAAGGAAGCCGGCCTGACGGTGGGCGGATTCTACAAGCACTTCGGCTCGCGTGACGAACTTGTGGCCGAGGCAGTCAGCGATGCATTCGGTGTCTGGCAGCGCCAAAAGGAAGCTGCTGAATCCGGTGGGCAGCCGCTAACTTTCGCGAAGCTGATCGACGATTACTTGAGCGATGTGCACCGCAAGAATCCAGGTACGGGCTGTGCCTTCAGTGCGCTCGCGCCGGAGATCGCTCGCAGCGATAAGCGGACTCGTGCGCTAACCTCTGAACAAGTCAGGGATGACATTGAGTTGATTGTTGGGTTGCTGCCAGGCAAGAACAAGCGGGCGGTAATGTCGAGAGCGATCTTGACTTTCAGCGCGCTCGTCGGAGCGATGTCGCTGGCTCGCGCCGTATCGGATGAGGCGCTTTCCCACGAAATCATGAAGACGGTGGCAGACCTTCTGAAGAATCCCGCCTGAGAGCCTAGCGAGACGCCGATTCGGCAACAACCAACGATGACCGCGCTCCTAACTTTCGAATGGCCGACAATCCTTGGAGACACTTGCTATGGCTTGGGCTCCGGAAACGACGTACGCGGAACGATGAAGCATCCAGGCATGTCACTTGAAGGCTCTGCCGGAGCCTAGCGGGACGCCAACTCGTTGACGAAAGGGTAATCGTTATAAACCCACTGAGTCGAAGGTGTAGAAAGTATCTCGGTCATATGGTGTGAGCGCAAGGCCTTCCCGGATGCGTACCGGCAGATCGGGATTTGCCACGAAGTGACGTCCGAAGGCCACGGCATCGGCGACGCCGCTCTCGACGGCGGTTTCTGCGGTTTCGGGCTCGAAGCCACCGGCAGCGACGATCTTCCCCTTGAAAACTTTCCGAAGTTGCTCGGCAGCAATCGGGCCCTGTCCCTCATCGATGGTCACATTTCCTTTTACACGCGGTTCGATGATGTGCAGGTAGGCAAGGCCGAATCGGTTCAATTGCTCTGCGACGTATGCGAATAGAGCGGCGGGATTGCTATCGCGCATGTGGTTCCAGGTACCGCCGGGTGCGATGCGCACCGCGAGGCGATCACCTCCCCAGACAGATGTGACTGCTTCTACGACTTCCAGCAGAAAACGCGCGCGGTTCTCGATGGAACCACCGTAGGAGTCGGTACGCTCGTTACTGCCATCTTGGAGAAACTGATCCACAAGATAGCCATTGCCGGCGTGCAGCTCAACCCCGTCGAAACCCGCTGCCTTGGCACGCGTAGCCGCCTTGCGGTAGTCCTCGACGATTCCCGGAATTTCGGAGATATCCAGCGCCCGATGTGGCGACGGTTGGACCCAGCCGCTGGGAGCGGAGACTAGATGGTTTGGATCTTCCCAATAGGATGCGTCCACAGAGGCTGAGGCCGGTGTGTTGCCGTCCTGATTGTCGGAGTGTGAAGAACGACCGGTATGCCACAACTGCGCGAAAACGAAACCGTTCTTTGCGTGGATGGCCCTCACAACGCGCTTCCATCCTTCAACCTGTCGATCCGTATAAAGGCCGGGTGCGCCGTACCATCCTCGGGCGGTCAGTGAGATGTTGGTCGCCTCGCCGATAATGAGACCTCCGTCCGAAGCCCGATCCGAATAGTACCGAACCATCATGTCACCGGGGATACCTCCCGGCTGCTCGGAGCGGGAACGGGTCAATGGCGCCATCACAACGCGATGCTTCAATTTCAACGATCCTAGTTGTACGGGCGTAAACAGCTTTGGGCCTTTCTTCTTGCTCATGAAATCCTCTCGAATTGCCGGTATAGTTTGGAGATTTAGTTGAACTGCGGAGATGGGGAATCTTCGACTCGGCTTTGGGGCTAGACATTCGCTTTTAGCGTAGGCTTGCGCTTGGGCAAGCAGGATTCTCCTTCAATCGAAATGCATTGCGCACGCTAGAAAACTCGCGGCCATGTAGTTATGAACTAGATGATTCGAATAGTGACTCAGAAGTGTGTATCTACGGGATTACCCGAAGTTTCCGAAGGTTCGTCAGTTGCCGCCTAAAACTGTCGTGGGTGTCGATACAATCTGCAAAGCCGGCCTTGCGGATCTTGATTGTGCTTAGGATCGTTTCTTCGCCGAAGTTAAGCATCCAGTCCACAAAGGACCAGTTCGCAATCTGTTCGTATGGCGTTGGATGCAGTCCATAACGAGCCACAATCGATTCCCACAGCGGGCCCTTCTCACTCATCTCCGAAACAGTCGACATCGCCAGAGGCTCTGCGACGGGAAGATCGTAGAAGGTAGCCAACTCGTTCCAGAGCTGCCGCCAACGATAGACATCCCCGTTGGACACATTGAATATCTCGTTGCGCGCCTTATCCTCGCCGAGCGCCCACAGGGTGGCACGACCGAACAATTCTGCATCGGTGGTTTCCTGAAGTGTGTTCCATCCTTCGCGACGGCCTGGAAAACGCAGCGGAAGCCCGAGTTCGCGGCTTATTGCTGCGTACACAGCGAGACTTGTCACAAGATTCATCGGCGAATTCAGGCTCGGCCCCATCACGAGATGCGGACGCAAGACCGTCCAGCTCGCTCCATGCTTGCTCGACCAATCAGCCACGATGTCCTCCTGTTGGTGATAGTGGATCGGTGCGATAAGACGGGGCTCAGTTTCCTTTGCAGGAGCGTTGAACGACCCGAGGCTAAATCCATAAGATTTAGCTCCGCCTGCCAGGACGATGCGTTTGAGAGGGACATTCCGCGCCGCGAGGGCTTCAAGTGTATTTGTCAGCATCCTGGCATTGGGCTCTACGGTTTCGGCCATAGTCGGCTTCTCAACGTAGGCGGCATACGCCAGGTCGGTGACAGTATCCAGATTCGCGAAAGCCTTGATCGTGCCCTCGCGATCCATTAGGTCGACGTTAATGTGGCGGGGTGGGGCCTGGGTGCGATATGTCGGTGCAGGTCGGCGCGCTGCAGTTGTGACGCGCCATGCGGAGTTAGCCATGACAGCGTCGATCACTCCCGTGCCAAGCACACCATAGGGACCAACGAGCAGGATCTCGCGGTCTGAAGCAGACTCTTTATACGTCGGAGTCATCGATGTTTCCTTTCCATTTCGTGCTGAGTAGTCATAGTCACCATGAATTGTTACGTGGGGAATCGATCACCAAACATGGGAAGGCCGCTGACGGATTCTGCCTTGGTCGCCTCGTCCTGCAAGACATCCCAATGCTCCTTAAGCAGACCGTCTTCGAATCGGACAACGTCGGCGGCAATCCAGGCCGCGGGCCTTCCCATCCCGGTGAAACGGCCATGCGCGATGACATAGTCGCCTTCTGCGACGATGAGTTGGTTTTCATAGCGCAGGGTATCTGGCGTCGCGCGGACGAGAGCGAACAGTCCTTCTCGTCCCGGCGCGATGTGCGCGCTGTGCTGGATGTACTTCGGCGACCAGAAGCGTTCTGCTGCCGAATAGTCGCGTTTGTTGAAGAGAGTGTCGAAGGCTTCGAGAACGATCGCCTTGTTCTGTTCGGGTGTTGTCTTTGGCATCTTCAGCTCCTGGGGCTTTCTTGTGGTGATTGGTAGGTTGGGTAATCGGAATATCCGTGCGGCCCCGAGGCATACACGGTTTCCCAATCAACCTCAGCTAGAGGGGCATTCTCGGCGAACCTCTGGACCAGATCAGGATTTGCGATATAAGGGCGGCCGAACGCGACGAGATCTGCCAGCCCCTCCGCGATAAGCCGGTTTCCGCGATCACGGTCCATCTTCACGTTTGCGATCAGTGTGCCGTTGTAGAGAGGGCGGAAATGCCGGAACATGCCGTCGTCAGTCAGCGTTTCCAAGGCGGTGCCGGAAAAGTCGGTGGTATTCCCCATCAGCAACAAGTGCGAAAGATCGTAGGTATTCAGCTTCCGAATTGCGTATTCGGTAACGGGCAGGGTTTCGTCGTTGGCCTCAAATGCGCCGCCTTCGTGCATCGGGCTGATCTTGACTCCAACCCTGTGTGCATCGACCTCGCCAAGTACTGACTCAACTACTTCGAAGAGAAAACGCGAGCGATTTTCGAGAGTCCCGCCGTACTCGTCTTTACGCAGGTTGGTAGCGGCATTCAAAAACTGCGAGATCAAATAAAGATAGTTGGCAAGGATCTGGACACCATCGAAGCCGGCTTCCATTGCGTTTCGCGCAGCTCGCGCGAAGTCCGCAACGGTGACTTGAATCTCCAGCTTCGTCAGAGACCGCGGTGTTACCGTGGGCTTCCTTCCCGTCGGCGTGACCGAGATCTGAGCTGGATCGACGTTTGACGCGGACACGGGCTGCGCGCCATCCAGCAGTTCAGGATGCGAGATTGCGCCCGTGTGCCAGAGTTGGGCAATCATGCGGCCGCCGGCTGTATGGACGGCATCCGTGACACGTCGCCATCCGCGGACCTGCTCTTTCGTCCACAGCCCTGGCGTATCGGCCCAGCCGAATCCTTGCGGGCTGATCGCGGTGGCTTCGGCGATGATTAGTCCGGCCGAAGCACGCTGGGTGTAATACTTCGCCTGCAAGGCCGTTGGCACATGATCGTGGGGGTGAGCACGCATCCGAGTAAGAGGCGCCATGACGATGCGGTTAGGAAGATCGAGGTCTCCCATCCGATATGGCATGAAAAGCGGTTGATTTGACATCACATGAACTCCTGCATAAATCGACTGAAGGTGCTTAAGAGATCACTTCGATTGCATCGACCCGCGTGGGATAAAACGCCAGGTACTCCTTAATGTCGGCGACTGCCTCATAAGGTTTTTCGTAGGTCCAAACGGCATTTTCCGCGTTTGCTCCGCCGATAGGAATGCTGTAGTACGCGCATTCGCCCTTGTACGGACAATAAGTGGAATGCTCAGTCCGGACGAGCAACGACATTTCTGCACTGTTGCGCGGGAAGTAGTAAACAGGGGAATGCCCCTTCTCCTCCAGGCGGAGTGCTCGCGACGATTCAGCAACGATCCTCCCGGCCACCGTCACACGCACCTTGCCCTCAGCCGGAGAAATCGTGATGGGATGGTCCGGCCCAGGAATTCTGATCTCCTTCGCGTTGCTCAATTGGGTATTCATTTGTGCTCCTCCTGTTGCCAGTTACAACTTCGAGCCGCCATCGACTGGAATGCTCGTGCCGGTGATCCAGCGTGCCTTGTCCGAAGCCAGGAACGCGACTACGTCGGCAACATCCTCGGGTTTCCCGATACGCTTCAATGCCTGCATTCCCAGCGCGGCCTCACGGCCCGCTTCAGTCTTCGTGAAACTCGACATATCTGTGTCGATTACGCCTGGCGCAATAGCGTTAACGCGTATGCCGCGCGGCCCCAGAATGGCCGCCCAGTTCTTGACCAGCGTCTCAAGTGCTCCTTTGGTCGAGCTGTAAGCAAGAAGGGAAGGGTTTTCCAGACCGGGCTTGCCCGGCACCGCACGGGCTCCGAGGGAAGAGATAGCAACGATGCTTGAGTCCTCACCAAGAATGGGTAGGAGGCACTGCACCACGAAGAACGGGCCTCGGACGTTCGTCGCAAAGAGATTGTCAAAATCCTCTACCGTGTAGTCAGCGAGAGTTGCCGCTTTGCTGATTCCGGCGTTGAGCACAAGCACATCCAGTCGATCGCCGACAATGGAGCGCACCTGTTTGGCGAGCAGCAACGCGCCATCCGGAGTTCCCAGGTCCGCCGAAATTGCATCCGCGCGGCCGCCCTTCGTTCGGATCTCGGAAGCGAGCGATTCCGCTTCCTGTGCGGAGCGGCCATAGTGAACTAGGACATGCGCCCCGGCCTCGGCGAGGGCTGCTGCCGTTGCTCGGCCAATACCTCTCGATGCGCCAGTCACGAGCGCAGTTTTGTTTTGGAGTGTAGTCATTGTCCTCTCTCTTGCCAGTCGGCTAGCGGATAAGACGAGTACGGCACCTGGAGTCGAAGGAGAGCCGACTCCTTTAGGCCGTCGGCTCTCAATCAGGTCAGCACAGATACAACTGCCGTAAAACCCATTGACTGAGTGCGCATTGGTTCAAGCGTTCATTCCGCCGTCCACGGTAAGATTCGCCCCGGTAATGTACGAGGACTCCGGACCGGCGACGAACGCCACCATCGCGGCGATCTCATCTACGTGCCCATAGCGGTCGAGTGCCGTGGCGGCCTTCTGTGGGTACCGCCCAATCGCCCGAGGCGGGATTCAAATCCGTGTCGATCGGACCCGGCTGGACGTTGTTGACCGTAATGCCCCGGCTCCCGACCTCTCTGGATAGTGCCTGGGTAAACATCTTGACGGCTCCCTTCGTGGCCGCGTAGGGCACAAGCCCGGGCGCAACGGCACGCTCGCCCACGGCCGAACCGACCATGATGATGCGACCACCATCCTTCATATGCTTCAGCGCCGCCTGGGTGGTGGCGAATACGCCGCGGACGTTGATGTCGAGCACGCGATCCATCTCCTCCAGCGTCGACTCCTCGAACGGTTTCGGAATTGCCGTGCCGGCATTGTTGACAAGCACATCAAGTCGCCCGAAGGTAGAGAAGGCCTTTTCGACCGCACCTTGGACTGCTTCGACGTTGGCAGCGTCCGCCTGGATCGCGATGGCTTTTCCGCCAGCGAGTTCAATCGCCTTGACTACGGCCGAGGCTGCGCTCGCGTCCTTCGCATACGTGATGGCTACACTTGCTCCATCGGCGGCCAGACGCTTCGCAATCGCTGCACCGATACCCCGGGAACCGCCGGTAACGAGTGCCACCTTCTTCGCTAACTTAGACATAAAATCTCCTTTTCTTTCTCGGAACAATTCACGAAGCCAATTCGCTAGCGATCTTGCCCGATCGTGTCGGACGGTTATGAACCATTCAGTTCTATACGATGATGAGGAGGTCGGCGAGGATGCAGAGATATTGAACTATTTAGTTCTTTATCGGATAATATGTATATGGGGCGCCCGAAGAACTTTAGTCGAGAGCAAGTGCTGGAGAAGGCGATGCCCGTCTTCTGGAAGCATGGATTTTCGGACACGAGTCTGCAGGACCTGGAGCGAGCCACAGGCGTGAACAAGTCAGGGCTGTACACCGAGTTCCGAGACAAGGAAGATCTCTTTGTAGCGTGCCTGCGGCACTACCTCGAGAGCCAGGAGAAGAGAGGATTTCTTACCAGAGAGCCTCTTGGCTGGAAGAACGTCGAGACGTTTCTTAAGAATGGTCCTCTCAACAAAGGGGAACAGCAGGGCTGTTTTTCCGTCAACTCTATGCGGGAGTTCGCTATCCTTCCTGATGAGGCTTACGGGGTCATTACGGAGAATCGGGCACTATTGCAGCGCCTTCTCGCCATGAACATCGAAGCCGAAAAGCCCAGGATGGCTCCTTCCGAAATTGCGGAGATGGTGCTTTCCTTCTTCTCCGGATTATGCATTGAGCGCAACCTTAAATCTGGTAAAGTCTCGTCGACTCGCAAGATCGAAAACTTTATGACGGCCCTTCGCAGTCTCTAATCGTACGATTGGCCTCCCGAAATCGCCTTTCGGAAGATTCACTTCTCAGTTGATAACAGGGCGAGTCGCTTCTCAAAGAAGTTGTCGATCTCTCCTAGTAATCCGAGTCAGTCTTGGTCCAAGTCCCGCGAATCGTTGATCGGCTATTCGGAAAATGGCGCATTTGCCACGAGGTCGGCAAAATTCGGGGGTGCGAACCCCTCGACATAACGAATGCCGAAATCTCTGAGAATGTTGTCTATGGTGGTCATCGGCTTCTGGCGAACGACGTTGCAGAGGCACCCTTTGAACTGGTCTTTGAATGCCAAGCGCGGAAATTCACTCAGGATCGCACGCTGTTTGTCCTGCGGGATTCGATCGAGGCCCACTCCGAGAACGTCTACCGCGATGCCTGAGTGAGTCATGACGACCTCGGGTTCTTTGTGGAGAGCGAGAGTAGGGGTGGTGTGGAGTGCAATCGCATCCCACACAAGCTGCATCTGATGCGCCGATATGCCCTGATCACTCAGAAACACGCGGGCCGCGTTTGCTCCGTCCACTTCGAAACGGTTCGCTCCCGTATAGCGATCTGTCAAACCCAGATCATGCAAAACCGCAGCAACGGCCAACAGCTCCGCGTCCGGTGCATGTTCGGCGCCCTCTGAAAGCACGACCCCAAATAGCCATGAGCGCATGACATGGTTGAATAGGAACGGCTCTAGAAGACCGCGAGCTAACTCCATTGCGTCGAAGACGAGAGTTGTGTCGGGCACTTTGATTCCTGCGAAGACCATGGTCTCCTCCTTCGTTGTTAGCGTCGTTGTTCGTTGGCGGAGGATATTCGCTGGACCGCTGCATCATTTCGCGGTAGCAAGACCAATCCCGCTTGTCCCACCAGTGACAAATGCGATCTTTCCATCCAGCTTGCAGCCCATTTTCTCGTCGGTTCTCATTCTTTGCCTCTTTCAACCATGTCGTCACCGCCAATCCGTTCGAGCTTTCTCTTCTTGCCGCTCCCTAGACATCCACTCCTGGATATAAGGCGAGCAGTGCAACACCGGGATACCTTCGTCCTCCCGGGCATTGAGGAACCGAATTGCTTCGATGTCCACGAGATCGACCTCCTCCAAATCAAGCGCGATCGGCTCTCCACGGCTGATCTCGCCCTTTACCTGATCGAGATGGTGAGATCGAAACTCTCCGCTCAGCCGAAGTCGAACTTTGTGTAAATCCCGAATCCGTTCGATTTTCAGAATCATCGGCTCTTGACTCCTAAGCGCACTCTTCCAGATGCAACAAACTGTGCCACTTCTAAGCCCCTAAGTGGATGCAGCTTAGGACTACTCAACGCTACCGAAGCCTTCAGCTGATGCCTTCTGAATCGAGAAACAGCGAAGCTTGCCGAACGAATGACTTGTGAAACTGGAACAACGATCCATGCCCCGCGTCGGGGTAGGTCAACAGCATGGCATTTGGGAGGTGCTCGCTCAGCATGTAGGAATTGCGGACTGGAATCATATTGTCGAAGACGCCGTTGACGACCAGGCACGGCTGCGTGATCTTGCCGAGCTTGGCGAAACGCTCGCCACTGTATTGTTCCCAAGCTCGAAAGGCCGTGATTTGAGCGATTGCGACATTTTGGCCGGCCAGAGGCTCGCCATCTTGCTTTCTCTCTGCGAGCCGAGCCGCGAAGACCTCTCCTGCCGTTTGACTCGATTCGCTTGGCGCAAAAAAGAGTTTCACTAGTTTCTCCAGCCCAGGCATATTCGGATCTTCCGTAATCTTCCTGAGTTCCGGTTTATCCATGTGCATAATGTCCTCGCCTCCCTCCGGAGCGGTGGCGACAAGCAACATTTTGTGGACGAGCGAGGGACGTGCCAGCGCCACCTGCTGCGCCACCATTCCGCCGAGGGAGTAGCCGAGGATACCCTGTTCGACGCGGATGACCATCCGCTTGCTGTCGATGTCCGTGGGTCTCAGGCGGACAGCTTCGGAGATGCGCAGACCAGCGGCATAGCAGGTGGTAAGAATCGTTCTATGCTTCGTGTTGCCTATACAGCGGAGAAACTCAAGAACTTCCTCCGGACTCAACACAACTGGCAGCTTCTGTGGCTTCTTCGGCGCCGGGATGACCTCATCGAAAGGCCACTCCCTCTTGAGTGAAACCTTGTAGAGAAACCGCAGGGCTGCGACGGCGATGAGGACAGAGCCCGGCGCCAGCTTCTTTTCGTTGGTGAGGTAGACCTGGTAAGCGCGGATCTCCTCCGGCCCCAACTCCTCTGGGGATCTGTTGAAGTAGCGGGCGAACAGCGATACCTGTTGTACGTACGATGTCTGAGTGTTCAGGGCGAGATTCCGCACCTGCATGTCTTCAGTCATGCGTTGGCGAAGGGAAGTCATCACGAGCTCCTTGTGCGAAGTGGAATGTGCTGCAAGCAGCACTTCCATGCTTTCGCAATGGAGCACGCGTCAGGAATCTGTCCGGGTGAAGAACTCCTTACCGATACAGCAGCTCTGAAGTTGGAGGATGGGAAGGTCGTCTCACATGAATACCGCGTAGCGGTTTAGTCCAATTCCGGTTATGCAAACCTTCACATAACCGCAAGAACTGGATACACATCGGCAGTCCCAGGCGGGACCCAAGATCGCGGCGATTCTCTCGGTCGTGTAAAGCTGCCGCAGGTTGAAACTCCCGGTACGTGACTATTTGGCCGCGGTTCTTCCCGGGTTTGCCGATCTCCCCATCCAGCGCCTGTCAGACCTTACTCCCGCGGCGTGGGTCGCCCAGCATTCATAGACTCGAGCGACGGGGTTGTTAGCGGTGAAGGCGATTTTGCGACAACAAACGCATAGTATCGAAAGTCATCCCCTGGAGATACCCCACTTACACAGACAGCCGTTTGTGATCGTATCAGTCGTCTTGGCAGACTTGGCAGCTTTGGTTGCAACAAGTCAGCCAATATCCCGAGCCGGATGTCGCCGCTGTCAATGATGATTGGCTCTGCGTTGGCGGCTATTTCAATCCTTCAGGAGTAAAAGCGGCGCAGGCTGTTTTCTCATCCTTGTGGAGAGTCGTGTATTTTGTGATTCCCACCATAGCGAAGACCTTTTGGAAGTGGGGAGTGAGGCCAAAGGTCTGGATCGCCTGGCCGCGTTTATTTGCGGCGATCATCATCTGGATCACAAGGGCGATGCCGCTGGAGTTGAGGTACTCGACCTTGGAGAAGTCCAGGAGGATGCGTTTCGCGCTTTCCGGCAGACCCTGGTAGGTGCCGAGCACCGCGGCTTGCGAAGTACTGGTGATATCACCCGCAAAGCGAAGCACGATGATGGGAGCTCCGTCAGCGCCAGCTAGCTCTTCCATTTTGACCTTTGTTCCTTGTTCCGCCATTGCGAATTCCTGCTCCTTCTCGTCAGCCTGATTTCGTATCAGGCGCTTGGCTTATTAAGGTGAATTACCATTCGTGCGTAACTGCCCGTGGGTGGCGAGCTCACCCATTCGGCTTCGTCAACTAATGCCTGAATGAGAAACATGCCCATGCCGCGTGGGCTTTCTTCCTCTGACATCTTCTTGTCGATATCGGGCGTGGTGATCGTCGCTGTTGCTCCACTCCCGGTATCTACTACTTTGACCTCCAGCGAATCGGCGCTCATGGAGAGAATCACACCGACACTAAGGGTTTCATCGAGTTTGTTGCCGTGCTCCATAGCGTTGATGCAGGCTTCGGCCACAGCAGTCTTCAAGATCTTCGATGCGCTCTTCATCGAAGCCCATGAGTTTGGCGACGCTCGCCGCCGTATTCATCGCTACTTTTTCATAGCCAAGCTTGGTCGGAAGGTTCAGTTCGATGACGCCTAGCGTTCTTCTCTAACTCATCAGACATTCCGTCTCCATTACGCCTGCCGCAATACCACAATGGCGCTCATATCGTCGGACTGGTGAGGCTCATCCGAAAACTCGTTGAGCGCGGCCCAAAGAATCTCCATGATGCCCTGCGCAGTAGAGCGCTGTCGCATTCGCGAAACACCTCAAGCAGCCGGGCTTCGCCAAACATCTCTTCGCCGCGGCACGTCTCACTCAATCCGTCAGTGTAGATCAGCAAGCCGGGAACCACGGTCCAAAACGAACTGCTCCAATGCGTATTCCGGACAAGGGAAAAAGTCCGACCGGTATCCCCGACGATCCGATTCGGTGTACTCCCCGACCTCACTCACCAGAAAGGCAGGATTGTGCCCGGCGTTGACCACTTCGAGGGAGTGCGTGGCTGGACTGAGCCGCGCCAGAAATGTGGTGACGTAGCGACGCTGCGCCTCGGGACCTTCGTTGTAGTGTAGTCGGTTGATATGCGTGGCCAAATCGAGCAGGCCACTCCCGGAGTTGGACCATAGCACGCAGAGCTGCTCGGAAAGAGGTGCCGACCAGAGCGGACGATAGGCCCTTTCCAGCCACATCGGCCACAACAAAAATCGTTTCGCCTGAAGGCAGCGAAACAATGTCGAGGTAGTCGCCGCCCACCTCGTAGCAGGTGACGGAGTGTGCGGCAATACTATAGCCGGGAATATCAGGCATGTGCTGCGGCAGCAGACTGCGCTGGATGTCGCGGGCAGCGGCGAGATCGGTCTCCAGCCGCTGCCACTCCAAGCGCGCGTTCGTGGAAGCGCGCGTTCTCGATGGCCACGGCGGCCTGCATAGCGAGACTCGCCAGAAAATCTTCCTCGTCCAGTGAAAGCGTGCGGTCCGCCGGCACGATGACCACCAGGTCGGTAAATGCCTCGCCGGTCTTGTCGCGGAGTGGAAATGTCAGCCACACGTCTTTCGTGGGATCGTCCGCGACCTCATGCGATTGCCTTGTCACAGGATTGTTGAAATCCTCGGGTACCTCACCGTAGGACTTGGGAAAGTTACTGAAGAACGCCCCGTTGACTTCGAGTTCCCGAACAACAATCTGCAGGACGGTATGGAGGACCTCATCGAGCACAATGGTCGAGTGCATGAGGCGGCTCGCCTCCAGGAGTGCATGCAAGGCGCACTACCTGTTGCTGCGCGTAAAGAGTGTCGTCAAGTTCCATGGTGCTCGTTGCTCATGGCGCGACGTACCGTTGCGGAAAAGTATACCGGGAGCGGTTGGTTGGGGCTCACTTACCCGCTCAGCCTACTCATCACCGTCGGAATCGGAAGCGAGCGATCTAAGCTGCGGTCCGAGTAATGGCGATGACGCTGATGTCGTCCTCCTGGCCAAAGTTCTGGGCTGCGCTGGCGAGCGCCGCGGCGCTCCCCGATTCGCGAAGCAGGTCGTGGATGCGCTCGAAGCCGAATAGCTTCCCATTCACGTCGGTGGCCTCCGCAATGCCGTCCGACATCAGCAACAGCTGGTCGCCCTCCGCAAGGCTGAAGTGCATCACAGAGCACTCCGCATCTTCGATCATGCCCAGCGGCAGCGAGCCTTCAATCTCCATCGGCTGACCGTTGAGATACGGGGGCAGGTGTCCGGCGTTGGCAAGCGTGGCCTCGCCGTCCGCTGCAATGCGCAGCGCGAGGCAGGTGGCGAAAGCCTGGCTGCGGCCCCACAGCCGCTGGTTCAGCACGTTCAACACCGCCAGAGGATCGGGATCGAACTTCGCCGAGGTGCGGATAGCGCCGACCAGCAGCGCCACCAGCATGCCCGCCTGCAGGCCCTTGCCGGCAACATCGCCGGCCACAATCAGCATGCTGCCATCGGATTCGCTGCGGAAGGATCTGGAAGAAGTCGCCGCCCACCTCGCGGACAGGGCGAAATTCACTCTCGATGAGCAGGCCAGGCAGCGTGGTTCGCGCGTCAGGCAGGATCATGTGTTGCACCTGCTGCGCCTGTCTGACATCGAGAGCCATCTGACGCTGGCGTCGCAATGAGTGCATGAGCCGCCGCAGAAGCAGAACAAAGATCACTGCGGATAGAGCTGCATTGGCAAGGTTGCTGACATAGATCCCAAATCCGAACGGAAACCACAATGTCGGAATATGCAGAACCAGCAACTCAATCTGAAACTGCGCAAACCCCACAAGAAGCACGGCAGGCAACGCGAGCCATGCATCTCGGCCGCGTTGTCTGATAGCCCAAAAGACAATCAGGCCCAGCAGTACAAAGAACACCAGGCGGGTTACTAGCGACGCGACATGAAAGACGGCGCCGATGAAGTGCGGCATCAAATTGAAAAATAGGTCCTGCCCAAGAGCATTGAAGATTCCATACATAATAGTGAGCGCAAGGATCGCCTTTGGTATCCACGTTGGACGTCGTAATTGGAACCACACCCACCAGACCATCACCCAGCCACCCAGAGCAAGCGGCGTTAGCAGCGCATCTTTTACGAGTAGCAAGGTCAACACGCTTTCGGCTTGCGTGAGTGTGACCACGAGCGTATGCGCCGCATTTACAGAGGTCACCAGAAAGGTGCCGGCCAGCCAAAGATACGCGCGATCGGAGCGATCAAACAGGATGAGACTGCAGGCGACAATAGCCAACAGGAGATAGATTATGGCTTCGATAGCGAATGGAGCGGAAATTCGCACCAGTTCCAGCCAAGCCGACTGATAGGAACCTGAGACGCCGGCGGGGTCCCCCAGAACCGGAGCGATGTGGATGCCGCCTCCATCGGGGTTCTGGTAAAGCGTAGTCGGTTCCATCCAAACGCGGAACGATAGAATGTAAATTGCCGGCGTTGAGCCGTTCCCCCCTGTCGCCTCGGGCGTTGGAAGAACAAACATCTGCGGCTCACTCCAGTAGGTTACAGGACGTTTCTTGAGACCGGAGAACTTGCCGAAGGATCCAATGAGCGATCCATTTACAAAGGCTTGGTACGCATCATCCACATCCCAAACCGCCAGCGCGTGTTGCTTATCGATATTCGATGGTTCGACTAAAACTCGAATCCGATACCAACCATAACCCCAGTGACCGGGATGCCCCTTCCCGGTCCAGCCCGGTACGTAGCCCCTCCATCCGTCCGCAGGGTCGACACTCCCGGCGTTCGGCGTCACGTCAACCGACTCCCAATTCGAATCATCGAAGCCCGGCTCGGCCCACAGCAGATTGCCTGTGTTTGGATCCACGGGCGAGTCACCAACCTCAAACTTCCACGGCCCATAGAGCGGGACCGCGGATTGGCCGAGGGTGATGCGCTCGATAGATCCAGCCTGAGCCAGTAACGGCTGGGCAGGTGGGCCGCCCCCAGGACCAAACCAGACGAGCAACACAAGAACGAGAGAGAAGCGGTAGCCTGGCGCCACTTGGGATTCCTCTCCTCTTCAGTGATTGGTGCGACCGATACTATACACACTCCGAATGCCGGTCATTTGCCGCCTTTTCTCAACTAAAACGAGATGACGATGAACCAGGTTGGCAATAATTGGGCTGATGCAGTATGCCTTCCCGGCCGGATTGGTAGAGACTATTTTGTTCCGGTTCGCGCGTCGCCCGGAAATTGGAACGCGTCGTTGGCCCGGACTTCGGTTACGTGACGCATAATTTCATTCGCATTTTCTATATCGACACCTGCGTCTCTTGATAAGTACATCAATTGTGTTGGGGCGGCTAACCGAGTACCGGCAGCCTCGACGATTTCAGCGATCTTCAGGATGACTTCCTGGCGAACGACTGTGAACTGTGTCCAGTCGCTCGTATTGACGAACGCCCACAACTCCAATTCGAAGGCAGAGCCGGCGAAATCTGCCACTCGAATTCTCGAAGTTCCTGTTTCGATCTCAGGATGCTGATCCAGCATGCTCTGTACGCGATCGAGCACAAGCCGTAGCTGTTCGACCTGCGTCTCAATACGCAGTGAAAAGTGCTGATTCAGGAGGCATTTTCGGCGAGGCCCAAAATTCTCGAACTGCATTTGGGCGAGGGCTCCATTCGGAACCATCAGCAAACTTTGATCGAGTGTTCGCAGCTTGACAGAGCGCAGCCCGATATCTTCGACCGTACCGACTTGATTGCCGATCTTGCAAAAGTTGCCGACATGCACCGCTTTGTCCAACAGCAATGTGACCCCGCCCAGGATGTTCTCCAGCGATTTTTGTGCGCCCAGCGCCAGCGCCAATCCACCGATGCCGAGGCCGGCAAGAGTGGTCCCCACGTTTACCCCTAATGCGGCCAATGCGGCGACAAAGCCAATTAGCAGTATCAGGATGCGGGCGAGACGCTGCAGCACGACCAGGATCGATTCTCCGCCTGCGCGTTGCGTTCGCGTGCGATTGACTGCATGATCAAAGCCTCGGTCCGACATCCTGCTCACGAACCACGCGAAACACCCTACAAGGAGGGCGGCCAGAAAACGAGCATAGTAGACGCGATACAAGAGCGGCGGATCAAGCAAGTAGACGAAAAGGCCGTGCAACAAGATCGCAACGATACACCGAAGCGGCATGCCCAGTGGCGTCTTCCAGACCGTCTTAAAAGGTAGCTTTCGGAGTTTGCACCAGATTCGTTGGGGCGCACTCAACAGAAACTCCAGCAACCAGGCCAGGAACCACGAGATGGGGATCGAGAGCAGCCACCCGAGCCATTGCGCGAGTGACATATCCAGCAGGTGTCTACTGGTCAGAGCGGCAGGCACGAATCGTTCGGCTGTCGTTGGCCCCTCGCTTTTCATTTGGGCGTAGAGCGCGGGGATTCTTGCAACGGTATCTTTCGAAATCAGCCAGATTTTCCCTGAGTCCGGATCATCCACCCGCACCAGGATCACGTCTAGGGTCGTGGCGCCTACCTCGATAACGCCAACACGTACCTCGCCGGGAGGCAGTCCAGCTTCAACCGAGCCGTTGGGTTCATCGCTCAACAAGTCAATGTTGCCTTTGAACTTTGCGTGTAATGCCTGAAGTTCCCTGGCACGCTGGACCAGGTCTGAGTCCTGGCCTGGAGTCGGTTGCAGGTAATGAGCGGCGGTCGCGAAGTCACGGTGTTCTGCGTACCTCAGAAGGCCCATCACGGAGCCCCTGGGAGTTCCACGCCCGAGCGAATCGACAGGCGTTGCAGGCTCGGCTTTGGCTGTAGACGCTGCAGGTGTCGAAAGTTGGGCTGGCGAGCGCCCCGCAGAGCTTGCAAATAGGAGGATAGACAGGGCCACGCGGAGAGCACAGGTCCAGTGAAGTGACTTGCTTATTTCCCGTCGGTTGTCTCTTAGCAAAGACATCGGTTTCTTCCGATCAGCGGAAACTACTACCTGTCAGTCCGCGCGTCGAGTTCTCGAGGCTGCGAGCTCCACTGCTAAAGGCCGGGGCTGCTCCGCATAATGCCGCCATCGGCAAAGATAGTGGTCGCCGTTATGTAACTTGCACCGTCGCCGGCGAGAAAGGCGACAACCGTGGCGATCTCTTCCGGTCTCGCCATACGCCCCAGCGGGATGGCAGCGTTCAGTTTCTTGAGGAGCGCGGGATGCTCCATCGTGGACACGTTGATCGGAGTAGCAATTGCGCCGGGACCAACCCCCACGACAAGGATGTTGTGCGCAGCCAGTTCCACGCCCGCGGTTCGAGTAAGCATGCGCATGCCTCCTTTGGAGAGGCAATATGCAGTGTTGCCGGGCATCGGCCAGTCTTCGTGAACCGAAGTGATGTTGATGATTCGGCCGCCGCCGCCCTGTTTGATCATTTGCCGGGCGGCGAGTTGCGTACCGAAGAAGGCGCTCTTCAAGTTGATGTCGAGCACCTTGTCGTATTGCTCTTCGGTGGTGTCCAGAACCGAGGTGCGGCTCTCGATCCCGGCATTGTTCACCATGATGTCAATCCGGCCTAGCCTGGCAACTGCGGTGTCGATTAGCATCTGCAGCTCTGAGAGCTTGCTGACGTCAGCTTGTACGCCGATTGCCTGTTCGCCCAGCGCAATGATCTGCTGTTCCAGTTCCGCAGTAGCCTCAGGATGAGAGATGTAGTCAATGACGATGTTTGCGCCCTGACTGGCAAGTTCGAGGGCAATAGCCTTGCCTATGCCGCTGTTTCCGCCTGTCACGATGGCAACTTTGTTCTTCAATGGCATGTAAACTCCGGTGATGATGGCTCTTGCTACCGCGATCCGACCAGTTCGTCGCGCGGCTTTGACCGCGTCCTAAACTACGTCAGCCTGAGGTCGTTCCCTCTGCGCGTGAAAATCAGGGTCCACAGCTCCTTATGGCCGATCACCTCGCCAATCTCTCTGAATCCAAAAAACGGTAGCAACACGACAAAACACACGACACCCACCGAAAAGAGGCCCTGCACACTTCCTCCCAGTATCGGCGGAATGCTATCCACGATCGTATTTCCGTGCCACACGCCCAGGATGACGCTCTCTACTATGTGAAAGCAGACGAGCAGCACGGTAAAGACAAAGCATTTGTGCAGAATCGGATAGACGAGCGGCTTGTCCTTGAACCGCGTTCCAAGATGAAAATGCTCACCGATTAGCAGAACCTTTGCACATATGAACGCGTTTATAAGTGCAAAGGAGTGCTCTGGATAATCCAAATGGCTCTGTAACAGGACGATGCTCTTGTAGACGGACAGCAACGCAAAAACGACCCAAAGGTACAGGAAGATTACGATCAGTCTTTTGAACTCCTCGAAGGCTTTCTCCTTCAGGTGACGCTGCCGCGGAAGTGGTAGGCTTTCATCCGCCATTTCAGGACTCCTCTGTAGCGTGTCGAAACACGACCCAACACACGCCAGAACCTACAGGCTTGCTCGATCAAGTTTGGCGAGGTGTGCCAAGTGCCAGCGCCGCAAGCCGCTAGACATGCACGGGTTCCACCTCTTCAGTTCGCTCCTTCGCAAAGGCGGCTGTTTTACCGGCATCCAGAAACTGCTGGGCGTTGAGCCGACCGAAAAGCTCGATCAGCTTTGCGACCACACCTGTCCATCCGGTCTGATGGCTGGCTCCGAGACCTGCGCCGTTATCGCCGTGGAAGTACTCGAAGAACAGGATGTAGTCCTTCCATTGGGGGTCGGTTTGGAATTTCTCGGTTCCGCCGTACACCGGGCGGCGGCCGGATTTATCCCGCAGGAAGATCGCTTCCAGACGATTGGCAATTTCCCGCGCTACCTCGAACAGGTTCATTAGCTTGCCCGAGCCGGTCGGACACTCGATCTTGAAGTTGTCGCCATAATAGAGATAGAACGTAGAAGAGCGCGGATCAGCAACGCGTTCACCGGCATCCAGATCGGGCCACGCCAGTTGGAGTTTCCTCCGAACATGCCGGTGTCAGACTCCGCTGGCAGATAGTTCACGCGGTATTCCTGTCCTTCGACATGGACGATAAACGGATGCTCGTCGTGAGATTTGGACAGCGCCCGTATCCCGTAAGGACTGAGGAACTCGTTCTCGTCGAGCATGCGCGTCAGAATCCGGCGTAACCTTTTCTCATTCACCAGCGCTGCCATGCCCCGTTCGCCATACCCGAGATGGCCGTTCCCGGTCGGATGAATGCTTTCGCGCAGATCGGGCATGCGCTGCAAGCGTTCTTGTAAGACATTCGCCACTCGCGGCATGCGTTCGCGCTGCCATGGCTCGATGACCGTGGTGGCACATAAGGGCAGCAGGCCCACCATGGAGCGTACCTTGAGTCGCCTGGCACTACCGTCGGGAAGGCGCAGGACGTCATAGTAGAACCCATCCTCCTCGTCCCACATACCTTCCGGTCCCGTCTGATTCATGGCCCGTGCAATCCAAATGAAGTGCTCAGTAAACTTCAGCACCATGTCTTCGTACATAGGGTCGGGGGCCGCCAACTCAACGGCGATCTCGCCATGTTCTGTGCGAACATCGAAACCCACGCCGTGCCGTCCGCCTGCTCGAGGCTGCCACCGGTCGGCAGCGGCGAGCTGCGGTCGAAGACGCCGATGTTGTCCAGGCCGAGGAAGCCGCCCTCAAAGAGGTTCTTACCAAAGCGGTCTTTGCGGTTCACCCACCAACTAAAGTTCAGCGTAAGCTTCGCAAACGACCGTTTAAGGAACTCGATATCGCCTTTGCCGTTAAGGGCCTGCTCTGTCCGGTACA
>CAWGND010000006.1:0-32686 GCA_963823845.1 Terriglobales bacterium
CTCCGAGTAGAGGAAAGCACGACGGGCTGTTAGGTGTTCCTTGTCTGTATCCGCCGTTTCCAGCTTCGTGCCCGGTTAGGTTCACCATGGCGTCATCGGCTCTCCCCCCTCACAGACCCCACCGTGCAGGATTACCGCAGCGGGTTCCTCAAGCGTGACTCCCCGGACTACTCCAGGAATGTGACGATCCGAGGTAGCAACAACGGGTGTTTCCGTAGGATGGCTGCAAATTTCTCCCAGGTCATCCCGTTTCCACGAGTGCGACGGCTTAGCCACTTTCGCCAGATATGACGGACCTCCTGATAGAACCGCCAGATACTTCGGTAGTTCGTCGGTCGCCCGTAATACTGGTAGTGGCCCCGGAGCTTGGCGTTTAGGGTTTTCTGCTGCTCGTCCACAGGCACGTGTCGGTTCTCCTGGCACCATTCGGCAATTGCCGTCAGGCCCCTTCGAAACCGTTTCTTCATCGTTCTCACGTGCACGGTGAACTTCCCTTTTCGACTGCGTGCGCAGACGTGCGTAAAGCCGAGGAAATCGAACGTGGCAGGTTTCTTCCCCTGCCTCTTCGCATTTGCCTCTGCATACCGCCCAAATTCCACCAGTCGCGTCTTCTCCGGGTGGAGCGTCAGACCGTATTTCGCGAACCTCTTCGGTAAGACCTCCATCACCTTTTCCGCGTCCTCCTTGTACTGGAAGCACAGTACGGCATCATCGGCGAAGCGGATCTCGTGAGCCTCGCCCCTTAAGCGGGGCTTCACTTCGTTCTCGAACCATTCGTCGAGCACGTAGTGCAGGTAGATGTTAGCCAAGAGCGGACTGATCGTCTGTCCTTGGCCCGTACCTGTTTCACTCACGAGCAGCCTGCCTTCTTCGATGACGCCGACCTGTATCCACTTCCGTATCAATCGGAGCACGCTTCTATCGCGGACTCGCTTCTCGATCAGTTCCATGAGTTGCTTTCTGCACGATCGAATCGAAGTATGCAGTGATATCAATCTCAAGGATCCATCCCGTGGGCCGAGTGCAGATCACTCGTCCCACTTCGTCCAGCGCTTGGTGCTGGCCCTCTTCCGGGTCGGAACCCGTACGAGCATTCGAGAAAATCCTGCTCATAAATGGCATTCAGTATTTCAACCATCGCCTTCTGCACGATCTTATCCTCCAGGGCCGGAATCGAGAGTGGTCTCTGTTTCCCGTCTTCCTTCAGGATATAGACCCTGCGCAGAGGTTGGGCCTGATACTTGCCATTCTTGAGCCTCTCGTGGAGAGCTTGGATGTTTCTCGCAGCGTCCCGTTCATACGTTTCATACGTGACGCCGTCCACTCCCGCGCTGGCTTTCTTTCGTAATCCTCGAAATGCCGCATTCAACGCTTCGGGCGTGATCATGTGAGCGATCGAATAGAATTGTCGCTTCGAATCCTCCCTGGCTAGTTCAGATATTCTGTCGATTTTTGTGGACATAGTTCCTCGAGTTCTGTGTCTCGCTTATGTTTCCTTCAACAGATACGTCACCTTGTTTCCCCCTTCCCTCCAGTGGGTGCCGTGGCCGCTCCTTTCGGAAGCCCTGCGGTTCTCCACTTTCGCTGGTACTATGGGGTCGTAAGACTGCTCTTCCATCCGTCCTCGGTCGCCTACGGTCTCCCTTGGCGTCCGTCTTACCTCCCTTATCGAGAGGAGATGGGGAGCTCTCCTGGGTTTGTGGAAAATCCCTTTGGAAACATGCCCTGAGCTTGGGACTCCGGCGATCCCGGGCCGCCCTCGCAATTGCGGTCGTCCCAGATGCTGCCTTCCGCCGGGCGAACGGCGTTGGCATCGCGAATATATGAGATTTCGGAGCTGATTCTTCACGGCCTGCTTCCTTGCTGTGTACGCTTCGCACCCCCCAGTCGCCCGGTGAGTGGCAACACTCGCTACCGGCCTGCTCGCTAGCTTTGGCCGCACGGGACTTGCACCCGTTGGATTTCATTAAGCGGTTTCCCCTACTTCACTTCTGGTTTCCCCACCTCCACACTTTTCCCAGCGCGATCGCCCTGCTCATTAATTACGACTACTGGAAGTGTCTCAGAGATATTGGCACGGAGGGCTTTCTGCAGCTGCTGGGTATCAACTCGTTGAAAGTGTTGGGTTCACTCATTTGTTGGCTTTCCCATTCCTCCCGGTGCATACAGTGCATCGAGGCCAAATCCCGGCTTGCACCAATGTGCTCTGCCCAACCCAGTTGCTCCGAGAATCAATACTTTCATGTCAGCTCGCACTCCTCGTTTCAAACAGCTTGTGCATACGAGATTCGAAACCAAGTTCCCTCTTCACGCCTCTGATATGTGCTGCACAAAAGCGTTGCCAATAGTAAGAGCCTCCGCGGCTAGCTAGGTCGCTCCATCACACAGCGCTCGCCTGGATGCTGTTCAGAACGGTGTTGCCCCAATAGGCGTCAAGGCGAGTAATTTTGCCGTTCGCGTCGAACCGCAGAATGTAGCAGTGAGGAATGTGTACGTCTTGACCCTTCTTTGCAATGGCCGGGACTTCACCGGTATGGGCCCGCTCATCTCGGCTTGGATCACGACTGTGTTCCCTGCGGCGGGGATCATCTCGATCACTTTCACTCGAAAATTCGGCACGGCATTCGGAAATGCACGCCAAATGAGGTCAATGCCACCGCGAATCGGCACAACGCTCTCGCGACCGTACGGCGCATATCGCCCTATTGCGCCGTCTGCACAGAGAGCGAGCATACCGTCGACATCGTGGGCGTCGTATGCGGTGAAGAACTTCTTGGCGATCGGCAGGAACTTTGCGGTGTTCGTTTTCATCTCAGTGCTTTTTGGGATCGCTTTTGTTGTGGTCTTAGTGGCCTAGTATTCAAACCACTGGCTGAGCGCCTTGACCTTTTCCTCCGTGTAGGGCGGGAACAAGTGTTCGATTGCCACGTCAGGCGGCGAGATGAGAACCGATTTCGCGTGCGTGAGAGCGTCAAAACCGGCCTTACCGTAGTAGTGGCCGATGCCCGAGAATCCGACGCCTCCGAAAGGCATGGTTTCAATGAACAGATGAATGTTCACTTGGTTGATCGCGCCACCGCCGAAGGACAAGCTCGAGAGGAAGTGGTCGATCGCCTTCTGGTCACGGCTGAAAAGGAAACCGGAAAGGGGTTTTGGATGCTTCTTCACCTCACGAATGGCCGCATCCATGTCTTTATACGTAAGGATTGGGAGAATCGGCCCGAAGATTTCGTCCTCCATGATCGGGTCGTCCCACGTGACCGGATACAAGATCGTGGGATCGAGGTAGCGCGCTTCGCGGTCGGTAGAACCTCCGGCCACAACCTTGCTCTGATCAATTAGGGATACGAACCGGTCAACGGCTTTCGGGCTGATGATGCGCGAGTAGTCGTCGGACCTGCTCTTCGGGTCGGTTCCGTACAACTCGATCACGGCCTTCTTGGATTCTCTTACAAACTCCTCAGCAATCGATTCGTGCACATAGGCGTACCCAGGAGAGGTGCACCACTGCCCACCCCAGGCTGTTGCGCCCCAGACAATTTTCTTGGCCGCATCCGGGATGTTCGCGGTCGGATCAACGAAAGCAGGATTCTGTCCGCCAAGCTCCAGAAGAATAGGAGTCAGGTTCTTTGCAGCCGCCTCCATGACGATCTTGCCCACCTTGACGCTGCCGGTGAAAAAGATGAAGTCAAACGGGAGCTTGAGAAGTTCCGCAACTTCTTCTTTGCTTCCCGAGACGGCAGTGACGGCCCGAGGATCGAAATATTTCGGTATAAGATCCAACAGGAGCTTACTCGTGGCGGGCAACCCTTCAGAGAGTTTAAGGATGCACGGATTGCCTGCCGCAATGACCTGGACCGCAGGATCGAAGAGCAGCGTCAATGGCCCGTTGAAAGGTCCGATTACCAGGGCGACGCCATACGGCTCTCGATAGACTTTGGCGGTGTGTCCGCTTTCCCGAAAAGCCTTGGGAACGACTACATCTACGGGCTTCATCCACTCTTTCAACTCAGCTTTCGCGAAAGCTGCGGTCCCCACGGGAGCCATGATCTCGAAGACTTTTTCCTGGCTAGCGGTCTTGAAATCACTGCTCATTGCAGCCTCTAGACCCTCGGAGTTCCCGTTGCACAAATTCTCAAGACGTGTCAGCTGGTCGATACGCCACTCGTACGATTTGGTCGCGTCCGAATCGAAGTACGCCTTCTGTTTGTCAAAGATTTCCTGGAATGAATTCATCCAAGTCTCCCTCTGGGACGTTCGGTTTGTGGTCCGTTTCGCCGCAGGCTTTTAAACTTGTTTAGGTCATAGTGAGCACCACTCGGAAGCGCGCCTTGCCATCCATCATTCGTTTGTATGCTTCCTCGGCTTTTGCCAGCGGAAGTGTTTCGATCATTGGACGGACATCTGTGAGTACGCTGAAATCAAGCGTGTCTTGAGTCTCGATGGCTCTTCCGGTGAGACTGCCGACAACCGACCGTCCGCCGAAGATAAGCGGTACGCCGTTGACTGGAATGGCATCACCTGAGACTCCGACAACTGCGAGTTTGCCCCGAGTTTTAAGGCCGGGAAGCAAGCTACCGATTGCGGCCCCGCTTGGCGCGGTCGCAAGGATGACATGTGCGCCTCCGAGCTTTTGCAGTGCTGCCGCCGCGTCTTGTGCCTTGGCATCGATGTAGATGTGCGCTCCGAATTTCTGCGCCAGGTGCTCTTTGTCGGGGCCCCCACCAATCGCCACGGTGCGCAGGCCCATTTTTCGTGCAAACTGCACGCCAAGGTGGCCAAGCCCGCCGACTCCCTGAATGGCAACGGTGTCGCCGGCACGTGCGGCGTTACGAAGCGCGTTGAAGGTTGTTATGCCGGCACATACCAGGGGGGCCGCATCTTCTGACTTGAGTGCATCCGGTATCAGGGCAAGCGCGCGTGCCTCCGCAATCATCGTTTCCGCGTAGCCACCGTCAGTTGTGATGCCGGTCATAATTGCATTTTGGCAATAGGCGGTTTCACCACGGCGGCAGGCCTCGCAGGTTCCGTCTTCACCTCCGAAAAATCCAACTCCGACACGCTGGTCGACCTTCCACGCTGTCACGCCAGGACCCACTTCCTCTATTCGTCCGATAACCTCGTGGCCAGGCACGCGCGGATAAGAAAGGTTGGGGAATTGCGCTTCCACAGTTGCCGCATCCGAATGGCATACACCGCAAGCCTCGACGCGGATACGCACCTGTCCGGCGCCGGGGACGGCAACCTTTCTTTCGACCAAGGAGAAAACGCCCGGTGAAGAAATCTCGACGGCTCTGTATGTGCTCGCCATCCTTATCCTCCAACTTCACATTCCGCCCAACAGAAATGATTCGATCTTGAGTGTCAGTCACTCTCTTACTTCGAGGTCCCTTCCTGCGAACGCAACATGCGCCAGCGCGAGAGCGCGGTTCTACACCGCCCCATTGAATCTGCGTATCTCATTATTTCGGAAGATTAGAGTTCCGTCTTGATTGGAACTGTCGCGATTTGGAGTTTCCGTCCGGTTCAACTGGCAGGTCTGCCAGCAGAGAGTCTCGCTTCGCTTCAGGAATTGCTTGTGATGCTTCGGAAAGTCCCGAGTTGTCTTATGGCAAGCGGTTTTGACCCTTACTGCTGGGCAAGCAGTTTGAATGCCTTTGGCATCGGCGCATTTGCTCTTCGCCACTGCCCCGGGGAAGTTCCGACAATCTCACGGAAGCTTCGATTGAAGGCTGGTTGATCAGAGAACCCCACTTCTAATGCAACCGTAAGCAATGATTTATCGGAGTGCAACAACATCGACTTCGCGGCTTGAATTCGTCTCTGAAGCAAGTAGCGGTGTACGGGAACACCAAATGACTTCTTGAAGGCGCGCATAAAACGACCCGGCGATAGACCGCATTCTTTTGCTAAATCGGGAAGTGCAAGATCACCATCCAAGTGCTCGTGCAGTAGTTCGATTGCTCGATCTTGCTGCCAGACAGCTAGTCCTCCGGTGACAACTTCCGGGAACTGAACCGAATCCTGATAGGTCCTGGTCAGATGAGCGCATAGCAATGTAATCATTTCATCAAGGACCAAGCGCGGAAGATGCATCGCACGATCAAAGTAGGGCATCATCATCCGTGCCCAATGGAGAATCACGTCATCCTTGGTTCCCGGAGTGCAATGCAAGTTGCGAACCCGCTTCTGCTCGTGCTCGTCGCTAAATCGATTGATAACTGACCGGGGTATATAGACGTGAACCGAGTCGAAACCTGAAGTTCGCAGTGCGACCGGCTCCGACTCCATATCGAATATCTGAATCCCGCCGGCATCCCATTCGGTGACCCGATGAAAGCGTCCGTCGAGCCAAGTTCCCCAGCCCTTAACGCTGTCTGGACGGCGCAGGTGCACGGATATCGAAAAAGCCTTTTCTGGTGGAATGTGTGGCGTGGGTCCAGGAAAGCCATTCGGCATTCGCATGCGTGTCAACGCAACCTGAGAATTTCCTCTGGGACCAAGGACGAGTGAGGAAGATTCCAGCAGAGAGAAATGCTCCGCCAATCTTTGCCCAAACATGCCTTGAAGCATACATTCTGCCTCGTACCGAATTAGAACTTACCGTTGCTATTTTTCCATTGATCGCGAGGTGGGATCGCTTCGAGCGTATCCCAGTGCTCGGCGATCCTACCCTGTTCAATGCGGAACAGGTCATAAATGCCAGTGGGTACGCCACCAAACGTAGCCTCGGCAACGACGAGGACGAAGTTACCTTCGCCAAGTATCTTGTGCACGCTCTTGTATACGACCGCCTGACCTTTGGCGGCAAGAGCCTGCAAACCCGCAATCAGCCCGGGGATTGTATCGGCGACCCAAGGGTTGTGCTGGATGTATTGGGTTCCGTTGAAGTAGCTCGGGAAGGTCTCCCGACGCCCTGCGAGAAGGTCCTCCATGTAGCGCTGCATAAGCGCCTTATTGGCCTCCGTCTTGTCCAGATCGGAGGCGATTGTGGGACCGTCGATCATCGTGTGTCCGCTCGGGCTGGGTTCGGTCGCGGTCTCCTGCAAATTATCCCAATGCTCGACGATCAGGCCATCTTCGAACCGGAAGATGTCGAATCCGATGCGTGGTCCGAAGAAGTTGTACTCCGTGTGAGCGAAGACATAATTGCCATCTTCAAAGACGCGGATCGTATTGACGGACGCATCGGGCGGCATGTTCTTGATGAGGGCGGCGACGCCTGCCGGGCCAGGCCGACCTGCAGGTTGTGCTGGATGTATTTATTCGGATTGACATATGCGAACGGAACCGGATCTCTGGTCTCAAGCGACTTCAGGAGATCGATGACCTGTTGTTTACGGCTGGGCGGCATGGGTCCTCCAGGACAGGCTCTCATTGCAATAATGGACCATTTGGTCCGTTATTTGCAAGCCTCCGCGGTGAATTGATCGATAATGTTGCAATGGGACGACGAAAACTGTTCACCAGAGAAGATGTCCTCAACAAAACGATCCCCGTCTTTTGGAAACATGGCCTTGCCGAGACCAGTGTTCAGGACCTTGAGCAGGCCACGGGAGTGCGCAAATCCGGCTTGTATGCAGAGTTCAAGGACAAAGAGGACCTGTTTGTCGCAAGCATGCGCCAATATTTTGACATGCTGACGGGCACGCGGAGCCCTGACGAAGCAGCCTTTGGGTTGGGACAACGTCGAGGGCTTTCTGAAGGTCTGTTACGGGAGTTGGGGACAGAAGGGGTGCTTTTCCGTGAACTCCATGCGCGAGTTTGCGGATCTTCCCCCCAAAGCCCGCCAGATCATGATTGCGAATATGACGAAAGCCCACCAGTTCCTGATCGACAATCTAACCGCTGCACGTGGAGAGGCCGGCGATAATGAATCCCTGGCTGACCTCATCATCACGTTCTTTTGCGGAATTTGTTTGGAACAAAATCTTGGCCCCGATCGGGCACGGGTTACGAAGAAGATTGAACATTTCATGAAGTTGATTCGTGGAATGTGATCATCAAGCCTGAAGACAGGCCTCCGATCTGCTGACGCAGATAAGCAGTGTCGAGCGACGATTCTGGCGGTCTGGTGGTCTTCATGGTAGTCGGCACATTAGCAGACAGGGTCGACAGCCAATGCAACAAGGCTGAACGCTTAGAGACTCGGCCCAGAGCCGCCGCCAAAGTCAGAATCCTCCGCTTCAAAAATCCTCCGCCATTCCGGCATGACCGTGGCCTTCAAAACCACGTTTGAGGTATTCACCAGGGTTGGCCCCGACAACTCGCTTGAACGCCTTACTGAACGCAGCGTCGGACTCGTAACCGACCGACCGAGCGACGTCTATGAGCTTTTTGTCACGCTGTTGTAGTAACTGCATCGCCTTCTGCATCCGCCACTCGGTTACATATTCCAGCGGTGTTTGTCCGAGTAGCTCTTTAAAACGTGCTGCGAATGCGGAGCGAGACATGCCCGCCGCTTCGGCCAGGGATTCGACCGTCCAGGGTGTATTCACTCTGTCGTGAATGGCACTCAGGGCAGTGCCCATTTGAGGATCGAAAATCGCACGAAGCCATCCTTTGTTGCGTTCCGGTCCCGACGCGATATGCGCCCGGAGTACCTGGATAAACAGAACCTCGGCCAGCCGACTCGCGACGACTTCAGATCCCGGCGCCTGTTCTTCCATCTCTGACGCGAGCGCCTGCACTGTGGTGTGAAGAGCAAGCGTGCGTGCCTGATCGGCCTTCATCAAAATGAAGCTCGGCAATAACTGAGTGATCGGCTTCAGGCTGGCGCGATCGAAACTCAAGGACCCACAGACGATTGTCGTCGGTGCGCCACCGCCGCCACAAAGAGCGACATTGCCGTTGGCCTTGGCCCCGATCTCGCGGAAGCTCCACCTCGGACGTGTTCGCGGGCTGTCGCGCAAAACAATCGAAGTCCCCTTAGCCAGCAAAAAGCAATCACCACCGGTGAGGGGAATCGGCTCCGCAATCCCTTCCACACTCAGCCAGCAGTTGCCGCGCGAAAGCATGGCGAAGTGCGCCAAATCTGTGGGTGACATCTTTTTGTCGGAAGGCGTGACTTTTTCTTCGGTCTGGTTTTCCTGTTTTATGCCCCACGGGGCTGTGGCTTCGAGCCTGTGCAGACCGAAAGCGGTTACGTGCATCGTTCTGAAGATGTCTGTTATCGGGTCCAACTTAGCCTCCTATTTTGGACGAATAGACAAAAGATTAGGACTCTTGGACAGTTCTCGTCCACTGCCAAAGAAATCTACTCTACTGTACGGAATGCTACACATATTCCGAAGGGAGCAATTATGGGAAAGCTTGAAGGTAAAGTTGCAGTCATCACGGGTGGATCGAGCGGCATGGCGCTGGCGAGCGCCAAGCGGTTCGTTGAAGAAGGTGCCTACGTTTTCATCACGGGTAGGAGGCAGGAGCAGCTCGATGAGGCCGTCAAGCTGATTGGCCGGAACGTGACCGGCGTGCGCGGTGACGCGGCCAATCTCGACGACCTCGACCGTCTGTTCGATACGGTCAAGCGAGAAAAGGGCAAGATCGACGTCCTGTTCGCGAGCGCTGGCAGGGGCGAGGCCGTCCCACTGGGCGAGATTACCGAGCAGCACTTCGATGCGACCTTCGGCCTGAATACGCGCGGAACGCTGTTTACGGTTCAGAAGGCGTTGCCGCTGTTCAACGATGGCGGATCGATCATCATGACCGGATCAGTTGCTTCGGTGAAGGGTTTTCCTGGTTTCGGCGTGTATGCGGCGAGCAAGGCGGCATTGCGCTCCTTCGCACGCACGTGGCTCAACGAACTGAAGGGCAGGAATATCCGGGTGAACGTGCTGGGCCCGGGGCCGATCGCCACACCGATGCAGGAACAAGTTCTCACCAAGGAGGCGAAGCAGATGTTCGAATCCCTGATCCCGCGGGGAACGATGGGTCAACCTGAGGAAATCGCGACGGTCGCGCTGTTTCTTGCTTCAGACGATTCGAGCTTCGTGAATGGAGTGGAGTTGAATGTCGACGGCGGCATGTCGGCGATCTAACGTCTGCAGACCTCGGCTAGCGGCTGACTTCCGGCCGCACGCAAAGTGATTTACCGCGGGACGTGTACGGAAGGTCGCCACAGAACGGAATTGGATGTCCCGCGCCGTCAAAGGCCGGGAATCAATATCAACACGGATCGGAGAAACATTATGAGCTACGCAATTGTAGGATTCGGAAAGATAGGCCAGGCCCTCGCCCACGCCTTCGCCCGTAAAAACATCGACGTGACCGTCGCGAGCCGCCGGCCGCCCGAGGCGTTGGCACCGCAGGCTCGGGCGATTGGACCCACGGTCGTCGCCAAGTCGCTGCGGGATGCACTCGAGGCCGACACAATCATCTTGGCGGTCCCGTTCGGGGAACATCGCGAGGTTGCGAAGGCCCTGCCGAGTTGGAAAGGCAAGACGGTCATCGACGCGACGAACGCGTTTGGAGTTCCACCTGAGGAGCTGGACGGTCTCCCGTCCTCCGCCTTCGTTGCGAAGTCGTTCACCGGCGCTAAGCTCGTGAAAGGCTTCAATCACCTGGGTGCGGCCATCCTGGCGACCGATCCGGTCGTCGAGGGCGGCCATCGGGTCGTCTTTCTGTCGAGCGACGACGAGGACGCGATCGCTCCCGTGGCGGATTTGGCCAAACAACTCGGGTTCGCACCCGTCAAGCTGGGAAAGTTTAACGAGGGTGGCGCGCTGGTGCACGCACGCGGCCGCACTTGGGGTCCGCTCATCTTCCAGGATTTGTTCAAGAAGCAGCAGTAATCGATCTACGACCGTGTGATTTGGCCCGAGCAGAACGATTCCAAAACGTCCGATTAGATCGGACACGATCCGATGTAAGGGAAAAGGAGAGATTTCGATGAGCATCGAAAAGAATGTCCAGATTGTGAAGGATTTCTTTGCAGCAATCGGCAGCCGCGATAAGCAACGGTCTGCTGGCGTTGGTCTGCCGAAGATATTGAGTGGATCATTCCGGGCGAGGACTGGCCGCTCGCCGGCACGTACCGCGGGCACGCGGGATTGGCGGATGTGCTTCAGAAGGCGTCCAACGAACGGTGGAAACGACATACCCAAAGCCCCCCGAATTCGTGGCGCAGGGAGACCGGGTTCTGGTCATCGGCGTCGCTACGGGGAAAATTTACGCCACGAATAAGCCGTTCAGGGACGAGTGGGTCTTCGACATTACCGTTCGAGATGGCAAAGTGACGAACATCCAGGAGTATATCGACACGCAAGCACTGGCGCGGGCCTCCGAGATGGCCGCGAGCCCCAGGCTTTAACCCATCCCACCGATCTAGTGCCTCAAAGCACTAGCAGCTTCTGACTACCCATTAGATAGTGTTGCATTGACCGGTTGAGCTGGCAGCTCTAACCGGACAAATGCCACAGATGACCAGCGCGCATTCGGTCGAGCGGGGAACGACGCGATAGAATTGGAGTAAACCCCTAAAGTGAGACAGTTTCATGATGCACACTTTGCGAAGTCGCAAAATGGGCCGGAAAAGTGCGCTGCGGCGGTTCACAGAAGCGCGACGTAGGTCCCAGACCGCCGTTTATCCGCATCTCGCAGGCGCGATCCGGCACTCTAATTCAAATTTCCAGGCCTTTGTGGCTTCAAAACCACGGTGTGATGCACACATTTGTCTCAACCTGGGGTTCACGTCCCAGAATTTTCGCTTAAGCTAAAGTTTCCCTAAGTGTGTGCTGCTTCTGGTTGTCGTCCTTCCGAATGGACGAAGGGAACCTCCTGCCTCGTGAACAGGAGATCCTCGTTTGCTGGATCAGACGTAAATCCCGCGTGGGTGCGCAGGTACCCCTTCCAATGGCTTGAGCGCGGCGAGGATGCGGCAGTCGGCAATGCGGCCTTTTCCTGGACAGCCGTTCTTGATGCGGCGCAATTGCGCCGCAAGCCGACGCAGATCGGCGATTCTGCCTTCGATATCTTTCAAGTGGTTTTCCGTGATGCGATCAATGCCCGAACATCTCTTGCGTGACTGAACCGAGAGATGCAGGAGATCCCGGAGTTGGTCGTGCGTGAAACCCAGGTCCCGGCAGCGCCGGACGAACTGCAGGCGATGCAGATGTTCTCGCCTATAGATTCGGTAATTTCCACCTGTGCGCGGCGGAGCAGGCATGAGGTTGACGTGCTCGTAATAGCGTATCGTCACAACCTTGACTCCGGTCGCCTTCGACAGTTCTCCGATGCTAAATCGCTCATTTGAATTCATGCGCTTGACCCTATAGCCGCTATAGACCTCATGCTTGAACAGCGAGAGGCTAACATGAGCGGTCGTTGGCGAAAAAAGATTCGCTGTCAGCCCCGCCATCGGCGTTTGCTAAGAGCGGCGAACAAACTGAGCCGTATGAGGGAAAACACCCTAGAAATTGTGGAAGGCACTCCCCTAAGAAAATACGCGTTGTTGAGGATGTTGCTGCTGTTGGGTTGCACAAGCACCTTCGGACAGTCGGTCGATAAGGAACCTAAAGAGATCGCGGTCGTTGAGCTCGGGGCGTCGGCAGGTTGGGATATTAGGTCGGGCGGATCGAATGTCGCACCCACGGCGGCCGTCGAAGTAACGCCCATCGAGAAGTGGCTTGAACTCGAGGCGGGTGTAACGCCGATTTTCAGTCGCCATTTCACAGAATGGGATGTCGATCTTCTGTTCAAGAAGCCCTGGACGCTGTCGAAGAAAGTGGAATTCATGGCGGGAGTCGGCACGGAGTGGATTCATGTGCGGCAAGCAGGTGTGACCACGAATTCTGTCGCAGGTGAGGCGGTGCTGGATTTCATGTTCTGGCCCTCGAAAAAACGACGTTTCGGCTGGTATCTCGAACCGGACTACGAATACGGATTCGGACCGGCCCACGAGCGGTCGGCCGGCGTAAGCGGCGGTCTACTCATCGCGATCCGCTAGCCATATTCGCACGCGTGAAAGCTGCTGTGGGCTGCTTGATGTTTTTGGTCCCTGAACGACTTGACCACAAGCGTTTACTGGAACAGTTGAAGTGAACCGCTTGAGCGAGACAGTTCGGTCACGCACACATCGTGGCAAGAAGATGTTCGTCGGAGTGAACCCCTAAAGTGAGACAGTTTTGTCGCGCACACCTTGGGATACGGATTATTTCCCTTAGCCGACCACCCGCTCGCAATCTCCAATTTCGGCAAACACCGGTTCCATTGTTTGCTCTATGGGGAATCCATTCTGTAAGTGCAGTTTCAACGATAGAATACGGTGACCATGGATACGGCGCAAAGCTACGACGAGCTCGCGAGTCAGTACCATCTGATATTTGAAAACTGGGAGCTCTCGCTAGAACGCCAAGCAGCAGCGCTAAGTTCTATTCTCCAGGGTAAGTGCGGTCTCACGACCACAGCCCGCATTCTTGATTGTGCTTGCGGGATTGGGACTCAATCGCTCGGCTTAGCCAAAATGGGATTCCGAGTTAGTAGTTGCGATCTCAGTCCCCGCGCGATTGAGCGTGCGCGGCTTGAAGCTTCTCGGCGGAACGTGGATATTCACTTCTGTGTTGCGAACATGCTGAATCTAACATCTCTAGGAGAATCACGCTTCGACGCGGTGATCTGCATGGACAATGCACTTCCACACCTGGAGAGCGCGGAGCAACTCCTTCAGGCAGCAAAGGAGTTCCGGGCAAGGCTGCGTCCGGGAGGCTTACTGATGGCGAGCATCAGGGATTATGACCGTCTGATGGAGGAAAGACCGGTTACACAAGGACCGTCGTTTTATTCAGACCAGGGGCGGAGGCGGATTGTGTTTCAGGTTTGGGACTGGGCCGATGCTCGCCGATATATTTTTCACCTTTACATCACTCGTGAACTCGCGGAGGGATGGCAGACATTTCATACGTCCGCTCGCTATCGTGCCGTGCGGAGGGATGAAGTCATCGCCGCACTGACCCAAGCAGGGTTTAAGAATGGTGGCTGGTTAACTGAAGCCGAAAGTGGTTTCTATCAGCCTATTGTTCTTGCAGAAGCCAGCTAAGTGAGTTGCGTTTAAGGGCGACCTGATCGGTAAAGCCTTCTGGGCGTGTCACGGGCCAACCGGAAGTAAACGTTTCTGAGTGCCAGTTGTTCTAAACCGAAGGGTGTCGGCTTGGGCGGCCGTGATTAAGCTCATAGCTCGATGATGGATGCTCATCCGAGTCGGAACGCCACGTCGAACGAGGGTGTGATTACACTTCTGTCTCAAAAAGGGGTTCACTCGGGTTCAGAACTCCAGGCGCAATTGGAACGCAATCATACGTGGGGTGCTATCACCGCCCAAGCCGACGCCGAGTAAGCCAGTCGGCGGAGAGGTCGTGTACGTAAGCGCTCCAAACCCCGTCTGCGTAGTAGGTTTTCCCGGAATGCCAGCCGGCACCATGCTCGGCAGTGCAAAATTCGGATGATTGAGAACGTTGAAGAACTGTGCGTCGAACCGCAGCTTCACACCCTCAGTCAAGGGAAACGATTTCGTAAGGTAGAAGTCACTCCACGCAAAATTTGGGCCGCGCAACGCGTTGCGACGGAGATTTCCGAATTGACAGTGCGTGGGGCTGTCCCTCCCAGGCATGCCCCCGTGCTCGGGTCAACGGCCGAGACAAAAGCATCGGGATTGAGCCACTGGACCGTACCCGGTTGTGTGACCCCTGGAATGGGATTGTGTTCGTAAAGCGGTACGCCGGGAACAGCACTTGCGAATTGCGGCCCGCTGCCGTTCACGACGCCATTTCCATCTGCTGAATAGGGCGTGCTGAGAACGGAGAACGGAATTCCACTATGCCAAAACACCGTTCCCGACACCTGCCAGCCGTTGAGCACGTTGCCAAGAGCTCGGTTACGGAACTTGACCGGTAATTGATAGACATATTGAGCGTTGAGATTGCTTCGGATGTCGTAGTCGCAGGGGCCGTAGTCCCGCGCCAAATCTCCCGGCAGGGGCGAGAGGATTCCTCCCGCCGAAAACTGCAAGAATCCTCCGTTTGAGACGGTGTCCATGCAACGGCTCCAGGTGTAGTTGATTTGTCCCATCAGGCCGTGACCCATGCGTTTCATCGCCGTCATCTGCAAGCCGTTGTAGTGGCTGTTCGCACCGATGGAGAATTGCGTCACTGCGCCAAATCGGGGATCGGTGGATTGCGCGTAAGGAAACGGCGCAAAGCACCCCTCGCAGACCGTTTGATAGCCATTCACTTGCGTCAGATACGGCTGGTTTACCGCGCGCGTGCCTACGTATTGCGCGCGGATACTCCCGGTGGTGCCGAATTGATGCTCCAATCCCAGACTCCACTCCATAAAATAAGGCGCATGGAGCTCTCCATCCGGCACCGCCGTGATAGCGACGGGAGGAAGACAAGTTGCAGGATTCGCTGGCGCGGACGCACAGGAAGGCTGGCCTTGCGCAAATCCTGAAGTGAAAATTTGATTGGCGGCCGCGGCTGCGTCAATCGCACTGTCAGGAACTCCCGGCGCGATTGCCGTGCCGCCGACAGTGCCAAGAAGTCCGCCCTCGAAAGACTTGACGTACGGTGGGTTGAAACCAACCGTGTCGGCGACACTGCCGGGCAAAATGTCACTGAATACGCCGAATCCAGCCCGCAGTACCGACTTGGACTCGAACTGCCACGCGATCGCGGTCCTCGGTTGCAGGATCGCTAAGGGCGTTGAGGAAAACACGTTACCGAGGCCCGCTTGAATGGCGGCGTTCAAAGGCTGATTCACATCATGCGAGATGGAATCGAAAGAACCACTCAGACGAGCGATATGCCGATGCGGATCGAGTGGATTGGAGTTTAGCGTGTCCCGTATTCCGAAAGTCCACGTCAGCTTCTTGGTTACTTTCCATGTGTCTTGCGCATACAGGTCGAGGTTCAGGAAGTTAAAAGGTTGGTTTGCTGATGTCGGGAAAGTCTCTGTCGCCGTGGATGCGACTCCATAGATGTATTGCGGCAGGTCGGTGTACGTCACGGTGGGGACGGATCCCTCCCCGAAGTCATAGTTGTTCAATCGGAGGATTCGCACATTGGTGCCGAACCGTAGTTCATGTGTTCCAACGCTCCAGGCAAGGTTGTCATTGATAAAAAAGCGGGAGGCGCGTCTGCCCTGTATCCATGTGTTGTCCAATCCGCCGAGCGTAGTAAAAGGAGCATTCGCACCGCTGCCTTGCAAAACGATCGGGAATGCGGCGAGAGTTTTCTGAAAATCGCTGGGCCCGAACAGGCTCTCGTACCACGAGAACGCCGGATTGAAATAATTCACCAGATTCTGCGAAAAGACGTGCGTATATCCCGCCGCAAACGAGTACAGGGGTTGGGGCGAAAGAGCGTTGAACAAAGGATTGATAGGATCGGTGTAGGCGGCCTGGAGCCCGGTGTCCGCCTGAAAGCGAAACCATGCGGTGTTTTTCTCATCAATGTTGTAATCGATTCGAGCTGTCTGGACTTGTTCGTGGTCATCGCTTGAATGCGAGACGCTCTGGCGATTCGCGCAACCGTTTCCATCGTTCGCAATCGCGGGCGAACCTCCGCCAGCATCGAACGGACAGCCGAGCACCGCGAGAGGAGTTCCGCTCGTATTGCCGTAGAGCGAGAACATCTTCTGATAGAACGGCACCGACTGTGGAGACGGTCGATAAACCGACCCCGTGACGGAATCCGTTCCACCCAGCGGGAGTTGCTGCAGGACGTAGCTCTCGAATGCCGAAGTTGGAACGGTCGTGGCCGTGACTATCGGAAGCGCAATCCGAACCCACTCGCTGTCGAAAAAGAAGAAAAGCTTGTTGCGAACAATCGGGCCTCCCACGCTTCCGCCGAAGTGGTTGACCGTTGACCTCGGCTTATGATTCCCCGGTGTCGCATCTGTAAAATAGTCTGCTGCGTTCAATATCGAGCCGTTCCAGATCTCGTAGAGATTTCCGTGAAACTGGTTCGAGCCTGACTTTGTAACGTAGTTGACTTGCGACGCTCCGTACCGCCCCTGGTCCACCGCATAAGAAAGTGTGTTGACCGTCACTTCCGATATCGAGTTCAACCCGAGGACGAGGTTTGTGGAGAGTCCACTGTTCAGGTTCGTCAGCGGGTCATTTGTTTCCAGGCCGTCCACGATATAGCCGTTTGAGAGAGCGGGAAGTCCATTGAACTCGACGTTGCCATACCCGTTTGTTCCGCCGACGAAGTCATTGCCGAAGCTATCTCACTGCGCTCGTGACGCATGTGAAGAATAATCTGCAACAGGACTTGACTCTTAATGTGGACGAAGAGATTAAGAAAGCCGAGAAGATGGAGCGTAAGCGGCACGACGAACAACTTCTAAAGTCAGCTGAACAGCTCTTTGTGCAACATCGAGAACTAGTTGAGGCCAGAAAAGAATTTGACTCTGAAGATCTGACCGCGTTGTCGCAAGTCAGGGATAAGTACCGCGGCGAAAGCGGAAAGGACGTGGAGCATCGCGCGGAAGCGGTAAGCAAGGACCTGCTTTCTCGGTCTGTGTCAATTCCTGAAACGGCGAGAATCGTCAACGCCTATCTCTCTAGGCAGTGGAGGATTTTAATTCTCGTTTGGTTGCTAGGTGTCTTTATCATCTCGGGAGGATTAGTCGCTATTGGGCGAGACGAGCGGATGTGGCCGCTTTTCGTGGCTCCAGTTGTTTTCTTTGGCGGGTTGATGTTGCTCTTACGCCTCAAAGATCGAAGGCAAAGGTTCTTCAATTTCGCCGATCCAACAACGGCGGCAGAGCAGCTAAGGTTGGCGAAACTGTATTCCTGGGGCCGCGACTATCCAAGCGCGTTCCGCTGGTACCTGAAAGCGGCAGAGAAAGACGATGCAACTGCGATCTTCGTAGTTGCGTCATGGTACGAGCAAGGAATTGGGCTTTCCCAGGATTTGGAGGAGGCGGATCGTTGGCGATCAACAGCGGTCGGGCTCGGCGTCGCCGAACCCAGAGGCCAGCCGTACAGGCGAGGGTAGAAGTTGCAACTCTGGAGTCATCAACTATCCTCTGATTTATCGTACCGCTGAAGTGAGTCGCGAAAGAGGCTCCGGGCAGGACCAGGAACGTTTACCTGCAAGCTCTTCAGCCTGAATCCGAGTTGTTTAGAAGGTGCTTGGACGCTATGGCAGGATCATTGTTACATCTTCGCACCATATCAGTCAGCCTCAAAACCTTGAGCGTCGGCACAAAAACACAGACTCATCCGATAATTGTTCGACGCCATTCCTATGGAGGTACCCGCCCTTCTCAATCGCGGTGGCCGGCAGCAAGAATCTTTCGTGGAACACTCAATATGATGCGTGCGACAGATTCTAATTACTACAACGCGGTATCATAGCGTTACATTTCAGAAAACAATCGTTGTTGGATAGCTCTGGCCCGCAATCGCAGCAATTCTGTGCGCCTTCATGCGGTGTAGCTCTATTCACTCCGCGACTGTTCTTAGGCTTGGGATGCGCTGGCACTTCGTCTGTCTCTAGACGGGAGCTTGCACTCATTCCTCTGTCGCAAGCGTCTTGGTCACCTAACTGACAAGCGCGATGGAAATATTTGACCGCATTGGAAAGATCGCCAGCCTTTTCTTTTATTTCCGCCAAATGCTCCAAGTAGTCTACGTCATCAGGCTTCGCGGACCTCGACGCGCGTTCATACATTTGCTCTGATTCCTGATGTTCTCCCAAACGTTCCAAGACCTCGGCCACTCGAAGCATGTAATCAGGATTAGTTGGTTCTAATGCTAAAGCGTCGACATATTGCTGTTTGGCGGCCTCGTAATTTTTGGTAAATAACAAAAGATTACCGAGGTTAGTGTGAGCATCAGCGTCTTGTGAGTTTAGTGCCAGACCTTGGCGGTACAACGAGATTGCTTTTTGAGCGTCGCATTTGAGCGTAGTTCCGTTGGTGGTGATTTCTAAGCCGATCGCCAGGCAAGCAGCTCGTGCCTGTAAAAACAAGTCCTTAGCTTTCGATTCATGGGAAGCATCGCCGCGGACCGAATTATCCGGTAACGAAGCACGATTCTTGCTGGGTTGCGCTGGTATACCCTCGGAAGTGGGGTCGGAACGCGGTGCGGGCGAGCTTATATTGGCCGTGTCACTCGAGCCGGGCCTCGTTAACAACCAATAAGCCAACAGAGCGAAAATTAGAACGGCAACAAGGGTTAATTTCTTCCTGACAAAGGTGGCGGATCGTGCAGCCTTACCCTGTGAGGCCGGCGTTGCTACAGATTGCGCGTTGGAGTCTTCTGATCCCGGTTTCTGAGGATCTTCCATGGAATCCTCCCCTGGGCTATTCGAATGGGTTACGCGAAAGGTTGCGGTAGTATGTTCGCGACGAAAATAGATGTCAACCAAGAGCCATCGAAACCGAGTCGATGCATCTGGATTGGACTACTGCGGGAGTGTAACTGCTGATCCCTCGCCTGACTGTAAAGTTTGCGGTAGCTTCGACCGCTTCGTCGTGGGCTTGGAGACCTTGAGCCCTCCGCCCGTGCGAGAGGTCCACGTTCGATGACTATAGGCCGGTAACGTTTGATGCCTGCAACCCCTTGGGGCCTTTTGTGACCTCAAATTCAACCGCCTGTCCTTCATTCAGAGACTTATATCCGTCTCCCTGAATGGCCGAGAAATGAACGAAAACGTCCTCGCCAGATTGGCGCTGGATGAACCCAAATCCTTTGGCGGCATTGAACCACTTTACTGTTCCTTGTTCCTGTTTTTCACGGGGTGTCAAATGCTCTCAGAGAGCGCGGAGAGCTACGTTCGTCGCGCCCGTCAAAATGCGAGAGGCTCTTTGCAGACCGGTCCTGAGCGCCGTGAATACTTTCTAGAAATCTCGGAAAGTTTTGGCTCGCATAAGCTTCGTACTCGCACCATCCATCCGTTTTCGTTTCGTTGACTTGCCTGTGGACGCAGCCTAATATCGCCACCAAATGGCAGACTCGCCGGCTATGATTGGCCAGACCATTTCCCACTACCGCATCGTGGAGAAGCTGGGCGGCGGCGGCATGGGCGTCGTTTACAAAGCCGAGGATGTCAAGCTCCACCGCTTCGTGGCCCTGAAATTCCTGCCTGACGAGGTTCGCCAAAGACTCGCAAGCCTCAGCCGTTTTCGACCGTGAAGCGCAGGCCGCCTCCGCGCTGAATCACCCCAACATCTGCACGATCCATGAAATTGACGACCAGCACGGCGAAGCTTTCATCGCCATGGAATTTCTGGACGGACTGACGCTGAAGCACCGCATTGCTGGCCGACCGATGGAAACCGAGTTGATTCTGTCGCTGGCCATCGAGATTGCCGACGCACTCGATGCGGCACACGCCAAAGGAATCGTTCACCGAGACATCAAGCCTGCCAACATTTTCGTCACCAAGCGCGGCCACGCCAAGATTCTGGATTTCGGTCTGGCGAAGCTGCAACCAAAGGCAGGAACGGATGCCGCGATGCCGACGCTGACTACAGCGAGGCGCAGCAGTTGACCAGCGCCGGGCGCAGCCATGGGCACGCTGGCGTACATGTCGCCGGAGCAGGCGCGGGGCAAAGAACTGGATGCGCGCACGGACATTTTTTCTTTCGGTTAGTGCTCTATGAAATGGCGACGGGAAAGCAGACGTTTTCGGGGAGCAGTTCGGCGGAAATTTTCGACGCCATTCTGAATCGCACGCCAGTCGCTCCCGTACGGCTGAATCCGGAAATTCCGCGGAACTGGAAGCACATCATCAGCAAGGCGCTGGAGAAGGACCGAGAGCTCCGCTACCAGCACGCGGCGGATATGCGCTCCGATTTGCAGCGGCTGAAGCGCGACACCGAATCAGGGCACACAGCCGTCGCAACGGCCGAAGCTGGCTCGAAGCCTGCCACTACATCAACTGGGTCGCGATGGATTGCGATGTGCCGCCGTTGCGGTCGTGGCCGTCGCGCTGGGTGTGGGCGCGTGGCTTTACTTTGCGCGCCGGGCGCAGGCCCTCACCGAGAAAGACACCATCGTTCTCGCCGATTTCACCAACACGACGGGCGATGCAATCTTCGACGACACGCTGAAGACGGCGCTCAACGTTTCCCTGCGGCAATCGCCTTTCCTGAATGTGCTCTCCGACAGCGAAGTGGCGAAGACCTTGCAACTGATGACCCGTCCGGCCGACACGAAACTCACGCCCGAGGTGGCCCGCGAGCTTTGCCAGCGGGCAGGCAGCAAAGCCTACCTTGCCGGGACGATTGGCAGTCTGGGCAGCCAATACGTGCTGGGGTTGAAGGCGGTGAATTGCCGGAGCGGAGACACGCTGGCCGAGGAGCAGGTGACGGCGGCGTCCAAGGAGAAGGTGCTGGACACGCTGGGCGAGGCGGCAACCAAGCTGCGCGGCGAACTGGGCGAATCGCTGGCTACGGTGCAGAAGTTTGATGTTCCGCTGTCAGAGGCCACCACGTCTTCGCTCGAAGCTCTGAAAGCGTACAGCCTTGGCGAAAAGGCGGTTAACGAGAAAGGCTCCGCCGCAGCCCTGCCTTACGATCAACGTGCCATCCAGCTTGATCCGAATTTTGCCATGGGCTACTAGGCAGTGGGCGACGACTATTCAGTCTCGGCGAGACAGGGCGGGCCAGCGAGTACTTCACCAAAGCATTCCAGTTGCGGGAACATGCCAGCGAACGGGAAAAGCTGGATATCGCCGCCGACTACTACTAGATCGTAACCGGGGAACTGGATAAAGCCGCCCAGACGTTATCAGGAGGAGATTGAGAGCTACCCGCGGGATCCGGAGCGTATGGCAATTTGGGCGGCAGTGTACTGCGAACAGGGGCAGTATGAAAAAGCCGCGGAGATCACGAGGCAAGCCGTGCGCCTTGCACCGGATGACATAGTTGACTACGGCAATCTCGCCAACTCCGCTCTTGCCTTGCAGCGTTTCGACGAAGCGCGGCAGGTCATCCACGACGCGCAGGCGCGAAAACCGGATGATTTCGTACTCCGCAATGCTCTCTATGCTCTTGCCTTTCTCGGGGCGGACTCCGCCGCGATGGCGGAACAGCAACAGTGGTTTGCGGGCAAGCCCGAAGAGAACATTGGACTGGCGCTCGCATCCGACACCGAGGCATACGCTGGTCATGTGGGCAAGGCGCGGGAACTGACGAAGCGGGCGGTGGACTCCGCCATCCGAGCGGACAGCAAGGAAAATGGGGCAATATGGCAGGCGAATGCCGCTCTGCAACAAGCCGCTTACGGCAATCCTGTGGAAGCGCGGCAGTCAGCGGCAGAGGCTTTGAAGCTGGCTCCCGCGAGTCAAGGCGTCGAGAGTGAAGCCGCGCTTGCGTTTGCCATGGCGGGCGACACGGCACGAGCCGAATCTTTGGCCCAAGATTTAGGGAAACGCTACCCGCTGGACACACAGATGCAGTCGCTTTGGCTGCCAGCGATTCAGGCGCAATTGGCGCTGGACAAAAAGAACCCGGCTGCCGCCCTGAATACCCTGCAAGCTGCTTCCCCCATCGAGTTGGGGCAAATTTCGTTCGTCGCCAATATTTCCTGCCTCTATCACGTGTATGTACGCGGAGAGGCATACCTGGCAGCCGGACAGGGCAGTGCTGCCGCCGCCGAGTTTCAGAAAATTCTCGACCACAGCGGCATCGTCTGGAACTGCTGGACGGGAGCGTTGGCGCATCTGGGAGTGGCTCGTGCGAATGCCTTGCAGGCGAAGAACTTCGCAGGGCGCGGACGCCGATGCCGCCCGCGTCCGGGCGCTCGCCGCCTACAAAGATTTCCTCACGCTCTGGAAAGATGCCGACCCCGACATTCCCATCCTCATCGCCGCCAAATCCGAATACGCGAAGCTCCAATAGCTGAGACATGCTGTTTCTAGTTACTTGGAATCTGCTTCTCAGTGCCCGGTCGCGTTACCGGACATCTCAAGTAGAATCCTTATGCGCTTGCAACTGTCATTCAAGTTAGCAAGACGCATTCGCGCGCGATTCGAGCGAGTTAATCGGAAAACGTTTCATCTAGACACCCTCTGGGAAAGACGATCCTCGTCGCTTCCTCAACGCTCATGTCGGGCGGCACCCAAAGAATGCAACAGAGCTTGTTGCTTCCTCTTGATTCGAACCATTCTGACCTGCAAGGTTTATTAGATTCCGATGATGGAGGACCAAGAATCGGAAACGCCAAAACCGTTTTCTCACGCGCTAGCCACGCCTGCTTGCGCTCATATTCCTGCTGTTGACCGATCAGACGGGCTATTGCGCGTGATTCGGGCGAACCAATCGGAAAATCACCGGGCCTCACGAACTCGGGTCCTCGACGTGAATTAAAGCCGTTACTCTTCCCTCTGACACCACGTTTCCGCGGGGGTGGCAAAGAATTTGTGCCGTTGTGACCGATATGTGCAATTCTGGCAAGAATGACGTTCCTTCTCTCGGTCTGCTTTACGGATGTGTTACACCATCCGGAAAGACAATTCGAGCCGCTTCCTCGTCACTCATAGTGAGCGGTACCCAAAGAATGCACCAAAGAGACTTGCTTCCCTCGCTGGATTCGTACCAATCCGACCGATACGGCTTATTGTGCTCCGCGCAACTTGGCCTCATGATTCCGAGTGTATAAACGTGCTTTTCTCGCTCCAACCAAGCTTGATCGCGCTCGGATTTGCGTGTTTGAAATATAAGACGCGCTATTGCGCGAGAGCTCAGCGAGCCGATTGGGTCATCACCAGGGTTCATCGCCTGCTACCGGGAACACGCAAATGTGCCAAGGTCACCGCTACCGAGAAATCCTCTCGATCATTCATCGCTCGAAGAGTCCGAAGGAGCGATCGAGCGATCGAGCCTGAATGCCCAGATCGAGGGAACCAATGAGGCAGAATGCCATCTCGGGCATATGCTTCGAGTTCCTCGGGTTTCATCCTCTCAAACGCCTTCGCAGTCGTTGTGTCTTCAATCTCAATGGCCTGCCTCGCTCGCCCTTCGGTTCGGTCTGCAATTTCTCGCGCGGCTTGCACATGGCCACGAACGGCATCCCTTATCTGCGCTTCGGCGATCAGTTCTGCCCAAGTGCGCCCTTCGGGGTCGTTCGGGACTGGCTCCTCGAGCTTGCTCCTGTAAGCATCTGAGAGAGTCTTGCTCTTTGGCCTACCCGACGGGTTGCCGCTCTGACCTTTCTTCCATTGGTGGGGCTTACCGACGTCTGGACTTGGCCCGCGAAAGCCTGATCTATGCCTGTTCTCAGGCATGCGGGCTGCCCGGAATCAGAACCGGCTTTAATTGCATTTCCGATAGCCGCTCAAGCGCAACCGCCACAAAAGCAGGCTCAATCTCCATCGCGAAGCAGCGTCGACCTGTGTTCTCGGCAGTGCAAAGATGGGTGCCGGAACCCGAAAATGGCTCGTAGCATACGTCTCCTCGTTGTGTATGCAGAAGAATTGGAGTGGCGAACAGTTCCAAGGGCTTTTCAGTCGGGTGGCGAGATTCCACTCCAGGAAGAACCGGGACGTCGATCTGCCAAACCGTCGTAGGAAAGTCGCCTGGATTGCGTTTTGGTTTGTTTCCCTGTTTCCAGCCGAAAAAGCACGGCTCATGCTGCCACATATAGAAAGAGTGGGTCAGAACGGGCTTGTTCTTGACCCAGATAATCTGCTGGTGAACCAGGATGCCGCAATCACGCATCGCCTTCTCGACTTCCATTTGGCGCTGCGAGGCGTGCCACACGTAGATCGCGGCGTCGGCTTCGCAGACGGCCAGTGCCTGCCTAAGGAACGCTTCGTAGCACGGAGCAAGCGGTTCGCCTTTCTGCTTATTCGCGTACCGGCCTTTCCAGTCCTTGTTCTTGCCATCGGCGAAATTCTTCGAGGGATGGTTCTTTGCGTCGTAGGAGACCAGATACGGCGGGTCGGTACGAAAAGGGACAGTATGGGGTACGGAGATAACCGAGAAAGTGGTCTGGCACGTCGTGAAGGAGTATGCGGGACGGCTCGGGATCTCTAAGCTGGCCCCGCATGATCTGCGAAGGTCGTGCGCCAGGTTTTGTCACGATTCAGGTGGTGAATTGGAGCAGATTCAATTCCTGCTTGGCCACGTCTCGGTGCAGACCACTGAAAAATATCTCGGCTGTAAACAGCGATTGCGGGAGGCGGTCAATGACAAGATCGGAATTGAACCTGGCCCGTGAAAGCCGCTATTCTTTTTCTCATGGCGCCCTGTTTGCTCCGGCGAGCCAGCGAACCGGGAGGGAAAGGTGCAAATCGACCTTCACGGCTACCATCCCGCTGAGATCGTGTTCAACGGGGTTCTTGCCGATATTTTGCAACAGGCTTGGGAGATGGGTGAGACGGAACTGACGCTGATTCACGGCCATGGTCGCAATCGTGGCATTACACCGGGATTCGTGAACACGAACACCGGTTATTTTGGACTCTGTATTCGGCGGGCGCTGCGTCAGGACCGGACGTTTCGCCAGTGGATCAAGCATACGACGCTCGATTGCCGACAGATGGGCTGTACCTCAATCAGACTGAAACCGAACTCAAAACCGACGAGAAAACAATTGGATTGCCTTTGAGGTGTGGGAAACGCATCAATCGGAAACTCTCATTGTCCGGTAACGCGAACTAATCAGGACCTATCGCGTGGCCCGATTGGCGGCTACGGATTTGGAACGATTGGCCGCGACTAATGCGCGTGCAAGGACCGCGAAAGGCTTGACAGATTCTGCGGGTGCACACGAACAAGGCCGCCGCGCGGACTGTCGATGTTCGCAATTAAAGAGAATGAAATGGATACAATCAGCGGTAGAACGAGGAGCAAAACGGCTTTCGCTTCACCGCGACGCGCACCATATCCGATGAGCAGGTTGCAGCAGATGGCGATTGCTAACATCAGACCCCATGCCGCTAACGGAATGCGATTCAACCACGCGGCTTGCGTATATCCCTTGGAGTTCAAAACGTCGTTCATGCCAGTGACAGCAACGGTAAGAAGTGGTGTCGGCTGAGCCGCGGCCGGAACTTGAACAGCACACCACAGGTCGGTCTCTAATTGGTTGGAAGCGGCTTCGATCTGTTGAAGCTTACGGTCCTCCCGAGTTTCGTAGAACAAAACGCGCTGATCGAGATAACTTTTCAGAAGAGCACGCACTCTTGCCGCATCGGCGGGAGGAAGAAAGTCCGCGCGGACGTACTCCGTACCAATGGCGTTGGCCTCTGACTCTTCGAGGTTTTTTCGCTGATCATAGCGGCTGCTAGCCATCGAAAAGCTAAATCCAATGATGAGGGCGAGGAGTGTCATGGTGGCAGCCACGATAACGTCAAAATCTTGGCGCTCGGCTTCCTCGGAATCCCTTCTTCTCTTGCGAAAGGAAGCGCCAATCTTTGTCGCGAGCCACAGTGTGACTAGAGCGAGAGCCAAGACCAGTAACGGATATCTCACGATTTGATCCATGTGTTGTTACCTCCTGTTGTGCTCGCGACAATTTACCGCACATTGGAGGTGCAACGCGCACGCTGTAAAAGTGGGTGGTGCTGCAGATGTCCGGTAACGCGACGCAATATAAAAGGGCGCAGCCAGACAATAAATTAAATTCCGAGTAATCGAAAATGCGCTCTGAATATGGAGGTGCCTATATCGTCCTGTGGTATTCTCCGAATCGAGGAGACTATACATGCCAGGAATCACGGACGTCGCCGAAGCTTTCTTTGCAGCTTGCGAGACCGGCAGAGGATGGGAGGTTTGCGGAGCCTACTGCAGGCCCAACGCCACGTTTTCCGCACAGGCAGAGCCTCTGTTTGATGTCAAGACTCTTAAACAGTACACGGATTGGATGAAAGGTTTAATGACGGTTTTGCCGGGTGCTAAGTATGAGGTCAAGTCGTTCGCCACCGATGCAGTTCGAAACAACGTGGCGGCCTACGGTGTGTTTCATGCGACGCACACGGGCGCGGGTGGTCCGGTTCCACCAACGGGACGAAGCACGAGCACCGATTACGTTTACGTCATGCAGTTTGAAGGTGACAAGATCGTTCACATGACAAAAATCTGGAACGCCGGACTGGCCTTGAAGGAACTCGGCTGGCTGTAGATGATCTTTTACGATAGCTCGACTTGTGACTGCAACAGTACGCAACGCGTGCTGGTCGATGCGTCCGCAAAAGTTCGGCTACGTCCAAACGCGGTTCCCGGACAATTGAAGAGATGCTTCAAATGGACGGTTTCGCGACTATACGTCCAAGTGACCGGCGACGTCTGATGGAAGGCCCTGGCATGGTTGTCGCGGTACGGACGACCATCGCCAACCGCGATGGTTGCGCGTTACTTTCCCGTGTTGACAAAGCTCACGCAGTCACCTTGGTTCTTGAATTTCCGTGGGATGGTAAAAGCTTTCCAGCCGTCGTTCTTGCACTGGCCTTTGTTGGTTGGCGGTCCCAGACCCACAGCCAGGCTGAAGACCGTGCCAACGTTGTTGGTCCCGCCATAGTACGTTGTCCCGTAGAATTTCCCATTGGTGTCCTGGACTAGTCCCGCGTAGGGCTGGCTGCCGTCCGGGCAACCGCCGCTTTGGGCGCAAAAGCGGTAAAGCGTGGTCAGCGTGCCACCTGGAGTTATTTTGAAGACCGTCCCATGGGTGCTGGTGTCGCCGTCAAGGCGCATTGTCCCGTAGAAGTTCCCGTCGGCGGCCTGGACCAGACCCGCCTGGGGGAGGCGCCGTCCATGTTGTCGAAGCTGTGCAGCGTGGTCAGCGTGCCACTTGGGGTGATTTTGAAGACCGTGCCAACGCCGTTAGCCCCACCTTCGAACGTTGTTCCGTAGAAGTTCCCATCGGTGGCCTGGACCAGCGCCGCGTTGGGCTCGGCCCCGTCCGTGCAGCCGCTTTGGGGGCAAAAGCTGTAAAGCGTGGTCAGCGTGCCGCTTGGGGTGATTTTGAAGACCGTGCCAACGCCGTTCGCCCCGACAAGTCGCCGTTGTTCCGTAGAAGTTCCCGTCGGTGGCTTGGACCAGCCCTGCGTAGGGCTCGGCGCCGTCCGCACAACCGCTTTCGGAGCAAAAGCTGTGAAGCGTCGTCAGCGTGCCGCTTGGGGTGATTTTGAAGACTGTCCCACAGCCAAGGTCTCCGGGCACCGGGCACAAGACGTTGGCCCCGCCCCACCTGGGTTGTCCCGTAGAAGTTCCCATCGGTGGCCTGGACCAACCCCGCGACCGGCCCGTAGCCGTCGGTGCAACCGCTTTCCGAGCAAAAGCTGTGCAGCGTCGTCAGCGTGCCGCTTGGGGTGATTTTGAAGACCGTGCCAACGCCGTTGGCCCCGCCCTCCAGCGTTGTCCCGTACAGGTTCCCATCGGTGGCTTGGACCAGCCCCGCCTGGGGGGAGGCGCCGTCCGTGATAGTCGAAGCTGTAAAGCGTGGTCAGCGTGCCACTTGGGGTGATTTTGAAGACCGTACCATAGCCATTGGCCCCGCCCTCCTGCGTTGTCCCGTAGAGGTTCCCATCGGTGGCCTGGACCAGCGCCGCCCACGGGTAGGCGCCGTCCGTGCTGTCAAAGCTGTGCAGCGTCGTCAACGTCTGCGCCGGTAAGGCAATCGCCGTAGTTGCGCACAGAAAAAAGACAGCGTACTCTTCCCCCAGTTAAGTTTGCCCATGTTCCCTCCTTTGCCACGCCGGCTTCTGGTCGCGATGGTGGATGCACCTGTAGGCTGCTACCTAGTTAGTTAGCTGGATTTCGTTCGCTGTCAGATGATGTTGCCGCGCTCGTTCCCCTTCGACTTGCTGGCGGCGCACAGAAGTGGAAGCTGCTCACCAGCGAGTGATGGCCCAGGGTCCCGAAAATACCTGTCGAGAGACCATAAGAAAGAACAGCTAGAAACGGAGATTAGGGGAAACTTGGGTAACTCTGCGCCTGTTTTACTGAGCATGTCAAGTTGAAAATCAGTTAACAGAAGTGACGCGCATTTGTAAAAGCGGATGCAAGTCACCGGAGGTGTGGCCTGCAACCACATGGGTACACGTAGCAGTAATTTCCTACTCTCCAGGAAACACACGCGTAAGGCGTTTGTTTCCTGCCACACCAACGCTGTTATCTGCTCGCGAAAAGCCCACCTGGACGGTAAACGCGGTTACCGTCCATTCGGTTTCAAGTTTCCGATTACGCTAAGCAGGAGATGACTGAGTACGGGGTGCAGTTAACCGATAATAGCCGATCTCGTTGAGACCTATTGGCCCTTCTTCCGAATTGTGGTCAACTCAGGCGAATCGCACTTTGTAGCTCGGGGGCACGATGAGCAAGCCGAACTTTTGTCTGGTGTTGTTCTTCACTTGCGTCATTCCGTGTACTGCTCTACAGCAACGCGCAGATCAAGATACAATTCGACAAGCACGTCAATCCTATTACAACCTCAAGAGCCAGGGGCTGGTCCAATTGCGACGCGTAGTGCAGCCGGACTGGGATTCCATCTACAAAACGATAAACGCCGACAAGGTAGGAACAGAGCAGCTTCTGCGATGTTAAAAGCCACTCATTTCACGGTCTTACTCGGGCCGGACGGAGCGTCAACGATTTCTCATGAGTCCGACATCGCCCCTCCGAGCGAGGAAGTTGCCCAGCGGATTCGCCAATCAGTTGATGGCATGGAACAGCTTTTAACTGGTTTTTTTCAAACATGGTCAGTCTTCATGTTCAACTCGCTCCTTCCCGAACCGGACAGCAAATATCACTTGGAGGACCTGGGCGAAAAGTATGCCCTCAGTTTTAGCGAGAGAGCCAATCAAGTTGCCGTGGTATTGAATCATCAACTCGCCATCGAAGAAGTCAAAGTGACCTCGCCTAAATTCGATTCCACACTTCATCCTCAATGGTCAGCAAGCAGTAACGGACGTGTCCTCACAGGCTATCAGGCCTATTACAAGGGAGCCACAAGCGAGCCAGTACAACTGTCAGTAAAGGTTGAATACCGAGAAGTGGAAGGACTTAGCCTTCCGAGCACCGTGGATGCGGCTGTGCCATCACCTGCCGGCTCTGTTTCAATTCGATTGGTCTTCCTGGATTATCAAGTAAAGAAGCGCTGATTCTGCGTCGAACTCACTCGTGCGATTTTCTTCGTGGTCCCCGCCCATTCATTTAAAGTCTGTCCAGTGCTTGGTTAACGCTGATGTCATAACGACGCCGGCCTCGCGACGGTACGAGTAGACTGTTTCGGTGTTCACCCTAACAGTGCTCGGACCGAAGGAGGCCGAGATGCGAATTATAGGATGTGACTTGCACGCGCGCCAGCAAACGTTGGCGATGCTAGACACCACAACAGGGGAGGTGGTGACCATGACTCTGAAGCACGAAGGCAACAACGTGCGGGAGTTTTATTCCAAGCTTCCACGCCCGGTGCGTGTGGGGATCGAAGCCACGGGATCGATGCAGTGGTTTGTGAACCTCATGGAAGAGCTGGGAATCGAATGCCAAGTCGGTCATCCGGCCAACATTCGAGCTGCCGAGCCCCGGAAACAGAAACATGACCGGCGAGATGCGGAGTTGATTCTGAAGCTGCTGGTGGAAAACCGTTTTCCGAGGATCTGGCTGCCTTCAAAGGAGCAACAAGATCTGCGGGCCTTGTTGCGGCATCGTCATCAGTGGGTACGCATACGGACGCGAATACAAAACGCGCTGCAGTCGATAGCCTTGGCGAATGGTTTACGACGAGGCCCCGCTCTGTGGACCCAAGGAGGCCAACACGCGATTGCGTCATTGCCGTTGGCGCCACATACCGCTTATCGGCGGAGCGAGTTGCAGGCGATGTACAAGAAGTTCGAAGCGGAGATCGAGAAACTAAACCAGCGAGTCGAGGAGCAAGCTTGTGAACGTCCCGGAGCACGGTTGCTGATGACGCACCCTGGAGTGGGACCGATCACGGCGTTGGCAACCGAGGTATTCCTGGGCGATGCAGCACGATTCGCTGACAGCAAGGCCCTGGCTAGTTATGTGGGGATGATTCCGAGTGAATACTCCAGTGGAGGGCGGCAGCGGTTGGGTGGTGTGAGCAAACAAGGCAATCCGCTGCTGCGGTTTCTCTGGGGTGAAGCGGCGGCACACGCGGTACGCCGGGATCCGGAGTTGCAGCGTTTCTACCGCCGCAAATTGGTCCAGAAAGGTCTGGGGAAGTCGAGAGTGGCGGCGGCTCGCAAACTCGGGATCCGGCTGTGGATCATGTTGCGGGATGAGATTGATTATAACGAGTTCTGTCGTCGCGGACAGAAGCAGCAGAAAAGCAGTGAAGCCTGTGTGGGGATGCCAGATACCGGCCATGGTGCGAAACAGTCACCGGCAGATTGATTAGGCTACCCGCCTCCCTTGAAGAAGAGGGAGTTCGAATAACTCATCATGGTTGATTCGTGATCGAAGAGATGTTTGGTGGGCAACACTGAATTGATGAACGGAAACGGGCTGAGCAGGTTAGGGTGCCACAGTTGAGGAGAGAAGACCGGAAAGGACACGCTTCGTGCGTGAGTGGAGAAGTGTGCGCGAACTCAGTGATAAGCAAAAGAAAAAAAACTAAAAAAACTCTTGACACGGCCGGCGTCGTTAGAGATAGCGCTTTACCGGATGCGCGTTCTCGGTCAGGAGTGAACGGAGGCGGGGAGTTCTGCGCGCGTCCGGTAAAGCCGTTTGGAGGTGGCCGCCCATGGTTGCGGTGGACGCGGGCGCTATGCAAATTCAATGGTGGGAAGGAGCGGCGTTAAGCCGTGCCGAGACTGTGCTGCAGGGCACGACACATGACACCGTGCGCGCGGAAATTGGCTACGGCGAAAAAGTATCGCAAAGACTGTGGTCGAAGAAGGTGGAAGAAGGGATCGGTTTAACGGCGAGGCACAGAGATGCGGAGCGCCTGGAAGGACGCGAGTTTTCGAGTTGGAGAGAGTAGTCTCATGCCGCAACGCTGATCCGTGGTGGAGAACGAAGTTGGATTTCGGCAGCGGTGAGCCTTTCGATGACCTTCATCGGTCCACCGCATTTAGGGCAGCGCCAAAGATCGGGACAGTCCTCGGTGGAAGAGGCGTGTTGTTCGCTTTGCGGCTGTTGTGCCGAACCCAACAACTGCAAGCAAAGCGGTAGGAGCGTGGCGCGTTTGCGGTTGGCCAAAAAGCCGAAGTTACGAATGCGCACGAAGCCTTTCGGAAGGATGTGCAATAGGAATCGGCGCAAGAATTCATCGAGCGATAGGGACAGCAACTTCTGTTCGTTGTGGTGAGCCGAATCACGCCAGCGAAAAGTGACTTGGCCATCGGCGAGGGAGACCAGGCGATGGTTGGAGATGGCCACACGATGAGTGTAGCGACCCAGATAGTGCACGACGTATGCGGGACCGCCGAAGGGACGTTTCAAGTAGACCACCCAGGGTTGTCGAAACAGCGGCCGCAGCCAGGCGGCAAAGATCTTGGGCTGAGCGAGGAGTTTCAGATCTCCCTCGAAGCGAAGCTGGCCGTTCTGAAAAGCCTGTTGGAGCAGATAGCCTCGCGGGAGCATAAATTCTTCAATCTTCTTTCTAAGTAATCCGATCAATTCTGGATCGCCCCTATCGTAGTTGTCGGGTATATCCAAATCACAAACCAGTTTGTCCTTTACACGGAAATTGTCTTCCACAAAGGTCAGATGCCCATCTTCCTTCTCCGACATCACGAAAACGACATCAGCCCAGTTAATCAAGTCTTGAGAC
>CAWGND010000007.1:0-14576 GCA_963823845.1 Terriglobales bacterium
GGGCCTTGGGCACAACCACATCTACGGGCTTCATCCACTCCTTCAAATCTTACTTCGCGAAGGCCGGTTCCCACAGGCGCCATAATCTCGAAGACTTTCTCTTGGCTGGCCGTCTTGAAGTCGCTGCTCATTGCGGCCTCAAGAGCCTCGGCGTTCTCATTGCACAAGTTCTCAAGGCGTGTCAGCTGATCGATGCGCCACTCGTAAGACTTGGTCGCGTCCGCATCGAAATACGCTTTCTGCTTGTCGAAAATTTCCTGGAATTGATTCATCTGAGTCTCCTTTGCACATCGCTTTGTCGATGTCGCTTTTCAGCGGGGTCGTGATTTTTAGGCCATTGTGAGAACAATGCGGAATCGCGCATCACCGGACATCATGCGTCGGTACGCTTCTTCGGCTTTCTCCAAAGGAAGCGTTTCGATCATCGGGCGAACGTCGGTTAGTACGCTGAAATCAAGAGTGTCCTGTGTTTCGATCGCTCTTCCAGTCAGGCTTCCAATGACCGAGCGCCCGCCAAAGATGAGCGGCACTCCGTTGACCGGAATTGGATCACCCGAAACTCCAACTACCACGAGCTTTCCGCGAACTGAGAGGCCGGGAAGCAGGCTGGCGATTGCTGCTCCGCTGGGGGCGGTCGCCAAGATGACGTCGGCACCCCCCAGCTTCTGTAGCGCTGCTCCCGCATCCTCAGCTTTGGCGTCGATGTAAACGTGAGCTCCCAGTTTGGGCGCGAGATGTTCTTTGTCTGGACCGAAGCCGATCGCAACGGTGCGAAAGCCCATCTTTTTGGCGTATTGCACTCCGAGATGCCCCAGACCGCCGATACCCTGGATAGCAACGGTATCGCCTGCACGTCCGGCGTTGCGGAGCGCATTGAATGTGGTGATGCCGGCGCAGACCAACGGGGCCGCATCTTCTGATTTGAGCTCTTCAGGTATGAGAGCCAGTGCGCGTGCCTCTGCGATCATCATTTCCGCATAGCCGCCATCACTCGTCACGCCAGTGATAATGGGGTTCTGGCAATATGCCGTGTCGCCGCGGCGACAGGTCTCGCAGGTTCCGTCTTCACCTCCAAAGAACCCGACTCCTACACGCTGGCCGACCTTCCAGGTCGTAACACGCCGGCCAACCTCCTCGATGCGGCCAATTGCTTCATGGCCCGGCACACGCGGATACACGACGCCGGGCAGTTGTCCCTCAACGGTACCCGCGTCTGAGTGACATACACCGCAAGCCTCTACCCGGATACGTACTTGTTCCTCACCGGGCCCGACGACAGGCTTGTCGACGAGGCGAAAAGTCCCGGGTTTGGTTATCTCGACCGCCTTATATGTTTTTCCCATTTTCGTCTCCTATCGATCTGGAAGAACTCATGTGTCGTCTTGCACACGTAGTTGGTCACAGACCTCCCCCATTATTTTGGAAGTTTCAATCCTTGTCTTGATTGAAAGTGCCGCAGTTTGGCGTTTCTGTTGGGCTTTAGTGGGTGGGAAACGCGAGTGACGACCTTTACTTCTCTTCAGGCGCGGGGAGGTTGAACGCCTTCGGCATCGGCGCGTTTGCTCTTCGCCACCGTCCTGGCGAAGTTCCAACAATCTCACGGAAGCTTCGATTGAAAGCTGGCTGGTCAGTGAATCCGACTTCCAACGCGACTGTTAGTAAAGAGTCGTTCGAGTGCAACATGAGAGACTTTGCGGCTTCAACTCGCTTATAGAGCAAGTAGCGCCGGACGGGAACACCAAACGACCTTTTGAATGCGCGCATGAAACGACCCGGCGATAGCGCACACTCTTTTGCAAGATCGGCAAGCGCCAGATCACCATCCAGATGTTCGTTCAACACCTCGATCGCTCGATCCTGTTGCCAGATCGTCAACCCCCCGGTAACAACCTCCGGCGGCTGGCTCCGGCCCTGGTATGTGCGGCTCAGATGAGCGCAGAACATCATGATCATTTCATCGATAACCAAGCGTGGAAGCTGAAGCGGACGATCAGAGAACGGCAACATCATCCGGGCCCAATGAAGAATCACGTCATCCTTGGTTCCCGGGGTGCAATGCAAGTTGCGAATGCGCTTTTGCTCGTTCTCGTCACTGAATCGATTGATAACTGACCGGGGTATATAGACGTGAACCGAGTCGAAACCTGAAGTTCGCAGTGCGACCGGCTCCGACTCCATATCGAATATCTGAATCCCGCCGGCATCCCATTCGGTGACACGATGAAAGCGTCCGTCAAGCCACGTTCCCCAGCCCTTAATGCTGTCGGGTCGGCGCAGGTGCACGGATATCGAAAAAGCCTTTTCTGGTGGAATGTGTGGAGTGGGTCCAGGAAAACCGTTCGGCATTCGCATACGTGTCAACGCAACCTGAGAGTTTCCCTTGGGACCAAGCACAAGTGAGGAAGACTCCAGCAGAGAAAAATGCTCCGCCAATCTTTTTCCAAACATGCCTTGAAGCATATGTTCTGCCTCGCACCGCACTAGAACTTACCGTTGCTATTTTTCCATTGATCGCGAGGTGGAATCGCTTCGAGCGTATCCCAGTGCTCGGCGATCCTACCCTTTTCAATGCGGAAGAGGTCATAAATGCCAGTGGGTACGCCACCAAACGTAGCTTCGGCGACGACGAGGACGAAGTTACCCTCGCCAAGTATCTTGTGCACGCTTTTGTATACGACCGCCTGACCTTTGGCAGCAAGAGCCTGTAAGCCCGCAATCAGCCCCGGGATTGTATCGGCCACCCAGGGGTTGTGCTGAATGTATTGGGTTCCGTTGAAGTACCTCGGGAAGGTCTCCCGACGGCCTGCGAGAAGGTCCTCCATATAGCGCTGCATGAGCGCCTTATTTGCATCGGTCTTGTCCAGATCGGAGGCGATCGTGGGACCGTCGATCATCGTGTGCCCGCTGGGGCTAGGTTCGGTCGCGGTCTCCTGCAAATTATCCCAATGCTCGACGATCAGGGAATCTTCGTAGCGGAAGATGTCAAATCCGATGCGTGGTCCGAAGAAGTTGTACTGCGTGTGAGCGAAGACATAGTCCCCATCTTCAAAGACGCGGATCGTATTGACGGACGCATCGGGCGGCATGTTCTTGATGAGGGCGGCGACACCTGCCGGACCGGGTCCCACCTGCAAGTTGTGCTGGATATACTTATTGGGATTGACATATGCGAGCGGAACCGGATCTTTGGTCTCAAGCGACTTCAGGAGATCGATGACCTGTTGTTTACGGCTGGGCGCCATGGGTCCTCCGGGACAATCTCTCTCTATTTGTAATAATGGACCATTCGGTCCTTTATTTGCAAGTCCCTCGGGTGAATTGAGCGATAATGTTGCGATGGGACGACGAAAACTGTTCACCCGAGAGGATGTCCTCGATAAAGCAATCCCAGTCTTCTGGAAGCATGGCCTCGCTGAGACGAGTGTTCAGGACCTTGAAGAGGCCACAGGCGTGCGCAAATCTGGCTTGTATACGGAATTCAAGGACAAAGAAGACCTGTTCGTGGAGAGCCTGCGCAGGTATTTCGACGTCCTGATGGCACGCGGACACCTGACGAAACAGCCTCTGGGTTGGACCAATGTTGAGAGTTTTCTCAAGGTCTGCTATGGGAGTTGGGGGCAGAAGGGCTGCTTCTCGGTGAACTCTATGCGCGAGTTCGCAGACCTCCCCCCAAAGCCCGCCAGATCATGGTCGCAAGCGTAATGAAAGCCCATCAGCTGCTCATCGACAATCTAGCTGCAGCGCGTGGATCTCGTGACGATAATGATTCCCTCGCTGGCTTGATCGTCACGTTCTTTAGCGGAATTTGCCTGGAGCAGAACCTCGGTCCCGACCGGGCGCGAATTACGAAGAAGATCGACGCCTTCATGCGGCTGATTCGCGGAATCTGATCGTCAAGTGAGACGAAGAAGGAAAGAATCCAGTCCAAGTTGAACCATGGACCACCTTGGCGCGGTTCGGATTCTCCTGCTTAATGTTTGCCGGCTTCTTCGCTTCGTCTCAAAATCGGTGGAGACGCTGAGTTCAGGCGGGATTTCCTTGAGGGTTAGAGTTATATACAGATCCAGAAGTTGGAAACAGGAGGAAGAATGTCGCAAGTGTGGTTAGTTACGGGTAGTTCTCGCGGTCTGGGTCGCGCCATTGTCGACGCCAGCCTTGCAGCCGGTAATAAGGTCATGGCGACAGCCCGAAACACCGAATCACTTAACGATCTGTCGGACCCCTACGGTAATCAGGTGAAATTATTTGCCTTGGATGTGACCGACGAGTCCGCCGCGACTTCTGCCGTGAAGACAGCTATCGATACGTTTGGCTCGCTGGACGTTGTTGTCAACAACGCGGGATACGGCAATCTCTCGTCTGTCGAAGACACACCCATGTCGGATTTTCGTGCGCAAATCGAAACGAACCTCTTCGGGACGATCATTGTGACAAAGGCAGCCCTTCCGTATTTCCGGGAAAGGAAGGGCGGTCATTTTGTTCAATTTTCATCGATGGGAGGAAGGATCGGACCTCCGGGTCGCGGACCCTACTCGGCTGCAAAATGGGGCGTTGAAGGTTTCTCCGAAGTGTTGTCGCGCGAAGCATCTCCGCTGGGCGTTAAGGTCACCATTGTTGAACCAGGTGGCTTTCGCACCGAGTTTGCGGGAAGTTCTACAAAGCTGAGCGAAGGGCGTCCCGAATACGATTCGACAGTTGGCGCGACCGCCAGGTTTCAGCGTGACTACAATGGAAAGCAGCCGGGCGATCCGAAAAAGGCTGCTCAGGCAATCGTTCGTCTGACTCAGGAACAAAATCCACCGTTGCGGCTTTTACTCGGCAGCGACGCGTACAATGGCGCAGAAAAGAACGACCTTGCGCGGTTGGAAGAAGCCAGAAGATGGAAAGAGCTCAGCTTGTCGACTGATTTCCGGGCATTCGAAAACTGAAGACCCCGAGTGCTATCGGGCAGATATCGATAGCGGTCTTTGTCGGGTGTTTGTCAGAGGACGCCGCTTCGGATGAAGAACGGAAGAAAGTCATCAGGAAGTTTCAAAGATGGGTCCGATTTCCTGCGAATGATCGCTCCGTACCAGCAAGTGACCAGCAGTGACGCCAGCTTTGTGGGATTCTGCGCAGTTGGTGTTGCGCTTTCTGTCTGAGCGAGTGAGATCAGGTCGCTTACATGAGTGATCCAGAGGTCGGTGCCACGAGCGATACGTTGTGTGATTGCGAGCGGGATCGCCGGTGCCTCCGCAGCGAAGGTCGCGAGAAGCTGGAGTGGGGCCACTTCGACCGTGGGAGGTTCCATGGCCAGAAACTCGAAGTGCTCTTTCAGTTGATCGCGTGCGCTCTTGCCCACCGCCAGAGAAAGCGATTGATTGATTGCAGTAAGTTGGCGATCGACGAGTATCGAAGCAAGTTCTTCTTTGCTCCTGAAGTAGTTGTAGAAAGTGCCCTTATGCGCGCTTGCAGCATCGGCGATGCGGTGAATGCTCGCCTGGACATAGCCGACGTCCTGAAATAGTTTTCCAGCGGAGCGCAGAAGCATTTCGCGCGGATCGTGCTCTCGATGTGAGCTCTCCCCCTGAATCGGAGACATTCCTTGAATCTTCGCAGGCAATTACCCGTCCGTGGCTTGTCGAAAAGGACTAAATTTGGCGATTCCTGTCGGAATCTCGATCTCTTTTTGGCTCTTTGGAAAATGTGCAGAAAACGGTGGTATTCTTCGATCCTCAATAAGGCGACCGGTCGTCTTCTGTTGGAGGATTGATTACCGTGAACAAAACTCACGCCTGCGAACCGAATCGGAATTCCGCGCCATCGTCTGAACCCCACGCCAGCGCCTACGGCGCGCAGATGGCGAAGTATTTCACCATGAACCAACCGCGCCATGTTGCCATCGATTCCCTGGATTCAGTGGTCAGGCCGCAAATGGCGATTACCCGATTGATTGCGCGGAGCGGCATCCCGGAGCGAACTGCGTCCATCCCATCTGAAAAGGCCTACGTTGTTTCGGTTCATCTTAATCATGCGAATTCCCGGGAATGGGAACTCTGGACCGATGAGAAGTACACAAAGACGGGGGCATGGCCAGTGGGCGGAGTCGCGATGTGCGACCTGGAGTCAAATTCCAGTATTCGAAACCCGGGCCCCATCGACTGGATTCACTACCACGTTCCGCGTGCAACCCTGGACTCCCTGACGGACGACGCTGGAGTCTCGACAGTTAAGCGTCTCCATTGTGTTTACGGAAGTCCCGACCCGATCCTCTATCACCTGACGCAACTGATGCTGCCGTGCCTGGAGAGGCCGGAGATATTCTCTCAGTTGTTTATGGATTCTTTCACGATGATGGTTTGCTCGCATCTTGTCGGGCGGTATGGCCAGCTCGGTGAAGCTATCCCGCAAATCAAAGGCGGTCTGGCCCCATGGCAAAGACGTCGCGTTCTGGAATTGCTGCGGGAGCACCTGGACGGCGAGGTAAAACTGGCAAGACTTGCCGAGGAATGCAGGCTTTCAGTCAGCCATTTTGCGCGGTCATTCAGAAGATCGTTTGGTACCTCCGCGCATCGTTACCTGATTCTGCACCGCATTGATATCGCGAAGGCCCTCTTGTCGGAAACGAATAATTCTCTGGTGGAAATTGCCGCGCAGACTGGATTTTCCGATCAAGCCGCCCTTACCCGGACGTTTGCAGCCATCGTCGGTGCGACTCCGGCAAAATGGAGGCGAGAACACTCACGCCGCAGTACTTTCATCGAAATAGCCAATCGCCAATCCCGTCAGCCACTCGAATAGCCTGGCTTCAATCCACCTTTGAAGCACGAATCCTCAAAAGTGGTCCGTGTTTTCAATACTGTCATGCTCTGCTCCCGGTATTGTCTCGTTGCGTGTTCGAGGCTTAACGCACGATTCGCTGAAGCCCAAACCAGGGAGGGAACGATCATGACACAGAATATTAAGAACGTGGTTCTGGTGCACGGTGCTTTCGCCGACGGCTCCGGCTGGGAACCGGTCGCTAACATTCTCAAGAATGATGGATACAAGGTGTCGGTGGCGCAGCCCCCCGAGACCTCCTACGCCGACGACCAAAAGTATACGAAGGCGGCCATTGACGCCATGGACGGGCCAGTGGTTCTGGTGGGCCACAGTTATGGCGGGTCCATCATCACCGAGGCCGGCAATCATCCAAAGGTTGCGGCGCTTGTCTATATCGCCGCATTTGCTCTCGATGAAGGTGAGAGCTGTGCGTCGATCGAGCAGGCCTTGCCGCAAGCGTCCAAGGCGTTCAAGCCGGACAGCAACAACAACTGGTGGATAGAACAGGAGCATTTCGCGGCCGACTTCGCTGCAGACGTTCCGCCGGAGAAGGCGTGGTTCATGGCTATATCGCAGGTGCCGATCTCCACCGACTCGTTTACGCATAAGGTCACGAATCCCGCGTGGAAAAACAAGCCCACCTGGTACATGGTTGCCACCGAAGACCGTTCGATCAATCCGGATCAGGAGCGCATGATGGCGAAGCGCGCTAAGGCAAAGACGGTCGAAGTGAAGTCGAGCCATGTGGCCTACATGTCTCATCCGAAGGAAGCAGCCAAACTGATCGAAGAGGCTGCCACATCTGCGCCCGCTCATAAATCGGCTGCAAGTTAAACGAGGGCCTGGTTAGCCCAACGCGAGCCCGCTGGCTGAACCCGGCTGTCTCGATAGCGGGCCTCCGCCGATTCTGATGAGATTGACGGAGGCCCGGACGAACGCCATCACTTGAGGAGGACGCAATGTCTGAGCAGGGCACAATGATGAAAGATCACATCACCATCAAAGGACGGGACGGCGCGTTCGGTGCCTATATCTCGCGACCGAAGACCTTGCCGGCTCCCGCCGTCGTCGTGCTGCAGGAGCTGTTCGGGGTAAACGCCGACATCCGCAAAACCTGCGACGAATTGGCCGAACAAGGTTTTATTGCGGTTGCGCCCGACCTTTTCTGGCGGCAGGAGCCGGGCGTTGACCTTAGTAATGTCACCTCCGACGCCGACTGGCAACACGGTATGCGTCTCTATCAGGCCTATGACCGCGACGCCGGCGTCAGGGATGTAGAGGACACCATCAACGCTGTGGCTAAGCTGCCAGGGTGCACTGGCAAGGTCGCCGTCCTTGGCTATTGCCTCGGCGCACTCATGGTTTTTCTGACAGCCGTGCGCAGTCGCGTTGACGCTGCTGTCGCTTATCACGGCGGTGACACTGAGAAATATCTGGGCGAAGTCGACGGGCTTCATGCGCCGCTGCTGATGCACCTGGCCGAGGAGGACGAGTTCATTTCCAAAGCTGCGCAAGCTGAAATCAAGGCGGCACTTGCCAGGAAACCGAACGGGACAGTCTACAGCTATCCGGGTCAGAATCATGCCTTCTCGCGGCATGGTGGGGCACATTACAACGCTGAGGCTGCAGCACTCGCCCACAAGCGGACATACGACTTTCTCAATCGCCAATTGCGATAACTGCCGTTTGCGAAGCTGGCGAGTTAGCTAGAGCTTTTCACTCTGAGTGTGCGGCCAGGAAAGCTCGCGTCTCGGCGACGACACGGTCCTGGAACGTCGGGTCGCGCACGAGCGCAGAGCTTCGCATCGGGCGACCGCCCTCGTCGTAGTAGACGCCGGTCTGACCGGATGTATTGATCAGGATTTTGGTGATCTCGCGCGCGGCTCGCTTCGGGGTGCTCAAGATCTTGATGAAGGGCATGAGTAACGGCACGAGAAGCGGCACGATGAATTTCTGCACAAAGCGCACGAAGGCGCTGAGATCTGCTCCCCCGAGGCCGGTAGTTGGATTGACGCCCGGTTCGATCGCGTCGATGTGCAGTCGTGGAGTCTCGCGGGCGAATGCCATTGCCGCAGCCAGAAGGGCTTGTTTGGTAGTCGCGTAGGCATCGAAGCCCGGCTTGTTGGAGCCGCCTGGTTTCCATTCGCCGCGCGCACTAGCCTCTGCGGAGACATAGCGACCACCTCGGAAACCCGCATGCACGGCTGGCTTGCGTTCGGGGTCTTCTGCGGCGGAGACGACGAAGACCACGTTAGCACCATCAGGAAGATGCGGCATGAGCGCTTCGGTCAGCACGAAGGGCCCAAGGTGATTTGTGGCGTACGACATATCCCAGCCGCGAGCATTCTTGGTGGGGCGCATCTGCATGATGCCCGCATTGTTGACGAGCCCTGCGAGGGGAAGATTCAACCTTGCGATCTCAGCAGCCGCTCGTTTCACACTAGAGATATCTGACAAGTCGCACACGACTGAAACAGCGTTCCCGCCTTTCTGCTGGATCTCATTCTGCAACGCATCAAGCTTTACGCGGTCGCGGCCCACGAGCACGACCGTGCCGTACTTGGCCGTGTCCAGGGCCGTACGGCGACCGATCCCGGAAGTCGGGCCGGTGATGACGTACGCCTTGTGTTCCACTGAATTGTTAATCGAACTGTTGGTTGGCATTAGATCTCCTTTAATGTCTGTCTAGTCAGTCATGTACGCTTTCAAAAAAATCACTCCACCATCCGCCACAGGGCATCGAAGCCCGCTTTGCAGTGCTTACTGGCATTTGCAGGATCTTGAGTCATGTAATCCATCGTGGCCTCTGCCACTGAGTTCATGAGGGCGAGTACAAAGCCAAGCGGTGCCTTACGCATGGGGCCGCTCGCCCGGCTGCTATCGGCCAGTTCAGCGAGATCGGCCATCATCTTGTGTCCGGCCGCACGGCTTTCTGGGGTGATCTCGCCCGAAACGGAGAGTTGGGCGAGTGCGTGCCGCTTCTCAGGGAAAGTTACCGCCCAGTTGGTCCAGTTCTGCCAGACTCGGAAGAATTGCTCCCGAACTTGTGCCCCCGCTGGCAGGCCCTTCAGGGCCGTTGCAGCCATCTCGCCCTTCAGTTCCAGATAGAGCTGGTTGAAGAGCTCGGTTTTGGTTTCGAAGTACGTGAATAAAGAGCCATTTGGAACACCTGCCTCTTTCGCGATTCCGGCTGTGGGGGCACTAAGTCCCTGTGCGACGATGATGCGAGTTGCTGCTTTCAGGATGGCAATCCGCTTCTCGTCGCTTCGCGGCCTGGGCATGGCAGAATCATATTGGAAAGCGTCTGGACAGTCAACTACAGATTTCGTTTGCCGTTTTCACCGCATCGTCTGGCCGCCGTCACGTTGATCCGCCGTCCAATCACCCAAATTGCTCGCGGGAAGCCAACCTAAAGGTACTGACGGGGACACACGTCCTAATCAAAAATGACACCAACCATGAATCATCACTTGCCTCTTCGCGCTGGACTTTCGCGCGCAGACACTTTCTTTTTTGCCGTCTTCTTGGTGGGGTTGATTCGAAGTGCCTCTATTCGGTCCTCACGCGTACAGACAGCCATTAACCACGCGTCGAGCCCGAATTCAAGGCCGCTTGCAGGTTTGCTCTCGCCGAACACTTGCGCGGCTTCTAACGCCACGGCTCCATGGAGGAATGCCCAAAGCGCGACAGACGCCTGCGCAGCTCGGTCCGACCCGGCAATTCGTTGCACCTGCTCGACGGTGAACGTCCAGAGGCTTTGGCGGGAGGTCGCATCGTGCTCCGGCGCGTGGAGACTCATCATCACCTCGTAGAGGTGACGGTTGTCCCTTGCGAACTTTATGTAAGCAGATGACATCTTGCGGATTGTGGTAACCGGTTCGCACCCGTCGGCCGCCTTCCTCAGCGCCAGTTCCAGTTGCCGGGCAGCTTCGTTTGCTAGCGCAGCTTCCAGTGCTGAGCGATCGGAAAAGTAACGGTAGATTGCATTGGGCGCGAGGTCGAGGGAGGCAGCGAGATTCCGTAACGACAAGTCGCGGATACCCCCGTGCGCCAGATCCTTTACCGCGGCCGAAAGGATCGTCTTGCGGTCTGTTTTCGACGGATAAGGCATGAGAAACACTGTACACCTTGACACCTGCAAAGTGAAGGTGTACAGTGTACACGTTAAAGATGAACAGTGATCAGCTTAGGAGGAATGCGATGGCGAACAGCAAAGATGTCGTGGTCACCGGGGTCTCCACCGGAATTGGTTGGGGAACCACAAAGGTGCTTGTCTCAAAGGGATTTCGTGTGTTCGGTTCTGTACGCAAGCAGGCTGACGCCAATCGCTTGCAAAGTGAGTTCGGTAACGGCTTCGTGCCTCTCATGATGGACATAACGGACGCCGACGCTGTATATCAAGCTGCCCAGAAGGTCGGCTCCATGATAGGCGACAGGAATCTTGTTGGCCTGGTGAACAATGCAGGAATTGTGGTGAGTGGGCCACTGCTTTATCTGAGAGCCAGCGAGTACAGGCGGCAGTTGGATGTCAACATGATCTCCCCGCTTGTCGTAATCCAAGCTTTTGCTCCTCTTTTGGGAACGGATAAGAAGAGGCAGGGTCCCGCCGGCCGCGTCGTGAACATCAGCTCTAGCACCGCAAAAGTTGCTGTCCCGCTTCTCGGTGCTTATAGCTCCTCCAAATCTGGTCTTGAAGGCATGTCGGACGTGCTGCGGCGAGAACTGATGTTATTTGGCATCGACGTCGTGATCATTGAACCAGGCACCGTGAACACGGCGATGTACGACAAGGGCGAAAAAGAAGATCTGAGTGAGTTCAAGCAGACTGAGTATTGGGAAGCGGTGCAGAACTTCCAGAAGTTCATCGTCGGCGAAGCACGTAATAACGGCTTATCCCCTGAACGCCTGGGCGAAGCCGTCCACGTGGCACTCAGCACGGCGAAACCGAAGGCACGCTATGCTGTCGTTCCTCAACGTTTCAAGAACTGGACTCTGCCCAGACTTCTTCCTGTGAGGATGCTCGACGCCCAGCTCGCAAAGCTGCTCGGACTCACAAAGCCGTAGCCAGCCTCGAACGGCGGGTTCTCACATCTCGTGACAAAGGGAACCATTGGCAACAACAGCGTTCCGTCAGCAACAGATCGCTACCGAGAATGCGACATATGAGGACTATTCGCCGTGCGGGCACCATATCGATCAGCTCATTTGGGCGGTCGGCTATATGCGGAATGCATATTCTGGGCACACCGTTGAAGCATGGACCGTAGTGTAGCGATCTCCTTAGCAGTAAAACCGACTGTCATGCTCTTCTCCACATTATCGATTGCTTTGCGTGCGCTTGCCAGCACCTCAGTGCCTTTTTGCGTCAACTCAGTCTGCATGATGCGTCCGTGTGTCTGGTGAGGAGTTCGATGCAAGAGCCTCATCTTTTCCAGGTTGGCCACGATCCCCAGCATGCTCTGTGCTGTGACAAACGCCCCACGTGCAAGGGAGGCATTTGAAATGCCCGGTTGCCGCTGAACTGCTGATAAAACGTTGAACTGTGCCGTGGTCACACCTAGATGGCTTAGCTGGTCATCCATGCTTATCCGGAGTGCGTGTTGTGCTCGCTTGAGCACGTATCCTAGCCGATCCGCCATCGGATGTTCTGGTGCCATGTTCGTCGATGTACCTTCCACGCTTGACATATAAGGCTCCTTATATATTATAAGGACCATGATAACATCCAGCAAGCACAAGACTACGCCAAAATTGATCGGGCCAAGCTTTATTGCGCTCCAGGTACGCGACCTTGAGGCTTCCAAAACCTTCTACGTAGAGCAGATCGGTCTCACTGCATCCCCGCACAATCCACCGGGCGCGGTTGTCTTCAACACCAAACCTGTCCCGTTTGCGATCCGGACACCGATGGTTGACCTCGATGCAACTAGCAAGCTGGGATGGGGTGTGTCTCTTTGGATCGCCGCAACGGATGCCGATGCGCTCCACGCGCAACTGGTGGAGAAAGGCGTACCCATCCTTCTCCCTCCTGCCAATGGACCGTTTGGGAGATTCTTCGCCTTCCGTGACCCGGATGGATACGCAATTACCGTCCACACAGAAAAGCCAAAGCAGGCAACGGCAACGTTGGACGCAAGCAGCGGATATCTAACATTCATCAACACTTTCTCCGTCGAACCTGAAAACGCGGACCGCTTGGTGGAGAACCTGCAGAAGGCTACGGAAGAGATTTTTCGAGATCAACCCGGCTTCATCTCCGCGAACCTCCACGTCAGTCGCGACCGACGCAAGGTCGTCAATTACGCGCAGTGGCGATCGAAGGAAGACTATGCGGCCATGAGCAAGCTGCCCGGCATTCAGGCGCACATGAAGGCAGCCGCGGCGTTGGCGACCGGGTTTGATCCTGTCGACTACGATCTCCGCGCCGTGATGCTTGGCGAAGGCGAGTAATAAGTTCTTCAGCCTTGATGGAGGTTCGAATTGGCACTCGCAAAGGTGACACACAAAAGCCATTGGGTTGGGGTCGCAAGCCACGACCATGTGCTCGGTGCCGTTCAAGGCGGCTTCTGCCAACTGGGCCACGGTAAGGAGGCTTTGGTGCGCCGATTGAAGGCCGGCGACCTCATCGTTTTCTACTCGCCACGCGAATTGATGGGAAGCGGACCTGTCCTGCAGGCTTTCACCGCTGCCGGACGCATCCTTGACGAATTTCCTTACGAAGCTGAGCAGTCTGCGGGCTTTCGTCCATATCGCCGCCGGACGAAGTTTTTCAAGAGTAGACAAGCGCCCGTCCGGCCGCTACTGCAAGAACTGACATTTACCCAAGGGAACGAGAGTTGGGGCTTAGCGTTTCGCAGAGGAGCTTTCCGGATCACTGCGGACGACTTCAAGAGAATTGCAAAGGCCATGTCCATCAAATCCGAAGATCTATCGTCAACATTCGCCCCGAGTAACAGAGCGATTGAGAACGGTCATTCCAATCAGTCCTCATAAACGCGCTTGTGTCCCTCAATGGAGTAGTTCCACCCGGATTGTCGGCACCAGGAAATAATCGTCTGTCCGCAAGGTGCGCATCATCGATGATGTCTCTCCAGGAGTCCGAATCTGTAGGATTCTGTTGGAACTCGGGAGTGAACCCCTAGCTTGAGCAACTTCCGCAAGGCACACTTTGCGGGGAAAGGAGCCGCAAAGTGGACCCAAAGAAAGGACAACGGTACAGCAACGAGTTTCGGGAGAGGAAGCGGTTGAGCGAATGCGCGGGGGCAACAACATCGTCCGGCTCGCGCGAGAGCTGGGCGTATGTCGCAGAGTTCTGTACAACTGGCGTGATCAATTGGACGAGAGCAACGCACCACCTACACGAACGCGCGAACTGATGTTGCGCAAACAAATCCTCAGACTCAAGCGATTGTTAGCAAATAAAACTTTGGAAGTGGATTTTTTCAGACATGCCTTGCAAAGAGTAGGGGCTCGGCGTCGACAGAACTTTCATCCTGGCGACAAGGCATCTACGACGAGATAAGAGCAAGGATGCCGCTGCAAGGCAGCTTAGGTGTCGAGCGAATGTGTCAGTTGGCCGAGGTAGCCGCGCGGGATTTTACCGCTACCTACGACGCGGGTGGCAATGGGAGGAGGAGGTCGCATTGCGATCCACCGTCCAGGATGTTGTCATTGAACATCGATGGCGCTACGGATATAGGCGGGTCTCCGAAGAGCTTCGCGCCGCGGGATGATCGTCAACCATAAACGGATAGCTCGAATCATGCGGGAGGACA
>CAWGND010000008.1:0-1416738 GCA_963823845.1 Terriglobales bacterium
GATGGTCCGAGGACTGGTCGGGCAGGACTACTTTGCAGGCGAAAGTCGCCCAGCCTCGGAGCGGACTGAAAGTCTGGCTACGTGAGCTGCGTAGGCCGGAGCTATTGATAGAAGCGGCGAGCGCAAATCCTGAGACAGCAAGCCGGATCGGCCTTGAAAGGCCTACTGTTCAGGCGGCGCTGCGCCCGCCTCGAAGTCCTTTACCACAGCATTCACTACATTGACCTGCTTCGCAGCTTCCTGGGCAACCCGGCCTCTGTGATGGCCCGGACTCTCCGCCACCCCGCCAAGGACCTTTCGTCCACTCGCTCGGCCATCATCCTCGATTATGGCGACGCCTTGCGCGCTGTTATCAGCGTCAACCACGACCATGCCTTCGGGGCTCGCCATCAGGAAAGCTTCATCAAGCTGGAGGGAACCAGTGGTGTGGTCAAAGCTCGCATGGGCCTGCTAATGGATTATCCAGTTGGCGTCCCGGACACCTTCGAGTTTGCCCTGCTCGGCCCATCCACAGGGCCTAACTGGCAGGAGCTGCCGCTGCAAGGAACCTGGTTCCCCCATGCCTTTATCGGAACCATGGCTAGCCTGATGCGTTACGCAGAGGGAACCGATTCGACGCTCTCCATCAGCGTCGAGGATGCAATCCAGACAATGGCCGTCGTTGAGGCCGTTTATCGTTCAAGTGCCCGTGGCGGCGAGCCGCTCCCGGTCCTCCAAACTGAAGCCTGACGAGCTTGAGCCGAACGAGGTGGGAGTGCAAGTACCACGTTGTTTTTTCCCCAACCACCGCCGCAAACTTCTGTACGGAAAGCTGCGGCAGCAACTTAGTGAAGAGTCCGGGGTCTGGCCGGGCGCAGGAAACGCCGGATTGTGGAATGGCACCTTGTGGGCGGCCACGTCCACAAGCCGTGACGGCGCGGCTCGCACATGAGTGGGCCGCCGACCAAATGACGCCGCCCGACGGGGCCTATTGCATGCCGCGCTCGGATACATGGGGTGATGCAGGTACGCTAGCAACGACTTCTCTTGGTAGGCGGTTTTAAGGCCAAGTGAAGCGATCGCGTTCGTAAACACTTGCCGACATTTCGTTACCGATCGGCACATGCTTCGGGTGGTGGCAAAGGCCCAGACAAACCGGCGTCCCGAAATGCCTCCGTCCCGGATACCCAGTTTCAACGGTTTTGGAAGACGAAAAGACTGCACCACTCGACACGAATGGCCTCGGCTTCATCCGATCTAAGCACCTGAACACAAAGCTCTTCGCTCAGGATCTGCCGAGCCATCACGGACGCGAAGACTCGAAAACAGTCATCAGCCCGCGGAACCAGAGTCGAAGGAGAAGCGTAGAAGCAGCTGAAGTGAAACGCGCCTTGGCGCGTACAATTGCGGCGTCCAGTAGACCATAATGGAAATCGCAGGTTCGATCGACTGAGGCCAACTATGCCTGAAGCACCTGTAAAACCGGACCTCGGAGCGCTGCGCATCGACGCCCACAAGCGCGGCTCCCGAAAAGCTGGCAAGCGCATCGCGATTATTTTTTTCGTCTTGCTCGCCGCGCTCGTAATCGTGGGCGGAGTCTACGCGTACATGCATCAGACGCCGTCGGTGCAAGTCGCCACGCGTAGACGCCCCGGACACCGGGCCACAGGCCCTGCTCAACGCGAGCGGGTATGTCACCCCGCAGCGGCGCGCCACAGTGGCGGCAAAGATCACCGGCCGCGTTACGGGCGTCTTTTTTACTGAAGGAATGCACGTACACAAGGGCTTTGTGCTGGCCACGCTCGACGATTCCGATGCGCAGAGGGCGCTCGCGTCGGCGAAAGCAGATCGCAATGCCACGCAGGCAAGCATTCTCGACCTGCAAGTGCAGTTGAAGAACGCGCAGATCGAGTTGCATCGCGCGCAGGAATTGAGGACGGCAGGAGTTCAAACTCAGGAAGCGCTCGACAATGCGACGCATGGCCGTGAACAGCCTGAGGGCGAAAATCGACTACACGCAGGAACAGGTGCTCGCGGCGGACGCGCGCATCAAAGAGGCGCAGCAGGCGGTGGATAATTGCGTCATCACGCGCTCCGTTCGACGGAATCATCGTTTCAAAGGACGCGCAGGTGGGAGAAATGGTGTCGCCGATTTCGGCCGGCGGTGGCTTCACGCGCACAGGCATCGCGACGATTGTCGATATGGCCTCGAATGAAATCGAAGTGGACGTCAACGAGAACTACATCGCGCGCGTGAAGAGCGGCCAGGAAGTGACCGCGGTTTTGGATGCATATCCGGACTGGAAGATTCCGTGCCGCGTGCGCACCATCATTCCCACGGCCGATCGCCAGAAGGCGACTGTCGAGGTGCGCATTGCCTTCGACAAACTGGATCCGCGCATCCTGCCCGACATGGGCGTGAAGGTCACGTTCCTGGGCGAAGAAGAGAAGCAGGGGAACGAAGCGCCGGCGGGCGTAATGGTGCCGCAGAACGCGGTCCGCGACGATGGCGGGCAGAAGATCGTTTTCCTGGTGAAAGGCGATCACGTCGAGCGCCACGCCGTGAAGGTTGGCACGAACAATGGCGCGCAAACGCAGATTCTGGCGGGGCTCGCGCCCGGAGACACAGTCGTAGTTGGGGGACCAGCCGATTTGAGAGATGGTGAAACAGTAGCGATCAAGCGTTAAGCGCTAGCGTTCTTGCGATTCAGTTATCCTTCTGTGATTGTGATTTGTGTCGCGGTACGGGCACAGAATGCGTGCCCGCAAGGGATGACGCCATTCGGGCTAGCGATCGGAGATGCGGAAATCAAGGAGCGTTGATCATGGTACGCGTGGACGGCAATGGAGCAGCGGGCAGCCTGATTCAGGTTCGCGGCTTGGACAAAACCTACCGCCGCGGCAACGAGGACATCGACGTCTTGCAGGGCTTGAATCTTGACGTCGACAAGGGCGATTTCGTGGCCTTCATGGGGCCGAGCGGCTCGGGCAAGACCACTCTGCTCAATTTGCTGGGCGGCCTCGACGTTCCCACGCGCGGCACCATCAGCGTGGCCGGCGATGAAATCACGCACATGTCCCGCGGCAAGCTGACCGACTGGCGCGCGCGCCACGTCGGTTTCATCTTCCAGATGTACAACCTCATCCCCGTGCTCACGGCGTTTCAGAACGTCGAATTGCCCTTGCTGCTGACCAAGCTTTCCAAGGCCGAACGCCGCAAGCACGTTGAAACCGCCCTTTCCATCGTTGGTTTGGCCGAGCGCATGCACCACTATCCGCGCCAGCTTTCCGGCGGACAGGAACAGCGCGTTGCCATTGCCCGCGCCATCGTCGCCGACCCCACTTTCCTGCTCTGCGACGAGCCCACCGGCGACCTGGACCGCAAAAGCGCCGACGAAGTGATGGACCTGATCAAGCGGTTGGTGAAGGAGTATGGGAAAACAGTGCTGATGGTGACGCACGACCCGGTGGTTGCGCGCCAGGCCAATACCACGCTGCATCTCGACAAGGGCGTGCTGGTAGAAGCGGGCGAGCGGCACAGGCGATTGTCGGCGGGAGGCGTCTCATGAAATTCAGCAGACTGATTCTGGCCAATCTGTTTCGCAAGAAGGCACGGCTGGTTCTGACCATCGGTTCGTTCGCCGTGGCGCTGTTTCTGTTTGCGCTGCTGGGAGTGGTGAACGACGCGTTCAGCCGCGGAGCGGACGTCGTGAGCGCGAATCGCCTCGTCACCATCAATCGCACCTCCATCATCAACACGATCCCGCTGTCCTACCGGGATGAAATCCTGCGCATTCCGGGCGTGAAGTACATCACGCACGACAACTGGTTCGGCGGCGTGTATCAGGATCCCAAGAACTTTTTCCCGCAGTTCGTGATCGACCCGGAAAACCAGCGGCAGGTTTTCCCGGAACTCATCGTTCCCGACGACCAGTGGAACACATTCCTGAAAGATCGCCAGGGCGCGATTGTCGGCGCGGCCACCATGAAGCGCTTCGGCTGGAAGATCGGCGATCGCATTCCCATCAAGACGACCATGTATGGGCTGGCGGGTAAAGCCTTCGAGTTCAATATCGACGGCGTTTACCACGGCGCCAAGCCGGAAGACGACGAGACCCAGTTCTGGTTCCAGTGGGAATACTTCAAAGAGAGCGTACCCGATGCGATCAAGGGCCAGGTTGGTTGGTACACGATTCGCATCGCGAATCCCGACGATGCCCCGCGCATCGCCAAGACCATCGACAACATGTACATGAATTCGCCCTACGAAACGAAGACCGAGACGGAATCCGCGTTTGCCGCAGGGCTGGGTGAAGCAATTCGGAAACATCAAATTCCTGATTATGTCGATCGGGACCGTCGTCTTCTTCACGCTCTTGCTGGTCACCGGAAACACGATGGCCATCTCCGTGCGCGAGCGAACCAATGAACTGGGCGTGCTCAAGGCCATCGGTTTCTCCGGATCGCGCTGTTCTCGGATTCATCTTGGGCGAGTCGATGGTGATCGCGCTTGCCGGTTGTGTGGGCTTGCTGCTTGCGCTGGTCGCTATTCCAGCGCTTAGCCGCGCCATGGCCGGTCTGTTGCCGCCGCTTCTCGTTACAGCGAAAACGCTGGCGTACGGTGTGATCGCCGCTCTCCTGGTCGGCTTTGCCAGCGGAATTCTTCCCGCCTATGGCGCGATGCGCATGCGCGTGGTGACTGCCCTTCGGAGGGTTTGAGCATGGTGCCAAAGCTCATTTTCGGTGTAGTGATCACATCTGGCGGCCATCGTTGCCCTGCTCCTGGTTTTGGTCATCGTGGGCGGGATCGTTGCCGGATTGCTGGCGCCGCTGATCGGATCAGTGCCGATTTCCTACAACTTCCGCAGCATTCGGGCGCGCTGGACTTCCACCATCGTGGCCATTCTGGGCATTGCCGGGACGGTCGGCGTATTCGTGGCCATGCTTTCGCTGGCGCGCGGCTTCCGGGCCACGCTGGTGGCCTCAGGTTCGCCCGACGATGCGCTGGTGATGCGTGCCGGCTCGACCTCGGAAATGATGGGCGGCATCACTCTCGATTCCGTGAAGCTGGTGCAGGATAAGCCCGGCGTGGCGCGCGATGCGTCGGGGCAGCCGCTGGTCACGCAGGAAGTCGTCGGCGTCATCCCCATACCGCTGATCAGCACAGGCACGGACGCGAATGTGGAGGTTCGCGGCGTTTCGGCCAACGTGCTGCGAAATCCGCAAATTCGTCAAGATCGTGGATCTCATTATTTCAGGAATAGTGGGGAGTTCGTAACAATCTTGCTCCAGGATTTTATTTACGTTTCTTAAATCAAAAACCAATCGAAATTTTCCCACAGAGTTAGCCTTGGCCACGAGAAAACAGGCCGAGGAGATAGGAGAAGTACTACGCTCGATAAATTTGGCCTTAACTAAATCGTCAATTTGCCTCTCAGTCTCCAGCCGATGGGCTGTAGACTGGGGGTATATCCTTGCTCTGAAAGGTTTTATTTCTACATCCTTGGACGTAATTTTAGGGTTCCCAAAACACAACCTGTTAGCTCAGAATTTTGAAGTGCAAAAATGTCATTGAATTCCTTAACTAACTCCTTTAAACACTCTTTTTCACTCTCTGCAATTGTGGCACCCTCAAAACTTAACCCTAGATCTTCAAAAGACCGCTGAGGAATCGTTTTTGGGGGTCCTACGTCATCGACGTTAAAAACGTCACTTTTGAATTCTGGACCATCAGTTTGACAACCCGTGGCAGAAATAGGATCGATCGCATCGTCGGGATGCATCGAACTAGCATTTTGACTCAACTGCTCGGAACAAGTGTTACAAACAGCTTGATCCGGGAGGCTTGGCGGAACTGGGTCCACCTGCAGTTGCCCTACTTTTGTAGGGATTTCAACAGATTTAACCGTTGAAATGGTCGAGTCGGCGTCTGGCGGCTCGTGGAGTGCTAGGCTCCATTGCGGCGGTTGTCGTGTCGCGTTCACGACTAACCTGGCTAGGCTGGGAATTCGAACTCATACCGACTCTCTCATCGGGGGGGGGGCGGGCGTTGTGATGCGGACGGCAAAACCAATCGGCGTGTTCCTAGAAAGACGAACCCTAAAATTTGTATTATTATGGTAGATGGCGCATACCCTACCATTCGACACGTCAGGCTGATTTTCCACAGTTAAACCAGGTGGGGGGATGGGGCAGTGACACAATTTTGAATGGGTCACATTTTTTGGACGCGTTCGTCTTAACGGCAAAGAACTTGGAGCTATGCGGCGGAAAGATAATGTCTGATTTAGAAACTGCCAAACTGAGGTATTTTTTCCCCGAGACGAACGAAATTCGTACACCCATAATTTTGACAGTCCCCGAATCGAACAACAAACGGGCGCCGTTGCGTCGCATGAAATTAAGTCCTAAAATTAAATTATGGCTGAGATTTTTTACACAATAGGCCACACCGTTGGATCGGCGAAGCCGAGAGCGCAGGTTGCGAGGAATGCATCTCCCTCGGCGGGTTTCACCAGAAGCTCCAATGCGCCTTGTTCCACTTCTTCTGCCTGCTGGGGATAGACGAATTGGCGCGCTGGGGCGATCAGCGGGCGTTTATCGAGCACGTCTACGGTCCAGTTGTGCACAAAGGTGAGATCGAGGATTGGCTTGATCGTCTGGCTTGCCATGTCAACTCTGAGAGCATGGGGCGAAGTGAAGAATCCACCGGCGCTGCGCCTCGGTATCCGGGACAGGACAGCCGCGAGCTTCTTCAATCAGACGGAGGGCATCGGCGGCATCCCAGCCCAATTCAATCAGCACGGCGGCGGTAACAACCGTCGCGCGCCCGATGGAGCCGCGGCAGTGTGCTCCAACATGTTTTCCTGCGCGAATTGCATCGGCCAGATAGGAAATGAGTTTGCAAAAAAACTGCCTTTGTCAGGCGTGGTGCGGTCAGTGATCGGAAAGGCTATGAATTCCAGGCCTGCCTTTTCTGCAAGCTCACTCTCTCTCCCTAATCCCAGATCGATTGCCTCATCCTGCTCGATAAAGAGACGAGAATGTCGATGCCGGAGCGTTTCATGACAGCAGGTCGTCTTAAAGCCAGTCTTCACCGCGCGGCCGCGCAACAATCGCGAGAGCGGCTTTCGGCTGTGCTGAATCCAATAAACATTCTTCATAAACCTACCCGACAAACTGCTCCACACGTTCGCGCACGCTGAGGACATGAACAGGCAGCGACACGCCGCTGCCTTCCTCAGAATGGGAATCAGCTTGTCGAACTCGGGCCGGAGTGCGCGCCCGTGAGCGCGATGCGCACCGGATGAAACAACTCTTTGCCCTTGGCTCCGGTTTCAGCCTTGATCTCGTTCATCCATGCCTTGAATTGCTCCGGTGTCACTGCACCCTCGTGCCCGCGCACGCGCTGAGCGAAGGCAGCGAGAACCTTCTGCGCCGCTTCCGATTGCAGGATCGCTTCGTTTTCGGTTTGATCGAGCAGCTGCCGCGTCGAAGCGGAAAATAAAGTGCGCCTTGTCCGGCAACTGCTCGAGGCGGTCGAGGGAAGGCAAAAGAGCGCAATCAATTTGCCGAACCAGGCCACAGTCTCTGTATCGGCAGCTGTCCGTTCCGCCAACAGGCTTGCTTCTCAAAATATGGCCACGCCAGGTCCAGAACCCGCGCTGGCTCGGCCAGCTTCAGGTAATGCCGGTTGAGCCAGTGCAGCTTGTCGAAATCGAAGACCGCAGGCGAGGCCGTCACACGCTCGAGTTCGAATTCGGCGATCAGCTCGTGCGGCGTGAATGTCTCGGTGGTGCCGTCCTTGGCGCCCCAACCGAGCAGGGCCAGGTAGTTCACCAGCGCTTCGGGCAGAATGCCCATCTCGCGGAAGCTGGCAATCGATGTGGCGCCGTGGCGCTTGGAAAGACGCTCGCGGTCGCTGCCGAGAATCGTCGACAGATGCGCGAACTGCGGCACCGGCCAGCCGAAGGCCTCATAGATGGCGACCTGCTTGGGCGTGTTCGAGATATGGTCGTCGCCGCGAATGACATGCGTGATCCCCATCAGCGCGTCGTCGACCGTGACGACGTAGTTGTAGACAGGCACGCCGCTTGACCGAACAGGATCGGATCGCTGACGGTTTCGCTGGCAAACTCAACATCGCCGCGCACGATGTCATGGAACCGCAGCGGGCGGTCGGGAATCTGCAGGCGTACGGCAAATGGTCACCGCTGCGGCGCGCGCATCGGAATCGGTTTTTGAGATGGCACGGCACTTGCCGGAGTAGACCTGCGGACGATGCTCGGCGACGGCTTTCTGGCGCTCAGCCTCCAGCTCTTCCGGCGTGCAGAAGCAGCGGTAGGCCTTGCCCTCGTGCAGCAGGCGTTCCGTGTGTTCGCTGTAAATCGCAAGCCGCTCCGACTGGCGATAGGGCGCATGCGGGCCGCCAACCTCCGGGCCCTCATCCCAGTCGAGCCCGAGCCAGTGCAGGTCTTCGATGAGCTGTGTCTCGTGCTCTTCCTTGCTGCGCTCAACATCGGTATCTTCAATCCGCAGAATGTAATTTCCGCCTGTGTGACGGGCGACCAGCCAGTTATAAAGCGCCGTCCGGGCATTGCCTACATGCAGCAATCCCGTCGGCGAAGGCGCAAAGCGAACGCGCGTCTTATTCGTATGCATACATTAAAATGGTATCAACGAATGCGCTTCACCGTACTGGCCTGATGTCGCGAGATACCTTTACCTTCAGCACTCGCACCAACTCCGGATCCATATAGCGATACTGATCAGGTATGCCAAGAACCATGAGCCTTTTCTTCTTGAGGATTGGACTGAACCGCTCATTCAGCTTCCGGCGATGAATGTTCTCCATGACGAAGTTGATGTCGGGCCCACGCCAGCAAATCCGGTGAGATTGGGGTTGCCGGCATCAGAACTTGTTCCCGCAGACATAGCTTCAAGTCCCGTCCAGCGCAGAAAAACTGCTTCTGCCGTGGCACTCCGAAGGCGGTTTCCGCTGCAAACAAAGAGTAGTTTCATCCAATTTAATTTTAGGCTAGCGGAAATGCTCCCAGCCGCCTGCGTCGAGCGGAGTGCTCTGCCGTCTGTGGCGGTGATCTCGATCAGAGGTTTTCCTTTGCGACGTGCTTTCATACCTCCGATTACCTGTACCGGCACGCCAGCGATCTTCGCCGATATTTTCGTGCGCGGGGATGCCGTGAAAAGCAGCTCGTAATCTTCGCCGCCGTGGAGTGCCAGGTGCAGCGCGGACGAATCCAGCCATCTTGCTCCGCCTTCTTCGCCAGTGGGTGAACAGGGATCGCTGCCGCGTCGAATCTGCGGTAAGACCCGATTCTTCGCAAAGGTGCGCGAGATCGGTGGAAAGCCCATCGCTTACGTCAATGGCTGCCGTTGCCGCCCGCAGCGCAAGCAGCTTTACCCCGACCGCCAGACGCGGCTCGGGATAAAGATGCGGGTGCCCAGGGGCGGATTTCGCTAGCTTCCAGAAGCCTGCGGATTCCGTCCCAGCGCCAGAAGTTCAGCCTCCGCGCCGCCCAGAGCGCCAGTGACGTAAAGCAGGTCTCCGGCGTTCGCGCCGGAACGAAGAAGGGCACGACTCCGGGGCGCAGTTCCGACCAGAACGATATCCGCCGCCACCATGCCGGTCTGTTCGCAGCCGGCTTCGTCGAAGAGGGGGGACTGCGCCGTGTCGCCCCCAGCCAGCGGAACACTATGCTGGTCTGCCAACGCCAGAAGCCCGTTCAAAAAACGGTCCATCCAGCTCAACCCCCGGTCCGCGACGGTCAGCTCCGCCGGAACAGCCAGAGAAAGAAATGCCGCGACCGGTTGGCGCCCATTGCGGCGAGATCACTCAGTCCGCGCGCGAAACACCGGTGGCCGGCCGATTCGGGAGTGTGCCAGTCGCGCCGAAAATGGACCTGTTCCAGGGACAAATCGGTGGTAACAACGACTTCGCTGCCTACCGGAGGCCGCAAGATGGCGCAATCGTCGCCGATGCCAAGCCGTACAGAGGCGCTGTGGGCCACAGGGCGTGCGCGAATGGCGGCAACCAAAGCCCGCTCTCCTGCAGACAACCGGCATTTTCGCCTGCCGGACACGGTGTCCAGCATACCGCCGCTGTCACGATCTGGCATGCCGTGCACAATAATTTGTTTCACCCGGCCGACAGAGCGAAACTGTTACCTTTGGCACACACGTTTGGAGGCATTGAGGCAACTTTGGTTGACCCATAGTCGTCAACCTGATAGGGTCTTCAGAGAATACCCGAAAACCAGTTCCAGTGACGTTCACAGATTCGTCGCGCGCGTTGCCGCAAGCGGATGGTTTTCAGTGAGATAAGCTTCCTCAGGCGAGAAGATTTTGCGTAAACGCTTCTATATTATTTTTGTTGCTCGCGAAGAAGATGGGCGACTCCGGAAGATTCCGGTTCCTCTGCATTATGCCTATATCTTTGTGGCGGCGGCGATTGTAGGTGCTTTTACGATCACCGGCATGGCCGGCTCCTATTCACGCATGCTGTTGAAGACGGCAAGCTTCAATGAGGTCCGCTCACAGCGCGAAGCCCTTCGCAAAGATTACGCGCAGCTGGAGCAGGTGGCTCACGAAAAGGAAGTGCAGGCTGCCTCTCTGGGCTCGTTGGCAAATGAAGTCAGTGCTCTTTATGGTTTGCGCCAGAATAAGCTGACTGCAGCGAAGTCAACAGCGACGGCCGCCGCTCCGGTACTCACTGACAGTTCGGACAGCTTCAGCCAACAAGCCTATTCGCAATCGCTCGATCAGCTTGATGCCTTGCGCCGCACCGCCTTGTCTGGCCAGGTTTACCAGCCATTCGGTCTCAACACGCGTCATCCCTTCGGCAGCCTGGACGATACCCTCAACCTCGCGAATGCGCCTTCGTTGTGGCCTGTGGTAGGTCCGGTGACGAGTTCGTTTGGCGAGCGCGAAGATCCGTTCAACGGTGAGGGCGCCTTCCACGCCGGGGTCGATATTTCCTCTTCGGTCGGCGAGGCTGTTCGTGCAACGGCGGACGGCACGGTCGAAATGGCGGATCGCGCTTCTGGTTATGGACGCGAGATAGTCATTGATCATGGTTACGGCGTCAAGACTCTTTATGGACATCTCTCCGGCTTTGCCGTGATAGAAGGCCAGCAGGTGACACGCGGGCAGGTGATTGGATATGTCGGCACGAGTGGCCGCAGTACAGGTCCGCATCTGCATTACGAGGTTCGCATCCGCAATACACCCGTGAATCCGCACAAGTATCTGCGTGAGACGATGCAGCAGCTTGCCAGTACAGGCAGTCCAACAGCGGCCGGTGGCGGCGCAAACTAAGACAGAATCCAAACGCAGAGGAAAAGGCCGCCGATCTGGCGGCCTTTATTATTGGCGTGCGAAGTCGATGAGGATGCCTAATTGCCTGTCGGAACAATCCCCGCATTTTCGACCATCAAAATCACGGTTCGTTTCGGTGCCCGCGTGCGGTGCAGAATTCCCTTGGGGACCACGAACCCCTGTCTTGGTAAAAGAGTGATCGCGCGATATTCCAGATGGATGAATAATTCGCCTTCGATGACGTAAAAGAATTCGTCATCGTTGTCATGCTTATGCCAGTGGTATTCGCCCTCGATGACACCGAGGCGGACGACCGAGCCGTTTACCTGGCAGAAGGGTCCGATCGAACCACTTGTATGTGCAGGTGCTTGAGAGAGCCTTTTCGTCGATCAGCTCGAGAGGCTCGTGGAGAATGTTGAGCCGGGTTTCGTAGGGAAAGTCTTCAGCCGTGGACACGATGTGCTCCTCCCTTCCTATTTTGCTGCGGCGCAGGAAGGAAGGGAAGAGCACAGGAGAAAGCCTACAAATTATCTGCCGGTATAGGTGATGTGCCAGATTGATCCCGATCCATCGTCGGTGACAAAGAGTGATCCATCGTCGCCGATGGTCACGCCTACCGGGCGTCCCCAGACGTGGCCGTCCGCTGTGGTGAAGCCGGTCAGGAAGTCTTCATACTCGCCGTGGCCTTGCCATCGTGCATAGGCACACGAATGACTTCATAGCCGGCACGGTTTGCCTTGTTCCAGGAGCCATGTTCGGCAGCGAAGCCGTCGCCTTTGTACTCGGTCGGGAATTGCGACCCTTCGTAGAAATTCATCTCCAGCGAGGCGAAGTGCGGCTGCAGCAGAACATCCGGCGTAATGACCTTGGCTTTCAGTTCCGGATGCTTGCCTTCAGACGCGGATCCTGGTGGCCGCCCATATACCACCAGGGCCAGCCGTAAAAGCCATCCTCCTCAACGTGGGTAATGTAGTCGGGGACAAGGTTGTCGCCGAGCATGTCGCGCTCGTTGGTGGAGCACCACAGTTGTCCGGTAATGGGATTGATGGCTTCGCCAACACAATTGCGAATGCCAGAGGCATAGACCTTAATGAATTTGCCTTCGGGCGTGAACTCGAGCACATCGGCGCGGTGAAATTCTTCCGGGTGTGTATCCGGATCGTCGACGTTTGAATGCGAGCCGACGGAGACGAACATCTTCGTGCCGTCTTTCGAGAAGACGATATCGCGGGTCCAGTGACCGCCGCCACGCAGGCGTCCGCCGCCCGGCAGATCAGCGAGTTTTTCAGCGGGTCCGCTGGCTTTCATGTCGCCGTTCTTATACGGAAAGCGCACGACGGAGTCGGTGTTGCCGACGTAAACCCACTTCGGGTTTGGCCCTGCAGGATAGAAATCAATACCGAATGGCTGGCTCAGGCCGTCGGCAAATTTTCCATGTGCTTTGGTTTGCCGTCCGCATCTATTCCGCGAAAGACCAGAATTTCGTTGCTGGAACTCATAGCTACAAAAAGGTCGCCATTGGGGGCAGTCCGAATAAGCCGGGGCTTGACCAGCCCGTCAGCATATAGTGTTACCTTGAAGCCGGCCGGGGCCTGGGGCCATGACGTTCGGGACGCGGGACCATCTGTGCGCCATTGTCGACCCCCTTCGTGGCAAAAGGTTCCGGGAGGTCGGCAGTCGTTATTTTGCGGCGGATGCCTGGTTTCTCCTTGGTGTAATCAGTGAAAGCCGCCTTTCCCGAAATAACAGGGGCCGATGGTGGGCCATCGGCGTGCAAAGAGGGGACGGACAGCGCAATTGCAGCATACGTTGCGGCAACGGCGGCAACACTCAGGGAGTATCTCCTCATACCTTCCAGTCCTCCAAGGATGTTTTGCGGTTCCGGCAGGGGTGCGTGCGGATCAGAGTGGTCTAACCACTAAGATGCCGCTCGAACGTGTCATCGTCGCAAATTATTTTTTGCCGCCGGCTGGCAGCGGCAGTTCCTGCAGATTTCCCGGAGGTGTGACAAGCTTTTCGAGCAGCTCCGGAGCCAGGGTGGCATGCAGTACAGCTCGATCCCTATGTTGTTCAATTTGAATGCTATCGAGCAGCGGCTTCAACTCGGCGTCCGTCACGCCCGGAGCGACGGTTTCAGCATTGCGGACAAAACTTAACAGCATCTTCACGGATTGGGCTGACGCAGCAGCCGCCTCCTCGGTCGGGGCAACCTCTTCCACGCGCAACCGCAATGAGCCGGTCCAGCGTACGGAAGCGATGAACATGGAGTCGAACGGGATTGGCAGGCGCAGGCCAAAAATACTCACATTGCCGCTGTCGCCGAAGGGAAGACCGATCTGCCCGACACCCCAGGCAAGGGAAAGAACGGCACCTCTTCATAGTGGTCGGTTAGAAGGCTCGAACCTGAAAACGGAAGCGCAGCGGAGCGATGCCGATCGAGCATGGAGTGAATTTGTTCGGTGGTCGGTGTGTTGCTCACCGCGACCATGTCGTAACCGATCAGTGTGACGCGAACGGTGCGCCCATCGATCGGGATGCTGTAAATCGTGTGTCCGGCATAGCTTTCCTCTGCCGTCGAGAGGGTCTTGAGATATTGCGTCAGCTTGCGACCATCGAAGTGGCCGACGAACACCTCAGAGAATGCGACGGGGCCATTCGGGCCCGAGGAGTTGGGGAGACGATGCAGGGAGAATGCGGCCTCATCCAGATCGCGCTCAAACTGGATTCCCGTAGTGTCAATGAAGTTCTGATAGTCCGGATCGTGCGTGACCGGATGCTGGTCGAAGTGGGTGACGGCTCGAATCGGGCGCAGGTTCAGGTATACGATGCCATCGGATTCCGGCAGCAGCCGCGCGGCTTCCGGCGGGGCTTTCACGCGCAGGTAGAGGGCGACGGCCATTAGCAGGAGAATGACCACGACTACGGCGATCGTGATCCTCGTGCGCCGGCGAATTCTCAAGGAGTTCTCCTTAGTGACCCTCCCATCATCTCATCCGGCGTGGCTTTGGCGCAGGATGACTCCTGGTACCCCTCCCCCTTTTCAACGGAGTTGTTTTATTATCAATGGTTTACAGAGCCATCCTGTACGGAGTCGCTTTGTTTTCAGTGGGTTACGGCTAAAAATAAGAAAAGGCAGGGCTTAGGGCCATGCCTTTTTCTCAAGTCTCTCTTCTTTCTCTATTATAGCTGATTTGAGGGTAATTCCCGGCACATTGGTGCTTCGGCTATGTTGTTTGCATGTAAAGGGTTACGGGAACGCTCGCGGCTGAGGGCGCTTGACAAGAGTTTCCTGAGGGGGAAAATACCCCGCGCTCTTTCATGACTCCACAGGTTCCAGCTGCCGCTTGGCAGTATCGTCAGGGCCAGCGGACATTCAGCGCGTAGATTTCCTGGGTGCTGGTGTCGCGTGTAAAGATTGTAGAACCATCTGGCGCGACGTTGATTTGGGTATACCCGGTCCTCAATTGACGAAAGTCTTTCAAGCTCGTGATTGTCTCTATCTGGCGGTCGGCAAACCGGAAGCGCTCAAGCTTTGATTCTGCGCCCTCCCTAGGGTCGTGTAGTAGATATACTTGCCATCCAGCGAGACAATGTAGTTTTCGACGGTGTCCGTGAAGAGGTCGGCCCATTTCTGTGTCTTGAAATCAAAGGTCAGGTACTTGCTCTGGCCATTCGGAGCCTCGGTACTGGCTACGAGCGTGTCCTGAGTCACCCAGGAGCCTCCCCATATATGCCGGGCCGCGGGGACGGGAGATGCTTTCCCCGTGCGCAGGTCGAAAACCTGCAAACCGTCAGGTGAGCCAAATACCAGGAGGTTTCCGTCCGGAGACCAATTTGTTGACCACCACCTTTCTCGACAATCCTTTGTGGCTGCCCGCCGTTCGTGTCAATCAGGAAGATCTGACCATTGGAAGAGATAGCGACTTTGGTTCCGTCCGGAGAGATCCATGGAATCGCGTCCATCTGAGGGGCGGTCAGTTGCAGCCGGTCGCTTCCATCGATGCGGCTCCGCCACAGAGTTTGGTCCGGAACCGAACGGTATGCGACCCATTTTCCATCCTTGGAGAATATTAGTTTCGCCGAGATCCCGGAGAGGAACGGCAGGAACTGATGCGACTTCATATCATAGCGAACCAGTTCGGCGCGCTCCTTTGTCCCGACGGCGAAGATCTGCTTTCCATCGCGGCTTGGGTATGGCTCCCTGAAGGACATTGGCCCAGTTGTAAGCCGGATCGGTTGTTTTGAGCGGCGAGAAAGGATTCCTCCCAAAGGAAGGGCCCAGATATCCGATCGTTTTCCGTCGCCGGATGAGTATAGGAGATACTTCCGATCCGAGTTCCAGACATAGTAACCGTCATTTTTCCCGAATTTCAGGATCTCTCTGAGACCTGAGCCGTCCGCTGCAATCTCGTGCAAAAAGTTTTGACCGTCGCGATTCTCCGCGAAAAGAATTCGCTGGCCGTCAGGAGAAACGTTGATGCCATAAGCGTAACCAGAGACGGAAACCAGCTTGAGCGGGTTCAAGCCGTCTTTGTCAGCAATGAACAAGTCTGATTCTGTTCCCTTAGTATCTTTTCCTTTAATGAACGTCGTGAAAGCGATGCGGCCATCCGGAAAAATATCCGCCCACTGCGCCTCAAAGCTGCCGATACGATGCGGTTCTCCCGCCGGGAGCGGAATCATCCATAACGGGGCGGGGAAATTGGAGCCGCGATAAGTGAATAACGCGGAACCGTCGTGTGCCAATCCGGCGATATCGGGATCTGCAAATGTGGTTTCAATGAGTGCCGTTGGTCCACCGGTTAGGGAGACCTGCGCAATTTTCCAATTCTTGGGCTGCCCCTCATTGAAATATATTCGCGATCCGTCACTCACCAACGGTCCATGCTTTGACTCGCCATCGTCGGTGAGTTGCGTAACGGACTCTACCACCGGAACCGCAGGCGGAGTTCGCCACCATGCAATCACGATTGCAGCGAGCGCGACCGCTGCTCCGGCGACTGCGGCCCATACCCAACGCGAACGCGAGCTCTGGGTGGTCGCAACAATCGTGGACGCGCCCGAGTCCGACAAAGCCTCGAGCGCAAACGCCAGATCCGATGCGGATTGGAAGCGCTGTTCGGGATTCTTCTCCAGACAGCGATGCACTACTCGCTGCAGCCCCGGAGGAGTGCTCTGCACGATCTGCGAAATCCCGGGCGGGTCGTCGTTCAGGATGGCGGTCATCGTCTCGGCCGACGTCGATCGCTGGAACGCGCGCCTTCCCGTCAACATCTCGTACAGGATCGCGCCGAAGGCGAAGATGTCGGCGTGGTGGTCGGCCGGTTTCCCGCGTACCTGCTCGGGAGACATGTAGCCGGCCGTGCCCATCACCATGCCGGGATCGGTTCCTTTTGTTTGCGTCGGCGGAGCTTCGGCTGAGTCTGGTTGGCGCTGCATCAGTTTCGCGAGGCCGAAGTCGAGAATCTTGATATGCCCGTCTTTGGTGACGAACAGGTTCTCCGGCTTGAGGTCGCGATGAACGATGCCTTTGTCGTGCGCTGCCGCCAATCCATGCGCGATCTGAATGCCGTAATCGATCGCTTTGCGAATCGGTACCTGGCTGCGCTGCAGCAGTTGGCGCAGCGTGCTGCCTTCCAGCAGCTCGGACACCAGATACGGTGCGCCTTCGAATGTGCCGAACTGGTGAACGGCGAGAATGTTGGGATGGTTCAGGGCTGCTGCTGCTTGCGCCTCCTGTTCGAAGCGCCGCAGCCGGTCAGGATCCTGCGAGACAAAGGCTGGCAGAACTTTGATCGCTACTTCACGTTTCAGGGCCGGATCACGGGCGCGATAGACCTCGCCCATTCCGCCTGCACCTAAGAGGCCGAGAATTTCATAGCCATCCAGTTTCGTGCCTGCGATCAACGGCATGGTGCGCGGATTATACCGCTCTGGCCAAATGCCGGACAGGCCCTAGTTGTCCTTTGGTGCGGGGGTGAAACCTGGCAACATCCGCGACGTTGAATGGAAGATGTGATATTCGCCAAAGGCCATGTCAGTCAGGATTGTTTTATAGGGTGCATAGACTTTGAAGTTTTCGCCCCATTCATGAATATCCATGATTGTCCGCTGCCTGGAAATGGAAACGCTTCTTGTCGGGCAGATATAAGTAGTTCGACCCATTACGACTGGACCGTACTCGACCATCACGTCGGATTGTTCGAGGGGTAGTCTCGCTTCGAGGTCTGCCTGCGCGGTCACGCGAAGAATCGCTCCGCTCGTCGGATCGACGGCGAACTCTCCGTGAAACCGGGCCTTTTTGCTGGCAGTAATCATGATGTCACTCTCCATGTAGCCGAAGCCGACGAAGAAAAGAGGCGATTCCTGCGGGACTCGATAGCGGAAAACCGCCTGTGGTCCGTTCGCGCCCTGCTCCCATCGGCTCCAGGTCAAATCGCTGCCGGCCGCCGTGGCGCCCTTGAGGACCGTGACCAGAATGGGGCCAAAGGTCCCCACAGTGTCCAGGGTCCGTTCTCCCGACTTCAGCGGCTTTCCCTTGATAGCCTCTCCTTCCACGACCTCTTTGCCGTTGCTGAAGTGCAATGTAGCTTCGGAGGTCTCATCCGGATGCAGTGACGGATCGCCCATCGCGGTCTTCCACGTCTGTGGCGTCACGAAGCTCGCCTGGATGCGGTCTTGCGGGCCGGAGAAAAGCGTATTCGTCCGAATAATGTTATCGACAGGGACATCATTCTCGCCATATTGGCTCGTCGTCCGGGTGGCAAAGAAATTCGGCAGCCCGGCAATGGTCTTGTTCACATAATCGACGGCTCGCGAGATGATCTGCCGTTGCGTTGCCGCGTCGGGTGGTGGGGTCGAGGGGATCTCACTCGCTGGGGGAGCGAGGAAGACCGATTCATCAGCCAACGCAACGAGGGCCTGCCGCGCCGCCTTCTTGCCCTTCAGGGAGGCCTCCAACACCGCCAACTTCGCGCTGCTCAGCCTTTCAGTCAGTTGCATTGCAGACAGTCGTCGTGCCAATTCGTTGTCCGAACTGGCATGTGCCGTCTTCAGCGCCTGCTGCAACTGTTCCACTGTCAGGCGTTCGGCTCCAGCAGGAGTTTGATCGTAGAAGACCGGTTCGTCGAAATACCCGTTGCGGGCGTGGGCCGTCAGATCGGGGTTGCGGACTTCCACTTTTAGAGAGTGAGACTCATCCACCTGATCCGTGCGCGGGGGATCGAAGGTCAACGAATAAAAGGTGCTCGCCTGCTCGACGCGTTTGCCGATCAGACCGGCAAGGTCGCTGTGTGTCTCTATTACGCCACCGCCGCTTTGCGTTGCTAGTACGTGCAGCACCAGGTAATTCCCATCGATCGTTTCCGGTTTGACCCCTTCGAGAAAATCCTTGTAAACAAAGGTGGAGACGGGCACGGGGTTTCCACTGTAGTCATAGAGTGGCCACTCCGTGGCCATCCAGAGATCAATCCGAGCTTCGCGGAGACGGGTTGAGAGTTCGGTGAAAAGATCGAAGAGTCCGGTGTTCTCTTTCGCATCGATCTTCCAGCCAGGGCCCAGCCAAAACATCAGTTTTCTGCCAGGCCTCCGCCGCTCCTCGATTGCGATGGATCCAAGAGCTATCAGAGACCGGGGTATTTTTATTTTCCGCTTGGTGACCCTACCTCCTTCAATCGGGTCCAGATTCTCAGAGACCATTGGCGTTTTCCAGATCAGGTGCGGCTCTTTTCCCTTCGCGATCTGGTCGGCCAGGGCGTTCCCATCGGTGGAAGGTACCGCGGACGCCGAGAGTCCGTCCTGGGTAAGCCGGTAGATCGATACCGGCTGGTCAAGATGCCCCTGGTTCTGACGCAGGAAGTTCTCGGCTTCGTGCTTCGCATCCTCAAGCGGAGCCTCGCCGTGCTTCGGGGTGTCGCCCATGTTCAACTCATCGATCACCAGGATGACTTCGACGGGGGGATTGGGCCGAGTGGCGACTCCGTCGAACGCCTGAAAGGTGACAATCTTCGCAGGCTGGCCGTTGTCCAGCAACGTAAAGTCCTGTTGCCCCAGGCCGGCCACTGGATTTCCTGACTTATCCGTCACGACAACATCAAGTTTGATCATTCCCTGGGATGTGTCGGGGCCGGGCTTAGGGTCGGGCTCAACCTCGGTCGGCAAAGAGGATGCGCGCTGACTCGCCTGCGCAAATGCAGGAGCAGCCATAGATAGGAGCAGCACTGCACAAATGCGGAAGGGCGTCCACACGCCAGTCACCCGAATCACAGTCCCCCGGCTTCTTCGCAAGTATACTCGCGAGTCCGAACTAACCTACTCGGCTTGGCCGCGACCACTTCGCGGAGCATTACTGCTGTTTCATCCGGTGAAGAGGGGACTGCGATTTTCTCGGGTTCTGGCGATTGTTCCTCGTTACACTGGGGTCGCGGCTGGTCGGAAACTACTGTTCCTTATAGTCGTCTCTATACTGTTGCAACTTTTGTGAAGCAAGAGGTTCTCACGATGTTTAGATTTTCTCCACTACTGGCAGCGCTCCTGGCAGTAGTCGTATCTACTTCTGCACTGGCCGCGGAAGACCCCGTCACCACCACCAAACCTACGCTTCCACCGGCAGCACCTGCGCCGGCTCCGGATTCGACAACGGAAGGCTCTGTCACCGCCGGCGGCGCGCAAATCGCCTACCGGGCCGTTGCCGGAACCATCACCGTCGGAGCGACCGACGAGCAGGATGCGCAGCTTGGTCCCGACGGTAAGCCGCTGCCCGACACTGAAGCCGCGCTGGCGGCCGCGCAGTCGAAAGATCCGAAAGAGGCTCCGCCCATTGCGCGCATGTTCTACGTGGCCTATTTCAAGAAAGACGCGAATGCCGAGGAGCGCCCGATCACTTTCATCTATAACGGCGGGCCGGGCAGCTCGACGGTCTGGCTGCACATGGGATCGTTCGGTCCCAAGCACGTCGTTACCGCGGACGATAGGCATCTCGCGGGCGCACCGTACAAGCTGGCGAATAATACCTACACTCTCCTTGACGTGAGCGACCTGGTCTTCATCGACATGCCGGGCACGGGTTTCGGACGGCTGGTGGGCAAGGACAAGGAGAAGGCGTTCTGGGGCGTCGATGAAGACGCGCACGCCTATGCCCGCTTCATCGCGCGCTTCATCAGCAAGTACAGCCGCTGGAACTCGCCCAAGTATCTCTTCGGCGAGAGCTATGGGACGACGCGCTCGTCGGTGGTATCGAACATTCTGGAGAACGAGAAGAGCATCGACCTGAACGGCGTGATCCTGCTGTCGCAGATCTTTAACTTCACATCGGACATCGATGCGGCACGCGGCAATCCGGGCATTGATCTTCCCTTTCAGCTTGCCCTGCCCACCTTCGCTGCGACGGCCTACTACCATCACAAGCTGCCCAGCCAGCCGGCGGCGCTCGAGCCTTTCCTGAAAGAGGTGGAGGACTTCGCGATGGGCGAGTATGCGCACGCGCTGGCGCAGGGAACGGATCTTACAGCAAGCGAGAAACAGGCTGTCGCAGAGAAGCTGCACAATTACACCGGCCTGCCGGTTGCGTATCTGCTGAAGGCTGATCTGCGCGTGAGTGGCGGCGGCTTCTCGAAGAACCTGCAGGACGACCAGGATCTGACGACAGGGCGACTGGACACGCGCTTCTCCGGACCCACGATCAATCCGTTGAGCGAAGAGGCACAGTACGATCCGCAGAGCTCGGCGATCTCGTCGGCCTATGTCTCGCTCTTCAATGATTACGTTCGCCGCGACCTGAAGTATGGGGAAGGGCAAACCTATCTGCCAGAGGCCGACTTTGGGCACGCAGAGTGGGACCTGAAACATAACGGGAATCCCATCAACCTGAACGTGAGCGCGGATCTCGCGACGGCGATGAAGACGAATCCTCGGCTGAAGGTGATGGTGAACGGCGGTTACTACGACCTGGCCACGCCGTTCTACGCTGCGCTGTACGAGGACAAGCATCTGCCCATTCCGGATAGTCTGTCGAAGAACATTGAGTACGACTGGTACGAGTCGGGCCACATGGTCTACGTGCGCGACGAGTCGCTGCAGCAGTTGCACGACCGAGTTGCCGCGTTCATTCGCAGTACCGACGCCGGAAACCGGTAGTCCAGCCGGTCAGTGTGGTCGTTCTTTTGACTCCAGTTACCTCTTCAGGAGATTGCCTTGATGCTGATTTCTTCTTTCATGCTGCTTGTTTCCCTGCCCGCTGTTGCCGCTGTGCATGCACAGACCTCGGTTCCTACGCGAACGCCTACTATCGATCAATCGCTTGAAATGCAGAGCGTAGCGTCTCCGAAAATTTCTCCTGACGGAAAGCGCGTGATCTACGAACAGTCGCGGACGAACTGGGAGGCCGACGCCTTCGAAACAGACTTGTGGGTGGCCGACGTGGGAACGGGCGAGAGGCACCTGCTTACGCTGCAGGCGAAGTCTTCAACTGACGCAGCCTGGTCGCCGGATGGCAAGTGGATTGCCTTTTTGTCGGACAGGCCGGGGTCGCTGGCGGAATCGCCAACAGACAAGAAGCAGTTGTATGTGATGCCCGCTGATGGCGGCGAGGCGCAACAACTGACAAAGATGGACAACAGCGTCGACGGCTTTGAGTGGGCGGCCGACTCGAAGCGTATTGCACTGAAGGCGCAAGCGCCGGACAGCAAGACGATGAAAGACCGCAAAGAGACTTTCGGTGAATACCATGTGTTTCACGCGGACTACCAGATGATGCATCTCTGGCTCATCGAGCTGCCAAAGGTGGATGCGGCTGGCCGCACATCGCCACCTGCCGAGCCGAAGCTGCTGACAATCGGCGATGCTTTCAGCGTCGACGACTTCGAGTTTTCGCCGGATGGCACGCGCATTGCCTTTAGCGCTCAGCGGGATCCAGACCTGATTTCAAGCTTCACGAGCGACATATATACGGTGGCGGTTGCAGACGCGGCGGTAAAGAAAATCGTTGATACTCCGGGGCCGGATGCCCATCCTGAATGGTCCCCGGATGGGTCCGAGATCGCGTATATGACAGCCGCTAACAGCAAGTATTTCTTCTATACCAATGCGAAGATTGCTGTCGTCTCGAGTAACGGCGGAACGCCGCGCGTGTTGACGGGGAGCTTTGACGAAGATGCTGAGCTACTGCGCTGGGGTACCGACGGTATCTACTTCTCGGCGCGCCAGAAGATGAAGGCTTCATTGTTCTTACTGGATCCGCATAGCGGATCGACCAGTGAGATGGAGATGCCAGGATCTGAAGTAGCAGGGCAATTTTCATTTTCCAAAGACTTCAAGCACGCGGCCTATCGTGGGAGCGGCGCGAACGAGTATGCCGAAATTTATGCGACGGAACTTCCGGCCAGTGCGCCGGCCAAACTGACCCACGCGGGAGAACAGCTTGCCGCCTTCGACACGGCGCAGCGGCACGTGGTTCGCTGGAAGTCGGCGGATGGGACCACGATTGAAGGTGTCCTGTACACGCCAGCCGACTTCGTTCCGACGAAGAAATATCCGCTGCTGGTGGTTATCCATGGTGGACCGACGGGCATTGATTTGCCGGTGATCAATGCTGATCGCTACTACCCTGTCGAGCGCTTCGTGGCAAAGGGCGCGCTGGTGCTAAGACCGAATTACCGCGGGTCTGCAGGCTACGGAGAAAAGTTTCGGTCGCTCAATGTGCGCAACCTTGGAGTTGGGGACTATGCGGATGTGATCTCTGGCGTGGATGCGCTGATTGCTGAAGGATTCGTCGACAAGGAGCGGGTGGGCTCGATGGGCTGGAGTGAAGGCGGCTATATTTCGGCGTTCATCGCGACATCGAGTGATCGTTTCAAGGCAGTCTCAGTCGGTGCTGGTATCTCGGACTGGATGACGTATTACGTGAATACCGACATTACGCCGTTTACTCCGCAATATCTGCACGCGACGCCGTGGGACGACGCCGAGATTTACAGGAAGACCTCCCCGATTACTTACATCGCGAAAGCGAAAACACCGACGCTGATCCAGCATGGGGGCAGCGATCGCAGAGTACCAATTGCAAATGCGTTCGAGTTACGCCAGGCACTGGAGGACCACGGAGTGCCAGTGAAAATGGTTGTGTACGACGGCTTCGGTCATCCCATCAACAAGCCTAAGCAGCAGCGTGCAGTGATGGAAGAAAACGAGAACTGGTTTGCACACTACATCTGGGGCGAGCCGCTGGCAGCTTCGCTGACACCGATCTCAAAACCAGTGAAACCATGAGCGAGCCTCAAGGTGATGGTGAACGGCAGCTAGCACCGGCGCCGGAAATCGATAAGAAAAACTCTACTCGTTCAGCATCTCCATGGCCTTCCTCAGGCTGGTGTGCATGCGGTTGAACGATGTTGTGACCTGCGCGATTTCGTCATTGCCTTTCACCGGCAACGGGGGCTGGTCGATGTCTCCGGTGCTGATGTGGTCTGCCGACTCGCTCACTCTGCGCAACGGCCGGATCACGATGAAAAACATGCCGAGATCAATGAGCACGATGGCGGCAAAGAAGATCGTCTCGACCGTGATGAGCAGGTTGCGAAAGCCCTCATTCGCCAGCCTGATGGGCACCGACATGGGAACGGAAATGATCTGCGCGGCGATGATTTCATTCGGCTTCCAGCCGAAGCCGTTTTGCGAGCCATAGCGTTTGATCATGGCTTTTGGGGCCAAGCTCGGTAGGCTGTGGCATGTCAGGCAGCCCGGGTCGGCGGCGATGGGGCGCGCCAGATAAAGCGCTCGCCCGACAGGGCTTTCGCGCTCGCCGACGAGCTGCTTCTCGCTGGGATTGTTGCGGAAGTAGTTGATGATGTCCGCCTGCCAGTCTTCGGCGCGGTCGACGAGATTCGTGGGATTCAGCGTTGCTTCCTTGTACGTGTAGTCGGGGAAATTCTTGCGCAGACGATTGAAGGTGACCGTCGCGGCGTAAAAGGGAATGGTCTGTGGCAGGAAGGTATCTGCGTTCTCCGCCGTGTTTTAAGGACAGGGTTGATCTCTTCCTCGGTGTAGTCGCGAGTGGCGCGCGAGCTGGCCGCCATGAGCTCGGCCTGGTTGAGAACCACCCTCTTGGCGCCGTCCATGAGAAAGTTTCGTGCGTTGACCGCAATCAAAGCCAGTCCGAAACCAAAGACGACGATGAGGAGAAGATTGAATTTCGCAAGTAGTTTCATGCGCGAGTTCCTTGGTGTGGATTCCAGAATAGACGAGCTGACATTGCCGGCGGAGGGCCGAAACTATGGGGATGAAGCTATGGGGGAGTGAAGCTAGGCCTAGGCGGCTTTTGCAGCGAGCGCCGTGCCCACGTTGACCGCGTCAGTGATGATGTCGATGACTTTGGCAATATCGTTCAGATGATTTGTTGAGTCCTTGATTGCTTGCTGTTCCTCCTGCATTTCCTGGACGAGAGAGGCAATCTGCGGGTCGTCGTCATGAAAGGTCTTTTGAATGCTGCCCCAGTAGTTGCGGCGCGCGGTTACATATTGCGTCATCACCTGATCCCGCTTCGTCTGCGTGGGGCAGGCGGCCAGAGTCATCGAGAGCTGTTGTGTTAAGAGCATGTATTGGTCTTCAAGGCTTTGCAGGGACGGTCCCATAAGTCGGTTCTCCTTGATTTTCCTGGCTACCCGATCTGTCTCACCCACCACTCGACATCCGAGAGTGAAGGAAAGCCGCGCTCAGGCATTTTTCCATCGGTGGCGAGGTGATGCGTGCGCGTCGATAGTTCTTTGAGCGCCTTGTCCATGCTGGCGGAGGCTTTCGCGTGGGCCGCGATGTCTTCCTCGCCCTTACTCTTTATTTGCTCCCGGGCATAATCCGCGAGGGCCGGAGGCACTTGTTCTGTGGGAATGCGGGAGGTGAGGTCGAAGGGCTTGAGAGCGGGCTCCATGAGGCTGCCGGGATCGACCTGATTTTTCTTTACGAGGTCGAGCGCGATGCTCTGCGCCAGACCGATGTAGGTCCGGTCGATGGAATCATAGGCCGGCTTTTCCTGCGAAAACATCTGTGACAGCGCGGACATTGTGGGGTCCATGCTCTTCGCCATTTTGCGCTCGTCGCGCTCCTGGGCAAACTGGGTCAGGATCTTTCCGGCATTCTGCAGCGCTGTCGAGGCATCCGCGCCGCCGGGCAGCTGCGGAATGGAAGACAGCGCCGTGCCCAGGTTAGCGGCAGACTCAGAGACATCCGCGGATGCGGTCGAACCCTGGAGCGCGGTAAAAGCCTTTGCGAGATCGGCTAAAGCATCCGCAGCGTCGGAGCGCTTTTGCAGCGCTGTTTGAACGTCCTTTAGTTGGGCCTGGTCCTGCTTATCGTATGGAACTCCCATGGTCGCCTGCTGCAGCCGCTCGAGCTTTGCGTGGTCTTCGACCAGTTGGGCTAGCGCGGAATAGTAGTCGCTGAGGCTTGAGGCAGCGGCTGTCATTTGGATGGCGACGACTTTCGCGTCGTCTGACGTTTTGCATGAGATGGCAAGCCCCAGAATTACCAGTAACAACCCTTTAGCCAATGAGCGTCGCTGTCGCCACATGGATTCCCCTCCTCCTGGTGCGAATGCCGCCTTTTGGGACCGGCTGCGGAGTGCCACAAGGTACGCAGCCATGAGTGGTATCATCTGTCCCTCTGAAACTCAAGCCAATTTAGCTATGGGTAAGGCTTCAGACGACTAGCGCGGGATGTGTTGAATGCGCATCGCAGTTGTATCCGACATTCACGGGAACCGGACTGCATTTGAGGCGGTCCTTGCTGATTTGCGTCAAACTTCGCCCGACATGATTTTCCATGGCGGTGATCTGGCGCATGGAGGGTCCGGTTCAGCGGAGATTGTGGATCAAGTTCGCGATCTCGAATGGCAGGGCGTAGTCGGTAACACAGACGAAATGCTTGCGATGCCTGAATCGTTAGAAGCGTTTGCGAGCCAAGTGCCCCATCTGCAATCCCTGTTCTCCGTGATCCGCGAGATGGCGGCGGCGACTCGTGAAAGTTTGGGGCAGGAACGGCTCGCATGGCTCGGTAGTTTGCCGCGGAGCCAGACTCACCGCCCAATGACACTGGTGCATGCCAGTCCCGAGAGTCTCTGGCGTGCGCCGGCGCCGGAAGCCAGTGATGAAGAATTGGAGGCGGTTTATGGGCCACTTGGCCAGCCGGTAGCCGTCTATGCTCATATTCACCGTTCGTTCATTCGAAAACTATCCGGAATGACCGTGGTAAATACCGGGAGCGTAAGCCTTTCTTACGACGGCGATCCGCGAGCTGCGTATTTGCTGCTGGATGACTTTGAGCCAGAAATCAGACGTGTCGAATATGAGGTGAACCAGGAGATTCAGGCACTTGCTTCTTCTGCTCTGCCGCACGTCGAGTGGCTTGCCAAGACGCTGCGAAATGCGCGTTTCGAGATGCCGGAAGGGCGCGTTGCAGAGCGCCTCTGCGTGTGATAACCTTTCATTCTGTACGCCTCTTCCAGCGGACGCCTTGGTGTCTTTGGAAACAGGGGTATGAGGCTGTCCGGGCTGGCGTAGCTCAGCTGGTAGAGCATCTGATTTGTAATCAGACGGTCGGGGGTTCAAGTCCCTTCGCCAGCTCCAGAATCCTAAGCCTCGTTAAGAAGCGTGAGTTCGATTGGCGCGAGCCATCCGCAGTCATTCCACCTGACAGCGTCCCATAGAAGCCGGAGCGTTTTGAGTCTCCGGAAGGATGACTGGTGTCTGGGGAAAGTGGAAAACTCGCACCAGCAAGGTGATTGCACAGGTGGCCGAGTGGTTAATGGCAGCAGACTGTAAATCTGCCGCTCCTAGGAGCTACGGAGGTTCGAATCCTCCCCTGTGCACCAGTTAGATTTAGCAGGGAAGCGGGTTTCATCTATGCAGGTTCGAGGCTGGCAGCGCAAGTTGGTCGCGCTCCTCGTTCTGGCTGTGCTCGCGGCCCTGGCATGGGGCACGATGGATGCTGGCAAGGTTCGCATGCTGGTCTTCGTGCTGCTTGGCGGGTTTGCTCTTCGCATTCTGCTGACCTCGGGTCGGCGGTACGATGAGGAAGAGAATCCGCAGTAGGTTGGTGTGTAGTAGCAGGCTGATGTAGCTCAGTTGGTAGAGCACTCCCTTGGTAAGGGAGAGGTCACCGGTTCAATCCCGGTCATCAGCTCCAGAGATTGGGAAATGCGCCCAGGGCCGGCAGTGGAAAATCCTGCCGGTCCTGTGGTGCGTAGGTGCGGGAGTAACTCAGTGGTAGAGTCACAGCCTTCCAAGCTGTTGGTCGCGGGTCCGATTCCCGTCTCCCGCTCCAAAGATTTGCAGTAAACGGAGCACATAGCAGCACATGTTTGAGCAAGCGGTTCTTCAGGTTCAGGACGGGAAAACTTTTGCCGAGGTGGAAAGGGCTTTGCACGACGCCTTTGCTCCGGGGAATGCGGCGAAGTTCCTTCGTCAGGTGGAAAAGGCAAAATTGCGCGCCCGACAGTTTGAGGCGATTCTGGCGCATGGGTTTCTCGGCGCGAAGACGCCGGCGCTGTACGGATCGCTGGGGGATTCCGACCGCGGGCAGGTGCGGGAGATGTATCTCGGACTGGTTGAGCATGTCGCGCCCGAGCTGCGGGCAAAGTATTTGAAGGTGTACGCGTATTACTGAGGAATTTGCATTTGCGCATGCTTCTGAACCAAGTGTTTATGTAGTGATGTGGGAGTTTGAAGTGCGTTCGGGTTGCGAGGCGGCCTTTGTTGAAGCGTATGCCTCGGATGGAAGCTGGGCCCGGCTCTTCCGGAAGTCTCCGGATTTTCTGGGCGTGGAATTAGTGCAGAGCGTCTAGCATCCATCGCGGTTTTTCACTCTAGATGCCTGGACCTCGCGCATGGCGTTCGAGCATTTCCGGCAGGAGTACCCGGAAAGCTATGAAACGCTGGATGTGAAACTGGCAGGATTAACGGAATGGGAGCGCCGGATTGGCGCATTTCCCTCCGAGTGAGTTAGGAGACAAGGTATGGCGAAGGAGAAATTTGACCGGTCGAAGCCGCACGTGAACGTGGGGACGATTGGGCATATCGATCACGGGAAGACGACGTTGACGGCGGCGATCACGAAGGTGTTGTCGAAACACAACCCGAACAACAAGTTCCGTTCGTTCGACACGATTGACAACGCTCCGGAAGAGCGGGAGCGCGGCATCACGATCGCGACGGCGCACGTCGAGTACGAGACGGGCAACCGTCACTACGCGCACGTCGATTGCCCGGGCCACGCCGACTACATCAAGAACATGATCACGGGCGCGGCGCAGATGGACGGCGCGATTCTGGTCGTGGCTGCGACCGATGGCCCGATGCCGCAGACCAAGGAGCACGTGCTCCTGGCTCGCCAGGTGGGCGTGCCGTACATCGTTGTGTTCCTGAACAAGTGCGATGCGGTTGAGGATCCTGAGCTGATCGACCTGGTCGAGATGGAAGTGCGCGAGCTGTTGTCGAAGTACAACTTCCCCGGCGACGATGTGCCGGTGGTGCGCGGGTCTGCGCTGGGAGCGTTGAACGGCGAAGCGCAGTGGGAAGCGAAGATCGACGAGCTGATGGATGCGGTGGACAAGAACGTTCCTCTGCCGGCGCGTGCGATTGATCAGCCCTTCCTGATGCCGATTGAAGACATCTTCTCGATCTCGGGCCGTGGAACTGTGGTGACGGGTCGTATCGAGCGGGGCAAGGTGAAGGTGGGCGAGGAAGTAGAAATCGTCGGCTTCCGCGAGACGCGCAAGACGGTCGTCACGGGTGTGGAAATGTTCAAGAAGCAGCTGGACGAAGGCCTGGCTGGGGACAACGCTGGACTGCTGCTGCGCGGTATTCCGAAGGAAGACGTCGAGCGCGGAATGGTGTTGGCGAAGACAGCTTCGATCACGCCGCACACGAAGTTCAAGGGCGAGATCTACGTGCTGTCGAAGGAAGAGGGTGGTCGTCATACACCGTTCTTCAATGGCTATCGTCCGCAGTTCTACTTCCGTACAACGGACGTGACGGGAACCGCGAAGCTGCCTGAAGGTACGGAGATGGTGATGCCGGGCGACAACATTTCGCTCGAGATCGAACTGCATACGCCGGTGGCGATGGAGAAGGGCTTGCGGTTTGCGATTCGTGAAGGCGGACGCACCGTGGGCGCCGGCACCATTACCGAGATCCTGAATTAGGACTGGCCGTCCAGGCGGACGCGCCGTGTCGGGCGCTAAAAGGCCTGAGTGGTGATGAGAGTTAGGCGAGTCAGCGGAGATCAAAATCTGCTGGCTCGCGAAAAGTTTAAGAAACGATTCCCGAAAGCAGTCTTTTCGGCAATCGGTTAGGATAAAGAGATGCGCGAAATTGTGACATTACAGTGTCCGGTGTGCAAAGAACGGAACTATTCGACGACGAAGAACAAGAAGACGACCACCAAGCGTCTGGAGTTCTCGAAGTTCTGCAATCGTTGCCGCAAGCACACGGACCACAAAGAAACCAAGTAGCACCGGCTGTCCAGGCGAACGCGCCCTTTTCGGGCGCCCTAGCGTGGGCTAAGCCGAGGGTGAATCGCGGCGGGAGCGCTGGATCGCGCGACCAAAGCGAGAGGGCGCAAGCCCTCGAAATGTAGGGGCGTAAGCTCAACGGTTAAACTGTCGGTCTCCAAAACCGAACTTGGGGGTTCGAATCCCTCCGCCCCTGCCAGATATGAATGCAGCTGCAACCGCTGGGGGAAAATGGTTGCCGCGGAACAGCGAATCAGGCTGTCAGCGTATAAGAAGGAAGCAGCGTTATGGCGAAGGCAGCATTAGCAACCGGCGAAGATCGCTCCCCGCAGAAAAGCACCACCCCAAACCAGGTGACGGCGTTCTGGACGCGCACCGTCGATTTCCTGAAGGACGTGCGCGGCGAGATGCGCAAGGTCGTCACACCCTCGCGCAGCGAGGTGCGGGCAACCACGACGGTCGTGATCGTTGCAGTCTTCTTTTTCGCGGCGTTCTTCTACGTAATTGACTCGATACTGGGTAGCGCGTTGAAGGCGTTGTTGCATTGGCTGGGCGGTCAGTAGAGATGTCAGAAGAAGGAATCATGACGGAAGAAACTCACGACGAAAACACCGGCGGCGACAATCCAGAGCAGCTTGGACCCCCAGCCAGCGAGCGCTTCAAGTGGTACATCATCCATGCCTACTCGGGCTTCGAGCGCAAAGTGCGCGAGTCGCTTGAGAGCCGCGTGCAAGCTTTTGGCTTGCAGAACAAGATTGGCCGTGTGATGATCCCGACCGAGGCGGTCACCGAGATCGTCAACGGCAAGAAGCGCACCGTCGAACGGGTTTTCCTGCCTGGATACGTCCTGGTTGAGATGGATCTCGACAATGACCTGTGGCATGTCATCAAGAACACGCCGCGCGTTACGGGCTTTCTTGGTACGGGCGACAAGCCGGTTGCGCTGAGCGAGGAAGAGGTCAGCTCGATCCTCTTTCGCACGGATGTTTCTAAGGATAAGCCGCGCCTCAAGATCAAGTTCGAGAAGAACGAGTCGGTGCGGATCACTGAAGGGCCATTTGCGAACTTCAACGGTGTTGTGGACGAAGTGAACGAAGATCGCGAAACGCTCAAGGTGATGGTAACGATTTTTGGCCGCTCCACTCCAGTCGAGCTTGAGTTCGGCAAGGTGGAGAAGATCGCTTAGCGGCGATCAGTGCCACGAGAATTTTTGTAGTACGAGAATCTGGCTGGGTGAAGAACTCGCCGCAAGGAAAGGTTTTTAGCAATGGCAGCTCCAACAAAGAAAGTACAGACACAGGTAAAGCTCCAGATTGAAGCCGGCAAGGCTACGCCAGCGCCTCCGGTTGGCCCGGCGCTCGGTCAGGCGCAGGTCAACATCATGGAGTTCTGCAAGCAGTTCAACGCGCGCACGCAGAACAAGGAAATGGCCGGACTGATTATTCCGGTCGTCATCACCGTCTACGTGGACCGCACCTTCACGTTTGTCACCAAGACGCCTCCGGCTGCCGTGCTGCTCAAGAAGGCAGCGAACCTGGCCAAGGGCTCGGGTACTCCGAACAAGAACAAGGTCGGCAAGGTGTCTGAGGCCCAGGTGCTGGAGATCGCCAAGCAGAAGATGCCGGATCTGAATGCGGCTTCGGTTGAAGCGGCCGTGAAGAGCATCAAGGGCACGGCGCGTTCGATGGGAATTGAAATCGCAGGCTGATCTGTCGGTTGCGTACAGCTCATACAGCAGTCAGCTGCATACGGCTCACGTAAGAAAGAGAAAGAAGCAAGCAGAATTCCTGGCAAAGGAGGGGCTGCGCTTCTTTCTCTTTTCCTTTTCAGGGCATAAGTGCAGGGTGTTGGATTGTAGGCGATTGTCACGGGGAGGCTGGAATGAAGTTTCAGCACGCAACGTGGAAGATTGCGCCGTCATCGGGGGCCCTCAACGGCTCGAACGAATTTCCGATGCGATTAAAGGCATTTCGATGGGTGGGCAGGCAAACATGGATACCGCATGGCCGAGACTGGATGCTTCGCAAGATATGGAACCCTGACGGCGGCCATTCCTATCAATTTGAAGTGGACTTTTTCGGTTTTCGCTATCCGGGGGATCTCGCACAGTTTATTGACTGGGGCGTCTTTGCCTACGGTAGCTACCCGTACAGCGAACTGAGCTTGCTGGATGCGCTTACGCAAGAGCTGCGCAAGAGACAGGACCGGGTTACTTTTCTAGATATTGGCGCCAATGTCGGCCACCATACTCTTTTCATGGCTGGTAAAGCAGACTGGATTGTTGCGGTTGAGCCTTTTCCGGCATTGCAGCAACTGATCGAGCAGAAGATAGCCATTAACCATCTCTCTCATGTCCAGCTGCTTCCTTTCGCATTGGGCGAGAGCGAGGGAATGTTGGAGTACTACCCGGGAGGAGGATCGAATTCGGGTACGGGCACATTTCTTCCGGAGGAGGATGGCACATACCAGGAGCCAGTGAAAATTCCCATCAAAAGGGGAGACCAGCTTCTGGCGGAGCTGGGTTTGCAGCGGATCGATATCTGTAAGGTTGATGTCGAGGGCTTCGAGCCACTTGTATTTCGCGGACTCGCGGATCATCTCCGAGCAGATCGGCCACCCATTCTGACGGAAATCTCGGATCGTTCGCGGGCAGGATTTGGAAACGCAGATGCATTCAAGGCATGCTTTTGGGAGGGCGCTATCTATGCCGAGGTGGAGGCGAAGCGCGAGGGCTATCCGTTTCAACTAAGGCCATTTCACTATGAGACGGCGCAGGAGGTGTTGATCCTGCCACCGGAGATGGCTGATTTTGCCAGTAGCCACATGGTGGCGTAGCGAGACACTCTCGCTGCGGGAAATCTGATCGTCCAGGCCCTTCAAGATCGCCACTCTTCCTTGCAGTCTGTGCCAAACTCCGGCATAATAAGAAATGCGTCTCAAGCGCCAGCTTGAACGCAGTCAACAGGACCACGGCCAGCAGGCGGCATCGACTGTGCGGTGGGAGACGAGGATACATGGCTAAGAAGGTCAGCAAGAATATTGCGAAGGCGCGCGCTGGGGTTGGAAAGCGTCCCTATTCGCTCCAGGATGCTGTTCCGCTCCTGCAGAAAGTCAAGTTTGCAAAGTTTGATGAGACGGTCGATCTGACGCTCCGTCTCGGTGTCGATCCCAAGCACGCCGACCAGATGGTGCGCGGCACGGTTGTTCTGCCGCATGGCCTGGGAAAGACCAAGAAGGTTGCCGTCATCACGACTGGCGATCGCCAGCGCGACGCCGAAGCGGCGGGCGCGGACATTGTCGGCGGTGAAGAGCTGGTCGAGAAGATTCAGAAGGAAAGCTGGACGGATTTCGACGCCCTGATCGCGACGCCCGACATGATGAAGTCGGTCGGTCGTCTCGGTAAGGTGCTCGGACCTCGCGGCCTGATGCCGAACCCGAAGACGGGCACGGTAACCAGCGATGTCGCTGCAGCCGTGAAGGAAATCAAGGCCGGTAAGGTTGAGTTCCGCACGGACAAGACGGCTCTGGTGCACGTTCCGGTGGGCAAGCTCTCGTTCACGCCGGACAAGCTGGTGGACAACGCGCTCACGGTCATTACGAGCGTGATGCGCGCCAAGCCTTCCGCGGCAAAGGGTAAGTACATCAAGAGCATTACGCTCAGCTCGACGATGGGCCCCGGGATTTCGCTCGACAACTCGATTGCGGATCAGGCGGCCAAGGAGGCCAACAGATTTCAGGATTTCCCGGCCAGTCTGCATGAGCGCAATGCGCCGCAGGCGGTGGCCAGTAAGGATTTAGAACAATGCCATTGACCAGAGCAAAGAAGGCAGAGAAGGTTTCGCAGCTGGCGCACGAGCTCGAGGGCTCGACCAGCGCGATTATCGGTACCTTTGCCAAGTTGACCGTCGCGCAGGATTACGAGCTGCGCAAGACCGTTCGCACCGCCGGCGGCCGTTACCGCGTGCTCAAGAACAAGCTTGCAGCCCGCGCCGCGAAGGGGACGCAGATTGAAGCTGCGCTGCAGGGACTGAAGGGCGTTTCGTCCGTCGCCTACACCAGCGGCGACCCGGTCGCGCTAGCAAAAGCGCTCTCGACCTGGGTGGGCGAGAATGCGGAGTTCACCTTCAAGCTGGGCATTATCGACGGCAAGGTGATCTCAGTTGAAGAAGTCAAGCAGCTGGCGACGATGCCGGGCAAGGAAGAGATCTTCGCAAAGCTGCTCTTCCTTATCAATTCCCCGGCGCAGCGTCTGGCTACTGTCATCAATGCGACGGGCCGCGACCTGGCTGTGGTGATCAACCAGGCGGTCGAGCAGAACAAGTTCTCGGGCGCGCAGGCTTCCGCAGCAGCACCAGCGGCCGCGGTAGCAGAGCAAGCTCCTGTTGTCGAGCAGGCGCCAGTTCCAGCTGTAGAGCAGCCTCCTGTCGTCGAGCAGGCGCAGGTAGTAGAGACGCCTGCGGCAGTGGAAGCGGCTCCGATAGCTGAAACAGCTCCTGCCGTCGAACCCGCCGCGCCGGAAGCGGAAGTTTCAGGTGGAGAAGTTTCAGGCGGGTAATAGCCGCCGGCGAATCGCCGTCAGGTGATTGGCTAAGAGTTGAGAAGTATCCGCCGTAAGCAGGCTTGAGGGGTGCTGGGTCTGGGCACAACGGAAACCTCAGGACGGGCAAGCGGCAACCGGGGCGGCGACGCTTCGGACGAGCAAAACAAAATTTAGTTTTACGTGGAGAACATCATGGCGGATTTGCAGCAGTTGGAAGATCAGATTGTCGGGCTTAGCCTGTTGGACGCAGCGGCCCTGGTAAAGAAGCTCGAAGAGCGTCTTGGCGTTTCGGCGGCGGCGGCAGCTCCGGTTGTCGTGGCCGGTGGCATAGCGGGTGCGGCAGCTCCTGCGGCGGTTGAGCAGACCGAATTCACCGTTATCCTGAAGGATTTCGGCGCGAATAAGATCAACACCATCAAGGCGGTACGCGAAGTCACCTCGCTGGGTCTTAAGGAAGCCAAGGACCTGGTCGACGGTGCTCCGAAGCCTCTGAAGGAAAACATCAGCAAGGAAGATGCCGAGGCCATCAAGAAGAAGTTTGAAGGCATCGCGACCATCGAAGTCAAGTAACTTCGTTTTTGTCAATAAGGCAAGTTGCATGCCAAAGCGGAACGCGCTATGATAATTATTGCGCGTTCCGCTTGGCTTTCTCTTGTCTGATAGGTCGATGTTCGGATCGCGGAGTCTGCGTCTTTCCTTTGCGATTTGGATACAAATCGCAGCGAATCAAGTGGTTATCCATTTGATGGCTGGGGTGAACGCAAAAAGCTTACCGGCACACGAAGATTGCCGGCATATCTGTGGGCATGCGGCGGACTCGCAGATGTGAAACTAGGGATCGGCTGTAGGGCGGCATACACGCAGTTTGCGAAGCGGCGGGAAACGAACATTCTGTTTTTAACAAGTGCACAATCCGGTTGTGGCGCTCGTAAGGCATCTTGTCTCTACGAGCCATTGGCATTTGTGTCGTTTCATTTCTTCCCGTACTTCGTTTTGTCGCACCTCGCTCCGGCACCCCGCCTCATGCTGCGCTAGCAGCGATTTTTGTTCAGCACTTCGCTCTGAAGCTTGTTTGTATCGCGAGGTTGCCTGAATTTGCAAGGCCGGAGATGTGGAAAGCTCCGGAAGTGTTCGTCCTGTGTGTTCCGTTTTGGCATCGCAGGTCATCTGGCAGAGAAACATCCATGCTGCTTCCGGGCGAGGACGGAAGCGGCAGGCAGAGAAACAACCCCGGCATGTTGCGTGACTCGGACAGCATGTCATTCAACCTCGCGTTTACGAGCCCCAGGAGTGAAGCATGTCGAACGAGAACCGCGCGTTACGCAGCCGTCTCGATTTTTCAAAAATTCCTACATCCATTCAGATCCCTAACCTGATCGAAGTGCAGCGGCGTTCCTACGAGCGTTTTCTGCAGATGGATAAGCTCCCTTCCGAGCGCGAAGACAACGGACTTCAGTCGGTCTTCACCTCGGTCTTCCCTATCACCGATTTTCGTAACATCTCACAGCTTGATTTCGTCGACTTCTCGATCGGCAACTGGGAGTGCAAGTGCGGACACCTGAAGGGTCTTCACCACCTGCGCACTGCCTGCGTGACCTGCGGCGCCATGGTCATTACCGACCCGTTCCATCCCGGCGATGTGCTTTGCCACAAGTGCGGCACGTACAACAAGAACACTCCTGACTTCTGCAACAAGTGCGGCGACCCAGTCAGCCTGCAGCTCAAGTACGACCAGGCCGAGTGCGAAGAGCGCGGCATGACCTTCTCCGCTCCGCTCAAGGTCACCGTGCGCCTGACGATCTATGACAAGGACGCTGAGACCGGCGCGAAGACGATCCGCGACATCAAGGAGCAGGAAGTCTTCTTCGGCGATATTCCGCTGATGACGCAGAACGGCACGTTCATCGTTAACGGGACCGAGCGCGTCATTGTGTCGCAGCTTCATCGTTCGCCTGGTGTCTTCTTTGAGACGGCGAACAATCGCACCTACTTCCTCGGCAAGATCATCCCTTACCGCGGCTCGTGGGTTGAGTTCGAGTACGACCAGAAGAACACGCTCTACGTCCGCATCGACCGCAAGCGCAAGTTCCTGGGCACGATCTTCCTGCGCGCTCTTGGCCTCAAGTCCGACGAAGAGATTCTCAAGACTTTCTACACCGTCGACAAGATTGCGGTGAAGGACAGCAAGCTCTTCTGGACGCTCGAAGAGAGCGCCGAGAAGCCGACGCATCTGCTCGGCGCAAAGCCTGCACATGCGGTCGTCGTGAAGGGCGAGGAAATCGCGCACTCAGGCCGCAAGATCACCCCGTCGATCCTCAAGTCGCTGCGCGCGCACAAGGTTTCTGAAGTGGAAGTCGAAACCTCCGAGCTGGACGGTGCTGTCACCGCAGCTGACGTGATCGATACAACCACGGGGGAGATCTTCCTCGAGGCCAATCAGGAACTCACGCCCGACAAGCTGCACAAAATTTCGCAGAGCGGCGTTACCACGATCGAAGTCTTCTTCCCTGAGCGCGACGACGTGGGCAACATCATCACCAACACGCTGCGCCGTGACTCGGTGCGCAAACCGGAAGAGGCGCTGATCGAGATTTACCGCAAGCTGCGTCCCGGCGACCCGCCGACGCTCGACACAGCGACGGCGCTTTTCGAAGGCATGTTCTTCGACGCGCGCAAGTACGACTTCTCGCGCGTAGGCCGTCTGAAGTTCAACATCAAGCTCTACGAGAGCCAGGACGCGACGCAGCTCGACAAGCGCACGCTGACTCCGGAAGACTTCTACGGAACGATCCGCTATCTGCTCAAGCTGCGCAAGAACATTGGCGTGGTGGACGATATCGATCACCTCGGCAACCGCCGCGTGCGCGCTGTCGGTGAGCTGATGGAGAACCAGTTCCGCATCGGCCTCGTGCGCATGGAGCGCGCCATCAAGGAAAAGATGAGCGTCTACCAGGAGATGTCGACGGCCATGCCGCACGACCTCATCAACGCGAAGCCGGTCATGGCAGCGATCCGCGAGTTTTTTGGTTCTTCGCAGCTCTCGCAGTTCATGGACCAGACAAACCCGCTCTCGGAGATCACGCACAAGCGCCGTCTCTCCGCCCTTGGGCCTGGCGGTCTCTCGCGTGAGCGCGCTGGATTCGAAGTCCGCGACGTTCACCCGACGCACTATGGCCGTATCTGCCCGATTGAGACGCCGGAAGGTCCGAACATCGGCCTGATCAGTTCGCTCTCGTGCTTTGCGCGCATCAACGAGTACGGCTTTATCGAGTCGCCTTATCGCCGCGTGCGCGATCATCGCGTGCTTGATTACGTTCAGGTCACGAATGCCGGTGAGAGTGGTCTGCGCGTCGGCGATCACCTCGAAAAGTCCGAGGCATTGAAGCTGAACAACCAGCTCAAGAAGGACAAGAAGCGCGCGATTGATTTCGAGCCCTTCTCCTTCTACCTGTCCGCTTGGGAAGAAGATCGTCACACCATCGCGCAGGCGAACATAGAGCTCGATGAGAACGGCAACATTACCGAAGAGTTGGTGAATGCTCGTCGTCAGGGTAACTTCGTCCTCGTTGACCGCAAGGAAGTTGACTACGTTGACGTGAGCCCGAAGCAGCTTGTCTCGGTTGCTGCCTCGCTCGTGCCCTTCCTTGAGCACGACGACGCGAACCGCGCGCTGATGGGCGCGAACATGCAACGCCAGTCGGTGCCGCTGCTCGTATCGGAAGCTCCGCTCGTCGGAACCGGTATGGAAGGTGTCACTGCTCGCGACTCTGGAGCCGTTATTCTGGCCCGCCGTAATGGCGTGGTCGATTCGGTTGACTCCGAGCGCATCATCATCCGCGTAGAGGGCGAGCACCATCCCACGCAGCTGTCGCGTGAGGTTGGTTCGGACATCTACCAGCTGACGAAGTTCAAGCGCTCGAACCAAAACACTTGCATCAACCAGAAGCCGATCGTTCGTCATGGCGATCGCGTGGTCAAGGGACAGGTCATCGCTGACGGTCCTTGCACGGAGCAGGGCGAGCTTGGTCTCGGCCGTAACGTGCTCGTGGCCTTCATGCCGTGGCGTGGTTACAACTTCGAGGACGCGATCCTCATCTCGGAAAAGCTTGTTCGTGAGGACTACTACACCTCAGTCCACATCGAAGAGTTCGAGATCGAAGCGCGCGACACGAAGCTGGGACCGGAAGAGATCACGCGTGACATCCCCAACGTCTCGGAGAGCGCGCTGCGCGATCTGGACGAGAGCGGTGTCATCCGCATCGGCGCGAAGATCAAGCACAACGATATTCTCGTCGGTAAGGTCACGCCCAAGGGCGAAACACAGCTCACTCCGGAAGAGAAGCTGCTGCGCGCCATCTTCGGTGAAAAGGCCGGCGACGTGCGCGATGCATCGCTCACCTGCCCTCCGGGTATCGAAGGCACGGTGGTTGATGTCCGCATCTTCTCCCGCAAGGGTCAGGAGAAGGACGAGCGCGCCAAGCTGATCGAAGGCGAGCAGGTAGCGAAGCTTGAGAAGAACCTCGCCGATGAGATTCGTATTCTCACCGACGAGCGGCTGAAGCGCCTTGAATCGATCCTCGGCGGCAAGGAAGTGCTGGCCGACCTGCACGACGAGCGCACCAACAAGCGTCTCCTCGTGAAGGGAGCGATTCTCGACCGCGAGACCATCGAGCTGATCTCGACCAAGAACCTCAAGCGCATCCGCTATAACGATAAGGACCCGCGCGTGAATGAGCAGATCGACGAGATCGAGGAAATGACCTCGCGTCAGATCGATGTGCTGCGCAAGATCACGAACGAGAAGATCAGCAAGCTGCAGAAGGGCGACGAACTTGCTCCCGGCGTCATTAAGCTGGTCAAGGTATACATCGCCATGAAGCGCAAGCTCTCGGTCGGTGACAAGATGGCCGGACGCCACGGTAACAAGGGCGTCATCGCGCGCATCCTGCCCGAAGAGGACATGCCGTATCTGCCCGATGGCAAGCCGGTTGAAATTGTTCTCAACCCGCTGGGCGTGCCTTCGCGTATGAACGTCGGTCAGATTCTCGAAACGCACCTTGGCTGGGCTGCACACGAACTCGGCGAGCAGGTTGCCGAAATCGTGAAGCAAAACCAGGATGCCAATGCGATTCGCGAAGTCTTCAAGCAGCGCTTCGGAGGCACTGCCGCTCTGCGTCAGCTGCTTGAGCTCGACGACGAGCAGGTCAGTCGTGTCGGCCTCGGAATGCAGAAGGGTATTTGGTTTGGCACCGCAGTCTTTGACGGCGCGCGCGAAACCGAGATCAAGGCTTTGCTTGCCGCGGCTGGACTTCCCAGCTCAGGCAAGACGCCGCTCTTCGACGGCATGACCGGCGAAGAGTTCGAACAGCCAGCAACCGTGGGCTATATCTACATGCTCAAGCTTTCGCACCTGGTTGACGACAAGATCCACGCGCGCTCCATCGGACCGTACTCGCTCATCACGCAGCAGCCGCTGGGTGGTAAGGCGCAGTTCGGTGGCCAGCGCTTCGGAGAAATGGAAGTGTGGGCGCTCGAAGCATACGGCGCCGCATACATTCTTCAGGAGCTGCTCACCGCCAAGTCCGACGACGTTTATGGCCGTACCAAGATTTACGAGGCCATCGTCAAGGGCGAGGCAGCTATCGAGCCCGGCGTGCCGGAATCGTTCAACGTGTTGATCCGTGAGCTGCAGGCGCTCTGCCTTGATGTGGAACTCATCAAGCAGATCGGCGACGACGCAAAGAAGCAGCCGCTGCCAACATTCGCAGCCGCGGACTAAGCGGCAAACGGCAGGCGAGGGCCTCAACCCTCGCCTGACTGAACGCAGGATTGAAGATTTGAGGATCATGGAACCTGTCATGCCGGGAGCGACAGGCCAACCCAAACAGAAGTACCCGGAACTCAAGGAGGGTTACCTTGTACCGTTCCAGCCCATTTGAATTAACCAGCCCGATCACCGATTTCGATGCTATTCGCATCTCGCTCGCTTCGCCCGAGAAGATTCGCAGCTGGTCTCATGGCGAAGTCACCAAGCCGGAAACTATCAACTACCGCACCTTCAAGCCGGAGCGCGATGGACTTTTCTGCGCCCGCATCTTTGGCCCGGTCACTGACTGGGAGTGCCTCTGCGGCAAGTACAAGCGCATGAAGCACCGCGGCGTCATCTGCGACAAGTGTGGCGTTGAAGTCACGCTGTCCAAAGTTCGCCGTGAGCGCCTCGGCCACATCGAGCTGGCCTCGCCCTGCTCGCACGTCTGGTTCTTCAAGGGCCTGCCGTCGCGTATCGGCCACCTGCTCGACATCTCTCTGCGCGATCTCGAAAGCGTGCTCTACTTCGAGAGCTACGTTGTCGTTGATCCAGGCGACTCGCCAACCCGCGAGCGCGAGATCATCAAGGACGAGAACCGCTTCCGCGAACTCGACCAGCAGTATCGCCCCTCTGGCTTCAAAGGCATGATGGGTGCCGAGGCCATCAAGGAACTGCTCAAGCGCGTCAATATCGACGAGCTTGGTATTGAGCTGCGCGAGCGCATGAAGACTGAAACCTCGCTGCAGAAGCGCCTCAAGTATTCCAAGCGCCTCAAGGTTGTAGAGGCCTTCCGCAAGTCGGGCAACAAGCCGCAGTGGATGATTCTCGACGTGATCCCGGTTATTCCGCCGGAGCTGCGCCCCCTCGTTCCTCTGGACGGCGGTCGCTTCGCCACGTCTGATCTGAACGATCTCTATCGCCGCGTTATCAACCGCAACAATCGCCTCAAGAAGCTCATGGACCTCCATGCGCCTGAGGTGATCGTCCGCAACGAAAAGCGCATGCTGCAGGAAGCTGTTGATGCTCTGTTCGACAACGGTCGTCGTGGCCGCGTTCTGCGCGGTGCGAACAACCGTCCGCTGAAGTCGCTCTCCGACACCCTCAAGGGCAAGCAGGGCCGCTTCCGTCAGAACCTGCTCGGCAAGCGCGTCGACTACTCTGGCCGTTCGGTCATCGTTGTCGGTCCGGAACTCAAGCTGCACCAGTGCGGTTTGCCGAAGAAGATGGCGCTTGAACTCTTCAAGCCCTTCATCTATCACCGCCTTGAGCAGACAGGCCACTGCACCACCATCAAGCAGGCGAAAGAAATGGTGGAACTGCAGGAGCCCATCGTGTGGGACATCCTTGAGGAAGTCATCAAGGACCACCCGGTGCTCTTGAACCGCGCGCCAACCCTGCACCGCCTCGGCATCCAGGCTTTCGAGCCCGTGCTCGTTGAGGGCAAGGCCATCAAGATTCACCCGCTCGTCTGCACCGCCTTCAACGCGGACTTCGACGGTGATCAGATGGCCGTACACATCCCGCTGTCGCCTGAAGCGCAGGTAGAAGCCAGCGTGCTCATGCTCGCTTCGCACAACATCCTGTCGCCCGCGTCAGGTCAGCCGATTACCGTTCCTACACAGGACATGGTGCTCGGGCTCTACTACCTGACCAAGGCCAAGAAGGGCGCCAAGGGTGAAGGCCGCGTCTTCGCCAACACCGAAGAAGTGCTCATGGCCCTCGAAGCCAAGGAGATCGAAACCCTCACGCCGATCCGTCTGCGCTACACCGGTTCTGTCCTCGACATGACCACCGCGTACGACGATCAGGACCTGACGCACACCGAGCCGGTCGAGTACGACAAGCAGTACATCACCACGACCGTCGGCCGCGCCATCCTGAACGACGCTCTTGCTGACGGCATGCCGTTCGTCAACGGTCTGCTCAAGAAGAAGGGCATCGGCCAGCTGGTCAACTACTGCTACCTGAACCTCGGCCTTGAAGTCACAGTCAAGATGCTCGACCGCATCAAGGAACTGGGCTTCCACTACGCGACGCGCTCCGGTCTCTCCGTCGGCCTCGATGACATGGTCATCCCGGAGACGAAATACGGTGTCGTGCGCGAAGCGGAAAAGCAGCGCTTTGCCGTACAGCAGCAGTATCTTGACGGCGCGATCACCAACGGTGAGCGCAACAACAAGGTCATTCAGTTGTGGTCAGCTGTAACCGAGAAGGTTGCAGATGAGATGTTCAACAACATGAAGAACGCCGACAAGGAAGGAGCCATGAACCCGATCTACATCATGGCCGATTCCGGCGCTCGTGGTTCGAAGCAGCAGATTCGTCAGCTCTCCGGCATGCGCGGCCTCATGGCGAAGCCGTCGGGCGAAATCATCGAAACCCCCATCACGGCCAACTTCCGTGAAGGACTCACCGTGCTCGAATACTTCATCTCGACGCACGGCGCGCGTAAGGGTCTGGCTGACACCGCACTCAAGACGGCTGACTCCGGCTACCTGACACGTCGATTGGTTGACGTGGCGCAGGACGTCATTGTCAGCGAGCACACTTGTGGAACGGTCGAAGGCATCTACGTGACTCCGATCGTCGAGTCCGGCGAGATCATCGAGCCGCTGCGTGACCGCATCATCGGTCGCGTGTCGCTCGAAAAGATCAAGGACTTCGAAGGCGGCATTATCGTCGACGTTAACCAGGAGATCACCGAAGACCTCGCCTCGCAGATTCAGGCGGCCGGCATCGAGCGCGTTAAGATCCGCTCCGTGCTCACCTGCGAATCGAAGCGCGGCGTCTGCATCCTCTGCTATGGCCGCAACCTCGGCTCCGGCAAGATGGTGGAGCTCGGAGAAGCTGTCGGCGTCATCGCGGCGCAGTCTATCGGCGAGCCCGGTACACAGCTCACGATGCGTACCTTCCACATCGGTGGTACGGCATCGCGTGTGTCCGAGCAGTCCAAGCTCGACGCCAAGAACAACGGCAGCGTCCGCTTTATCAACATGCTGACAGTTCGCTCCAAGCAGGGTGACTTGGTTGCCATGAACCGTTCGGGTTCAATCGCAGTTGTCGACGACCGTGGACGCGAGAAAGAACGCTACCAGATCGTCTACGGCGCGAAGCTGAAGGTGGAAGAGGGTGCAAAGGTCCAGCTCGGCCAGGCACTGGCGGAGTGGGATCCGTACACCTTCGCCATCCTCACCGAGATCGGCGGCACCATCCAGTTCAAGGACCTGCAGGAAGGTATCACCCTGCATGAAGAAGTGGACGAAGTCACAGGCCTCTCGCGTCTCGTTGTCGGCGATTCGCCCGATGAGAAGCGTCAGCCTGCGATCATCATCAAGGGCACCAAGGGCAACAAGCGTTATCTGATGCCTTCGCGTGCTCACCTTATGATCCAGGACGGCGACGAAGTCTTCCCCGGCGATATCCTTGCCAAGATCCCGCGCGAAACCACGCGCACCAAGGACATCACCGGTGGTCTGCCCCGCGTCGTCGAGCTCTTCGAAGCCCGCAAGCCGCGCGAAACCGCCATCATCTCGGAAATCGATGGTGTGGTGAAGTTCGGCGAAGTCAGCAAGGGCCAGCGTAAGATCTACGTCACCGCTGACAACGGCGAGGAGAAGGAGTACGCTGTGCCCCGCGGCGTACACATCAACGTGCAGGAAGGTGAACGCCTGCGCGCCGGCGAGCCGCTGATGGATGGACCGCTCAACCCGCACGACATTCTTGCCGTGCTCGGTGAGAAGGAGCTGCAGGCTTACCTGGTGAACGAAATCCAGGAAGTCTACCGTCTCCAGGGCGTGGCCATCTCGGACAAGCACATCGAGACGATCGTCCGCCAGATGCTGCGCTGGGTGAAGATCGAGGAAGTCGGCGACACCAACTTCCTGCTCGAACAGCAGGTCGATAAGTTCCGCTTCCGCAACGAGAACGAGCGAGTCATCTCGAACGGCGGTCGTCCGGCCATTGGCCGTCCGCTGCTGCTCGGTATCACTAAGGCGTCGCTGTCGACCGAGAGCTTCATCTCGGCAGCCAGCTTCCAGGAGACCACGCGCGTGCTGACCGAGGCGTCTATCAACGGCGCCGTCGACAACCTGCGCGGCCTCAAGGAGAACGTCATCGTCGGCCGTCTCATTCCCGCTGGAACCGGCATGGAATACTACCGCAACATCTCGCTCTCACCGGAGCTGGAAGAAGCGGCAGCCAAGGTCCAGCAGGAAGTGCAGACTGCCTTCGAGGAAGCCGAGCGCGAACTCGAAATGATGCGCCAGGAAGGCGAAGCCGAAGAAATGGCCGCAGAGTAAGGACTGGCCGTCCAGGCACACGCGCCTTCGGCGCCATAATCCCAAAAGCCCCGCCTTGTGCGGGGCTTTTCTTTTCCTCACTGAATCTAATGCGTCGCTTGCATTCCCAGCTGCGCGAAGAGAAAGCTAAACATATCGGCGATTTCCTCAAGAGCCTCGTCTTTGTCGGTGCTGACGCCGTGGCCGGCGTTCGAGTTCGTGCGAAGCATCACTGGGAGGTCCGATGTGGATGCTGCCTGCAAGGCCGCGGTCATCTTGCGTGAGTGAGCCGGGTTCACGCGGTGGTCGTTGTCACCGGTGACGAACAAAATCGCTGGATACTTCTCGCCGGCTTTGACGTGGTGATACGGCGAATAGGCATACATGGCCTTGAATTGCGCGGGGTCTTTGGCGGTGCCGAGTTCGGTAGTATTGAAACTCCCGTTCGGATCGAGTTCCATGCGCAACATGTCATACACACCCACCTCGGATAAGACGGCCCGGAACATCTGCGGGTGCTGCGTCAGTTCCGCACCCATCAGCAGGCCACCGTTGCTCCCGCCTTCGATAGCGAGATGCTGCGCCGACGTGTACTTTGTGTCAATAAGATATTGCGCGCATGCGGCAAAGTCGTCGAAGACATTCTGCTTGTTCAGAAGACTCCCGGCGTGGTGCCAGCTCTCGCCGTATTCTGACCCGCCGCGCAAATTGGTGTCGACGTAGATGCCGCCGTAGTCGAACCAGAGGCGACCTGTTGAGCCAAGAAAATGGGGCGACTCGCTTATGTCGAATCCACCGTAGCCGTAGACACGGGTGGGATTGGTGCCGTCGAGCTTTGTTCCTTTGCGCAACATGATGGTCATGGGAACTTTAGTTCCGTCCTTCGAAGTTGCGAACTCACGACGGACCTCAATGTCTGCAAGGCTGATATTGGTCTGCGTTTTGAAAGGGAGCGCAACGGCCTCGCCCGTTCCGTTGTAGCGGAACCACTGGCCGGGTTGGGTATAGGTTTGCGCTCTGTAAAGAAAGGCGTCTCCGGTCAGAGGAACCAGCCTGCTGACAGATGCGACGCTGGGCACAGGCACCTTGCCTTCGCTCTTGCCGTGCTGATCAAACTTCAGAATCTCCTCCGGTCCGCCGTCGATGACGGTGACAAACAACGCATGGTCTGATGCCCAGAAGCGCTGCATACCGTCGACTGAACCATCGCCTTCGATGCTGCCCTGCAAGGGAGGAACCACGCGCACGGCATCTTCCAGCTTCACGTCGCCGACTTCAAGATGGTCGAGTTCGCCATGGTCGCTCTTTGCGTGGCTCAGGAGCCAGAGGCTGTCGTCAGCACCAAACTCGATATCGACGACCTTGTCGGCAAAGTGCGTAATCTGCTTTGCTGTGCCGTCAGACGCGAGCAGGAAATGTTCGTAAGTCCCTCCATCACCATCCTGCACCGTAACCAGAATGTGCTTGCCATCATGCGCGGTCTGGAACGCAGTCTCTCCGATGCGGGGAAACTCCTTGCCTAGCACATATCGATCTTGTGCAGAACTGGTGCCGAGCAAATGGTAGTAGACCTGCTGGTAGAAGTTTGCGTCTTCCGCGGGCCGCTCATTGCCCTGCGGATAGCGCGTGTAATAGAAACCCTTTCCGTCACCGGTCCAGGCCATATCGCCGCCCGCGGTCGCGAACTGCACGCGCGGGACAGGCTCTCCAATCTGTTTGCCGCTTGCTACATCGAAGACGTATAGAGCCGCGTCCTCGCTGCCCCCGGTGCCCAGTGCCATGCCAACCATGGACCCATCGAGCGATGGCTTGTACCAACTCGTCTGAAAGACCTGACCTTGAACGAGAGTATTCAGGTCAACGATCATGCGCTCGCTGGCCTGATCTTCCGGCGAGCGGAATACGACGAGCGATGCACCTGACTTTTCCGGATCGAACTTCAGAGCAAACAGCAGGCCTCCAGCATATTGATAATAACCATATTGAATATGAGACTCCTGCCGCACCTTCTTCAGGAAGCTGACGACAGCTTCTCGTTGCGGCAGTTTACTCACGTAGGCTTGTGTATACGCGTTCTGGTCGGCAACCCACGCTTTCACCTTTGGATCATCGCCATTCTCCAGCCAGCGATAGTCGTCCACTACGCTGACCCCGAGGTAAACGTCCGTCACGGGAATCTTCTCGGTTTTTGGCGGTACGGGAGATACTGCTGTTTCAGGCGTCGGACGTGGAGGAAATGCGCTATGAATTGCAAAGAACAGGGTCACCACAGTGATCGTCGAGCTTGTCATCGGGCGATTCTCTTATTGGATTTAGTTTTGGCGGGCTACGGCTCTCCTCCGACTTGCCAACTTGTGGACACTTATACTCTTGCGCGAAAACCTCCGCAATTATAGTTTCTGATGGCATAAGGACGCCCCAGCCGCGGAGGGGGGCAAATCCTCCGAGAAAGCGGGACAGGGCTCACGAGAAGGCGATGGGCGGTGAGGTTCTGATATGGACTCGCTAAGGCGATCGGTAAGATCTCTACTTATTCTTGGGTCTCTGTTGTCTCTGTGCGAAGCTTCGCCTGTGACGGCGCAGTCTTGCGGATCTACAGGTTTGGCGGTGCAGGTACTCGGCTCCGGCGGCCCGGAGACGCAGGACAAGCGGGCGTCGACCAGCTACCTGATATGGGAGAACGGCAGCGCGCGCGTAATCGTTGACGCAGGAGGAGGCAGCGCTCTGCGCTTTGGCGAGAGTGGCGCGCAGATGTCGCAGGTGGACGTTTTTCTATTCAGCCATTTTCATGTCGATCACACCAGCGATTTCCCTGCTCTGATCTTTTCTTCCTGGTTTGAAGACCGCGCGCGCGCCCTGCCGATATACGGCCCTTCGGGAAACAAGTTCATGCCTTCGACCACCGAGTTTGTGAGCGACCTGTTCAGTGAGCCACACGGGGCCTGGCGCTACCTGAGCGATCTCGTAGAACCAGGCGCGGAAGGAAGCTATACCTTGCAGCCGCATAATGTTGCGGCCAGCTCAACGCCGGTGCTCGTGTTTCGCAGCGCCGACATGGCCCTGTACGCAGTGAGCGTCGTTCATGGTGTATTTCCCGCGCTGGCATGGCGAGTGAAAATTGGCGGCAAGCGAATCGTCTTCAGTGGAGATACGAACGGAGAAGGCGAAGGGCTGACACAGCTGGCGATGAACGCAGACCTATTCGTCGCTCATAACGCCATACCGGAGGGCGCAACCGGAGTGGAAAGGCGCCTCCATATGCCGCCTTCCGTGATCGGAACGACCGCCGCGAATGCTCATGTCAAGCAATTGGTGCTGTCTCATCGGATGCTGCGGACTTTGGGAAAGGAGAAGGAGACGCAGGCTGAAATAAAGCGTCGATATTCAGGTCCAATCCTATTCGCCAACGACCTCGATTGTTTTGCCGTAAAGTGAGCCGGAAAGGCAGACGTGCGGGTTAAAGAACGGTGTGAACTTCTTGCAAGCTGTGGTGGCAGCCTGACAGAGTCTTTCGGCCAGAAGAGTGATGTGCATACCCCTAAGCCCACTCTCTTCGAGAACTACCACTGCGGTAAACTTTCCCTCCACCTTTCCATCCGACGTAACGGCGACAGGTCCGATTGGTGCCTTGAAATGCATCGCTTTCGGAAGGTCTTCGGCCTTGATGTAGAATTCCCCGTCTCGCTCGAAAGGGACAACGTCGCCTGGAGCCGACCTGCTCCCGGAAAACTCAGCCAGGGAAAACTGGAGTTCTCTCGTAAATTGAACGGGAGGACGGAGCATGAAGAAGAGCCGGTACAGGGAAGAGCAGATCATCGGGATTCTGAAACAGCATGAGGCTGGAGTAGAGACAGCTGACCTGTGCCGGGAGCCCGGGATCAGCGAAGCAACGTTCTACAACTGGAAAGCGAAGTTCGGCGGACTGGACGTGAACGAGGCGCAGCGACTGCGGCAGATGGAAGAAGAGAACCGGCGGCTGAAGCAACTGGTCGCAGATCTGAGCCTGGACAAGGAAATGCTGAAGGCGGTGATCCGAAAAAACGGCTGGAGCTTGCCGAGCTGAGGAAAGAGGTGGCGTTCGTTTCGGCGCAGTTCGGGCAGAGCGAAGGCACGGCCTGCAAGCTGCTGGGCGTGGATCGGTCCAGTTACCGCTATGAACCGAAGCCGGACCGCAACGCAGAGCTGCGGGAGGAGCTGATAAAGCTGGCGCGGCAGAAGCCGCGGTTCGGCTATCGACGCCTGCACGCGATTCTGGAGCGGCGCGGAGAGGCAGTGAACGTGAAACGGATTTATCGTCTGTATACCGAAGCCGGGCTGGCGGTGCGCCGTCGCAGGCGCCAGCGGCTGGCGCGCGATCCGCTGGCCTCGGCACGACTGCTGCGAGCCAATCAGGAGTGGGCGATGGACTTCATCGTGGACGGGCTGGCAAACGGGCGCATGGTGCGCATCCTGAGTGTAGTGGATGCGTACACGCGAGAGAGCCAGGAAGCTGTGAAAGAATCAAACAAGGCAATTGAGTTCTGCGATGATTCGGGCACACTATTCGCATGAATGAGACCTGTGCTAGCAGTTCGCCACGTTTTCAGCCTATCGATCGGACTCAGATATTTCTAAGAACCACGGATGTAGAAAGCCTGATCGCGGAGGATCATCCAGCGCGAGCGATTTGGTTATTTCTGGGCCGGCTAGATCTTAGCAAATTCTCCGCAGAGCAACTCGCTCTGGAAGGCAAGGCGGGACGATCCGCGATCTCCCCGCACTTACTGTTGTCGATCTGGATCTATTCGTATACTCGAGGTGTTTCGAGCGCGCGGCAGATCAGCCGTGAGATGGAGTATGAGCCTGGTCTTCAGTGGTTGGCCGGCATGCAGGTAGTGAATCACCACACGTTAAGTGATTTCCGCGTCGCTCACGGCTGTGCGCTGCAGAACTTGATGGAGCAAGTGCTCGGAATTTTGTTCTCCGAAGGCTTGGTTGGCCTGGTCCGCGTTACGCAGGATGGCACGAAGATTCGTGCCCAAGCTTCAAAGCGAAGCTTCGTGGATAAGAACAGGCTCAAGCAATGCATTGATCTTGCTAGACGGCACATGGCAGAAGTGGATGCAGAGGCTATCGATCAACTGTCGCAAAGGCTAGAAGCAGCTCGTCGCCGGGTTTGCAGTGAGCGTGAAGCAAAACTTCAGTCCGCATTGCGATCCTTGGACACCCTGGGGCAACCCAAAAAGCACAGTAAAGCTAAGGCGGCCCACGTTTCCTTGTCTGATCCTGACGCTCGCTTTATGCGCCATGGAGATGGAGCCATTGCCCCGAGCTACAACGTCCAGTTCACAACCGACACAGCGCAAGGCTTAGTCGTGGGTGTTACTGTGAGTCAGGCTCCCAATGATGCCCAGGAATTGGCCCGTGCGATGGATCAATTCAGGAAGCAGTATGGCTCGTATCCTGCTCAGGTGGTTGCGGATGGAGATTTCACCAACCATCAAAGCGTGATCGCCATGCATGAACGGCGCATTGAATTTTTTGGAAGCTTCAACAGCCGTAGATTGCGACGACCCAACGCGAAAGGAGGAGGTACCTATCGAGCCAACCTCTTCACTCATGACGCCAAGACAGATCAGATGATCTGTCCCGAGAACAAACGCTTGCGATTTCAGTATTTCGATCGCCATCCTGGTCGCACCATCCGCGTTTACATCGCACCCATGCTAGCCGCTGAGAACGTCACCTACTACGAGTGCCAGCACGTCCCTCCCAGCGGTAAGAAATGCCGCGCCATCGCCATCCGCGGACACCACTTCTGCTACTTCCACCTGCAGGCCCGTCGCGGAAAGTACTCCAGCATCACGCCCGCCGAAACTGTAGCCAACGGAGGGCCCGCGCCCGCGCCGCAGGCCACAACAATCGCGATCCCCATGCTCGAAGACCGCAGCGCGCTCCAGATCGCCCTCAGCGAAGTTCTCCGCGCCGTCGCCGCTAACCAGATCGACACCAACCGCGGCTGGCTCCTGCTCTCGGGCCTGCGGATGGCCTCAAAGAACTGCACCGGCGAAGAAGAATTTGCCGATCCCACCAGATCCATGAACTCGAACTCACCCCCGAAGGCGATGAAGTAGGCCCACTCGTCGAAACCGACTAACCAGACTAATTGGTGGCAGCGGTATTCCTTGGTGAAGCTGTCGTGCTTGCCTTCTTTGTGTTGTTGTACGCGGCGTTCTAAGTTGTTAGTCATGCCGATGTAGAGAACCTTTGTCCGGCTGGACATGATCTAGGTGTAGTAGGTTCTCGGCATGTGCTCTAGCTTAGTGTGGTTGTTTGTGCTTGTCTTGATCGCTTTGGTAACGGGCAGCGCTTCAAAAGCTAAAGACGGGCCGAGCTTTGCTCGGCTTCGCACGAACCCTTCGACTTCGCTCAGGGCAGGCTAAAAGCGTATTCGCGCGGGTTCCTTCGGCTGCGCTCAGAGCAGGCTCTTCGACTTCCCCTTCGCTATGCTCAGGGTTTGCTCTGGACGACATCGGTGGAAGAACGTCTGGTGTGGTGACAGTTGCCATTATTGCCGACTCCACATGTGTTGAATCTCTTCGAGCGATTTTCCTCGTGTTTCCGGAACCCATTTCCAGACAAAGACAAACGTTACCAGCGAGAGGGCAGCGTATAAGAGAAAAGCCGACGATGTGCCAAGTGCTTCAACAATAGAAAGAAAAGTGAGTGTCACCGCCAGGCATGCAGCCCACAGTCCGCTGGTTGCTGCAGATGTAGCTCGTCCACGCACCCGCGTCGGGAAAATCTCGGCAATGTACACCCATACTCCTGGTCCCAGACCGACAGCAAAAAACGCGACATACAGAAGAAGGCTGCCGAACGTTACTGCTACTGGAGTGGCGCGGACATGCAGGGAAAACGCCAGCACCGCGAGAGATGCAGCCATTCCGCCTGATGCCAGGAGAAAGAGCCCGCGTCGTCCCCATCGATCGATAAAAGCCATAGCAACGATGGTGCAAAGGAGATTCACCAGCCCAACGAGTACATTTGCGCCAAGAGCCGCTCTCGCAGACTCGCCGTGAAACTGCCCTGTAAATAAAACGGATCCGTAGTAGAGGACCGTGTTGATTCCAGAGATCTGTTGGAGAACGGCGAGCGATACTGCAATGAAGACTCTCTTCCGCATCTGTGGAGCGAAGAGTTCGCGCGAGTCGCCGCTTTCCTCAGATACGGACAACTCAATTGCAGCGACCTCTATCGTTGCGTCCGCGGGATTCGCAATCTTTGCAAGAACCGCATAGCCCTCATCACGGCGTCCATGCGTGATCAGCCATCTCGGGCTTTCGGGAATGAAGGCGAGTCCGAGAAGAAAACCGACAGAAGGAAGCGCAGCAGTTCCGAACATCCAGCGCCAACTCGATTCGCCAAATGTCGCCAGTTGCCAGTTTGTGAGGTATGCCACAAGTATGCCGATCACGATGGCGAGTTGATTGAGCGAGACAAGCTGTCCCCGGCTGCTTCGCGGCGCAACTTCCGAGATGTAAACGGGAGTCAAAGCCGAGGCCAAACCAATCGCAAGACCTCCGGCAAGCCTGGCGAGGGAAAAGACCGTGAGATTGTTCGCCGCCGCGCTGCCAATCGCGGATGCGGTAAAGAGAAGTGCGGCGCCCATCAGGCTCCTGCGACGACCGAGCCGGTCGCTGAAGACTCCAGCGCTGGCCGCTCCGATCAGGCAGCCCACGAGGAGGGAACTGGCCGCAATCTCGGTAAGAAAATTGTTTAGAGCGAATTGCCGGCGGAGAAAAACCAGAGCTCCATTGATAACGGCAGTGTCGAATCCGAATAAAAAGCCCGAAATGGCAGCAACAGACGCGACCATCCATACATAGGATCTGCGCACCTCAGGGGTGGCGCCAGGCGTCTGCTGCAGCACAACGTGATCTTTCAAAGGCTACCCCGATCGCATGGATGGACTTTACATTTTGCAGGAGTGCTGGGCTCCAAAGCCACGAATTCCGGACTCGGTCGAACCTGGCTCGCCTTGTGCCCGGTGACCGTCGAAAATAAATGCGGCTCAGGGGGCTTGGCAAGCATTTGATGTGATTTCTTCCAGAAATGGCGAATTAAGGGTAAGGGAGTTGACGGCTCGCAAAGCTGAAGTCGGGCACTGCCCCACTCAAGCCTAAAGAGAGCTTAATGGGCCACCCACGGAGGTGTTTCTTTGTTCAGCTTCGCCTTTCGCTTTTCGCCGAGCGAACGGTCCACGAAACCATGCGGCTTAAGATACCGTCGCGCAGGATCAGCGTGTGGAACAAGACGGCGCCGAAATGGGCGAGGAAGGCGAGGAACAAGAGATAAGCAAGTATAGTGTGGGTTTCGCGCAGTGTAGCGTACAGCTCTGGCTTCGCAGGAAGAATGGGGGGCAGATGCACCGAGCCGAACATCACGATCGGGTAATGACCCGCGGACAGCATGGCCCAGCCTACCAGGGGCAGCGTGATAAACAGTGCATAGAGCAAAAACTCGGACCCCTTGATTACCAGACGTTCCGGTTGCGATATGTCTGCAGGTAACGCCGGCGCCTTGGTCAATAAGCGGGTGATGAGCCGGATCGCCGCCAGAATCAGAATCAGGATGCCCAGTGGCCGGTGGACCGTCAGGAGCCAGTGGTAGTCCCCGAGGTGGGCCACCATTGATACGCCGATGAAGAGCATAGCTATAAGCAACGCGGCCATCAGCCAATGCAGGATGCGGGACAGAAATGCGAATTGCACGGGACTCTTCGTGGTGGACATAGCTATTTCCCAACCACCTCGGTCGAAACAGCGCTGGGACTCTTGTTCTCGCCTTCTCGACGCCTGAAGGACTGCGAATACGCCGCCGAGCGCGCGCTCAGCAACGGATCGTCTGACGGCGATATCCCGGCAGGCAGCACCAGCGGATCGAAAGTGATGTCGCGAATTGGACTGGTGTCCTCACTCTCAATGGTGTCGATGGTGATGGTTCCTACATCGATCTGTTTCCTGTCCTCAGGCCAGGAAGCCGCCGCTTCTGCGGTCGGGTCTCCGGGTTGGCCGACGATGAGGATCAGATGCCAATGTAACGGCTTGGAATGAATCTGCTTGATAAGTGCGTCGAACAAATAGTTCTTGTCTGTTGTGGCGGAATTGCCTGCCTCGGAGGTTTGATCCGGCTTTATCCACCAGCGAACCGGCGTCGACTCGCCCGTATCGTTGACGAAACGGAAGGCGTTCAGACCGTAATATGGGCTGTCCGCAAATCCAGAGGAAAACGGATGACTGCCAAGTATCTTCAGTGCCGCCGCGGTTTCCGGATGCTTGGCCAGAAAGGCACCCATGGCTGCGGAATCCACTTTCCCCGTGTGCGGATCAGGCGAAGACGCCAGCATAAAAGCGTGGAAGTCCTGCGGCGTATTGGAGAGAAAAACGGGGATATTGATCATGCCGGTGCGCCACTCTTCGCCGTCAGGCTGCTTGAAAAGAATCGCCAGGCTGCGAACGGTATGCGGCGTATCGGCTGCATACGGCTGTCCGCCCGCCAGGGCAAAGCGTCCCACGATGGGCACGCGGCCTGGGCGGAAGACCTGGGCCTTGGAAAGCGCTTGCCCCTGGCCGTTGCTCTCGAAATAGCCGGTGACACAAATCCCTTTGGCGTGATTCCGGCGAAATCCCGGATGCTTTCCGTCCAGGTGTTCAAATGTGTTGACGAATGCCGCCGGGGTAAGCGCGTGCGGGGTGAGCCAGCCACCCGCATACAGAAAGAGGCCCGCAATCACGACGAGCAGCGCGCCAATGATCGCGAGCCGTGTGAGTAAAGCTGTGCTTCGCACTGGAGCCGGGGTCGGTTCAGAAACTTGATTCGATGCACTGTCTTTCATATCTCCTCCAGGATCTGATCTATTGGGAACAGCTGCGCCAAAAAAGTGGCACTACAAACGATGTGCGACTGGGAGTGTAATGTTTGTGATTCAATCCCGCCGGGTGCCTGTGCTCCGAAGAATGAAATGGACAGTCGAGCTCAAAAAGCCGGCTTTGTGGTCTGTGTTTCTGAATTGCTCATGAGATGTTAGAACCGTCAGGATTTATTCTTACTTTTTTATGATTTGTGTCCCAGTACTTCCCATCGAGATTGATGGATGGGCACGTTCACGCTGCGATCTTGGCATGGGTATTTGAAATGAAAAAGCCCCAGTAAGAACTGGGGCTTTTTCGTTTGCCCGGGCGGCCAGTCCGCCGCCGGAGGCTTGCTTCTGTTCTTAGCTGCAGCCGCTGGTGCTGCCGCAGGACATGCAGCGGTAGCTGACTGTTCGCAAAGCTGAAATCTGGAATTGCCCCGCTCAAGCCTAAAGAGGGTTTGAAAGGGCCACCGGCCAAGGACCGGAAGTATCGAGTCAGTCTGACTAGATGAGGGGGCCAACTTCTTCGCCTTCGGGCGTGAGTTCGAGTTCGTGGATCTGGTGGGGATCGGCAAATTCTTCTTCGTCGGTGCAGTTCTTTGAGGCCATCCGCAGGCCCGAGAGCAGGAGCCAGCCGCGGTTGGTGTCGCATGTTTTGCGGTAACTAGATAAAGACCAGCTATAGACCTCCATTGAGGTTTGTCGCTGGTTGGATCAGTTTTGGGCCCGAGTTGCTGGAAATAAAAACCCGAACCATAATTCGGCACTGAGTTGGTGAAATGCACTTCAATCGGGGTGGTCATTCGCACGATCAAATCTCGATCCTGAGCCGAAGCGGATAGTCGAACTATAGTGATGCCCAACAGGATTAGTGTGGGTGCGGTTGCCTTCATAAACATTCAAAGTATCATCATTTAGATATAAACGGGCCCTTGGCCGCGATGAGCTAATTCTTACCTTGCTTGCGCAAGGCTTCGCACGAACCCTTCGGCTTCGCTCAGGGCAGGCTAGAAGCGTGTTCGTGCGGATCCTTCGACTGTGCGCTTTGCGCTCAGGATGACATCGGGGGAACAGAAATGCTGCGTCTCACAATGACATCGGTGGGAGAGCAGGAATGCTGCGTCTCACGATGATATAGGTGGAGGAACGTCTGTGGTGGTAACAGCTGGTGGAGGCTGGTTCGCTCCGAAGCTTTTGCCCCAGTCTTTGCTCAGGTCTTGCCATTCCAGGTTTTCCTGTTCGATGAGGGCTAATTTTCTGGCTCGTCTCCAGCCTTTTAATTGTTTTGGTTGGGGAGAAATGAAAAAGCCCCAGTTTTTACTGGGGCTTTTTCGTTTGCCTCGGACGGCTAGTCCTCCGCCGGAGGCATTGTTTTTTGTTCTTAGCTGCAGCCGCTGGTTGAGCCGCAGGACATGCAGCGGTAGCAGCTTCCGTTGCGGACCATGATGGCTCCGCAGGTGTGGCAGCTGGGGGCGTCGCCCATGTCGTAGAGGTCTTTCATGGCGTCGGCGGCGTGGTAGATGCCACGGTCTTCCATGTGGAGTTCGCTTTTCTCCGTGTTGGCGGTGAGGTCGGAGAGGATTCCGCCTTGCGGGGCGCTGGTGTATCCCATGCCTCTTGGCTGGTAGCTGGCGGTGGTGCCTCTGGACGCATCGAGGTCCTTCGACTGCGCGCCTTCCGGCGCTCCGCTCAGGATGACATCGGTATGGGGGGTGGCTGCGGTGTTGGCGGCGGGTGCGGCTAGTCCGGCGAAGAGTGAGAGCTGCTGGCCGGAGAGGAAGCGCAACTGGAGCCAGCGGAAGATGTAATCCATGATGGACTTGGCGTAGCCAATGTGCTCGTTGCCGGTCCAGCCGGAGGGCTCGAAGCGCGAGTGCGCGAATTTTTCGCACAGGACTTTGAGCGGCACTCCGTGTTGCAGGGCGAGTGAGGTGGCGGTGGCGAAGCTGTCCATGAGGCCGGAAACGGTCGAGCCTTCCTTGGCCATCTTGATGAAGATTTCGCCGGGCTGCCCGTTGGGGTAAAGGCCGACGGTGATGTAGCCCTCGTGTCCAGCGATGCCGAATTTGTGGGTGAGCGAGGCGCGCTCTTCGGGCAGACGGTGACGGACTGCTCGCGGCGGCGCGTTCAAGTCCTGCACGTTGGCGCCGGGGTTGGTGGTGATCGAGGCGAGCGCGGCGGTGAAGGCCTGCGTGGCGTCGACGACGGACTTGGCCGTGATCTCGATTTTTTCGGAGAGCTTGGCTTCGAGTGTCTTGACGTCGGCTTCGGGCGCGGTCTTGCCGCTGGCCAGCGCGGCGAGGACGCGATCGGCGGCGGCGGTTACGGCGTCGTCTGCATTCTCCTTGGCGCTCTTGATGGCTTTGGCTCCCTTGCCGTCGGAGACGTTGAGCGGCTGCGCGCCCTTCGATCCGTCGCGGTAGATGGCGACGGCCTTGAGACCCTGACGCCAGGACTCGGCGTAGGCTTCGGCGACGTCTTCGATGGTGCAGTCGTGCGGTAGGTTGACGGTCTTCGAGATGGCTCCGGAGAGGAAGGGCTGCGCGGCGGCCATCATTTTGACGTGGCCCATATAGTGAATGGAGCGCGTGCCCTTGGCCGGCTTGAAGGAGCAATCGAAGACGGCAAGATGTTCGGGCTTGATGCCGGGCGCGCCTTCGATGGTTCCGGTCGCGTCAATGTAGCTGACGATGGCGTCGACCTGGGCGTTGTTGTAGCCGAGCTTGAAGAGTGCCGCGGGCACGGTGTTGTTGACGATCTTGATCATGCCGCCGCCGACGAGCTTCTTGTACTTGACGAGGGCGAGATCGGGCTCGATGCCGGTCGTGTCGCAGTCCATCATGAAGCCGATGGTGCCTGTGGGTGCGAGGACGGTGACCTGCGAGTTGCGGTAGCCGTGCTTCTCGCCGTGGGTGAGTGCCTTGTCCCAGCAGTCTTTGCTGGCGGCGATGAGGTTGTCGAGCTCGGGAACGACGAAGGGCTCGGTGCTGGTTTTCGACTTGCCGATCTTGTTGACTTCGGCGCGGTGCATGCGGATGACGTCGAGGAATGGCTCGCGGTTGATGTAGAAGCCGGGGCAGGCTCCGCCCTGATGTTCCGCTGTAGCCGTGAGCGGCGTGGCCGAGGCCAGCGCGGGGCAGCGTTCTGCGATGCGCGACGACTGCAGATACGCCTCGCCGCACATGATGGCGGTGAGGGTGGCGGCGAAGTCGCGGCCGGCATCGGAGTCGTAGGGCAGGCCGAAGGCCATGAGCAGCGCGCCGAGGTTGGCGTAGCCGAGGCCGAGCGGACGGTAGTCGTGCGAGTTGCGCGCGATGGATTCGGTTGGGTAGCCGGAGTTGTCGACGAGGATCTCCATGGCGGTGATCATGACGTCGATGGCGTGGCGATACGCGGCGATATCAAATGTGCCTGCGGGTGTTACGAATTTGAGCAGGTTGAAGCTCGACCAGGTTGCAGGCCGAGTTGTCGAGGAACATGTATTCGGAGCACGGGTTCGAGGCGTTGATGCGGGCCGTGTTCTTCGAGGTGTGCCACCGGTTGATGGTGGTGTCGTACTGCATGCCGGGGTCGCCGCACTGCCAGGTGGCTTCGGCGATCTTGTACATGATCTCGCGGGCCTTGCGCGTCTCGACGGGCGCGTGCTCTTTCACCGTGTAAGTGGTGAACTCGCCGTCCTTCTCGTAGGCGCGCATGAACTCGTCGGTGACGCGGACGGAGTTGTTCGCGTTCTGGAAGAAGATGCTGCTGTAGGCTTCGGAGTCCGGGCCAGACGAGCCGTCGTAGCCTTCCCGCATCAGCGCCCAGGCCTTGGCCTCTTCCTTCATCTTGCATTCGACAAAGTCGATGATGTCCGGGTGGTCGACATTGAGGATGACCATCTTCGCGGCGCGGCGGGTCTTGCCGCCGGACTTGATGACTCCCGCGAAGGCGTCGAAGCCACGCATGAAGCTGAGCGGGCCGGATGGCGGTGCCGCCGCCGGACAACAATTCCATAGACCCGCGGATGGGCGAGAGGTTGGTGCCCGTACCCGATCCCCATTTGAAGAGCATGCCTTCGGTCTTGGCCAGGGTGAGGATGGAGTCGAGCGAGTCGTCGACGGCGTTGATGAAGCAGGCCGAGCACTGCGGCTTGCGGTAGCCGGTCACGGAGAATTCGACGGCGCAGGTGTGCTGGTTCCAGTGCCAGTTCTGCGCGTCGGAGTTGGGCTCGAGGCGCTCGCAGCCCACGTTGAACCAGACAGGCGAGTTGAAGGCGGCCTTCTGGGTCACGAGCAGGTGCGCCAGCTCATCGTGGAAGATGGCGGCGTCTTCGGGCGTGGCGAAGTAGCCGTTGGCCAGACCCCAGTCGCGGATGGTCTCGGCGACGCGGCCGATGAGCTGGCGGACGCCGGTTTCGCGGTCGGGCGTTCCGACCTGGCCATGGAGGTACTTGCTAGCGACGATGTTGGTCGCGGTCATCGACCAGTCGATGGGCGTCTCGACGTCTTTTTGCTCGAAGATGCTTTTGCCGTTGGCGTCGGTAATGGAGGCGGTGCGGTTCTCCCATTGGAGTTCGTCATAAGGCGAGACGCCGGGCTTCGAGAAAAGGCGCTCGAATTTAAGGGCTGCAGTGGTTTTGCCGGCAGCGCTGGGCGCGGCCTGGGAGGCTGTTGAGCTGTTGATTTTTTTTGTGGCCTCGGCCATGGTACTCCTCCGTAACGGATACGAATTTTTGATGCCCCACAGGGGCGGATCTACCTGTTTCTGGCGCCTAAATGAGCCAGAGGAGCGCAATATGCGCTCCGAGAAGTTCGAAAAGCGAGTCTGGAAAAGAGCTGCTCAGGACTGCTGGCGTCCGGGTCGTTGTAGGGGCCTTCCCGCAGAAGCCTTCGACAGTTTTTAAAGAGCTGCAGAGGCGAAGGTAGCGCTGTTAATAGTGCGTGTCAAGCGGGAACCACAACATCTAGTATTTTAGATGCAAATAGGTACCTCAAATGTTCTGTTTTGGGACTTTGCCTGTGGAGAACGCGCAACGGGCGCGCCAGACGCGGAGATCGACCCTGCGGTAAACCCTCTCATTGATCGAGGCTATGCCCTCCCCGGCTCGGGTTCAAGGTGCAGAAAGGGTGCAAAGGCTGTGGACGGCTGTGGGAAGTGTGGAGGACTGGCTGCGGGGGCAGTCCACTCACACCGGCGAGTCTTCGTTCGCGAACGCTCCGTCCTCAGTAGTCAGGACGAGTGCCAGGCGAATTGACCGGGCCAGATGTGGGCCGTACCATCGAAACCCTGAGGGGGCTTTCGCGCTATGGATGGCACGACGATCTCGCACTACCGCATCGTCGAGAAGCTGGGCGGCGGCGGCATGGGAGTTGTCTACAAGGCCGAGGATACTGTCCTTGGCCGGAATGTCGCGCTCAAGTTTCTACCAGATAGCTTTGCGAATGACATTACTGCCGTAGAGCGCTTTCGGCGCGAGGCGCGTGCCGCTTCGGCGTTGAACCATCCCAACATCTGCACAATTTGCGAGATCGTCGAAGCGAGCGGCCGCATGTTCTTCGCCATGGAACTCCTGGATAGCGAAACACTAAAGCACTTGATTCAAGATGGACCGCTTCCCCTCGAAACACTGCTTCAACTGGCCATCGACGTAGCGGACGCTCTCGACGCGGCGCACGAGAAAGGGATCATTCATCGCGACATCAAGCCGGCGAACATCTTCGTAACGAAGCGCGGAAGCGCCAAGATCGTGGATTTCGGTCTGGCGAAAATGGTGCCCGTGAAGGAGCTCGCCACTGGCTCGGCGCACCTTCAACTCACAGACGGCTTTGGAGGCGCCTTGGGCACGGCGGCTTACATGTCGCCCGAGCAGGCGTTGGGCAGACCTCTTGATCCACGCTCCGATCTTTTTTCATTTGGCATTGTGCTGTACGAAATGTGCACTGGCCGATCGCCCTTTTCCGGGGACTCAACGGGAGAGCTTCTGATCTCCATCGTTCAGTAGGTTCCGATCACACCAGCGCAGCTGAATCCCGATGTTCCCGCCGGACTGGCGCAAATCATCGACCGATGTCTTGCAAAAGACCGAGAGCAGCGCTATCAGCATGCATCGGAGATTCGCGCCGACTTTAAGCGGCTGCAGCGTGATTCGGCTGCAGAGATAGAAATGCCCTCTCTGGGATCTCGAATCGAGGCATCAGGGCACGTATTTTCAACGTCGTGGAGGTACGAGGGAGCTTCCAGCATCGGCAAGCGACCATCACCGACAACCGGCCAGTCCAAACTGGCTGAGCCTTCTCTGCCGCGACGATGGCTCGCACCCATTTTAGGGCTGACAGTTGCCGCTGCGTTGCTGGTCTACTACGGGACCCGCCCCCTGCCCGTGCCGAAGGTTTCAAATTATGTCCAGCTCACGCACGACGGTGAGCCGAAAGAGCTGGTCGGTACCGATGGCTCGCGGCTCTATCTTGGTTATGGGAGAGGCGTCAACAACGCCTCCGTCGGCATCATGCAGATATCTACCTCGGGGGGAGAGCCGGTCCGGCTGCCGACGGCTTCCATTGCCATTATCCCTCTCGACGTCTCGCACGATGGAGCGGAACTTCTCGGCGAAGAGCTCCCGCGCACCGGGCAGAGCGGCGAGCTTTTGAGTCTCCCAATCCTCGGAGGTGCGCCCCGCCGATTGGGCGGTATTGCCGGGCAGGACGCGGCCTGGTCTCCCGATGGGAAAATGCTGGTTTACGCCGACGGAAGCGAATTGTTTCTAGCCAAGAGCGATGGGACGGAATCCCGAAAGTTGGTTTCTCTGACGGGTCGAGGCTCTTATCCGGCGTGGTCACTGGCGGGAAATATATTGAGGTTTACCGTGATCGATTACAAGACCGGTGCGAATTCCCTTTGGGAAGTCTCGGCGCAGGGGACGAATCTGCACCCGTTGTTCCCTGGATGGCACAACCCTCCAGACGAATGCTGCGGGGAATGGACGGCGGATGGGAAATACTTCGTCTTCCAATCGCAGGGGCAGATCTGGGCCCTATCCGAGATGGGAGGGTTTCCTCGCCAATCCACGGGCAAGCCCATCCAGTTGACTTCCAGCCCGCTCGGTTTGTTCACGCCCCTTCCCAGCAAAGATGGCGGCCGCTCGAATCTGAGTCCGGACTGTTCACGCCCTTTCTCTCGGGCATTTCTGCCGATGACGTCGCGTTTTCCAAAGACGGCCAGTGGGTGGTCTACGTCTCCTACCCCGAAAGCATCCTCTGGCGAAGCAAACCGGACGGCAGCCAGAAAATACAGCTGAGCGCCCCTCCGCTGTTGGCGGCGTTGCCACGCTGGTCGCCCGACGGCAAACAAATCGCATTCTTTGACTACTCAGTCGGCAAACCAGTAACGGCCTACCTGGGTTCAGCCGACGGCGGCAGCCCTCAACCAATGCGGTTGACAAGAATTCAGCCATTCGTGTGCTCGATTTGAAGACCCACCAGGTTTCCACGCTGCCCGGTTCCCAAGGCCTGTTCTCCCCCGCTGGTCGCCGGATGGCAGGTATATCGTGGCGATGCCGCAGGACATGCTGAGCCTGGTGCTCTTCGACTTCCGCAGTCAGAAGTGGTCACCACTCGCGACGGTAAGAGCGGCATTCCCCAACTGGTCAAGAGACGGACGGTATGTTTACTTCGTACGATGGCTGGACAAGCCAGCGGTGCTGAGGGTTCGAATCGCCGACCGCGAGGTTGAGCAGATTGCGGATCTGGCGATCCTTCCGACTACAGGCAACATCGGCCCTTGGCTCGGTCTCGGTCCGGACGATTCCCTCCTTGTACTCAAAGTTACGGGGACGCAGGATGTTTATTCCCTCGACTGGGAAGCTCGTTGAAACGGGCTGTGGGAAGACTCTGTCCTGAACTGCCCGCCCGGCGTCCTAAAAGCGCTCGAGGCCCTTTCCTAAGAGCCGGGGGTACCCGTTTAGCAACCCCGCGCAGGCCTGGAGGATGCGAGTCACACCATCCATGATTGTTATGATTTAGATACTACGAATGCGGGCCGGATTCGACCGTTTGGGGATGGCCAACGATGAACGACGCAAGCATCTCCCATTACCGCGGGCTCGAGAAGATCGGCGGCGGTGGCATGGGTGTTGTCTACAAGGCCGAGGACACCGTGCTCGGCCGGTATGTCGCGCTTAAGTTCCTGCCGGATAACTTCGCCAGTGATCGAGTGGCCGTGGAGCGGTTCCGGCGCGAGGCGCGTGCTGCTTCGGCGTTGAACCATCCCAATATCTGCACAATTTACGAGATCGCCGAAGCGGACGACCGCCTGTTCATCGCCATGGAGCTCCTGGACGGCGAAACACTGAAGCACTTGATTCAAAATGGACCCCTTCCCCTCGAAAGGCTGCTCCAACTGGCGATCGATATTACGGATGCCCTCGACGCAGCGCATGAGAAGGGGATCATTCATCGCGACATCAAACCCGCGAACGTCTTCGTGACGAAGCGCGGAAGCGCCAAGATCGTGGACTTCGGTCTGGCAAAAATGGTGCCGGTGAAGGAGCTCGCCACAGGCTCGGCGCAACTCACCGATGGCCTTGGAGGCGCATTGGGCACGGCGGCTTACATGTCGCCCGAGCAGGCGTTGGGAAGACCCTTGGACCCACGCTCCGATCTATTTTCTTTTGGCATCGTGCTGTACGAAATGTGCACTGGCCAATCGCCCTTTTCCGGGGACTCAACGGGAGAGCTTCTGATCTCCATCGTTCAGCAGGTTCCAATCACACCTGTGCAGCTGAATCCCGATGTTCCCGCCGGACTGGCGCAAATCATCGACCGATGTCTTGCAAAAGACCGAGAGCAGCGCTATCAGCATGCATCGGAGATTCGCGCCGACTTGAAGCGATTGCAGCGCGACTCGGCTGCCGAGATAGGCGTTTCGTCTCAGGGATCACGAATCGAGACGTCGTGGAAGGCCGAGGGTGCTTCCGTCGGCGGCAAGAGATCGTCGCTGATAAGCAGCCAGCCCAAGCCGACTCGGTTCATTCTGCGCAGGCGGTGGCTGCTGGCTCTTGCGGCTGTTTTTGTGCTGCTCGCGGGGGTTTTCACCTACTTCTGGACGCGCCCATCGCCCCCGCCGACCGTCTCGAACTACGTTCAGCTTACCCACGACGGTCAGCCGAAGGCTCTGGTCGGTACAGATGGTTCGCGGCTCTATCTTGGCTTTGGGAGAACCATCAACTACAGCGCCTCCATCGGCATCATGCAGATGTCTGTCTCGGGCGGAGAGCCTATCCGGATACCTGCGGCTTCCAGAGCCATTCTGCCTTTGAATGTCTCTCAGGATGGATCCGAAATTCTCGTCAAAGAAAACCAGGGCACGGACTATACGGGTGAGCTTTGGAGCCTCCCAATCCTTGGAGGCTCGTCCCGCCGATTGGGCGGTCTCATCGGGCAGGATGCGGCTTGGTCTCCCGACGGACAGAAGCTGGTATACGCCAACGCAAGCGAATTGTTTCTGGCCAAGAGTGATGGGACAGAATCTCGTAAGCTAGTGTCTCTGAAAGGACAAGGCTTTTATCCTGCGTGGTCACCCGATGGAATCAAATTGAGGTTTACCGTCATCGATGACAAGACCCGTGGGGATTCGCTTTGGGAGGTTTCGGCCCAAGGAACGAATCTACGCCCGTTGTTTCCCGGATGGCACGATCATCCAGATGAATGCTGCGGGAAATGGACGGCGGACGGAAAATACTTCGTTTTCGAGTCTCAGGGACAAATCTGGGCACTTGCGGAGAAGGGAACCTTTCTTCATCGACTCACGGACGAAGCCATCCAGTTAACTTTCAGCCCGCTCAGTTTGTTCACCCCCCTTCCCAGCAAAGATGGCAAGAAACTTTTCGTGGTCGGCCGGAATTACCGCGGCGAACTGGAGCGAAGCGAACCCAAATCGGCTCGGTTGACGCCCTTCCTCTCAGGCATCGCTGCCGAAGACGTCGTCTTTTCCAAAGACGGACAATGGTTAGCCTATGTCTCCTATCCTCAAGGCATCCTCTGGCGATGCAAGCCGGACGGTAGTCAAAAGATTCAGCTCAGCGCCCCTCCGCTGTTTGCAGCGTTGCCGCGCTGGTCGCCCGACGGCAAACAGATTGTGTTCTATAACTACTCAGTCGGCAAACCAGGGAGGATCTATCTGGTTTCAGCCGCCGGCGGCACTCCACAGCAGCTGCTGCCGGAAGATCCCGAACCTAAACAGGATCCGGACTGGTCGCCGGACGGGGACAAGATTATCTTCGGTAGCGTACCGGCTGACAATCATTCAGCGCTCCGTGTGCTCGATTTAAGTACCCACCATGTTGTGGCGCTGCCCGGTTCTCAAGGCCTGTTCTCCCCCCGCTGGTCGCCGGATGGCAGGTTCATGGTGGCGCTGCCTGCGGACTCCCTGAGCTTGGCGCTCTTTGACTTCCGGACTCAGAAGTGGTCGCAACTCGCGAAGGTAAGAGCTGCATTCCCGAACTGGTCGAGAGACGGGCAATATGTTTACTTCCTACGATGGCTGGATAGTCCGGCCGTGCTGAGAATTCGGATCGCCGACCGCGAGACAGAGCAGGTTTTGGACCTGACGAACCTTCCAACTGTAGGCAACATCGGCCCGTGGCTGGGCCTCGGTCCGGACGATTCCCTCCTTGTACTCAAAGATACCGGGACGCAGGATGTTTATTCCCTGGACTGGGAAGAGCCGTAGTCTTCAGTTGTGCCTCCACTCGGCGGCCTTGTCGGGCTTGCCCCACGCTTCATAGAGCTGGATGATCCATGCGTGGGCGCTGTCCATATGGCACCGATCTGGAGCTGCCCAGGAAAGCGGTGCCTGCTCTCCTGGGCACGCAGAACTTTCGTTTGGGTCAGGACCCCGCTGGGCCTCGCTTCGATGAGACCGTGCATGATCATCTTCGATATAGTGGTCTCGGGTCCAGAAGAGGGTGGGGATGGAGTTTTCGCGCAGGAAGTTTCTGCAGGCTGGTAGTGGGGCTGCTGTTGCATCGTTGGTTTCAGGGAAGCATGTTGTGCTTGCTCAAGAGCAGGCGGCTGCGCAAACTTCGGGCGATCGCGTTCGCTTTGCCAGCATCGGGGTCGGGATTCAGGGCTCTTCGCTGCTGCGCGCGGCGGTGACGCTGCCGCAGGCCCAGTGCGTTGCGGCCTGCGATCTCTACGATGGACGCCATACGCAGGCGCGCGAGATTGCCGGTCCCAATATCAAGACGACGCGGCGCTATCAGGAGATTCTGGCGGACAAGAACATCGAATGTGTCATTGTTGCGGTGCCTGATCACTGGCACAAGCAGATCACAGTGGACGCGCTGAGCGCGGGCAAAGACGTCTATGTCGAGAAGCCGATGTCGCACATGATTGCTGAGGGCGAGGAGATGGTGCGCGCCGTGCAGCAATCGAAGAATTTTGTGCAGGTTGGCTCGCAGCGCGTCAGTTCTCTGCTCTTTGGCAAAGCGAAGGAGCTATACGAAGGCGGCGCGATTGGCGACCTGACGCAGGTGGAGTTGCAGCTGGGGCGCAATTCGCCGAGTGGAGCATGGCAGTATCCATGGCCTCCGGATCTCTCACCGGAGACGCTGGACTGGGACACATGGCTGGGCAGCACGCCGAAGGTGCCCTTCGATCCGGAGACCTTTGCGCGCTGGCGCCGTCTGCGCGAATACGGAACGGGCATGGCGGGCGATCTGATGGTGCATCTGCTGAGCGGGATGCAATTTACGACTGGCATCAACGCGATTCCGGACAAGGCGTTTTCAGTGGGCGGCATTTTTCGCTGGAAGGACGGGCGCAATATGCCTGATCTGATGGTGACGACCTTCGAATACGGTCAAGTGCCGGTCACGGTGCGGCTGACGCTGGAGACGGAGACGCCGGAAGTGACGCGGCTGATGGGCCAGAAGGGAATCATCGAACTCTCAAACGGCGCTGTGACGTATATTCCTCAGTCGGGGCTGGATACCTCTCCGGATTATGGATTGAATGGACTTCCCGCGGCGATGCGCGCGGCTTATGAAAAACAATGGCATGCGGAGCATGACGCGGAGCTCGAAAAATATGCACTGCCGGATATAAGTGTGTGGCACGGGCCAACGTGGGACGATCTGAAGCCGCACCTGGCGAACTTCTTCAGCTCAGTGCGTACGCGCCAGCCGGTGGTGGAAGATGTGGTGTTTGGACACCATGCGGCTGCGGCGTGCCATATGGCGAATGCTTCTTATTTCGAGGGCAAGGTGATTACGGCTTAGAGTCTCTGGATTCAGGCTGCTTTTATTGTCCCCGGCTGTCGTCGGGCGAGGGGATGGCGTAGTAGCCTTTGCGGGTCTGCACCTTCAGGCCATCGCCTTTGCAGGAGACGTCGAGTTTGCGGTAGCTGCCATCGAGTTTGTTGTTCGTCGGCGTGTAGCTGGCCAGGTATTGCGTGCGCAGCTCATCTTCGATCTGCTGGAAGGCGGCTTCCATCTTTTTTCCGTTGTTGCCGACGTCGATCATGCGGCCGCCGGTTTCGTCGGCCATCTTTTTCATGGCCGAGGCGCCGGTGTAGCCGAGGTTGATTCCATACCCGTAATGCGAGTAGAAGCCGCGATCGGCAATGAGCAGGACGTAGATGATGAGGTTAGCTTTCTGTGCAGCCTCAATGGCGTCTGTGATTTTGTAGGTGCTGCCCTGGTCTTCGCCGTCAGTCAGAAGGATGATCGCTTTGCGTCCGGTTTCAGAGCGCAATTTGTCATTTGATACCTGATAGACGGCATCGTAGAGCAGAGTGCCCTTGGGTGCGCCCTGCACCGGCACCGGGCCCTGACCGATTCCGGGTACGCCACCGCCACCGCCACCGGTGTTGATTTGCGCTTCATCCATGGCGCGCTCGAGCGTGCGGGCGTTGCTGGTGAAGTCCTGCAGCAGACTTACCTGCACGTCGAAGGAGACGAGAAAGGCTTCATCTTTTGACCGCAGGATGCGCTTCAGAAAAGCGCTGCCTGTCTGCTGCTCCATGGGCAGCACGTTCTGCTGGCTGCCGCTGGTGTCGAGCAGGATGCCGAGGGTCAGCGGCAGATCGGTCTCAGCGGAGAAGTTTTTGATCTTCTGCGGCGCTTTGTCTTCGGCGATGTTGCAATCGTCTTTGGTCAGGTTGGGAATGAGGCCGCCGCGCTTGTCGTGGACGGTGAAGTAGAGACTGACGAGGTTGACGTTGACCTTCAGCGTTGTGGTTGCCCTGTCCTCCACCGGGGTAGTGTCGGGGGCATTGCTCACCGGTGAGGCGTCGGGCGAGGGGGCTTCTTGAGCGAAGCTTGCGAGGGATGCGCAGACGAGCAGGAGCAAGACGGGAAATGATGGGCGGAATCGCATGTCGGTTAACGATCTCTGGTAATGGGCTCTAGAACCGGTTCTAGTCATTGGACGGAGAATCGGCGGTAAAGGTCAATCGCCGGGCAATCAATCTGGTAGTCTTAGAGTAGCTCTGATTCGCGTGAAGTGACCAACGATCTGGTTACTAAACAGGGGTTGGAAACATCTAAATGCAGTGCAATCATACTGCCACTCGCGCCAGAGGGCAGGTCGTTGTACCAAGTTGGCGGGGGTTTTTTACGTGATGCAAGGTGCCTTGGCAGTAGCGCTGGCCTTTTTTATGCTGGCGGATTCCAGCAGCAACAGCAGCAGAGTATTCCGGATGCGCCAGCGCCGCAACCTGCCGGTTCGCCCGATCTAATCAACCTGAAGAACCAGGTGACACCGGGCAAGGGCACTAGCGCCTGAAGCGGTGCCGAGCACGCCTCCGCCAGCCATCGCGCCGTCATCGTCGACGTCATCTTCGTCGGATGCCGGATCCGCGCCGCAGCAGGACAACACGCCGCAGCAGGAAGCGCCGGAGATTCCCAAGCCGGGTCAAACCGGGGCATTCCTGATCCGCCAGACCGATCACGTACGTCGATGTGCCGGTCAACCGTGCGGGACAAGAAGCACCAATTAGTTGCAGGCTTGACGTGGCGGCAATTCAAGATTTACGAAGATGGCCAGCGGCAGAGAATTGCATTTTTCTCGGTCGATCCATTGCCGCTTTCCGTCGCCTTCGTCATTGACCAGAGCCTGCCTTCAGATGTGATGGCCAAGGTCAATGAGAGCTTGACCGCGGTCACGGGCGCATTCACGCCTTCCGATCCGTGGCCATTTTTGCCTACAACAACGGCACTCGCATGGTGACCGACTTCACCGGCGCGCAGGGCGCGCGCCTGCCTGCGGCTTTCCAGAGCGCAAAGTCTTCGGGGCGCGATATGGGTGTGGTTTCACCGGGCGGCCCGCTCGACAATGGCATAACCATCAATGGCAAGCAGGTTGATCCGAATCTTGCGCCGCAGCGCGGCAGTAATCGCCGGCTTCATCACGATTCCGAAGGAAACTGCACCCGCTGAACGATGCGATTCTCGCAGCAGCGAAATCGCTGGCGACAGCAGCCCAAGGGCCGCCGCCGCATGCTTTACGTCATCAGTGACGGCAAGGAATCGGGCAGCAAGGCTTCCTATAAGGAAGTCGTCCGTTATCTGCTGACGAACAATATCTCGATTTACGGAACCCTTGTCGGTGAATCCGCGATGTGGGGTGTCGGTTATCTGGACAAGTGGCATATCCCGCTGCTGCCGACGATGCGCGACAACATCCTGCCCAAATATGCTCTGGCGACCGGCGGCGCGCTGGAATCGCAGTTCTCTGAGAATGGCATCCAGACACAGCTTTGCCAAGATCACAGAGTCGGTGCGCGCGGCATTATACGCTTGGCTACTACACACATGCAGGCGTGATGAGCGACAGGTTCCACAAGATTACGGTCAATGTAGAAGTGCCGAATCTCGATATGACGGCCAAAGACGGTTACTATCCGTCCGCCTCCATGCGGCAATGATGACAGCGGGCGGGGAAGCGTCCGCCCTTGCATTGGTGGCAGCCATCGTATGGGGTAGCCTCGGACTTCTGCGGCGGCATCGTTACCCGCCGCACCACACCTGCCATTGTTCTGATGATTGCGCATGGGTTGGCCTGCTGGCTCTGCTGACTGCTTTGGTGGTTCATCCGTCGGGCTTGCCGACACGGCATACGGTGATTTTTGGCCTCATTGCTGGATTGGCTGGCGGTGTCGGTCTGCTTGCGCTGTATAAGGGTCTCTGGCTTGGCTCGATGGGCCTGGTTGCTGCGTTGTCCGGTGTATTGCGGCTGCCGTTCCTGTTCTTGTGTCTTTTTTCAGCGAGGCCAGACCATCCATACTGAAGCTCGCAGGTTTTGGGGTGGCAGGCGTGGCTATCTGGCTGATTGCGTATACGCCCGGCACCGACCCTCATCCCCACGGCTTGGGGCTGGCGGTTCTGGCAGGTATCTGTTTCGGGTTACTTTTGTCTTTTCTTCACATAGCGGGGACGAGATAGTGTGCTTTGGGCGCTTACCTTCTCGCGCGTCGGATCAGTTTTCTGCGCGGTCGGTTTTGGGAATTGTGATGCCGAGGGGTAACCGTCGCCAGCGGGCAGTAGACCCGGCCAGGCATTGGCTGGAGCGCCATCATTCCACTGGCTGCCGCTGCCGGAATCTTGGACACCACTGGGAACCTGCTTTACACGGCCTCGTCGCTTACCGGACGGCTCGATGTGGCCGCGGTGCTCTCTTCGCTTTATCCGGCGGGCACGATTCTGTTGGCCGCGGGGCTGCTGCGCGAGCGTGCTACGCGCAGCCAGACCGCTGGCATGGCGCTGGCAATAGTTGCAGTGGCGATGATTTCAGCTTAGGCTGGTATCGCGGCAGATTCTTCGGGAAGTTTGCAAGGCGAAGCGAGCTGTCTCGCGATCCCAAATGGGGAAATTGCAGTTTCTTGTTCCAATTTCGTAACGGGTTAGAGCATCACTCAACCGTTCCTGAGATGACAATGCGCCTCTCCTATGGTTACCATTGGATAATGCTAAACGCTCAGACCCCGGAGCGAACTCAGATACTTGCGGCCCTGGAGAGGGACCTGGCAACGAAGAAAGATCAGCTGAATCTGCTGATTTCTATGTTCCATGAGTTGCCGCGGATGTCCCGATCCTACATTGTGCCGGTCTTTCGCAGTACACGCCGCGAAATTGCCACGTTGCGCCGCCAGATACGCACCTTGCGCCGATATTAGGCCAGGCGAGCTGGCTCGTATTCAGAATATTTCTTCATCTGATTGATCAGGTTGCGCTCGGTGGTTTTGCGCTCATCCGGTCTCAGATTCTCGCTCAAATCCAAAGCGCGTCGCAGCAGCTCCCGGCTGCGTGGTCAGCATCCCGGTGGCTGCCGTGTCAGCGGCGAGGCGCAGGGCTTCGATCGCCTCTTTCCATGCAACCAGCCGCTTCATAGTGCTGGGCGAGTTCTGAGGCGATGCTTGCCTCGCTGCCGGCAAACAGAGACTTCAGCCTCTCAGCGACTCGGCGATGACGCTCGGCTCGACGAGCGGCCGACTGGCGGGAATACAGCGCCTCGCGGAAAAGGCCATGGGCGAAAACGTAGAACGTAGAACGCGTTCCGTCCGGAAGCTCGTCCTGCCCGGCTGCATTCAGTAGTCGTGTGCGCCTCGCCAGAGAGGCATACTCATCTTCCACGTCAAGCACATCTTCCTTCAAGGCGGCCGCCGCGGCCCAGGCAGGAAAGATGGCCCCAACAATGCTGCCGGCTTCGAGCAGGCGGCGTTCGCTTCTCGTTGAGCCTTCCCAGTTGCAGGTCGATCATTCCCAGAAGGCCATCCGGGAATGCCCAGCTCAATCTCTGCCAGCGGTATCGCTGAGATGCCATTTTCCGGCTTTCAGAGCAACAGGTTCTGGCTGCGCAGATGCTCAAATGTTGCCGCCATAAAGAGCGGGTTGCCTTCAGAGTGCTGATGCACGAAGCTGGCCAGCCCTGCCGGCAGGGTGTTTGTGTTGAGCTGCTGCAGTAGATATTCGGAAACGGGCTTTGCGAGTTAACGGGCCGAGCGACAATTTCGCAGCAGAGGTGCCGCGTGGAGAGGTCTTCTTTCAGACCCATTGAAGGGGTGCTGTCCGTCGATCTCCGCAGGACGGTAGCTGGCCAGAACCAGGAGTTTGGATTGCCGCGCCTGCGCGCCAAAGCCGAAATCAGGTCCAGGGTGGATGCGTCGGCCCAATGTAGGTCTTCAAGGACGAGCAAAAGCGGCTCGTTTTGAGCAAGAGCCTCCACGACCTCGCATATTTCGCCGAGAGCGGGAATTTTGGAGCCGCTTTCTGGGTTTTCCCGAACCACGCGGGAAGCTTCCGGGCGAGAAGCTCGTTTCGTTCTTCTCCTGCTCATTAAGCTGGCCCAACGCCTCGCGCACGGGATAAAAAGGCTCTTTGCCGCCAAAGCCCTCTACACTCTGGCCGCGAGCCATGCGGACGCCGTCGTCGCCGCAGGCGCGGGCGCAGAAAGCGTCGAACGAGGGCAGTTTTGCCCGAGCCTGCATCTCCGGTAAGGAAAATCAGCTGGCGGGTGCCTTTCGACGCGCGATCCAGATCAGCATCCAGTTTTTCGAGCTCCGCATCGCGCCCCACAACGCGCGGAGTGCTCGCGCCGAACTCGGCTGGTGTCCTGCTTGACGGTCGTTACTTTGGAGACGAAGCGATAGCCGCGCTTTGGGGACGGTCTGGATAAAGAGCGGTTCGTCGGGAACGTCTCCCAGCAGCTTGCGCAGCTCAAGAATGTAGGTGCGCAGAACCTGAGGCTGTACATAGGTTTCGGGCCACAGCGCGTCGAGAAGCTCGTCATGGGTGACAGCCGTTGCGGATTCTCGACCAGGTAGCGCAAAACAGCAAACGGCTTCGGCGCGAGCGGGAGCTGTTTGCCCTCGCACCATACACACTCATTCGTTCCGTCAAGCTGGAAGCAACCAAACCGCTTCATAGGAAAGTGTGCCTTGTCACCAGTAGACTTGTTCTACCGGTATCCGTTAGCAACCCGCGGGCCAGTAAGAATCAGAAAAAATAAGTGATTCTGTTCACCTTTCGCCGAGCAAACTACCCGCAACTGTCCGGATTCGAACAAATGTGTCCGGATCCGGACTCCTCGAGCATTTACAGACTGAGCATGCCCATCATTTCCGGCGAATAACGCTCTCCCTGCGCTACGCCTCTGGGAGCGATGGCGTCCAGGGCTGCCAGTTCTTCCTGTGTCAGTTTCATTTCGCCTGCAGCCATATTTTCCTCAAGGTAGCTGCGTCGTTTGGTGCCGGGAATCGGAACAATGTCGTCGCCCTGTGCCAGCACCCATGCCAGCGCCAGCTGCGATGCTCTGACCTCCCGCTTTTCGGCAAGCTCTTCAATTTTCACGACCAGATCGAGATTCTTCTGAAAGTTTTCTCCCTGAAAGCGCGGAGACGTGTGTCGCCAGTCGTTGGCAGCGAGGTCGCTGGGCTTGCGGATCTGCCCGGTGAGAAACCCTCGCCCCAACGGGGAATACGCAACGAATCCGATGCCCAGTTCCCGCACAGTGGGCAGAGTCTCGCCTTCTTCGCGGCTCCAGAGTGAGAACTCGGTCTGAAGAGCGGCGATGGGATGCACGGCATGAGCGCGGCGAATGGTCTTTGCACCCGCTTCAGAAAGGCCGAGGTATCGCACCTTTCCGGCCTTTACCAGCTCAGCCATGGCGCCGACGGTTTCCTCGATAGGAGTCGAGGGGTCGACGCGGTGCTGGTAGTAGAGATCGATGGTGTCGATACCGAGCCGCTTCAGGCTGGCGTCACAGGACGCGTAGACATACTCCGGGCTGCCGTCCACTCCGCGCGTGCCGTCCGCCTTGCGGACGATGCCAAACTTGGTGGCGATGATGACTTTGTCGCGATGTGGCTTGAGAGTGCGGCCTACCAGTTCTTCATTGGTGTGCGGGCCGTATACGTCAGACGTGTCGAAGAAGTTGACACCGAGATCGAGGGCCCGATGGAGCGTGGCGACGGATTCTGCTTCGTCGCGAGGACCGTAGAAATCGGACATCCCCATGCAACCCAGTCCAATTGCGGAAACCGTGAGACCCTGCGTGCCTAACCTACGCTGCTGCATGCTTGTCTCCTTTGGTGTATCAGATTCCGGGCGGCGGAAGAGGATGCGAAGGGATGAAAGGCTGTATCAGCGAGGTGAATGGCGCGTTTTTTCAGCACGAACCGTTCCGCTTTTGACGACAAGAAAAAAAGCTGGTGGCGCGATGCCTGTCCCAGCCTTCCGTGTCTGATGGCGAGTCTGAAGCCTACTTCAAGCCTTTGTCCATGCGGTAGAGCACGCCGACGGAAATCGCAAATTGATCCTTGAGTCCTACGCCGCCGAAGTCCGTGAATGTAGCGTCGGGCGAGATGCGGAAGACAAGACGTGGCGAGCGGTTCAGGTCGATCGATCCGCCGAACGCGCTGCCAAATGCAAACTGATTGTTGAAGAGGCCCAATAATCCCGGTGGAACACCGCTGAGGGCATGCTGGAAGTCGCCATAGGCTCCGCCGACGAGGGCGTGGAAGGTCATCGAGGCGTGCTCGTTGCTGGGGCCGCGAAATTCGGGTCCAACGAGGAACATATACTCACTTACAAACGGTCCCGTGATGCCGTATGGATTCGGCACGACGCCGGAGGTCCCGTAATATCCGCGCACATTGCCAGCTACCGCCACGCGCGGGGTCAAGAAGCGGGCAGCCTGTGCATCGAAGCCGCCCAGGTTTGCGCCCTGCAGCAGATTTGGCCCCGCGTTAAAGTGCGAGTACGCAAAGCCGGCGTAAAGCTCCCACTTGTAGTCATATTTCACGCCGGCAAGGGCGCTGTTGGGAGCCACAGTGGGTGTGGGGGTGCTTTGTGCTTGGGCCTGGGACTGTGCCTGGCAGCTGGCGCAGAAAATAAAAACGGCGATTGCAACAAAGGCCAGACAAGAAAAACGCGTGTTTCTCAACAGAAAAAAACCTCCACAAATCCGGGCAACGGAAAATTCCCGCAGAAAATTCTCTTAGACTTTCCCGTAAATTTTAAAGATACATGGCGAGGCGCTATTCTGTCAGATCGCAGGAGCGCAATTTGCCTGGAAATGCGGCTAGTCTAGATCGTGATGACGGCAAGAGAAAAACTCACAAACACTACTTTCGATTCGCTGGAAGGCATGATGCTGGCTTATGCCGCGGAGGCGGTGCGTGTCGCTGCCTCCGACCATGAGCGCAAGCTCGATTATTCCTCAACTTCGATTGAATCAGTAGAAAGCATTCTGGATGCACTCGCTCCCGTGCAGGAAAGCGATCTCGAATGGCTGACGAAGGTGTGGGGCAGCTATTTTGGCGAGGTTTTCCGCCGCCGTTATCCCTCGGAATGGACAATGAGCGAATATCCCGGCGGCAAGTTCTCAGTCCCGACGCTGGAAATTGGCGGCTCACGTATCTATCCGCTGCTGAAAGTCCACCGCCGGCTGACGCTAGGCGCGTCGGAAAATTTGGTGACATTTACGGAGATGGCGCGGAAACGTCTGGACGCCTTGCATCCGCCAGCAAATTAACTACGTACTCAACATGGAGTTTCGCGCCGGGCCGTGGCTCTGTGCGACAATATGTGAAACGGAGGAAATTCCCGCGCGCATGCGCCCGGGAGATATCCCACTATGCTCGATAATCTGTTTACACCGACGCATCTGCTGATTATTCTCGTCATCGCACTGTTGATTTTCGGTCCCCGCAAACTGCCTGAGCTTGGCAAGGGGCTTGGCGAGGGTCTGCGTGGATTCAAGGATGGCATCAAGGGCGGAAGCACTGAGGCCCCCAAGCAGGAACCGGTAACGAAGACCGACGCGACTCCGCAGCCGAAATGATTTTAAAGACTGCGCCGTTCGGCCCGATGTAGCGCATCGCGCTCCCCTGAACGGCCAGTTCCCGGAGAAGGCATGTCTGGACGGCCCGTCTCAAGTCCGTATTTAGTCAAGCCTCATCAAAAAGTAAAACTCCACCACTTTCCTACTGCTGAAACCGGACGCTATCGCAACAAGGAGGAAGCTGCTGCCGATCTTGAGCAGCATCGTCAGAGACTTGACGAACTGCAGGAGCTGCTCACCGCCGACTGCCAGCATGCAGTGCTCATTGTGCTACAAGGCGTGGACACGGCGGGAAAAGACGGTACGATCCGCCACATCTTTACGGGTGTCAACCCTCAGGCCTGCAACGTAACTCCATTTAAGGTTCCGACGCCTCTTGAATTGAGGCACGATTTTTTATGGCGCGCGCATCGCAACGTTCCGCAGTACGGAACGATTGGCATTTTCAACCGCTCGCATTATGAAGACGTGCTGGTGACGCGGGTACACAAGCAAGTCTCCGACAAGCAGGTGAAGGAACGCTTTCGCCAGATCGTCAATTTTGAAACGACACTGGCTGAGAATAATGTCACGGTTCTGAAGTTTTTTCTGCACATCAGCCGCGAAGAGCAGACGCGCCGTCTCGCCGAGCGCCTTGCCGACAAAGACAAGCAGTGGAAACTAAGCGAAGCCGATTTTGCCGAGCGCGGTTACTGGCCGCAGTACACGAAGGCCTACCAGGACGCGATTGAGCACACCAGCCGTAAGCATGCACCGTGGTTCATCATTCCTGCCGATCACAAGTGGTATCGCAATGTGGCCACTTCAGGAATTCTGGTCGATGCGATCGGGAAGTTGAAGATGAAATATCCCAAGCCAGACTTCGACCCCAGCAAAATCAAGCTCTAGCAGTGCTATCCGCGATAAACGATGCGGCCCTCGCTGATGGTTGCGGTCACAGAGCCGAGCATCGTCCAGCCGTCAAACGGCGTGTTCTTCGATTTCGACTTGGTTGCAGATGCGCGGAATGTCCATTGCTTTTTCGGGTCGAAGAGGACGACGTCCGCGAAGGAGCCTGCGGCGAGGCTACCGCGGCCTTTCAGATTCAGCACAGCCGCAGGCTGCGTGCTCAGCAGCGAAATGATGCGGCTCAGCGGCAGTTTATGTTTGCCGTGCAGCACGGCCATCGTTAGTCCGAGGGCTGTTTCAAGGCCGGTGATGCCGTTCGGCGCGCGCTCGAACTCCTGCTCTTTTTCGTGCGCCGCGTGCGGCGCATGGTCTGTGGCGATGGAATCGACTGCGCCTTCGATGATGCCTTCGAGCATGGCTTCGCGATCTGCTTCCGAACGCAGAGGAGGATTCATCTTTGCATGAGTGTCGTACTCGGAGACGGCTTCTTCGTTGAGGACGAAATGATGCGGGGCCACTTCGCAGGTGACATGCAATCCGTTGCGCCGCGCACGCTTCACCGCTTCGAGCGCTTTTGCGGTGGAGAGATGAGCGACGTGCAGATACGCGCGGCCATTTTTCATCTCCGCCAGCAACCGGATATCACGCTCGACCAGGCTCGACTCGGCTTCTACCGGCATGCCGCGCAAGCCAAGACGAAAGGCCAGCGCGCCCGCATTCATCGAGCATCTTTCGGTCATTCGTGTGTCTTCCGCATGCTGGATGACGGGCAGTCCAGCGCGCGCAGCCGCAGCCAGCGTCTGACGCATAATGGAATCGCCAAGGATCGGTTTGCCGTCGTCGGTTACTGCTACAGCGCCTGCGGCTTTGAGCGCGCCGTACTCGGTCAGTGCTTCGCCCATGCTGCCACGCGTCGCTGCGGCGATGGGGAAGACGCGAGTCTGCGCATTGCGCTCGGGCGATTGCATCCAGCGCGTGATGTCGGGTGAATCATTGACAGGAATCGTGTTGGGCATGGCGCAGACCGCGGTAAAGCCGCCTGCGGCCGCCGCCGCCGTGCCGGAGGCGATCGTCTCTTTGTAGCCCTGTCCCGGCTCGCGCAGATGGACGTGAATGTCGACCAGGCCTGGTGCAACGATCAGGCCCTTGGCGTCGATCACTTCGGCAGTCTCTTGTTTTGCCGCCGCGTTCAGCTTGCCCGGTGCGTCGATGGCGGAGACGCGGCCATCCTTGAGCAGCAGATCACGATCGGCGTCGACGCCTGACGATGGATCAACGACGCGCCCTCCCCGAATGAGAATCGGCTTCATTTGCGCTTTCCTTTCGACGCCGCGTGACTCGTTGTATTTGTCGAGAAAGCGCGGAGAAGGAGGGCCATGCGAATGGCTATGCCGTGACGCACCTGCTCGGCGATGGCCGATTGCGGACCGTCGGCTACTTCGCTGGTGATTTCGAGGCCGCGAATCATAGGGCCCGGATGCAGGATGAGAGCACTGGGCACCTGTGCGGCGATACGCTCTGCGTTCGCCTGGTAGCGCTGCTTGTATTCCTCGAGATCGAGATTCAATCCGGCCAGGCGCTCCGCCTGAATGCGCAGCATCATGACAACCTGCGATTGCTTGAGAGCCTTGTCAAAGTCACGCTCGATCTCTATGCCAGGACCAGCGGATGCCGCTGTTTCGGGCAGCAACGCCTGTGGTCCGGAGAGCACGACACGCGCGCCGAGGCGTGGCAGCAGCAACATATTCGAACGCGCAACACGGCTGTGGAAGATGTCGCCGCAGATAGTGACCGTCACTCCCTTGAGCGTTGTTTCAGAAACAGGTGCGGGTTTGGTTCCGCGCAGGTGCGTCAGAATCGTGCGCAAATCGAGCAGGGCCTGCGAGGGATGCTCGTGCATGCCATCGCCTGCGTTCAGAACCGGCAGTTCAGTTGCCCGCGAGAGCACGTATGGCGCTCCCGATGAAGGATGCCGCAGGATGATGCACTCGGCGCCGAGAGCACGCAGAGTGATGCCAGTGTCCTTGAGTGATTCGCCCTTTTCGATACTTGACGACTGCGCGCTCACAAGCACCGTGTCCGCACCGAGTTGCTTTGCGGCCAATTCAAAGGAAGTGCGCGTGCGCGTACTCGATTCGTAGAAGAGCAGCGACACGCGGCGCTTGAAGAGATGCTTCATGCGCTTCAGCACGTCTTCGCTCTCGAGCGCCACCGCGGCTTTGAGAATCGAGCTGACATCGTCGAGGCTCAGATCGGCCACGGAAAGCAGCGAGCCCGGATGATGTGAAAAGGCTTGTGGCGTGCGGGTTGCGGGCGCGTTGCGCGGTTTAGCTTGCGATTTAGGCATGCGAATACGTTGGAGTGCTGGAATACGGACTTGCGTTGGCAACGCTCTAGTCAGTCTACGCGAACAGGCTTTGTGTCTGCGTCTTCCATTGACATGGTCTTTAATCGATTCGGTCTTTTAATCGATACGCTCGGCGAGCACCACCTGCTCGTCGTTATCAACTTCGCGCAGCTTGACTTCGATAATTTCGCGGCTGCTGGTCTGGACTGTTCTGCCGACGAAGGTGGCCTCGATGGGCAGCTCGCGATGGCCGCGATCGATCAACGCAAGAAGCTGTACACGGCGCGGGCGGCCATGATCGAAGAGCGCGTCGAGCGCGGCGCGCACAGTGCGCCCGGTATAGAGAACGTCGTCGACGAGGACAACATCGCGCCCGTTCACATCGAAGCCCACGTCGCCGCGATTGACGACGGGGCGCACGTCCTTGGTCGAGAGGTCGTCGCGGTAGAAGCTGATATCGAGTACGCCGACATCGACGGGGCGCTTTTCGATAGTGCCAATCAGTTTTCCCAGGCGCTGGGCCAGAGGAACGCCGCGCCGCTGCACGCCGACCAGGCCGAGGTTGTCGCTGCCGTTGTTTTTCTCGATGATTTCGTGGGCGAGCCGGACCAACGTCCGCTCAATCTCTGACGCGGACATGATGCGGCCCTTCTCGCGAAGCACTGGCTTGGAGCTTATCTTTGTATCTGTCATATAGGCTCTTGCGGGATGATACGAGGTGCTGATGCTGCGCGGCAAGCTGGCCGTTATGCGTGTCTCCTCTGAATGCCCTTATGAATGAATCGACAGCCGCTTGCGCGCTCCCAGCACGCGCGCGCCGAGCGCTCCGCCGACTGAGGAGAACGCGATCATCATGACCGCGGCAAAGGCTGACATGAACAGCACAACCGCGGCGTGCCCATCGGGCGAGAGCCAGAAATGAATGAACCAGGGAATCTGCTGCGCCGCCTCGGGGTTCTGGTGGACCATCTGGTCGGTCATCTGCTGCGTGAGCGCAACGAGCTTCTGGTCAATCGACGAGCCGCGATGCAGGCCATAGCGTTCAAGGACCATGCTCAGGCCATCGACGACGCTGGACAGGAATGCCGCCAGCAGGCCGACAAGCATGCCGATTCGCCAACCTCCGCCGGGATTGATCATCAGCGACGCTTTACGCTGGTAAAGCGCTATCGCGCAAAATCCGCCGACCAGCACCCATAAAATACCGAAATCGAGCAGAGAGCTGAGCACGCCTACGGGCAGCGCGACGATGAGTGCAGTTTGCACAGCCGGACGCCAGGCGACAAGCTGATTCGTGCCGAGGCCGGATCCGTTTCCATCCGATTGGTAGGGAAGCTGCTCATCGGTAGGCTCAAAGCGCAGCTGGGGGGCTCCGCAATGCGGGCAAAAAAGCTCGGGTGTAGCCAGGGTCGCGCCGCAGCGATGGCAAGCCAGATCCATATCTTTGACCCTATCGCACCGGGCATCGGAACGCAATGCACGGGCAGGCGCAACGCTGCAGCTCCAGAGAACGCAATATTACTGGCTGGCGGAGGAATCGTTGTCGTCTACGGCATCAGGCAATTGCAGCTCCACCAGGGCGAATTTGGTATTGTCACCGCTGCCTTTCTTGAATCCGACCAGATGCTGATGATGCTTGGAGCCGGCACGCAGGCTCAAGTCGTCGGCTTCGTCGATATGCACGTTCTTACTGTTATCTCCGCAGGTGAGGCCTTCTCGCGTCGTTGTAGGCGTGCCCACAGCCGTATTGTGGTTGCACTGAATCACATCGCCGAAGCGGCCCAGCGCCTTGCGGTAAAAGGTCAGGACCTGATCCTGCGAGTCCGGTGTCTGATAATTGACAACCTTCACGCGCAGCTGCCATTTGCCGAATCCCATGTGGATATCCGCTGCCTTGTCGTTGTCGTGGTCAGGCACAACCTTTGCTCCCGGATAAACCGGCAAGCCAACATCGGCTGCAGTCATATCGTTGGTCCGTACGTGCAAACCGCCCATGGGCGTGTCGATTTTTACGTTCTTGTCCTCGCCATCTTTTGACTTATCGACCTGAATGCGGCAGCCCGAAGTAACCAGCAGAGCCAGCGCCATGACCGGCAAAATGAAGCGTTTCATCAATTCATTTCTCCTGAGAACACATACGCTTTGGCAGCAGCGTCCGTTCCCGTTCATCGTATTCCCTCTGCCGCCCAAATTTTTGTGCAATTTTCTTGACATATGTGCACTGCTGGTACAACATATAGAGCGGCTGCATGATTTGGTTCTATTCGTAGAACAGATTGACGCATTCCCGAAGAATCTACTTAGGGAGGGGTTCTTCACGGAGGCAAGATTGCGTTAGTCCTTGTCAGTCGCAATGGGTAGGAACTGAGAGGCTTCCAACGGGCGAAGCCTCTTTTGTTTTGGTGCCCGGGAGAACAACGTGAACCGGACCGCAGCCGTGCGCTGCGGTCTTTTTGTTGATGCTCTGCGACGAATCTCTCTTGGCCACATCTTAATCAATTCACGTCTGAAAGATGAGATGCTTACACCACTAGGGAGATGACTGCCATGGCCGCCGACGAAGTAGCCAGCCTTTTCGCCCCGCTTGAAATTGGGAATACTACGCTGCCGAACCGCATCGTGGTTTCTCCCATGTGTCAGTATTCGTCGGAAGACGGCTTTGCCAACGACTGGCATCTGGTCCATCTGGGCAGCCGCGCAGCCGGCGGCGCCAGTCTTGTCATCACTGAGGCGACTGCCGTCACGGCGGAGGGCCGCATCAGCCCGCGCGATCTTGGGCTGTGGAAAGACGACCATATCGTTCCACTCAAACGTGTCGTCGATTTTCTGCATGGACAGGGAACATTTGCCGGTATTCAGCTTGCCCATGCCGGACGCAAGGCGAGCATGTGTCCGCCGTGGATGGGCGAACGCATTGTGACTGTCGAAGAAGGTGGGTGGGATGAAGTGGTAGCGCCCAGTCCGATTCCATTTGCGCCGCATTACAAACAGCCGCAGGAGCTGGATGAAGCGGGAATCGAAAAAATTGTGGAGGCCTTTGCGCAGGCGACCCGCCGCGCGCTGCTGGCGGGCTTCGACGTGATCGAAATTCATGCGGCGCATGGCTATCTGCTGCATGAGTTCCTGAGTCCATTAAGTAACCATCGCAGTGACATATATGGCGGAGCCCTGGAGAATCGCATCCGTCCGCTGATGCACGTGGTTGACGCCGTGCGTAACTGGTGGCCCGAAGAAAAGCCGCTCTTCGTGCGTATTTCCGCCACGGACTGGACCGATGGAGGCTGGAATGTGCAAGGCTCGATCGCGCTGGCATCGCAACTGCGCCTGCGAAAAGTGGATCTCATCGACGTTTCCTCCGGTGGACTGGTTCCGGGCGTGAAGATTCCGGTTGGCCCGGGATATCAAACGCACTTCTCCGAGCAGATTCGCAGGCATACAGGAGTATTAACCGGTACCGTGGGCGTGATTACCGAACCGGCGCAGGCTGACCACATTCTGCGCACCGGGCAGGCCGATCTGGTTTTGATGGCGCGCGAATTTCTGCGCGATCCTTACTGGGCGCTGCATGCGGCCGATGATCTGGGGCAGAAGATCGCATGGCCGGTGCAATATCTGCGCGCGGCCACCGCCGGTGTTCCGTCGCGCGAGCCGATTACGGCTGACTTAGCTGAGTCGTTGCGGCTCGCATAAGTCACGGTTTCTGTTGCAGAAGCATATGGAGCGTGGCCTATACTTTCCTTTGAGTGGCAGCAGTTGGGCCAGCGGGCTTTCCATGCAGAAGCAAAAGCATGCCTCACAACGACCGTCGCAGCGGGGAGGAGCGGTAGCCACCGCCATTCCCGACAAGCTGTACTTTCGCATCGGCGAAGTCGCCCGGCTGTGCAAGGTGCAGTCCTACGTTCTTCGCTTCTGGGAATCCGAATTTCCTCAGCTGAAACCGAACAAGAGCGGCACCGGACAGCGTCTTTATCGCAGGCGCGATGTGGAAATGGCGTTGCAGATCAAGCGACTGCTGCACGAGGAAGGCTACACGATCGCCGGTGCGCGCCAATTGCTGCAATCCGAAGGGCGTGAGGCGCGAAAGACGCACGGCTCGCAGCCGGAACTGCCTCTCAGAACGGAGATTGCAGGGCTCAGGAGAGATAAGAACGAAGTGCGACTGCAGCGCCTGCGCAAGGAACTGAAAGAGCTGCTCGGCATGCTTTCTGTCTCGCCAGCCGCGGCTTCGCATGAGCGCAAGGCAAAAAAAACGCCTCCCACTGAGCGGCCCAACCTATTTAACGAATAAAGTCAGCGACGCGAATGTGCCGACAGTTCAGATTCAATTGAGCCATGAGTCATAAACCGCTCCATGGCAGCCATTGAGCAATTCTGCCCGCAAAGGTGATACATGTCAGGATTCCGGCTCTCTGCGATGTTCCACGGCAGGAGCGTAAAACGCTGAGCCGGCTGGCCTTCGTCATAACAGGGTGCGTCGCCGAACATCACCATCCACCAGTGATTGGCCTCACCCTTCTTTTTCCCGCAGATGTCACATGTAAACGAAACGTCCCAGACCATGGCACCACCTCCGGTGAAGCGGATGTAAGGATACAGTACCCCAGAATGGGCTCCATTTCGTGTAAAAAGTTGCGCTGGGAATTTCGCCGGTTCTCGGCCACAATAAGATCAAGGGGCATCCAAGGTCAAATGATCTTCGCTAAATACCGCTATGCTTTGCCCTGATTGCTATAGCGATAATTTCAGGCTCTCCAGGCTTCGCTTGCGAGATCTCCGCTTTCTTGCGGTCTTCAGATATCCCATCCGCTGCAAAAACTGCAGCACGCGTATCCATACATCATTCCGTCAGGCGCTGGAGATCATGCGCAAGCGTCGGACACCGTCTCCCGGCGAGACGTCGCCTCAGAAATAAGAAGGGCGTGAATGAGATTCACGCCCTTCTTATTTCTTACTGTTAATGAGATGGTCCGCCGCTTGATCTCCCGGATGAAGTGAGTGATGGTGTTGGCAGGTTCAAGGAGGATCATCGATATGCAGATTCGTTCGGTAGGGATTGATCTCGGCAAGACGACCTTTCACCTCGTGGCCCTCAGCGCAGCTGGGAAGGTACTGTTGCGAAGAAGTTCACCCAGAAGCAGCTGATCACGTTTACCGCCAACCTGCAGACTTCCTTGGTCGGGATGGAAGCATGTTCGGGTGCTCACTTCCTTGGCCGTGCCCGGAGAGAACAGGGCCATGATGTGAAGCTGATTCCAGCTCAGTTCGTAAAGCCATTTGTGAAGTCGAACAAGAACGACTTCCTCGATGCGGAAGCGATCGCCGAAGCTGTCGATCGGCAGAACATGCGCTTTTGTTCCGATCAAGACCGACGACCAGCTCGACCTGCAAGCTCTCCATCGCGTGCGGGATCGTTTGATCTTACGGCGAACATCTGTGATCAGCCAGTTGCGGTCATTCTTGCTCGAGCGAGGCATGACATTCTCGAAGACACCAGCCAAGCTGAAGCTGGCGATGCCAGAGATCCTGGAGAACGCCGACGCGAATCTCACACCACGCATGCGCAACCTTGTCAGCCTGCTTTGGAGCGAGTGGAAGGATCTGGAGCAGCAGATCATTGTTATGAACGCGGACAGATCGCTTCCTCCGATCCAGCCTGCCGGCGACTCAGGCAGATCCCCGGCGTTGGCCCGCTGGTCGCAACTGCGATCGTAGCCGCGATCGGTAACGGCGCAGCCTTCCATAAGGGGCGTGAGTTTTCTTCTTGGCTTGGGCTTGTGCCACGACAGCACTCGACCGGTGGTAAGGCCCGACTCTTCGGCATCAGCAAGCGTGGCAACAACTACCTGCGCAAGATCCTCGTGCATGGTGCCCGATCCGCTGTATTGCGCGTGAAGCGAGAACGGTCTCCGTTCGGCCCATGGCTCGATGCGCTTGAGCAACGAGCGCCCATCAACGTGGTCATTACAGCCGCAGCCAACAAGCTTGCCCGTATCGCGTGGGCTGTTCTCTCGAGCGGACAGGAGTATCGAGCGGTTCCGGATGCAATGATGCCTAAGCAGGCTTAACCACGACCGACATCAAGTTCTCCAACCAAGGTCTGCACTGGATAGCTAAGACGAACGAACAGTTCCCAACGGCGTGCTCGCAACCTGCGCCTGAAAATGGTCTTCCATGACCGTCCCGTTTATCAGGAAGAGCACGCAGCGCAACTCATCATGGCCAGGAGACTCCACTCTCCACACAAAGGCCGAATACATTTGCGCAGATCTGTCGATCCACTCTTCGCTTTTCCCTTGCACTCAGACGGCGGACCATACATTTTCAGGCATGTGCTGCATTGGAGACCCCGCGCGCGTGTCGACTCCGCTCCACCCCGTCAAGGGCTGACCACAGAGCAGCCGCAGTCTGTTCGGCTGCGTTGAGCGCCTCCGCAACTGCTCCCGGCGCCTTGGCCAGTTCGCTCGAGATAAGCGTACGCCAGACATCGGCGTGCAACACATCCGCGGTCTGGTGCAGCGTGAAGTAGCGCGTCGTGGCGGAATCCGCACCATACAAATTCTTCAATCCCACGGCTTTCTCGCGGGCAATCGCGGGAACGCGCGATTCATAGGCATAGAAAGCGGACAAGGCAGCCGCGGTACTGCCTTCGCGCGCGATTCGCTCGAACGATGAGATCAGCTGCTGCGTTTCCGGACGCAGAGCACGCGCTTTCACATCGGCTTCGCTCGTGCCCATGCTCCTGGCGAAATCCATCCACAGATCGCTGTGAGCGCGGCCGTCTGGCGCGCCAATTCCTTCTTCGTCGGCAAGATTGGTTGCGATCATGCGCCGCGTGGCGCCATCCTGCAGACGCGAATGCAGAGCGCTTAGATAAGAAGGGAAAGCGGACACATGATGCCAGTATTCGGCAGCATACTCGCACAGATCTTCGCGGGTCAGCTCTCCTGCTGTCCATGCGTTGTAAAAGGGATGCTTCAAGAGGCTGTACCGCTCAATGCGCTCTTCTACCTGAACAAAAAACTCACTTGCGATGGTCTCCACGATAGTCTCCTCAATGCCAGTGTAAGGCAGAAGCAGTTTAAGGAATGAATGCTGAGAGTTTTTGGTAGATAAGAATTAAAGAATGGTCGGGGAGAGGATTCGAACCTCCGACCCTCTGGTCCCGAAAACGTAAACGAATTTGGGATCAGCAACTTATGATTCTCAACGACGGCGCTTCAACCTAAGAACGACCGCTCATTCGTGGTCTGAGTTTTCAGTCTGGATTTAATGAGTGCCCCATTGTGAGACTGTTACGAAACTCTTTGGGTAGGGCCAAATAGATGAGAAGATGCCCTTGCGGAAGCGAGGGCATTTTCGTTGGGTTATATCCAAGGCGAAGGGCGGAGCCAGGGGACGCTTTTTCCAGTGGTGTTGGACGATCTGATTTCGGCCGATCATGTGTGCCGAGTGATCGACGCTTTCGTAGGTGGACTGTCGATAGCAGAACTGGGCTTTGAGCGTGCGGAATCGGCGGAGACGGGTCGGCCTGGCTACGATCCGCGCGATCTGCTGAAGCTTTATCTCTATGGATATCTGAACCAGCTACGTTCTTCGCGTCGTCTGGAGGCTGAGTGCCGTCGCAACGTGGAGCTGATGTGGCTGCTAGGGCGACTCTATCCAGACCATAAGTCGATCGCTGAATTTCGGAGGATGCACCGCGATGCGATCGCTGCTGTGGGAGCGGCGCTGGTGCGGTTCGCGCGCTCCTGCGGTCTGATCCGTGGTGAATGGATCGCTGTAGACGGCACCAAGTTCCGCGCGGTGGCTAGCGCTGAGAGTGTGCGGGAGCGCCAGGCACTTGAGAAGTATCTGGAGAGCATGGAGAAGGCCGACGAGGAGCAACAGACCAGCATCGACCCGTCCGCGGTGCAGGCTGCGCTGGAGAAATTACGTCAACATCCGGAACCGGAAGCACACTTTATGCCGGTGGCGGGCACGAAGGCTCCCGCCTACAACGTGCAGACCGCAGTGGATGCGGAGCATGGGCTGATCGTGGCTCATGCGATCACTCTGAACGCCGGCGACGGCGACTGCCTGGAGCCCATGGCCGAAGCCGCGCGTAAGGCCTTGGACTCTACTGAGCCCATGCAACATCCTGGCCGACAAGGGCTATTCCAATGGCGAGCAGGCCAGCCGCTGCGAAGAAGCTGGCATGGTCCCGCATGTCCCGTCACGTCGCGGGATCAATAATAAGGGCGACGGTTCGATGCTGGACCGCAGCGCCTTCCTCTATCAGCCCGAGACCGACAGCTTCCTCTGTCCCGAAGGCAAAACGCTACGGAGGCTGGCGCTGTCCCGCAAGGACCGGGCAGTCTATTACCAGGCAGAGGCGAGCGACTGCGCAAACTGCGCTCAGAAGAATCGCTGCACCCAGGCTCCGAAGCGATTACTAACCCGCCATCTCTATGACGATGTCCTGAACCGCATGCAGCAGCGTGCCACGCCCGACAAGATGCGGCTACGAAGATGCACGGTGGAGCACCCCTTCGCCACGCTCAAATACCAGATCTTCGGTCACCCTCGTTTCCTGTTGCGAGGACTGCATGGTTCAAAAACTGAAATCAGCCTCGCGGTTATGGCTTACAACCTCAAACGCATGGTCAACCTGCTCGGCGGATCGACTCTCATCCAGCGCCTCGTTACCCCATAGACTTCCAAACAGCCAGCATCATCCCAGAAACCAAAGGCGCCCCTTCTTAGGAGCGCCTCCGTCGTGCTTAATGCTTTACCAGCCTTCAGTTTCGTAACAGTCTCCTTGGGATGGCCTCGAATCTAAAAGCATAGTTTGTAGACGAGAAGTAGGTGGAAGTCCAGCATCCAATGATTCTTTCCCACAGGAATTGGTGAGGGGCGTAGCTTTCCTACGCAGCAAGGATAGGATAGGTGTGCCACACTTTCCGGGAGTGCTATGGAGAGTATCAAGGCAACTGTCCTTCTCGGTTCAGACCTTTTCAGGGCCGCCTACCAAACGAACTAAGTGGTCTGGGATCAGCAGCCATCATTGAAGCAGCTAGAGTAGTGGCCTCCTCGATTTAAGATGGTTTAGGACCATTTGGGCTGGTTTCGACCGTACATGGGGAGTATTGATAATGTGACCCCAAAGTTGGGCGCGCCGCTTGCCGGCGTCGGCGCGGGAGTTAAGCTTTTGTCGATTTTTATTAGTCATTTTGCTCAGCAATCCGCAGGACCGAGGATTCAAACTTGCAGAATTGGCACAGATGTCATTTCGTAGGTAGTTGATACTCAGGAAACCTGCGACACCTGAATGCGGTGAGTCCGCGCTGCCTTCTGAAGTTCCGCGTAGTCGCGCTCATTCTGTTCACTGTAAGCGAAAGCATATTTCGTCAGCACTTGATCGATTTCATCAGTTTTGCCGAGATACCCTGAAATCATTGCGGCATTTCCCGACTTGGCATGGGCCAGAGCCAGAGCCCAGCCGTACAGGCCACAGTAGGCCTCCATGCCTTTGCGAGGGGTACTCTCAGGATCAAACTCGTAGCTGCCTTTCATGTCGCTAAGCTGCCGAATGTAGAAATGCGTTTTATTGATAATCCCCCAACCCAGAAGAATGTCCGGAGACCCCGGTATCAAGCGCTGTCCGGAGACCGCGCGGTAACCTTGATTTTGGAAGGTGGGGCTCTTCAGGTATGGCGCCAGTACCGACTCCTCGGCTTCCTTAAACTGCAGGAAGAGGGGATCACCTTCGTCTTTGCCTCGCAGGAAGGCAACCCAGCAACGCGTTCCAACACTGCCCACGCCGACCACTTTGCGGGCTACGTCTAGCAATTGGTAGCGAGAGATTAATTGTCGTCGGTCCTCAGCTAACGACAAAAGATACTGCTCCAGGAATGGCCCTACGGCCGCACGAATAGGAAGCCCGATCTGGGTCTGGGTCTCGCGCACTACAAAAGGCGGATTCTCAACGATGCGTTGCCTGTTGTCGACCAGATCCGTCATCTCTTCCAGTACCTGGAGGTGGGACCCTTTCTCAGCCTTGGCGAGCGCTTTCTGCCACTTCGGCAGTAACTTTGACTGGACAGCAGCCATTAAATCGTCTTCGTGGATGATCGAATACCATGTGGCCAGGTACCCCATTTCGGCATATTCGCGCATGTGCTGCCGGTATGAACTCACAATGGCCCGGCTGAACGACTCGCAGGATTCACCGTCGTTTCCGACAAACTGACCAGCTACAACGGCGCTCGTCGCCAGGCGTTTCAGATCCCACTCCCACGGTCCGGGGATGGTCTCGTCGAAATCATTGATGCCGAAAACGAGGCTGCGCTCGGCAGAGGCAAAGACGCCGAAGTTCGATACATGCATATCGCCGCAAACCTGGACCTGAAGGCCGGTGACTGCCGATGCGCTGAGGTCCTGCGCCATCACGGCAGCGGTGCCGCGGAGAAATGCAAAGGGTGACGCCAGCATCCGGGCGTAACGTACAGGGATGAGTTCCTGGAGTCTGGTCTTGGCCTGGGTCTCAAGGATGGCGACAGGATCCTTACGCTTCGCCGGTGGTTTGAATTCTGCCAGACTTGCCCTGGGCACAGCTGTCCGCAGACGTTTGCCGGCATCGATACAGTCAGCTATGGAAGTGCGGGGCGCACTGAATCTGTCGAGGAGTTTCTTGCTGCTGGTCAGATGTTTGGCAGATATTGATTTCGTCGATTTGGGCATTGATGGCTCGCAAGCCTCCGCAGAATCGCCCTGATAATCCGAACAACTTATATAACCACGTTTTTAGAGTTTTATTAATGTATTGTTAACGCGACCTGACTACATAGTTCCGTTGAATTGAGACTCAATCCCTTACCCTTTTGGGCGGGCGTTCACAGCTGCACGCAAACGCTTGATAGTCCAAATATTGAAGGTTCGTCGCGAGGCATTATTACATCTCATTGAAGGAGGAGATACAATGCAGCATCCGTGGACGCGTAACTCGCGCATGCGATACAAGACGCCGCCACCTACTCTCCTCGTCTTTTACGAGAATGAGCTTGTGGCCGAATTGCAGAAAGCGAAAAAGGGGTATCTTTTCAAGTATCTACAGGCTTTCTGGGATCGTAATCTTTCCACACTACCTGGAATATCGGTAGGGTCAGGCGAGGATTATTCTGAGTTTAATGAGTTGCCTAGCTTTTTTAGGGAGCGATTTCCCGACATGCGCCGGCCGGAGATTCAGCACTGGCTGAAGCGGAACCCCGACGTGGATTGCAATGACGATCTCCAGCGGTTGGGTACTCTGGGAGCGCACTCTATCGTCGACTCGTTTGAATTGCGCCGCCCTAGCGCAGCGTGATTGTTTGATGGGGGATCGCTCAGACTAAAATCCCCCACACGCCCTTATTAAAACCATCTACTTCTGGAACAATCGCACACAGCAAGTTGTCTGCAATCGAATCAGCATCTTGCAGCAGCTACCGACCGAAGTTTTTGGAACATATTGTTGGACTGCGCGGATGGCATCGATCACAGGAGCTTGCGCGGGGCCATACGTGGATTCTAAGCTATCAATTTGCGAATCTAGCCTGTTTCGGCCCTTTTTGCCAGCCGCTTTTGCACGTTAGCATGGACGGGAGCCGGATAACTGCTGACCGGCCGTCAGTGGTGACACGGAGAACGGAAGGTGCCCCATCCAATTTGTGTTTGGCGCGGACCCCTTCACCTGTCGAAGTCTCTGTGCTTCTACAAAACTATTGACGACACAAGTCTAAGCGTAGAGACTATCTCTGCTCATCCGCAGTTAGAGCCGGCCGTCGCAGAGGAATCGCGGACTCCTGTGTTTCATCATATATTGCCTTGAGGAACGTCGATGCCTAAGTACGACTGGATTGCAGAATGTGTGGATGCTCTTCGTAAGCGCCGTTTCGTAGCTGTGGCCGCAGTGCTTGTCTGCGGGCTGCTTCCCGCAAGCATTGAAGCGGCGACCGGCATTACCTATGTGCAGTCAAATTACGCGACCCCACAAACTCCCCAGAGTACTGTAAGTGTGACGTTCACTGACACGCAGAGCACAGGTGACTTAAATGTAGTTGTCGTCGGTTGGAACGACAGCTCCGCGGTTGTCAATGAAGTCACAGATTCAAGTGGAAATACTTATGCACTCGGGGTGGGCCCGACAATTCAGAGTGGGACGGCGACACAATCTATTTACTACGCCAAGAAGATCGCAGGGGCGATGGCAGGAAAGAACACGGTTACTGTGACGTTCGCAGGCGCCGCTACTTCTCCGGACATCCGCATTCTAGAGTATGCAGGCGCCGATCCTATTGACCCGGTAGATGTCACAGCGGCGAACGTGGGCAATAGCGCGTTCAGTAGTAGCGGTTCTGCAATAACGACCAATGCCAATGACCTGCTTTTCGGAGCAAACTTGGTGCAGATGCTTACTGTTGGCCCGGGCAGCGGATTCACACAGCGGCAATTAACCCTGCCTGACGGTGACATTGCAGAGGATCAAGCAGTGACGCAAATCGGCACTTACAGTGCTACCGCACCACTGAACGCACCGGGCCCTTGGATTATGCAGATGATCGCGTTCCGGACATTGAACACCACACCGGCAACGGTTACCGGGGTTTCACCAAACAGTGGTTCAGCAGCGGGCGGGACGGCGGTCACGATCGCTGGGGCTAACTTTGCATCGGGAGCGGCGGTCGCTTTTGGGAACAACAAGGCGACCAACGTGAACATTTTGAGCAGTACGGAGATCACCGCGACGACTCCGGCAGGGAGCGACGGATCAGTTACCGTGACAGTTACGAATCCAGGAACACAGGGTGGGAGCCTAGCCGACGCGTTTACCTACATTCAGGTAGTGGCCGCTCCGATTACCTATGTGCAGTCAAATTACGCGACCCCACAAACTCCCCAGAGTACTGTAAGTGTGACGTTCACTGACACGCAGAGCACAGGTGACTTAAATGTAGTTGTCGTCGGTTGGAACGACAGCTCCGCGGTTGTCAATGAAGTCACAGATTCAAGTGGAAATACTTATGCACTCGGGGTGGGCCCGACAATTCAGAGTGGGACGGCGACACAATCTATTTACTACGCCAAGAAGATCGCAGGGGCGATGGCAGGAAAGAACACGGTTACTGTGACGTTCGCAGGCGCCGCTACTTCTCCGGACATCCGCATTCTAGAGTATGCAGGCGCCGATCCTATTGACCCGGTAGATGTCACAGCGGCGAACGTGGGCAATAGCGCGTTCAGTAGTAGCGGTTCTGCAATAACGACCAATGCCAATGACCTGCTTTTCGGAGCAAACTTGGTGCAGATGCTTACTGTTGGCCCGGGCAGCGGATTCACACAGCGGCAATTAACCCTGCCTGACGGTGACGTTGCAGAGGATCAAGCAGTGACGCAAATCGGCACTTACAGTGCTACCGCACCACTGAACGCACCGGGCCCTTGGATTATGCAGATGATCGCGTTCCGCAACAATTCAACCGGGACCGGCGTGATCCTAACCGCTCCAAGCAACTTGACTGCGATAACGGCAAGTGCAAGCCAAATCAATCTGAGCTGGAACGCCTCCGCGAGCAACGCGGGTGTCGCGAATTACGTTGTGCAAAGATGCGGGGGAGCAGATTGCAACGCCTTCACGCAGATCGCGGCGCCGACCGGAACCAGCTACAGCGATACTGGTCTGGCATCAGGAACGAGCTATAGTTATCGGGTACAGGCATTAGATGAATCAGGAAACGCAAGCGGATTTTCCAACACGGCAACCGCGGTTACGCAAGGAGGATCCTCACAAGGCCCATCTACTCCGACGGGTGTGGTGGCCAGCGCTGCAAGTGGAAGCGATATTAATGTGACTTGGGCGGCATCTTCAAGCAGTGCGGGAAATGTCAATTATGTAATTCAACGCTGCGAAGGCTCCGAATGCAGTAACTTTGCTCAGATCGGGACGTCACCAGGAACGAGTTATAACAATACCGGGCTTTCGCCACACAGCAGCTACATGTACCAGGTGCAGGCTGTGGATGATTCCGGCGCGACGAGCGGGTATTCCAGCCCCGCCGGCGCGACGACCGGCTACACGTTCCCTTTGAAAGTGGCTGCAGGCGAACGTTACTTGACCGATCAGAATGGAATTCCATTCCTGATCATGGGCGATTCGCCTCAAGCGCTGATCGGAAATTTAGGAACGAGCGACATGAACACATATATGGCCAACCGGCAGAGCCTCGGCTTCAATACTCTATGGGTTAACCTGCTTTGTGATAACTACACCGGATGTAATTCCGACGGAACCACATATGACGGTGTCGCTCCCTTCACGAAAGGATCGAGTCCATCTAATTACGACTTGTCGACTCCGAACGAGGCTTATTTCTCCATTGTGGACAATATGGTGCAAATGGCTGCGTCCTACAATTTAGTCGTCTTGCTGGATCCGATCGAGACAGGTGGATGGCTCGTGACACTCGAAAATAATGGAAGCACGAAAGCCTATAACTATGGTGTTTATATCGGGAACCGCTATAAAAGCTTCCCAAACATCATCTGGTTGCACGGCAACGATTTTCAAACGTGGGCCAGCAACAGCAATGACAACAACTTAGTTAAGCAAGTTATGGCTGGCATTGCCAGTGTTGATTCAAATCATTTACAGACGATCGAGCTGAATTTCGATGTCAGCTATTCGAACCAGGATGCGGCGCTAAGCTCGGTACTGACAGTGGACTCGGCATACAGCTATTTCGAGACCTATGATATGGTGCTTCAGTCGTATCAGAGCTCACCGGTGATGCCGACATACCTGGTTGAAGCGAACTATGAGGGCGAAAATGACACGCAGGGACTGCCAAGTGTAGCTGGTACTTACGTCCTTAGGGAACAGGCGTATTGGACTATGCTCAGCGGCGGGACCGGGGAGATTTATGGAAACCGCGATATCTGGCCATTTTCGTCCGGTTGGCAGGACAGCCTAAACAGCCCGGGCGCGCTGCAGATTCAGTACATTAACCAGCTCTTCGATAGCTTCGCGTGGTGGCAGCTTGTGCCGGATAACAGCCATCAAGTCGTGACGGGCGGCTACGGGACGTATGACGCGGGCAACTACGACCTGACTGCGGCGACTTACTGTACGGTGGCCTGGAATCCGAATGGGAGCTTAGCCATGACGTACTGTCCGAAGGCCTCGACATTGTTAGTGAACCTCGCCAAGTTTGGCGGCCCGGTGACAGCGCAATGGTACGATCCATCGAACGGCACCTATACGGCTGTAGCAGGATCACCGTTTGCGAACACCGGAATCCAGAGTTTTGCCACTCCGGGCAACAATCATGACGGCGACCTGGATTGGGTTTTGGTGCTGCATATGTAGGGCGGGAATGAGCCCGCGGCTGCCTGAGGTGGGCATCCGCCGGAGAGAATCGATTCCCACTCTTGCAGAGTTCATAGAGTCGCGTGTCGGGCCACGTCTTGAGGCGAGCACCAGCGGTAAGACATGGGTCGATTACTATCGGCCTAACCTGGGCACCATCTCTGGATATGCTCCTCTGGCGTCGCAACGGCTTGACAAAATTACCAGCGAGAGGGCCGCTGACTTCGCGGCGTGGGGTAAATCCAAAGGGTTGCAGGTCAGCTCAGTCAATAGCTCACTCCAAGTTCTACGGAGAGTGTTGCGGTTGGCGGCCGAGTGGGGAGTAATTGATCAGGCGCTAGGATCAAGATGCTCCCGGGCGAGAGGCATTGAGAGCACTCGTCACTCCCGATGAGGAAGGGCGCTACCTAGCGGCAGCACCAGAACCGCTTGCGTCTGTGGCAGTCATTCTCATAGACACGGGGCTGCGTCCAGACGAGTGTTATCGCTTGCAGTGGGAGTCAATCTCATGGGAGAACGGGAGAAACGGAACTCTATTGGTGACTCACGGAAAGACGGCAGCAGCTCGCCGAGTTCTTCTAATGACGCTCCGAGTCCGGCAGGTGCTAGAGGCACACTGGAGAGCTCCGGCTGCCCCGTAGAGGGTTGGGTATGGTCCGCACCAACAGCGAGCGCTCACTTCGAAGAGTCCACGCTCAAGAAACAACATCGCTAGGCGCTCCGGCTCAGCCGCGTGCGACCCTTCGTGCTTTACAGCCTACGTCACACGTTTCTTACTCGCCTAGGCGAATCCGGTTACGACGCATGGACGCTTGCGAGAATCGCAGGTCATAGTTCAACGGCCATGTCCGCCCGTTACGTACACCCAAGCGAAGATGCGGTCTTGGCAGCAGTCGAAAGGCTGAGTGGGCACAATTTTGGGCACACAACACGGCAGGCGCTTACCGATGCGCGTACAGAAGAGAGCGCAAATAACGTTTTATCAGTTAGTTGGAATGGTCGGGGAGAGAGGATTCGAACCTCCGACCCCCTGGTCCCGAATTCAAAGCGCGAGGTTAGACGGAGAAACACCTGACGATACGAAGTGACACGGAGAGGCAGTGTTCATGCTGGTTTCAGGCATGTTCGCTGTCTTTTGTGTGTGTCCGAGTGATACTGAGGAATACCGTCCGACTCCGGCAGGGATGGCAGGGTTACGACACAAGCTACGACACAACCTCCAAGGGAAACGGTCTGCCCTCGCCCGCCTGTCGGAGCTGCGGAAGTTGTCCAGACCCCGCCCTTCATCTTTGCCTATGACCGCTTCTACTCTCTCCGCACTGAAAAATTTTCTGGAAAATTTTGGAGAATTGAAATCGGGAAAATCGCAATTCGTTACAGAGAAATCCACGAGGAAAATCCCGAGAATTTGGCAATTGAAATCAATTTTTGCAAAACATGGATGGCCGGAAATTAGGCGAGCGGTATCTCAACCCCATCTTGCCTGCGGGTGTTGGATAGAGCCTCTGGATTTAGCACGATTTTATGATTGCCCTCGACATGCGCGCGATTGCCCACCGAAGCCCACCCCCATGGCGCGCGCCAGGTTAGAGACGATGACGCTGTCGCAAAGATGGGCCACCCGGCTATTTTTAATGGATGAGCGCCTATCAAGAATCGTCGCATATCCGTAGGCGAGGTCTCTGGAGCCTCGTGGTGTCTTGCCTGCTCTGTGGAGGCGTCTTCAACCTGCCCGTGACGGCACAGGAGAAAAGGGGCTCTTCCTCGACCGACGTCATCGTCTTCAAGAACGGCGACCAGCTCACCGGAACCCTCCTCCGGGAAATCGGCAATACCGTGGTCTTCAAAAGTGACATGGTCGGCGAAGTCACTGTCCCCACTAGCAAGGTTAAGGAGCTGCGCTCCAGAGGCAGCTTCGCCGTCTTCAAGAAGCACGAGAAGATTGCCCTCACCACCAAGGAGCCCAGCGACATCACCTTAAGCAACGACACCATAACCGTCGTTGACCCCAGCGGCGCCCCTGAGCCCGTCCCGGTCAAGGACCTCGACTTCGTCGTCGACAAGCCAACCTACGACAAAGAAATGACTGGCAAGCCCGGCATCTGGTATGGATGGCAGGGCTCCATCGCCGGCGGCGCCAATATCGTCGAGTCGACCACGACCGGCCAGAGCTACAGGGTTGGCATCAACCTGTTCCGCGCCATCCCCACCGTGCCTGACCTTCCGGCGCGCAGCCGCACCATCTTCAATCTGGCCGAGACCTACGGCAAGTTGACCACGCCGGTCATCCCGCAAACTACACCGCCCTCGGCCAACCAGGTAGCCAAGGTCAACATCTTCAACACAAACTTCGAGCACAGCAGGGACTTCACCCCCCGCATGTATGGCCTGGTCGGCATCGGCTACGGCCACAACTACTCCGAGGGCCTGAACTTTTGGCAGGCCTACGGTGCCGGACCCGGCTGGACCGTGATTAGGGACTCCGCTCAACAGCTCGACCTCTCGGTCGACCTGCACTACGAGAGGCAGAACTTCCAAGGGTCAACGCCCAAGAGGAACCTCATCGGTTCCAACTTCAACGAGACCTACAGGCGTACCCTGCCTTACAACATCCTTCTCACCCTGCGCGGCACCTACAACGAGTCTTGGAACGACTTCCACGCTTACTCGGCCGCTGGAGCCGTCGGCCTCACCATGCCCGTCAACGAGCGCTTCAGCTTAAACCTCGACATCCGCGACGATTACCTCAACAACCCTGCCTTCGGCTACAAGAAGAACAGCTTCCAGTTCATCACCGGAGTCGGCTACAGGCTGCGCTGAACCAAAGCGGCGGCCTTTTTGCTTCCACAGGAAATTTGACGAGGGGTCTGTGAACCGCAGGGGTTACAGGTTCAGCAGGCGTGAAGCCTGGGCAAGCTTCCACTGATCCGGGAGCCAGGCTGGGAGTTCGCTGGTGCGTGCTGAGGGAAGGGTGACGAGCAACTGGGTGAGATATAGTTGCGGGTCGATGTCATGTCTGCGGCAGGTCGAGGTCAGGCTGGCGAGTATTGCCGCTGTGCGTCCGCCGCGTGGATTGCCCACGAACAGCAAGATCGCAGAACGACGGACCGCTTTGCTTCCGCGGTGGTCATCGCTGCCTCAATCATCGTGGCCGTCAGACTTGCTCGCGAGGACATCTCCAAACCGAGTCCAAGAGTGACGAGCGTTGTCAGCGACAGTGTGACACTAGCTCGGTTGATTCTTCGGCGGGTGACGGGGCAGTGAGCTAACTGGAAATTATCTGGTGAGCAGTGCCGATTCTTTGAGGTAGGATGACGACGACAATGCTGAACATCTACTTAGATACCAATCTCTGGAATGAATTGCTGACGCAGAACGTTAGTCCGAACGATGTGGTGAGCTCTCTCGCGTCGAAGGATGCCAGACTTGTTCTGAGTGATGAGGTCATCTACGAACTGGCTAAAACCTTTATGAAAGCTGATTCAAGCGGCGTTCAAGAGGGCAGAAGATTCTTCTCTTATCTCAAAGATTTCATCGCGCTAGAAGTTCCCGTGACCAAGGACAACATGGCCTTGATTGCGGCCGAGATGCAGGCGCTTCAATGGCAGATGACCCACGTCAACCCAGTTCTCACGCCAGACGACTATGAGGTTGTGCGCTCAATGGTAGGTCATCTTTCAAATGATGAACTGACTGCCGAGGAGAAAGCGAGAACTAACAAAAGACAGGCCAGGCGTGCATTCGACAGAGATGGGCAGGTTCGTTTCTTTGCTGAGAAGCCGGACCTAAAGAAAGCCTACATTAATATCGCCCCTGACTCTTTTTCGTCGTGGATTCAGAGAGAAGAAAGAACACCTCTCGCCGTCCGATATCTTGCTTTTGAGATTCACAAATACTTCCCGGAATATCCGATGAGTGACGCTGAGGAGTATGCCGTGGCGCTGAGATCAGCCAAAACAAATCGCGTGTCAAGGGGTCTCATTCGCCGAAACATCTCTATCAACTGGCGGGCCGCTCATCGAGACTCAGTACCCAAGGATATTTATCCAGATTCTACGCTCATCGTAAACGCGAATTATTGTGACATCTACGCGACGAAGGAGAGGGGCCAAACTGAATACGCATCGCTACTTCTGACCGACTCCACGCGAGTTTGCGTATACGATCCGCAGACGCCAATAGACGAATGGCTGCTCACTTGTGCTTCTCCAACGCAGCCTTAATCTTCTTTAGTTGTCCCACACCCAATCGTGCCCACTCTTCGGCGCTCACAGACGCCAGATACCTCGCCAGCACCACATCAGACCGCTCCTCGTGCTCGTCGTTCGGCTTCCCATTCGTCTGCGCCTAGCCGAAAGATAGCCTCTAAACGGGGCACCCCTTACCCGCCTGTTCATTTGAGCGCATCTATCATTCTGTATGGACAGATGCACACGGTGTCATGGCCGCCTTGATCGCAGCCATCGACGCGGTTTCCTGCAACAGCGCGTCCTTGCTTTCCCTGGGATATATCCGTGGCGGTGCGTCGCCTGTGCAAAACCTCACTATAGGCGAAAACGCAATTCCGATCAGTAGTTCAGTGGGTAAACACTCGTGTCCACCGGATTCGACGTCGGCCAATGGAAATCTTGAGAGTCTTCTACGCGAGGTGACCGGGTAGACGGGTTCTAAAAGCAGGTGCGCACCAAAATGCAGTTGAGAAGTGCGTGTTATTGTTCAGAACGCCGTTCCTTACCCAAGCGCATGTTCACTCCGACTATCGGGCCATAGACATTGATTCCGAAGTCCTCATATCTTGGTTCAGACAAATAGAAGTTCGATACATGCATATATGTCATTCCCGCAGCCACGCTGTACCGGGGATTGAAGTTATACCGTGCTCCGCTGCCCATCATGAGAGTGAATGTCAGATCCTGTCCCTGGGCGTATAACACTCCCGCAGGCCCCTTGGCGTTAATGTCTCCGACGCCTCCTCGCGCTTCAAAATACGGAACGATCCTCCACTGAGGTTGAATAAAATTGCGCCGAATACCGTAGTCGAAAGCGAAGTATCGCGTTTCCGCACCTCTCGGAATCGCTGTGTAGGACCCGCTGAATATAAACTCTGTATTGCCTCGTAGAAAGCCCCAACCCCAAATGTTGTCCACATGCCATCGAATCGAAGCAATGTTGGGCACGAGCGTGTAGTGAAGGGGCCATGATGTGTATTTGCTGTCAACGAGAAAGTCGAAGACAAATGGAATGTTATTGGGAAGCCATCCCGTTTCTAGGGAGAATTCGAGCTTGTTTTTGTAATAGATGCTTCTGTTGAAGTCGGTTGACTTAGAGTCTCGTAGAGTTTTGACCGAAGGCTGAGTTTCCCAATTCTGAGCGAGACTAGGATGGGTGAAAGATGCGGTAGCAACCAAGAACAACGCCAGATTGTTGAGCAACATACTTCGTGTCACTTCGCTGGATTAGATGCGGGTGCGCGGAAGGAGGCACTTCTGATGCTGCACTTTCTGTAGGGAGAGCATCTGCTCCAGTTAGATTCGCCGCAAATGAGCAAGCTGCTGAGTTGGGGCTTGCCTGACGCACAGCGGAAACGATGGGCGAAGACGAAGCGTGGTAATCGTCAATCGAATAAGCCACCGACGGGTGGTTAGCAGCCGAACCCACTCATTTCTCCTGCGACTTCTCTAACGCGGCTTTGATTTTCCTCAACTGAGCCACACCCAATCGCATCCACTCGGCTTCGCTCACAGTCTTGAGATACCGCGCCAAGACGACTTCCTCGGTTGGCTCCGTTCGCTTCTGCGTCTCTTGCTTCTTCCGACCAGACAGCCATCTCTCGATCTCGTTCGCGGTGGCCTCACGTGCGGTCAGGCTCTTCTGTTTCATCGAGAACGAACGACCGTCTCTTCTGAACGTGTAATTTAACGTTCGCACCAACCCGCTTGTCGTGGAGGTCACTTGTTGCAGCATGAAGCTGGAACCCTTCATCGTGCTGACAATCAACAGCCAGTCTCCAGTCTGTATGTCGTTTAAGGAATCGCTCATCGGATCAACGTACCGGATTCGACTGTTCAGGGCGCTTTTTCGGGGTGTCGTGTGCAACGTGATTCTATTCTTCCGCACTATTCGTCTGTTTGGAATTGCCAACTTTCAGAATGCAAAGCTATTAACCCATGTTGTCCGGCTTCCGAAAGCAGACGCCAAAAAATCACGGCAGGTTTATGCTGATGGCAGTAACACAGATTGGAGAAACAATGCCTGCCTGTCCCGGCAAACCGGCGCGTGGGGCGGTTCTCAGCTTTCCGAAGCGCAACCTGTCTCCCCTGCGTCGTGCCTGCCTGTCACTCGGTCTGCCGGTCGATGCGCGGCCCCGAGCCAATCGGGCACGGGTGTTGCGCAAGGCGGGCATGAGAACGGCGGCGATCATCGAGTACCTGAAATTCTCCAAGGGCGAACAGGCGCGGCAGATTATCGAGCTTTACTACTCGCTGAATACCGCAACCGAGCGCAAGGCCGTGACGATTGACTATCTCATCATGGCTGCGGGCGCGGATGTTCATCAGGTCTGGGGTTTAATCCAGGAGGGAGTGAGCAGGCGTTCGGAGGTGCAGACGGGATTGCTGGTTGCTGTGAACGCGCCCGACGTGACTCGGAAGGCCATTGAGCACGCTCTGACACCCAAAGGCCACAAGGACCGCGAATTGGTGTTGCGGATTGCAGGCGTTGTTCCTGGTCCCCCGCAGCCAAGTTTCGCCTGTCTCAATCGCGGGCGTCGATTCTGAAATTTGAGACGGTTATGTCTATCGCGCCGGTACCCGATGCTCTGCTTAGTAGCCATGATGCGCTTTGTCAGAACCTAGCTAAGATGGAGCAGAGGGTAAGAGGCCCTTTTCTCATGCGGACTCGTTCTCAATTCGTGATGTGGCTTCAGTCCCGCCGATCCGCAGGCGAGTCGCTGGCGTCTATTGCGCGTGGTTTTGGTGTCTCTGCCGTCACCGTCAAGCTGTGGCTCGACGGCAAGCGGAACCCCTCCCGCATGGCGCTGGTGCTGGCCGGGCTGCTGGCGCAGCGGGATGCGGGGAACTGGCCGCTGTGAAAGGGGGGATCGAAGGCAACTTGTCCAGCTCCGCGCTCCGGGCAGGCTTCGACGCTGCGGAAGTTGTCCACCCCCCGCCCTTCATCTTTGCCTATGACCGCTTTTTGCGCTCTCCGCACTGAAATTTTTTTGGGAAAATTTTGGAGAATTTGGAGAATTGGAATCGGGAAAATCGCAATTCGTTGCAGAGAAATCGAGGAGAAATATTTCGGAAGTATGTACTTTACGCAAGAACTTCATTCGGGAGCCGGAGCACCCGCCTCTCTGAGAATCTTAGCCAGTCTCTGAATAGCTTGGGGTGACCCCGTTTCTTGCTGGGATCATCATTCACTGTAACGATTAGAGAATCTGAGGCGTTGCTCGCAAGGTGAATCGACTTGTCATCGGGACTCCACCAAGCGGATACCTCAAATGTGACAGATTTCCCCTTTTTGCTCGTTTTCATAATTTCCTCTAACTACTTCTCTTTCGGTCATCCAGTAGCAGGTTTTTTCTTGGACAAGGATTTTTTGAGCCAACGTGATTGGTTGATTGCTTGATTGGGTGAATGCAGCAAGTGAGCTATGGGACCGGCCAGAGAACCTCTTCTGGGACACGTTCAGGGCAGAACGTAGTAGAACCTCCCCCTCGGTCTGGCATGGAGCCGTGGCAAAACCGGCAGCCTGATCCGGTATGTAATCGCACATTACCCGAACACCGTCTATTGTTTCAGAGAAGCGAACTGAGGGGTAAGGAGCGGTGTTACTAATATCGAGGAGTTTTTCTTTCAAAAGGAGGTCACCTATGTTGACCAGGACAAGGATGGAGAACATTCTGAGGGGGGCATCGGCCGTAGGTCTAAGTCTGACTCTTTACGGATGTGGAACGGGATCAACAACAGCAAGCACTTCTCAAACCGGCGCGCCCTTGGCGCAACAGAGCGACATCTCCATCGCCGGCAGTCAAGCGGGGATTACTCCCTTCATTTCCTCCGTTCAATTCACGGGGCAAAATGTCTCCGAGGTGACCTCCGTGACATTCAGCATCTCTCCCATGCCGAATTCGGTGTCTCTGCCAGTGACTGTGACCTGGAGCGCGGCTACCTTGTCCGCTAGCGGCTACCTGCAGGCGAATTTGATCAAGCTCCCGGTTTTTGGCCTTTATGCGGGATATCAAAATGAAGTAAGTTTCCAGCTCGCTTTCAAAGACGGCTCAGTACAGCAGTTGCAATACCAGATCGCGACCGAACCTTACACAGACCCAAGTGGCGTTTATCTCAATCCGACCATCATCAAGGCACGGGCGCCCGGAAGCACCCTCGGATTCAACTTCTTCATCCTGAAGTCCATGATCGGCTCCCCCGTCATCGTGGATACCGATGCGCAAGTACGTTGGATCGTTCCCGCAACCGGGACCACAGCCGTCTATTACGCAAACGGTCAATTTGTCACTGGCAGCTTATTCGCTCCAACCGTGACCGTGCTCCAATTCGACGGCACGCAGTCAACACCGCAGACTGATCTTCCGCAGCCTCTTCTGGCCTCGTTTACCCATAACATCGATCCCGGTCCGAGCGGCGATCTGGCCGAATTCAATGGAATCGACGATCTTGGCTACAGTCTCGACGATATCGTCGCGGAAATCGTGCCTTTCTCGACTCAGCCTCCGATTCAGACGTTTGACATGGCGGACATATTGACGTCTTACATGCAGGCGAATGGCGACGATGCAAGCGCGTTTGTGCGGCCCGGCATCGACTGGTTCCATCTCAACGCCAGTACCTACGACCCGAGCGATCATACCGTTATCGTTTCCAGCCGCGAAAACTTCTTGATCAAGGTGAACTATTTCACATATGACATCGTTTGGATCTTGGGTGACCCGACCAAGTATTGGTATACCTTTCCGTCCCTCAGGGCCAAAGCTCTCACATTAAACGCAGGCGGTGACTATCCAATCGGTCAACATGGAGTTTCCATTACAGCGGACGGCTACGTCATGGTTTTTAACGATGGAACTGGGAGTGTCAATCAACCCCCTGGAGAGCCATCTGGTCTTACCCGAACCTTCAGCGAAGTGTCGGCCTACTCCGTGGATACCGCCACGATGACGGCCCGGAATGTATGGAACTTCAATTATGGGCAAACCATCTTTTCGTCATTCTGTGGAAGCAGCTACGAGTCGGGAAACTCATATCTGGTCGATTTCGCGACGGCGGACAACACCCAGGAGGCGCGGTTGGTTGGGCTGGACACGAACAAGAACGTCGTATTCGATTTTCAGTATGCATCCCCCGAAGGCTGCTACGCGGCCTGGAATGCGATACCTATACCGATGGAAAACCTGCAAATCAACTAATTGGCTAGCCCAATAGGGCCTCGATTTCCGCTCGCCGGATCAGCACACGACTGTGCACCATGCGGATGGGAGTGAGTTTCCCGGCTTTAATCCAACTTAGCGTCAATCCCTTTTGAGTTATGACCCACACCCCGCGAGAGGGGTTATCAAGGGCACCGGCGTCCTTGAGCCAAGACTTTGCCCACGCCAAGTTGTAGCTTAGCTTTGTCTGTCGCTCGGTATGCATGATGTTCTGTACGGCCTCGGGTATGTGTTCCAGTTCTATGACTCTTTCAAGCAACTCTTCATGGGTGGCCGACCCACCAAGTGCTTTCATCGCTACAAGGGCACCCCACATCAATTCGTCAAACGACGGCGCTCTCATCTCCTGAGTCATTTCGATTCTCTTTTCGTTGTGCAGAATATTGGTAGCAGCGATGACAGTGCACCTTGTTGGTATATGCTGGCCATTCTTCCCTTTGAAGATTTATGAATTGGGCGGAAACGACCCGATTGTATCGTCAATCGCGCAACAATATGTAGTTACTTCACTCGGTTACTTTTGCGCATATCATCGAAGTTTCGGTTGTTGAGAAGAGCGCTCTGAGGTCGATCACATTCAATTGGTCACCGGCGCGCTCGAAGACGTGCTTACGCAGCGTCAGGAGGTGCGCGACATGAAAGCCGCAGAGAAAGAAGCTGGGCAACAAGGCGACACATATAGTGTGAACTGATCGCGGCTGCTGTCCCGCACTGCTCGGTGCGGGCCGCTTCGCTATGATGGATGCGGATACGCCTGATCCCAACCTGGCCAATAACACGGCGACGGTGAGCCTCACGGTGGTGCCGTGAAGGTACAGGAAAAGTAGTTCCCGCTGGAACGACGGAGGCATAGCGGAGCGCGCGCTGCCATGTCTCCGTCCTCGTCGATGTGCGAATATTCTTGTTTCCTGCGCCGCTCAGGAGTAGAGTGCTGGGCAATTGGGCGTACCTCATCGGAACGTCGACGTCAGCCTTGGTCACTTCCCCCCCGGAGGCCAGAAACCCAATGCCTCCATCCTGCGCCGTCTCCGCTCCCATACCGGGCTGAACATCTCTGGAGGCGCTATGAAATTCACTCTCACTCAGAGGAAGCAGACTGCTTCTCTCAGGATGGTGGGCTTGATGCTTGCCATCGCGCCCACGATCCTGATCGTTCTGACTGTCCTTCTCATCAGTCTGAATGAAGCGTCGGCACAAACGGATGTGCTGACGTGGCATAACGACAACTATAGAAATGGACTCAATTCAAACGAAGCGATTCTTACTCCGGCGAATGTGGGGGCTTCTACCTTCGGCCTTCGCTTCAATTTCATCGTTGATGGGAAAGTGGACGCGGAACCGCTCTATGTAATGGGGGTTCGTTTTCCCACACAGGGCGTACACAATGTGGTTTATGTTGTGACGGAAAATAACAGCGTGTATGCCATCGATGCCGATACGGGAAAGCAATACTGGCATGTCACCGCGCTTGTCCCTGGAGAGATGACCTCGGATGACCGCGGGTGTACGCAGGTCTCTCCCAAGATTGGAATCACCGCAACTCCGGTGATCGATCCCAAGGCTGGTCCGCATGGCACGATCTATTTCGTCTCCATGAGTAAAGATTATTCGGGCAAGTACCATCATCGGTTGCATGCTCAGGATCTGACCACGGGCGCGGAAGAGTTCGGCGGTCCGCGGGAGGTGCAGGCTACGTATGTCGGCAAGGGAGACAACAGCAGCAACGGAACGGTGATTTTTGATCCGGCCCAATACAAGGACCGGCCCGGCCTGCTGCTGCTGAATGGCGTGATTTATACGAGCTGGGGTTCGCACTGCGATGTTCAGCCATACACCAGCTGGATGATCGGCTACAACGAAAGCAATCTACAGCAGACCAGTGTCATTAATTTCACCCCGAACGGGAGCCAGGGGGCACCGTGGAATGCGGGGGCTGGGCCGGCAGCGGACACGCAAGGCAATATCTATATCTCGCTGGGCAATGGCACATTTGACACCACGACAACAGCGAGTGGGTTTCCTTATCTCGCGGACTATGGCAATTCCCTGGTAAAGCTGAACATGCTGAATGGAAGGCTCTCTGTCGCGGATTACTGGACGATGTACGACACCGTGGATGAGTCAAACACCGACACGGACCTGTCTTCCGGCGGTACCATGCTGTTGCAGGATATGACGGACACCACGGGGACCTGGCGACATCTGGCAGTTGCAGCGGGCAAGGACGGAAATCTCTATGTGGTGGACCGCGATAAGATGGGGCACTTCCATGCCGGTTCCAATGCTACGGTCTACCAGGACCTGGCTGGGGCGCTGCCGGGGGGAGTGTGGGGAAGTCCGGCGTTTTTCAATAATCAGATCTATTACGGCCCAACAGGTCAGCCGGTGATGGCCTTCCAGATCAATTCCGCCAGGGTCTCCAGTTCACCTGTGTCCTCGACTGCGGTCGTCTTTAACTATCCGGGGGCTACGCCCAGTGTATCTGCCTATGGCAATACAAACGGCATTGTGTGGGCAACGAAAAACACCGACCCGGCTGTTCTGTATGCGTTTGACGCGCGGAATCTCAGCACGCAACTTTACGATAGCTATCAGACGGCTCACTTTGGGGTCGGAAATAAATTCATCACTCCCATGATCGCGAATGGCAAGGTGTATGTCGGCACAACAACCAGCGTGGCCGCTTTCGGGCTGCTCACCACCAGCACACCGCCTCTCGCAGACGGGGACTATACGCTGACAAACAGTAGCAGCGGCATGGCGCTCGCTGACCCTGCCCACTCGACCCTCTCAGGCGCGCAGATGATTCAATGGAACCCGACTGAGGGGATGGATATGAAGTGGTTCTTTTCCAGCCAGGGCAATGCGTATTACGTGATCCAGAACATCGCGAGCGGATTGCTGCTGACGGATACCAATGGCTCTACGACTCCTCTGACTCCGCTGGTGCAGCGAAAGCCTACGTATGATGACTCTCAGCTCTGGGCGTTGATCGCTGTGAACGGTGGTTACATCGTTCAAAATAAGGCCAGCGGACTGGTCATAGAGAATCCTGAGTCCAGCCAGAGTGCGGGGACCGGCATGGTTCTTGATCAGCGGAACAATGGAGTAAATCAAGTCTGGACTTTCGGAGCCGACCTGTTCCTGCGGATATGGCCATCTACGACGACGGTCCATCCGGGCGACCTGCTCACTTATTCCTTCCCGGTGTGGAACCTGGGGTCTGCTAACGCTGTTCACGAAGTGCTGAACACCCAGGTGCCGGCGGGAACGACTTTCGACAACATCAGCATTTTGGGCACGCCGGGACTGGGCACGTGTACCACTCCGCCCGACGGGGGAACGGGGCAGATCGTCTGCCACGAAAACGCCACCATGGCAGTGAACGCCACCTGGACAGTAAGTCTGACTGTAAAGGTGACCGCTTCCGCAGGTACGGTGATCACCGAGAGCGCGGCCACCATGGCGGATACGCCCGATCCCAACCTGGCCAATAACACGGCGACGGTGAGCCTCACCGTGGTGCCGTAAACGGAAGCTACGGGAAAACGAATCGTGATCTTGTCGGAATAGACAAGACGTCGAGCAGAACGGACATCGACGCAGGTCATCACGTCCAGCAGGACATCGGCAGCAGTGGGCAAAACTCCTTTCTGTCAATCAAGCCGTAGTTCCGGTCGTTCTCACCGGCTGCTCGGAAGTTGAAACTCCTCACGCATCTTATAGGCGTAGAAAATCACCTTCCTCTTTCATCGGCGCCGGGCTGCATCGCACGATTCATACACCTGCCTGGGGACTCCCCGGCACCGAGTCGGAAACGGTGGTCTTAAAGACCCCCTATGTAATATAGGGACCCACTCGGATCGATTCGGCACCATCATCATTGTGCTCGCGCAATATGGCTCATGCTCTATGCGCTCGCGATGCACGGGCTGTGCATGTGAAGCTGCGTTGCTACTTCGGCGCAGCCGGATCGAACGGAGGCGGAAGAACAAAAACGCTGCGAGGTTTATTCGCGAAGAGTATGATGCTGGGCGTTGGGGTTACCGAACCGGAACGTCGACGTCAGCCTTGGCCACTTCCCCCCAGGAGGCCAGAAACCCAATGCCTCCATCCTGCGCCGTTTCCGCTCCCATACCGGGCTGAAAATCTCTGGAGGCGCTATGAAATTCACTCACACTCAGAGGAAGCAGACTGCTTCTTTCAGGATGACGGGCTTGATGCTTGCCATCGCGCCGCTGTGGCTGATGCTGGCCGCGGCCAACACTTCCGCGTATGCACAGACGTCCGATAATGTTTCCAACTCCACCGCGGCCACCACTAATCCCTCACTCGCGGACTGGACACAGTTCCACCGCGACAACATGCAGCGCTGGAATCCGTATGAGACGGTGCTAGGCATTAATAATGTTGGCAGCCTGCAATTGAAGTGGAAGGCGACGTTGGGCGGTGAAGCTCCCTTCTCCCGTCAATCCTCAGCTGCTGTGGTGAATGGGGTCGTTTATGTCACTGCTGGCGTGTCGTCGTCCCCGCCCGGCAAGTTGTATGCGCTGAACGCCAGCACCGGCGCGACGCTGTGGAGCTTTGCCACTGATGCCGGAGTGACTTCGCCCGCCGTGGCCAATGGGATAGTTTACGTCGACGGACACGACAATGACGCGGAGAGGGTGTACGCGCTGAACGCCAGCACCGGCGCCACGCTGTGGAGCTATTCCACCGGAAGCCTCGCGGCGCGCGACGCGCCCGCCGTGGCGAATGGGGTGGTTTATATTACCACCGCTGGCTTTAACTCTGAGGGTCACCCCATCACTACTCTATATGCGCTGAACGCCAGCACCGGCGCTGATGGCGGGACTTCGCCCGCCGTCGCGAATGGGGTGGTTTATTTCGGCTCGACCAAGTTCAACGGCTTCTCCCTCCCATTCAATACCAGCAACATATATGCGCTGAACGCCAGCACTGGCGTCAAGCTGTGGAGCTATACCATCGAAGACGAAGTGCTTTCCTCGCCCGCAGTCGCAAATGGGGTGGTTTATATCGGCATAGAGGCCGGCTACCTATATGCGCTGAACGCCAGCACCGGCGCGCTGCTGTGGAGCTATGAGACGGCAGACGCGGTGGAGTCCACGGCCGCAATTGCGAACGGGGTCGTCTATTTCAGCACCGTAGGGTACGCTTTGTATGCGCTGAACGCCAGCACCGGCGCGAGGCTATGGAGCTATTCCCAGGGTGTTCAAGAGTTTTCGTCGCTCGCCGTGGCAAATGGGGTAGCCTATTTCAACTCGTTTGACGGTAACCTGTACGCGCTGGACGCTCACACTGGCACTCAGTTGTGGAGTTACCCCATCGGAGCCTCGGAGGACAATTCCGGGTTCTTCTCGCCCGTGGTGGTGAATGGGGTGGTTTACATCAGCGCTGGAGACATGTCTGGAAACGAAAATGTTTATGCATTTTCGGTGGGAGCCGACCTCTTCCTGCGGATAAGACCCACTTTGACGACGGTCCATCAGGGCGATCTGCTCACTTATGCCTTCCCGGTATGGAACCTGGGCCCAAAAAACGCTGATCAGGAAGTGCTGAACACGCCCTACCTGGGGAGCGGGCCGATCCCGATCGTCTGTCATGAAAACAGCGTCATGGATCTTAACACCACATGGACGGTGCGGCTGACGGTGAAGGTGACGGCGCCCGCAGGAACTGTGATTACCGAAAATGCGGCCACCATGGCGGATACGCCTGATCCCAACATGGCCAATAACACGGCGACGGTGAGCCTCACCGTGGTGCCGTGAAGGTACAGGAAAAGTAGTTCTCGCTGGAACAACGACGGAGGCATAGCGGAGTGCACGCTACTATGTCTCCGTCCTCGATGTGCGAAGACTTAACTGCTTAGCTTCCATGTAAATGGAAGTTGACACTCTGTAAGAGGAGGAGAAGTCTCGGAAGGCATGAGTGAGGTGAGAGGAGGTCGCCTCACCTCACCTGACCTATTTTGCTGAGCCGGCTTTCTTTGCCGCAGCCCATCGCGCCGTTAGCGTCTCAGAGATCTTCTTTTTCTGGGCAGCGGACATTGCTCTCTTCTTAGCAGGAACGGACGCCCATCGCGCCCTTAGCATCTCAGAGATCTTCTTTTTCTGGGCAGCGGACATTACTCTCTTCTTGGCAGGAACGGACGTCTTCGCAGGGACTACTGCCCTGAGACCAGCAGATTTCTTCTGTGGCTCAGGCTCCTTTGCCGTACTCGTAGCGTCAAAGGCTGATATGCCCTGCAAAAGCGAGTCACGTATCTTTGTCAGACGTTCAATTTCCTTGTTTAGTTCGGCTACGGCTCCGATTATGCTCATCCTTCCTCCAGTAAAGCAAGTAAGGCAAGCCTAACACCTGCAACATTGTGAGTGCAGCAACGATACAAAGCCAAGGTTCACCAACAGGTACTTTTGTCTGATAACACGAGAGCACTCCTAGTTCAATGGCCCATAGGTTCAGGCGGTGCAGGCCAGATTTTCGGAAGTACAGGAAGCCGTATCGCAGCTACGCCCACAATAACCTCGTTACCCTTTCACTTAATTGAGGTACCGAAAAAGCCACGGCGGAACCGCTCTAGATATCGGGGGGGGTGTCATTGGCGGTTCCCCTTATGTTAATAACTTTGCCTAACGCTTCCAGCCCGGGCCGGTGACCCCAAGGATCCCCCTTGAGATCAACGGAAATTCAACCGGGTAAAACCTTATCAGTTCTTAATAGGCCAGCTCGACGTGCGAATATTCTTGTTTCCTGCGCCTATAAGGAGTAACGTGCTCGGCACTAGGCGTTACCGAACCGGAACGCCGACGTCCCGCTTTGCTTCATTTCTTTCCGAGGACAGAACCCAGCCGCCTCTCCAGCCGCCTTCATTCGCGTGACGCCGTGGCTCCCTACTGATGCAGGAGATCTCTGGAGGCTGCGCTATGAAATTCCCTCTCTGCCTTACTTACAGGAAGCAGACTGCTTCTTTCAGGATGGCGGGTTCGATGCTTGCCATCGCGCCGCTGTGGCTGATGCTGGCCGCGGCCAACACGTCCGCGTATGCACAGACGTCTAATACGGCTGCCGCCACAAGCACCCCCGCACCCTCACCCGCGGACTGGACCGAGTTCCACCGTGACAACATGCAGCGCTGGAATCCGTATGAGACGGTGCTGGGCGTCAACAATGTTGCCAGCCTGCAGTTGATGTGGCAAAGCGGCTGCTGTGATTCCGACTTTGGACTTCCCGGACTTCCCCCGCCAGCGGTGGCGAATGGGGTGGTCTATGTCAGCTCGGATCACGGCACCGTGTATGCGCTGAACGCCAGCACCGGCGCCACGCTGTGGAGCAATACCACCGTAGGCTTGTCGTTTGGCTCGCCCGCCGTGGCGAATGGAGTGGTTTATGTCGATGACGGCAACTTATATGCGCTAAACGCCAGCACCGGCGCCAAGTTATGGAGCTATACAACGGGAGGCCAGCTGCCGGGAGGCCAGCCGCTTTCCTCGCCCGCAGTGGCGAATGGGGTGGTTTATTTCGGCTCCGACGACGGCAACGTGTATGCGCTAAACGCCAGCACCGGCGCCAAGCTGTGGAGCTTTACAACCGCATATCCAGTGGAATCCTCGCCCGCCGTGGCGAATGGCGTAGTTTACATCGGCTCCGACGACGACAACCTGTATGCGCTGAACGCCAGCACCGGGGCCAAGCTGTGGAGCTTTGCGACCGGGGGGGAAGCGACTGTGTTATTGTTGTCTCTCAACCGCCTGGTTTTCTTAATGCACCGTGCAAAATATTTTCCTCGCCCGCCGTGGCGAATGGGGTGGTGTATGTCAGCTCGTACGACGGCAACTTGTATGCGCTGAACGCCAGCACCGGCGCCAAGCTTTGGAGCAATCCCGCGCCAGTCTTTTCCTCGCCCGCCGTGGCGAATGGGGTGGTCTATATCGGCGCCACTGCGCTGAACGCCAGCACCGGCGCCGTGCTGTGGAGCTTTAACACCGGAGACAACGCCGGAGACGACATATACACCTCCTCGCCAGCGGTGGCGAATGGGGTGGTTTATATCGCCACAGAGAACGGCAACATGTTTGCGCTGAACGCCAGCACCGGCGCCCAGCTATGGACCTATCTCGCCGGAGATGTTTCGCCTGTAGTGGTAAACGGGACGCTATACGTCGGTTCCGCCGCGTTCAATTTGACTGGCGGTGCCGATCTTTTCCTGCGGATAAAACCCACTTTGACGACGGTCCATCAGGGCGATTTGCTCACCTATGCCTTCCCGGTATGGAATCTGGGTCCCCACGACGCGGTTCACGAAGTGCTGAACACGCAGGTGCCAGAGGGGACAGTCTTTGACTATATCCGCATCTCCGGCACGCCGGGGCTGGGCACGTGCACGCATACGCTCTACCTGGGAGCCGGGCCGATCCCGATCGTCTGCCACGAAAACAGCAGCATGGCTCTGAATACAACATGGACAGTGCGATTGACGGTGAAGGTGACCGCGCCCGCAGGCACGGTGATTACTGAAAGTGCGGCCACCATGGCGAATACCGCTGATCCCAACATGGCCAATAACACGGCGACGGTGAGCCTCACGGTGGTGCCGTGAAGGTACAGGAAAAGTAGTTCTCGCTGGAACAACGGAGGCATGCGGAGCGCGCGCCGCCCTGTCTCCGTCCTCGTCTCTTAGCTGCCCTTGTGGATTGCGAACAACGTCCATCAGATGTGATGAGCATCACCGCGTACCGGCCCAGGAAAGATTAGATTCATCGGCGTTGGGGGTACTGAAACCGGAGCGCTGGCGTCAGCATAGGCTCCCTTCTGATAGAGGCCGGAACCCAACGCCTCTATTTCTGCGTGACGCCTCCCTGCCGATGCATGACATCCCTGGAGGTGCGTCATGAAATTCTCGATCTCTGTTATCAACAAGAAGCAGACTGCTTCTTTCCGGATTGCGAGCTGGCTGCTTGCAATCGCACCGCTGTGGCTGATGCTGGCCGCAGTTAACACGTCTGCGCACGCTCAGACGTCTAATACGGCTGCCGCCACCAGCACCACTACGTCCTCACCCGCAGACTGGACAGAGTTCCACCGCGACAACATGCAGCGCTGGAACCCGTATGAGACGGCGCTCGGCGAGAGTAACGCCGGCAGTCTGCAGTTGAAATGGAAGCGTCCCCTGGGTGCCGCGTCCTCGCCTGCCGTGGTGAACGGAGTGATTTATTTCGGCTCCTACGACCAGAACGTGTATGCGTTGAACGCCACTACCGGCGCCACAGTGTGGAGCTACACCACTGGAAGTAATGTGGAATCCTCGCCCGCTGTGGCGAACGGGGTGGTGTATGTCGGCTCCGACGACGGCAACGTCTATGCGCTGAACGCCAGCACCGGCGCCTTGCTGTGGAGCTTTGCCACTGGAGGTGGTGTGGATTCCTCGCCTGCAGTCGCGAACGGGGTGGTGTATGTCGGCTCCGGCGACGGTAACGTCTATGCACTGAACGCCAGCACCGGCGCCAAGCTTTGGAGCTATTCCACCGCCCAGGCCGACGTTAAAGGAAATGCGGTGGAGTCCTCACCTGCCGTGGCGAACGGTGTGGTTTTTGTCGGCTCGGATGACGGGAACCTATATGCGCTGAATGCCAGCACTGGCGCAAAACTGTGGAGCGATACCCTGGGATTTGAGGTAATGTCCTCGCCCGCCGTGGCGAATGGGGTGGTTTATGTCAGTACCTTTCCCGTCTCCGTAGGCCAGGATACCGTATTCGCACTGAATGCCAGCACCGGCGCCCAGATCTGGCGATACGTCGCCGGAAGCGGTGGGCGATTCTCCTCACCTGCGGTCGCGAACGGGGTGGTGTATGTCCCTGGCGGCGGCATAGGAGCGTTTAATGTTCCCAACAAGCTATTCGCATTGAACGCCAGCACCGGCGGCACGCTCTGGAGCTATAGCCCGGCAGCCTTGATATTATCCTCGCCCGCTGTGGCGAACGGGGTCGTATATGTTGGCTCCAGTGACGGCAACATATATGCGCTGAACGTCAGCAGAGGCGCCAAGCTGTGGAGTTATGCCATCGGAGGTGCCAATGACTATTTGGTCATTAATTCCTCGCCCACTGTTGTGGATGGCGTGCTTTACATCGCGGTTTCGCCAGACGGATCGGTCGGCAGCACGGGAAATTTTTATGCCTTCGCTCCGAAAAATCCCAATCTTGCCGATCTTTTCCTGCGGATCAGACCCACTTTGACGACGGTCCATCAGGGCGATTTACTCACCTACGCCTTCCCGGTATGGAATCTGGGGCCAGACATCGCTGATCAGGAAGTGCTGAACACCCAGGTGCCGGAGGGAACAGTCTTTGACTACATCCGCATCTCCGGTACGCCGGGGCTGGGGACGTGCACGCATACGCTCTATCTGGGAGCCGGGCCGATCCCGATCGTCTGCCACGAAAACAGCGCCATGGCTCTTAACACCACGTGGACGGTGCGGCTGACGGTGAAGGTAACGGCGCCCGCAGGGACGGTGATCACCGAAAGCGCGGCCACCATGGCGGATACGCCTGATCCCAACATGGCCAATAACACCGCCACCGTGAGCCTCACCGTGGTGCCGTGAAAGACTGGCGGAAACGGATCGTGATCTTGCCGGAATAGACAAGACGTCGAGCAAGAACGGACATCGACGCAGGTCGTCACGTGCAGCAGGACATCGGCAGCGGGAGGGCAAAACTGCCTTCCGTCGATCAATCCGTAGCTCCGGTCGGATCACCGGCGATCCGGAAGTGATCTTCCGTAGTGCCTGCGAAGTCGGGTTTTGAGTAACTACGATTGTCCGTTGTTGACAACAGTCCCAAAGCACTCGTTGAGGCATCGACCGGGCTTCTAAACGCTTGGATCCTTCTACAAATGAGCGAGTGCCCCAGTTCGCGAAGTTCACGCTCGTCGCTCAATCCACTTCGTGACTTGGTCGATGTCTTCCTGAAAGACCTCGAACTCCCCAATGTTCAAAGGAATAGTTCCAGCCACTTTGCGGTCGGGTGCCGCAGAGCGAACTTGTTTCGCCTCTGCGGAAGAAATAGGCACTGGCACTGGTACTGGTACTGGTACTGGCTCTGGAGGGCGGCCAAATGCAGTCAATGACGCGTCATCGTCAACCAATGACGCGTCACTCTTCGTCAGTGGTGACCCCGAGTATTGGAAGTCGCGGGAGGCGCGTGTCGCGGCGAATCGCCCAACTCTTCGCCGAGGAGTTTGTAGTCGCTAGCGCCGAACTTCTTACGGCAGCGTGGGCACCGTCCTTTCCTTACTTGCTGCGGGCTTTGTCTCGGTCGTGGTTGCCTCGAGCTGTACCGTGTGGGTGCAGCCGTGACCATGGCGAGCGGCCTCATTCTTCTTTATCGCGTCGAGGTTATGCGCGGTTTGAGCAGCGGGAAGCGGGGCTGCGGCGTTGGATAGCTTCTCAAACGTCGGATGCTTTTCCTGATCCTCATTGCCAACTTCCGATCTCGTGCCTATGTGGAGATCGTGCAGGTCTGCGGACTGTGTGCCAGAGAAGTACGGCTGTAATGATTAGCCAGACTAGAAAGACAATGCGTGCGATCCGCGTAACTGTAATTATTCTCATGCTTCCGGCTAGTCATTTTTTCCAATGTTGTTCTCACAAGCAGATAAATAACCACTCACGGCTGAGGAATCGACCTTATAGAATTAGGAAGTTACGAGTCATTTCGGTATGTTTGTGAGAACACGATGTATATAGGGCTACACAGTCGAAAGTGCTGCGTATACAGCCGTACGCCATGGCCAAATGATTCGCTTTTTCTTCGACATTTCACTCTGTACAAACCCGCGTTCGACCGCTCATAGTAGAAGCTTGCCTGAGTTGTCGATGGGAGTTCCTAAGTAAGGACTCAAGGAAACGAGGGAGACGAGGCAGCGTAACAGGAGGCATCTCGAATGATTCGCGATTTGGAATTGTTTCGCAAAGTGCTCATTGAAACTGAACAGGTTCCTCCAGGCCAATGGCAAAGAATCGCTGTCGAAGGTGCAACTCCTGAAGAGACTTGCTATCATATGCGGCTTGCTTTCGAAGCTAGGCTTATCGAAGCTCGATTCATGGACGACAGTGCCAAGGATTTCGTGGTGCGGCGGCTGACGTACTCGGGTCATGAGTTTTTGGATGCAGCTAGAAGCGATACCCTCTGGGCGACTGCAAAGGAATGGATGATGGAGTCTACCGGGGCGCTCACGGTTGAAGGGTTGAAGGTGGCCCTCCAACAGGAGGTGAAGGCTGCTATTCTTCTTTCTCGACGCACTACCTGCCAGATTCCTTTGTGACCTGATAGCTTCGGGCGTCCACGTCAGCAGCAGCACCGCAATCTGCGCCGCGTGCCGCATCTCGTGAATCATGGCGGCTGACGCAGTTTCTTTCCCTTGGCTGACCTCGGTTTAATGTCTCCCAGTTGAACCCGCTTTACCGCCCGCCGGTAATGGACACTTCCGGCTGAGCGACACGCTTTTCACGCTTATCCAGCAGAGGTGGCGTTCTGGCGCGAGACTCCGTCGGTCTGCGGCTCAGGCAGGGTAAGATAATTCGGTCAGGCACGAAGCCCACGCTGGTCCGTCACCACGCGAAAAGTGTCGAATGCCAATCCCGCCTTTTTAAACTCGACCTCGGTTGCCGAACCTGCCGCGTCGCAAAGCTCTTCCTCTGTAACCGCGCACAGTGGACCTGTAATCACTTCACGCAATACAAGCTGCTCACCGAAGTCGGCGAAGTACAAGCCAGTTTTGGGGTCGGCGTCTTTCAACGTTGTGTAGATTCTGGCTTCCCGTTCGTAGCGCCAATCTTCGTACTTCGTGAACAGGAGCCGGGAAGCAGTTTCGATGTTAATCTTCTCCACAACCGGTCTGTCTTTCACATAGGAAACTTGCTTCAGTATCTGCTCGTTCACATCGAAGCCCAAGGCTAGCCCGCGATGCCGATCAGCGTAGTGGCTCCAAAGCAGCGGGTTGTGCCAATCCAAGCTGAAGCACAACAACCCGTATTGCTCGGCCATTTGCTGTTTTGTTGCGCTGATAGCCTGTTGAAGATGCTGGTCAGGTTGCGCGATTGCCCAGAGTTCGAAAGGGTCATTTAGTTCGTCTAGTTGTGCAATTTTCAAATGCCGATGACGCAGGTCATCGAGTCCATGACAGAGAGAGACGAAGTGGTAGACACGTTGCATTGGCTTTCGTTCTAATTGGCGACTACTTCAACCATCATATCGACGCCCCCGGATCACCCCCGGCACAAGCCGCACAGCTGAGCTGGAGGCGCGTCAGGAGAAGGCGGTGAAGTAACGGGGCGGACATCCTGCCTCTAAATCAGGAACACCAGAAGAGAGGCGTTGTCACGTTCACTGCGCCTGCCGCTGCCCTGAACGAGGACAACACTCCCGCACCTCGTGGCGGCCCGTGGTCTGCGGTTCAGGTCAAGCGCATTCTGGATGCTGTTTTAAATCAGCATCGGGCGACGCCCCGAAACTTCCGTGTTGCCGACCTCTATGTAAGTCAAAGTCAAGAGAAAAAACACGAGGCCTATGGGCGCGCTCCTGAGGGCGCGCATTGCGTAGATCAGGATCCTTCACTGCGCTCAAAAGCCTCTCGGCTGGTGGTCCCTGCAGGACCGGACATCCATTTGCAGTCTCGGGCTCGAAGAGCCGTCACAGAAGATTGAGTTGGTGTTCTCTGCCAGTCCCGAAACAATCCGTAGGGGCCTGGGATCTGATCCCTCGCCCAGTCGGCAATCGGCGGGACCTGGCAGCCTGCGCGTTCATGAATCCCGATGTTTTTCTTTCCCTTTAGAAGGGAAGGTCTTTTACGCTGCGACCGTGCGGCTGAACTCTTCGGCAGGCACGAAGTCCTGCTGTCTGCGCTCTACGGCGAGCATGTAGCAGACCATCTTCCTGGCAACAGCAAACGTGGCGCGGTTCCCGATGTCCTCTCTCCAGTTCTCTGGCGTGGATCAGGGCGAGTTCGTGAGACTGTCTGGGCGCCAGCTTGGCAGCCTCGATCAGCACTCGCTGGATGTGCTTGTTCCGCTGCTTGGAAATCGGCATGCGCATCCCCTTGTCGGCTGAGCTCTTCTCCTCACCGCACAAGCCGCAGTAGCTGATGGCTTGTTTGATCGATGAGAACCGCGTGTAATCGCCCATCTCCAGAGCCCACGTCCGTGCCGTGATTGGACCCACGCCCGGAACCGTTCTCAGTCGCCGCAGCCGCTCCTGCAGGAGTGGATCTCGCTCCAGAGAACTGATCAACGCGTACTCCAGCTTCTGCGACCGGCTGATCATGTCCCGGCTCAGCTTCAGTAGCGGCCGGATGCTCTGCTGCACTTCCTTGTTGGTCGTCATCAGCTCGCCAAAGTAGCCTACCTTGTGCAGCCGCTGCTTGTTGTAGCTCACCCCGGTCTCCATCAGCAGACCGGAGAAAAATTAGATACGATTCGACCCAAGGGGACTGGTTTCTGACTCGATAGTGTCAAAAGTGGTTCCGATTTCACAATGTGTATGCGCTGAACGCCAGCACCGGCGCCAAGATGTGGAGCTATGCCACGGATAATCAAGTGGAGTCCTCGCCCGCTCTGGCGGATGGAGTAGTTTACGTCGGCTCCGACGACGGTAATACATATGCGTTGAATGCCAGCACAGGCGCGAAGCTGTGGAGCTATACCACCGGAAGCAATAAGGAGTCCTCGCCCGCTGTGGCGAATGGGGTGGTTTACACCGGTAGTCTTTACGCCTTCAGTTTGGGCACTGGCACGGCCGACCTATTCCTGCGAATATGGCCGTCTACGACGACGGTCCATCAAGGCGATTTGATCACGTATGCCTTCCCGGTTTGGAACCTGGGTCCGGTCGCTGCCGATCAGGAAGTGCTGAACACGCAGGTGCCGGAGGGAACAACCTTGGACTACATCCGCACCGCGCGTCCGACAGGTGCTAGAGGCACAGTGGAAGGCATCGGGCTGCCCGGTAGAGGGTTGGGTATGGTCCGCACCAACAGCGAGCGCTCACTTCGAAAAGTCCACGCTCAAGAAACAACATCGCAAGGCGCTCCGGCTCAGCCGCGTGCGACCCTTCGTGCTTTACAGCCTGCGTCACACGTTTCTTACTCGCCTGGGCGAATCCGGTTGCGACGCATGGACGCTTGCGAGAATCGCAGGTCATAGTTCAACGGCCATGTCCGCCCGTTACGTACACCCAAGCGAAGATGCGGTCTTGGCAGCAGTTGAAAGGCTGAGTGGGCACAATTTTGGGCACAACACACGGCAGGCGCTGACCGGTGCGCGTACAGACAAGAGCACAAATAACGTTTTATCAGTAAGTTAGAATGGTCGGGGAGAGAGGATTCGAACCTCCGACCCCCTGGTCCCGAACCAGGTGCTCTACCAGGCTGAGCCACTCCCCGATCGTGTGGCTGGCGTTTACGCGGAAAACGTTCCTGGTGGGCGCTTTCCCTTTCGCGCAAACTCAATTCAGTTTATCAGAAGATCCTCACGCCGGCAGGTATCAGGCTTCTCAGCTCGGCGGTGTTAGCTCTCGCTGATAGGTAGAAAGCGGCGGCTTACGGTCCGGTACTTTCCCGACGACACACGCGCAATCGCCTCGGAGTATGCGATGTGCTCCTGCTCGAGGATGCGCGCCGCGAGCGCATGAGCATCATCGTCTTCCAGAACCGGCACGGTTTTCTGCAGAATGATGACACCGTGGTCAAGTTGCTCATCCACAAAATGCACGGTGCAGCCGGCAACCTTCACGCCATACTCAAATGCCTGCCGCTGTGCGTCAAGTCCAGGAAAGGCAGGCAGCAGTGACGGATGGATATTCAGAATGCGCTGTGGGAATGCCGCGACGAATTCCTGTGAAAGCAGTCGCATGTAACCGGCAAGGCAGACGAGATCGACCTGATGATCATTCAGGCAGGCAATGATTTCGGCATCATGTTCGGCGCGTTTACGTCCGCGCGCCTCAATCGCAACTGCCGTCAGACCGCGTTCCCGCGCGGCTGCAAGACCCGCCGCGTCCGCTTTATTCGAGATCACGACCGCGATCTCAGCTGCAGTCAATTTACCGCTGGCGATTGCGTCGGCGATTGCCAGAAAATTTGATCCTCGCCCGGAAAGAAGAATGCCGAGGCGCGTGCGCGCATTCACTGATAGATCACCCTGCGATCGCCTTTGACCGTGCGGCCGATGACGTAGAATTTTTCATTCGCGCGTTCGAGCATCGACTTTACGCGCTTGAACTTGTCTGCCGGAACGACGGCGATCAGGCCAATGCCGAGATTGAAGGTGCGCAGCATCTCGTCCTGCGAGACGCTGCCCAGCTCCTGTAGATGCTCGAAGATTGGCAGCACGGGCCAGCTTCCCCGTTCAACGACAGCAGAGACGCCCTTGGGCAGAATGCGCGGCAGATTTTCTGTAATGCCCCCTCCGGTGACGTGCGCCATACCCGTTACAAAATCGCTTGCCGTGAGTTTCTTGATCACGCTCAGGTAGCTGCGGTGTGTTTTCATCAATGCCGCGCCCGCCTTCTCCTTGAGCGCATTCACATACTGCTCGGCCTTATAGCCTGCAACTTCAAAAAACAGCTTGCGAGCCAGCGAGTAGCCATTCGTGTGCAACCCGGTCGAGGGCAATCCGATGAGCACATCACCGATCACAATCTTCGCACCCGTAATGATCTTCTCCCGCTCGACTACTCCCACGATGAAACCCGCAAGATCATATTCGCCGTCAGAATAAAAGCCCGGCATCTGCGCAGTTTCGCCGCCAATCAGTGCACAGCCGTTCGCGCGGCAGGCATCGGCGAGCCCGCTGACGATCTTCTCCGTCACCGCTCCATCGAGATGTCCCGTTGCCAGGTAATCAAGAAAGAAAAGCGGGACAGCGCCCTGCACAGCAATGTCGTTAACACAATGATTCACCAGGTCCGCGCCCACGGTGTGGTGGATACCCAGTTCGAAGGCGACCTTCAATTTTGTCCCCACGCCGTCGGCGCTTGAGACCAGAACGGGCTGCTGATATTTCGTTGTATCCAGCCGGAAAAGGCCGCCGAAGCCGCCGATTTCACTCAGCACATTCCGGGTAAAGGTCTTCTGAGCCAGGTACTTGATACGTTGCTTGGCGCGGTCGCCGCTGCTGATGTCAACTCCGGCATCGGCGTAGGTTACCGGAGATTTTGTGATACTCGATTTCTGCTCTGACAAAGTGGTTCCGTTTTTCGTTAGTAATTAAGGCTGGAAAGAGTCAGTTTAGCATTCCGACACGTGTAACAGGCGCCAGACAAGCATGTGGAGCGGACCATCTTCCGGCTTTGGGACCAACCTCAAAAGAACAGGCAGCTATGCTGGATTTAGCACTGTGCGAATCCCGGCAAGGTTCCGATATGCATTTTGCAGGACGTTTGGAGAGGCCCTTATTGCGATACGGCAAATAGTAGAGCGTTCCCTGCCATGAGGACGGCCCAAAGAGACTCGATTGTAAGGAATGCACATTCTTTTGTGAAAATCAACAATTCTGAAGAAAATATTTCACCTAAATGCATCGAACGGATACGCTTAGTGCAGCGCTTCTGCGCCCCGGAGCCCCTTTTGAACACCTCGACTGTTTCTCGTTTTGCAGTTCTCGCCAGCCTTCTGTCTTTCGCTGCCCTGCCTGCTAATTCGTATGCCGCCACCTTTGGTCCGGGCGGCGGAATGCCCAGCCCCATCGGTAGGGACAACAACATTGCCTTTGGTCCCGGCGGCGGAATGCCCAGCCCCATCGGTAGGGACAACAACATTGCCTTTGGTCCCGGCGGCGGAATGCCCAGCCCCATCGGTAGGGCGGACAACAACATTGCCTTTGGTCCCGGCGGCGGAATGCCCAGCCCCATCGGTAGGGACAACAACATTGCCTTTGGTCCCGGCGGCGGAATGCCCAGCCCCATCGGTAGGGACAACAACATTGCCTTTGGCCCCGGCGGCGGAATGCCCAGCCCCATCGGTAGGGACAACAACATTGCCTTTGGTCCCGGCGGCGGAATGCCCAGCCCCATCGGTAGGGACAACAACATTGCCTTTGGTCCCGGCGGCGGAATGCCCAGCCCCATCGGTAGGGACAACAACATTGCCTTTGGCCCCGGCGGCGGAATGCCCAGCCCCATCGGTAGGGACAACAACATTGCCTTTGGTCCCGGCGGCGGAATGCCCAGCCCCATCGGTAGGGACAACAACATTGCCTTTGGTCCCGGCGGCGGAATGCCCAGCCCCATCGGTAGGAATATTGGATGAGCCACGAAGGTCTGATAATTTCTCATTGATTTGACTTTGGTCCCGGGTAAGATGCCTGTATGAAAGTGTCGCTGTTGGACAACATGTTGTGGGCAGCGAGTTTCACAGGCATCCTGATTCTGTTCATCGTCCTTCTTTGGCACAAACGGTGGCAACAGTTCCCGGTATTCACTACTCTGATTGGGTATTACGTCGTCGAAAATGTAGTCGGCTTCCTAGTGCTACGGTTTGATCCATCTTTATATACAAAGGTGTACTGGATCACCTTCGCAATTGACTTTTTGTTGCAAGTGGCTTTGATCGTCGAGGTCGCGCGCGTTGTTCTTCGGCCGACAGGCACATGGGTGCGGGACGAGCGCACGGGCTTTATTATTTTGGGAACCGTTGGAGCCCTGATCGCGGCGGGACTCACCATTGCCGTTCATCCTTCAGTTCCCAAGACGATCGATGCCTGGGGAATCCGGGCTTATTTATTTACCAGCCTGATTTTCTGCGAGCTATTCCTGGTGACGATGTTCGCCGCGCAGAAGCTGGGTCTGCTGTGGAGAAACCATGTCATGGGATTGGGACAGGGCCTGACGGCCTGGGCATTGGTGTCGGCCATGGTGGACGTTGCGCACAGCTACTACGGAACCGCGCATCTCCATGATTTTACTGCGCTTGAATACATTCGCACCCTTGCCTACATTGGCGCGGCAATCTACTGGACAGTAATCTTCTGGCTCCCAGAACCGGAACGCCGGCCTCTTCCCGAGAAAATGCAAAAATATCTTGTTGCCTTACACTCAAAAGTTCAATACGATTCTACCCAGGTTAGCAGTGCTCCAAATCTACGCTGAGAGCTGGCCGTGACGCCTATTTTGCTACTTGTCTTTTTCTTAGTTCTACTCGCAGCCGGTCTGATTTATACGCAGATCAGTGCTCATCGTCTGCGCTCTACCACGTGGGATGATCTCGTATCGCGAATGCAGCCCATGCATGCCAGAGGGCTTGAGATCGTCGCGCTCGATCATCTCCAGCCAAAAGCCAACCAGCTCCAACTTGAGCCAGAACACCTATGGGGCCTGATCGGTGGTACAGAAGGCCTGCGCAGAATGCGGGACAACGCGGATCTGCTGATCGCTCTCGCTGCCTATGTGCAGCGCTGGAATTTCGAAGAGGGCGTGATTGTAACCGAGCGGATGCGTCACGATGCTGTTCAGCTCAAGCGCGCCGTTTTCCGTATTCGTTTTGATATGGTGATTCGCCGCTCGCAGCTTCGCGCACCGTTCTACATTCATCAGGCTGCATCCTCTTATTATTTGATGACCAGGCGCCTGATAGCCCTCTATGAGACCAGCCACGCGGGTTTGCTTCCTCGCTTAGCTGCAGCTCTTTAACTTACGTAGATCAGAAAGACCAAAAGCCTCTCTCACGGGGAGGCTTTTCTGCGTTCCGTTTCCGCATCACCCTATACTGATCAGTGATGCCCGTTTCCCTGAAAAGACAGCTCCATCGTTCCGCCGAACTGCAGCGCCGTGCCGAGAGACTTCTGCCTGGCGGTGTCGATTCGCCCGTACGCGCATTCCGTGCCGTCGGCGGCAATCCTCCATTCGCGGTCAGAGGCGACGGGGCCTATCTGTGGGACGCGGACGGCAACCGCTATCTTGACTATTTCGGCTCCTGGGGACCGATGATCCTCGGCCACGCCTTTCCTTCCGTAGTGGAAGCGATCCAGCAGGCCGCCGCCAACAGCGCCAGTTTTGGAGCGTCCTCGCCCGCCGAAGGCGACCTTGCCGAACTCGTCGTTGATGCGTATCCGTCTATTGAAAAACTGCGCTTCGTCAGCTCAGGAACCGAAGCGACGATGTCAGCCATCAGGCTGGCGCGTGCATTTACCAGACGCGACTTCATCATAAAATTCGAGGGCTGCTATCACGGTCACTCCGATGGGCTGCTGGTGAAGGCCGGATCAGGTCTGGCAACATTCGGCATTCCCGGCTCAGCGGGCGTACCCAATGAGATTGCGCACTTCACACTGACCATTCCCTTCAACGACACTTCTGCGGTGGAAGCGGCCTTTGCCGCGCATCGCGGAGAAATTGCGTGCGTCATTCTGGAGCCGGTGGTTGGAAACATGGGCTGCGTTCCGCCTGCCGGAGGCTATTTGCAGGCATTGCGTGACATTACGAAGCGGGAGAACGCTCTGCTGATCTTCGACGAGGTGATGACCGGTTTTCGCATCGCCTACGGCGGCGCGCAGGAGTTGTACGGTATTTATCCCGACATGACCACGCTGGGCAAGATCATCGGCGGCGGGCTGCCCTGCGGAGCCTTTGGGGCACGCGCCGAGATCATGGATATGCTTGCTCCGTTGGGCCCGGTCTATCAAGCGGGAACGTTAAGCGGAAACCCGCTGGCTATGGCCGCCGGCATCGCGACCGTCGGCTATATAAAAGAGCACCGCAGCGAAGTCTACGCAAAGCTTGAAGCACTGAGCGCCGCCGTAGCTGATGGGGTCGCCACAGAGGCAGCGAAAGCAGGCGTACACCTCACTACGAACCGCATAGGCGCAATGTTCACCTGGTTCTTCACCGCTAACCGAGTCACCGATTTCGAATCCGCCTCTACCTCTGACACTGCAGCATTCGCACGTTTCCATCAAGCCATGCTCGATCATGGCATCTGGCTGCCGCCCTCGCAATACGAGGCTGCTTTCCTAAGTACCTCACATACGATGGATGATACTAAGACGACCATTGCAGCGGCAAAAGAAGCATTTGCAGCAGTCGCCGGGTCTCGAGGCTAGCTGTGAAGCGGACGCAATTCAGCCCAGGCATCTACAGTGACATAACGAATCGATTTCTCGCGCGTACTCTCCAACACACGTGCCGTAGCTGCCACTGAGTGGCTACGGTCCTGGCCGATGCCAGCCTGTCCTCCGTCGTGCAGCAGTAGATTCGACCCCACTCCAAGCCGTTGATTGCGCTGAATCCCTTTTTGCAGATTCTCGAACACATGTTCTGCCGTTGTCGGCTTCCAGTCATAGCCCATTGCATTCCACAAGACCGGCGTCAGGCCCAGATCGCGCGCCGCGCGCAGCACATCGGGTCTTCGTGCACCGTGCGGAGGTCGAAAATAGCGCACCGCCTCCCCCAGCGCATCTTCGATCGCAGCATTGCAGCCCGCCAGTTCTTCCCGCACGCGCTTCGGCGATTGAAACAAGAGCACCGGATGACTCATGGTATGGTTGCCCACGACGTGTCCAGCAGCATGGATGGCGCGGGCAATCTCCGGACGCTGGCGGACGAAGCGTCCGATCAGAAAGAAGGTAGCGCGGACGTTGTGCCGGTCCAACACGTCGAGCAATTGCTGAGTGTATGGATCATTCGGGCCGTCGTCATAAGTCAGGGCAAATTCACGCGCGTCCGCGCCGCCAATGATAGCTCGGCCAAAGATTTGCGAAGTGGGCCACATGGCGGCGTAAGCGTATGCGCCCGCGGCCAGCGTGGCCGCAGCTCCGGCAGTAGCGAGGGGAGCAAGCATGTGAGTTTAGTTTAGCTTGTTGCCAATTTCGGAACCTGCCGGTAGCGCAGCAGACTGAAAGCATGATATTTTCGTGTTTCATTCGCCTTTGAGATTCAGATTCGTGATGGCCAAGCTTTTCGAACATCCCCGCTTTATCGCCGTCGAAGGACCGATCCGCGTCGGCAAATCGTCATTGGCACGTATGCTGGCCGAGACCCTGCATGCAAGGCGCATCGTCGAGCCGGAGAACAACCCCTTCCTCGATCGCTTTTACGGCGCCGAGCCCGGCATGGCCTTCGCCGCGCAGATGTGGTTTCTTACTGGGCGCTTCGAGCAGCTCCGTCAGATCAAGAAGGCAGAGGAACTCGTCGTTGCCGATTACATCTTTGAGAAAGACAAACTCTTCGCCTACGTGAATCTCAGCGACGCCGAGCTTGCCCTTTACAACCGCTATTATCAGATGTTCCGCGAGCAACTGCCTGCACCTGACCTCGTGATCTATCTGCAAGCTACTCCGGAAGTGCTGAAGCAGCGGCTCAAGCGCAAGGGCGTGGCCGGCGAGCGCGCCATCAGCGACGCTTACATCGAGCAGGTTGCAGCCGCATACGAACACTTCTTCTTTCACTATTCAGCCAGCGACCTGCTGATCGTGAACACGTCGGACATCGATTTTGTGAACAACAACAAAGACCTGAAGCTGCTGATGAAGCGGCTCTCAGAGCCCATCAAAGGCACCCAGTATTTTCTTCCGTTGGGGGAGAATGCGGCCGACTAGACAACCTAAGAGAGCAATCCAAGCAAAACAAGAAAAGGGCGCGAAAATCGCGCCCTTTTCTTAGCTTCAAACTGCTATTTGCTTACGCAGCTGCTGCGTCGCTCAGAGCAGCCTTCGCCTGCTCAACCAGAGCAGTGAATCCCTGTGCGTCGTTGACGGCGATATCGGCGAGGATCTTGCGATCGAGCTCAACGCCGGCCTTCTTGAGGCCGTTGATCAACTGTGAGTAGCTGATGTTGTTCATCTTCGCGGCAGCGTTGATGCGCACGATCCAGAGCGAGCGATACTGGCGCTTCTTCTGGCGGCGTCCACTGTAGGCAAACTTCAGGCCGCGCTCGACGGCTTCCTGGGCTGCCTGGTATAGCTTCGATTTTGTGAGGAAGTAACCGCTCGCCCTTTTCAGGATCTTCTTGCGGCGGTCATTGCGTTTTGTTCCACGTTTTACGCGGGGCATTGCCTTGGTTCTCCTTTTGCGTCTTTCGTTATGCGGCTGGAGGCAGGAGGCTCGGGAGATCCCGGCTTTAACCTCTTCACTCGCTTTCAATCCTGAATCGCTCGGCTCTTTCAGGCCGGGGCTCCAACCGGAACGCTTTACCGGGGGACCTTGTATCGCGGCGTGGCCGCAGTACAGAATCAGGCGTAAGGAATCATGCGGGCTACCTTCGCGTGGTCGGCGTCCGAAACCAGAGCGCTGTGTGCCAGCTTGCGCTTGGTCTTGGTCTCCTTCGACGTAAGGATATGGCGCATCTTCGACTGTCCGCGCTTGATTTTGCCGGTGCCAGTCTTCTTGAAGCGCTTTGCCGCGCCCCGGTGTGTCTTCAATTTGGGCATGGTTATCCTGCTTGGAAAAACAGTAGGTACAACATCAACCAGTATACGGGATTCGGGGGCTTCACGCCACCACAGATCGAGTTGGCGGGATGCATCTCCCGCTGCCGCCAACTGGGAGCGGAAACAAAACGGCATCTCCGAAACGCCTTGAGTAGTATAACTGGGCTTGTAGTGCCCTGCGGGCCAAGGAAGTATTGCTTCGTGAGCGACGCAGCGGTCGGCGCGCCCATCGCAGAGTTTATCCGCAATCTCCACGCGGACGATCGCAGTCGTGTCGAAGAGGCGATCGCGAGCGCGTTCAAGACTGGTAACGACTACAACGCAGAGTACCGCCTCATTCAGTCGGACGGCTCAATTCGATGGGTCCTGGCCCGAGGGCGATGTTCTCTGGCCAACGACGGAACGCCGCTCCGGTTTCTGGGGGTGACGCTCGACATCACGGAACAGAAGCTCACGACAGCTGCGTTGCTGCAAAATGAGAAGCTGGCCGCCGTAGGGCGTCTGGCTGCATCGATCGCGCACGAGATCAATAATCCGCCCGAATCGGTCACGAATCTGCTTTATCTCGCTAGAAAAGCCGCCGTCCTTCCCGAGGTTAAGGGATATCTCGATACCGCCGAGCAGGAGTTGCGACGTGTCGCCGCCATCAGCAGCCAGACTCTTCAGTTTCACAAGCAGGCGACCAATCCAACCGAAGTCCAGTGCGCAGCCCTTCTGGAGGGATCGGCCCGCATGTACTTCGGACGAATTGTGAAATTCGAATGTCTCGATCGAGATGCGCGACCGGTGCGAACAGGCCCTTCGATGCTTCGAGGGAGAGATTCGACAGGTGCTCAATAACCTCGTGAGCAATGCCATCGATGCGATGAGTCAGTCAGGGGGCCGGCTCCTTCTGCGCAGCCGCCCCGGCAGAAACTGGAAGACCGTCGAGTCAGGCATCATCCTTACGGTCGCAGACACAGGGAGAGGAATGACCGCACAGGACCAGTCGAAAGCGTTTCAGGCATTCTTCACCACCAAAGGAATTGGCGGAACCGGCCTCGGCCTATGGATCAGCCACGAGATCGCCGTTCGACATCGCGGGAGGCTTTCCCTCAGAAGCAGCCAGCGCCCGGGGCACGCCGGTTCAGTCTTCACTTTGTTTCTTCCCTTCGACGCGGCTTCTCGCTAAAGGCACCCCACCGGTGTGCACGCATCCCTATCAAGCATTCGTTATCCGGCTTTGTTCCCGCACATCAGAACACCAGTTTGAGAATGCATTCATGAACGCCATCCCGTTCAAGTCCGCATCCGTGGAAATGTAATAAATGCCGGGGCCGCCCCAGTGCAGTTTCAAAGACTCCATCGCTTATCGCGCGCTCATGCAATACGAGTATCGGGATAGCAAGCATGACCGCCATCCCTGCTTCAATCTGAAGTATCCGCTCAGGATATACCGGCCCGCTCACCAGCGAATAAACGAAACGTCTCCACCACGGTTTGCGCTACTTCGTCACGATTTCGCTTCGATATCAGCTCGTGTCCCGCGGCCGCGACCGGGAACAGTTTCGTTCGGGCGGGGATGAGCGCCAGGGCTGCTTCCATTTCGTCGATCGTTCCGAATCCGTCCCGTGTGCCGTGGACGAAGAGTGCTGGGGTTTGGAGCGATGAGAAGTGGCCGGTTCGCAACTCGCCGGGCCGCTGCGGCGGATGGAGCGGGTAGGAGAGCAGCATGAGTCGATCGACGAGACCTGGTTCAGACGCAGCCAGCATCGACGCCTGTCTTCCTCCGTAAGAATGACCGCCGAGAAACATGCGGCCAGAGGTCTGTTTTCGCATGGATGCGATTGCTGCTCGAAGCCCCTTTTGATCACCTTCCGCGCTCCCGCGTGGCGGAGAACCGTGCGGCCGCGCCTGGCGGAAAGGGAGATCACAGCGGAGGACAGTCCACCCCGAGGCGCAGAACGCCTCCGCCAGCGTGACGAGAAGCGGCGAGTTACAGTTCGATCCGGCGCCATGCGTCAATACGAGGTAGTCGCCTTCTGAATCAAGCGGTGTATGGAGAAAGCCTCGAACCGGTAGTTCCCCAGAAGTGTCAAGAAACTCTCGATAGTTGTTCACACCAAGAGCCTACTGCAGTGTGGGCGGCTTGCGTTTTTTCCGCCTGGAAGATTTGGCGGCGTTCCTCTGCTTGACCCCCCGGTATTTTTTGCTAAATTCTTCTTTCTGCAGTGACTTAGCTGCGTTGGCATTGTGGTCTCCCACCCTTTCGCAAAAAGCGCGAAAGGATGGGGCACCCAGGAGTGTTGCCGTCGGCCCCCCGGGGCGTATTTCTTGCTAAATTCCTCTTTCTGCAACGACTTAGCTGCGTTGGCATTCTTGTGGTCTCCCACTCAGGAGCCTAAGATTGTGCCGGGAAAAGGAAAAGCCCGCCGGTTTGGGCGGGCTTTTTTCTCTTTGTGTAGTCTAGCATTTTTTGGCGGTAATAGTACGCCAAAGTTGATCCAGTCTTTTCTCTTTGGAATGTGTGGGTTAGAAAAATCTATTCGAGTTGGGGGCTTGACAGAAATTTCGTTCACTGCCGTTCTCTCCTCGATTCCGTCTCCCCCGATCTGGTTCATAAACCGTATGCCGATTTGCTGGCGCAATACAGAAACTCCGGGCCGGGGCATAACGCGCGGCCGGGAGATATTCGGGTTAGAAGTCGAGTCTCAGAGCGACTTGTCCGGTGCGGTTTCCTGCGTTCTCGGCGGTCTGAGGGGCGCTGAGCACCCCGAAGGTCGAGGTGTTATCGATCTGCGCGGCTGGGGGCGCAAAATTAGTGTGGTTCAGAACATTGGTGAACGTGGATTCGAAGCGAAGATTCGCGTGCTCCGTCAGCGGAAAACTCTTGGCAAGTCCCAGCGATACAGCTGCTGTGCCTGGTCCCTGAAGGATACCTACTCCTGCATTGCCAAAGCGTCCCGCGCCTGAAGGAGTGGAGGAAAAGGCTGCCAGGTTGAAATACTGGGCCCGCGATTGTCCCCTGGTGAACTTGTTCGATACGACGTCAGGACGGAGCGTCGCGCCGCGGTTGACGACGTTCGTGTTCGACTGATCGAGCGATGTGCTGATGCTGGGCGTGAGCCACGGGCCGGTTTCGAGCAGAGTTACCGTGTTCATCTCCCAGCCGCCGAGCAGAGCGTTCTTCCAACCCCCTGAATTCAGGAAGGCGCGTCCCTGCCCGAAGGGTAGCTGGTAAAGGCCGGTGAGCAGGAAGCGATTGCGGCGGGTGCCTTCCACATTGCCGTAATCGCTGGCGATGTTGAAGCGATCGGTGATCGGAATGCCATAGTTCACCTCGCCGGCGAATGCTGTCGGTGTGCTGCCCTGATTGTCAGCCAGGTTTTTAGCCAGTGTGTAGTTCGCGTCGAAATACAGTCCGTGAGACATGCGGTGCGTTGCCTCGACTTCCATGGCCTCGTAGTTCGCGATTCCGGCGTTGAAGGTGCTGTAGAGCGTGAACCAGTTGTGGTACGGCGCGCGCGGATCGACGAACGGACTCGCGGTGGTTGTCTGATAAGGCGTCGTACTGGCGGGGATCTGGTTGAAGTCCTCGGTGATATTCAGGCGGTAGGAGTGCATGCCGACGTAGCTGACGCGCAGTGTGTCGTTGTTGGTGAGCTGGCGTTCTACCGTCAGGTTCCACTGGTTCGACTGCGGGTCGCGGTAGTTGGGATCGACACCCTGGTCGAGTCCTCCGCCACCGTACTGGATGCCCACGGTTGGCGGCGCGGTGTTCGGGAACTGGATAAGGGGCGAGCCGGCGGCTGTAGTCGTGTTGGTGTAGGTGTGCAGGTTGGAGGTTGGGTTGCCGCTGTTGTTGAAAGAGAGCGGTCCGAGGTTTGTCATGGTGAAAATACCGAAGCCAGCGCGGACAACCGTTTTGGTGTCACTGAATGGGCGATAGGCCAGCGAGAAGCGTGGCTGGAAATTGCCGTAATACGTGTTGCGCAATCCCTGCGGCAGATGATCCTGGCTTGCCGTTACGTAGTTCGAGCAGGGCAAAGCCGTGTTTCCAAGATTGCAGGCGTTGAAGGACTGCTGAAAGGCGAGGTTCGAGCTCTGGATGTTTTGCTTCGCCAGGTATGCGGAGAGATTGTACCGGCACAACGATCGAATTATTTCTCTGATCGAAGTTTGCGAGGTTGCCGCCGTCTTCCTGCATGGCAGGCAGAACTTGCCAACGCAGGCCATAGTTCACGGTCAGCTTGCTGCTCACTTGAAATTCATCTTGTGCGAAGAGGCCGTATTGCCAGGCTGTTCCGCCTACGTCGGGGCTTGACACGGCAAAGAACAGGGTCGTTGGCGTTCCTTGGAGGAAGTCTCCGAAGGCGTTGCCGGTGAAGGTGGGCTGGAAGGTGAACTGTCCGAAGTCATCGGATGGCAGGAAGAGCTCGACGTCGAAGTAGCGCACGCGGCGGGCGTCGATGCCCGCTTTGAGTGTGTGCTTGCCGATGGTCCAGGTTGCATTATCGGTGTATTGCAGGGTCTTGGATTGCGTGACTCCTGTTTTGTCGCGACCGATGGGAGTGAAGCCGGTGCCGGCGCTGAAATTAAAGGTTGGGAAGGCGTGCGTGGTGGGATGCTGGCTGATGTCTACGCCCGTGAGGTGAAGTTGATTCAGAGCGTCTGCACCTTCGATGGGGAAGCCTACGCTGGTGATCGCATTGGTGAAGCCGAAGCGGAATTCGTTCACCAATTTCGGCGTGATCGTGTAGGTGTAGGAGACCAGAAGGCTGCGGTTGTGCACGCTGTCTTCATCGTTGGGCAGAAGAGGGTTGGCGTAGTCTTCGGTGATGTTCTTACGGCTGAAACGTGCATAGGCTGATTGCTTCTGGGTGATGGTCTGGTCGATGCGGATGTCTGCTCCATCGGTGCGAGCCGGCGTCGATTGAAAGTTTTCGTAGTTGTAGTTCGACTGCCCTGACACGTTCGGCATTGGATAGTAGGTCAACAGCGCCTTGGCAGTTGGATTGATACTGCTCTGCGGAATCACTGGACCGCCGAGCGCTGTAAGATCGCCATTGCGCTCCGCTTCGGTGGGGACGAGGAATTGTTGCGCGACTGCGGTCGTGCGCCGGTTGCCTTCATAGTCGGCGAAGAAGAATGTTTTGTCCTTGCCGTTGTAGAGGTGCGGAATGCTCAATGGGCCGCCGAGTGATCCGCCAAATGTATTGAATTTCTTGGGAGCCTTGCCGTTGAACCCGTACGGACTCGCGTCCAGAGCATCGTTCTGCAGGTACTCGAAGAGGCTGCCGTGATATTGGTTTGTGCCGCTCTTGGTCGTGAACGTGACATCTCCAACCTGAGAGAATTCGGCGCTATTGTTGAAGGCGGTTACTCTGACAGCAGAGATCCCTTCCTGCGACGGGTACGCATCCTGAAGCGCGCCATTCTGACGCACGTTTGCGGTCGAGATGCCATCCACCGAAAAGTTCACCATCGACGAACTTGCGCCGCTCAGTGCGATATTTCCGGAACTGTCCTGCTGGACATTTGCAGACAGAGAGAGTGCCGCCAAAGGACTCGTTGTGGTTGCGCGGTTGTTCAGCGGAAGCTGTGTGATGAGTTGATTGTCTTTGGAGTCGCTGAGCGTGCCGTTTTCTGTGTTGATCTGATCGGGCGCTGCGCTTACTTGCACGACGGTCGCTTCGGTTGCGATCGAAAGCGTTATGGGGATGCGGAGGTCCTGGCGTGCTTCGAGCGCGGCGGAATCAACAACTGCGTCGGCGAATCCATCATGATGGACGGTCAGCTTGTAGTGGCCCAGCTTCAGGTTTTCGACTGCGAAATCACCCGAGTCACTGGTCGTGACGTCCCGCTCAAAATTTTCGTCCAGTGAGTGAACTGTTACCACTGCACCGGGAACCACTGCTCCTGAAACGTCTTGTACGGTGCCCCGTATGCTGCCGAAGGTTGACTGTGCATGCACGTAGAGAGTGGACAGAGCCAGCCACGCTAACATCAGGAGCCAGAATGCAGTTCTTGTAGGTGGATTCGCCGTGCCGTTACCTTGTGAGAGCGCATTTGCAGGGTAGGAAATGGATGATAGGTCCCGGGAAATGATCATGACGTTCTCCAGTAATGCCGACCCATTGCGAGTCGCCGATACTAGGGGACAACGCATTTCATAAGTCCCGCATAAATGAAGGTCCTCCTTTTACGCTTTCCTTATAGCTTTCGGTCGATATAACCAAAATGCCTGGAAGCGAATAAAAGATACTTATCGCGAGGCCACAGGATCCCGGGCTTTGATGGGCGGTGCTTGTCACTGAGTAACAGACTTTTTTCTTGCTTCCGGATTCAATGCGCCGCATGATCGTGATGCCAAGAGGCGCACCTCAATCACCTCGCTGAGACCTGCCCTGGGTTGAATTAGCTGATTGCTTCTTTCTCCTGATTCGTTTCGTCTCCTGTCATCACCATATATGCGAGGAAGACCATGCCGACGCAAGCATTTTCCGCGGATGTCCAGGCCACGATCGTGCAGTACTCGAATGCTGCGCGACTGGCGAGCACTGTTCCGGTTCTGGTGGACGGCAGTACGGTGCAGGTGACCTATCCCTACCCTTCGCCCACAGACTGGCGCGATTGCTGGGTCTACTTCCTGATGATTGATCGGTTTAACAATCCCGCTGCCGCTCCGAAGTTCACCTGGAACAAGAAATATGGATTCCGGCAGGGTGGCACGTTCGAGGGGGTACGAGAGCAGCTGCCCTATCTACAGGAACTCGGTGTGAATGCGATCTGGCTGTCTCCGGTGCTTAAGAATACGCACCCGGAGATCGATGGGTTTGCATATGCGTATCCGGGATACAACACGCAGGATTTTTCCAATCTCGAAAGCCGATTCGCCTCTGACGGCACGCAGGCGACGGCGGAGAGCGAGCTACAGGCGCTGGTGCAGGAGGCGCATGCACGCGGCATGCACGTGATTGTTGATATTGTTCTCAACCATGCGGGGCGCGTCTTCGATTACTTCAGGCAGGGGCAAGTGCAGAGTGCATTCAGCGATGCGGGTTTGCTTTATGGGCCTCCGGGAAATGAGCCGCCGATTCAGTGGATGAATGGCTCTGGTGCGCCGCAGGCCGGTTGGCAGGATGCTGTCGATCCCTCGGGAGCCGGGCAGGATGACGCGGTCTGGCCGCTCGATTTTCAGCGGCCGGTCTTTTTCAGGAGACGAGGGTCGACAGTTTCAGACTCGCCGGGGCCTCAGGGGTTTGTTGCCGGAGACTTCTCGGTCATGCGCCAGCTGGTGGCTGAATACGATGCAAGCGTTCCCGGGCAGGAGGCGCTTCGGGAGCAATATGGCGTTGCTCCGGTACTCGGTATTCTGATCCGCGCATATCAGTACCTGATGGCGAAGTACGACATCGACGGGTACCGCATCGACACCGTGAAATATGTGCGTCCGGACATGATTGCCACCTTCGGAAATGCGATGCGGGAGTTCGCGCTCGGCGCCGGGAAGAGGAACTTTTTTACCTTCGGAGAAATTTACGACCAGGAAGGCCTGATTGATCAGTTCGTAGGGCGCAATGCGGCTGACAATCAGGGATTCGGCATTGACTCTGCCCTCGACTACCCGCTGTTCTATCAGCTGCCGGCTGTCGTGAAGGCGTTGGGTTCCAATCCTCCGGGCGTGGAGACGATTGCGGCGGTCTTCAATAACCGCAAGCTTGCTGAGGAGAATCAGATTTCTTCGCACGGCGAGGCGGGCAAGTATTTCGTCAGCTTCATCGACAATCATGATCAGAATTCGAGGTTTAATTCGCCGGGAACTCCTCCTCAGCAGGTGACGATGGCGCTGGCGCTGATCTTTGGCCTGCAGGGGATTCCGTGCGTCTACTACGGCACCGAACAGGGATTGCAGGGAACGGTGGATGGCCTCGATGCTCTGGAATCGGTCCGGGAAGCGCTGTGGGGCAAGGCGGGGGCGTTCGATCCGACCTCGCCGTTTTATGTGGACCTGCAGAAGATTGCGGCGATTCGCCTGTCGGAAGCTCCGCTGCGTTATGGGCGACTTTATTTTCGCGAGGTTTCAGGCAATGGCACGGACTTTGGCCAGTCGGTTGGGGCGCGCGGAGTGATTGCTTTCTCGCGAATCCTGTCGGACCGCGAGGTTCTGGTGATTGCCAATACCAATGGATCGAGCCCCTTTACGGGCAATGTGCTGGTCGATATCGACTTGAGCCGGATGACGCGGACGATGAACATCGCTTACAGCAATCAAGGAAGCAGTGGTTCGCGAACTACGAGCATCGCTCCGGGGAATATCTACTCCGCGGGACAAGCTACGGTATCGATGCAGGTGGCATCGCTTCCTGTGTCGCTTGCGGCCTGGGAGGTCCAGATTCTGGCGCCGCAGTAGCTGTTACGCGTGTCAAACGGAATGAGACGGGATCTTTCGGCCAGATCATTTGGCTTCCTTTTGTCCCCTTCGTGCTATCTAAGTATGTGGAAGAGAGTGGGACCACGCTCTTCGAGCTTGCTTATCGGTTCCGCGTTCAGGCAGGATTGAGTCACTGGTGAATGCTTCGAGTACAAGGCGGCCCAGGTTTTCGCGATTTACCCTTTGCTTGCTGGGGCTGGCCTTTTGTGTGTTCACATGGGGACTGCAGTACAAGCTTTCTCTTTACGATCCGCCACAAGCCGCCTCCCACGAGCTTCCAAGCGCCAAGCTTTTATCGCGAGATCAGCAAAGTACCACAACCGAGAGCCCGCTCATCAAGAGCGAGGGCGCTCCTGACAAAACGGTCATGGCAACGGTCTTCAGCATTCTTCTCCCGCTCTTCGCGATACTGAATTCGCTAAAGCTCCCGGCGGCGTTCCGGCGGAATCGGGACGCGAAACGACCGTGGCGGCAGCTAAGTCAAGCCAGTTTGAACGCCTTCTTTTTCCGTCCCCCTCCCGTTCTCGCCTAGTTTCTTATCCTCTTGAGTCAAGACGGACGCGTCCGTCGCCGTACTTATTGTCGCTGCCGCGCGCCGTGTTCTTTTCCGACATGCCCGCTGCTTTCCGGCCACAACCTCATAGAAGGTGCATTCCGATATGCGAAAGCGAGCCTCTCTGATCCTAGCCGTAGGACTATCTCTGCCTGCCGCGTTGAGTGTGATTGCCTGCAATTCCTCCAGCGCCAGGAGTTCTGAGGCAAATGGAGCAGAAATACCGTCGGCAACCGTAGCCGCAGTCACGCGCGGAACAATCACACACACGTTGAATCTGGCAGGGCAGTTTCAGCCTTATCAGGTGATTGACGTTCATGCGAAAGTGTCGGGCTATATCCGGCATATCTATGTCGACATTGGGGACAAGGTGCACGAGGGCGAGGTGCTGGCGGTGCTGGAAGTGCCCGAACTGGATGCGCAGCTCAAGGGGACAGTCGCGGAGGTTGCGCACAGCAAGGATGAGATCACGCGCGCACAGCATGAGGTTCTTCGCGCTCAGGCAGAGCATACATCTCTGCATGCGGATTACCTTCGGCTGAAGCAGGCGTCTGCGGCGCAACCGGGCCTGATCGCAGAACAGGAACTGGATGATGCGCAATCGAAAGACCTCGCCGCGGAGGCGCAGGTGGACGCCTCCAAGGCTGCATTCGCGGCTGCCCAACGACAGGCCGAAGTGGCCGGAGCCGACAACGAACGCGTCGGCGATCTGGCCGACTACACGAAAGTGACTGCGCCGTTAGATGGAGTCGTGATCTGGCGGTATGCCGACACCGGAGCACTGATCCAGGCCGGAACCTCTTCCGACGTTCAAAGCCTTCCCGTAGTCAAGCTTTCGCAGAGCAATCTGCTTCGCCTTCGCTTGCCTGTTCCCGAAGATGCTGTGCAGTTCATCCATGAAGGGGCGCTGGTGAATGTACATGTGGGTGCGGTGAATCGATCCCTGGCAGGCAAAGTGGTTCGGTTCACGAGAGATGTCAGCCTCTCAACCCGGACGATGGAAACAGAAGTCGATGTTGAGAACAAGGACCTGTCATTGTCGCCGGGCATGTATGCAAATGCGACGCTCGAGCTGGAGCGCAAGGAGAATGTGCCGACCATTCCGGTCCAGGCGGTCATCAAGAATGGCGATCAGGCAACGGTGCTCGTGGTAGACAGCCAGAATCGCGTCCAGTCTCGCTACGTGCAACTTGGACTCCAGGGATCAATATTGGCCGAAGTGAAGAGCGGGTTGAGTGACGGGGACCGGGTCATAACCGGAGGACAGTCGAAGTATCAGGTTGGAGAAACTGTCAAACCGCAGTTTCAGCGACCGCCAACCAGCGACATGAGCACTGAGCGGAAAGATGGTGGGCTGTAATGCCTAAGTTTGCTCTCAGATATCCGTATTTCATCATCATGGTGTGCATGGTGATTGCCGTGGTCGGCGTCACCGGGATCGTCGGGATGCCGGTGGACTTGTTTCCAAAAATCGACATCCCTGTGGTGGTAGTAGCGACTTTCTACTCCGGCATGCCGCCGGAGCAGATCGAAGCCGACATCACCGATACCTTCGAGCGCTTCTTCACACTGGGCAGCAACATCGACCACATTGAGTCGCGTTCGCTCACCGGCGTGAGCCTCATCAAGATTTATTTCAAACCAGGGACAGATGGAAACGCGGCCTTAAGTAATATCGCCAATCTTGCCATGGCAGACCTGCGCCGATTGCCGCCCGGGACGCTGCCTCCGGTTGTGCTGGGCATGGACGCATCGAGCCAGCCAGTGTGCCTGGTCACGCTGAAAGGCAAAGGCTTGAACGAGACGGATCTGAAGGACCTGGCGCAGTTTCAGGTGCGCAATCAGATTGCGAACGTGCCCGGAGCTTCTGTCCCACAGCCCTTTGGCGGGCGTTATCGCCAGATCATGGTGTATGTCGATCCGGTGAAGCTGCAGGCCTACAACATGAGCCTGATGGATGTGGTCCATGCGGTGAATGAGTCGAATCTGATTCTACCTGCGGGCGATGTGCGTATTGGCACGAAGGACTACAACATCTACGCCAACAGCCAGATGCCAACCCCTGAGGAAATCAACGACCTGCCGCTAAAATCTGTCGGCAATGCGTCGGTTCTGGTTGGCAATATTGGTAAAGCGGAAGACGCGGGAACGCTGCAGACGAACATCGTGCGCATCGATGGGCAACGATCGGTGTACATTCCCATCTTGAAGCAGGGAGGGGACAGCAACACCATCACGATCGTGAACGGAATGAAAGCCGCGATCAAGGACCTGGTGGATATCCCGTCTTCACTCAAGACCGCTGTTGTCTTCGATCAATCTCTCTTCGTTAAATCCGCGATCAGGAACCTGATCAAGGAAGCCGCGATCGGCCTGGGGCTTACGAGCATCATGATCCTGGTGTTCCTGGGGAGTCCGCGCGCGACGGTGGCCGTGCTTCTTTCGATTCCTCTTTCCGTGCTCGTGTGTCTGCTCATCATGAAGGCGATGGGAGGATCCATCAACCTCATGCTGTTAGGCGGCCTTGCCCTGGCACTCTCTCGCCTTATCGATGACTCGGTCGTTGTGCTCGAAAACATATTCCGCTACATGGAGATGGGGGAACCTCCACTTATGGCTGCGGAAAAGGGCGGCATGGAAGTTTCTCTTGCGGTGCTGGCGGCCACGTCGACGACTTCCATCGTTTTTTTCCCGGTCACGTTCTTTGCCGGAGTCAGCAAGTACATCTTTATCGACCTCGCGCTGGGCGTGGTGCTTTCCATTTTCGCGTCCTACATTTTTGCGATGAGTGTCGTACCTCTGTATTGCTCGAAGTTCATACGCCTCTCGGATGATGATGAGGCGCATGGCGGGACCAGGCCGCCGTCGCGCTTCCGCAGGTTTGAAGCGAAGTTCAACGCTCAGTTCCGCCGCATGCTGGATTATTACGAGGTGCAGGTGACGCGGGCGATGAAACGGCCGGGAAGAACGGCTGGCTTCATTCTCGGAGGAGTTGCCGTTGTTCTGATCGGCTTGTTTCCAATTCTTGGGCGCGCCTACTTCCCAAGAACGGATCCCGGGCAATTTGTCATTAACATCAAGTGCCCCAGTGGGACGCGCATTGAGTTGAGTAACCAGTATGTTGCGCAGGTCGAGAATGAAATTCGCAAAGTCATTTCTTCCGACGATCTGGGCATGATTGTGTCGAATATCGGCATCACGCCTGATTTGTCGTCGATCTATACGAGCAATTCGGCCATGGATACGGCCTTCGTGCAGGTCAGTCTTAAAGAGGGCCACAATGTCGGAAGTTACGCGTACATGGAAAAAGTACGCCGCAAACTTGCTACTGACATGCCTGAGCTGACGACCTACCTGCAGGCGGGCGGGCTGGTGGATTCGGTCATCAATCAAGGAATGCCCGCGCCGATTGATATCCAGGTGAACGGCAACGATCTTGACCAGTCTTTTGCGATTGCGTTGCAAATTGCAAATCAGGCCAGACGGCTCAGGAGTGTCAGCGACGTGTTGATACCACAGGACCTGAGATATCCGGGATTAGAGCTGAACATCGATCGCGAACGCGCCAGCCTGATTCACATAACGCCGAAGGAAGTCGTCGATAACGTCATCACCGCCATGAGCTCGAATGGCATGATCGCGCCAAGTTACTGGATCGATCCGAAGACTGGAAACAACTACATGCTCACCGTGCAGTACTTCGACCAGAAGATCGCCAACATGAGCCTGGACGACTTTAAGCAGATTCCACTACGCGCGAGCGATGCAACGAATTACACGCCGCTGCAATCGGTCGCTGACATTAAGGAGATCAACACTCCCACGGAAGTTGACCACTACCAGCTTCGCCGCGTCATTGATGTCTACGTTATGCCTGCAAGCGAGACGCTGGTAGGCGTAAGTCACGACGTCAACAAAATCCTCGAGGGCATCAGCAAGCCGAAAAACGTCCGTATCGAGGTTCGGGGCGCGGTCGTCCGCATGAATCAGTCTTTCACCCGTTTTGCCATCGGGCTGCTCTTGTCGATCGTTCTCGTCTATCTCATCCTGATGGCGCAATTCACCTCCTTTGTCGATCCGTTCATCATCCTGATGGCAATTCCACCCGGACTTGCAGGAGTCGTACTCACTCTCCTGGTGACACACAGCACGTTGAACATCATGTCGTTGATGGGTGTGGTCATGATGACCGGCATCGTCGTATCAAACAGCATTTTGATCGTCGAGTTTGCGACGATCCTGCATGAACAGGGCAAGCCACTTCTTGAGTCGGTGGTTCAATCCTGCAAAATCCGATTGCGTCCCATCCTGATGACCTCGCTCGCCACATTGCTGGGCATGATCCCGATGGCGCTTGGAATAGAAGCAGGCAGCGAACAGTACGCGCCGCTCGCTCGTGCAGTCATCGGCGGCCTGGGTGTTTCCGTTATCGTCACCGTCTTCCTCGTTCCTGCCGTATATCTGTTGGTCCATGGCAGACGCGAAAGGAAGAGCGCGCTCGCAGGAGAGATATAGAGAATGATGAAGAACGCAATATTCAAGAAATCCTTGTTTGCATGCGCCGTCCTGCAGGCGTCGGTTGGGGGCGGCACGTTGCTTGCGCAAAGCGCAGCGGCCAGGCCCCTGCTCCCCGATGCGCCGCCAGACAATCTGATTGCATCTAGCAATATGCAGAGCAATGCGGGCAACACGCAAAGCGATGCGGGCATGCCGCTGGCTTCAAAGGGGAACGACCAACCCGCCGGAACGCAGCCGCGCCTGACACGCACAGACGCCGAACAGATGGCGATCAAGAACAATCCACGGATCAGCATTGGCCACCTTCTCGCTCTGGCGCAGCATCAGGTCGTGCGCGAGACAAGGGCTGCGGAACTACCTACCGGCGCTGCAAGCATCACAGCCGTGGAGGCAGAAGAAGGGAGTCGCCTCTCTGCCGGATCGCTGACGGCCTCGCGCCTCCTTGAGCACGCCGGGGCCGGCGGCGGGTTCACGCAACTGATTACGGACTTTGGAAAGACAAGCAACCTGGTCGCTTCGTCCAAGCTTCAGGAAAAAGCGCAGAATGCCCGCGCTCTGGCCACAACCGAAGATATCGTGCTCGCGACCGACCAGGCATTCTACAACGCGCTGCAAGCGCAGGCGCTGCTCAAAGTAGCGGAACAAAATGTAAATACGCGCCAGACTACACAATCACAGGTCAGTGAGCTAACCACGAACAAACTCAAGTCCACCCTCGATTTGAGCTTTGCCGACGTCAACCTTTCTCAAGGCAAGTTGCAGCTTCTGGATGCGCAAAACAATGCCGCTTCAACCATGGCGGCTTTGGACGCCGTGCTCGGACTCGATCGGCAGGTGGTTTATGACCTGGTCGACGACAGCACGTCTTTGCAGCCGCCTCCGCCGGATGCCGATCAGCTGGTACAGCTTGGATTACAGCAACGACCCGACTTGCAGGCGTTGAACTACAGTCAGCAATCGGCAGTTAAGTTCAGCCGCGCACAGCGCGATCAAATGTTTCCCACCATCAACGCCGCAGGAACAGCAGGAGTTGTGCCGATTCGCCCGGACCTGTACTACGTGACCAATTGGTGGGGCGCCATCGGCGTGAATATGAACATTCCGATCTTCAATGGGTTTCTCTACTCGGCCCAGGCCAAGGAAGCGTCGATCCGCGCTCAGGCCGCGTCCGAAGAGAGCCGAGATCTGCGCGATCAGATCGTTCGGGATATTCGCACCTCCTGGTTAGCAGCGAACACGGCATTTCAGCGGGTTTCTGTGACAGCCGAACTACTGAAGCAGGCAAACCTGGCGCTGGCTTTGGCGCAAACGCGGTATCAGATAGGCCTTAGCTCCATTGTGGAACTAAGCCAGGCGCAATATCAGCAAACCGACGCAGCTATTGGGAATACAAACGCGCAGTATCAGTATCGGCTCGCATTGGCGACGCTCAACTATCAGATCGGAGCAACTCCGTAACTGCCCTGCTGCGAATCAATGGCCGGGCACTTTGGGCAGGTTCCAGTGTCGGTGGACCGCGACCATTCGCAAGGCAAAACAGACTACGATCCCGATAGTAGTTGCCAGCGCCGGGCGCAACTTCAATTTCAGGGACAGGATCATGGCGGCTGCTCCGACAAGCGCCGCCACCGCATATACATCGGAACGAAGGACGGAAGGAATACGGGCCAGCAGTATGTCGCGAATAGTTCCACCACCGACGCCCGTGATGCCTCCCATCAACGTCGCCAGAAATGGATGGATGTTGTAGTCGAGCGCTTTCGCGGCGCCGGCAACGGCAAACAATGCCAGGCCGGCCGCGTCAAGTGTCACGATGAGCGATTCCGGGACCTTGTTGACGAAACTGCTCTGGAAGAAAACGACGGCCCCGCCTGCGAATGCCACGGCAGGATAGCGCCAGTCGCGAATGGAATTCGGCGGAACGGCCCCAATTAGTACGTCGCGAATGATGCCGCCCCCCAGCGCTGTTGCAAATGCGAGCACCATTAGCCCGAGGATGTCCAGATTACCCTGGATCGCGGCCATGGCGCCTTCCACGGCGAATACAAAGGTGCCGATCAGGTCGATGGTCAGCAACAGAGTTGCTGAATGAAAGGTGATAGGCACGCGTTTGTTTGAAATCATTTCCCGTCCATTTAATGACCAGAGTAATGGCATCTATTTGCAGAAACAAATATTCTTATTACAGGGAGTCGATTCCAGCCACCAAGCTGCGTTTCGCTCGATTACTCTCAAATAATCTCTATTCCCCGTTACATTTGCATACTTTTGGTATTGCACGGAACAAGGAGTACTTGATGAAGAAAATCCATTCTGCGCTGTTTTATTGCTTTATTGCGATATTTGCCGGTTCGATCAGCATCTCTCCGGCTCCTGTTCTGCATGCGCAGAAACGCGTGAGCGATAAGGATGTGGAAGCGCTGATGAAGAACCTGAAGGAAGACTCCAAGTCTTTCCGGGAAAACTTTGACGCTGCTCTCAAGAAGAGCGCCATCCGCAGAACCAGCCAGGAAAAGGACGCCAAGGGGCTTGTAGCCAGTTTTGAGAAGCAGACCGACTCGATGCTGAGCGACTTCAAGAAGACCAAGCGGGGGGATGTTGCGGTCGAGAGCACGATCAGCAACGCCCAGGATATAGAGAGACTCATCTACAATCTGCAGCTCGACGCCAAGACTCTTTCTGAGTGGGAGAAAATTCGGGCGGAGCTGGATCGGGTGTCGAGCGCCTTCGGCATCAATGTGCCTTACAGCCGCATGTGAGTGCGGCCATGTCCTGGTCTCCGTACTGTCAACGGCCGGTACTGGTAAAGTTTGCTACTAGCTGACTCGGCTAAGCAGAAACATCCTTCGGATAGGGGAAGAACAGTTCGTTGCCGTCGAGGTCTTTGATAATCATCGTGTCATAACCCCACCAGCCATCCACGATCGGCGCGCCTCGGTTCTCAAATTCTGCTCTGAGTGTTCGCAGCACCCCTATTTCCAGCGAAATAAAGATGCGGCCACACCCGGTCTTTTCGGGCTGCTGGCAATTGAGGAGGATTTCGCAATCCTCACGATTCACCTGCCCGACTAGGATTTTCCCTTCCTCCTCATAGGAGGACCCCACGGTAAAACCGAGCTTTTCGGTGTAGAAAGCGATGGATCGTTCTACACTTTCGACGAAGAAAACAGGGCGTGAATACCAGACGTCCATGGAACGACCCCCCATGCCACTATAGGGGCAATCGTGCCAGCTATGCTACGCCTCTAACAGCCCAACCAACTCTTCGATAGACCAGATGCAGTTTGCGATTCCAGCTTCTTTGAATGCGTGTTGGTGAGGCGAGTAAAACGGCGCATCGACATCCGCATCGTCAGATTCTGACGCTCTACAAATGAAGTGCTAATGTGCTTAGGATCAGGATTGTCCGGCAACCCGGCTGTCTGGAACTTTACCAGTACCCAACGGCCTGCGAAGATGACGCGACTCTTCCCAACGAAGTAAAATACGAGTTTTGGATCGCGATAAAGGAAGACAACCATGGCAGTCTCAGTAATGGCCGGCATCCCGGCGCTCAAGGATACGCACAACCAGCTCAAATCCCGCATGGACAAAGCGGTACACGACTTTCAGACAAACCTGGCATCCACGCGCACCGGGCGCGCTTCGACAGCCATGCTGGACCAGGTGAAGGTGGACTACTACGGCACGCACACGCCTATCAACCAGCTGGCGCAGGTTACGACTCCCGACGTCAACATGATCGTGATTCAGCCATGGGATGCCAGCATTCTTGCCGAAATGGAAAAGACCCTGCGCGCTTCCGATCTCGGCTTCAATCCGCAGAATGACGGAAAAATCCTGCGCGTGCCGGTTCCCCCGATGACGGAGGAGCGGCGACGCGAGGTGGTCAAGCACCTGAACAAGGTGCTCGAAGAGCACAAGACCGCAGTGCGCAACATTCGCCGCGATGGCAACGATCTGATCAAGAAGGCGGCCAAGGAAAAGAAGATTTCCGAGGACGAGGAGAAGCGCTCGCTCGAAGAAATTCAGAAGCTGACCGACGAAGAGATCAGACGCATGGACGAAATGAGCAAGAGGAAAGAAGCCGAAATCATGCAAGTTTGAGGACTCGCCCCTTCGACTGAGCTCAGGGCAGGCTGTCCAGGCAACCGCGCTTCGCGCACAAAAGCCGCTGCAATCCAGCGGCTTTTTCTTCTTAGGTTGTTGGCTTACTACTTACATCAGAAACTTCTGCGCGCCGTGTGACGGCATCGTTCCCGGCAATCTGCGCTCCAGTTCGGAGCGGACCTGGTTCAGGCCGAACATGCAGCTCTCGAACGAATCGGAAAGCCGGCCGAAGAGCGGGGCCTCCAGTGCATACTCGAAGAGATCGAACTGGGAGACAATGTAGTAGCTCTCCTTGCCCGCGCGGATCATGTCGTAGAGATTGGCGTGCTCATTCTCGCGCCATTTGTGCACCGATTCCGGATACATCCCTGTGCAGAAAAGGGCATAGTCGCCGATGTGCTTGCGAATCTCGCGCTCTGCGTCAAAGGACGGCGCAGTTCCGTTGACGGGGTCGGAGGCGAGGAGCATTTCACCGACCTCCTTCACCGGGCGGCCTTCAACATCGCGAATCGGATATAGACGGTCTGAGATGCAGAAGTCAGTCAGCAGATCGGCAATATAGCTCGTTACCTCGCGGTCGCTGATGCCGACATGTTCCCCATAACAGTCGGCTACAACATCGTGAAAGAACTGGCGCAACGCATGATCCTGAGAAATCATATTGGCCCCCCTCGTGCGGTCCGCGCTGGGAAGCGCATGCTCTTTCCAATGCGCTTCTTTTCGAAGCCGCTTATACCGTATGGATTACAAATGAATGAATTCGTTTCATAAAACAAGAGCCTACTTTGGTTCCACGCAAATAATTAGCACTCGAAATGCCAAACTGCGAGCAACCTACTTCAATCTGTTTGTTACGCTTCGTTCAAAATTCCCACAATAGAACGGGCGTATGATGAGTTGCGCGTCTTCAATGGAAGGACTTAGCTATGGCAAAGCCGACTTCCTCCAAACATCCGCACAAGCCGTCTCATCCTGCAAAAAAGAAGCATCCCACCCCGCAGCCGACTCCTGCGCCCACTCCTGATCCAACGCAACCGTCAACAGGTGACGACACTCCTGTCTTCGCACAGCCACAGCCAACTCCGGATGAGACATCGTTCAAAGTGCCTCACCCTTCGGACGCAGGGCTGTACAAGAAGGTCAATAGTAAGTTGTTGCAGCCGATCCCGGCTCCGCGAGGAGGAGCCGCAGAGCCGATCCTGACTCTGGCCGATGTTTACGGCGACCAGGGCCCGGCTAAAACGACTGCGGTCCAGCAGGCAGGCCAGATCGTCTTCCACGCCGTGGGAGATTCGGGCAGCGTCACGGGGCCAAATACGCCGAGCGAAGTTGCCGACAAGATGGTTGCCGATTTCATCGAGACTGACCCCGCAGACGTACCGTCGTTCTTCTTCCACCTGGGCGACGTGGTTTACAGCTTCGGTGAGGCCAAGTATTACTACGACCAGTTCTATGAGCCTTATCGCGAATATCCGGCTCCGATCCTGGCTATTCCCGGCAATCACGATGGAGTTGTCTACTCCGGCGACACGGCGCCGACGCTCGACGCCTTCCTGCGCAACTTCTGCTCGGCCACACCGGTCAATACGCCTGAGGCAGGCGGACTGCTGCGCACGGCGATGGTTGAGCCCGGCGTGTATTTCACCTTCGATGCGCCGTTCGTGCGCATTCTCGGGTTGTACTCTAATGCTCTTGAAGACCCGGGCGTCGTCTCGAGCGAGGGCGGTACGCGCGCGAATGTCAGCGATGTTCAATTAACGTTTCTTAAGACAGCGCTGGCTCGATGCAAATCGGAAAACTATTCCGGCGCGGTGATCATAGCCGTGCATCACCCTCCGTTCACGGGAGGAACCTCTCATTTTCCCAGCCCGAATCTTTCCGCCGATATCGACAGCTCTGCAGAGGCAGCTGGATTCTGGCCGCATGCTGTTTTCTCCGGACACGCGCATAACTACCAGCGATTCACGCGGACGGTGAACGGGACGTCTATCCCGTACATAGTAGCCGGCTGTGGCGGATACGCCATCTCCAGCCTGCAGAAGGATCCGAGCGGCAATCCGATCCGTACGCCGTATCCCGTTGCTACCGACCTTACTCTGGAAAGCTACGACGATACCGACTTCGGCTATCTGCGGATCGTGGTCAACGCGCAGACGCTGACGATTGAGTATCATCCGGCTTCGGACGGTTCGACGACCAAGACTCCGGATGACGTTGTGACGGTGAATCTGGCAACGCGGGCGGTGTCTTAGCCACCCCTAGGTGTTTTTGCTAAAATTAAACCCAAAAAAAGATGCTGCAATCGGGCCTTGCTGCGCAAGGGTTCGCACGAAGTTGTTCGCGCGGGTCTTTCGACTACGCGCCTTTGGCGCTTCGCTCAGGATGACAGCATTTTTTGATACATCTGGATTGCGGCATCTCCTGAAAGTCCAATGTGACGGCATTCTGAGATTTGGGTGTCCATAGGCGCACAGATGTGCCCGTATTTGGACGATCTGCTTCATCTCCTAGCCCGCTGGAAAGCTATCAAGTCTATGTTTTATTTGATGTTAGGTTGCTGCTTTGCAATGGCATCGGGATTGCTACGAATGGGTTCGTAGGTGTCTCTCTTGAGGAATCGCAGGTCAGGGTTTTTCAAGCGAGTTGTCCGCGTTCTCCGTCATTCGAGATACACACTCTGTCCTGCCGCCGTGGAGGGTTATGCAGAACCTGCTTCAGAATCTCCGCTTCAGTCTGCGCATGCTGTTCAAGAATCCCGGGCTCACGATTACCGTCCTGCTGACGCTGGGCCTGGGTATTGGTGCGAATACGGCCATTTTCACGGTGGATTATGCGACGCTGCTGGCTCCTTTGCCCTATCCGCAGCCCGATCAACTGGTGATGGTGTGGTCGAAGATTCAGGGCTTTCATAATGGAATTTCGGCTGGAGATTATCTCGACTGGAAGCGGGAGAACAAATCGTTTTCAGACTTGAATGCGTGGACAGGCGGCTCGTTCAATATTGCGACGAAGGACCAGCCGGAGTTTGTTCCGGGTAACCAAGTAACGCCCGGATTTTTTAGCATGCAGCGCCTTCCCTTCTTCCTCGGCCGCGGTTTTCTTCCAGAGGAGGGGCAAGAGGGTAAGGATCACGTCGTGATCCTCACGCATAAACTTTGGCTGAAGCTTGGCAGCAATCCCAAGATTGTCGGCACGAGCATGCAACTCGATGGCACGCCTTATACGATCGTCGGAGTATTTCCGGCCGGATTTCAAGATCGCCTACCCGCGCAGCTGTCCGTGCCTCTTGTCTTTAAGCTGGAACAGGTCAATCACGACTTTCACTGGCTGCTGGCGATGGGCCGTCTTAAGGACGGCGTGACGATCAAGCAGGCACAGGCGGACATGGACGCTGTGACGGCGCATATTGCGCAGGCGTATCCGAAGAGCAACAAGGGCTGGGGATCGTTTGTGGAGCCGCTGAAGAACGACTTTCTGCCGAGCGAACGGATCCAGACGCTCTGGCTGCTACTGGGCGCGGTTGGATTCGTGCTGCTGATTGCATGCGTGAATGTGGCGAATCTGCTGCTGGCCAAGAGCATGACGCGGCAAAAGGAACTTGCGGTGCGCAGCGCGCTCGGCGCATCGGCGCGGACGATTTTCGCTCAGCTGCTTACGGAAAGCCTGCTGCTTGCGCTGTGTGGCGGCGCCTTGGGCGTTGGCGTAGGTTACGCGATGTTGCATGGGTTGATTGCCGTCATGCCTGAGGGCACACTCCCAAGCGAGGCCGATCTGAGGCTGAATTTTCCCATCCTGCTGTTTACGCTGGGTGCGACGACGCTTGCCGGGTTGCTGTTTGGGTGTATTCCGGCGTGGTTCGCTTCGCGCGTCGATCCGGCTGAGTCGTTGAAGGAAGGTGGGCGTTCGGGGACGAGCGTGGGGCGGCACAGGCTGCGCAGGGTTCTGGTGATTGGCGAGTTTACGCTGGCGCTGGCGCTGCTTGCCGGGGCGGGCCTCGCGATTCACAGTTTTCTGAATCTGCAGCGCGTGGACCTGGGCGTGAAGACCGATCATGTGATGACGTTCTTTCTTTCGGTGCCTGATTCGAGGCCCAAAGATCCCGACCGCATCGTCGCGTATTACCGGCAGATGATGGCCAGTATTCAGGCTGTTCCGGGTGTGACCCATGTGTCGGCGCAGACGGGATTGCCGCTAGAAGGCGCGGGCTTCGGCATGCCGTTCGTGCTCGCCGATAAGCCGACCTATGCCGATCCATCGCAGCGGCCGAACACTGGCTTTGGAATGGTGACGCCGGATTATTTTCAGACCTTCGGCATCAAGCTGGTGAAGGGGCGCTTCTTTAACGATCAGGACACGGCCAACAGCGTGAAGGTGACGGTGGTCAACGAGGAGTTCGTCAACAAGTATCTGAAGGGAACCGATCCGCTGCAGAAACGTGTTTTGGTAGAGCAGTTGATTCCGGGCGTGACGAAGCTTGGACCTCCGATTGAGTGGCATATTGTGGGTGTGTATCACAACGTGCGCTCGCGCGGTTTCCGCGAGGATTATCCCGAAATGCAAATACCGTTCTGGCAGATTCCATGGCCGAGCGCGGGAATTGGTGTGCGCACGCGGGAAGATCCGGCGTCGATGACGAAGAGCATTGCCGCGGCTGTGCACTCGGTCGATCCGCAGATTGCGCTGGCGCAGCCGCGCACGATGGAAGAGGTGCGCAGCGATGTGCTGGCAGACGACCGCTTCACGCTGATTCTGTTTACCAGCTTCGCAGCGGTGGCGTTGCTTCTGGCGGCGCTTGGCATTTACGGCGTGATGGCGTTTTCTGTGGCGCAGCGTTCGCATGAGATTGCGTTGCGTATGGCGCTGGGAGCCACACGGAATCGCGTGGTCACGCTGATTTTGAAGGAGGGCGTGATTCTCGCCTTCGTCGGGCTGGGACTTGGGTTGGTCGGCGCTTACTTTGTGGGGCGGGCGATGCGCAGCACTTTGTTTGGCGTGAGCGCGATGGATTTCTCCGCATTTGGCGTGGTGGGGCTGGTGCTTCTCGTTGCGGCGTTGCTGGCTTGTTATTTGCCGGCGCGACGAGCTGCTTCTGTTGAGCCTATGCAGTTGTTGCGGATGGATTGAGGACCGGGATCGATTCTTCTATCGCTTTTCGAGCACGACATGCGTCGCGTGTTCTGTAACCTGGCGTTCGGTTACTGAAAAACCGAGCGCGGGTAAATCGATACCTTGAAACAGCGCTTCACCGCGACCAAGTACAACAGGCGAAACGGCAAAGTGCAGGGAATCGATCGATCCAGCCTGCAGATATTGCCGTATCGTGGAGACACCGCCTCCGACCCTCACATCCTTGTCACCCGCTGCCTGTTTCGCGCGCTTGAGCGCCTCTTCGATGCCTCCAGTGACGAAGTAGAAGGTCGTTCCGCCCTGCATCTCCAGGGGCTCGCGTTGATGATGCGTGAGCACGAATACCGGTGTGTGGTAGGGAGGATTCTCGCCCCACCACCCATTCCATGGGTCGTCCGGCCATGGGCCGCGCACCGGGCCGAACATGTTGCGACCGAGGATGAAGGCGCCGACGTTCTCGAACGATCGCCGTGCAAATTCATCGTCCAGATCGGTCGATCCACCTTCGAGCCCGTGCATCGCGCGGAACGCTCTTGTATGAAAGAACCACTCAAAAATCTCGGGACCACGCTTGCCGAGTGGCTCATTAAGACTTTGCTCGGGACCCGCGCTGAAACCGTCCAACGAAACGCCAAATGCGGCGACGCGAACCTTTGGCATGTTTTTTCCTTTTACGAGGCTATCGTTTCAAACAGAAGAGAGGCAGCCCGAAGGCTGCCTCTCTTCTTTGCTGCTGAATATCCAACTCAGTCGGCGCTGACGAGCTTTGTGTCGCGGGATTCCAGCTCGGTGAGGCGCTTGGCCAGAAGGTGTTCGAGATTCTCCAGTGCTTTGCTGAAGCCCTCGATGCCTTCTTTCAGCTTGTCGTGAGCCATGCGGTCGGCGGCGTGCATCTTGTCGAAGGTTGCCTTGTCGATGGTGAGCTTCTCGATCTCCATGGTCTTGGCTTTTTCAGGATCGAGCTTGCGCTCGAGATCGCCTTCGGTCTGGGCGAGTTCCGATATCAGATGCGGGGAGATAGTGAGCAGATCGCATCCGGCAATCTCAATGATTTCGCCGGTGTTGCGGAAGCTCGCGCCCATGACCACCGTCTTGTAGCCGAATTTCTTGAAGTAGTTGTAGATGCGGGTGACGGACTGCACGCCGGGATCGTCGGCGCCATGGTAGTCCTTGCCCGTGTCCTTCTTGTACCAGTCGAGGATGCGGCCGACGAAGGGCGAGATGAGGGTGACGCCGGCCTCGGCGCAGGCGATGGCCTGATGCAGTCCGAAGAGGAGCGTCAGGTTGCAGTGGATGCCTTCCTTCTCGAGTTGCTCGGCGGCGCGGATGCCCTCCCAGGTAGAGGCGATCTTCATCGAGAATGCGATTGCGTGAGATGCCGGCGCCCTCATAGAGGCCGATGATGTCGTGGGCCATCTTGATAGTGGCTTCAGTGTCGAAGGAGAGGCGTGCGTCGACTTCTGTGGAGACGCGGCCCGGGACGATGGCAAGAATTTTCTTTCCGAATTCAATGGCCAGATGTTTGAAGGCGAGGGTCGCGACGTCCTTGTCGCTGGCGTTGTCGCCGAGCTGCTTGCGCGCGTTGAGCAGCGTGTCATCAACAATGGATTGATACTGCGGCATCTGCGCGGCCGCGGTGATGAGCGACGGGTTCGTGGTCGCATCTTGTGGCTTGGCTTCTTCGATGGCTTCGATGTCGCCGGTGTCGGCCACGACGACAGTCATTTGGCGGAGCTGCTGGAGCAAAGACTTGGACATACATTCCTCCCGATCTCAGGCCTGGTTATTCAGGGTTTCATTAGCTTAGATGCGACGGAACAGGCAAAGATACCGCTTCGATTATCCCACGATTACCGGGTTTGAGAGCGTGCCAATGCCTCCTATCGTGACCTCGACCGTGTCGCCGGGCTGCATGGGGCCGACGCCCGAAGGCGTTCCAGTGGGGATTAAGTCGCCGGGATAGAGGGTGATGGCGGCGGTGATGTGACGGAGTAGAAAGGCGATGGGGAAGATCAGGTCGCGGGTGGTGCCGTCCTGGCGGAGCTCGCCGTTGAGGTGCGTTTGGACCTGGGTGCCGGCGTCGGGATCGATTTCGTCGGTGACGAGGGGCCCCGTCGGGCAGAAGGTGTCAAAGCCCTTGGCGCGAGACCACTGGCCATCGGTCTTCTGCAGGTCGCGGGCGGTGACGTCGTTGACGATGGTGTAACCGCGGATGTACGAGCGCACGTCTTCGTCAGGACCGATCTTCGAGCACTTCTTGCCGATGACGATGGCGAGTTCGCCTTCGAAATCGACGCGCTGCGAGATGGCTGGTTTGTGGATGGCTTGCTTGTGGGCGATGAGCGAGGACGGAGTTTTAAGGAAGAGCAGCGGCTCTTTCGGGACTTCGTTGCCCAGCTCGGCGGCGTGTTCTTTATAGTTGCGTCCGATGCAAAGGATTTTCGATGGCACCACGGGAGGCAGCAGTGTGGCCTGATCGAGCGGCAGCGGCGTGAAGGCGGCTGCGAGTTTCGTCCACGCATCTTCTTCCGGGGGCGGTAGCAGGCGTTCGATCCAGAGTCTACCGTTGCGGTCGACGATTTCGCCATATTGCGGGCCGGAGTCGGTTTGGAAGCGGCAGTATTTCATTTGTTCCTCATTGCGGGAGGGATTCTTCTGTTTCGGGGGAGCGGGCGCTCTCGTTCTTGTCCTGGTCGATGGCGCTTACGGAGTAGGCGTAACGCTTGCCGGGGACGGCGGTCGCGTCGCGGAACGCTGGGCCCGTAATTGGCTGCGCAGGGGAGATGCGGGTGGGCGCCGCGCTTGATCCGGCTTCGCGGCGGTAGACGATGTATCCGGCGAGGTCGTTTTCGGTATTTGGGGACCACGAGAGGTCGATGACATGCTCCTCTGGGCTGGATACGGCTACGAGTCCGGTGGGCACGGCGGGCGGGAAGATGTCGCGTGTGTTCAGGGTTACGACCCGGCTTGGATCGCTGGCGATTTCGATGGTGTGCGTGGCTAGCGTCAGGACTTGTATGCGCTCCGCCGTGTAGCGGTAGGTCTGATCGAAGGCCGCGTCTTTATCGTAGGCGTGCGCGGGGTCGTGTCCCGATGCACAGGTGACTTCGAGGGTCTGTCGCGCGGGGGTCTCCGCGCCTTTCTGCAGCAGTGCGGAGCTTTGCTTTGGGGAAGCTCCCTGCTTTGGAACCAGCGTGCGCTCGATGCGGATCAGTGTGGCCGCGTCCGCTGCGGGCTGCCAGTGCAGCAGAACTCCTTCGCTATGGATGTCGGCGGTGAAGGCGGCGGGCTGTGCTGGAGCCGCTCCGGCTGCGGTCCAGGCGGGATTGGAGGGGCCGGCGGCTCGTCCGCGGCGGTTGCGCAGCTCGACAGTGTAAGTGATGAGCTGGGGTGGTCCGCTGGCGAGCGCGGCGGGCAGATGGTCGGTGAAATCCGCGCTGGCCTCGGGCGCGAATTTCGCGTCGCCTGCCGGGTCGCAGGAGATGTTCGCGACGCTGCGGCAGATGTGCGCGTCCTGATCGCCTTTGAGAAAAACACGATCGGTGGCTCGCTTGGGCATGGTCCAGTGCAGGTGGACATCGTTGCCGATGCGCGTTGCCGTCAGATCGGTGATTGGCTGCGGCAGGTACAGGCTTGGCGGCTGCGGCGGAGCGACCATGCCGCAGGCGGCAAGGAATGGCAAAAGGGCGGCTAAAGGGACGAAGAAGAGAGTTGCCCGTGCGCGCTGTTCCATTCCTGGTGCTTTTCCATCCTGACTGCTGTTTGGTTTTCTAGTCCAGCGTAGCAGACGGAGGCGGGTTCATTTCCCAAGCAAAGATTCGAATGCAGAGGCGAGCTGCTCATGCTGGAAGCGGTATCCGACTTGCATGAGCTGCCCGGGGACTGCGCGCGTGCTTGCGAGGAGTGCCTCGTCGGCAAACTCTCCCAGGGCGGCGCGCAGCGCGAAGGCTGGAGCAGGAAGGATGGCGGGACGGTGGACGGCTCGCGCCAACGTTCGCGTGAATTCAGCGTTCGTGACGGGAATTGGGCTAACCATGTTGATGGCGCCCGTGAGCTCGGGCGTGGTGAGAATGTAAGAAACCACGTTCACCACATCCGGCAGAGAAATCCAGCTCATCCATTGATGACCGGAACCGAGCCTTCCGGCCAGTCCAAGGCGAAAGAGGGGAAGCATTTTGGCGAGTGCGCCTCCTTGCGCAGAAAACACAACGCCAAAGCGCAGATGCACGACGCGGATTCCGGCAGCTCTGGCTGAATCGGCTGCTGCCTCCCAGGCCATGCAGCTCTCGGCGAGGAATCCGGAACCAGGTGTTGAGTTTTCTGTCAGGATTTCATCACCCCGGTTCCCATAGATGCCTGTAGCCGAAGAGCATAGAAATGCCTGCGGCGGATGCTTTAAGCCTGCCAGCAGCAGCGATAAAGCCTGAGTCGTCTGTACCCGGCTTTCGACGATTTCCCTCTTGTATGCGGGTGTCCAGCGGTGCGCGGCGAGGTTGGCGCCGGAAAGATGGATCACGACATCGAAATCCTCAAGTTCCGATAGGTCGGCGATGGCTTGAGGAGACAGCGGAGACCAGCAGATTTCCTGCCGGTTCTCGGACGTGGGCTTCCTCACCAAACGAACTACAGAGACTTGATCGGGCGCAATCCGATTGGCAGTGAAGGCTCGTACTAAAGACGTGCCAATCAATCCGGAAGCGCCGCTTATCAGGACTCTGGATGGTGTGTTCATGGCCCGAAAATACCTTTGATTCCTAAAGGAGCGTGAGGTACGTACTTGTTTTTACAAGCAAATGACATTTTCAGGACAAACCAGACACCAGAACCCCCTAGGATTCAGATGAATACGAATCACCCCAGACGGTTGGAAAGCTTTATCTGGAGTGCTGGTGGCATTTGACATAGCAAAAATAATTGTTCGTGACTGTAACATGAATGTTGCCGATTGCATCGGAATAAATGTGCAGATCAATAGTTATACACGCAAGTCGAGAGCGAGGTCGTTATGGCCGTGAAACAGCCAGGCAATGAGCAGGTTGATCCTGCCAGCGCTGAGAATTTTATTGCGGAAAAGCACATCGGAGAGCGAATCAAGCGCCTCAGGCTGAAGAAATCGATGGGCTTGGTCGAACTGGGTCGGCACACCGGACTTTCCGCCAGCTTTCTTTCCCAGCTTGAGACCGGCCGCGTGGTGCCGACGCTGCGGAATCTCGCCCGCATTGCCATGGTGTTCAGCAAAGACCTCTCCTATTTCTTCGAATCTGAGCCACATACGGTCTTCCGCGTACACAGGAAGAATGAGCGCGTGCGGCTGCCGCAAACCGGCGTCGACGATCCCACGTATTACTTTGAAAGCCTTGGCTACATGGTGCCAGACCGGCATCTCGATCCCTACTATGCCGAATTTGTGCCGCTGAAAAAGAACACCGAGGTGCGGCCTCACGTACACCCCGGCTATGAATTTCTTTATGTGCTGGATGGCGAGCTGGAGATTCGCCACGCCGAAAAAACGCATGTGCTTGAGGCCGGCGACAGCGTGTACTTTGATGCGAGCACTCCCCACTCCTATCGGTGCGCAGGCAAGACTCCGGCGATCTCGCTTATTGTGACGATGCACCAGCAGCATATCCAGCAATCTGGGTCACATCTTCGCGCCATAGCGCCGCCGGTGGCCGCAAAGAACGCGCGACCGACGGGGATAAAAGCCGAATCCGGCTTCCAGGGAACATCTGAGGAGCAGTTTTCATCCGCTCCGCGTGCAGCGCTCGCATTGCCGGGCAACGGCCGCAGTTAGCTGCTAACGCTTATTAGTGTTGGCTCAAGGCCCACACATACGCGGCAAGAGCCGATGCCTGATCCGGTGTGAGTTCAGCGCCTCCCATAGCCGGCATGGCGCTGCGATATTGCTTGGGCTGCGGAACTCCATCGGTGATCGTTTTGGTGATTCCTGCCCAGCTGCCGTCGCTCCACAACCATTTATTCTTCGTCAGGTCTGGCCCCAGCGGAGTCCCGGTAGCGTTCTCACCGTGGCAGGCTGTGCATGTCCCGCCGCCCACTTCGCCGTGGTAGATGCGATTGCCCAGCGCAACCATTTCATGCGTCGCTCCAAGAGGGACTGGAAGATTGGCAGTGGCACCGGCGCCAGGATTGGTGCCCTCGGGCGGTTTGGCTTCGGCTCGCATAATATCGCCGGCCGGAGCCGTCAAACTCGGGCAGGGAGTGAACTTCGCCTCCCCGGCAGCATCGGAGCCACCAACGTAAGTAATCTTGTAGATCCGCCCTTTATTATCGTCGGAAACGAAAAGCGACCCATCCGGCCCGACCGCGACACCAGACGGACGATATACGGCTCCTTCCGGAGACATGACCGCCCCCGCGAAACCATCAGCAAAGATTTCACAGCTGCCAGCCGACCCTTTGCCGGCTAGTGACTGGAAGACAATGTTGTAGCCGCCCTGCGCATAGGGCGCCCGATCCCACGATCCGTGAAAAGCAATGAAGACACCATTGCGATAGCGGGCAGGAAACTGCTTCTGGTCATAGAAGACCATGTCGTTTGGTCCCCAGTGAGCGGGGAATGCTGCTACCGGACCGATCTTATTGGCGCAAACACCGATGGCATGGCCGCCGTCCCCGCCATACTCCGGCGCCAGAACCAATTTCCCCTGCCATGGGTCGTAATAGCACTCCGGCCAGCCATAGTCGCCGCCCTGCTTCAAGAGCATGACTTCTTCGGAGGGCAATGTCGCTTCCTCGTCCGGCTTGTAGAGATCGGGCCAGTTCGCATGGAGCTGGTCTCGCCCATGCTGAGTCACGAAGATGCGATGGCCGGTCGTGTCGACCCCGAAGCCCTCGGCGTTGCGTATTCCGGTAGCGTAGCGGTCGGCGGGTGAGAACTTCTGATCGGTTTTCTTCGCGTCGTATCGCCAGATGCCGCCGCGCGTCTCCAGTTCCTTGCAGGGATCTATGCCCGGCGACTTGAGCGTTCGGTTCTTCACCTGGCAGGCATTGGTCGCCGTGGCAACATCCACATAGAGGAGTCCATCAGCGGTGATGATGAAGGGATGCATCGGATGATCGCCGCCGAGAGGCAATCCCGGAAACCACGTTAGTCGCAGGACCCGTCGGCACGAGCGAACCCGCAGGCAGGGAGTACCGCACGATGCGATCGTTGACCTCCGCGTAAATCGATCCGTTGTACAGTGCAATGCCAAGACCGCCCGCTGCCCCGGTCTTCACAGTTTCGCCGAAGCGCTCAATCACGTCAGCTTTGCCCGAACCGCTTTTGTCCTGCAGCGCGACCAGAAAACCGCCTTCAGGTATCACCTCGTTGGGAGGATAGTAACCACCCGACCACGTGTTCACGTAAACCACGCCATTCGGGGCTACCACCATGTGGCGGGCGTGGCCGATGCCGTCCGCAAAGATGGTTGCGCAAAATCCCGGCGGCAACTTCAACCCGCTGTCATCTTTGGGACATGCATGGTCTACGGCCGCTGCATCCACAATTGCATGGCCTGGCTTGGCCGCCACAGAACGAATCACAGAGAATGCGCCGAATGCGCCAAGTGCGACGGCGACGGAGAAAAGAACTCGATACAAGCCGAGCGATCGCATGAAACTTTCCCTCAGGATCAATCTGGATATCAACGTAGCGAAGTATTTTAGTTCTTTGCAAGCGGCACGGCGTAAATTAGCGTTCCGTCCTTGGTGGAAGTAATGCTTTCGATGTACAGCCGCGTGCCTGGAAGAGTGATCTCAGTTATCGGCTGTGCAGCATAGACGCTGACGGCGCCGATAGCCAAAATGGCCAAGTGGGATCCGCACTTCTTGAATACATGTGCCATGGTTTCGACTTGAAACTTGGAGCAAAACCATATAACCGCCGTCTCTCGTGGTCAATGAGGCATTCTCTCCGTGCCATGCAAAGCGGCGGTTCTGACTTAATTACGAATCAGCGGGGGAACCAAAATTGGGCCTAATCTCTGGTTGCCGCAACCAATTTGTAGCCCGCACATCTTTAACTCTTAGAACAATACACTCTCGCGTTTTGGTATGAGGAGGAACGTGTGGGGCTGATCAAAAACATCCTCTTTCCGGTGGACTTCTCGCCGTCCTGCATTGCCATGGGCGCATATGTCAAAAGAGCAGCCTCTATGTTTGGTGCCGGAGTGTCTCTGATACATGTGCTCGATCTCGCCAGCTACAGCGGCCTGGAGCTTTACGTGAGGCCGGCCGCGGAGATTGCAGAGGAACATCTGGAGATCGCTCGCAGCAAACTGGATTCTTTCCTTCGAGAAGAGTTTCCCGCCTCTGAATATCCACGAATCCTGGTATCCGGAGATGCCGCGACACAGATTGCGCAGGTCGCCAGAAACGGGTTCGATCTCATTATCATGCCCACGCACGCCGGCACGTTTCGGCGGATGCTCCTCGGCTCCACGACAGCCAAGGTGCTGGATGGTGCTGATTGTCCAGTCTCCACCAGCAAGCACGCCGAGACGATCACGCCGCGACCGCTGGAACATCGCGAATGGCTATGCGCCATCGGCATGGGGGAGGACTCAGAAAGAGTGCTGCGCTATGCGCACCGTGCGTCAGTGGAGGCGCGCGTCAACCTGCACATTATTCACGCCATGCAGGCCGCCGATCTCAGACTGCCCATTCAGTTGGACATCGAGGAACAAATCCAGTCTGAGGAAAGGCAACAAGTGCGCAAGCGCCTCGACGACCTGCAGAAAAGAGTTGGTTCTCGAGCGTCAGTTCGGATCGCCGTCGGCCCGGTCAAAGAGGCGCTGCTGGAGACTGCTAAGCAGTCGGACGCCGACGTGTTCATCATCGGAAGAAGTTCCCAAACTGGTGCCCATGGTCGCCTGCGCGATTTGACCTACGCCATGGTGCGTGACTCACCCTTTCCCGTTCTCAGTGTCTGATTTCGATGCTCCCTTTGCCGTCGAGGAAAAGCTGCTCCACCTGCTGCCAGTTATCCACGCGGCGGTATCCCGTGACCTGCAGGTTGTGGGGCGCGGTAAAAAGAATCCCAACGCCCGAGAAGCGGCGGAAATGGAGCGGCTGGTCGTCGATCAGATAGTGGGCTTTCAGAATTCCCTTGTCGCCGCAAAAGACGAAGTTGGTGGGCGGCAGGAAGGGAAAGTGGCGGCGCAGCCAGCGGAACTTGGGGCCAAAGGAGTTTGGGAACTCCATGGCCGCGGTCGCGATAAATACCTCGTAGTGCTGCGCCAGCGCCTTGACCACGCGCTGGCTGTCGGCCATGACTTCCAGGTCTTCGAAGAAGTCTTCTGAGCGCAAATAGCCTTCGAGACGTTCCTGGCGCTCCGCGGAGACGACCTCCCACAGCCACTTGCCTTCGAGATCGGCTTTGGTCAAGGCCTCGTCGTGGTCGCGGTTGTAGCGGGCTATATGCTCGGCGAGCGCATCGGCCAGAACCTCGTCCATGTCGATGGCGATGCGCTTCATGGCTCGGTTTCAGTTGCTTCCACCGCCGCTTTCTTCTTGCGTTTCGATGGCTCGACAATCGGTGGATCGGGAATTGGTTCGAGCGATGGATCGAAGTAGAGCAGGCGCCCGCAGCTCTCGCAATGGATGCGCTGGCCTTCGCGAACCTGGTTCCACATCTGCGGGCGGAGGAACATCTGGCAGCTCAGGCAGCGCTGGCCCTCCACGCGGGCAAGGCCTGTACCGCGCGAGGATGCGATGCGGTCGTAGTCGGCGAGGAGGTCCTCGTCGACCTCGCGGCGAAGTTCCGCGCGGGATTTGTTCAACGCATCGAGGCGCGCCTGCTGCTCGGCTGTTTGTTTGCGGGCCGATTCTTTTTCTCTTTCGACGAAGGCTTTGTGGCTGGACAGGTCCTGGCGCGCCTGCGCGCGGTTCAGCTCCAGCTGCTCGGCGCGCTCCATTATTTCGAGCTCCTGGTCTTCGAGCCTGCGGATTTCATTTTCCGCGAAGGTGATTTCGTGTTGCAGCGCATGGAACTGCTCGTTGGTCTTGACGCTGCTCGATTGGTCGCGAAACTTTACGATCTTTTGCTGCTGGTCCTTGATGTCGCTCTCAAGGCGGCGACGCTTGGCTTCTTCCGCCTGAACGGCTTTGTCGGTCTGCTCGACAGTCTGAGTTTGTGTGCGTAGTTTTTCTTCAATCGCGGCCAGGTGGAGGGGCAAGGCTGCGATGGATTGCCGGAGCTGCGCGACTTCTACATCGGTCTCCTGCAGGCGGATAAGGTGTTCCAGAGATGCATCCATCATTAAAGGTGAAGTCTAGCACGCGTACGCTGACCGCGGCCAAAGCTGGATGTTTGTTCAAAATAATGTCGAGCGGAAGCCAACCTTCCGCGTCCTTCTCGATAGAAGAACCTATGGCGATGATCGAGAGATGCAGTTTGCCGGGTCTTCACGAAAGCAATTCCGAGAGGCAAGAAATGAAATCGAATGGTGACAAGGCGGGAAGGCGGAGGATGAACTCCGTCCGAATAGTTGCTTTACTGACGCTAGCCCTTGCGTTTCTTGCGCGAAGCGCAGGCGCGCAGGCGCAGGCCGCGGACTCGAAGTCTGCCGAATCGCAACCCGGCTCAGAAATATATCAGACACTCTATCTGGCTAGTCCTGCTCAGCAGAGAGACGCTAACGATATTGTGACCGACCTGCGCAATATGTTGCCGAAGGCCAAGCTGTATTACATAGCGTCACAGAGCGCTATCTCGGTGCGTGGAACTCCCGAAGACGTTCAGCTTGCACAAAAGATACTCTCTGACATTGACAAGTCCGGGAAGACTTACCGACTGACCTATACCATCACCGAGATCGACGGCGGCAAGCAGACTGGAAAACAGGATTTCACCCTCGTAGTGAGCTCTGGAGCAACGACGGTGCTGAAACAAGGCACCAAGATCCCGGTCGTTACAGGCGTTTTTAACCAAGCCAGTTCGAGCGCGAACTCGCAGGTGCAATATCTCGATGTGGGGCTGAACCTCGAAGCATCTCTGGAAGGTCATGGAGATGGATTGAGGCTGCGCTCGAAAATCGAGCAATCGAGAGTCGCCGAGGAAAAGTCCGGCGTGGGCGCACAGGACCCGATGGTTCATCAGACGACTCTGGAGGACATATCCACTCTCACTCCAGGCAAGCCGCTGATGTTAGGCTCGCTCGACATCCCAGGCACCGCGCGACGGCAGCAAATCGAAGTTACTTCCGTGGCCGTTCCATAGGCTTCCGTATACGATTCTTCCTGGAATTGCTGCGCTGATCTGGATTGATCAGCGCAGCTGTCACATCATTGAGTGATGCCAAGCTCGGTTAGCATGAAGGCGTAGCGGCGGTCCTGCTCACGGATTCGGTCATAACGCCCGCTGGAGCCTCCATGTCCGCCATGCATGTTGATGAAGAAAATTAATGGATTGTGGTCGGTCTTTACAGCTCTGAGTTTCGCCACATACTTCGATGGCTCCCAATACATAACCTGCGAGTCGTCGAAGGAGGTCTGCACGAGGATGGCGGGATAGGGCTTCGCAATCACATTGTCATAGGGCGAGTAGGTGAGCATGTAGTCGAACGCGGCCTTCTGGTTCGGGTTGCCCCATTCTTCATACTCAGAGACAGTGAGCGGAAGGGTCGCATCCAGCATGGTGTTCATCACATCGACGAAGGGCACTTCGCACAGGACCACCTTGAACAAGTCTGGCTGCATGTTGGTGACCGCGCCCATAAGCAGTCCGCCAGCACTTCCTCCCTCAATACCAACATCGCCGCGCTTTCCGTAGCCCTGCGCCAGCAATCCCTCGGTTGCGTCGATGAAGTCGGTGAAGGTGTTGCGCTTGGTCATCATCTTGCCCGCGTCGTGCCATGCTTCACCAAGCTCACCGCCGCCGCGAATATGCGCCACCGTCGTCACCACGCCGCGATCGAGGAGCGGGAGAAGCATTGCAGAGAACGTGTCGGGAATAGTGATGCCATACGATCCGTAGCCATAAACGAACAGCGGGTTTTCTCCGCGCTTGAATTTGTCTTTGCGATACACCACCGTTACCGGAATCCCGACGCCATCTTTTGCAGGCACAAAGACTCGCTCGACCGAGTACTGCGACTTGTCGAAGCCCGGCACATCCTGCTGCTTAAGCAGTGTGGAAGTCTGGGTCTTCACGGCGTATTCAAAGGTTGAACCGGGTGTGATTGGCGATTGATAGTTATAGCGGAACTTTTCAGTGTCGAACTCCGCATTGACAGCGCCGTTCAATGAATACGCGGGCTCCGGAACTTCTACGGCATGCATTTCCTTGGTCTTGATCGTGACTACCTGCAACACGGGCAGTCCTTTGATCCGCTCCGTGACCACGTAGAAGCTCTTGTATGCGTCCACGTCTTCGATCGGAATTTCCTTGCGCGCGGCAATCAGTTCCGTCCAGTGCGCCTTGCCGGGAGTCTCGACCGGCGCGGTTACCAATCGATAGCTCGGATCGGTATCGTTCACGCGAATGTAGAAGACGCCGTTGCCTTCGTCAGCGTAGTACCGAACGCCTTCCATGCGCGGTTCGATCGTCTTCCAGTCACCGTTCGGAGTGTCAGCCGCGAGAAATTTTATCTCGCTGGTCACGTGGCTTTCGGTTCCCATCAACAGATATTTGCCGTCGCGCGTCCGAGTTACATAGACGTTGTAGCGCTCATCCTTCTCGTCGAAGACGACGGGATCGGTCGCGGCATCGGTGCCAAGCACGTGCCGGTGCACAATGTTGCTGCGCTTTGTCTGAGCGTCCTCGGTTGAATAGATCACCGTCTTGTTGTCTGCCGCCCAGATGACTGAATCGACTCGCTCCGCCGTGTCCGGCAGCAGTCTGCCTGTGCGGAGATCTTTCATATGCAGTTTGTATTGACGGAAGCCGACATTGTCCGTCGTGAATGCGAGCAGGTTCGAGTCGTCGCTTACCTGGACCGCACCCAGCGACATGAACTTCTCGCCTTTCGCGAGTTCATTCATGTCGAGCATCACTTCCTCGGGCGCGGTGAGCATCTCTTTCTTCCGGCACAGCACCGGGTACTGCTTTCCCTCTTCCGTGCGCGAATAGTACCAGTAGCCGTGCTTGCGATAAGGCACGGATGTGTCGGTCTGCTTGATATGGCTGAGCGTCTCGTTATAGAGATTGTCCGCGAACGGCTTCTCGTCAGCCGTGAACTGTTCGGCGTAAGCATTTTCGGCTTCGAGATACTGCCGTACCTTCGGATTGGTCCTCTCCCGCAGCCAGCTGTAGTCATCAACCAGCACAGCGCCGTTGATTGGCTTTTCAGTATGGACCTTTTCCGCCGTCGGAGGCTGGGGCGTAGAAGCACTTTGAGCGAGCGCGGTGGCAGTGCTCAGCATCAGTACGACACCAGAAAGTTTTCGAAATGGCATGGCAGAAATTGTATGACACTTTGCACTGCGGTAAGAAAAGGCTGCGGCGTCAGCGCAGCAATTCAGGCTTGCTTGCGGCGAGAGTTGCAATCAGCTCACCGAAGAGCGTGTTGGCCCACGCGAACCATGCTCGCGTGAATTTCTTCGGATCGTCTTTGAAGTAACTTTCGTGAATGAAGCCGCTGCCTGCGGAAGATATTTTTATCATCGCCAGGGCCTTTTGAATCTCGGCATCGGAGTTGCTGGTGAGCGCGTAGATGGTTTGTGACATCGGCCAGATCATGTCTTTTCCTTCATGCGGGCCGCCGATGCCTTCGCCTGCCGTTCCATGGAAGAACCATGGGTTCTTTTCGCTCCATACGAAGCTGCGTGTTCGTTCGTAGATGGCTGCATCGGGCGAACTCGCGATGTAAGGCAGGCCCAGCAGGCTTGGCACGTTGGCGTCGTCCATGAGGAGCTGGCTGCCGAAGCCATCGACTTCGTATGCCCAGATGGTTCCCTCGGACGTTTGCGCGATGGCATGTTGCTGCAGCGCCGATTCGACTTCTGTGGCCAGTGCGTTTGCCTGATTCGCGAGCGTGGCATCGTGAAGGATCGCATTCGCCATCTCCGCGAGCTGACGCAGGGATGTAACCGCGAAGAGATTCGAGGGCACAAGGAATGGGAAGATACAGGCGTCGTCGGAGGGGCGGAAGCCGGAGGCGATCAGTCCGACTGGCTTGACTGGATTTGCGTAGCCGTCGGCGGGCAGCGTTTCTGTCGAGACAAAGGATTCTCGCTGGAAGTGGTATGGGCCGTCGCCGTGTTTGCGCTGTTGCACGATCATCGTTTGGACAGCCAGCGTCATCGCCTGCCGCCATCGCGCGTCGAAGGGGCGCGTGTCTCCGGTTTGCTTCCAGTAGCCGTGCGAGAGCCGAATCGGATAGCAGAGCGAATCGAGTTCGTACTTGCGCTCGCCTACACCCTGCTTGAGGTCGGTCTTGTCCTTGCGGCTCCATTCGAGCGGGGGTGCGTTGAGGTCAGCCATAAAGGCGTTTGCGTAGGGATCGATGAGGATGCAGCGGGCCTGGCGGCGGATGAGGCCTTCGAGCAGGGCGCGCAGCGGATCGTCTTTTGCTGCGAGCGGCAGGTAGGGCCAGACTTGCGCAGAGGAATCGCGCAGCCACATGGCGGGAATGTCGCCGGTGATGACGGCGGTGTCGGGCCTGCCTTCGAATTGTCCTGGCTCGACCGTGGTATCGAGCGTATTGGGAAAGCAGTTGGTGAACATCGCTGCGAGTTCGGGATCGCCGATGCGGGTTCGCGTCTGCTCGATGAAGGCCTCGACGGAGGCGCTGCGGAAGCGGCGGTCAGCGGGCTTGGGACGCTTTGATTCGTATTTGTCGTCAGCCAGAGCGCCCAGATTTGATGGCACTGCTGATCCGATAATTGCTGCGCCCGCTGATTTGAGCACAGCCCGCCTTGTCCATTCCTGCATGCTGACTCCTTTTGAGTAATGATTCCATAGTAGAACGCGGGAACCGGGTCGCCGTATTTGAGGTCCGGAGTGCCGACTTTCTGCATCCTGTCGCGATCTGATACCTCTAAAGTGGTATCGACCTTATGAGTGCAGAAGCAGTCGCATGGAAGCCAAAACATAATCCCTGGGCGATTGCGCTGACTGTCACTCTGGCCACGTTTATGGAGGTGCTCGACACTTCCATCGCCAACGTTGCGCTGCCGCATATTGCCGGCGGCCTTGGCGCCTCAGAAGATGAGGCGACGTGGGTGCTAACTTCGTACCTGGTGTCGAACGCCATTATCCTTCCCCTGAGCGCGTATCTGACTTCGTTTGTCGGGCGCAAGCGCTTCTACATGTGGTGTGTTGTTCTGTTTGGAATCAGCTCGGCTCTGTGCGGGCTGGCTCCTTCGCTGCCGCTGCTGATTTTCTTTCGCGTGCTGCAGGGTGCGGGAGGTGGCGGGCTGGCGCCGAGCGAGCAGGCGATTCTCGCCGATACGTTTCCACCGAAAAAACGTGGGCAGGCATTTGCCGTGTACGGGCTGGCTGTGGTCGCGGCGCCCGCGATTGGGCCGACGCTTGGCGGCTGGATCACTGACAACTATGACTGGCGCTGGATCTTCTTCATCAATGTGCCGGTGGCCATTATCTCTCTCTTCCTGACTTCGCGCATGGTGGAAGATCCGCCGCATATTCAGCAGGAGGTCCAGCGGCTGCGCAGCAAAGGGCTGAACCTGGACTACCTGGGCTTTGGTTTGCTGGCCATTGGGTTTGGGTCGCTTGAATTTGTGATGGACAAAGGGCAGGAGGATGATTGGTTTGGATCGCATATCATCACTACCTTTACTGTTCTGTGCGTGACGGCTCTGCTGCTGCTCGCGCTCTGGGAGATCATGCAGATTCGCAAAGGGCACAAGCCGATTCTTGACCTGACGCTCTTTCGCAACCGCACCTTTGCCATCTCGTTCGGACTGATGTTTGTTCTCGGATTCACGCTCTTTGGGACGACGGTGCTGATTCCGCAATTCGTGCAGACGCTGCTGGGATACACGGCGGAGCGGGCGGGGTTGGCCATTTCTCCGGGTGGCCTTACCGTGATGGCGTTGATGCCGCTGGTAGGGTTTCTGGTGGGGCGGGTCGATCCGCGGTATCTGATTGTCTATGGCTTCACATCGCTTGCGGCGGCGCTAGCGTTCATGCACACGCTTGACCTTGATGTGAGCTACTCGTACATTGCATGGCTGCGCGTCTTTCAGGCATCAGGGCTGGCGTTCTTGTTCGTTCCTATCAACACGCTTTCCTATACGGATGTGCCCCCACAAAAAAACAATGACGTATCCGGCTTGACGAATCTGGCCCGCAATATTGGTGGCAGCGTGGGTACGGCGTTTTTCGTCACGTGGCTGGCGCGGCGCAGTCAGTTTCATCAGGACCGGCTTGTGGGGCATGCGAACATGTCGGATTCAGCGTTCCAGATGAAGGTGGATGGGCTGGCCCGGTATTTTGAGCACGCTCGCGGCGTCGCCAACTCGTCGGCGCAGGCGAACACGATGGCGCAGGGCAGCCTCTACCGGCAACTGGTTACACAGAGCACGATGCTGGCCTATCTTGATGTGATTGCGGTGCTGGCCATCGGGTCCGCATGCATGATTCCGCTCGCCTTGCTGATGAAGAAACGTAAAGCCGGCGGGTCTATGGCGATGCACTAGCATGTTCGGGGCTATGCGCTAGAATCTTGGGGCGATGCACTAGAATTGTTCTTTCGCCGCAATCGAAATTTCCCGAGCGGCGTAAGCCTACTTTTTCGGGGGTTTTTGACGTGCGTCGTTTGTTTGCCTGTACCTCAGCACTGCTTCTGGTTCTTAGTTTTCATGCTCATGCGCAAAAACAGTGGACTGTTGCCGATATCTTCGGCAACGGCAGCCTCAGCGAACGCGGCCCCGGCGAAATGACGTGGGCGCCGGACGCAAGCCGCGCTGTCTATATCAGCGACCAGGGCGACCTGATGGAGTTGAGCGCCGCCAACGGGAAGACGAGCAAGCTGCTCGACCACGAAAAGATCGCGCCGATCATGAACGTGCAGCTAACTGAGAAGGACCGCGATCATCGCGGGCGCTATGGCGAACCGGACTACATCTGGCTGCCTGATTCAAAGCGTCTGCTCTTCGATACGAACGGCGCGTTGTGGGTGTACGACCTGCAGAATGGAACAGGAATTGAAGTGGGCCGCACCGGGCAGGGCAGCGGCGACGACCCCAAGTTTTCCCCTAACGGGCAGTTCATCTCATATCTGCACGATCACAACCTCTGGGTTGGCCGGCCATCTGAGCCAGCGACAGCGGTGACGAATACGCACGAACCGACGCTGCTGAACGGCGAGGTGGATTGGGTGTATCTGGAAGAGCTGGACGTTCGCAGCAACTATTTCTGGTCGCCCGATTCAAAGCAGCTGGCCTACCTGCAGATGAACGAAGCCGCTGTGCCGCAATATCCGATTGTCGACTGGATTCCGACGCATGCGAGCGTTGACGAGCAGCGGTATCCGCAGCCGGGAGACACGAATCCGAGCGTGCGGGTGGGGGTGGTGAGCGCCACCGGCACCAAGACGACCTGGATGAAGGTTCCGATGGATGAAGGCGGCGATTACATTCCGCGCTTTGGCTGGATCAATCCGCACATGGTGTGGGTCGAAGTGCTGACGCGCGACCACAAGCATCTGAACCTGTATTTTGCCGACACGCACACGGGGGATTCGCGGCTGGTTCTGGCGCAGAACGACGACAAGTTTTTTGACGAAGCTTATGATGTGAACTTTTTTGCCCCTGGCCAGTTTCTGATCACCAGCTGGCGCGACGGGCACACTCACATCTACGCCTACACCTACAATACGGAGAATCCGCTGGACGGCCCGGCGCAGCCGGTGCGACAACTGGAAGACGGCGACTACGAAGTAAGCTCGATCGAGTCGATCGAAGCGAAGGCAAAGACCGTCTATTACCTCTCCAATGAGGGCGATCCGTTGCAGGAGCAGATATGGTCGGTCAAGCTCGATGGCACCGGCAAGCAGCGTATCTCAAAGCCAGACGGCGTACATCGTCCGAACTTCGCCGAGGGCAGTTCGGTGTATATCGATCGATATTCCGATCAGGTGACGCCTCCGACTCTGACCCTTTGCCATGACGCCACATTGTGCCAGGTGATCTGGCATGCGGAAGCGCCGAAGGACTACGAACTGGTGCGTCCGGAGATATTGAAGCTGAAAGCCGCCGACGGCAAGACGACGATTTACGCTTCGCTGCTTTTGCCTCCGGGCGCGACCTCGCCTCTGAGCGTACCGCTGATCAATAACCCGTATGGCGGCCCGCATGCGCAGACGGTGCGCGACAGCTGGGGCGGTCCTACGTCTTACTTCGACGAATTGCTGGCGCAGCATGGATTTGCTGTGCTGCATGTGGACAATCGTGGCATGGGCGGGCGCGGGCGCGACTTTGAGCAGGCTGCGTATCGAAACTTTGGGCCGGTGCAATTGAGCGATCAATTGGCTGCGATCGACCAGGTGCTCGAGAAGTATCCGCAGCTCGATAACGACCGTCTGGGATGGTGGGGTTGGAGCTGGGGCGGGACTTTTACGCTAAACGCACTCTCGCATTCGGACCGCTTCAAGGCTGGAGTTTCAGTCGCGCCGGTAACGGACTATAGAAACTACGACTCGATCTATACCGAGCGCTATCTTGGTTTGCCGGCAGAAAATGCCGACGCGTATCGCGACGCTTCTGTGCAGGAGACGGCGAAGAACCTGAAGGGCCGGCTGCTGCTGGCGCATGGGACGGGCGACGACAATGTGCACTTTGCGAATTCGATTCAGTACGTTCAGAAACTGCTCGACGCAAAGATTCCGTATGACTTCCAACCGTATCCGCGCAAGACGCATTCGATTGCCGGGCCGGTAGCGCGTACGCATCTTTTCGAGCGCATCCTGTGGCATTTTGAGACGTACCTGAAGCCGACCGAGGCGGTGCAGTGAGTCATCCTGCCGAGCGAGTTGATTCGCATGAACTGATTCGCGGTCGCACAACGGTGGGGGATTTCGAGCTTACTGTTTTGAGTGATGGCTTTTACTTCCTCGACGGCGGGGCGATGTTCGGCGTCGTGCCAAAGCCGTTGTGGGAGAAGCGCGCTACAGCCGACGAGCAGAACCGCATTTTGCTTGGCTTGAATACGGTTGTAGCGCGGACGGACAAGCGTACGATTGTCATCGAGACGGGAATTGGTAACAAGCTCAGTGACAAATTGCGGGCGATCTACGGCGCGCAGGAAAAACTGCCGCTGGCGTTCGCTTCTGCCGGAATCAAGCCGGAAGAAGTCGATATCGTCATCAACTCCCATCTTCATTTCGACCACTGCGGATGGAATACGACGCGCACGCCGGATGGCCGTGTGGTTCCGACTTTTCCCAATGCGCGTTACTTTGCTCACCGCGGCGAGGTGGAGCACAGCCACCTGCAACTGGAACGCGATGCCGTCAGCTACATCAGCGACAACTACGATCCGCTGATTGAAAGTGGCCAGATGACACTGCTCGATGTGAAGCGCGGTGAGACGCAGGAAATTGCTCCTGGGGTATCTGTCGAGGGCTTTCCCGGCCATACGTCACAGCTGATGGCTGTGCATCTCGATTCACGTGGCAAGCGCGCCTGCTATATCTCTGATCTGATTCCAACAAGCGCGCACCTCGACCCAACCTGGGTGATGGGCTATGACCTCGATCCGTTGACCTGTATTGAAGAGCGCAAGCGGTTTTACTCGCAAGCTATTCCCGAGGAATGGCTGGTGCTTTTTACGCACGATCACCATACGCCGTTCGGATATATCGAGCTGAGCGACAAGGGCAAGCCGGTGATGCGCTCTCCTCGCTAACTGCCCGCAGCGGGCGCGGTCGTCACCGCCGTCAGAATAGCTGCGCCTTTCGGAGAGCCAAGCCCGGTGCAGGCATCCCATCCGGGGCCTGCGGAGTACGCTCCGTTGTTGCCTTGCGTGATGTCGTTGAATGCGCTCGCATTCTGATAGAGCGTGGGATTGATGAATCCAGCCGATGGCGCGCTCTGCGTTGCCAGCTGCTGATTGACTAGGGCAATCAGCCCGGCATAGAGCGGCGCAACGGCGCTCGTGCCGCCTACTACCTGAGGCTGGCCATCGACAATGATGTTGTATCCGCTCTCCGGGCTGGCGTCGCCGGAGACATCGGGAACACCGCGTCCTGAGCTGCCTGACGGAAGCGCGCTTGTCTGCCACGCCGGCACCGCGAAGCTTCCGCTGAATCCTCCTCCCGAGGCTCCGCCTTTCGGCTGGTCGTCCCACACGACTTCTTGGGATATTGAGGTGCCGCTAGCAAAGAGTTCTGTTCCGCCGCAGGCGAGGACATGCGGGCTGGATGCGGGGAAGTCGACCACTGTGCCGTTTGTGCCGTCGCTCGAACCGTTGTCGCCGGATGCCACCGTGATGGTGACGCCCAGCGCGCCGGCGGACTGGCAGGCGTTATCGAGAGCGGTGACGGAAGATGCGGACCAGCTCGATTCCGGGCCGCCCCAGCTGATCGAAAGCACGGACGGCTTGTTGGTCGTGTCGTGCACGGCGGTGGTGATGGCGTCGATGAATCCCTGATCCGTGTTGGGCGCGAAGTAGACAGCGATATTCGCGGCATTGGCCACCGAGCCAGCAACCTGAATGTCGAGTTCGACCTCGCCGTCGGCACCGTTGGGGTCGCCGGGCGCGTTAGAGCCCCCGTCGACGCCGACTGAGACGACGTTCGGAGTGTTCAGGCCCACGCCACTGAAGTAGGTCTGAAGATCGCTTGCCGTATAGCCGCCGCCTAATTCCAGGATGGCAATGGTTTGACCGCTGCCACTGAGATTCGCAGGGAAGCTATAAAGCTGTGCGACCTGCACGGCGCTGAAGGGCTTCGGCTGACCAGCAGCCGGCTGCTTCTTTTTTCTGTCAGGATCGGCAGCGTCCAATCGGCGGATATGGGGCGTTGCCACGGGGCGGGAGTCCAGACCAAGCACGGCCTCTATCGCTTCCGCGTGCTCGTCGGGCACCGAAATTTTGCCTGTGAAACTGTGGAAGCGCTTCTTTTGCCGCGGGTCCTCATAGCTGTTGAGTTCTACGCCGAAGGCTTTCTCCATCGCACTGGCCGTGCCGGTCAGCACGATGGTTCGGCGCGGGAGGCTGGACGCTGCTTCATCCACGGCAAGGCCGTGATTCTTTGCGAATGTGCGGATGTTGTCGAAGTCAGCGGGAGCGGCTGCGTACTGTGCGTTGAATTCTTCGTGGGAGAGCCGGCGACCCTTGAGGTCACTCAACTTGAGGGGATTTTTCCGCCTCACGATGACGGAAACACTGATAGTTTGCTGCGGCGACGTGCGGCCCAGATGGGATGCATGCGCGGGCGCTTTGCGTTCACTTTTTTCCAGAGTGATACGGGAAGGCATAGATCACCTCATTAAGATCGACTTTGTGACCCGGTTGAACGGCAGTCAATAACGATACCACCGACGGATGAATAGTGCGCGACGGCAATATCCCGTTTCACGATACCGAGCGGTCGCCGTGACTGGGCGGTTGCGAGATCACGAGGAAACGCGTGTCGGCGGCAGAGCGGTTCTTTGCCTGGTGGGGCAGGCCGGGGGCGATCTCGATTCCCTGCCGCGCTTCGAGGACGGTGGTCCGGTCGTCGAGCTGCATCGTCAACTCGCCTTCAAGGACATAGAAGAACTGGCGCGTGCACTGATGCCAGTGGCGCTGCTCTCCGCTTCCCGGGGGCATGCGCTCTTCGATGATGCTGAGATTCTCGGAAAGCACAAGGTGCCAGCCGTCGCAGATTTCTCCCCAGACGTAATGATCAGCGGTGGTCGTGCTGATGGGGTCGCTCACAGGGGAATGTTTCCGTGCTTCCGAGGCGGATTCTTGTCGCGCTTGCCCTGCAGCATTTCAAGCGCGGTGATCAGGCGGCGGCGCGTCTCGCGGGGAAGAATGACGGCATCGACGTAGCCGCGCTCGGCGGCGATATAGGGGTTGGCGAACTGCTCGCGGAATTCGTGGACTTTTTCCGCGCGCGCCTCAGCCAGCAACTGCTGCCTGCGCTCGTCGCTCAGGGGACCTTCGCTGGTTTCGGCTTCGGCGATAACTTGATTCAATTCGCGGCCATAAACGATGTTGACCGCGCCCTCGGGGCCCATGACAGCGATTTCCGCGGTCGGCCACGCCAGGTTCAGGTCGGTGCGGATGTGCTTTGAACTCATGACGCAGTACGCGCCGCCGTAGGCTTTGCGTGTGATGACCGTCAGCTTGGGGACAGTCGCTTCGGCGAAGGCGTAGAGGAGCTTCGCGCCGTGGCGGATGATGCCGCCGTATTCCTGCTGCGTGCCGGGCAGGAAGCCGGGCACATCTTCCAGCGTGATGAGCGGGATGTTGAAGGCGTCACAGAAACGCACGAAGCGAGCGCCTTTGACGCTGGCGTCGATATCGAGGACGCCGGCAAGAAATGCAGGCTGGTTGGCGACGATGCCTACCGGGCGGCCATTCATGCGGGCGAAACCGATGACAATGTTGCGCGCGAAATGCTCGTGGACTTCGAAGAAATAGCCGTCGTCGACGATGCGCTCGATGACCTGCTTGATGTCGTAAGGCTGATTTGATTCGGCGGGCACGAGCGAGTCGAGCTCGGGGTCGGCGCGGTCAGTGGGGTCGGTACAGGCGCGGCGCGGCGGATCGTCGATGTTGTTCGATGGCAGGAAGCTGAAGAGCTCGCGGATCATGGCGAGACATTCGGCATCGTCGTGCGCAATGAAGTGGGCTACGCCGGAGCGTTCGTTATGCGTGCTCGCGCCGCCAAGCTCTTCCTTGGTGACTTCCTCGTGGGTGACCGTCCTGATCACATCGGGGCCGGTGACGAACATATACGAGGTCTTGTCGACCATGAGAGTGAAGTCGGTGATGGCGGGCGAGTAAACGGCGCCGCCAGCGCAGGGGCCTAGGATAGCTGAGATCTGCGGTATGACGCCGCTGGCTAAAGTGTTACGCAGAAAAATGTCCGCGTATCCGGCGAGGGAGACAACGCCTTCCTGAATGCGCGCGCCGCCGGAATCATTCAGGCCGATAAGCGGAGCGCCGACACGCATCGCCGTGTCCATGATCTTGACGATCTTTGCGGCGTTCGATTCCGAGAGAGACCCGCCGAAGACGGTGAAGTCCTGCGCGAAGACGAAGACGGTGCGGCCATCAATGCGGCCGTATCCGGTAACAAAGCCGTCACCGGGAATGCGCTTCTGCTCCATGCCGAAGTCGGTGCAGCGATGGGTGACGAACTTGTCCGTTTCCTCGAAGGTGCCTTCATCGAGCAGCAGCGTAATGCGCTCGCGCGCGGAGAGCTTGCCCTCGTTGTGCTGGCGCTCGCGCCGCTCTTTTCCGCCGCCTTCTTCAGCAAGGCGGTTACGGCGTTCCAATTCTTCAAGCGATTCAGCGCGAACAGCTGGCCTGGATGTTTCCATGAGGTCGGATTATAGAAGAACGCAGAAAGGCTTCAGGGGTGGGGAGTCAATCTGTACGGCCACGCTGCCAGCGTTTCCGCCTGCTAATAGACCTCTTTGTGGAAGAGATCGTCTTTCTCTTCGCAGGGGGTGCAAACGCAACCAACCGCGCACCCGATGAGCATCGCAACACCGACTGTTACCAGGATCGCTGGCAAGAAGTCGCTCAATCGTGACAGGTGACTCAGTAAATCATGCATCTTAAGGAACCACATAACCGGCCTGGCCCTCTACCCAGGAAACCGCGACATGCCGCGTGGTTTCGACGGGTGCCATCCATCATCTCACTGGATTTTGGCTATAGAAAGCAAATTTTGTGAGATTCAGTGGCGGGATTTCCCTTATTGGCCCGGAACCACGCTTCATGGCTCGAGTGCTAAGATGCGAATTTTCTCCATTCGGTATACTTGACTTTATCGACAGCGAATAAAATACGAAGCTGTAGACGCCGTGCACTCTTTCGACAAACGCGATGAGAGATCTGAGCCGCGCGTGCGCTGGCTCTTTCTCGATCTGAACTCCTATTTTGCTTCGGTCGAGCAGGAGCTGCGTCCCGAGTTGCGCAACCGGCCGGTGGCTGTTGTGCCCCTCATGGCAGATACAACCTGTTGCATCGCAGCCAGTTATGAGGCGAAAGCGTTTCAGGTGAAAACCGGGACGCAGGTTGGCGAGGCCAAGCGTATGTGCCCGGAGATTGAGCTGGTCGAGGCGCGGCACGAGGTATACGTCGACTACCACAAGAAGATTGTTGAGGCCGTGGAGACCTGTGTGCCGGTGTCTACAGTCATGTCGATCGACGAGATGGCCTGCAGCCTGCTCGGCCGGGAGCAGCCGCTGGTGGCGGCGCTCGATCTGGCGCGGCGCGTTAAGGAGACGATCAAGCGGGACGTGGGCAGCACGCTGCGCTGCTCGGTGGGGCTGGCGCCGAATCGTTACCTCGCCAAGATTGCCTCGGACATGGAGAAGCCCGATGGCCTCGTCGCTCTCACGCCTGACATTCTGAAACCCGCGTTGACGGGATTAGTCCTGCGCGATCTGCCTGGCGTCGGCGCGCGCATGGAGCAGCATCTGCACGCGCGTGGTATCCGAACGATGGAGCAGCTATTAGCGCTCGACCGCGAAAAGCTGAGCGATGTCTGGGGCGGAGTCGGCGGCGAAAAGCTCTACTACTGGCTGCGGGGCGAGGATTTCAACGATCCGAAACTGGAGCACCAGAAATCGATCAGCCAGAGCCACATGCTGCCGCCGGAGTTCCGCACGCGCGACGGCGCCTATGCCATTGCCCACAAGATGCTGCACAAGGCGGCGATGCGCCTGCGGGCCGCGCATCTGTGGACGACGAATGTGTCGCTGTCCGTGAAGTTCGCTGTGCCGAAAGAGACGGCCAAGAAACGCCATTATTCCGGCATCCCACAGAGCGGCTGGTCGCATAGCATGACGGTCGTGGAGTGCCAGGACAATCAGACACTCGTCGAAGCCCTGCGCAAGCTGTGGTCGGAACTGCCACAGGGCGAGGCGCAGCAGAAGCCGTTTTTTGTCGGCGTGTGGCTGGGGAATCTGGTTCCGGAACATCTGCACACGCTGAGCCTGTTTTCCAGCCTCGAAAGCGAGTCGCGGCGCACCCGGCTTTCAACTACGATGGACACCCTTAATCACAAATACGGTACCGACACGCTCTTCCCGGCAAGCATGCTGCTGGCAAAGGCCGCCGCTCCCACGCGGATTGCGTTTACGAGCATTCCGGATTTGTTCTGAGTAGAGTGTGCCGCTTATGCTAGCAAGCTTGTATTCTGCCGCTATCGCGTTCTGAACGATGACTTCTTCGACGAAATCAGCTCTTGCGTTCCTGCTGCGGGGAATAATCCTGGTTCCTCTTTGTAATAGCCGGCCTTGCATTTTGGGTAGGAGGACGCGCCATGCACGAATTCGCCAAGATGGACCGAGTCAAGATGGACCGAGTATTGGCAGAGATGGTCGGCATTGGACTCGCAGCGGTATGTGGCGTGCTTGGCGCCGTGGTGAAATCTGCTGGGGAAAACTTGGAGAGTGAAGAGGAAACGACTCAAACTACATAGTCGTCTTATGCCGGCGTCCGTTCTTCTCCATCCGCGCAAAATGCACCCGGCCCCGTATCGCCGTGCTTGAATCCGGCGCGCTGCCGGAGGGGTGGCGGCGGGAGCACAAGCGCTGGGACACGCTTCACCGCTGGCGTATTATGTTTCTCACCGTTGCCATGGGACACAATTGCATTCGCTAGACTAGGCGCGTGACTACTGCATACCGCGGCCGCCTCGCGCCCTCTCCGACCGGACTACTGCATCTGGGCCACGCGCGGACCTTCTGGATTGCTTATGAACGTGCGCTGCGGGCCAACGGCGTGCTTGTGATGCGAAATGAAGACCTTGACCCGCAGCGGTCGAAGGCCGAGTTTGTGTCGGCGATGCTTGAAGATCTGCGCTGGCTCGGGATTTGGTGGCAGGAGGGGCCGGATGTCGGTGGCCCCTATGCTCCATACGTCCAGAGCCGGCGGCGAAAGCTGTACCTTGAATCGTGGCGGACGCTGGTGCGAGCCGGATTGGTCTATCCCTGCCGGTGCTCGCGTAAAGACCTGGCGCGCAGTGCGCAGGCTCCGCATGATGAGGATGACGAGCCGATTTATCCGGGAACGTGCCGGCCACATCATCGTGCGGGCGACAGAAAAGTTCCGGAATCGCCAATGGGCCTGAACTGGCGTTTTCGGGTTACCGATGGCGAGGCGACTGCCTTCGACGATGGCCATTTCGGATCGCAGAGCTACGTCGCCGGACGCGATTTCGGCGACTTTCTCGTATGGCGGCGGGATGACGTGCCTGCTTATCAACTGGCTGTCGTCGCGGACGACTCGGCCATGCGTATCACCGAGGTTGTGCGGGGCGCGGACCTGCTGCGCTCGACCGCGCGGCAGATTCTGGTCTATCGCGCGCTGGGTCTGGATCCGCCCGCGTGGTATCACTGTCCGCTGATGCACGATGCTCACGGCCTGCGACTGGCGAAGCGGCACGATGCGTTTTCGCTGCGCGCATTACGTGAGCAGGGGATCATGCCGGAAGATGTGATCGCCATGTTCGGTTGAGTACACTCTATTTGCAGTAGTCGATGGCGTCGGATTTCGCACAACTCGTCAAGCAACAGGCCGATATCGTCAAGATTATTGGCGACTATGTGCGCTTAAAAAAGGCTGGAGCGCAGAATTTCAGCGGTTTATGTCCCTTTCACAAAGAGAAATCGCCGTCGTTCTCCGTGCACGCGACGCGGCAGTTCTTTCACTGCTTCGGCTGCGGCGTTTCGGGCGATGTCTTTTCGTTCATTCAGAAGATTGAGAACGTCGGTTTTCCGGAATCGGTTCGATTTGTTGCGCAGAAGTGCGGGATTCCGCTGCCCAAGCGCGAGTTCTCTTCCGAAGAAGAGGCGCAGGAAGGACGCCAGCGCACCAAGCTGCTGGAACTGCACGAACTGGCCACAACATGGTTTGAGGAACAGCTGCGTTCGCCGGAAGGAGCATTGGCGCGCGAATATCTCTCAGGCCGCGGGCTGAAGCCGGACGAGATCCAGAAGTTTCGCATCGGCTACGCTCCGGATTCGTTTCACGCATTGCGCGAGCGTCTGCAATCCGTTGCCGATCAGGAGACGCTGCGACTGTCAGGCCTCTTCTCGTTCAAAGAGCAGGAAGATGGCAAGCCGGGACCGTTGTACTCGCGATTTCGCAAGCGGGTGACGTTTCCGATCGCGAATGAATCGGGCCGCGTGATCGCTTTTACGGCGCGTGCGCTTGAAGTCGGCGAGAAGGCAGGGCCAAAATATATGAACTCGCCGGAGACGCCGCTGTATCTGAAGGGCAATGTCCTCTTCAATCTTGACAAGGCGAAACAGGCGATTCGGGAGCAGAAGGGTGCCGTTCTAGTGGAAGGGCAGATGGACTGCATCTCGGTGTATCTGGCAGGTGTGAAGAGCGTGATCGCCACCAGCGGCACAGCCTTTACTGAAGCGCAGGTGCGGCTGCTTTCGCGCTATACAACGCGCGTGATCGTGAACTTCGATCCGGACAACGCCGGCGCCAATGCGGCGGAGAAGTCGATTGCCCTGCTAACCGAAGAGGGTTTTGACGTCGGCGTAGTGACGCTGGAAGGCGGACTCGATCCGGACCGGTACATTCGCGAGCGAGGCGTGCAGGCGTATCTCGCAGCTCTGCGTGGAGCAAAACGTCACACCGACTATCTGGTGGAACGGGCTCGGCAGCTGTTCCCCCCAGTGACTGCCGCGGCTAAGATAGAGGCGCTGAACTTCTTACTACCGCATATCAAGCGTATGCCGAATCGCATCACGCGTGACGAATTTGCCGCAGATGCCGCCCAAAAGCTTGGAATCGATTCGGCGCTGGTGCGAGAAGAGTTGAAGGAAGCCGCTGCGAAACGGCGCGATTCGCTGTCAAATGTGATTCCTGCTTTAAGCGAAGCGGAGAAGATTTTGTTGCGTGCTTTCGCTGGAGCGTTTTCCGAAGCAGCCTGCCAGGCAGCGGCGAGCGGATTCGACGCAAATGAAGCGCACTTCGAAGGATTGACCGTCGCTCCGATTCTGAAGCAGTTGCGCCATCGCGGCGCTACCAGTCCCATGGATGCCGTTGAAGATCCAGCAGCCCGTAGTTTGTTGGCGCAGGCACTGAACGGCGAAATCGAACCGATCAGCGCAGAGCATGTTACGGCGGCGCTCGACACGCTCCGTCACCGCCACCTGGAGCGCCGTCAACGGGAGCTGCGGGCTGCTATCACCGACGCAGAGCGTAAAGGCGATGCCGCTTCTTTAGTCAAACTAACGGCAGAAAAGCTGGCTGTGGACCGGGAACTTCGCGAGTTCTAGGCGATTCTTCCGTCTTTCTTACTAGGTAGTGGGTAGACCCTCCCCCTGTTTTTGTAAATTCTTCCAAATACAGGCGGTTAAGGGTCATCTATTTAACGGAAGCGAGGTTCCTTATCGCTTCGGCTTCGCCTGCGCTCATGCCTACGGCAGTAAGGTACGGGCCTTTTGGCCTGGCTTTATTCGGTGGGCTAAAGCCCACCGCTTCTACCCTCCACCCCTCCCCCCCTTTGCTTTTGTAAATTCGTCCAAATACAGGTGGTTGCGTGTCTTGAGTTCTTTATGGGGCACCCGGCTTTATTGGGTGGGCTAAAGCGCACCGCTTCTACCCTCCACCCCTCTCCCCCTATGCTTTTGTAAATTCGGCCAAATAAAGGTACTTGGGTGCGTGTATTTCGGCTTATTTTCTCGGGTGCTAGGAGAAATAAAAAAGCCCGCTGACTGAAGCGGGCTTTTGTTTTGTTTCCTATTTCTAGGATACCTGATACGACGATAATCGTATGCCAGTAGTCGTTGCGACGACGATTATTTTCTTGGTTATTTCCCAATTTGGGACTTCCGAGTCCGATCGTGAAGATTGGCGCTTCTGAGTTTCTGAAACGGAATGTGTCCTGGATTGCCCTTTTTATAAAGCAACCTCAAGAGGAAGAACAATGTGGGGCACGCGACGGGACATGCAGCTTAATGACCACGTTGTGCGTTTTACCTGAAGAATAAAAGCTCGATGCGTGACTCGGCTGTTATCACCATTCGAGAATGGATATGCATCCGTTGGTAAACACAAGCCGACTTGAACGAAGCCGCGGCGGCGGCGGACGCATCCGCGTGTTCGTCAACCGACACTTGAGGCCGCCGGGGTAGTTTGGTGCGCAGAGAAGGAGGATTCTCTGTGAACCATCTACGTCAGCTCATGCTTGAGGAGTTGCGGCGTCGCAACTTCGCAGACACCACCATCCGCTCATACCTTCACGGCGTCGAGCACTTCAGCCAGTACTTTCATCGCCGGCCCGATCAGCTTGGCCCGGAGGAGATTCGCAAGTATCAGGCGGCTCTATTCACCACGTTCAAGTTCAGCCCGAACACCGTAATCCTGCGGTTGGCTGCCTTGCGCTTCTTCTATATCCACGTGTTGAAGCGCGGCTGGAGCATCGCCGAGACGCCCTATCCGAAGAAGGTGCGTCACCTTCCGCAGGTACTCAGCCAGGAAGAAGTTGCGCGTCTGATCGACGCCGCGGAAAGCCCCTTTCATCGCATCCTGCTAATGACGCTTTATGCCACCGGCGCACGCCGCGCGGAAGCGGCCCACCTGAAGGTCAGTGACATCGACAGCCAACGGATGGTGGTTCATATCCGGGGAGGCAAGGGAGCCAAGGACCGTGATGTCATGCTCAGCCCGCAGCTGCTCGATGCGCTGCGCGTCTACTGGCGCAGCCTCCGACGCAAGCCGAAGGAGTGGCTCTTTCCCGGCAACCGCTGGCACACTTCGAGTCATCCTGTCACCACCAAGGTCCTCTGGGATGCCTGCCAGTACGCCGCCGAACGCGCTGGCCTCACGCATAGGCACATTCATCCGCACACTCTACGTCACTGCTTCGCCACACATCTGCTCGAAGCCGGCGCCGACCTGCGCACCATCCAGATACTGCTCGGACATCGCGACCTCGAAGTAACAACCGTCTACCTGCATCTGTCCCAACGTCATCTCAGCGCAACTGCCAGCCCGCTCGATGCCCTCACGTTCTCTCGACAAGGAGGACACAAGCACAGCTCATGAGCCGGCCTCCGCTGGAGATGGCCGACATTGTTCGCTGTGCGGGACACGCATTTCTTGAACACAGCCGTAAGTGGATCAACTGGCAACACCGAAAAGTGTTGCTGGCCATCACGCGCTGCCGCACCGCCGCGCTGGGTGGACATCGTGATCGCTGTACCGGCTGCGGACATACGACCAAGATCTCGTACAACTCATGCAGAAACAGGCATTGCCCGCGGTGCCAGGGCAACGCTCGCATGCGCTGGCTCAAGGCGCGTGAACGGGAACTGCTGCCCACCCGCTATGTGCATGCCGTCTTTACTCTGCCGCGGGAACTGGCTCCGCTCGCATTGCAGAACAAGCGGTTGATCTACAACCTGCTCTTTCACGCCAGTGCCGATACGTTGCTTGAGATTGCTCGCGACCCTCGACATCTTGGAGCCGAGATCGGTTTCTTCAGCGTGCTCCACAGCTGGAACCAGCGCTTGCATTTCCATCCCCATGTCCACTGCGTAGTTGCCGCCGGCGGTCTCGCACCGGATCACTCCAGCTGGATCTCCGCCCGCCGTTCCTTCTTTCTGCCCATCCGCGTGCTCAGCCGGGTCTTCCGCGGCAAGTTCGTCGCCAGGCTGCGCAACGCCTTCCATCAAGGTACGCTTCAATTCCACGGCAACCTCCTGCCTCTGGCACAGCCGCAAGCCTTCGGAGCCTGGCTGCGAGTGCTGTTCCGCCACGACTGGGTGGTCTACTCCAAGCAGCCCTTCGGCGGCCCTGAGCATGTGCTCCGCTATCTCGGTGCTTACACCCATCGCGTCGCCATCTCCAACAGCAGGCTGATCGCTCTCGCCGATGGCAACGTCACCTTCCGCTGGAGAGATTCCGCCCACGGCAACAAGATGAGACTCATGACTCTGGCGGTCGAGGAGTTCCAGCGCCGATTCCTGCTCCACCTGCTGCCGCCCGGCTTCGTGCGCATCCGCAACTTCGGCTTCCTCGCCAACAGACGACGTGCCACACTCCTGCCGCTCTGCTTCCAACTGCTCGGTAGCTTAGATCCGATAGCCGCTTCGTCCGCATCGCCGTCTACCGACAACCCTCACTCATTCTGGAACTGCCCGCTCTGCGGTTGCACCATGCGCGTTGTCGAGCGGCTCTCCGCTGCGCAACTTCTGCTTCGCTCTCCACCTCAACCAGACCGGTGCGCTGCTTGAACCTCTATCCATATCCTCGGACTTTGCACATGCCTCGGCACGCGCGCAGACTCTTTGCCTCATCTCAGCCAGGATACTTGCTCACCTATCTCTTAAGACCTCGCCTGACTTCTCATTGCGACGCTTCACCGTTCCATCCCGCCCGCAAAGCCCCTGATCACACCCACCTCTGCAGCTTCCCTAAACCTCCGCACCCCGTCAGGCCATTCAAAGTACATAGCCTTCCATGAGGGCGGCTTCCTTCAAGTCGCTGTATCAGAAGCGCCCTCATTGACTGCTATCATCCGCCCCCTATTGCCTGGGGCGCTCCAGATACAGCACTAAGACCTATCATTACCTTTGGTCTACGCTCGGTGCAACGGGGAGCAGTATTCATAGCAATGGTTCGGCTCGCTGAATGCTTGCAGTAGCGTCTATTGTTCGACCAGCGGTGGCCCGCTACCGGGTAGTCAGGCGACGCACTTACCGAGGGTGGCCGGGCAGGTGCCTCGCCTTGATACCGGAGCCGCCTGCCCGCTGCTTAGACTATCAACGATCATAGTCATGGTCATTCAATTCAACCTTTAGGACTTGGCCCAATCCCCCGGGTGGTGGGCCGAATCCAACGTTCGAGACGTATAGGTTCCCATCGGGCCCCATGATCATCGCGCTTGGCAGGAATAGGCCTGTCACAATTACGTGCCGCGATCCGTCATGATCGAAGCGAATGATGTCGCCGGTCATCGGCGTGGGAAACAGATTGCCGGTTCCGGTCGTATTCTCCAGCACATACAAGCGATCACGATCGTCGAAAGCTACCACTCATAACGGTAGTCAGGTCGGATTCCACGACATCGAAATCGTCATGGCGTTTCAAGCGGTAAACACTTGAGCTCCCGTCAACGATGGGGAACTTGCCGAGATTGCCAAAGTAAAACTCTCCGTCGTGATGAGTAAGACCGGTAGGCCCGATCCATTTGGAACTATCGAAGGTCGAGACGTCACTGATCCGTTGGATCTCCCCGGTTCGAGGATTGATACGATCGACCTCTTGGTGATTTGGCTCGACAGCGTAGAGAAAATCGTTAACCGCGATCATGCTGTACCAGGTGCCATCGGGCTCGAAATCATCGGCCGACAATGAAATATTCGCCGTGGGGTGGGCCATTTGAAATGCGCTCAGGTCCGCGACTTGGCCCCAGGTCCCGTCGTGATGTATGCGCAGCACGGCGTTGACCGTACCCATGAGGCCGTGACTGCAACCGGCGCCGGCCAGAATGGCATAAAGCTCATCCCCAATGAAGGCGACGTCGGCGACGCCACTCACTAGATTCCCTTGATCGGGACTGGTCTGGCTGGAGGGCAATCCGTCGGCGACCGTGGTCCGGTTGCCGTGCCGGTCAAATTTGGAAATCCGCGCTGTAAATCCGCCGCTGTAAGGACCTACGGGACCGGGAACCTGCGTGCATTCGGCTGGCGTAGTGGTCATGGTGCCGCCAGCACCGCCTTCGGCGACGTAGAGACTGCCGTCGGGACCAAAGACAAGACCGCGAGGGTTGTTGAGCCCAGTGCCGTACACTGATACGGTGGCGGACTGGCCCCAAAGGGTCGCTGCGCTAAGCAGCAACAGGAAAACGATACTGGCTTGTTTGAACAGTGCCCGACGCATGGGATTTCTCCCCCCTGAATTCTGTGGTTTCGACCGTATCGGTCAAAGAATTGGGAGGAATCTAGCCTTCAACAGAAAAGCAGGCAATGGCCAGCGTATTCCCAGTGAGTCCCTTTTTTGTCCCCTAGCGTTTTCAGTCCTTTGCAAAAGGTGAGTTGCGAATTGAAGGGGTGAAAAACATGCGATAGACTCGGCGCACACGGTGAGGGTAGTCCGGCATGCACCCAAAGACCACCTACGAGCGAGTCCGGTTTGAGGGATTCGAATTAGATCTCGGCAGTGGAGAGCTGTTTTACGAGGGGCGGAAAGTTCAGCTGCAGGAGCAGCCGTTCCAAGTACTCCGGATTCTGCTGGAACATTCCGGACAGCTGGTGACCAGGGAGGAGCTGCGCCAGCAACTCTGGCCTGCGGATACGTTTGTTGATTTCGATCACAACCTGAATAAAGCGGTGGCAAAGCTCCGGGAAGCTCTTGGGAATGCGGGAGCGAAGAGCGCGCTGATCGAAACGCTCACGCGCCGCGGCTATCGATTCAGGGGTCACATCGAACCTTCGGCGCCGGACGATCCCCCAATCAACGAGGATGGAAACGCAACCTCACGTCAAATGGAGTCGAAGACCGCTCCGGCCCAGATCGACTCTGTTATCGATACAGCAGTTGAAGACGAAACCAGGAACGAAAAGCCAAAGAAAGCGAGCCGAAGGAGACTCCGTGTGTGGCTGCTGCCCGGAGCAGCCTCTGTCGCGGTTTGCCTTGCCGCCGCGATCTGGTACATGCAGCGCCCGCTGCCGCGTCTGCGCATCGCCAAATACACCCAGATCACCTTTGATGGCCAGCGCAAGGGAGTCTTCGCGCGGGTGTATCTCGATTCCGATTCGCCGAACCTACCGAGTCAAATGGCTGCATCCGGGGGCGATAGGGTGCCGCTCCGCATCGCGGTTCCGGGACGTCAGTTCGGGATTTGCGACGTTTCACCGGATGGCTCCGAATTGCTAATCGCGGCCTTGCCCGATGACAGCGAAGTACCCGGACTTTGGACTCAGAGCATCCTCGGAGGAACCTTCCGGCGTCTCGCCGAATCGGAGTCCGGCGGATTTTCTCCGGACGGAAAATCCGTCGCCTACGTCTCGGAAGACCAGACGGAGATTGACATCGTTAACCTCGATGGAACAGGAGCCCGGCGACTGGCGAGTCCCGGACCAGGGATGTATTCCCCGCGCTGGTCGCCGGACGGGGAGCAAATCATCTTTGCTGACTTCCGGGATTTTGGTCACTACACCAGCTATATCGTTTCCTCGGATGGGGGTAAGAGTCCGGAGAAGCTGATGCCCGAGAATCCCGGATTGGACGGAGACCCGGGATGGTCCCCTGACGGCCGGGAGATTGTCTTCTCAGAAAGACTGCCGGTGGCCAGGACGGAGGACATCCGCATCCTTGATCTCGCCACACACCGGGTGACTGCGATTCCGGGGTCGGCCGAGATGTATTCCCGGCGCTGGTCAGCGGACGGACGGTACATTGCCGCTCTGGCCAGGGTGGGGCCTTTTTTGCGCGTGTTCAATATCGCCGCACAGAAATGGACGGTGCTGAAGACCACCGGCATTGTGGCATTCCCCTGCTTTTCCGGCGACAGCCAAACCATCTACTTCCTGCGCTACGGCGTCGACCAGGGAATCTTTCGCATTCGCATCCCGGATGGAAAAGAGGAGAGGGTCGCCGATTTGAGGGAGACGCACCTGGTTAGTGCGACAGGCGTGTCGATGTCTCTTGATCCAACGAATGCTCCACTCCTTACTCGCGCCGCCGGAACCGACGACGTCTACGCTCTGACTCTGGAAGAGAAGTAAAGGAGGCAGGCGCCGGAGTCTCGTGTGACGCCGGAACATTCTTCTCAAAACTAAGCCATCCCACTGTTATAGCCGGATTCTGCGTAAAGAATGCTCGATGAGAGGTTGGCCGAGAACATTTCCCTTTTCAAGATTTTGGTCGTATCACCGCCAACCCGGAAGTGTTTTGTTAAATTTGTGGGCCGAAAGGCCGATTACTACCGAAAAACGTTCTTATGGTGAGCAACAAGATTGGTCATCATAAGCCGACATGAACGAAGCCGCTTTGCGGCGGACGCATACGCGTACGCAGAACTGGCGGTGGTGGTGGTGATCTAGGGTTTGTCGCAGAGGAGGATTCTCTGTGAGGCATTTACGCCAGATCATGCTTGAGGAGTTGGAGCGGCGCAACTACGCTCCGTCCACCATTCGCGCCACCATTCGCACGGTTGAGCACTTCGCTCGCTACTTCCACTGTCCGCCAGAGCGGCTCGGGATCGAACACATCCGCCAGTATCAGGCTGCGATGTTCCGCACCTGGAAGCTCTCTCCGAACACAGTTACGCAGAGGCTGGCAGCCCTCCGCTTCCTCTACATCCAGGTGCTGAAGCGAGGATGGAGCGTTGCCGAGACGCCTTATCCGAAGAAGGTGCTGCGCCTTCCCCAGGTACTCAGCCAGCAGGAGGTCGCGCGGTTGATTGACGCGGCGGAGGCGCCGTTCCATCGCAGCCTGCTCATGACGCTTTATGCCACGGGCGCACGTCGTGCTGAAGTCACTCGGTTGAGGATCACCGACATTGACAGTGAACGGATGGTCGTTCACATCCGCGGTGGCAAGGGACGCAAGGACCGTGATGTCATGCTGAGTCCGGCGTTGCTCGAAGAACTGCGCACTTACTGGCGTGGACTCAGAAGGAAGCCTACGGATTGGCTGTTTCCGGGCAACAAGTGGCACACCTCACGCCGCCCTGTCACCACGAAGGTGCTCTGGACGGCCTGTCAGCAGGCGGCGGTCCGCGCTAGGCTTCAGCATAAGTACATCCACCCACATACGTTGCGGCACTGTTTTGCGACGCACCTGCTGGAAGCAGGCGCAGACCTGCGCACCATCCAGATCCTGCTTGGGCATCGGGACCTCCAAGAGACCACGATTTATCTCCATCTCTCGCAGAAGCACCTGAGCGCAACCGCCAGTCCGCTCGACCAGCTTCCACTAGCTTCCCGAGGGCACGTACCACGCAGCGCCTGAGCCGCTCCTCGCTGGAGATGGCCGACATCATTCGCTACGCTGGACCGGGCTTCGTGGAACGCAGTCATCGCTGGATCAACGGTCAGCACCAGAAGGTGCTGCAGGCGATCGTACGTTGCCGCACCGCTGCGCTCGGTGGCCACCGCGATCAGTGCTCCAGTTGTGGACATACCGCCATCTCCTATAACTCGTGCCGCAACCGGCATTGCCCACGATGCCAGGGCAACGCTCGCCTGCGCTGGCTTCGGCAGCGCAGGCGAGCGTTGCTGCCCACCAGCTAAGTCCACGCCGTGTTCACGCTGCCGCGTGAACTGGCTCCACTGGCGCTACAGAACAAGCGCATCCTGTACAGCCTTCTCTTCCGCGCCAGCGCTGAAACTCTCCAGCAAGTCGCTCATGACCCACGACACCTCGGCGCAGAGATCGGTTTCTTCAGCGTGCTCCATCCCTGGGACCAGCGGCTACAGCACCATCCCCATGTCCACTGCGTGATCGCCGCCGGCGGCCTCGCTCCCGACCACGCAAGTTGGATCGCTTCGCGACGGTCGTTCTTCCTTCCCATCAAGGTGCTCGGCCGCGTCTTCCGCGGCAAGTTCGTCGCAGGGCTGAAGACTGTGTTCCACGATGGCCATCTCCAGTTTCATGGCCATCTCGCACCACTGGCCGAGCCACGCCGCTTCGCTGCCTGGCTCAGGTGCCTGTTCCGTCACGATTGGGTCGTCTACTCCAAGCGTCCCTTCGGTGGACCGGAGCATGTCCTGCGCTACCTCGGTGCTTATACCCACCGCGTCGGCATCTCCAACAGCCGACTCGTTGCTCTCGTCGATGATGCGGTGTCCTTCCGCTGGAGAGACTCCGCGCATGGCAACAGGAAGCGCGTGATGAACCTGCCAGTCGACGAGTTCCTGCGCCGCTTCCTTCTGCACCTGCTGCCTCGCGGCTTCGTTCGTATCCGCAACTTCGGATTCCTGGCCAACCGTCAGCGTGCCTCCCTGCTCCCGCTCTGCTTCCGGCTGCTCCAGAGTTCGACTCCTCATCTCTCAGAGCCAACTGCTAAGACCATCGAACTGCCTCGAACGCAGACCCTGCCAAAGTGCCCCCGCTGCGGTGGATCGATGCTCGTCCTCGAACGATTTACATCAGCTCAAGTGCTGCTTCGCGCTCCACCCTATCCGGACAGGTGTGCCGCATGAACGCTCATCTCCAGCCTCGAACCACTCCCATGCTCATGCGTGCATACCCGGACTGTCTCTTACGCCTGCCGGGACGCTGCCTCCTGCTCATCCCGCAACTCACACGCAGTTCCAGAACGCATCATCACACCATGACCGCGCTGCAGACCGAGCCGCTTTGGCACTGAACCCAGGCTTCAGAAGCCCTGCCCAGCAATTCAAATCCCATACGTGCCTCTTCCGAAAAGGCGGCTTCCTTCAAGTCGCTGTATCCGAAGCGCCCGCAACCCCTCGTACCCAACCATCCTTCACGGGGCGCTTCAGATACAGCACTAAGACTTTTGAGGACCTATCCGACTTCGATGAGTGACTTGGCGATTTGGCGCCGACTGATGCGGGGCCGTTTCCTCCGCGCGCCCCTCCCTGGATTCCGATCATCGCCGAAGGCAAGCACAGCTACGATCTCGAATACCAGCTGCCCACGGAAGCGCCCTGATCTCCAACATCATTCTCAAGCGTCGCTTCCCACCTACTTCTTAGCCGGGCGCGGCATCGGCGTCACCCCGACCTGCTCCTCCGCCGTATACGGCGCTCCATAATACGGGAAATCCTGGCGAATGCGCCCGCGGTCGGGAGCTAGTCCATCGACAATTGGCCTGTTGGCCGCCAGCGTCAACATCACATCCAGCACATCGTCGCCGAGTGCGCGCCCATTGAAGCTGGTCGCCTCAAATGCGGCGGACGTTCCGAGCTCGTAAGGCAACGTGTCGGGACAAAGCCGTGCAGCGATCAGCTTCCCGTATTCACCCGGGTCCGCCGCCGAACCGGCATAGGTCGTCATCTTCTCCGCAACATCCGCGATCGACTTCGCGAAGCGCTCCAGATCTTCAGACGGAACCGAAGCATTGAATTGTTCTTTCACCTCTTGATCGCTCGGATCGTTCAGGAAGATATGCGTAACCATAGGCAGGCCCCAACGCGAAACTTGTACCTCCGGCGCATGGCCAAAGAGGGAGATCGTCACCCATGCGTTGACTTTTCCCTTCCCAATCAGTTCGCTCGGTACTTCCAGCACAATCGCCGTAATATTCCGCCTCGCAAAGGGATCCTGCTGATGCAGAAAGGCGTCCCCATCGTAGCGCTGGTCCTTATAGAAAGCAGCCATAAATGGGCGGAATCCAGCATTTGCTGCAAATAGCTCTGGAGCAATCCCAACATACGCACGGAGACCCGAATTAGTCGCGACGGAACCGGTTTCGCCCTCAACCAGAGTCTCTCCGGCGTCACCACGAAGAGCATCGTCACCGGTCGCCTTCCGCACCACAAACGGCTGAATGTGAGTATGTTCACTGCCATCTCCGTGTCGTGGTTCACCAAACCTGAACTTGAACGTCACCTCTTCCCTCGCATCTCCATTCAGGTCGAATCGGAACGCGTAGAGCCCTTCTGGATGAAGCGTATCCGGAGCCGATAATCCTACATCGGGATTCACGGTCATCGCCATCACCGTCTTGCCCGAGGGGCCGTCAAATAAATAAAAGTCGCAGAGGTTGAGGCTAGGATCTTCCCTCGCCAGTTTGGTATCGAAATGATGTGACATACAGAATCTCCTTGAAAAGCATTGGCAATCAACTGTGAATACCCACGCTTTGTCCAGTAGTCCGGCGGTTCGTCCTTCGTAACGATTCTCTTTCGTAACGATTCTCTATGGTCAGCCGCGAAGAATGGCAGCTCCGAAGGGAGCGCCCGTCAGTCCGCCATCCACCATCAGCTCGACCGCGTTGATGTACGACGAATCGTCCGAGGCAAGAAAAAGCACAGCCTTGGCCAGATCTTCCGGCTCGCCCCAACGGGCAAGTGGAACCGTGGAAGAGAAGAAGTCGGAAACTTTTGCGGATTCCTCTGCCGTGGCATTGGCGCGCGCGCCGCGCTTCCAGATGGGAGTCTTCGTCGCTCCCGGGGCCACCACGTTCACGCGAATCTTGCGCGGTGCAAGGTCTGCGGCGATGGATCGCGCCATTGAGACGAGTCCGCCTTTCGTTGCAGCGTAGGCAGCTACGCCTGGTTGACCGAGATAACTGTGCACCGATCCGTTGAAGATGATGCTGCCGTTGTCGTTCATGAGAGGAGCGGCTGAATTGACGGTAAAGAAAGCACCGTTGAGGTTGGTGTGGACTACCTTCTCGAAGATGGCTTCGTCGGTCGTGCCAGTCGGCGTCCTGCCAGAAATGCCTGCATTGGCGAAGACGATGTCAAGTTTGCCAAAGTCTTTGGCGAGTTCAGCGAAGAGCTTCTTGCGGTCCTCCGCAACCGTAACGTCGGCGCGATAGCCGTGCGCTTTCGATCCCAGCTCGGCGACCGCTTCATCCAGTGTCTGTTGATCGCGACCCGTAATTGCAACTTCCGCGCCTTCAGAGATGAAAAGGCGGGCTGTGGCCAGGCCGATGCCGCTGTTGCCTCCGGTAATGAGAGCCTTCTTGCCTGCGAGCTTCATGATTCCTCCGTCGATGACCGGCCATCGACCAGGATGGCCGTCATACATTATGTGACAGGATGGACATCAGGGATGGAGGATTCGAAAAAAATGCGCTCCCCCGCCAAGGAAACCGCCGCCAGTCGGCTGCATTGATCGGCGGTGTCGTGCTGGCTCACGCAGGGCAAAATGGGTAGCTCTCGGAGGAGATTCTCAAGAGTGTTCGCCAGAAAGTAAGTTGACGATCCCCTACCGGGGGCGACCTTCGCTTCGCCAAATCGGGCTCCAGACCAGTAAAATAAAGGGTGATGAGTACGAATCTCGTAACAGCACTGACGGCCATGCTGGACAAGGCCGCGAACGAAGCCGGACTGACGGTTCTTTCCGCAGAAGCAGGCATCGACTTCAACAATCACCCCACAGCCAGGTTCAAGCTGGCGCTCTCGCCGGATGCGCCGCCAGCGAAGATGCTGGAGCTTGAGTTGAGCGACGCTTTTGACTTTCAGAAGCCCGATCTGCTTCCAGAAATGACGACCCACCTGCGCGAGGCGGCGAAGCGTCTGCGCAATCCGCGTCCGGATGCGTATGTGACCGTGGCCGGGCTGCCGATCAGCTTCAACAAGTTTGCGTGGCCCTTTCACCGCTCGACTTCAGGCGCGGACACCTACATTGTCCACGGCGTGGCGCACCTGGAAGACGGCACGGACTCGCCGCTGCATACGAAGATATCTGCAAGCATGACGGTTACATTTGCCGAAATCGTTCCGGCGCACGAACAGCCTTACGCAGAGACTTTTATCTATAACGCGATCCGCAAGACATTCGATCAGGGCCAGCTTGAGCTGCTCAAGAGCGGCAACCGCCAGCCTGTTCCGGTCACGACGCGCTATTACAGCCGCTGGCAGAAGAAGTTTTCCTTCACGGATACGGACGATGCGAGTCGTCTTGAGTTTCTGGAGCTGAAAGCCTACTGGCTTTCGCATGTGCTGGGCGCCGATCAGCCGGTGTGGATTGCCGATCCGCGTGACGCACAGTACCTCAACACAACGGATCAGGAGCTTACCCGCATGGCTGTCGATCTTTCAAAGCAGGGCATGCTGGTGCTCACGGGTGACTACGCGGCTCCGACTCCGGCGCTGCTGGCCCGGGCTGAGGAATATAACGCCAGGCTGCACGCCGCGCTCGATAACACTAAGCCAACATTCAACGAGGAAATGCGGGCCGGCCACACCAACATGTGAGTGCTGGCCCACTCGGCTACGCTCAGGGCAGGCTACGAGGCAGCCGCGCCTTCGGCGCACAAAAAAGTGTTGCTTAATCAATGGAATCAATCGAATGACCGCTTGTTTGTGATTACGGGCGGTCCGGGTGTCGGCAAGACGGCGATCATTCACGAGCTGGAGCGCCAGGGCGTTTCCTGTGTGCCCGAAGCCGCGCGCCAGATCATTCAGCAACAAGTGAGCGGCGGCGGGAATGCGGTTCCGTGGATGAATCGAGAGCGCTACGCCTCGCTCATGCTGAAAAAATCGATTGAGGATTACCTGAAGCACGCAAAGACCCAGCGATGTACGATCCAGCGATGTACTTTCTTCGATCGCGGCATTCTGGATACGATTGCGTACGCACGCCTCATCGGACTTCACTTTCCCGACGAAACGTACCGACAGGCCGTTGCCTGCCGCTATAACGCGAAAGTCTTTTTGGCGCCGCCGTGGCCGCAGATTTATGAAACAGACTCGGAGAGGAAACAGAGCTACGAGGAAGCCGTTGTCGTCGATCGGGTGATACGAGGGGTTTATGCCGAACAGGGTTACGAAATCATAGAGATTCCGCAAACCGCCGTCGCGAAGCGCACCGATTTCATCCTTTCAAGGATGAAAGACTGAGGCGACTCATCCTACTGCGCTATGGAAGCGCCGCAGCGGCTGCAGAATTTTACGCCTGGCACCAATGGCGCTCCGCAGGACGCGCAGGCAGCGGCGACAAAGGATTTTGACGGGACAATCCCTGCCATTCCGGTTGTTCCCGGCATTGCGTATTGAAGGCTCGCGGCCAGAATCGTCGCCTGCTCGGCATTGAACTGACGCACGCGGCCAGGCATGAAGAAGCACTCGATCAAGCCGGCGAGGGAAGGGATGCCGGTCCAGAAGAACAGCACGTACATGATGCCCAAACCGTTGCGGCGAAGATAAAAGTGATGTGCTCCGAAAGTGCCAAGGAATAACGCCAGCAACACGCCGACCACTTCGTCTTTCTGTATGGCCGACATCTGAGCGTAGAAGACCGCTCTCTGCTCATCGGTCAGGTTTGCGGCAATCCATGGCGTGGTCATCGGCTAAATTCCCTCGTTCCCTGTTACAAAAGAATACGTTTGCGTACATGAGATGGTTCCAGCTTCGCATTTTGCAAATCCCGCATCTGAAGGAAATGTTGCATTCAGCGCTGTCCTCAGTCTCTAATCGGTACGGCTTCCTTTTCAGGTACGACACATGAATGGCACGGAACGCGGCGCGGGCGCCATCAACAGAAATAAACGGGGATGGCTCAGCAATGAGCCCATGCTGGTTCTCGGGCTGGTGCTGCTGACGCTTTATTTTGCCCGCGATCTGCTCATCCCGTTCGCCATGGCGATTACGCTCAACTTTCTGCTGGCGCCTGCGGTCATTCGGCTGGAGCGCCTGCGGCTGCAGCGTCTTCCTGCCGTGATTCTAGTGGTATTGCTGGCGTCGGCGCTTATGGGGGGCATTGGCTGGGTTGTGGGGTGGCAGCTACTCAATGTAGCCAGCGAATTGCCGAGCTATCGTCAGAACATCGACGTGAAGCTGGCCGCGATCCATGCCCCCACCAGCGGTCCGGTCGGGAACGCCATCAACGGGATCCAGTTCCTCAACCAGGATTTGGCCGGAACGCAAACGCCGCAGCCATTGCCGCCTTCAGAACCAAGCAAAGCCCGCAGCATCCAGCGCACCCGCGAGGCTGAAGGCCAAACGCCGCAGGCTAACTCCAGCCCAGCGCAGGTGGTTGTGGTCGAACCGCCGATCAGTGATCGTGCTTACCTCCAACAACTGCTCAAGCCGGTCATCAAGCCGCTTGCCACGCTCGGGATGGTCCTGATCTTCACCATCTACATGCTGATCAAGCGCGAAGACCTGCGCAATCGGGTGCTGCTGCTTGCCGGGATGGGCCGCCTGAACGTCATGTCGCAGGCTCTCGAAGATGCGGCGCAACGCATCAGCAGCTACCTGCTGATGAATGTGCTTGTGAATGCCAGCTATGGAGCGGTCTTCGGCGTCGGCCTGTTTCTGTTGCATGTGCCCAATGCCACGCTCTGGGGCGTGCTGCTGGGCATTCTGCGCATGGTGCCCTATGCGGGCATGATCATCGGCGCCGGGCTGCCTCTCTTCTTCGCATTTGCCGTTTTCCCAGGATGGTGGCCGGCCCTGTTTGTCCTGCTGCTGTTCGTAGTGATCGAGATGATGGTGAGCAATTTCATCGAGCCTTGGCTTTACGGCACCCATACAGGCATCTCTCCGCTGGCGCTGGTCACGACGGCCATGGTCTGGACCCTTCTCTGGGGACTCCCGGGGCTGATCCTGTCCACTCCCCTGACCGTTTGCCTCATCGTGATGGGCAGGTATGTGCCGCAGATGTCGTTTCTGCACATCCTGCTGGGCGACGAGGCACAACTCGCCCCTGAAGCCCATTTCTACGAGCGGCTGCTGGCCATGGACCAGACGGAGGCGCGTCACATTGCCGATAAATTTCTCGAAGGCCACCGGCTGGTCGATCTCTATGACGGCGTTGTACTGTCCGCGCTGAGCCTTGCCGAGCAGGACCGGCACAAGGGATATCTGGACGATACGCGCAGCACTTTTCTCTTCCAGAGCGCCACGGAGCTGATCGCCGAGCTCACCGACTACCATTCGCCACTGCCTGATCCCGCTGCGGCGCAAACGGAAGCGCTCTTGGACAAAGGATGCCCGGTCGTCTGCATCCCTGCCAACGATCAGGCCGATGAGATTGCCGCCGTCATGCTGGCGCAGTTGCTTGAACAGCGCGGGCACAAGAGCATGCTGTTGCCTGCCGCAGCGCTTTCACCTGAGATTGTTGAACGCCTGAGGGAAGAACCGAGCACAATGATCTGCATCTCCGCGCTTCCGCCCTTCGCGTTCGTGCATGCGCGCAATCTGTGCCAGCAGGTTCGGGAGTGGTTGCCGGAAAACCGAATTCTGATCGGGCTTTGGGGTGCGACCGGGGATAGCGATACATTGCGTGAACGATTTGGCCCCGGCAGGCCGCAGGCCGTGGCGACGACCCTGGCGCAGGCGATTGAGTTTGGGCATCCCTGCGAGCGTCCCTTTACTGCACCTTTGCGAATAACGACAGGAGAAACAGTTTCCAGTCGCGGGTGAAATGCACCAAAGACGCGTGTAACGATAGGTTCGCCGCAATTTAGGATGGAAGCATCACCATGATGCCAACTCGTCCTGTATGGGTGGAGATTTCCCGCTCTCGCCTGCTTGCCAACTGGAAACTGCTCCGCAATGTGGCGCCCGACGATGCCGATGTTCTGGCCGTGGTGAAGGCAAATGCCTACGGACACGGCGCTGCAGTGTGCGCACCACTCCTTGAGAGGGCGGGTGGTGCATGGTTTGGCGTGACCTGTGTCGCAGAGGCGGTTGCGCTGCGCCAGCTCTGTCCGGAATCGCGCATCCTGATCATGTCCGGGCTATGGGGTGGCGAAGCAGATACGATCATCGAGCACCGGCTCACGCCGCAGGTGTGGGAGCCATTTCATTTCGATCTACTGGAGGAGGCGGCACGCAAACTAGTACTGAGACCGGGAGTCCTTCCGGTACACCTTGAGATCGACTCCGGCATGTCGCGTCAAGGAGTGCGCTCGCTGGATGTGCTGAAGACACTGCTTGCTCGCTGCAACGCCGAATCTCCAGTCCGTATCGAAGGTGTGATGACCCATTTCAGCGCTCCCGAGATGCTCGATCCCGATGAGACGCAGGCGCAGGTGGCGCGCTTCGCCGCTGCACTGGATGTGATCGGGGAACATGGTATTCAACCGACGTGGTTACACGCCGGCAACTCGGCAACGATGTTTGTGCCGCAACATCTGGCCGCGCTCAGAGAGCTTGCGCAGAAGCACGCGGCCCGGCTGATGCTGCGGCCGGGACTGGCTCTCTATGGCTATCTGCCGCGATTTGTGCCACAGCCGCCTGACGGAACCGAGTCTGCTTCGCTCAAGCCAGTGCTTGCCTGGAAGACGCGCGTCGTTTCCCTCCGAAACATTGATGCCAATGAGAGCGCAGGCTACAACATGACCTTTCGCGCTACGCGACGGAGCAGACTGGGGCTTATCCCCGTCGGCTATGCCGATGGCCTCAACCGGCTGCTTTCCAATCGCGGCCATGTGCTGGTGCGCGGGAAGAAGGTTCCGATTGCCGGACGCATATCGATGGACCAGACCATCCTCGACGTTACGGATGTTCCCGGTGTTGAAATTGGCGATGAGGTTGTGCTGATTGGCGATCAGGGGAATGAAACAATCACCGCTTATGACCTTGCCGATGTGACGGGGACGATTCCCTATGAAGTCACATGTGCGATCGGAGCGAGGGTCCCTCGGGTTTTGGTCGATTAAACTATAAGTATGCTTAGTAAGTGGTATGCGCGCTGGATGTTCGCGTGGGAGACAGCGCTGACGACGCGCGATGAAAACCGGGTCGTGCGGCCCGTCGAATGGGGTTATGAGTGGCTCGACGATTTTCTGCACTCGCATAACCTGGGAAATGCGTCTCGGGCCCCTGAGGATGCGAAAGACGCTGAAGCGTGGATGATCGCACTCAACGAGGCGATCGTCCGCGACAGCGATGCTTTCTTCAGTTATGAACCGCCTGCCGACTATCGCCTGGAAGAGCGGCATCCGCAGCTGTTTCCGACGAATGTGCGTCCGGAGACGCTGGCGCAGGACGCAAAACTCAAGGAACTCGCCGCTGACGGCAAGCTCAAGCCGGCCCAATTCCTGCGCTTCACCTCGCCGGTCCGGACACCGTATCCGGAGAATGACCTGGTGAATGCGCGCTGGTATCCGGCCCCGGCGAAAAAACAGGCAGGCAAGCCGAAACGGGCGATGATCGTCATGCCGCAATGGAATGCGGATGCGTTCAGCCACAACGCGCTCTGTTCGCTCTTCAACCGATTCGGCATTTCGGCGCTGCGCCTGAGCAAGCCGTTCCACGACATTCGCCGCCCGGCGGAGCTGGAGCGTTCGGACTACGCTGTGAGCTCGAACATTGGCCGCACCATAGCTGCATGCAGGCAAGCGGTCATCGATATTCGCTGCTGCCTGGATTGGTTGGAGGAACAGGGCTATGAGCAGTTCGGCATTCTAGGAACAAGCCTCGGCTCCTGTTATGGCTTTATCGCCAGCGCGCACGATGCGCGGTTGCGGGTGAACGCCTTTAATCACGCATCCGTGTCTTTCGGTGATGTTGCCTGGACAGGCCAGAGTACGCGGCACATCCGCCAGGCCTTCGAAGACGCCGGATTGACGCAGGCTGGGCTCCATAAGCTGTTCGCTTCCGTCAGTCCTGAGTCGTACATGGAGCGCTTTGCCTCCACGCCCAAGAAAGTGCTCGTCGTGCACGCGACTTATGATTTGACCTTCCTGCGCAAATATTCGCTTGAAGTGCTGCACAGATTTTCCGAGCTAGGCGTGGACTTCGTCTCGAAAGTGCTGCCCTGCGGCCACTACACCACGGGTGAAACACCGTACAAATTCATCGACGGATGGTATCTGGGTTCGTTCGTTTACAACGCATTCAAACAGCTCGCGGGGCAGCCGTCTCCTGCGAAGGCGGCTGTTGAGAACGTGCACGATGGGGAATTACTGTCCCGCTGATTCGTTTAGCTACGGAGTTGGCGGAAGGTTCAATCTGAAAAGCAGTGCCGGGTCGAGATAACCGTCCTGCCAGCGCGTTGCGAAGTGCAGGTGTGGGCCGGTTGCGCGGCCCATGGCACCGCTCAGGCCGAGTAGCTGATGCGTCTGCACCTTCTGCCCTCCGGTCACCTGGATTTTCGACAAATGCATGTAGACGGTCATGAACTGCAGGCCGTGATCGATGACGACGCAATTGCCTTCGTAGAAAAGATTGCGAGCGAGAATCACGTTTCCTGAGTTGGCAGCGTGTACCGGAGTTCCGGAGGCTGCGCGGAAATCCATGCCGCGATGAATGCTGGCCAGCTTGCCGTTGAAGACGCGCCGGGTCCCGAACGAATCTGTTGCAGGCGATTGAACCGGAGGTACAAAATCTCCTCGCCACAGGGGTAGTGGCGCGCTGTGAGCAAAGGCCTGATCCTTGATCTGCTTGTCCGCGGCAATTCTCTTGAGCGTTTCCGCGTCCGGCGCGACAAAATTTTCCGGAACGCGAAGCTCTGCCTGCTTGTAGTGCGATGGCTCGATGCGAATCTCGCGGACCGCGCTCGCACTCCTTCCATCAGCCATGGTCGCGCGCAGCGTCAGCGTATAGCTTCCGGGAGCGGCTTCGACGTCAGCACCCGCGAGCGCGTACCAGACGGTTTTGCCGGATGATGGAAAGAAATCGACGTCGTGTCCGAACCATTGCCCATGTAAAGCATTTGCGGCGCTTCCTAGTTCCACAGTCAAAAGGCAGGGAGAGCCGCTCGCAAGCTGCGCCGGAGTCCAGGTAATGCTTTTGAAACGCGTCATCGATCTGCGCCCGTCCGCTCAAAGGCAAAACGAGCAAAACAATTGTCAGCAGAAGGACGCGGTGAAAAGGCATAGGGCTGCTTCACGATTGTGCAACAAACGCGCAAAATCCGCATGCCGGGAGGCTACAATCGAAGCATGTTCGACCGCATGTCATTGCCACTTTCGCAGGCCGATCCCGAGATCGCAGCCGCCGTTGAAAACGAAATCCGCCGCCAGCACGAAGGGCTCGAGATGATCGCCTCAGAGAACTTCGTCAGCGAAGCCGTGCTTGAGGCTGCCGGAACCGTCTTCACCAATAAGTATGCTGAAGGCTATCCGGGTCGCCGGTACTATGGCGGATGCGAGTTTACGGACGTGGTCGAAAACCTCGCCCGCGATCGCGCCAAACAGCTATTTGGGTCGGAGCACGCCAATGTGCAGCCGCACTCCGGCTCGCAGGCCAATGCCGGGGCCTACATGGCCGTGCTCAACCCCGGCGATACAATCCTTGGACTCGATCTCGCGCACGGCGGACATCTGACACACGGCCACAAGCTGAACTTCTCGGGCAAGCTTTACAAGGTCGTCTCCTATGGCGTGCGCAAGGATACGGAAGTCATCGACTACGACGAACTGGAACAGATTGCCACGCGCGAAAAGCCGAAGGTCATCATCGGCGGCGGCAGCGCTTATCCGCGCATCTTCGACTTCGCGCGCATGCGCCAGATCGCGGACAAAGCCGGCGCGCTGCTTCTGATCGATATGGCGCACTTTGCCGGGCTCGTTGCAGGGGGGGCGCATCCGTCACCGGTGCCGCACGCACATATTGTCACCAGCACGACGCACAAGACGCTGCGCGGACCGCGCTCCGGGCTGATTCTTTCGCAGCAGCAATTCGCTGCAGCCATTGACAAAGCGGTCTTCCCCGGCCAACAGGGCGGACCGCTGGTGCACATTATGGCGGCCAAAGCAGTCGCGTTCATGGAAGCGCTGCAGCCGGATTTCAAGCAATATGCGGCACAGATCGTCGCCAATGCGCGTGTACTCGCTGAGACACTGCAGGCGGAAGGATTTCGCGTTGTCTCCGGCGGTACGGATACCCACCTGATGCTGGTGGATGTCTTTGCCAAAGGCATGCTCGGCAGCGAGGCTGAGGCGGCATTAGGAGATGCGGGCATCACGGTGAACAAGAACGCGATTCCATACGACACGAATCCACCGCTCAGGCCTTCGGGCATCCGCATCGGAACGCCTGCGCTCACGACGCGCGGCATGAAAGAGCCGGAGATGCGCACCATCGGCAAGTGGATCAGCGAAGCCCTGAACGCACGCACGAACCCGCAGGCGCTGGCTCGCATTCGCGGACACGTGCTGGAGTTGGCGGAGCAGTTCCCGCTCTATGGGTGGCTGCGCCAGCCCGTCGCCGTGGCGAGGTAATCGCAGCTTAGTCTTTTCACTGTAAAATTCAGGACGGCATTTGGGCCAATCTCTCAGAGGATCTTTGCGTGACCGACCCTATTTCACGACGCACCTTCGTAAAAGCCGCAGCTTTCTCGTCACTCGCCGCCAAAGCATGGTGGGCGAAAGCAAAGAAGGCCGCGCCTGTGCAGGATAGCCGCTTGATGTTTGCCGGAACGCAGACGGGCCCTTCGAGCAAGGGCATTTACGCGTTTCAATGGGACCCGGCCAAGGGCGAATTGAAGGAGCTGGGGCTTGCGGCTGAGAGCAACAATCCCACTTTCATCGCGCTCTCTCCGGATGGGAAGTATCTCTATGCTGCAAACGAGATCGATGAATACGAGGGCCAGAAGAGCGGATCGGTCAGCGCCTTCAGCGTTGACCGCAGCGCGGCGAAGCTGACGCACATCAACACGGTCCCTTCCGCCGGGACCGGTCCGTGCCACGTAAGCCTCGACCAGACCGGGCGGGCGGTCTTCTGCGCTGACTACCCCGGAGGCAGCGCCGCATCGTTTCACGCCGACGTCGCCGGAAAACTAAGCGAGCCGGTCTCGCAGTTTCACTATCAGGGACACGGTCCGCGCCCTCAGCAGGAGGGGGCGCACGCACATCGCGTCACTGTTACGCCGGAGAATCGCTGGCTTCTGGTCAACGATCTTGGCCTCGATTGCATTCACATCTACAGCCTGGACGCGACGACCGCGAAGCTGACAGCGGGTAATCCACAGCAGTGGACGGCGAGGCCGGGATCAGGACCGCGAGCGCTACGGTTTCATCCCAACGGAAAGTGGGCTTATTGCCTGAACGAGCTATCGTCCACCGTCGATGTACTGGCGTGGGACGCCAAGAGTGGAGCACTGAATTCGCTGCAGCACATTGAGACTCTGCCAAAGGACTATCACGGCGAGTCCGCTGCTTCTGAGATCGTCGTCGACCGTACGGGCCGCTTCGTCTATGCTGCGGTCCGTTTCTGGGACAAAATCGTTGCCTTCAGCATCGATCCCTCTACAGGCAAGCTTTCGCAGATCGGTGTGACTTCCTGCGGCGGGAAAGTTCCGCGCCACATGACTCTCGATCCAACCGAGCGGTGGCTGCTGGTCGCCAACGAAACCTCTGATAACATCGCCGTTATCCAGCGAGATGCGGGGACCGGGAAACTTGCGGAGACAGGCAATAGTTTTCCGCTGGTAAAACCGCAGTGTCTGATGTTTGTCTAGCCGACAGTCACGAGTGCAGCTGCGCGCGCAGGTACTGTCTTTGTTTTCGTCTTCTCGGGTGCAACGGTCACAAGCTTCCAAGCGGAGCGGTCTTTCAGCAGCATCGCGACCAGGGCTGTATGCATCGCGTGTCCGGCGCGTTCCGCGACGACCCGGCCGAGGATCTGATGTCCGGCGAGCGCAAGATCGCCGATCAAGTCGAGCACCTTGTGGCGCACGAACTCGTCATCAAAGCGCAGCGGTCCATTCACCACCCCGTTCCGCGTGAGAATAATCGCGCTGGATTCGGAAACGCCGCGGATCAGCCCCATGTTGCGCAACGTCTGCTCGTCTTCCTTGAAACCAAAAGTCCGGGCCGGGGCGATCTGCAGGCCATAATTTCGCGTCGCCAGATCGACGGTGAAGCCTTGTTTGCCGATGGGTGAGGGAAAATCGATCTGATAGGAAACGCTGTAGCCCTCGCCTGGATAGACTCCGATAAACTTGTCGCCTTCGCGCACCTCGACTATCTTCAGGATGCGCAGGTACTCGCGGCGGCGGCGCTGCGTCTTTAACCCCACATGCTGAAAGGCTTCGACGTAAGGCAGGGCGCTTCCGTCCAGAATCGGGAGTTCCAGATTGTCCAGTTCGACGATGACGTTGTCGACCCCCATGCCAATCAGCGCCGAGAGCAAGTGCTCTGTCGTCGAAATCAGGACGCTCTGCCGCATCAGGCTGGTGGCATAACTTACCTTGGCTACATTGCGTCCTGTGGCGGGAATTTCAAAGTTGTCGAGGTCGATGCGCCGGAAGACGATGCCCGATCCGGCTGGGGCGGGGAGCAGCCGCATCTGGACGGGAGCACCGCTGTGCAGCCCTATTCCAGAGAACTCAATCACTGAGGCGACTGTCTGTTCAAGGTACGATGAATCTAACAAAGCCGACTTCCTGACCCAATGGGAGCTTTAACGACATAGACTACTGGCATGGATTTAAGTTTTACTGTTGTATATTTGCCACACTGTAGTGGCGGAATAGCATCGCATTCACGAATGTACCTATACAGTAAATAGTTGATCAAAAGGAACTTACATGATCCGTCAACTGGCCGAGGCTGCTGAGAGGCAAGTTCAGGAGATGCTTGATCTGCTTCGCGCCATGGTCGAAATTGAATCGCCGAGCGATCACAAGGCGGCGGTCGACCGGTGCGTCGCTTTCGTTGCCGAGCGCTGCTCGACACTGAGCGGGCGGGTTCGCCTGCATCGTCAAAAAGAATTTGGCGATTTGCTCGAAGCCCACTTTGGTCCACAAAAAAGCAGCCGTAAACCGGTGCTTTTGCTTGGCCATCTTGATACGGTCTGGCCGCTCGGGTCACTAAAAGGCATGCCCTTCCGCGTCGCAGGTGGACGTGTGTGGGGTCCGGGTGTGCTCGATATGAAGGCCGGTGTGGCCATGGCTCTGGCAGCCATCGCCATTTTGCAGGAGCAGAGAAAATTGACCCGGCCGGTGGTCATGCTGCTGAACAGCGATGAGGAAGTTGGCAGCAACGTTTCGCGTCCGCTAACAGAGAAGCTGTCGCGGCAATGTGAAGCGGTCTACGTGCTGGAGCCAGCGCAGGGTTTGAAAGGCGCTTACAAGACGGCGCGCAAAGGAGTCGGAAATTATTCGGTTCGCGTGCAGGGCGTGGCTTCGCATAGCGGTGTTGATTTTGAGCGCGGGCACAGCGCCATCGTCGAGCTCGCACGACAGATCGAGCGAATTACACAGTTCACCGAGTTGGAACGTGGCATCACCGTAAATGTTGGAACCGTTCAGGGCGGAACGCGCTCTAACGTAGTAGCAGCTGAAGCGCATGCGGAGGTGGATGTCCGCATCGCGAAGACAAAAGATGCGCGGCGCATCGAGAAACATTTTCGCTCACTGCGCGTCTTTGATAACAAGTGCAGTCTGCACGTTGACGGCGGATTGAATCGTCCCCCGATGGAGCGCACACGCGGCACAGTGGCGCTCTTTAGGCGCGCCGCGACGCATGCCCGCCAACTTGGGTTTGCGCTCGAAGAAGCGGCGACCGGAGGCGGATCGGACGGCAACTTCACCTCCGCAATCGGCGTGCCCACATTAGACGGAATGGGTGCAGTGGGAGAAGGCGCGCACGCGGCGCACGAATCGCTGCTCCTTGAGCACATGGCGCCACGTACGGCACTACTGGCGGCCATGCTGGCAGACGCCGGAGAATGAGGTTACATGTTGAAGCTTGTCGAGTTCGGATTGCTGGCTGTATCGCTGCTTATTATTTTTGGACTCGTGGCTTCGTCTCCGCGCAGTTCGCAGCCGGCCGTGTCGGAAATCGCCGAGGCCGGCGACGCGGAAATTACTCCGCTGCGTAAGCTCTAGGCGACGCGACAGCTATTTCTCTGCGCAGCCGTTTTTCGGCCCCTTCTAACATGCTGCTCACCAGCGCCAGGGGTAGTCCAACCACATTGAAGTAGCAGCCGTGAATGCGTGGAATCCAGACGGCTGCGTACCCCTGAATGGCGTAGGCGCCGGCCTTGTCCATTGGCTCGCCGGTGTTGATGTAGACCTCGATCTCGACCTCTGAAATGGTCGCCATGGTCACATAGGTTAGCTCCGTCGCAACCTCGATGCCGGTTCGCGAGATCACGGCGACACCCGTGATTACGGAATGCGTTGCGCCTGCAAGCATGCGCAGCATGCGGGCTGCGTCGTTCGCGTCCTTTGGCTTGCCGAGGATCTCTCCCGCTGGCGCTACGACGACGGTGTCGGCTCCGAGGACGAGCAGCGGATCGTTTTCGGAGTCCTGACTTGCGAGTTCAGTGAAGACAGCCTGGGCTTTTTCGCGTGCCAAGCGCGTTGCAAATGCGAAGGGGTCTTCTGCCGCGCGATACTCCTCCGCAACCGAGGAGGCGTGTACGCGGAAGGCGAATCCGGCCTGCGTGAGCAGTTCCTTGCGACGCGGCGATGTGGATGCGAGCACCAGCATGACTCTAGATTAACGGCACTCACCCCCCCGTCATTCTGTACGGAGATCGTTTGTTTTCAGTAGCTTAGCTCGGCGATACTGTACGGAGATCGTTTATTTTCAATCACTTAGATATTGGGGCTGTACGGAGGTCCTTTGTTTTGTTGGAGTTGCGGGTGAGAAGCGAAAAAGGCATGGTCTGCGCCATGCCCTTTTCGCTTCTGTATTTAAGTTTAGCAAATTTTGCGGTAATTCCCGGCAGGTGGAATGTGTTTCGTAATTCATTTCGATTGAGCGGTTTGTGCCGTTCGTTATGTTGCCGGGGGCTTGACAGAGTTTTTAAAGCCCGTGGCTGAAGTCCCTTTTGAGCGGAAGCTGGTTCACCGGGCTAAAATCCGGTGCTTCTACCGGAAGCCCTCTCCAATGGAATCGCTTGGAGTAAGCGTCGAAACTGCCCCACTCAAGCCAAAGGAAGGCTTGAATGGGGCACCCGTCCGTCTGAAGGCTTGACACGCTGCTTTAAGTTACTGGAGATACTCGGTCAAGCCGAAAAGGGCTTGAACGGGGCATCCGCCATCTCCCCATTTCTTAGTGCCTGGAGTTCACTAATGGATCAGCATGATCGCGTAGCAGTCGTTTCGGTTCTTGTCGATGATGTGGCTTGGACAGAAGTCGATGACCTGGTCAATGCGGGTAGTAAGGACCAGGTCTTCGTTGTGAGCAGCGCGGGCTTCATCACCTTTGGCGATGGAATGCACGGTCAGGAGCCCGAGGCTGGCGCACAGGTAACTGTATCGTGGAGCCAGGGTGGGGTGCGGCGGGGAATACGCAGTTCACCATAAGCACCACATGGCCGCTACTGAATCATCGCTACCAAGTCTTTACCAGCAGTCATGGAATCGGGATCAGTCTCGTTCTCAGTTGCAGTGAATTCAACTCCGGAAGGAACCGAGTCCGGTATTTCACGGGTCAACTGCTCAGCGCCGACGACCTCGAGACTGAACAGCAGTATTTTCGAGATAAGCTGCTGCGTCACAATCGATTTCTTCACGGATACGGCGTTGTGACGGGTCTTGAAGTCGCGGTATCGCAGCAGGCAGCATCCTCGTATGTTGTGATCTCCCCGGCTATGCGATTTCCGCGGAAGGCGAGGAATTGATTTTGACTCAAGCCTTTGAACTGGAGATCGACCTTCCGCTGTCACCCCAATATGTAACGCTTCAGTACGCTGAACGCGAGACAGATCCAGTAGCCGCTGCCGGTCTGGATTCTACAGCTCCTTCCCGAATCGAAGAGCAAATACTAGTCTGCCTGGTGCCAGAGAAGGAGACGTCTGGAGCTTTGATGATCGGACGGATTGTGTCGAGCGACTCGGGTTGGGTGGTAGATCGGACGTTCCCGGTTCAAGTCGCTTGCGGTCATGATTCGTAACCCCAAAGCCTAAATTCGAGACCTGACCGGCCGAACTGCCCCACTCAAGCCAAAGAAGGCTTGAATGGGGCACCTGGCTGTACCCCAAGAAAGTTTTTCCAGGGGTACAGCTCGTTATCGAGGCGCAGTCTTGCTGTTGTGTTTTTCCTCGTTGATTTGATGGCTCGCGCCATTCTGTTCGTGGTTCACCTGCTGGCGTTCCTGTTGTGTAAGCTTTCCGCCATTCGCGTTGCGATCAGCTGCAACCTGGTGGTTGATGTTCGCTTCGCGGTTTTCGGTTCGCGCAGCTTCCGATGGAGACATCTGCCCGCTGCGAATGCCCTGCGCAATGCGCTGTTGCTGGTCGTTGCGGCGTGCGCCTACCTGATTGTTGCCGTAATTCGCCGTTGCCGCATTGTGTTTGTCCTGGTAAATAGAATGGCTCAGACCGTTCTGCTGTTGGTTCACCTGCTGGCGCTCTTGCGGCGTGAGCGTGCCTCCATTGGCCTGACGATCGGCGTGGATCTCACCGTTCAGTTTCGATTCGCGGCTTTCGAGGCTGCTTGTCTCTCGCGCGGTCAACTGGCCGGAGGAGACGCCGTTGGCGATTCTTCCCTGCTGATCAAAGCGACGGCCATTGACTGAGTTCATGGCCATGGTTGCAGGACGTCCGTGATTCATAGATGCAAGCTGATTCCGGTCCTGGCCGGCGGTTTGCTGATGTGAAACCTGCTCGCCCGTCGCCTGGAAGTGCTGCTCGCGCATCACGGCCTGTTCCTGCGCGGAAGGACTTGCGGTAATGCCGCCAGGGCCATTGAAGCTGGTGTGATTGATGGTCGTATTGTTGATGACCGTCCGGTTGATATAAGTATTGTGGACGATGGTGGTGTTCACGTTCATCACCGCAGTGTTGTAGTGGAAGGCGCCACCCTGCCACATTCCGCCAACGAAGCCTACGCCACCAAATCCGAAGCCGTAGTTCACACCGCCGTAAAACCCTACGTGCGGTCCCCAGTATCCGGCATGCCATCCGTAAACGCCACCCACGAAGCCCCAGTAGCCGGGTGTCCAGAGCAGACCGACCTGCGGCGGACGCACCCACACGCCGGGCACCCAATAGTAACCAGCCGGGCCATAGGCCCAGTAGCCAGGTGTCCACAAATAACCGTCTGCAGGGCACGGCGGCTGGGTGTAGACGGGCAATACTGGGGGCCCGATGCGTATCGACACGCCGACGGCGATTTGAGCAAACGAAGCGGCCGGAACCGCGCATAAAAGGAGCGCGAAGAGAAGATTTCGAATTTTGAAAAGTCGTTGCATAAAGCTCCGTGGGTTGAAACCGCCCGCGGATCGTGACCATCGGTACACGCAGCGCGGGTCGGGCGTTGCACTCTATCAACTCAACATGCCATGAAATGTCGCGGCGGGCACCGCGAAATGTTAGTAGGGGTAATCGGAAAGTTGCCGTTTGTGTTACCAACGGGTCTTGAATAGCGGGCCACATCTGTGAGCTGAGTTACCCGCGAGTCAAACTTAGAGTTCAAACCAGGCCGTGGGAGCGGGCATGGGCGTGGCGGGCCAGATGCGGCTCGTCCAGTAGTGCTGCGAGCTTTTTGCCGTTCAGTTCTTCGTAGACCTTTTGCACCTGGGATGGGAATCCATCGTCTTTGCCGCTATCGGAGACGTATCTGGCGATCTGAGGGTTGGCTTTGAGCGCTGACCGGATGGCTTCGATCTGGGTCTTTGTCTGGTCGGGCGAGACGTTGGCCATGCGGGAACCGACCTGGTCCTGCAAGGCTTTGAAGAATGCCTGCTGGTCGTCGAGGACGGTGCTTACGGCGCGGTGGCCGTGGCCAGGGCAGACGATCTTTGCGCCGAGCTTTTTCGCCGCGTCGAGGGTTGCGATCCACTGCCCTACGTTGCCATCACCGACGTAGTTGTATGGGCCGTTCACGCAGGCGTCGCCGGTGAAGAGGATCTTCTGCTCGGGCAGCCAGGCCATGGCATCGCCATGTGTGTGGGCCACGCCCAGGTGCATGAGCTCGACGCGATGCTTGCCATCGTCGAAGTAAAGCTGGTCGGGGAAAAGAACGGAGGGCGGCTTGAGCTTGCTGGCTTTTACGTCGGCGCGCTCCTTCGCGGCCCCTTCCCAACGGCCCGGCTTGCTGTCGTAGTAGCCGGTTTCATAGCGCCGCATCTCTTCGACGACGCCGGTGTGCGCGATCGGCACGGCGCCGTTCTCAACGTAGATCTGGTTGCCATAGGCGTGGTCGCCGTGGTGGTGCGTGTCAAAGGCGAAGCGGATGGGCTTGTCGGTGATGGCGCGGATTTTGCCGATCATCAGCTTTGCGCCGGCAGGAAAGTTGGCGTCGATGACCAGCACGTAGTCTTCGAAGACAATCCAGCCGTTGTTGCAGACAGCAGGGGCGTTGTCGGAAACTACATCGCCCTCGTGGAAATAAATGTCCGGGGCAAGCTTGTCCACTTCGGCGTCCTGCGCGGCAGCCGCTGGAACTGCTCCATGCAGAAGCTCGGCCTCTGCGGCGACGCTTAGGAACGCAGTGCCTGCTGCCAGGAATTCACGCCGGTTGACTTTGCACATGCTCACCGCCTCCAATCGTTTCGATCTTTTCGTTGGAAAGTGACCGTCAAAAATCGTTTGGCGGGATTGTACGCTAAACAGGATCGAAGACCGGCGAACTGCCCCACTCAAGCCAAAGAATGCTTGAATGGGCCACCCACCTCGAGTGAGAAATAGGGCTGGCCAATCAAGGCAAGAGATGGCATGATTGGGTCATTCTGCTCCACATTTTTGCTGGCAAGAGCACTCCATGAGATCGTTTTTCGGTATTGCCTTGGTTCTTTCAACCTTATCGGTATTTCAGTTGTTATTCTTGTCGCACTTAGCAGCGAAGGAAACTTTGTCAGTGCGATGGTTGGCTTTTGCTTGCTGTCTCTGCTCGATTGGACTGGGATAATGGGCAGAGGTTTTCCGAGAAGCTGGAGTGAGGCTTTCATTCAGTTCTGCATCAACGTCGGATGGATATTGTTGTTCACTGTCGTGAACTATTTCGTGTTGATCCGTCCCTCTCGGCGGCCTGAAGATGACGTTCATCCCTCGTTGAGAACGGCCGAGCGCGGGAGACGACCCGGAGACTCTCGCATCGACCCGAAGGTTTGAGATCACCAAGGTGCGGGCCGCAAATTCAGTTGATGCAGGACAACAGAAAGTTCTAAAATCGTCCTCCAGGGCCGACCATTCCCTTTCAACAAAATCACTCGATTTGCTTAAGATGACAATTTGTGAGTAGGGCGGGTTATGTTCGACGACTTAGACAAACATCATTCTTCAACTATTCGTCTTCGATCACGATGCCGGTACGACATCCCTGCGAGTCGCATATGCCCCAGGCCATGCGGGGGGTGTTGTGGGCGATGCCGTAGCGGCCGTCAGGGGCGAGCAGGATGATGCCGCCGTGTCCGCCGAGGCGCTTGTAGAGATAGGCGATGGCGTCGGGGGCGACTTGTTCCGGAGCGCGGCCCTGCTGGACGCGGTCGACGGCCCATTTGCCCAGGACCAATTTCATAATGGGTTCGCCCCATCCGGTGAGCGAGACGGCTGCGCTTGCGTTGTCGGCGTAGCAGCCGCAGCCGATGAGCGAGGAGTCGCCGACGCGGCCTGGGGCTTTGTTCAGGGTGCCTCCGGTGGAGGTTGCGGCGGCGATGTTGCCTTTGGCGTCGAGGGCTATCGCGCCTACTGTGTCATGGGAAGCCAGTTCTGCAGCGGTTTCCGGGGACTTGTCGTCTCCGGCGAAGGTGAGGTCGGGGAGTCCGGCGCGTTCTTTCTCCTGCGCGTCTTCGAGGCGCTGGCGCTCGCGGTCGAGGACGAGCTCGGAGTTGTCGATGAGCTGCATGCCGTGCTGCTGGGCGAACTCTTCTGCGCCCTGACCGACGAAGTAGACGTGCGGGCTTTTGTCGAGGACGAGGCGGGCTGCGTGGATTGGGTTGCGCAGGCGCTCGACGCAGGCCACGCCTCCGGCGCGCATCGCACGGCCATCCATCAGCAGGGCGTCGAGCTGCACGCGGCCATCGCGGGTGAGAAAGCTGCCTCGTCCGGCGTCAAAGGTGTCGTCATCTTCGAGAACCGCGACTGCGGCTTCAACCGCATCGACAGCAGATGCGCCTTTGCTCAACAGAGCATACCCGGCGGCAGAGAGCATTCGCACTCCACGCTCGTGCGCGTCGACCATGTCGTCAGGGATGGCCCAGGCGCCGCCATGAACTAAGAGCAAAGGATTGTTTGGCATATGCGAACAACTGATTGTATCGGGAAATGGCGCGGGAGGTGATGAAGAGGATCGAGGCAGCTACAGTTCTTCCGGGCTGCAATGCTTCACTGTGAGCAGTAAGGAATGCTTTTGTTTCAAGACGCCGGCGACGGTTTCCGTTCGCCCCACTTCTTTCAGGTCGCCTGCTGCGCCGATGTAAAAACGATTGCCGCATGCGTCGCTAAACCCCTGGCGGCTTGCATTGCGGAGGCAGCCGAGCATGCGCTCAACTAGTGACGCACGTACTGTTCGCTGCGGCAGGTCCACCTCTCCCTGGGAATTGGTCATGATCTGCTGAAGACTTTCGATTCGCTGTGCTGCGGTCTGCTGCCACAATTCGCTGATAAACGTGTTGGCCAACGGCTCGCCGGACTGGTCAACGAGCCTGACATGGTACGCGGGTACGATCGTCAGCTTTGCCGGATAGAGCAACAGCAGCAGCGCCAGAATCGAAAACAGCGACAAGGCCCATTTCTTTCTCATCGCCGATACTTTACCGCGATTGCTCCTAGATTGAGAATCCCCATTTGGGGTAATCGAAGAAGATTTATGGGGTCCGCAAGGCCGGCACCCCGAGCGAAGAGGCAGGCGGCAAGGGCGTTTTGTTGTTATCGTGATCGTCAAAGGCTTGTCTAAACTGCACGCAGCGGTTGTACCAGAGCAACTGCGCGGCTTCATAGCGGACCTGCACGTTGCCCAGCCAGTAAGGGCGGTTCTCCTTCTTCCACGCATCTTCGTAAAGCTCGCGGGTAAAGGTGTAGCCATCGCGAATCTCCTCGCAGCGCCCGTCGTTCATGTCTGTGATCAGCGAAAAGATCGCATCGACTTCGTCGCTCTTTTTCGTGTCGTTTTGTTCTGCGTACACCTTGTCGTAGAGCGATGGCCATCTCGTCGGCGAACTCGAACTTCATTCCGATGAAGTCCATGCGGCGCGCGCCCAGCTCCATCGCGTCGAGAGCATTGCGCTCGATGAGGTTGGGGTTTTCGTCTTTCGCTTGCTCGATGAGCGTGATCGCCTGCTCGGCGTGCAGGCGCAGTTCGCGATTCGCGGGGCGAATCTTTTCGGCTGCAACCTGCCCGTCTTTACTCCATGGGTCGAGCCAGAAGATATTGTTGCTGGCGTCTTCGATATGCGACTTTGCTCAGGGATTGGTGCGCGGCAATCAATTCCAGATGCGCCTGGTTGATTTTGCCTGACCAGTCGTGATGGAAGACCGGTCCAAAGGTCTGCTGGTATTGCGGGATGCTGCTCTCGCCCTGCTGCCAGCTGGCGGCCGCGCCGAAGAGCATCCCGTACCAGACTTGATCGAAGAGCGTTTCGCCCTGGTCGTTCCACATCGTGGTGATTGCGCCCTTCGCGCCCATGCGCTGGCCGTCGCGAATGAAGCCCTGAATGTTGCGTAGCGCGACATCGTTATTCGGATAGACCTTCAGCCAACTGTCCACGCCCGGCGCGACCCACGTTTCGAGGCCGGCGTCGGTGAATGGCTTGATGTATTTGTCGTAGCCATTGGGTTCGGGGTCGTACCACCAGGGCACGGCGATCAGGTCCTTCGGCAGGCGTTTGACCTGCTCCGGGTCATTCATCGCTACGTCGCCCCAGAAGAGGATTTTCTTGTGCAGCGGCGCGAGCTCGTTGGCGATGGACATAAGAAAGTCGACATATACGGCGCCGAGTCCGCGCTTCTGCACGTCATCTTTTGTTTTGCCGCGGCCAAGGCCGAAGGTTTCATCGGCTCCAATGTGAATGTAGGGGCCGGGAAAGATCTGCGCGATCTCGCCAAACCACGACTTGATCAGCTGGAGCGATCCTGGCTCGCCGGGGGCCAGCACGTCGCCGTGCGGCGTCTCGCCCAGGTCGAGATACTTGTCATATGCGAGCACGCGGTAGAGATGGCCGAAAGCTTCCTGCTCGGGAATGATTATGATGTGATACTGCTTCGCGTAGCGGACGAGTTCTTCAACATCGGCGCGCGTCATTGCGCCGGGTCCCGGTGCAGGCACTGGATTGCCGCTGTAGTGCAGAGTGAATTCGAAATACGGCGAGTAAATATTGAGCTTGTATGCCGCAAAAGTACGGATCTGCTTCTTCTGGTATTCCAGCGTGGGCATGCCGCTGCGCGAGAGATCATCGTCGGCGCCGCGATGAGGGAGAGCGGGCCAGTCTCGAATGAGTGCCGCGTGCAGTACCCAGGATCCGCTTTGTTGCGTTACCAATTGCTTTACCGTCTGGACACCGTAGAAGATGCCGGCGGAGGTTTCGCCGATCACGTAGAGCGTGTTGCCTTTCGGGATGAGGGCGTAGCCTTCGTCGTGCATCTGCGGATCGAAGACGACTCTGTTTGTGAGCAAAGGCCCTCGAGCCTGGGGATCATCCTTGCGGAGCAAAACAACATGCGCCGAGATTTTTTCGTTTCCCTGTGAGTCGATCACTGCAATGCCGTATGAGCGCAGGGTTTCTCTCAGGTCTTCGGCAGCAAATCTGTCTTCGGGATCGTTGCCGGAAACATCGACTGCAATGCCTCCGCTGAGCGGGATGTTCGATGCAGGGTTCGCTTCTTTTGGCTGGGGAATGAGTTGCAGCGGCGCGGCTGTCTGAGCAGAGGCAGCGTAGGCGAAGATCAAAGCGGACAGGGAGACAAGAAATGCTGCAACGTTCGTTCGACGGGCCAAAATGGTTTCCTCCAGCGATGCCAGTATAGAGGCCAGTATGTGTATGCGCAGATGAGAGCGTATTCAAAGTCCCAATTGCCATCAACTGGAATCCCCGCTCGTGTTTTTCTTCGACGGTGCGTGAATGGTCTCTGCCGTCAAGTCACTGTCGTAACTACGCAGGGGCTTGTATAGCGCAGTGTCTCGGCCTAGCCTGATCTTCATGGGTCAGATACATGCGGCACTTTGGGGCCTGGCTCTGGTATTTGGCTCACCGGGCCTTCTTTTATCCGCCGCAAAGCCGCATGTTGTTGTTCTGGGTCCTGCAAAGAAGGTTCCATACTCCATCGCCGGCGATCCGGCAGGAGCTGCGCCATACGAAAAAGAGCTGCACGTTCGCCCACTGATCGTTGACGCCAAGATTAAAGACTGGACAACTGGAGAGGCGCATGATGTTACCGACCGCAGCTTTGCTGTGCGTCGCGCCATCCGCCTGAATGATGCCCTCCCCACAGAGAAAGCCGAGCACTGGGTATGGCAGCGCGGACCATGGCTGCTGGTCGACCGTGCCACCGCCACACGACCGCTCTCAAACTCCCCGACTACGATCCGTCGGTTTCGAGCGTCGTCTGGTTCCGCGACTATGCTGCCTATTGCGGACTCACTTCAAGTGGCCGTCAAATCTATGCAGTAGTAGCCCAGGTGGCAGCGCGCAAGCCGGTACTGTCCAGAAAACTCGGCGCGTGGGATCCGGAGGACCATCCGCAACCCGCATGCGTAGCTTCGACATGGCAACGCGAGCCGCTGCGTATCACCTTCCAACCGACCGGCGCGGCGCAGGTCAGCTTCGATCTGATGGGACTTTCTGCTGTCCTGGTGGAAGACGGCGACGCAAGCGATAGCGACAACTAAGGCCGGCGACAAAGGTCATTCCCTCTTCTACCCTGATTCTTCGAACAGGGGCCTTTTTTTCACCACACGGCAACAAAAACCAATGCTTTATGTCGTTTTCCAGCTCTGGATAGCGATTCTATGTTCAGATACACTCATCTCGTGCGACGCCTGTTCGCCATCTCGCTGCTGATGCTTTTCAGCGTTTCGCTGATCTCGCCGCTTTTTGCGTCGGATGTAGTGCAAGCGGGTTTGCCTGCCTGCTGCCGCCGCGCAGGGAACCATCATTGCGCTGAGTATGATGGGGCGTCGCAGCACAATAAGGGCGTCGGCATTGCCGAAAAGTGTCCTTACATCCCTGCTGGCGCTGCGGTCCTTCATCTTTCAATTTTTGAGCCGCCGACGAGTGGTGCCGTTTTTGCAGGGCTTGTCAGCCATCCGGCAATTCACGCACAGACAGCAACACAGCACCGCGTCTCGTTCGATCGCTCGCGTCAGAAGCGCGGCCCTCCCAGCCTCATTCTCCTGTAGCTCATCGCACTGAACTTCGTTTGCCAGAGGCCTGGCGAGCGACGTTTCCAGCTATTTCTCCAGCTACACATGGGAGGGCTTTGCGACATGCGCAGAGTTGTATTTCTTTTTCTTTGCGGCTGGCTGCTTTTGGGCCAGCGCGCAAGGGCTACTGTCTTCGGACAGGTTGAGGGCATCGTGCATGACCCCCATCACCGTCCCGTCGCAGGCGCAAATATCACCATTCGCGCGACACATTCCTATCTTTCCTTTTCCGCCACTTCCGGAGGGGATGGAGCATTTCGTGTAGCCGCTGTGCCGCTCGGTGATTATCTTGTCAGCGTTTCCTTTCCGGGGTTCGATGATTATCAGCAGGCGATTACCGTAACCGCCAATTCTGCAGTGATTCTGCACCTTCCGATGACGATCGGCACAGTGCAGCAATCCGCCACCGTTCATGGCGTACCAGAGTCCATCAATCCCGACTCGGTTACACCAATCACTCTTGTCAGCAGAGCAGACATTGCACGGACTCCCGGAGCCGACCGCACCAACAGCCTTGCCATGATCACGGACTTCGTCCCCGGCGCCTACGTAACGCACGACATGCTGCACATGCGCGGGGGGCATCAGCTTAGTTGGCTTATCGATGGGGTGAACATTCCGAACACAAACATTGCCAGCAACATCGGCCCGCAGATCGACCCGAAGGACATCGGCACCATCGAAGTCGATCGCGGCAGCTACGACGCCAACTTGGGTGATCGCACCTACGGCATCTTCAATGTTGTGCCCCGAACTGGCTTCGAGCGCAATCGCGACGGCGAACTGGTACTGACGATGGGCAATTTCTATCAGACCAACGACCAGATCAGCTTTGGGAATCACTCGGAGAAGGCTGGCTGGTTCGCGAGTCTGAATGGCAATCGCAGCAACTATGGACTGCAGGCTCCCATCGAAGATCCGATCCACGACGCTGAAAATGGATATGGCGGTTTTGCTTCCTACATCTACAACCATGATCCTGCCAATCAACTGCGGCTGGTGACACAACTGCGGGCTGACTACTACCAGATTCCCTATGATCCAAACCTGGATAGCTGGCAAAACCAGCTTTACAATTCAAGCGGCTTGCGCGACGGCCAGCATGAGACAGATAGCTATGCCGCTTTTACCTGGGTCCATACCTTCAACCCCAGTACACTGCTACAGGTTTCGCCCTTCTACCACTACAACAGCGCGAAGTACGAGCCGCATCCAGACGATCTGCCTACGGCGACGACTGCCGACCAGACAGGCAACTATGCGGGATTGCAGACCTCGATGTCGACCGTCATCGCGAAGAACTCGATTTCGGGGGGCCTCTATGGCTATGGGCAACACGAGAACGATCTCTTCGGTGTGATCTTCAACGACGGCAGCGATAACAACTTTTCGCAGACAGAGATTGTCTCCGGCGTTGTGGAAGAAGCCTTCCTGCAGGACAACTACAAACCTTTTCCGTGGCTCACTCTGATCGGTGGCATGCGGCAGAGCCACTTTCAGGCGACCATTACCGAGAATGCGTTCTATCCCCGCGTCGGCGTTGCCGTTCAAATCCCAAAATTCAACTGGGTCTTCCGCGGTTTCTACGGGCACTACTATCAGCCACCGCCGTTGACCACTATTTCCGGTCCACTACTCGAGTATGCCAATAGCACCAATACCAGCTTCGTTGCGCTGGCCGGGGAGCGGGATGAGGAACACCAGTTCGGCGTGCAGATCCCCTTCCGCGGATGGTTGCTCGACGCCGATACTTTCCAGACACGCGCCAACAACTTCCTCGACCACAGCAATATCGGCGAGTCGAGTATTTTTATTCCGGTCACCGTGCAGGGCGCTTTAATTCAGGCGTGGGAATTGACGCTGCGTTCTCCGCAGCTCTGGCGTTACGGACAGTTCCATCTCGCCTACTCGAATCAAATTGCGAAGCAGATTGGTCCCGTTACTGGCGGTCTCATCTGCTATTCCCCCAGCGACCCTTCCGCCTGCGCCGTTGAGCCCGGGTATTCGCCGCTCGACCACGATCAACGGAACACGCTGAATGTGGGCTTTAACGGCAACCTGCCGTATCACATGGTTGGCTCGTTCAATGTGTACTATGGCTCCGGATTTTCAAACGGGTACCCAGATCCCCCGTCGCCTTATACCGGTGAGTATCTGCCGGCGCACACGACGGCTGATCTGTCGGTGGGAAAGACTTTTGGTGAAAATTTCACCGTGTCAGCAACTGTTCTGAACGTCGCCAACACGCGGGTGCTCCTCGACAACAGCCTGACCTTCGGAGGCTTCCACTACAACGATCCTCGCCAGATTTACGGCGAGGTGCGCTATCGGTTCCATTTTTGAAAGCTTGAAATCACTTCTTCATGTCGCGCGAATCCCACGTAACACATCCGGCGGGCTGGCTGTAATCCAGCATCTGGCATCCGGAAACGCTACCGGGCGCACTGCTTTTGCTGGCGAAGGGCATCAATGTGGGCGGCCCGAGTATGCCCAGGAACTGGCTGTCCCATTTGTCCGGGACGAGGGAATTGTTTTTGAGTGTGAACGATGCAGGCAAAGGAGTCGGCTTGCCGTCTACCGGATCAAAATTCAGCACCAGAGACTTTCCGTTGAGCTTCCAGTGCACGTGCCACGTCTCGGGCTGCTTGTCATGCCAGTTCTGCTGCAATATGGCGGTTCCGTCTTTGGCTAACTCCAATAAGACAACGCGGTGCACTTCGGCCGAGAAGCCGCCGCTTCCCATGTAGAAGTTTTTCAGCTTGGCGGCATACCCTTGCAGAGCAAAGGAAAGAATGAGAGCGGAGGCGACAAAGGAGGATCGAAATATACGCATGCCGCCTACATACTATCGCGGACAGCGCTTTTGTCGACAGCCGTTTTCTCGAGCGCCGAATGAATACGTTCGGGCCTGATTCCAAGACCGACGCCTCGCCCCAGTATCCGCTGAAGTCCAGGAATTCGCAGAAACGCGCGCATCTGCCAGGGAGCGTGTGCCTTCCCCGTGCGGCCAAGAAAATTCAACGAGGCATGATGGGCTCTCGCCTGCAGCGACTGGATCACTCGTACCGGGAACTCGCGCCGCTCCTGTACCCTCGCGAGCAGAGCATCCGTCACGCGCCTCTCGTGCAGAGGATGCGCAAGGATGTTTGCCGCCGCCACGGCATCTTGAATCGCCAGATTGATGCCGACGCCGCCCGCGGGCGACATGGCGTGAGCTGCATCGCCAATACAAAGCAGACCGGTTCTGTACCACTTGCCGAGACGATTGATCTGCACCGAGAGTAGTTTCACTTGATCCCAATCCTTGATCTCTTCCACGCGCTCGCGCACAAAAGGCGCGACCAGAAGCAAGAGACTGCGAAATGCCGGAATCCCCGCCTCTTTCACGGAATCAAAAGCTCCTTTGCGAATGATCAGTCCTGCCTGAAAATAATCGCCGCGATTGATCAGGATCATCATCTGACCATAGTTGATGCGGCCCAGAGACTGATAGGGGTCGTCGGTCCTGCGGCTGATGCAAAACCAGAGCACATCGATAGGCACGCCCACATCAATTACCTCGACCTTTGCGGCATCACGAACAATGGAGTGCCGTCCGTCGCAGCCAACAACCAGGTCGGCCTCGATCTCTATCTCTTCTTCCGGTGTTTTCACGCGAACGCCTTTGACCCTGGCATCTTCTTCGAGAAGACCGGTCACCTCGTGTTCCATGCGCAAATCAAAGGTGGAGAAGCGCGTTCCGTGTTTGGCGAGAAAATTCAGGAAGTCCCACTGCGGCATCAGGGCGATGAACCTGCATTTCACCGGAAGATGCGAAAAGTCCGCCACTGTGAAAGCGAAATCCCCAAAGAGGCCGCCGATGGCCGGCAGCTCCTGGTGGGGCAGCTTGAGAAACTCTTCGAGCAGGCCGAGCTCATGCATCAGCTCAAGCGTGGATGGGTGAATCGTATCGCCGCGGAAGTCACGGAAGAAGTCCTTGTGCTTTTCGAGCACAATTACGCTGACTCCGGCGCGCGCGAGCAGATAGCTGAGCATCACTCCGGCCGGACCACCTCCAGCAATACAGCACGTCGTGATTTCGCGTTTAGGCATCTGCCCCTCTAATGCGCATGAAAGGCTTACGAGTCAGCCGATGTTCTCAAGGACTACCATACAGCTATGCGATGCTAGATTTATGGATACTTTCGATGATCTTCTCAGGCAGGCTGAAGTTGCGCATGGCCATTTATGTGCCGGGCAGATACTCGGCGTGCGCATGGCCATGCTGGGCTGCGCTCGCTTGAACATTGAAGACCCGCGCGGCAAGGACCGCAAACGTCTCGTTACTTATATCGAGATCGACCGCTGCGCCACGGATGCTATCGGCGTGGTTACCGGATGCCGGCTGGGCAAACGTGCCCTTAAATTTCGCGACTGGGGCAAGATGGCAGCTACGTTTGTCGATCTTGCATCGGATCGCGCGATTCGTGTCTCTGCGAAAGAGAAGTCGAAAGCGCTGGCGCGCGAGATGTATCCGGAGATTGAGAACAAGAACCAGCAGCAGATGCGTGCCTATCGCGAGATGGGCGACGGCGATCTTTTCGACGAGCAGTGGGTGCGCGTCATCATCGAACCCAAGGAGTTTCCCGGGTTCAAGGGCGAGCGCATCGCCTGCGATCTCTGCGGCGAGGGCATTAATTATGACCGCTTCGTGCGCCGCGATGGGAAGACTCTTTGTATGAGTTGCGCTGCGCCGGAAGATCGCTACTATCAGCCCTTGTGAAACTGGCGGCCCTGTGAAACTGGAGGGTCGCGATTTTGCGGCGCACATTATTCCGTGTTCTGCCCCGGTAAAGTCAGGGCCAGCGCGTATGCGTCGTAGACACTCTCAAAGACCCTGTCCCAGGATGCAGTGAGCGCATCTGCGCGTGCGGCTAGGCGCATCTGGCTGTGTAACTGGGGGTTGCGAAGAACGCTGAGGATTGCACCCGCAAAATCCTGATCCTTGGCCACGAAGCCAGTCTGTCCTTCGGTGATGATGTAGTGCGGACCCCCGTCGGGCGTTACGATGGCCGGGACGCCTGAGGACAATGCCTCAAGTACTACGTTGCCAAAGGTATCGGTGTGAGAAGGGAAAACAAACAGGTCCATGTTGGCATAAGCGCGCGAGAGAGCCTGCTCGCGCAGCACTCCGGGAAAGTCGGCGTTCGGAAGATGCTCGCGCAGCCACGGCTCTTCAACACCGTGTCCCACGATGAGAAAGCGAAAGTTGGTGAGTCCTGCCTCAAGCAACTGCTCGCGAATGCGCGCCAGCAGGGCCACATTTTTTTCGACCGAGAGACGCCCGACAAACCCGAGAACGAAATCTGTGTCAGCACGGTCGCGGTAGCGCGGCGAAAACTGCTCCGTGTCAACGCCGCGGGGCATCAGCTTGCACGGTCGGCCGGTGGCGCGCTCGAGCAGCTTGCACAGGTCGGTATTCGGCGCAAAAAGCACGCGGGCGATGGAGTAAAATCGCGCGCTCGCGTACAGGCTGATTTCTTCGATCTGCCGCGCTGCTGCCGGGGCTGTCTGGTCTGGCAGCCGGTTGAGAAACCACTGCGAACGTTTGGCGGCGTATTCATGCACGTTCGTATGCCACGAGGCGATGAGAGGCAGATGAAAGTGGTTGGCCATCAGCGCGCCGATCATGCCGAAGTCGCTTGGTCCGGTGATGTGAATCAGATCGGGACGGAAGCTGCTCAGTGTTCGCGCAATGATGGGCAGGTGGCGAAAAAAGCCAAGGTCGAAGCTCAGATCCTTTTCCAGGCCAAAGGATAGCCGACCGCGAGAGAGCTCAAGCGTCGTAAGCTCACCTTCAGTCAGCAGGTGGGGAGCCCGGTTGCCGGCGCGAATGCACAAAAACGGCAGGTTCCGGCGGCGGATGAATGCCTCAAACTCACGGCTGGTGTGGGCCACGCCATTGATCTCGTGGAACGAGTCAGGGAAATAGGCCACGCGCGGCGCTGGACAGGGCATACAGGATGAAGTGTATATGCACCTCGTTGAACATGAGACAAACCTGGCCCGGCAACGGGTGACTAATCCTGACTGTTGTGGTGACGTCGGAAGAATCTATTGCGTGTATCCGGCCAGAACTCCGACCAGATATTGCCGCCTGCTTCACCAAGGAGGGAATAGCCCCAGGTCTTAAAAACCACGGCTGCGTTGGTACTCTTATCAGGGTAATAAGCCATGGTGAGCGCCGACGCCATACCGTGACCGACGATGACTGATGTATTAAAACCTGAGGCGCCGGAGTCGCGCTGGCCAACAAAAACGCGCGATGCCGCATACAGTCCGCGGTGCACGATCGTGCCTTCGACCTTGCGATAGTAGCGCGGGTCTTCATGTAACAGGGCGGGCAGAACACCATCAGAGAAAGTACGCATGCTGAGGTCGCGGATGGCCGCCGCGCCAAGGCGCTGTCCGTAGGCGCCGGAGTCGACGCCATATCGAGGGTCAGTGTCTCTGAGCTGCTCCCATCCTGAGGAGAAAAAGGCAGAAACCCAGCCGGGCGGACGCAGCTCCTCGTGTACCGGGAAAAGGAGTTTGTCCTTTGCGTAAAGCGGAGGAACCTTCTCACCCGGCTCGACGATGTCCGACCACTTTCTCTTTTCGACGGCTGCGGGCGTATTGTTTACCGGGTCGCTCGGCGTCGGAGCGTCAGGGACGGGGTCCTTCTGCGCGAAAGCGGGAAGAACAGAGAGAGCAAGCATCATAAGGCTCGCACAAAGAAGAGTGGGTCTTAAGAGCATTGAAGTGCGGTCCTTGCCAGTTCCATCGCCGTGCGTGTCCCTGGAGTTCAACTTACTTGGACGGCTCCGAGAGGCCTATGGATGTATGCGTGTTGCAAGGTAACGGCTTGGGCACCTGTAACCGAAGAGCCGTTGACCTTCTAGTCCGGCGAAAAGCACACTGAGAGTGTACGGGGGTGCGCATAGATGCCCAGCAACAAGCCATTTGAAGAGTTCGGACGCAAGGTCGATGAGCGGATCAGCAACGTGACTCCGCGCGTGGAAGAAGAAGTGCGCAAGGTCATTACCTATCTGAACGACGAGGTGGTGCCAAAAGTGAGACAGAACTCGACAGAGGCTTTGCGGATTGCCGCCGATCAATTGCGGAAGCTCGCGGATCATATGGAGAAGAAATAGTGGAGCGAATAAGGCTGATTGGGTGTGCAGCGTTTTCGGGCCTTGTGCTGGTAGCTGGCTGTGGACGCAAGCAGCAGGCGGTCTATACTCCGCCTCCACCGCCAGCGATCCATGCACCGGCTCCTACCACCGCGCAGACTCCTTCCTCTGCTGCTTCCACGCCCAGCGTTACGGCTCCTGCGGAGGAAACAGCGGATGAGGCTTTCGCCTCATCGCACTCGCCGATTTACACGGAGACGGGAATGGCGAGCTGGTACGGGCCGCCGTATCACAATCATCGCGGGGCAAATGGACAGGTCTTTGATCAGAATGCAATGTCAGCTGCGCACAGGACATTGCCGATGGGATCTCTGGTTCGGGTGACGAATTTGCAGACGGGGCAGTCGGCGTTGATGCGCATCACCGATCGCGGGCCGTTTGTACCGGATCGCGTGCTTGATCTCTCTGTCGCTTCAGCAAAGATCGTCGGTGTGTGGCGGCCGGGGACGGCGCAGGTGCGCATCGATGTGTACGAGGCGCCGAAGCCGATTGACGAGGGCGGGCGGTGGTGCGTGCAGATTGGGGCCTTCAGCAAAGAGAAAGAGGCGCTGAAGCTTGAAGAGCATTTAGAGCATAAATATCACACCGCGAACGTAATCGAATTCACCGGGCCAACCGGGCACTGGGTGAGGATTCGTCCGCAGAATGACGACAGAGGGCGCGCTGTGGAGATTGCCAAAGAGCTGAAGCCGGAAGAAGGCGAGGCTTATCTGGTGCGGCTTGATTGAATCGGTGAGCCGAGTCATTTCGTCCACGTACACGCTTCCTCCCGACAAGCTTGAAAAGGCGATTCACCTGAGCCACTGGCGCACGGTGCTGCATTTTGGCGATGTGGCTTGGGCTGTTCTGATTTTGTGGCTGCTGGTGCGTTTGGGTTTTGGCGAACGTGTTAGTAAATGGGCTGCGGCGGTGACGCCGAAGGCATGGCTGCAGGGATTCCTGGTGGCTCCGGTCTGGCTGGTTGTGTTTTGTCTGATCGGCCTGCCTGCGGATGCAATCTCACATGCAGTTTCCTTTCACTATGGATTGTCGGTGCAGCGCTGGCCGGGATGGTTTGGCGACTGGGCGCTGGCTTCGCTGCTGCTCATCGTGTTTGGCGCGCTTGCGCTTTCGTGCCTCTATGCGCTGATCCGGCATTCGCACCGGCACTGGTGGCTGTGGTTCTGGCTGATTACGTTGCCTGTGGAAGTCTTCGGTACCTTCGCTTTGCCGATCTTTATTGATCCCCTCTTCAATCACTTTTCGCCGTTGGACAAGAGCGATCCGGCGCTTGTGACTCAGCTGGAGCGGGTGGTCGCACGCGGCGGGATTGATATTCCTCAGTCGCGCATGTTTTTGATGGATGCGAGCGCGAAGTCGACTGGCGTGAATGCCTATGTAACCGGCTTCGGCGCATCGAAGCGCATTGTCGTTTGGGACGCGGCGCTGAAACTTGCATCGACGGATGAAATTCTTTTCATCTATGGACATGAGCAGGGGCACTATGTGCTCCGCCACATTTTGAAGGGGCTGATTTTCTCCGCAGTGCTGATCTTTGTTTTTTACTGGATTGCGCACTGGCTGCTGCGATGGCTGGTGAAGCGCAACGGAGATGCATGGTGCATTCGTTCCGTCAATGACTGGGCTTCTATTGGACTTGTACTGCTGGTCATGACGGTATTGAGTTTTTTAGCCGAGCCGATGGGCAACGCCTTCAGCCGCATGATTGAGCACCAGGCGGACGTGTATGGGCAGGAAGTTATTCATGGCCTAGTGGCTGATCCGCAGCAAGTGGCTACGCAGGATTTTCAGCGGCTCGGTGAGATATGGCTGGATGATCCTTCGCCGAATAGGTTTGTGGAGTGGTGGACGTACAGTCATCCTTCGACGAGTGAGCGGATGCAGTTTGCTGCGGGATATGACCCGTGGGTCGATGAGAAGACGCCGCGGTATTTCAGGAAGTAATACCAAAGAGCTAAAACTGCCCGGTCCGATTCTTCCGTATCCCGCTGCCCAAAGGATGCGGCACACCCCGTTTTCTTGCTTAGTTGATGACGGCAATTTTGGCTTTCTTGCCGACGCGTACCGTAATGCGTGCCGGCCGCTTCGCTACATCCAAAAATTTCTGTGTAGTGGTTGTGCCGTCAATGTTTACTCCAGCCGCGACCTGTTTTTCAGCTTCGGTGCGCGAAGTCTTCATGCCAAGTGCGACGAGAAGTTTGGCGACGTTGATCCGAACTTCCATCGAGGGATCGTGTACGGCACGGTCCAGATAGGCGGCGTCCGCAGCTGCCACGTGCTTGAGATCAATCGACTGTTCTTCTGTAACCGCCGCTGTATCTTTTTGCTGAAAGAGGCGCGCCCAGTTGTCATCGGCTTCCCTTGCGGCCTGTTCTGAATAGAAGCCGGCAACAATTGTGCGGGCCAGAAGCTTCTTCGCCTCCATCGGGTGCAGGGCGCCGCTGGCTACGTCGGCTTGCATTTTATCGATTTCAGACTGGCGCAGGTCGGTGAGCAGCGTCCAGTAGCGCCACATCAAGTCGTCGTTGATCGACATGAGCTTGCCGTACATCTCCTGTGGCGGTTCGTGGATGCCGATCGCGTTGTTGAGCGACTTCGACATCTTTTGCACGCCGTCGAGTCCCTCGATGATCAGCGTCATGAGGACGATCTGCGATGGCTGCTCGTAGTGGCGCTGCAGCTCGCGGCCCATGAGTAGATTGAATTTCTGGTCGGTGCCTCCGAGTTCGACGTCAGCCTTCAATGCGACAGAGTCATAGCCTTGCGCGAGCGGGTAGAGCATTTCGTGGAGCGAGATCGGCTTCTCTTCCTGAAAGCGCTTGTGGAACTCGTCGCGTTCGAGCATCTGTGAGACGGTGAATTTAGCGGCGAGGCGGATGATGCCCTCGAAACCGAGTTTGTCCAGCCACTCGGAGTTGAAACGGACTTCCGTCTTCTCGCGGTCGAGGATACGGAAGACCTGGTCGGTGTAAGTTTTTGCATTCTGGTCAATCTGCTCGCGCGTGAGCGGCTTGCGGGTGACGGAGCGGCCTGTGGGGTCTCCGATGAGCGAGGTGAAATCGCCGACGAGGAAGATGACCTGATGGCCTAGGTCCTGAAAGTGTTTGAGCTTGCGCATCAGGACGGTGTGGCCGAGATGGAGGTCGGGTGCGGTGGGGTCAAACCCGGCTTTGACGCGCAAGGGGACGCCGGTCTGCCGCGACTTTTCGAGGCGCTCGCGCAGGTCGGAGACGCGTATGATCTCTGCCGCTCCTTTTTGGAGCAGGTCTAATTGCTCGTCGACGGGAAGAAAATTGGCCATTGCTCATTCCAGTATAAGAGGGACGAAGCAGTCAGCGCGGCTTCGCCGCAAGCGAGTCAGCAAGTCAGCCATAATAGAAAGCTATGGACGCAGAACGTTTGCGCGAATTTCTATTGAAGCTACCGCACGTTGAAGAGACGATGCAGTGGGGCGAAAATCTTGTCTTCTGGGCTGGAGACAAGGCGATTGGCGGCAAGATGTTTGCGCTGGCGAGTCTCGATGGCACCGGCAAGGGTGTGCTGTCGTTTCATGCTGGAGCCGATCGGTATAACGAGTTGCTGGAAAATGAGGGCGTAATCCCTGCTCCATATATGGCGCGGATTTACTGGGTATGTCTGGAGCGATGGGATGCGCTGCCGCAACGCGAACTCGAAGAGTTGCTGACGCGGGCCTATGAGCTTGTCTTCGCCAAGCTGCCGAAGCGCACGAAAGATGTTCTGGCTATGCCTCCCACACAGCGGCGAAAGTTAATTTCGGACAGAAAGAAGTTGCTGGCTTCGCAAAGGAAGAAATAGCGATAGCAGCCTACTCTGCGTGCAGGTGGAAAGCGCCGACTGCTCGTGCTTTCCACTCACCTTTTCAGGGTCGCGCTTCAAAAACCATGTTGAATGGAGTCTCTGAGGCGCGGCGGAATTGCGTAAAGCCTCCCTCAGTGACAACCTGACGAATGCGCTTTTCGCCGGCTTGCGCACCCAATCCCAGGCCAACCTCCTGTGAGCGCGACGCGGGCACGCACAAGAGGGTTGAGGCTGAGTAGTAGATGCGGCCAACCGGATTCAGATTGGAAACGATATCGTCGCCAGCCATCGGTTCGACGATCATCCAAGTGCCATCGTTGGCCATGGACTGCCGTACATGTGCTGCGGCTCCTGCCGGGTCGCCCATGTCGTGCAGACAGTCGAAGCAGGCGACAAAGTCATAGTTCTTGCCCGGGAAGGACTTTGCCGGTGCGGCGTCGAAGTGCACGCGATCCGTGCATCTGGCGGCGGCGGCCTGTTTCGTGGCGTGCTCGATGGAGCCGTCGTGGTAGTCGAATCCAAAAAACTCGGAATTGGGATAGGTCTTCGCCATGAGCAAAGTCGAGGCGCCGTGGCCGCAGCCGATATCGGCTACTCGGGCACCTGACTTGAGTTTTGCTTCAACACCTTCGAGCGCGGGAATCCAGTTCGTGGTGAGGTTGGCGAGATAACTGGGGCGGAAGAAACGCTCACAGCCTTCGAAGAGCCCTTTTTCGTGTTCGTGCCAGCCGAAGCCTTTGCCGGTGCGGAAGATATCGGTGAGCTTTTCTTCATCTTTCATACACGACGCGAGCATGTGATAGAAGCCGGGCAGGTGTACGGCCGTGTCGTCCTGCGCAAGAGCGAACGACTGCTCCGGCGTCATGCTATAGGTGTCCGTCGCTGGATCGTACTCGACGTATTTGCCGGCGGCGTGGGCGTTGAGCCATTCACGCACGTAGCGTTCGTTGGTTCCAGTGCGGCGCGCAAGCTCTGCGGCGCTTACGGGCGCGCAATCGGCCATAGCACGGTAGAGACCGAGCCGGTCTCCAATGACGATGAGTGTCGATTGCATGGCGGCGCCCATATCGACGACGGCTTGGTGAAGGAGCTGATTGAGTTTGTCGGGATCGAGAGGGCGTACGGATGGGGCGGAAGTTGTCATGGGATTAGCCTCCTGTCGGATGAAAGCCACGGAGCGGAAGAGAGGAGCGGTCGTTATGGGTCTGGAGCGGAGATCCGTCCGTGAAGCGAGCAAGGCCATCATAGTGGCTGGTGACGAACGGCAGCAAGAGTCTCCTTGCCGAGTTCTTGCTTTGCTTTGCCGGGCTCGGTTAGGGTCGAGAGCATGAGCGGTGTGACGTTGTCGCTGGAGGGAAAAGTTGCGCTGATCACCGGCGGTTCGCGGGGGATTGGAGCCGAGTGTGTTCGTCTGTTTCGCGAAGCGGGTGCGGAGGTTGCGTTCAACTATTGGAGCGCGCGCGAGCAGGCTGAGGCACTCGTTAAGAAGTGCGGCGGCGAGAGCTGCGTGGCTGTCCGGCAGGAGTTGTCTACTGCGGAAGACGGGCGGGTGCTGGTTGCGAAGGCGGTCGGGACTTTTGGGCGGCTGGATTGCCTGGTAGTGAATCATGGCATCTGGCCTCCGGATGATGTGCCGATTGCTTCGATGTCTGATGGTCAGTGGCGGCAGACGCTCGGGGTGAATCTTGACAGTGTTTTCGGGCTGGTGCAGGCGGCGGTGGCGCAGATGCAGAACCAAGAGCGTTCCTCGGAAGGCTCGGCGGCGGGGTATATTGTCCTCGTGAGCTCAACGGCGGGGCAGCGTGGCGAGGCCTTCCATGCTGACTATGCGGTGACGAAAGGTGCAGTGATCAGTCTTACGAAGAGTCTGTCGAGCGAATTGGCGGGCGAGGGAATTTATGTGAACTGTGTCGCTCCAGGCTGGGTGGCGACGGATATGTCGGCGCCTGCGCTGAGCGATCCGGTTATCAGCAGGAAGATCTTCGGTACGATTCCGCTGGGGCGCGTGGCGACTCCGCGGGAGATTGCCGGGCCGATTTTGTTTCTCTGCACGCCGTTTGCGGGCTTTATGAGTGGCGAGATCGTCAATGTGAATGGCGGCGCGGTTCTGGTGGGGTGAGAGTGGACAACAGTACCTTAGGGGCTAAGGCCCCATGGATTGGATTGGCGTTATTGCGAGGGCCGAAGCCCTCGCCTGCCTCGGTTTGTCGATTGCGCTTCTGCTTAGTTCTGGCGCTGACTTTGTGCGTCGCCACCTCCGTGCGTGTTGCCGGAGCGCAGAGCAACGGGTCCCAGGATCCCAATTCGAAGAAAGCCCGCGCGGCGCTTGACGCGATGGTGCAGGCTCTGGGGGGAGATCGCTGGCTGAATCTGCAGAACAGCTACATTGAAGGGCGGACGTCGGGGTTTTATCAGGGCAAGCCAACGGGGGCGATCGGGGACTTTTTTTCCTGGCATGTGTTTCCAGACAAAGACCGCATTGAGCTTACGAAGAAGCGTGATGTTGTCGATATCTTTCTAGGCAATGAAGGTTGGGAGATTACCTATCGAGGCAAGCGTGCCCTGCCCAAGGATCAGTTAGACGAGTATGTGCGCCGACGGAACCACTCGATTGAGACGGCGGTGAAGGTCTGGATGAAAGACCCGAATACGATGATCCTTTTCGATGGGCAGGCACTGTCGGAGCGGCATCTTGCCGACCAGGTGACGCTGATTTCAGCGACCAACGATTCGATCACCATCCAGATGGATGCGGAGACGCACCTGCCGCTGCGGCGCACCTATCGATGGCGCGATACGCTTTACAAGGACAACAACGAAGATGCGGAGGAGTACGACAATTATCAAACCATGGATGGGATTCCTACCCCGTTTGCCATTACGCGCTTTCACAATGGAGATATGACGAACCAGCGGTTTGTTTACAAGGCTGCTTATAACGTGCCGCTCCCTGAGAATGCGTTTGATGTGGATGCTACGACGGCGAAGATCAAGAAGTAGGACTAGCCCCTTCGGCTACGCTCAGGGCAGGCTAGGCATACGCGCCTTCGGCGCCCAGGGTTCGACCCTTCCTAAAGGATGGGCACCCGCATCCAGCCCTTTTCATTGAGCGGGTTGTTGCTTCGCAACAATTCGCACGAACCTTGTTCGTGCGGGTCCTTCGACTCCGCTCAGCATGACAAACTTTCTTGCAGGCAACTAAATCGTCGGCTGTGGCGTGGATGGTGAGTGGGGTGGGCTCGGCTGCTGGTTCTTCTTCGCTGGCGGTTTCGTTTGCCGGTTCGGTCGTCGATTCCGTCATTTGGGGTTGATTCTCTTCCTCTTCTGCTTCGGCGAAGTAGTGGCATTCTCCGCAGCCGCAGTTGGGGTGGTGTGGGTCGTCGGTTTCGCGGCGGATGCATTGGTCGCAGCCGCAGTTCTTTTTGTGGCCTTTTGTATCTTCTTCTTCAAAGATGGTCTCGGCTTCTGCGACCTGCTCGTTCTGCCGTGTAAGGACCACACGGCAGAACGAGCCTGGCGGCGAAAGGACGCCGGTATCGCGGGGAAGGTTGGAGGCCGCGATCTGGACGCCGTAGAGGAAGAATCCGGCATGGCGCGGGTCGAGCGATCCGGAGGCGAGGGCGGAGAGGACCCGGCCAATAGCGACCTGGACGGAGAAATGGTCCTCAATCGGCGGTAGTTCGAGCGAGGCGGCAACGGGTAGTCCGTCCTGTGCCGCGTTTGTTGCTGACTTGCGCTGCGTAAGGTGGTAGTGGCAGAAGTGCTGGTTGGGCAGTGCGGCGCAGCGGCAACGGCTTCCGCTGGTGCGGATGTGACGGCAGCGTTTATACACGGGTACCCCCTCCCCGCATTTTGTACGGGGATGCTTTATTTTCAATGACTTAGGTGGATGATGCTGTACGGAGATCGTTTGTTTTGTTGGAGTTACGGGTGGGAAACGGAAAAGGCATGGCCCTTGGGCCATGCCTTCTTACTCCAGTTTAGCAAATTGGGGGTAATTCCATTCAGAGGTAAGTTGTTGAAGATGGGTTGGTTATTGTCTTTGGAGGCTTGACAAGGTTTTCCACAGCCCCGGGGCTGAAGCCCTTTTCTGGGGCGGCTTATTCACCGGGCTCAATCACCCCAATACGCGAACATCGCGCGTTCTGGGGACCCCGATGAAGCCCGGTGCTTCTACCCGGAAGCCCTTCGGGCTTGAGTCCTATTTCTCAAAACCGAGACCTGGGGCACCCGGCCAGCGGGAACTACTTTTCCTGTACTTTCACGGCATCACCGTGAGGCTCACCGTCGCCGTGTTATTGGCCAGGTTGGGATCAGGCGTATCCGCCATGGTGGCCGCGCTTTCGGTGATCACCGTACCTGCGGGAGCGGTCACCTTCACCGTCAGTCGCACTGTCCATGTCGTGTTCGGAGCCATGCTGCTGTTTTCGTGGCAGACGATAGGCCCTGTTCCCAGGTACGGCGGACGCGTGCATGTGCCCAGCCCCGGCGTGCCGGAGATGCGGATATAGTCAAAGACTGTTCCCGCTGGCACCTGCGTGTTCAGTACTTCGAGGTAAGCGACGTCAGGCCCGAGGTTCCACACCGGGAACGCGTAGGTGAGCAGATCACCCTCATGGACCGTTGTCGTAGATGGATATATACGCAGGAAGAGATCGGTGCGCTGATTTGCGTATGCCGTGTTCAGACCAGCAACGAACGCTTCCGAAGCACCGGTACCGCTTAGTGGGATATTGCCAAAGGATGCTGCGCCGGAATAACCGCCTGCCACAAATAATGAGCCTGCATCATCGACGGTCAACGCCGGAGGGGCTGTCCATTTTCCGGCGCTTGCGGTTGCTTCCCAAAGCAGGTTTTGGCCCGAGTATGCGTCCACAAAAAGCTTTGGCTGAGCATTTCCCGCAAGTCCGGTGACGTTGAGATTGCCTCGTGAGTCGTAGTCGACTCCGGTAGCGCTCTCATTGCCGGTTCCGCCGTGTCGCCACGCTCTTATCAGAACTCCTGCCGGGTTGTAAGTGGCAATGACCTCATCAGTGTTGCCCGGATCAGTGATAGTACCGCTGCCCAAGCTGATGCCTACTCCGGGAGGCTGTGAGCTGACACCCGTGCGGGTCTGGTGCGTGTTTTCGTAGACGTGGTCAACCCAGACCAGGTCCTCAGTGGTGCCAACAAGGGTAACTTCTCCGCTTGGACCCACAGCGACCGCGCCGGGAGAAGCAGAGTATCCAGCAAAGTGGTTCACCCACTGGGCGTTGCCGTTCTTATCGTACTTCGCCAGGAAAGCGTCGCTACCCGCGTTATCTCCGAATTGATCAACAACAGGACTGAAGGGGAAAACAGTTATGGGAGGAACGGCGGCACTGTAGAAGTCTGTCCTGCCTGTGAAATGGCCGAGGATGCATGCATTGTCCCTAGAGTCGACGGCGACCCCAATGGCACCGCTATCTAAAGTGTAGGAGTAGTTTGTTTCGGCCCACCGGAAATTGCCATTGGTGTCGTATTTGGCCAGTTCCATATGCGGGGAGTTATCAGCATCAGCATAAATAACGTGACTCGTCCCATCCGCCGATGAGAACGTGTTGTTCCCCTCGGTCGCGACAGCGAGATAGACGGTGCCAGCAGCAGAATTCACTGCTACGCCATAGCTGCTACATGCGAAATCACTTAAACCCGTTTGGACCCATAGGAGAGTGCCGGAAGAGGTGTATTTTGCGAGGAATATTCCTGCCCCGTCACCGCTTGCCACGGTTATTTTCTTGTTAGCCGGGTTCGCGGAATAGAAAGTTGTATTTCCGCCAAAGCTTCCCGTCACGTACACGTTTCCGTCTGCATCCAGATCGATCCCCTGAGCGGCATTATTTTTATCGACGACACCACCCGCTGTGTACGTTATCCAGAGCAGGGAGCCGGAGGGATTGTACTTCGCGAGAAAGATCTCAGATGGTCCAGATGCGGTAATAGTTGTGTTTCCGAAGGTCGCTGTTGAGCTGAACTGACCGGCCACATACAGGTTGTGATCGGGTGCAGCCTTAATGGCATTGGCGATGTTACTGCCATTTCCTGAAGAGCCAAAAGCCTTCACCCAGGACGGAGCAGTGGCCAGCGCAGGAGTCGCGATAAGAAACAAGAGAAGTAAGGCCGATACGAGAAGCCTGCTGTGACAACAATTGGAGAGGATTTCGCTTGCAACGCGGATTCTGCTAGCGAGGACATGTGCGAATTTCATGGTGCCACCTCCGAGATCTGAGATCGGAGCGCGTAACGCTGTGAGCATGTGATTTGAGATGTGGCCTTCGTGAGACAAGCCACAAATGCGAACGCACTCTGCTGGCAGCGGGAACTATTTGCCAACATCAGGAAATTTACTAGCGTCTTATGCGAGGTGCAGTGATCCACGTCACGTCTTATTCAGTGACAGGCAAGCCGTTCGGCGGCCCGGATGAAGGTGATAGAACTCACTGCCCCAAAACCAGCAATCGGGCACGCCGAGCGTTCAGGTTTCGCAGCCTTCGGCCTACTGCACCGTGAGGCTCACCGTGGCCGTGTTATTGGCCAGGTTGGGATCGGGCGTATCCGCCATGGTGGCCGCGCTTTCGGTGATCACCGTGCCTGCGGGCGCGGTCACCTTCACCGTCAATCGCACTGTCCATGTGGTGTTCGACGCCATGGCGCCGTTTTCGTGGCAGACGATCGGGATCGGCCCGGCTCCCAGGTAGGGCGTATACGAGCACGTGCCCAGCCCCGGCGTACCGGAGATGCGGATGTAGTCGAAGACTGTCCCTGCAGGCACCTGCGTGTTTCAGCACTTCCTGAGCCGCGGCGTCTGGCCCCAGGTTCCATACCGGGAAGGCGTAGGTGATCAAATCGCCCTGATGGACCGTCGTTGTAGTGGGTATGATCCGCAGGTACAGATCGGCCCCCACACTAAACGCGGAGCCACCGACGTATAGCGTCCCGTTTACCACGGCGGGCGTACCACTTGCGGCGGTAGAGCTCCATAGCTTGGCGCCGGTGCTGGCGTTCAGCGCATACATGTTGCCATCAGTGGAGCCGATATAAACCACCCCATTCGCCACGGCGGGCACAGATTCCACACTACTTGTGGTCGTATAGGTCCACAGCTTGGCGCCGGTGCTGGCGTTCAGTGCATACACGTTGCTGTCGTCGGAGCCAACGTAGACCACCCCATTCGCCACGGCGGGCACTTGCACTTCTAAACCATTTCCGGCCGTATAGGTCCACAGCTTGGCGCCGGTGCTGGCGTTCAGCGCATACACAGTGCCGTTAGGCGTGCTGAAATAAACCACCCCATTCGCCACTTCGGGCGAGGAATCAGGGCCTCCCGCTGCATAGCTCCACAGCTTGGCGCCGGTGCTGGCGTTCAGCGCATAGAAGTTGCCGTCATCGGAGCCAACGTAGACTACCCCATTTGCTACAGCGGGGCACGACTGCACACTGCCTTCAGTGCTATAGCTCCCACAGCAGGGCGCCGGTGCTGGCGTTCAGCGCATACAAGCTCCTGTCCCACGAGCCGATATAAACCACCCCATTGGCCACGGCGGGCGAGGAATCCACATGGTCTCCGGTCGTATAGCTCCACAGCTTGGCGCCGGTGCTGGCGTTCAGTGCATACACATTGTGGTCATAGGAGCCGACATAAACCACCCCATTCGCCACCGCGGGCGCGGAATATACTAAGGATCCGGTCGTATAGCTCCACAGCAGGGCGCCGGTGCTGGCATTCAGCGCATACACGCTGTTGGTTGTGGAGGAGCCGGCATACACCACCCCATTTACTACTGCGGGCGAGGCTCCCATATCGCCGCCCTTGTAGAATTTCCACTCCAACCCTAGGCCGCCAACATTACCAACGCCCAGCACCGTCTCATAGGGATTCCAGCGCTGCATGTTGTCGCGGTGGAACTCGGTCCAGTCCGCGGGTGAGGGTGCGGGGGTGGTGGTCGCGCTTGCCTTCGAAACATTATCGGGCGTCTGTGCATACGCGGAAGTGTTGGCCGCGGCCAGCATCAGCCACAGCAGCGCGATGGCAAGCATCGAGCCAGCAATCGTGAAAGTAGCAGTCTGCTTCCTGTGAGTAAGGCAGAGAGGGAATTTCATAGCGCAGCCTCCAGAGATCTCCTGCATCGGAAGGGAGCCACAGCGTCACGCGAATGAAGGCGGCTGGGTTCTGTCCTCGGAAAAATGAAGCAAAGCGGACGGTCGGCGTTCCGGTTCGGTAACGCCTAGTGCCGAGCACTCTACTCCTGAGCGGCGCAGGAAACAAGAATATTCGCACATCGACGAGGACGAAACATAGTAGCGCGCACTCCGCTATGCCTCCGTCCTTCCAGCGAGAACTACTTTTCCTGTACTTTCACGGCGCCACCCTGAGGCTCACGGTCGCCGTGTTATTGGCCAGATTGGGATCAAACGTATCCGCCATGGTGGCCGCATTCTCGGTGATCACCGTGCCTGCGGGCGCGGTCACTTTCACCGTCAATCGCACCGTCCACGCTGCATTAAGACCCATGACGCCGTTTTCGTGGCAGACGATCGGGATCGGCCCTGCTCCCAGGTAGGGCGTGTGCGTGCACGTACCCACCCCCGGCGTGCCGGAGATGCGGATATAGTCAAAGACTGTTCCCGCCGGCACCTGCGTGTTCAGCACTTCCTGATTGGCATTATTTGGGCCCAGGTTCCATACCGGGAAGGCGTAGGTGAGTAAATCGCCCTGATGGACCGTCGTGGTTGATGGCTGCACACGCAGAAAAAGATCGGCTCCGATACTGAAGGCATGAACATTCATTTGTCCACTAGCGTCTGCCTCATTGAGGTACACCACCCCATCCACAACAACGGGCGAGGAAAATATAGAACCACCCGGGGTATAGCTCCACAGCTTGGCGCCAGTGCTGGCGTTCAGAGCATACAGGGTGGAGGAGGAGCCGACATAGACCACCCCGTTCGCCACTGCTGGCGAGGTTTCTATACCTAGTCCTGCGGCATTGTAGCTCCACAGCTTGGCGCCGGTGCTGGCGTTCAGCGCATACACGTTACCGTCAATCGAGCCGATATAGACCACTCCGTTCGCCACTGCTGGCGAGCGAGACACTACGTTTCCCGTGGTATAGCTCCACAGCTTGGCGCCGGTACTGGCGTTCAGCGCATACACCTTACCGTCAAACGAGCCGACGTAAACCACCCCATTCGCCACTGCGGGCGAGGAGAAATATATATCGTTTCCTGTGGCAAAGCTCCACAGCTTGGCGCCGGTGCTGGCGTTCAGCGCGTATACGCTGTGATCATTGGAGCCGACATAAACCACTCCATTCACCACGGCGGCCGAGGACCACACAAGGCCTCCGGTGTTAAAGATCCACAGCTTGGCGCCGGTGCTGGCGTTCAGCGCATATAAGGATACGCCGCCGCCGACATAGACCACCCCATTCACCACAGTGGGCGAGGACACACTGCTTCCGACATCGTAGCTCCACACGTGGGCGCCGGTACTGGCGTCCAGCGCGTACAGGTTGCTGCCGCCGTACTGCTCGACATAAACCACCCCATTCGCCACGGCGGGCGAGGCAAGCAGAGATTCTCCGGTAGCAAAGCTCCACAGTTGCGCGCCGGTACTGGCATTCAGCGCGTACACGCTGCCGTTGCTATCGGACCCGACATAAACCACCCCATTTACCACGGCGGGCGAAGATTCTAAATTGTTGAGGCCCTGGATGGAGCCCATGGGGATACTTTTCCACTTTACCTGCAGGCCGCCAACATTACCGACTCCCAGCACCGTCTCATCCGGATTCCAGCGCTGCATGTTATCCCGGTGATACTGCGTCCAGTCCGCGGGTGAGGGTGCGGGGGTGGTGGTCGCGCTTGCGTTCGAAATATTATCGGGCGTCTGTGCATACGCGGAAGTGTTGGCCGCGGCAAGCATCAGCCACAGCGGTGCGATGGCAAGCATCGAGCCCACCATCCTGAAAGAAGCAGTCTGCTTCCTCTGAGTGTGAGTGAATTTCATAACGCAGCCTCCAGAGATCTCCTGCATCGGTAGGGAGCCGAGGCGTCACGCGAATGAAGGCGGCCGGGTTCTGTCCTCGAAAGAAATGAAGCAAAGCGGACGTCGGCGTTCCGGTTCGGTACGCCCAATGGCGAGCACTTTACTCCTTACAAGCCCCGGAAACAAGAGCCTTCGCACATCGGCGCCGGTGCTGGCGTTCAGCGCATACAGGTTGTCGTCGTCGGAGCCGATGTAAACTACGCCATTCCCCAAGGCGGGCGAGGAATTCACACTGGCTCCCGTTGTATAGCTCCACAGCTTGGCGCCGGTGCTGGCGTTCAACGCATACACGTTGTCGTCGAGTGAGCCGATATAAACCACCCCATTCGCGACAGCGGGCGAGTCAAGTTGGCTCTCGTTTCCTGTGGCAAAGCTCCACAGCTTGGCGCCGGTACTGGCGTTCAGCGCATACACGATGCCGTTGGAGGAGCCGATATACGCCACCCCATTCGCCACTGCGAGCGCGGCAAACACAGGGGCTCCAGTGGTATAGCTCCACAGCTTGGCCCCGGTGCTGGCATTTAGCGCATATACGTTGCCGTCCCATGAGCCGAAATAAACCACTCCATTCGCCACGATAGGCGTGTCCGCCGCGAACGAGTGGGTGCTGTTGCTCCACTCCAACTTCAGGCTCCCAACATTACCGACGCCCAGCACCGTCTCATACGGGTCCCAGCGCTGCATGTTGTCGCGGAGAAACTCGGTCCAGTCCCCGGGCGAGGGTGCGGTGGTCGCGCTTGCGTTCGAAACATTATCGGGCGTCTGCGCATACGCGGAAGTGTTGGCTGCGGCCAGCATCAGCCACAGTGGCGCGATGGCAAGCATCGAGCCAGCAATACTGAAAGAAGCAGTCTGCTTCCTTTGAGTAAGGCAGAGAGGGAATTTCATAGCGCAGCCTCCAGAGATCTCCAGCATCGGTAGGGAGCCAAGGCGTCACGCGAATGAAGGCGGCTGGGTTCTGTCCTCGGAAAAATGAAGCAAGCGGACGTCGGCGTTCCGGTGAGGTAACGCCTAGCGCCGAGCACTCTACTCCTGAGCGGCGCAGGAAACAAGAGAATTCGCTCATCGACGAGGACGGAGACATAGTGCTGAGCACGTTCATGCCTCAAACAAAAGAGGGTTTGAGTTGGCCCACTCCCGCCGAGCGCCAGAAATCTGCTTGTCTGCATCAATGGAACAGGTCTCGTACGAAGTATTTGACCTGTAAGAAATGTCAGTTGTTTCGCCAATACGCCAAACGATTAAATACGGTACTCAATGTGAACACCACCGTAGATGAACTGAACTTTGTGTGACTGACGAAGCACTTGCTCAAGGAAATCGCCGATAACCCGTTGCTATGGGGACTGGCATTTGTCCCGATATTGTTCGCCTGTGACTGGCTCAAGCCCGAATCCCACACGCTGCTGTTTATTCTCTCAGTGCTGGCGATCATACCTCTTGCGGCTCTGCTGAGCCTTGCCACCGAATCTGTCTCGCACCGGACAGGCGATGCCGTAGGCGGGTTGCTCAACGCCACGCTGGGAAACCTGACCGAACTGGTCATCGCGCTCGCCGCCTTGCATTCCGGGCAGTACATGCTGGTGAAGGCTTCTGTCGCGGGCGCAATTGTCGCCAACACGCTTTTCATGCTGGGAGCATCGTTTCTGCTGGGTGGAGCGAAATATCATCTGCAGGAATACAACCGGGTGACCGCCCGCTTTCAGGCGGGCTTGCTTTTCCTGGCAACGGTAGCGCTGCTGATCCCGTCGGCGGTGAGAGAAGCAGACTCGGCGGCGGGAGCGGCATTCACGCAAAAGCTGAGCGTGGCCCTGGCGGTGCTGCTCCTGATTACATACGGGTTGGGGCTATTGTTTTCACTCAAGACTCACCGCGAGTTGTTCGCCGTTGCGGCATCGTCCGGTGAGAGGGGTGAAGCGCCGCTGCCTCTCGGAGTTGCCCTGGGCACGCTGGCCTTCGTCACGGTGCTGGTGGCACTGGTGAGCGAGGTGTTTGTCGAGTCGGTGCAGCAGGCGGCGTTGACATTCGGCATGACCCCAGCGTTCGTGGGCTTCATTGTCGTATCACTGGTGGGCGGCGCGGCGGAAATGGGCTCGGCGTTTTCGGGCGCGCGTAAGAACCGACTGGACCTGAGCGTGGGCATCGCCCTGGGGAGTGCTTCCCAAATCGCTTTGTTTGTTGCTCCGGTACTGATACTGCTCAGCTATGTGCTGGGGCCACAGCCAATGGATTTGCAGTTCTGGCCGGGCGCTGTTGTGATGATGCTGATCTCAACGATGGCCGCGGCGCTGGTTACCAGCACCGGACGATCCACGTGGTTTGTCGGAGTGTTTGTGTTGATGGTGTATCTGGTCTTTGCGATGACGCTTTACTTGTTGCCGCCTGGGGTGCGTTGATCGTGGCCGGGGTTGAAGTCCCAGGTCTCGTTGAAACCTGGGGCACCCGGCCAGACGACAGGGATTCCAGAATGAGGAGCGATCTTTTCAGGGCCAACCGTCTGTTTGTTTGCCCCCAACCCTGCGGTCGGCGACCTCGCATATAATCTGTGGGGCAATCTTGCGTCATTTCTCAGGCCGGGAAATCCTATGAACAAGATTCAAAAGATAGTGTTCCCAATCGACTTTACGCACCGATCGACAAGAGGGGCCTTGCACGTCTCAACCTGGGCCAGGAAGTTTGACGCGGAACTGATCGCGGTACATTTCGTCGATCCTGAGGACCACGATGCTTCGCCTCCGCCTGACGATCGGCGCTTTCTCGAAGACCTTCCTATATTGACGGAGAAGGCCGTGCGCGACCTCGACTTCTTCTGCGAACAGAATCTGGCCTCGTGCAGGGTGCGGCCAATTGTCAAAATGGGGGAGAAAGCAGTTGGTGTTCCGATGCTGGCAGAGGACGAGAAGGCCGAACTGCTGATGATCCCGCGCGATCATCAGCCATTTGTAGAGCGGTTTATGACCGACTCGTTTACGGCAAAGATGTTGAATGAGTGCCCAGTTCCAATTTGGACGTCGGAACATCTGAACGATGATCTAAGCCAGGATATCGCGCACATTTTATGCGCGGTGCATGTTGAAGACAACGTTTCGCTCGATGCGGCAAATGAGCGGCTGATTGAGACAGTGCGGCATGTGGCTTCGACGTTTGGCGCGCGGGTGACGTGCCTGTATGTCGGAGAGCGCAGCTCTGGTTTTCTTCGGCCCGATTCGAACATTGCTGCGTCGATCTCAGAGCGCCTGGAAAAGATTGAGCACGCGATAGAAGACATCTCGGACTTTGAGGTGGAGTCGGGGGGCATCGCGCGAACCATTCATCGCGTCGCGGTGGAGAAGTCTGCGAATCTGATCATGACGGGACGCTCACGCCCCGGGACGATTTCGCTGGGCGTGCAGGTGCATGTTCTGTTCATTGATCATAATGGGCCTTGTCCGATTTTGAGTGTGCTTTAACCGGAGATGGAGCCCGGTGTTTCTACCCCGGAAGCCCAGTCGGGGCTAAAGTCCCAGGTCTCGTTGAGACCAGGAGCACCCGGCACCTGGCGTTATCGCACAGTTCAGGAATTCAGTCGGCGATAGTCGGCTGGATCAAGTTTCAGGAGTTTGCCGTTCCACCAGTCAAGTTCAGCTCGTATGTCAGAGTATGCAGGGTGAGTTTCGGGCACTTCGCGCAGCGCGGACCGCAATTGCACGACACACTCTGCGGCTCCCTGCGCATCGACGAGTCCGTCGGCTGTTGCCGCAGGCTCATTTACGTAGAGCTTGTGACTGTCCTGACACATATGAAGAGACAGCAGATCGCCCTGGGTAACGGTACGCAGGTAGGCCGCGTCTTTTTCGGGATTTGCCGGGGAAAAAGGCTTGATTTGAGAAGCGGCTGTCAAATCCGCAGTGCGCAGGTTGCGCTTTGCGATCTCTTCTGCCCGGGATGTTTCGTGCCGGGCGAGGCTGATGGTGGCGACCAAGACGGTCGTAGACACTAAAGCAAATATGGCACGTTTCACGATTACAAGTTTTCCTGAATGGATGGATTTCGTTCCGTGATCGAGCGGGGCCTGGAGCCGACTTGCTAATGTGTTAGGAGGAACGAGGAATTGCATCAACAATACTCGATTTCTTCGGGAAAATATATAAAAAAGTTTCTTCAGGGCTTTAGAAGATGTGTTTGGTTCCCTTGCCGATGCCGACAGCGATTTTTGCGGAGCCTTTCGTCGTTCCGACGGCTACATCTTTGCCCGCCTTTACGCCGCCCATTCCTACGGAGGTTGCGGCGTCGATGGGATGGAGCGTGACCAGGTCTACGGCGCCTTTTCCAGCGCCGGCGGCCAGGCTGCCGGCGCCCTTGGCTGCTCCTTTGCCGACGTCTCCGGTGCCGCTGGCAACCTCACCGCCGGCGCTGCGGGTCTTTTTCCCGCCCTGGCAGGGTACGACTGCCATGAGTGCGCACAGGGTGAAGGTGATGAGTCCGACTTTCAAGGTAGGACCTCGCTGCTTCTATGATGCTTTAGACCCGGTCGGGAGGGAATAGTTCTCTTGATCCGTCACGGATTGCGGATGGCCGGTGACTGCCCACCCTCCCCCTATTTCCGCTAAATTCGTCATTTAACAGGAGATTAGGTGTATTTGGCGGCATTGTTTACCTAAATTCCTCTATTTTTACCTAAATTCCTCTATTTAGGTGAGTTAAGGGGTCGGCCTGTGCGAGATGATCTCGAGTTTTTGAAGGCTCTTTCCCCTGCCATTTCCGCTAAATTCCTGATTTTGCAGGCGGTTAGCAGCACAGTGTGATATTTTTCGGGTAAATTGCTCTATTTACTTGGGGTTATGCCCGTCTGTAGGGATGGTCCGTCAGTTATCGATGGAACGGAGAAAGGCATGGCCTTTGGGCCCATGCCTTTCTCTTCTCTCTTGTGTTTAGTTTAGCAAATTATGGGGTAATTGCTTGCGGGGGTAAGTTATTGAGGGCGCGCGGGTTGGTGGCGTAGGGGGCTTGACAAAGTTTTCCACAGAGTCGGGGGCTGAAGCACGGTGCTTCTACTCCGTAAGCCCTGTCGGGCTTGAGTCTCAGGTCTCAAAAAGCGAGACCCGGGGCGCGCCCGGCTAGTCAGAAAGCCTGCTTTTCTCGGTTTTACCCAATTTTGGATCGGCGGCTATTGTCATATTTCGCAGTGTGGTATATTCCGATTCCCCTGTTCGAAGTGAGTTGAAATCAGTGGTCATGTAGTCGAAGCCAAGTTCGGCATCCAAAGGTTTGGCCAGAGTAGGCACAGATTTGTCTGTTTTTGTGCCAGGAGTACTTTCAGATATCCGTTGTAATGCAATCGGTGCCTCCCGCGGGTCGTAGCCAGCTGCCACGACATAGCGTAAGCCAACCCTATATTCGTGTTCACGGAGCGGTGTCCAAAACTCCGCAGAAAACGCACTGTTGATCGCAACATCGCCCAGAAGACCTACCGCTGGGTAGGCTGCAATTTCAGTCGCAACCTGCGCGTGCTTGTGAGAGCGGCTTCGATATGTGTCTTTTTCCAGCGCCCCAGCAATGTCAGCGGATAGCAATGATGCTAATTGAGCTTCATTCTGAAGCTTTGCGATGACCTGCGATGGAATGAGCACCGTTCCTGTGTCATTGGATAGAGTTCTACCGAGACTCTTTGTTTTCTCCAGAACGAAAAATCGAAAATGAACCTTGGCTGGGTCTGAGTCGGGTAGTTCTTTCTGCCATTGCGGAACGAGTTTTTGCCCGAAATCGTCGACGGATTCCTGCAATGCGCGATCCGGCAAAATTTGATAGGTCTTCAGGAAGGAATGCACCTTGCCCGGTTCTTTTTTGTCGTAGTCAGGCGATTCAATTTGAAGTCGTTTGAGTTGCGAAAGTCCTGCTCGTCGGCGATGTTCTTGTCGAGCATGAAATCGAGTTGCGTGGTAAGCAGGCTCCCGTCTGCCTGTCTTTTGGCTTTGTATGTGATCCACATGTCGTGGTTCCAAGGATTCGGGTCTGTCGTGCCCTGTGGCGGATTGACCTTTGTCTTTGGATCAACGGTGAATTCGTAGCCGTCAGCGTAGACTGTGCCATGCCATCCTGATCCGTCATTGGACAGCGCAGGCGCACGGTCTTCGAGGCCTACTCCGGAGAGATGGGCAAGTGAACCGCCATCGAAGATAGTGATTCTTTTGGCCGTGATGACATGGGTTTGCGGATCTTCTGTACCTCTGACCGAGATATGCACTCCCGGTGCAAGGGAATAGAGATCGAAAGCGCGTTCATCCGAGAGATTTGACGTTCCGATGACGAGGGTGGTGGAAGGAGAGGTCGTGACCTGCTGCTGATTCAGGCGGAACGACGATGGCGGATCAAGATGCGTGACGTGTCCGTCGCGGGTGACGCGAGATTGGGCTTTGGTTGAAAGAGAAATTGAAAATGCAGTCAGGCAGAGAGAAATCCAGAGAGATGAGCGAACCATTGGCTGAAGTCTTCAAGTAAAGCAATTTAAATATGTGAGGCTTTAGTTAGCTTACGGGATTGTGGGCGAGTTGCCATCATTCTTTCCATTCCATCCTTTGCTTCGAGCAATCGCCTTGCTGCGCAAGGCAAAAGGCGCACGAATTTCATTCGCGCGGGGTCCTTCGTCTCCGCTGCGCTTCGCTCAGGACGACTATTCTTGCGGGTATGCTTTCGTTTTGGGTGGAGTGCTTTGTTCTTGGGTAAACTCGCGACCCCGCCTTACCGTCTATTCCTTTGCATGGAACAGATAGCAGCGAGTGAGCTGACGGCCCCTGCGCGTGAGCAGGCGGTGCTTGATCTTGCAGATTTTGATGAAGTCGTGCGGCTGTATCGGCCGCGGGTCTTCCGGTTTCTGCTGGCGTCGTTGCGCGACCGCGATGTGGCCGAGAACCTGACGCAGGATTGCTTTCTGAAGGCATATATGGGGCGGGCGCATTTTCGCGGCGACTCGAGCTTGAGCACGTGGCTGATGAAGATCGCCATGAACCTGGTGCGGGATCATTTGCGGAGCAAGCGGCTGCGGTTCTGGACGAAGACGCGGGAGACGGCGCTCGATCCGGTGGATGTGAGCGACTGGGTTCCGGATGGGCGGAGTTCGCCCGAGGCGGAGTTGATTGCGCGGACGCAGGTTGCGCATGTGTGGGAGGCGGTGAGCGAGCTTCCGCCAAACCAGCGCAGCGTGTTTGTACTGCGGTTCGTGGAAGAGATGGAGTTGAAGGAGATTGCGGAACTGACAGGGATGAATCCGAGTACGGTGAAGACGCATTTGTACCGCGCGCTGGCGGCGGTGCGCGAGCAGATGGGAGGCAAGCGATGACGAAAGAGACGACCAACCGGCAGGTGCAGGAACTGTATCCGGAGAGCGATGCAACGACGAAGCGCGACCTCGAAGGGCTGGCGAATTCGATCAGCCAGTTTCGCGCGGCGGTGCATCATATCGCGGCGCGATCCGCTGATTCGGCGATGGACTGGGGATTTGAGCAGGCGCGGGCGCGGAGGCGGTCGGCGCAGCGGCGGGTGATGCTGGAATGGGCGGTGGCTGCGGCGCTGTGCGTGGCGGCGCTGGTGCCGGCGGTGGGTTTCTATCACGAGCATGCGGCGCAGGTGCGAGCCGCGCAGCAGGCGCAGATGTTGAAGCAGCGCGAGGCGGATACGACGCTGCTGGACCAGGTGACGAGCGAGTTGTCAGAGGCGGTACCGGATTCGATGCAGCCGCTGGCGGAGCTGGATGTGGATTACGTGAGCTATCAGATTACGGTGGGGGAAACGGAGAAGAAAAATGGGAGAAACTAGTAAGTCTTTGGGACTGGCATTGATTCTGGTTGGCTGTCTTGGAGGGCTCGGCGTGTATGGACGCGCCGTCGCTCAGGATGGGCGGGCGGGACCGCCTCCGATGGAGCGGGCTTTCGGGGGAAGAATGCTGCATGGGCGGTGGTGGGATGATCCGCAAACCGCGCAGAAGGTTGGGTTGTCGGCGGACCAGCAGAAGAAAATGGACGACATCCTGCAGCAGAATCGGCTGAAACTCATCGATCTGAATGCGGCGCTGCAGAAACAGGAAGAGGTGATGCGGCCGCTGATGGAAGCCGAGCAGCCGGATGAGGGGAAGATTCTGGCGCAGATCGATGCCATTGCCCAAGCCCGGGCTGAGCTGGAAAAAGGCAATGCGCGGATGCTGCTGGGGATTCGGCAGGTGATGACGCCGGACCAGTGGACGAAGCTGAAGGCGCTGCGGGATGAGAAAAAGGAGGAGTGGGGTCGTGATGGGCGCGGCATGCGGGGCCAGCGCGGGCCCGGTGGGCCTCCGGATGGTGCGGGCGGGCCTCCGCCTCCCCAGCAGCAGATGGAGTAGGTTTGGTTCGGGAAGGGAAAGGAGCGGCTTTCTGCTGCTCCTTTTTTGTTTGGTTTGGGGTTGTGGTTTCCCCACCTTAGAAAGACCCAGGTTAGCTACGCGAACCTGGGGCACCCGGCTTCGCTCAGGATGACAATTTTTAATAAGCGAGCATTGGCGACCGAAGGGTGCGGGTGCCTGGACGGCCAGTCCTGTTTCGCTGGACGCGCAGTCCCCTTTATAATCGCGGGTGCAGATTATGGAGAACCCAACCCACGCTCCGGAGTCTCGCCTGGTGATGGATATTTCCGACATCATGGCGATTTTGCCGCACCGTTACCCGTTTCTTCTCATCGATCGCGTGATCGAGATGGAGCGAAAGAAGCGGATTGTTGCCATCAAGAATGTGACGATGAATGAGTCGTTCTTTCAGGGACATTTTCCCGACTTCCCGATTATGCCAGGGGTGCTGGTGATTGAAGCGATGGCACAGGCTGGCGGGGCGCTGCTGCTGACCGAGATCCCTGACCGCGACAGCAAGCTGATGGTTTTTACCGGGATTGAGCGGGCCAAGTTCCGGCGACCCGTCGTGCCGGGAGACCAGTTGCGGGTCGAGATTAACGTGCTGCAGTGGAAGACCCGCGCGGTGCGTCTGGAAGGGCTCGCGACGGTCGAAGGCAAGCTGGCCTGCGAGGGGACGGTGATGTGCCAGCTGGTTCCACGGCGCAAACGCGAGGCGCATACGGAAGCGCCTGTACCGGCAACGGTGGCGGAAGAGTGAGTATTCATCCGACGGCGATTGTTGCGTCTGGTGCTGTGATTCCTGAGTCCTGTACGGTTGGGCCGTATTGCACGGTTGGGGCTGATGTGGTGCTCGGCGAAGAGTGCGAGCTGATTTCGCATGTGGTGCTTGATGGGCGGCTGAAAGTCGGGGCGCGGAACAAGTTCTACTCGTTTGCCTGCGTCGGGGTTGCGCCGCAGGATCTGAAATACAAGGGTGAGCCTACGGGCGCTGTGCTGGGCGATGACAACGTCATTCGCGAATGCGTGACGATTTCGCGCGGGACGGCTGGCGGTGGCGGCACGACTCGTGTGGGCAATCACTGCCTCATTATGGCGTATACGCATATCGGACACGACAGCGTCATAGGCGATGGCTGCATTCTGGCAAATGGGGCGACGCTGGCTGGTCACGTGATTGTGGAAGACTATTCGTCGGTGGGCGCGCAGAACCAGGTGCATCAGTTTTGCCGGATCGGCAAATATTCCTACACGGGTGGCGGGACTACCATCACGCAAGACGTCCTGCCGTTTTCACTCACATCGGCCAAGCGCGAGACGCGTGCCTATGGACTGAACAGAGTCGGGCTGGAGCGGCGCGGTTTCGATCGCACGCGGCTGCGGGCGATTCAGCATGCCTATCGCTATCTGCAGGCAGGGAAGATGAATACTTCGCAGGCTTTGGAGAAGCTGAAGAGCGAGGGCATTGCTACGGATGATGTCGCGTATCTGGTGGAATTCATCGAGAAGTCTGAGCGCGGAGTGTTGAAGTGAGTCTTTAGACAAAATGCCGATTCATTTGTGGCATAATGTCCTCATGGGGCGATCAGCGGCAGCGGAACAGAAAATTCCGTACATGACTTCTCTGCACCTTGATCTTGAGACAGTCGAATCGGGTGTGTCTATCGGCACCCTTACGAGCTTTGTGGCGGCCTCCGGGATGCAGTTTCGAGATATTTATGAGGTAGTGATCCCGGCGCGGACGCTCAAGCATCGCAAGGCACGGAAAGAGCACCTCACTGCGGATGAATCAGACAAATTCGCGAGGCTGATCCGTACCTTCGACCAGGCAGTTCATGTGCTGGGTGATAAAGAAAAAGCGTTGTACTGGTTGAACGAGCCAAAGCATCGCTTCGATGAGCGCACCCCGATCCAAATGCTGCGGACCGAGTTGGGGGGGCGCATGGTTGAGGAAATGCTCGGCCAGATTGAATATGGCATGTTTGCCTGATGGACCTGTGGCGAATCAGCAAATACAAGTCTTTGTCCGGCGAAGGCGGGCTATTCCATTCTGCGCGTTGGCATACGGCGGGCAAGCGGATTGTTTACCTGGCGGAGTCTCCTGCCGGCGCTATGATCGAGGCCCTTGTCCATCTGGAGTTGAACGAGAAGAACTGGCCCAGCCATTACGACTTGCTACGGATAGCGGTTCCGGACAGCATCGAAGTGGAAACAATCAAAGTCACAGACGAAGAGAATTGGAAGCACTTGCAAAGTATCACCCGGAGTTTGGGTGATGCGTGGCTAAGTTCACGGCGTAGTGCGCTCGCGCGCGTGCCTTCCGCTATTCTGCCGAATACGTGGAATGTTTTACTCAATCCAGAACATCCGGCAGGCGAACAAATAAGGATCGTTGAAACAGCGGTAGCTGAATATGATTCCCGGCTGTTTTCAAAGCTGCGGTGAAGTTGAGAAGAGATGATCTGGTGCAGGTGAGATCGAATGAGAACATCCCCAGGTTGAAAGCTATAGAGACTTGATTCTAATGATAGATAGATCGCGTGGATTCGTCGCGCGGATTGTGCGCTCAGAATGACGGCTTTCTTCGTACGAGGTATTGATTGAATAAACTTGGGCTGATCGCGGGCAATGGACGCTTTCCTTTTCTGCTGCTGGATGCGGCGCGGGCGCATGGGCTTGAGGTTGTTGTAGCCGCGATCAAGGAAGAGACCGATCCGGAAATGGATGAGCGCGCGGCCGCGGATTCTGGCGTGCGCGTGTATTGGCTCTCTCTGGGTGAGCTGTCGAAGCTCATCGAAACATTTCAGAAAGAAGATGTGACCCGCGCGGTGATGGCCGGGCAGGTGAAACACAAGCAGATTTTTTCGAGCGTCCGGCCTGACTGGCGACTGGCGAAGCTGCTGCTTTCTCTGCGCAGCAAGAATACGGATATGCTGCTGGGTGCGATTGCCAAGGTGCTGGGCGATGAGGGGATTGAGCTGATCTCATCGACTGCTTATCTGGAGCCTCTGCTGGCAAAGGCTGGAGTGCTGACTGCCCGTGCGCCTTCTGAGCAAGAGCAGAATGATATCGCTTATGGGCGAGAGGTTGCCTTGTCGGTTGCCGGATATGACATCGGGCAGACTGTCGTGGTGGCGAGTCAGGCTTGTGTGGCTGTCGAGGCGATGGAAGGCACCGATGCCGCGCTCGAGCGCGCGGGCGCGATTATGAAGACGATGGCTGCCGAGGGCGATGCGTCGACTTTCGATCGCAGCCTGACGGTGGTGAAAGTCGCGAAGCCGAAGCAGGATATGCGCTTCGATGTTCCAGTGATCGGGTTGAGGACGATCGAAGCGATGGAACACGCGCAGGCGACCTGCCTGGCGATTGAAGCAGACCGGACTCTGATTTTTGACAGGGACACAGTTCTTTTGCGTGCCAATACAGCAAAGATTGCGATCGTGGCGGTGGAATGGAGATAATGAGAATGCCCCAAAGGAGGGCTGTCCATCGTGTCAAAGATATGGATCGCATTGCTTGCTGTTGTTGTCGTTATAGGTGCAGGTCTTCTGGTAGTGCGTAGCTTTGCTGCTGACGAATCGGCGATGCCACAGGTGGGCCAGCCGGCGCCCAACTTCACGTTGAACTCGCAAGAAGGCACGCCAGTGAGCCTCGATAGTTTTCACGGCAAGTGGGTGGTGCTCTACTTCTACCCGAAGGACATGACCACGGGCTGCACCATTGAAGCGCACAACTTCCAGCGCGATCAGGATAAATTTCTGAAGGCGAACGCCGTGATTCTGGGGGTGAGCGTGGATTCGGTCGACAGCCACAAACAATTTTGCGCCAAGGACGGCCTGAACTTCACGCTGCTGAGCGATCAGGACAAGAAGGTCGTGGCGGAGTATGGATCGCTGGGCAACTACGCAGGGTTCAAGATCGCGAACCGGAATACATTTCTGATCGATCCTCAGGGCAAGATTGTGAAGGTGTGGACGAAGGTTGATCCTTCGCATCACAGCGAAGAGGTGTTGACGGCGCTGAATGAGGCCGAGGGACAGCACTGATCGATATGAACAAAACAGCGCGGGACTTTGTGGCGGGTTGCGAGGCAATCCGCCATTCGCTTTTAGAGGTGCCGGAAGACGTTGCCGGGCTGCCGTGGCGCGCCGGTGGATGGACGCGCAAGCAGGTGCTGGGACACATGATCGATTCGGCGGCGAACAATCACCAGCGTTTTGTGCGTGCGGCTCTGGATGGGAGCTACACTGGACCCTTTTATGCGCAGGAGGGCTGGGTAGCGGTGCACGGGTACAGCGATATGGCGTGGTCTACGCTGCTTGGCTGGTGGCAGACGTATCACGAGATTCTCAAGGCGGTCGTCGAGCGCATCCCAGACGCGCGGCTCGATGCAGATTGCCGGGTCGGCGATGACGAACCTGTGACGCTGCGGTTTTTGATCGAAGACTACATTGCTCACCAACAGCATCATCTGGCGCAAATTCGATGCCCGTCCTGACATTATCGAGATTGCTGCCGATATCAAGTTGCGCGATGCACATCAGCTTAGCGATGGCGATGAGTAAAGGGGTGCACATCTCATAGTGCAACCAGAGTGCAGACGCAAAAAAGCCCGGCGATAAGCCGGGCTCTTTTGCTTGCCTGAAACTACGTGGTTACTTCTTCTTTGCTGCCTTTTTTGTTGCCTTCTTTGCCGGGGCCTTCTTGGCCGCCTTCTTTGCTGCTTTCTTCGCAGGAGCCTTCTTGGCCGCCGCCTTCTTTGCTGCCTTCTTTACTGCCAAAGTAGTACCTCGTTTAGTTGATTTTTTACCGCTCGCGCTCTTCTTCTTCCCAGCCACGGATTTCTTCGTGGCCTTACCGCCGCCAGGAGCGCCCTTACTGCTGGTTTTAGCGACAGACTTCTTTGCGGCCTTCTTGGCCGGAGCTTTTTTGGCAGGCGCTTTCTTCGCTGCTGCCTTCTTTGCAGGAGCTGCCTTCTTTGCAGGAGCTGCCTTCTTTGCAGGAGCTGCCTTCTTTGCAGGAGCTGCCTTCTTTGCAGGAGCTGCCTTCTTTGCAGGAGCTGCCTTCTTTGCAGGAGCTGCCTTCTTTGCCGGGGCTTTCTTGGCTGCGGCTGCCTTTTTTGCCGGCGCTGCGGGCGCCGGGACAATTACTTCTTTGGCCACGATTGCGGGCACTTCAACTTCCGGCTTTTCCTCATCGAGATCTTCGATGTCGTCGTCGTCGGAGGAGATGGAGATGCTCACTTCCTCCTCTTCCTCGTCTTCGCCGAAGCCGTCCTCCACTTCTTCTGAATAGTCGTCGGTTTCGGGTTCAAATTCACCATCGTTCTTTGCATAAAGTTTGCGATCGTTCAGCATGAAAATGCCCTCCGGCCTCGGTGCCTGTTTTCCGTTCTACCACAAAATGAAAATGTTCTGCGGCGCGGATTATAGCAACAGGATGCAACGGCTTGCCAGTGAACGCAAGTATTTAGTAAGCGTCACTGGTCTGTTTTCTTCCCCTTGATCGATGCGGCATGCGTTGAAGCCGCCGCTTTTGGCTCCGCATGCAGCTGCTTTTGTCCGTGCGCTGGCTGGTAAGATGCAGTTTGCGAACTGTGGGCTGCTGCCTTTCCGTGCCGCGACCGCGAACTGGCAGAGATGCGGGCGGGTTCCGAGACATATAGCTTGCGGCCCGGGGTGATCGCGTTGGTGCTGATGCGGTTCCAACGCCGCAGCTGATCTACGGTGACGCCGAAGCGATCGGCCACGGTGACGAGCGTATCGCCATGCTGGGCTTTGTAGACGCTATTGCGCGCCGATGATGGGATGGCTGCGGGCGCCACGGGGATCACCAGCGAATCCACTCCCTTCAGGTCAGCGGTCGAGCCCAACTGGTTGACGAAGGCTATCTCTGAAGCTGAGACATGATACTGGCGCGCCACCTCATCTAGAGACTCGCCCGAGGTGAGAACGTGGAAGCGCCAGGAGCGCCGCTTATCCTCAGGAATTTCGGCGATGCGCTTCTCAAAAAGCTCTTTCCCCCCGGGAGGCAGATGAAGATCAAAAGGCTCGTCGGGAGGGGTGGTCATCCGCAGCAGGCTGGGATTGAGAGCCGCGATCTCCTGTGCTGGGGCATTCACGACATCGGCCACGAGGCGCATATCGACGGCATAGTTGGTCGTGACCGTGTCGGTGACGAGAGGCGGGTCCGGAACCATGTCCGTCAGCCCATATTGTTTGGGGTTCTTCGCCATGATAGTGACGGCGAGAATAATGGGGACGTAGTTCTTTGTCTCCTGAGGAAGATTGTTGCGGCGATAGAGCTCCCAGAAATCCGCGTAGCCAGTGCGCTCGACGGCGCGCTGCACGTTACCCGCACCCCAGTCGTAGGAGGCCATGGCTAGATACCAGTCACCCATCTGGTTGTAGAGATACTTGATGTATTTCGCATACGCGCGGGTGGCTTTTTCCGGATCAAAGCGCTCGTCGTACCACGCGCTCTTCCGCGGAGCAAAGGCATCGCCGGGCATGAACTGCCACATGCCGCCTGCCCGGGACCGCGGGTTCACCGCTTGCGGACGGAAGCCGGATTCAGCAACCGCCTGGTAGATCAGGTCCTGGGGAACGCCTTCTTCCTTGAGTACGCGCTGGATCATGTCCTTGTAGCGGCCGGCGCGCGTCAGCGAGTTGACGATGGTATTGTGGCCCTTGGTGGAGTTTGAGAAGAAGTTGATGTAGCTGGCAACGTAGTCGTTCATGACGAGCGGCAGATCGGATTGCGTAGTTTTAAGTTCTGCCTCGGCCTTGGCTCTCACTGTGGGATCGACGGGGAAGGTGACATCGTTCGCGATATCGACGGGCGAGTCTTCGGGATGTTGCTGCGCGGTCTGTGGACCGTTCTCCCGCAGCGCGTCCAATTCAAGCGTATTGATCGCGTCGACGATATGATCGAACTCTTCGCCGAGTTCGGGATCGTTCTTGATGTCGATGCCACTGCGCAGCATCATGTCCACGGCGTAGTCGAAGTTGGATTTTGCGGCGGCGATGTGCCCGTCACGGTAATTGCTGAGGCCAACCTCATAGGCCTTTTCCACGCTGTCGATCAGGGACTGATCGCGCGACGATATGGCCTGCGCTGAGGGAGTTGTCTTCTGCGACGGCTGCGCCTGTTGTGTCGATGTGCTTTGAGGTTCGGAGACGAAAGAAGAAGCGCGTCCTTCAGCGCCCGCGTCGCAGCTGAAGAGACATGCAATGGCCGCAACGAGAGCGGCGCCTGAAAGTTTGGCAACAACCATTCGGATTTACTGTTTTATTGTATGGGTTGCGAGCGCTTGCTCGCCATAGCGGATGCGATAATAAAGGCGTGAGCCAGGGAAGTTACTTTGCATCCGATTTGCGGTGCAGGCTCTTCGCCCTCGCACCTTTTTTCTCATGGACAGCAAGCTTATCCGTAATTTCGCGATCATCGCGCACATCGATCATGGCAAATCCACGCTCTCCGATAGGTTGCTGGAGCTGACTGGCTCTTTGACCGCGCGCGAGATGCAGGCGCAGGTTCTGGACGCCATGGACCTGGAGCGCGAGCGCGGCATCACGATCAAGGCGCATTCTGTGCGCATGATGTATCCGGCAAAAGACGGGACGACGTATCAGCTGAACCTGATCGATACGCCGGGTCATGTGGATTTTTCCTATGAAGTATCGCGCTCGCTGGCGTCGTGCGAAGGTGCGCTGCTGGTCGTCGATGCCTCGCAGGGAGTTGAGGCTCAGACCCTTGCGAATGCGTTTCTCGCCATCAGCCATGGGCTTGAGGTCATCCCGGTCATCAACAAGATCGATCTGCCCAGCGCTGACATTTTGCGCACGCAGGAGATGATTGAGCAGGCCGTCGGCCTCGACGCGACGGATGCGATTCCGGTGAGCGCGAAGACGGGACAGGGCGTGCCTGACATTCTGGAAGCGATCGTGCACCGGCTGCCTCCGCCTGCGGGCGATGCCAGCGCGCCATTGCAGGCGCTGATTTTTGATTCATGGTTCGATCCGTATCGCGGCGTTATTGTGCTGGCTCGTGTCATCAACGGTACGTTACGCAAAGGCGCGAGAATCCGGTTGATGTCGAATGGCAAGGTCTTCGATGTGGAAACACTTGGCGTGCTGACGCCGAAACCGTTTGAGATTGATGAGCTTTCTGCAGGAGAAGTAGGGGTTTTTTCCGCGACCATCAAGAACGTCGCCGACACTAAGATTGGCGATACGGTTACGGAAGACAACCGCCCTGCCGCCGAGCCGCTGCCGGGATTTGAAGACATCAAGTCGATGGTCTTCGCCGGACTTTATACGGTTGACTCGCACGAGCACACATTGCTGCGCGATGCGCTGGAGAAACTGCGGCTAAACGATTCGTCGTTCTTTTTCGAGCCGGAGAGCTCGGCGGCGCTGGGCTTTGGATTTCGCTGCGGATTTCTTGGCCTGCTGCACATGGAGATCATTCAGGAGCGGCTGGAGCGCGAATATGACCTCGACCTGATCACGACTGCTCCGGGTGTGCGCTACAAGATCACGATGACGGACGGGAAGGTATTTGAGGTCGACAATCCGTCGCGCTGGCCCGATCCGAGCGAGATTGAGAAGATCGAGGAGCCCATCATCATGGCGACGATCCTCACCAATGAAGAGTATGTCGGCGGAATTCTGAAGCTGGTCGAGGAAAAGCGCGGGCGGCAGAAGAATTTCGAATATGTCTCGCCAACGCGAGTGATGCTGACATATGAATTGCCGCTGAATGAGATCGTGCTTGATTTCTATGATCGTCTCAAGTCGGTTTCACGCGGATACGCGTCGCTCGACTATCACCTTGCAGGGACGTGGGATTCTCCCATGGTGAAGATGGATATTCTTGTCTCGGGCGAGCCGGTCGACGCGCTCTCGATTATTGTTCATCGCGAATTCGCCTACGAGCGCGGCAAAGCGCTGGTCTCGAAGATGCGCGAATTGATTCCGAGGCAACAATTTGAAGTCGCTATCCAGGCGGCCATTGGGGCGAAGATCGTCGCCCGTGAGACGGTTACAGCCTTGCGCAAAAATGTGATCGCCAAGTGCTACGGCGGGGATATTTCCCGTAAGCGCAAGCTGCTGGAAAAGCAAAAGGAAGGCAAAAAGCGCATGAAGCGGGTGGGGAAAGTGGACATCCCGCAGGAGGCATTTTTGGCCGTGCTCAAACTGGGCGAAGACAGCAGCCGCTGAGGCCATCTCTTTCATCGGGCGAGGCTTGCGGAAGTCATGGTCCTTTAATGCGATCTGTGGAAAGTTCAAATTTCTGCCCGGCAAATAGGCAGCATGTTCCCGTCGAGGGCAAGAGTACTTTCGTAACGATTCTGCATTGAAAACAAAGAGGTTGCAGACCAGTTTTTAGCGGGATTGCCAGATTTTTGCTGCATTTCAAGAAACGGGGCCTGAAGAGGAAAATTTCTTCCACATTTTTTTCCACAGAATTTGGGCGACGCAGCGCAACCGGTTTCCTATCCGCCCAGGCCAATAAAAAGGACCCCGAAAACGGGGTCCTTTTTAACTGCGGGGAAGGCTGCCTTACTGCTTGGGCGTGGTCGCAGGCGGACGGGGAGTGGTCGTACGCGGGGTCGGGGCCGAAGGTGTTCCGGCTCCAGCTGCCGAAGCCGGCAACGCAGGGACGCCTGACTTCTGGTTGTAAGCCTGGATGACTGGTCCGGAGATGTCCGTTCCGGCGTTGGCCCAGAGGACCGGGCTCTGCTGGGTGCTGCCGTCGATCACGATGGTATACCCGTTCTGCTGCGCGTAGACCTGGAGCACTGCGAAGACCTTCTCGGCGAGCTGGGTGTAGGTCTGTTGCAGGTCCTGCTGGAAGTCATTCTGCGTGTCTTCGCCGAGGCGCTGGAAGGCCTTTTCCTTTTCGTCGATGGACTTCAGGCGATTCGCGCGCTCGGTGTCGCTGAGGTTCGCTCCGGCTGTCTGCATGCCCTTCTTGAGAGAGTCGATCTCATCGCTCATGGCCTTGAGCTGCGTACGCTTCGGGTCGTATTTCTTTTGCAGGTCGGCAAAGTTGCGCTGGCCTTCGTTGGTTTGCATGACGGCAGGCTGGAACATGATGACTGCGATCTTGGTTGGACCTGTCTGGGCAGCCGCGGTGGTGGTGGATGGGGCATTGGGCGCCGGATCTGTAGTAGCTGCGCTGCCGGACTGGGCAAGGGCGCTGACGCAAATCCCGGACGCGAGCATGCAAGCAAATGTTAGCGAACGCTTCATGGAAATCAGAAACTCCTTCAGTTCTTGGGTGTGGTCGCCCGCATATCTGTGCGGAAGCGAACTGTCGCTTCCTGGCTTTCCCGTCTGAGGCGCTTCGTGGGGGCGGCTTTTCGGCTGGAAAAGCCGGAGACGCAGAGCAGAAACACGGACAGAGGACATTCTCAGGAACTCAACTGAATTATAGGTGTCTGGATGGGAACGGGTCAAACGCTGCGCGCGTAAAGTTGGCAAGATGTTCATCTGCTACACACTTGATTGCCCCTCACGGGGCGGAAGTCATTGTCCCAGGCAAGACGGACTTCATTGCCGTGGTGTGAGTCAAATGCTTCAAACTCTTTGCTATCGGGGCGGACCATCCTAACCTCAAAGTCGCCTTCATCCTACTCGGCTAGAAACGATTGACATTAACGAATCTATTCGATCAAATTGATAGGGTTTTGTTTGTGTATGCTCGCGTGGACCCGGGACCTCCCCTCTTTCGTTTTGGATCGCTAACCGGCTCGCAGCCAGGCCGAAACAGCAAGACAAAGTGGGGACGATCTGAACTGCGCGCTGGACTCCTGTCCTAGGAGCGCCGAGAGGTTCGGGCGTCGGACAGTTCCAGGGCGCTCGTCATTTAAGTTTCCAAATTTCGCAAGCTTCCAAATTTCGGTGGAGATAAGAATGTCACTGGCCAGTGCACGTTTGTCTGTAGCGGTGCTTTACCTATTGAGCTTCTGCTGTTTTTCCGCAACAGCGCAGGTGTCAGCGAATCTGTCTGGTAGAGTTAGCGACCCCACCGGCGCGGCTGTACCGGCGGCATCGGTCACGGCGAACGATCTCGACACCGGAGCTTCACGAACTGCCCTTACCAATCAGGCAGGAGAATATGAACTGTTTGAGCTTCCTGTTGGACGGTATGAAGTTCGCGCGAAGAAGGACGGCTTTGCTGAGAAGGTACGTACTGGCATCGTCCTGGTTGTGGGCCAGGATGCAACCGCGGATCTGACTCTGCAGGTGGGAGAGGTGAAACAGCAGGTGACCGTTGTCGAGAATGTTCCTGTCGTGAATGCATCGACGCAGGACATCTCGGGACTAGTGGGCGAGCAGCAGGTGAAAGAACTCCCACTGAACGGGCGCAGCTATCGACCTGCTGCTGACGCTCAACCCCGGCATTGTCAATTTCACCTCGCAAAAGACAGGAGGCATCGGAGTTTCGAATTCGATCAACGGGGAACAACTTCGCGGTCTCGGGCAATCGCCCTCAGCAAAATTTGTTTCTGCTGAATGGCGTCGAGTTTACCGGCGCAGCGGAAAACAACATGCAGCCGGGCGGCCCAAGCCAGCAACTGATCGGCGTGGAGGCGGTACGGGAGTTCAATGTGCTGCGCGACTCCTACGGCGCCGAATACGGCAAGCGTCCCGGCGCGCAGGTGATCATCGTCACGCAGTCAGGAACGAATCAGTTGCATGGTTCTGTCTACGAGTTTCTGCGCAACAACGCTCTCGACGCTCCGAATTACTTTGATCAGGGGTCGGCTCCGCCTTTTCAGCGCAATCAGTTCGGGGCTGCGCTGGGAGGGCCTATGAAGAAAGACAAGACCTTCGTATTTGCGAACTACGAAGGGTATCGCCAGAACCTGCACCAGACGTCGGTTGCATTCGTCCCCGATCTGGCTTCGCGCGCAGCTGCAGTCCCCAGCGTGAAACCACTGCTCAACCTGTGGCCAACGCCCCCGGCCGAGTGACTCCTGACTTCAGCGGGATCGCCGAGGTATTCAGCAGCCCATTGCAAACCATCCGAGAAGACTTTGGAACCGCCCGGGTCGACCAGACTTTCTCAGCGAAAGACACGTTCTCCGCGATTTACACCATCGATGATGGCGGCGACGTCACGGCGACTACGGCCAATCCCTACAGCACCGACATCCTGAATCTGCGGGAACAGGTCCTCAGCCTGGAGGAGACGCATATCTTTTCGCCCGCTCTTCTGAATGTGGCTCGCTTCGGTTATTCGCGCGCGGGCTACTACTTCACTGGCGAACCCACGCCCGGCACTCCCGCAGCCAGGCGTTCCCGGCTTTCTCGCAGGACGCCCCGTGGGTGCCGTGGTGGTAGGGGGCAGCGCGGCTTCCAATCCGCAAGCGCAAGTTGGTTTGGCCGGAAGCAACAACGGAAGCAACTTGCCGATCAAGCGAAATCTGTTCACGTATGAAGATCGTGTGACCCTGTCACGCGGCAGGCACCAGATGGAGTTTCGGCGCATGGTTTCAACAACTTCCAATCGAACGAAACGATCAACCTCAGCCAGTTTGGACAGGCGACATTCACCAGCCTTCAGACGTTTCTTACCGGAGTCACGAGCAGCTTTCTGTATAGTCCCGCGCCGACTGAGATGAACTGGCGATCTTTCTTTGGAGCTGTGTACGCGCAGGATGTGATTCGAATGAGCCCGAAGCTGACGCTCAGCCTGGGATTTCGCGGTGAGTTCTCAACCGGCTGGAATGAGGCCCATGGACGCGCGGCCAACTATACTGTTCACGGATGGGGTGATCTCCAGCGAGCCGCACATTGGAAGCAATGCCTTCACCGTCAACAACGCAAAGTTTCTGCCGGAACCGCGAATCGGACTGGCGTGGAGTCCGCGCCTCGACAAGACCGTCGTCCGTGCCGGCTTCGGCATGTACAACGAACTGCAGGACGCTCTCGGGTATCGCATGGATCAAAATGCGCCATTCAACCCGACCTACAGCATCGCTGCGTTGCCGGTATCGCAACTCCCAATCAATCCAAGCGCCCCCGTACCGGCAAAGGCGTTGCTCGTCCCGGGCGGGGTGCAGCCTGATCTGAAAATGCCGACACTGATCTCGTACTCCCTGAGAGTCGAACAGGAGATTGACTCCGAATACGTCCCTCACGGTCGGGTTACGTGGGATCTCATGGGTACCATGAGCTCATCGGCATCGATGGCAACACGCCTGTCCCCACAATTTGCCCGGCATCGCCCTGTCCAGGCGCGTATCCAAGCACCTTTCCGGGAGCGCTGGCCAGTGCAGCTATCCCGGCGGGTTCCTTCTATATTCCTGCAGGAAGGCCAAAGGCGAATCCAACTCTCGCGAATACGTGGACCTGGTTTTCGAGCCGGTAACAGCAATTACAACGCGCTGCAGGTCGACCTGAACCATCGCTTCAGCCATGATCTGGCGTTGCGCGGTGTTTATACCTGGTCCAAGGCGCTGGACGATGGAGATTCGCTGAATGCAACGACCGCGGGAAACGCGCCCGGCCTGGTTTCCAACCCCTACGACATACACGCGGACTGGGGTCTGGCCACGTATGACGTGAGAAATATCGGTGTGATCAGCGCCGTTTATATGTTGCCCTTCGGACGCGGCAAGGCCTACGCGAATAGCTTCGGAGGCTTTGCCAACTACTTCCGTAAGCGGATGGTCGGTGAACAGCATCGTTACCATCCAGTCCGGATTCCCCATTACACCGCAACTCAGCTACAACCCTTCAAACAATGGGGACACTCGCAATCCGGTAAGGCCGTTCGCAAACCCTGAGTTCCACGGGTCCGCAATTATCGGCAAGCCCGTCGCAGTGGTTCAACCCCAGCGCGTTTCTGCAGCCGCCGCCCAACAGCGGATTCTACGGCAACCTTGGGAGAGACACCCTGAACGGTCCGGGGCTCGGCACCTGGGATTTTTCGGCGGTCAAAGATACAGCCATTCGTGAGCGACTGACGCTCCAGTTTCGAGCTGAGATATTTAACTTGCTGAACCGAGCCAATTTCAATACGCCCAACCTCATCGTGTTCACACCCTCCGGGGTTTCGGGCACTGCGGGGGCAATCTCCAGCACGTCCACAACGTCCCGGCAGGTTCAATTCGCGTTGAAGCTTCTCTGGTAATTGGTTGCGCCAGGAGGGCTGACGTAGCGGAGAACGCCCTCCTTCAAATTGCGAAACCCACCGATCTCGGTGGCTCAGAAAAATCTACTCTTGAATGTTGTGTACCGCTCTCTCGCGATGTTCATTAGCTGCGGAAACTGCGGTTCGAGGCGAATACTCTCGAGCAGCCGATCGTTGACGATGTAAGGATAGGCGAAGAAGCCGTCTTCAATGCTGTAACGCAACATGCGCAAAGCCGAAGCTTTGTCGCCCAAGACAGCATAGCCCTGCGCGATCTTGTAGGTTGCTTCCGGATCACCCACTCCGCGCAGCCGAATCTTGTTCTCCAGTTTATTAAGCAATTCCAATCCGTCCGAGTCCCTGTGGGCGATTGAATCGCTGAAGGCCTTGCCGATCTGGGTGTACAAGGTGGGGTCGAGCTGATAGGCGCGATCAAAGTCCCTCGCAGCATCGTCCCACTTCTTCTTGTGGTATTCGCCAAATCCGCGATAGAAGACGATGAAGGCTGAATCGTTTGTATCAGGCAGGCTGTCGAGGAATTTATCGTATTCGCCGAGGTAGAGGTAGCCGTTGAGGGCCGAGCCATTGGCTTTCACCAGGGGATCAATCTGGCGGGCGCGCTCGCATTCGGCTACTGATTCGTTCAACATGCCCGCGAAGCGATAGGCGTAGCCGAGCTCCCAGTGAACAGCGGCGTGGTTGGGATTGTTCCTGAGGGTTTCGCGCAGCAGAGGCACGGCCTCCTCAACCTTGCCGGTGTCGATAAGCAGGTTGGCCAGGAACATACCGGCTTCCAACTGTCGGGGCTGAAGCGCGAGGGCGCGTTCATACGCAGCCTGTGCTTTCCGGTACTGCTCGAGGCCGCCAAATTCGAAGGCCGCCGCGGATTCGTAAGATTGGCCGAGATAGGCCCAGGTGAGGGCGTAGTTGGGGTCGATCTCAGCCGATTTTTCGAGCATTTTGACGGCCATAGGGAAGTCGTGGCCGCCGACGAGGTCGACGCCGCGCAGGTAGTACTCGTAAGCCAACGAGTTGACGGGCTCGCCGGGTTTGATGCGCGCTGCTTCCGATGGAGATAAATTCAGCTCCAGTCCCTTGATGATCTGCTGGGTGACATTGTCCTGGACGGTCAGGAGCTTGTCATACTTCAGGTCGATCATGTCCCGGCCGAGGATCTTGTCCGACTTCACGTCGACTAACTGATAGGTGATTCTCAGGTCGTCTCCATCGTGGATGAAGGTACCGGTGAGGAGGGTATCGACGTTCAGTTCCGCTGCAACCCTGGGAAGATCGATGGTCTGACCTTTATATTTCTCTACCATAGAAGAGGGCCGTACGATCAACGAACTGACAGGGCTAAGCTTAGTGATGACCGCGTCAGCGAGCGAGAAGCCGAGGAAGTCGTCTTTCGGGTTCTGGCTGAGGTTGCGGAGGGGAAGGATGGCCAGGCTGCGCTGCAGGGACGCCGGGTGCACCAGAGACAGCCGCCTTCGATATGCGAGGTATCCGGTTACGGAGAGAATGCAGACCAGAATAGCGAGAACGGGGATGGCGATTCGGCGTCGCCCCTCTGTCGAGAGCGGAGAGACAGGCACAGGACCATCCCGTGCGCGACTGCGATGGACAGGCTGGTCCGGTGACAGTCGAGATGCGGCGGCCGTGCCGGTCGGTTCGAACTGTAGGAGTTCGGCCGATGGGGAGGAATGCTTTTCACCTGGCATGAGGACAGGGTCCGGCGCTTTCAGGTCGGGCACCTCAGGGGACTCAGGGCATTCGACCTCCTTGACAGAAGCGGTAAAGCGGTAGCCCTTCTTGGGAACCGTCTCGATGTATCGCAGCTCACCTTCTTTTTCACCCAGCGCCTTGCGGAGCACGGAGATGGATACGGTGAGATTGGCTTCCTCAACAAAGCTGCCGGGCCAGACAGCTTGCATGATTTCGTCCTTGGTGACCAGCCGGCCCTGATTACGGACCAGGAAGACGAGCAGCTCGAATGTTTTGGGTGTGAGCGAAACAGGCCGTCCTTCCCGTGTGAGCCGGTGCTCGGACGGCTCCAGGCGTAACGGACCGCATTCATAAAAGCTGCCTGTTTTCAGCTGCATATCGTGCATTCGCCGTTTCCTGGAGGTTTCTTAGAAATTTCTAGGAAATCTTTTAGCGCCCCTTGAGGACCTCGAACCTCGAGGTGGGCAAGTATAGCGGCGTCCTGAGTAGTGTTAGCCACGATGCTAAATCGTTGGCACAGCCAGGACAAGGAGAGAAACACAATGAAGAAGTGGTTCATAGTAGCTGTTGCCATAATCAGTCTCTGGGTAACAGGAAGGAGCGCATTCGCACAGGTTCAGGACATTGTTTTCGCCCTTGAACCTCAACCGAAATTTCTCAATTGTCTTGGGGTACCGGGTGGGCCTGCGCCTACCGCCGAAATACTCGTCCAGAGGGGTGAACAGAATGACATCCTCATTTTGCATGCCCAGCATCTGAAACCAAACCTTGGATTTGACCTGTTCACGATCCAGAACACGAATTTACTTCCCAACGGAGAAGTGGACCCGAACTTCAAGAACTTCGGATTGGCCTGGTATCAAACAGATGTCCAAGCTAATAGTGAGGGAAACGCCGAGAGTGTGATCAAGACGATTTTGCTGGATCAAATTTTCGGGTTCGATCCGGCCGCAAGTCTGGCACCAACCCACACATTCCACGTGGGGTTCTGGTTCAACAACCCGGAAGACGCCGTAGCTTGCGGGTTTGATCCTACGAAACCAACGCCCTTTAACGGTGAGCAGCACGCGGGGCCGAACGCGATGATCTCGGTGCCGAATGCGACCACGAAGCTCGGGCCACTATGCACCGGTCCTCGCAAGCAAGGGTCGACGTTTGTATGCACCGAATAGGGCTCGTTCTAGTAGTTCAAGCAAAGACGTTCGCGGAACATGAAATGCGCGGATCGCGTGGCACGAGCCCCGCGATTCGCGCTCCCGACGCGCCGTGATTTTTCGTCAAAAATGGATGTTTCCGCGTAGTCCGACTCACACAATGATGCCGGGGAATGGCGGAAGCTACCAGAGCCTCATTTTTCCGCCACGCTCAGGTTCTCACCCAACAGAAATTGCCGGACGAACATCACTGTGGCGTAGAAGAGAAAATCCTGATTTCTCTTCTTGGCATAACCGTGGCCTTCATCATTCGCCATCAGGAACCAGGTCGTGATGCCGTTGCCTTTCAGTTTGTCGAGCATCTGGCGGGACTCGCTCCAAGGAACACGCGGATCGTTTTTGCCGACCGCGGCAAAAACCGGTTTCTTGATCTTCTCAGAGTTGTTCAGGGGCGCAGTCTTTTCCAGGGATTCACGCATCTGGGGATCGCGCTCATCGCCGTATTCCACGCGTCGCAAGTCGCGGCGATAGGCCTCTGTGTGCTCCAGAAGAGTTACCAGGTTCGACGGGCCGACGATGGGTAGCGAGCAGCAGATCTTGTCGTTGTATTCGTAAGCGACGGCCCACGTCATGTATCCGCCGTAACTACCGCCAGTGATCATGATCTTGTCGGCGTCGAGGTTGGGGCTTTGCTTGATCCAATCGAGAAGCGCGCCAATATCCTTGTGCGTGTCGGCGCGGTTCATCCCGTTGTCGAGCTTGAGGTAGGTCTTGCCGTAGCCGGTGGAACCGCGCACGTTGGGAAATACCAGGGCCACGCCCAGTTCGTTGAGATAGTAATTGTTTCTCCCCAAAAAGCCGGGACGGAACTGCCCTTCCGGACCGCCGTGGATGTTGACGATCACCGGACGCTTGCCGGGGAATTTCTTTGGATCAGGAGCGTAGAGGAAGCCGGAGATGGTCTTGCCGTCAAATGTCTGCCATTTGATGAGCTGCGGCGTGGCGAACGTGGCCGTGTTCAGGCCACCGGTCTCGCTGAATGTCCAGCGCTCAAGCTTGCCGGTGGGAACGTTGAGCGAATAAACGTCAGAAGGCGAGGTGGCGGAATTGAGCACGAAGCCCAGGTCCTGGTTGTTTTTGTGGAAGCGCAAACCAGACACCAGTCCCGCAGGTATGCCAGGCACGGATTGAATCTTGCGCGTCGAGGTATCCATTAGATAGAGCTTGCTGAGACCGTCCTCGTTGGCGGCGAAGGCCAGGGTTTTGCCGTCGTCGCTGAGATCAAACTCATCGATGTCCCACTTGATGTCAGAGGTGAGGTAGGCGGGCTTCATCGTGGCGATGTCAAAATAGGCGAGCCGCTGGAACTCCGAATCGCGATCGGTGGTGGTGTAGAAGCCCTTGCCATCTTTGCTGAAGGTGCTCCCGCCGTAGAAGACTTCTTCCGTGCCGGCTTTCGGCGTCAGCAGCTTCTTCTCACCGCTGGCGACGTCCACCAACCAGAGATAAGTCTGATTGGCGGAGATCTCCTGCAGCACGAGAAGCTTCTGGTTGTCCGGAGACCAATCGGTCGCTTCCCAGCCGCCGCCTTCCAGCTGCAGCAACATGTGGTCAGTCTTTGGATTGGTAGCGTCCATGATCCATATGTCTGTGTCCTGACCCGTGCGGCGCGTGGAGCTGTAAGCGAAGCGATTGTCATTGTTAGCGAATGCTCCGCCGGAGTTGCGCGACTTGCCGTCGGTAAGAAGGCTCACATTGCCGTCCGCCAGGTCATAGCGATAAAACTGGAACCACTCGCCTCCGCCTATGTCCTTCACGAAGGTAAAGTAGTTGCTTCTTTTGGGACCGTAGTGCGCTCCGGCTACTCGATCGGGGAAGAAAGTCAGCTGGGTGCGCGCCCCACCCGGCATCTTGACCATGTGGACCTGGGGCACGTCGGCGAAGCGGGTGATAATGAGCATTTCTCTACGCGAGCTATCCCAGTCGGCAAGTGAGGCGGCGCGCACTTCGCCGTACTGAAACGCCTTCTCGGCAATCGAGGCAGGTATTGGAGGGATATTTTCCACCACCAGATTGTCTCCGGGGCGTATGACGTTGGCTTGCGCCGCAGGATTGTTCTGCGCCACTGCCGGCAGGCTCGATAACAGCAGGGCGAAGATTGCCAATAAGCGTTTCATCGAATGGGCCTCACTGAGCTGAAACTAGCCGCCATTCTATAACGGGCTGTTCGGGACACTTGATCATCATTCGTTCCGAGCAGACGACAGGGCGCTGTCCCTGTTTGTCTACTGTCACAGTTGGCAGTGGACCGCCCACAACGGGTTCAGTAGAATTCCTCTGCAGTACCTACTCTTCACAGTCCCTCTCCATACAAACGAAGGAGTCTCACAATGAAAAAGTCTTTACTGGCCGTATTGGCATTCAGCGGGGTGGTACTGTTCGGCCACCAGTCAGTGTCTGCACAGGCCTCGAGCACACAGGCAGGCGCAACCCAAAGTGCCCAGATCGACCAGGACATCGACCTTCTGCGCAAGGACATCCGGTCGCAGAAAAAGCAGCTCATCGCCGCGAACGTGCCCCTCACCGACGCCGAGGCGCAGAAGTTCTGGCCGGTCTACGACCAGTACACCGCCGAGCTCGTTGCCATCAACAATGACAAATACCAGCTCATCAAGGAATACGCGCAGAACTACGACACCATGACTGAGGCCCAGGCCGACGACTGGACCCAGCGCCTCCTTAAGATGGATGCAAATGTGGCGGGCCTTCGCCAGAAGTACTGGCCAAACTTCCGCAAGGTATTGCCGGCGAAGAAGGCAGCTCTCTATGAGCAGATCGAGCGCAGAGCGCAGATGCTGATCGATCTGCAGATCGCCGCCCAGATCCCGCTGCTCCAGCCTTAAAACAGAAGCGGTCTATCGGGAAACCGATCAGTACAAAAAAGAGGCCATCCTCATCGAGAGGATGGCCTCTTTTTTCTTTCCTTCGGTGTTTAGAAGGTTGTGCTGACGGTCAGGCGGAAGGTCTTGTTGGGCTCGCGGAGCTCATAGAGCGAGCCGTAGAGCTGGGTTGCCTGTGCGAAGCTGTAGTCGCCAGCGCCACCGGCGGGGAACATGCTGCGCGTGATCAGGTTCTGGCCGTTGATGTCGTCATACAACCGCAGCGGGTTATAGGCGTAGTAGATGCGGAAGGGCGCGTTGATGATCGGCATCATGACCGAGACCTGCGCGCCGAGCGACATGCGCGGAACATAGTTGGTTCCGGGGATCGGCCGGATGTAACGGTCGAACTGAACCGACTGCCCTCCGACGCAGGCGCCGTTGACATAGTTCGGGCAGCCATAGAGCGGGGCATTCAGCGAATCGAAGCCTTGCGGGCTCTGTTTGAGCTGGCCGATGTTCGTGGCCATGTTCATGCCGAAGTCGTCGAAAAACTCGAGGGCAGCGGTGCGGCCTACTAGCGGGATACGGTACTCGATGTTGGCGGTGACCTGCGTGTTGCCGCCGATGGGGCCGATGCCGTAGACGGGAATCGGAACCTGCACGCACTGGTTGGTCTGCGGATTGGTGGGATCGCGCGGGACGCAGCTTCCGTCCGGATTGGTGAGGTTGAAGAGGACGCGCGTGGGCACGAATCCGTATGGCGTTGCCGTGCGGATGTCGAAGCCGCGAAGGTCGGCCTCGCCGCCGGCATAGAAGCGGTTGAAAGGCGGCGCGACGTCGCCGCTGATGCCCTGAATGTAGTTGGCCTGGACACGATAGCCGAGGACGTTGCGGCCTTCATTGTTAAAGCGGAACCACTTGATGGGGCGGAACTGCTTGTACTCGACCACCGGCTGAATGTAGCGGACGTTGCCCCAGAGGCCGGCAACCTGCATGGCGCTCGAGAAGGAAGATCCGGTGCGCGGCATGTAGCTGGAGTCCAGCTTGTTCCAGGAGTAAGTGAGGGAGATCATGCTGTTGACGATGCCATCCAGCGAGTTCCCGCCCTGGATGCCGCTGCGGAATGCGAGTGTCTGGAAGAGGTTTTGCGATGCGGCGCTGAACGTCGTTACTGAAGAACGATTGAGCGAGTACGTGATACCGACGCGCTTGAACGTATGGCGGATGGGGTACGCGCCGGATACAGTGAGTCCCGTGACGGACTGATTGTAGTTCTGTGTGAGCGAGGTGACGGCCGCGGTGGTGTTGGCATCGGCGCCAGTCAGGTTGTAGGACTTGGCCGAGTTGTAATCGTACTTGCTGGAATAGATCTGGAGGCCGAGGCTGATGGGCTTGTTGCGAAGGTACGGCTCGTTGAAACCGAAGAGCAGATTGCGCGAGACGTTGCCGGTGCTGGCCTGCACACTGAGGGTTTCGCCAAGTCCGAGGAAGTTGTTGGTCTGATAGTTCAGGCCGAGGAAGGCACCGGACAGCCCGCTGACGCCGCCGTTCAGGCCGATAGAGTTCTTGCCCTTTTCCGTGACCTTGAGGAGCAAGTCGACGGTTCCGGCTTCCGGGTTGGAGTGCGTCTCGGAATCCTGATCGACTTTCAGAGGGTTGAAGTAGTCAAGCTGGTTGAGGCGCAGAAGGCTCAGCTCCCAGAGGTGGCTGTTATAGACCTGGCCCTCTTCCAGCAGCAACTCGCGGCGGATGACGAAGTCGCGGGTGACGGTGTTGCCCTGGAACTCAATCCGCGAGACGTAGAACGGCTTGCCTTCTTCGAGATCGACGACAAAGGACACGGTCTTTTTTGCGTCATCAATTTGAGGCTCGGGGGATGCGGAGAAGTTGATATAGCCAAGCTGACCGTATGCCTTCTGAAGATTCTGCAGGCCCTTGCCGAAGGCGGTGAAGTTGAAATACTCGCCGTCCTTGAGCGGGAACTGCGCGCGCAGGGCGCGGAGGTTGGCGTCGGGAACGGCTTTGTTGCCCTTAAACGTGATGCTGCCGAGGCGGTAGCGATCGCCTTCGTCGACGGGAATACGGATGTCGATGCGCTTGCCCTTGCGCGGACGGAAGGTGAGGATCGACAGACCACTCTCATTGCGAAGATGCGTGAGCGGCTCGCCGGTGGAGGCGCGGAAGTAGCCCTTATCCTGATAAGCGCGGCGTACCCTTTCGGCGTCTTCTTCAAGCTTGCTGGCGTCGTAGGTCTTGGCGAAGAGATTCTCGAAGATGATGGAGTGCGGGATGCCGACCGGGCGCAGGTTCTTCATCGCGAGACGAAGCTCGCGTGAGCTGACGTGCTGGTTGCCGGTGAAGCTGATGTTGCCGACCTTGACCTTGGGGCCTTCCTTGATGATGAAGTTCACCTGCACGGAGGCGGGCGGGATGGTCTTCACGTCGGCCTTAACGGTCGCAAACTGGTGGCCGTGCTCGGCGAGCAGTTCCTTGATGACGGTCTCAACTTTGGCGATGCGCGTGGGGTCGTACTGACTCTCAACCGAGAAGCCGACTTTTTCCTTCTTGAGGCGGTCGAGAACATCGGACTGCGTGACGGAGTTCAGGCCCTTGTAGTTGATTTCGCGGATCGTAGCTTTTTCACGAACGTAAACGTCGAGGATGATGCCTCCCTTGGGATTGTCTTCGCGCTCGATGCGGACGTCTTCGAAGTAGCCAGTGTTCCAGAGGGAGTTGAAGTCGCGTTCGACGGTCGTGGGGTCGAAGGGCTCGCCTTCATGGCTGAAGAGGCGGGCGACGATGGTTTCCTTGGGGATGCGGCGGTTGCCGATGACGCGAATCTGGGTAATCGTCTGTTGCTGTGCCCATGCCGAAAAGACGGTGAAGCAAAGAAGAACGAAGGCCAACGGCTTCAGCGTGCGGCGGAATTTGCGGCCCGCATTCTGGCTGGTTTTGGATGGAGAGCTTACGCTCTCTCGCATGACGGGAAAAATAGGCACACCCTCACTGCAAAAAATCAGATGGAACTTGAGGAAAAGGCGATTATAAGTGACCGGAGGCGCAGTTCCCAACTCCGGAGTATCCTGGCGTCTGTTACCGGTCATCGGGGGATGCCAATCCACCCGCGGCGGCCGTAGCTCACGCCGCTAACTTTCCAGTTGTGCATCGATATCGAAACCCTCACCATTCCAGACGATTCTGAGAAGGTTTGGTTTGCAGCACACCTGACAATCCTCGACATAGGACTGTTTTCCGCCGGCTGACTCGTCAACCACAGTTTCATTCCACTCCCCACAGCCAGCGCATTGGAAACCCGCAGCGAACGGCATCGATTGGTCCGCTTTTAGTCTATCGGAATGAAGGAGTTTTCGCTGCTTCGAGGGCGGCGGGGTGGGCAGAAAAGTTCTTCCGGGCCCCGGTTTACCTCAGAGGTTTCAGAAGAACTGTCGTTCCGGCCGAGCGCTGTGGAGCGGAGGAGCCGATGGTTTTCTTTGCTCTGGCATATATCTTTCGCTTCAGTGAAACAGGTAAGCAGTGTTCTCGCCAATGGTGGGACAATGCCTATGCGCGCAGGAGCGCTGCTCAGTCCAATACCTCGTCACATAGGGAGAATCAAATCATGTTAAAGGTTCATATTCTTAGCCGGCGAAAATCTGACATGACGCATGAGCAATACGTGGACCACTGGCAAAACGTCCACGCTCCTCTTTTCGCAAGTCAACCCGATGTGAAGCGTTATGTGCGCCGTTATGTGCAGTGCTGGATTACAGGCGACCAGCCGGCTGGACCGAATCCTGGCGACACGGATGGAATCGTCGAACTCTGGTTCGACGACATTGAGGGCTTCAATGCGTTCGGTAAGTCTCCGTCCTACTTGAATGTCATCCAGCCGGATGAAGAGAGATTTACCGATCCGAAAAAATGCGATTACTTCTTTTCGGAGGAACGCACCATCATCGGGTGAAAATGGATCCGGCTTCAGCCTTCGACGGGATTGCCGGCGGTGTCGGCGAGTCGACGGGCTTTTATATCCCGCATCGGCGGCTGGCCGAAGAATCGGCTGTACTCGCGATTGAACTGGCTCGCGCTTTCATAGCCGACCTCGAAGGCGGCACTTGCGGCATCCAGACCCTCATTCAGCATGCGCTCTCTGGCGACATGCAATCGAAGCTGCTTTTGGTATTGCAGAGGGCTCATTGCGGTGAGAGAACGGAATTGATGGTGCAAGGTCGAGACGCCCATGCGCGCCATGGTCGCGAGTTCCTCCACGCGCAACGGCTTGGCGTAGTTCATCCTGAGCCACTCTACCGCCCTGGCTGTGCGGTGGCTCTGCTCTCCAAGAGTGGCGATGGCGCGGAGATGCTTTCCCTGAGGACTGCGAAGCAACCGGTAGATGATTTCTCTCTGGATCAACGCGCTGAGGAATGGGATGTCCTGGGGCGCATCCAGAAGGTCGACGAGGCGGGAGCATGCGTTCAGTAGTTCGAGTGAGGTGATACCGACGGCCATGCCGCGGGCTTCAGCCGATTCCTCGCGAAGATGAAACTCTTGCTGGCTCAGAATTTCCCGCACAGCGGGCATTTCGAGTTTGAGCAGCAAGCCCAGGATGGGTTCCTTTTCGGTTGCCGCGATCACCTGGCTGACAACGGGCAAATCGACAGAGGTCAGGAGGAAGTTCGAGCCGTCGCACATGTAGATCGTTTTGCCGACGTTGATCCGCTTCCGCCCCTGCACGAAGACAACCAGGCTGGGTTCGTATGCGGCCGAGGCGCAAGCGGTGGGTGCGGAGCGGCGGTAGAGGCTGAGACCTGATATTTCAGTGAGCGTGTCTCCTTCCGCAACGGCACGATCAGCAATCTTGCGGGACAGGTCAGTCCGCATCGCAACTACCCTTTGGTCTTCCTTCGCATCCTTGTGCTTCGCCACCTTCACCTGCTTCGCTCCTTCAAATCCAAGGTAGCGCTGAATCTAGGGCGGCGTGCACAAAAATGTATGCCTCGACAGGAATAGGCAATAAACAGGAAGGATCAGGATACCGGCCGAACGAGATTCTCTCGTACTCTTGGGATGGAAGATGAGACGGGCAAGGCGTACAGTGTTCCCGATAGTACGCCGCGCCAATGTACGACGGCGCGACTCGCTGCAAACTCTAACCGAAGCCTGAGGAATCCATGTATAAAGCGAAAGCCTATTCCGCGGTAAGTGCGACATCACCGCTTGCTTCCACTACGATCACGCGGCGTGATCCAACCGAGCTGGACGTGCAGATCGAGATTCTCTTTTGCGGTATCTGCCACTCTGATCTTCACCAGGTTCGTAATGAATGGAGCGGGGTGATGCCTACCGCCTACCCCTGCGTTCCCGGCCATGAGATCGTCGGCCGCGTCACTAAGGTCGGCTCGGCGGTCACCAAGTTCAAGCTCGGCGACCTCGCCGCGGTCGGCTGCCTAGTCGACTCCGACGGCACCTGCGCCGAGTGCAAGGCTGGACTCGAGCAGTTCTGTCAGAACCTTATCCTCACCTATAACTTTCCCGACAAGCACCTTGGAGGCGTTACCTACGGCGGCTACTCCGACAGCATCGTCGTCACCGAGCGCTTCGTGCTCCGCGTCCCGTCCAACCTCAACCTCGCCGGAGCCGCACCCCTGCTGTGCGCCGGAATCACCACCTATTCGCCCATGCGCCACTGGGGCGTGACGAAGGGCAAGAAGGTCGGTGTTGTCGGTCTGGGCGGACTCGGCCACATGGGCGTCAAATTTGCGCACGCTCTTGGCGCGCTCACCGTCGTCTTCACCACTTCCGCCGGCAAGAAAGAAGACGCACTCCGCCTCGGAGCTGATGAAGTCGTCGTCTCCCGCAACGCCGACGAGATGCAGAAGCACGCCGGCAGCTTCGACTTCATCCTCGACTGCGTCTCCGCCGATCACGACATCAACGCCTACATCCAGCTCCTCCGCCGCGACGGCAACATCACCCTTGTCGGCGCGCCGGAAAATCCTCTTTCCGTTGGCGCTTTCGGGCTCCTCTTCGGACGCCGCAGCCTCTCCGGATCGCCGATTGGCGGCCTCCCCGAAACCCAGGAAATGCTTGATTTCTGCGGCCAGCACAACATCACCGCCGACGTAGAAGTCATCCCCATCCAGAAGGTCAACGAAGCGTACGAGCGGCTGCTCAAGTCCGACGTGAAGTACCGGTTCTCCATTGATATGGCATCTCTCAAATCTGAGTAGCGCTGAAACAAAACACTCTCGATTCAATCCACGGCGGTTCGATCCATAACAGATCTAAACAATACGCAGGAGAGAGAATGCAGAAGCGCAAGTTGGGAAACAGCAATCTGGAAGTGTCGGCTCTTGGTTTCGGCTGCATGGGGATGAGCTTTTCCTATGCTCCGCCATTTCCAGACAAGCAGGAGATGATCTCTCTGCTTCGGACAGCCGTCGAACGCGGGGTCACCTTCTTCGATACGGCAGAGGTGTATGGCCCGTATACGAACGAGGACCTTGTTGGCGAGGCTCTCTCTCCCCTGCGCGATCAGGTGGTGATTGCCACTAAATTCGGCTTCAACCTCAATCCCGATGGAAGCCCGCGCTGGCAAGGCTTAAACAGCCGGCCCGAGCGCATCAAAGCGGTCGCAGAAGCCTCACTCAAGCGGCTGAGAATTGATGCGATCGATCTGTTTTACCAACACCGCGTTGATCCGGAGGTGCCGATTGAAGACGTGGCGGGGACGGTGAAGAGCCTGATTCAGGAAGGCAAGGTGAAGCACTTCGGACTTTCTGAAGCGGGCGTCGGGACGATCCGTCGTGCACACGCGGTCCAGCCGGTGACAGCGCTGCAAAATGAGTACTCGTTGTGGTGGAGACGTCCTGAGGCGGAAGTGATCCCCACCCTTGAAGAGCTTGGGATCGGACTCGTCGCTTACAGCCCCCTGGGGAAGGGATTCCTGACAGGCAAGATGGACGAGAACACCCAGCTCGGCAAAGGCGATTTCCGCAGTACACTGCCCCGCTTTACGCCTGAGGCTCGCAAGGCCAACCAGGCTGTCGTCGATCTCCTCACTGCCATCGCCAAGCAGAAGGGTTCGACGCCTGCCCAAATCGCGCTCGCCTGGCTGCTTGCCCAGAAGCCATGGATGGTTCCAATCCCGGGTACGACCAAGTTGAAGCGTCTGGACGAGAATATCGGCGCGGTTGCCATCGAACTCACGGCCGATGACCTGCGCGGGATCGAAAGCGCTGCTTCGAAGATCAAGGTAGAGGGCGATCGCTATCCCGAACACATCGAGAAGATGACCGGCGTCTAGCCGGGCACGTGCAAACGCGACGGTAGTCTACTTCGAGTCGAGTCATGCCAACGGCCCTGAGCTTCAGTTGTGACGGGAGGAATCGAGCATGAAAGCACTGCTTTGTTGGGCGTTGGCAACTGTTGCGGCGCTCAGTGGAGTCTCGCTGGCGCAGTCCTCAGGAAAGAAAGACGCGGGCCCTGGTTCTGAAAAGGAGAAATTGATCGGCGCGTGGCGTCTGGTCTCGATGGAAGAACCGGCTGCGGACGGAAAAGTGAATCGCATCACTGATCGGAAGGGCATGCTGATCTACACGCGTGATGGCCACATGTCGGTGCAGCTGATGCTCCCGCAGTCGGAGTCCGGGGTATCCAATGACTACGTGCTGAACGGGTATGAGGCTTCCTTTGGCAGCTACGACGTGAATGAAGAGGCGCGTACGGTCACGCATCATGTGCAGGGATCGATCTCGCGGGGACTTGTGGGGAAGGATCTTCCGCGCGCGTTCCAGTTTTCTGACGGGCGCTTGATCATCAAGTCCACTCGACCGGACGAACACTGGTCGGTTACGTGGGAGCACTACTGACCGTTCTGCAGATTCTGTCAGCCTTCTACAAGAAGCCAGGATAAATGGATGTTGTTTCAAGGTGGACCGACAATGACATGGTCGAAAGACGAACTGCGCAAGATTGCTGAGGCCGATGATTTGCACATCTCGCCGTTCTGTGAGGACAGGGTGACGTACGGCACCCCGACGTGGATCTGGTCGGTCGCGGTCGACGACGCCCTCTACGTGCGCGGCTACAACGGGCAGAACTCTCGTTGGTATCAGGCTGCGGTGCGGCAGAAGGCTGGGCGGATTATCGCCGCCGGCATCACGAAGGAGGTCACCTTCGAGCCAGTCGACGGACCGATCAATAACCTCATCGACGACGCTTACCGGGTGAAGTACCATGGCAGCCCCTACCTTAGCCCGATGATCGGCACCCGCGCCCGCTCCGCGACTGTCAAGGTCATGCCGCGCGAAACCGATACATGATCATCGATGACATCTCGTGAGTACGCAGGGCACATCCGTCGGTCGAAATTGGCTTACGCTTCGAGGCTGCTCGATTCAGGCTTTTCGTACTTCGACGAGTGTTGAGTAAAAGGTGGGGCCACCGCCGAAATCGGTCAGCCGCTGCGAGGTGAGGAGATTGACGTTGTTGCCGCCGGGCGAGAGTTTGTTCCAGTTGAGGCGGCTGGCTACGACGCCCTGGGGAAGATGGCCGTTGACGTGGGCCTTCATCTGAAGAGAGCCGCGGTCGTTGAAGATTTCAACTTTGTCGCCATCGCAGATGCCGCGCGCGGCGGCGTCGTTGGAATGCATCTCTAGATAGTTGGTGTGGGCGGCTTCCATGCGCTGATGTCCCGGCAGGTTGGCGAAGGTCGAGTTCATGTAGTGGTCGGCCTTGCGCGGCAAGAATTCGAGCGGGTACGCGGATTGCTTTGTATGGCGTGATTCTGTCGGCGGAACGAAGGCTGGTACCGGGTCGAGTCCCTGGGCGGCGAGGGCTTCGGAGAAGAATTCGATCTTGCCGCTTGGCGTCGGGAATGGGCCCGATGCGAAGGGCAGGAATGGCTGGCCGTTTTTCTCTGCGGCGAATTGCAGGCGCTGGTGGCCTCCGGCGGCGTTCAGCGTTTCCTCGGTCATGCCGGCCATCCATGTGTCCTGCTTGTCTGGCAGGCTGGTGCGGAGGGCTTGCGCAATCAGTTCTTCGGGTGTGTCGCGGAAGCATGGTTCGGTGAAGCCGATGCGCTGGGCGAGTTCAGAAAATAGCGAGACGTTGGAGCGTGCTTCGCCGAGCGGGGCTATGGCCGGGTTCGAGATCTGGACGTAGTAGTGGCCGTAGGCTCCCTGTATGTCTTTGTGTTCGAGGAAAGTTGTGGCGGGGAGCAGGATGTTGGCGTAGTCGGCTGTATCGGTGAAGAACTGCTCGTGGACTACTGTGAAGAGATCAGGGCTCGCCATACCTTGCAGGACCTTCGCTTGGTTGGGTGCGATGGCGGCGGGATTTGAGTTGTAGACGAAGAGCGCCTTCACGGGCGGGTCGCTGAGTCTGGTGAGGGCGTGACCCAGCTCGGACATATTGACGACGCGGGCGTGGCGCTTGAGGGGGCTTGCGAGCATCAGGTCGGGGCGTTCGATTGTGGTTTTGTCCCACGAAAATGCGCCGCTGGTGGAGAGCTGGAGGCCTCCACCGAGATGCTTCCATGCGCCGACGAGCGCGGGCAGCATGGCGACGGTGCGGGCGGCTGTTCCACCGTTCTGACCGCGCTGGATGCCGTAGTTCATGCGAATGACGGCTGGGGTCGTGGTGGCGTATTCGCGGGCAAGGCGTTCGATGTCGGCTGCAGGAATGCCTGTCCACTTGGAGACGCATTCGGGTGTGTATTCGGCGGCTCGCTGCCTGAGTTCTGCGAAGCCGTGCGTGTTTTCTGCGATGTACTTCGATTCTTCCAAACGGTCGCGCAGGATGACGTGCATCATGGCGAGGGCCAGGGCTACATCGGTTCCTGGGTTGATCGCAATGTGCCAGTCGGCGAGCCTGGCAGTGCGTGTTTTGTAGGGGTCGATGACGATGAGCTTTGCGCCGTTGCGGCGGGCCTCTTCAATCATGGGCCAGAGGTGGATGTTGTTGCCGTGGACATTCGCTCCCCAGGCGATGATGTAGCGCGCGTGGCGGAAGTGCTCGGTGTCGGTGCCGAGCTTGCGTCCATAGACGGAGACGAGCGCGTCGCCGCCTGCGGAGGAGCAGATGGTGCGGTCGAGCTGCGAGGCTCCGAGGCGGTGGAAGAAGCGGCGGTCCATCGAGCCGTATCCGAGCAAGCCGATGGTTCCGGCGTAGGAGTAGGGCAGGATCGATTCGGGACCGTGCTCGTCGCTGATTTCTTGCAGGCGGGCGGCGATGGTGTCGAGGGCCTCATCCCATGAGATGCGCTCGAAGGCTTCTGCTTCTTTGCCTTGAGGGAGCGGGCCTTTGGCGACTCCGGTGCGGCGGCGCATGGGGTAGAGCAGGCGGTCGGGTGAGTAAACGCGGTCGAGATATTTGGCTACTTTGCCGCAGAGAAATCCCTGGGTGACCGGGTGGTTCGGGTCACCCTGCACGCGTGTTGCCCGTCCGGTCTCGTCGACGGTGACGAGGACTCCGCAGGAGTCGGGGCAATCATGCGAGCAGACGGTGTGGACTGTCTTTGCGGCTGGCATAGATAGATTGTAGGGCTATTGGGGGTGATTTTCAGGCAGCTTTTGCGGCGAGCTGTGTGGGTGTCCGAATTCTTCGTCTCACCACAGGCGGTGGACGCCGTAGCCGTCAAACGCCTGCTCGTTGCTGATAAGAACCAGGTTCTCGGCTTGGGCTTGGGCGATGAGGAGACGGTCGAAGGGGTCCTTATGGCTGCCGGGGAGCAAGCCTGCGCGCTGGGCGTGGTTGATGGTGATGGGAAGGTCGCGAAAGCCCAACTCCAGAAGACTTTCGTCAAAGCGGTTCACGAAAGGGCCCGCCTGAGGAAGCTTTCCCAGGCGGTATTTTGTCGCGATCTCCCCAGATGGTTGCAGCTGAGACGAATATTTCGTTTCCGAATTCTGAAATTGCCTTTCGGGCCTTCTTGCCGAGTGAATCAGAATCCAGCACCCACCAGATTAGAGCATGCGTATCGAGCAGGAATCTCACTCGTCCTCACAGTTCCATAGTCGCAATTCATCTTCGGGGAGTGGCTCGAAGAACTCCGGTCCAACGGTAAAGACGCCTTTGAACAGGCCCGGAATACGCTTTTTTCGCCTTCTTGATGGGCACGATTTTGGCTACTGGTGTTTTCCCGCGCGCGATCACGACCTCTTCCCCGCGTTCGGCTTTCTGGATGAGGTGGGAGAGGTTGGTTTTGGCTTCGTGGATGGTGGATACAGACATAGTCTTCCCTTAGCTAAGTAATTCTTAGCTAAGGGGCTTCTGCCTGTCTAGTGTCCTGAGTCAGAGATTCGTTTAGAAAGCCTCTGGATTTTGCCAAGGATGAGATCGGCGTCAGCGGTCCACACAAAAGGTTTCGGTGCGCGATTGCGTTCTCGAAGATAGTTCAGCATGGCCTTCTCCAGCTGAGGGACTGCGGTATGGCTGCCGCGGCGGACACAGCGCTCGGTGATCTCGGCAAAGAGTCGCTCGACCAGGTTCAGCCAACTTCCGCTGGTGGGAGTGCAGTGCACATGATAGCGGGGATGGCGTGCGAACCAGTTCCGCACTTTATCGACTTTGTGCGTGCCGTAGTTGTCCATCACTAGATGCACCTCGATGTCGGCGGGGACGGCGGCATCGATCCGGGCCAGAAACTTCAGGAACTCCTGATGCCGATGGCGACGATGGCAGTTGCCGAGCGCCTCGCCGGTGGCCACATTCCGCGCGGCGAACAACGAAGTGACGCCATGCCGTTCGTAGTCATGGGACTGGCGGGCCGGCACGCCTGGCGCCAGGGGCAGAATCGGCTGCGTGCGGTTCAGAGCCTGTACTTGGCTCTTTTCATCCACGCACAGCACCATCGCGTGCTCCGGTGGATTCATATACAGCCCGACGATGTCCCTGACCTTCTCGACAAACTGCGGGTCTTTGGAGAATTTGAAGTTCTCCACCCGGTGCGGCTGGAGTCCAAAGGCGCGCCAGATGCGCACAATCGCAGTCTGCGACAGCCCAGTCTTCTGCGCCATCAGCCGCGTGCTCCAGTGCGTGCAGTTGGTGGGCATCGATTCCAGTGTCTGCGTGATCACCGCCTCGACCTTGGCATCGCTGATCGAGCGCGGAGCGCCCGGCCGCGGCTCATCGAGCAGCCCTTCCAGCCGGTTGACTCGAAAACGCTCGCGCCATTTGCATACAGTGGCTCCGGTGATATTCAGCTTCCTGGCCACAGCGCTGTTGCTCAGGCCGTCATCACAGCCCAGCACTATGCGGGCGCGCATGGCTGTGGCCTGCGAAGACTTCGGCCGACGCGCCAGCAGCGTCAATTTCTCCTTCTCCTCGGCGTTTACGTTGAGCGGTTTGGTGGGGCGGCCCAGTGCCATACTCAACTATGCCGCACCTAACTGTATTCTTCAATCTATTTCTGACTCATGACACTAGGAACTTGTTGAAAAACTCATTTAGGCACTTACTTTAGACTCCGAAAAAGTGACCAGAAATGTATACAGAGGGCGGATCGGCGCGTTGCAGGCCATTTTTGCGCGACGCTGATTTGTCCTGGCTGGCTGCATTGGATAGCCGGAATCGTTTTTCAACAAGTTCCTAGAGGGAACCGCATTCCAGATCGATCAGCAGGCGTTTCCGCCAGATGCCGCCGCCGTAGCCGGCGAGGTCGCCGCTTTTGCGGATGACGCGGTGGCAAGGGACCATGATGCATAGCTTGTTCATGCCGTTGGCGCGGCCTACGGCTCGGACTGCGCCGGGACTGCCGACGCGGTGGGCCAGTTCTTCGTAGGAAAGGGTTGTTCCATAGGGGATTTGATCGAGTTGATCCCAGACGCGCTGCTCGAAGGGTGTGCCGAAGCGGATGGATTTTGTTTGGAAGGCGCGGATTGTTTTAGCGAAGTAGGATTCGAGTTCCTTTCTGAGCGAGGCATGATGTGGAGTTTCGCCGGGGACGGTGACGGTGGCGAAGTGTTTGCGCAGCATCTTGAGTTCGGTTTCTAACATGCGGCGGTCGGTGAATTCGAGCAGGCAGAGGCCGGCTTGTACGGCTCCGGCGATCATGGGGCCCATGGGCGTGTCGAACCATGCGAGTTGAATCGGGTCGAGAGCGTCGATTTTGCCGGGAGGGTGGCCGAATGTGTTGGTAAAGCTGTCGCGGAATCCGCTGTGCGAGTTGAATCCGGCTTCGAAGACGGCATCGTCGAGCGTGCTGCCTTTGCGGATGTTTTCGAGGGCGCGGCTGAGACGGCGTCCCCGGCAATAGGCCTGAAAGGTGAGGCCGAAGTGCTTCAGGAAATAGCGGCGCACGCGGACAGGGTCGCTGTCGAGGAGGCGCAGATCCTGATCGGTGAATTTGCGGGCGGGTTCGGTATCGATGGCATGGAAAACGCCGCTGATCCAGTCAGGCGTGGTGTGCAGTTCGCGCGGCCTGCAGCGCAGGCATGGACGGTAGCCGGCGAAGAGCGCTTCTTTGACCGTGGCGAAGAATTCGACGTTTTCTTTGAATGGCTTTCTGGCTTTGCAGGATGGGAGGCAGAAGATTCCCGTTGTTTTGACGGCGGTGTAGAAGACGCCGTCGAAGCTCGCGTCGCTGGAGAGGTAGACCCGCTCCATGACTTCGCGAGACGGCAGCGGGAAGAGTTGAGAAGCCGGTTCGGTGATGACGCGAGAAGCTGACATATGTGTTGCCCCTCTTATTTGATCGCATTCGAGGTCAATTTGCGTCCACCGGAATTTGGACGTGGAATTTTTTACGATTGGCATTCAGACTATCCGGGAGGGTGGTGAGGGGATGAAGATGAAACGAATGAAGCGTGTTGTGACTGGATTATCGCTCGTTATGCTGTGGCTGGTTCCGCAGAAATTGGTTTTTGCCCAAGATGCCGAGAGCGCGATTAAGCAGGTGCTGACGGACCAGGTTGCTGAGTGGAACCGCGGCGATATTGACGCGTTTATGCAGGGATACGCGAATTCGTCGGAGACGACGTTTATAGGCAAGACGATCCATCACGGCTGGCAGGAGGTGATGGATCGCTATAAGCACGACTACTCGACAAAAGAGGCGCGGGGGACGCTGGAGTTTTCTGACCTGAAGATCAGGATGCTTGGGCCGGATCATGCGGTGGCTACCGGCCGCTATCACCTGACGCGGGTTGCTGCCGGCGGTGGGGATGCTTCGGGGATCTTTTCGCTGGTTTGGGAGAAGTCGGGGGAAGGGTGGAAGATTATTTTGGATCACACGAGTTGAAGGGCTTGGCAGGCGAGAAGCGATCCCGGCTAAAAGCCGAGATCGCTTAGGCTGGGATGGCCGTCTGGACGTCTTCCGAGCGGCCAGTGATATTTGCGATCGGATTCATTGATGGGTAGATCATTGATGCATGCGTGCCGGACCCGCATCAGGCCTGTTTCATCGAATTCCCAGTTCTCGTTGCCGTAGGAGCGATACCACTGACCGGAATCATCGTGGCACTCATAGGCGAAACGAACCGCGATGCGATTGCCGTCGAAAGCCCAAAGCTCTTTAATGAGGCGGTAATCCAGTTCCCTAGTCCATTTGCGTGTGAGAAAAGCGATGATCTGCTCCCGGCCAGTCACAAATTCCGCGCGGTTTCGCCACCTGGAGTCTATGGTGTAGGCAAGGCAAACTCTTGCCGGATCGCGTGAGTTCCAGCCATCTTCGGCGAGACGTACTTTTTGTATCGCCGTATCGCGAGTGAACGGGGGCAATGGTGGATGTGACGACATAGTTCTTACCTTCCTTATCGAGGCGTTCTGCCGCGTCGCCTCAATACTAGAACTATGACGAGCAATCGCTGATGGGCGCATCACGAAGTCGAGTGTTTTGTCGCTACTACGCGATCGCTATGACTCTATACGCCGATCGAGTTAATCCGAGATCGCTCGAACGAGACGGGCGCGATCATTGCGCGACTACCAGCTATGCTTTCCCACCCTTCGCTCCTCACCCCAGCACGCGAACACCGCGCGTGCCGGAGACCCCGATACGCAAAGGATGGGGGACCCATGCAGGGCAAAGATGAGATGGCGTGAGTCGCGTGCCAAGCCGAAACAAATAACTACCTTCTAATCCCTTGAGGGGCCTATACTCCGAGGGTCCCCCTAAAAAACAGGCCGGAAGTCCCGGCAAGGAGAAAGTTTGATGAAGCAAGCTATTCGGCTCGCAGGTGCACTACTTTGTTTTTCACTCGCTGCCCTTTCCACGACAGCTGCGCAGGTCCAGTACAACCAGGGTCCGGTAGAACGGGTAGTGCTGATCCACATCCTACCCGGTCATTTCAATGCGTTCATGGACGATTTGAAGACGAACATCGTTCCGATCTGGGATTCTGAAAAGTCAGCCGGTCTGATTGAGGGTTACCAGATGTTCCTCAACTCCACCAGCTCCGGCCCCGACGACTGGGACTTTGGCTACTCGATGACGTACAAGAACATGGCTGCACTGGACGGTCTTCCCGACAAGACTTATGACCTGCGCATGAAGAAGTATGGAGACAAAACAGCTGAGCAGAAAGTCATCGACAAACGAGTCGAGAATGCGCGTGTGGTCAGCAGTATGCTGGTCCGCGACATCACTCTGCGGTAGCCGTCTTCGGCCCAGTCAGACCTGAGGCGTTCAAAACCAAATCAGCGCCGACTGTTTACAAGAGAAAGGCCATCGTCCATGCGATGGCCTTTCTGTTCTCTTGTGCGAAACTCCAGAGAGCATCGGCGCTCGAAATATTCCCTGGATTCTTCTCGCGGATTGCGCGCTCAGAATGACGGCCGCTTTATCTTTACCTGATTACAGAATGTAGCGTGACAAGTCGTGGTCTTTGACGATCGAGGCAACCATCTGACGCACGTATTCCGGGTCGATGATGGCTACCTTTTCGATGCCCGTCGCGGTTTCGCGTTCGATGATTGGCAAGGGGACGGTTGTGCCGTTATTTTCCGCATTGGCCGCAATATCGATTACGTTGCCGTCGCTCTTAGCGCTGGCCTTTGTCAGGTCGGGCGCGAGGAAGCTGATCTCGTCGAGCACACGCTCCATGATGGTGTGCAGGCGGCGCGCGCCGATGTTTTCCGTCGTCTCGTTGACGCGGAAGGCGAAACTGGGCGATCTCTTCGAGCGACTCGGGGGTGAATTCGAGCTTGAGGCCTTCGGTTTCGAGCAGCGCGGTGTATTGCTTGGTCAGCGAGGATTTCGGCTCGGTGAGGATGCGGACGAAGTCTTCGACGGTGAGCGATTGCAGCTCGACGCGGATGGGGAAGCGGCCCTGCAGTTCCGGGATGAGGTCGCTGGGCTTGGAGACGTGGAAGGCTCCGGCGGCGATGAAGAGGATGTGGTCGGTGCGGACCATGCCGTAGCGCGTGTTGACCGTGGTGCCTTCGACGATGGGCAGGATGTCGCGCTGCACGCCTTCGCGCGAGACGTCGGGGCCGTGGCCGCCTTCGCGTCCGGCGATCTTGTCGATCTCGTCGAGGAAGACGATGCCGGAGTTTTCGACGCGCTCGACGGCGGTGCGCGTGACCTGGTCCATGTCGATGAGGCGCTGTTCTTCTTCCTGGACGAGGTAATCGAAGGCTTCGGCGACCTTCATTTTGCGCTTCTTGGTGCGCTGCCCGAAGATGTTGGGCAGGACGTCTTTGAGGTTGATGTCCATCTCTTCGACGCCCTGGTTGGAGATGATTTCGAATGACGGTGGTTGCGCTCGCGGACGTCGATCTCGACGATGCGGTCGTCGAGCTTGCCTTCGCGGAATTGCTGGCGCAGTTTTTCGCGCGTGCGCTGATGCGATTCGTTGCTGGGCGTGGGGAAGGTGAGGGTGTTGTTGCCTTCGACCCGTGGTTCGGCTTTGCGACGCGGCAGAAGCGAGCGGGAGTGGGCGTGGGCGGCGGCAGCAGCAGATCGAGCAGGCGGTCTTCGGCGTTGAGCTCGGCCTTGTCTTCGACTTCTTCGAGCTTCTCTTCGCGCACCATGTCGATGGCGATCTCGACGAGGTCGCGGACGATGGATTCGACATCGCGGCCGACGTAGCCGACCTCGGTGAACTTCGAGGCTTCGACTTTGAGGAATGGCGAGTTGGTGAGCTTGGCCAGGCGGCGCGCGATCTCGGTTTTGCCGACGCCGGTGGGGCCGATCATGATGATGTTCTTCGGCATGATCTCTTCGGCGAGATCGGGCGGGAGCTTCTGGCGGCGCATGCGGTTGCGCAGTGCGATGGCCACGGCGCGCTTGGCGGCCTTCTGGCCGACGACATATTTGTCCAGTTCGGCGACGATTTCGCGCGGGGTCAGATCGTCGAGCGCGAGTTCCTGGTCTTCAGCGGTTCCGGGTAAATAAATAGCCATGATGCCTGCTCCTTTGGGGCGGGCTCACGCGATCTTATGCGTGCAGTTCTTCGATCGTGATCTGGTCGTTCGTGTAGATGCAGATTTGCCCGGCGATCTTCAGCGATTTTTCAGCGATATCGCGCGCGGACAGGTCGGTGTTTTCGATAAAGGGCGCGGGCGGCGGCGAGCGCGAAAGAGCCCGCCGCTGCCGATGGCGGCGATGCCCTCGTCGGGCTCGATCACGTCGCCGGAGCCGCTGAGAAGAAACGTCTGCTGAGGGTCGGAGACGATGAGCAGGGCTTCAAGGTTGCGCAGCATCTTGTCGGTGCGCCAGTCCTTGGCCAGCTCGACGGCGGAGCGGCCGAGGTTGCCGGCGTACTGCTCCAGCTTGACTTCGAAGCGGCTGAAGAGCGAGAAGGCGTCGGCGGTCGATCCGGCGAATCCGGCGAGAATCTTGTCCTGGTAGAGGCGGCGGATCTTCTTTGCCGAGTGCTTGATGACGGACTCGCCCAGCGTGACCTGGCCGTCGGCGGCCATGACGACGCTGCCGTTGCGGCGCACGCAGAGGACGGTGGTGGAGCGGATGCGCCGACCGGTAGCGGAGTTCAATTCCAAGGGGGAAACTTCAGGGGGGAAACGCCACGGGAAACGGTGGCCGGAGAAGATTTTTTGTTCGACATGCTGAGGCTTCAGTATAGCGCACCGAAGCCCAAGCATTGGCTATCTGTAAGTCCTGCCTGCGGCTAGCTGTTGGCCTGCTTTTCAGCGAAGTCGCCGATGATGGGCAGCTTGAAGTACTCACCCTTGCTGGCTTTGAGGATACAGAGCAGCCATGCGACCAAAAAGCCGACGGAGATTGCCAGATCGACCAGAACAAAGAGCAGGTAGATGAAAGGGATGAAATGCAGCATCGCGTGCAGGATCGTGACGCAGATCCAGACGGCAATCCAGGCGACGGCGAGCGCGAGAGACTGAATCGAGTGGAAGCGGACGAGACGCATCCTGTTGTAGGGCTCGAGCACCAGGAAAATGATGGCTGGGATGATGGTGATGTATGAGATCGCCGCCGCGGCATTTTCTGAGAGGCCACCGGCTGCTGGAGCCGCTGGAGGCACTGCGGCTGGAGCTGCCGCGTAAGCGCTGCCGCCGCCGACCGGGGTATAACCTGCGGGAACGGCTGGTCCGCCTGCGGGGGCAGCGGCGATGGCAGCTCCGCAGAAACCGCAGAATGTAGATTGAGGGGCGACTTCGTTATGGCACGAAGGGCATTGCATGGGATTTCTCTCCTGAGAAGGTCTTATTCTTTAGGATGCCGTGGGGAGAACGTCCTCGGAATGCCCACCAGCATACGCCCGCAATCGTCAGATTGAAGACATATTTTTACATTCGCATCTCTAGACACATTCAAAATAGTTATGAGTCGGTGACGAGCGTTTCATGGACTGTTCAGGAAAATGAAACAGGAAAGTGCCAGGAGAAGCGCTGCTGACAGGCCGGTCTGCGGTATTCTGCTCATAGACGTTGTTTTATGAATGGCCTTTCGCTGCGAGATCCTCAGGTTATTGGAACATTGGCGGCTGCCACTCTTTGTATGGGCGGCGTGGCTGTCTATCTTGCGCTGCGCAAGCGGCCTTCGGCGGAAGAGCTTGAACGCGAGCGCCGGGGGTATCTGGTGCAGGCCGGGCGGATTATCGACGGAACGCTACTGGATATTTCCGAGCTCGATCCGAGCGAAAGCGGCCGTCCTGCGGGAATGCAGCTGCTTCTTTATAAATATGAGATTGGCGGCGTTGTATATGAGTGTTCCCAGGACGTGACCCCTCTGCGCGACCTGCTGGACATCCATGACTGCCGTTTGGGCTTTCCCTGCTCCGTGCGCTATGACACGCATAAGCCGGAGAACAGCATTGTGATCGCCGAGACCTGGAGCGGGTTGCGCGAGACCGCGAATTCGGTGCCGATACGCCGTGTCGTGACCAATCCGCCTCACTCCAGACCGGCGCCGCTCGCCTAGCCCATTGTTCTCGTCCTCAGGTCATGCATTGAAGGCATGATCGGCGCAGCTTACACTGAAACTATGCATGTTCATGGAGCGCCTACGGGCAAGATGCAGCGAGTGCTGAAGTTTTCGCTCATTGCGACGCTTGCCTATGTGGTGCTTACATTTATTGCCGGACTGAGGGCCCACTCACTAGCCCTGATTTCTGAGGCCGGGCATAACGTCTCGGATGCACTGGCGCTGCTGCTTTCTTTTGTTGCGGTTTATTTTCAGAGCCGTCCGCCGACGGATGCGAAGACTTTTGGCTATCAGCGGGCGGGTGTGCTGGCCGGCTTTGTCAATGCGCTGACGCTGATTGTGATCGCGGTGTTTATCGGGCTGGAAGCAGTGCACCGGTTGAGCGAGCCGGTGCATGTGCAGCCGCGTTTGATGATGATTGTTGCTGCGGCGGGCGTGGTAATGAACGGCGTGATTGCGGCGCTACTGTGGCGCGCGAATTCCGATGTGAATATTCGGAGCACGTTTATTCATATGCTGGGCGATACGCTGTCGACGGCGGCGGTGATTGTTGGCGGCGCGGCGATTTTGTGGACGGGGCAGTCGTGGATTGATCCGGTGCTGTCGCTGGCGATTGCTGCGTTGATCGTCTGGTCGTCGCTCTCGATTGTGCGGGAGACGCTGAATATTCTTCTGGAGGGCACGCCGCGGGGGATTTCTCTCCCGGAGATTCGCGCGACGCTGTGCGGGATTTCTGGGGTTGAAGATGTGCATGATCTGCACGTCTGGAGCCTCGGATCGCAGACGCATGCACTGGCCAGCCACGTGACAATTCCGGATATTCCGCCTTCGGAAAGCAACCGGATCCTAGAGCAGATCAAGACGAAGCTGCATGATCGTTTTCACATTACTCACACGACGATTCAATTCGAGAATGTGGACTGCGAAGTGGCACATGGGTGCGTGATGGCGGTGGAGGAAGTGCAGATGCACGCGCATCATCATGGGCATAGTCACTGACCAGCTAAAGCCCGGTCAGCTGACCGTCGTGTCGCTGGCCGCTTGTTAGCTATCTCTCGGTTTGTCTGGCTGCGCGTTGTAAATCTCCTCTGCTCGCTCTAGTGAATCGATCTCGCTGACTGGCTTGTCTGTTCTGATTCTTAAAATGCGCGGGAAGCGCAGGGCGAAGCCGCTGTTATGGCGGTCGGAGCGCATGATGTTGTTGAAAGCGACTTCGAGGACGATGAGCGGCTCGACGGTGCGGAATCCCCCGAAGTCTTCCAGAGTGTGTTCCTTGAAGAATGCTGTAAGCTCGTCGATTTCGGCGTCGGTGAGGCCGGAGTAGGCTTTGCCGATGTTCTTCAGTTCGTCCCCGTCTCTTACGGCGAAGGTGTAGTCGCTCAGCACGCCGACGCGGCGGCCGTGGCCGTATTCTGCGCCGGTTATGACGACGTCGAGGGTTGCCAGTTCGCGCTTCAGCTTGAGCCAAGCGAGGCCGCGACGGCCTGGCTGATAGATGCTGTGCAGGGCTTTCAGCATGACGCCTTCGTTGCCGCGTTCGCGTGCTTCTGTATAGGCGCGGTCGAGTTGCTTGGCGCTGCGTAGCTGCATGGCGGGCGCGAGGATGAGGTGAGGGAAGTTATTGCTGGCGTTGTCGGCGAAGAGATCTGCTTGCTCTCGCTGGATGCAGTTGCTTGTGGCTTCGGCATATCTCTGAACAAACTGCTCAAGTGCGCTTCGACGCTCGCTGAGAGGGCGTTCCAGCATGAGCTCTTCTCGGAGGTAGAGAATATCGAAGGCAACGAAAACGACGGGCGTTCGCTCGCGCATTTCGCGTGAGACGCGCTTTCTCCCGAGGCGCTGTTGTAGCGAGGTGAAGGGCAGAGCGCGCTGCTCGGTCGGATTCCAGGCGACGATTTCGCCGTCGAGGATGGCTGGCTCGCTGATCTGCTCGAAGGCTTCGATGAGTTCAGGGAAGCTTTCGCCGATCTCTTCGCGGTTGCGCGAGAAGAGCACAACGCGTCCGGACTGGCTGGGGTCGCCACAGTGTAGTTGGGCGCGCATGCCATCGTACTTGTCTTCTAATTGGGCTTCGCGCACGGCTTGTTGCGGTGTGGTGTCCGCCGTTGTTGCAACTGCTTGCTCTGGCGTTCGCTCTGCTACTGGGAGTGCTTCAGAGACTCCGCTGTGCTCATCTGCAATCTCTTCGCTGAATCGTTCGAGAGCTTCCTCGACTGTCGCCACGGGGCTTGCCAGCATGAATCCGAGGGCGTGGAAGAGTCGCATATGCGCTTGCTGCAGGCTGCCTGAGATTGCCATGGACGTGACTTCAGGCAGGCTGCCGGTGAGCATGACGGCGCGGCGCACGTCTGCAGGCTGGGCGTTAAAGGCGAATGCGATAGCTTCTTCGACGAGGCTTTGTTTTACACCGATGCGCATGTCCCCTGTGATGAGCTTGATGAGGTACTTGGCTTCGATGGGCGCGACCTTGCCGAGCAAGTTGAGAAGCCGCGGCTGTTTTCCTGTCGGGCCCTTTGCGGAGGCGAGATTGACCAAGACGTGCTCGATGTCTTCGAGCGTGAGGGATGAAGGGATGTCTTTCCGGCCTTGGAAGAGGTCGAATGCGGCGGCGCCCAGGTCGCCATTGCGGCGATAGGCTGCATATATGGCGTTTTTGTCGGCGCCTGAGAGTTGCGCCACTGCTTTTGAGAGCAGCGATCCTCCGACGTTGAGGGTGCGGCCGTCGGTTTCGGCGAAGGGCTGACCTGAAAGATAGAGTGCAGCCCTGGAGGCATTTTCGACGGTTAGTGATTTGAGATAGTCGGAGATCAAAGAACGCTTTTCGAGCTTTTTGCTTTTGGCGGAAAGCTGCTCGCACAGCTCGGCGAATCCTTTGAGGGCGGCGCTCATCTCATCGACTATAGATGCCGGAAGCCAGGTGGCGTTTAAGGTTCCGGCAGATAGGGCTTTTTTAGGGTTCAAAAGCGCGGTAAAATAATGCCATGCGGTTCAATCTTCAGAACGGCGCTCTTCTCTAGCGGCTCCCGCCGCCGATCCATTCGTTCATCTTTTTTTCTTTCTCAATTCACATATAACCGCGCAGAGCGCCGGAGCAAGCACCATGTTTGAGCGTTTAGAACAGATTGCAGCACGTTATGAAGAGTTAGGCGAGCAGCTTGCTTCGCCGGAGATTGTTTCCGACCAACAGAAGTACCAGAAGATTGCCAAGCAGCATCGCGATCTGGAAGGCGTTGTTGAGAAGTACCGCGAGTATAAGCAGGTCGAGACTGGCATTGCCGATGCGAAATCGATGATGAATGAAGCAGACGACGACATCTACGCGATGGCGGAGGAAGAGTTGCTGCAGTTGGAAGAGCGTCTGCCGAAGATCGAAGAAGAATTGAAGCTGGCGCTGTTGCCGAAGGATCCGAACGACGAGAAGAACGTCATTCTTGAAATTCGCGCCGGTACGGGTGGCGACGAGGCTTCTCTCTTTGCCGCGGAGGTCTTTCGCATGTACTCCCGGTTTGCCGAACTGCATCGCTGGAAGGTAGAGGTGCTTTCAACTTCCGAGTCATCGGTTGGGGGGTTGAAGGAAGTGATTGCGATTATCGAAGGCAATAGAGTCTACTCGCAGCTGAAGTATGAGAGCGGCGTGCATCGCGTTCAGCGCGTTCCGGCGACGGAAACACAGGGCCGTGTGCATACTTCTGCGATCACGGTTGCGGTGCTGCCCGAAGCCGAAGATGTGGACATTAAGATCGAGGCGAAGGACCTGCGTATTGATACTTTCTGCTCTTCAGGACCGGGCGGGCAGTCGGTGAACACGACTTACTCTGCGGTGCGTATTACGCACATCCCGACGAACACAGTCGTCAGCTGCCAGGATGAGAAGTCGCAGATCAAGAACCGCGAAAAAGGCATGCGTGTGCTCCGTGCTCGTCTCTATGAGATCGAGATGGAGAAGCAGCAGCAGGCGCTCGCGAAAGAGCGCAAGCAGCAGGTTGGTTCCGGCGACCGCAGCGAGAAGATTCGGACTTATAACTTTCCGCAGAACCGGTTGACCGATCACCGTATTGGGCTGACGATCCATCAACTGGCCGATATGATGGAAGGCCGGCTGCAGCCAGTGATTGATGCGCTGACCTCGCACTTCAATGCAGAGCGGTTGAAGGACGATACGGCTTCCGCTGCCTAAGGACTAGCCGTCCTGGCACACGTGCTTTGCGCCTCTTAGCTATGTCGACCGTCTCTCTCCATCAAGCGCTCACATCAGGTACGGACAAACTCTCAGGCATCACAGCGCAACCGCGCCGTGATGCCGAATTGCTTCTGCTTCATGTCATCCAACGCGATCGAGCTTATTTGCTGGCGCATCCTGATGCAGTCATAACACCCGAAGAAGAGGCCCAATATTACGAGTGGCTGCGGCGCCGGGCAGCGCATGAGCCGATCCAATACATTGCGGGCGAGCAGGAGTTTTTCGGGCTCACGTTCTCTGTCACGCCGGATGTTTTGATTCCGCGTCCGGAGACGGAGCATCTGGTTGAGGCGCTGCTGGCGCGGGTGCCACATGATCGGCCGCTGCGAATTGCTGACGTCGGTACGGGGTCTGGTGCGATTGCTGTCGCGCTGGCCCATGCTTTGCCGCTGGCACGCCTGACGGCGGTTGATGTTTCGGAGGCTGCGCTCACTATAGCCCGGCGGAATGCTGAGACTCATCGAGTTGCTGATCGCGTGCGGTTTCTCAAGTCTGATTTGCTGAGCGCTGTTGCAGGTAAGCGTTTCGATGCGGTGGTTTCCAATCCTCCTTACGTTGCCGAGGCTGACCGTGCATCGCTTGAGCCGCAGGTTCGAGACTACGAGCCTGCTTCAGCGTTGTTTGCCGGGCCGACGGGGTTGGATATGTATGAGCGGCTGATTCCGCAGGCGTTTGAGGCTCTGAGGCCTGGTGGTTGGTTGCTGATGGAGATCGGGCTGGGGCAAAGCGATGCTGTGGCGCGGCTGCTTTCTGGTTGGGACAACGTCAGTTTTCTCGAGGATTTGCAGGGGATTCCGCGGGTCGCCTGTGCGCGGCGGAAGGCATAAACTGGAGGCATGACTACTGCCGCAGTTGCTCCTGAACAATTTACTCACGAACAGAAACTTGATCGCCTTGCCGAGGTCGCCGTCCGCGTTGGGCTGGGCCTGGAACGCGGGCAGGAGTTGGTGATGACCGCCTCGTTCGACTCTCTGGTGCTGGCTCGCCGCATTACGGAGCATGCTTATCGCGCCGGAGCTTCTCTGGTGACGACGCTCTTCAGCGATGATGAGGCGGCGTTGACGCGCTATCGTTTTGCTCCGGATGAGAGCTTCGATCGCGCTCCGGGCTGGCTGTATGACGGTATGGGCGCGGCCTTCAGGAGTGGCGCGGCGCGGCTGGCGATTGCGGGGGCGAATCCGTCGCTGCTGTCGAATGAGGACCCGGACAAGGTCGGACGGGCGAACCGGGCTGTTTCGAAGGCGTATCGGCCTGCTCTGGAGCTGATCACGCGACATGAGATCAACTGGACGATTGTGGCCAGCGCGACTCCGGCGTGGGCGGCGGCGATGTTTCCCAAGGATGCGCCTGACGTTGCGCTGGCGAAGCTTTGGGATGCGATCTTTGCCTCGTCGCGTGTGGATGCGGACGATCCGGTTGCGGCCTGGAAGGCGCATGATGCGGGACTGCATCAGCGGGCGGCTTATCTGAACGAAAAGCGCTATGCGGCTTTGCAGTACCGCGGGCCGGGGACGGATTTTCGTCTCGGTCTGGCTGACGATCATCTGTGGCTTGGGGGCGGGACTACGGCGGGTAATGGCGCTTACTGCATCCCTAACATGCCGACGGAAGAGGTCTTCAGCACTCCGCACAAGGACCGCGCTGATGGGACGGTGAGGGCGACCAAGCCGCTCTCTCATCAGGGGACGATGATCGAAGGCATCCAGGTGCGCTTTGAAGGTGGGCGCATTGTGGAAGCTCGCGCGACGAAAGGGCAGGAAGTGCTGCAGAAGCTGATCGACACCGATGACGGTGCGCGGCGGCTGGGCGAGGTTGCTCTGGTTCCGCACTCGTCGCCGATTGCGGCGAGCGGATTGCTGTTCTTTAATACGCTCTTTGACGAGAATGCTGCCTGCCACATTGCGCTGGGGCAGGCTTACAGTTCGTGCCTCGTCGATGGCGACAAGCTCACGCCGGAGCAGCTTGCGGCGAAGGGTGCGAATGACAGCCTCATCCATGTCGACTGGATGATCGGATCGGACAAGCTGGACATCGACGGCATTACCAGTTCAGGAACGGCTGAGCCGCTGATGCGAAAGGGGGAGTGGGTTTAGCCCCCTCTTTATTGTAAATTCCTTGTTTTTAATTAATTACCTATAAATACTAGAAAAGGCACGGGTTACGGTCCGTGCCTTTTGGTTTTTCTCTTCTCTATCTTTATTGTAGCAAAGTTCGCGGTAATTCCCGGCAGATTGGCCTGTTGGCTATGTCATTGCTTGGCAAGGAGTTAGTCCCTCGCTTTCGGCAAGTGGGGGCTTGACAACATTCGTTACAAGAATTCGGATGCGCGACAATTTCACTTACTGGGCGAGGCTCGCGGTGACAGTGAGTTGCCGCTTGACCTGTGTCTGCACCCTGGCAACTGCCGACTTACCCGTCATCGATTTGAGGATTAATGCTGCCCGGGCGGGGACGCAGACGCACATCGACTTCATCGACCCGCTGCTGATGGGCCAGGGCTGGGAACCGATACCCACGATGACGACCAGGACGGCTGCAAAGATTGCGAAGCGACGCATGGGATGACCCTCTGATGGACGATACGGAGGCTGTGTCATGGGAATTCCTTAAACTTCGGTAATAGATAGGTGCATGCGATGGGCCAAATGCCATGGCATCCAAGCTGCTCAGAATCAACCGATTTATCGGATATTCAAAGAACAAAGTGTCCGCTTTGGGGGCAGAGGTGTTCGGAAGTGGACACTTTCTAAGTGCAGGTTTCGTAACGACGGCCGAGGCACTCGATCGGGGGAAGATCAAGACTGGCGACAAGTTGCTGAAAAGCCACTGGCGAGAACAAGAGAGCCATCTAGCGGCTGAAGCTACGATTGATGGACGCGATAACGGCATAAGGTAAGTAATATACTTGACTGAAGTTAGGTTTCTTTCTGTATGCTGAAAACCTTATGAAGGCTCCAAAGACTTTACTTCAGGCTATTCAATACTTTAGCGATGCGGAGAATTGCCGTAAGTTCATAATCTCCGTTCGCTGGATGGACGGAAAAGTTCGTTGGCCCCGTCTGTGGCTCTGATAAGGTCGCATACCTCGAAAAGTCCCGCCTTTACTACTGCAATACCAAGCATCCCCACCAGAAGTTCTCGCTCAAGGTTGGCACTGTCATTGAAGATTCCCCTATCGGTCTGGACAAGTGGTTTCCGGCAATGTGGCTTCTCGCCAATAGCAAGAATGGAATTGACCTGCTCCCGGAAAACTCAGCCAGGGAAAACTGGAGATTCTCGGTTCAGGTTTGGCGTCGAGATGATCTCGCCGCCGCCGAGGCTGTGCGGATGTGGGAAGCGTTCGTTGCTTTCCACATCTGCATAGCCTCTTGTTGCCCGCCGGAATTCATCCGGTGTTCTGTATCCCAGCGAACTATGAGGCCGTTCGCAGTTATACTCCTGTCGCCAGGCTGCCAGTGTTATCCGCACATCGTTCAGGGTGCGGAACCAGTGCGCGTTCAGGCATTCGTCGCGTAGCTGCCGTGGAAGCTCTCCACATGCCCGTTCTGCATCGGCCTTCCCGGCTGGATGTGCACCAGCGCGATCTTCCGCTCCTCGGCCCAGCCCAGCATCCGCCGCGAACAGAACTCCGGCCCGTTATCCGCACGCAGACTCTCCGGCCAGCCATGCTCTGCGATCACGCCCTCCAGCACGCGCGTCACACGACCGCTGCCCAGACTCACGTCTGCTTCCAGTGCCAGGAAGCTGTGAAAGAATCAAACAAGGCAATTGAGTTTTGTGATGGTTAGGGCACACTGATCACATGAACGAGACCAGTAGTAGCCGGCTGCCACGCTTTCAACCCATCGATCGCACGCAGATATTTCTAAGAACAACGGATGTTGAAAGCCTAATCGCAGAGGACCATCCAGCGCGGGCGATTTGGTTATTTCTTGACCGGCTCGATCTCAGTAAATTCTCCGAAGGGCAGCGCGCTTTGGCGGGAAACGTGGGGCGGTCCGCGATCTCCCCGCAATTACTACTATCGATCTGGATCTATTCGTATGCGCGAGGCGTTTCGAGCGCGCGGCAGATCAGCAGGGAGATGGAGCATGAGCCGGGTCTTCAGTGGCTAGCCGGTATGGAGGTAGTGAACCACCACACGTTAAGTGATTTCCGGGTCGCCCACGGTAGCGCATTGCAGAACTTGCTGGAGCAAGTGCTCGGCATTCTGTTTTCCGAAGGCCTGGTTGGCCTGACCCGTGTTACGCAAGATGGAACGAAGATTCGCGCGCAGGCTTCGAAACGAAGTTTTATCGACCACAAGCGGCTCCAGCAATGCATTGATCTTGCCAAGCGCCACATGGAAAGAGTGGATGCAGATAGCCCCGATCAACTATCACAGCGGCAAGAGGCAGCTCGCCGCCGCGTCCAACGTGAGCGCGAAGTAAGACTCCAGTCCGCCCTCCAATCCCTGGGCGCGATTGAGCAAGCCAATAAGCGCAGCGAGGCTAAGGCGGCTCAGATTTCCTTGTCAGATCCTGACGCTCGCTTTATGCGTCATGGGGACGGAGCCATTGCGCCGAGCTACAACGTTCAGTTCACAACCGACACGGCGCAAGGGCTAGTTGTAGGAGTAACTGTCAGTCAAGCTCGCAACGATGCCAAGGAACTGGTCTTCGCGATGGATCATTTCCGAGAACAGTATGGCTCGTACCCTACTCAGGTAGTTGCGGATGGCGATTTCACTAACCATGAAAGCGTGATCGCTATGTATGAAAGAGGAATTGAGTTTTTCGGAAGCTTCGAGGGGCGTAGGCTGCTGCGGCCCAAAGCGAAGGGAGGAGGCATCTATCGCGCCGAACTTTTCACGCATGATTCGAAGGCGGATCAGATGATTTGTCCTGAGAATAAACTGTTGCGACTCCAGTATTTCGACCGTCAACCCGGTCGCACCATCCGCGTTTACATCGCCCGTAAAGAAGAATGCCACTTGTGTCCCTCGCGACAGGCTTGCTGCGGCGATAGCAAATTGAAACAGACGGGGCGCAAAATCACCGTCTCCGAGGATCAGATGCCGGTTCGAGAATTCGACGAACGGATGAGGACCCAGGATGCAAAGCAGATATATCGTCAACGCGCACCGAGTGGCGGAGTTCCCTCACGCCTGGATCAAAAGCAAATGCGGATTGCGGCAGTTTCGATGCCGGACGAAGTCAAAAGTAGCTTGGAGGTGATATTCGCGGCCTTGACATACAACCTGCAGCGATACATGAAGCTCAGAAGCATCACCTAGTATTAGATCGAATCGCCACCTTGTGACAGTTCAGCCGTATTACGCAATGAATCAGAAAAACTTGGACTAGGTCCAGCCCTTCGGGCATTTTGTCATTCTTTCACGGCTTCCTGGCACTCCCGCGTGTACGCATCCACTACACTCAGGATGCGCACCATGCGCCCGTTTGCCAGCCCGTCCACGATGAAATCCATCGCCCACTCCTGATTGGCTCGCAGCAGTCGTGCCGAGGCCAGCGGATCGCGCGCCAGCCGCTGGCGCCTGCGACGGCGCACCGCCAGCCCGGCTTCGGTATACAGACGATAAATCCGTTTCACGTTCACTGCCTCTCCGCGCCGCTCCAGAATCGCGTGCAGGCGTCGATAGCCGAACCGCGGCTTCTGCCGCGCCAGCTTTATCAGCTCCTCCCGCAGCTCTGCGTTGCGGTCCGGCTTCGGTTCATAGCGGTAACTGGACCGATCCACGCCCAGCAGCTTGCAGGCCGTGCCTTCGCTCTGCCCGAACTGCGCCGAAACGAACGCCACCTCTTTCCTCAGCTCGGCAAGCTCCAGCCGTTTTTTCGGATCACCGCCTTCAGCATTTCCTTGTCCAGGTTCAGATCTGCGACCAGTTGCTTCAGCCGCCGGTTCTCTTCTTCCATCTGCCGCAGTCGCTGCGCCTCGTTCACGTCCAGTCCGCCGAACTTCGCTTTCCAGTTGTAGAACGTTGCTTCGCTGATCCCGCCTCATGCTGTTTCAGAATCCCGATGATCTGCTCTTCCGTGTACCGGCTCTTCTTCATGCTCCGTCCTCCCGTTCAATTTACGAGAGAACTCCAGTTTTCCCTGGCTGAGTTTTCCGGGAGCAGGTCAACCCCACCTGAGGTTCATCGGTATGTGTATCCATTCCCTCCTCCCGAAGGGGGTTGGCACCTCTGTCTTAGTCGGCGACTTCCAAATTAACTCTGCATCGAAACGGACTTTCTTTATCTGATGCCCTGTCACAGTACCCCCCATTATGCTTCAGTCAAGTATATTATTGCCGGCATATGTCTGGTCTGCCACGTAGCCTATACCTCAGGATATAAATATAGTTTGCCCGACGGAGGGAGCTGGAGCCAGATGCCTGCAGGTTGGATAAAGATGAGAGTGTGTATTGTGACCGCGCTTGCTGCGGTCGTAAGCTGTTTGGCCATCAGCGCACCCTCAGTCAAAGCGCAGGAGGCGCCCAGTATCGTTGGGAGCTCTCCACTATACGGCCTGGCGGGTGCAACTGGCTGGATCAACTCCCCTCCCTTGACAGCCAAGGAGCTCAAGGGAAAGGTTGTCCTTGTCGATTTCTGGGACTATTCCTGCATCAATTGCATTCGGGCCATTCCGTACATTCGTGCATGGGCGGAGAAATATAAAGACAGTGGCCTCGTGGTCATCGGCGTCCATACGCCGGAGTTCGACATCGAGAAGGAGATGCCGAATGTGCAGAAAGCAGTGAATAAGTTCGGAATTACATATCCCGTTGCCCTCGACAACGATAAAAAGATATGGAACGCCTTCCACAATGAATACTGGCCGGCCCACTACTTCATCGACGCGAAGGGCAAGGTGCGTTATGAGCACTTTGGCGAAGGTGAGTACGACCAGTCAGAGCGATGGATACAGAAGCTGCTGAAAGAGGCAAATGCGAACCCGATGGCGGCGGGCCCCATCAATGTTCGTGGCCAAGGTGTCGAGGCTGCCCCCGATATGGTCGATGTTGGCTCTCCTGAAACCTATATCGGCTACGCGCGTGCCAAAAACTTTACGTCTCCCGGCGGTATCAAGCGGGACGTGGAGCAGATCTACACAGAGCCGAAACGACTTTTCATGAACGAGTGGGGGCTTGCGGGCAAATGGAACGATCACCAGCAGGTGGCGGTACTGGGGGATGCTGGAGGAAAGATTGTCTTTCGATTCCATGCGCGTGATCTGCACCTGGTGCTCGGCCCAAGCGCCGACGGCAAACCCGTTCGCTTTCGCGTGACTATTGACGGTCAGGCTCCCGGGCAAAATCACGGCGTCGATACCGACGCGCAAGGCAATGGGGTCGTGACAGAGCATCGTTTGTATCAGTTGATACGACAGAATGGCCCTGTTAAGGACCACACCTTCACCATCGAGTTTCTCGATCCAGGAGTGCAGGCATTTTCCTTTACCTTTGGCTGAAGACCAAAGGAGGTCATGATGATTCCAGACAGGAACACCGACAGCCCCGAAGCCGACGGGTTTACGGGATCAGTGCCGATTTAGCCACCGTCTCTATATTGGCTTGAAGCGTTTCCAGCTGCTGCTCCTCGGCCTGGCCGAAAAAGAAGATATGTGTCTTCCCCGACAGCACCCAGAAATCATATTCCACCATCGGCGTACCGTTCTGCTCATAGTCGGCAATCGCGCTCAAGCCAAGGTGGCCTGAAAGGGATCGATCCCGGACGCTTTCGGGGCGAATCGTCCATCCTGTAGGACGCATAGATGGCTTGTCCTCCATACACTTGCGGAGCCCCGGCGGAATATCGGCTTTCCCTATCATTAGAGGCTTCATCCAAACGCGTACGGTGATCCCTGAGTCAGATTCGATTCTCGCCATTTGGCCATTGTCAGAGGATTCACCGTCGCCCTTGAACGACCATCCATCAGGAACAGCCAATTCGACATTCGTCAGAAAATTGCGATAACGAGCGTCCTGTACGGTTCCAAGCTCCTGGGGATTCCCTTGCGCCGCGACTGTTGTTCCTGTTTCGAATCCGATTGTCGCTATGGCAGCGAGCAAAGGAAGGATTCCATGAAAGCGCTTCGAACCTAGACGGGTCATATGCCCTCCGACTCTTGTTCTCTCCTATTGACAGCAAGGCCTGAAGATTAGTTAGCGAGACACCAGAATCTTGCGGTCTCTCCGAATTCGGCCTTCGCTCCTGCGGATGTTTAGTGTTAGGTTTGAGGCCCGACAAACTTCTACCAGAGTCTCACGCAAAACCCCTCGAGGAGAATCCACATGAGTAATCTCGACAGCATGTTAGAACGCAACAAAGACTTTGCCGCTCAGCAGTCTGCTGCAGGCACGCTTATGCCCTCGCTTCCCGAGGCGACGCCGAATATCAAGGCAATGATCATCGGTTGCGCAGATATGCGCGTGGACCCTGCTCATTTGCTTGGACTCAAACCCGGCGAGGCCCTCGTGTTGCGTAACATCGGCGGCCGAATTACTCCGGTGCTGCTACAAGAGTTGGGGATGCTCGGGCGCGTCGGCCAGGTTATGGGTAAGGTTGCAGGAGGCGGCGGTGAGTTCCACCTCGTCGTTCTTCAGCACACCGATTGCGGCATCACTCGCCTTGCGGGCGACCCGGCTATTCTGGCTCGCTATTTTCAAATAGAGGAAGGGAAAGTCGAGATAAAGGCAGTCACCGATCCCCGCGCGGCGGTTGCCGGCGATGTTGCCTTGCTCAAGACGATTCCCGCGTTGCCGGATAAGTGGCTTGTTTCCGGCCTCGTCTATGACGTGGCGACTGGACTTGTTGAGGTCGTCGTACCGCCTGCGCCGATTCGTACTGCGTAATCATCGAATGGCGAGGTGAGATCAGGGTTTTCGCCTGGGGCACCCCATTAGTTTTGAGACGCGCTGCTCTCCATTCAAGAAATACGTATACTGACTGGGCCGATCAGACGTGTCCCTCCTCGCCTAGCCTATGGGAACCTTTGATCGGAATCGATTTGAGAGATTTGGACAGGGAATCGATTTGGGAGATTTGATGATGTTTGTCTCGTACGCTCGATGCTTCACTACCTGTGTTCTGCTCATCGGATTTGCGCAAGCCGCGTTCGCTGCGGAAATCCTAATCGCCGATGCGAAATCACAGCCGGAAAGTTTGACCGTGGCGCCGGGCGGCGTGCTGATTGTCGGCAGCGCCAGCTCGCCATTTGTCTATAAGGTGCGTTCGGGGTCCTCCGCAGCCGAGAAGTTTATCGACGCCAGCGCAGAAGGCCCGGGGACATTTTTCTTCGGCATGCTGGCGGATGCCGCCACGAATACATTGTGGACCTGTCAACTGACCCCGGTGCCGAACACCACTCCGGTACAGCGACACACCGCCCTGCGAAGCTTCGATCTCTCTACAGGCGCGCCGAAGATCCGCTGGAATCTGCCAGGAGATAACAATGTGTGCAACGATTTTGCCATCGGACCGGACAAGGCACTCTATATCACTGACACCATCAACAGCAAAATCTATAAGCTACCGGCCGGCGCCTCCACCGCCGAACTTTTTCTGGAAGACCGCGCGCTCTACGGCATTGATGGGATCACCTTCCTGGACGGGACGCTGTATGTGAACAATGTGTTCTCGAACAATCTCTACCGTATCCCTGTGGATGCTGCCGGCAAGCCTGGGCAGCCGGTCGATATCTGGATGGACCAGCCCATAAAAGGGCCGGATGGCATGCGCGCAGCGAATGGTAAGCTCTTCGTCGCCGAAAATGGCAGCGGCAAAATTTCCATCATTACCGTCAACGGAGACAAGGCAAGCGTCACTGTTATCAAAGAAGGACTCAAAACACCCACCGGAGTTCAACCTGCCGGCGATACTGTTTGGTTCACCGAGCGGGCCATCGGCAAGGCTGAGTCGATCCCCATGCCTAAATAGTTCGCGTCCCTTCTAAGCACCCTTGATCCTCAATGGCACCTGCCCAAGGGGAGATGGCTCCTGCCCAAATTCTGCAGGCCGCGCCGGGAAAAAAAGAGGGCACCCTTTCGGGTGCCCTGTACCAGAAAAACTTCTCTCTTGCCAGAAGTAGAATTTCTAATTGGCTAGAAGATCACTTTGCCGCCCAGGATCACGAAGCGTGTACCCGAGGTATTGCCGGGAACAGTTGGGAAACTGTTGAAGGCGGTGCTCAGGAACGCGTTGAAGCCGCTCGGGCTGTAGTTGGCTATATTGCCCAATCCGGTTGCGTGGTACTGCTGGTTGAACAGGTTGTAAGTGTTGAACTGCAGTTGGATGGAAACGCGCTCTGTGATCGGAGTCGTCTTGTAGAGGCTCAGATCCATATCGCTGAAGGTATCACCGCGCAGGATGTTGCGGCCCGATCCCGGATACGGGTTCCCAACTGCCTGGGCATACGCCTGGTTATTGACGATCCAGTGAGCCGTGGAGGGATCGACCGGCGTGCCGGGGTTGTAGTTACCGTTGTTGTCGATGAAGTCGCTCTGGTAGTTCACATATTGCGGCGTGCCGAGAGTTGGATTGCCACCGACGGTCGGTCCGGTGTACGGGTTGAGGTAGGCGATACTATTCAGCGGGGCTTTGGGATTGGACACAGCGAGACGGCAGGTATCCAGCGAAGGGCCTACGGAGGAGCCGTTGAAGACTCCATCGCAGAAGCTCGTGTCTCCGGTGAGGCCGTCAAGTGTGAGCGGCTGGTAAGCGTTGAAAGGCTGACCGCTGTTGTAACGATAGAAGGTGCCAAGCGAAAATCCGTTGACCAGGCGGGACACAAGCCCGTTGGACTCGGTAATCTTCGGCACGGTGTAGGTAAGCGCGATGCCGACAACATTTGGATAGCTGTTGCCGCTCACCCCGCTCTCACCCACGTTCGGGTCCTGCGGATTCTGCGGAAAAGAGACCGCATTGCCGGCTGCACCGGTGCTGAATACATCGGTTGTGTTGTCGATTCCCCGGCTCCAGGTGTAGGACACGGAGCCTGTCAGACCGTGATAGTTCTTGGTTGTAAGGTTGAGCTGAAGGCCGTTGTAGTTGGCCCATCCGCCATTCGTTACATATCCCAGGTTGGAGCTGTTGCAGCTGGGACGGCCGAAGCCGGGCGCTGTGCTGTCCTGACACAAAGACGAGGGCGACACACGGCTTGGGAAGGCAGTGGCTACGGGCAGCAGGTAGGGGTTCTGATCGACGGACTGGAAGTCCTGGGTCGTTTTTGAACCTACGTAGCGAATCTCACCGACTGCCGAATGCCCGATCTGATGCTGAATCGCCAGTGTGTAGGTTTGGACGTACGGCGTGCGGAAGTTCGCCGGGACATAGGTCTGATCCCGGAACTGGGGATTGCCGCCGATTGGCAGGGCGGGGAGATTTGTTGCGCGGACGCTGCCACCGTTCAAGCTGCCGTTCACCGGCTGGCAGTTTCCGGCGCAAGTCACAACACCGGTGTTCGCCACAGGGCTGGCAATCGCATCAAGAAGGAAGATGTTGTAGAAGGCCGGATTGGCATTGATCGAGTATCCGCCATTCACAACCATGTTTTTGTCGAAGTCAGGATTCCAGGCAAAACCAAGCCTTGGCTCGAAGTTCTTATAGTATTCATTGACCGCGCCGACGGTCCTATCAGCTAGTGGGAGCGATTGGTCCCAGAAAGCGGTAGCGGGGTTGGATTCACGCGTAACGGTTTCGTCATGTAGTTTGTTGACCGCCTGACCGAAGTATTCCCAGCGCAGACCGATGTGAGCGGTGAAGTTGGGCCTCACTTTCCATTCGTCCTGGATGTATCCAGCCGCGTCCGGCTCAGTAAAGGGAATGACAGGATTGCCATTGGCAAGCTGGAGAGCGCCGGAATCCTGAAGGAAGCTTGAGAAGTTGGTATAGAGATATTGGCCGTTGTACAGAGGCAGGAAGATGTTCGGAGAGTTCTGATAGTCGAACTCGCCGCCGAACAGAATGGTGTGATTGCCGTGCGTCCAAGTGGCATTGTCCTGGACCTGGGTCACCTTCACGATACGGCCCTGAGGGGCACTAGGAGCATAACCAAATCCAACATCCAGATTGCTGCCTGTGAAATCAACTGCGGCGGGGCATGCGGTGAGATTATTCGCCACGCAGGCGGGAATGGCGCCGCCCTCAAAGAGTACATTGGATTGCTGAAAACTGTAGCGGAGCTGATCGACCCAGCGATCGGAAAATGTATGGCTCCAGTCCGCACCAACAGAATGCGTTGTCCCTGGGACGTTCACGTATGAACCTGACGCAATACTCCCGGGACCTGAAGAGGTAAACGGGACACCTGTACTCAGCTGGTTCTGATAGAAGTAGCGCAGGAAGAGATGATCTTTGCCGGTGGGCTGCCAGTCCAGACGTCCGAGTTCTTCCTGATCATTGAAGGGCGTGCCAATTGTGCGCTGTACCCCGGAAAACGGAATGGAGACTGTAGCTCCATTGGGGCCAGTGACGTTCTCCAGGACCACAGCACCTACCGGCGTAGGATTGCCTGCGGTCACTCCATAAGGGCCGCCAGAGGCGAGCATCGCCACCGCTGGATTGCCGGGAAAAGCAGCTTGCAGGGCCTGAATTCCAGCAGGAGTGGGTGTAAGGTCCGGTAGGGATTGGGATGGCGCCACGCCTGTACGGACGTGGTCCCAGAAGGTGCTGCCAAAGAAGAATAGCTTGTCCTTAAGAATGGGGCCGCCGATGGTGCCACCATAACGGTTTTCAACAAAGCGCGGGACTACGGGATTTGCGCAACCGGAATCAGGGGTCTGACCCGGACCGCAAAAGCCGAAGAGAGGGTTCTTTTCGGCATTGGTGAGCGAACTGAGGTACTGTCCCTGATAAAACTCGAATCCGCTTCCATGGAAGGCATTGCTGCCCGATTTCGTGACGTAGTTTACGACCGCGCCAGCGTTCCGGCCATATTGCGCGCTGTAACTATTGGTGATGACCTGGATTTCCTCGATGCCATCCTGGCTGCCAAAAAAAGCTTGCGGGCCAGCGACTGAATTGTCGTTGTTCGTCTGACCGTCAATTTCAAAGTTGTTGTAGCGTCCGCTCTGCCCGTTGACCGAGAAGCCATCCCCGTTGGTGTTGGAGAAGTTGGTGCCGCCAGCGCCATGTGTGCTGACAACGCCAGGAATCACTTCGGTGATCGTGTCGAATCCATTATTCAAGGGCAGGCTTTGAACACTTTGCGTACTGAATGTTGTCGTCACCTGAGAATCGGAGGTATTGAGCAACGGCTCGGTGTTACCATTGACGACAACCTGCGCTGAGGCACCGATGCTCAGTTGGACCGTGCCCAGATTGTTGCTCACGCCGGATTCGACTCCAACGTTGTTGACGACAGTCTGGTTAAAACCGCTGGCCGTGGCCTCAATTCTGTACGTGCCCACCGGCACGGTGCGAAAAGAGAAGACACCATCTGGCGGTGTGTCTGTGACTAACGTGGTGCCCTTTGCTATGTCGATGGCCTGCACGTGGGCGTTTTGAACCACGGCACCGGAGGGATCGACCACCGTTCCGGTGATCGTACCTGTAGTGATACCTTGACCTAGGGCAAATGGCGCGAGCGCCAGAAGAAAGAGTGCTATAGCGAAGGATTTAAGAGATTGAATCATTGCTACTCCCCTTAATTTGCTTTCTATGGAGCCTTTTGTGGGTCAACGCATGGGATCTACGTGACTTTCAAAACAAAAGCATAGAGGGCAATCAGGGTTCCAAACGTGATGAGTTGTTTACTGAATCATAAACATATGAAAAGAGTGATTTTCTTAGAAGGTTTATTACTGATGTGACAACATAACGCCGCAATTTTCTTTCATAAACGGAACGATTAATACGGATTTCTGTATTTGGTGGCCGATTTTGATGCTCCTCTTACAATGAGGTCTGTATGCCTGCCGATCAGACCATTGCAGAGAATCTTGCTCGCGTCGAAGAAGAGATTCATGAGGCGTGCCGACGATCCGGACGCTCGCATGATGAGATCCGGCTGATGGCGGTTTCTAAAATGCAACCGGCGACGGCTATTGCCGAGGCCTTTGCAGCAGGGGTACGCCTCTTCGGCGAGAATCGCGTGCAGGAGTTTCAGCAGAAATTGCCTGATTTGAATCAGTTAGGTATTGCTGTCTCGGGTTTGGCGAAGACCTCGGGCGAATTGGTTTCGGTTCATCTTATTGGAAATCTGCAATCGAACAAGACAACGCGTGCGGCGGAGATTTTTTCCGGCGTCGATACGGTGGATTCGCTGAAACTGGCCCAAAGGCTGGATGAGGCGGCGAAGAAGCTGGACCGACGGCTGCCGGTTCTGGTTGAGATCAAGTTGAGCTCAGAGGCAGCCAAGGCCGGGCTCGATCCTGAGTCGCAGGAACTGGCCGAGTTGCTGGAGCGGCTGGCTGACCTGGTCCATGTCGAGATGTGCGGGCTGATGACGGTGGCTCCATTTGATGAGAATCCGGAGACCGCACGGGCGTGCTTCCGGCGGCTGCAGTTGCTGCGGGAGGAACTGGCGGTGCGATATCCTCGGCTGGATTTTGGCGAGTTGTCGATGGGGATGTCGGGGGATTTCAGGATTGCGATTGAGGAAGGGTCGACGCTGGTACGGATCGGGACGGCTATTTTTGGTGCTCGGCCTAAACCTGCATGATTGCGCTGCGTGAGACGGCAGCGGGGGTGAGTTTTTCGGTTCGGGCACAGCCGCGGGCTAGCCGGACTGCAATTTCTGGAATTGTGGGAGATGCGGTGAAAGTCGCTTTGGCTGCTCCTCCGGTCGAAGGCAAGGCGAATGAGGTGTTGATTCGCTTCTTTGCTGAGTTGTTTGAGGTGCCACGGGCGGCGGTCGAGATCGTCAGTGGGGAGTCGTCGCGGAATAAGGTGGTGCGGGTGGCTGGGGTGAGTGCGGACATCATTCGCGCGCGCTTGAGAGATTGAAATCCCCGCGTTGGGTTCTTGCTTTCCCACCCTTTCGCAAATAACGCGAAAGAATGGGGCACCCCTTTTTCATGCCACCTCTTAAGAGAACGGGCCTTGCTGCGCAAGGCAAGACCCGCACGAATTTCATTCGTGCGGGTCCTTCGACTTCGCTACGCTTCGCTCAGGATGACATTCGTGAAAGTTTTCTGTTTGGGGCTTTCCTCGTACACTGGCGGTTACGCCTTCTGAAGGATGGACATGAATCATCTTTACGCCGCCGTGATCGGCGTTATCGTTCTCACTCTGCTTGTTGTTTCGCTGACGCGGCTGGGCAAGGTCAAGACCAAGGCCGATTATCTCGTTGCCGGGCGGTCCCTGCCTGCATTTGTGCTGGTCTTCACCCTGCTCTCTTCGTGGATCGGGTCGGGGTCGCTGCTGGGCGGGGCGGAGAATGCTTATAACCATGGATTTGTCGCGCTCTGGCAGGGCGGCGGCGGATGGGCGGGGTTGCTGCTGATCTACTTTATTGCGCCACGGGCGCGGCGATCGGCCAAGTTTACGATTCCTGACTTGCTGGAGGCTCGGTATAACCAGACGGCTCGGGTGCTGGGCGTGATTGCGGTTCTGTTTGCCTATACGGCGATTACCAGCTACCAACTGATTGGCGGCGGAGATATTCTCAGCCTGATTTTTCCCACCGTGATTACCCCGGACCTGGGCAAGTACATCATTGCAGCGTTTGTGATTGTGTTTACGGCGATTGCCGGCATGTCTTCGATCGCATATATGGATGTGGTGATCGGGCTGCTGGCTTCGGTCACGATCCTGGGGGCGCTGCCGGTGCTGATGCACTCGGTGGGCGGATGGAGCGGGTTTCATGCGGCGCTCCCAGCTTCGCACTTTACGCCGCTGGGAGACTATTCGCTGATGCAGGCGCTGGAAATTTTTCTACCGACGTGCCTGTTGATGCTCGGCAATCAGGCGATGTACCAGAAGTTCTTTTCGGCGAAATCAGAGAAGGATGCGCGGGTGGCCGTGGTGGGATGGATTATCGGCACGGTGATTCTGGAGACCGCGATTGTAGTGCTGGCGATGCTGGGGCATGTGCGGGCGATGGACTCGGTCGCGAAGCCGTTTCCGCGCGAGATTCTGGCGTTTACGGCGCTTCATAGTTTGCCGGGGCTGATGGGAGCGCTGCTGATGGGAGCGATCTTCGCCAAGATTATTTCTACGGCGAACAGTTTTCTGTTCTCGCCGGCGACCAATCTCGTGAATGACATTTTTGTGCGTTACATTTCGCCGGATGCTTCCAACAAACGCATCCTAATTGTTTCGCGGCTGATGGTGGTGCTGCTTGGCATCTGGGCACTCTATCAGTCGCTCCATACGGGCTCGGTGCTGAAGAAGACGCTTTATGCCTACACCATCTACTCGGCGGCGCTGACGCCGGTAATTCTGGCGGCCTTCTATTCAAAGCGCGCGACTGCAGCTGGCGCGGTGAGCGCGATTGGCGCCGGCACCTTCATTACTGTCTTCTGGGATACGAGCTTCGTGCACAATCATCTACCGGCTGTTCTGGCCGAGCGGGATGCGATCTTTCCCGCGCTGATAGTGGCCGTGCTCTGTATGGTGAGCGTGAGCGCCTTTACCAAGCCGCCGCGCAAGGAGCAGGTGGCGATCTTCTTTGGCGAGAAGGCATAAAAGAGGCAGGCGACCCGGGGTTAGGTTAGGCCACCTGCCTTTGGATCGAGAGCCAGGTTTCGGAGTCGCTCTCTATCCACGCAAACCGATGCTTTCAGGAAGGGACGCTAGGTCACTCCTCATGTCTTGTTCAGGAGCGAGATCACGTCGCTCCAGGGTGTCGGGCCCTGGTGCATGGCGTACACCGTGTCCACTGATAAATGCTCGCGCTCGACCGCTTGCCGGACTTCGTGCATCAGCTCAAGGATCATAGAGAGTCTTGTCGGGATTGATGACCAGCGTGTCGCTCGCGTAGAGCAGTCGATGCTGTGGGAAATAGACCATGTACTGGCGCTCGGTCGATGCGCCGCGTAGTGGATACAGCTCCATGCGATTCGGGCCAGCGCCGATTTCTGTCTTGCCGGATACGAGCTTCCAATTCGGTTTCTGGGGGGAGGGCTGTAAGGCATCGGGATGAAGCGAGTGTGGCGCTGCGATCATCCGGTCGAGCAGCGGCTGGTTCAGGTCCAGGATGTAGATGGGGTCGCCTTGCGCGACATCGAAGCGTATGCCGCCGACGTGCGGCCATGAATCGGAAGTCGTGAGAACGGCTTTGATCTTCGTTTCCGGGTATTTCTTTTTTGCTTCTTCAAACAGACCTTCGGTAAAGGTTCCGGAGATAGGCGTTTCAAGAATGACGATGCCGTCCGTCTGGTGGATGATCGTCGTATTCCATGAGCTGGCGTAGAGGTCGATGCCCTCTGCCAGTTGTGTGCTCTTGCCGCCGTGAAATGGGCGCTCCCATCCTTTCTGCTGAGCGCTCTGTTGCGCGGCTTTCGCGTCCATTGCGAAATTCTTTTCGTCGAGCGCGACATTGAACGCGATATCCAAAACCTGGGCGGAGTTCCAGATCGTGCCGTTGCGTTCGGTGATCAGATTCGACGGATAGACGATGCCCTGCGTGTACTTCCAATTATCCCAGTAGACGCGCTGCTTTACGTCGCCCCAGTAGTGCCAGAAGTCATGGAATTGCTGGGTTGTCTCTACGGCGTCTGGGAGGTGGTTAAAGCTGTTGAGCAGGATGCGGACTGGGATTTTGTTCCAGGTGAAAGCCACGACAGCGTGTGACGTGGAGCGCAATGTCTCTGGCATTTCGTAGTCGAGATCTGACGTGCGCAAAGCGGTCAGAAGCAGGCGGGATGGGCCGAGAGCCAGAGTCTGGCCTGCTTCATCGATGTCGGCGAGTGAACAGGGTGAGTCTCCCTGAGCTGAGTGATAGGCACCTCCGGAGTGCGTGGCGATGAGGGTGACGTCCATCTCGGCCTGATGTGGGTCGGATTCGGGCCAGATGAGATGATCGTCGGTTCGCACGCGCTGGCCGGTGAGATCGATGGTGGTCTTGCTGCGTTCGTAGGAGGCGATGAACGGGTCCTGGCGGTAGGACTGTTCCGTGAGCGCGGTGTGTGAGGCGGTGTCGAGCTGTACGTTGTGAATGCCCTCGATTTTTTTCTGTCCGCCCATAGCATTGAGCGCGAGCGCGAGGCAGTCTTTAGCGGGCAGACCGGTGCAGCCGGGGGTTTCGACGACGCTGGCGTGCGAAATCCAAACAATAAACAGAATGGAACTCACCGCTATCAACAAGCGAAACGGACGGAACATTCTCTGGGGGCTCCCTGATGTTGAAAGCCAGCGTACCGGATTCACTCCTGCTGCCCGACTAAATTGGGACTATGTGTGGGAGGGGTGCGATGAACCGTTTCCTGCGCGGTGCGGACTGCAACCTGCTACGCTGAACCCATGGCGGTCGCTGTACTGACGCTCGACCTTCGCATTGAGGACTCCCATTCGCTCAAGGACCGGCGGCAGGTGGTGCGTAGCCTGAAAGAAAAACTGCAAAATGGATTCAACATCTCGGTGGCGGAGATGGATGAGGCCGTCACGTGGCAGTCGGCCAGAATCGGAGTGGCGGCCATCTCCGGCTCGCGCGATTATCTGAGTGGATTGATGAAGCAGGTAGAAGACGCCGCCGTGCGTATCACCAACGATCTGGGAGCGCAGGTGGCGGATTGCTGGTGGGAATATGTTGAGGATTAGTACCGTTAGTGGAGCAATCGACGACGCAATAGTAACCGAATACCTGTTACGACAATTCCATGCTTTAAAACTAATATGGGATATGCGGGCTGTCCGGGCCATACTACAGTTCAAACATTGAGTAGCACTTGGGGGAGGGCTACTGAATTGTTAACGCCTGTGGATTAACTTCCACAGGCGTTTTACATTGTGGGAAAAAAACGGGCTCCTGCCATCCCTGGATCGCACTAGACCGTCTGTAAGTGGTTTCCTTTCAATTACCAGTCACTGCGGAAGCACAAATTTTTCCACCTATTGGTCACTTTTGCGTGATGCGAGCCGTCTGGTCTGATATTCTCAATCGTTTAACCAAAAGGAAGTTTGAGATGCCAGAACAACGGGCGCGCAAGTATCACCAGGACCGTGTGGCGGAAACGCTGCGCGACGAAATTGGAGCGATGATCGAGGGCGAATTGTCCGATCCGCGGATCAGCTTTGCCTACATCAGCCAGGTGGTCCTGAATCCGGGTGGCAAATCGGCGCTGATCTATGTAGCTGTGGACGGTGGCCCGGACGAAGAGGCGCAGACGATCGAGGGACTGATGGCGGCGCGGGGCTATATCCGGCATGAACTGCTGGAGCGCATGGGCGTGCGGCACGTTCCGGAACTTTCGTTCCATATCGACCGCTCGGAAAAGATGAAGTCCCGCATCGATGAGCTCCTGGGGCGGGCACAGAAACGGCAGAAAAGCGTGGCGGAGTAAGAGAAGCGCACAGAAAGGGGATCTCACTGCACATCAGGGCCATGGGAGAACGGCACACCATCCACGCGGTATTGAATGCGATTGAACGCGGCCAGCGGTTTCTGGTCAGCGGGCATGCACGTCCGGATGGCGATGCGGTGGGCTCGATGCTGGCCTGCGCGATGGTGCTGGAGCAGTTGGGCAAGCAGGTCGATATGGTTTCCTGCGACCGGGTTCCGTTGATTTATCGCACGCTGCCATGCTCTTCTCTCATCCGACAGGTGAGCCGCGTGGACGGGGAGTATGACGCGGTCATTCTGCTCGAATGCGACGGGATAGAGCGTTCGCGGCTGCGCGGCCTGGAAGGCCGCTTCCTGATCAATATCGATCATCATGTGAGCGGGCGGACCTTTGCTAATGTCAACTGGCTCAATACCGAGGCCTGCGCGGTGGCCGAGATGGTGTACGAACTGGCCATGCATGCCGGCGTGCGTATCACACCGGAGATGGCGACTTGTCTGTATACCGCGGTCCTGACGGATACGGGATCGTTCTGCTACGACGGCACGGATGCTCATACCTTTGTTCTGGCGGCTGAGCTGGTGCGGCATGGTGCGCGATCGGCGGCAATCGCCAAGGATGTTTATTTTTCTCATCCGACTTCAAAGATGCTGCTGCTGGGCGCCGCCCTCTCAAGTCTGCATCGCGACGGTCGCATTGCCTGGATGTGGGTAACACATGAAGACATGCTACGCACCAAGGCAGCCGAAGAAGACTGCGAAGGGATTGTGAATTATGCGATTGCGATTTCGGGCGTCGATGTCGCCGTCTTTCTGCGCGAGTTGAGCAATCATCGCGTACGGCTTTCGCTGCGCAGCAAAGGCGACGTGAACGTGGCGCGCATTGCCGAGCGTTTTGGCGGGGGTGGGCATCAGCATGCCAGCGGCTGTACGATCGATGGACCGCTGCCGGAAGCTACGGAGATGATTCTCGACGTGGCGCGCCGCACGCTGAGCGCTGCGGTTCATGAAGTCGCCTAGCTGAAATCTGATAGCCTTGTCTGCGTAAAGCTCATAAAGAACGTGGCCACCCCTAAGAGCATCAACGCTCCTACGACTACGATGGCGCGCTTCCCTTTCCTCGGGACGACGCTGGAGACACTGACTCTTTTCCTCTTTACGGCGTTCTTTCTTTTTTACGGGCTTGTGCCTGTTTTTGGTGGCGACGGCATCGGACTGGTGGGCGCGGATGAGCCGCGGTATGCGCAAGTAGCGCGCGAGATGCTCAACCGGCATGACTATGTCACGCCGATCCTGTATGGCAAGCCCTGGCTGGAGAAACCGGCCCTTTATTACTGGCGGGCCATGTTTGCCTTCCGCGAATTCGGCGTGCACGACTGGTCGGCCCGGATACCCTCGGCGAGCTTCGCGTTTGTGCTGGTGACGCTTATCTTCCTGCACATGCGGCGGTTCCGGCCGGGAGGTCAGCTGGATGCCGCGCTGCTGACGGCGTCATGCGCGGGCATTCTGAGTTTTGCGCGCGGAGCCTCGACGGACATGCAGATGGCGGCGCCGTTCTGCATCGGCATGCTGGGGTGGTATGCCTGGTATGAGACGGATAGCAAGTTCTGGCTGTTTGATCTTTACTTCTTTGTGGGCGCGGCGACGCTGGCCAAGGGACCGGTCGCTCCATTTCTTGCGCTGGTGATCATTACGGCGTTTGCAGCGCTGCGGAAAGAGTGGTCAATTCTGCGGCGAAGCATCTGGTGGCCGGGGATTGCGCTCTACCTGGCAATGGTGCTGCCATGGTTTATCGCCGTGCAGAAGCGCAACCCGAATTTTCTGCGCGTGTTTTTTCTGGAACATAACCTGGAACGCTTTGCCACCAACCGTTTTGAGCATGAGCAGCACTTCTGGTATTACTGGCCGGTGATCGTGCTGAGCCTGATGCCGTGGTCGGTCATTGCGATCGCAGCGCTGGTGAATGCAGTGCAGGGTTCGATTGCCGAGTGGCGCGCGCGGCGGTCGAAGTTCCACTATATGGGGCATCAGCGGACGGGCGATGCCTTTCCTGAATTTCTCGTGCTCTGGGCGCTGATTCCGGTTATTTTCTTTTCCTTCTCGGAATCCAAGCTGCCCGGCTACGTTTTGCCTTCTGTTCCACCGCTCACGATCTTGAGCGGCGATTACCTGAACCGCATGAGTGAGCGGGGCCTGAAGCCGTGGTTGCTGCTTCTGCACGCAGTGCTGGCTGGAGGACTTACAACACTGGTGCTGCTGCTGCCACGGATGATTCAGCACTCTGACCAGGCACCTCCGTCGAATGCGCTGATTGCTGCGGGAACAACCGGATTTGCGGCAGCGGTCTTCATTCTCATCACGGTGGCGCGCTTTGGCATTCGCCGGCTGCGGATCGCAACCATGATTCCGGTCGTGATTCTGCTGCTTTTTCTTTACGGAATCGGGCCGTTCTTTGGTTTCGGGCAGATTGCTTCTACCAAGGGCACAGTCCAACTGATTGACCTGACGTATTCAGCGCGGCCCTTATCGAAGATTCTGGAACAGATTGCGCCGCCGGATGGCACCGTTGCGGTATATAAGGTCCGCCGCGATGTGGAATATGGCATATCCTTTTATCGCAATCGAAAAGTAGTGAATTACGAGCAGGATGGGATTCCCGCCGCGCAACATATCCTTGTAGCCCGCGAATCTTATATAGACGAATTGCGTCAAAAACTTACCGGCAGGCGATACGAGCCGCTATTCGTGTATCCTGCACAGAATCTGGTCGTCTATGCGGTAGCTGCGCAACAGTAGGTCAGAAAAGAGAGGTTGCTCTCCTGGATTTGGCGCCGCAGATCCGGCTCAAGAATCGCGGCGCAGGAAGATACCGATCGCTTGTATTCGTGGGTGAGTAAGGCGTGAGCTCGGCATTGCAGTGTGAGATTTTAGATCTGAGGCATTTTTCCGCCAGCAGCCTACGGCCGGTGCTGGATGAGGAGAGCCGTCTTTGGAGCGATCGGCTGCGATGGGACTACCGTACCTCGGCCGATCTTTTGCTGCAGTATCTCGATTCGCGCGTGCTGCCGGGTTATGTCGCTATAGAAAACGGGCGCATCTCCGGCTACGTCTTTTGCGTGTACGAAGAGCACAAGGCGATCATCGGCGACGTGTTTTCTCTTTCCACTGCGTCTGCCGACGTGGAGGGCCAGCTGCTGCGGCATCTGATTGAGCTTCTGAGGCATTCTCCTGGCATTGATCGGATCGAGTGCCAGTTGTTGCTGCATCCCCATGGCCTGCATGCGGAGATTTTTCGTGAGGCAGGATTCAGGCTCTTCCGCAGGCTTTTCATGGAGCTTGACCTGTCGCATTTCGAAGTGTCGCCGTCGACGCCAGCACTTCCAGATGGCCTGGCGCTGAATACCTGGCGAGAGAATGATTTTCATCCAGCGGGATATCTGATCGCTGATGCCTACAGCGGGCATCTGGACAGCTTTATCAACGATCAATACCGCTCGGTGGGAGGCTCGCTGCGCTTCCTGCACAACATTGTTCGTTTTCCCGGATGCGGGCTGTTCGATCCTGCCTCGTCGCGCACGCTGACGCGGAAGGCGGATGGTTCTCTGGCGGGAGTACTTCTATGCTCGCGTGTGCGCGATGATATTGGACACGTCACGCAGGTTTGCGTGGCAAGGGATCAGCGGCGGCTTGGGCTGGGTAAACGGTTGATCGAAGAATGCGCGGAGAATTTGCAGGGACGCGGCTTTCGCGGGTTGACGTTGACGGTCACCGAAGAAAATGCCAACGCGGTGGAGCTTTACCGCCGGGTCGGCTTTGTTGAAAAACATTCGTTCGATGCGATGGTTTGGGACCGTTCCTGGCGCTGGACGAATGAGAGTCCTTAGCCAGGTGAATCTTAAGCTAGCGGCGAATGAGCCACATCACCCAGCTGGCAGCAATCACGATTCCGACAAACATTACCCAGCAGTAGAGACCATACCGGACCATTGCCTTCGGAGCCGTGCGCTGCGTGATACCGAAGACGACGGAGGCAAATGTCGCAAAGAGAAGGACGGCGGAGAAATGCGAAAGAGCTAGCATGCCGGCTTCCTGCCTATGCGAAGATTGTGCGCGTCGACAGCGGCGATGATGTTGAGCAGCCCGGCAACTACGATGAATTTGGTTCCGTAGTCAGCGGTTGCGACCTGCACGGCGCCGTGGCCAAGGTCCATGATTCGCCCGAGAATATACAGAGAGCCACAGCCAAGATCGCCGGCAAAGCCAAGCATTTCCAGCACATCACCCATATTTGGTTGATAGAGCTTGCCCTGCATCATGACGCCCAGGCTAAACATGCTGGTGATGGAGACAAAGAGCAACGCCGCGCGGATCCAGTGCTTTGTCAGCACATGACCGAGACCCGGAACCAGCCAGCCGAGAATGAGCGCGGCATATGGCAAGCCGGAAGATTTTTCCTCCAGCTTCGCATTTACCTGGACTTTCGATGCCATTATTTTGACTATACAGCACGAAAGAGCCCAGACCGGCGCGCCGGTCTGGGCAGCTAAACTTCTTTTCCGGTCAAACTGCAGAGGGCCAGCGAGGAGCGACGAAACTTGGTATTATCAATAGAGTAGTTCCCACCTCGCAGGCGCGTAGCTCAGTTGGTTAGAGCGCTACCTTGACACGGTAGAGGTCAGGAGTTCGAGTCTCCTCGTGCCTACCATCCTCCGCTAGAAAACAAATAACTTAGAACCTCAGGCAATTTAGACCTGAAGTTCCGAGGGTGCTGAAGGGTGCTGAGTCACTCCCTTCGTTGTCGTTTGAGGCAAAAGCAACTCAACAATTCTGCCGGTGGCTTCGTGCTTTTGCGTGGAGACAGCGCGGGTGTAAATGTCCATCGTGGTTCGGCTGTTTGCGTGCCTCAACAGCTCCTGAGCGACTTTCACATCCACCCCAAGGGTTCGCAGGTTTGTCGCCAGCGAATGCCGGAATGAATGCCAGCCGATCACCTTTCCTTCGATCTTTGCTTTCTTGAGGGCCGGGCGAATGATCTTTCGCAGGATCATGTCGGGACTCAACGGTTTCTCACCTTTGAGCCGGTCGGATGGGAAAAGGAAATCGGTGTCTGCCTGATAGAGCGATATGGCACGCCAATAAAGCAGAGCATTTAACACGACAGGGTGCAGGGGAACCGGTTTCCGGCTTGCCTCCGTCTTCGTGTCTCCGAATCTGCCTCGTACGCATGACTTCGTAATGGAAATTTCCTGCTTGTCAGCGTTGATGTCTTCCCAACGCAGACCGATGAACTCCGACCTTCTCAGTCCCGTGCTCCCTGCCAGCAGCACCATCGCCTTGTCCCGCACACTCAACTGGTCGAGCAGTGCAGCGAACTCACAAGGCTCCAAAATGTCCTTCTCTCGAAGGCGTTTCGCAGAAGTACGTACCGCCAGAATGGGATTGTGTTGTATCCATTCATGACGGATCGCGTGGGAGAAGATCGCGGAGAAGACGGCTTTGATCTTGGTCCGTGTAGCCGGTGAATAGGGTAGGGAGTCAAGCCACTGCTCAACAGCAACAGTCCTGACCGCACACAGCTTCATGCTTCCCCACTTGGGAGCAATATAGAGCTTGAGAAAGCTGCCGTTCACTTCGACAGTGGAGAATGCCTTTCGCTCCCGGGTCAGTTCGTACTTGAGATAGTGGGCGATGAGTTCATCCACCGTTTCCGGGGAGCGAACTCCATAGTTGATATTGGCGCGAAGGTGAAGAACAGCCTTCTGAGCGTCACGGCGATGGGGAAACTCCCGCACCGTACCGATACGCTGTTTGCGATACACACGGCGATCTTCCCGCTCCTCATAAAAGCGGAAATACCAAGTGTCATCTCTGCTCTTGTTCTTCACGAGTATGAGACTTCCATTCTGAAAGCGATTGCTGCCAATCATTGGAAATATCCTCCGGTCGGCGCATCGTTGGCTGAGGTGAGTGTATCCACAAGTGCGTAATGACCGGAAGGAAATTGTCCGGTCCGCCGTGAAAGCATCCAATGTTCAAGATCATGTTCTAGGAATCGCCAGAGGCGACGCTTCCCTTCTCCGATGGGATATGCGGGCAGGTAGCCCTCACGTGCCCAGCGCGTAACGGTACGGCTGTTGAGGCCGCCGAGAAATGTGGCGGCTTGCTCTGCGTCGAGGAATCTTTGACGCTGAGCTGCATTTGAAGTGTCCAATTGTTTACCTATTGTGCCTGTGCATCAGGCTTGCACTCGGTTGCTACGGAGTGGGCGCACAAAATTGGCAAGACCATTCACGTTGTTGTGCAACCGAGTCGGTGATACACCAGCGAAGTGCAGATTTTCATTCGCTGAGTCGATATCACTGGTAACTTATGAGAGTGAATAGCCAGCGCAAGGGCTGGACTACCACTCATCGTTCAGTCGAGTGTTCCATCGCGAGCGCGTATGCCCATATGTTTCTTTGCTGCTGGAATGTCTGCGAGTTCATACCGTCGAATGTGCTCGCAAGCGGAGGTATCACTCTCAGACGCTCTCGATTGGCTTCGCCAGCGACCTTCTTCTTCAGCAATTGGCCAAAGAGACCGGCAGGTAACCCGCTTGGAATGGTCTGCCACGGAAACCTCAGGACATAAGCTTGTCCTGAGTTCCTGACGTTCCTCGATATGACTTGATGTGTTCGTACTCATTACTGCACCCCACCGAACTTATTCATAAGCTTGTGCATCTGAAGCAACTCTGGATTTAAACGCAGGGTGAGCGGATCAGTAGGTGATTGTTTCTTCCCGGTCACCGTAAGGACTCCATCTTCTATCAGAGCCTTGATCGCTTTGTGTTTGTGCTCGTTCCTGCCCTCCACTTCATCCAGCATTAATTGCTGCGGAGCGGTGAGATTGGGGCGGTCCTGTAGGTAGGCGGTGATGCGATCCTCATAAGACATCTTCTCCTTGCGCTCGCTTTTGTCTCTTTTCGCCTTTTCCGCATCCGAAAGCAGCACGCCGAGCGAGAACTCTTTTACGACATCGGCTCCGGCGCTTTCTACCAACTCGGCCTGCAACAGGGTCGGCGGTATGTTCCGCCCTATTCGAGTCTCCGTCGCGATGATCCGATGACCACCTTCGCCGTAGATGGCAAGGTTTGTGTCTGGCTCTCCGCGCAAAGCTGTACTGCCCAGCAGTCCGTCGAACGGGTCCTCCGTCTTTATCTTTTTGCAGTGGGCTGCGCCTTGAATGTGGAGGTGCGGGAATTTCCGCGCCAGATGATGAAGTTGCTCTACTGCCCTCAACACCGGCATGTATTCGTTCAGGTCCTCGACACGGATGAACTTTGCCAGCGTGTCGATGACAACCAGGCGTACATGGGGCATCTTTGTTAGAGCATTACCCAGTGCTTCGATGTTGTCTGTCACAGTCGGAGCCAGCTTGTCCACGATGCGGATTTGAGCATCTGTCTTCTGGTCATATCCGAGAACGGACAAGCAGTTGTCTACATGGTTGAGCGGGTCTTCCAGATTGATGAGTATGACGTCGCCCTGTACAGTATCGCGCCCGAGGAATGGCACTCCCTTGGCAATACAGACGGCTTCGTACCGGGTTAGGCTGGACTTTCCATATTTACTCTTGCCACCGAGTGCGCTGAGACCTCCCTGAGTGAGAAGCCCGTCGATGACGTACGGGATAGCTTTCGGCTGTCCGTTATGGAATGTTTTGAATGGTTCAATGAAGGTGAATGCGAACGGCTGTTCGCTTGGTTGGTTCGCTGGTTTATGCATTTTCCCTTTCTGGCCCTATGGGCCGTGCTCTTTACTGCTTACGGGTCGTTCCCCCGCGTGTTTCTCTACCCCACCTGTCTGCGTACTGACGTATTGACTGTCTCACCCACAAAAACGCCGGAATGAGTTCAGGGAACGACATACAGAACGACGTACAAAGAGAGAGAGAGAGAGAGAGAGAGGTCTTCTCCTATATCTTTCTTTCAAGTCGTTCCTTTTACTCGTTCCCGTGTTTCAGTGGGTGGTTGAGACAGTGTGGTATCAAATCCCGATACGACCGGGATAGGAGCACACGCGCCGGAACGAGTGGCTGGAACGGCTGACAAACAGGTGGGTAGAAGGGGAAGTTCCTTCTCAGATGCTGGATCAGCACCCGGTGCCCGATGCGCCTGACCAGCAGGCGCTTCTCCGCGATGAAATGATCCAGAGTCCTCAGGCTTACGCCGATGATCTGGGCGGCTTCCTTACGCGATCATTGAAGTATTGGTAACGCAGCCGGTATACGAGGCCGCAAAGCATTTGATTCGATTATCATTACTCTCCTTCTCTTTAGATTGGCGATCAGCGACAACCTGCTGTATAGCTCAAGGTGCCATCAATGCCCCCTCGCCTTTGTGTTTCCTTCCTTGATGTTTCTCCACTCTAATTGGTATTCGGAACGCCCGCGAGAGGAGCGAATTTGTTTTATTTTTCTCCTAGATCATCGTCAGGCTTGGGGAGCAAATCGCGGGACTTCAGATAAGACTTCAGCCTTTCCACGAGATCGGCCATCCCGTCCGCACATTTGTAGCAGACTTGTTCTTTCTTACCTGTGTCACGAATGAGGAATCCGCAACGGGGGCAGTGCGGCTTCGGCTTCCGCAAGTCGGTTCTGCCCGGTGGGGTTGAACGAGCTACGTCATCGCACTTGGGGCAATATGAGCTGCAATTGCGTTTCTGGCATGAGCCGTCGATCTCCAGTACGATTTCGCGCGATGATTTCCCGGCCACGAGATGGAGCTGAACTGCATGAATTGCTTTGCGACCTCGGGTGCGGGGACGGCCACGTTTCCGGATTCCTGCGATACTGGCTGAACCTGCCCTGTATCCTTGTGACACAAGAAGCTCATCGAGTCTTTGCTGCCCGACTGCTTTTGCCTCGTCAATCTGCTCCATTGTAAGAGGAGGCAAAAGCCATGCCAAAATCTGATCTATCTCCGCCTCGGCTGCGGTGCGAACCTGATCGTCATCGGAAATCAGATCGTCCTTGAGTTCATCGGCTCGATTCCGCAACGTCCGCTCAACGTTGTACTCCCACTTATCCCAATCGTATTCCATGACTCAATGATGGCAGACATCTTGCTACCAAGTCCCACGGCAAGTTCCCCAGCAAGTCCTCAGCCTACTGAGCAACTATCTCACTCACCTAATGCACTTAATCTGCAATAACTTCACCGCATTGGGCGTAATCTTCGCAGCGGGGTTAACTGGTAGTTTTTCACTTGGCGGGGGAGTGGAGGTGTAGGCGTCGCCGTTCTGCGCGATGACCGCACACCCACGGAGACTCCCCGGCACCGGCCTCACCGTGACTCCAGTTAAGACCCCCTTTATAGGGACGTTATGACGGATCGCCATTAGATACTCGGCGTACCGGATACGCGGCACAGTTCCGGGCTAGAGGCGCCCGGTCTGTCCTTCGGCTCTGTTGCTGAGTTTCACTCTTTCGTGGCCCAACGCCGTTCCAAAAACGTGCGCAATTTTTGCACGTCAGAAACGTTGCAACTTGGGGACTTGTGTCCTTAGCCGGAATCGTTCCTAAAACGACCGTATTCGGTACGCGAATGGGAGCCATGATCGTCAACTCAGCTTGCCTCTAGTTCGATAAAGATTTCCGGACAGCAGTAGGACAGCACGGTATCCGTACGGTACAGGTAGTCAGTCGAGGATCGGAGTTCGAGGGAAGTGAAAGCAAGAGACCTCATCCTAGGCTTGCCAGAACGGAAAACGAAGCCTCTCGCTGGAATTGGCTTCGCTCTGCTTTTTACTTCTCCTGAGAATCTGTTTTGGTGTCCGCCGCCTCTACGGGAAGCGGCGGGGTTAGTTCGCTGCTACTGCCTTATAGTCCCAGTATTCGGGTCAATCGTTCCCGGAGCCGGAGCCGGAGCCGGAGCCGCAGCCGCAGCCGCAATCGCAGTCTTGGCCGGAGCCGCCGCAGCGGGTGTGAACTTGGACTGATCCAGAGTCATGTCGCCCACGGTGTACGCGGTAAGCTCGGTTCCCGAAGGAATCGTGATGTCCTTGCCGTGCATCATGAGGAACAGGGCAGAGCCGCCCAGCGTGAAGATGGCTGTTGCCGCCATCGCGCCGATCATGCTCCGGTGTGCCCGTTACCCTTACCGCCGGTGGATGCCGACAGATCGTCGCGCTCGCCGTCCGCCAGACGGACGTAGTTAAGGTGACATCCAGCTTGCCGCCACGGCCAGCCCACTTCTTGCCTTCGTGCTCGTTGATGGTTCCCAGTGCCTTCGTGCCCTTGGCGATGACTACAATGCCGTTGACAGTAACATCCTCGACAACGTCGAAGGATATCTTCTCGCCAACGTAATCATGAAACTCGTCTGAGGACGACATGGGTTGCGTGGTCCTCAGTTTTACAGGCGTTCCGTCGGCCAGCACAAAAGGCTGTGCTGCGACCTGCGCGGTGACGCCGCGTGTTGGGTTGATGGTGGGTTTCGGACTGCCTGCTGGCCGAAGACTGTAGGGGGCAAGCAAGGCAGAGATTATTGCAACTGCTAAAAAGTTCTTCATCGTTCTTTCCTGTCTGATTTTTATTTACTGCAACTCAGCAGTCGGTTGGGATGTGTCAGTTCGGCTACTTCGTGTAGCCACCAGTAGCCGTAGATACAGCGAGTGCCGTTGCGGTGCGGTTTGTGCATGTCGTAGATGATGCGGTCGATCCAGCGGTGAAGTGCTTGCTGAGCGATACGACTATCTGTGTTGTCAGGGCCAGTCGATGTGATCAGTGATCACAGTTCTCCGCCTCAACCATATGCAAACGATTTGCCATCGGGCTGTCGGTACACGCAAGCCGTCTAAGCTGTATCGTTTGTTTATCTTCAGTGCAGACCGCGTCGTAAGCATTCGAGAGGATCGCATACCTTCTGTAGACACTGCCCAACTGTCTGTAAATTCCTGTACACGATTACAGCGACGCCGAGACTAAGCCATGGTCGTTCAGGGCGATGGGCACCAGAGACTCCATGCCGCATACGAAATCCGGCGCCAGCCGCTGCAAGGCGCTGCGCAAAAAAGCGATGCTCACGCAGGCGGATTTGGGAAGGCTAATTGGCCTTGGCGGGTCCTCTGTCAACAGAATCCCAAAGCTGAAGGCGAGGAGCTGAGGCGCCGGGCCTTCGGGTTTATTCGGAAGAACTGGGTACGGAGACTCCCGGTACCGGGTCGGAAACGGAGATGGTCTTAAAGACCCCCCTTATTTATAAGGGACCCACTCGCAATATGGCTCAGCAAGCGGGCATCCGTCTCGATTGGCGGGGCGTATTCGATACGGAGTCTGAACACGGGCTGCTCGATAGAACAGATGCGGATACAGATGCTGCCGAATCGGGATTGCTCTTATGCATTGGGAGCCGGAGGAACCTTTGGCCTTGGGTCGGTCGATTCAACCCGGAGATTCAAACCGTATTTGATACGCAGGAGCCTATCGTTTCTCGATGTGTCGGTCATCGCATTCAACTTCCGAGTTGCCGACTAACCAGACATTCAACGCAAGGCGGATACCGAATCCCGGATCGAACGGAGGCGGAAAAACAAAAACGCTGCGAGGTTTACTCGCGAAGAGTATGATGCTCGGCATTAGGCGTTACCTCACCGGAACGCCGACGTCCGCTTTGCTTCATTTCTTTCCGAGGACAGAACCCAGCCGCCTTCATTCGCGTGACGCCGTGGCTCCCTACCGATGCAGGAGATCTCTGGAGGCTGCGCTATGAAATTCACTCACACTCAAAGGAAGCAGACTGCTTCTTTCGGTATTGCGGGCTCGATGCTTGCCATCGCGCCGCTGTGGTTGATGCTGGCCGCAGCCAACACGTCTGTGTCCGCCCAGACGAACGAGTGGAGTTGGATGGGTGGAAGCAGCAAAGTGGATTGTAGCCTCCCGTATGGCTGCAGCGAACTCGGTGTCTACGGCACGTTGGGCGTTCCTTCTGCGGGAAACATTCCCGGAGGCCGTTACGGCCCGGTGACCTGGACCGATAAAACCGGCAATTTCTGGCTCTTTAGCGGCGACCCCAGCCCCTTAGCCGCAGAAGGCAACCCCTTAGGCGACGTAAACCACAACGACCTTTGGGAGTTCAACCCTTCCACAAATCAATGGACATGGGTGAGCGGAAGCAACATGCTGGATCAGCCCGGAGTCTACGGCACGTTGGGTGTTCCCTCCGCCGAAAACATCCCAGCAGCACGGTCGCTTGGCGTGGGTTGGACCGATAAGAGTGGCAATTTCTGGGTCTTTAGCGGCTACGGCAACTGTTCCTGGTTAAACGACCTCTGGAGATACAACCCTTCCACAAATCAATGGACATGGATGAACGGAAGCAGTACGTGTGGACAGGCTGGAGTCTACGGCACTTTGGGAACGCCGGCCGCCGGAAACACACCTGGCGCCCGCCAGGGTGCCATCAGTTGGACCGATAAGAGCGGCAATTTCTGGCTCTTCGGCGGACAAGGCTATACCCCAAATGGCTTTGGCATCCTCAACGATATGTGGGAATACGATCCTTCCACAAACGAATGGACCTGGGTAGGCGGAAGCAATCTAACCTACCAGTCCGGGGTGTATGGCACGTTGGGAACTCCGGCGGCCGGCAATATCCCCGGAGGGCGTTGGGGCAGCACCAGTTGGACCGACAACAGCGGCAATCTCTGGCTCCTTGGGGGAAATGGCGTCGATCGTAACGGAAGCTCTGACTATCTCAACGACCTGTGGAAGTTCGACCCTTCCACGAAGCAGTGGACATGGGTGAGCGGAGCCGCCACGATTGACCAGCCTGGAGTCTACGGCACGTTGGGTGTCCCCTCCTCGGAAAACACGCCAGGAGCGCTCGCCAACGGTTTTACCTGGACGGATAGCAGCGGCAATCTCTGGCTCTTCGGCGGAAGTGGCTTCGACGCCAGCGGCGGGTTCGGCAACCTCAACGAATTAATGAAGTTCAATCCCGCCACAAACCTTTGGACATGGATTGGCGGCGGAACTTCGGAAGGCAATTCCGGAGTGTATGGCACGTTGGGAACGCCGGCGGCCGGCAATATCCCCGGAGGGCATTCTCAGGGCGCCCATTGGATTGACAACAGCGGCAATTTCTGGCTCTTCGGCGGATACGGCATCGATGCTCTCGGCATTAATTACGGCTTCTACTCCTTCTCCGGAATTTTCAACGACCTCTGGAGATATCAGTTATCCTCAGTCTCTTTGCCGGCGGCCGCGACACCGGCCTTCAGTGTGCCCGCCGGGACGTACACGGCGGAGCAGACGGTTGCCATCTCCGACACAACGTCTGGGGCAACCATCTACTACTCCACCAACGGAACCTCGCCTGCGCCAGTCTGGACTGTGTACAGCGCACCGATCACCGTCTCGTCGACGGAAACGATCGAGGCGATTGCGATGGGCAGCGGACATTCCACCAGCGCCGTGGCCGCTGCCGCTTACACAATCCTAGGCAGTGCCGATCTCTACCTGCGGATAAGACCCACTACGACGACGGTCCATCAGGGCGACTTGCTCACCTACGCCTTCCCGGTATGGAATCTGGGGCCAGACATCGCGGCTCAGGAAGTGCTGAACACGCAAGTGCCAGCGGGAACAGTCTTTGACTACATCCGCATCTCGGGCACACCGGGGCTGGGCACGTGCACGTATACGCCCTACCTGGGAGCCGGGCCGATCCCGATCGTCTGTCATGAAAACAGCGTCATGGCTCTTAATACAACATGGACGGTGCGACTGACGGTGAAGGTGACCGCACCCGCAGGCACAGTGATCACCGAGAGCGCGGCCACCATGGCGGATACGCCTGACCCCAACCTAGCCAATAACAAGGCGACGGTGAGCCTCACCGTGGTGCCGTGAAGGTACAGGAAAAGTAGTTCTCGCTGGAACAACGACGGAGGCATAGCGGAGTGCACGCTACTATGTCTCCGTCCTCGATGTGCGAAGACTTAACTGCTTAGCTTCCATGTAAATGGAAGTTGACACTCTGTAAGAGGAGGAGAAGTCTCGGAAGGCATGAGTGAGGTGCGAGGAGGTCGCCTCACCTCACCTGACCTATTTTGCTGAGCCGGCTTTCTTTGCCGCAGCCCATCGCGCCGTTAGCATCTCAGAGATCTTCTTTTTCTGGGCAGCGGACATTACTCTCTTCTTGGCAGGAACGGACGTCTTCGCAGGGACTACTGCCCTGAGACCAGCAGATTTCTTCTGTGGCTCAGGCTCCTTTGCCGTACTCGTAGCGTCAAAGGCTGATATGCCCTGCAAAAGCGAGTCACGGATCTTTGTTAGACGGTCAATTTCCTTGTTTAGTTCAGCTACGGCTCCGGTTATGCTCATCCTTCCTCCAGTAAAGCAAGTAAGGCAAGCCTAACACCCGCAACATTGCCGGCCCGCAACATTGCCGGAACCGCTCTAGACTCCGCCTCGCGGAACCGTTCCATGTATCGAGAGTAGGTCCGCCAGTACATTCCTTTGGGCTTGAATACCGGGTCATCGATGATGCCCGTTCCGCCTAACTTCTATATCCGCATCTCCGGGACATCGGCAGCAGTGGGCAAAACTGCCTTCTGTCAATCAATCCGTAGTTCCGATCGGATCACCGGCTACTCAGAAGTTGAAACCACCTCACGCATCTTATAGCGTAGAAAATCACCTTCCTCTTTCATCGGCGCCGGGCTGCATCGCACGATTCATGCAACCGCCCGGGGACTCCCCGGCTCCGGCCCCAGCGGGACTCCAGTTAAGACCCCCTTTATATAGGGACCCGTCAATCGAATCATTTTGATCCGGAGGAATCACCAGGACAAAGGGACGCATCGGTTCCACGGTAGATCGCGTATCCGCTACGGTGTTCCGGCGCAGCTGCCGGAAATTGGATGGTCACGCACAGCGCTATCCTCAACCGAGAATCAACAAGTTACAAGATTCTGTGCGCCGTGAAGGCGCTGGTCCACAGCGGGGATTAAGCCCGCCCGGGAACTGGTTCGCTCCACCCGGTAGCAATCGGAGCAGTAGTGGAGGAAACGAAACTGCTGAAGCCTCCGGTGCAGAGGGTCGCTTTGGCGACTCGGCGAGCATGCAGGCCGTAATGTGAGTAAACGCTGTGCAGGCCCCGAAACAACTAATGCAAGAGCCGACCCTTCAGAATCGTGGGGAAGGCCGCAGTCGATGGGATGGTGCGAGCGAATGGAGTCCCATCGGTCTTGCCGGGGTATTGGCGATGGCATGTATGCAAGGGGGACCAGACGCAACACGGGAAGCCCCCGCGGTGATTCGCAGTTGGGATTAACTGGCAACTCGTGAGAGCCAGGCCGGGCCGCGTGGGGTGACGGTGAGGTTCGTAGTACCGATGAAGCCGGGTAATGCCGGGGGAGGGAAGGAACCTTAGTTGGAAATCAACGCAAGAAGTAACGAAGACGGAGGGATTGGTGATGAGCTTAACAACCCCAGAAAGCGTTCAGAAGTTACAGGCAGCGTTACACGACAAAGCGAAGAAATCGCCTGACTTTCGTTTCTATGCGCTGTACGACAAGGTGTACCGGAAGGATGTACTGACGTTTGCCTATGAATGCTGCAAAGCTAACGGTGGAGCAGCCGGAGTAGACAACCAGACGTTCGAGGACGTCGAAGCGTACGGAACAGAGCGATGGTTGGACGAACTGACGCAAGAGCTGAAAAGCCGAACGTATCGACCACTTCCCGTGCGGAGGGTCTTCATACCGAAGCCGGACGGGAAGAGTCAGCGTCCGTTAGGAGTGCCCGCTATCCGTGATAGAGCGGTGATGATGGCGGCGGTTGTAGTCCTCGATCCCATATTTGAGGCCGATCTACAACTGGAACAGTACGCCTATCGGCGAGGCCGCAGTGCACTGGACGCCGTGAGACATGTCCATAAGCTAATCAACACTGGACATCAAGAGATCGTTGACGCAGATCTTGCCAAGTATTTTGATCTCCTTCCACACTCCGAACTTCTAAAGTCGGTAGCCCGCCGTGTCGTTGACGGCGCCATGCTCCATCTGATCAAGATGTGGCTGAAAGCGCCGGCAGAGGAGACGGACGATCGCGGAAAGAAGCATCGGAATACGAGCAATCGGGATGAAGGTCGAGGGTCCCCACAGGGCTCTCCGATCAGCCCGCTGCTCAGCAATCTTTACATGCGCCGGTTCGTGCTCGGATGGAAGAAGTTGGGGCACGAGAAGCGTCTTGGAGCGTACATCGTCAACTATGCCGACGACCTCGTGATCTGTTGTCGAGGCCGAGCGGATGAGGCCTTGGCAACGATGCGGGTCATGATGACGAAGCTGAAGCTGACGGTGAATGAAACCAAGACGCGGGTCGCGAAGCTGCCGGAAGAAAAGTTCGACTTTCTGGGCTACTCGTTTGGTCGCTGCTACTCGCCGAAGACGGGACGCGCCTATCTGGGCACGGTACCGGCCAAGAAGCGAGTGATTCGCATCTGTCAGGCGATCAGCAGTGAGACTGGACGCAATAGAACCCTACTGGACCATCAGACAGTGGTGACGAAGCTCAATCAAATGATGAATGGTTGGGCCAACTACTTCTGTCTTGGGTCGGTCAGCAAAGCCTATCGGGCAGTCGATCGACATGCTCGTAAGCGGCTGCGTCAGTGGTTGTGCGCCAAACACAAAGTGGCTTGGCCGGGGACTAAGAAATTTCCGGAAACCAGCCTGCAGAGTAAGTTTGGTCTGGTCCGACTCACTGAGCGGACGCACAGCTTTTCGTGGGCGAAATCGTGACTTTTCCTCCGAGAGCCGGATGCGGGAAAACCGCATGTCCGGTTCGATGAGCGGGATGTGGAAACGGAGCACGGTCCGGATAATGAGGCACCGGCAAACTAAAGAGCCGGAAACAGATAGGCCAGACCTAAACTACCGCGCCACATCTCGACTCTACACAGAATCGACCGATCAAAGTCGATGAGGCAGCGATAGTAGTCCTGCGCCAGATCGCCGGTGATCAGCCTGATGCCATCAAGGCGTTAACGGATACGTTGAGAAACCTGTCGAAAGAGCACTAACGGCCGGCGGCAGAGCTGGTGTGGGAGTCGGATCGATATCTCCTGTTTGGCGAGGCGATCAACTATGCTCTGTGACAATGGAACGAGCTGAATTCCTTGGCAATGCTTAGCGTACCTATATTTCCGTTTCTTGAGGTTTCCCCTTAATCGTCGATCATCTTGGTCGCCACGGCGGGCCGTTGGTTCCGGAAAAGTCGGTCATCAAGGGACTGGGGTATACGCCCCACATGGTTATTGAGGAGCGACTCCGTGAAATCGAGTTCGGTATCCTCGATGGCCTCACCCCGGAGGGCGTGAGGGCGAAGTATCCAGAGGAGGTAGCTCGTCGTCAGAAGGAAGGAAAATACTGGTACAGGCCTCCCGGTGGAGAAAGCCGTCCCGATGTCGCGCTCCGGCTCCAGAGCTTTCTCGATACCCTCACCCGAGATTACCAAGGCAAGCGCGTGATCCTCATCTGCCACTCGGTGGTCGTCCTGATGTTCCGGCGATTGCTGGAGCGCTGGGACGAAGCTGACTACCTCAAGGTGGACAAGGAAAACGATGTTAAGAACTGCTCCATCACGACCTACAAATTCAATCGTGACCGCTGGAAGCTGCTGCTCGATGACTACAACGCTGTGGGGCACCTGCATGAAGTCACGCAGGAAGAAAGTGGCACGCAAGCCACCCTGGGATGAATGGAGTCGTGAGGGGTATTTCGGCAAGCCCGCATTGGCGATTTGTACTAAAACCGCTCCGCGGGTAGATAAAAGCGTGGTAGATGTTTTGGCAGGACAAATTGCATGTTGCCCAAGGCCAATTTGATCGCCGTGATCTCATATTCAATCTAGCCCGCAGGAGAAAGCTTCCCATGAACATTGCTGGGGACCTTGAATTTGCCCATCGTCTCAATGCAGACGGCACATTCGATTCCATCTGCATGTCTTGTTTCTTAACGATCGGCTCTGCCGAAAGCGATCCTGCACTGGAAGCGCAGGAGAAGATGCATCGGTGTAACGGCCATGCAAACCCTGTCAGTCTTGCCGCGAAAAATGATGCGGCTACTGATCATTGACTCATGCATTCATTTTCGGCTTGGCAAGACGGGACGCCGCACGGAGGCGGCGTTGCTCGGGAATGGTAATAAGCGGTTTGTATTTTTGAGTCTTGCTGACAGATCTGGAGAAAGGGACTGCAATGAGGCTTAGCATAGCCGAAGGCGATCATCTTTTGAAGGCCACCTAAGTAACAGTTTTCGATTACAAGAACGCGCTTAGAAAAAACTAAAAGGGGCCTAGGCAGAACGTGTGGCGACGGCTAGAGTTCAATCATTGAGTAGCACTTGGGGGAGGGCTACTGAATTGTGGCGCCAGTGAACAAACTGTTCACTGGCGTTTCGCATTCAGGGAGAGTACAGGCAAAAAGGAACTATTTTGTAAGATTCCGCGCTTCTCTTCGTATTTTTGTTCGGTTTTCTGTGCTTTCTTCGCCGCATCATCGGCGGTACGGTTGACGTTCTTTCCGAACAACGGATTTACGGCCCTTGGTTTTCGGCACGACTGAAAGATTTCTTTCCTTAGCCATATATTGAGATCCCCCTCTCCCCCTGATGCCATCTCCGGCTCAGGAGTTACCTACCTGCCTGTCGTAGACTACGACCATGTGCGGTCGATATCAGCGCAGAGCCGATAAACAACGCATCGCGGAAGCCTTCCAGCTGGGCAACGTAGACGGTCTGGCGCTTGAATTCGCTCCGGATTACAACGCTGCCCCGCAATCCATGCAGCCGGTCATCGTCTGGGATAAGCAATTCGGTACGCGTTCGTTACACATGATGTTCTGGCGCTTTTTGCCGCCCTACGTGACCGACCCCAGGAAGTTCAAGTTCGACACCATCAATGCGAAGGGTGAAACCCTGCTCGACAGCAACACGTGGCGTTATGCCTTCCTTCATCATCGCTGTCTCGTGCCAGTAGATTCATTCATCGAGTGGGTGCGCATCGATCCAAAAATCAAGCTGCCGTGGATGTTCGCGATGAAAGATGACGAGCTCTTTGCGCTTGCCGGCGTTTACCGTCGTTGGCGTTCACCTGACCGTAAATCAGAGATGGATACGTTTGCGATCATCACCACGGAACCGAATGAATTGCTGGCAGAGAAAACGGGACATGACCGCATGCCGGTCATCATCAAGCGCTCTGACTATCAGAGATGGCTGGAGCCTGGAAGCGTGGAACAGCCTCCCATCGATCTGATTCGGCCATTTGATTCGGACAAGATGAAAGCCTGGCGTGTCGACAGACGCATCAACAATGTGAGGATCAATGAGCCGTCATTGGACCAGCCGATACAGGACGATGCTCCCATTCCAGAGAAACCCAAGTCCATCGAAAAACTAAAGCGCAAACCAAAGTCCGACGATAGCGGGCAGTTTGGGATGTTTGGATAATCAAGCGGACATCAAAGTTGGGGTTAACGCAGTGCGCATATAGGTGCGTAAACGGAGTTTCATGATTATTGCCAGTTGGAACGTCAATTCCATTCGTGCTCGCGTCGAGCAGGTCACCGAATGGCTGAAGGCGCACAATCCCGATGTCTTGCTGTTGCAGGAACTCAAGGGGACAGAATTCCCGGCAGATCTGTTTAAAAAGCTTGGCTATGAGAGCGCCACCGTAACGCAAAGGACCTACAACGGGGTTGCCATCCTGTCGCGTCATCCCCTTCAGATCATCAACACGACCCTTATGGGCGATGAAGCGGATAGCCATGCTCGTTTTCTCGAAGTGATCGTCAAGGACATTCGCATCGCGAATATCTACCTGCCGAACGGCAATCCGGTGGGAAGTGAAAAGTTTGCTTACAAGTTGGCATGGATGGACCGTCTGGGCAGGCAATTGGCTCTCTGGCTCCAGATCGATACGCCCACCGTGGTCGGTGGCGACTTCAATGTGATTCCGGAAGACATCGACTGCCACAAGCCCGCATCGTGGATCCACGATGCGCTATTTCAACCCGAGTCTCGAGAGTGGTACCGGGCATACCTCAGTCTCGGCTACATTGATGCCTTCCGCACGTTGCATCCCGGGCAAGGTGGCCAGTTCACATTCTGGGACTATTTCCGGCAAGCGTTCGAACACAACCGCGGAATCCGAATCGACCACTTCCTGTTGTCGCCGCAACTCACCTCACGACTCGAGAACTGCGAGATAGACAAGGGCCCGCGCGCTCAAACAAAGCCATCAGATCATACGCCGATCGTTCTCCAATTGGGCTGAGGGGCCGCCTGACCTAGGATGGCGACATCCGTCAGCGCAACGGCGTCTATAGAGGGCTAATCCGTGTGTTCAATACTTGACTTCTAAAGTGTCAAAATTCCCAACGGTCGTAACTGACTGAAACCAAGTGCGCCGATGGCACCGGAAAGCATTCAAAAGCACTCAAATAGACTGGGAATTCGCATTCAGCACCCTCGGTGGCTCCGAGATGGTTCGATTGGCATCTCGTGAGACGCGCGCGGAACCGAGCTTAGTCCGAAAGGCTGCACACGGATCCTGTAAGTATTATCTCCGGCCGCAAGAGTTTGACGTTACGCTACTATGCATGCCGAAGGACGCCGAGAATCCTGATCTCAAATGGTACTCAGATATCTCAGAGAATAAACGACTCGAAACGGTGCGTTGTCCCTTCGCATCGGTCGATAAATGCCCACGATTCTACCAAAGTCTCTCGTTGCTGAGCACCGCTGGCCATACCGCGATTGAACCTTCGACCGACAAAAAGCTCCTGAAGAAGTGGAAATGTCACGATTTGTGGCCTGTAACGGATGAGCAAGCCACAAGCATAATGGGGCCACCGGGCAAACCTAACATCTTCAGCCGATTCTGTCCTGAGGTTTCTTACGAAGCCTTTGGCGTGTTCACATCCGCGATGTCTCGATTTTCGGATGAAACGGATGCCGAGTTAAGGCACGAACAGTTGGCTAGGGTGTCTGTGCCTACAGATGATTGGCGATGGTCTTGGTCTCAAATCAAAGCGTCACATTATTCCGAATGTCCGCTTTTCGCCCCGCTTTCACAAGAGAAAGCTACCACTCGCGTTGATCGAATTATTTCCTGGGCCAAGAACAATGTGGTAATTTCCGTGATCATCGTGTCGATGCCTGTCCTGGCCGCAATCGCCGCATCGACGAAAGACTTTTCTACATTGCTCGACGTTTTCAAGGGCGAGCATGGAGTGCTGGTTGTTAAGAAGATTGGATCAGGAGATGTTTCTTCCTATGATGTTAGTCGCGGTGCTGGGGAAGCCACTGTGCAGTTCGAACCGAAGGATTCACGCCAAAGGCTTCAGCAGATCACTATTGAATTGCCCAAAGAATTGAGTTTGAAGAAGGAAGTGGTGTTTCCGCCCCTTGGGAAAGACTTGAGTTTCGAGATGGGTGAGATGAATGTAGTTCTCCAAGCCATGATCCCTCGGGAAACACTCCCAGCTCCATATCATCGATGGCTTACTGAAGGGACCATCCCGGTCGCCCTGATCATCAACTATCTCAATTCTTCTGGCGAGGCACGGACTGAAAACCTCTTGTACGAGGCAGACTTCGGTTATTGGGCAATACAAGACTGTGATAGAGGATGCCTAACCGATGTCTGGTCAATCAGTCTACGGAACATTCGGTATGTTCGGCCTATGAGTTGGAGGGAAGAGCCTTCATCGTTGGTTGCTAAAGAGATGGCGAAGAGGCGCTTCGTCTTTGAGAAAGGTTATTGATCGACATATCGCCACGAGGGGTGGCACGCCGATTTGAGTTTTTGAACCATTATTTTTCCTGCCTTCCTCGTGCCATAGGATCGGTCGAACATAGCTTCCGACGGTTCTCTATTCACCGCATGCTATGCGGCGATTATGCGGCGTCGGATTAGACAGACTTCCACATCAGGTGGATAAGCGCGATGAGCAGCGCAAAGGGTGTCCCGAGGGCGACCGGGAAAAATGCAAGAGCCACGGCGGACGCGAATGAGAGGCTTGGCAAGTCGCTCGTGCTGCCACCAAAGCCCGCGGCGGCTGCGGCGATGGCGGCAATAAGCGCGCATAGCGAGCAGGTGAGGATCGCGAATATGCGCAGGGAATACCCGTAGCGGCGCAACAGTTCGAAGACCGAGATCGCCACCCCGATCGCATACAGGTAGCTCAGACAATATTGAAGGACGAAAATGGTCTCGCCAAGCGAACCTCGCCTGAATATCCAGCCCAGTATCGTGACCGGCAGAGCCAGCGCGAGGACAATCGGAAGAAGAGCGAGGCGTTTGGGGTGAGACGCTGCGAGGCGTAACACTACTTAACACAGACTCTAACTTAATAACACCGACGAGCAGCAAGAAGGGGCCAACTAGTGTAGTGCGTCACGCAGACAGGCGTTTATTGAGGGCAGTCTGAGCGCGAGTAACCTTTTCCAGGATGTCGTTGGCTTTGGCGGTCCAGATGAAGGGCTTGGGGTTGTCGTTGTGGCGGTCGATATAGTCGCCGATAGCCATGATCAGTTGTTCGAGATCCCGGAAGACGCCACGACGGATGCGATTGGCCGTCAGGTCGCGGAAAAAGCGCTCGATCATGTTCAGCCACGAGGCCGAGGTGGGCGTGAAGTGCAGATGGAACCGCTTGTGGCTGTGCAGCCACCGTTGGACGCGCGGATGTTTGTGGGTGGCGTAGTTGTCGCAGATGATGTGGATTGTCCTGTCGGCGGCCACGGTCTTGTCGATCAGGCGCAGGAACTTCAGCCACTCCTGATGACGATGCCGCTGCTGGCATAAGTGGTAGACCTCGCCGGTTGCCGTGTTGAGGGCGGCAAACAAGGTGGTCGTGCCGTTGCGCTTGTAGTCGTGCGTCATCGTCTGGCCGCGCCCCTTCTTTAGGGGCAGGCCGGGCTGGGTGCGATCCAGCGCCTGGATCTGGCTCTTTTCATCGACCGACAGCACCAGCGCATGCTCGGGCGGATTCAGATAAAGGCCAACCACATCCTCCAGCTTCGCGGCGAAGTCAGGATCGTTACTGACTTTGAAGCTCTCGACGCGGTGAGGCCTGAGCCCGTGGGCGTGCCAGATGCGGCGCACGCTGGCTTCCGAAATGCCTGCTGCACGCGCCATCGAGCGCGTAGACCAATGCGTGGCATTGGCCGGAGCGCTCTGCGTGGTCTTTTCGATCACTTGTTCGACAACCGATGCGGAAATCGATCGTGTGCGTCCCGGCCGCGGAGCATCCTCCAGCAATCCCTTTACGCCAAGCCGGAGAAAGCGACTGCGCCACAAACCCGCCATCCGCGTGCTGACGCCGAGTCGTTCGGCGATCTGCTTGTTCTGCATCCCGCCTGCGGCCAGCAGAATGATACGGCTGCGCACCACAACCCGCGCCGCCATCGAACGCCTGCGGCTGAGCCGCTCCAGTTCGCCGCGGGTGGTTCCGTCGATCACAATGGCTGGGGCTACACGCATGACGAGGCCTCCTCATCATAGGATGTACCTCGCTGCATATGTGATCCTATTTATGACGCACTACACTAGCGACTGTTGGAAGAGGACAGTAGGAAGAAAAAAGCAACTTCAGCATGATATTTCAATCTGCGGTTTTGTCCGGTCAACTGATATGTCCCAACAGTTTGATAACGGCGGTAACAACACCGAAAACAGGCGTAATGCCATAGCTAACCAGACTCGCACGGTCAAACGGCCACGTGGAAAGCCGTAAAGCAACCGGATCGAAGGACTGCACTAACTTGAGCCGATCACAGAGTGTTTTCAATTGGTCGGGATCGTTCGCATCCAGAACCGGTATGGACATTTGGCGCTGCTTCTCAAGCAGTACAGAAAACTGAACATCCCGAGACCGTTTGAATGCTTCCATCGTCTTGTGCAAACCGAGCGCAGGAAGAAAGACAAGAGCGCAAGCCAGCGCAAACTGAACAAAGATGAAGGCATATGAAGCCGTGTGAATGATGGCAAGGTAATACGGATCGACCTGCTTACTGAAGATTGAGATCTTCGATGCCTGACTCCACATCAGGCAAAGAATGATACCGATCACTAGTGTCATGAGTCAGAAATAGATTGAATAATACAGTTAGGTGCGGCATAGTTGAGTATGGCACTGGGCCGCCCTACCAAACCGCTCAACGTAAACGCCGAGGAGAAGGAGAAATTGACGCTGCTGGCGCGTCGGCCGAAGTCTTCGCAGGCCACAGCCATGCGCGCCCGCATAGTGCTGGGCTGTGATGACGGCCTGAGCAACAGCGCTGTGGCCAGGAAGCTGAATATCACCGGAGCCACTGTATGCAAATGGCGCGAGCGTTTTCGAGTCAACCGGCTGGAAGGGCTGCTCGATGAGCCGCGGCCGGGCGCTCCGCGCTCGATCAGCGATGCCAAGGTCGAGGCGGTGATCACGCAGACACTGGAATCGATGCCCACCAACTGCACGCACTGGAGCACGCGGCTGATGGCGCAGAAGACTGGGCTGTCGCAGACTGCGATTGTGCGCATCTGGCGCGCCTTTGGACTCCAGCCGCACCGGGTGGAGAACTTCAAATTCTCCAAAGACCCGCAGTTTGTCGAGAAGGTCAGGGACATCGTCGGGCTGTATATGAATCCACCGGAGCACGCGATGGTGCTGTGCGTGGATGAAAAGAGCCAAGTACAGGCTCTGAACCGCACGCAGCCGATTCTGCCCCTGGCGCCAGGCGTGCCGGCCCGCCAGTCCCATGACTACGAACGGCATGGCGTCACTTCGTTGTTCGCCGCGCGGAATGTGGCCACCGGCGAGGCGCTCGGCAACTGCCATCGTCGCCATCGGCATCAGGAGTTCCTGAAGTTTCTGGCCCGGATCGATGCCGCCGTCCCCGCCGACATCGAGGTGCATCTAGTGATGGACAACTACGGCACGCACAAAGTCGATAAAGTGCGGAACTGGTTCGCACGCCATCCCCGCTATCATGTGCACTTCACTCCCACCAGCGGAAGTTGGCTGAACCTGGTCGAGCGACTCTTTGCCGAGATCACCGAGCGCTGTGTCCGCCGCGGCAGCCATACCGCAGTCCCTCAGCTGGAGAAGGCCATGCTGAACTATCTTCGAGAACGCAATCGCGCACCGAAACCTTTTGTGTGGACCGCTGACGCCGATCTCATCCTTGGCAAAATCCAGAGGCTTTCTAAACGAATCTCTGACTCAGGACACTAGAACCCATATGACGCGTCAAGCTAAAGCGGATTTACTTGGGATTGGTGCTTGTCATGGGCTGAAATTCTGTTTCAAATCGTGCTTTGGAGCAGTGTATATCGAGTTGTGTGGTGATCGGGAAGACGAGCCTGATGGCCGCAACCAGGGTTGGGGCACACTACAGCCTGAGTCCTGCAGGTGTTGGTTGCGCCATCAGCCTCGGCAGGCGAAGCAGATTGTGGGCGGCGCAACTGAAAACGAACAGCCAATCTACTTTCTCCAGTCCGCGCAGCTTGACCTGGCGCAACGGCCCGGTCTGCTTCAGCCATCCGAAGCCCTTTTCGATCAGCCATCGGCGGCTCAGACTGATGACATAGCCGGGCTGCCGCGTGGTTCTGCGGTCCAGGTTGCTGGAGCGGTTTCTGTGGTTGCTGGTGATGTGTGGAGTGACATTGAACTCCCGCACGGTGCGCACAAAATCCTTCGTGTCGTAAGCTTTGTCGGCACCTACGGTAATGCGGCGTGCGCGGCCCTGCTGTTTCTTCTGAAGCATTAACAGCGCCGCATCGCGCTCGGCGTATCCATCGGCGTGAGTCACCATCGCGGCAGCAATCAGTCCATTACGGTTCTCCACCAGCGCATGGCCCAGGTAGCTCAGCTTCGATTCCTTCCCGTAGCTCTTCTTGTACAGGCGGGCATCGGGATCGGTGGTCGATGCATGTGTCTTGTTGCTCCGCTTCTGGCCGTGGAAGTTCGCGCCATCGTCATCATCGGAATCATCCTTCGAACGAAAGCTCTTCTGCGAGGCCCAGGCCTGGATCAGCGTGCCGTCCACGGTGAAGTGCTCATCCGACATGTATTGCTTCGCCTGCCGGTTCACCTCGGCAAAGAACCGCTGTGCAACCTCTGAGGTCAGCAACCGGTCACGGTTCTTCGAGAACACCGCATGATTCCATACCACATCGTCCATGCCCAGGCCCACGAACCAGCGAAACAACAGGTTGTAGTCGATCTGCTCGACCAGCAGTCGCTCGGTACGGATGGAAAAGAACACCTGCAGGAGCAAGGCCCGCAGCATGTACTCCGGCGCTACCGACGGCCGGCCGGAATCAGCGAACTTTGCAGGCGCACTTGCGCTCCCAATCGGCGCTGGTCGAGCAGGATCTACAGAAGACGTTGCAATCTGTCAACCGGCTCTTCTTCGAGTCGACCGATCCCAACAAGTATACGACGCTCTTTCTCGGCGTGGATGACGATGCGACCCGCTGCCTGCGCTATGCGAATTGCGGCCACAAATCCGCCGATTCTCTTGCGATCCGATTTCGTATAGGGAAAGCACGCTTATCACTTGGGGAAAATACGCGTTGGATGCCGTGCGGATCAACAGACGGCTCGGGAGCTTGCAGTCTTCTTCCGTGTTCCGACCAAGCCATGGTCGCGCGCCGCGGCACGTGCCCTCGAACTTGGGGGCGCTGACGGGTTGGGAAACATTTGGCCGGAGTGCGGCCCGGATTTCGTGACCCTCCAGAACCGCTACTTCAAGATCAAAGACCGCGTGGAGAACTACCTCGCAGACGAGGTGAAGTCGGGACGGATGCCGCTCGACGGTGCCCAGCGCGGGATTGCATCTGACTGGACCCAGTACATCTCGGTCATTCGGCCCGGTTCTTTGTTAAAAAACCGGGCAGTAGCATACGAGTTAAGGTCACGGTTTACTGTGAATGGCGTGCGCCTTCGATACGAAAAGCAAAAGAGGAGCAGCGGCCACGGCAACCTTGGCATATTGCTGGATCATCTCCCGGCGAGTGGAGGTATCTTCCTGACGGGTAGCTTCCCGCTCCTCCTGCGGGGCCGTATCTGGTTTTTCCGGCGTTTCCGACATGATCAGACTGAATCCTTTCTTATGAACAGCCACTAGGGCTTCCAAAACGCAGCTTGTCAATGACTAAGGAGCAGTCACATTCGGAGATGTGCTTGCTCCATATTTGCTATTGCCATCAGGTGAATAAGTAGCATTTAAAGTATTTCCGGCAGGGAGAGAAAGCCCGGTGTAAGGTACCGATATTTGCGTGCCGCTCAGCAACACTCCTGTGTTGTTGCTGAAAGTGTTGGCGACCACGACGTCCCCTGTGCCGCTCCCGTCGAGATCGCCTGCAGCCGCCGAATAGGGCTTGGTTCCAATCGTGAACGGGCCAAGCACCGTGTAAGTCCCGCCTGCACTGCCGGTTGCCACGTTGACCGTGCCATCGGTGTAGTTCGAGACAATGAAATCAGGAATGGAATCGGCATTGATGTCGATAATCCTGACGTCATCCGGCCCGTTACCCACACTCACCGTAGTTTGCGCGGCAAATGTTCCGCTGCCATTGTTTTTCAGCACACTCACGTTGTTGCTGCCGAAATTCGCGACAGCAAGCAGCTGGCTGGCGCCGGTGCCCGTAATCGCGAGCGCTTGCGGACCCGAGCCGACAGTAATGGGGCTCACGGAGAACGTTCCGTTCTGGTTATTCACCAGCACGGACACAGTACCATCGTGATAATTCGCGACAGCCAGGTCAGAATAACCATCCCCATTGAAGTCGCTTGCACGGATGGCTTCAGGAGTCTGGCCCACATTGATAGGTGTTCCGGACGGAGTCAGGCTGCCGCTTCCGTTACCAAGAAGGATGCTGACCGCGTTGTCCCCTGTATTCGCAACCGCTACGTCGAGGCTGCCATCATGGTTAAAGTCGCCGGTGGTCAGCGACGTGGGTGTATTGGTAGCAGTGCCTACCGTGTAAAACGCCGGCGCCTGGAAAGTGCCGTTGCTGTTGCCCAGCAACACAGCGATTTGATTTGTGTTGTAGCTGCCAATGATCAGATCCAGTGTGCCGCTACCGCGCAGGCTTACAGCATGGACCTCCGACGGCCCGAAGCCGCTGACGATCAGCGTCGTAGTTGCTACTCCAAATGTTCCGTCGCCGATGCCGAGTTGCACGTTTACGGAGTCGGTGCCGAACACTGAGGTGATCAGATCCAGAATTCCATCTCCATTCAGGTCTGCCAGTTCCGTCCAGACAGGCAGGCTGTTTGCGCCTGTGCTGGTAGTGACCTGAGGCAACAATGATGGTGTCGCTGTGGCAGTGTTCAGTGTCACAGGGCCTGTGACCGGGCTGCTCGTAGTCACGTCATTGAAAGCAAGCTGCCCGCTAGGCGCCGTGGAACCAAAGCCGAAGACATTGATTTGTGCTGTCGTGGCTGTCAGCGAGGCGATCGTAGTCTGCGACTTGCCAAAGATCGTGACAGTGACCGCAGTCGAAGCCACCGCATAATTTGTGTCGCCGCTGTAGGCAAGCGAAAGGGAATTGCTGCCTGTCGGAATGATGGTTGGGATCGTTATATTGGCGACGCCGCCACTCAAAGCGGCAGATTGGCCAGTTCCTCCGTTGAACCTATATGTAATGGAACCGGTCGGCACGGCTCCACTGCCAACGCCTGCCACAGTCACTTTGACCGTGCCGCCCTGCCCCTGAACAGGGTTGGTGGGCGTAACTGTATCACTGATGGTTACAGTTCCCGCCGAAACAGTCAGCAGGGCGGTCGTACTGCTGCTGGCATAGTTCGTTGTTCCCAGGAAGGAGACTTTAAGCGTATGACTCCCTGGAGCCAGTGCATTGAATAGACCGCTTATCTGATAGTTGTTGTTGCTGATCAGAGTCAAACTAAGGCCTGAAGAAGAGCCATCAACCGTCACCGCAAAGTCGCTTGTTGTGATACCTGTCGCATTGCTGGGAGTGAACTGCACGGTAAGGCTCGACGGTTGTCCGTACAAGTATGTCGAGCTGGGGTTGGCCGTAATCGCGAGCGAAGTTGCGGCCAGGGCTTGTGCTGTGAAGTTAATCGTGTCCGTTTGATTGTCAAATTTCACTTCGACCGAGCCATTGGTGTTCGTAGTCGGTGTAACGGGCGTCAGGGTCGCGGTGCCCACACCGGATGTGTTGAATGTGCCAGTGGTTAGTGCCGGATTTGCGGTGACTCCAGTGACGGTATATGTGTAAGAGTAGTTGGTCGCCACGGCGGGAAACGCGCCGGTTATACCAGAGCCCATGCTGACCGTGAGGTCCATGCTGCCGGCGGGCGGAATTGTGGTGATATTCGAGGTGAACCCGAGCTGCGCAAAGGGCGAGGTCGTCAGGCTTCCCGCCGAGTTATAGAGCACTGCCTGGTCGCACCCGTCGCTCGCTGTCGTCGGGCCGGTGTTGCATCCCCACCAATTGTTAGTCGCAATGGCCTGCCCCGCTCCCTGGCCGGATATACCGTTAGCCAAGCCGCTTGCGCCGTTTGTCGAGGTATTCCCGAAGATACGGCTCAAGCTGACTTGCAAAATGTTTCCCGTCGACGGAGCTTCGATACCAAGTGCGATTGCGCCGCCTGAGGTTGTTGCTGAATTGGATAGGAAATTAGAGCTGGTGATCGTAGTTTGTGATCCGTCACCAGCAGCGTTACTCCAAATACCGCCGCCATAGCCCCCGGCAGAATTGCTGCTGATGAGCGACCCACTGAGAAGAAGGCCTGTAAAGGTGGCGATGCCTCCGCCATCGGCCTGCCCGGCAGTATTGGAACTGATTGTGACGCCAGTCAGTGTGGTCTGTGGTGTGGCGGGTGGGGGCGTGCGTCCCTCGAAATACATGCCGCCACCTTCTCCATCAGCGCCAGGATCGCCGGGATTCACACTAGTGTCTGCTTTGTTACCGGAAAACACAGTGTTCGTGGCGACAACCGCAGCGGGTGCGAAAGCTACGTATAAACCGCCGCCTATCTCGGACGTCGAGTTGTTTTGGATCGTGTCTCCGCTCAGCGTAAGTGTTCCCGTGCCGCCGCCAGCCGAGTTCTCGGCCCAAATTCCACCGCCGTCACCCCACTCGATGGTGCAGTTCTTAATGACCGAATTGGTGATCGTAAGATTTCCGGTGCTGTTGGCATCCCAGTTGATGCAGCCGCCAACGTTGTTGAAAAGTCCGGTCGAACTGTTGACAGGGTTATTGTTATTCTTGCCGTTTTCAATCGTCAGGTTTTCCAGAGTCATGTTGAAGACATAACTTGCGCCGCTGGGATTGAAAGATCCGAATGCGCCCGGATTGATCGTGAAGATCGTATCGTTGTTATTTCCATTGATGATCGTGGACCCGCTGACGCCCATGACGGTCACTGGCCCAAGAACTTCCAGATGCGTAAGCGCATTCGCGTTTGCATCGAAAGTCCCGGCTTGCCATGTCAGGCTATAGGTGCCGGCTGGAAGCATGATCGTGTCGGACTTGCCAGCACTGATATTGTCAGTCGCATCGCTGTTTACATACGTAATCGCGTCACGCAACGTGCAGGGATTGCTCGTGGGTTGACCCAGCGTGCAGCGCGTGCTGGTAGGGGGATCAGTCGTTGTGCCCGTGTTGTCTGTGAAAACGTTAACGTAGAAAGTATTTCCAGAGGCAGGCACGATAATATTCGGCGATAGGCTGTCGGCGTTGAGTACCACCAACCCGTTACGCGCGTCAGGGCTCACAGAAGCGGACACAGCGGCAACTACATTGCTGGACGAGAGGCCACTGGAAGTGACTTGAGTGGACAGCTGCGTGGCTGCTCCGGAGAAGCCGCGAGGCGACGCCAGCGAATGGCTGATTACCGTCCGCTGCTGCTGTGAAGTGTTGAGCACCACGAGGTCGTCAAAGCCACCGATGCTGCGTGAGCGCACAATAATTGGCGGTTTGCCGCTCGCCGGATGCACCGCTGCGGCAGAGTTTGTCTCAACCTCGATCCACGGTGCGTCTCCGGTGTTGCCTGCCTGTTGCGCTAGCGTCGGCGAGTTGTTCGAATGTCCCTGCTGTGCATGGCGTGCCGCAGCAATCTCCTGCGGTGCATAGGGTGTGGGGTCGAAGCCCTGATGCGCGAGCGTTACCACATCGCCGTTGGAAGTCAGCACTGACAACTGCAACTGTGCATGGCGATCGAAGAGGAACTGGCCAGTGGTTACACTCTCTACACCGCTGACGGGAACAGTCGTCATTGCGCCGCCACCTGAGAGCGCATTTTTGCCATGCAGGATCACCAGTTGGCCACCCGCAACAATAGCGGTATCCGGAATTCGGTCGGCATCGAGGTTGGCCACGCTCATCGACGTCGCCGTAGCTGGCAACGCGTAGGTGGCGCTCGTTGTAAAAGCACTGGAACTGTAGCTCAGGATGGATAGCCGAGCGCCCTGATGCAATTGATATCCCGCGACGATCGCCTCACCCAGCAACGGAGCGCCCGGCCTGTATGCCGCCAGCGCGGTGATGCCTCCGGCTACGGATGTGCTGACTGGCGTAGAAAAATTTCCTGCGCCATCGCCGAACATTACATTGATCTGCGTGCTGCCCTGAGTCGCGTAAACCAGATCCAGATGGCCATCGCCGTTCACATCTGCAGAAAGCATCAGCGTAGGCTGCGCTGAAACGGAAATCGGTTTTGAGAGCTGAAGATATGGATCGGCATACTGATGCTGCCCAGCGGCGAGCCAGCTTTCATGCGTTTGAGGCGCATGAGCATCGAGGTTCCCACGCAGGAATGCGATCGATCCGCCCTTTTGCAGGCCATAGCCGATCACGAGATCGCCAACGCCATCCTCGTCGAAGTCGCCGGTAACCATCGAGAGAGGACGCGACTGTTTATTGGAATAACGCAGATGGAGTGAGCGGCTCTGCTCGGGCTGGTCGCGGCTCATCATTCTTTGCCCTAGGGCAAAATATTGATTCAGGATCAGCCACGCAAAAGCAAACATCAAAATCCTGAGGATGTGAAAGTGTTCAAACGCGCGATTCGTCGTTATTAATTTTACTTTCATTCGTACGTCTCCGTATTCCCGGGGCGAGTTCAGTCATCATGGAAGCAGAAACCTGGTACCACAAAGGGAAGAACGGGGGACTGGAAGGAACTGCAAAGTGCAGATGGGGTAATCAATGGTCGAGCGAAACCCATTCTTACTTACCAAGAGGAGCTACTTGCATTTGAACGTGTAAAAGCTACAAGGAGTGTCGCCGAGCATTCAGACCTTGTCAACCTAATATCACTCTTTTGGCTTAACTGTGCCGAAAACTTGTTACCTAAAGGTAAGAGAATCGTTACTAAATGAATAGAGCCGTTACTTAAACGGGAGATGAATTTGCGCGGCGATGTCGTATAGTTCTCGCAACCTGTTCGTAAAGGCTGCTCATCTATGAATCCCACACGACGATCTTTTTTGCACGGGGCCGCATTGGCCGTCCTGACTTCGACGCTGTCCCCGCTTGCACTTGCTCAGCGGCGTCTCGAAAGCAAGAGCGAAGTGATGGACGAGAACCTCTCCATCTTTGATCACGTCTCAACTGAAACCTTCGAGGAATGGATCGGCTCCAGTTTTAAATTAAGCCTCAATGGCAAGCTGGTAGATACGCTGGTGCTGGTCTCGGTGAAGAAGAGCAACTCACCAGAGGCGCTCAGCAGCTCCAAGGGCTCCAGGATGGTGGGCAAAATTCCCGGTGCATCGATCGGACCTTCGATCTCTAGCTTCTCGTTGCGTTTCCGGGGAACAGGAAACGCCTTGCCTCAGGATACATACACGCTGAACCACAGCTGGCTTGGTGCATTCCCTCTTTTTCTGGTGCCGTCCGGCATAGGTGGAGCGCGATCGACATACACTGCGACCTTCAATGTGCTGAATTCGTCGAACGAGTGACAAGCCCTAGTCCTGCCGCGGCGTCACGAACCGCGAGAAGACTGATTCGTAACGCATTATGGTGCCTATCGGACCAATCGGCACCATGAAGAGGACCAGGTCGGTGAGATCTGTGTGCACAAGCGTGTAGGTGCCCTGCGGTAGCCATGGAGAAGCAGGGCAGGTGAAGACCAGCGAGAATTGCTCGAGCTGCGCGTTGGAATGATCCGCGATGTCGGCTAGTTCCAGTTTATAGCCCGCGGCTTCTGCAACCTGAAAGGTTGCACCACGATACAGCACGAAATCCTGAAAAGAGAGCACTTTCAAGATGCAACAACTTCCTTTCCGGGAAGTGGCTTCCACTCCATCTGCAGATAGACAGGGTCGCCGCCCGTCTGTAGGAAGCCCAGGCGTTGATAGAGCCGCATCGCGGGATTGCCTTGCGCCACCTGTAGATGCATAGCCCAGCCCAGTTCTTCACACTCCTTCAGAAGTTCGCGCAGCAGATACGTCCCAATGCGTTGTTGCCGCTGCTCCTCGATGAGAGCGATGTCAATGAGGCGCATCGCTGCGTCTTCCTTGCAGGTGAGAATACGGCCGATCGGCGTATACTCCCGGAGCACGATGCGATCCAGCGCATTTGGAAAATGCGCCAGGTATGAGCTTCGCTGTGCATCGAATTGCATCCGCAGGAACCACTCCTGCTGCTCCGGCGGCCAGCCCCAGGCACTTACTTCGTGGCGACGTGAGTCGCCATATAGACGTGCGAGAAATGGCAGATCTTCAGCGACTGCATCCCGCAGCGTGATCAATTCAGTGATCATTGGTCCGGAATGGCGGGCTATCCCCGCGACGGGAATATGCCCTGCAACGCGATGATGAAATTCAATGTGAGATAAGGCGGCATGTTGTTATGCGGCTGGCTACCGCCAGCTAAACCAATCGCCTGGGCATTCATCAACGCGGTCGACGCCGACGTTGGAGCATAAGCAGGTTCTTTGCCCCGGCCGCCTCCGCCAAATACGGTATTGGTAGGAGTGTCCGCATTGCTGGCCGGCGCATTCATGGCAGCGTGCGTATGTGCTGGGATCTGCGAAGTCAGTAATGTCACAGCCGTCTCACCGCCCACTTCTCCTATCACACGCGGGGTCAGTCCTGCCCCGTTTCCCTGGTGCATAGGGGCGTTCCCTTGGAGGTTCGGCAACGCGAAATTGGTTGTACCATTCCCCCCAAACTGTGTTCCAAGCAGCGAAAACAACGCCGCGTTCTGGCTGATTGGCATAATTTGCCCATTGCAAAGCGCCCATCCAGTGGGAGCGAAATTAAAGCCAACAACCCGGATTTCACCAATGAATTGATCTGCCATGGTTCAGCCTTTCACTTCAGTTGCGAGATGGGAAGATGCCACTCAACGCGATACAGAAATTCAGCGTCAGGTAAGGCGGCATATTGTCATGCGGCTGGCTTCCGCCAGTGTTGCCCAGCGCGCTCGGTGCCATCGTCGTATTAGGGGCCGTACTGTATGGGTTTTTTGCCGAAGCAGCCCAGGTGGCGTTCGTCGCCGCAGGAGAAGATGCCGTGGTTGTTACTCCTATCGCACTATGGTTGTGTGAAGGCATCTCAGAAGAAATCAGCGTATGGGTCGTTTCTCCGCCGACCTGACCCTGGGTGAATCCGTTTCCAAAATGAATGGGCATGTGTGCCTGCAGGTTTGGAAGCTGAAAAGTCGTTCTGCCATCCCCTCCATACGTCGTTCCCAACAGGGAAAATAGGGCCTGGTTCTGGTTGATAGGCATCGTTTGTCCATTGCAAAACGCCCAGCCCTTTGGCGCAAAGCCGAAACTGAAAACTCGAATCTCCCCAAGATATGGTGTTGCCATAAATCTCCTTTTGCTCTTCAGAATCGGTTCTTTCGGTCAGTTCTGACTTGGGAAAATGCCGAAAAGGGAAATAACGAAGTTGATGACAAGGAATGGCGGCATGTTATCGTGCGGCTGACTTCCGCCAGTGGAACCCACGGCCGTGGGAGCCATCGTGTGCGCTGCCGCCTCGGTCGAATACTCTGCGAGCGTCGATTGTGCCCAATAACCGCCAGTGGGGGCCGGTTGGGTCCCGGCGGCGGAACTCGCCGCCAACGCATGCGTGTGCGCTGGCAGTTGATTCGTCACGAGCGTCGCCGTTTCCGTGCCCGCGATCTGCCCCATCACGAAAGAATTTCCCTGATGGAATGGAATCCGTCCCTGCAGGTTCGGAAGGCCGAAGGTGTTTTGCCCATCTCCGCCATAGGTCGTTCCAATCAGCGTGAACAGAGTGGTATTTTCTGAAATCGCCAACAGTTGGCCATTGCAAAGCGCCCAGCCATTTGGAGCAAAGTTAAAACCTACCATCCGGATTTCGCCGACATAGGGCTCAGACATTTCTACCTCCAGACCAGTGGTGTGAGTGTGTCAGGTGCGGAATCGTTGTGGGGTAACTTTGACTGCGTAAGTGTAGTCTCAAATCGTGAATACGTAAACAAACTTCCTGCGAAGATAGAAACTTCTAGAAGATATTATCTGCCGATCCTGGATTTACTGGTCATGGATCCACCGGACCATTCTGCCACATCGCATGGAAGATGAACAGAGTTTGAATGTACAGGCCAACTAATACTTGAATCGGACCATGGAACAAAGCACCAAGTTTCGCTGCATTGTCACTGCCTGCGAACAGCAGTGGTTGTATCAGATTGGCGAGCAGGGAATTGTCTATTCCCAGAAGCAGAATCGCATCGCCGGCCTCGATGTCGCCGGGCTTCTGGCGTATCGGGCCTTCAATGCAGGAGCCAGCCTGCAGGATCTGCAAGCGCTCGGAGCGACAAGGCATGCTTCGCCGATGACCGCTGACGCGCTGAACACAATCTTCGCGTTATCGAAAGGGCACTTTCCGGAAGCACAGGAAGCAGAAGAGCGCCGTGACTGGCCGTCCCTCTTATCACCGCCAGATGCAAATGTAGAAGTTCACGGGATTCCCATGCTGGTTGAATTCTCGCACGGAGCCGAGGCACTGTGCAGAGATTGCTTCCGGAGCTGTCCGCCAGCAACTCGGCCCGCCCGATTTCATCTTCGTCTCCAGCGCTCGACAACGTCATGGACGATAACTGCCAATGACCAGGAGATTTTCCCATCTATAAAGGATGAGCAAGTGGGCCTGGGGCTGCTTCATGCCGTGCGCTCTTTGTTATACGACGAAGCGCGCTACGACGTTGCTTTTCACTCGTCGATGGTTGGCAACCGCGAACACGGCATCATGCTCTGCGCTCCGCGTGAATCCGGAAAAAGTACTCTGGCAGCCCATCTGGCAGCGCATGGGTTTGCTCTGGGGAGCGATGAACCTGCATTGCTCCACCTCGACACGGCTTCCATATCGCAGGTGGAAACGCCGATCAGCTTGAAAGAAGGCACATGGAAGATCCTCCGAGACGAGTGGCCGCAACTGGCTGATGCTCCAATCCATGTCCGCTCTGACGGCCACAGGATAAAGCTATTGCATCCATCGCGCGACCGCGGCACGGACGCGCCACAACGGCTGACGCGTATCGTGTTCCCGAAATATTCTCCATCGTCACCGCCCAGCCTGGAAGCGCTATCCCCAATACAGGCGCTCGCGCTTCTGAACGAGGGTGGCACGCTGTTCGGAAAGCACTTCAATAAAGATAAGTTCGAACAATATATGAAACTCATCTGCGCAATTCCTGCCTTCGTCGCACAATACTCTTCTTTGCATGAGGCAGATCAGATGATTCAAAAAATTCTGGTTTGCGATCACCAAAGCCGAATCGAGGATCATTGAGGAGCTAACTGGCGAAGCTTGGTTTCTACTGAGGAGTTCTTCGAACTCGTTTTCCTACAAAACAATGAGGTGTTGAGTATAGCTCCGCGAGGCTGTGACCGCACGCTTCGCACGGCAGCTGAACGCGCGATCAAACTCGGACAGCCCAGACTTAGCGCCAATTGGGAGCTTGCTGAGAATCTTCGCCGGATGCGCGAGAAATTCGGTAGAGAGAGCATTTTCGCGGAACCATTAGTGATTTGTGAGGCCTGCGATGGTGAGGAACAATACGGCCCACTTTACCTCCAAGACGGTTCGCACTGGGCGCTCGAATGCGCAACACTCATGGTCCTGAAGGAGGCGCAATACGAGCCCCAGATAGCCTTCTGCTCAATGAACAAACGCACGTATATCCAAGCTTTTCAAGATGATTCGTGACTTGGGTTGTCGGCATGCCTACGATGTTCGGATATGGCTTTGGGATTTCCGACGTCAGGGTAACTCTCCGCGATGGCTCCCACGTAGATTGTCTGCAAAAGATATACCCCATTGCACGATGGGCCGCAGCTGGGTTCGCTGGGTCTGTTCAGATTCACCAGCGGCTCTTCGGCAACTGCCTTGAGAGCATTTGTCGATGAGTGATTCGGCGATAACGCGCCAGTTGAGGGGTGACGGCAAACAGCTACCATGTTGCAGATCCTTTTAGCTATTCAGTCCGCAATGCACTCATCGGGTCGATTCGTGTCGCTCGGAGGCCTGGTACGAGACACGCAGCCACAGTCCCAACGAGCAGCAGGCACGGCACCATCGCGTAGGTTACGGGATCGATTGCTGGTACACCGTAGAGAAAGCCTGATACGAGCCGCGTCAGTCCCATGGAAGCTGCGATGCCAATCCCCAGGCCCGCGCCGAACAACATTAGCCCTTCCCGTAGGACAAGGCCGAGTACGCCCTTACGCGTCGAACCCAGCGCCATACGTATCCCGATTTCGCCGCTGCGCTGCCGGACCGAAAATGCCAGCAATCCGTAAACTCCGATTACGGCGAGCACCATTGCAATCGCTGAGAATGCAGTGAGAAGCACTGTCTGAAACCGACGCCGGGACGTTCCCTCGGATTCCAGTCCCCTCATGGTATGCACCTCCGCTACAGCAAGATCGGGGTCAGCCCGTTCAATCGCAGGCTCTTGCAACCGCCGGGCGAAGCGGAGCCGACGGCAAGTGATGTAACGAAATTCCTTTTCTGTCGGCTCCGGACTGGATGCCATCGCGTTGAGGAATTTCCGGTGTGCCCATTCCGTCGCGGCCTTCTCCACTGCCGTACGCTCTACTGGACTGGTGTCATCCAGATTCATGTACACTGCGGCGCGGTACAGAACGCCGGCATTTGCCCGCAGGCAGTGCAGAGTGGCACCGCCTGCAGACAGGTGTTCCAGGTAAGCGAGCCGTGACCGTGCAGCAGGACCGTTCTCATGCCGAGCGGCCGTGCGCGCGCAACGATATAAGGTTTTGAACATGTGATTCCTCCTATTCCGAGGATCACCCCATTACATGCCCCAGCCTATTTATGTTGTGTTGAATCGGATTGCCCAAGGGAAAAATTTCGCGGTCAGCTCTTTCGTGATCGTCCCAACGGAACGTTTTAGCGCACGCTGCTCTTATTGACAATCTATAAGAGAGCTGTTCTAATCGCTTATTGAATGTCTATAGGAGATTCCATGCCGTCTCCCCAAACTGATCTGTTGCAGGGAACACTCGATCTGCTGATCCTCAAATCCCTTGCCCTCGAAGAACTGCACGGAATGGGGATCTCGCGCCGCATTATGCAAGTCACCAGCGGCACATTTGAAGTCAAAGCCGGATCTCTCTTTCCTGCCTTGCACAGGATGGAGGAGGCGGGGTGGCTCATTTCCTTTTGGGGCGAATCGGAGACCAATCGTCGGGCAAAGTTCTATCGACTTACAAAGACGGGAAGAAAGCAGTTCCAAACCGAATCTGAGAGATGGGAAAGAATCTCCCTCGCGATGACGAATGCGCTGCGCGCGACGTAGGAGGTAGCTCGTGATTCGTTATCTTCGTGTCCTATGGCGGAACTTTCACCATCGGGAAGAATTGAATGAGGACTTCAACGAGGAGTTGGGAGCATACTTCGACGCAATCGTGGCAGACAAAATTCGTGCAGGGGCTGTTCGCGAAGACGCTTTGCGTGATGCCCGCCGGGAACTGGGCGGCATGGAACAGGTGAAGCAAAACGTTCGTGATGCCCGAATGGGAGCATTTATGGAGACGCTGATTCAGGATCTTCGTTTCGCGTTGCGCACTCTTGTGAGGAATAGCGGATTTTCGACCGTCATCATCCTAACGTTGGCGCTCGGCATCGGAGCGAATAGCACCATTTTCACTCTCGTGAATGGCGTCCTGGTAAAACCGCTGCCGTATCCTGAGCCGAATCGTCTTCTCATGCTTTGGGAAACATCCCTTCGCGAGCGAACGCTCGGGACAGTAGCGCCGGCGAACTTCTATGACTGGCGACAACAGACCCATTCCTTCGAAAAGATGGCGGCAATCGACCCATATCCTGATTACATTCTGAACGAGTCAGGAGAGGCGCGACGTCTGGCTGGTGCTGCAGTCAGTCAGCAGTTCTTTTCACTGCTTGGAGTCCGCGTGGCTCTTGGCCGTGACTTTCTCCCCGAAGAAGATCATCCCAGTTCCAACCACGTGGCCATCTTAAGCGATTCCACCTGGAAGCAGTATTTTGGCGGCCGAAGGGACATCCTGGGGCGTTCGATTCGACTCAACGACGCGGAATACACCATAGTTGGCGTGCTTCCACGGAACTTTTACCTTGTCAGCAAAGCGTCGGATTACCAGTCGCGTAACCGCTTTGACGTGTGGACGCCGCTGGCGCTTCCGTCTCCTCCTGAAGCGTGGCAGCGCGGGACTCATCCCTTATGTGTGTTCGCACGCCTGAAGCCTGGTGTTTCACTGGAGCAGGCTCAGGCCGATCTCAGTCATGTCGCAACGAATCTGCAGCGTCTCTATCCTGACGACGACAAAGAAAGAGGAATAACGGCCGATCCTCTCGGTCAGCATGTTGTCGGTGGAGTTCGACTGGTCCTGTTCATGCTTCTGATCACTGGTGCTTCTGCTTGCCTGCGCGAACATAGCGAACCTCATGCTGACGGGCGGGGCGACACGGCAAAAGGAGATTGCCGTACGGATTGCTCTGGGTGCTAGCCGCAGGAGAATTGCACGACAACTGTTGACTGAGAGTCTGGTATTGGCTTCAGCGGGAGGCCTATTTGGATTCATTCTGATAATCGTCGGCGTACCTGCGCTCATGCGGCGTCTCCCCGCAGATCTACCCCGAGCGGCAGAGATCGCAGTTGACTGGCGGGTAGTCGTCTTTACCACTGCGGTCTCAATCCTGACGGGAGTGTTGTTTGGACTGGTTCCCCTATACCAATCTCGGCGAGTCAGTGCAAACGATTCTCTGAAACAGGGGGGACGAGCTATCGTCATGGGCCAGTCGCGGCTGCGGAACTCCCTTATTGTTGGGCAGGTTGCAATTGCCATGATCCTTCTGGTCGGCGCAGGTCTGATGACAAAGAGCCTTTGGAAACTGACGCGGGTGTCCCCCGGTTTTCAGACTGAGCACATTCTCAGTGCGTCCCGATCGAGCATGTCCAGATCCGGCAGTGGAGCGCGATCCATGGACGCAGTATGCCATCAATCGCGCACAAACGGATCTTGAAAACCCGCATCAATACAGGGGAATCATGATGATCATCAGACCGCGACTTCCGGCGTCCACGTACGTTCGACTCTGCGCCAGTCGATGCCTTCCAGAAGCATCGACAGCTGTGCGCGGCTGAGCCGCACAACTCCACTGTCAGCCTTCGGCCAGATGAATCGTCCACGCTCCAGACGCTTGGCGAACAGGCACAGACCATCGCCATCCCACCACAGAAGCTTAACGATGTCGCCTCTTCGCCCCTCGAAACACAAACACGTGACCGGAGAACGGCTGCTCGTGCAGCACGTTCTGCACCTGTGCACTCAGACCGTCGAAGCCGCGACGCAGGTCCGTCACACCCGCTGCAATCCAGACTTTCGTCCCAACCGCAAGCTGTATCACTTGCGCAAACTCTCCAGGATCGAACGCACCAGAGATGAATCAGCGCCGCTCTCTACACTGATCACGGCTCGACCAGGAAGTTCGATGTGGATCGCGCCTCCCGCCGGCATCGCAGCAGCTTCTTCTGTCTCTCTGCCCTCGTCCTCGAGGCTGGCCACCGTAACCGGGATCAGCGCCATACTCGGCTCGCTCAGTTCGCCACGTTCAAATGCACGACGCCACTTGAAAACCTGGTTCGCGTTCACACCATGGGCTCGCGCCACTTCAGCCACGCTGGCGTTAGGCTTCAGCGTCAACTGCACAATCTGAAGCTTCTCTGAAATCGATCGAAAACGGCGAACACGACGATCTGTACTCAAACCTACTGCGTCAGACATGAGCCGATCTTCGGCCCTGCACCACTACTCTCGCCACGAGGGAGTAACCGTACGCTTACGGAGATTCCGCTCGGCGAGGAGGAGCAGGCCGCGGTCGAGGATGGCGTGGCGGCCTACGAAAACCTTCTATCGAAGCTATCGGATGTGCCGACGCCTGCAGGCCCAACGCCGCGTCAGCTCGGCGCCGGGTTGGTCCAGATCACATCTGTTCGGCCGGCATTGCCAGCTTCGACCCTTACGGACTCGCGAAGTAACGGCGCTGGAAGTAGAGAGCCAGATTAATTCACGCAATTCGCGTCGAGTCCGAGCTGCGGTTTACAGTTCGCGAATTGCAGTCACAGGGTTCCGGCGCATCGCTCGATGTGCCGGAAAGTAGCATGCCAGCAAAGACATCGCTCCCAGGAGCATGACGACGGAAACGACGGTGACGGGATCGTTGGCTCCGATTCCGTACAAGAGCCGGGCGATGAAACGTGTCAGTCCCAACGCAAACGCCAGTCCCAGCGCCATCCCAATGCCTGTGAGCCACAATCCCTGCAACAGCACGAGTCTCAGCACGTCGACGCGCGAGGCGCCCAGAGCCATTCGTACTCCGATCTCGTGGGTCCGCATTTGAGTCCGATAGGCCACAACTCCGTAGATCCCGGTCACCGCAAGAACCAGCCCGATCAGCGCGAACATGCCCGCCAGGGCGCTCTGTACGACAGCGAAACTGCTCGCCATCTGGGTACTCTCTCGCATGGGACGCACATCGAAAACTGGCAGCCGTGTATCGATTTCGTGGATGGCGTTCTCCACCGCTGGCGCAAGGTCGACCGGATTTCCCTCGGTCTTCACCTGCACGATAGTCTCATACCCCACCTGGAAAAAGCTCATATACACGATGGGCTCCGGTGACTCATTCACGAATATATGTGTCGAATTTCTCGCGACGCCGACAACCGTGAAAAGGCCGCCCCATATCCTGAGTTTCTTTCCCAGCGGATCCTGTCCCGGCCAGTATCGCCTCGCCGCGGTCTGATCCACGATGAGTACCCGCGGGGCCTTTTCATCGTCATCCGGTGTAAACTCGCGTCCTTCCAGAATGGGTATATGAAGGGATTCGAAATACCGCGGGGCCACTTCGGCGTGGTACGCCTGCAAAGATTCATGGGGGTGTGGCACATACCCTTCCGGATACGCATCGTCCCCCTTGTGGCCCAAGGTCATCGGAATCCAGTCCGTAAGAGACGCAACCTTCACGCCAGGCAATGCCGACACGCGATCAAGAATCTTGTGACGGATCACCTGTTCCTCGTCGTGGCTGTAGCCGGCAATATTCAGCCCCACGGACGCAGTGAGAATGTGGTCCTGTTCAAATCCGGGATTCGCGCCGGCGAGATTCCGCAGTGTTCGCAGAAATAGCCCGGAGCAGACCAGCAGAGGAAGTGAAAGCGCGATTTGCGCCACTACCAGCCCGCTGAGCAATTTCCGGTTGCGTGAGCCGCCGGAGATGCTTGCAGACTCTGCCTTCAGTACCTCAATGGCCGGCGCGTGGGCCGAACGCCAGGCGGGGAGCGCGCCGCACAGCATGCCGGCCAACAGGGACGACACCGCAATCCCGATTACCACCTTATGGTCCATGCTCCCGTTGAGTATGAGGGGATTCGAGTTCGCTGGAAAGAACCATGCGAATGTCTTCGATGTCCACGATGTCAACACAAGGGCCACGGCTCCTGCGACGATGGAAAGCACCACGCCCTCCAGCACCATCTGCCGCACCAGTTGAATACGATTCGCCCCGAGCGACTGCCGGATGGCAAGCTCACGCCGCCGGGATACAAACCGCACCAGCGTGAGCGTAGCCACGTTCGCGCTGGTCAGCAACAGCACCACAGCGGCGAAGGCCAGCAGAATGGGCAGCGTCGCCGCCATGTATCCGTTGGCGCCGAATGGTGAGCGCCACATGGGATCCAGCGTGATCCGGTTATCGCCCAGATGATCGTCCGGAAACGCCGCGACAATATTGTGCATCACGGTGTCGAGGTCCTGGGCTGCCTGGCCACGGCTCACGCCGGGCCGCAATCTTCCTATTACGTTCAGCCAGACCGCACCACCACTGCGATGCGTCATCCGCCACACATCCGTCCCGAGGGGATCGAGCGTTACCCACAGATCTTCACGGATCCCGGGCATTGCTCCGACAACCCCCTCCGGCGCCACGCCGATCACGGTTACAGGATGCCGGGCAATCTCGATCGATTTGCCCACAATTGCCGGGTCTGCGGCATAACGGGTCTTCCAAAGCGAGTAACCCAGGACCACGTTGGGAACTGGACGTGACTCCTCTTCAGGCAGAAAGAAACGCCCCAGCACCGGCTTGATGCCGAGCACGTCGAAATAATTCGCCGACACGTTCGCAATATAGGCGCGCTCCGGCAGTGCGCCACCGGTCAGCGTAATCCAATCGTGATGATAGGCAAGTATCCCGGTGAAGGTGTGGTTCTGCTCGCGCAGATCGCGATAGTCGAGATACGAGAAGGGCGGAGTCGGAGAGAAGTTCCGTTCCCCCCGCTGCAGGCTCACAAGGTCGTCCGTGTCCCGTGCGCCAGGAATCGGACGCAACATTGTGCCGTCGATCCAACTGAATACGGTGCTGTTGGCGCAGATAGCTACTGCCAGCATCGCCGTCGCGGTGATCGTAAAGCCGGGGCTCTTGCGCAGTTGCCGTAACGCGTAACGGACATCCCGGCCTAGTTGTTCAAGCCAGGCTTGGCCCCACATGTCGCGCGTCACATCTTGCACTAGAGGAATATTTCCAAATTCCCGCGCCGCCGCTTGTCGCGCCGTCTCTGCCGTCTCGCCTCGCGCCACTCGATCTGCAATCGCCATCTGCAGGTGCGCATCAATCTCTTCCTGCAATTCGCGCTTGCGCCGCTGAAAACCGAAGCTCGGGAACCACTTCATGACTCACTCTCCTCCGGCTTGACGTACATCACCGACCCAATCGCTTCGACAATCCGCTCCCATCGGCCCAGATCCGAGGCCAACTGCTTTTTCCCCTTGGCCGTGATTCGGTAATATCGGGCTTTTTGCTTGCTCTCTGACTGCTTCCACTCAGACTGCACCCAGCTCTGACGTTCCAATCGATGGAGAGCCGGATACAGTGATCCGGTCTCCACCTGAAGCACGTCTCCGGATCGCAAACGTAAAGCCTGGACAATTCCGTATCCGTGCTGCGGTCCCCATTGCAGGGTCTGAAGAATAAGCATGTCGAGTGTTCCCTGCAGCAGCTCGATTCCGTTCTTATATTGGCTTCTTTCGTTCATAGATGTAGACACTCTACTCGCATTGGGAGTAGAGTGTCTACTCCCCCGTCATGGCGGTGCCTCAATTCAAAGCCGTGCTTATAGCAACTCCTCAGATGAGATCGGAATCCGGACTGACATTCCGGTCGAAACAGTCCATGAAGTTGCAGCGAAATACGATTTTGGGATCGAATGCGGCTGGGAACTCAGGCCGCGCGAGAGGTTCCAATCTTGTGTCTTGAAGTCCCCGTACCTTGGGATGGATGTTGGGTGGGACCAACCCCGCATCGATTCGCTTGAGGATGCGAAACTCGGCGTCCGTGAGTTCACGGGGCGCCTATATCTTCCCGGTGAGTTTCAGGGCGGTGTACAAATACGGCCGCCCACGATGTTGTCCGAGGCCTTTTATCAACCGACTCTGTCCACGGAGTATGAGCTTGCCTGGGTGAAGGCAGGAAAAACCCGACAGGAACCCTCGTTCATATCGAACGAGGATTGGCTGAAGCCTGCGTGACTCAGTTATTGAACCTGATCCGCCGCACGGCCTAGCGGAAATCGTAATACGGCACTCATTCAGGAGGGAATCAATCCCTCCGGCTCTACTTGTCCGCGGCCTCATAATTTGAGTCGACTCTGGCCTTCTTCTGCCGCCTCCCCGCGAAGAACTCATAGTCAGAGGGAAGAAATGCGCGGAGTTGGTCTTCGTACTTCGGAGCAACCGCCAAAGCGAACCCATGATCTTTTGCCAAACAGCGACAGAGGTCGAAGCGAAATCGCCAGTAGAATCAGGGCTGGGCTGAGGTCTACAGGGCAGAGGTCGTGGGTTTGATATGGGTTCGATAACGGTTCCCGATCGTTCCTTACAGCGCCAAAAGAAAGCCATCCGTGACGCTTGTTTTCTGTAAGTTACGACCTTCCTTTTCGCTGTCACGGCAGAGGTGCGGGTTCGAGCCCCGTCGTCCCCGCCATACATTCCAAAGATGTTATCCGGAATTGGCGGAAACCACAGAGGGTGAAAAAGGACATAGCTCAAATTCGACATCGGAGAAACCCTCCGCGAAGCTTCTCACAACACCTCTAACAAATAGCGCGCCGTGTCATCGATTGAAGCTCCGTCTCGATACTTGGCCTTTATCTCCCGGCAGAAGCCTTGCCCAGGACTCTGTCATTTACCGAGATTCAAGGCCCGTGAAGTGTGCTGACATCCTCCGTTAGCTTCCTTTCTTGAGAATCCCTTATTTTGCTCGGAATTGTCTCAGCGCGTTGAGACAATTGCCGTGATGCCACCCATGGCATAGCCTTTTGCCGTGTGAAAGTTCGGAGATCAAATGCGGCATCATCAGAGCGCCACGAGCAGCCAGACCGCCAACATTACGGCCTAGTCAGGAAGTATAATCATCACTACAGCAGTGTTGATCGTTACTCAATAGGAGGGGGACAGTTGGGCCACGTATTCCGGACCAGTTGCGGAATGTAGCTGTTGGGATCGAAACTAGCTGGTCATGAGCTTCACCCGCTGTCTTGCCTCTCACATCTGTGCAACCCTTCTGACATGCTCGTCTGCCTTTGCTACAAACCTGGTTACCGGGAACGGTTTTGGATTCGCCGTGGTTTCTCCGCAGACTGCGATGGTGACCAGGTTCTATGCGCATCCTTACAGTTTTGTCCGACCAGACCCTCTCAATCCGCTAAGCGAAGGAGTTGAAACCGCGAACTTCATCAAGAGTCTCAGTTGGAGCGACAGAGGCGCACAAAGCGTACCGGCAGACTATGAGGAAGATTCGCACGTCATCCACGCCAGCAGCGGCGACGGGGACGGATTTTTCTTCATGCCTTTTGGTCTACGGCGAGCAGCCCTCATCATCAGCTGGGAGCCCGGTCCCGCGACAGCGCCCGCTAGTGGCTTCAAAGTTGAATGGAGCCGACCGGTCACGTCACACAGAGTCGTGCAGATATCTAACACCGAAATTGAGCTGCTGAAATTCGACGGGATTGAGGAGTCCTTATTGCTCATTCCACTGGGGCCGAAGCGGAATGAGGCGGCAGGAGAACAGCAATATCTGGCCAACAGGCTCACATGGGCACTGATTTCCGTGGAAGGCGACCACGATCTGGAACAAACGGTTCGGGAATTCAACCAGTGGCAGGCCGGACTCGCGCCGCGCGCACTGATGAAGCGGGAGATTACGGAGCTCGAGCGCTGGCGCGTCAAGCCAGCTGCTCCTTTTGCGGACGAAAAAGAACGGCATCTGTGGCGTCAAAGCGAGGTCATGCTCCGCATGGCGCAGAGCCGCGAACCCAACCGCCCGGGAAGGAACAACAACGGTCTCATCGTTGCCAGTTTGCCCGACGGTGTGTGGTTCACGCCGTGGGTGCGCGACATGGCGTACGCAGCGGTGGCGCTGGTGCGCATGGGACACAGAGACGAAGCGAGAGCTGCGCTGCTGGCTTACTTCAATGCTCAGCCTACAGGAAAGATGCGCGAACAAACGCGGGGCGCAGATTACCAGATCTCGGTGGTGCGCTATTTCGGGGACGGCTCCGAGGAGCCGTTCTTTACTATGGAGGGCAGTACAAATATTGAGTTCGACGATTGGGGTCTTGTGCTCTGGGTGTTGGGTGAGTACCTGCGGCAATACGACGACCCGACGTTGCTTGCGACGCCAACCTATCGCGGCCGGCTGTACGAAAGCGCCAGGGACTATATCGTGAAACCGCTGTTGGCGAACCTCGACCAATACGACCATGGCTTGATCGTCTCCGAGGACACGTCCATCTGGGAGGAGCATCAGAAGGACAAGAAGCATTTTGCCTTTTCGACGGCACTTGCTGTCGTTGGCTTAAAAAACTTCGCTGAAATCGCCCGTCGCGAGGACGACCAAGCCACCCGAACCGACATTCTGAACCACATCACGCAACTCGAGCAAGGATTCAACGCTGCTTTTATTCGAGACGGAAAGCTGCGGGGAACGCTGGAAGAAGGAGTGAAGAACGATATCGACGGCGCCCTGCTGGCGGCGATCAATTTCGGGATCATCACGGATCCTGCCGTGGTGCACGACACGGTGGAGCGAATGGAGCTTCTGAAAGTGGCTTCCGGCGGCTATCGGCGCGTCCGCAGCACATATACAGATCCGAAAATCTTTGAATACTGGTATGAGCGCCAGGAATTCGTGTTTGTCGATATCAGTCTGGCCGAAGTGTATCGGCGCCTGGGACGCAATGCCGAGGCGGCTGCCATCCTCAAGCGCATCGTGGACAAAGCAGCCGCCGATCACAACATCATCCCGGAAATGTATGTTGCCGAGAGTTGCACTCTCTTTCCTGGAGCGCTCGGTGATCCGACAGGCGCCAGACCTATGGTCGGATACGGTGCGGGAGTCTATATCCTCGACGTTTTAGAGCGGGCAAGGTCGGATAGTAAACATTGATTTTGGGTTTCTACCCACGCGCGCCATGATTGGTTGATACACATTCCCGACGCCGAGTGAAGTAGGAGTCAGATGCCTATGACAAGAAATCGATACATGGTGGGGTTGGTCCTGCTTACGTTCTTTGTCATATCACTGCTTACGAACATCCTTGGCCCGATTGTTCCGGATATCATCAGCAACTTTCATGTCAGCCTGACTGCCGCGGGCTTTCTGGTCTTCGCTTTCTTCATTGCGTATGGTGTGATGTCAATTCCGGCGGGGTTTCTAGTGGAGCGCTTCACGGAAAAACCTGTGATGATTTCGGCATTCGCTGTGGCCACGCTCGGATCAATGAGCTTCGCGCTCTTTCCGGCGTATAAAGTCGCTGTCATCTCACTTTTTGTCATTGGCGCTGGAATGGCCATGTTGCAAGTCGCTATCAATCCCCTTCTCCGCGTCTCCGGAGGAGAGGAACATTTTGCGTTCAACGAGGTCCTCGCGCAACTACTGTTTGGCGCCGCCTCCTTTATCAGTCCGCAGGTTTATTCGTATCTTGTCTTAAACCTGAGCCACAACCGGCATGAACCTAATGTGTTGCTCCGGGTGCTGAAAAAGGTCACTCCGAATGCACTGCCGTGGGTTTCTCTGTACTGGATCTTTACCGCGATTGCGTTTGTGATGGTCCTGGTGCTTTGTGCGTCACGGTTTCCACGCATCCAGCACACTGCCGAAGAGCGGCCCGGAACATTACAAATGTATGGCAGCCTGGTGCGCCGGCGTCTTGTGTGGCTGTATTTCCTTGCGATTTTTGCCTATGTGGGCTGCGAACAGGGCACCGCCAACTGGATTTCGCAGTTCCTCAGCCAGTATCACCATTTTGATCCTCATACAACGGGCGCGCGCGCCGTCTCCTGGTTTTGGGGGTTGATGACATCAGGCTGCGTGGCTGGCGTGCTGCTGCTGAAAATATTCGACAGCCGGCGCGTCTTGATTGGCGCTGCAACCTGTGCGCTCTTCTCGCTGTCGCTGGCGCTGTTCGGTCCGCCCAGTGTGTCGGTGATTTCTTTCCCATTTGTCGGGTTCTTTGCTTCGGTCATGTGGCCCATTCTTATTTCGCTGGCTCTTAATTCCGTGGCCGAGTATCACGGCTCCTTTACAGGCATTCTCGCTACCGGAATCATTGGCGGCGCTGTGATGCCAGCCGTCATCGGACGAATCGGCGACCACGTTGGATTAAGGAGTGGAATGGCCCTTCTCTATCTGACCTTTGGTTTTGTCTTCAGCGTCGGCTTCTGGGCGAAACCTCTGGTCAACAATGCAACGCTGCGTCTGAAGAGGGCAGACATTTCCGCGGCTACCTGATGTTGTGTTTGGCACGGCCTCACAAGAAGTTCGACACTTGCGGCAGAAAATCCGGTCGATCGCAAAATATCGACCACGATCCGCCGTGCACCTTGGATCGCAAAAGTGGCTTGGACCGTGTGCGACTCACCTGGATGCAACTCAGGCGAACGGCACGTTATGTGTGGGATGTAGCGCGAATCCGATGGATCCCAACATCGCGGCCAGAAATGCTCCGATCATAACTGGCTTCTCCCGAAGCCGTTTCACCAGAAATCCTGCTGGAATTGACATCACTCCGTACGCTATGAGGAAGGGAAAAACAAGAAAGCCAGCGGCGCCCAGGTCAACAGAGAATGTGCGGATGAGGTCAAGTACGATCGGTCCAAAAGATGTTTGTGAGCAATGAAATGATGAAAAATTTTAACAAGGATAAGATATACCAGCGATCAGCTTCTGGCCATTTCTATGCTCCCTGTTGAGCCGAAACAAAGCGGTAATGCCACACACGCGCCGCTCCGATAAGATTTGCGTCCTCTCCAAGAGATGCGAGCCGCAACTCCACTCTGTCCAACGGAACAAATCGGCATCCCCTCTCCATCACCTGGCGCATCTGCTGGAGATAGCGTCCCGCACTCTTCATGATGCTGCCACTAAGAATGATCGCGTCAGGAGTAAACAAGTTGACGAGATTCGCCAATCCGATGCCCAGGAAGAAGGTCTCGCGTTCCACCGCGCGCTTGGCCAATGAGTCTCCGGAACCTGCCAGCGCATAAATTCGCCGAGCGGTCAGTCCCGTCTTCCCGGCATATTCAGGCTGCGCTTCGATCCACCGGGACATCGCCAGCCCTGATGCAAGAGACTCCCAACATCCGTTCAGGCCACAGGAGCAAGGAGGCCCATTCACTTCGATAACCTGGTGCGCGAACTCCGGATGAGAGCCCTCGACACCGCGATACAGCTCGCCGTTCAGAATGATCCCCCCACCAATACCTGTGCCTACGGTGACGTAGATAAGGCACGATTTTCCTACGCCTGCGCCCCAGCTTGCCTCAGCGAGCGCGCCTGCATCAGCGTCATTTTCCATCGCTACCGAAACGTGAAACTCGCTCTTCAGGTCATCTACGATTGACGCGCCACTCCATTGTGGAAGCGCATCGAGTTTTCCAAATGTACCCCGGATGGGATCAACGGGCCCAGTAGAGCCGATTCCTATGCCGGCAATGGCATGGCTGGATACTCGTGCTGCTCTATGTAGCATGGCGGTAATGCGTTCACGCGCTTCGGGCCATGCTCCCGCCGACTGTGAAGGCGTCTCCTCCTTTGCCAGCACGCGTCCCGCATGATCAACGATCCCGACAGCTATCTTGGTTCCACCAATGTCTACTGCGCCGATCGCCGTCGTCATCCTATTTCCTGTCATTACTTGTGAAGTTATTCAACTGCGGGAGCAATCTGTATGAGCCTTCGACGACAGAGGAGGCATAGCGAAATGCATCGCAGTCCACGCCGGACAATGCAGCCAGGCGTTCGGCCGCCAGTTGAGCAGGGAGAATGTTCATCAGGAACTGCAATCCGGGTGGCCAGTGCTCCAGCGCCCACCGCAGCATTCCAGCTTGCACCTATGCCTGTGTAATATACGTGCCTTCCCCGGCCTATGATTTCCGACGATCTTTGTAGAGAAGTACTAAGTTCTCCGCCAAGCAGTTCGATTACCTGCTCCAACTCTTCGGGTTGACGGAGAATGTCCTGAAGGAAATGCATCATTCACTGTCCGTGTACCAAGTCCGTCTTTGATCGGCAGCCATTGCGGCATTCGTTCACACCATTGTCGTACCGGTTTCCGTATCCGATTTGTTAGCTGGGCGTTTTTCTACACTCCTCGGTGCGGACTGTCAACTCAGTTGGTTAATGTCCTGCACTGCATTGCAATTTAGCACTGGTGGTAAGTTAAGAATCGATGCAAATCAGATTCACTGTGCAAGGAGCCGCGAGAGACACGCGAGCATCCGAATAGACCTCTGCCGTGACAGAAGTGCATTCAGATGTAACCCATTGAAACTGATGAGCACCGATGGCTAACAAAAGCACTGAAAAGCACTAGAAAGCATTCGTAGACACTCCTTCAGAACCCTCGGCTTCCCTGCCCCACACAGGAGATTGATAATTCATGGAATTTCGACATTTAGCCGCATCACCCAGACATAGGCATGTTTTGGGAACTGGCTCCTCAATTGCTGGTCGTTGAGTGCAGGCGAACACTGCGCAAACGGCCGCCGATACGTTAATCTTCCTCAGTTATGAAAAAAATGACGCAATCTTTTATTGAAACGTTTTCGCAGCGCGTGTCGATGTACTTGTGTGCGGGCTTGATGGCCACATCGATGGTGGCCGCGGCACAGGCTCCCGTACCGGACTCACCAACGATTGAGGCCAAAGCCAAGGCAATGCTGGCCAAACTCACCTTGGAAGAGAAAATCAAGTTAATCAGCGGCGTCGACGACATGTATACAAACGCAATGCCTTCCGTCGGCTTGCCGCGATTTAAAATGTCCGATGCCTCCGTCGGTGTTCGCAGCTGGGGTCCGACGACGGCCTACGCGGGCGGAGCCGCACTGGCCGCAACGTGGGATGTGGACTTTTCCCGCAAACTTGGCGAGAGCCTGGGCAAGGATGCCCGCGTTCGCAATGTGAACTTTCTGCTTGGGCCCGGCGTGAACATCGCACGCTCGCCCGTGACCGGACGCAACTTCGAGTATCTTTCCGAGGATCCGTACCTGAACTCCGCGTTGGTGGTCCGGTACATCGAAGGTGTGCAGTCGCAGGGCGTGATCGCCACGGTCAAGCACTACGCCGCCAACAACGAGGAATACAGCCGGCACGACACCAGCGCGGATGTGGACGAACGAACACTGCGCGAGATCTACCTGCCCTCATTCGAGGCAGCCGTGATCAACGCGCACGTGGATGGGGTGATGAATTCCTACAACTTGATCAACAACGTCCATGCAACGCAGAACGAGTTCCTCAATCTCAAGGTTCTGAAGGGCGAGTGGGGATTCAAAGGCATCCTGATGTCCGATTGGGATTCGACCTACGACAGCATCGGAGCAGCCAACGGCGGGCTCGATCTGGAGATGCCGAGCGGACGTTTCATGAATGCGAAGGGCCTGCTGCCCGCAATCACGGCAGGGACGGTCAAGGAATCGACCATCGACGATAAGGTGCTGCGGCTGCTGCGTACGGAATTGCGCTATGGATTCACCGACCGGCCGCAGTTCGACCCGGCAAACTCCACCTATTCCCTCGCAGACCGCGCAGTGGCCTTGCAAGGCGCGCGCGAAAGCCTAACCCTCCTTAAGAACGATGGCCATTTTCTTCCGCTGGATGCCGTGAAGATCAAGACCATAGCAATCATCGGCCCGGACGCATGGCCGGCCGTGCCCGGCGGCGGCGGATCGTCGGAAGCGACGCCATTCGCGCCAGCGAGCATCATGACGGGCATTGCGAACCTCGTTGGCCCGGATGTGCACGTGCTCTACACACGCGGCCTCCCCGATATAGGAGATGTCTTCTCGCGTTCGCACTGGGATGGCCCTGTCAAAGTGGCCACATACCCAAGCAAGGATTTCACGGGCACCCCGGAAAACTCGACCCAGGACAACATCACCGACTACAACCCGGCATGGTGGAGCCGCGCCGACAAGTCGCCGCGCACCATCCGCTACATGGCAAATTTCAAGGCGGACAAGGCCGGGAAGTACATGATCCTGGCAGGCGCAGGCGGAGGCGAAAGATACAGCATTTCAGTAGACGGCAAGCAGGTTCTCGAGCAGAAGCAGGTGGAAGGACAGTCGCCCCTATCGGCCAGCGTGGAACTTAGCGCCGGGCAGACCATCAAGGTGGAAGCCGATTATCTTCCGACGATGGCCGGAAGCCACTTCGGACTTGGAATCATCAGCGAAGCCGAAATGATCTCGGAAGAAGTGAAGGAGTACGCGTCGATTGCGGATGTGGTTGTCGTATCGGTGGGCTACAACAACGCTACGGAAATGGAGGGCTCCGACCGCACCTTCACGCCGCCCTGGGGGCAGGATGCACTAATTGAGGCAGTGACCGCGGTCAATCCACACACTGTCATCACGCTGACGGGCGGCGGCGCAACCGACACGCGGCGTTGGCTCGACAAAGCTACCGCACTCCTCCATACCTACTATCCCGGTCAGGAAGGCGGCACCGCAATTGCCGAGGTTCTCTTCGGCAAGTACAACCCCGAGGGAAAGCTGCCGATCAGCTTCGATCGCAGTTGGGAGGAGAACCCCTCGTATCCGTACTATTACCCAGTCAAAGGCGCCGATACAACGCTGCATGTGGACGAGCCCGGCCGTCCGCCGGTCGACATCACGGTGGGCCATGTGAAGTATGGCGACGGCCTGATGGTTGGCTATCGGTACTGGACCACCGCCGGCAAGCATCCGCTGTTCCCGTTTGGATTCGGGCTGAGCTACACGACGTTCAGCTTCTCGAACCTGGAGGTCGCTGCGGCGGCGAAGTCCGGTTCGCCGGTTTCGGTGAGCTTCGACGTGAAGAACACCGGCGGTATGGAGGGCGCGGAGGTTGTGCAGCTTTATCTCTCCGACCCATCAGCCAAAGCGAAGCGCCCAGAGCGTGAACTGAAAGGCTTTGAAAAGATTCACCTGGCTCCAGGAGAGACGAAGCACATCACGCTTGCGCTGGATGCGCGAGCCTTCAGCTATTGGGACGACACTACCCACAAATGGACCATCGATCCCGGACAGTTTGTGGTGCGCGTGGGCGACTCCAGCGAGAACACTCCCCTGTCCGCGAACGTCACACTGAATTGATTCTCTCCAACTCGAAAAGAGGCCTGCCACTTCATCGTGGCAGACCTTTCTGCAGCTACGCCCGCGTCCTGGTGTTCGGCGCCAAGGCCGGTGACCGCTTCCTGCACCGCATCCAAAGCGCTGGACAAGTACGGCATGGTTGCGAGCATAAGCCGTACTGCGAACCCGTACGACAATGTGAGCTGCGAAAGCTTCATAATACTTGCGCTCGGTTCTCCCCTCGCAGACACCGTCGATACCCATTCGGGATTCTTCCGGCACATCGGTTGACTCGTCTGAAGCGAACACTGTATTCGTTCCCAGAATCCGGTCAAGTACAGTGAAGCGATGAAGATCAGTGAGGCCACCGCACTCACTCGTACCCCGCTCATTGAATGGGGTAAACCTCAATCATGGTGTGACCTTGGCTCCGGAAACGGAACCTTCACCGTGGCCCTGGCTCATCTGCTCGCTGCTGGCAGCACAATCTATGCCGTCGATTTCGACCAGAGAGCCCTAGAAGGAATTCCAGATCAGCACAACGGAGTAGAGATTCGCAAGATCGTTGCAGATCTGCAGAGCGCGACCCTTCGTCTCCCATCGGTCGCCGGAATTCATATGGCAAACACGCTGCACTTCATTCAAGAGCAGCAGATATTTCTGAAAAGGCTTCGGTCTGTGGCAGATCGCTTTTTGATCGTGGAGTATGAACGATCCAAGCCGAATCGATGGGGACCATATCCGGTTGGTTTTGAAAGACTCCACCAACTCTGCAGCGAGGCTGGTATGGACCGAGTGGAGAAACTGACGACGCGGCCCTCTTTGTTCGGTCGCGCAATGTACTCAGCCTTCGCGGAACGATCCAGAGCGCAATCCTAAACTTCCGAACCCTTCTTTCCACCTGCGCTGTGCCAACAGATGCTGCGTGTCGAGAGATGGCAGAGTCTCAAACAGGTTGTTCGAATGCAAGCTTCCGGCGGCCTTTTCGAGGTCAGCGAGTATCGGGTGCGCGCATCCGGAAGGAAATGTCATCCACTCTGTAGAGGACCTTGCCCGGAGACTCTGGAATGGGAGAGACCTTCCCAGGGCGCACACTATCGAATGCTGGCACAAGTCGTAGGAGTACGGTTGGCGACGCGACGGGAATGTTGTGCGCTCCCAGAACGAGCCTGACTTGTGGCGCAAGAGCGGCCAGCCGCCGAATCGATGTTGCATACGCATCCAGATTAGTTTCGGGGCGGAAGAGCCAGATTGGAGCGGGATAGTAAGTATCACCGGTGAAGAGAAGTCCGTTCGCGCGATCGATCAAGGAAATGGCGTCCGGCGTGTGGCCTGGGGTTGCGATAACCTCTATAGTTCTACCGCCAAGGTCGAAGCGATCGCCGTCGTGAGTGTAGGCTGTAATCCTCCACGAACGTGTGGCGTAGGCCTTCGCGTCGAATCCGTTGGGCAAGGTACCGCAGATTTGGTCTGGGGTGACCTCGGCCTGTGCGTCCTCGCGTGAGCCAAGCGCGTTCTTGCGGGTAAAGTCAGTATCCACACCATAGATGGCGGAGAATTCCCAGTTGCCGCCGACGTGGTCGTCATGCGTGTGGGAATTCAGCACGATGATGGGTAAATTCGTGAGTTCGGTGGTTACTTTCTCGATGTCGCTAATTCCCATGCCAGTGTCGAACAGCAGGGCTCGTTTGTTGCCGACGATTAAGTAGCTGATGACCTCTTCAGCCTGATGCGGTTCGTAGATGGCGAAGACATTCGACGCAGGTTTATAGACTTCGAACCACGGATCGCTAGTGGCTACGCGAGCAAGGGATTTGTATTCCGGGCGAGGGAGGGCATGGCACCAGCTTGGGATTGAGGACTGAGCGGACACCGAAGATGGCAGCATCGTCAGGCAGATGGCGAGGCTGACTGTGAGTTGATGCATGGGCGACCTCCAATACTTTGCACGAGAATTTGTCTGATCAGATTGCGATTATTGCGTGGTTTGGCGACGCTCAGGACTCTAAGGCCTGACGATCATCTTCCCGACACCGTCGTGATACTGGCTGGCGATTGCGAAGGCGTCATCGATCTGTTCGATCTCTCTGGTATGTGTAAGCAGCGGTGCAAACCACTCGGTGTGTGCGTGGAGCAGTTCCAGAGCGTCCTGCGCCTCGTGGTTTGATCGGCGCACATTGAAGATGGTGAGTTCCTTGCGCCTCATTGCTGAACCATCCATGGGTACGAAGGGAGATGAATGAATACCTGTGAGCACGACACGACCGGCATTGCGGGTTACTTGAACCGCCTGACCGGTGGTATATTCTCCAGCCGCACAGTCAATTGCGCAGTCCACACCGCGCTGCCCCGTCCCGCTGAGGATTTCCTCGACGGCTTCTTCGGGTTCGATCACGACGTCTGCGCCAATTCCACGGGCCAACTCGCGGCGATGGGCCAGTGGATCCACTGCCCAGATTCGTGCCGCCTTGACGGCGCGCAATGCGGCGATCGTCAAAAGGCCGATTGGTCCCGCACCAATGACCACTACCGTTTCGCCCGGGTGGAATGAAGCCACCCGGATCGAGTGCAGAGCAACCGCTAGAGGCTCAACCAGGGTGGCTTCGTCCAACGACATCCCGGGAGGGATGGGACGAAAGTTGACGGCCGGTAAGTTGACCAGTTCCCGAAAAAAACCGGGATAGTGGGGGTTGCTCAGAAAGCGAATGTTCGTGCACACATTGTGGTGACCGCTCAAACAGAATTCGCAGTGATAGCAGTAAAGAGCGGGCTCAAGTGCCCCGCGGTCTCCCACAGCGAGTTCAGTAACACCGGCGCCCGTCCTCACGACCCTTCCTGCAGGCTCGTGCCCGAGCACCATGGGGTAAACATTGGGAGTACTGCCAACAGCACCCTCGGAGTAGGAATGCAGATCAGACCCGCAGATGCCTACGGACTCGATCCGGACCTGCACTTCGCCGGGTCCGGGATCTTCAATCGGCATATCAGTAAGCCGGAATTTCAGGGGAGAGATAAGCTCTGCGGCTCGCATCGAATGCCTTCCTCACGAACGATACCTGCTCAGTAGGTGAGAAGAAAAGGCGAGAGGGGCCTTTCAGCCAATTGTTTTGAGTGAGCACCTTTTCGACAACCCCACTTTAGCCCCACTGTAAGAATTCCTATTGATTCAACGAAGGCTAAAGCGATATCATGGTTACTGTAATGTGCCAAAGCGGAGCCTGAACCACTTTCGTCCAGGTAAATCAGCCTCTCCGGCGGGATGGCCCGGATGCGCTCGATGAACTCTTCGCGACGCTTGCGGTTTGCTTCCGTGTCCCGCTCGAGGGCGTGGAGCGACTTTTTTTCAGTCGCAGACCCAGCTGTCCTAACCATAGCCGGACCATCGACCAACTCATCTTTACGCCGATGTCATGGGCGAGTCGTTCGCGTAACTCGGCTACCGTCAAATCCGGATGCGCCGCAACCAGAGTGGCGATCCGGGCCGATACTTCAGCAGTTAGACGGCTCTTCGGTCCGGGCTTGTAGCGCACCCGTTCTGACTGTCCGCTCACCTGCCGCTGACGGAAGATCTTCTCCACATACCCAAGACTCACACCGAACACCGCCGCCAGCGTCCGGAAGCTGCCATGCCCCTTGGCGTGCGCCTCAAATATCTTGCGCCGCAGGTCGTCTTCGTAGGCTCTCGCCATCCTCGTCTTCGCCGCAGAGTCTCGCCTCTTCTACATTACACCATCATTGGTATTGCTCTAAAATACGCAGTCTCCTGAGTACGCTTGACACCGCCAGCGCCTAAGGAGCAGGATTTCTCCGTTTGAATCGTTTGAATAGCAAGTTGACGAAAGAGGATCACTATGCCCGCTACTGACTCACGCCGTTCAATCCATCTTCCGTTGATTTTGCTTGTCGGCATGCTGCTTCTGCAGTTGGCCTGCGCGCCTGTAGTTCTCGGGCAATCTGCCTATGTGCGCGTCAGCCAGGTTGGGTATGAAACGGGCAAAGGACCCTTTCGCGCATATGTAATGTCCAAAGTGGCGGCGAATGGGGCGACATTCAAGGTGCTCAATTCGAAAGGGACTTCCGCGTATACCGGCATCGTTGGGGCTTCGCTTGGCCTATGGAGCCACAGCAAGAAAGTAAGTTATTCCGTCTATGCGATTAACTTCACGGTTCCGGGAGGCGATCTATACAAAATCTCGATCTCGGGACCGGTCGTAGCAACCTCGCCAAGTTTCGCCGTCGACTCTCCGGACAAAATCTACTCGGGCTTGCTTTTGAACACGTTATTTTTCTACGAGACAGAACGCGACGGCGGGCACTTCATCCAAAATGCCTTGCGCAATGCGCCGGGACATCTCAAGGACGGTCACGCGAAGGTCTATCAGACTCCTCCACTGGACACCAACGATTTCATCGATAATGTCCCGCCTGTCCCGCCGCTAACAGCGGCAAATTCTCCCAGCATTGACGCATCAGGTGGATGGTGGGATGCGGGCGATTACATGAAATACGTCGAGACAACGAGCTACACAGCAGCCCTGATGCAGATAGGGATTCGTGATTTTCCGGAACAGATGGGTCCAGGTGCTCCGTTTTATCCAACTGCGCCTCCGGCCTCCGTTTCTTTCGCGGGCAACAGCGGCAATGGCGCCCCGGTGTCCTCGGATTTCACGTCAGAGGCGAAATTCGGAATCAACTGGCTGATGAAGATTTGGAATGACGAAACGAAAACGCTGTATTACCAGGTCGATAATTCACAGGATTGGGATTACTACGGCGAAGGAGATCCTAGTTCGGCGACGGGAAACTGTGGAGGAACCTATGCCACGCCCTATTGCCTGATCACGGAGTATGACATTTGGACTCTGCCGCAAGCTGCTGACAACTACCAGCAGGCCGGAGACCCTGAGCCTTGTGACCCGTTTACTACTTTCTACATCTGCAACCGTCCGGTGTTCGTGGCCGGACTTGCGGGTTCGCAAATCAGTCCGAATCTAGCGGGCCGTCTCGCAGCGGACTTTGCGCTCTGCTATCAGCTCAATCGAACGTCAGATCATTCGCTGGCGATGCACTGTCTTAAAAATGCTGAGGACATCTTTGCACTCGCCAACACGTCGTATCCGGACCCCGCGCCTTCGGGTACCTGCCCTACGTGTCTGCTCACCATTGTGCCGTTCGACGGATATCCGGAGGATGTATGGGAGGATGACATGGAGCTTGGCGCAACCGAGCTTTACTTCGCGCTGCAATCGGCACGCAATGCCGGTGATCTACCATCCGGACTATCGCATACAAACCCCATGGATTATCTTCGCCAGGCCGCACAGTTTGCCAGTGGCTATACAACTAATATCTACAACGCTGGATTTGCAGACACTCTCAACCTCTATGATGTGAGCGGGCTTGCCCATTATGAGCTCTACCGGGCTCTGGAATCTGCGGGGAATCCAACTGGCTTTGCAGTTTCGCAATCGAGCATTCGCAAGCAACTGCTCAAGCAGGTCGACGACGCGATTACACAGGCGGGCACGGATGTATGGGGATTCGGCGACGCGTGGAACGCGGGCGACACCACATCGCATGGGGCCGGCCTTTCTGTTATGGCGAGTGAAGCGTACTCCGTCTCTCAATCGAAGCAGTACGACATGTACTCTCAACGATGGCTCGCGAATATCCTCGGCGCGAATGCCTGGGGATCTTCGTTCATCGTTGGTGCCGGAAGTACGTTCCCAAATTGCATCCAGCATCAAGTGGCGAACCTGGCGGGCGCATTGGACGGAACGTCCGGGGGAACACCTATACTCTGGGGCGCGTTGGTTGAAGGTCCCGCCACCAGCGCAACTTCAGGCGTTCTCGATGGAATGAATTTGTGTCCGGCCAATGGAGTGGACACATTCAGGAAGTTTAATGGCAACGACGGTGCGTTTGATCCGTCGCAAAGAGCGGTCTATAGAGACAACATGCAGTCTTACAGCACAACGGAACCGGCGATTGACCTGACGGCGACCTCGTTCCTTATGTGGTCGTGGAGACTAGCATCCGAAAATCAGCAATAGAATACTTCGGCGGGTCAAGCGGGAGTCGAACCCGACGCATGAATTGAATTCAAACCGGCTTGCTCGCCTTCGCCACAACTTCCGGATAGATGGAATGAGAAGGTCGACCCCGATGGGAGCCAGCACTAAGCTGGCGTAGATCAACGCACTCAAAGGTGCAATCTCGAAGGATGGAGGCCGACCCGTGAAAAAGCATAGCAATTCTGTGAAGAAGAGTGAATCCCTGATGAAGCGCAGGAACTCGCGAGTGGAGGAGCGGCGGGATTCACGAGAAGTGATGACGGAGCTGGTTTCACAACTGAAGCAACAGTTGGAAGTGAAGAGCGTTCCGGCTGCTGAATCAGCAGGAGACGAGCGCGATGCGGTGCGTCCGAACCTGGATCGTCTGACCGTGGGAGTGGATCTTGGAGATCAGTGGAGCAACTACTGCATTTTGGGTTTAGGTGGGGAGACGCTTCGCGAGGGCCAGTTTCGGACGAGGCGGCAGGAAGTTGGAGAGTTCTTTCAAGGCCTGGCGATGTCGCGTGTGGTTATCGAAGTCGGAACGCATTCAGCGTGGGTACGGGAAGTGATCGCCGGACTTGGACATGAAGTGTTGGTTGCCAATGCGCGACGGATGGAAGGATCAAAGCGGCGCCGGCGCAAGAATGACCGGATTGATGCCATCAAGCTGGCCAGGCTGGGGCGTGTGGATCCGAAATCGCTGTATCCGATTCAACATCGCAGCACTGAGATCCGCGAGGATCTGCTGGTAGTTCGAGTTCGCGATTCGCTGGTCGAGTCGCGAACGAGATTAATCAGTACCGTGCGCGGGATGGTAAAGACCATGGGAGCGAGGCTGGCGGGCTGTTCCAGCGTAAGCTTCTCCGATAAAGCGGCAGACCAGATTCCCCACCAAGTGCGAGAAACGTTGCAACCGATATTGCGTATGATCCAGACGTTGAGCGAGGAAATCAAGAGCCACGAGAAGCGCATCGAAAAGCTGGGCAGTGAGAAATACATGGACACGAAGTTATTGCGGCAGGTGAATGGAGTAGGGCCTGTCACCTCGCTGGCCTATGTGTTGACTCTGGAGACTCCGCAACGTTTTAAGAGGAGTCGCGATGTTGGTCCGTATCTGGGATTAGTGCCCCAGCAGGAAGATTCCGGCGACAGCCAGCCGCAGCTGGGCATCAGCAAGGCTGGCGACCGGATGCTGCGTAAACTGCTGGTCGGTAGCGCGCACTACATCCTGGGCCCGTTCGGGGCGGACACAGACTTACGACGATTCGGAATGAAACTCTGCCAGCGTGGAGGAAAGAACGCCAAGAAACGAGCATCTGTCGCAGTGGCGCGAAAACTTGCCATCTTACTGCATCGGCTCTGGTCGAGCGGCGAAGTCTATGAGCCCCTGGGCTACGGAAGTCCAAGAACGATAACCGAATCGGCTGCTGCGTAGAGGGAAAACACAAATCTGTTTTGTTCGTTTCGAGACGATCTGCTTCTCGAGGGTTGATTGACAATGACATCCACCGCCTTGTTCGGACGACTGCGAAAAACCGGCTGATCCTTTAGAGATCGCCGGGTAGATGGCAGCGCCCAACAACCCAGGTCCATCATCGTTGTGATGGACCTGGGCTCTAGATCGGACCCCAATATGCACCGGGCCCGCAGTGGTCCATCAGAGTGCGGATAGAAGCCTGGCCATGTGGGTGGCGTTAATACAGCCTCGGAAACAATGGTTGAGGAACGAATCAGATTATGTCCGTGGGACAACGGCTCCCACTCCAATAAGGGACGAAGGCTGAACTGAAATACGTTCCGCTTCGTCCCCTGATCGAGTGTCGGAGGTGTGAACAGTGTCAAGGGTCAAGATGAACGTCCTCGCGGACGCCCTTGACACTGTTCAACACCTCTGCCGGAAGGGTTCTGTCTTCAGACTAGAACGGCCGCCACGTCGGCCTTGACATTTTTGACCTTCTCATAGAAGCCGGTTTTACAGCCAAGTGAATGAACACGTCCGTAAACGCAGGCCGACTCGTACGAAGTCGCTGCAGCGGCGAACGCTTACGCGTGTACATGAACCGACATTGACTGAGCTCATGATTGAGTTGCGGCGTCGCAACTTGGCAGAGAACACCATCCGTTCGTACGTCCATGGAGTTGAACACTTCGGCCGGTACTTCATCGCCGTCCAACTCGGCCCGGAGCATATTCGACAGTACTAGGCGATGCTGTTCGGCAAGTTGAAGTTCAGCCCGAACACCGTAATCCAACGGCGTGGCGCTCTGCGAATGACGAATCGGAGAAAGATCATGCCGTCTCAATCTGGCGCATGAGAGTGGCAAGATCGAAGTAAATGCGTCCAGCGTGGATCTTTCGGGTTTCCAAATTGTATTCGTAGAACGAGCAGCCAAGGACCTGAACGGTCCTTCCGGTGGCCTCGAAATTGGCAAAGCTGCCTTTATGAACGGCGTCAAAGCGCCATTCCACGGCAACAAGGTTGTCGGCATGCGCCAGCTTGCGGATAAAATGCACATTGCCTGGGAATCCATTAACAAACGGAATCACAAAGTTGCATCGAACGGCGGGCTTTCCTTCTAACGTTCCCGTGGGAAGCTGAATGACTACGTCGTCCGAATAATAGGCGAGGATCTTTTGTACATCAGTGCTTTTCCAGGCATCAAAATACTCTTGGACAAAAGCTCCTACCGTTTCAGGTGCCGATACTACAGATGTGGATTGCATAGGCTCCTTTCTCGATGTTGGGGTTGCGCGATGTTGAGGCCAAGGAAATCTTGGAACCGATTCGGATGACCTGACGTTCTAAGGTCCTCGAATTTCTCGAGGCTGGTTCTGTCTCTCCAGGAAGATTCCAGTTCCGCGAATGATTCGTAACGAAAGGCGAACAAACGCGCGATTCAGGTATCCTGAATCGCTAGAGCCAGCCGTTATAGTCTGTTTTTAAGGTCGCTGAAAGATGAGAGGAACCTCCGGACTCATTAGCGATGCGCCGCCATCAGCGACAATTGTCTGACCAGTAATCCAGCCCGCGTCGTCCGAACAAAGCGCGGCTACGGCGCCCCCGATGTCCATCGGTGTTCCCTGTCGCCCTGCCGGATTCCAGCCTTCGCGCAACCACGCAACCATCTCTTCCTGAGCCTGTGGAGGCAGTTGATTCACGATGCTATCGTCGGTGATGCCAGCACACAAAGCATTGACGGTGATCTCACGAGGCGCCAATGTGACCGCGAAGTAGCGGCACATTGCCTCTATGGCTGCCTTGTTTGTTCCCATCGCGAAGTAGGACAGGAAGCCTCCCAGGTGACTTCCAGGCCAATAACTCATGGCGATAATGCGTCCTTTGTTGCGCACAAGCGGCGCGGCTGTTTGTACTCCCACCAGAAAGGCCTGCTGCTGGCATTCAAGGGCCGCGTTCCATTGCTCCAGCGTGACTTGCAGAGGAGGGCTCATGAAACCAAGAAGGTCGCCCAGGGCGTTATGCACAAAGATGTCAAGCGCGCCAAACTGTTCCTGGACGTGTTGCACCATCGCGGTCAGTTCGTTGGGACGAGCAACGTTCGCCTGTACGGCGAAGGCTTCTCCGCCTCCCGATTTGATTCGAGAAACAGTGTCTAAGGCAGCAGGCTCGTTCTGAAGGAAATTGACGGCCACTGCGGCGCCACGTTCTGCCAGTCGCAGTGCAATACCGCGCCCGATTCCTCGCGAGGCGCCGGTGACCAGGGCAAATTTTCCGTGAAGCTGTTTCGTGTCGATCGACATCCCATCATTCCTTTCAGTTCCGGTGTTCGGCGCTCTTCCAACCTTCGTTTGAATTCAGTCAGGATTTCGGCGGCGTCCAGACTTCGTCGTATTGCTCCCGCGGACCTATCTTCTCGAAACCATATCCGAGACTCTCGATGTCCTCGTTATTCATCACATTCGGAATTTGGCGGTGTTTTCCCTCATTTCAATTCACATTTTTCTCGCTTGAACCAGTCCCGGTCGGCGACCTGTTTGGCGTAGCGCTGGCTGCAGCAGCTCCTCGACCGCGCCGACGATTTGGCCCCATCGAGAACCCCTCCGGAATGAGGCCAAATTCGGTTACTGCTATCGCGGCTGCTCCGGAGTACCGACCGCAAACACAGTACCCGCGCCTGAAAACGTCACAGGATAATCGGCGGTGGCTTGTGCAGTTCCGCTGAAAAATTGTGCGAAGGTAATTCCGTTCGGGGCAATGCGATTGAAGTTGTACAACTGGCCACCGAATACGAAATTGGAACTCCACATCAGTGTCTCGGACAGGCTGTGAAGTGAGACCGTCCCGAGCTGTTGGAAGACGCTCTCGTTCCTGTGAAAGGTGGCAATCCGTTTTCCTCTCGAGAAGCTGGCCGGGTCGCTCCAGTCGGCGCCGGGAGTGGCATTATAGTAGACGCTGAATGTACCGGCTGACACAAGATCCAGACCTACATCGTTATTGTTGGGCAGCGGTGTAAGCTGCGCCAGGTCGGTGCTGAAGGTGAAATACGCCGTGCTCTCGCCGGGCAACCCATTGAAGAGCGAACCGTCGATTGGGTCGATGCCGACCAGGTATCCGACGTAGACGAACTGGAAGGTGTTTGGGTTCAGGAAGACCCTTCCCACATGGTGCCAGACGATCCTGCCGGTGGGTGTTTGCTGCGTCTTCTGGGCCGTGTTCGGCATGAATTCCTGCGCGCGGGCCGGGCATTGCCACCCGGCAAATACGACTGCGAGCGTGAGAAGGGTCGCTGTCGGCCGCTGATGCAGAAGCGTTCTTATCGATCTCATGGGTATTCTCCTTGCTGCGCTGGTTGCGCAGGTTGGTGGGAACTCTAGGGCCGACGGCAGGCGGAGGCAATACACAGTCGATAGAGAACGAGTGAAGAATGAATAGACCGCTAAATCGTTGAAAGCATGATTGACAGCAGGCCGGGCCGGGCTTAATCTCGGCGCATTGTTGCCTCTAGCTGCCCGGATGCCCGATGCAAACCTCGATTCTTTACTTCGATCAATTCGAGCTGGACCTGAATTCCTACGAGCTAAGGAAGTCAGGCCGCGTGATCAAGCTCGAAAAACTGCCGATGGAGTTGTTGATCCTGCTGGCAGAGAGCGAGGGCCAGTTGGTCACACGGGAGCAAATCATCCAGCGGTTATGGGACGACAACGTCTTTGTCGATACGCGGCAGGGGATCAACACCGCCGTCCGCAAGCTGCGCATCGCGCTGCAGGACGATTCGGAACATCCGCGGCTGCTGCAGACGGTGCCGGGGCGAGGATATCGGCTGCTGGCGGTGGTTTCGAGTCCGGCGGCGGCTGGTGGCCAAATGATTGAGCCGGCGGTAGTGCCTCCATCGTCATCTCCGACAGATGTTCCCAAATCGATATCCTTAGACCCCCTTCCGGCCGCTCCGCCCCAACCCCTCTCCGCTAAGAAGATACTGATCGGTGTGTCATTGCTGGCAATTCTCGCTGCTGGATTTTTGGGCTACCGTTCCCTAAGCGCAAGGCACGCCGTAAAGCCGCCTGCCGGGACCGCATTTTCAAAGATGCGTATTACCCAGCTCACCAGCATGCCAGGCCGATATTGGGACCCCGCATTTTCACCAGACGGCAGGCAGATCGCATACTTCTGGGACGGTGAAAACCGAGTTAAGGGCGACTTATACGTGCAATTGGTCGGCGGTGCAAACCCGTTGCGGCTTACGCACACCAGCACTGGCTTTATCTGTTGCGCGGACTGGTCGCCCGACGGCCAGCAGATAGTCTTCGCGCGCTGCGATGATCATGGCGGCAGTATCATCATCATCCCCGCTCTGGGAGGCTCTGAACGCAAGCTTACTGACGTGGTCTGTTGGGAATATCGTGTCGGATTTCCCCAGTGGACGGCGGACGGGAAGTCGCTTGTGCTTGTCGACAGCTGTACCCCAGCTGCGCGCTCGGGCATCGTAATCTTTTCTCTGCAGACCGGCGAAAAGCGCTGTCTGGATTCTCCACCCCCCGGTGACCGGGACTTTGGCCCGGTACTCTCACCGGATCGGAAAACGGTAGCGTTCCAAAGGTGGGCGAGTGTCCAGGAAATCTACACCGTTGCTATTTCGGGTGGCAATCTGCGGCAGCTGACAAATGAGCGCTTTGACAATTTGCCTCTGTGGCTGATGTGGTCGCCAGATGGGAAGTACATCGTATTTGAGCCCACGCGTGATCGACTAGCGCGCATCCCCGCGTCGGGTGGTCCACTTGAGTCTACGGCGGTTTATCCCAAAATCGGAGCTATGTCTCGCGACCACCGCCGCCTGGCATTTATTGAGCCCGCTCTAGCTTGGATCTTGAATCGAGTTGTCTGGCGCGCGAAACTTGCCAACGCGGGCGGAAGGGTTGTTGCACAGAACCGAATTCTTGTCTCTGCTACTGGAGGAAATAGTTCTGCACAACTCTCGCCCGACGAACGGCGACTCGTTTTTGCAGCCAGCCACAACGGCGCAGATAACGGCGCAGATCAACTATGGAGAAGCAATGCCGACGGCAGCGATCCGCTGCAACTCACCTTCTTCGAGCGTGGCTTCGCGGGAACGCCACGCTGGTCGCCTGACGGTAAATGGATTGCCTTCGACTATCACAGCCCCGCGCCTAGTCAGATATTCCTGGTCGACTCGGAAGGTCGCAATCTCCACGTCCTTGTTTCCGATACCTATCCAAATGAGGTGCCCAGCTGGTCGGACGACGGCAAGGCCGTCTACTTCGCCTCCAGGCGCACGGGCGACAATCAGGTATGGAGACACGAGCTTTCAACCGGAAAAGAGACGCAGTTGACTCGGCATGGTGGCTTTGCCGCGTTTGAGTCCTACGACGCTAAGTGGCTCTACTACTCCAAATACGAGGGCGGAGGCATCTGGAAGATGCCGGTCGGAGGCGGTCAGGAAGATCTCGTCACGGATTCTTTGCATCGCGGAGACTGGGGCAATTTTGCAGTGACGAACAACGGTCTGTACCTTGTCGATTCAGACGCGAAGGTTGGCCCGGCGATCATGTTTTACAACTTTCAAACCCGGCGGCTTTCGCCTATCCTGACGTTTGAGAAAGATCCTTGCCCGGGAGGGCCGAACCTGGCTGCTTCGCGCGACGGGCGAACATTGTTTTACTCACAGGTCGAATTCGAAAACTCCACGGTCTCGATGGTGGAGAACTTCCAGTGATGGGGAAGGCTCAGCAGGATCGCCAAGACCCATCTGCGGAAAGGTTTGGTGCTCCGTGCTCGGCGAACGGAGCACCCGCATCCCAGTCGATCACGGAAGGCTGGCAACAATTGCCCGGTATTCACCAAGGCCCGCAGTGTTTCGGTTTGAATGTTGCCTTGGGCGGCCACGCTGAGGACTTGCCAAACGTGGCGTCATCGGGAGCCTCGACAACCAGGATAATGTCGTACTGCCCCAGGGTCATGTAAACCTCTTTCAGTTTGAATCCGGTTGCTTCAAAAGCTTTTCTTGCCGCGTTGCTGCGTCGACTCGTGATGAGCTTTGTTTGGCAGTCCGCACACTTTGAGTTGTCCACTTGGACCGGACCAGATTCCTGCCCTCGTTTCCAACACGGTCGGCAAGGCTGCCCATACCGCCCGGCATGATTGGATGGGTCATCTTGCCCTGTCGCTCGCGGGCTTGATTTATGACACTCTAGCTACCCGGCGGATATACCTCATAAATGTGATTGGCGTTCTGCTGATCAACATTTGTTCCCCACTCCGGTTCATCATCTCGGACAATCGAACTTGGCAAAGATTTACCGAATGGCTTGCGCATTAGTGACATCTGCCTCCTGTATCAGGGGCGAAACGTCCGGTCTGCTTTTCGGAAGTTTCGCCTCGTTGTTGTCGCGGTAGGGACGACCATTGCTGATCGCCCACCGGGTGGCCGGAGGCAGTCACCCGTCTCCGGCTCCCACAGAACCCAGCGTGCAGACTTCCCGCACTGGGCTCGTCAGAGGTTGATTCACAGTATGGCGATAGCCTGCAACTCTCGGTAGGAGTAATGCAGCTTTGGTCGAAGCAGCGGGAACTGTTCCTTGATCCGCTGGAATTGCTCCCATCGGATCCTGCCATGCCAGCTCCGACTGCTCAGCATTTTGCGCCAGTAATGCTCCACGGCACGATGGACCCGCAGCAGTGCCCGAAGATTTCCGGCAACGCCGTAGTATGCATAGTGACCACGGAGCATCTGATTGAGATGGTTCACCGATCTCTTGAGTTGATGGGTCGCACGCGTGGTCAAGATCCCGTCCATATTCGGACGCCTGCGCTCAATTCCGCACATGCTTAACTCAGCCCCAGAATTTCGGCATTGATTTGTAATGGTTTCGACTGGATTGCGCCGGAACTAGAATTGCTGCAACAGGCGGTATCGATCCCCGTATTGGAGGCCTCGCCGTGACACTTTTTCAGGATCTCTCCTTCGCCCTCCGCCAGCTGGTCCGACATCGCGTTTACGCCATCACCGCTGTTGCATCCATGGCGCTCGGCATCGGCGCAACTGCAGCCGTCTACAGCGTTCTCTATGGCGTGCTGATCGATCCGTATCCCTATCGCGACGCGAGTCGGCTGGCCTTCGTAACCATTCACACGAAGCACGGCAACGGCGAAACTCCTTTCACGCTGGCCGAAGCGAACCAACTGCGCCAGATGAAATCCATTGAGAGTGTCCTGTCGCAGCACGATGAAAGCATGATCGCAACCGACGGGGAGATTCCACAGTCGGTGACGGTGCTCGACATTAACGGCGGCGGCTTTCAGGTACTCGGGGCTCCTCCGCTCATGGGCCGGCTCTTCACCGCCGCTGAAGCTCCCGAGGGCGTAGCGCCTCCGCCGGTCGCTGTTATCAGCTGGCTCTTCTGGAAGTCGCACTTCGCCTCCGATCCGAGCGTGATCGGCAAGGTGCTTGAGCTGAACCAGCGCAGGTACACAGTTATCGGTGTGGTTGGTCCGCGGTTCACCTGGCACGACTCGGAGGTCTATTTGCCGATCGCCGCGGGCACGGACCCCAAGCGTCGCTACGAGACGCTTGTGCGGCTCAAACCGGGTTTCTCGACCGAGGCCGCCACGGCTGAGTTGACCAGCCTGGTGAACCAGATCGGAAAGGCAGAGCCGGGGCTTCTGCCTCACGACAGCTACAGCATCGAGGTGCAGACACTGAACGATTGGCTCCTCGGACAGTTCAAAGGGACACTGCTCGTGCTCTTTGCCGCCGTGGCTCTCCTGCTCCTCATCGGTTGCGGCAATGTGTCCATTCTGATGCTCGCGCGCGGCACGGCGCGGCTGCAGGAACTGGGAACGCGCCTTGCAGTTGGCGCGTCGCGGATGCGCATCGTTCGTCAGTTGCTGACCGAATCAGTGATTCTCGCGGTTACCGGCGGCGTCTTCGGGATGGCGCTCGCGGATGCGGCCATCCATCTGATCGTCAGCCTTCTACCGGAGTACTCCATTCCTCATGAAGTGGTCATTCACCTCAACGTTCCGGTGTTGCTCTTCAGCACTGCGGTTTCGGTCGCCGTCGGCATTCTTGCCGGTCTTTCGCCGGCCGTACAGTTATCCAGCCCGCGAATCAGCCAGATGGTTCAATCTTCCGGCACAAGGAGCGTTACTTCTCACGGAGCGCGAACCCGCACGGCACTCATTGCAGGACAGATTGCTCTCACCGTGCTGATGCTGGCCGGCGCGGGCGCTGCCATGCGCAACTTTGTTCAGGCGTATGCGGCTTCGCTGGGGTTCGATCCAAACAACGTTCTTATTCTCGACATGGCTTTCCCTGAGAAGGCCTTTACCACCTGGCAATCAGGCTTGAACTATCAGGATGCCCTGATTGAAAAGATCAAGACGACGTCAGGGGTTTCTTTAGTTGCAAGTGCGCCCACCGGTCTGCCTCCGGACAACCGCTGGTTGCAGCCGGTTGAAGTGGTAGGCGCTCCGGTCGACCAGGGACGGCAGAGCAACGTGGCCATGACGAGCGCAGATTACTTTTCTCTTCTGCACATCCCGGTCTTGCAGGGCCGCGTGCCAACGCGCGAAGAGATCAATCGCGGAGCCAAAGTTGCAACTGTCAACAAGACCTTCGTCGACCGCTATTTTGCAGGTGCGAATCCCATCGGGCGACTGATTCGGCCCACCCGGCTTTCTGAGCTGCCGAGCACTCTTCTTGTGGCTCCGAACCCGAACCAGCCTTTTCAGATCGTCGGTGTTGTCGGGGACGTTCGCAATGACGGATTGCACCGTCCCACTCTACCCGGGGTCTACCTTCCTTCCTCAACGATCGTCGCCCCTGGGAATGTATTCCTGGTTCGAACCCTCGGCAATCCCGATGCGTTGGCCCACGCCATCAGTGTGAACATTCGCGCCTTCAATCAAAACCAGGCTATCTACAGGGCGCAAAGCTACGACGAATTCCTTTCGATGTTTGTCTGGTCGCACGAGCGCTTTATCGCGGCTCTTTTCGGCGTTTTTTCATTTGTCGCACTGGGCTTGGCCGCCATTGGAATCTCCAGCGTTGTGGCCTACTCGGTAGAACAGCGCACACGCGAGTTTGGTATCCGCATGGCGCTCGGCGCGCCACAGTGGAACGTACTGCTGCTTACTCTGGCTTCAACGGCACGTACAACCGGAGTCGGGTTGGTGCTCGGGATACTACTCAGCGTCTTGCTCAGTGACTCCGTCCAAAAATGGACCGAGAGCAGCATGCGGAATGCTTCCGTCCTGGTCATTATCGCGGCCATCTTCTTTCTTGCATCAGGAATCGCCTGCATCCTACCTGCCCGGCGGGCCACACGGATCGATCCCATGATTGCGCTCAGGGATAACTGACGAACTTGCAGATGCATTACGATCGGGCATTCTGACGCGATCTATTTTCTGTGGATTTTGCGGAGATGAGTTTTGCAACAGCCAGATGCCTAATCACTCATCAACGAGTTCTGGTCGGGTTGTTTGAATGCTAAGTCGAGGAGGAGCACGAGGTGTTACAAAGAGGTGAACTCAGCGGTGCGCTGATTCAGAGAACAACCTCGGAGGCTCCTCAGAGACTATGTATTACATCGGATTGGATGTACACAAGAGGACGATCAGCTATTGCGTGAAGGACGCAGCTGGTCAGGTGCACAGTGAAGGCAAGATGGGATCCAGCCGGGGTGAGCTGGATGCGTGGATCAAGACCCTTCCACAACCCCGGATGATCGCCATGGAAGCGACGATTTTCACCGGGTGGATATATGATCATCTGCTTCCGCATGCGGAAAAGGTGAAGGTGGCGCATCCCCTGATGCTGCGCGCCATCGCCGCGTCCAAGAAGAAGAACGACCGGATCGATGCCGGCAAGATCGCCGACTGTCTACGGTGCGACTTCTTGCCGGAGTGCCACATGGCGACGCGGGAGATCCGGGACCGCGACGCACGCTGCGCTACCGTAGTCTGGTGGTCAAGCAGATGGTGCAGATGAAGAACCGTGTCTCCGGTCTGCTGATGGAGACCGGGGTGAGCTACAACAAGCAGCGGCTGCACAAGGTAGGCTACTTCGGCGAGCTGATGACGACCAACAAGGAAGTGCAGCAGAGCATCCGGCCGCTACTGAAGCTGAGCCGGGACATGATCAGCCGGTCGCAGAAGCTGGAGTACGCGTTGATCAGTTCTCTGGAGCGAGATCCACTCCTGCAGGAGCGGCTGCGGCGACTGAGAACGGTTCCGGGCGTGGGTCCAATCACGGCACGGACGTGGGCTCTGGAGATGGGCGATTACACGCGGTTCTCATCGATCAAACAAGCCATGAGCTACTGCGGCTTGTGCGGTGAGGAGAAGAGCTCAGCCGACAAGGGGATGCGCATGCCGATTTCCAAGCAGCGGAACAAGCACATCCAGCGAGTGCTGATCGAGGCTGCCAAGCTGGCGCCCAGGCAGTCTCACGAACTCGCCCTGATCCACGCCAGAGAACTGGAGAGAGGACATCGGAACCGCGCCACGTTGGCTGTTGCCAGGAAGATGGTCTGCTACATGCTCGCCGTAGAGCGCAGACAGCAGGACTTCGTGCCTGCCGCAGAGTTCCGCCGCACGGTCGCAGCGTAAAAGACCTTCCCTTCTAAAGGGAAAGAAAAACATCGGGATTCATGAACGCGCAGGCTGCCAGGTCCCGCCGATTGCCGACTGGGCGAGGGATCAGATCCCAGGCCCCTACGGATTGTTTCGGGACTGGCAGAGAACACCAACTCAATCTTCTGTGACGGCTCTTCGAGCCCGAGACTGCAAATGGATGTCCGGTCCTGCAGGGACCACCAGCCGAGAGGCACTTGTGCGCAGTGAAGGATCCTGATCTACGCAATGCGCGCCCTCAGGAGCGCGCCCATAGGCCTCGTGTTTTTTCTCTTGACTTTGACTTACATAGATGTCGGCTATCCGGAAGTTTCGGGCCGTTATTTCCGGACAGCCGGTTAGAACGAAGCCGCTGGCGCGGCGGACTTGAGAGTAGGTGGTTAGCGGAGGAAGTCCTGCAGGGCTAGGGTGAGAGGTCATAAGGAGGAGGTTCCTATGACACGGTGCAGATCGACGCGTTTAATGTCTACGATCCTGCCGCCCCCGACAGCCTCCCATGCTTCCGACACCCAATCCTGGGGGAGATAGCAATTCAAGAGTACGTGCAGGTGTGCTGAGGGTATTTGGCAGCCCCGCATACCCTTGGGAAGCTACAATTTCACCCATGCTCGCGATGATCATCCAAGCCACACAACTCGCTAAGCAAGTATCGCCAAACGTTTACGTCACAGTGCAGCCCGCACCTGGAGGCATGCCGGAATGGGTGAAGATATTGATCACGGCTGCGGTCGGCGCGGTAGTCGGTATTCTCGGGAATATCGCTATGGAGTACGTCAGGCCCCATATTTCCTCATCCATGGCAAGAGAGAATGTCAGGAAACAGCTTATAGCCGAACTTTTGGGTAATCTCGGAAATATAGAAAATGCAGCTTATTTGATGGAAAAGGTAGAGAACTTGGGTACGTTAGAGCGCGAAGTCGCATCCGACGTCTGCTACAACGCAACGAAGATGATCTCATCGGACCGCTTCGATTTTTATTATCAAAATCAGAAGAACCTCATCTACGAAATATCGTCTATTGCCGCTCTTAAAGATTTCTATAACTTCGTGAAGGGCATACGGCAGCATCGTCCGGACGAATTCAGTCAACTCGGTAGTCTACTCGGCGCCGCTACCTTTTCGGGAAGACAGTTCCTGCAAGGGAACGATATATCATTCGACCGGAAGGAAGGCTTTCTAGAGGGCAACTTTTCAGCAATGCTTAATGCTCGAAAAAAGGAACAACCATCGCAGTGACCCCCCTCGCTCAACAGCCGTGTGGGAATAATGCTTCTCGAACGTCGCATCGATCTGCAATAGATTGAACCGCGCGAAACCTCATGCGTCATTCGTGGTTCACCATCATAGGCACCCTGCGTGATATGCCGAGCCCCCCAGGCCACCAGTTCCAATCGCCTGCAATACGAAGGAGTGCGGGACCGATCACAATTCGAACCAATGTCGCGTCAATAAACACGGCTACCGCCAAAGTGAAGCCGATCATCTTAACCACCAGGAAATTTCCGAAGGTGAATGCCGCGAATACTACGATCATGATCGCGGCGGCGCTCGTAATCAGGCCTGCAGTTCTTGCCAATCCTTCCGGGATGGCGTCCATTTCATTCAGTCCGCTCCTCCTGGCTTCGAGAACCCGCGCGACCAAGAACACTTCGTAATCCATGCTTAGTCCGAAGACGATGGCAAAGGCGACGATAGGAACAAGGGGGAACACGCTGCCCGTTCCCTCGGGAACTCCCAGGAGGCTGATCCCGCGTCCATCTTGGAAGACTAAGACTAAGGCCCCGAAGGAGGCCGCAACCGAGAGCAGGTTCAATGCGATAGCCTTCACGGCGGCGAAAAGCGATCGAAACCCGGCTAGGAGCGCCAGGAGCGTCGCCCCCACCACCATCGCCATCACCGGCACAAAGCGGTCCGTGACAATCGTCTGGTAGTCGGCATTGAGTGCCGGGATGCCCCCAATTTGTAGTGTTGCTCCCGGCACTCCGGTGAGAGTTGCCGCGCCTGTCTTCCGGAGCTCTCGCACCCAGTCGACTTGATCGCGCAGGGAAACTGAAGTCGAGGGTAGCACCTCAAGCAGAGCCGCCCGTCCGTCACTACTCAGAAACGTCCGCCGTGTCTCCTGCGAGAGGTCAATGAGGGAAGCACGGTCGCCCTCCGCAATTGTTGCGATAGAAATGACGCGCGCGCAACGAGGGTCGCTCGCGAGGCGCTTACTGAGGCGATTGAGCGCGTTCCATCCTGCGTCGGTTTGCGCAGTGGAATCCGCTGGAAGTTCGACTATGAGTCGCATCGAATAAACAACGCCGGCCCGATCCATCTGTTCCAGTGTGTGCAGCGCATGGACTGATTCCGCCGACTCCGGAAGCCAATCCCCTTTGGGGACGCTGGTATTCAGCCGCGTGGCTTGCCAGGCGAGCAGAAGCAATGGGACGCCTGCCAGAAACAGGGCAAGCCAGGGATGGGCGACAACCACCTTTCCCCATTTCCTCCAGCGGTTTCCCGTATGTGCGGCCCGCTGCGCATCCAGCCTCGGAGTAAACGGCATCCGGCCAGCATCGATCCGCGGGCCGAGCAACGCCAGCGCGACCGGAACGAGGGTATTTGTAAGCAACACACTGATTCCCGCCACCAGGAATCCCGCGACGCCAATGGAACGGATTTCGCTGATGGGAACCGTCAAGAGCGCTAGAAATCCGATGGCTACCGTCGACGATGAAATCAGGAGCGTATGACCGGCCTGACGTGCCGCCATGACGGAGGCTACAGATCCATCGTGTCCAGCTGAAATCGCTTCTCGGAAGCGGCTGACCATGAGGAGCGCATAGTCGATTCCCAGGCCCAACCCAAGCATGGTGGCCAGATTCTGAACCAGAATGGACAGGTGGAAGCGCTGGGCCAGCAATCCGCTGATCGCCAGAGTGGTCGCGATGGCAAGCTGGCCAACGGCTAACGGAATTAGGGCGGCCACGAGACTTCCGAAAGCCACTAGCAAGAGTGCGAGGGTCGCGGGAATCACCAGGCTCTCGCCGCGTTGCACATCCTCGGCGCTCGCCTTGCGAATGTCGAAATTCAGTGGAAGTTCGCCCGTCAGTTCGAGTTTCACTGCCGGGTAACGGCCCCGCAATTCATTGGCGAGATAGTTTGCCAGCTCGTGAAGCTTAGGAACGAGCGACTCGACTGGACCCTCGGTGGACGACAGGCCTACCAGGACAAACGTTCCACCGCCCTCGCCGAGGAAGATCGGATCGTGCAACTCGAGATAAGAAACGACGCCGGACACGCCGGGTTCCCCTCTCAGTCGCGTAACAATAGTTTCTAACGCCTGCTCACCCTCCGGCGAATCTGCGGGAGGGAGTCCCTGAATCACCAGAACCACGCGATCCACGAATGGCGAATGAAAACGACTGACCAGCTCTTGCCGGACAGTCTCCGCTTCGCTACCTTCGACGCGGGTTGCCGTCTCCAAATGGCGCTCGGCGTGAAAAGAGAACGGAAGAAGCGCGACGACAACGGCAAGGACTACTCCGGCCACCCAGAAACGGCGCACGTTCACGAGAGTCATGATGTCATACAAAGGGACATTCCTATTCTCCACCGCTACCGACGGGCTTCAGATGCGAAATAGGTGCCCGTGCGTAATCGGTTTGTATAGTGGTGCGGATGCACCTTTGCAGCGCGCTCCTGCCCGGCCTCTCTGAATCTGCCCAATTTCCCCCCTCCAGGGGTTTGAGAGGACCAATTCCTAAATTTGCGTTGCTCGGACTGGTTGCCGCGATTCAAATTGGAGCCGCGGACCCCGCATTGGCACTTGGACACTCGACCAGAGAGACGATCAAGTGACCCAAAAGGACGGGTGGGTAGTTTCTGCTGATGGGCGGCAGATGACGCTACCACCACAGGCACATTGGAAACAGGCCAGCACTTGACCGAGAAGCTGCTACTGTCAAAAGCAGTAACGGATTATGCATCCGTAAAGGCCAGACGGCTAACGGGCGGTAGCGCAGCGTCGGGCTCACGAGCCGCAACCGAAATGATCCCCTTGCGAAGCATGAATTTCAGAATGCCGTTGACGGTATCTTCGAGAGAAGGATCCGCTTTGCCCCACTCAGAGGCATCCCGAGCCGCTTGATAGGAAGAACTGTCATAGCGTTTGAACTCCATCGCAGAGATGTTGTCCACGGAGCCTACCAGAAAATCCAGCAGCGGAAAGAGAAGGTCTTCCTTCCGGCATCTCCGGATTAACTCGGGAACGAAATCGGAAATGCTAAATACTTGGAATTGCCGCCCGGTAGCCTTGGTAATGAGTCCGGTAATATCCAGCATGTTCGCATAATCGTCCCGCACCACATGGTAAGTCTTATTCACCGTGCCCGGGGTAGTGGAAATCGCAACGATATTGTTTGCCACAATGTCCGCGGGAACGAAACTGACCTGGTTCAGAGCATCGACTCCAATGCCGTGATTCACCATGAACGCAACTAGGCGAACGGCGATATCGAAGTTATTGCCTCCGCCCGTAATGGAAGGACTAACGAGAGCGGGCCGGAAGATCCGCGTTGAAAGCCCCCTGCTGCGCGCGTCTGCTACCACTTGTTCCGCAACCCATTTGGACTGGCTGTATCCGAAATCAAGAAGCTCCATATTCTTGTTGAAGTCGGTCTCATACAGCACCGATTTGACAGCCCAGCCAAAGACGAAGGTAGTCGAGACGTAGTTGAATTCCTTGGACCTTCCTTCGAACGCCAGTCGCAAGACCTCGTTTGTTCCCAGCACGTTCGCGTCACGCATGCGGTCGTAGTTGAACAGGTAGTTCACGACCGCGCCGTTGTGGAACACTGTGTCCATTTCACTGGCGAGGAAATCCCAGACGTCCTGCGACAGGCCCAGCATTGGCTGCCCCAGATCGCCGCAGATAGGTATGACGCGAGCCTCGAACATCTGCATCTGCCGGGCCGGGCAAGGCCCCATCGATTCCATTGCCGCCCGCAGTCGTTGGCTGCCCTGGACTTCGTTGGAAGCCCTGACGAGAACATAGATCTTCGCCTGCGTCTGTTCCAGCAGGCTCTTCATGAGGAACGGTCCGATGAAGCCGGTGCCACCCGTGAGTAGCACATGATTCATCACCGGTATCTCCGGCAAAGACGCAGGTATAGAGGGTGCGAAGATGAGCTTGCAATCGCTGCTCATCATCAGCTTTTCCGCTTCGCGCTGCCCTTCACGGAACGCCGCCAGGGAAAGACGCAGCAAAGCCAGGGCTTCTTCGGGAGCACGCTCCAACTGTTCCGCGAGTTCAAACAGCTCAGCTACGCTCACCCGCTGAATGACGCCGATATCTACCTGCCTCGCGAGCATCTCGGCTCCGTTATCCTTTAAAAGCTCCTTGAGCTCATGCATGAACACAACAAGATCCAAGGAATCCAGCCCGGCTTCGACGAGGTTATACGATTCCCTGCCTGTCAGGTTGTACCTGGCTTTTAATTCATCGAATGACGACTGAATGTCAGAACCGGGTCCTGAGGCCCCGGCGTCCTTCTCCCGCGAAAACTCGGAAAGAACCGTAAACTGACCTTCCAGCCACATGTGCTTAGTCTTATGGCGCATGATCTTGCCGGAACTCGTTCTTGGTATAGCACGAGGCGCGATGAAGGAAATCAACGCCACTTCCACGTTGAGAAAATTCCGGACCTCGGCGGCAATCTTCCGCGCTTCCGGAAGCGCATTCGGATTTCTCACTTCGGCAACGATCGCCAGCGCAGGCTCGCTGTCTTCGTGAATCTGGAACGCGGCGACGCAATTGGCCCGGATCAGACTGGACGCTCTCTCCACAACGTTCTCGATATCCTGCGGGTAATAGTTTTGCCCTCGGAGGATAATCATGTCCTTAATGCGGCCGCAAACGAAGAGTTCGCCGTTGTGGAAGAATCCCATGTCGCCGGTCCGAAGGTAGCCGTCGTCATAAGGGCTGTCGTCCACTATCCGCGCACGAAACTGCTTCAGTGTCAGTTCCGGATTCTTCCAGTAACCCAGGCACTTACCGTTCCCGGCGACCCAGATTTCGCCGATAAGGCCCGCCTCGAGGGCAATATGCTGTTCCGGATCGACGATCTTAACGTCGAGACCCGGGAGCGGAGTTCCACAACTGACAATCTGCGTCGCCCCTCCGATTTCGGAAACCTCGGTAGTCAGACGGGCCTTTCCCAGCGCAAGGGCACGCTTGTTGACGGAAATGATATTGCGGCCAGCGAGCGAAACCGCCAGAGTATTCTCGGCCAGCCCGTATGCGGCATAAAAGCTCTCCGACTTGAGCCCGTAGGGCTGAAATGCCTCAAGAAACCGTGTGTAAGTGTCCGGTTTTACGGGTTCTGCTGCGACCATCAACACCCGGAGTGAACTGAGATCACAAGCTTCCATGCTCTCTCTGGAAAGCCTACCGGCGCGCAGGCAATAGTCGTAAGCGAAGTTGGGCGCCGCCGTCGCGCTGGCCCGATAAGTGTTTATCGCTTCGAACCACAGGGTCGGCCGCTGAATGAAGTCCATGGGGGCGAAGCCGTACGTCGTGCCACCCTTCAGCGCGGGATAAAGGTAGCACCCGATCAGTCCCATATCGTGATACTGCGGAAGCCAGGATACGACGACCGGGTCGGGGTGGTCGATCACGAGCGAACAGGTATCCAGGATGTTTTCGTGCGTCACCATCACGCCCTTGGGCTCCATCGTCGAACCCGAGGTGTATTGGAGAAAAAGAATCTTCGAAGTATCGATAAAAGGATCGTCCGAAGTCGTATCCACAAAGTCTTCCGTGACGATCCAGGGAAGGCCGGAAATGTAGTCCACGTCGACTCCGGACGCCGAGACTCCACTTCTGGCGAGATTCGTCTTCAGAGATGCGTGATAGTCTTTGCTCGTTAAAATCCCGGCCGCATGGCAATCCTTGGCGATGTGGACCATTTTGTATAGGGCGCTCTGGAAGCCGCGAGAACCGGGAGGATAGACAGGCACGGGGATCAATCCGGCGCGCACGCACCCAAAGAACGCGCATATCATTTCGAGCCCCGGCGGGTAGGCGAGCAGAAGCCGGTCCTCCGCCGCGAAACGACCCTCTTTCCGCAAGTGACAGGCGATCGCCTTCGTCCGGTGGAGAAATGACGCGTAGGAGTAGCATTCGATTGGATTGCCGTTCAGGTCAATATATGAATAAAGGAGTTTGTGCGGGTGCTCATCCCCCAACTTATCCAGTTGGTCTAAGATCGACGCCATAATTGATTAGCAATACCCCCGAGGTTGAATAGGAAAACTCAGTGCGTAAGAAACACGAACTGTCCTGCTGCGCGCGTGCCATGGTGAGGTGAGGTGAAATACGACTGAGTCTCGGAGTGCTGGACCATAGTGTAGGCCGACTTTGAGAACAAAGGCACAACCCTTCCGCGCCTATCCGTTGCTCGGTCCGGCCGGGGGTAGAGGCGAGCAAGTCCTGCAGAGGCCCACCGCGCGTCTACCGCCCCATTCAAAGCGCCTTCGTTGTACGCGATCAATGACTTAATGTTAGCAGAGCCAGAAGCAGTGCAACGCATTCTCGCTTCCAAAGGCCGGCGCCCTACGCCATGTCCTTCTGGCTAGACGGACCCGAATTTTCCTTGATTCTCCATAAATTCTGGAGATAGCACCGGCTTTCGACGGCGTCGGGGCAACAGAGTGGCTGCCAACCTTGGGCTACCGGCGCCACTAGAGGGGATGCTCCGGACCGGCTAGAATGATTTAGGAGGTGCCGTGACGTCGAAGGCCCAAGCGATGATCCCTCTAGAGCGAGAGATGGATGATCTTGTACCATCCGAATCCTCGCCACAGCGGCCCGTGGGCGAACCGGCAGGCGCGTCTTCCTTCCCGAAAGTCTTACGCAGCCGCCTCGACAGGTTCTTTGCCGATCAGAACATTTCCCCCAAAGCCGACCGCAGGATGTGGGTCAAGATTGCCACAGGACTGGTAGTGCTGGTGGGCAGCTGGATTGCGATCTACGCATTCAAGCCGGATTCATGGAGGTTTATCGTCCTCTACGTTTTTGGCGGCCTCGCGCAGACTTTCCTTTTACTGAACATCGCGCATGACAGCAACCACAACGCCATCTCGTCTGTGCCGTCCGTAAACAAGACTCTGAACTACGTCTTCGATCTTTGTGGAATCAGCTCGTACATGTGGCGTATCCTCCACCATCGAGGCCACCATTCCTGCATTAATGTCCACCCTGAAGACGATGCGCTGACGGGACGCGGCCTCCTTCGATTTACCCCCCACGAACCGCGCACGCGTGTACAGAGATTCCAACACATCTATGCATTCTTCTTGTACGCGCTGTTCTCGCTCGACTACGTTTTTGTTAGGGACTTTGAGTGCTTTTTCTTCCCGTCCCATGACTATCTGAAACGTAAGCATCCAGCGCGAGAATACGCCATCCTCTTTACGGGGAAGGGATTCTATCTAACTTACATGCTCATTTTGCCGGTACTGGTCCTGGGGAAATCGCCGCTGCTCGTTGCTGCGGCGTTCTTGCTGGTCCATTTGATCATCGGTTTGACTGTAGTGCTGGTATTCCAAACGACACACACTGTCGACAGCACGTACTTTCCCTCAGACCGCGGCGAGTTTGACAACGGCGTCTATCACATCTTTGCGACCACAGCCGACTATGCGACGGCGAATCCGATCGTGGGTTGGCTTGCGGGCGGCCTCAACCATCACGTGGTGCATCATCTGTGCCCGTTCGTGTGTCACACCCACTACGGCCTTCTGACCCGGATTGTGAAGGAGACCGCTGAAGAGTTTGGCGTTCCCTATCGTCAATACCCCACCATGACGCGCGCAGTCTGGCATCATCTGATACTTTTGAGGCAACTGGGCAACGAAAACTGATTCGAACGCTTGGTCCTTTTCCTATGGCTACCTTACCGCTACAAGCCAACCCCATGAAACTCCAGGCATTTCTATGCGAAAACCTGGGCGGTGAGGTGTGACGTTGCCCTCCTCTATGCCCGTTGTTTCCCGATTTCGCTCCTTTGCGGATTCGCGCGCGCTGGCCCGCGATCCCGTGCGGGTTTTGTCGAAATACACCGCAGGCCTTGGCGAGACATTCCGGTTCTATATCGGTGGTCTTAAAGAGGCCATCGTGACTACCGATCCCTCCGTCATTCAGCATGTATTGAAGACCAACGCGGAAAATTACCAGAAATCCGAAATCCAGGTAAAACGGATGGGCCACTTCCTGGGTAAAGGTCTTCTCACAACTCACGGGGAAGCATGGCGTACACAGCGGCGTCTTATCCAGAAGGGTTTCGACCGCAAACAACTCGATGCTCTGTCCTCGATTATGCAGGACTCCCTCGCCGACTCACTGCGGGATTTCGACAGGAAAGTCGGGAGCGGCCCGGTAGATATCTACCCCCATCTGATGAAAATGACCTTCGCGATGGTCGCCCGATCGCTGTTCGGCGCGCGGCTGAAGGACGAAGACATAGAGCTCGTCAGCCATACCATCTGCGCTGTCCAGGAATTTATTGTTCGACAAACCCTTCAACCTTATCTGAATCCCTATTTTGCAGCTTCGGGAGAACTGCGCAGACACGAAGACATGCGAGTCCGCGCCGACAGCATTCTGATGGCTTATATCAAACAACGCCGCAACCAGGAGCCCGGCCACGATCTGCTGCAGACTTTGATGGATGCCCGTTACAGCGATGGCGAAGGCATGAGCGATGAGCTGGTGTTGAGCGAGAGCATGCAACTTCTGGTTGCCGGCCATGAAACTTCGTCGAATGGTCTATCGTGGCTTCTCTATCTATTGAGCTCGCGTCCGGATTGTCTAGAAAGGGTCCGGCAGGAGTTCGATTCCGTGCTGGGCGAAGCGCCTCTCAGTCACGCGGATGTTCCCAGGCTCGAATTCACAACTCAGGTCATTCAGGAGGGACTCCGTCTCTACCCGCCGTTTTGGATGATCGACCGCATGGCCGTCGCGGACGACCGCGCAGGGGAGATCAACATACCTCGGGGATCGACGGTCATTGTCTATGTGTATGGCGCGCACCATGCGCCGCGGTACTGGGAGAGCCCAGAAAGTTTCGAGCCTGAGCGTTTCACCAAAGCTAACGAAAAGTTGCGCAGACCCTTCACTTATCTACCTTTCGGAGGCGGACCTCGAGGCTGTATCGGTGGTAACTATGCGATGCTGCAGATGCTCATGATTCTGAGCGATCTGCTCAGAAGATACGACTTTGAGCTAGCTCCGGGCCAGACGATCGAAGCACGCCCGATGGTAATCCTACAACCAAAGCACGGAATCAGAATGACCTTCACCAAGGTGATTGCACACGACCAGCGGCTCGCTACAACGCCATCGGGTCGGGGATAAGCCCTGAATCGTGACGTCGTGAAGGTTACGACGGCCCTTGTTGAGGGCCGTGGCTCTGTGAAGCAACATTGACGCCCCCTGCGCTCATTGAGTAGTAAATTAATAACGGGAAGTCGGTCAGAAGGGTGGAATCTACGGAAACTCCGGCTTATCCGGTTCCAGCCCGATCCAATCTTTGATTGCATTCTGGAAACGCTGCCTGCAGCCCAAAATAACGCTCCGTTGTTTGCACAGGGACGTGTCCAGCAGGAACTGTATCTGCTCCGGTTTACCGCGGGCCTGATAGCAAAGCGAACCGGAATCCCCAGACTCGGCTGCGTGCAACACCTTTTGCCCCCACTGGTAGTTGCTCACAAACTCTTTTCAATTACATAGATTTGTGGGAACACTGATCTGAGCCCAATCGCGGGTTCCTGATGTCGAAACAAAATTCCGGCTGAATGCTGAATCTTCACGCGGGGAGTCGCTTCAGCATCTCGCGTGCGCTGCGGAACCACGGGCGCTCCCGGCGGCGCAGGTAGTCGGGCATCGTCGGCCTTTTATCGAGCACCTTCTGCGCCCATTCGCGAGCTTCGGCGTTGCGTCCCTCGGACGCCAGCATATCCGCGAAATTCAAGTAGGTCTCCGACAATGTCGACGTGACGGTTGCTTGCCGGAAGAGCACCTCGGCCTTTTCCTTCTGTCCGGTCTCTGCGTAGGCGTGGGCGAGTAATCCAGCCGCGCGATGGAAATCGTAGTCGGCTTCCTCGCCAACTACCCGTTCCAGGTCAGGTAACGCGGCTCGAGCATCGCGTAGCTGGAGAGCGCAAACGCCACGCCGGTAAAACGGATCGAGAGTATCAGCGCGGGCGGCAATGGCTTTGTCAAACGCGGCTCGTGCCAACTCGAGCCTGCCGTCGTCCATGTAAAGGTCGCCGAGTTCTTCGTAATTCCCCGCCGAAGGATTGTCACGAACCATAGTTTCAAGCTCGCCGATGCGCTTACGGCGCGGGAAAACCTTGAAGGACTGGCGGAGCAATCCAATATCGGGAAGCACCTCGATGAAAATATATACAAGCGCGCCGAGCGGACCGAGAAAGAGGATGATGAAAATCCAATACATGTCCGGTCGTCGCCGGATGAAGTGGACGATCGCAAATCCCTGGAGCAGCAAGCCCCATGGGAATAGCAGATGGCTTAGGAATCCCATGTGATGTTGATCTCAGCGTCAGGTTAACATTTGCGGGAGAAAGCAGAATAATCGGGCGAGGTACGGGAATGTTTCGTCTTGCTGCAACGAATCTCCTGGATCAGAAGCTAGTCACCATTTGATCATTTTCGTCCAGACGCACCACAGCTTACCTCAGTTCGACGTCCTGAGCTCAACGGGCTCGTGCTGTTCTCCGTGCCGGGAGAAAGGGAACATGGAGACTGCGCTGAAGCACCCAAATCATCGATGGTGAGCCAGGAACTTCCGAAGATCGAACACTTTAATTTCAGGTAAATCACGTTGACGTTTAGCCGACAAGTTCTTACAGTTATTCATCCCGCGAACTCAGTGCAAGTACCACCTTTGTCGACGTGATCGAAAGGGGCTTGACGATGAAACGCACAACAATAGGGCCAGAGTCTCCGAAATCTGCGGAAGACTTGGCCAATAAAATACCCCACAGGTTAGCTCTTCTCGTTGTTGCCTGCGCGCTCGCGCTTGCCATCTCTCCGGCCGTGTATGGGCAGGCGACCGGAAGTTTCTCCGGTACTGTCGCTGACAAATCTGGATCGAGCGTTTCAGGAGCTACTGTTACGGCTACCTCACAAGGGACCGGCCTTGCCCGTACCGGGAAAACGGATGACGCAGGCCACTATTCGATCCCGCTGCTCCCTGTTGGTACATACACTGTACGCGTCGATTCCACAGGCTTTCAAAGCTCCGAATCAAAAGATCTTACTCTCCAGGTGGATCAGGCTCGCGAACTGGATTTCAGCCTTGTTCCTGCGAGCGTATCCACGACGGTCACCGTTGCCGGCGATGCGGTCGCTGTCGAGACAGCCAATGCCTCTCTCGGCCAAGTCATTACATCGCAGCAAGTCGCGCAGCTTCCCTTAAACGGCCGCGATTTTGTGCAACTCGCAACACTCACGGCAGGTGCTACGGCAGAGACCAATCCCAACAGCTTCTTTACCTCCGCAGCCAGTAGTGAGGTGGCTGCACGCGGTCCCTTCTCTTTGTCGGTCGGCGGCTCCCGCCCAAACAGTACAGATTGGTTGCTCGACGGCGTGGATAATAACGAATTGACCGCAGGCGGTATCGCCATCTTAACCTCGATTGACGACATTCAGGAGTTCAAGGTTCTGACCTATACCTACTCCGCCGAGTACGGAACGCGCGCCGGCCCCACCGTGCTGCTGACGACGAAGTCGGGGGCCAACGATTTCCATGGATCGCTGTACGAGTTTTTCCGTAATACAGCACTTAACGCCAAGAGTTACTTTGCGACCAGCGCTGAGAAGTTCAACCTGAACCAGTTCGGAGGTTCAATCGGCGGACCCATTCGAAAAAATAAGACGTTCTTTTTTGTCGACGGCGAACAAAAGTATCAGCGCGAAGGTATCACCTTTACGGGCCTGGTTCCCTCCCTGGCCATGCGTACAGGCGACTTCTCGGCCGACCCTTTTGGCAATCCGGTTAACGGCCTGGCCATCGTAAACCCGAATATGATCGGAGCCTCGACCGATCCGACGGTCTATCCGAATGTATATTTCCAATGCAATGGGGCAGGGCAACCCGTCGCCGCCAATCCTGACGGAAGCCAACCGCAGGGTACACCCTGCAACAAGATTCCATCCAACCTGATCAACAACATTGGGCAGGCGATGATAAACCTATATCCCGCGCCGAACGCCAGCAACGCGGCCGCGGGATACAACTTCGTCAACACTCCCACCCGCGAGCTCGACGAGACGAAGTTTGACGGCCGTCTCGATCATAACTTCTCGAACGCCGATTCTCTCTTCGGTCGTTTCAGCTACGATCAGGCGTTCTCCTACGTGCCGGGTGGCTCGAATCCGCCATCCTTTGCTTCAGCCAACGCCTTCGGCACCAATCAGCGCATCATCAATCACGCTCGCAATGCCGCCATCGGAGAAACTCACGTCTTCTCGGCCTCAATGGTCAACCAGGCCACCTTCGGCTACAACCGCATCTTTGACTACATCTCGTCACAAGGCACGGGAACGTGCGCATCGGCCACGATCGTGCCCGGCGGAATTCCCAATGCCAACCTTGGATGCCCCGTTGGAGCCACCCCCTGCGCCGCCGGCTCTTATAGCTGCGGCCTGGTCTCCACGGAATTTCAGGGTGGTGGTCCTGGCTACTGGGCGCTCGGAGATCGCGGTTACTCTCCCTTCCAGGGCGGAACTAACATCTTTTCCTTCCGCGACTCGCTCGATCTGATCGTCCGCAAGCATAACATTCATATCGGACTCGACTTCCGAGCCAATCAGATGAACGTCGGCACAGAGGCCTTTCAGGATGGCTTCTGGATCATGAGCGCCTTTGGCAACTTCACCGGTCTCAGCAGCGCCAACATTCCCGGCAATACGGAGGCGGATTTTCTCCTCGGCATTCCCGGCGTGGCCATTCACGACCAGACCTACGACGGGCCAGTCACGGGCCGCCGCTGGAAGATCTACCGCCCGTTCGGCGAGGATGATTGGAGAGTCTCCAATTCTCTCACCCTCAATCTCGGCCTTGCCTGGGACATGACCACGCCGATCTCTGAAGCTCACGGGCGGCTGGCGAACTATATTCCCAACACCGGCCAGCTTCTTATTGCCAACCAGAACGGCGTCAGCTCATCTGCGGGAGTGAACATGGACTGGACAGCTCTCGAACCGCGGATTGGCGCAGCGTGGAAGTTCTTTGGAAGCGATAAAACTGTATTTCGTGCCGGCTTCGCCATCTTCCACGATTCAGCGTGGAGCCAGGGGGCGCAGGGTCTTTGGCAAAACCCGCCATTCCTCGGCGAGTCGGACGCCTTCCCTGCCACCTTCTCCGCCGGCTGCGCATTCGCCACCTCGTACTGTGCCACCGTCCTGGGAGGCACTCCTGAAAACGTCAGCCTTTCCAACGGATTTCAGGCCATTCCAACGCCGCCAACCGCCGCAACATTCACTGGCTCGTTTTATACGCAACCCACAGACTTCAAGTTAGGCACAGTGCGGCAATACAACCTAAACGTCGAACAGGTATTGCCAGCCAACATCGTACTAACGATGGGATATGCCGGTGCGCGCAGCAACCACATCCTGGTCGCAGGCAATAACCTCAACACCGATAGTCCCAGCGCCTGCACCGGATCCCCCTCCTACACTCTTGGCTGTCTACCGGGTGGAGAGCCCTATGTGTACCCCTACAACCCTTCCAACGGCAACGCCATCTTGCTCTTCGGCGACGTGGGTAAAACAAGCTACGACTCACTGCAGGTCAAAGCAGAAACAAAGACGGCGAAGGGTCTTTATGCTTTGATTGCTTACTCCTATTCGCGCACGTTGGACAACGGCCTGTCGGACGGTCTGGGATCTATGCTGAGCGCGCCTTATTTTCCGCTGCCCAACTGGCAGAAGCTGGACTGGGCTTTATCGCAAATCAATCTCAATCACAGCTTCACGGCCAGCGCGATCTACGATCTGCCTTTCGGCAAGGGAAAGCAGTTCGGCAGCAATTGGAGTGAGCTGACCAACACTCTTCTTGGCAACTTCCAGCTAACTGTCATCGAAAGAATCTCGTCCGGTTTTCCGGATCCTCTCATCGACACCAACAACCAATCTGGCACCACCTTCAACACCGGCGGCAACGACAATAACTGGAATCGCCCCAATCAGGTCCCCGGCTGCAACGCCTACGCGGCGCATCACAGCCAAAACCAGTACATCAATGCCGCGTGCTACGTTGCGCCTCCTGCCGGGCAGCTCGGAGACGCATCCCGTGTCCCAGTCACAGGTCCCGGGTTCGTCAACACAGACTTCTCCGTCATCAAGCAGTTTATGTTGCCGAGAGAAGGGATGGGCCTGAACTTTCGCGCAGAGTTCTTCAACCTCTTCAATCACGCACAGTTCGGTCTGCCTATCAACGACATCAACGCGATCGGCTTCGGCGCCGTAAACTCAACGGTGAATAATCCGCGCCTCGTGCAATTTGCCCTCAAACTAACGTTCTGAGGTTACGACCTCGCGCCAGAGGGTCGGCACACATAATCGCTATTCGCATCTCAGCGCCACCATCGGATCAACCCGCATCGCTCGGCGAGCCGGGATGAAGCTCGCGAGCAAGGCCACTGCCATGAGAAAGAACGGAACAGAAATGAATGCGATGGGGTCATGCGCGCTGACGCCAAACATCATTCCGGAGAGCACGCCGGACACACCAGCGCAGAGGGCCACGCCGACGAGCCCGCCGATCAGGACAGGACGCATGGCTTGCCAGAGCACATGGCTCATGACGTCTGCACCATTTGCGCCAAGGGCCATGCGGATTCCGATCTCGCGCACGGACCGGCTTACACTGTAGGACACCATGCCGTACACGCCAATCGAGGCGAGCAGCAGGGCTACTGCACCCAGCGTTCCGGCCAAGCCGGCAACGATGCGCGATGGAGCGCGCCAGACTTCGAGATTGTCTTCGAGCTTTGTGACATCGACAGAGACATCAGGGTCGATCGACTTCGCCGCGTCGCGGATGCCGTTAGCGATTTCCGTGAAGTCTGGCGCGTAGCGAATCAGCACATAGGTCCGCGAGTCTGCCGGCCCAGGAAAATAGAGGTAGCTCGTATTGAGTTCACCCAGATGCGACACCTGCGCGTCCTTTGCCACTCCGATCACGGAGTATTCACGCCCCGTTTCCTCACGGAGTGTTTTCGCCAAGGGATCTTCGCCAGGCCAAAGCCGTCGTGCGGTGGACTCGGTGACGATGATCCCTTGCGCGTCGCGCGTTTCAGCAGACGTAAAGCCGCGGCCCCGCACAATGGGAATGCCCACGAGCGAAAAATAATTCGGAGAAACGTGGTTGTATTCGGTAGGGATTTTGTCGGGCCGGCCAGGAATTGAGAAATGGTCAGCACTGAAGTCGTGGCTTAGGGGTGCGCACTCCGCTTGCGCAACGTCGATGACACCAGGATAGCCACGAATGCGCTCTCGCAAGCGCGCGATAAAGGCGGTCGCGCGGTTTTCATCGTAGCCTTGTGTCCCGAGGTTGAGAAATACTTGCGCGATGTTTTTCTCCTCAAATCCGGGATTGACGGTCTGTGCGTAGTAAAGCCCGCGCAACAACAGTCCAGCGGCAAGCAACAGGACCATACACACGGCGACTTGAGAGCCGACCAGAGTGTTAAGCAAAAGGCGCCTGCTCCTTTTGCCGGAGCCGGGAACTGTACCGTCTCCTTTCATGGTCGCGTTCAGATCAAGCCGCGAGCTCTGCAACGCCGGAATCAGGCCAAAGGTGATTCCCGTGAGAACAGTAAGCAGGAGTGCGTAAGCGAGCACATGAAGGTTGGGCGCAACGTTCAGAGTTATCGCAGGCAAGCCGTGCGGCAGGTGAGACACGACCAGCTGAGTGATTTTCACGAATGACCAGAACGCAACTACTGAGCCCAGCACGCCGCCAGCCAGGGAAAGCAAAAGACTCTCTGTTAATAACTGCCGCACCAAACGCCACCGGCTGGCGCCGATGGATAGCCGCAGAGCGATTTCTCTCTGTCGCACGGAAGCACGCGCTAGCAGGAGATTGGCCACGTTCGCACAGGCAATCAGCAGAACGAGGGCAAAGGCAGCGAGAACTACCGAAGCGGCTGGGATCAGGAATTCTCGTTCTTCCGGACTAGAAAAAAATGTAGCCGTGTGGATCGCCAGCGAAGTGGTACGTCCGGGATGCAGTCGATCGATGCGTCCGGCTATTACATCAAGATCCGCGCGCACCTGCTGCATGGTAATTCCGTCCTTCGTGCGTCCGAGCAGCGCCAGCCAGCTCATATTGGCATCGGCCAATCGATCGATCCCGGGCTCCAGTGCCTTTTGCAGGGTGATCGGCGCCCAAAACGCGCTGGGGATCAGCTCTGTGCCTGTGAATCCAGGACGGGCAATGCCAACCACCGTATACGCCGTCCGATTGAGGATGATTCTCTTGCCTACTAGTGAGGGGTCTCCCGCAAATCTCCCTCGCCACAAGTCATCGCTCACCACTACGACGGCATTTTCGCCAGGAGCGGCGCAATCAGAACTGGCAAAGCCGCGCCCATGCGCAGGACGTTCGCTCAAAACCTCAAAGTAGTTGCACGACGTTGCCGTTCCTAAAAGCTGCTGCACGTCTCCGCCGGCGAGGGTCGCTTCGACGAAAGGCTCATAGGCCACAAGCCCTGTAAAGACATGATTGTGATCACGATAGTCGAGATATTCTGCGTATGAGAACATGCTCCCTTCGCCGTGCGTGTTGCGACTGAATCGGCCGTGGAAGATCTGGTTTACGCTGACTATCTGTTCCGCCCGAGGAATCGGCAGCAGACGTAAGGCGACGCCATTCAGCACTGAGAACACTCCGACATTGACACCGATACCCAAAGCGATCGCCAGTACCGCAGCCACTGTAAGCCCCGGGCTTCGCCATAACGTACGAAGGCCGAAACGAGTGTCCTGCAACAATTGCTCAAGCCAGACCACGCTCCACACCTCCCACGTCTCTTCCTTGACCCTCGTCACGTTGCCGAACTTGCGCAAAGCCGCGTGGCGCGCTTCCTCCGGGGACATCCCGCGGTCAAGGTTGTCCTGCGTTTCGCTTTCGAGATGATCGCGAATGTCCTGATCGAGTTCCTCGAGCATGCGTTTGCGGCGCTTCATGATTCGCCCTCCCGCTCGGCCGGCCGGAGAATGCGCGCGATGGCTCCTGCCAGTTTGTCCCACTTGCCGGTTTCAACCTGCAGTTGCCGCCGGCCCACAGCTGTCAGCCTGTAGAACTTCGCCCTGCGATTATTTTCTGAGGTTCCTGCTTCGACGGATATCCATCGCCGCTTAATGAGCCGGTGCAGCGCTGGGTAGAGCGATCCCTGCTCAACCTGCAGCACCTCGTCGGACCTGAATTCGATGGCCTTGGCGATGGCGTGACCGTGCATCGGGCCAAGAAATAATGTGCGGAGAATCAGAAGGTCCAGAGTGCCCTGGAGCAACTCTACGCGTTCTTTTTGTTCTTTAGTAGACATTCTAGGTGAATGTATTCTGCTTCAGGTAGAGTGTCAAGGGGAACGAGCCTAAGGTAATACTTGCCCGGTCGGGCAGCAAAAGTTGGCGGTGCTTCGGGTAGGCTGATGCTAAATCACCAAGACTATCCGCAAGGGCGGTGGAGCCGAGCTACTCGTATCGAATCGCCTTCACCGGATCGAGCCCTGCCGCTCTGCGCGCCGGAATCCAGCAGGCCAGCAGTCCGACCATCGTTAGCAAGGAAGCGACAATCACGAAGACAACAGGGTCAGATGGAGAAACGCCGATTGGCAGGCTGGCCATAAGCCGCGCCGCGGGGAACGCTGCGGCGAGACCGAGACTGAGGCCCGCAACGATCTGCCACAACCCGCGCCTCATTACCAAAGCGACGATATTACGCGCATTGGCTCCCAGCGCCATGCGTACGCCGATCTCCTGCGTACGACTGTTCGTCGCCTGCGCAAGGACGGCGTAGATGCCCACAGCCGCCATCAGCAGGGCGATCACCGCGAAGCCGGAAAAGATCTGGCTGAAAAGATGGAGGAACCACTCCTGATGCTGAATCGCCTTGGGCAGAGTGTAGACATCGCGCAGAGGAAGACCCTGATCAAGTTTTTGCACGACGGCGCGCACTTCAGCAGTCGGATCATTGCTGGACCGAATCAGCAGCGCCATGCCGTTCCAGCCTTCCTGCCGGAGAGGAATAAACATCAGCGGCTTTGGCGATTTCTCATTCATTTCCTGAACGATGTTCGCTGAAATACCAACTACCGTGATCCAGTCGCCCGGCTTTTTCTTCTCGTCGTAGAAGCGGAATCGTTTCCCGATCGCAGACTGCCCCGGCCAGAAGTGCTCTGCGCACTGGCGCGTAAGGACAGCGGCCTTATGGTTCGCCGTACCGTCGATTTCGTTGAAGTCGCGGCCCAGGAGGATCGGCAGGTTGATCGCGTCGAAATAGCCCGGAGCCAGAACTATGAAAGAAGCAGAAGGCCGGTGCGCCGCGTCGCTAATCGTTGAGTGTTCAATCTCGAGATCGCTTGACGCAGCTCCTAGACCTGGCAGGTCCGATGCAAGAGTTACGTGCGTCACGCCGGGAAGCGACTTGAGGCGCGGCAAAAGCTGGTCATAGAATCGCTGACGCGCATCGGCGTCCTTGTAATGTTCCTCTGGAAGGCCGACCCGCGCCGTGGCAATCTGCTCCGCCGGCACCGCTTGATTTACCGCCAGGCTATTGACCAAGCTGTGCACAAACACACCCGCTCCAGTAAGGAGCACGAGCGTAAGCGCGAACTGGAAAACCACCAGCAGGCTCGACAGACTGCCGCCGCGATGTCTGCCCGCGCTGCGTGCGCCGTCCTTCAAAACCTCGTTCACATCGACACGCGAAAAGCGCAGTGCCGGCGCCGTTCCAAACAGCAAGCCGCTGAAGATACACAGACCGGCAAAGTAGCCGAACACTGTGTAGTTCATCGTGAACTCGATCCAATAAGGCTTGCCCACATTCTGCGTGGAAAGATCGAACCAGTGAACTCCCAGCCACGCCAGCGTTAGTCCAAGCACGCCGCCGAGCGTACTGAGCAGCACGCTTTCAATCAGCAGTTGGCGGACGACGCGCCATCGCGAGGCGCCCAGCGCCGAGCGGATCGAGATCTCCCGCTGCCGCAACATCGCGCGGCTCAACATCATGTTCGCCACATTCGCGCAGGCAATCAGCAGCACGAATCCCACCGACGCCAACATCAGCAGGAAGATCAGGCGGATGTTTCCACCGTTGTACCGCTCGTGGAAGGTCTCCACCGTGATGCCGATCTCTTTGTCGTCCGGATATTGCGCTGCAAGACGGCGGGCAATGCCACTCATGTCCACGTTCGCCTGGACGATGCCGACATCCGGCTTGAGCATTCCAAAGAGCGCCAGCGGGCGGTTTGTGCGCTTTTCGAGCTCGGCCGTGGGAACCAGGGGCGTCCACATTTCTACATTCGTAGGGAACTTGAACCCCTTGGGCATGACCCCGACTATGGTTGCCGGCTTCTCATTGATGCGCACCTGCCTCTCCAGCACCGTCGGCGAGCCGGCGTAGCGTTCCTGCCAGATGCCATAGCCAATAACCACCACGGGCGCCGCGCCTGGCATGTCATCGCCGGGAAGAAAGCCGCGTCCCAGAACCGGCCGAATATGCAGCATCTCGAAGATCCCCGAAGACGCATGCTCCATTCGGTATGCCTGCGGAGGAATGCCGGTTTCACTCAATATGCCATCTTCATCGGTGGCAGCTTCCAGAGCCGCCAGTGATGAGTTCTGAGCACGGTAGTCGCGGAAATCCGGGTACGAGACGCGCATCGTGTTATCGCTCTGCTTGGAGTTGCGGCTCATGAGCGACACCAGCTGCGCGCCACTAGGCACTGGCACGGGCTTGAACAGCACTGCGTTGATCAGCGTAAAGACCATCGTATTGAGGCCGATTCCCAGCGCCAGAGTCACCACCACCGCAACAGAAAACAGGCGATGAGAAAAGATCATGCGCAGCGCAAACCGCAGGTCGTGTGCCATGTGCCTTGATACGGAGGATCACCGACGGCAGTTCCCGCCTTCTGGGGGGCGCATCTTATTCTGTGACATCGGATACACCCGTTCGGAGGGAAAACGGGCTACTCTTCTAATTGCCAAACTCAGAAGGCCCGTCCGAAAGTCGGAGTGAAGCTACCGGATGGGGGCGACCGATTGTCACCGCTACGAGGGAACATTTCATGTCCGTGTCACAGAAGGTTCTTACGCTGAGTGCTTTTCTATGCCTGGGCGGATCATTCATGGTTGCCCAGACTTCACAAACTCCCGCAGTGTTGCCGGCAGAAACGCAGCAACGGATTGAGAAAGTCAAAGCCTGCCTTTCGGGCCCTGTTGTCGTTAAAGACGATCCGCATTCTTGTCACACCCTGGCGGAAAGGATGGCTGAGCTGCATGTTCCCGGAGTCAGCATAGCTGTCGTCCACAATGGAGTCATCGAGTGGGCGCAAGGCTTCGGGGTTCAGCAGATAGGAGGCAAGCCAGTCAGCGCTGACACCCTTTTTCAGGCCGGATCAATCAGCAAGCCGGTTGCCGCGATGGCTGCACTACATCTCGTCGGGGAGGGCAAGCTTGCGCTCGACTCGGATGTGAATACGGTGCTCACGACATGGAAGATTCCCGCAAGCCCCGCCGCGCCGGGAACTACAGTTACGTTGCGGGAGTTACTGACGCACACTGCTGGATTTACAGTCCACGGTTTTCCAGGATACGCGGCGAATACTCCCGTTCCTGCCCTCGTTCAGGTGTTGAATGGCGAGAAACCGGCAAACACTGATCCGATTCGGCTGGAAAATGTCCCTGGCAAAGAGTGGAAATACTCGGGCGGCGGCTATACGGTGATGCAGCAGCTTCTTCTCGACGTCGCGAAAGAGCCTTTTCCCAAGTTGCTGCACGATACGGTTCTCGTGCCGATCGGGATGACGCATAGCACCTATGAACAGCCTCTTCCCGCCGCACTTCGATTGATGGCCGCGACTCCTTACACGGCTGACGGAACAGCTGTGCCCGGTGGCGCTCACACCTATCCAGAGATGGCTGCCGCAGGCTTGTGGACCACCCCATCAGATCTGGCTCGATACATGATCGAGAATCAGCAATCCTTGCAAGGCAAGGCGAACCACGTGCTTTCGCGCGAACTGACTCAAGAGATGGTCACCCCTGGCAAAGGAAATTGGGGATTGGGCCTTCAAATTGGCGGCTCCCCCTCGAACCCTTACTTTTCACACGGTGGCGTTAATGAAGGCTTCGAGAGCTTATTCATAGAATACGAGCATAACGGCGAAGGCGCGGCGGTCATGACAAACGCGCAAGGTGGGATGCGATTGGCGTCAGAGGTGACGAGCAGCATCGCGGTTGCATATGATTGGCCGGATTTCCGCCCTGTCGTTCGCACAGCAACCAAGGTTGACCGCTCCGTTCTGGCGCGCTATGTCGGAAATTATGAAATCGCACCAACTCTTGTCGTTACGTTTTCACTCGACGGCGACCAGTTGATGACCCAGGCGACGAACCAGCCGAAGTTCCCGGTATTTCCTGAGACAAACACGAAGTTCTTCCTGACTGTCGTGGATGCTGAGGTTGAGTTCTTCACCGATGACAAGGGACAGGTGAGTTACCTGAAGTTGCATCAGAACGGCCACGAGACGAAGGGCGTAAAGAAATAGCAGACGACAGTTATCGCTCTCTAGCCTACTGTTTCTCAGCACTCTTTTTGAGTGTATTGAACGATCGTTCGACCAGGTCCTTTGGATCGCTCGAGAACCCGTGATCGCGCCACAGCCAGCGCATCATATCCGGCAGAATGGCTCCTCCCATCTTCTGGCCGTGCTTGTTCATGCCCCAGGCGTAGTTCAGGTCATATCCTTTCGCTGTGAGTGCCTGCATCATCCGGACGTTCTGATAGAACCAGTCGCGCGATTCGCTGTAGGCGCCATCCGAGCCTTGTCCGCGGTTGTCATTGCGCCCATCGCAGAGGAAGACACGGATCGGCTTCTTGTCGGTACTGCGGATGATTTCAGGATAGGCGTTGCCACCGCGCAGATCCACAAAGCTGCCAACATTGCTGAGAACCTTGCGGAATTCGTTCGGACGCTGCCATGCGACTGTAAATGCCGCGATGGCGCCGGAGCTCGACCCGCCGATGCCGTGCCGTTCGGGATCTCTCGAGATGTTGTATTCCTTGTAGAGCACCGGCATGAGTTCATCGACAATGACGCGAGCATATTTATCGTCGAGCGAATTGTATTCCGTAGGCCGGTTCGTGGTGTGGTCACCCCACTCGCTCGAAGTTGGTTCGGGCTGGTCAGGACGACGGCCGGGATTGATGAAGACACCGATCATCACCGGCAGCTCACGTCGGAAGATGAGGTTATCCATCACGTTCTGGGCTCGCATGTCGCCGCCGGGATTCATAAAGGCTGGCCCGTCGTTGTAGATCATGAGGCTGGCCGGAACGGCAGGATTGTACTGCGCAGGAACATATATCCAATAGGTGTGTTGCGTACCGGGATATGCATTGCTGGGGAGCGTGAATGGGCCGCGAATCTCACCTTTAGGGACGCCATCCTGTGGCAGCGAGTCTGGACCGAGAGTATAGAACGCGTCAGGATCTGGAGATTGGGGCGGAACAAACTTCGCAAAGGCAAATGCAGTCGCAGCCAGAGAGGTGGAAAGAACTAGTATGAGCCGCAGATTCATTGAGGCACAAGATACCACACCGTGTCTAGGACAACAGATTCGATGGCTGCTGGAATCAATATTTATCTCAGTCCTGCCCGACAATTACACTTTCAGCGAGAAGAGGAACATTGATGCTCAATCGCCGCACCTTCTTAAAGACTGGCGCAGCCGCGCTTCCACTGGCCACAAGCCTCGACGCTCTCCATTCCGACTCCGCACTCTTCGCTCAAGAAGTCACCGCTGAAATGGCACCAGCACCGAAGCTCGTCTCTCTGCCGCCGCGCCTGGCCGCAGCCGACCCAGCCAACGAGCCTTGGCAGAAGAAGGTTCGCCGCGTCGGCCAAAGCAATATGACTGAGCACGATCCTGCCGTCATGAACATCGATGAGTGGGCCGACTACTGGCACACGGCCGGCGCTGATATTGTCTTTATCAGCGTCACCGGCATTCTCGCCTTCTATCCCTCGAAGGTGCAGTTTCATCGCCACGGAAAATTCCTGAATGGCCGCGACTTCTTCGGCGAATGCGTCGCCGCCGCCAAGAAGCGCAACATGCGCGTCGTCGCCCGCATGAGCCCCGATCTCAACGGGGGTGACGCGCTCGAAGCCCATCCCGAATGGGCCATGCGCAAAAAAGACGGCTCCGTGCAGTTCAACGGTGAAGAGCCGCGGCTCTTCGAGACCTGCATGTTCTCTACCTACATGGACGACTACGTGCCCGCCATCATGCGCGAAGTCAACTCGCTTTACGACGTCGATTGCTTCTATACCAATGGATGGCCGCCCATCGGCAGTCTCCCCGAGTGTCATTGCGCCATCTGCAGCAAGCTGCCGCCGCATGACACAACCGCATACTGGCGCGCCTTTAACGACCGTCTCGTCGAGCTCTGGAACAAGTACGACGCCATCGCCAAAGAGAAAAATCCCGAGAGCTTCTTCTTCGCAAACCTCGGCGGCAACGTCCACGCCGGACCCGACCTCGACCGCCTCGCCAAAATTGCTGCGTGGTTCCAGGCTGACAATCAGGGCCGCACCTATGACGACCCTGCCGTCTGGGGAGCCACCCTGCAGGGCCGCGTCTGCAACGCTGTGCAGCATGGCAAATTCGCCGCCAACGTCACTGCCGCTTACTCCACTGGAGTTGTGCGCTGGCGCAACGCCTCCAAGAACCCACTCGAAGCAAGGATGTGGATGAACGAGACTCTTGCCAGCGGTATGGTTCCCTATTATCACTTCATCGGTTCAGAAAACGGCTTCGGCGAAGACCGCCGCTGGCAGAAGGTTGGCACCGATTACTTCCAGTGGACCGCCAAACACGATGCTCATCTCCAGACGCGTCGCTCCATCGCCGACATCGGCATCGTCATGGGCCAAAGCACCCAGTTGCTCTACAAGGGTCCCGAGGCGGCACATTCACGCGGGTACATGCACGAGACCACGCATGGCATTTACGAGACACTGCTGCGCGGCCGCTTCGCCTTCGACTTTGTGCACGAAGAACGCCTCGACCCGGAACACCTCAGTAAGTATCGGGCGTTGTTGCTGCCCAACATTGCCGTGCTCAGCGACCGCCAGTGCCAGCAACTCCGTGACTACGTGCAGTCAGGCGGATCGATCATGGCCAGTTTTGAAACCAGTCTTTATGACGAGGACCTGAAGCGGCGTCCGAACTTTGGCCTTGCCGATGTCCTTGGGGTCAACACCGCTGGTGATGTTGTTGGAACAAACGGTAATGCATACTACAGCCGCATCGAACGCTCGCACCCGATCCTCGAAGGCTTTGCTGACACCAATTGGCTTCCCGGCGCGCAAAACCATCTGCCGCTCAAACCTGTGAAGGACCCGGTGCTCACCGTCGTCCCAGGCTTCGTGCAGTATCCGCCGGAGCTGGCATACCCGCCCGTCTCACATACTGATGAGCCGGCGGTCGTGCTGCGCGAAACCGGCTCAAGCCGCATCGCTTATTTTCCCGGAGACATTGAGCGCACCTACTGGCTGACCGGCCACGGTGACCTCTTGCGACTCTTACACAACACAATTCGCTGGATCACCAACGATGAAAGTATCGTCCATGTCGACGGCGAGGGCTTCATCGAGATGTTTGCATGGGAGACCGCTCCCGGTTATGCCGTGCACCTGCTCAACTACACCAACCCGAACGCTCACCACGGCTGGATGCAGTCGGTTTATCCGCTTGGCCCACAGACGGTCAGCATGAGGCTGCCGCCAAGCGTGATGGTGAAATCTGTTGATCTCCTGCGCTCCAATGCTGCTGCGCCGTTCCACCTTCAAGATGGGGTTGTGCGCTTCACCATACCTCGTGTCGAAGATTATGAGGTTGCGGCCATTGCCGTCGGATAGGTCGCCCATCGCAGCGCGGAAGGATCATCTTGGAAGCGTATTCAATTCGTCGAGTGTATGCTTCAAGTGTTCCAGCTTCTGTCCGGCCTCACCGAGTTTGCCTTCCGCAGTCAGCCGTTGGTAGTCTGCGAGATCTTTGGCGGCCTCGGCGATGAGAGCGTTGCGATCAGTTGCCGGTCCGGGTGCGGCGCCGTGCTGCGTTGATTCCGCTGGTACAGCCGTGGCGCTCGTCGATGAGACCGCTCCGCCGAAAAGGCCTGCCATCGCAGACTCGAACGTTGGTCCATAGGCAAGCCGGTCCTGTAGGGCGAGCACGACGAGACGCAACTCCGGCATCGGGCTCCGCTCGGCCTGAAGGTAAATCGGCTCCGCATATAGCAATGCGCTCCCAGTCGGTATCACAAGTAAATTGCCGCGCCGCACATGGGAGCCCTGCTGGTTCCACAGCGTCAACTGTCCTGAGAGCTGGGCATTCTGATCGATCCGCGCCTCAACTTGCAGCGGGCCATCAATGAGCCTTGTCTTTGGAAAGTTGTAGACCACCGCCGTTCCGTAATGCGCGCCATCGCTGCGTCCGGCGATCCAGCCAATCAGGTTATTCCGGTTGGCCGGCGTGAACGGCAGAATATTTACGAACTCCATTCCGGTTTCGCCCGGAAGCTTCATGAGTACGAAATTTGGCTCCATTTGTTGCGTCGCCTGCTCGCCATTCTCATTGAGGCCGACTTCGGTGGCGGCCGTCCACATATCCTCCCGGTTGTAGAACACCTGCGGATCGGTCATGTGATAGAGACCGTAAACTTCCGCCTGCAATTTGAGCAACAACTCAGGGTAGCGCACATGTTTATGCAAAGTTGGCGGCATGGCCGACGCATCCTTGAACAAGTTCGGAAAGATACGGCGGTACGCCGCGATGATCGGATCCTCCGGGTCCAAAACATAAAATGTCGTGGTCCCGTCGTAGGCATCCACCACTACTTTCACGCTATTCCGCGCGTAGTTGATGATGTTGCCGTCGAAAGAGTAATGCCGCGAGTATGGATAGCTGTCCGTGGTGGTGAAAGCATCCATAATCCACGATAGCCTGCCATCATCGCCGACTACGATATATGGATCTGAATCGTAGGAGAGGAACGGCGCTAACGCTGACACCCTAGCCTGTACGTTGCGCCGCATCAGCAAGCGACTGTCCTTGTCGACGTCATCGCTGAAAGGCAGCTTGGCGAGATCGCCGCGATCGAATGCAATGACGATGCGACGAAGGATTCCACCGAGAACAATGCCGCCGTTGCCCTCGTAGGACGTGAGGCTGTTGGTCTGGCCTTGCGGGTAGTCAAACTCCTTTTGCCGCGTCTTCACGTAAACATCGTTGTTGGTCAGTTCGCCGAAATAGATCTCAGGACGTGTCACCATGACGCTGCGAACGGTGCTCTGGACGGGCATATTGCCCAGAATCAGCGTCGGCAGGCCTTCCGGCGTGAACCCGTTTACAGAATTCATCGTGACACCGTATCCGTGTGTGTAGACCAACTTCTCGTTGATCCAGTTGCGGCTGCTCTCCGGGAGTTTGTCAACGCTTAACTCGCGCGTGGCGAGCATCATCTGGCGCATCGTGCCGTCGATTTCATAGCGATCAATGTCGATATCTGGAAAGTCGTAGTAGGTACGGATTTCCTGAATCTGCCGCAACGTATCCTGCAGGGCACGCCAGTCCCACAGTCGGATGTTCTGAAGCGTGGCCTGGTTGTTCGCTGCGTCGGCGGCCTCCACGGTAGTTTCGGCGGAGAACTCCCGCTGTGCGAAGCGGTTTAATCCGTAGGCCTGCCGGGTAAGCTCGATGTTGTAACCGATATAGGGTTGCTCTCTCACCAGCTCGTTCGGTTTGACAATGAAGCTACCGACATACCAACCCACTACATTCAAGGCGAGATAACAGACCACGGCCGGAACGATCGCCGCGACAAGCCGGCGCCCGCGTGGCGCCGACACCGCGTTGACGGCTGCGATGACTGCGCCAAAAAGGAGCGCCACGCAGACGACGAGCATGCCTGTGAGCGTGACGTGCGCGTCCGTATAGGTCGCGCCAGAAAAGACGGTGTGATCGGCGAGCAGCTGCTCGAACCGGCTGATATACATCCGCACTGCGAAGATCAACAACAGGAACGCAAACGCAACGGAGATCCCGCGCCATGGCGATGGAGCATATCTCTCGCGTCCTGCACCGAGCGCACGAGCACCACCGGCGATAAGAAAGAAAAAGATGGCGACCGCCAGGACCGTCAGGACGATTGTCGTCAGCCAGGAGACAATGAGTTCTAATGCAGGAAGGGTGAACAGGTAGAAGTTCAGAGACTTGCCGAAGATCGGATCCACGACGCCAGTCGTGGGCAGTGCGTACCAATAGCGCGCGAGCGTCGGCCACTCTGTCATCATGCTGGCGCCAGTTGCAACGGCAACGAGCAGCGAGACGCCGAGGCCAGCGAGGCGCAGAACGGGCTCGACCGGCAGCTCCACTGGTCGGCCTCCGAACATAATTGTGCGACTCTTCGGTAAGTCGCCGAGGTGCGTCCGCTTTAAAGCCAGGAATGTTCCGTACAGAATGAGATACGTGATTGCTGCAAACGCCACGAAGACCACCCATTGAAGGCCTAGCGTTTTCCGGAACACGTCTCCGTATCCGAGCGATCCAAACCAGAGCGCATCGACGTAATATGACAGCATTGCTCGGCCACCGAAGGCGATGAGGGCGAGAACGATGAGAATCAGGAAGAAGGGGCGGCGGCGCGGCGGACGCCTCCAAACGATGGTCTCGGGCATGACTCTAACTCTCTTTTTACCAGCATTCCCGATCTTGGAAAGCCAAACTAGTGCGGGTGGTCATCCCAGGAGTACCGGATACGGCATTCGAATTGTACAGCCGTCCAGTTCCATCGTAGAGAGAAAGGTCTTCGGAACCTCCGATATTCCGCACTGCGTAAGGGTCAAAGTGCTTGTTGATGGCAGGCGTTGGTTCAGCTTAGTCTTAGGCGATGACCGACCGAACAACCAACATGAGGGCGAACCCAATCTCCGATTCAGAAGCTGCTGGCTCGCAGACTGTCGGCCGAGGCGGACCAGAGAGAGGCCAGTCGCTTTTGCTGCGCGGAGTGCGGAAAACATTTGCGGATGTGGTTGCCGTGGATGGTCTCGACCTGGAAGTGAAGCGGGGAGAGTGTTTCGGGCTGCTGGGTCCTAACGGTGCAGGGAAGACAACAACCATTGAGATGTGCGAGGGCCTGACCGCTCCCGACGAGGGAAGGATTGAGCTGCTGGGACTGAACTTGGCCACCAAAGCAAAGGAACTGCGCCGGCGCATCGGAATTCAACTGCAGGAAACGCAGTTTCCTGACAAGCTGACGGTTGACGAGACACTCCGGCTCTTCCGCAGTTTCTTTCGGCGCGGGATCTCTGTGGATGAGTCGATCCGGACGGCGCAGCTGGAGGAGAAGCGTCATTCCCGCGTTGGGGGACTCTCGGGTGGGCAAAAGCAACGGCTGGCTATGGCTTGCGCCCTGGTGGGCGATCCTGAGCTGTTGTTTCTGGATGAGCCGACAACGGGACTCGATCCCCAGGCGCGTCGCCACCTGTGGGATCTGGTGGACGAGCTGAAGCAGGCGGGACGTACGATCATTCTGACCACGCACTATATGGATGAGGCGGAGCGGCTGTGCGATCGCGTGGCGATTATGGATCACGGGCGGATCATTGCACTCGGAACTCCGCAGCAGCTGATTGCCTCTATCGGCGGAGAGCATATTGTGGAGTTCGTTATCACCGGCCATGAGGCTGGCCACAATCCGATCGATACAACTCCACTCACGGGGATCTTAGGTGTGCAATCACATCGCGTGGATGCGGGATTGCATCAGCTCACTGTTCGCGACCTGCACACGACCGTGCCGCTCATCTTTGCCGTCTTGAACAGCCAGGGTCTGCATCTGAGCGATTTTCGAACTCACTCCGCAACGCTCGAAGATGTGTTTGTGGGGCTGACGGGAAGGAATTTGCGCGATGAATAAGCTGGAGCTAAGCAGCCTGTATCAATTAACGATGGTGCGCTTTCGGCTTTTCCTACGTGAACCGGAGGCGATTTTCTGGATATTCATCTTCCCCATTCTGCTGTCCGTGGGGCTTGGGATAGCCTTCCGCAATCGGCCGGCGGATATCCTGCAGGTTGGCGCGACGACGACACAGCTGACGCAGGCGCTGGCCGCCGATAGGGGGCTCGCGGCGAAGACGGCGGATGAGGCTGTAGGCACTCGTGAGTTAGCGACAGGGAGTATTCTGCTGCTCGCGATCCAAACGCCAAACGGCGTGGCCTACAAATACGACGACACCAATCCTGACGCGCGGATAGCGCGCCTCGTCGCCGATCGTGCAGTTCAGATGGCGGCAGGACGGCATGAGGTAGTTCATGCCGAGAATCAGCTCGTGCATGAGACAGGAGCGCGTTATATCGACTTTGTGGTGCCCGGACTGCTGGGAATGAACCTGATGGGGTCGGCGATCTGGGGAATGGGCTTTGCAATTGTCGAGGCCAGGCAGAAGAAGTTGCTCAAGAGGCTAGTGGCGTCGCCAATGCCGCGCTGGCAGTACCTGGCATCGTTTCTGCTGTCGCGGCTGGTAATGCTGGTCATTGAGGTCGTGGCCTTTCTGGGATTTGCACGGCTGGTATTTGGAGTGCCGTTTCGCGGATCGATGTGGCAGCTAGGATTTCTGTGCGTTCTCACTTCACTGGCATTTTCCGCACTTGGACTGTTGGTGGCTTCGCGCGCCAAAACGATGGAGGCCGCCTCGGGGCTGATGAATCTGGTTATGCTTCCGATGTGGATTTTGTCAGGCGTATTCTTTTCAGCGACTCGCTTTCCCGCGGTGATTCAGCCGGTCGTGCGGGCTCTCCCACTGACGGCCGCAATTGATGCGCTCCGCGGAAATATGCTGCAGGGGATGAATCTGGGACAGCTCATTGTTCCGGTAGCGATACTGCTTGCGTGGCTGGCGGTGCCCTTTGCGGTCGCGCTGCGCATCTTCCGGTGGAGATAGCGTATCGCTCCGGGCGATTACGCAACAGTGACACTGCATTTTGGTTCGTGGATGGATTACGCGGGGCTGGTGCGTCCTAGGAATGTCGATCTTTTGTCATCTGATTGTCATTTCGCACCGATGGCGTTCGGTAAACCTATCAATCTAGAGGAGAATGGTAAAAGGGTTGCCGGGTTAGCGTTCACTTCCGGCAGTCGGATGGTGCATGGGCACGATTCTGGTTATCGAAGACGATGCGCGGATACAAAAGGCGGTGCAGCGGCTGTTTGCATCCGAGGGTTACGAAATCAAGAGCTCTACCGACGGCCGGCAGGGGCTGGAACTATTTCGCGGCTCGTGTCCCGACGCCGTTGTCCTGGACCTGATGCTTCCCAGTATGTCCGGGCGCGAACTATGTAAATCTATGAAACAGACCTCGCCCGATACGCCGGTGGTGGTCCTGAGTGCTATTTCAGAGGTCGCCGATAAGGTGCTGCTTCTGGAACTGGGCGCCGATGACTACGTGACGAAACCTTTCAGCCCGCGCGAACTTCTGGCGCGCGTGCAGGCCGCGATACGGCGCTCCAAGCGATCGCGTCCAGGCCCTGCGGCTCATTTCGGCGATGTGCAGGTGGACTTCGCAAAAATGGAAGTGATGAGAGGCGGCAAGCGAATTGCACTGACCGCTCATGAGTTCAAGCTGCTTCGGTTTTTCCTTGAGAATGCGGAGCGGGTGATCAGCCGCGAAGAGCTGTTGAACGAGGTCTGGGGGTATAACTTCTATCCTTCAACAAGGACGGTCGATAACCAGATGCTGAAGCTTCGCCAGAAGCTTGAAGACGATCCCGCAAATCCTATTCATTTCTGTACTGTGCATGGAGTAGGCTACAGATTCGTGCAAAGTCCGCAGGTGTGAGGGGACAAGGAAGCGGAGGCGAGACGCAAGTGGCGATGCGCATGCGAACGACACTTTTGTTAAGCCTGGTGTCGGTCTCATTTGGTCTGGCGACTCTGAGCCTGCTGGCTGTTCATACGATCATCGCAAAAAAGATTCGCCTCGATATCTCCTCTGACCTCGAGCACTCGATCCTCACCTTTCAAAACATTCAGGCGCAGCGCCGCGAGATGCTTTCGCGCGAAGCCTCTCTGCTTGCTGACCTTCCGGTTCTGAAGTCGTTGATGACTACGGACGATCCCCCGACAATTCGTGATGGAGCGAAAGAGTTTTATCGTTTGAGCGGCTGTGATTTTTTTGCTCTAGCCGATGCAAACGGCGATATGGTCGCACTCTTTCAGCAGGGCGTGCCCTGGGACGGCACGAAAACTGTTCCCGGCGTGAGCGAAGCTGTCTTCACCTCTCCCGAATCGCACTACGTCCTCCGCAACGGGCGGCTCTATGAGGTCTCATCCCGACCTCTTTATTTTGGTTCGGCGCTCTCGGGCACGAGACTCGGCTACGTTGCTGTGGGATACGCGGTCAATAACCAGGTGGTAAGAGAGGTAAGCGAGGCCGCAGCGGCCGAAGTGATCTTTTTTGCGGATGGCGAGATTGTAGCCACGACATTGGCTGCGAAGCGCCAACAGGAGAGCATCGAACAAAAGGATACGCTTCTCAATCATCCTCTCAGCAGCGCTGACTTATGGCTCGACCATGAGCACTATATCCAGGCTTCCGTAACTTTGTCGCGCGCGGGAGACCCGCTCATTCAGCTCGTCGTTCTCAAGTCATATGACAAAGCGAGCCGATACCTCACGCAACTGAACCACCTGCTGATCGGGCTGATTGCATTTGTTCTTCTACTAAGCGGCGCGGTGGCGATTTATATTTCACGCACGATCACACTGCCCCTAGAGACGCTGGTTCTGGGCGCGCGCGCCCTGGGCGCGGGCAATTTTGATTATCCATTCCAGAATAAAGGCGCTAAGGAAATTCAGGAGTTGAGCACAGCTTTCGACCGGATGCGGACTCGTCTGCAGAAGTCTCAGCAGGAACTGCTTGCTTCAGAACGCCTCGCGACGATCGGGAGAATGGCCAGCTCGATTTCCCACGATCTAAGACACTATCTCTCGGCGGTGTATGCGAACGCCGAATTTCTCGGATACGATGCCGTGAGCCCGGCCGAGCGCGCTGACCTGCTGGCTGAAGTCCGTCTTGGCGTGGAGGGAATGACCGAGCTGATTGACTCCCTGTTGCTCTTCAGCAGAACGGGCCAGGCCCTACAGCCGACTTATGAGTCCCTGCCATACTTCATCGAGCGGGCGCTTCAGCTGGTACGGGCCCATCCCGATGCGAAAGACGTAAGTTTTACTTTTGGCACTATGCCGCCGATCGAAGTCTGGATGGACGCGCTGAAGGTCGAGCGGGCTATCTACAATCTTTTGCTTAACGGATGTCAGGCGGCCAAAGTAAATGGAAGCGCTGCCTCAGTTCATATCGCTCTTTCAGAAACAGAAAAATGGATCACGCTGTACATTACGGATAACGGGCCTGGGGTACCGGACTCGATTCGCGTGACTCTCTTTCAACCTTTTGTAAGTGAGGGCAAGCAAGGGGGCGCTGGCCTGGGACTGACACTGGCAAACAAGATCGCTGAGGAGCACGGCGGAAGCGTGGCTCTTGAAGAGTCCCAACCCGGAAGAACGGTCTTTTCTCTTTCACTTGCAAAAGCTGCCTTGAGAAAGCTTGCAGAATCGGCACAGCATCGCGAAGCAACGGCGATGCCCCGCTGAAGAAGTTCTCCAGAACGATTTTCGCCTGTTCAAGGATGTCAAAATGAATCGTGAACGATCGAGACGCAGCTTGAGCATCATACTTGTACTTACAGTGTTTCCCGGTGCGGGTATTGTTCGAGGTCAACAAAGTGACGCCCATCCGAGCTCCACTCCAGTTGATGGTTACGCGGGAAAAATGGAGCAGCGGATGGACCAGCTCATGAACGCGCTGGACAGCATGCGCCATCAACTAGACCAATCGCAGCATGAGATGGAGCAGATGCGAGCTGAACTGCAGGAATTGAGGGCGCAATTGGCAGAGTCCCATGCAGGTGAAGAGCCTGCACCTGCTGCCGAGGCGCTGCAGGCGAGCGTGCAGCAATTGCAGGAACAGACTGATGTGCTGCACGCGGAGGTGAAGCAGCACGATCAAACGAAACTGGAAAGCGTGTCGAAATATCCCGTGCGCATCTCGGGCATGCTTCTCTTCACCTCGTTTTTGAACAGCGGCAATGTCGACAATATCGACTTACCTATAATTGCGGAACCGCGGTATGCCAATCAGCCGGTAGGCAGTCTCGGCGCAACCGCTCGCCAGACAATTCTCGGAATTGAAGCGACCGGGCCTTCTCTTTGGGGAGCGCGGTCCTCCGCCGATATCAGCGTCGACTTCTTTGGCGGAATCGCATATGCCGATTACTCCACCAGCGCCGGACTTTTACGCATGCGCACGGCGCACGCAAACCTGGACTGGTCGCACCGTTCACTCGCGGCCGTCCTAGATAGCCCCCTTGTCTCGCCGCTTCAACCAACATCCTTTCTGAGCGTAGGCGAACCCGCTCTCGCGTGGTCGGGCAATTTATGGACCTGGTCTCCTCAGATTGAGTTCAAAGACAATTCTCTGCTTTCGAACAGGAAGCTGGGAATTGAAGCTGGCCTAATCGACGTCGCGGCTCCCGGCCCACCTCCGAGCAATGCTCTCCGGGTCCCCGGTCCTTCGGAGCAAAGCATGCAGCCGGGCTACGAAACGATGCTGAGTTCTGCGCTGCCCTTTGGGGATCGCACGATCGAGATTGGCGCGGGGGGTTATTACAGCCGACAGGCGTACGAGGATGGCCATCATCTGGATGCGTGGGCCGGAACATTAGACTGGAGAATTCCATTCACTCGGCGCCTTGAGCTTTCCGGCGAATTCTATCGCGGCCGCGGTATCGGGGGTCTCGGCGGAGGCGCTTTCAAAGACTATGCGCCTTTTGCGAACGACACGATCCAGCGCGGCTTGAATGCCGAGGGCGGCTGGGGACAATTCAAAGTCAAAATGACCCGCTCGCTCGAAGCGAATTTTGCCATAGGCGAGGACAACGCTTTCGCCAGCGATCTTCGCGGTTCAGACCTGGAATTTGAAAAAAATGACTATTTGAACCTGGCTCGAAATCGCACCGGCTTTGCGAATGTGATCTTCCGGCCGAAGACATATCTGTTGTTCTCGGCGGAGTACAGAAATATTTATACCTGGCCTATCGCGGGTCAGAGTAATTCAAACCAAAGCCTCGGCCTCGCCGCAGGTTATCTCTTTTAGGTTTGCGCTATGGTATTCCCTTGTGCACGATTCACCGCCGCGCTGATTGTGCTGCTTGCTTGCAGGACAGGGCAGGCCCAGACCGTCGATGTAACAGGCCGGGTTCAATTCACTCACGCCGACAAGCAGAAGGCGGCTCATGTACAGTCGTCCGGAGTGGTAATCTGGCTCAGTCCAATATCAGGCAATCCGCCGGGTTCCGCGAAGCCTGGACATTTCCGGCTGGTCCAAAAAGACAAGGGCTTTCACCCGCATCTGCTGATTGTGCCTGTTGGAAGCTCGGTTGATTTCCCCAACATGGATCCTTTCTTCCACAACGTCTTCTCGCAATTCAACGGCAAGCGCTTTGATCTGGGACTGTACGAAGAAGGCAGCAACAAAACGGTACGCTTCGATCACGAAGGCGTCTCGTATATCTTCTGCAATATTCATCCGGAGATGAGTGCTGTCGTGATTGCTCTTTCAACGCCGTTTGTGAGCGTTTCTTCGCAGGATGGAAAAGTCGAATTGCAAGATGTGCCTCCGGGCACCTACGAAGTGCGGGTGTGGGCGGAAGGAGTGGATTCAAAACAACTGAACGCTCTGACTCACAGCGTGCATATTGGTCCATCCCAAACCGATCTCGGCATGATTCAAGTTATAGAGAACGGCGCGAATAGCACTCATAAAAATAAATACGGCGAAGATTATTTTCCTGATCGACAAACTACTTACTGAAGGCAGCCCCAGTTCAGGAAAGAGCCGGTGCAATTCAGAATTGCTTTCGGATTGGGCGCTGGGACAACCACAAGGTCATGCCGCGCCACATCAGGATGGGCACATCGCGAATGTGAGATATTGCTCGACTTATGAGATAAGCGGCATATCGAAGATATTTGTTCACCATGCGCGACTCTTTTAGCTGTCGATTCCTAATCCTCACCGCAGGCGCGTCGACGGACGAGATTCGACTCGGTATGATCGTTCGCCATATCAGCGCCGATCTTTTGCGGGCTGACGCTATCAGGCTGGCGTGGAGCCATACATGATCTTTGTTTGTGCGGAACATCCCTTCGAGTGACGATCCGGCGAAGCGGTCGAGCCATTCTCGATGAATAGGCGGCATCGCGGCGATCTCGCTCTGAACCTCGCGGTGGACATCGCAGGAAAACCACGCTCTCCCGTGAAAGAATGCGATGGCGTGCAATGCTCTAAAGGAGTCGCTGTGTGCCTTCTTCCATGCACGCCAAAATTCGTCGCTCTCCGCGTGATTGTGCAGATACGTGGCCAGCTCATGCACATGATGAATAACCCATTCTCCGTTAATCAGGCCACGGAGTATGTGAAGGGCGAGATAACCGAGATGATCGACCGGGTTTAGAGCCGGGAATGACATACCTTCGAGCGAACGGCGGATCCGGCGGTCCCAGAAGCGGTCGACTTCAGGTACTGGAAACCACGAGACGTCTTCATTCCACAAGCAGAAATGCAGCTCGATCGAAAGCGGCATCTTAGGATCGAATGCATTGCCGCGCCACTTCCAATCGCCCTGGCGAATCAGTGACGGCAAATGATCGGCGCGGCTATAGTCCACTGTTTGTTCCGGTTGATAACCAATAAGCGTCAATGCCGCTTCAGCGCGGCTGATCATTTCCTTCGGACAGTACACGTCCAGATCGGACTGCATGCGAAGACGAACTTCGGCAACATACTCTGGAGCCTGCGTGAAGCCCTTGAGCATGAGGTATTCGACTCCGGCCTGATCTAAAGCCGCCGCCGCTTCCTGATAGGTAGCCTTGACGCGTTCAAAGCGCGCGGCATTGTCCGCGGCATTTTTTTCCAGGCGCTCCACTACCCATGACGGAAAGCCGTCTGTTTCAACATGCGACAGCAGTAGAGTGAGATGAGCCAGGTCGCAAAACCGCAAGAGCGACTCCCACTCGCGCTCTTCGAGTCCCCCAAGTGCTTCGGCATTCCCTCCCTTGAGCTGCAGCGCCGCTATCACCGCAGCGACCTCACGCGGGATACGCGGAGCGCACATTCCGTCTCCGATAGGATGCCGATGCATCGAAATTATCTTCCGATGGCAGCGAGCCGCTCGAGCCGCTCGACGGCCCAATCTAAGTTGCGATAGCGCAGCTCAAATATCGGAACCGAAAGCAACCGAACGATCGCGGCTTCCTGGGCTGCCCGGGATTGAGTGGCAGCCGTAATAAACTGCATGAACCACGGGAGCACGGAGGGCTTTGAGAGCGGCACAAGTGTATCAACGCCGGGAGTTCTACGATTGAGAAAAACGATACACTCGACAACCGCGGAATCGGCAGTTGCAAGGCCCGACAGCTCGGTTGTGGGAACTTCAATCGATGGCTTCCCCGCCGCGCGCAGTGTGATCAGCCGCCCGTTCAGTTCCGGAAAGAGTTCCACTCCGGAGCTGCGGAATCGTATCTTATGACCATTGCCGACGACCAGCCGGTCACGCCCGTTCAGGGGGAGATAGCTCGCATCGTCGCTCACGAAAGTCCAACCGGCGCGTGCACCTGCGTATGCGAGAGACGATTTTCCGGCGCCAGAGTCGCCGCAAAGCAACATTCCAGAACCGAGTGGACAGACGCATGCCGCATGCACTGGAGCGGCATGCAGAGCAGTCACCATCGACAATGCCGCCGCTTCCAGGAAGTGATACTGGAGATAAATAGGAGACTCCGCGGTCGACCGCGTAATCGATCCGAAGGAACGGCCATGGTTGAGATCGCACGCTACGAAATTGCGCGCGTCGGCAACACACAACAGAATGTCCCACTGCAAGGAACAGATTGGAGCAGGCGGCAGCGTGGAATTGGTGCCATCATCGCCTTGCACTGCAATCCGAAGCTCCAGGGGAGCACGCGCAAACTTTGGTTGATAGGTTTTCCAGCTTTCTTCAGCCGCGGCCATCACAGCGGGTGAATTGGAAAAGACTTCAAGCGGAAACCCTAGCGGGTAATAGGTGGCGCGCAGAGGCAGTTCGGGCTGTGGCAGGAGTGAATGGGCTTCGTCGATCTCCACGCCGTGGGCGGCCCTCGGGTCATCGGCACTCAGTAGCCCTGATCTCTTCAAATAGGCACTCGGCTCTCCATAGGCGCGCGTGTCGATAAGGCCATCATCTCCGTCTCGCACCCCGTATGGAAAGCATTTATCTCTCGTCTGCGTCAAATTCATCTCCCGAATTGATGGCGGCTCGCCCAGGCTGCCGGCAGGGGCCGCAGGTGGATCACGATGCTCTACGGACGGTCGTCTCTCCTTATACCAGCGATGCCGGTAAGCCTGAAGGACCTGATGCCTCGCATTGCCTCAGTCCGTTACATGAACCGTGAAATGCATGGAGCCGTGCCCGCTGCCGCAAAACCTTCCGCACTTGCCCTGAAAATCGCCGACTTTATCTGGGGTAAATGTCACATCAGCGGGGTGGTCTTTCGACACTTCCTGATTCACTCCAAGGTCTTTGATCAAAAGGCTGTGAGGCACGTCGTCGGAAACCAAATGCAGCTTGACCGTCTGCCCCTTCTTGACCGTGATTTCGGCGGGTTCAAAGCTAAAGCGCTTCGCTTGGACTTCGATCGTGCCACCCGCTTCCTGTGAGTGCACTGCCGATGGCAATTGCGCGAGAATGCCCACAACCAGCAGCATCGCAAATTTCGAAATTTTTATCATGAGAATTCAGTTCCTCCGTATTCTTGAAACAAAGTACATAGAGCTCAGTCGATCCTGCCCACTATCATGGCGTAGGGCTCAAGGCGCCATGTACTTCAGCAGCAGTTGCTCGTCCTCACGCGACAGGCGGGCGCGTACTCGCATGTGCATGATGATCGTTCCGGTAACACGCTGCGGAATGCTCATCGGCGGCTTGTGGCAGCGTGAACAGTTCTGCTCGAAAACCTGCTCGCCTGGATCTGACTGCGTGTTGCTGTTGTTTTCGCCGGATGCTGCCTTCTTGTTGTTCTGGGCCGATGGCGGATCCTGCTGAAGCGCCGCGGCGCCGATTCCTCCGGCCAGCAAAATAATCAGGAGTGAGAGAGAAGCAAGATAGCGTTTCATTTCTTCCTTTCAGGCCAGAGCGGCAGCACAAAGCGATAAGTAAGACCCACATTCCAGATATTTTTATCTTGCTGTGAGCTAAAACTTCTGCCATAACTCGACACTATTCTGAGATCGTCGCGAAAGTAGTAGTTGAGCCCGAAATCGAAGCGCTGTGTGTTGACTCGTGGCAGCTCATTGCCACCGCCGTTCAAGGGAAAGAACTGTTGCATTCGCCCTACAGCCTGGAAGCGTCGCAGAAAGGAAGGGATCTGAAGCTTCTCAAAGTCGTAGGCGGTTTCCAGCCAGTATCCGTTGCCGTAGTAGCTGTAATCGTATTCAGCCTTCAAATCAATCGGAACTGCGGGAGGCTGCCAGGAAACATAGGCAGCAACGCTGTTGATCTCTCGGGCCTGAAGTGTACGCTGATAAGATGAGCCGATCTCAAGCCGGGGATGCAGCAGATAGATGCTCGCATCTCCGCCCGCCGCTCGCGTCGCCTGCAGCTGATTGATGTTGCTGCTTGCCGAAAAATAAGCGGAGTATTGCAGCGTATAAGCCGGCTTTTGCAGAGCCACTCCGCGTAGCATAGCGCCGTCGCCAGCACCACTCGTGCCCAGGCCGATGGTTGAATCGATTGGACCGTCCTGCAGGTTGCGGATCCAGAATGGCGACAGCCGCTCGTTAAACAGGCCAAAGGGCACAAGGTATTTGCCTGCTACGGCCATAACATGGGTATTCGCAAGCCAGTCTAATTGCGCATAGTCCACATTCTTGTATACCTTCCCGGTAAACGGTCCGGTGGTTAGGTTCTCTCGCTGGTAAACGCCGATGAACTCGGCGCGCGACTCGAGCAGCACATGGGAGCCGAAGGGAAACAGGAGGACCGGATTGATCTGCGGCTCCAGTGCCGTAACTCCGCCATTCACATTTTGGACATAGCCTGCGCCACCGGAAAGGACGGGGACATATCCCGCATGGTTTTCGGAATCGGTTGCATCCTGAGCGTCCATGCGGACAAATACTGAGAGGCAAAGTCCTACCGCGACAATGAATCGAAACTGCTTAAGTTGGCGAACCAATCGCAAAATACCTGCCCCCATCTCTTCCTTGAATCAACCGCCTCGGGAACTCGTTGCCTCGAAGCGCGTCGTGACTTAATCGGAGTATAGGAAGGCCAAATATTTAGCGTGTCATGAAGATGTCATTGCTCTGTCACTCTTAGGCCGCGAGTTTGGGACCGCCTATTGGATAGCGGAACCAACTCCATGGCGAACGCGACATGGCTGAGATATGCCCTTCGGTCGTTGAGTGTTATACCTCGTATCGTGACAAGCCGATGATGCTTCCGATGCGGCCGCAAATCGATATAGAGAATCCGTTTCAAAGGGACTTCTGTCTCATGTGCGTTCTGATCCCTGCAGACTTGCCCGCTATGAACACACCGCACACCGGATAACGCAGTTTTACGAAAGGCGGCTTGTTATCGCAAGTCTTTGAGTTACAGCTTGACTTTGATGGAAGCTCCGTTTACCGTTCTGCGAATCATCTGCAGATGTCTGCGCTGTCACGGTGCGTTCACGGGCCCCTTCGTTTCCGCTCTCTTGCATTGTTCTGACACGTTCGCTTGCTCCTGAGCACTACCTACAAAAGAGAATCCCCGCCTTCGGGCACAGATCACGCGTCGCGAGGTATCGCATGGCAACAAATACTGTCACGAATTGGTTTGGCAACGTCATTTCCCATCCTGCTGTCATCGTCGACGCGAATTCTGTCGATGACATCGTTGCGGTCCTCAAGGACCAGGTCAAGTATCCATCGCCCGTTCGCGCTGTCGGTTCAAACCACTCCACGTCTCCTTGCGGCGTAGCCGAGGGCGGCACGCTCATCCGCATGAAGATGAACCAGATTCTCAACATCGGCACGGACAGTCTCACCGTGCAGGCCGATGCCGTCCATCTCGACATGGCCAAGGCCCTCGAAGCGAAAAATCTGCAGTTCTACGTGAATACGGAAATCGGCAGCCTCTCTGCCGGAAGCGCCTCCATTGCGGGAACAAAGGATGCCTCTTTTCCCGGCGAATATGGCCAGGTCGGCTCCTATGTCACCGGCGTAAAGATGGTGCTGCCCAGTGGCGAACTGCTCGAAGTCACCGAAGACGCCAACCCTGATCTGATGCAGAAAGTTCGGTCAAGCTATGGCCTCTTCGGAATCACCTACGAGGTGACATACAAAGTCAAACCGTTGACGCCGATGCACGTGCATCACACGACCTACAGCCTCGAAGACTTCATCGCCAAGTTGCCCGATCTGAAGGCACTGAACTACTCGATGATGTATTACATCTTCCCGTTCGACGACAAAATCACGGTCGAGTTCCGCAAATACAATCCTGGCGCAAGCGGTGAGCCGAACCATGCTGTGTGGGCGTTGCGCAATCACATTTGGGGCCAGTCCGGGCCGAAATTCGGCCACGACGTCACGCAGAATGTCTCTATCTCGTCGATCCGCTATGGCATCATCGACGCCTTTAACGCCGCATGGCGCTTGCAGCTTGAGAACATCGTCACCAGCGACTACACCATTCCGGGCGACCAGATCATTCACTACCCACCGGTCTCCGACGACAGCCGCTATACCTTCAGCCTGTTCGCGTTTCCGGAAGAGGAGTTTCCCGCCGCGCTCACCGACTTCTTCAAGTTCTGCAAGGACTACTACTCGCAAAAGGGATATCGGTCGAACCTGCTGTATGTCGGCTATCGCATCGCCCAGGACCAGAAATCGCTTGTGTCGTACTCCTACGACGGAAACGTGATGACGATCGATCCCGTATCGACAGCGAATCCGGGTTGGTTCGAATTTCTCGATGCCTACAACCAGTGGTGCAGCGACAGAAACGGCAAGCCGCTCTTGAACCAGACGCCTCAGCTGACACCAGCCATTTTGCAAAAAGCGTATGGCGACAAACTGAAGACGCTGTCAGACCTGCGCAAGCAATACGATCCGCAGGACCGTCTGCTGAACGACTATTTCCACACACTGCTGTCATAGCTGGAATATCTGAGAAAGAGACCATGCCTACACAGAGCGCGCACTGAAAACGCGCCTCACTCACTTGGTATACTGCCCAGCAACGGAATCACGCTGCTGATATAGCCCCCGACCATTTGCGGAGGCGCGTCCGCTTTGCCGCGTTATCAAGATGAGGAATCACCGAATGCCCTTCTCCTATCGGTCTGTTGTTGTCGCCCTGGTTCTCGCTCTTTCTCCTCTGCCGTTTTGCGGACAGACCAGCCCGATGACTCCGGACATTCCGCCGAAGTTCACGCCGCCGAAAACCGACTACGACTATGTCAAGCGCGTTGAGATGGTCCCTATGCGCGACGGTGTGAAGCTCTACACCGTCATCGTGGTTCCCAAGGGCGCGTCGCACGCACCCATTCTGCTGACTCGCACACCGTACAACGCAGCGGGCCGCGCGGAGCGCACCGAATCTCCGCACATGCTCGACGAACTGCCACAGGGCGACGATGTATTCGTCAACGCCGGATACATCCGCGTCTTTCAGGATGTGCGCGGCAAGTACGGCTCGGAAGGCGCGTATGTCATGACACCTCCGCCGACCGGACCGCTGAATCCAAATGGTCCGAACGACACCAAAGACGCCTACGACACCATCGACTGGCTGGTGAAGAATGTGCCCGAGTCAAATGGCAAGGTAGGCATGCTCGGCTCATCCTATGAGGGCTTCACCGTCGTCATGGCGCTGATCGACCCGCATCCCGCGTTGAAAGTGGCCGCGCCAGAAAGCCCGATGATCGACGGCTGGATGGGCGATGACTGGTTTCACTACGGCGCGTTTCGCGAAGTGAACCTCGACTACTTCACTGAGCAGACCACGGTGGCCGGCGAAGGAAAGGCAATCCCGCGCATGGACCACGACGATTACACCAACTTCTTGCAAAAGGGGTCGGCTGGTGATTTCGCCCGCTACGGTGGCCTCGACCAACTCCCCTTCTGGCGCAAGGTGGACGAGCATCCGGCCTACGACGCCTTCTGGCAAGGGCAAGCTCTCGACAAGATCATGGCTAAGGTGCCGTTGAAAGTTCCAACCATGTGGCTGCAGGGCCTCTGGGACCAGGAAGACATGTGGGGAGCGATCCACAGTTACGAAGCCGTCGAACCAAAGGACACGAACAACGACATGAACTATCTCGTCATGGGCCCGTGGAGCCACAGCCAGGTAAATTATGAGGGCTTCGACCTCGGCCCGCTGCGCTGGGAGGGTAATACGACATTGCAGTTCCGGCGCGATGTGCTGCTGCCGTTCTTTAATCAGTATCTGCTCGATGGGGCACCCAAGGCCGACACGCCTCCGGTCTTCATCTACAACACCGGCGAAAATCACTGGGACCGCTTCAAATCCTGGCCACGGAGCTGCGAAGCCAACTGCCCGACCAAATCACAGCCCCTGTATCTCAGCGCCAACGGCGGCCTGTCCTTCGACTCTCCAAATGCTTCGTCTAAATATGACGAGTACGTTTCAGATCCGTCAAAGCCGGTGCCTTATCGTCCAAGGCCGGTATTTGCGGGCGATGGGGATGGCTGGAGGTATTGGCTGGTCACCGACCAGCGCTTCGTCGATGGCCGTCTCGACGTGCTGACCTACGTCAGCGAGCCCCTCACGAAACCGTTGCGGCTGAGCGGCGCGCCCGAAGTCAATCTCTACGCATCCACCAGCGGCAGCGACAGCGACTGGGTCGTCAAGCTGATCGATGTCTATCCCGGCACCGTGCCTTCGCAACCAGCGATGGGCGGCTATGAACTGTCCATTTCACTCGACATCTTCCGCGGTCGCTATCGCACCAGCTTCGAACACTCTGAAGCCATCACGCCAGACAAGCCGCTGCTCTATCGCTTTGGCCTGCCCACGGTGAACCATGTCTTCGAACCCGAACATCGCATCATGGTGCAGGTGCAGTCCAGCCTCTTCCCGCTTTACGACCGCAATCCGCAAACCTTCGTGCCGAATATTTTCGATGCAAAGCCGGCGGATTATCAAAAGGCAACGCAGCGGGTGTGGCACACTCCGGGACAAGCCAGCTTTATCAATCTTCCAGTAGTGCCCCAGTAGTGCCATAGACAGAAAATCTGCCTACGAGGCCGATGACCCTGCCGCGCTAGTAGTCCTGGAGCTTTGTGAGATGCGCCGTAAAACCCGTTTTGGGCAATAAGGAGATCAACTCGAAGACGCGATAGCCATCGCCGGTGATATCCGTGCGTCGATAAACCCCCGGCTCGGTCTCCGCGACCTCCCGCCCGCCGCTCAGGTTGCCCATGTACAACTCGGCCTGGTGAATATCCGGCGCCGCCCCCATGCTCGCCGATGTGATCGCCTCGGCGACGTAGCTGCGCATCAGCTTGGGCCAGTACTTCGAGAGCAAATCGCTGCTGGCGAATACATCGGCCCACAGGACGCGTCCACTTACGGCAACCACCACGCCAACTGCGCCCTTGCCGCGCAATTCGCGCAGGATCGCTTGCTCACCTGCTACGCCGCCGTAATCAGCGACCATTTTTTGCACCGGCGCACTGTTAAAGACTTTGGCGTAGGAAGTCGTTCCTCCTATGGCCATCGCTTCGGGAGCGCTCAGACTGCTCGCCATTCTCGCGGTAGAACTGCGCACGTTATCCCACACGTGGGTTTGGTCGCGCTCCGCCATCGCCGGCGTACGCACGCTGGGCTGGGCCATCTGTACGCCCATTGAGCCGAAGCTCGCGCTCGACCCGACCCATCGCCCCGGCTCCACGCAGAAGACCCCGAGATCAATGGGCCCGGTATTCGCCGGAACGATGCGGTCAGAGCCAATCACGCGATCCTGTTTTCCGCCGGTCACAATCTCCCCGGCCAGTAGAAGCAGCGGATGCGCGGAATTGTTGTAGAGGACGAGCCGGTTCACCTCGGCGCCCTGTCGCCGCGGTGGTATCGGTTGGCCGGGACGGATCATGCCGCGATTCTGTCCAGCTTCAGTGATGGTGACCTGACCCGCGCGGATGCCTTCGTCGAGGGTTAAGAACTGCGACGTGTCATACGAGCGGCTGGCCAAGACAGGAAAGATTGCCAGATTACCGTGCACGATCGCCGGCAGAACCTTGTACGAGTCACTGTCGTTTGGTCCGCCTGCAAACGCCGGAACGGCTAACCCGAACGCGCAAAGAGCAGCCGCAGCCGTTTTCAACTTATTTGTAGATTGAACGGGGAAAGGGAAAGTTGGAGTTAACTCAGATTCTCTTTGCAATTGCAATTCCCTGCAGAGTCGAACCCAGAAACCTAAGGCAGCTGGCATAGTTTCTCCTTGTGCGCATTTATTTCCGTCGAGGCACATAAGAAGAACGCGAGCGGATATGTTTCTTGCATGGAATTTGCTAGCATCTGTGCGAATGTTCCAAAAATTCCCAGCCCCGGCAAATGATCCCGTGCCGGGCAAAGCTTTGATTGAGGCGATTGAGCGTCGCTATGGCGAGTCTGGAGGGGAGCGTTACGGCATAACGCCTGAAGATTTCCGACAGATCGTCGCTGCCGTGGTCGCTCGTTACGCAAGCGAGGCGGCCGAGACCGAGCAACTGGAACTAGTGGCGAAATTGCACGTTGCGGAATTGGTGCTGGCGCGGGCCTGCTCCGCCGGAAATGAGGCTGCGTGGACAACGTTTCTCACGCGGCTCCGCGTGCCGCTCTATGAAACGGCATGCCGTATCACCCATGATGAGGCTGCCGGGCGCGAGCTCGCCGACGGACTCTATGCCGATCTTTACGGCATGCCCAACCGGGAAGGCCGCCGCGTGTCCAGGCTCGACTACTACATGGGCCGAGGCTCCCTCGAAGGCTGGCTCCGCACTGTGCTTTCGCAGGAGTACGTCAATCGCCACCGCTCACTCAGCAGAGAGGTTAGCCTCGATGAGCAGGTTGAGGCCGGGGTCAGTTTCGCTGAGCCGGCGGTGGCGAGCGCCCCGGAGCCCGACGATCGACTGTCCGCAGCCGTCGGTCAGACGCTCACCACACTCAGCGACGAGGAGCGCTTCCTGCTGGCATCCTATTATCTGGACCAGCGCACTCTGGCCGACATCGCGCGCCAGTTGCGTGTGCATGAATCCACCATAAGCAGGAAACTGGAACGGCTTACGAGTGACCTGCGCAAGCGCGTTCGAAAACGCCTGCGGGAAGCAGGCCTTGACTCCCGGCCCTGCGACGAACTGTTCCAGGAGCTCGACGTGCGGGATCTTAACGTTGATGTGGCGGCAAATCTGCGGCAAGATACACCGCTTGGCACGTTCATTAAGTGAGAGGACAGAGAAAGACGGATCGACGACGTGAAGCAATCTGAACCCAATGCGTTGCGACTGGAGCTGGCGCGAAGCCAGCAGGCCGGCCCTCACCCGGACGCCGACGTCCTCACGGCCTTTTCTGAGAACACTCTTCTGGACCGTGAGCGGAAGGAAGTCATGGCGCATCTCGCCGTCTGCGCCGATTGTCGCGAGGTATTGAGCATAGCCACGTCAGCCGCGCCCGGGCGCATTGCCGAAACGCAACCGCAGTTGCTGCCCCCAGCTACGCTTTCGCCGTTGCGCGCCTGGCTGCCCTGGGTCGCGACGGCCGCAGTTGTCGTGATCGCCGCCTCAGCGGTATTGATTCATCAGCAGAACTTGAGGGTTAAATCGGGCTCTAATCAGACCGCCAACGTCGCAACGAAGGAATTGGTACCGCCTGCTGCGGCGACAGATCAACAGTCGCGGCTTTTGGTTCCACTGGGGCCAAAGGCGGTGCGCCAAAGGCCATCACCCCAATCAGCCTCATCAGTCTCAAAACCTGCGATGCCGTCTCCAGCGATTGAAGCTCCGAGCCTTGCAGCTAAGCTGGGGGAAACGCCCGAAGAACCGCTAAGGCCAATCGGCGGGACGCAATTGAATACCACTTCTGTCGCGGCCGCTCCGACTGCCGAGGTTGCCGCGCAAAGCGTCGAGGCGAGCCCCGTCCCCGCTCAGCCGATGAGCCAGTCCCATGCTGCCCTGGGCGGCGTTTTGCGGGGATCCACAATGTCAAAAGCAACGAGCAGCACCGTCGCGCGTGCGCACTGGCGCATCAATGAGAACGGGAAGCCCGAGCGCTCTTTCGGAAATGGGCCGTGGCAGGCAGTGCTCCCAAACGAATTGACGAAGATGCGTGTTGTGTCGGTATCCGGCAACGATGTCTGGGTTGGTGGGGAAGACCTGCGACTCTATCACTCCTCCGACAACGGCACTACGTGGACCCCGGTCGCACTGCCAGACAAGAATGACCGCGAACATGCCATCACTCACATCCTCTTTCAGACAGAGCAGACTGGCGCGGTTGACTCCGACGACGGGACCTCATGGACAACGACGGACGGCGGTGTGACGTGGAAATGATTCTGGACGAAAGGCTACCGACTTCCTTGATTCCGGACGCTCACCCGAGTGGGAACGAACCGTTCACGGGGACGGCTATATAATTCATCCGCACGTTTCGTAACGAAATTCACGCAACGCAAGGAAAGCCTGGTGATGAACGAAGTTATACCCGCGCAAGCAGCCGGATCCTTCGAACGAATCCAATGCCAGTGGTGTCAGGGCATGAACGACAAGACAGCGACGTCTTGCGGAGCTTGTGGAGCGCCGCTCGACATTCGCAATGTCGTCAGCGATTCAGGATGGCGTGAAGCGCCACGGATTCGCGACATGACAGAGATCCGCTTCAGCGCGAGCACCTGTCAGGTAGAAGGCGAGATCGTGCCGACCGCCGAAATTAACCTCGGCGCTGGTGACTCTGTCTTCTTCGAGCACCATGTGATGCTCTGGAAAGATGTATCCCTTCCTATGAGCGTGATGTCTCTGTCGGGAGGGCTCAAGCGCGCTTTCGCCGGCATGCCTTTTATCATCAGCGTCGCCACCGGACCTGGTCGCATTGCGTTTTCACGCGACGCAACCGGAGAACTGGTGGTGCTCCCGCTGCACCCGGGCATGGAGCTGGACGTCCGTGAGCATGCCTTCCTGCTTTGCTCCCACAACATAAACTACTCGTTCGTACGCATAAAAGGGTTGGCGAATGTTTTGTTCGGCGGTCAGGGCATGTACATGGATCGCTTCGTTACCACCAACACTCCCGGGCTGGTCATTCTGCATGGTTATGGGAACGTCTTTGAGCGCAGGCTCGCGGCGGGTGAGGCCATTCTGGTGGAACCGGGGGCCTTTCTGTACAAGGAGGCGTCGGTCACGATGCAGGTTGAGTTTCAAAAGCTCGGGTCCGGGCTTTTTGGAGCCACCGGCATGAGCATGGCGAGGATGACTGGGCCGGGCCGCATCGGCATTCAATCCATGTACGTGCACCATAAAACGGAGTAGAGACATGTTCTGTACGCACTGTGGATCACAACTTGCCGCTGGCATAAATTTCTGCACTTCCTGCGGTAGCAAAGTGAGTGCCGTAGCTCCCCCTCCTGCGCCAACCGCCACGCCCGTGACGACGCAGAGAGGGCAGTCGATGGTTGCACCTCAACCCGCTTACGTGCAAACTCCGCACGCGGGCACGCAACAGAAATGTCAATGGTGCGGAGCGCTGTTCGATACTGAATCGGGCACTGGTGCAAATTGCCCCAAATGTGGTGCCGCTCTTCAGGCCCGACGCTCGGCACCGTCGCTGTCCGGTTGGCTCGAGTTGCCCCCACGCAAAGACATGGCCAAGCTGCAGTTTGGCAACTCATCCTGCCAGATCGAAGGACTCTACGTTCCCGCAGCCGAAATGAACCTTGCTCCCGAAGACAGTGTGTACTTCTCGCACCACGTGTTGCTGTGGATGGACCCTCAAGTGAGAATCACGACAATGTCGATGAAAGGCGGCTGGAAACGTATGTTCGCGGGAATGCCGCTGATCATGACCCAGGCGCAGGGCCCAGGTCATATTGCGTTCTCGAAAGACGAGCCGGGAGAGCTGATCGCCCTGCCGCTGCAGCCGGGGCAGGCAATCGATGTGCGCGAGCATATGTTTCTCGCAGCCACGTCCAACGTTGAATACGACTGGTTCCAGAGCCAGATCTGGTATCAGGTCAAAGATGACAAAGACACGAGAACCTTCTATCCAGTAGGCGCCCTCATGGACCGGTTCTCTGCACCAACCAGTCCGGGCCTGCTGCTGCTGCACGCGGGCGGCAGCGTACTCGTCCGCAATCTTGCGCCGGGTGAAGCCATTCTGGTGAAACCGACTGCCTTGATCTTTAAAGACCCATCGGTTCAGATGCAGCTCCACCTCGAACACCCAAACGCAGGGGTATTCAGCTGGGGCGCGTGGAACGCCCGCTCTATCCGCTCCATCTGGTTAACATTGATCGGCCCCGGACGCGTTGCCATCCAGTCGGTCTTCGAGCGCTTGGAGGAGGAGACCGGAAACATCGTCTACACCTCCTACGCAACAACACAATATTGGTAACTGTAACTGTAACTGTAACTGTTACGGTAACTGTTACGGTTACTGTTGTGCTCCGCCGCATTCCGGACAAAACTTTGCCGCTTTGGCGATGGAGTGCCCGCAATTCATACAGAACTTCGTGTCGCCCGCAGCGGCTGCAGGCTTCGCGGCAGCGCCGCCGCCGGAAGGCGCCTGCACCGCGGAACTCATCGCATTCGCCATTTGCTGGCCCATGGCGAGACCCGCTCCCAAACCGACTCCCATGCCTGCGGCACCGCCTTCATTGGCGGCAGCGATTGGCAGCGATTGCGCCGCCTGAAACTGCGTGTAGCGGCCCATATCGCCGAGCATATTCATGCTGATTTTCTGGTCGAGCATCTTCTGTAATTCGTCGGGCAGCGAGACGCTCTCCACTACGAAGGTATCCAGCGTGAGACCCAGAGCGCTGAACACCGGCCCAAGCTCGGCCTGCATCATTTCCGCCATACGCGACTGGTTCGCAGCCATATCCAGAAAATCCAGAGTACTTGCGGCAAAAGCCGTCGTCATTCGCCCCACGATGGTGTTGCGCAGCTGGCCGTCAAGATCGTTCACCCCGTATACTGCGCGGGTTCCGCTGATTTTTTCGTAGAACGCCTTCGGTTCGGAGATGCGGTAGGAGTAGATGCCGTAGGCGCGGATCCGCACTGCCCCGAACTCTTTGTCGCGAATCGTGATCGGAGTGGCCGTGCCCCACTTGCGGTCAATCTGCAGCCGGCTGGAGAAGTAATACACATCCGACTTGAACGGAGACTTGAACGCTTTGTCCCAGTTCATCAGGTAGGTGAGGATGGGAAGCGTGTTCGTGCTGAGCGTATACAAGCCCGGACCGAACACATCGGCGATGCGCCCTTCGTTGACGAAGACGGCCATCTGCGAATCGCGAACGGTGAGTTTCCCGCCATTCTGTATTTCCATGTCTTCCATAGGATAGCGATAAGCGAGCGTGCCATCTCCGCTCTCTGTCCACTGAATAACATCGATGAACTGCTTGGAGAAAAAACTCATACAGGTCTGCCTCGCCAGAAGTATAAGCCCACGCGGGTCCTTTTGAGCGAAGAAGTACGCTCCGGCCCGGAAAGGAAGCGCGAATCGGGGCCGTCTCAGGCGGCAGCCCGCTGTGGACGCGAATGCGCTCCCCCTTAGCCCCTCGTTTCGGGCCTCAACCAATCGGAAGCGTGTTTTTCAATCGCAATTCTCACTAGCTGACTTCGCGTTCTCACTCCAGCCTTGTGAAACAACTCCTGAATGACAGCCTTCACCGAGCTTTCGGAAACCCTGAGATTCCACGCAATCTCTTTGTTCGTGAGTCCATCGAGAATGCCCCTCAACACTTCTTTCTGTCGAGATGTGAGAGGCTGCGTGCGTTCGAAGCGCTCTCTCTGCGTACTTCTACCGCCGAAGAGAGAATGGGCGGCTCCGGTATCGACCCAGATCTCGCCCCTTGCAACCTGATGGATAGCAGTCACCAGTTGCTCAAGACTGCTGTGTTTCAGGAAGACTCCTGAAGCACCGGCTTCCATCGCCTGGAGGGTGGTCGCATCCGACATGCCGGCAGTGACCATGAGAACCTTCGCGGTCCCGATGCGGCTCTTCAATTCGGGGAGTAGGCGGGAACCCTGCTCCTCGCCAAGATCGTAGTCAAGTAAAACTACATCGGTTGGTGTTTGAGAATACGCAGCAATGGCCTCCGTTACGGTCCCGCACTGACCGACTACGAGGAAGCCGGGGTCGGCTTCAAGAAGCCTGCTCAGGCTCTCACGAAAGAGGCTGTGATCATCCACCATGAGTATGCGAATGGCGTCCATTGGCTAGTCCTGTCCCGGCGATAATGCCGGGGTCAAATTAACAACAAAGCAGGCGCCATCGGGAATGGGCAGGTAGCGCAATTCCCCACCGAAAGAACGCATGAACGCGCGTGACAGGTAGAGTCCGAGACCGGTTGCTTCTGCCCCTGCCTGAAATGGACGAAAGAGATGTTCTGGATGGGCCACACCACCCCCATTGTCGGCAAATTCGACGAGGACTTGGCTGCCGCCGTTTTTTGCGGTGATAGAGATATCCCCATTGCCGTTTTTGGAAAGCGCCCGGACGCTGTTTGTAATCAGGTTCAGAAACACTTGCATGAGGCTTGGCCGATCGGCCCACACAAGAGGCAAGCCGGGATCTACGGTCCAATGTGCCACGATATTTTCCTCTTCCAACGACGGGGTAACCACTATCTTCAATTCGTCGAGTAGAGCAGCTAGGTCGACTTCGGTAGCCTGATCGCCAGGCTGGCGAAGATTAATACTGGCGATACGTTCGAGTGCGACGATAAGGTTGCCAAGCGCCTCGAAATCCTTATTCCCAGCAAGCAATCCTGAGCTTGCAAGATTCTGATGAACCGCCGCGATGGCACCGGACACATTGCGAATCTCATGGGAAACGGCGCCGATCGCAATCCGCGATCCAGCAAGGAGTTGATGCAGGCCTGATACCTCATGTGTTCTGAATTCCTCCGACGCATCCAATACCATCGCGGTAAGACGCGATCCAGCATTCGTCCGATAAGTCGAGAAACAGATGTCAGCCAGGAATGTCTCTCCGTCATCGCGTTGTCCGCGTGCCTGCATGACAGTTCGAAAATGTTGCTGGAAGGCTTCCTGTCTGGAGACGTTCGTCAGGGAGGGGAGATAGCGATGAATCGTTCTTCCAGGAAGCTCTCCTTGAGGCAGGCCCAACATACGATGCGCCGCCTCATTCGCCATCAATACGCTGCCATCTGCATCTGCAGTAACGATAGCTGCTGGACTGCTTTCGATCAGAATTCTCAATTGCTCTTCCGCTTCGACGCGCGCCTTGCCCTGACGCTCTATTTCGTGAAGGTGCTCGAGCGCGGCCCTGCGGCTACGACTCACCTCACGAACGAACAAACCTGCCCCTGCAAAAGCCGCAAAGTAGAGCACCTCCCGGGATAGTCCTGTCCTAAGGGTCCACGTGAGATCATCGAAGATTTCTGCCAGGACTGTACATAGCGCTGCGATGACGCAGATCTGCAAGAGACCCAGTGCGCTCCCAGCTATCAGCATGGGAACCAGGTAGAGGAATCCGAGCGGAATCTCGCCAACCACCCACCAGTCGATAAGCGCGATAGCCGCGATCATGATTCCTGCTCGAAGCAGAGCTGATCGCTTGTCTCCCTTGAAGAATGCCGCGTACATATGCACCTGCAATGCCGCGCTCATATGCACGGCGATACTAATTCCATTGTAGATATTGGCGATGCTACCACTTCACGAATGATTCATCGGAGCGCGTGATTGACCAAAAGATAGGGCCGCCGAACTGAAAGATGCGGGTTGAGGGCTGAAAGATAGAGTCACTCGCGAGCGTCAGAACCCTATGCTGAAATCTGTCTGCCACTCGGACCGCATTCTGCGAAGACGTAGTCCGGATCGTTCTTTTCGTCGGCAGCACACGAGTTCTCGAATGCAACTTACGAAATCGCTTTTTGGGATCGCCTGCGGTTCTGCCGTCCTGGGACTTTTGCTGTCGGCAGGTCTTCCTGCCGCCGCACAGCAGTCTCTGACATGGGACGAGATCAAAGTCAGATTCGAGGTGGCAAACCCCACGTTGAAAGCGGACGCGATCAACGTGCAGGAAATGCAGGCCGAAGAGATCACGGCGTATCTCCGCCCCAATCCGGGGCTCACTCTGTCAACAGATGGAACTCAGATCGCTCCTTATAAGAGAGTCTGGCAACCGCTCACCGGCACCCAGTATCAAGCCAACTTCAGTTATCTGCATGAACGCGACCATAAGAGGGAATTGCGCCTGCAGACTGCGAAAGAGGGGACGCAGATCGCGCAATCGCAACATGAGGATCTTGAGCGCAATCTACTGTTCAACCTGAGGTCGGTATTCGTTCAGACACTTCAAGCGAAGGCAGTCCTTTCGGTGGCCCGTCAAGAACTGACTTACTACAACCATATCATCGACATCAGCCGCGCACGCCTCAAATCAGGCGATCTTGCGCAAATCGATCTGGACAGAATCGAACTGCAACGCGTGCAGTACGAAGCTGATCTGCAGAGCGCAGAGGTCAATCTGCGGACCTCGAAGATCCAGTTGCTGCAGTTGCTGAATGAGCGAACGCCGGTTGACCAGTTTGATATACAGGGGCCCTTTGATTTCACTGACCAGCTACAGCCGCTTGAGACGTTCCGCCAGGTCGCCCTCGACAACCGGCCAGACCTGAGAGCGGCGCTTGAATCGATTCAGCAGGCGAATACCAACCACAAGCTGGCCGTTGCCAATGGTTCGACTGATCCGACTTTTGGCGCGTGGTACACGTACAATCCCTCGTTCAACAACCCGTACGATAATCAAACGCTTGGGCTCAGCGTAAGCGTTCCGCTCCGCATCTTTGATCGCAACCAGGGCGAAAAACAGCGCACGCAACTGGATATCGGCCGCAATCAGCAGCTGACGGATGCGACGCGGGCCCAGGTCTTCGGCGATTGTGACTCGGCATACGCACAAGTGAACAGCAATTTGATTCTGCTGCGACCGTACAAGGATAGATATCTGGCCCAGGCAGTGCGCGTCCGCGAAACCGTCACTTATGCCTATCAGCGCGGCGGCGCCTCGCTCATGGATTTTCTGAATGCGCAGAGCGATTACCGCAATGTGCAAATGGCATATCTGCAGCTGATCGGTTCCTATCTGACTGCCGCGAGCCAGTTGAATCTTGCCGTCGGGCGCGAGGTCATCCAATGAAAGGCAAGTCCGTTCTGAAAGCAGTTTGCTGCCTCGCTGCCTGTTTTTTGCTAGCGGCCTGTGACAGGAAATTCAACCCTACAGCTGGCGCGCCTCCGCCGGCGCAGAGCGTGCAAACCGGCGACATGAGCCTGGTCACGGTCGATAAGCCGGAGCAGTTTCCACTGGTGCGAGCGGACGAGATTGAAGCTCCCACGGAGTTGAGAGTCACGGGCTCGGTCAATCCGGATATCTCTCGCGAGGTCCCCGTCATCTCGCTTGCTAGCGGCCGTGTTGTGGACATCAAGGCCCGCCTCGGAGACGACGTCAGGAAGGGCGATCTCCTCTTGAAGGTGCAAAGTCCCGATATCACAAACGCATTTGATACCTATCTGAAAGCCGTAAACGATGAGCAGCTCGCGAATAAGGCTTACATACGGGCAAAGGATCTCTACGAGCACGGTGCGATCTCGCTTGGCGTGTTGGAGCAGGACGAAGATAGCGAAAAAGACGCCAAGGCCGATCTGAATGCAGCTGAAGAACAACTCAACACTCTCGGAATAAAGAAAGATCATCCGTCGAGCATCGTCCCGGTCTATGCTCCGATTTCCGGTGTCATTATTAGCCAGAGTGTTACCAACGCCGCGGCTGCAGGCGTGACTTTTTCAGGCTCGTCGACAATGTTCACGATCGCGGATCTATCGGTTGTCTGGATACTCTGCGACGTCTACGAAAATGATCTCCCTAAGATCACCCTTGGCCAATCGGCGACCATCCGTGCGAACGCTTATCCGGACAAACCCCTGACCGGACGAATTTCCGATATCGAACCTATCCTCGATCCGAATATTCGCACCGCAAAGGTCCGCATTGAGGTTCATAATCCTGGATTCCTCAAGGTCGGAATGTTCGTCACCGCTGTGTTCCAGAGCAAGACGATCGAAGACCACGCCGTCGTGACTGCGTCTGCCGTATTGCACCTGCATGATCGGGATTGGGTCTTTGTTCCCGCTGACGATAACAAGTTTCGCCGAGTTGAAGTTCACGGCGGCCAAATGCTTCCTGGGAACAGGCAGGAGATTCTCTCCGGCATTTCTCCCGGTCAGCAGGTGGTCTCGAATGTCCTCCAGTTGGAAGCGACGCTGGAGGCGCAATGATCCGGCGGATCGTCGATTTTGCGCTGAACAATCGATTTCTTGTTCTAGGCGGCGCAATTCTGCTCTTCGCTTGGGGCATCGTGTCGTTCCATAACCTTCCGGTTGAAGCCTATCCCGATGTCGCAAACAACTACGTCAACATCATCACGCAATGGCCTGGGCATTCTGCAGAGGACATTGAACAGCAAGTGACGGTTCCGACTGAAATCCAGATGGCGGGTATTCCTCACCTGCAGCATTTGCGCTCAACGACGCTGGCCGGCCTGTCCAGCATCATGCTTATCTTCGACGATGAGTCGGACAACAACTGGAACCGCGAAAGAGTAGTTGAAAGAATGGGGATGGTTTCGCTGCCTGCAGGCCTTGTTCCGCAATTGGGCACTGACTGGAGCCCGGTCGGTCAAATCTACTTCTACACGCTTGAGAGCAAGAATCCGGAAATCGATGTCATGGAGCTCAAGTCCATCGAGGATTGGACCCTCGAAAAACAGTTCAAGCAAGTTCCCGGAGTCGTTGACGTCTCCAGCCTCGGCGGCGAGACGAAGGAATATCAGATCCGTCTCGATCCAGACAAGCTTGTCTCTTATGGGTTGAGCATTGCTCAGGTCGAGCAGCAACTTGCGAACAACAACACGAACGCAGGCGGCAGCTTCATTGTCGCCGGCTCGCAGCAGATCAATGTGCAGGCCGTTGGACTCGTTTCTCGGGTACAGGACATTGAAAACACCGTGATCAAAACGCAGGCCGGAACGGCTCTGCGAGTAAGAGATATTGCCGTAGTCGAGCAAGGCCCGAAAATCCGCCTGGGGCAGAACGGCAGGACTATTCGCCGTGCCGACGGGAAGCTTGTCGACAATCAGGACGTCGTCGAAGGCATTGTGCTGCTGCAGAAGGGCGACGACTCGGATCCAGTGCTCCGCGGCATTGAAGCTAAAGTGCGGGAACTGAATGAACGAATTCTTCCCAAGGGCGTGAAGGTTGTTCCCTTTCTCGATCGCAGCGACCTGATCCACTACACGACACACACTGTATTGCACAACCTGACCGAGGGGATCGTGCTGGTTGTGATTGTTCTCTTTCTCTTCCTGGGAAACGCGCGCGGCGCTCTGATCGTCGCGCTTACTATTCCCTTTTCGCTGTTGTTCGCTTCCATTTGTCTTGACCTGCGGCACATTCCGGCGAACCTTCTTTCGCTGGGCGCGCTGGACTTTGGCATGGTCGTGGATGGCGCCGTGGTGATGGTCGAGAATATCGTCCGACATCTCAATCGCGAGGGTCATGGTTCAGAGACGCCTATGGAAAGAATCCGCGAAGCTGCGCATGAAGTACAGCGACCGGTTTTCTTTGCGATCGGCATTATCATCACGGCCTACCTGCCCATTTTTACGCTGCAGGCGGTCGAAGGACGTCTCTTCAAACCGATGGCGTGGACTGTAGCGTTCGCCTTGCTGGGTGCGCTGATCTTCTCGATGTTGCTCGCGCCTGTGCTGTCCAGCTTTCTGTTTCGTCGGGGCGCCAAGGAGTGGCACAACCCACTCATGATTTGGCTGATCGATAACTACAAACCCACAGCCGCAGCGGCGATCCGCCACCGCTATCTGACTGTGGGTGGCGCGGCGCTGGCGCTGGCAGTCTCGGCCTATCTGGCGTTTAGTGGTGTGATCGGATCGGAGTTTCTTCCACACCTGGATGAGGGAGCGATCTGGGTGCGCGGCACACTTGCGCCGAGCACGGGACCTGACGAGAGCGTGGCCATTGCCAATAAGGCGCGAGTCCTGCTGGCCTCGTTTCCTGAGGTGATTGAGACTACGAGCCAGGTCGGTCGAGCGGACGACGGCACCGATACAACTGGATTTTTCAACACTGAGTATTACGTTGGCCTGAAACCAAAAGAGGATTGGCGGCCGGTCTTCCATGAGAACAAGGAGGATCTGATTGCCTCGATGAACGAGCAGTTGGAGAAGATTCCTGGGGTCATCTGGAACTTCTCGCAGCCTATCTCTGACAACGTGGAAGAAGCCGTCAGCGGCGTGAAAGGCGAGTTGGCCGTCAAGATCTATGGCGACGATCTCAAGACGCTGGAAGCAAAGGGCAACGAAATCGTCAGCATCATGAGCAAGGTCCGTGGCGTTGAGGACCTGGGTCTCTTCCGGGTCATCGGCCAGCCGAATCTGACGTTTAGTGTGGACCGGCAGGCTGCAGCGCGCTTCGGCATCAATGTAGCGGATGTTCAGGACGCGATCCAGACCGCCGTCGGCGGCAATGCTGTAAGCCAGGTGCTTCGGGGAGAGGCTCGGTATGATCTCGTGCTCCGCTATCAAGAGCCATACCGCGATACTCGCGAGGCGATTGAGAATGTGCGTCTCCTGTCTCCCTCGGGAGAGCGCGTCTCACTGGCGCAACTGACCAAAGTCGTCACAACCGATGGCGCGGAAGAGATTTACCGCGAGGGAGAACAGCGCTACATCGCAGTGAAGTACAGCGTTCGCGGGCGCGACCTGGGGAGTACGGTCGACGAGGCCATCGACAAAGTAAACAAGCAGGTGTCGCTGCCTGCTGGATACCACATTGATTGGGCCGGTGAATACGAGAGCCAGAAGCGCTCGCAGAAGCGCCTTCTTCTTGTGCTCCCGATCACCATTCTGCTGATCTTCGTCATTCTGTACACGATGTTCAAGTCGGGCAAATGGGCCGCGCTGATTATGGTGAACGTCGCGATGGCTCCCATTGGGGGATTGCTCGCGCTGCTCATCACGGGCACAAACTTCAGCGTTTCCTCCGGGGTAGGATTCCTGGCCCTGTTTGGTGTTTCCGTGCAAACGGGAGTCATCATGCTTGAGTACATCAACCAGCTTCGCGTGCAGGGGCACTCGATCGAGGATGCGGCAATTTCCGGCGCCGTTCTTCGCCTGCGCCCAATCATGATGACGATGCTGGTTGCGACGCTTGGCCTGCTTCCAGCGGCTATGTCTCACGGCATCGGGTCTGACTCACAACGACCATTCGCCATCGTCATCGTCGGAGGATTGGTGGGCGCGCTCGCCATCAATGTCTTTCTGCTGCCCACGATCTACGTGTGGATCGCTGGGGAGCAAGATGTCCTGCCAATTCCGGAACCCGAGTTTGAGAACTAGCTCCATGCACAAGACAGTTGCCAGGCACCTCTCTGGACGAAGGACAAGCCGTCGAACAAGCCGAGGCGGGAGTCAACATAGAAGCCGATTTGTGACCGTGCTTTTCGCCGTTGGTATGACCCTCGTGTTTACGTTCCTGTTGTGGACGTTTGCTATGGTTTTTCTCCAGGCTTTGGAGCACTAACCCCCGCGCACCCAGTGTGTCGGCGGCGGCCTGAAGTTGCGGGAGCGTGATGCTGACTGGTTGATTGGCTTCGGCGGCTTGTTGCTGGGCTTGCCGTTCGGCTTCCCGTTCAGCCTTCATGGCTTCGGCTTCGCGCAGCAGGATTTCGCCCAGGCTGGGGCGTCGTTTTTCGGGGATTTCTTTGGGGTCGGGGGTCTGTTTGGGCGGGGCGATGAGGCTGCCGTCTTCATGCTCGTGGGTCTCGCGGACGATGGCCGCGGCGTCCTGCAAACCCACGTTAGCTGCGCCTTCGGCTCCGCGAACATGGGGCACCCGTCGGTGGTTTTCTGGGAAGCGACCTGCAGTCCGTAGATGAGGATGCGGGCACGGCGCGAGTCGATGCGATTGGCGGCGAGGGCGAGGACTACATCGGAGAGGGCGAGTTGGATGGCGTCGGCATCTTCAAGGGCGGTAAGGGCGAGGGCGGTTTCCTGCGGCGGGATGTAGGGCTCGTAGGGCTGGTCTTTGGGCATGGGGCGGCGGTTGGTACGCCCTACCTGGGAGCCGGGCCGATCCCGATCGTCTGCCACGAAAACGGCGCCATGGCTCTTAATACAACATGGACGGTACGTCTGACGGTGAAGGTGACGGCGCCCGCAGGGACGGTGATCACCGAAAGCGCGGCCACCATGGCAGACACGCCTGATCCCAACCTGGCCAATAACACGGCGACGGTGAGCCTCACGGTGGTGCCGTGAAGGTACAGGAAAAGTAGTTCTCGCTGGAAGGACGGAGGCATAGCGGAGTGCACGCCACTATGTCTCACGTGCAGCAGGACAAGCCCCGGCTTCGGGGCGAGGCCTGCATGGTGCGGTATATCGACGACTTCGTGTTGTGTTTCCAATATCGTGCGGATGCTCTTCGTGCTCAGGAAGCACTTGTGAAGAGGCTGAGACGGTTCAGTCTTACCTTGGAGCTGACGAAGACCAAGCTCGTTGAATTTGGTCGCTTCGCGTCTCGACACGCGAGCAAGCGTGGTCGTAAACGCCCGGAGACGATCTACTTCCTGGGCTTTACTCTGTACTGCACTCGCAATCAGAAAGGGAACTTTCGAATTGCGATGCGTACGGAGAAATCACGCCTGCGGCGTGCGCTCATGCGGCTGCAAGACCAGATGCGGCGAATGCGGCACTTGTCGCAGCAAGAACAGGTGAACCATCTCAATCAGATGCTCCGTGGTCACTATGCATACTACGGCGTTGCCGGAAATCTCAGGGCACTGCTGCGGGTTCATCGTGCCGTGGAACATTACTGGCGCAAAATGCTGAGCAGTCGGAGCTGGCATGGCAGGATCCGTTGGGAGCAATTCCAGCGGATTAAGGAACAGTTCCCGCTGCTTCGACCACAGCTGCATTACTCCTACCGAGAGTTGCAGGCTATCGCCATACTGTGAATCAACATCTGACGAGCTCAGTGCGGGAAATCTGCACGCTGGGTTCTGTGGGAGCCGGAGACGGGTGACTGCCTCCGGCCACCCGGTGGGCGATCCGTGAGGATCGTCCCTACCGCGACAGTAATGCAGTCGTCCGTATAACGGACTCATCGAACATGTGCTGTTCTCGATGCTGGATTCAAACTGACCCACTCAAGCCAAAACCAGGCTTGAATGGGCCACCCGTCTTTGCGCGTGCCAGCGCATTGTCGATTCCGTCCGTGACAAGCTAGAACCGTCTTCAGGGTGCAACGACCTGTCTGCGTCGCTGCTCACTTGCCTTCATGATTTCGCTCATGTCCCCTGCCGGCCGAATCTCCCAAATGGTGCCAAACGTCAGCGCCGGATGCTGGCCGATGAGCTGTACAGCATGATTCATGTCCCGCGCCTCAAGGACGAGAATGCCGCCGATTTGTTCTTTGGTTTCGGCATAGGGGCCGTCGGTCGTTGCCACCTTGCCGTTCTTCAAGGACAGAGTCAGGGCGGTTTCCGGCCCCTGAAGCGCCTCTCCACCGGCCCAGTGCCCGCTGGCGCGAAGATGGTCGTCATATTCAAAGCATTTGTCGAACATGGCGTTTTGTTCGGCCTCAGTCATGCCATCGAATTTGCCTTTGTCGTAGTAGCCAAAACAGAGGTATTTCACCGTTCTTCTCCTCTTCCTTCCGTGTGGGAGCCAGCGGCGTAGCTTCGCGCTGGCTCGTTGCGGGGCCCCCGCGGACGGATCTTCGTCCGTAGGGTGCTTCATCCCATAGTCAAGACGGTGCATCTTCCAAAGTCACGGCGGGTGAGACTATTCCGCTGCTTTCTCCGGAGCCGGGTAGAAAAGAAGCTCGCGCACCTCGCCGGCCACATCGCAAGCGATGGCACCCTTCTTCGCCCATGCCAGCGCCTCGTCGATATCAGCGCATTCCAGTATCCAAAATCCGCCCATGTGCTCCTTGGTCTCGATGTACGGCCCGTCGGTGACGAGCACTTTGCCGTCGGGCTGGGCCCGCAGCGTCTTCGCATTGCCAGCTGGGGAAATGCCGCAGGCGAACTTCCTCACGCCGGCAGCAATCATTTCGCGGTTGAGCGCGTGGATCTCTTCGATCATCGCTTCGGTTATGGTGGACGGGTCGAAGTCGTCGGGGAGGTAGTTAGCGACGAGATACTGTGGCATGACTTTTTCTCCTTGGTTTCTGTGGGTTGTTCCCGATGACTCGTTTCCTGTTCATTCAGGAGCCGTAACTCATCGTTCTTTTGTCCTATAGTCGCTGGGGAGACGGAAAATCGACAGCTACTCAGAATTTTTTATTTTAGCTGCCGAATCCGCTCCTGCAGGAACTGCCGCTCCGGTTCCTGTTGGGTCAGCGCCAGAGCTTTCTCATAAGAGGACCGGGCCTCAGCGGTCCTGCCCAGCCTGCGGTACATATCGGCACGGGCGGAATGCGCCAGGTAGTAATTTGCCAATTCGCCATGTTCCAGCACCGCGTCGATATGATTCAGACCGGCCTCTGGGCCATCGCGCATGGCAATGGCCACGGCACGATTCAGCTGTACCACTGGCGAAGGGTGAATTCGTACCAATTGGTTGTAAAGCGCAACAATCTGCCGCCAGTCGGTCGCAGCGGTTGATTCCGCCTCCGCATGAACGGCCGCGATCGCAGCTTGCAGTGTGTAAGCACCGAAGCGGCGGGAGTTCAGGGCTTTCTCCACCAATGCCACTCCCTCCGCGATCTGCTCCCGATTCCAGAGCGAGCGGTCTTGATTTTCCAGCAAAATCAGCTCTCCGGTCGGAGAGGTTCTCGCGGCGCGACGGGATTCCTGGAGCAACATCAGGGCAAGCAGCCCCATGATTTCCGGCTTTGGGACTTCCGGCTCAGGCAGGAGTTCGATCAGCAGCCGGCCCAGACGAATCGCTTCGCCAGTCAACTCGGCCCGCGTCACCTCCGCTCCCGCCGCAGCAGAGTAGCCTTCGTTGAAGACCAGATACACGACCTGAAGTACGGCTCCTAACCTTGCCGGTAATTCCTGCGATGCGGGCACCTGGTAAGGAATAGCCTTATCGCGGATGACGGCCTTGGCGCGCACGATGCGTTGGGCGAGCGTTGCCGGCGTCACGAGAAATGCCCTGGCAATCTCCTCGCTTGTCAGGCCGCAAACTTCACGCAGTGTGAGCGCTATCTGTCCTTCCGGCGACAGAGCGGGATGGCAGCAGGTGAAAATTAGACGGAGGCGATCGTCCTCAATCTCTCCATCCCAGCCCTCTTCATCTCCAATCTCTCCCTTCCCGCCGGGAGCGTCGTTGACGCGCGATTCCATATGGGCAACAAGATCTCTCTGTGCTCCATCGATGCGCGCGCGTCGGCGTATAGCGTCTATGGCCTTGAAGCGTGCCGTTGAAATAAGCCACGGGCGTGGCTTGTCCGGAATGCCAGCCAGCGTCCAGGTCTCCAGAGCGGCAGCGAACGCTTCGTGCATCGACTCTTCAGCCAGGTCCAGGTCTCCGAGGAGGCGCACGAGCGTCGCCAGAACCCGGCCCGACTCCGACCGGTAGAGAGTCTCAATGGTCCTGCTGAGTTGTTCGGGCACAGGCGGCGGCATCTACGCCAAACTAGCAAACGGAGTGGCTCAATACAACTGCGCTCAGGTGTCCCCCACCCACAGTTCATCGGCGTTACGATCTCTTGCACGTCGTCAATAAGCGCATTATCGTCAAGGCACTCATCGAAGCCGGACGACTCAAAACTTCGAGTTCTGGGCGTGTCACCGCCTATGCGAAAGTAACGTCCGGTTGAGCGACCATAGGGCAATTTGACAAGGAGTACAATTCCTCGCATTCCTTTGGCGAGGAGTTTGTGTGAATCGGATAGCAATCCTCATCCTTTTGCTGGCCGGAGTAGCCGCAGCTGCGCAGTCGAAGTCTGACGAGAACGCCATTCGCGCGATCCTCAACGACGAGAGCACCACCTGGAACCAGGGCGACTCTGACGGATACGCGAAGCACTTCGCTGCTGATGGCACCTTTACAAATGTTCTCGGGATGTTCTTCACCGGGCAGCAGGCCTATCGTGACCGCCACGAGAACATTTTCAAGGGACCGTTCCGCGGCACGATGCTGCAGCTCCAAGTTGTGTCATTGCGATTCCTCACACCTGACGTTGCCGTCTGCGAGACCCTGACGTGGGTTTCCGGGTTCAAAAGCGGCGCGCCTCCCGGTCTTCACCTCGACACGAAAGGTCGACTCCGCACACGTTTATTACAGGTGATGGCAAAACGCAATGGCGAATGGCAAATCGTCGTCTACCACAACGTCGACATCAAGCCCGACGTTGAAGCGCCTGAACCCACGTAGACCAATAGAAAGCTATGGGGGCCCTCACCGACTCCGCTGCGTTGCGCTCAGCATGACAGCGACACGTTTGACGCGGGAGGATGACCGGCCACCCGAAAGTAATTTCCGGTTTGGCGACAACACGACCGAAACTCGGTAATGAACGTTTTTCCGGGTCGCGAATGACAGTGACAATTTAGCAGTTCGAAGAGTAAGTTCACTGGAATATGCGACCTCAAAATCTCCATTATCGAAACCGAATCCCTTGACGGAGTCTTTTGCTTTTCTTGGACCCATTCAATACATTAGCAACGGGTTCTTTCTCAGGGTGGCGAAATGCGCGTGACTCTGTTCTCGCTCTTCATGATTATTGGAGCACTGACCTGGCCGTATTACAGTGGTCAGACTCAGGAGTCGACGCCGTCAAACAATGAGCCCGCACCCCGCATCCAGACCACCACCCGAGAAGTCGTTCTGGACGTCATCGTTACGAAGAAAGACAACCATCCCGTTGATGGATTAACAAAGAATGACTTCGTCATTGAGGAAGACAAAGTTCCGCAATCGATTCGATCCTTTGAACGCACAACCGTCAACTCAACCGAGCCACAGCAAGCTCGGGAAACTATCCTGCTTATCGACCAACTGAATACGCGCTATTCCGATTTTTCATACGCTCGCAGCTCCCTGAAGAAGCTTTTTGCAAGAAATGGCGGCATGCTGAGCCAGCCCACTACACTGATGTACCTCAGGGATACAGGGCTTAGGGTTCTTGCCGGGCCCTCCCAAAGCGGAGCATTGCTTGAATCGGCCCTGGAGCAATTGCCGGCTATGATCGTCAGGCAATCGGAGCAGGACAATACCGATGCAATGACAGATCGAATCAAGTTTTCGCTGGAAGCCATCAGTCAAATTGCGGCGGCGAGAGCTGGATCCGGCACGCGGAAGAATATCGTCTGGATTAGCTCCGGTTTCCCCACGCTTTCATCTAGCCAAATTGATCCGGAAACTGCAGACAAGCTCTATGACATCATTCGCTCGATTTCCGACCAGTTGCTAAAGGCTCGCATCGCAGTCTACACCGTGGATCCGCGCGGTGTTATTGGTGCGGACTTTGTTCCACAGGAGAAGGACTTTACAAGGTATGAAGCGTCACTGCGCAGCATCAAAGAGGCTGGCGGTTTTGAGGATTTTACACTCCAGGGCCTCGCTGTTCAGACTGGCGGACGTGTATTTTTCGGTCGGAACGATGTCGACGAGGAAATAGCCGACGGCATAAACGCCGGCGACATCTGCTACACGATTTCCTATTCACCGTCGAATCGTAATTTCGACGGCCGATTCCGTAAAATCAAGGTTGTACTTCCGGGGCATTCCGAACTGCGAGTTCGAACGCGCGATGGATATTACGGATTGCCCGATTCGTTTCCAGCTAATGGCAAAATCGCAGACGATCAAATCAGCGAAGCGCTGCACAGTCCTCTCTTCTACAACGGCGTTCCGTTCTTCAACACGATCGTGACTGTTGTCCGAGATCCTCCTCGCGCCCGAGTGAGCTTTTCCGTTGACGGAGACGCCTTCACCTGGACGCCGACCTCCAAGGGCCGGATGGAGGCGAAAATGGATGTCGCCGCCGCCGACTTTTCCGGCAAAGACCAGCTTCTACACTCGGTCAGCCGCTCTTACACAGCTTTCCTCCGGCAAGAACAATTGCAATCCAGGGACACTAAGAGAATCACCGTTCACATCGAAACTCCTGTTTCACTCAGCGCTGTTCGATTGCGCCTCGTCGTCCGAGATCAGGCTACTGGACATATCGGAACGGCCAATATCGCGCAACTGCCCCCAGCGCAGCAACGGGCGCCCTCGGACTACCTACATCACCGAGATCAATAAAACGGCGCATGTCTTAGTGGTTGACCGGCACTGCGGAAGTAATCCAATTGCTCTTTGTCCTTTCTGTAGAGACTCCTCGAAGTGATTGTTCATGAAGACGGTGGCCGGCTCAAAGAGGGCTTGAATGGGCCGCCCGTCTAAAGGGGCGAGGTGTATCTTGTGCTCGCACTCGTCGCGAGAGTTTTCCTGTTTTCGTCAGTCGCTCTTCTTCTCCTCCAGCGCTGCGCTTACATTCGGAGGTAACGATTCGATCCGTTTTATAAAGCTCGCCGCCTTCCACAGCTTTTCATCCGAGTCCCATAGTCCGTTGGCAAACATGCCCGTGTGCCGGACGCCGTGCTTTGCCACCCAAAAGACCTGGGCCTCAGTGTAATCAGTCCCCACCGTCGGCAAATGCGGAGCCGGAGGGTATAGCACTCCTGGGTACTTCTCTGGCTTGCCCGGCGTCCCATGGCACCCCGCGCATTCGTTCAAGTAGATCTTCCCGCCAGCGATCAGGTTCTCGTCCGTCGGCGGGAATGGGTTCGCCGTTTCTGGCGCTTCTCGCCGTACCGAAGCGTGTACCGCCCTGCTCATCAATAAGCCCTCCAATGTCGACGGTCGCAGATCGCCCCGAACCTCTGCAAACCCTAGAAGCAGATAACCCAGTCCTCCCCCCACCAGCACCAAAAGTGTGAAGAGGATTCCCAAGATAAAGTTTTTCATGACAACTCCTCGATGTCGTCCGGAGTGCTCCGCACTTGCCCTCTTAGACGCACCCACGTTTCAGATCTAGACCACTTGCCCTGGCATAGCCGAAAACTGCCCCACTCAAGCCAAAAGAAGGCTTGAATGGGCCACCCGTCAATTGGGAAGTTTCACGCCGGTGACGAAGATTCGGCTGAGGCACGGCAGATTAGGCTAGAACTTGCGCAGCTTTCTTCGCCTCCGCAGAATCGTAACTTTCGCCGTAAATCGCCGGCACTTTGCCGCCCATGGGGCGCAAGTAAGTGGATAACTGGCCTCTATGGTGAACGGCGTGTAGCAGGCCGGCCTGGAGAAAAGTGTAGGCAGGACGCTGGAATAGCCCGCGGAAATCCACGATCTTGATCAACTGTTCCCCTGACAATCGGCTGACGGCGTCGAAATTCTTCGCGTACTCGTTTCCGTACCACCCCGCAATCTCTTCCGGCGTCCTCACATCTTCCGGAATCTTCACGCTGCCCGGCACGAACACCCCGTCCACCACCGATTTCAGAAAGAAGTTGTCTGCACTGGCGATGTGCCGAAGGAGTTCGTTGGCTGTTTGCACATGGGTCAGGGCGGTAATCGAGGCCGACATTGGGAACAGCGGCGAGAATCGACCTGGTGGTGCGGCTTTCGTTCTTGAGAATGCCCAGGACCACGTTGTGGACAAACAGGTGCGATTGTTCTGCGGTCATTTCTCTCACAGCAGTTCTCCTTTTGATTTTGATGGATTCGAGCCGCGTCTCCGACTCCGCTGCAGGTTTGATGCGTTCCGGAAGCATTAGTCGTGCAATTTGCGGCGGCCAATTCCCGTTCTGATCAGTTGACCGGCATTGCGGAAGTAACCCCAAAACAGTAGGAGAAGGATGGGCCACAAACCGGGAATTACGAACACAACGGCGTTCCCCATTATTAATCCGCGAAGTTTGAGTTTCAACGCAGGCACGAATAGACCCACCTGTGCCCATTCGGTTGTCTCGGGAATTGCCCCGCCGGAATTACCTCAAAAGGGGTATGAGCCAACTGCTGTGAAGTGGTGGCTGAAAAACACTCTAGTTCGGGATGCGGATCTCTTGCTAATACTCCATAGTGTTTAGCAGGAAGATGAAAGTGAGAGCCTTCCATCCATAGTGAGAGGTCGGGTCCATGAAAATAAAGCTCCATTCCAACTTAACTGAAAAAGTGTTGGCTCTTACACACGAGCACGGTTATGCACCCGACGAAGTAATCAGCATTGGAATCGCATTCGCTGCGGTCCTTTTGGAGGAGAGAAGGCTTGGAAACCAGGTTGTCGTAGTCGACTCCAGCGGGAACCAGCTGGCGGAATTCAAGGAGGTTGAACCTAAAGCGATCCGTGAGATGGTTCAAAGGTACGAAGAGAGCCTATGGCCTGAAATGGCCGAGGGCTCGGCAGCTCTTCTGGTCGCCAGGCTTGAACGGGAGCGGGAAGCAGAAGGACTAACTCGAAATATCCGTAGCTAAATTCGTTAAAGCCAGCGGGTGGCCCACTCATCAATGAGCCCTCCAATGCCGACGGTCGCAGATCGCCCCGAACCTCTGCAAACCCTAGAAGCAGATAACCCAGTCCTCCCCACCAGCACCAAAAGTGTGAAGAGGATTCTCAAGATATCGACTTAGGTTATTAATGCTTGTCGATTGACCGTCGCATTTGAGCGACCTGAGATATATCTGACATTAACGTTGCCGTGGGCGCCAAGCCCTGCTTGGACATGCGCCATTGTTTGTCCCCTCGCGTAATCGGACGACTGAAGTGGTCCGGGGATGATAATGACTTGGGTTAATGCGACATTCGGAACACCTCCAAGCATAGCGCCCATATTGATGACCTGCGCCCCTCCGAGACCATGCCACCCACAACCGTTCAGGTATCGGTTCGTTGCTCCGTTGTAGTTGTACAAAACAATGATCGATACGCAGTCCCCCATCGGCCCGGTCACGATAGTATTGTCCCCTATCGGCAGGTTCTGCGGTGCGCCTCCTGCCCCCTGCATATTAAGATTCATCAGTTAATCTCCTTTAAGACTTGTAAAGTGAAACCATCAAAATACGACAGCCTACTGCGAAATTAGGCCACCTTGCTAGTTACTTAAGTGACCCGGACGGGAGAGGCATTCACGCATCGATTTTCGAGCGTAATCCGGGTTTAGGCTTCGTTAGGCTCTCGGACGTCGATCGGGACACTCGCCAGAAGGCGCAATGGCGAAAACTGATCCGCTCCACAGAACGACAGCAGCCATGACTCGTTATCCGATATTGATTGCATGAGGAATGTATGAGGATTCGAGCATCTCAAGCTCATCCGCGGTAAGCGTGATTTCAAGAGAAGGGTGGCCCACTCAAAGAGGGCTTGAATGGGCCACCCGTCCGAAAATTACCCCACTCAAGCCAAAAGAAGGCTTGAATGGGCCACCCGTCAGGGTGATGTTGATTGCGAAGATTACGTTCCTCATTTGATTCTCCTGTCCTTTGCGCGCTGGATCTTTCATCCTATAGTCGTCGCGTGAAGAGAAGATCGACAGCAGAGGCGAACCTTTTATTTCAATTCCTCGAGCCACCTCGCGAGAAAACGGAGCGGCTCCCCCTAACGCCTGACGCATTATCCGTCGTTGATAGGCTGACACGATGATTGTTATCCAGTCCCCAAGGTTGCAACTCAGCCAGTTCCAGATGCCAGATGCACAGGACGTTTTCGGATGCATCACGCCTGCCATCGCCAAATTCATGCCATGGGAGCCGCCGTCGTGGAGCGAGTACGTGGCGCGATGCGAGAAGAGAGTGCAGGCTCCGGAGCCGAACAACTTTTCTTTTGTCATCCGGCGGCCCAACAACAGGGAATGCCTTGGCATGGCCTCGTTGGAAGACGCGGCTTCTGTTTCGCCTGAAGTCGGTCTTTGGCTCAAGGAAAGCGCGCATGGGCAGGGTTTTGGCAGGGAAGTTGTGGCCGCACTTGTTAAGTGGGGGCACGCAACTCTTGGCAAGGAAAGTTTCATCTATCCGGTGGCCGTGGAGAATACCGCCAGCAGGCGCATCGCTGAGAATCTTCACGGCGAAATCATAGGCAACCGCAAGAATCCGAAATACGACTCCGTCGTTTACAGGATTCCCTTCTACGAATCGCCATATTCTCAGTTCTCGTGACGGCACATCGAGCAGGCGGGTGGCCCATTCAAGCCTTGTTTTGGCTTGAGTGGGGTAGTCCACCATCGGATGGAGTCTAAACACGGAACGACGACGACGATGGCCCGTTATCCGATGCTGATGGGATGAGGAATGTATGGGGATTCGAGCATCTCAAGCTCATCGGCGGTAAGCGTGATATCAAGAGAGGCTATCGCGTCGTCGAGATGACTCATGCTGGTTGCGCCTACGATCGGCGCCGTGACCGTGGACTGCTGCTGTAACCACGCGAGCGCTATTTGCGCCATCGGTAGACCGCGTTGCTTCGCGACCTTCTCTACCGCATCGACGACCGCGCGGTCCGCGGCTTCTGTCCGCGCATATAGAATTTCGCTTACCTTATCTAATTTGTCGCGATTGGTGGAACCTTGGGTACTCCATGGCCTGGCCAGTTTGCCGCGTGCCAACGGACTCCACGGCAGCACTCCAATTTTCTCTTCCAGGCAGAGGCGCAGCATTTCGCGCTCCTCCTCGCGATACATCAGGTTGTAGTGAGGCTGCATCGAGACCATTCGAGTCCAGCCATTGCGGTCGGCTAGAAGGAGCATTTTCGCGAATTGGTAGGCGTACATTGACGATGCGCCAAGGTAGCGCACTTTGCCGGATCGGACTGCGTCGTTCAGCGCCTCGAGTGTCTCTTCTACCGGCGTTTCAAAGTCCCATCGGTGCACCTGATACAGATCGACATACTCCGTGCCAAGGCGTTTCAGACTGGCGTCGAGCTCGTGAAGGATCGCTTTTCGCGAAAGACCCTTGCCGTTTGGTGAGTCGCGCATGGGCGCATAGACCTTGGTTGCGATCACGACATCTTCGCGCTGAGCATATTCCCGCAAAGCATGGCCCAACACTTCTTCGCTGACGCCCTTGGAATACGCGTTCGCAGTATCGAAAAAGTTGATGCCGGAGTCCAGCGCTTTTTTGATGAACGGTCTGCTCTCTGCTTCCGGAAGCACCCAGCGATGCCAGCCTAGCGCCGGATCTCCGTAGCTCATGCAGCCCAGGCATAGTTGCGAGACCTTCAATCCGGTATTCCCAAGCCTTATATATTTCATTCCGTTGCCCATGAATGAGGCATTCCTCTCTGCCATCGTGGTGGCTGATTATAACCGCCTGGCTGGGCCGCTGAGTTTGTGTCGGCCTTCCAGCTCCGCGGCAAGACGTGTGGCCAGGCTCTTTGCCTGGTCGCGAATCTCGGGCACTGCGGTCGTCTCCCAGAGGCAGCCTTTGCGCAATGGCCCGATGGCGAAGAGAGTCTCTGAGGGCTCTCCGCAGGCGTTGAGCAGAGCGCCGTCTTTCCCGACATCGAGACCGAGCGATAGCGGGTCTGGCCGCGCCATGCCCTGCGATATTAACGAGCGCGTCAGCATGTCCTGCATCTTGCGAAAGTCGGCTTCCGGGCCGGTGCAGTTCACGATACGGTCAACCCGCAACGTCGATTCCTCTTGAGTGGTTTGGCTGCGGTAGTGGACCTCGGCACCCTGTGGCTCATAGCGGCACTCAATCACCCTGCCTGGGATCACATCCAATCGTTTCTCCGCCCGCAGTTCATCGAGCACGCGTTGAACCTGGGGAGCGTAACGATGCCGATGTACTTCCCAATAAGGCCGGACATGGCGTAGAAAGCGCTTCTTCTCTTCGAGCGGAAGCCCCTGCCAGATCCTCTGGGAATCCGGGCGCATCGAGTCGATCACCGCTCGCCAATCACCGCCGCTGGAGATTGCCTGGCAGACCTCCAGGCGCACAGCCGCAAGAAGACCGCGCGCCGTATGCGGTAAGTCCTGCGTCCATTCCGTGGGCCAGTTTTTTCCTGGACGATGCAGTTGGGGCATCAGGCCGCGTCGCGACAGCATATAGACGCGCCCCTTGAATTCGGCCGCGTATAGAGCCAGTACCTGGTCGATCGCCGTGAGTCCGGAGCCGAGCAGGAGGATAGAGCCAGAGTTCGGCAACCCCAGCAGGGCATCATCGGACCAGGCATATCGAATGTAGGTATCTCTGCCGTTTTGTCCAAAGGGCACCGGGTCGGTGGGAGGGAAATTACCCGTCGCCAGAATCACATACTTCGCTCCCAGCTCGACACCGGAAATCAACTGAACGACGACCGTGGACGGTTCCTCCTGGCGTATGGAGGATGCTTCCTGGTCGATCCACTGCAAGTTGAGCGGAGTGTCGGTGACGGCGCGATCCAACTGTTCGCCGACATATTGACCAAAAAGCTCGCGAGGAACAAATGCAGCGGGACGCGCCAGTGAAGGAGCGCGATTGCTAAGCCACGCGACGAAGTGATCTGCGTCTTCAGGGAAGGCGCTCATGTTGCCGGCGGGAACATTCAGCAAGTGGGTCGAACACTGCGACTTATAGGCGACGCCGCGGCCGGGCTGTCCGCTGCGCTCAACGATTGCGACGAGAAGTTCGCGATCACAGCATCGACTCAGCTGGCAGGCGAGCATGGTTCCGGAAAAGCCACCACCGATGATCACGATGTCGTATTGTGCCTGCACACTTTTTCCGCGGGGAGGGGTCGAGACTACGAACCAGTGAGGTGAGGGTACAAAGCTTTGCGGCGACTTTCAACCAAAACGACTTAGGAAGACTCTGATTAAGTTCTCCTTTCCACAGGGCGTAGAGCGTCACTGGAATGTCCTGCACGAAGAGCAAAGTGCATAGTTGCCGATAAGTCGCGATTAAACACAACCCCAAATCTGTGGGTGGATAGTCGGCGATCCGGAGGTTGAGATTCCCGAATTAACATTTTTCGAGCTGCCCGTTGTACGCAACAATCGCGAATAGGACCCCTGGCAAATCTCCGGTGCACAAATCAGAGCCTCACGCAGGGGCACCTTGTTTGTGCTGCGCGGTGGTCCGCCATGGCAAATGCTCCCACAGCCCGCGCGCCGAGAGGATGACGGAGAAGAGAGCGGTCACGCCGAGCGCGAGGAGCGTCCAGATAAAGAAGAAGGCTCCGTTGGACTTGGCAATCGCTCCGCCGACTCCCGCCCCCTTCATGTGGATGACGGGGACGACCAATTCAAGGAGCGACCCGAGGAGGATGATGACGTACCCAGATCGCTTTCCGGCCAGCACCAGCGTTCCGTACAGCTGGACGACCAAAATGGGCAGCGCAATCAGGCTTGAAAGCGTTCCTGGCTCCATTCCCCGGACGATGTCGTCCGCCAGGTGAAACGTCATGAAGAGGATCGACAGGAGAGACGCGATGGTTAACGTAACGTTCTGTTTCATTGGATATCTCCTTGTTAGACTGGAGCCCTGGTCTTGCAATGCGCGGAGGATAGCACTTTTTACCCTAGAGGTCCTGTCCTGTTAACACTATTAGGGCTCGCAACCCGAAGGGAGAGGGCGGATTTTCCCGATTGCTTCGTCCCTCGTCGCTCACATACACCCGGTATGTGTCATTCCTCGCTTCTCGCACTCAGAAAAATCCGCTCCTCTCGCCGTCGCCCTCATAGTGTTAACAGGCCCTGGTGTGCAGTATGATGAAGGCCCGCGAGGACGCAGTGAATTATCCCGGCACAAGCCTGCCTCATCTGGACGCCCTTGAGGCAGAAAGCATACATATCATCAGGGAGGCGGTGGCCGAATCGTGCCGGCCTGCAATGCTGTATTCGATCGGAAAAGACTCTTCGGTCATGTTGCGGCTGGCGCAGAAGGCTTTTTATCCGGGGAAGATTCCCTTTCCCCTCCTTCATATCGATACCGGATTCAAGTTCCGGGAGATGATTGTGTTTCGCGATCGCACGGCTCGTGAGCTTGGCGTTGAACTCATCGTGCACACAAACAGCGATGCACTCCGCGACGGTGCGAATCCTTTTCGGCTGGGAACGAGCAAGTGTTGCGGCTTGCTGAAAACCAAGGCTTTGCTGGATGCATTATCGATTCATCATATTGACGCCGCCATTGGGGGAGCGCGGCGCGAAGAGGAGAAGTCGCGCGCAAAAGAAAGAGTTTTCTCGATCCGCGATTCCCGGGGGCAATGGGAACCTAAAAGTCAGCGGCCTGAGTTCTGGAATCTCTACAGCGGTCGCGTCGGTACAGGGCAAAGTATGCGTGTATTTCCTTTGTCCAACTGGACGGAACTGGACGTGTGGGAGTACATCCTGCGGGAGAAGATTCCCGTGGTGCCGCTCTATTTCGCGAAAGAGCGCGAGATGCTGGTGCGGGGCGACCTGCTGCTTCCGCTCGATCATCCGATGGATCTGCTGCCGGGAGAACAACCGAGCCGCGTGATGTGCCGGATGCGTTCCCTGGGATGCACTTACTGCACGGGCGCGATCCGGTCGTCGGCCAGCACGGTTGCAGAGATCGTCGAAGAACTGAAAGCCTGCCGAAAATCGGAACGCGAAAACCGCGTGATCGATCACGATCAGGAAGGGTCGATGGAACTGAAAAAGAGGGAGGGATATTTCTGACCGAGGCTTCGCGTGAACGCGATCTGCTGCGATTTATGACTGCAGGCAGCGTGGATGATGGGAAATCGACTCTTATCGGACGCTTGTTGTACGAATCGGACGGAGTGTACGACGACCAATTATCCGCGGTGCGCAAAGCATCAGCCGCGAAGAACACCGAGTTGGATCTGTCGCTCATCACCGACGGCTTGCGCGCCGAACGCGAGCAGAACATCACGATCGACGTTGCTTACCGTTACTTCTCAACGCCCAAACGGAAGTTCATTATCGCCGATGCTCCGGGTCATGAGCAGTACACGCGCAACATGGCGACAGGCGCGTCAACGGCGGACCTGGCCGTGATCCTCATCGACGCGCGCAAAGGGGTACTGCCGCAGACGCGACGCCATGCGCTGATCGCGCGGGTGCTGGGCATCCGGCAAATGATCGTCGCGATCAACAAAATGGATCTGGTGAACTTCGATGCAAATGTTTTTTCCGCGATACGCGAAGACTTCGGCAAATTCGCCTACGTTTTTCGCCACGTGCAGATCCAGTTCCTCCCGCTGAGCGCGCTTACAGGAGAGAACGTCACGAGCATCGCCGGCAACATGCCCTGGTATCAGGGGCCTACGTTGCTTGAACTGCTCGAATCGGCGCCCTCCGGGCCGCTAAACAGCCGCGCATTTCGATTTCCTGTACAAAACGTGATTCGCCCGAACCAGGATTTCCGCGGCTACGCAGGGCAGGTCGTCTCCGGCAGGTTGAAACCGGGCCAGGAGGTGATCGCGTTTCCCTCTCAGCAGCGCACAACGGTGAAGGAAGTCTACCTGTTCGATCAAAGGTTAGAAGAAGCCGCTGCGCCGCGCTCGGTGGTGGTGTCGCTGGTCGATCATATTGATCTTGGCCGGGGCGACATGCTCGCCGATCCCGAATCAGGACCTACGATTTCTACTCGAATCGCGGCATACGTGATCTGGACGTCTCCAGTGCCGCTGCGCATGCATGGCCGCTACCTCATCAAGCACACGGCACAGTTGCTGTGCGGCACCGTAGTCAAGCTGAGGCACAGATTCGATATCCATACCTTCGATCAGATTGAGGCAGACACCCTGCACCTGAACGAAATCGGAGTGGCCGAGGTCGAGTTGAATACTCCAATTTATTGCGACAACTATGAGCAGGACCGCACCACGGGCAGCCTCATCGTGATTGATCCGTTCACGAACGACACGGTTGCCGCGATGATGGTTCTTGAAGCCACACCACAGCGTACGGACGACCAAGCGCAGAGGCCACAGGCCTTAAACAAGGAAGGAATGACGGTATGGTTTACGGGTCTGAGCGGATCGGGCAAGACGACACTCTGCAAGGCCGTCCAGACCGAATTGTTCGCTCTCGGGCTGCAGGTCGAAGTCATCGACGGAGATGTGATTCGCAAGCACCTCTGTAAAGGCCTCGGCTTCAGCCGGGTTGACCGGAACGAAAATATTTACCGCATCGCATTCGTGGCGCAGCTGCTCACGCGCAACGGCACGATCGCGCTGGTGTCGGCGATCTCGCCTTATCGCGAGGCCCGGGACAAAGCGCGTCACAGCATCGGAAATTTCATCGAAGTCTATGTCAGCGCGCCGTTACACGTATGCGAAGCCAGAGACACCAAGGGGCTGTACCAGAAGGCGCGTGCGGGAATGATCAAGGGCTTCACGGGTATCGATGATCCCTACGAGCCGCCGCTGAACCCGGAAATTATCTGCGACACTGAACACGAGAGTGTGCGGGAAAGCACCGCCAAGGTAGTTGCTTACGTTCAGCGGCATCCCGCTGCACAAACGCTCGGGTAACGCCCACCGAGGAGGTCTTTATTCAGATCGCGCGTATGCAGTCTCCACAGTCGGTCACCAATCGCAAATCCGAATACGCATACCTGGGTCGTATCGAGTCGGCGTTGCTGGCGGCGTGCGAGGTTGCGAAAGCGCAGCTCTCACCGGGAGCCGAAAGCGGGTGTACGGAGGGACGCGATATCGTCACCGACGCAGACCGCCAGATCAGCCGTGTACTCCGTGAACAGCTTCTGCAACCGAACGAAGGCTGGCTGTCGGAAGAAGATCCGGACGATCTGGCTCGCCTGTCATGCAACGCCGTATGGGTTGTCGATCCTATCGACGGCACCCGCGAATTCGTTGACGGGATTGCAGAGTGGTCGATCTCCGTCGGCCTGGTTCTCAACGGCGTTGCGATTGCCGGCGGAGTCGTCAATCCCTCAACAGGCGAGCGGTTCCTTGGCTCTCTCGGGACCGGCATGACCTACAATGGCAAACCGTGTCGAGCTTCCGATCGAACTGCTCTCGATGGAGCGACTGTTCTCGCAAGCCGACAGGAATATCTTCGTGGCGATTGGCAGAAGTTTGAAGGTCAGCGGTTTCGTATCCGCCCTGTGGGTTCCATCGCCTACAAACTCGCGCTCGTCGCCGCCGGGCTTGGTGATGCGACCTGGACTTTGCAACCAAAACACGAATGGGACATAGCAGCGGGCGTCGCGCTGGTGAAGGCGGCTGGAGGCCGTGCAGCCTGCACGCAAAATGCGGCACTCTCGTTCAATCGCGACGGCAGCCTGTTACCCGGATTGATAGCCGGCGCATCGGGTCTCTGGGACCGGCTAACGCAACTCATCGTATAGCAGATGCGTTTTTTCCTACTCATGTTTGATGAGAAGACCACGCGAGCGAGACCGCTCGAACATCCAGCGAAAAAATGCGGCAGCGCAGACAAAGTATAAAGAGTTGAGCAACAATCCCCATCCAAAGTGAGCCATGGAAAGCTTGCCGCTGGCGATCACTGCCCGCATATCTTCAAAGGCGTGTGTCGACGGGAGCGCCCATGCGAATGGCTGTAGATATGTCGGCAGTGCAGCTACCGGATAAAAAACGCAGGAAATGGGCATCAGGAACCCCGTGAAGCTCCAGGTGAGCGCCTGAATTCGAGTGGTGAAACGAAAGATCAGAGCCGTGATCGCGAGCCCGACTACAAAGGCAAAGAGCAGCAAATTGAGAAGAGATGGCAGCAACCCGGGCAGAATACGAAAGACGTTATAAGAATAGAAAATCCAGGCGATCAACGAGGCGGCTGCCATACCAATCGTAGTCTTGAAAAGATTTACCGCAACGAGTGCCGTCATGTATTCGGAGATGGTGAGTGGCGTTGAGAACATGTTTCCGAGGTTCCTCGACCAGAGATCGCTGAGAAGGCCAATCGTCATGTCCCGCTGGAAGGCGCGGAAGACCCCCCAAAGAATGGCCGACCCGAGCAGAAAGGTAATCAATCCCGGCTTGAGGTTACTGCTTCGGGCAAGATACACGGTAAGAAAGCCCCACAAAAAGACATCGAGTATCGGCCAGTACAACATGTCCATCACGCGGTCCGGATTGCGGCGCGCCTCATACGCCTGGCGCAGGATCACAGCCACAATGCGGTTGAGATTCACGGGTACACTCCGATTGCTACGCGCATGTAGACTTCCTGGAGTGCCGGCTTGCTTAGGTTTTTCTCAAGAATCGCCCGGCTCACTTCGATAGGGCTGCCCGTGGCAATCACGCGTCCGCGATGAAGAAACACAATCCGATTGCAGACTTCTTCCACCTCCGCCATGTTGTGCGAAGTATAGAGAACCGTTGTCCCGTGCTCTCTCTGCACTCTCAGGAGGGTGTGCCTGACCTGAAGCGCCGCCTGCGGATCGAGATAGGCAGTCGGCTCATCGAGCAGCAGAAGCTGCGGATCGTTGATGAAGGCTTTGGCCAGCGCTACGCGTGTACCTTCGCCTGAGGATAGGCGCACAAACATCTTGTCCCTGAGGTGGTCGATGGCGAAAAGCCTCATCACTTCCGCAATCTTCGAAGAGGGATGGCGGACGCCATAGAGCCGTGCGTAAATCTTCAGATTTTCGAGCACGGTGAGCCGCGGAGGAAAGGACACATAAGGCGAAGCGAAATTCATCTTACTCAGAATCTCTTCGCGATTGTGTTTTAGCGATCCGCCAAAGATGCGGACCTCTCCTCTGGTCGGCAGCATCAATCCCATGACCATGTGTGTAGTCGTGGTCTTCCCGGCACCGTTCGGTCCCAGCAGGCCCAGGATTTCTCCCTGCTTCACGCCGAACGAAACATCATCGACGGCGGTGAAGTCTTCGAAGACCTTTGTCAGATGATCGACTTCAAGCAGCAATCGCGGTATCCCTTGCAAATGTCAGAGGTAGCGAACTCAAAGACTGTGCACTCACTTCGCCGCTAGAGTCGGGTGATTTTTTGACCATCGGAAGGATAAGCCTTCTGCATCGTGTAATTCATCCGAAAGACGGATTCACATCAGTTTAGCTGGGGGAGGGAACCGCAACATGAGGTCACTTTTTGACGAAACTTGTTGCCCAATATGACAATACACCCCTCGCTCGAGACCGGATAGAGAGGATTGGCTTTATGGGACGTGTCCTTTATAGACTGGCAACAGTTACTTGTCGGCGCAAAGAGGCCACGCCATGATGGAAGAATCCCACCAGCAGGCAGAGAACGCCGGTATTCGATTCCGGGCGGATGGAAAGTGGAGAGTTGTTCTTTGCAATGGGATGATACGCAGCGCCTCTACCTGGTCCTACAACGTCGTCCTGAAGTTATTGCGTGCGGCTCTGGGCGAATCCGTCTATGGCGACTACAGCGAAAACATTGCCCAATTTCTACAATCAAGTCCTCCAGTGGCCGCCCGTCTGGTTTTGAAATGTCACATGCTGGACCCAACGGGACGAGAGCTGGTAGAGAGTGGCGAGGCCAAGGTCGTCTACACCTGTCGTGATCTCGCCGACGCTGCTGTTTCCTTCATGAGAATGTTCGATTATGGCTTCGAACATACGCTTTCGGCTCTGGGAGGCGCGCTCGAGTTGTATCAGTTTCATCGAAAGAGCGGGACGGCGCTGATACTCGGCTACCCCGAAATCACCGATCAGCCGCTTGAGTCGGTCGCGAAGATTGCCGCTTATCTTGGCGTCGCGGCGCCGGTCAAAATCCTGGAGCGAGTGGCTGAAGAAACGTCAGTCGAACGAGCGCGGGAGCGAGTCGAGCAACTTAAGGCAGGCGTGGACGAAGATAAACTGGTGCGCTTCGACCGTTTCGTTCATGATCGCGAAACGCTTTTGAATCTTGATCACATTCGCGATGGCCGCTCCGGGTATGGGCGGAGAGCGCTAACGGAAGAGCAGCTAAGGCGAATCGACGCGCTGGCGGAACAATATGGGTTCAACCTGAGATAAGGGCGCCGTTGTAGATCGCGTTAAGAAGTTTCGGGAAGTGTCAAGGGAAAGTCCCTGACAGCCGTGTGCCGTCCGTGGACGCTGCTCGGCTTGGTAGCTGCAGCATGGGAGTGACTCACCATCTCGGAGAGCAGCCGCGGAAGGTTGTACTGGATCTCCCAGTTGGGAAAATCCGCGTGAACCTTCCTGAGGTCCGAGATATAGCAGATGTGGTCGCCGATGCGGTTCTCAGGCATCATCTTATGTTTGAGCGTGAAACCCATATCACGGAGGGCCTCTATCGTTTCCAGAATCGAGAGGCTGTTGGAACGTCCTCCACCCAAGTTATAGACTTCACCGCACCGCGGCGCTTTGTAAAACTCCAGAAAGAGCGCAGCGACATCCGAACAATGGATCTGGTCGCGAACCTGCTTTCCCTTGTAGCCGAAGATCGAATATTCCCTGCCCTGAACAGCACATAGAACGATGTAGGCCAGGTAGCCATGCAACTCTACGGCCGCGTGGTGGGGGCCGGTCAGGCAGCCGCACCGGAAGATTCCGGTAGGCATGTTGAAATAGCGGCCGAACTCCTGGCAAAGCATGTCCGCAGCGACCTTCGAAACCCCAAAAAGCGAGTGCAGCGATGCGTCGATCGACATGCCTTCGTCAATTCCCGGCCGACCATCCGCGTAGTCAAAGCGAGTCTCAAGTTCTTTTAACGGCAGAGAGTTTGGCCGATCTCCATAGACCTTATTGGTACTGGTGAAGCATAGGGGAGAGTCGGCACAGTAATCGCGCGCTGCCACGAGCAGATTCAAGGTCCCTACCGCGTTGATATCAAAATCGTCGTATGGAATCGCTGCCGCTTTGTCATGCGATGGCTGGGCTGCGGTATGGATAATAAAGCCAGGCCGTTCTGCGCGTAGAAGGTCGCGCATTTTGTTCCGGTTCCGGAGGTCAAAGGAGTGATGGTGATAGCTGCGCAGGCTGTGACACAGGTCCTTTACTTCAGAGGCAGTCGACCCCTGCGGACCGAAGAATTCCTGGCGCATGTCATTGTCCAGGCCAACAACTTGCCAGCCTTCACGGCAAAGACTCCGTACACATGCTGACCCGACAAGGCCGCCTGAACCAGTCACGAGTGCTTTCAAATTTAACCCCCTCAATTCATTCAAAAAGCACGCAAGGCGGGAGGATTTTGTGAGGAACAGTATGGCAGCATGTCGCCAAGCAATGTTATGTTACTAGTTCAGCAGTAGGCCCGTCATGAGAAAATAAATGCTCCTGGAGGTGCTTCGAAAGCAGCCTGTAGACACATCCGCATTTTCAGCAATCCTGCACCAGCTCCTTCACCCTGCTTGCAAGATCCTCCCCATCGACTGAAGAGCTGACCCAAACCACCCCATCGCCACATTGAGAACGTCTCAAAGCTTGCCTGAAGGAGATCGCTCGAATAATGGTCGGTAGCCCTTTACTCATAGCCGAAAAAGCAAGAGCAAGGTTGCGGGAAACAGTTCTTTCAATGAAAGAAGGCCGGACGCCCAAAGCGCTCCAGGGCATCTCCGGGGATATTCCCGATCCAGCGGATTTAGTCATAACCGCCTGTGAAGTCAACGATGCTCACGGAACAGGAACCCTGATCCGCAGAATGTTCACGGATTGGTCGTCCATCGTTTCCTTCCGCACGCACAACTTTTATGACGAGACACAGAACTTCGGAGCAGCGAACTTTTGCCTGCCGTTGGCGCAGGGCTCCCGCGTGGAACTTAGCTCGGCGATTCAGATATATATGAATGGCGCTAGAGTGCGCCGCACACTCTGCATCCCCTATCTGCCGGGAGAGGCCATCGTCAGTCTGACCGTGAAAGAACTCTATGGGGCGCCTCTCTGCACCTACGTCATGGATGACAAGAACGTTGCCGCAGATGGCATTTCCGACTCGTTAATGGAAGAGTTGCTCGCTAAATCAGATCTTCGATTGGTGATTGGCCCCGAGATGCGAGATGCATACGAGAAAAAATATGGAATGAGATTCTGGGTCGTTCCGCCTCTCGTATCCGAAGAAGTCATCCGAACAACGCTCGCTCAAGCGCCTGCCGAGGGCACGGCTCCGCGAGGCGTGTTGTTAGGAAATATCTGGGGCCAGCGCTGGCTGGATCTGCTGCGCAAAACCTTTCGCGGCACGGGTCAGAAGATCGATTGGTACTGCAATATCAAAGACCCCAAGATGCTGAACTTCAACCGCGAAGAGATGGAACGGGATGGCATTCGCCTCATGGATCCGGTTCCGGAATCAGATTTGCCGTCTACGCTTGGTCGCTACTCCTACGCAGTCGTTCCAACAGATCCGCTCGACGGGAAGAGTCCGGCAGCAGTTATGGCCATCGCCAGGTACAGTCTTCCCAGCCGCATTCCAACGCTGGTTACGACATCCCACTTGCCCATGCTCGTCATCGGGAGTGCCGCTACTTCTGCTGCCGGCTTTGTTGAACGCTTTCAGCTCGGCAGGATAAGTGCATATGACTCCCAGAAGGTGCTGAGTGCCATCCATGAACTGCTTGATCCCAATGTACAAAAGCAGATTCGCGAACTGTCGCTCGCCCTGGGTCCACATTTCTCGGCGCGCAATTCAGCTGATTGGATCTGGCGCTCTCTTGAGATCGGAGAGCCCTGCGACCTTCGATATGAAACACTATTGTCGCCGACTGCCTCTGAAGTCGTCAGCGCGCGCGCGGGAAGCCTATGACGGAGCAAACCAACGAGCAGACCGAGCAACTTAGCCAGCTCACGGAAGCCGTCCGGGAGTTGGACGGTTCTATTGAGTCGCTGATTATTAATGAGACCGCGGTGCTGGAAGGACTGGCGCAGATGCTGAACGCCGTCCACCAGATGCAGACCAGAAGCGAAGAAAGCCAAAAGAAGCTAAGCGATCAAATCCAGCAATTCGGCTTGCTGATTGCCTCGCAAGTTGGATCGAAGAGCCCGCAGAAGCCAATTGTCATCGCCGCAAGCCAGTCAGATTCGCAAAATCCGGAAACTGGTTTGCTGCGGCACCTCTACTCTTATTTATCGAACAGAACAGCAATTGACGTCGGCGCTCACGTTGGGGAAATAACCGAACACCTGCTCGCAAGTGGTTACTCGGTGATTGCATTTGAGCCATTCCCCGCATCCTTTGCGGAGATTGAACGGAAGGCCAGCCCAGACAGCGGTCTAAGTGTATGGCCCTTTGCGGTCGGCTCGGAGGATGGGCGAATGGACCTGCACCTTGCCACAGACGTCTCTGGCAAGGGCTCAAGTGATCCATCCCTTTTCCATACTTTAGTTCCTCACTCTGCGGATCAGCATCTCCTCTTTACAGAGAGCATTCCCGTCACCGTCCGCAGCCTCGGCAGCCTCGCGCAATCGGGCGAAATTCCCGAGCGTGTTGGCTTACTCAAGATCGATACGGAGGGCTTCGATCTTGATGTCATACGAGGTATGGGCGAACTTCGGGCCTCCGTCGTTATGGCTGAATTCTGGGATGCGCAACATGAATTCGGGCAATCTGGCAGGGGCCGACTTGACGACCTGGTCACCGAGATGAAGAAACGAGGCTACACGTGGTACATAGTGATTTATCACGTGAATAACAAGTCTGTAGTTTCGTATTACCACAACCGTTGCGACACCGTTCCAGGCTCATGGGGGAACGTTCTTTTCTTTGAAGACCAGCAGCTTTTCGCGGAATCTCTGCGCTGGGCGGATGAAGTGATTCCGCGCACCGTCTTTCGCTAAACCCATCCAGGCCAGGGCGACCTTTGGAATCGAGACCGCATGGCTCGGGACTCACTACCCGCTGCCCTAAATGGGCATCATACAGACTTTGGCGGTATACATAGCTATGACCTTCCCGCGCCCTGTTGTAATGCTCTCTCGCAGCCGCAAGTTTGGCCGGTATCCAGTGGCCAGATGGGCGATACACGCCTTTAGAACGATTCAAGCACCCATTGTTTTGCTGGTGCTGTTGTCGCTGGTGCATCCATCGCGGGCATTCGCGCCGAATTCCGACCTGGAGACTGTGCTGGCTGGCTCGCGCCAACGGATCCAGAAATTGGACTACCGCGTGACCGGGCGACTCACACGGGTGGAAGCCGATGACAAGCGCACGAACTACAAGTTTGTCGCCAAGGCTCACTGGTTTCCCGACGGTCTGCGTGTGCTGTCCGAAATCTCGGGGCCGGGCTCAGCAAAGACGAGCCTTCTTCTGCATATTACCGTGACTGGGCAAGTGACCATCGAGGCGATACTTCCGGGCCAAAAGACTGCCAGCGTATTGCCATTCGAGCATTGGAACGACTCACTTGTGGGAACAGACTTCTCGTATGAAGACATGGTAGAGAACCAGTTCTTCTGGAAGAATCAGGAACTCCTGCCACCGGCAAAATACGGAGCACGGAATTGCTTTGTCCTTAAGAGCACGTCTGGCTCTCCGGATCAGTCTGACTATAGTTCGATAACATCGTGGATTGACCGCACCATTTTGTTCCCCGTGCATGTGGTGAAGACGTTTCGCGGATCGGGTCGGCAGAAGGAATTCATTTACTATGGGCTGCGGCAGGTTGGCGGCGCCTGGTCTGCCTCGCAAGTGGAGGCAAAGCAGCAGGGCAAGCCCGGCTCATCGATGATGGTCATCGAAGGGGGCACGGGAAAGGCAAATCTTGCACGCAAGGACTTTAATCTTGGCCCGTCCAGCGCTCCAGGAAAATAAATTGAAATCGCGCAATCAGGCTCTTGCGAAGCCCTGTACTGTCACTGGAACATTCACACCGTTCGCCGTCATGGGATAAGCTCCTTTTCAGACGTAACCGGGGCTCCATATAAGCCGAAGGGCCACCAATTCCAGTCGCCTGCAAGTTGCAAGAGTGCCGGCCCCACAACCACTCGCACGACTGTAGCATCGATGAACACCGCTACGGCGAGCGTAAAGCCCAGCATTTGGACGACCAGAAAGCTTCCCAGGGTGAATGCGATGAAGACGGCAATCATAATTGCTGCGGCGCTCGTGATGAGGCCGGCCGTACGCGCCAGGCCCTCGATCACCGCTGATCTCTCGGATAAACCGCGCCGCCGTTCTTCGAGGACTCGGGCGACCAGGAAGACCTCATAGTCCATGCTCAATCCGAAGACGATGGCAAACGAGAGAATCGGCACGATCGGAAATACGAAGCCGGTCGGTCCGTCGAGCCCAAAGAGTTTGCTGCCGTGGCCCTCCTGAAAAACGACAACTAACGCTCCGAATGAGGCACCCACAGAAAGCAGATTGAGCAGAATTGCTTTGACAGCGGCAAACAAAGAACGTAGCCCGATCAAGAGCGCCACCAGGCTTCCCAATACCACGCCAAGGACTACCCATGGCAACCGCTCTTTTACTACCGAGTCATAATCCGCGTTGAGCGCGGGAATACCTCCAACCCGCAGCACAGCCCCGGGCACGCCGGTTATCGCCGCGACATCGGAGGAACGCACCTCTCGCACCCACTGTATCTGTTCGTTGGGCGTAAGAGTGGCGATGGGCAGCAACTCAATCAAAGTAGCGTGGCCATCGCTACGCAGAAAGCTTTTGCGGATTGGTTCGGGCACATCGTTGACAGCGTCCGAGGTGTCAGACATTCCCGCCAATGTGGGGAGAGATAAGACCTCTTCCGCTCTAGGGTCGCTCTGGAAGTGCTGTGTCAGGCGACTGACGGCAAGCCAGCCCGCCGTTGAGAGCGGCGGAGATTGCGGCGGCAACTCCACGATCACCCGGAGAGACTGCACAACACCCGATCGTCCCATGCCTTGAAGCGTGTGCAGTGCTTTGACCGACTCGGCTGCGGCCGGGAGCGAGTGATGATCAGGAAGTCCGGGAGAGATTCTCCGTGCCTGAAATGCAAGGATCAGTAGCGGAATCCCGGCGATGAGCAGAGCTGCCCAGGGTCGGCGGGTTATGATGTTGCCCCACTTCTCCCACCGCTCACTCGGCGCGCCCAGGCTGTTGGACGTTTTGAATCGTTTGGCTGGAAGAGGGATTCTGGCGGCATTGATGCGATACCCCAGCAGACCAAGCACCCAGGGCAGAATGAATGTACACAGCATGACACTCAAAACGGTGACCAGCAGACCAGCTACCCCGATGGAGCGCAGTTCACTGATGGGCACAGTCAGCAGCGCTGAAAATCCGATTGCAACGGTTGTGGCCGAGATGAGCAGAGTCCGCCCCGCTTGATCGGCAGCAATATCGGCAGCACAGCCAGGATCACATCCGTCGGCCAATGCTTCGCGAAACCGGCTCACCATCAACAATGCATAGTCGATGCCCAAGCCAAGGCCGAGCATCGTTGCCAGATTCTGCACCAGAATCGACAGATGCAGATAATGCGCGAGTAGCGCAGCCGCGCCCATCGCCATCGAGATTGAGAGTATTCCAACCCCCAGCGGCAAGAGCGCGGCCACAACGCTGCCGAACGCCAGCACCAGCAGCAGGAGAGTTACCGGCATCGCTCGCTCTTCGGCATGGTTCACGTCATCTGCGCTGACCTTGCGAAGATCGAAGTTCAGCGGCGTCTCACCCGTAATCCCCAGTTTGATATTGGGGTATTGCGACCTGAGCTGACCCTCCATCCAATCTGCTTTTGCTCTCAGTTTGGGGACCATCGCTTCGACAGTTTCATCGTGCGGGTCCAGCCCGAAGATGATCAAGGCCCCGCCATTGTCCCCAGTGAACATGGGATCTGGCCAATCCACACTCGAGACGGCACCCGACACTCCAGGCACACTACGCAATGAACTGGTTAAGAAGTTCATTGCATCTGCGCCTTTTGCTGAATCCGGATCTGGAATACCGGTGATCACCAGAACCAGGCGGTGGGCGTAGGCAGACTGGAAACGCTGCGCCAGTTCCTGGTCAACGTTTTCGAATTCTGCGCCTTTGATGTGAACAGCTGTCTCCAGGCGGCGCTCGACTTTGTAGGAAAAGGGCAGCAGGGCAAGCGCCATGACAAAGCCCGACATCGCTAGCCAGAATCGGCGGCGACGGGCACCATGGCCAATCTTGGGGCTTGTCTCTACCATGGAAGATCCACGCCGTTTCCTGGTTCGCCTGAGATCAATGACATCATTTCGATGGATCGCGCACATTCATCATATAGGGTCAAACTGGACTCTCCAACCCGGCGTCGATCCGGTCGCCGCTCAAAACAACCCCACTCAAGCTGTGCTTGAGTGGGCCACCCGCCAGTCCCTAACGGCTGTGCATCCAGCTCAATCGACTCGTGCAAGATCGCGCTCTCTTACGCGCGCGAGTTTATGGGAAAATTGAGTTCCGGGCTGAAGGCGCGCTGAACTTAATCCGCCGTTTCGATTCCGCTACCGATGAATTCTCGGCTCATGTCACTTATCTAGGCAAAAATCGAGCCAATCGAGGCTCATCCTCCGCCAATCCTCCGTATTAGGATCATGCGTATCGAGATACTTTTTTACATTTACACAATTCATATGTGGCTGTATCACTGGCGGAGCTGGGGCGGCGCCACCAAATAGTTTGTCTAGGGTCGGATAAAGGCTATCCTCAACTGCAGCTTTCTTCATCTCTTCAGTGCCAATAAAGAAATATTTCCCCTCGGAGCTTCGAAGGATGACGCCTTCACGCGCGTTCGATTTCGATAAGTCTTCGACCCTTTTCTTAAATTCAGTTTCGCCCATACGACACTCCTCTGAGACGGCTAACCGCCGAGGAGGAATTCTAGCACCGGGTTTTTATTCAGCGCAGGTGGGTGGCCCATTCAAGCCTTCTTTTGGCTTGGGTGGGACGGCTCGACTGCGGGACAGTCCGGCTAACCGTTCTTGCATTTCTGCGCTACTTCATAGCTGGTTTGGACTGCGGTTCGGTGTACGTCGTGCAACTGACCGAGGAATCGACTGTCAGTAGGTCCTTCATCGAAAGCGTGACCTTCGGCTGCTTCTCGATCTGTTTGATGGCGGACACAAGATGCTCACGGGTCCACGTGCCTCCAAGTGGAGGAGCTTCAAAAGACACCCCTTCATCCGCATCCTTGGACAGTGCGAAGCGGGTGTTGTTTTGGATGTCGAAGTTCTGGCGTCCATTATCGTCGGTAAGGAAAAGCGTGAACGCGAAGCCATCCGGTCGTGAGGGATTCGGATAATTGACGACGTAGAGCATTTTCTTCTCAGGATAGGACTTCTCATCGAGAAGGTAGCCAAACGTCCCCTCCACCGCTTTGGACGGCGGAAGAAAATTCTTCGTGGCTAAGCAATGGACAGTCCGATGCAAGAGCGCCTGTCCTTGGTCCTGGGCATGGGCAGCACAACTCAAGCAGATCAACTCCCCTAGCAAAACGCACTTCATGGCAGATGTCCTTATGGTCATCATCCTCATTGCCCCGGATCGTTATAGATGTAGATATAGGCGGGTGGCCCATTCAAGCCTTCTTTTGGCTTGAGTGGGACGGCTCGACTGCGGGACAGTCCGGCTAACCGTTCCTGCATTTCTCCGATCCATTCGGATTCGATCTCCATGCGCTCGCTAGGCCGGTGAAGGAAGCTGTTTCACTCCCAGTCCTCGAGACGTGCACTCTCTCCCCTTAGCGGGCTGCGATGAATATACCGGAGCCTCTCCGCAAATTGTCGAAGAGAAAAAGGAGTGAAGAGAATGGTCGGCCCTGGAGGACGATTTTAGAACTTAGCTGTAGGTCCGCCCTCGGCTCATGCGGTCAGCTTACCGCGCAAAACAACCCCACTCAAGCTGTGCTTGAGTGGGCCACCCGCCCGCAATGCGTGGTTTGTTCGATTAAGCGGCAAAACGGACGTAATTAAATTGCGGTCTCTCTTGGAGTCGGATCTGCAATAATCCTATTCGCCGAAAGTGGAGAAGTCTTCCAGTGACAGAGGTTGAGGCATGCCCGGAGTACTTCCAACAAAAGAGCACGCACTGGAGCAATTTTCGAAGCTTACTTGCGCCATTGGTATTTATTTATTGCTTATTCTCCAACCGTTCCTAGCCATCTGGCTACTCTTCAAGAAATCGCCAGCCGCACTCTTCTACCCATATCTAGCCTGTGCTATGCCTGGCGTAGTTCTTCTACTGCTCATCTCGAGACTAAGACTTCGGGAGGTGCAGGGTATGTTGCCCGAGCGTCTGGCACGCAACTGGGGCATGAGTGGCGCGCTTTTTGCTGTTTGCACTGTAGTTGCCGTTGTTTACTCCGGTGTGAGTCTCGGTCTGATGGACCAGACGAACATTGTGGGGGGCACTACCGTCTCAGTAGTATTGAGTGGGTCAGTAGTCTATGCTGTATTGCACTACTGGCACTCCACCGCATCTCCGCACGAGTCAGGCGGAAGATTGGACAAGTTAGCCCCAAATAATGGGCAACAGTTGACATAAGATCAATGCGCTGCCGCCAAGACTGTCGAACACAAGCTAACCAGTTTATTCTAAACGGTCCCCCTATGGGCAATAAATTGCCAAGTCATTGAAACTAAAGGATCTCCGTACGGAATGGGGGGGTGGCCCATTCAAGCCCTTCTTTTGGCTTGAGTGGGGTAGCTCGACTCGGGACATGCAATACTTCTCAATAGCTCACAATGAACGAACTTTGTGTCGAAAGGGAAGATTTCTCTAGTTCCGCAATGAACTACAATCTGGCCCTGCCCTTCTATGAAAACTCAATTGTGAACTCACAAGCGTTGGCGTTGTTTGTCGGTGAGACGCGCTTTTCCTACGGGGAGCTGGCTACTTTGGCCCGGCGCATTTCCGGTTGGCTAGCCGCAAAAAATGGCGAGACTTCGGGCAAGATCGGAATTCTTGCGTCTCGAACGATAGAAGCATATGCGGGTGTGCTGGGAACGCTGTGGTCCGGGGCGGCGTACGTTCCTATCAATCCTCAGACTCCCGAGGATCGTCTGATTCGCATTCTTCAGATGACTCAGATGGATGCGCTCATCACCGATCAAGCTGGCTTGGACATGCTCTCCGACCGCGTGCTGAAGTATGCGCCTGACCGGATTCTCTCCGGACCAGAGGCGAAACGATCGCCCTGTGCCCGGGAATTCCCAGGGATAAGCTTTGAGAACTTCTCTCAACTGGGTGATAACGGTTCCGATAAGCCTACTGACGTAGCGGAAAATGCGCTGGCCTACATCATTTTTACTTCCGGGACCACGGGGACACCCAAGGGCGTCATGATTGAGACCGGGAGCGTCGCACGGTTTCGCCGCGTCGTGCAGGATCGGTGCGGATTCCAAGCCACCGACCGCGCCTCACAGGTTGCTGAACTAACCTTCGACAACTCCGTGCTCGACCTGTTTGTAACCTGGGCAGCTGGAGCCGGTCTTTATGTAGTACCAGCCTCTCAGCTCATGGCTCCGGCGAAGTTTATCCGGGACCACGAGCTGACGATCTGGTTCTCGGTGCCTTCAACAGCATGCATTATGGAACGCCTAAAAATGCTTAAGCCAGGCGCATTTCCATCATTGCGTTGTTCGATCTTCGCCGGTGAGGCGCTGCCAGTTGCTGCCGCCCGGGCGTGGCAAATCGCTGCCCCAAACAGCGTCGTCGAGAATTTCTACGGACCAACCGAAGTAACTGTCGACTGCATTGCTCAGCGGCTTGAAGATCCTCCAAATATCACGCGGAATCGCGGCTGCCTGGCTATCGGCAAACCTTTCTCTGGTATTGAGGCGGGCATTGTGGACGAGGATCTCAAGTTTCTACCTGCCGACGAAGAAGGAGAGCTCGTCGTCTCGGGACGGCAAGTGGCACGGGGATACTTCCAGGATAGCGACCTCACTGCGGCTCGCTTCCCAACGCTGGAGGGACGGCGCTGGTACCGTACCGGAGATCTGGCTTATCAGGATTCCTCTGGGGCCTTTCATCACCTGGGCCGGATTGACAACCAGGTCAAGATACTCGGGAACCGGGTAGAACTAGAGGAAGTAGAAGCTCATTTGCGCGAGATTGTGGGAACTGACCTGGTGGCAGCTGTGGCTTGGCCACTGGATGATGGCCGGGCAACAGGCGTCGTTGCCTTTCACTGTGCGCCTGGAGTTACCCGTGATGAGGTTCGCGAAGAAATGAAAAAACGTGTGCCTGGTTACATGATTCCTCAGCAGGTCCATCGCCTGGACGCTCTCCCGTTAGGAACCAGCGGCAAGATCGATCGCAAGGCATTGATCCGCATGCTGGATGCGGCGAAAGCCTGAAGCCATCGGAGTGCAGGCCCAGGCAATTATATGAATTCAACCGCCAAGTCAGCATTCGACCCATCGTTGATTCCAGGGACGAACCTCAGCATCAAGAAATGGTGTGAACGAGTGTTTACCACCGATAGGCAGGTGTGGACGGGGATATACACGCTTAGCTTCAGGCCTATCCTTTTTTCAGAGGCTTACGGCCGCGTCAGATGGTCTGCGAATTGCACGCATGCCAGCTGACTTTCCGAATCCCCGGACAAATGAGCCAAGCGGTCATACAGACGGAATTCACCAGTGCAACGGCCAAGCGTTGGGCTGAGTTCCGCCTCATTCCGCGCCTTGAAACCTATCCCGCAGTAGTCTCCTTTGTTCAGACCACCCTTGGGAGAGTTGTCTTACTGACCCTGTTCGGACTTGGAATGCGATACTTTCTTCCCGATCTTGCTTCTGTGTCGGGGTTGGCAATCATGTTCGGGTTAATCACTTTTATGCCCGAATATCGTCGATTCCTTTTGGCTGTAGCCCCTCTGATTTTTGTGGTGCTTCAATCGATTCATGAGCCGTTTCTGCTGGTGGAAACTCTGAGTGTAGTGGCCTTGGGGATGTTTCTGTACTGGTGCGCCATACGCTGGCCCAAGTCGCGGTTCGGTCGAAGGCCAGTAGTGTTTCTGCTAACCGGCTTTTCCGCGCTTATCGTGCTCGCGTGTACGACCGCTCAACACTCGCGGCCATATCTGATCGTGTGGAATCTTGTCGGCGTCGTGGCGAGTTATATTTGGTTTATTGCCTATGCGGTGACTGACAAAAACTCGACGCTCCTCAGTGACGCCGGCTTGCAGCTAGCCTCCTTTCGGCCTCTATGGGGTAGCACGAATACACCTTTTCCCAAGGGCGCGGCCTATCTCCGCGGCATCGAGTCAAAAACTCCAGAACAACTAGCGATTATGCAACTGAAGGGACTAAAACTGCTCGCATGGGCAATACTCCTGGCGGTTTTTCAAACCCTATGGTTCAGATTTTTCCATGGTTACCTGCGTATTCCAATGCCGGATCAGGCATTGGCAATGAGCGTAGGAGGGACACCCGTGGCCTGGCACCTTCGCTGGGAGAGCCAGATCCTGGCGTATTTTGAACTCATACTCAGCTTTTCTATTTTCGGCCACCGACTCATCGCGTGTTGCCGCATGGCGGGATTCAATGCTTTGCGTAACACATATCGACCTCTGTCTGCGACGAGCCTCATAGAGTTCTTCAACCGCTTCTATTACTACTTTAAAGAGTTACTAGTCGAGTTTTTCTACTATCCGGCCTTCCTGCGCTATTGGAAGAGACATCGCCGGTTGCGGACAGTCTTTGCGACCTTCGCCGCTGTAGTTTTTGGCAACTCGTTTTATCACCTAACCCGAGACTGGCATTTTCTTCGAGATGAAGGGTTCTGGAGAGGTATTGCGAGTTACCAGGTATTGATTGTTCACAATACCGCGTTGGCGGTCGGATTGTGCGTTTCACAATTGCGTAAGCGTGGACCAAAGCCCTGCGGATTCATACGCGGGCGTCTTTTGCCTGCGGTCGGCGTGGCCTTTTTCTATATCTTGCTAATTGTGTTCGCGTGCCAAGACCGGACGTTTACGCTCGCACAAACCTCGAAATACTTCGCCAGCTTATTCTTCATCCATTGGTAAAGGTAACCATGACGGCAAAAACGGAAATACATAAATTTGTGCAGGATCTACTGACCAGCAATAACGATCATCAGTCCTTGAGGGATGACGAGTCCCTGCTTTTGAGTGGACGCCTGCAATCAGTCGACGGGATCGAAATCGTCTTGTTTCTTGAAGAACGTTTCGGGATCGATTTTGCGGAGGTTGGTTTCTACAGGGAGCAAATCGACAGCATTGATGCTATTTATGCTCTTGCCCAGACTGCTACTACCCACCGCTGAAAGAAACACAAAATGCAGATGGATTGGCAGGCTCAGGATATGCAATATGTCTCGCAAACCCAGTGCGTGAAGGGTCACAATCGACAGACGACGGTCGAGAGTGCGTTGCGTATGCACCCCGGGGTGAGCGAGTCCGCGGTAGTTCGGAACGGGCGAAAGGGACTGACAGCGTTCATAGTGCCAGACGATCATTACATGGACGATGTCCTGGGTCGTAAAAGTGCTGGGACGGCAGTTCTTAATAAGTGGCGGAAGATCTATGATCTGTCGCAATTCACGAAGGCTGCCGAATCCGCTCCGGTAGGATTCAACACAGTGACTTGGGACAGTAGCTATACCCGCAAGCCGATTCCCTCAAGTGACATGCAGGAGTGGGTTCAAACAACCGTCGGAAGCATTCTTCGGCTTGAGCCGAAGATCATATATGAAATAGGCTGTGGAACAGGCCTGCTCCTAACGAGAATTGCACCGCAATGTGATAGATATGTTGCTGCGGACTTATCTCGCGCAGTCCTGAATAACCTCAAAAATCAATTGCGGGCAGTTCCGTCCATAGCAAACCGAGTGGAACTAATGGAGCGCACAGCTGATGACTTTGACGGCCTCGATCACAATTCGTTCGACACCGTAGTCATCAACTCCGTAGCGCAGTACTTCCCGAATGTCACCTATCTGACCCGGGTGCTTGAAAACGCGGTCAAGATAGTAAAGCCGAATGGACACGTTTTTGTTGGTGATATCCGAAGCCTCCCGCTTCTTTCAGCCTTTGCTTCTTCGGTCGAGTTGTTCCGTGCAGAAGATGAGGTTAACCTCGCAGAGTTGCGCGATCGCATTACCCGGCGTGAACAACGTGAACCCGAGTTGGTTCTTTCCCCTGCATACTTCTTGTCTTTGCCAAGTCGGTTTCCGAAGATATCGCGAGTAGAGATATGGCCTCGCTGTGGCCGCGTCGATAGCGAGATGTCGCGGTATCGGTATAACGCCATCCTTCATGTGAGACAAGAAGACAAAGCTTCGGCAGACGTCTCATTTCACGATTGGACTGAGCAAGAATTCACATTGGCCAAGATTCGTTCCATGTTGCAGCAGCGTTGCGAGCCGCTAGGCATCCGACGGATCGGTAATGCAAGGATTGCGAAGGATATCAGAGTCCTAGAAACACTCGAAAAGGTGGATGCAGCAAGAACTGCCAGACAACTCAAACGCGAAGTTGAGCAATTCGGCACCTCTGGCATCCATCCTCAGGACGTCATCGATTTAGGCACAGCGGACCTCGGTTTTCAGGTTCAGCTTAGTTGGGCGGCTTGCCGCACCGATGGTAGCTACGATGCAGTGTTCGTTCCGACACGATCTGTGGGACAACGGATGCCCTTGGCCTTCCGATGGCCGGAACCAGAACTGTCCAGCCCAATGCATTTTGCAAATGCTCCCGGACAAGGCAAGTTCCGCGCTGATCTGATCAAACGCATTCTGCTGCATTGCGAAGAGAACCTTCCGAGACCTCTTGTGCCTGAAGAGATCGTACTGGTTGATTGGATACCCAGAATCCGAACCGCGAACTAGCCCATACGGAACTGGTTTGAGTACCCGTGTTCGCCGCCTCCGAAGCCAGCGTAAGCTGAGCAGCGGAATGTACAAGTTTACAGCGCCGTTCATCGTTTTGCCCCCAGTGAGAACCAACATGACCTTTAATTGGAAAGCGCAAAGGCTGGCTTATAGTTCATTAGCGATTTGTCTGACCGAGATGATGGTGTTTGTGGTTGCGATTATCCTCGTGCGAACGCCGTTTGAGCATCCGATCTTGGTCAAGAAAGCCACCGGAATAGCTTGGCTCTTCGGAACACCCGCAGCAATTCTGCTGGCACTTGGAGGGTTGATTAAAGATGATCGCCGCGCGGTAGCGGTGCTGGCACTGGTTGTGGCACTTGTCTGCGGGCTATTCTGTACATTGCAAATGCTCGTCTAAACCCACAAGAAATCTATTGAATGCCTGCCACAATAGTCCGCAGCCAAGCCTGTATACGGCCGTCGCGATTTTCTGCAACACAGCATTACGCAATGCTGAACTGCGCCGCGCGCGTTGGCATCAAGTTGATTTTCTGCGGGCAGAATTTCAAGTGGGAGAAGCGAAGACCGAAGAAAGCGCGGGGCGAATAATTCCCTTGAACGCGACGGCATTGGAGGCATTTAAGGCGTAGAAGGCTCGCTGGCCAGACGCCAAGCCGGAGGACTACATCTTCCCCAGTGAAAAACTGAGATATAAGGGGACCGGGTCGGTGGAGCGACGGTTAATGACTCCCTATGCCACAGACTTGAGCAAGCCGCTGGGCAGTTGGAAGACGGCCTGGAAGACGGCCCAGTCAGAAGCTGGAGTACATGCTCGTATCCACGATCTACGACACCACGCGATTACCATCTTGGCGGAGTCACGAACCCCGATCTCCACGATCAAGGCAATCAGCGGACACATGTCGCCCAAAATGGTGGAACATTATTCGCACATTCGGGATGAGGCCAGGCGGAAGGCTGTCGAGCTACTTGATCCGCTCAACGAACGACCAGTGCAATAGGGAACTGGGCCCGCCTGCTCTGTGGAAATTTAAGGCGAGTACCCACAAAATCCCCCACAGCTAATCGATTTCTAGCATTGGTTGGATGTGTAAGTGATTGATTTAAATGGTCGGCCCTGGAGGACGATTTTAGAACTTTTCCTGCGGTTCGTCCCGACCGATTGCACTGCCTGCACTGTGACAGCGCAACCCTGAAGGGGTGCGCCAGAGGTATTCGCGAAACTAATCATCGTGACACACGCCGTCCGTATCTTGCAAATTTCTCACACCATCCACAGGAGGGGTGGAGTGTCATTCCCAACCCGATGCGAAGCAGCGTGGCTTTTGGGGATGCTGGACGCGGCGGGGATTTCAGGGGCGGAGAGGATGCCGGACGGCGATGCTGGCAACGCCTCGGACGCAGCAAGGCTGCCCCCGAAGAGACGGCCTTGCTCGACGATGGAGTCACTGCGAATCGGCGGGCAGGTCGAACCAGCGGCGATCTTCGGCGGTATGGATGAGGTCTCTAATTCGCAACTCCGCGCACTCCTCGGTGCTCTGCGTGTTCTTGCGGCTGAAGACGTAGAGGATGTGATTTAGTATTCCGCTCCCCTCAGGGCCGATGTACTTGCTCAGATTGATCTTCTCCGTAGGCACTTCGTATCGCCTGCACAGCTCGCCGATCAACTCAACCGCGTCATCGCCGTCGATGCCAAGCTGATAAAAGGTCTTCTCTGGCGTAATGCTACTTTCCGGTCTACCAGTCTTCTTGGCTACCAGAGCGACCACTTCCTCTGCTACCGACATAGGTGCATTCTCCTGATATTAGTAGTCAGCGTCATCCGGCCAAACGCACGATAGAAAATCAGCGCCACTCTTGATTAGCAACGCCTCTCCGACTACAGGAACCCATCTTCCTACGACCCCGCCAAGAACGCTGGATTCTGCAAGGGGATTCATAAGCGTCGGAGCCCATGTCGATGGGATCGTTTGAGGCAAAACGGATCGGAAGAATTGCGATGCTATAGAGGTTCCAGGTGTAAAGTTACCAATCTTGGTTCCAGTAGAGAGAACATTTGAACCAGCAGCTAGTAAACCTGCACCTGCACCGGCGGTACCAGCCGAGCCGGTCGCGCATGAAACGATTGCTTTCCCGAACTTCTTCCAAGGATTTTGAGTCCCGTTATTTGGGGCTACACCAGATACACAAGCGGCGAACGTCGTCGTACACCTATCCATTGTCGTCGTACCGTCAGAGGGAATGCGTTCGCCCTTCAGTGGTCTTCTGTTCTCCCATGAATTTTCCAACTACAGCGAGAATCGCAAGCATCACGATCAAATCCCCCGAGTCGATAGCAGCAATCGCGATTGCCGGAACCCACTTGCTTGTCCAGGGAACGAGCAGAACCAATGGAACATGAAGAGCCGCGAGGATCGTCATGGTGATCCAAAACCACACATACCGTCCTAGTTCTCGCTTTAGAGCAATAGTGAAACCAATAACCGCGATACTGTTCAGTGCAGGCAAGGCAAGATCAAATCTTCCAAGCGAAATGAGCAGCCAGTCGAACAGCCCACAGCCAGCCATCCAAAGCAACACGCCCCACCACGGTATGCGAATTTTCTTTGCTCCTCTTATGTCGTTCTTGACGTCCTGAATTAGGGGCATTTTGCGACCGCCATTCCTGTCTTGATAGCGTCGTTAACGATTGACGCTCCGGCAGCAAGTGTTCCAAGACCAGGCACAAACCCAGCAACGGTGAGGCCGGTCGAAAGGCGCCCTTGAACAGATGTATCGCCAAGTCCAAAAGCACCAGCTATGAGTGCTGCCCCTCCTTTACCTTGTGCAACAGCCTTCATCCCGTACTGAGTCGCTACGACCCCTCGGTATCCAGCAGCATTACCAGCGGCTCTGGCAAGTTGGTAACCAGCGGTATTTTCGAACACTTTGAGGAATCCCTCAGCTTCAGGAATCAGACCGATCGAATCAAGCGCGATACTCCCAGCACCACTGACGAGAGCCTGCGTAGTGCAAGTCGTTTTACTTGGGGCACCGCCCCCGCCCCCGCCCCCCTGGGCGAATCCAAAGATTGAGTATGCCCCTGAAGGTGCGTCAGTCGGACCTAAATCCCCCCAAAGTGGCTCTTGAGCAAATGTGAAAACACTCGTACCTGTAACAGCGTACATGGGATCAGAAATTAGCATCATTAGTTCGCCGCCTTGTACGTTGAGCCATGGAATTTCGCCACTGCTTATCAATTGCATCTCAAGACCACCAAGAACACCGCAGCATGGCCCTCCCCAGGGATCGCTCCAGACTCCTCCTCCACTAGAGCCGCTGTTTGCAATGCAGACAGGATTGTTCGCACAGTTATAACCTCCACCACTTCCGACTGGGGGATTCAGCCCTAATGGGTCAGTCATGCTGAGAGGATTATTCAGCACATAGCTATAGCGATTGAAGCTCTGGGGATTGGAGAAGTCATAGCTGCCATCGTAGGGGTCGGGGGACATCCAGTTTCCCTGCAACTCGGAGTATTGCCGGAACTGGGCGTGGTCGGTGCCGCTTTCTGTATCCCACTCCAGTCCCGCGAAGTGATTATTATCCTGATTGGCGTATGCTTCGGAAAAACTTTCACTGAAGCCGTCACCGAAGGGCAACGACACATCCGTGTCCGCGACCGCTCCCGCATAGTCGGTCCGCATCCGCTCGGTTCCCATCCAATCCTGGTGCTGAAAATAGGTGTAGTTGTTCGCGGCATGGAAGGCAATCGGCATTCCATCCCAGTAAATCCGCCCCTCGATGCCGAAGTTGTTCGAGGCAAGCCAGCTAGAGATTCGCCGCCCCGCATAGTCGAATGTGTATTCCGTAACGCCGCTGGTTGTCTGACTGCTCACTCTGCGGTTCAGAGCGTCATAGACGTAAACCGCCGTGCTGCCGTTGTCTACTTTGAGGATGTTGCCTTCCGCATCGTATGTGTAACTGTGCATGACATCCGCTAGCTGGTTGCCCGCAGCATCATAATTGTATCCAATAATCTGATTGTTGGCGTTGAATGAGTTTTGTCCCCCATTCGTCGTGTTCTCCTGCCAGCGATTCCCGTAGCGATCATAGACAAACGAGTAATTCTGCCCCGTCCCCTGGGTGACACTCTGCGATGTCAGCCGGTCGAACTCATCGTAACCGAAGGTCTCACAGTTACCGAGAACAGTGTCGCAGATGCCGGTATTACGCGTGCCCTTCCAGCCCACTACGTAGCCGTACATCTGTGTTCCTGCGGCGCAGTTTCTCTCAGGTTGGCCAGTGCAAACCCATCCTCCACTGCGTCGGCCGAGCGTGTCGTAAGAGAAAAAGGTCGAAAGACCATTCCCCAACTGATAGCTGACCGCCCCATTCGGTCCGTTTACCACAGTGGATACCAGGTTCGACGGGTCATAGGTGCCGCTATAAGTGTTGTTGGTAATCGACGTGACTTCGTTAGCGACAGAACGAAAATAGGAAATATTTCCACTAGCCGGGTCTACTTCTGAGGTAAGGTTTCCCGTCCAGTCATAAGTGAAAGCCAAGGGACGGCTGGCTTGAGCAGTCGCGCAGATGGATGGGGCGCACTGCCACAAGTTCACAACCCTCCCCATGGCATCGTAGCTGAAAAGAGCTCCGGTATGATCGCTTGTACTGGTTAGCGCTCCCATGACGGCCAGACGCCCCTTTAGATTTGCAGCAGCTGTTTGCGTCCAGTAGGTATTTGTATCGTAAGCGAACATTTTGTTGGGTGTTATGCCATCGTCGTAGTTCACGCTCACCACGCGACCAACTGCATCATATTGTGTTGTGGTTGTCGTGAGCACACTCGCATTCGTCTGGTTGGCTTCGGGGCGTTGCCGGGTCACCACCAGCCCTGTGCTGTTATAGGCGTAGGTGTAGTTGGTTGTGCGGCGCTCCGGTTCCTGGGTAAAGATCGTTCGTCCCAGCCAGTCGGTCTGGAAGACACGTTGCTGCGCTCCCTGTGTGATTGTGATTTTGTGATTGGCCAAGTCGTATGCGTAATTCGTTAAAAAGCCGCTATCGGCAATATCCATGCCGCAGCTGGCCAGTGAACCGGAGCCTGGCATGCTGCTGTTGGCGGAGACTTCGCAGACGGCGGTTGTTCTCCCTAACCCGTCAACCTGCGTGATCCGGCTCACGCCGTTCTCATCGGTGACCTCGGTTGCTCGTCCCCGATAGGTGTATTGGATGCTCGTACCGTCTGCATGTGTAATCGACGTGACGCGACCCAGCGCATCGTAGGCGTAGGAGTCACCACTGCCTGCGCACACTTTCGGCGTAGACCAGGCATTGCCCTGGTAACGGTAAGATTGAAAACTCACATGGCCGGTGGTGTCATAGCAGGTGTCCTGTTGATACCAGGGATTGGTGGCTTGCCCGTTATTAACGATGGACCGGCTTGTCCTTCCGTAAGCATCCAGCAGATATTGATAGTCTTCGCTAACGGAAGCACTTTGATAGGGGAACATTCCATAAGCGGTTGGGTTGTAGTAGCTGGTAGTTGATTTCCCCACCGTGTTGTTACCGCTATCGAGATTGTCGATCTCGGTTGGTTGCAGCATGCCATTGTAGGTGTATTTAGTCTGGGTGCCATTCGCGTCTTTCGCGCTGATGACTAGCCCTGTATTCGGATCGTATACCGCAGAAACAGGGAGTGGCACCCCACTGGACGGTGTTGGCGGCGTAATGTTCGTGACAAGAGTACCTGTGCTGTCATGTCCATAAGAGGTCATGCCATTTGGGCTGGTGCTAGTCAGCATCGTTCCTGTGTCGTCATAGGCATTCGTTGTGATCAGGGGCGAACTGGACGAATTGAATGTCTGGTGGATCGAAGTGAGATTGCCACGCTGAGTGGAAACAGAAACGTGTTGGGGCAGATTTGTGGGGCCAGTGGGTGTTGTTTCGTCGTAGCCGTATGTCGTTTGCTGAAAAGTCGTGCTGCCAAGCGTGCTCACGACTGAGGCCAGGCGGTACAAAGGAATGCTGTTGGGGCCGGTGTAAGTGTTGTACGTGTTGGTCGTTGTTGCACCCGATGTCGTATCGGAATCTGACGCCAGAAGCTCTGGCCCGGTGTAGGTTTGTGTCTCGGTGTTCAGGAGAATGCCATCTTGATATGTCGTAAGCACGATACTGCCAAACGCAGAGGAAGCCGAGTTTGTGGGGCAGCCGGGATTGGTGTTGTTGTAACAAGTCTGGACTTCAGCCAGTGGTGTGCCGCTCGCCCTCCGCTGTAGACCGCATGGTCTGTCTCGTAAAAATAGCCTCCCGAATTGATGAGGAATGCGGACATGGTCACATTCCCCAAAGCGTCCTGTGTCGAAGTGTAGGACGTAGAACTTGTAATTTCCGGGCGGGTATATTTTGTTTGCCCGTCCGAGGTTGTTCGGGTCAAGCCCGCCGTCGTGCCATCCGGCTCAATCCCGTTGCTTCCTCCTGTATAGGCATAGCCGATCGTTCCACCGGTACGCAGGGTGATGCTGTCGATACGTCCGGTCACGATAGAATGGTTGCCGGGATTGGGCTCCTCATAGTTAAAGGAATAAGAGCTTCCATCGCCGGAGTACACGATGGAGCTGACCAGAGGAACATTCAATGTAGTGACATCCACCACCCCGCTGACGTTGAATGCGGTCTGCACGGTTTTGATTGTGTAATTCACGGTGACTTGCTGGGAATGTCCATTGGGATCGGTGTACGTGTAAATGACTGGATTGGGTGCGGCTCCGGAAACTGTGAGCACAGTCTCGCCCATCGTGTCAGTGAACACCTTGGTGGAGGAGGCCGAAATCTGATTGCCGTTTGTATCTGTGAATGTGGCTGATCCTGGTTGAGTCTGTTCCTGGTAGCCGTCATACGTGATGTACGATGGCACGGAATACTGAGCGCCATTCTTGTCAAAGACAACGAAAGCTAATCCATTGCGATAAACGGTATATCCAGAATTGTCGGTCAGCGAATATGTTCCGGTTGAAGTAGGAGCACCGGTGTTTCCGCAAGTGTTTGAAAAAGTAAACTGAATTTTTGTGACTGTTGCCGCGATAGTCATGAAAGTAAAAATTTGAGAACTGAGAATACTCCTCCTGTAGGCCATGCGGAGGAATGGTACAGTCGTTGATGTTTTCGTCGTAGGTGACGTAGCCGTATTGCGCGTTGGTCACATCTGTCCATCCCCATGCGGGTGCGGGCGTCCAGGTAGTTGTGCCGCTGGAACTCTTTGGGGACCACACCAGCCCGTCATAGTTCAATGCGTAGCTGAAATTGCTGCCGCCGCGACCGGGCTTGCTGAAAATCGGGATGGAGAAATGGACGTTCAGGTTTCCGCGATTGATGGTGTCGAATCCCGGAGTATCAAAGGGCCCGAACGCATAGAGTCCTGTTGCCTGAGCATGGACGGTTGCGGAGAACAGGACAAGAAAAAGGCAGAAAAAGAGTACTTTCAAAAGTTGCATCTTTCAGTCTCTCGGCTTTTAGTGGGCGATGACGGCGTTGGCTATAGTGATATCGAGCAACAACGTTCCGTTAAAGTAGCGCTGGATGTGGAAAGGAATGGCCACACCGTTAATGGTCTGATAGTTCGAGTATTGAATCGAAACTGGGATATCGACGCCCGCATTGGTGTCAGGATGAACTGCATAGGAAAGGCGTGTCGGCAGGAAACTGGACGGATCGAACGCCAGATCGTACTGGCCTATATGTGCAAGCAAGTGCGCAGAATTACCGGTGGCATTGGCTGGAATAAGCTTTGCCCAATGGACTGTACTTGATCCAGGTAGGAGAGTGGACGCGCCGCTCGCTGGCAATTGAGTACTGAAAAATGCGGCTTCGGGAAGAAACCACGCCAGTGGAAGCTGGCAGTTATGGCCCATAGCGTTATGGATAACGCCATCCTCGGCAGACCATGAGCAACCTTGACCGTTCGAGAATGTGTCCTGTGATTCGCTTCTTGTGCCCGAGCCAAGCTGAAGCGCCAAACTGGAAGAACCGTCGACACGGGCAACCAGAGTAACTGATCCTGTTTCCTGAGTGGAACCAGCATACAGTTCCGCTTCACCGGTCAGAGTGGCAGTAGAGACGCTTTGTGTTCCGACAAAGGCTTGGCTCGCCTTCGAGAGGAGTTGCTGCAGGTCGCTTTGCGCAAAACTTACGGTTGGTAGAACAACATAGACGCTGAACAGAAAAAGGGCAGACTGAAAGGTCACTGGATGCTCCAGATCAAAAATGTTTCAACGAAACTTCAGACCGTGCAGGAATTCGGGGGGAATTCCAGATCATCGGGCCGTGTGTCTAGGCAACCTATCTGACAACCATCAGGCGATCAAGATTACTTTTGTACTGTGTGAGCCCTCTTTAGGCGTAGCACAGGCACAGCTTTGCATCGAGCCGCCAGCTTGTTTGGCTGATCCCGTATATCGGATTCAAGCAGTAGCAGGTGATGAGCAAAAGCTAGCACCCAACGAGTCGCAGACTATCGGCGCGTTGGAGCAGATCGAGGCATGACGCACAGCGCCGATGTTGCGTGGAAGCAGGGATTTTCGATGCACACAATCGATATGTCGCCGAGGTCTTTAAAATTCCCCTAACAAAGTTCTAAAATCGTCCTCTAGGGCCGGCCTTGGCAGACGATTTTAGAACTTTCCTGGTGTCCACCACAATGAATTGCCTAAGGATACTCAGTACCGCAAACCCTTGAAGGGGTGCACTGGGCGTCATTCGTCAAATTCATCATTCTGACACAGTCCGCATCCGTCTAGCGAATTACTTGCACCACCCACGACAGGGGTGGAGCGTCATAGTCAACCCGATGCGTAGCAGCGTGATTTTGGGGATGCTCACGGGCCACGGACGCAGCAAGGCCGCCCTCAGAGGAGACTGTTACGAAACTCTTTGGGTAGGGCCAAATAGATGAGAAGATGCCCTTGCGGAAGCGAGGGCATTTTCGTTGGGTTATATCCAAGGCGAAGGGCGGAGCCAGGGGACGCTTTTTCCAGTGGTGTTGGACGATCTGATTTCGGCCGATCATGTGTGCCGAGTGATCGACGCTTTCGTAGGTGGACTGTCGATAGCAGAACTGGGCTTTGAGCGTGCGGAATCGGCGGAGACGGGTCGGCCTGGCTACGATCCGCGCGATCTGCTGAAGCTTTATCTCTATGGATATCTGAACCAGCTACGTTCTTCGCGTCGTCTGGAGGCTGAGTGCCGTCGCAACGTGGAGCTGATGTGGCTGCTAGGGCGACTCTATCCAGACCATAAGTCGATCGCTGAATTTCGGAGGATGCACCGCGATGCGATCGCTGCTGTGGGAGCGGCGCTGGTGCGGTTCGCGCGCTCCTGCGGTCTGATCCGTGGTGAATGGATCGCTGTAGACGGCACCAAGTTCCGCGCGGTGGCTAGCGCTGAGAGTGTGCGGGAGCGCCAGGCACTTGAGAAGTATCTGGAGAGCATGGAGAAGGCCGACGAGGAGCAACAGACCAGCATCGACCCGTCCGCGGTGCAGGCTGCGCTGGAGAAATTACGTCAACATCCGGAACCGGAAGCACACTTTATGCCGGTGGCGGGCACGAAGGCTCCCGCCTACAACGTGCAGACCGCAGTGGATGCGGAGCATGGGCTGATCGTGGCTCATGCGATCACTCTGAACGCCGGCGACGGCGACTGCCTGGAGCCCATGGCCGAAGCCGCGCGTAAGGCCTTGGACTCTACTGAGCCCATCAACATCCTGGCCGACAAGGGCTATTCCAATGGCGAGCAGGCCAGCCGCTGCGAAGAAGCTGGCATGGTCCCGCATGTCCCGTCACGTCGCGGGATCAATAATAAGGGCGACGGTTCGATGCTGGACCGCAGCGCCTTCCTCTATCAGCCCGAGACCGACAGCTTCCTCTGTCCCGAAGGCAAAACGCTACGGAGGCTGGCGCTGTCCCGCAAGGACCGGGCAGTCTATTACCAGGCAGAGGCGAGCGACTGCGCAAACTGCGCTCAGAAGAATCGCTGCACCCAGGCTCCGAAGCGATTACTAACCCGCCATCTCTATGACGATGTCCTGAACCGCATGCAGCAGCGTGCCACGCCCGACAAGATGCGGCTACGAAGATGCACGGTGGAGCACCCCTTCGCCACGCTCAAATACCAGATCTTCGGTCACCCTCGTTTCCTGTTGCGAGGACTGCATGGTTCAAAAACTGAAATCAGCCTCGCGGTTATGGCTTACAACCTCAAACGCATGGTCAACCTGCTCGGCGGATCGACTCTCATCCAGCGCCTCGTTACCCCATAGACTTCCAAACAGCCAGCATCATCCCAGAAACCAAAGGCGCCCCTTCTTAGGAGCGCCTCCGTCGTGCTTAATGCTTTACCAGCCTTCAGTTTCGTAACAGTCTCTCAGAGGGAAGGCCTGCGGCGTGGAGTTCCCCTACTTTCTGAGGGCGTTTCGGATGAACCATCCCCCTACGCCGAAGAGTATGGTCGCGAACGCACCCGCGAACCAACTCCCTTGTTCGACAGCTATGGAAATGAACACCACCGCCACCAGCAGATACGCAAGCGCCAAGATTACCACTCCGATCCGCTGAACCATAGGGGCATGACGCGCGCCCTTCCAGAGAAGTTCATCGACAGAACGGCTACCTCGAAGAACTTCCGGCCATGTCACATTTTTCTGGCTTACTTTGACTGATTCTATGTATGAGTCGAGTTCTTTCTTGCTGCCTGGTCTTTTTCTCATCTCAGTGTCCCTGCAGACAGTTGCCAACAGATATTGCATAGTCTAGGCCCATAAATCCAGCATTGAAGCCTGTATCAGCAGCAGCATTGCCGTATTGTTGATCCCCCTTTTGAGTCCTCTGATTGATGGCAACGCCGAACACTCCATCTGTTGACGCTTGCGGTTGGCTTTGGTAAATCCCACGTCGGATGTTATGAATTTCTGACACCGCACCTGGAGCACCGTAGCATGCTCCATCTCCAGTCAGTTCTGGCGGAGCAGGAGGATGATAAGCCCTCATCACGGCTATGTTCGATGGCCGTTGAAGCCCATTAGCAGGAATTTGGTTGGTTATGTTCAGGGAACTTGTGTCTGGCCCAACAGGTGTCTGACCATTCACAGTCACCGACTGTACCGGACCCGACACCGCTCCTGTGTATGGGTTGTAGTTTGCAGCCAATGGGCCACTATTCGATCCGGGAGTGTCGAAGAATCCGTCGCTTGTCGACGCACTGTATCCGCTGACTTGGCCCTGGCCGTTGAACGAAATCTGGTTGACTGTTCCGTCCACGTAGTGCCCGGTGTTTGCTAGAGCTTCCGTCGAATTGTTGCAGTCGCCGCTCTCGAAGCCCTCGAACTTCCCAGTGTCGTTATTGATGTGAACGCAGTCTAAGCCTGTTGGATCGATGTTGGTTAGCGGATTGTTCCCACCATAGCTATAGAGATTCAAGCTTTGAGGATTGCTAGGATCGGCATAGTACAGCCCGGACGGGTCGGCGGACATGAATCGGCCCATTGAGCTTGCATAGTATCTAGCCCCGAAGTAGTCATTGGCGGATTCACCATCCCGCCACTTGCCGGTAAAGTAATCCGGAGAAATCAGCGATCCAGTACAGCTCTGTGCATCCCCGTAGGGCATGTTGTTGCATGTTTGCTGCACCGTTCCGTCTATCGCCGTTAACAGTCTCAGATTTCCGAGCCAGTCAACCTGCGGGAAGGATGTCTCTGCAAGGTAATACACCGCAACATTACGCCCCTGTGCATAAATATGGCTCCGTATCCGCGGCTCATTGATGATATGTCCGTCCTGGTCATACAGAAAGTCATAAGTAACCGCGCCATTGACCAGCTTCGCTGATCGCCGACCCTCTGCATCATAGACGTAGGTATAGTTCGCCTGGGATACGCTCGCCTGCCTGCCTTCCCCGTCATAGCTATATGCGTGCGCGCCATTGATCGGGCATCCGCCCTGATCTAACAGATTTCCGGATGCGTCATAGCAATCACCGACAATTTGATTGTTCGCGTTGTACGCCGCCGACGGCTGCGGTGCCGAGCCAGCAGTTGCAACTTGGGAGGTCCGGTTGCCAAACACGTCGAAGCTCCACTGTAGCCCCGCTCCTGCATATGGCCCAGTGGTCGCGTTTGCAGAGTAAACACGATTCAGATTGTCATAGTTGTAGCTCCATGAACCATTGGCACTGTCGACTGCACTCTGTATCGATCCATTTGGGAAATAGCCGACATACAAGTTGTATAGCAGGGTGTTAGAAGCATTAGTCAACGTGGATGATTGCAGCCTCATGCGCCTGTCATAGGTTTGCTGAGCAATCAGCCCATTCCCTTGAGTCGCCTGGGTGAGGCCGACCGGGCCATATGTATTTGCAGTCCATAATGTCCTCGGATGGGCAGGATCAGACATACTGCTACTGACCACGGTTGCGCGACCTGCGGTATCGTAGCTCGTTGAAATCGTATAGGAATTGCCATCGGTATAGCTCGTCAGTTCTCCAGCCATATCGTGCCCGGAAAGCAGCGTATAGTGTGAGGTCCCGCAATTTGCTGGTGTACACACCGCGCGCATGGACACACGGCCAGCCGAATCATAGCTGAACGCGGTCCCAGTCTTCTCATCGCCGGTGTATTCATAGTCAAGACGACCAACGGTGTTGCACTGATTGAACGATGTGCTTTGCGGATTACATGCGGCCGCTCCGAAGGCTCCCGTCTGATCGTATTGGAAATATGCAGCGGGGGTTCCGTCGGAGTATGTCTTTGCTATCAAGCGATTCAGTCCGTCGTAGCTGAACGTCGTTTGAATCCCGCGTGCATCGGTTCGGGCAATTAGATTGCTGTTGGCATCATACCCATTGATGCAAGTTCCACTGCTCCACACGCCATAGCAAATTGTACCGGACTCAGGATTTGCCGCTGTCAGCAATCTCGATAGTCCATCATAGGTAAAAAAGCGTACCCGCCCGCTTTGACTGACATGGGTTAGATCGCCAAACGCCGTGTATTGATAATCCGTTTCGAGAATCGGTGGTGCCGTGGTACTGGTACTGCCGTCTGGCTCCAAAACCTTGATTAATCGTCCGAGGGCATCATCTGTCTGCTGCCAGTGGCGACCTGTCTCGTCATATAGATCAGTGACATTCCCAGTGTATTTCCACTTCAGATAACTGTTTGTGGGCACACAGGTAGTGGACGGAGTGGTTGTATTATCCGACTGGCACTGGTCGATCACTCTGTTCAGTGCGTCATACAAGTACGAGGTAATTCCGTAGGTTGGATCGCCAGTTGATCGGTAGGGATTGGAAACGCTCTGTTTTCTGCCTAGCTGGTCGTAGGTGAAGTAGGTAACGTCCGGTCCCGAGGGGTCAGAGAGTTGCGTTTGCTGAATCCTGCCGTAGCCGTCCAGCAGAGATTGGCTCGTTATATTGTTTGTGCTGTCCTGCGCGATGGTGTGGGTTATTGTTGATGAATATCCGTCGTTATAGCTGTCGCAGACTGAGCTGTACAGCACGTTGTTGGAATCCTTAACCGTCGTGCACAGGACCCGATTCAGCGCGTCATACGTGTATGCAGTCGTTGCATTGTTGGGGTCCGTTGACGCGGACAGGGTTCCGGTACACGCGTTATATGTGTAGCTTGTAACCTGTCCGAGTTGATTGGTTACGGTCGTGGGGTAAGCCGAAGTGTTGGCGGCGACGCAACTCTGGCCCGAACTGGACCATGCATCGGTATATCCAATCGTGGTCGTATTGTTCTTTGGATCGATAATCTGGTGAATTTCCCCGTAGCTATTACGGGGATACTGAGTTGTGTAGGAACCCGTTCCTGTGCCGTTTATCGTTACACTGGTCACATTGCCCGAAGTATCGTAACCGTTCGTCGTCGTATGAGAGAGATTCAGGATAGGATCGGTTACCGTCCGGTAATACAGTCTATCCAGAATGTGATTCGACGAGGTGAACGCTGAGGCAGGCTCCCATTGCTGTGAGATTTTGCTAATGGTAGTGCCACTGTAGTCCGTCGTGTCGATTTCCGTTGGATTGTCGAGGATGACAGAAGCTGCATAAGGCAGGGTTGCCGTGTACGGTTCGTATTGGTATGTGGTTGTGGTTGAGATCGCAGGAGAGATGTCATTGAGCGTGGTCGTTACCTGGGTGGGGAACGTAATGTCGTAACTGTACTGCCCCGCTCCGGGAGGGGCGATACTTGGATAGTACTTTTGAACGGTCCTTATCAGTGCGCCAGATGCGTCATATGTTGTTACGCTGCTCTCCTGCGGGTTGGTACGTGTGCGATTTGTGGTCGAGAAATTGTGCACTTCCTGTCCGCCGAGAGGATTCGTGACGGACATCGATGCATTGAAAGCAGCACCGCTGCTGGGCATCGTGGCCTGATACGTGGTCGTCTGTTCTGATCCACACGATCCGTTGGAACTGCTGCACTCATATTTGTGGGCAACCTCGGCAAGGTTCGAGGTGCATTGCATATTGGCCGGAGTAAACAGGACGAGATTTTGATTAGTCACCTCGTCGTTGTAATCGTACCGCGTATATCCACCGGTGGGATATTCAATCTTTGATATCCGCTTGATCGGGTCGAATTGGAGCGAATATGTTTTGTTGCCTCCTCCATTGCTTGGCGGAAAGGCGATTGTGACTTCGGTGGATGTCGGAAGATTGGTGTAGTTGGCAACAGTAGAGGCCGATATGTACTGCGACTGCGGATTTTGGCAAGAGAACAGATATGTGAAATTGGTCGTCTCTGATGATGGTGTCGTGGTAACTGTGATCTGCTGTGGGTTTCCATTGGAGTCGTAGTAAGATACGCCGGTTGGCGTAATTCCGATTATGCGCCCTAACGTATCAGTCACCGTGTAGCTTGGCGGAGTGGGATAGGTATTAAGTGTTGTTTGGATGCTGATCTGATTCCCATTGGGATCAACGATCAAGCCCGAGCGCCCGTCATAAACTGCCTCATTATTATTGTGTACGTCGTAATCCATTGTCGCCGTGTTCGGATATGGATTGAAGTATCCATAAAAGTGATAAAGCGTACCGTCCTTCGCGTATACCTTTATGTCCGTGGGAGTGGACGTGTCCAGCCGGTAAAACGAACCATCGGAAGAGTCGGTGAGGTCACTGAGCTCGGCTACCGTGCCTCCGAATCTGGAATTACAGGTGGTCGTGTTCTCAAAAGGATGCTTATTGCCGTTCCAATCGGTGAAGACGAAATTTGTTGCGCAGAAGATATTGGTGACCGAGTCGGGGTAGGCATGATCGCCGAAATATTCAGATGTAAATTGCAGACGGGGCAAGTTGATTTCTAATGGTTGATCTTGGTGCGCTATCGAATCGTTATAAGTGAAATGATCAGGTGCCCCAACGGAACTTGAAACACCCATATTTTGCTGCGGGCTGTTGAGGTTGCTGTGATGCACATACGCCAGGGACAGCGGATATCCTCCGCGTTGCGGCAGAGAGAGAAGGGGAATGTATAGATTTACCGCCCCGTTCATCATACTTACGCTTTCATTTGTGCCCTGGCTGCTAGATCCTGGCGGGATGCCGAGTGGGCTTGCCGGAGAAAGGCCATTGTCAGGTATTGTCTGAGCTGGAAGCTGAGCCCCCGCCATGAGCGAAAACAGAAATGACGCACAAACGAGAGAGGTGCAGAGCCTATGAACAACACATCGTGCGATTGTCTTGCTATCGGCTTTTGTGGTTAAGGTGAATCTTTTGGTGAGCAGAAAAATGATCGCGAGAATATAACTGCAGAAGGCCCAGGCGTGCAAAGGAAGATTTCCTCTCTCTTCGGCGGAACACCGCCACCGAATTTTGGGGTGTCATTGTTTAGTAAAACAAGAGAGAAGAGATTGTCTATTGCAAGTAGTTGAATTCCTGCGACCAGATCACACCCGAGTAACCTAGAGTCGCTCTTCTTCCTCCATCACAAGATCAAACTGACTGCGCGAAGTGGTGCGCCGGAGGAATTCCGCGAACAATCGATAGGGCAAACTACTCTTCGGCGGACGAGATTCGTACACTGCCTGTGTCGCGAGTCGAAGATAGTAAAAGTCTGCACGTAGCTGTGTGATAGAAGCGTCGCGCTTGGGATTGATTCTCAACAAATGCGCTTTCATTTGTTCAACTGCCCGATCCGCGCTTCGGGACGGATTTGCAAGGGCCTCAGTGACTCTTCGAAACATTTGCATATTGAGCGCGTAGGGGTGTGTGGAAGCGTGCTTTTGGCAGCGGGTCACTGATTGCCGCCAAGTAATTAACGGCAATCCTGCTATCGCATTTGCAATGTTTAGTGGATTGAACGCGTATCTTTTGCTGCGGAGAAAATCGAGGAATTCTGACTGCGCAATGAATGCATCCTGCCTGCGGATGTCCTCATTGATGTGTTCAATCCTTTCCGTGAGCCCTACCACATGCTCTTTCGCCATCGCATGCCGTCTTTTGCGTTGTATGCATACCGATCTCCGTTTCCGTCCAACCTGATCCCGTTTTTCCCCGACGCGTCCACAAGGATGCGGGCACGCAATCCGTTCACCCGCCAGCAGTCACCTTCACGAGAGCATGCGTTCACGCGTTGCCTTAAATGCAGCTGCGCTCCTGCCTTCTCGGCTTCCAACACCAGCATTTGATCAAAGCTCGCACGGTCGATGTGCCATCCGAGTCCATGAACGTTGCGTATGAAATCGGATTCGATCGGGATGGGATCACCCCAAACGGAAATCACGCCAGGAGCGTCGAGCGGAGAAAGATTTCGAAACGCATCCCAGACTCCTAACTCACAAAGTACGGGATTGATTTCGGGTGGCAGTGTCTCGCCGTATCGCTGAGACTCGTAGGCTGTAGCCTCCAGCATTGCAACCTTGCACGCCTGACGAGCGAGGCATAGTCCTACAGCTGCACCCGCAGGTCCACCACCAACTATCAGTACGTCGAACATCTCGCCCGTAATGTTCTTCATGGAGAATTCAAGATTGGTTACGGCGTGCTGCTTCTCAGCAGAATATAATTCTCGCGCTGAGGAGTGCGATGAATCTGGACTTGGTTGTAGAAGCGCGTATCCATCCGGCAATAGGTATCGCCCGGGTAGGAAACAGTGATGAGTTCTTCATTGGCCCTGAAGTCTCCTACGCTACCCTACCCCCGCAGGGCGGTTATCGAGACGCAGAGGGTCGGCTTAAACGACAGGCAGCACGGTTCCGTATCTACGGATACGACAGCCATGCCAATGTAGTAGCCGAGTTGACAACAGCCAACGCCGAAATCCAGTGGTCTGCACACGTGGCGAACAAGAAAGCGGCGTGGTACGACTTCAACGTTGCTCTTGATTTGCCCGATTCCATTGACGTTCGTTCGCCTCGTCGCAATGCGGCAATCCAGGGCAAGGAACGTCATCAGTTGATCATCGATCCGGGAACTCGCTCGATTTCCGGCCCCAATCAAAAATCACTCCCTTTTGACACAGGAGAGTTCTTCGGCAAAAAGGTGTATCTCGGAGAGCTGTTGACGGATGAATCCGGCCGTCTGATGTTTCTGGGAGGCAAGGGAAAATCGGAGAGCCCGCTGCCAGGCTATTCTCTCGTAACATTCGCAAACAATCCCGGATGGCATGACGATACCTCCGATGGTCCGGTATCTGCGACCGTCACTATCAAAGGGCGCTCCATACCTGTTGACCCTGCATGGGTTGTCACGGCTCCGCCGAACTACTCTCCGGACCTTGTGACTCCTCAAACAATGTACGACGTGATCTTCGATGCGTCGGCCGGATCGTTAATCCCTCGACCTGCGAAGCCTTCTTTCACGCACGACATTCTGCCGCTGTTCCGTCAATTTAACGAAGCACAATGGGTCAATTTAGGCTTCTTTGTTCAATTCGGGTGGAGCGGTCCCAACGATTTTCTGCGCTCGGAAGTACTCCTGAAGCTCGCTACGCCGCCAGATGGAAAGGAGGATCCCTATGGAGAAGTGCGCCGTCAGATCGTCTATTCTTTCCGGGATCCTTCCTCGGATATCTTCGAACCCCTGAAATGGCCTCCGCTCTACGGGGATGCTTTTGGAAGCTTCGACAGTCCACCCAGCCCGCGGGCAGGCTTTACTGTTACCAAGACAATCTACACGTTTCTCGAACAGTGGATGGAAGGCGATTTTGTCGGTGACTTTGACTCAAATGCAAAGCATCCAGCGTCTATCGAAGAGATAGCTGTGGAGGATCAGCCCGCTACGTTGGATAAGGCTGCCCTCCATTTCTGCATGGGTGGACCGTTTCATCCTGGTTGCGAGATGACATGGCCAATGCGGATTGTCTCCATGTATCGCGCTCCGTTTCGCTTACGGCAGAGGCCGATCACCGATAAAGAGCCGGACTACGGCGAGTTCCTCACGCAGGCGACAATTTTGTCGACCGATGGTCCTCTCTCAGCCAGTGGCCCCGGCGATATCAGCAAGTGGATGGCAGTTCCGTGGCAAACTGATACTGCAAGTTGCAGGGCTGGATACCCTGGAACCGAATTTCCGGCCGATACCTTCATTCCAACCTTCTGGCCCTCACGTGTGCCCAACACGGTTCTTTCGGAAAGGAGCTATAAAACGGTCATCGATTCGAGTCTGCCACTCGATTTGCGCACTGCCGCGTTTTATCAACGGCCAAACTGGTTGCGGAGTCTTGGCCTGAATCGACCGTATGTGGAACAGATCACGCACATGATCGATCACTTTGGTGAATTGGGCTTGATAGAAAAGCGCGAGACCGAAGCAGGTCCTCATTTCCCCTCGGTGATGTATGTTGAGACGCTGCCGCCATCTCCAGGCCCGCAACTGGTCGCTGCAGAGGCGATTGTCGAGGCCGAGCCTCAAATCGAAGGATCCGGAGTAGATCTCGAGTTCGCACAGGCTCGATTTGGTGGATTACGTCGACTCAGATAGCGATCAAAACTACAGTAGCCTCTGAATTTGCTTATGAGTGCTGATTGGCTGCGAACTCAATAATCTCTGTACCGGCGTAGAGCACCCCACCGCGAACCCAATTTCGGCAGGAGTCTTCGTCAGACAACTATGGTAAATAGTCTGAGATGAACCGAAACCGCCGATCGATTGTTATTGACACTGACACGGGATGCGACGATGCCGTCGCGCTGATCATGGCCCTGCGCTCACCAAGTGTGGAAGTCAAAGCAATCACCACTGTCGCCGGCAATGTCACAGTGGAGCAGGCGACACGAAACGCACTTTTCACAGTGGAGCTATGCGGCGCGGACGTTCGCGTCTTCAGCGGCGCTGCAAAGCCCCTGGAGCGCGAACTCCAGACTGCCGAATGGTTCAACGGACGAGATGGACTCGGAGATCACGGCTACGCGCCATCCGTGAGCGCCGCCGCCGAAACGACCTTCAAAAGCCCGCTTAAAATCCACAGTGGATATTCGCCTTTTATTCGCCTACAATAACTCCCATGTTCCAAGGACCGACTTCCCGCATTTGCGGCTTTGTGATCACCTGCAAGCGTTGCCGCGAAAATATCCCCGCTCCTGTAGAAACGATGCCCGATAGCTGGATCATCCACACCTGCCCTTTGTGCGGTGAGCGGCGCAGATATCTCCCAGCCGAAATTTTCAGAGGCAGGCTCTCGTATAAAGTTGAAAAGCTGGGAGTACGCCATGGGGCTTGAGGTCGGGGGATATCACGATAGCCCGGACTGGCCAAAACTCGGCCCATCTCTTCTCATTGCCACCTGCGTCATTCTCGCGATTCGGACCGCCAAGTGGCCTGCGAGATTCGATGAGAAACTCAGTCATCATGAACTGGACCATGAGATTGACTATGCCGCTGGGCTTGCCAGCAGGGTGCTTTCACGACTGATGGCCAAAAAGGAAGGCATTTTCCCCCAGAAGAAGGTGCCCTGGTATCAGCCGGACGGAGAGGATGCGCCGAGGTAGGCTTCACATTCGCGGACACAACTTTTTCACAACCCTGGTGTCAATTCCTGCATCTGGATTTGCGTCACGGCCCATTTGATCGCCGTGATCTCACACACAACTCAGCCTGCAGGAGAAAGCTTTCCATGAACGCCGCCGGGGACCTTGAATTTGCCCATCGCCTGAACGCAGATGGCACATTCGATTCCATCTGCATGTCTTGTTTCTTAACCATCGGCACTGCCGAAAACGAACCTGCGCTAGCCGGGCACGAGAAGATGCATCGGTGCAACGGCAATGGCGCCTACACTCATCTTGTCGCCCAAAATGGCGCTGCTGCTGATCATTGACTCATGCATGAATATTCGGCTTTGCGAGACGGGACGCCGCACGAAGGCGGCGTGGCTCAGGAATGGTATTAGCGGCTTGTATTTTTTTGAGGGTTGCTGACAGATCTGGGGAAAGGGATTGCAATGAGGCTCAGCATATCCGAAGGCACTCATCTTTTAAAGACCACCTAAGTAACTGTTTTCGATTACAAGAACGCGTTTAGGAAAAACTAAAGAGGTCTAGCCGAAGCGTATGGCGACGGCTACAGTTCAATCATTGAGTAGCACTTGGGGGAGGGCTACTGAATTGTGGCGACAGTGAACAAACGGTTCACTGGCGTTTCGCATTCAGAGAGAGTGCGGAGAAAAGAAGTTACTTTGTAAAGATTCCGCGCTTCTCTTCGTATTTTTGTTCGGTTTTCTGTGCTTTCTTCGCCGCATCATCGGCGGTGGGGTTGACGTTCTTTCTGGCAACGGATTTACGGCCCTTGGTTTTCGGTACGAATGAAAGATTTCTTTCCTTAGCCATATTGAGTTCCCCCTCTCCCCTTGATGCCATCTCCGATTCGGGAGTTATCCTCACGCATGATCCGCGCCACTCGCTTGTGGTTCACTCGCATCCCGCGGCGTTTCAGCTCCGCTGTCACCCGCCGGTAGCCATACCGACGACGGTGCTCGAGTGCGATTTGCTGAATGGCCGACTGCACTTCGGTGTCCTCTTCGCGTGGTAAGTGCTCTTTCAAGAACCGGTAGAATCCTGCCCGGCTCACTCTCGCCAACAGACACATTCGCTCGATACTAAGACTGCCTTGCATCGGCATCACTTCCCGGATCTGGTCGTAGATGCCGTCTCGCCAGAGTCGTTGCTGCTCTGGCGCCGAGCCTCGACTTTTTGCAAGGCACCTTTGAAAAAATCCACTTCCAGCGTCTTCTCCGCAAGCACACGTTGCAACTCACGCACCTGCTTGCGGAGTTCACGAACCGGAGACGTAACCCTGGCGCTCGACTCACTGACATGCTCAAGCTGCCACTGCCACTGATACAAATTGCTGCGGTCGATGCCCAACTCTTTCGCCAGCGCCGACACGCTGGGACAATCCTTCATCTGCTCCACTTCCATCTGCCGGAACGACAAAGGGTATTTGCCGACTCGCCTCTTCGCCACTCGCAGTTCCTTTCCCTGCCAAGTGTTGCAAAGAATTCTGTCTCATTTTGTGGGGTCAGTCCACCCAAGGGGCACTCCTCGACTAAACCGGCGCACCAAGGAGGGTGCAACAGGAGCCAAAGCGGGAGACGACGATGAACGTCTACGGCTCCGCTATATTGGACAGCAAACGATCCGCGAACAGCAAAATCGTTCGTTTGATCCTTACTCGGTCACTTCAACAGAGAAGTGAAAAGGACCGCTCGCCCGTCGGGGAATCTCTCCTCTGTGGAGCGGAAGTAGTCTTCAGTCGACGCGAAGACTTGAATCGCTTGCGCGAGCCCGTTGCGATCGGTCCCAAGTAGCCCTCGGTACGCACGGAGCGTGCTGCGAATGCCTCGGTTTCCGGGAATTCCAAAAAAATCTGCCGCTGTTGTCGCGAAAAGTACTCCTTTTCCGCCACTAGATCTATGGAGTCAATTGGGGTCTCACCAGATGCCACACGTCATGGTGGATTTTCGATTCCGCAAGAGTCAGTGGCAAACAAATGGAGAATCCATCTGCTGTATTCTCGAACGCGCCTCTTCCTCTGCGAGCAGCGCAATACGTGCGCATGTCCACCGAGCATCAACAGTACTCCCCTGAGAGCCAGCTGGAGGTGATCCGCAAATACGCTGCTGTCCACCAAATGGAGATCGTCCGTGAGTACTCGGACTTTGGGCGAAGCGGGTTGAACATCGCAGGCCGCGAGGGCCTGAACCAGCTAATGTCGGATGTGGAGAACAGGCGCACGGATTTCTCCGCATTGCTTGTCTACGATGTGAGCCGATGGGGACGCTTCCAGGATGTAGACGAAAGCGCCTATTACGAATACGTGCTCAAGAGAGCCGGCATTCGGGTGCACTATTGCGCGGAGCAATTCGAGAACGATGGCAGCATGTCGTCATCTGTTCTCAAAACACTGAAGCGTTCAATGGCGGCGGAGTACAGCCGAGAGCTATCAGTCAAGGTCTTTTCCGGCCAGTGCCGCCTTATCGAACTGGGGTTCCGTCAAGGCGGCCCCGCAGGCTTTGGCCTGCGGCGACAGTTAATCGATCGGGATCGGAATCCAAAGGGTCCATTGGACAGGGGTGAGCGAAAAAGCCTGCAGACCGACCGGGTCATCCTGGTTCCCGGGCCGGAGTTGGAAGTAGAAACCGTTCGAAAGATTTATGAGCTCTTTGTCGTTCAAGGTAAGACCGAGCGGGAGATCATGGAGGATTTGAACGGTCGGCGCATGTTTGGAGAACTCGGACGCCCGTGGACAAGCGCGTCAGTCCACCAGGTGTTAATTAACCCGAAGTACATCGGTGCGAATGTCTACAACCGACGTTCCTTCAAACTGAAATACAAGCGGGTCAAAAACCCGGTCCAGATGTGGATCTGGCGAGACGGCGCCTTTGAACCTCTCATCTCGGTCGAGCTATTTGCACAAGCAAGGGAGATCATCGAAACTCGACATCGTCATCTTTCGGACGAGGAACTTCTGGAGCGGCTGCGGGAGCTGCTCCGCGCTCGAGGCCGGCTCTCCGGCATCCTCATCGATGAGACCGAGGATATGCCCTCCTGTGCCTGTTACTCTTCGCGTTTTGGCAGCCTCTATCGCGCGTACGCACTCATTGGTTGGGCCCCCGATCGGGACTACGCATATATCGAAATCAATCGCAAGCTCCGCCGGCGACATGCCGATCTGATTGCCTCCGTATTTGACCAGATCTTGGCCCTCGGAGCTACGGTTAGCGTCGACCAGAGCAACGACCTGCTCACGATCAACTCCGAATACACAGCATCCTTGGTCCTTGCAAGATGCAGGGAGAGTCGAACAGGACACCTCCGGTGGCAGCTTCGATTTGACGAGAGTCTGCGCCCAGACGTTGTAATTGCAGCTCGGCTCCGCCCTGGCAATGACGACATCCTTGATTACTACCTCTTGCCGCGCCTTGATGTCCTCGCTGAGCGATTGACCTTCAGGCCAGAAAACGGCCTGTTCCTGGATGTTTATCGCTTCAACAACCTGAACTTCTTTATGGAGATGGCGCAGCGTGCGCGCGTGGAGGCAACGGCATAAGTGAACAACGCATCGGACGGGCTTCCAAGCGCTCAGATTCACATTCCCGATCCACAGATTACACAGGCGGAGGACAGCGATGATCGGTGCCAACAAGCGCGAGACCTAGTTCAAGGAGCCCATTACAGTCACGCGCCAAAAAGGAACTCGATGAAGATGGGAACCAATTCGATATCGCCTGCGGCTACGGAAGACTTAAGGCTTTTCTAGCTCTCGGTGAGAAGACGATACCAGCGGTCATTATTGAAACATCACGTGAAGAAAAGGGCGCAGCGTGCGCACACGGGGAGCTCGCGTGAAGGAACAACACATTGAACGGATTCCAATCGACCAGATTCACATTGCAAATCCCAGATCGCGCAGTATGGGTAAATGGCAGATCATCGTTGCCAATATCCGCGAAGTCGGGCTCAAGAAGCCCATTACAGTTGTGCGCCGCAAAGAGCCGAATGGAGATGGGAAGCAATTCGATCTCGTCTGTGGTCAAGGAAGAATTGAGGCATTCGTCGCTCTTGGGGAGAAAACTATCCCCGCAGTCATCACTGAGATTTCGCGTGAAGATCAGTACCTTATGAGCCTAGTCGAGAATATCGCAAGGCGACCGCCATCCAATAGGGACATTATCCGCGAAGTTCGAACTCTGCGGGAAGGCTTTGTAATGGGGCTGGAGCAAAGGGGTCGGGTCAGGCTGTGGCATCACCGAAACAACTGGAAACAGGATGAACTCGATGCATGCGACAAACAAACCATTCAGTATCGATAAGCGCTTGGTGTACGAAGCGTATAAAGCGGTGAAATCCAATCGTGGAGCGGCCGGAGTGGACGAGCAGACGATCGAGCAATTTGATGCTGATCTTTCAGGTAATCTGTACAAGATCTGGAATCGGATGAGCTCGGGAAGCTACTTTCCACCGCCTGTGCGTGCCGTCTCCATTCCCAAGAAGAGTGGAGGAGAAAGGATTTTGGGTGTGCCCACCGTAGCGGACCGCGTGGCACAGACGGTAAAAACGCAGTCCGCTGCCGCTATGATTTGGCCGTGCATTTGATGTATGATGTTTGATGTTGGGGAGGTGAGCCTATGCGAACCACGCTCGTAATTGACGATGACGTTCTGAGCGTTGCCAAAGAAATGGCTGCCATCGAGAAAAAGTCAGTGGGCGAGGTGATCTCCTCTTTGGCGAGACGGGCACTGACCCCCACCGAATCAAGGCTCAAGACCAGAAACGGCGTACCCCTGCTCAAGGTGCGGAAAGGCGCTCAACGAGTAACCTCTGAGCTCGTTCATCAACTCCGCGAGGAGCTTCCGTGACCCGGTTTCTTCTGGACATCAACGTCCTGATTGCCCTTATTGATCCGGGTCACGTTCAGCATGACCGTGCACACGAATGGTTCTCGTCGAAGGGAGCTAACGCCTGGGCGACCTGTCCGCTCACAGAAAACGGAGTGCTGCGCATTGTCGGTCATCCTCGATATCCAAACTCCGCCGGCACTCCCGCCGCAGTTGCTGGACTGTTGGCGTCGTTGCGGGAGTTGCCAGGTCATGCATTTTGGCCAGACGATATTTCCCTGCTTGATCAAGGGCACTTGAACACGGCCCGCCTCTTGGAATCCGCTCAGGTCACAGACAGCTATCTCCTCGCGCTTGCTCGCGCGCATGGAGGTCAGTTGGCCACCTTTGATCAACGTCTGGTCACGGATGCGGTGATTGATGGGCGTCATTTGCTCCATCTGATTCGGTAAGATGCGCGCGAACCAGCCTCAATCGGCATTAGAGAAGTCGGTCACACGAGGCGGTCATCCCCTAAGTATCAGAGTGAGATACGCTAAAACGCCCACGGAAATTGCGAAGTGGCTTCCGCACCCACAGACGTGGAGGTGCTCGTATCTGACCTGCAACGGCCGGCTGTCCCTGCTTTTTTTGGGCAGAGGCCGGCGACACAATGAGACATTTTGCCAGTAACTGTATGGCATAATGTAAGCTGGAAATAAACTTCATCAATTTCGCAAATGCACAGATCGGTGACTGGCTGGGTTTACAATCGCCAGCTACAGAGGGCGAAATCCTTCGCATTGTCGAAGGTCGACTCGCTCCGCTTGTCATTAAACGCCTGAGCGCCCTGGGCCTGGAACGGTCAGAAATTGATGCGGTGGTGATTCCCTCCCGAACCCTGCAACATCGGCGTTCCCGGCGCGAAAAGCTTAAGGTAGAAGAATCCGACCGGGTGCTGCGCGTGATCCGGGTTCTTTCATTGACCGAATCCACTTATGGAAGCCGTGAGCGCGCTCTCCATTGGCTGTGTAAACCTCATGCGCGGCTCGATGGACGAACGCCACTCTCTCTTTTGAAGACGGATACTGGCAGCCGGATCGTCGAAGAGCTGTTGATTCAGATCGACGAGGGCATGTTTGTCTAAATGATTCTGTGGCGGATCAGCCGACATCGTGATCTCAGTGGAATGGGCGGACTGAAAGCCGCTGGGACGATGGCACTATTCAGGCCACGCCATCGTTTACTTAGCCGAGACTCCGGCTTCTGAGCTGCTTGAAGTATGCGTCCACACCAGCCCAAACGACGTGCCTCCCGAATTTACACTGCTGAAAATCGAGGCGCCGGATGTTGAGGTCTCGTCCATCAAAACCGATGATCTCCCGAACGATTGGCGGACTCAACTGGAAGTGACGCGCGATTTAGGAACCGCATGGCGCGAAAAGAATGAGAGTGTTTTGCTGCGAGTGCCCAGCGCCATCGTTCCTGGAGACCGTCAACGTTCTCTTCAATCCATCCCACAAGCAAGCACCAAAGTTCCGCATCAAGGATCTCTTCTCATATCCTTTCGACCTTCGTCTAAAGACGTAGACCCAATAGAACTGCCGGTCTATGGTAGGCGCAGCAGGACTCAAACCTATGACTTCCACCGTGTGAACCTACCCCTGATTGGTTTTTCAACAACTTATAACAACCGCGAGGGCTACCCCAAGCAAGCGGAAGTCGCGCAGGAAACCTCACTTTGTGGAACGGATTGTGGAACGAAAATCCACGCCACCTTCCCACGTGAAATCCCGACCCCGCGCGAGCTGCAATCGGGCTGAGGTTCGGATGCCTGAGGCTACGCGTATGTAGGCAGGAACCGCATCAGCTGAGGCAGGAATGGCCAGACTAAATCCCGGTGCTCTGCTGCCCTGGCGACAAATTCGTCGAAGCGCACTTTGAAGTCTGCCGGCCGGGCGCATGTCTCCTGCATTCCATTTAATTTTTCAAGCAGCTCCGAAAGCATAGCGCTCCCTGAAACCTCTCGCGCCAGCTTTTCACGCAGGGAGGTAAAGGCGGCGCTGCAGGCAGTCGCATTCGTATTTCGATCCGAAGAGTTGATTTGCATACAATTAACCCTCTTTTCTATATGTCTATCTGTGGCTTACTTAGTTGATTGCGCGCGGTGGCAAAAGGTGCGGTTAATTTCCGCCTTGTGAAAGAAATATACCTTTGGATTGTGCTGCTCCGATAAACGTCTAACATTAGCCGAATTAGGCAGATATAGACCATTGGTTTGCCTTCCCGATAACCAATGGACCGTTCCGAATCACTGAATCAATTTTATCATCAATCCGGCTTTCCGTAGAGAACAAAAAGCGAATATCGGGATACAATCCCGACTATGGGCGGGGAACGATCCTCAACGACAAGAATCAGGCTCGCAGGCAAGATCTGCTGCTCATGCAAATCTCCATTGCCACCACCACACATCGCCGGGGAAAAGTATGCGCGCTGCCGGCCACCGTGTCACGAGCGATCTGATTCAGCGCGTGCGCAGCGGCACGTGGAATCCGGAAACAGAGGAACAGGACCGGGATCAGCGCAACGCCATGGCGGCGCGCGGCTCCTGGCAGGCCTACCAGGAGGTGGAGAAGAGCATCGGCCGGGTTTTCAGGGCCGAAAACGCCGGCAAGGCGGCGGAAGAGGATCACCGGACGTGGTAGCGAGAGATGTTCGCGCCGTGCGTCGCGGCTGGCCTGATTAACCCTGGCGATCTGGCGGGATACCGCAACGGACAGGTTTATATCCGCCAGTCGATGCACGTGCCCTTGAACCCCGATGCGGTAAGGGATGCGATGCCCGCCTTCTTCGAGTTGCTGGCAGAAGAGAAGCATCCCGCCGGGCGCGTGGTGCTCGGGCATTTCGTGTTCGTCTATATCCATCCCTACATGGACGGAACGGCCGGATGGGACGGTTTTTGATAAACCTGATGATGGCCGCGGGAGGATACCCGTGGACCGTCATTCCTGTCGCCGCTCGGCAAAGGCCTACATGGAAAGATTTCACGGGCCTCCCGGCCTCCATGACCCACGCCAACAGGCTTCTAAGGTCAGCCCGATCCCGAATAGTTGTTTTTCTCGCCAGGGGTGACTTGCACATTCAACACCGTCTGATCAAGTATCGCGAGGATGGTGGTGGAGGATTGATCCACGAGGGGCGCGGTCGGGCGTCGAACCATCGCCTGAACTCCGGTGTCCGGGAGTACGCGCTTGAGCTGATCAGGCCCATGTATGCCGACTTCGGACCGACGCTTGCGATCGAGGTCCTGGCCGAGTACGCCTACCGGCTCTCCCGGGAACCTCTCGCTACAACACAGCATACAGGTTATTTTCTTGTAGCAGCTCGTTCTCATCATGCGTGACCTATTGCAGCAAGCGGCTGATACAGTGGATGCTCGATGAGTGCAATCCTCTCCATATCTCCACATGGACGGCTGCTGGTTATGGCTTCATCCGGGCCGCCGTCGCAGAGCGATTTGCAGTCGGAGCGCATCCGGCAGGCATTTGACCATTCGCAGGCAAAGGGGTTGCTCCAGCTGGCGACATACGAGTTGCAGTCTAGTCTGCCCCCGGAGTTCGCCTTCGCGCGCGACTTCGCCAGTTGCTATCTGACGCGCCTCTGCCACACACCGGAGATTGCCGCTGCTTCCGAATTGCCCCCGGTTCCCGCTCCTGACGCCGAGGAACTCAGGGCCATGGTTCTGTCAGCTCCTCCTATGCATGGACTCGAGTATCTCAGCGCTAACTGCCTTGCAGACTGGTGGTCGGATCTCGACGACTTGGTGCGCGCAGGCGTGCGGGAGTCGGGCCGGAGTGTCCAGGACTACCTGCGTGAGCTGAATCCGGTGTGGCGCACAGTGGGTCGCGTGACCTTTCATCTGGCCGAGAACAAGCGCGATCCGGAGTATCCGTTTGCGTTTCTTGCTACCTACGCGAAACGGTTGTCTGTGCATGCCAAGGTGCAGCATTTGCCGTTGGGGCGCGCGCTTCAAGAATACGCAGGAGCCAGGAACCGTTCGGCATTGCTCACCCTGCTGCAGCCTATCCAACATGCAGGCGAGCGCAGCCCGTGGGTGAAAGAACTTGCCGACTGCGGCGAGATCTACAATGCCCTCGCCTGGACGCCCAAGGAGGCATATCAGTTCCTCAAAAGCATACCCACATTGGAAGAGAGCGGCCTGATTGTCCATGTCCCCGACTGGTGGAAGGCAGCGCGTCCGCCGCGTCCGGTCGTAAGCGTAAAAATTGGGGAAAGCTCCAAGGGCAAGCTCGGCAAAGATGCGCTATTGAAGTTTTCCGTTGATACCGTCCTCGACGGCGAGTCGCTCGACGAAAAGGAACTCCAGGAGATTCTCGGCTCTTCCGGAGGATTGGTCCTTCTCCGGGGTAAATGGGTAGAGGTCGATCGCGACAAGCTGGCCGAAGCACTGACGCACTGGAAGCAAGTGGAACGCCAGACACGAGACGGCGGCCTCACGTTCTTTGAAGGAATGCGCCTGTTGTCGGGCATCAGCCTGGGGGCGGGCGCACCTCCTGCCGAACTCCAGATGGCGCGGGAGTGGAGCGGAATCTCCGCCGGGAAGGATCTGGAGCATCTCCTTTGCCACTTGCGCGATCCGGAGGCCGGGCCGGAAGCGGTTCCACCCGGCCTGCATGGAGATCTTCGGCCCTATCAGAAGGCCGGCGTTCATTGGCTGCGGTTTTTGAGCAAGCTGGGGCTGGGCGCGTGCCTTGCCGACGACATGGGTCTGGGCAAGACCGTCCAGGTCATTGCCCTGCTACTCCATCTGAAATCGGAAGCTGAGGGCAGCCGCGCTCAGAGCCTGCTGGTGGTTCCGGCCTCCCTCATTGCCAACTGGAAGACGGAACTGTCTCGGTTTGCGCCGTCGCTTTCCGTGCGGGTGGCGCATCCTTCGGAAGGAAGCGTCGAAGCCAGCGAGGCCGACACCGGATACGATTTAGTCATCACCACCTACACGATGCTTGCGCGGCTGGAATGGCTGCGACAGCACGAATGGCGGGTGGTCATTCTCGACGAGGCGCAGGCGATCCGCAACTCCGGCACGCGCCAGAGCCGCGCGGTGAGAGAACTCCAAGCCGCGGGGCGGATCGCATTGACGGGCACGCCGGTCGAGAACCGCCTCTCTGATCTCTGGTCGATCTTCGACTTCCTCAACCCCGGCCTGCTCGGTGGCGCGCAGGCATTCGGGCGCTTCGCGAAGCAACTGTCGGCCGGCGGATCGAATCCTTATGGTCCTCTGCGGACGCTGGTTCAGCCCTATATCCTGCGCCGCCTCAAGACGGACAAGCGCGTCATTGCTGACCTGCCGGAGAAGAGCGAGGTCAATGCCTTCTGCGGTTTGAGCCGGCGGCAGGCGGCACTCTATGAGCAATCCGTGCGAGAGTTGGCCGCGGCCATTGATGAGGCCGATGGCATCAAGCGTCGCGGAATTGTTCTTGCGTACCTCATGCGCCTCAAGCAAATCTGCAATCATCCCTCGCAGTGGTCCGGGGACAACGGCTATGAACCCGAACACAGTGGGAAATTTCAGCGTCTCGGGGAAATCTGCGAGGAACTGGCGGAGCGCCAGGAAAAGGCGCTGGTCTTCACGCAGTTCCGCGAAATCACGGCACCGCTGGCTGACTTCCTTGCCGGCGTGTTTGAGCGTCCAGGCCTGGTCCTGCACGGGCACACCGCCATTGCCAAACGGCGTGAGTTGGTGGAGGCCTTTCAGCGCGACGATGGACCGCCTTTTTTCATTCTGTCGCTCAAGGCCGGCGGTACAGGGCTGAACCTGACCGCAGCGTCCCATGTCATTCATTTTGACCGCTGGTGGAACCCCGCCGTCGAGAACCAGGCGACGGACCGTGCCTTCCGAATCGGCCAGAAGCGCAATGTGTTGGTTCACAAATTCATCTGCCGTGGCACGGTCGAAGACAAAATCGACGAGTTGATCGCTCAAAAGACCGGCCTGGCACGCGACCTTCTGGATGGCGGAGGCGAGGCACTCCTGACCGAAATGAGCAACGATCAACTGCTTCGCTTTGTAGCGCTGGATATTGGGAAGGCAATGGAGAAGTAGCGCCCCACTTCAGCGCTGCCGTGAAAAGCCCAAAGATTGCTTCAACTTCTCTATCACCTCGTACACGATCGGACAGGTAAATGTCCGCTCAATCATCCCCATAGTGCGAAATACAAAATCAGGTTCGTACAGGTACGGATAGCCACTGCAATCGGCAGGACGGTCTTCATAGACGCTGCACCGGTTCTCCTTCAGAAACGGGCAAGGCTTCGTTCGCGTCTGCCATGGATTCTCTTCGCCGTTTTCGGTGCGCTCCAGATAGGCATCGATGAACTGTTGCGGCGCCATTCCCAGCCGCTGAGCCAGCCGGCTGACTTCTTCTTCGCTGAATGTCGGCGAGACTTCGCGGCAACAGTTTGCGCACGCGGTGCAGTCGATTCCCGCCCACACGTTTTGTCGTTTCCATGACCTGCGTGTCCACGTCGGAAGGATCAAGGCTGCACTGTTGCTTCAAGAACTGGCGGAATCTCCAGTTCTCGTCCTCTTTCTCTTTGGCAAGCGCGCGAATCTGAACAAGATCGGGGGCCATATCCATCGAGAATGGAACTTCCCGCGTCCGAACGCAAGCAAGTCTCGTCCCTGTTTTCCTCATGCGCACGAGTGTTATGTTGGGGGTGAAATTCTGAAATTGCCTGACAGCGAGGGGATTCATGGGATGGGGTTACTATCCTCCGTATGTTCCTGTGGCAGAGCGTCGAGCCAATGCCTTGCGCGAGGTCCTGAAGCTAACCCGGAAGGGGACACGGGTGTCGCCGGTGAAGATCGACGGCCGCACCATTGCTTCTACGTTCTGGGGTAAAGCCTGGTGCGACAACCTGGAGTCTTACAGCGATTTCAGCAACCGGCTTCCGCGCGGCCGCACGTATGTTCGCAATGGTTCCGTCGTTGATTTGCAAATCGAACCCGGAAAGGTGACCTCGCTGGTCAGCGGCTCCAGCCTGCATCGGATCACCATTCAGATCCAGCCGTTGACTGCGCCGTGCTGGAAGAAGCTCAAGACGCAGTGTGGCAGTCAAATCGGCTCTCTCGTTGAATTGTTGCAGGGCCGGTTGTCGAAGAGTGTCATGGAAATCGTGACCCAGCGCGAGAACGGTCTCTTCCCAGCTCCCAGGGAAATCGAGATGTCCTGCTCCTGCCCCGACTGGGCGGGCATGTGCAAGCATATCGCGGCCACTCTCTATGGTGTGGGCAGCCGTCTTGATCATGAGCCGGAACTCTTCTTCAAATTGCGGCAGGTGGACCATCTTGAGCTGATCGCCCAGGCGGGCCACCCCGAAGCAAGACCTAAAAGCACCGGAAGAAAGAGGATCGCGACGGACCAACTGGCCGATGTCTTCGGCATCGAACTAGAAGCCCAAGGGAAAACGACTCATCCCGTACGGGCCGCGAAGCCGGTTCGTCGTCGAAAATCCACTTCACCTGAAAAAAGAGCGAAACCCGGATTGGTACAGTGAAACCGAAAGGGAAGAAGTCATCAGTTTCCAGGAGCAAAACTGATTCGCGACTCAAACCACTAAGCGCGGCGAAACAGAAGCTCCTCGCAGAAGCCCTGAAAGACCGGTGGATGGCCTGGCAACAAACAAGCCAATCAACAGACAAGACCGTGGTTCTGTTGCGAAGTTTGAGTGAGCAGAGATCGAGAGCGAGATGGAGCTGTAGGGAAGAGAAATCTAGGCAGCGATGCCGAACAGCTTCGCTACGAAGCGCGCTTGAGCGCTGACATCATCTTTGGTTACCCACCTCACTCGTCCCTTCCGGATCATGTTCACCGTCTCGATTCCTACAAGTGTTCGCCACGCACTTTGAAACGAACCGTAGCCCTTGGCTAATCGCGTACGTTTTTTCACCGACCGGTGGTCTTGCTCGATGATGTTGTTGAGGTACTTGCATTGTCGCAGCCGCACTCGGCGCGACAGTATGCCTTCGCGTTTCAGCGCTCTGATCGCATCTCTTTTCCACGGCGGCTAAGGATTGGCTGGATGCCAATAATGCCCGTTGGAGCGATTCCAATACCGCCATCCAGGGCTTCAATATTGCTCATCTTTCCAGCCACTTTGGACGCATGCTGCTTGCTGATATCACGCCAGAGCGGATCGGCAAGTATCAGGCAAAGCGTAAAGGAGAAACATGGAAAACCTCCGAAGAAGACCAGCTCTCGCACCGTGAATATGGAGATTTCGACGCTTCGCATGATTCTCAAGGCGCATAAGCTTTGGAGTGCTATTCAGGACGAAGTCAGAATGCTTCCCGAAAGAAAAAAGATCGGTAAGGCTCTTACAGCGGATCAGGCAAGAAATCTATTGAATGCCTGCCACAATAGTCCGCAGCCAAGCCTGTATACGGCCGTCGTGATTTTCTGCAACACAGCATTACGCAATGCTGAACTGCGCCGCGCGCGTTGGCATCAAGTTGATTTTCTGCGGGCAGAATTTCAGGTGGGCGAAGCGAAGACCGAAGAAAGCGCGGGGCGAATAATTCCCTTGAACGCGACGGCATTGGAGGCATTTAAGGCGTGGAAGGCTCGCTGGCCAGACGCCAAGCCGGAGGACTACATCTTCCCCAGTGAAAAACTGAGATATAAGGGGACCGGGTCGGTGGAGCGACGGTTAATGACTCCCTATGCCACAGACTTGAGCAAGCCGCTGGGCAGTTGGAAGACGGCCTGGAAGACGGCCCAGTCAGAAGCTGGAGTACATGCTCGTATCCACGATCTACGACACCATGCGATTACCATCTTGGCGGAGTCACAAACCCCGATCTCCACGATCAAGGCAATCAGCGGACACATGTCGCTCAAAATGGTGGAACATTATTCGCACATTCGGGATGAGGCCAGGCGGAAGGCTGTCGAGCTACTTGATCCGCTCAACGAACGACCAGTGCAATAGGGAACTGGGCCCGCCTGCTCTGTGGAAATTTAAGGCGAGTACCCACAAAATCCCCCACAGCTAATCGATTTCCAGCATTGGTTGGATTTGTAAGTGATTGATTTAAATGGTCGGGACGGGCAGATTTGAACTGCCGACCCCTCGCACCCCAAGCGAGTGCTCTACCAGGCTGAGCCACGTCCCGACACAGGGGGTCTTCCTCAGTGTACACGAGCAAAGGCGTCTCTGGTGCACTCCTAAAGCTTTTGCGAGCGTTGCACGTCGCGTACGCCGGGCACCCGCCGCAGTCCCTGTACGAGGCGGTTCAGATGGCGCACATCTTCTGCGTCGACGATGAATTCAACCGTGGCATCGCTGCTCGGGCCGGGCTTTGAGTCGACGGAGCGGATGTTTGTGTTGTCGTCGCTGATGACTGCAGTCATCTCCTTCAGCATGCCAGCGCGATCGTCGCAATAGACCGTCAATTTGACCGGATACGTCTGACGGCGTCCCTCGGACTCCTCGGCGGGCCGCGCCCACTCCACGGAAATGCGACGGTCGGACTCGTAGAGCAGGTTCTGGACATTCGGACAGCTGCGCGCGTGCACGGCGACGCCTTTGCCGCGCGTGACGTAGCCGATGATCTCTTCGCCGCGAATGGGATTGCAACATCGCGCGCGATAGACGAGCAGCTCGTTCTGCCCTTCGACTTGCAGCGAATCCGCACCGCTTGCCAGCGAAACGCGCTTGACCGTGTCAGAGACGCCCGCGACTGCGGTATCGGTATCCGCGGCCTGCTGGCTGGTGACGCCGGGCGCGAGGCGGTTGAGGACCTGGCGCGCGGAATATTTTCCGAAGCCAACTGCGGCCAACAGGTCACTCGGCGTTGCGACGCTGTATTCGGCGGCGATGCGCTCGTAGTCGGATTCGTCGAATTTGGAAAGAGAAATTTTGTATTTCCGCGCTTCGCGTTCGAGCAGCTTGCGGCCGATTTCGATGGCGCGCTCGCGCTGGTGCTCATTCAGCCAGTGCTTGATCTTGTTGCGCGCGCGCGAGCTTTTGACAAAAGTCAGCCAGTCGCGGCTGGGAGTGTGCCCATTCTGCGTGACCACTTCGACGATATCGCCATTGCGCAGCTTGGAACGCAGCGGCACCATGCGTCCGTTGACCTTCGCGCCGATGCAGGTGTGTCCGACCTCGGTGTGAATGGAGTAGGCAAAATCAAGCGGGCTGGCGTCTTTCGGCAGAACGACGACTTTGCCTTTCGGCGTAAAGGTGTAGACCTCTTCCGGATAGAGATCGATCTTGAGCGTCGACAGAAATTCGTTCGGATCGCTCATTTCACGCTGCCATTCGACCAGCTGCCGCACCCACGCTAAACGCTGTTCGTCGCGCGCGCTGATCGGCGAGCCTCCTGACTTGTATTTCCAGTGCGCGGCGATGCCTTCTTCGGCGATGCGGTGCATCTCTTCCGTGCGGATCTGCACTTCGAATTGATGTCCGCCTTCGCCCATCACGGTGGTGTGCAGCGATTGATAGAGGTTGGGCCGGGGCATGGCGATGAAGTCCTTGATGCGGCCCGGCACCGGACGCCAGATGCTGTGGATCAGGCCAAAGACGGCATAGCAGTCCTGCACGCTGGTAGTGATGACCCTCAGCGCGAGCAGATCGTAGACCTGATCGACGGTGGTGCGCGCCTTGATCAGCTTCTGATTCACGCTGTAGAGACGCTTGATGCGCCACTCCACGCGTGCCTTGATGTTGTTTTCGCGCAGCTTTTCCTGCAGCAGCGCTTCCACTCCTACGAGAAACTGCTCGCCCTCGCTGCGCCGCTCGTCGACAGCGTCTTGCACCTGCTGATAGGCGTAGGGATCGACGAAACGGAAAGCTAGGTCTTCAAGTTCGCCGCGAACTTTTCCCATTCCGAGTCGATGAGCGAGCGGGGCATAGATGTCCAACGTTTCGCGCGCGATCCCCTGTTGCCTGTCTGGAGGCAGATGTTCGAGCGTCCGCATGTTATGCAGGCGGTCGGCAAGCTTGATCAGAACGACGCGCACATCGCTGACCATGGCCAGCAGCATCTTGCGAACGTTCTCGGCCTGGCGGTCTTCTTTGTTGGCGAACTGGATTTTGTCGATCTTGGTGACGCCTTCGACGATGTGCGCGACCTGCTCGCCGAACTTGGCGGTTATGTCGGCTGTCGTGACTGGAGTGTCTTCGACGGCGTCATGCAGCAGGCCTGCGGCTATGGCGGTCGAGTCCAGCTTCATCTCCGCGAGCACAAGGGCAACTTCCAGCGGATGAAGCACATACGGCTCACCCGATGCGCGCAGCTGGCCTTTGTGGTGTTCCAGGCAAAATTCCCAGGCTTTGCGGATAATCTCGGTGTCGTCGCTGGGGCGGTTGGCGTGGACCGTGGCGATCAGTTTTTCAACGCGGGGCGCAAAAGGATCAAGCACCGGGAGAGGTTTTGCGGGTTGCACTGACGCGCGTTGCGCAGTTGCCATACTTGATTATAGGCTTTGGCTGCAATCGCGGCATCTCGGGAATCCGCGCATACACCTCAATCTGTCCCATTTTTGGCTGGTTTCATCGAAAAATCGGAATCAGTTCCTCCGTGCGAAGATGAAACCATGCCTGGACGCAACGCAGAGAAGCATGGAAAGCGCACCCAAAAGGCCCGGTCTGCGCCCCCGGCCGCGCGCCCAGTTGAGCTCGAAGGCCCGGCAGCAGTCATTTCGCGCCGTGCGGCGGATCGTATTCATGCCGGGCATGTCTGGGTCTATCAGTCTGACCTGGAACAGATTTACGGAGAGCCTTCCGGACTGCTTCCCGTTGCCGACCAGCGCGGCATTCTGCTCGGCACCGCTCTTTACAGTCCGGCTTCGCAAATTGCGTTGCGGATTGTCTCTACAGATGCGATCCATCAGGCGCAATGGCTCGATCTGCTACGACTGCGTCTTCAGTCCGCGATCCGCGCGCGGCTTCCCATGCTCAGCGCGGAGACGAACGCGTGCCGGCTAGTCTTCAGCGAGGCCGACGCTCTGCCAGGCATGATTGCCGACAAGTATGGCGACCTGGTCATCCTGCAATTGCTGGCGAAGGCGCTCGATAACGATGAGATCCGCTCACTGGCTGTCGGCGTTATCAGAGAAGAGCTGTCGCCCCGGACCATGATCGAGCGGCCTGACCCGCGCATCCGCGAACTGGAGCAGTTGAGCACTCCGCCTGTGGGCCCGCTGTATGCAGCCGACATAGAGCATCCGCTGCTCAGCACAGAATTTCGGCTCAATGGACTCAGCTTCCACTACGATGCAAGCGCCGGACAGAAAACCGGCGCCTTCCTGGACCAGCGCGAAAACTACGCCGCCGCCGCGCGTCATGCGCACGGCGAAGCGCTGGACATATGCACGTATCAGGGCGGATTCGCGCTGCATCTGGCGCAAAGCTGCCCGCGTGTAACCGGCGTGGACATCTCGCGCGCGGCGCTGGAGGTAGCGGAAAAGAATCTTGCCGCAAATGCCGCACGTCTGCAGGGCGCTAACGTGGACTGGATGGAAGCAAATGCCTTTGACCTGCTGCGTGACTGGAGCAACTCCGGAACCGTCTATGACACGATCGTTCTCGATCCGCCGGCCTTCGCCAAGTCGAAGCGGGCCGTTGAGGGCGCGCTTCGCGGCTACAAAGAGTTGAACCTGCGCGCCCTGAAAATGCTTCGTCCCGGCGGGACGCTGGTGACATGCTCCTGCTCACACCACGTCTCTTTGGCGGACTTTCAGCAGATCGTCGCCGCGGCAGCGGGAGATGCCGGCCGCCGCGTGCGCCTTGTCGAACGCCGCGGCGCGGCCGCGGACCATCCGGTCATACTGACGATTCCGGAAACGGAATATCTCAAGTGTCTGATCTGCAGCGTGGACTGAAGGCCAGAAACGCTTGCGCCTCTAGCCTTTGAGGTGCAGATCGATAAAGAGCTGTCTTTTCGAATTGAAAGAGCTGATCGCTTTCTTGTCGCTCTTCGCGCCCTTGTACTCAGCCCAGAGCTGGTAATCAACGTCGGGTGAAAGCTGGCCGAAACGGTAGCTGCCATCCGCGGTCGATATGAAGCTCTTGATGTTATTCGTCTTCGAGTCCAGGAGGTAAACCACCGCGCTGGCTTGCGGTGTGCTCTGGGGCCCATACACTTTGCCCTCGACTGACCGGGCCGTATCATTCTGAGCAAAACCTGCGACTGGAACCAGCAGGCAGACTACCAACAAAGCCACGACCGCAGCCCGCACATAGATCAGGCGGGCGGGGCTTGGAAAAAACTGCTTCATTCTTGTTCCTCGTCCTCGACCTCTTCGTCTTCATCCTCGTAGCCTTCTTCTACTTTGGAAAGCTCAAGAGGATCGGTGGCCACAACTTCAAACTCGGTTCCGCATTCGTCGCAAACTATGACATCACCTTCTTCAACGTCTTCTTCGTCGAAATCAAGCGGGCTCTCACATTCAGGGCAAATTGCCATAAATCCCTCCAGATCAAAGTGGAGTATTAGGATGATTAGAACAAATTACTGGATGCAACATCGTTAGTTTTTAATGAGAAGCAGGCAGCGCGTCAAGCCGTTTGCGCGAAATTCAACCATTCCTTAACTTGATTCCTCACTCTGGAGTAATTGATGAAAGCTCGTCTCCAACAAATCATGATGGTTGTAGCCATCGCTGCGGCGATCTCCGTAAGCTGTGCCCATGCCTTCTCTGACGATACAACACGCGATCTGGATGCCACGGGCTCGCCCATTCGTCCCGCGCCCATCGATCCCGCCATTGCACACGCTTTGGAGCAAATCTCTCCACAGCAGATTCAACACACAATCGAGACATTAGTTGATTTCCACACGCGCAACACACTTTCCAGCATGACCAAAGACTTGCCCGCCGGCCAGGGAGCAAGCGCCGCCGCCGACTGGATCGAGTCGGAATTCAAGCGCTACTCAGCTGCCTGCGGCGGCTGCCTTGAGGTGAGACGCGATACCTTCACCGAAAGTCCACAAAGCCGCATTCCACAGCCCACCACCATCACAAATGTCTACGCAATTCTGCGCGGATCGGATCCCGCACAGGCAAAGCGCATGGTTCTGGTCACTGGCCACTATGACTCGCGTAATAGCGACACGCTCGACACCCACGCCGAAGCCCCCGGCGCCAACGATGACGCCTCCGGCGTAGCCGTCAGCCTCGAATGCGCCCGCGTCCTGTCGAAGATCAAATTCCCTGCAACCATCGTCTTCGTCGCCGTCGCTGGAGAAGAGCAGGGCCTGAACGGCAGCCGCCACCTGGCCAAGCTCGCCAAATCAGAAGGCTGGCAGCTCGAAGCCGTCTTGAACAACGACATCGTAGGCGGCAACACCACGCCCGGCGACACTCTGCAGAACAAGTCTCTGGTGCGCGTCTTCTCCGAGAGCATCCCCGCATCCGCGACGCCCGAGCAGGCGAAGCTCATCCAGTCTCTGGGTTATGAGAGCGACTCGCCCTCGCGCGAACTGGCCCGGATGATCCTCGGCGTCAGCGAAACCTACCACGGCATCGCCAATGTCCGGAAACCCGGCCCGCCCAGCTACTTCCATCCTGTCCTCGAATTCCGCCGCGACCGCTTCCTGCGCGGAGGCGACCACACGTCGTTCAACGGGGAAGGCTTCGCCGCCGTCCGCTTCACCGAATGGCGCGAAGACTTCAACCACCAGCACCAGAACGTGCGCACCGAGAACGGCGTCGAATACGGCGACCTGCTGAAATTTGTCGACTATCAGTACGTAGCCCACGTAGCCGCCCTGAACGCAGCCACCCTCGCCACGCTAGCCTACGCGCCGCCCGCACCGGAAGACGCGCACATCGTTACCAAAAACCTCGACAACAACACCACGCTCGAATGGAACGGATCGGGCGCGCCGTCAGGAACGAAATACGAGGTCGTCTGGAGAGAGATGACAGCCCCCACCTGGCAGTTCTTCGCCAGCAACGGCATCGATCAGCTCAGCACGCCCGCCGGCGCCTATTCGATCACGCTGCCCATCTCGAAGGACAACGTCATCTTCGGCATTCGCTCCGTAGACGCTCAGGGCCATCGCAGTCCAGCAGTCGTCCCCAGTCCGGAACGATAGATCATTCTCCGTGCGGACGAAATCTCTCGGAAGGCCGTCCTACAACCTGCCGAACTTACCTATAACGCCGGCGGGCTCAACCGGTCGATGCAACACAGGCTTGCAGTTTACTCGCCGGAGTTTGAAAGCCCAAAGTTTGTCGCGGGCGTTGATTGAGGCGCAGAGCGACCTTGTTGAGATCGGCTTGAGTGTAACCGGACAAGTCGGTTTTCTTAGGGAAGTACTGTCTTAGCAGGCCGTTTGTATTTTCATTGGTGCCGCGCTGCCAGGGGCTCTGCGGATCGCAGAAGTAGACTTTCACATGCGTGTCCACCGTGAAGCTCTTGTGTTGAGCCATCTCGTGCCCCCTGTCCCACGTCAAGGAGCGCCGCAGGGTCGCGGGCAGTTTACGCACGTGCTTGCTCAGCGCGGCGACGACCGTCGTTGTGTCTTTGCTGGGTACTTTCACCAGCATGGTGAAACGCGAATGTCGTTCCACCAGGGTTGCGATGTGACTGTTCCTGCTGCCGCTCAGCAGGTCGCTCTCCCCATGGCCGGGAATAGCACGGTCTTCAACCTCCGCAGGTCTTTCCCGAATAGAGATGGCATCGACGATCTGCCCGCGGGACTGCCCCTCAGCCCGAGCGTGTCGTGAGCGACGTAGAAGCCGCCTGGACCTGAGGTGCTGAATCAGCTCTTTTTTCAGCACTCCCCGGGCCTGGATGAATAAGCTGCGGTCGATGGTTTCGTGGGACACACGCATGCTCTCGTGGCTGGGATAGTGGACCTTCAACCATGCTGAAATCTGTTCCGGCGACCCGTCCAGGATCAGTTTACTGGCCACCATCGTCCGCAGCTTCTCGTCGATGGCAAGAAGGCACACCTTGGGTCGCAGAGCCGACTCCCAGGCCCGACGATCGGCTTCACTGGCTCGATACAGGGGACGCCCGCCGTGACGCGACACCTCCCGGCTCACCGTCGACACAGCCCGCTGCAACCCTTTAGCAATCTCACGAATCGACGAACCGGAAGCCATTCCTCGTGAGATGTCTTCCCGCTCGGCGGGCGTTAGCGTTCGCGGCGAACGCCGGCGAGCAGCAGGAACTATCCCGCCGCGCTGCGTCAACAGGAACCGAACAGAACCATGGCCCTTACCGAAGGCGCGGCCAATCTCATGCAACGACTCGCCCGCCTTCCAGCGGCGCCACATGTCGATCCTCTGCTCCGTGGAGAGCCTGTCCCGTTTTCCTTGTGCCATAAACACCACCTTTAGAAAATGAATTCATATCAGATGGTGTTGCACCGACCGGCTGAGACCGCCCCGTTTTTCATGCACTACGTCGCCGTCATCAATGCCGTAGAGGTCTCTGCAAAGTAGCGTGCGCATTCAAGTAATCTATGCTCATGTTCCAACGGGTCGCTAGGTTTCTGCTCGCCGTATCATTCCTCGCCACGGGGTTGTCGACAGTCGGTGCCGAGGAGAAGGCCGCTCCGGTCTCACCAGAAACTGAGATATACAACGCCGTGCTTGCCTTAATGAAGTTTTCAAAGCAGGATGGCTGCGCGCTCCTAAACTGCAATTGGTCTATCATTCGTCTGTCATGGCGTTTCCGTGACGCATAACTACCGGAACATCGAGCAGCGATGCTGTTGAGTCCTACCGAGCTGCGGAGGCACAAAATGACGTCTAAAGACGAGAAGGAAACCCCTTTCGAGTACGTCGAAGTAACCGAACAGAAGCGGCTGAATGAAGCGCGCGAGAAGAGCATTCCGTGGAAAAAATGGGGCCCGTATCTCAGCGAGCGGCAGTGGGGCACGGTCCGCGAGGACTATAGCCATGACGGCAATGCCTGGGACTACTTCAGCCACGATCAGGCGCGGTCGCGCGCTTATCGCTGGGGTGAGGATGGACTGGCCGGCTACTGCGATGACAAGCAGCTGCTTTGCTTCTGCGTGGCGCTCTGGAATGGCAAGGACCCGATCCTGAAGGAGCGCATGTTCGGCCTAACGAACAGCGAGTCCAACCACGGCGAAGACGTCAAAGAATACTACTTCTATGTCGACAGTACTCCGACGCACTCGTACATGAAGTATCTGTACAAGTACCCGCAGAGGGAGTATCCCTATCGCGATCTACTGGAGACCAACCGCCGGCGCTCACGAGAGGAATTTGAGTACGAACTTCTCGACACCGGAATTTTCGATGACGATCGATACTTCGATGTCTTTGTTGAATATGCCAAGGCTGATCCGGAAGACACCCGGATCAAAATCTCCGTCCACAATCGCGGTCCTGAGGCCGCAAAGATCCATGTACTCCCGACGCTCTGGTTCCGAAACACATGGTCGTTGGGCGACGGCGAGGCGAAGCCCGTGCTGGGTCAAATCGATAGAGAGACGATTTACGCTTCTCACCCAAAGGTTGGTGACTATACGTTGCAGTGCGAGGGCGCGAAGGAGCTGCTCTTTACTGAAAACGAATCGAATGTCTACCGCCTTTGGAGACAACATAATCCATCACCTTATGTAAAGGATTCCTTCCACCAATACGTGATCTGGGGCGCGAGCGATGCGGTCAACCCGCAGAAGAAGGGAACCAAAGCCGCAGCACATTATGTACTTGATGTTCCGGCTGGAGGGAGCAAGGTTGTGCGTTTGCGGCTGAGTCCGAAGGCGGGGGCCGATGGGTTCGGAAAATTCGATCAGGTATTCGACAGCCGACTGGCGGATGCCAATGAGTTTTACGATCGCATTACTCCTTCGAATCTGAGCGAAGACGAGCGGCGGGTTCATCGCCAGGCGCTGGCGGGGATGCTGTGGTCAAAGCAGTATTACTACTTCGATCTCGATCGATGGCTCACCGAGCATGATGCGCATCCCATGGTTGGCTCGGGCCGGGGAGGCACGCGTAATACTGACTGGTTTCACATGCTGAACAGCGACGTGATTTCCATGCCCGATAAATGGGAATATCCCTGGTACGCGGCATGGGATCTGGCGTTTCACACTATTGCGCTGTCGCTGGTGGACTTCGATTTCGCGAAGGACCAGCTCCTGCTGATGCTGAGGAACCTGTATGCGCATCCCAACGGGCAGATTCCAGCGTATGAGTGGAACTTCGGCGATGTGAATCCGCCGGTACACGCCTGGGCGACGTTGTTCCTCTATAGGATTGAGTCAGAGTTGGGCCGCGCAGATGTGCGCTTCCTAGAACGGTCCTTCCAGGGCCTGCTGTTGAATTTCAACTGGTGGGTGAACCGGAAGGATCCGCAAGGTCGCAATGTGTTTGCTGGCGGTTTTCTGGGTCTCGACAATATCGGCGTTTTTGATCGCAGCGCGCCGCTCCCGACCGGCGGCCATCTCGATCAGGCCGACGGCACCGCATGGATGGCCTTTTACTGCCAGTGCATGCTCGAAATTGCGCTCATTCTTTGCGACTACGACTCAATGTATGAGGAAGTTGCCTACCGTTTCATCGAACATTTCGCCTGGATTGCCTACGCTATGGACCGCATTGGCAACCAACACGACGAAATGTGGGATGAGGAAGACGGATTCTTTTACGATCTGCTCCATTTCCCGAACGGCGACTCCATGCGCCTGAGGATCCGGTCGATGGTGGGACTGCTGCCGCTGTGTGCGACGACCGTAATTGATCAAACTACTCTTGATAAGCATCCGCGGATCGTCGAGCTGGTCAATCTGTTCCGTAGGCGCCACCCGGAAGTAATTCAAAAGATCGCTTCAGCAGAGGACATAAACGTGGGCGGGTATATGGGGCGCAGACTGTTGACGGCTTGCAACAGGCCAAAGCTGGTGCGCGTTCTGAAATACCTGCTCGACGAGAAGGAGTTCCTCAGTCCTTATGGCATCCGTTCTCTGTCGAAATATCACCTGGAGCATCCCTTCGTGTTTTACCTGGAAGGACAGGAATACAAAGTGCAGTATCTTCCTGCAGAGTCGAATACAGGCATGTTTGGTGGCAACTCAAACTGGCGCGGTCCGATCTGGATGCCGGTGAATGGGCTGATCATTCGCGCACTGCTGCAGATGTACCCGTTCTACGGCCAGGACTTCAAGGTCGAATGCCCAACCGGCTCGGGCAAGTACATGACGCTGTTCGAAGTGGCAAAGGAAATTGGCGACCGTCTGGCAAAGGTTTTCGTGCGCGATGAGAGCGGCCAGCGTCCGGTTTACGGTGGAACGAAGAAGTTCCAGGAAGACCCTTATTGGAAGGACAACATCCTCTTCTACGAGTATTTCCACGGCGATAACGGTGCGGGACTGGGCGCCAGCCATCAGACAGGATGGACAGGCCTGATTGCTCGCATCCTCGATCTGCACGCTCGTCTCGACCCGGACGCGCTACTGAAGCGAGCCGCAGGCGTCATGGCGCAGTTGACGCGGGAGCAGGTCGCCGGAAGGTGAGCGGCGCTGCTGCAAGAACAATTTCAAGGCTGGGCGTGAAGCTTTCTGATGGGCTGAAACGGATGATCGACCGAAGAAAGATGTTTGCTTTACTCGCTGCTGCGGGTGCCGCAGCTCTGTTTCCCACTGTAGGGAACGCCGCTCCGCAACAGCAGGAGGCGCATCATCCAACAGCAGGCGAAGAGCCCCCGGCAAATCCTAACGATGCAAGAACTGAGGCTAACTAGATGGAGACCGTGCGGATTGGGAAAGGCTACCGGTGTTTTCCGCTTCCGAGCAACGACCTGACTCTCTCCATCATGCCAAACAGGAAAGCGGTGGTCAGCCCGAACAGCAGCCATCCGTTCAGGGCCTCTATCGCTCCCATGAGCTTCCAGTGCCCTGCCAGAGCCAGATTCTCGTGCCCGTAGCTAGTCATCGCGTTCAGCGAATAGAGCATCGCGGATTTTTTGTCATGCATAGCGTCGAGCAGCCGATAAGCAACTGCCCAAATCCCCACCTCCATCGCGTGCATCAAGGTAGCCAACAAGGTCGTGGCACCCATGATCAGCGCGAACCCGAGAGTTGCGTGACGGCGGATGATGGTACCGGTAGTAAGGTGAGTTACCCTCTGGTCGATGAGCCCGAGGCCCAGGACATGGATGACCACGTTCACCACGATCAGCGGCAAACCCCATGCCCAGTCGGCTCTCCAATTCGTTAGATCGTCGACACGGAGAGATGTGAAAACGACTTGGGTAAGGTTCATCAAGACCTACTTGAACTGGCCGCCGGCCAGAGGAAGTCTTAAAGGCGCCACAAATGATAGCCACGCCGACACCGTTCAGATCCTGGCAAAACAGCCAGTGCCACCGAATTTTTCTTGTAGTATCCCTGATGAGTCGCGGCAATACCGAAGTGATCCCGCCGAACTGCCTGAAAAGTTGCCCATTTGGGGCAAGTCGCCGGGCGGGTGGCCCATTCAAGCCTTCTTTTGGCTTGAGTGGGGCGGTTCTGAAATCTTGTCAAGCCCTCAAGCCGAAGAAATCTTCTAACCCACACATTCCAAAGCGAAAATAGCAACGGGAAATTGGCCGACTATTTCGCCTAAATTGCTAAAATAGATATAGAGGGAAAAAAGCCCGCCAGCAATGGCGGGCTTTCGTGTTTTTGGAGATCACGCTTGGCTGAATGCAGAACGTCATTCTGACGACCAACGGGAGGAAGAATCTGAACGATGTGTGCTAGACAGAATATTCCGCTAACCCAAGCTCTCTGAGGAATTTAGCAAAAACATACCCGGGGGCCCCCCGCCTTACAACGACGCAAGAAACCGGTGCCCCATCCAAGCTCCTCGCGTCGTTCGAGGAGCTTGGGTGGGTCTGATCAGAGCGCGCGAAGCGCGCACCAATTGAACCCTAACCACCAATAACAACAAGAATTTACAAAAACATAGGGGGGAGCCACCCATGTACAACGAGTGCCGACACCATCTTCACTGGCGGCAAAATGCCAGTCACCCGCGCTGAAGGACCAGAGCTTCTGCTACTTCCACAGCAACACCCGCAAGCGCCCGGCGCCGAAAGACGAAGCCTACGAACCCTACATCGCGCCGCAGGACACGGCCCACAACCTGCCGCCGCTCGAAGACGCCGACGCCCTCCAACTCGCCCTCTCCGACGTAGTCGTGGCCCTCGCCGCCAACCGCATCGACCCGCGTCGCGCCCGGATCCTCATCTACGGCCTGCAGGTAGCCTCCCAGAACATCCGCCACGCCGGGTCCCCGGAGCCTGCCCTGAGCGAAGCCGAAGGGCTCGCGCAGCTAACGTGGGTTTGCAGGACGCCGCGGCCATCGTCCGCGAGATCCACGAGCACGAAGACGGCACCCTCATCGCCCCGCCCAAACAGACCCCCGACCCCGAAGAAATCCGCGAGAAACGACGCCCCAGCCTGGGCGAAATCCTGCTGCGCGAAGCCGAAGCCATGAAGGCAGAACGGGAAGCCGAACGACAAGCAGAAGCCCGGCAAAAAGCCGCCGCAGAAGCCAAAGACCAACCAGTCAGCATCATGCTCCCGCAGATCCACGCCGTAGCCGCTCCATCAAGCGATGTCATCCTGAGCGGAGCGCAAAGCGCGGAGTCGAAGGACCCGCGCGAACAAAGTTCGCGCGAAGCCTTGCGCCAGCAAGGCCCGCCTTTTACCGTGCTCGCTAACGACAAACAGTGGACGAATTTAGCGAAACACCGGGGGAGGTGGCAACCAGGGCATCGTGAACAAAGTTTTCACCTCGTATAACTCGCCAGAGATGGAATGGACCCCGGCCTGACGACGCATAGAGATTTTCTGAGAGAATAGGACAGCTTGTATGCCACGTACTGCCGGAATCCTCAATTTTCCCGACTTTCGCGGGTTTACGCGCAGGCTGATTCTCTGGAACGTCGGCGCCTATTTCCTGCTCCTGCTGATTGGCTTGGTGTCCCCGTCGGTGGCCGGCGGAATCACGCGCTTCGGCGCGCTCATTCCGCCTTACTTCCTGCATGGATATCTCTGGCAGATTGTCACGTACTGCTTCATTCATCCAGGATCCCAAATCCTGGGCACGGCGCTCGAAATGCTTTCGCTCTGGTTCCTGGGCAGCTTTCTTGAATCCAATCACGGCCCGCGCTGGCTGGCGGAGTTGTACTTCACGAGCGTCATCGGGGCCGGATTGACCGCGGTCGGCCTGAGCCTCGTAATGCGCGGCGACGCCTTTTCCGTCACCGCTCTCTTCGGCTGCTTCGGCGGCATCTTCGGCCTTCTGGTCGCCTTTGGCGTGCTCTACGGCGACATGGAGTTCATGCTCTTTCCGCTGCCCATGACCATGAAGGCGAAGTACCTCGTCATCGTCTACATGCTCATCGCCGTGGCCATGGTCTTTTCCACCAGCCGGGTCTACGCCCTGGCCCAGTTAGGCGGAGCGCTGGCGGGCTATCTCTACATCAAGGCCGCGCCGAAACGCGGCTACGCATTTGCCACTAGCGAGCGCTATTTCGGCCTGCGCAATAACTACTACCGCTGGAAGCGCCGCCGCGCCGCGAGAAAATTCGAAGTCTACATGCGCAAGCAGAACCGCGACGTGCACTTTGACAAGGACGGGCGCTATCAAGGCTCGGAGAAAGATCCCAACGACCGCAGTTGGATGAACTGAACCCCAGCAAGCCAGCAGCTCTAGAGTCAAGCACAGCTCCGCAACTTCACTTGCTGACTCGCTCGCGAAGCGCTGGCTCACTGGTCTTTAACCGTGTATCGTGAGTATTTGCAGCTCTTTGCGATGTTTTCAGAAATTGAGGTTTGAAAAAGCAGCGTGATTTTGAGAATTCGCCCCGTATTCGCAGCCCTGGCTCTTTTCACACTTTTTTCTCTATCCACAGTACTTCCGGCACAGGTGCAGGCAACCGCTCCGATAACCGTTCTGCCGCAGTATCAGCAGCGCTGGGATTTTTACGGAGGCTATTCCTATTCGCATTTCAACCCGGGTCCTGGCAGAGGGGTTTCGGCCATCAATTTGAATGGCTGGAACGGTGACGCAACAGCGTGGTTCAGGCAGCTCTTCGGGCTGGAATTCTCAATACGCGGCTATTACGGAACGATTATCGTCCCGCCCAACGCCTACAACGTGAGTACATCACCCATGTCCGAACACCTCTTCATGGTGGGGCCCAACTTCCGCCTGCGCCGCAAAGAGAACTATACGCTCGGGCTCCACGTGCTGATCGGCGCAGCCAATGGCTCCTTTGATCAGGGGTTCAATGGTTCGGGCGCGCAGCCTTATCAGGTCGGCATCTATAACAACAAGCTCGCATTCGGCGCAGACGCTGGCGGATGGGCCGACTACAATCTCACTCCGAAGTGGTCGGTGCGTTTCACAGCCGACTGGCAGCCGACGCACTACGGATTCTCCAGGCAGAACGAGTTCGCGGGCACCGGTGGAATCGTCTATAAGTTCGGCTACCTGAAATAGCTAAGAGCCTGTCAGCTAAGAAGCGGCCAGCTGACCGCTTCTTAGCCTAGTCTTTCCGCACCGTCCGAATATGTAACTCCTTCAGTTGCACATCGCTTACAGGAGTCGGCGCGTCCACCATCAGGTCGATGGCCTTCGCCGTTTTGGGGAAGGCAATCACCTCGCGCAGACTCGAAGCTCCCGCCAGAATCATAACCAGGCGATCGAGACCAAGCGCAATGCCGCCGTGCGGAGGCGTGCCGTACTGAAGTGCTTCCAGGAAGAAACCAAAGCGCGACTTCGCCTCTTCATCCGACATGCCCAGCGCGCGAAAGATCTGCTGCTGTACATCCTGCCGGTGAATACGGATCGAACCCGAGCCGAGCTCCAGCCCGTTCATCGCGATATCGTAGTAGCGAGCGCGCACTGAGGCCGGATCGGAGACGAGTCGGTCCATGTCCTCTTCATGCGGAGAGGTGAAGGGATGATGCGCAGGCATCCACTTGCCCGTCTCCGGATCGTGCTCGAACATGGGGAAATCCGTCACCCAGATCGGCCGGAAGGCCGTCGAGCCATCGCCGAGACCCGACTTGCGTTCAGGCGACGCAACCACCTGCTCTGTCACTGCGAATGCGCCGTGACGCTCCGCATACTTCTTCGCCAACTCAACGCGGAAGTTGCCGGCAGCCGAGTACACCGCAATTTCGCGCTCGGAAAGCCGTCCCTCGCTCTTGGTGTCGCTCGCGTTGATGTGCGAAGCCGCGTCCCCTGCCACGATGAGGAGCAGGTCACCGTCTTCCGCGCGGCTCAATTCACGCAGCTTCACCACAGCATCCGGGAAAGACTTCTCCAGCCTCTTCAGATCGTCGATATACTTCGCACCCTTGCGCGTATCGAATAGGGGGCGGTTGTCGTCGCGCTCCTTGCGCGAAAGCTCGCCAACCTTCGGAATATGCAAAGCAACCACGGGCAGCGCCGGATCGATCGCCAGCGTCGTGAGGTCGCTCTCCGCAAATGCCGCCTTCACATCGGTCAGACCTGGCAGCCGCAGGTCAGGCTTGTCGATGCCGAACTGCCGCATCGCTTCGTCATAGGTAATCTGCGGAAACGGCGTAGGCAATGTAATACCTACAGCTGCAAACGACGCCGCGAGAAATCCTTCGACCACGCGAAAGATCGTCTCCTGCTGCGGAAACGTCATTTCGAGATCGATCTGCGTAAACTCCGGCTGGCGATCTGCGCGGAGATCTTCGTCACGGAAGCAGCGGGCAATCTGGAAATAGCGGTCGAAGCCGGAGATCATCAGAATCTGCTTGAACAGCTGCGGAGACTGCGGCAGCGCGTAGAAGTTTCCCGCATGCACGCGGCTGGGCACGAGATAATCCCGCGCGCCCTCGGGTGTCGAGCGAGTCATGAAAGGCGTTTCAACTTCAAAGAAATTCTGCTCCGACAGATACTGCCGCACAGCGAGTGCAATCTGGTGACGCACCTCGAAGTTGTGCTGTATCTCTGGGCGGCGCAGGTCGAGATAGCGGTACTTCAGCCGCACTTCCTCGTTGCCGATCGCTTCTTCGGCAGGCGAAAACGGAGGAACCTTCGCGTCGTTCAGAATACGAATCTCGTCGGCGACCACTTCAATCTCGCCGGTCGGCATCTTGGGATTGATGACGTCCTTCCCGCGCAGCCGCACCTTGCCAATCGCCGCGATGACATACTCAGGCCGCGCCTGCTCAGCCTTGGCGTGACCCGTCGGGCTCAAGTCCTTATCGAGCACGACCTGCGAGATGCCGTAGCGATCGCGCAGATCGAGAAAGATCAGGTTGCCGTGATCGCGACGGCGGTTCACCCACCCCAGCAGAACAACAGATTTCCCGGCGTCTTCAGCGCGAAGCTCGCCACAAGTATGCGTGCGTTGTAAAGTTCCCAAAAAGTCCAGCAAGATATCTTCCTTAAATCAAAACTATGAATTGAATGCCGTCATCCTGAGCGAAGCGCCGAAGGCGCGCAGTCGAAGGACCTGCGGTTATTTCCCCGTGAGCGCCGCAGCCAGCTCCGCGCGCGGCACCTTCACCTGCTCACCACTCGCAAAATCCTTCACAGTCAAGATACCGGATTGCTGCTCATCTTCGCCGAGCAACACAATCTTCCGAGCCAGCTTGTTTCCCATTTCGAAAGATTTCTTCAATCGAAAACTGCCGTCACCCAGTTCTACCCGCAACCTGGCGCGCCGCAGATCACGAGCCAGTTCCAGCGCCGCAGCATTTAGAGCCTCGCCCATCGGGGCGATATAAGCGTCCGCAAGGCTCACCGGCTTCGCGGCCTGCGCCTCAAGCGTCAAAATCAGACGGTCTTCGCCCATGGCGAAGCCAATACCAGGAGCTTTTGGCCCGCCAATCGCTTCTGACAATCCATCGTAACGCCCACCGCCGAGCAAAGCATTCTGCGCGCCTAGTCCGCCATGCGTAAATTCGAAGGTAGTGCGGGTGTAGTAATCGAGCCCGCGCACCAGACGCGGATTCACCTCGTACTTCACCCCGCACGCATCGAGCGCCGCAAGCACGGCAGAAAAATGAGCCTTCGAAGACTCATCCAGATAATCCGCAATCTTCGGCAACTTCTCGATAATTTCCTGATCGTTTGGGTCCTTCGAATCCAGGACGCGCAGCGGATTTGTCTCCGCACGCCGCTGGTTGTCCTCGCACATGAAGTGCTTGACCGGAGCCAGCGCCTCGCGCAGCTCAGCCACATAGCGCGGCCTGTCCGTTGCCGAGCCGACCGAATTGATCTCCAGCCGCCAGCCCGTAATGCCCAACTCATCCAGAAACGTCGCCAGCATTTCGAGAACTTCAGCATCGCGCAACGGCGACTCCGATCCCGCGCTCGGCGGCCCAATGACCTCAGCGCCGATCTGCCAGAACTGTCGGTAGCGCCCCTTCTGTGGGCGCTCGCGCCGGAACTGCGGACCAACGTAATAGAGTTTTTGCAGCAGCCCATTGTCGCCGAGTTTGTGCTCGATGTATGCCCGCACCACTCCGGCTGTATTCTCAGGCCGCAGCGTCAGCGATTGAGCCTTCTCCGACTGTGCGCGCGCGCGGTCTTCCCACGTGTACATCTCTTTCGAGACGATATCCGTCTCTTCACCCACCCCGCGCGCAAACAGCTGCGTGTCCTCAAAGATAGGCGTGCGAATCTCGCCGAAGTTGTAGCGCGCAAAAACGCGGCGCGCCGTCTCTTCAACAAAATTCCAAAGTTCAGTTTCCGGCGGCAGTAAATCCCGTGTGCCGCGAACGGCTTTCAATGTGCTCATTTCTATGGGTGGGCCCTATTTTTCCAGCTTATCAGGGAGTGTCTATCTCCAGCTCTTCTGCTCTTCGAGATAGATCTTCGTGTAATCCAGATAATTGCGGGAGTATTTCAGAATCAGGTCGCGATCGTCCGAGTTCAGCTCGCGGCGTACCTTGCCGGGAACGCCCGCTACCAGAGAGCGCGGCGGAATCTTCGTGTTCTCGCCAATCACCGCACCGGCAGCAATAATCGAGCCCTCGCCGATATGCGCGTTATTCAAAATCACAGCGCCAATGCCGATCAGGCAGCAGTCTTCCACCACGCATCCATGAACAGTGGCGTTGTGGCCAATGGTCACATAATCGCCAACGATCACCGGATACACATAGCGCATCCCATGCAGCACCGCGCAGTCCTGAATATTCGAGTGCGCGCCCACGCGAATCGAGTTCACATCGCCGCGCACCACCGCATTCATCCACACACTTGAATGCTCGCCGAGCACTACGTCGCCCAGCACCTGTGCAGACACATCGACATAGCAGTTTTCCGGAATGACCGGCGTATGCCCCTGATAGGAACGGATCATAACCAGCACCTCTACACCTTCAAGTGTAGCGAGTCCAGGTTGTCCGGGCTAGGCCGAGCGGGCCATCTCCTGCGGGCGGAAAATCGACCGCCAAGACGCATCGAGGTAGAGCCAGCGTTGCGTGCTGAACCAGCTTGTCGGCAATTCGGGAACATGCAGGAAGCCATGTCCTACGGCGCAGATCAGCTCTGTGCCGTTCCACGCGAGAAAATTCCTGGACGGCTCGCCGACATGGACGGGGTTGCGCAGCAACTCCAGGCAAACCGGGCAGCGGCGCCGTTGATCGCGCAAGACCCAGCGCAGCGTCGCAAGTGTGGCCGCAAATGTAACTATCAACTGCACAGATTGCGTGTCCTGAAATATTTGCGCGGCATCGAGCGACGCGAAACACACAACGGGCAGGATCAGAGCCAGCTTGGCCGTGAGGAAGAACCAGCGCCGCAGGCGAAGTGAGAGCGACTGCTGCCGAGGATTGTAAGGGTATTCGCCCAGCGGGAGAGACGTCGTGGCCGGAAGCGCCAGAAGCGCCAGAAGCGCGGCGAAGGCGAAGAAGGTGAATGGCGCGCGCGCGTAGTGGTTAACGGATACGCAGGCAAAACCAGCTGCACCTTCGCCCTTTTGCGAGACGATCATGTGCCAGCTGTTTTCTGATGTGTTGCGAGTGAGAGACGGTTGCATGCGCGCCACAACGAAACCCATGGAATTGGCGGCAAGAGTTCCCATGCGGCCATCATTCTCCAGCAACCACGCCTCGGCTTCTCCGGGAAGCCGCCACGCGTTTGGCGCGGCTACTCCGACTATGGTTGCTTTCTCGCCCATCAGGAAAACAACCCGCCCGGCTATGTGCGGATCGGCATGGAAATATCTGTGCCACACAGCATCGCTCAGCACGAGTCGCGGCCCGGCTGCAGTGGGTTGACCGACAGCCGGGAATCCGGACGTCTGTAATACAGAGACGAGATTGCCGGAGGCACGGGCGACGGAAAGCTCCAATCCTGTGCCGTGGCCCGTGTGAAGCTGCCGCCGCAGGACCTGGTAGAAAGCCAGTTCGGAGAACACGCCTTGCGCCGCGCGTTGCCAATAACGAAAGTCCTCAAGCGATACGCTGGGAGACGGGTTACGAGAAGAGCCATCGCGCGAAACAATCACCAAGGTGCGTGCTGAGTTGTATGGAGATGGCAGCAGTGCGGCACGAGTTCCCGGCAGAAGGCAAGCCACTCCCAGGCTCGCAACTCCTGCCAGAAGCAGAAGAAACAGACACACCACCGGTGACGAGGCAAATGTATGTGGCCTGCGATCACTCCCGGCGCGCAGGTCGACGCTCAGCAAATAGGCATCCTGAAACGCTCCAGCTACAAAGGCGGCGGTTTTTCCCCTGCCATGTAGATTCGCGATGTGCCAGAGCTCAGCTCTCCATTCCTTGAGCCATTCCTCGCGCTCTCCTTTGGGCACAATCCATGAGGCACAGTAGAGTGCAGCCGTCCAGGCATACCGCAGAAGGCGCTTCATACGTGCTCCGTCTCTGTTTCTGTCTGCGGAATCATCTTCTCAAGCAATGGATAGCGTTTGAGCGATGCTTCAAGTGTCGCCTTCCCCGCGCGGGTCACTTTGTAGTATTTGCGCGGAGGACGCTGCTCTGCGGTAGCGATTGTTTCAGATTCCCACTTCGACTGGATCAGCCCGTCACGCTCCAGCCTGCGCATCGCCGGATAGACCGTGCCGCTCGGCAGTCCGGTCATTTCCATCAGGCTGAAACCGTACATATAGCCAGCGCTGATAGCGCGCAGGATCAGCGCGGCGGTGTGCGAGAGTTTTGGCTCGGCGCCCATGCGACGCCATTCTACCTATGTAGCATGCTACTTGACAAGTTTATAAGTAGTTTGCTACATAGGGTGCATGGAAGCCACGCCCGTCCTCGAACTCCAGAACATCACCAAGCGCTATCGCGGCATCCCCGCCGTCGATAACGTGAGCTTCCAGCTTCAGGCAGGCGAAATCGTCGGATACCTCGGCCCCAACGGCTCAGGCAAATCGACCACGGTGAAAATTATCACCGGCATGCTGCAGCCGAATCAGGGCAAAGTGCTCTTTCGCGGCCATCCGATTCAAGACGACCTCGTCGCCTATCGCTCCGTCCTCGGTTACGTGCCCGAGGAAGCGCACGTCTACGCGCATCTCTCCGGCCTCGAATACCTCCAGCTTGTCGGACGCCTGCGCGGCATGACCGAGAAGCTCATCGCGCTCAAAGCCAACACCCTGCTCAATCTTCTGGCGCTCGAATCCTGGCGCTATTCGCCCATTTCGCTGTATTCGAAGGGTATGAAGCAGCGCGTGTTGATTGCAGCCGCGTTGATGCACAACCCGCGGCTGCTGATCTTTGACGAGCCGCTGTCAGGACTCGATGTGGTGTCCGCGCGCCTCTTCAAAGACCTGCTTTCGGCGCTCGCAGCGGAGGGCAAGGCGATTCTCTACATCTCGCACGTGCTTGAAGTTGTCGAGCAGATTTGCGCCCGCGTCATCGTCATCGCGCAAGGCAAGATCCGCGCCAACGCCGCTCCATCTGAGCTGACGCAGCTCATGCAGTTGCCCAGTCTCGAAAGCGTCTTCGCGCAATTGGTCCAGCAGCAGGACACAAAAACCACCGCTAGCGAAATGGTCGAAATCATGAGGGCGACCCATGCATAGTGTCTTTCAGATTTTTTCGCCGCCCGAACATCCTGTTCTCTCGCTTGAAGTACAGGCACAGGTGGCACCGAAGGAAGTCGTCAGAATGAACCGGTTCATCGTTCTGGCAGGGCATTTTCTCGGCCGCTTCTTCGACAACCCGATGACTTCCGGCGATGGCGATAACGGTGTCCGCGTCATTCAGGTGCTCTGCTTTGTCGCAATCCCCGGCCTCATGGTCGCGCTCTCGCTCATCCCCTCGTATTTCATCTTTCCTCCGAACACCGCGCCTCGCGGTTACTGGCCGCGCGTCAGCGACCACTATTTCTACGTCATGTACGCAAGCATCGTCATGGGAGCCGCGACCGTCTTCGAGTGGGACCTGCTCTTTCCCGATCTCATCGACGTCCTCGTGCTGACACCGCTGCCCATCCCAAAGCGCAAACTCTTCACCGCCAAAATTGCAGCGCTTGGCTTCTTCCTGGCGTTGTTTCTGCTCGCCAGCGGATTTCTGGGGGCAATCTTTCTACCGCTCATCGCCGAGGAGCCAAGCATCTTCCGCCACCTCATCGCGCACATTCTCGCCATCGCATCCGGCGGCCTCTTCACCGCAGGACTATTCCTTTCCCTGCAGGGAATCCTGCTCAATCTTCTCGGCGAAAAACTCTTTCGCTGGATATCGCCCGTTCTACAGGCTCTCTCGATTACCGTACTGCTGATCGTGCTGTTTCTCTTCCCGCTGCTCTCAGAAAATTTGCGGCTCCTGCTCATGTCTGATAGCCCAGTTGCGACATGGTTCCCACCCCTCTGGTTCCTGGGCGCCTATCAAACCCTGTTGGAAGGTGGAGCGGCGGCTCACATTTTTCACACCCTCGCCGCCAGAGGTGGACTCGCGCTGCTGATCGTCCTCGCTCTCACCGTCCTGACCTATCCGCTGGCCTATCGCAGAAAGATGCGTTCCGCCATCGAAGGCCAAGTTGCAAAACATTCGCGCAACTGGCTCGCCTCCCTCAAAGATGCGGTACTGCACGCGATCTTTATCCTGCGGCCATCGCAGCGGGCGGTTTATCACTTCATCAGCCAGAGCCTCAAGCGCGCCCCGCACCATCGCGTTTACTTCTCCATGTATGGAGGTGCAGGGCTCGCGCTCCTCATTGCGATGACCATCGGTCTTAGTCAGCAGAACGGTCACACCAGCATCGTGTATTCCAGCTTGGGATTGCGCTCCGCCATCCCCGTCGTCGCCTTCCTCGTCGTCTCAGGCCTGAAGGTGGCGTTCATGGCGCCCGTCGAGTTGAAGGCCAACTGGCCCTTCCATGCCATCGGCTCCCGCCCCGATCCCAACCACATTGCTGCCACGCTGCGCTGGACGCTGCCCCGTGCAGTGCTCGCTACCATTGCCGTCCTCGTGCTGGCAAAGTTGCTCAGCCCATCCACATTCCCGGGTTGGCCTCAGATGCTCGCGCAGTTGCTCGTGGCGCAGGGAGTATGCCTTATCTTGATCGACGCGCTCTTCCTGCGCTTCCTGTCCGTACCCTTTACCGTGCCGCTCGTCTATTCCAAACGAAACCTGGCCTTCTACATCGCGGCATTTCTTCTTCTCTACGCGCCCTTTATCCAAACAGCGGTCGACATTGGCCAGTGGATCGAGAAAAGCCTGTGGCATTTTCTAACGGCGGCGTTGATGGTTCTGGCTGCCCATATACTGCTGCAGCGCTGGCAGCGCAGCATTGTGACAGACCGTGCCAGCCTGCCGGAAGATGTGGATATGGATGAATTTCCTCAGAGGCTGGGTCTTTCCTAGGCGGATCACCCGGCCTGGGCATACTCGGTCCTGAGAACCGCGCTGGCGGTTTATTTTCTGCTACTTACCGTTGCGCCAGCGGCATGCCCGCTGCCCGTGAGAAGCGCATCGGCAGTCGATCCCATGACGGCGCACGCTGGGAATGAGAATCGAAGCGCGGGACTGCCTACCCTGATCGCACCTAAAAGGGGAAGTCTTAGAAACAAAATCAGATTTTCCACATCTAACAAGAAGGATCAGAACGATCGCGGACAGGGAAAATTCTCGTGAATACAGGCAGATTGAGCCGTCCGTCCGTGATATTCTATAAGTCTTTGGTAGACGTGCGCCTTTTGCCCAGCGACCAGGATTCGCTCCGGGACATGCCTCATATGGCCACAATCGCACCTTGTCTTACCCAAGCATACACAGGTCCGAATCTTTCCCGGGAGAACTAAATCGCTTGGCTATAGAAGACAAGTACGAAGAAGACATTCAGAAACTGATTGATGCAGGTAAGGAAAAGGGTTACTTGACCTACAACGAGGTCAACGACCTGATTCCGGCGATCTGCATTCACCGGACGATCTCGACGATCTGATGACCACGATCGGGACCCAGGGCATTGATCGTGCTCGAAGGCGGTCCCAAGTTTGGCGCCGACAAGTTCGAGAGCGAGGGTGAAGAGGGCGAGGACGTTGAACTCGACCTTACACCGGGCACACTCGAAAAAACCAATGACCCCGTTCGCATGTACCTGCGCGAAATGGGCACCGTTCCACTGCTGACCGAGAAGGCGAAGTTGAGATTGCCAAGCGCATCGAGCGCGGGCAGTTGCGGGTGCTCAAGGCCATTTCCCGTTCGCCCATCGTCATTCGCGAGATCGTCGCCCTGGGCGAAGACCTCAAGCGCGGCGTGCGCAACATCAAGGAAGTGGTGATCTTCGACGAAGAAGAGATCACCGAAGAGATTCTGCAGGCGCGCGTCCGGGTGACCATCGGCCGCGATCGACACGCTGCTCAAGCACCAGAAGAAAGCGCGCTGCTCTTCGAAGAAAGCTAGAGACCATCAACCCCAAGGCGAAGGCCAAGGAACATCGCAAGACGCGATGGATGATGAACCGCGAGCGGGTCGAGGTTTCGCGCATCGTCCGCGAGCTGAAGTACACCAACGCGGAACGCAAGCGGCTGCTCGACAAGGTCAACAAGACCGTCGACGCCATGCGCATGCTCGAGCGGCAGATCAAGTCGCTCGAACAGAAGCACGACCAGTCGAAGAGCGAAGAGCTGCGCAAGGAATACCGCCGCCAGCAGAAGAACTGCAAGATCGACCTGGAAAAGCTGGAGCAGGAAGCCGGCGTCTCGATCGCCGAACTCAAGCGCACCCAGCGCGAGATGATCCAGGGCGACATGGACGCCGAGCAGGCCAAGCGCGAGCTGATCGAAGCTAACCTGCGCCTGGTCGTTTCGATCGCGAAGAAGTACACCAACCGCGGTCTGCAATTCCTCGACCTGATTCAGGAAGGCAACATCGGCTTGATGAAGGCGGTCGATAAATTCGAATACCGTCGCGGTTACAAGTTCTCGACCTATGCCACCTGGTGGATTCGCCAGGCCATCACCCGCGCCATCGCCGATCAGGCCCGCACGATCCGTATTCCGGTGCACATGATCGAGACCATCAACAAGCTCATTCGCACCTCGCGTCAGTTGGTGCAGGAGCTGGGCCGCGAGCCAACCTCGGAAGAGATCGCCACGCCGCATGGACATCCCGGTCGCGAAGGTCCGCAAAGTGCTCAAGATCGCGCAGGAGCCGATCTCGCTCGAAACGCCGATCGGCGAGGAAGAAGATTCGCACCTTGGCGACTTCATCGAAGATCGCCAGGCCGTTTCGCCTTCCGAAGCCGTCATCAGCGTCAACCTGAAGGAATACACCTCGCAGGTGCTGCGTACCTTGACTCCGCGCGAAGAGCGTGTCATCAAGATGCGCTTCGGCCTCGAGGACGGCTCCGAGCACACGCTGGAAGAAGTGGGCCAGAGCTTCCAGGTCACCCGCGAGCGCATCCGCCAGATCGAAGCCAAGGCGCTGCGCAAGCTGCGGCATCCTTCGCGCTCGCGCAAGCTGAAAGCGTTCGTCGACGCTGTAGCCGAGTAAGCGTCGTTACAAATTCAAAAAGGCCGCTTTGGAAGCGGCCTTTGCCTTTTGCTGATCACATATCCCTAATGAATTGTCATCCTGAGCGCAGCTGGCGAAAATCAGCGTGTCGCCTTCTCAAACACCAGCCGAGCCGCAGCAACATCCTCCGCGCCAATACCAAGCGCCTTGTAGACGCGTCGTCTAGAGGGAAGCGCAATTCGTCCCGCCAGTAACTCCCCCAACTCCGCATAGACATTCGCGCCCGCCTTCAAAATATCTCCAGATTCGCGCATTGCAGCCTCACGCGACTCCACCACAATCGCCGCATCCATCACAGCATCATCGAGTTCACGCCGCGCTGGCCCGACCGTAGCCACAGCGTTCACATAGGTCTCCTGTCCAAGCCACGCTCCGCACACGAGCGGATCACTCACATGCGCCACGCTCACCACCACATCCGCGTCGCGAACCGCCTGTTCGAGATCGAGAACCGCCCGCACATTCAATTCGTCAGCCACGTGCTGCGCATGCTCCGCAGTCCGTCCCCACACGCGAATCTCGTCAAACCTCCGCACCAGCCGCAGCGCGCGAATATGCGCCCGCGACTGCACGCCGGTCCCCAGCACCGCCAGCACGCGAGCATCCGGCTTCGATAACAATTTGGTTGCGACTGCAGACACGGCGGCCGTGCGCATCTCCGTGATCAGCCGCCCATCCATTGACGCCAGCGGTTCTCCGGTCTTTGCGGAAAAGAGCTGAATCACTGCCTGATGCGTCGGCAATCCCAGTTCGGCATTCTTTTCGTAAACAAGCACCAGCTTGATGCCGATCACATCGCCATCGACGGCAGGCATCATTCCAAAGATGCCCGCGTGCTCAGGAACCATCAGCAGCGAGCGCACCGGCTGCTGAATTTCGCCGGAAGAGAAACGAATTAATACCTGCTCCATCGCAGGGATCAACTCTTCGTAACTCAACAGGCTGCGTATCTGTTCTTCATCGAGGTGAAGCATCGTGAATGGATGATAGCGGCTACTACGGCGTCTTGAAATAGTGCCCGGCAAAATCCAGAAATGTGGGCCAGTTCGGCAGCGGAGTATGTCCGCCCGTGTGCTGACGATAGCCGATATCGCCAGAAATCAAAACCGATCCGATAGGAGGAAATTCTGTCGTGCCCAGATCTTTCTTCCCCAGCAGCTTGTACACCGGCCCAGCCGCCACCGCAGCGAGAAACATCCCCTTGGCGTCCACCCAACCGTCTCCCTCCGTCGCTCCAGCCCCGATGAACACAGGGCGTGGTGCGCACAAAGCAATCAGCTCATGCGAATCGACGGGAAGATCGTTGGCGGTCAACGGCCCGGCATACTTTAGGAAATTCCCTGCCATCCAGTGATATTCATTGGTCGCGGCAACGTTCTCGAGCTTCTCTCCAAAGTTGCGGCGATACAATTCCGCGCCGCCCGCACCCGATGAGCTGATGTATCCAATCGCAAAGCGCGAATCGTAAGCCATCGTCACCAATGCGGCCTTGCCGTAGCGCGAGTGCCCTTCAATGCCGACTTCCTTCGCATTCACCGATTTGTCCGTCTCGAAATAATCAAGTGCGCGGCTCGCACCCCACGCCCACGCGCGCAGCGCGCCCCAGTCATCGATCTTGCGCGGCTGTCCCTTGTTCACCAGCCCGATGATGCCCTGCGTCAGCCCCTCGCCATTGTCCGCCTGATACTTCGTCGGAATGATCACCGCATAGCCCCAGCCCTTCGCCAAAACCTGCTGCTGCCACGTCGGTCCCGGTGGCGGAGGCGGCAGATTCAGACGTTTCGCCAGTGCCGCCATGAATTCCGGATCGAAGCTGAACTCCATCATCACCGGAACCGGCCCCTTCGCATTGGCCGGCACCGTCAGCGTCAGTGGAATGTTCACCGCGATCTGTGGGTATGACGAATTGTCGACGTGCCCCAAAATCTCCTTCGTCGTCGCAGGAACATCGCCAATCGTCTCCTGCTTCGTGCTCGTCACTTCCCACTTCACATTGGGTGTGTGCGCCGGAACACGGCCATACACCTCGCGGTCAAAGTACTCCACAATTTCCGGACGCCGCTTCGTCCACCACATCTTCGCCGTCGTGACCGGCTTGCCATCATTCAGGACCAGCGGATCAGGCAGCTTCGCTTCGGCGTTGCCTTTAGCCTCGTCATAGTTCACCGGGTACTGCGATTTCGGATCGCCATCCACGCCGCGCCGCAGAGAGCTGATTTGCAGCATGTCCATCGTCCGCTGATGGTCCTGCTCTGAAGTAAGGTGCACCGGCGGAGGCAAGGTGCTCGTCGTCTGCGCCATCATCGCCGAAACAGCCAGCACCCAAACCCCACTCGGAACTCGACCCATGGTTCCTCCGAAAGAACGCATCCGTTCTATCGATTAAATCGATTTATTGCAAGCTCATTCAAGATCAGGCTGGCTCGCGTGTAAAATCCCGCATTGAAAGCACGTTGAGGAGAACCGCATTGCTCCAGGCCACGGAAAGCGCCTTCGTTGTGATCGCGGCTATTGCTACTTCGCTGGCTTTTCTCTTCCTGCTCGATCGTCTCTGGCCTTCGCATCACAGGCGTAAACACAATGATGCTTTTGCCTGGCAGGTCAACTTTCTCGGCATGACTTACGGCGTCATCATCAGCTTCATGCTCTTTGCTTCGTGGACCAGTTTTTCTGACGCAATCTCAAACGCCGACGGAGAGGCCAACGCGGCCATCAATCTGTCGCGCCTCGCATATACTCTGCCATCGCCGCAACGTGACGACGTGCGCTCCCTTGTCCGGCGCTATGTTGAAGTCATGCTCACCGAGGAGTGGCCGGCCATGGCCCGCAACGATCTCTCGCCCACGAGCCACGAAATCGTGCGTCAGCTCTGGGTCGTCCTTACAGGCACCCCTGTCGCAAGTCAGGCGCAGCAAATTGGGCTCAATCACGCATTCACCGAGCTTTCTTCCATGACCGAACACCGCCGCATCCGTCAGGAGCAAGTCCTGCAGCAGCTTCCCGGAATTCTCTGGGCCGTCCTGCTCTTCGGCAGCGTCCTCACCATCCTTTATGCCTGCCTCTTCGGCGCCGAAAACCTCCGGCTTCATGCGATTCAGGTATCAGGACTGGCACTGCTCATCGCTCTCAGCCTCGCGGCCATCGCCGACCTTTCGCGCCCTTATCAGGGAGCAGCCCACGTTGAGCCTTACGGATTCTTGCGCGCACAGGAAACCCTCAGTGCAAACCATTCAATGCCCTGAATCCCGGCTCGAAATTATTTAGAAACCCGGCGGCCGATCGCCGGCAACATGGAAATCTCTCTCCAGCGCCAGCCCAGCTCTTCCTAACGTCCCTTCATCGAACAACCGCCCGATCAGCGTGACCCCATGCGGCACCCGCCGGGGCGGAGAAAACTTCGGCAGCGGATACTTCGGATCAGGAGCCCAGTCGCTGCGCGCCTCTGACACCTCAACAAAACCAGCGCGCAACGTCAGCGAAGGATGCCCGGTGAAGTTCGTCAGCGTCAGCATCTCGTCGCGCAATGAGGGAACCAGCAGCAGATCGACCTGTGTAAACACGCGCGCCATCTCCTGAGCGACCTTCCGTCGGAAGCGGTCCGCCTGCACAAAGTCCACTGCCGAGAGAAAGCGCGACTGACGAAACGTATTAGGCCACGCATCCGGCGTCTGCATCTTCAACGTGTAGACCTGGTGATTCAGCGTTATCTCCTCAAACGCCGCCGCCGACTCGGCAAAGAGAATCAGATCGAGCGAATCATACGGCCAGTCTGGAATCGAAACTTCCACCGGAATCATGCCGAGTTTTTTTACAGTTTCGAGCGCCGTGCGATCAACATCCGTTGCCGGAGCCTCCTGCATCCACTTCGGAAAGTACCCAACCCTCAATCCCTTCACATCCGCATTCGCATCGAAGTCCAGCTTGCTCGGCACGCATGCCACATCCACCGCATCAGGACCCGAAATCATGTTCAGCACCAGCAGCGTGTCCTCTACACTGCGAGCCATCGGCCCCAGCTTGTCGAGCGACCAGCACAGCGTCATCGCACCCGTGCGCGGAACACGCCCATACGTCGGTCGCAGACCGGTCACGCCGCAGCGCATGCTCGGGCTCACGATGCTGCCGCCCGTCTCGCTGCCGATCGCGAACCCCACCAGCCCCGCAGCCGCCGCCGCCGCCGGGCCTGCGCTCGATCCCGAAGAGCCTTCCTCCAGCAGCCATGGATTCATCGTCTGCCCACCGAACCATACATCGTTCAAGGCCAGCGCTCCCAGGCTCAGCTTCGCCACCAGCACCGCGCCCGCATCATTCAACCGTTTCACCACCGCGGCATCTTCCGTTGGTACGCGCGTGCGAAAAGGCTCCGCGCCGTAGGTCGTCGCAATGTTCGCGGTGTCCAGCAAATCCTTCGCGCCCCACGGAATCCCATGTAGCGGCCCGCGATACTTCCCGGCAGCAATCTCCGCATCCGCCTGCTTCGCCTGCGCCAGCGCATGATCGCGCGTCAGCGTAATCACGCATCTCAGCTTTGGATCGAATTGGTCAAGTCGATCCAAATAAATCTTCGTCAGCCGCGTCGAGGTCAGCTTGCGGCCCTGAATCCAGTGCGACAGCTGCGACACCGGCGCGTAGGCGATGTCTTCGTCTTTCCCCGGCAGCGGTTCGGCATCGCCCTTGCTGCGAATAAATCGGTCTTTCTCCGGCCCGGCCTGCCCAAACTGCGCGGCCTCCACACGCGACCACGGAGCCAGCCCCGGCTCCAGCGCCACCTTGCGCGGCCCCACGCGCCGCTCATACAGCGGAGCCATCGCCTGCCGCCAGCTCTGTGCAGCTTCGTTTTTTTCGGCTGGGCTCATGGTGACCTGCACAAGCTTCTCCGCCTCAGAAAACGTTCCAGCAGTGACCTCCGGTCCGACCGGCGGAGCTGTCGCAAACGCCGGTGGAGCACCCGGTGTCGGCGGTGGAGCGCCCGTTGTCGACGGTGGAGCACTCGGCGTTGACGGTGTTCCGCTGGGTGGTGCCGCTGCGGTTGCGGCCTGTTTTGGTTTTTCCCTGCACGCAAGAGCCGCACCCGCCAGCCCGAGCGACCCTCGTTTCAAAAAGTCTCTGCGCGATTTCGCCATGCCTCTCCCGGACAACGGACAAATTTAGAAACTCAGAAGTATCTGGTGCACTATACGATAAACCGTGCGCAGGCGTTGCCGCGCAGTACGCACCTGGAATTCGTGTCGTCACAACCATTACGACTACGGGAGAAGCATGGCCGATCAGGAGCATCTGGCCGTCTTGCATCAGGGGGTCGCCGCCTGGAACCAGTGGCGCAGCGCCCATCCCAAAGTGCGGCCGGACCTCTGCTCCACATCACTTTCCTGGCTTGAACTCGCCGACGCCGACCTCCAGCATTGCAGCCTCAATGATTCCCGCCTCCATTACACGCAGCTCAACCGCGCCGATCTCTACCGCGCGGCATTCGGCAACGCCGCGCTTTATGGAGCCGATCTGCGCGGAGCGCGCATTGTCGAAGCCAGCTTCTCCGGCGCGAACATGACCCGTATCGACCTTCGCGATGCGGAAATCTCGATGACAGATTTCACCGGCGCGCATATGGTCGAAGCCAATCTTCAACAGGCCAAGCTCATTGGTGCCGAACTCAGTAAAACCAATCTTTATCAGGCCAACCTGATGGGCGCGCAACTTCGCGGAGCGAAATTCCTCTGGGCAAACCTCACCGGCGTCAATCTTCGCGATGCCAACCTTAGCGGAGCCAATCTCACCGGAGCCACTTTCATCGACGCCGATCTCTCAGGCGCAGACCTCAGCAATGCAAATCTCCAGTTTGCCCGCTTGATCGACTCAAACCTCGATGGAGCTAACCTCTCTGGCTGCCGCGTCTACGGCGTCTCCGCCTGGGACCTCAGCTCTACCGGAACCCTGGAGTCCGACCTTGTCATCACACGTGGAGATGAAGTCTCCATCGCCGTTGACAACCTCGAAGTCGCGCAGTTTCTCTACCTGCTGCTGAACAACTCCCGCATCCGCCAGTGCATCGATACCATCACCTCGAAAGTGGTCCTCATCCTCGGCCGCTTCACCGCTGACCGCCTTCCTGTGCTGCACGGCATCCGCGAAGCACTCCGCAGCCACGGCTATCTGCCTCTGGTGTTCGACTTTGAAGGGCCCTCCAGTCGCGACATCACCGAGACCGTCGGCACCCTCGCCCATCTGGCCCGCTTCATCATCGCCGACCTTACCGATGCTCGCAGCATCCCGCAGGAGCTCACCACCATCGTCCCCAATTTGCCGTCAGTACCGGTGCAGCCGGTGCTCCTCACCTCGCAGCGCGAATACGGCATGTTCGAGCACTTCAAGCGCTACCCCTGGGTGCTCGACACGCTTCTCTACAAGGACACCGACAATCTTCTCGAAATCCTTCCCGAACGCGTCATTCGTCGCGCCGAAGCCATCATCGACGCGCAAGTCGCCGCGCGCATCTGATTGTCGTAGAGTTCAATCAGGGGAAGCTCCCGGTCGCACGGGGAATTCCTGTTTCCGCCAAACCCGTAAGCATGGCCGCCGACTATGAAATCTGCGTGCAAGCTCCTCATTCTCTTCCTCGCTTGGGTTCCGCTGCTGGCGGCGCAAGACCAGAGCGACAACACCAGCCAGCATTCAACCGCTGTAAACAATGGCATCAACCTTATTTTCAATTACCTCAATATGGCCGGCGCGAAAAAGGCAGCTGATTTCCAGCCTATGACACAGCCGGAGAGAAACCGGCTTTATCTCAAGACCATGGTGAACCCCATCGGCTTTTTCAAAGTCGGATTCTCGGCGGGCATCGACCAGTGGAACGACAAGCCGGAGGAGTGGGGTCAGGGCGCATCCGGTTACGGCAAACGCTTTGCAAACATTGAAGGTCAATACGCGATCCAGCGCACCGTTACATTCGGTCTCTCCAGCGTGCTGCACGAAGACAACCGCTACTTCAACTCAGGGAAACAGGGCTTCTGGCCACGCACCATATACGCGCTCGAGAGCGGGATCCTCGCCCGCCACGACGACGGCAGCCGGCATATTTCTGTCTCACAGATAGGAGGTGTAGCCGCCGGCGCGTTTGTGTCCCGGCTTTGGCAACCGCCCAGTCAGAGTTCCGCGGGGGATGGCGCCGTAAGCTTTGGAATCACCATGGCCAGCAATGCAGGCTTCGGAGTGGTAAAGGAATTCCTGCCCGATCTCGGGCGGAAACTCGCCAAAAAGAACAAACAACCTCAGCCGACGACACCGCCCTCACATCGTCCGATAGCCCCAATAAATCCGGGCCCTAAGTGGTATGCCCAAAGCACAGCGTGTAGCCGTTGCAGTCCTGAATATCAAAGTCGCGACAGCCATACTCCTGATCGCAGATCTCCCGCGCAATCTTCACGCCCTTGCCCTTGAACTCCTCATACAACGCGTCGGAGTTGTCCACCCAGACATACGCATCCCACGCCCGTCCGTCGGGGGCGACCACACTGTTGGGGCGCATCAGGCCAGTCTTTTCAAACTGGCTGAGCATGATCGTGATCCCGCTGCGATACACCATGGCAAAACAAGGCGGCTCACCCCAAAAACGCTCATACTGAAAGCCTAGCTTGTCGCGATAATAATTGGCCGTGGCCACAACGTCGTCAACAATGAAATAAGGAGCCACGCTCCAGCGCGGTTTTCCTTCTGCCATTGCATTCCCTCCTGGAGATCACATCTAAGTGACTCAGCGAAAGTTGTACTACACAAGGAATCAACAGTTCATTCAAGGTTTATTTTCTTGACCACACCATTTTCCCCGGCGTAAAGTTTCCAGCCGGAACCCAACCAGGCCCTCTTGGGGACGCTCCCTGTCCCGTTCCTCACAAGGAGAGGCACTATGGCAACACCACCGAAAGCTCCAAAATCCATCTCTGTCCATCAACTCTCGGGCGCAGTCCAGAAAGCCGCGGCCAGCGTCAAGGTACCTGCTGGCACGCACGGTCCCTATGCGTATATCAACCCGGGTATCATCTGCGGCATCATCTACTACGGCCCTGGCGTTGAGTTTGACGGGGCAACCAATGTCGCCAACACAATCGCGACCGCTGCTTCCGGACATCTCGGTCAGACGGTCACCGGCACCGTGCAGACAAGCGCAGCAGTGGGTGCACAAGCAGCTGCGGGACACCTGGCGCCGAAATACATCATCTGCGGCTTCAAGCTCCCACCAGAAGCGCACGTTCTCTTTTAGGACGTGACCTCTGGAAGGAATAGCGTCGAGCGCGACCCGTCGCCCTCGACGCGGGAGAAGAATTATGTCGCAGGATCAGGCTACGTCCACAGCATCTGCTGTGGGCGTAGATCATCTCTATTGCCCCAGCGCGCAGCCCGATATGGAAGGCAGCCGCGTGCTCGGCGTCATCGGCGGAACGCCCGACGGCCCCGAAGTCGCTTATTTGAACGAGTTCCTGCCCGTAAGCGACGAAATCCTCGCCATGGCAGGCCCCGTCAAGCCAACGCAGGTGCTTCGCTTCGCCGCTCCCTGCCAGGAAAAGAAGTGCTGCCACTTCGACGGCAAGGACTGCAATCTGGTCACGCGCATCGTGCAGATCCTGCCCGCCGTCACCGACGGCCTGCCCGCCTGCCTCATCCGCGCCACCTGCCGCTGGTATCAGCAGGAAGGCAAAGCTGCCTGCTTTCGCTGCCCTCAAGTCGTGACCTACATCGCCGAGCCGAGCGACCAGATGCGGCTAGCCGCCGAAGGCAAGCTCTGATATCACGGTTGCTTTCCCCTGATCTTCCACAGTGCCTGCCGCAGAATCCCCATCCACATCGCCGCATCAGCGGAGCCGAACTGCATGCGCCGCACCAGTCTCCGCAGCGCCGCCTCATCCTGGCTCGCTGGATGCCGCCGGGCATACTCGCTCGCTTCCAGCAGTTCCTCCAGCAGTCCTGTCAGCCGGTCAAGATCCCCAGCCGTTGCATCCGGCAACGCTGCAACTGCGGCCGAAGCTTCATTCCGAACCAATTCATAAAGACAAACAGCCGCGGCCTGTCCTAGATTCATCGAAGGACGCCGCATTCCCGAGTGTTCAAACATAGGAATCGTCATCGTCCAGTTGCAGTAGCTCAGTTCCTCCCCGCTCAGGCCCGTTTTTTCCGACCCAAAGAGCAAAGCAACGCGATTGCCGGCTTCCGCCACATGCGCCCGCACCAGCGGACCACCCTCCACAAGCGGATAAAGGGAATGCTCCGGCACCCGCTTGCCGCCTGCCGTCGTACCCACCACCAGACTGCAATCGGCAATTGCCTCGGCGACGCTGGCAAACTCCCGTGCCTGGGTGAGAACCTCCGAAGCATCGACCGCAGATCGCGCATTCTGAAGCGGCACCGGATACTCGCTGACCAGCCGCAGATCGCCAAAACCGAACCCATACATGGCACGGGCGACAGCACCGATATTATTTGGATTCCGCGCCCGCACCAGCACCACACGGATCCGACCGCACTCGTCGTCCGTCAACATTCCTCGCTATTCTAGGGCCATTGGCAATGTCGATGACGGAGCAGGAAAATAAAGCCATGGACTCGGTACGAATGGACAAGTGGCTCTGGGCCGCCAGATTCTTTAAAACCCGCGCCCTCGCGGCCCGTGCCTGCGATCTCGGCAGAATTCAAACCAACAGCCAACCAGCCAAACCCTCGCGCGATGTCCACGTCGGCAACCTACTGCAGATCAAAACCGAAGCCGGCGACTTTCAGGTGGAAGTGCTGCTCCTCAGCGCCATACGCGGCCCGGCAGCCGTAGCCCATACTCTTTACCGCGAAACCGAGGCCAGCCAGGAAGCGCGCCGCAAGCTCGCCGAAGAACGCAAAGCCCTGCAACAGTTCGAAACTCTGCCCGAAGGCAGGCCCTCCAAACGCGACCGCCGCCTGATCAACCGCTTCCGCGGACGGGGTTAGGCAACAACAGGCTTGGCACACCGAGTTGCACAATCAATGGGGCTTAAAGGTTTTCCCCGTTTCGATCAGTGTTTTCAGGCGGGAGAGGATGCGTGGCCAGCCATCAGCAGTGGGAGCGTAAGCGGCATCGTCTTCCTCCCATTGGTCATGCGTGACGGAAACTTTCGTCGCCTCCGTCTCCGGCACAAGTTCTAAGGTGACGCGGGAAGCCTTATCGGAAGAGCCCATGGAGAACTTGTATTGCAATAACTTTGGCGGCGCGGCCTGAAGCACTTCCCCCCGGACATAGATGGTGCGGTTCCCGTCAGGCCCCGGGCCGACCCAGTTCATCACCCCGCCCGGCTTCAGATCGGCTTCGAGTTCAGCCCCCATAAAGAGGATGCGGTTGGATTCGGCGGAGACGAAACCTTCCCAGACATTTTCTGGAGGTGCGGCGAAGTAGAAGACGAAGTGCAACGGAGTTTGCTGGGCCATGTGATCTCCCTTTCATTGATGGGGTTGGCGTGCAAGGGTAGATGCCACTGTACATGATCGGGTTGGAGGCAGTCATCCGCCCCAAACTGGCAGTCCAAGATCAAATTGTTGGCAATCGAGGACGTATTCGTTTCAATAAACAACAGATAATTAAAGTCTTACCCAGTTTTTACTGAATGTGATAATAAATCACTCATATTTTCTGCAACCATTATGCTATAGCCTGAATCAGATTGATTGTAAGGCCGAATAAAACCTCGGCCTCAATCTCTGAACCACAAAATTGGAGGAATCCATGGCCATCATCCGTTGGGATCCATTTCGCGACGTAGTTGCTCTGCAGAACCGTATGAACTCGATTTTTCAGGACTTCACCCGCGGTCAGGGCGAAGCTGACACGCTGACGACAGCCGCCTTCGCTCCGGCAGTCGACATCTATGAAGACGAGCACAAAGTCGTCCTCAAGCTCGAAGTCCCGGGCATGAAGCAGGAAGACTTCGACATCCGCGTCGAGAACAACACGCTGACCGTCCGCGGTGAGCGCAAGTTCGGAAAAGAGGAAAAGGAAGAGAACTTCCACCGCATCGAGCGCCGTTACGGCAGCTTCTACCGCGCTTTCACGGTGCCGAACACGGTCAACACCGAGAATGTCGCCGCCAGCTATGACGCCGGCGTCCTGAAGATCGAACTCGAGAAGCGCGCTGAAGCCAAGCCGAAGCAGATCAAGGTCTCTGTAGGTGGCAGCAAGCCGATCGAAGCGCCGAAGTCTGAGTCCAAGCCAGCCGCCTAAGAACTGGTGTCTTACCAAAGGTAGGCGCGCAACAGAAGCAATATACACAAGGGGCTTCAGCCCCGAGGTAACCTCGCGGGGATGAGAAAAAGGCTCTCATTCCCGCTTTCTTACATCTAGAAGTAGAAGATTGAAAGCTGAGACCAGATATGGCCATTCGTTGGGACAAATTTACTGTCAAATCGCAGGAAGCGATTCAAAGCGCGGGCACACTCGCAACCGAGCACGGCAACCCTGAGCTGTTGCCTCTGCACCTGCTCGCCGCGTTGCTTGAAGACAAGGAGAGCATCATCGTCCCTGTCCTGCAAAAAGTCGGAGTGGCAACTGACCAGCTCACCACCAAAACAACCGAGGCGCTAAACAAGCTGCCCAAAGTTTCCGGATCAAGCGCGCAGCCAGGCATGTCGAATGCCATCCAGAAGGTCCTCGATCAGGCATTCAAGGAAGCCGACAACTTTAAGGACGAGTACGTCTCGACCGAGCACCTGCTCCTCGCCCTCGCGCAGCAGAAGAACGAGGGCGCACAGCTGTTGCTGGCCTCGTTCGGCGCGACTCACGACGCCATCCTGAGGAGCCTGAGCACCGTCCGCGGCTCCCAGCGCGTCACCGATCAGAACCCTGAAGCAAAATTCCAGGCTCTCGAAAAATACGCCAAGGACCTCACCGAGCTCGCCCGCCGCGGTAAGCTCGACCCCGTCATTGGCCGCGATGAGGAGATTCGCCGCGTCATCCAGGTTCTCTCGCGCCGCACTAAGAACAATCCTGTGCTCATCGGCGAGCCGGGCGTTGGCAAGACAGCCATCGTTGAAGGCTTAGCCCGCCGCATCGTTTCTGGTGACGTGCCAGAAATCCTGCGCAACAAGCGCGTTATCTCACTCGACCTCGGCTCGATGCTCGCCGGAGCGAAGTTTCGTGGCGAGTTTGAGGACCGCCTCAAAGCAGTCCTCAAAGATATCGAAGAGTCGCACGGCCAGATCATCCTCTTCATCGACGAGCTGCACACGCTCGTCGGAGCAGGCGCGGCCGAAGGCGCCATCGACGCTTCCAACATGCTCAAGCCGGCACTCGCGCGCGGCGAGCTGCGCGCCATCGGCGCAACCACGCTGAACGAGTACCGCAAGTACATCGAAAAGGACGCAGCCCTGGAACGCCGCTTCCAGATTGTCTTTGTCGGCGAACCAAACGTCGAAGACACCATCGCGATTCTGCGCGGCCTCAAAGAGCGCTACGAAGCGCACCACAACGTCCGCATCAAGGACTCGGCCATCGTCGCCGCAGCGGAGCTGTCGCACCGGTACATCTCCGACCGCTTCCTGCCCGACAAGGCCATTGATCTCGTCGACGAAGCTGCCGCATCGTTGGCCATCCAGATCGGGTCTGTACCTACAGAGATAGACCAGCTCGAACGCCAGGCCACCTCGCTCGAAATCGAGAAGGCAGCCCTGAAGCGCGAGAGCGACGAGAACTCGAAGCAGCGCCTCGAAGTCGTCGAGCGCGAACTGGCCGCCCTGCGCGAAAAGGCCATCGGCCTCCGCGCTCGCTGGCAAAAAGAGCGCGAAGCCATTACACGCCTTTCTGACGTGAAGAAGAAAGTGGAAGCCCTACGCTTTGAAGCCGAAGAGCAAACCCGCCTCGGCAACCTCGAACGCGCCGCGCAGATCCAGTACGGCGATCTGCCCCGGCTCGAGGCCGAGCTCAAGCAGCTCAACGCCGTGCAGGATGGCGCAGCCACCGCCCAGCGCATGCTGAAGGAAGAAGTCGACGAGGAAGACGTGGCGTGCATCGTCTCCAAGTGGACCGGCATTCCCGTCTCGAAGATGCTCGAAGGCGAAGTAAAAAAACTCGTCCAGATGGAAGGCCGTTTGCGTGAGCGCGTCGTCGGCCAGGACGAAGCCCTGTCTAGCGTCGCCAACGCCATCCGCCGTTCACGCGCCGGCCTGAGCGACCCCAAGCGCCCCATCGGTAGTTTTATTTTTCTTGGACCGACGGGAGTGGGAAAGACAGAAACTGCCCGCGCGCTCGCCGAATTTCTCTTCGACGACGAGCAGGCCATGATACGCATCGACATGTCCGAGTACATGGAGAGGCACGCCGTAGCACGCTTGATTGGCGCGCCTCCTGGCTACATCGGCTTTGACGAAGGTGGTCAGCTCACCGAAGCCGTCCGTCGCCGGCCATATTCCGTGATCTTGTTCGACGAGATCGAAAAGGCGCATCCCGACGTCTTCAACGTACTCCTGCAGGTGCTCGACGACGGCCGCCTGACCGACTCGAAAGGTCGCACCGTCGACTTCAAGAACACGGTCATCATCATGACCTCGAATCTCGGCGCGCAGGCGCTCAATGCCGACTTGATCTCGAACGAAGTCGGCTTCGAGAAGGCACGTGCGCAGGTGATGGACGTGCTGCGTCAGAGCTTCCGTCCCGAGTTCCTGAACCGCGTCGATGACATCGTCATCTTCCGTCCGCTGGGCGAAGATCAGCTCACGCACATCATCGATCTGCGACTGGCCGATCTCAAAAAGCTGCTCGCCGACCGCAACATCACGATCACGCTGACCGATGCCGCCAAGCACATGCTCTTTACGCAAGGCTACGACCGCGCATATGGAGCACGCCCGCTGAAGCGCGCGATGCAGAAGCTGATCCAGGACCCGCTGGCGATGAAGATCCTCGACGGTGAAATCCTGCACGGCGACGAAGTAAAAATCGATGCCGACAAACGCAGCAACACCCTCACCTTCGAGGTCACCAGCCGCGCCGGCATCCCGCTCGAAAGCCACGTGGCTATAGGCCGAGCGTAAAACAGCCTCCGGCAGCCGCTGCGCGCGGAGCGGCCCTCGCCGGACAGGCATAAGCGAAAGGGAGAAAGAGCAGTTTGCTCTTTCTCCCTTTCGCATTTCCACTCTCCCTAAATCAGGCCGTCATTCTGAGGAGCAACGCGACGAAGAATCCCAGCGATGACGATTCGCCGCAAGCGTGGTTTTACTGTGCGGCAGTATGGGGCTGCGGCTGAATATTCTGGTTGCGGCGAAAGCGGTTCTCTGGATCGTAGGTCGTTTTGACCGCGCGCAGCCTCGCATAATTCGTGCCGTAAGCTTCGGGAATACGCGCAATGTCATCCTGATCCAGGGCGTTGACATACACGACTCCCGCCGACCAGGGCTGCATGGCGGAGTAGAATTGGCGCGTCCAGTCGACGTGAACCGCGTCCTCTGCTGGATTTTCCCACTCGCTGATCAGCACGAAATCGTACGCGGCGGTTCGTGCCGGAAATGGAGTGGCATCGTTCCCCACCCGGGAGACCGCTCCATGAGCGTGTTCCAAAATCGCGAGCGTGCGCGGAGACGTGCGCGACTCCGCAAATCGCAGGAAAATGTCGATCGCATCATCCGGCAAATCGCGAAGGAAGCGGCTCTTCCAGTAGCTTCGAAGGCCAAAGGGCGCCGCTCCATCGAGCATCTGCTGCACCGCGGGATAAGGCATGCTCCGGATCAAATCGGCAGCCGGAGATCCGAATTTGCGGAGCGGCTGCAATACACGCTCACCCTCTGCAAGATCGTCCCCGCACCAGACGGGAATGAGCGCGAGCATTGGATGCCCGTCCGGCGTTGTCAATGCTGCGGCATACACAATCAGTTCATCCGGCAGTCCCGCCATCGTGAAATCGCGGTAAAACCTGAGAACATCACGTGCGCTGGCAAGGGGATGAATCACCATGCCCGAGATCACAGTGCTAATGGGGTACATGCGGTAAGTGATTGAGGTGACCACACCGAAGTTGCCGCCGCCGCCCTTCAGAGCCCAGAACAAATCCGTATGTTCGCTCGAGCTTGCGCGGATCAACTCACCACTGGCGAGTACCACGTCGTAGGCAAGCGTGTTGTCGCAAACCAGACCGCAGCGCCCCATCAGCCATCCGACGCCTGCTCCAAGGGTTAGTCCAGCGATGCCGGTGGTGGATATCAGGCCGCCTGTCGTGGCTAGGCCGTACAACTGTGTCTCGCGGTCGAACTCGCCCCATGTGAGCCCAGTCTGCGCGGTCGCTGTCTGCCCTGCGGGATGGACGAAGATGCCTTTCATGCGCGACAGATCGATCACCAGGCCATCGTCAACCATGGCAAGACCTGCAGCGTTGTGTCCGCCGCCACGAATCGCCGGGTAGATGTCTTGCTCGACCGAGAATCGAACAACCGCGCTGACATCGGCAGGACCGGTGCAATGTGCAATCGCAGCCGGCCTGCGATCGATCATCGCGTTCCAGATTCGCCGGGACTCCTCGTAATCCGGCGACCCCGGCGTAGATATCTCACCACGAAACCGAGTTTCGAGCGCCTTGAGATCCATGGCCGTCTCCTTGACCTTCTCCTGGACGGGACGGATGATATCACGGCCGAAACCGGAACTGGGTCAAGTCGCGCAACCTGTTTTTTCGATTCAAGTACGGCGATTGGAGATATCCGAAAAGCCCAGGAACATACCTACGCATTCACCCCGCACTCACCAAAACCACTTACAATGTTCCCCATGAGCATCCAGTCCATCCCAGTCCGCCGCATCACCGGAGAAGAAACCACCCTCGCCGAATTCCAGGGCCGCGTCATGCTCGTCGTCAACGTAGCCTCCAAGTGTGGACTCACGCCGCAATACGAAGGCCTCGAAAATCTCTACCGTAAATATCGCGACCGGGGCTTCGTCATCACCGGTTTCCCCTCGAACGACTTCGCTGGACAAGAACCCGGCAGCAACGATGAAATTCAGACATTCTGCAGCCTCAACTTCGGCGTCGATTTCCCCCTCTACGAAAAGATCACCGTAGTCGGCGAAGAGAAGCACCCACTCTACAGCGCGCTGATCGAAGCCCAGCCCAAAGCCGTCAGCACATCGGCAGAACCATTCGAAGAAGACCTGCGCCACTTCGGCGTCCAGCCTAACGAGGCCCCGGAAATCCTCTGGAACTTCGAAAAGTTTGTCGTCTCTCGCAACGGAGAAGTCGCCGCCCGCTTCGCCCCCAACACCACCGCGGAAGATCCCGCCCTTGTCAGCGCCATCGAATCCGAACTGGAAAAGAATTAAACAGTTCTAATCGGACCAAAAATCAAGGGGTGCCCCATCCTTTGCGCAGCAAAGGGTGGGAAAGCAATGACGTTAACCCGACCACCACATTTGCCCCTCCCACCGAGCGGCGCTAGAATGCTCCGGCAGCCGAAACCAGAATTGCGCCTCACCGGAGAACAAAGTGCGAGCAGCCCTCATGACCCGCGAGTACCCGCCCAACGTCTACGGCGGTGCCGGAGTTCACGTCGAATACCTGAGCCTTGAACTGGCTAAGAAAATCGAAGTGGAAGTCCATTGCTGGGGCGACCAGAATTCTGACGATGGCAACCTCCACGTCCGCGGCGCGCAACCGTGGGACAAGCTCGCTCAGGGCGAGCCGCAGAAATTCACCGCCGCTCTTGAAGCCATGAGCCTCAACCTCCTGCAGGTTAAATCGCTTACCGGCGTCGACATCGTCCACACGCACACCTGGTACGTCTCGATGGCGGGCTTCCTCGGCAAGAAGCTGCACGACATCCCCTTCGTGCTCACTACGCACAGCCTCGAACCGCTGCGCGCATGGAAAGCCGAGCAGCTCGGCAGCGGCTACGCTATGAGCTCATGGATGGAGCGGACGGCGATGCTGGATGCGGACGCCATCATCGCCGTCTCCAAAGGAACGAAAGCCGATATCCTCCGCGCCTATCCCGATGTCGAGCCCGAGCGTATCCACGTCATCTACAACGGCATCGATCTCGCGCAATATCAGAAAACAACCGACACCTCAGAACTCCCCGTCTTCGGCGTCAACCTCAGCCAGCCGTATGTCCTCTTCGTAGGCCGCATCACTCGCCAGAAAGGCGTAACCCACCTCGTCGACGCCATCCGCTACATGCCGCCGAACACACAGGTCGTCCTCTGCGCCGGCGCGCCTGACACGCCAGAGATCGCCGCCGAAATGCGCAACAAAATCGAAGAAGCCCGCGCCCATAACCCGAATATCGTCTGGATCGACAAGATGGTCACCAAGCAGGAGGCTATTCAGCTCTACAGCAACTGCGCCGTCTTCTGCTGCCCGTCAGTCTACGAGCCCTTCGGCATCATCAATCTCGAAGCCATGGCCTGCAAGGCCCCCGTCGTCGCCAGCGCGACCGGAGGCATCCTCGAAGTCGTCGTAGACGGCGTCACCGGCTACCTCGTTCCCTTCGAGCAGGACCCAACCACCAGCTTCCCGACCAAGCCCGACCAGTTCGCCCGCGATCTGGCAACAAAGGTCTCCGGCCTGCTCGCTGACTCAGCCAAAGCAAAACAATTCGGCCACGCTGGCCGCAAACGCGTCGAAGAACACTTTTCCTGGACAGCCATAGCCGATCAAACCATCGACCTCTACCGCAGCCTGATCACAACAAAACCAAGCACTTAAATAAACGATGTCATCCTGAGCGAAGTGACCGAAGGGAACGAAGTCGAAGGACCCGCACGAATGAAATTCGTGCGCCCATTGCCTTGCGCAAGCAAGGCCCTCTAAGCTAAAGCTCGAAAAATGGGTGCCCCATCCTTTCGCGTATTTTGCGAAAGGGCGGGAAAGCACAAACCTAAATCACTCTAAGTGTCTTGAATGAAGACTTAGCCCACAATAACCACAATCTTCCCCACCTGAGCATTCGACTCCAGATACCGATACGCCTCCACCACCTCCGCAAACGGAAAGGTCTTAGCAATCTTCGGAACAAACCGCCCATCTGCGAGCCGGTCGTAGACATACTTCTTCGCCGCCTCCAGCCTCTTCGCATCCGGACTGCTCGTAAACTCCAACAACGTATACCCGCGAATCCAAAGCCCTTTGGACAGCACCGCAAACAGCGGAAACGGCGTAGGCTGCATCGACAACGCCCCATACTGAAAAATAATCCCGCCCGGTTGCGCCGCATCCGCCAGCTTCTCCAGAAACGGCCCCGCCACAGGATCGAAGATCACCCGTGCACCTTTGCCGCCGGTAATTTCCCCAACGCGCGCGACGAGATCCTCTTCTTCAGTCGCGATCACATGGTCCGCGCCCAGCTTCGTCAGTTCCGCCTTCTTGTCGCTCTTGCGCGTCGTTGCAATCGGAATCCCGCCCTCGGCCTTCGTAATCTCAATCGCGGCAATCCCCACGCTGCTCGAAGCCGCCGAAATCAGGACGAAATCGCCCTTCTTCACGTGAGCGATATCGATCAGCGCGCCATAGGCCGTCACGTACTGCATCCATATCGCCGCACCGTCAACCGGAGACAGCTTCGCCGGATATTCACCGAGCGCGGCCGCTGGAGCAATCACCTCTTCACCCACCATGCCGTAATCGTGCAACGAGAATGCCGGTACCACAGACACACGCTTGCCGATCCAGCCCTTGTCCACATCTGGCCCAACCGCTTCCACCACGCCCGCCGCCTCATACCCAAGCCCAGACGGCAGATTCGGCTGATAAACATACTGCCCGCGATAGAACATCGACTCAGCCCGATTCAACCCAATCGCCTCGACCTTCAACCGCGCCTCACCCTTGCCCGGCTGCGGCGTTGGCACATCTTCAAACTTCAGAACTTCCGGCCCGCCCGTCTCATGAAAACGAACAATCCTCGGCATAATCTCCTCCAGTGTTCGTTAGATAGACATCAGCTATGGAAGATTCGCGGATTGATCGGCCAATCAGAGCACTCACATTTCTTTTGATAAAGACTCCTGCGTTCTGGTTTCGGGAATGAGCAGTATCGTCAATCTGTCGATCTGCTCTCCATTTCGAATACGCTTCAGCTGACGCCGCAGGTGTTTCGCCGGATCGGCCAGTTCTCCTTCATCGTCCTCATCTGCTTCATCATCCAGCTGCTCTGCAATCACATATGCCGCATCAGGTTCGGGAAGCTGCTGAAGCACATGGAGAGCATTCCAAAGGGATGAGTACGTGGGATAAAAACTTGAGTTCTTCTTTCCACGACGATTTCTATATTTCCAGCGAATACGCTGAAACAAAAATGCACACATCCAACAAAAACTAAAAACGACAAGGACCTTGTTCATCAGGGGACCAAAATCCATAAGACCGCCTCCACATCGCTATGTAGCCGTAAACGGGCGCAGAACAACCCAGGGGTTATTCGCGCTTTAAATTTGCAGAGAAATTAAGCGATTGCAGGAGGGGGTGGCCGCTGAAACAACGCCGAACGAACCGGGACCTGATAGAAGTCGCGAAGACTCTCTTTCGCTGGCAGTGCAGGATCAGAGCTTTCGACAATTCCAAAAAGAAGAACTGGCAGCAGGACGAAGCAGGCAGCCAGGCTGTCATGGAGTGTGGGAGAGTGTGGCAGCAATAAAAGCAGCAGCCCACACGCAACCGCGACGGCTACAAGAACCTTCCATGCGCGTCGGTGTTGGCTGTGAATCATCGCTGCACGACTGGCGCTAATAGTATACAAACCCCCGGAGGCGGTGGCGAAACCCGCCCGCCTTTTCGCATCGGGGGCTCAGCCGTTCCTGAACTGGTAATCGGCCCAGTTTTGCGTCGCCATCCAGCCGTTCCGCAATAAGATATGCTGCGTCAGAACTACCGAAGTTTTAAGGAACTCCTATGACACAGCCTCCGTATCCTCCGTCAGGGGGTCATCCCATGCATCGCTTCGCAATCTTCGCCGCCGTCCTGATCGTCATCGTAGGCATCGGTTCCCGGCCCTGGCCCATTAACGAATCGATTAAGTCTATGTGCGTCTGCGTCCCCACTCGGGCAGCATTGATCCTGAAATCTATGACGAGTAAGTCGGCAACTGCGAAGACGCAGGCCCAGTCCAGCCGACAAGTTGCAGTCAGCGCGACCGTGGCCCAGTAAGTCGTCGCCGCACCCGAAATCCTCAAAACGAATGTTGTCAGGCTCTCTCTGTCGCAAAGGGAAGAACTACTTCTGGGCGTGGCCATGGTGAATATCTAAAACCGGCGTCTCGCATTCCCGGGATGTCGCAGGGCGCGCTGTCCTCGACGCCGTTGGTTTTTTTGCTCGACAACTCTCCCTTACAACGATAAAGTTGCCCATCCGTGTGGGCCACGCCGTAACTCGGCTGAAAGACCTCCCCCCTGCGCTCTTTCTCTAAGGACGACGTTCTGCTGATCTGAACTGGTTTTCAGACCAACCCCACCTGCCGTCTGTGCAGCTTCTTAAGGCAACCTCAAACCCCGAGGAGTTAAATCCATGAATAGAGCATTCCTTCGGACCGCTCTGCGTACCGGCGCACTCCTGTGCCCGGTGTTTCTTGCATCCACCGCCTTTCCGCAATCGACTGATGTGGTTGCGCAATCGGCTAAACCCGTAATATCGCTCGAGCCCAGTGCAGCGCCGAATACGGCGGGCGCCGCACTGCTGAGAGGGGAGGCCTCGTTTGTCAACGCGCCGGCGAACTTTCACAGCTTTCCTTCAGCGCAGGTTGGAGAAAACGGCAATGTGGAACACCTGACCCTTCGCTTTGCGGCGTCGACGAAGCTGACCAAAATCGAATCGACGAAAGACTTCAAGATAGAGCAGGGTGGGAGCTGCGTCGAGGAGAGCTTTTTTGCGGCCGGCGACAGCTGCACTTTGCTCGTTCGCTTTACTCCGCAGGGCCCGGGGCCGCGGCTGGGCAAAGTGACGATCGCGAATACAGCATCTGTGCAAGCCTTCAGTCTCGGTCTTGCGGGCAACGGCTATGCGCCTGTAGTGAGTTTCACCCCGGCGGTGATCACAACCGTGCCCGGCACCTTTCCCTCGGGCGCAGGCCTGCTGAATGGCGCGAAAAATCTTACCGTGGATGGCGGCGATACGCTGTATATCGCCGATACGGGCAACAAGGTCATCCGGTACATGGATTCGAGCGGGGCCATCAAAAACCTGGCAACGACAGCGACCGGTCCTCTCGGGATAGCGGTGGACACCTTCGGCGAGGTGTATTTCGATGAGCCGTCTGCCAACACAATGCACGAGATTTACGGTTACGGCCCGGTGGTCCAGGTCAACGGGACAGGCACAGCGAGCTGTCCGGCCGCGACACCTTGCAACTTTAGCTCGGAAGCGTTAGGGACTCCCGGATCGATGAGTATGGACCCTTACAATCACTTGTTTTTTGTCGACAGCCACATGGGAGCCGCGATGGGAACCATGCAGCCTCTGCCAGCAAAGCTGATCTTTCTCTACGACCCATTCCCGTATCAGACCAACCCATCGAGTCCTGTCGCCGCGGATGCAGGCGATAACCTCTACAGCCTCTGGTCCAACGGAGGAGAGTGCGAGATCGTTCAAAGTTCACTTTACAACGCCGAAAATTCCAACGTAATCTTCACCAAAATCGTAGGCGGACACACCTGCGGGTTCAGCGGAGACGGCGGTGAGGCGGGCAATGCCGAGATGGGCGCTACCGTCGGCCAGATGGCTTTCGATATTGCCGGGAATTTTTATTTCAGTGATACGGCCAACCAGCGCGTCCGCCGCGTTGATGCAGTTACCGGGCTGATCAACACCATCGCCGGATCGGGAGTAGCCGGTTATGGCGGTGATGGCAGCCAGGCCACCACCGCGACACTGAGCTCTCCCACCGGAGTGGCAGTCGATTCGCAGGGGCAGGTGTACATCATCAGCGGTGCAGCGGCCACGGGAACGGCTCAGGTCATACGCAGGCTAGGCCCGGACGGGCGACTGACTTTTTACTCGCAGTTAAAAGGGACAACCAGCGCCGTCAACAAGGTAACAGTGTCCAACACTGGCAACTCGGCGATGACGCTTACCAATGCTGAAATAGTCGGTACCAACGCCGCGGATTTCAAGATCGATCCCACCACCACCAGTTGCCCGCTCACCCCCGGATCGACCTTGAACTCCGGACAGAGCTGTAAGGTGGGCATACTGTTTACGCCGTCCGGCGGAGGCGGTCGTTCGGCCACCCTCGTCTTCCTCGACAATACGGTGAACAACCAGAACAATGTTCAACTTTTCGGATCAGGCACATTGACCCCCACCTTCACCATCACCTCACCTGCTACCGGGACGTCGGTCAAGGCTGGAACGGCGGTAGTCTTCTCCGTGAGCGTGACATCAACGACATCACCCGCGCCGACGGGTACGGTTAAGTTCTGGGTGGATGGCGTTGCGATCGGCAGCCCGGTAACTCTCAGTTCTTCCGGAACCGCGTCGGTTAGCGTGACGGAAACGACCACGGGTACGCATACGCTTGCCGCGAGCTACAACGGAAATGGGATCTATCTGGCGGTCGGCCCGATCACGCGAACCTATGGCGTAACTGCGGCGGCAGCAGCTCCGGCGGCCTCGGTGACCAATCTCACCTCATCTGCCAATCCTGCGATGAACTGCCAGCCGGTGGCCTTCTCCGCCACGGTCAGTGGAACGAGCGGCACCAAGCCGACTGGCACGGTAACTCTGAAAAAGGGCGCAACCGTGCTGGCTACGGCAACCCTGAGCAACGGCGTGGCGGCGCTCTCGACTGCGGCGCTTCCGCCTGGATCGAATGTGCTGACTGCGAGCTATGGAGGCGACGTCAGCTATGGAGCGTCGACCTCAGCGGAATTCACGCAAGTGATTTCGTTGAAAAACACGTGCAACATCCTTCCGCCGCGACAACATCCTGTGCAAGTTCTTCCGCCTAGCCTTCCGGGGAAACTTCCTCCACCGGGCCTTCCGGTGAAAATCCCTTCAGCGAGCTTTTAGCTGTCTAGGCTAATTCGCGGGCGAGTTCCTTCCTAAGCTCTCGCCCGCAAAGTCCAATACATCACGCAAAAGGACAATTGATCTCGGCAGTTCAGTGAAGTACCACTCAGCCCGGCCCGATTGTGTTTTCGGAAGGCTCGGCGAGATTCAAACGTGGTAACGAAAGGAGTAGAATTTTGCGCCAGTTCTCCCGGAGAGAAAACAATGCGCCGGTATCACCATATCGGGATTCCCACTAACGAATCGAAGCCTGGGGAGACCCACTTGAAAGACCTGAAACTTTTTGTCGTCAGTTTCGACAAAAGCGAATTCGGCGTGGAATGGATGCGCTTCGAAGCGGATGCGGCGGTTCCCGATCTTGTCCGGCGAGTGCCGCACGTCGCGTTTGAAGTAACCGACCTCTCCTCCGAGCTTGCTGGCCGCGAAATCCTGATTCCTCCGAACAGCCCATCCGACGGTGTCCGCGTCGCATTCATCGTCGAAAACGGTGCGCCCATCGAACTGCTCGAATTTACCGACCCCAAACACCCGGCCCGTTTATCGAACCAAATGGACGGCTAGCGGCTACCCGGAAGTCAGACCTTCCAGATCTCGGCGTTCGTCCTGACTTATATCGGCTACCATCTTAAAAGCCCCCTCAGCCGCAAAGTTAGGCATAACTCCTTTCCAGGCAATGACATAGATAGCCGGTCAGCCTGCCGGGAATTACGGTGAAATTTGCTACTATAGAAATAGAAGAAGAGTGGAACAAAAGGCATGGGCTGTAACCCATGCCTTTTCTAGTATTTAGCAGTAAGCTATTGAAAAGAGACAATTTACGAAAACCCGGGGGCGGTGGCCTATCGCCCGTGCTCTTCCAGATACTTCTCGACCTCAAGTGCGGCCATGCAGCCGGTTCCGGCTGCGGTAATGGCCTGGCGATAGCGGCGGTCCTGCACATCGCCGCAGGCATAGACGCCGGGTACCCGGGTCAAGACGTTATCATGGGTTTTGATGTAGCCGTCTTCGTCGAGATCGATCTGGCCCTCGAACATCTTGGCGTTTGGAATGTGCCCGATGCCGAGGAACATGCCGCTGACGTCCAAGACCGATTCCTCGCCGGTGACAGTATTGCGCATGCGCAGGCCGGTTACTTCCTTCTGCTCGACGCCAAGAACTTCTTCGACCACCGTGTTTGCCCGGAACTCGATCTTCGGATGAGCGATGGCGCGGTCGAGCATGATGCGCGACGCGCGAAACTGGTCGCGGCGGTGCAGCAGGGTCACCTTGGTCGCGAAGCGGGTAAGGAAGAGAGCCTCTTCCATCGCCGAGTCGCCGCCGCCGATCACGGCAATGTCCTTGCCGGAAAAGAAGAAGCCGTCGCAGGTAGCGCAGGAGCTGACGCCGTGCCCGATCAGCGCGTGCTCCGACGGAAGACCCAGCCACCGCGCCGAAGCGCCGCTGGCAATGATGAGTGTGCGCGTATGGATTGTCTCGCTGCCGAGATTGAGAGCAATTGGACGCTTCGACAGATCGGCCGAGACCAGGTGCCCCATGCGAAACTCGGCGCCGAAGCGCGCCGCCTGCAGCTTCATGTTCTCGATGAGCTGCGGCCCCTGAATGCCCTCCGGCCAGCCGGGAAAGTTCTCGACCAGCGTAGTAATCGAGAGCTGTCCCCCGGGCTCGTGGCCCTCAATCACCAGCGGCTTGAGGTTGGCGCGGGCGGTATAGATTGCTGCCGTGAGTCCGGCGCAGCCGGAGCCGAGGATGACGGTATCGCGTACGGTGTCAGACATAGTTTGCAGTCAAGTTCCGATTGTACCTTTTGACCAGTAAATGGTAGATGTCGCGCGGGGAGAAAAGATGCGGAGCGCCTCAACAGGCTCTAAGATATCGTCATGGCGAATCTGACTTTGGTCTACGGTTTACGGCTCCTGCCCGCCGACGAAATTGCAGAAGTTGGCGAGGCCCCCATCCAGCTGAAGAATGGGAACTCGGCGCGCGTCACCATGCACGTTCTCGAAGGTTCGCGGGAGCAGATCGAGGCACAGCTGCGGCAGAGCATCGATGCCTTCTTCGATTTCTTCCCCGAGATCTGACGCGACGGGGCAGTTGTCAAGGGGTATGAAATAGATCCATTCCCATTTCCGAACGCTGCAATTTGAGCGGTGCTCCCCTGCCGTTAGGTACAACCATCGCCGACTATCAACTCAGTTTCGAGCCGCTCAATCCGCTGTACGCATCAGGCTATTCGGTTGGCCCATACATACAGGGCCAGGTGAGCCCGTCGGGCTCGATGCCGGTCATCGAGCTGAACGGCCTGACCGCAGGAACAACCATCACGCAGGACGTTGTAATTCAGGACTCCGCCGACGAGTCGTATAGCAGCAACGACGGCAGCGAACTCGAACCGGCAAACATCCCCGCAAGCGGTGAATGGACCGGAAGAATCAACGGTTATGGGCATATAGGATGGTTCACCTTGCCGGTTCGTGCGAATCGCGAACTGACGATTGAAGCCGTAGCCCTCAATGAGAGCGGCCAGCCGAGTGAAAACAAGGCGCGACCCGTACTCGGCGCATGGAGCGGAACCGATGCCCCAGGCACTCTGCCCATCAGCAGCACAACGCAGCCCTTCAACGGAGATCAGGCAGGATTGACCACTCTGTCCGTGGCAACAGTTCGGCAAGGCTATCTGACCGTAGGCGTAGCGGACAGCCGTGGCGACGGGCGGCCGGACTACCTCTATCGCGGCCGCGTGCTCTACGCCGACAGTGTTATGCCAACACGCATATCGCAGAACGGCGGACCGATCACCATTCGCGGCATCGGCTTCCGGCCCAATTCCGTAAATGGCGTTGCAGCAGCCGTGACCAGCGTTACCCCAACGGAGATCACAGCGATCGCTCCTTCAGCCAGCGGAGCGAACGGCGTGGTTCTCCTTACCGTAAGCGATCCGGCAACGCTCGCCGTAACAGCGATTCAGGACGGTCTGAGCTATGATGCAATGGGCGGCGATGCTCTCAGCATCGTAACCGCCCCGTTGGGAACTGTGGCCGCCGGCGTTCCCGTGCCATTTACGGTCAAGGCGCTATCCGCAGACCTAAAGACAGCGGCAGCGGGAGTAACTGTAACTTTCACTGTGACAGAAGGGACTGCATCGCTCGGCTGTGGCCAGGCGATGTGCTCCATAGCGTCGGGCGGTGACGGTCTGGCAACCATGAGGGTCTCTGCAAACTCGACTGCTCTTGCTCAGGTCACTGCATCGCTGAGCGATGGTGCCAGCGTAATCACGGAATTCAGCGGCAGCACTCCGCCCGCGATCGTTGCGCTGACGCCGAGCCTTTACATCGCAATCGGCGCGACCGCGTCCTGGTCGCCACGGGTAGAAGTGTTGAGCGGCAGCGCTCCGCCGGCTGGGCAAAGTGTGAACTGGTCTGCGGCAGCGGGTGTTGCTCCTTCCACGGCAACCGCGGTCACGGGCGCAAATGGAATCGCATCGGCACAGGTCAGCATCGGCCCCCTTGCCGAAGGCACATTCTTGCCCATCTATCCCTGCCTGCCCGGAAATACTGCTTGCTCCACATTTCAGATATACAGTGTGCATCCAGAAGTGGCGCAACTCACCGCAGTCAGCGGAGCAGCTCAGACATTGAGCGCGAGTGCCACTCCTGCGCCAGTCGTTTTGCGAGTGACCGATGCTGTCGGCCACCCGATGGCCGGAGGCACAGTCGCGTTCTACGAAACGCTGAAGCAGTGGACGCCGGATTGTCCAGCCCAGGGGAGGTGTCCCTCCGCACCGGTCCTGGCGACACAAACTGTACAAGTGACATCTGGTTCGGATGGTCTGGTGACACTGACACCCTTAACCGGAAACGGAGAGCCGACGCGCCTTTACGTGACGGCGGTGACAGGCAGTGTCGCCACGCTGAATTTCGAGATCGAGCAACATCCCTAAATCGCAGCGCGATTGAATTCGGGTTACCCTGTTCTTGTCGCCCTCATCATCTTTGCCCTGGGATTTCTTATGAGTTCTCGCAGCTGTCTGCGCTGGCTGTTGGTATGCGTGTCATTCGCTTTTTGCATCGCCGCGTCTGCGGAAACTCCTATCGTCGTAAAGGTCGTGGTCGTCGCGATGTTCGAACAGGGAGCCGACACCGGCGATGCTCCGGGCGAATTTCAATATTGGGTCGAGCGCGAGCATCTCGACAAGGTGCTGCCATTTCCAGCTGGCAATCACGATCTCCGCATGAACGGCAATGGAGTGTTGGGAGTACTTACAGGAGTGGGTACTGCTAAGGCTGCGGCAACCGTCATGGCCTTAGGTCTCGATCCGCGATTCGATCTTACTCACGCGTACTGGATCATCGCAGGCATCGCTGGAGGCAATCCGGCGAATGTTTCGCTGGGCTCAGCAGTGTGGGCGCACTGGGTCGTTGATGGCGATCTGGCCCATGAAATTGACGCCCGCGAGATTCCAGCCGATTGGTCTACTGGCTATGTTCCTCTGCGCAAGTCCTCACCCTACGAACAGCCAGTGAACACCGATCTCGGTCAGGTTTACGAATTGAACGCATCGTTGGTGGAATGGGCGTATCACCTGACCAAATATGCCCCATTGGCGGACGACGCAGCGATTGCAGAACGCCGTTCGCACTTCAGTCAACTCGCCGCGAGGAAGCCTCCATTTGTTTTCATCGGCGATGACTTGTCCGCGTCAACCTTCTGGCACGGAGCAAAGATGGATGCGTGGGCAAATGCCTGGGTCAGCTATTACACTGGCGGCAAAGGAAATTTTGCCGTTACCGGCATGGAAGACACCGGAACGCTGCAGTCTCTCAAGTTCTTGGCGCGTGCAGGCAAAGCCGATTGGGATCGCATCCTGGTCCTGCGCACCGTGAGCAACTATGACCAGCCGCCTCCGGGAATGTCCGCGTGGGAAAGCCTCGCGGCTGAGAAGGCGGGAAAGTATTCGGCCTTTCTGCCCGCGCTCGAGAGCGCCTATGCAATTGGCCATCGTGTTGTCGACAAGCTGGTCGAGGACTGGCCGCGTACGCGAGATAGGGTGCCTCAGGCGGAGACCAAATAGATTTTCCATGATTGGCTGGAGCCGCCAGATTCACTTGGATCGCTGTTGCCGCCAGATTCACTTGGATCGCTGTTGCCGCGCCAAGCATCTTGTTATTAGGGAAAGTCTTCCGAGGAGGGTGCCATGGGTTCGCCCGTGAGCGGAAAAGTTGTACAGATTCCAGCGGTAGAAGGCGCGCGCCGACCCCGGGTTCTTATTCTGGGCGGGGGCTTCGCCGGGCTCAACGCGGCGATGACGCTGGCAAAACTGCCGGTCGACATTACCATCGTCGATCGCCGCAACCACCATACGTTTCAGCCGCTACTCTACCAGGTCGCGCTCGCCGTTCTGTCTCCTGCCGACATTGCGACGCCCATCCGCAGCATTCTGCGTAGGCACAGGAACGTCGAAGTACTGATGGATGAGGCCGTCGGCTTCAACACCACATTGCGTCGCGTTTGCATGAAGAGCGGTGTCGAGATGGACTACGACTACCTCATCCTGGCCACCGGCGCGACTCACTCCTACTTTGGAAACGACGCGTGGGCGCAGTATGCCCCCGGCCTCAAGACGGTAGAAGACGCAACCGAGATTCGCCGCCGCGTGCTGCTTGGGTTTGAACTCGCCGAACGACAAATGCTTGAAACCGGCTCCCATCCGCCGTTGAATTTTGTGGTCATCGGAGGCGGCCCGACAGGAGTAGAACTGGCTGGGGCCATCAGCGACATCGCCAAACTCTATTTGCGGCATGATTTCCGCCACATCGACCCCACGATGGCGCGGGTTTTGATTCTCGAAGGCGGACCGCGCATCCTCGCCGCATACCCTGAAGACCTTTCGCAAAAGGCGGTTCAGCAACTCAATGGCCTCGGCGTGGAAGTTCACACGGGCTCCCAGGTCACCGATGTGAAGCCGGGCTACGTGATTGTGGGCGGCCGGCGGCTGGATGCGATCGTGACGCTGTGGGCCGCTGGGGTACAGGCTTCCCCTCTAGGTAAGTTGCTCGGTGTCGAAACCGACAAGCGCGGCTGCGTGCTGGTGAATGAGACGCTCAATCCAGCCGGGCATCCGGAGATATTTGTCTGCGGCGACCTCGCGCACGTCGAGCAGGATGGCAGGCAAATCCCCGGCGTCGCTCAGCCTGCAATGCAGATGGGCACCCATGCGGCGCGCATGATTGCGTGGGACCTGAAACAACGGCCGCGCAAACCATTCCGCTACTTCGACAAGGGTGATATGGCTACCATCGGTCGCCTTGCGGCGGTCGCCAAAATCGAGTGGCCGTTCAAAGCGCACTGGAGCGGCTTCATGGCATGGCTCACATGGCTGACCGTCCACATCTACTTCCTCATCGGTTTCCGCAATCGCATCGCTGTTTTGTTTGAGTGGGCGTGGATGTATTTCACGTTTACCCACGGCGCGCGACTGATTACGGGAAGCCAAGTACTCCCGGGCTGGAGCGAGCAACAGGGAGTCGAGGTGGCGTCAAACAGCGTCCCACTAGACCCGACATCCCCGGGTTTTCTCGATCATCACCACGGTGCGGTTGGCTCTTCTCTAGATGAAAAGGATCGGAAGCAGGCGGCTTCTTAATCGCGTTACACGAGGCAATCCCTACTCTTCACCGATATCTTCGTGCCAGACTTGCGGGTTTCTGCGGATATAGTCCTCGAGCAATGTGACGCATTCCGAACTACCGAGATCGATCACATCGATCCCGTTTGAGCGAAGCCAGTCAACGCCGCCCTGAAAATTGCGGCTTTCACCAACGATGACTGTGCGGAAGCCGAACTGGCGGATCAAGCCGCTGCAATACCAACAAGGTGCAAGTGTGGTGACCATCGTGAGATGGCGATAAGAGCGCTGGCGGCCGGCATTACGAAAGGCATCCGTTTCGCCGTGCGCGGAGGGGTCTCCGTGTTGCACTCTGCGATTGTGCCCGGACCCGACTAATTTTCCCTGCCGGTCGAAGATCGCCGCGCCGATGGGGATGCCGCCCTCTTCGAGTCCCTGCCGCGCTTCCCTGATCGCGACCGCGAGCATCGCTTCGTATTCACTCATCTAGGTGTCACCTTTCCCATGAGTATTGCTTGACTTGCCGGCGGATGCACCGCAGACTGAACGCTCCAGCTCAAAATTCTTACATAGACAGGAGCCTGCAGTTGGCCTCGGATACTGTTGTACCGCAACCCGTCAGCGAGGAGGCCTATGGCTTGCGACAGGGCGTGCTTTCGCCCTTGGAGGTACTGGCGCAGTCCGTTTCGACCATCGCTCCGACGACGACGCCGGCCATGACGATTCCGCTCGTCTTCGCGCTCGCAGGCAATGGCACCTGGCTGGTATACCTGCTGGCGACGATTGGCCTTGGACTCGTAGCATTGCTGATTGCGGCTTTCGCCCGGCACTCGGCATCGCCGGGATCGCTGTACAGCTACGCGACGGCTTCGCTCCCTCCCGCACTTGCCAGTCTCGCAGCGTGGGCTCTGCTGCTGGCCTACGTTGCCACCGGCTCTTCGGTTGCCGGTGGATTCATCAACTACGCCAACGTGCTGCTCCATACATTCGCCGGCCACGTGGCCCCGGCCACGCTGCTGGTCGCCGGGGCAGTGATTGTGGCAGCGTGGATGGCTTATCGCGACATCAAAGTCTCAGCGCAGACCATGTTGTGGATGGAAGGTGTCTCGGTCGCCTGCATCGTGTTTGTGCTGGTGCTGATTCTCTTCAAGCACGGCCTGCATGTGGATCGGGAACAGCTCTCGCTCCGCGGTGCGTCTCCTTGGGGGATCCGCCTCGGCCTAGTGCTGGCCATGTTCAGCTTTGTCGGCTTCGAGAGCGCGACCACGCTGGGTGCTGAGGCGAAAGATCCGCTGCGTACCATTCCCCGGGCCGTCATGCAGTCCGTGATCGGCGCGGGCGTCTTTTTCACCGCTGCCGCATATGCCGAGGTCCTCGGCTTCCGTCCTACGGGCGTGGCGCTCGATCAGAGCCCGGCGCCTATGCATGTGCTCTCGCAGCAGGCGGGTGTCTCCGCGCTTGGCGTGGTGATCGATGCGGGCGCGATGATCAGCATGTTTGCCTGCACTCTGGCTTGTATCACAGCGGCGGCGCGGGTCCTGCTGCTGATGTCGCATCGCGGGCTCGTGCATGGGGTTCTACGCCGGACGCATGCCCGCAACGAGACGCCGCATGTTGCCGTGCTCATCACATCGGTTGCCGTGCTGCTTCCGGCGCTGGTGCTGGCCTCCCGCGGTGTCTCTAGCGCCGACATCTACGGGTGGATGGGTTCGCTCGCAACGTATGGGTTTATCACTGTCTACGGCCTCGTCTGCATTGCGCTGCCCATTCGTTTGCAGCGGCTGCAATCTCTCACCCATTCCACACTGTGGATCGCCATTGCCGGAGCGGTGGCCATGCTGCTCGCGTTTGTGGGCAACCTGTATCCTGTGCCGCCTGCGCCCTATTCCTGGTTGCCATATCTGTATCTGGGATATCTGCTGGCAGCGCTTGTTCTCGGCAGATTCATGCGCATCGAAGACACTCTCTGATTCCGATCTGCACTCCTTCGGTCAGGGGAGTGGGTGTACCTTCACTGTTTTACCGAATTGGTTTATTTTCAAGGGCTTACGGTGTCATTCTCTGCGGAAGTGCTTTATTTTCAGCGGGTTGCTGGTAAAAATAAGAAAAGGCAGGGCTTGTCGTTGCTACAGCGGCAGAAGTCCTGCCGGTGAGCGTGGGTGAGGCGCATTTCTTTCCTCTGGGGAAATGGGTCGGCATGGCTCTCCCGTGGGCACCCGGGTACTTTGCTAAATTACTCTTTCTGCAGACGGTTAGCTGCGTTGGCGTTTGTGGTCTCCCACCCTTTCGCAAACTACGCGAAAGGATGGGGCACCCAGGGGACAGAGGCCGTGCCGGAAAGAAAAGCGCGCCATCCGGGGCGGGCTTGTTTTTTCTCTCTATATTTAGTTTAGTAATTTTGGTGGTAATAGTCGGCTAAAGTTGCTTCATTTTTTCGCTTTGGAATGTGCGGGTTAGAAGATTTCTTTGGGTGAAGGGGCTTGACATCCTGATATTCCCTGCTGAGGTTGGCGAATCCCAGGTCTTAAAATCATCGGGAAACCTGTCCGTCTTTTGTGATCTGGATGGGGTCACCGCCGCTGATTTGCTGGACCCAGATATCGTACTTTCCGCCACGGTCGGAACTGTAGGCGATGAAGCGTCCGTCCGGCGACCATGTCGTTCCGGTCTGCAGGCCCTGGTTTGAGGTGAGGCGCGTGAGGGAACGCTAAACGGGCGGTGGTGGAACAGTCGCGCGCCATATCTTGTAGGCAAACCATCCCGCGATGGTCAGCAGGACGCAGACACTCAGAGCAACAACCACGGTCACGAAACGCTTTCGTGGGCCTGCCGCTTCGCTCTCCGTGCTTTCCCTCGCTACCTGACCATTTCCCGTTGCTTCTACCGGCACGATGAAACGATACCCGCGTCGAGGCAGCGTCTCGGGCTCTCGGCCGAGTTCCCCATCGCTTCCCGAATCTTGAATACGGCCATCAATAAGAAGCTGGCGCGCTGTCTCTGCCATCGCTGATTGTCCTCGTGATACTAGTGAAAATGTTCAACAAGCATAATGTCGCCGTTCGCATCGCCCATTTGTGAATAGAGAATCCATCGGCCGTCGGAAGAGAGTGACAGGCTGCCACCAAAATCCTTGTCCACTTCAAAAATTGGGCGCACCTGCTTACTGGCGAAATCGAAATAACGAACGGATTTGGGCGCCTCGGCAGGAACAAAATAGATAGCATCGGGAGCGAGGATCCAGGAGCCGGGGCTGCTGAGGTGAGGCAATCCTTCTACTTCTGACTCCGAACCGTGCTGCCCTGACAGAGCCACTCTCTTCAGCGTCCATTTCTCGTGCTTGCTCGCATAATAGGCTGTCTTCCCATCCAAAGACTCCCGCGGATTGATCGCATCGATATCTTTAGAGAGTAAAATGGCGTCTCCGCCGGCGGCGGGACAACGATAGACTCCCATTCTCCCAGGTTCGTTGGATCTAAAATAAATCCACTTTCCATCGCGGGACCAGTGAGGTCGAATTAGATTGGTGATATTTGTGACCAGTTTTCTGGGCGCCCGTTCGGCCACGTCGGCCACATATATTTCCCAGCGGTGCCGGGAAAGCGAGTCAAACGCTATCTTGTTTCCATCCGGCGACCATTGTAGACTGCCACTCGGTTGACCGGAGTTTGAGATTTGCACCAGGTTGCTGCCATCCTCATTGCTGATCCAAACACCCAGCGCGCCTGAGCGTAAGGAAGTAAAGGCAATGCGCTTCCCATCCGGAGAGTATTGAGCGTCCCACTGTTCCCGCGAGGAAGGGATGAGTTCTACGGCTGGTGCTTCGGGGTGAAGCAGGTCTCTGCGCCAGATGCTTAGGGTGGTGGAAAGAGAACTGTAGGCAAACTTGTCGCCTCTGGGGGAAACCGCAGGCAGCATTGCATTTCCTGCGAAGGCTAGCTGCTTCGTCGAGCCATTGGCGACATTGACCTCATCGATTTCAACTGAGGTCACATTCCCAAAGGGATAAACGGAATAAATGAGCCTCTTGTCGTCAGCCGACCACGTTAACCCATTTGGAACAGCCCAAAGTGGTGAAATCAATTTCGGCTGACCACCCGAAATTGGTAGGGAATACAGAACGTTGTCGTTCGCCTCTCTTTGAAAACACCAGTATGCGAGGTACTCGCCATTGTGAGAGAACGCTGGCCCCCCTTCGCTATCGCAGTTTGGACTTGTTGGAAGCTGCTTGGTCTCCCCTGTTTCCGTTGATAGGAGATAGATCCTTGCATGTTCCTCGTCTTGCGCCACATCTACGTAAGCGATCAACTTGCCGTCCGGCGACCAACTGATAAGAGTGGACAAAGGCCCAGAGATTCGGCTGGTGCGTAGTCTTCTTTCAGGTCCACCAAGCGCGGGGACAACGTAGATTCCCGGGTCAGTGCCCGCCAGGCGATGAAAGGCAATCTGCGTGCCATCGGGAGACCATGCAGGAGTGATCCATTCCGAGGGATGATGTGTAAGGCGCAGAAGAGTTTCGCTCCCGAGAGCCTTCACGTACAGGTCGAAGCCTTTGACCCCAGGCGGAGAATCACCGTTCCATGCGAAAGCGATTCGGGAGCCATCCGGAGAAAAAGCCGGGGAAGTTTCCTCTCCGGGCAGAGCCGTAAACGGAACGGCAGTCAAGGCCGCCTGCTCCTGCGGACGCTGCTGCCGATGCAATCGATAGACAGCCAGCGCCCCAAACGCAACGACCAAGACAGCGAGAACACCCGCAGCGATCTTTAACCACGCACGACGCAAGTGCGACCCGCGATCCCGTTCAACGGGAGCTACTGGCTCCGCCTGTGCCTCCAGTTCACCGATGAATCGATACCCCCGCCGAGGCAGCGTCTCAACAAAGCGCGGGTTCTCCGCTGAGTCGCCCAGCACCTCGCGAATCTTGTTAATGGCTGTATTCAGGTTGTGATCGACATCAACAAAAGTGTCCGGCCAGAGCCGCTTCTGCAATTCCTCCCGCGTTACCACCTCGCCGGGACGCTCCAGCAGTATGCTGAGAACCTGAAACGGCTGCCCCCCGCATTTCTGCTTCACCCCAGTCTTGCGCAACTCGCCGCTTCGGAGATCAACCTCAAAATCTCCAAACCGTGCGAGTCGAAGCTGGCGTTCCGTTTCTGGCATCGCCGATTGCCCTCGCGATCTTTCAAGACATGCTAGTTCAGTCTTACTATTCGAGCCAGCGAAAGAAGGTTGTCGTCGATGATCGTCGTACGGTGCTACCGCCAGTCCATTTTGAGCGCGAAGTCATGCCAATGGAAAACATGCCAAGCATGACAATGAGTTAGAAGTAGTCGTTGAGTATGGTCTTAATTTGGCTCGTAGCGATATTGATGTTTGCTTTGGCATCATCTTCAGTACCGTCCCCGGCGGAGCTCACAACCAGCCAGCAGTCCGATCCAGAGATGGGAAGGAGCACCACGACAATGATGAGTTTTCCATTCCACGCATGCACGTCTGAGGCGACCTTTATACCGGTCCAACCGAGCGATGGAAAGCCATAAGTTGGGTTTGTAGCGATCTGGTTATACGCCTCCCCCGACCGTACCTGTCCCGAGGCTAACTTGAGTCCATTCCCAGTAGTAAACCATTGTTTCATCTCCTTTACGGTTGAGATACAAGCGCGCTGTTACAACGTCGCTTCGACGCTCTGCAACGAGTGGTGCGGACTTCCGTCACATTATTGTCGTAGGGCGCTCCGAAGCGTATCACAATCAAAATCCCAAAGAGGAGCGAAAACGAACCCGAGTTTTAGGTGCAGGCTTTAGGCCGAATCGGCGCACAAAAAAGAGGAACGTCTTTGCGTTCCTCTTTTTTGTGGTGATGGTGTGTTCTTAGACCGTGACGGTTTGCTCTACGTTGACGTTGACTGGGGTCAGCCAGCCGAAGCGGTCGGGTTTGAGGCCGTTGGCTATTCCGAAGAACTCGTCGGCCAGTTGCTTCGTGATAGGGCCGGGGTTGCCGTCGGCCACCGGGATGCGGTCGACGGAGCGGATGGGCGTGACTTCGGCGGCTGTTCCAGTGAAGAAGACTTCGTCGGCGATGTAGAGGAGTTCGCGCGGCATGGCTTGCTCGACGACGGTCATGCCGAGGTGGCGGGCCAGCGTGAGCACCGAGTCGCGGGTAATGCCGGCGAGTACGGAGTTGGCGAGCGGCGAGGTGTAGATGACTCCGTTGCGCACGATGAAGAGGTTCTCGCCCGATCCTTCAGACGCGTAGCCGTTCACATCGAGGGCGATGCCTTCGGCGTACCCGTTGACGTCGGCTTCCATGCGAATGAGCTGGGAGTTCATATAGTTGGCGCCCGCTTTCGCGAGGGTCGGCAGCGTGTTGGGCGCGGGCCGGCTCCAGGAGGAGACGCAGACGTCGGCGCCGTCATCTCCGGCAACGTATTTGCCCCAGGGGTAGTTGGCGATGTAGACCTCGATGGGCGAGTGCTTGGGGTTGACGCCGACTTCGCCGTATCCACGCAGAGCGATGGGGCGGATGTAGCAGGGGGCGACGCCGTTCGCTTCGATGAGTTCGACGACGGCCGAGCTGAGTTGGTCGAGCGAGTAGGGGAGCGTCATGCGGTAGATCTTGGCTGAGTCGATGAGGCGCTGCATGTGCTCGGGAAGGCGGAAGACGCCTGCTCCCTGCGGCTGGCCGTAGCAGCGGATGCCCTCGAAGACAGACGAGCCATAGTGAACGACGTGGCTCATCACGTGGATCTGGGCTTTGTCCCATGGGATGAGATTGCCATTGTGCCAGATCTTGCTGGTGGGCTGAATGGGCATGCGAGGAGATTGCTCCTTTCGTTCTGAACACTCTGATTATAGCTTTGCTGAGGCTGATTTGGCTGGGGTTTCCGCTCGGTTTGGTGGTCATTCAACGAACTTTGGTGCGGCGATTCATTTTCGGTGACAGTGTTTCTCTACATATGTAGAGTTGGTGTCGTGAAACTGAGACTGTCGCCGCAGACGCTTTCTGTTCTTGATGCCTTTCTTGCCGCGCCGAAGGATTGGAGATACGGTTACGACATCAGCCGGGAGACGGGCCTGAAGTCGGGTACGTTGTATCCGATTTTGATGCGGATGGCGGAGCGGCAGCTGCTGGATACGTCGTGGGAGACGGTGGAGGTGGGCAAGCCTCCCCGGCACCTTTACCGGTTGACTCCGGATGGGCTGCAGTTTGCGCGCGAGCATCGTCGATCGCGGGCTACGAGTGTGCGACGGGCTGCTTTTGGTGAGGCAAAGGGCTGATGTCTCGTGTGCGTGGATTTGCGGTGTGGCTGCTGGATGCGCTTTTGCGCTATGCGCCGGAGGACTGCCGCGAATGGGCCATTGCGATGCTGAGCGAGTTGCACTTTATCGAGAGCGACTGGGCGGCGCTGTGGTGGGCATTGGGAGGCGTGGCGGCGATCTTCAGGCATTGCGGGCGGGAACTGTTGCGAGTTGGTTTCAGAAGACAAGAGGAGGCGGGGATGAAGGAAACAGCGAAGAACGTTGGTTGGGTGTTCGCCGGGGTTGTGCTGTCGGCCTTGTTGGTGGTGTGCGCGGCAGGGCTGTTTCACCTGGCAGAGTATTTCTTTCCACCGATGAAGCAGAGCATTCCGTGGCCAACTTGGCTGGTGGTGTTCTTGCTGCCGGAGACGCTTTTCGTAATTGGCACTGTGCGGTTCTGGCGCAAGCGGAGGCCGATGGCAGTGGGGGTTCTGCTGGCAGCGGCGATTTTTGCCACGCACTTTGTGATGCACATTGTGAGCCATTTCCGAGGCTAGGACTGGCCGTCCAGGCAATCGCGCTTCGCGCCTTTGTGTTCAGGCGAAACGAAGAATGCAACCTGCGTCGCTGAGATTTTTTGCTTGGGCTCCGCTCAAGACAGGCTCTACAGTTGGTCGTCAGAATGAGGCAGGCTATTGGTTGATCATCCTGCACGAATGCCTAGATGTTTTGCGGGAGGGCGGCGCCGCTCTTTTCCCGCTCTTTCTTCCGGCGATAGATAACGATGAGGCGCACTGCGAGGGCGATCGAGCCTCCGAGTGCGGTGCAGATGGCACGGCGCAGTGCGATGGTAGGGCCGGGGACATGGTTGATCGAGAGCAGGAAGACGATGTATCCGGTGATGCAGACGGAGAAGAGCGCGTAGTTGATGTTGGTTGTGCCGTAGGAGAGCCAGGCGAAGAGCAGCGTGAAGGCGGCGAGTATGAGTGGCGAGGGCTCAGGTATGTGCGCGAGGCAGGAGCTGACGGCGATGGCACCGGCGAGCGTGCCGATGAGGCGCGCGATGGCGCGGCTGACGGTGTCGGTGATGCCTGGTTTGAGGACGAGAAGCGCGGTCATGGGAATCCAGTAACCGCTCTGGAAATTGAGGCGGCGATAGATTTCGGTGGTGACTGCGAGGGTAACGGCCAGGCGCAGGGAGTAGGGGATGGCCGAGCTCAGAAAGCGGCGTCCGATGATGGATTGCGTTGCCAGCAGATAGGCAGAGCGCATGGCGAGATGCTCGGCGCGGATGTAGCGGGCGAGTGAGCTGAGATGGTCGCCCAACTGGCGGAAAAGCTGGAGCAGAATCGCGCTGGAGATAATCTGGACGGCGCCCCCGGCAAGGATCAGGAGAGCGCGGTCGCAGGCTGGTCCGATGGATGCTGGAAATGCTGAAGCTACGAGGAAAGTGATGACGCATTGCTGGCCGACCCAGCTGTAGCCTTCTTCGCGCGTGGTGAGCATGCCATAGCCGAAGCCCCAGAGCGCGGCCATGGGGACAAGCAAATAATTTGTGTATCCGATGATGACGCCGAGGAATGCAGCGAATGTCATTCCAATGGAGACGAAGAGCATGGGCAGGAGACGGGAGTCGTCGATGCTCTGCCTAGCGCCGAAGCCTACGGTCATGGCGCCTCCGGCGGCGATCATGCCCGCGGAGGGATGACCAAGCCAGATGCCTACGCCGAGGCAGATGGCGATTGCCGGGAGCAGGACAAGGTCATCGCGGAAGGTCTGATTGTGCCAGTTGAAAACGTAGCTGTCAGTGAAGTATTTGCCGCGTCGGGATGGTGTTGGTTGTTCCGATGTTGCTGGCTGCGGCATGTAAACAATCTTAGAGTCTTCAATTACCTTTGGGAGGTTGAGGCTTTGCCGGCGGTGGCGTTGCCGGTCCAAGGATTGCTTCCATTTGATCCATCACGCGGTTCATTTTATTGATCGTCAGATCGAGCGGTTCGCTCGTGGTCATGTCTACGCCTGCATCCTTCAGTAACTCAATCGGATATTTTGAGCCGCCGGCAGAGATGAATTTCAGATAGCGCTCTGTAGCGCCGGGCTCGCCGGACAATACCTTCTCTGACAGCGCCGACGATGCAGTGAAAGACGTGGCGTACTGAAAGACATAGAAATTGCTGTAGAAGTGGGGAATATACGACCATTCGTTGGCAACATAGTCATCCACTATGCAGATGCCTTGATCGTTGCCGTAGTACTTCTTCACGATCTCCAAGTAGAGCTTTGAGAGAGCTTCGCCAGTGAGGGGCTGCCCTTTTTCGACTATCTCGTGCATGCGCAACTCGAATTCTGCAAATTGGGTTTGCCGGAAGACGGTGGTCTTGGAGTTTTCCAGGTACTTGCTGAGTAACGTCAGCCTGATCTTGTCGTCTTTGGTTATTTTGAGCATGTGGTCGATGAGAAGAGCTTCGTTGAAGGTGGAAGCGACCTCAGCAACAAAAATGGGATAGGAGGCAAGCGGATACGGCTGCGTCTTATTCGAGAAGTAACTTTGCATGGTGTGACCCAGTTCGTGGGCCAGCGTGCTCATGTCGTCGTACTTATCGTTGTAGTTCAACAGCATGTAGGGATGGACGTCATACGCGCCTCCGTTCGAATAGCCTCCGGGATTCTTGCCTTCGCTGGGATACAGATCGATCCAACGTTCCGAGAAGGCGCGGTGCGCGCCCGCGGCGTAATCGGGACCCAGCGGTGCGAGAGCATCCAGAATATTGCGCTGCGCAGCATCCACGGGATATTGGGTGGCTGCTGCCTCACCCAGCGGTGCGTACAGATCGTAGTAATGAAGTTCGGTAAGCCCCAGCATGCGTTTGCGCAACTTGAGATAACGATAGAAAGTAGGCAGATTTTTGTTCACCCCCTCAAGGAGCTGCGTGTACACCGAAACCGGGATATTTGGGCCGTTCAGAGAAGCTTCGAGAGAGGTTTTGTAATTACGAGCATGCGCGTAGTAGACCGATGCCTGAATGCTGGAATTCAGTGTCGAGCCGAAAGTTCCGCGATAGCTGCCCAATGTGCCGAAGAACGCCGACATGACTTTTTGCCGGTCCTCGCGTACATGCGAAGTACGGTACAGCTCATATGCCGCCACGTCCAACTTCACGGTCTTGCCGTCACGCAGTACAACGCTGGGATAGGGAAATTCGGCGTTGGAGAAGATGTTGAAGACGCTCGAAGGACCGTCCGACATGACAATTGACCCACTCAGTAATTTCTCTTCCGCGTCACTGAGCGTGTGGGCGCGTCGTCGCGCAATGTCGTCGAGGTAGTGTTCATACACTTTAAGGCGCGGCTCCTGCGCGATAAAGCGGTCGATCGTAGCCTTGTCTATCTTCAGTATTTCGGGCTCGATGTAGGCTGCTTCTGTGCCAAATGTCGCCGCGAGTTGAACGATTTCCTGCTGCATCGCCTGATACGCGCTCACCCGCGTGTCCTGATCGGAGATCAAGCCGGCATACGAGGCGAGTCGGTTGAGCTCTTTGTCCAGATGGCTCTCGGTTTCGAGAGCGTCTGCCAGGCGCTGCGATGAGGAGGCCAGCGTGCCCTGAAACTCACGAATTTTGGGTAGTTCTGAGGAGAGCTTTTCTTTCGCGGTCTGCCAGGCTTGATCGGATGGATAGAGCGGGGTCAAATCCCATTTGTACTGATCCGGGATCTTGCTGCGGTCGCGCTGCTGCGCCTGCAAAGATAGGGTCGCAGCAGCGAAGAGTAGGATTGCGGCCGTAAAGCGCCGAGTGAATTGAATATCCATGCGACCTCTTTTCTTGCCGCGGCTGCCATGGAAGCTTTTCATCTGTTTACGGGTGCGGGTGCGACGCGGTGCTGCCGTCGGTCATGCCGAGTACCCACTTGACGGCTTCGAAGTACATTTTGCGGATGTCGGGGTCGCTCCAGGCTTCTTCGGTGTGCCCGAGGGTTGAGTAGAAGACGCGGCCTTTGCCGTACATCTTCGACCAGGCGACTGCAAAATCATGATCTGTGCGATGAATGCGGGGGTTGTTGTTGTAGTCGAGTCTCGATGCGTCGAGGCTGAGCAGAACATTGACGTTGTCGCGCGACCACTCTTTGGGCTGGTAGATTTCGTCGTACTTCACGAATTCGTGCGGAAAGTGGCGGACGGCGGGGAAGTTTGGATCTTCGGTGATGATGGGCGCGTTGAAGGTCATCCAGGGGTGCTGGTCAAACCAGCCGCCGATCATCTCGCCGTACTCGGGCCATTTGTAGTTGGTGTCGAGCGCGGCATGGATGCCGACGAAGCCTTTGCCATCGTCGTGGATGAACGACATCATGTCCGCCTTCTGGCTGTCGTCCATGTCGAGCTCGCCGGTGGTGCTGGTGAAGACGATGGCGTCGAAGTAGTCGAGATTTTTGGCGTTCCGGTTGCCGAGACTCTTCTTGGTGAGCAGCTCGGTGTCGGTGCGCAGCGTCGTGTCCCAGAGACCGCTGTCGCGGCCCATCTCGAAGATGGCGACCATGGCATCGGGTATGGAGTCGTGCTCGAAGCCCTTGGTTTCGCCGATGACCAGCACGTGCTTGAGATGGGTAGGCTTTGCATGCGGCACGGGCGGGACTAACGAGTTAGTCTGGGTTTCGGTTGCCTGCTGCGCGTGGGTGAAGATTGTGAAGGCGAAGACGAATGCGGCGAAGCGAAAGGCTTTTTGAAAGGAACGCAAGGGAACTCCTGGGCTGCGATTTTGTTTAAGAAATCTAAGTCGGCGAAATTCTACACGGAATCGCTTTACTCATGAATCTATCTCCAATGCCTGTCTAACGGATCCACTCTTTTGTTCTGATTGAATCGCGAATATTGAATCGCATTCGTTACGCATTCGGATACGTGGCTAACCAGTTGATCAACACGAAAATGTCGTGATACAGTTCCGTCCACACACAACCCAGGAGGCAGCCATGAGCCCGGACACGACCACCGCAAGAGTCGACACGAAGCTCGAGATCGTCGTCATACCAGTCTCCGATGTCGACCGCGCGAAGGAGTTCTACGGCGGGAAGCTCGGGTGGCGGCTCGACGCCGACTACGACAACGGCAGCGACTTCCGCGTGATCCAGTTCACGCCGCCCGGCTCGGGGTGCTCGGTCATCTTCGGCAGGAATGTCACCGGGGCAGTACCCGGTTCCGCCCAGGGCCTGTACTTGATCGTCTCCGACATCGCGGCCGCCCGCAAAGAGCTGCTCGGTCGCGGCGTTGAGGTCAGCGAGGTCTTCCACAACGAAGGTGTATACGCTGGCCCGGACGAGCCCTACCTGTTTGGGCGGCTCCGGATCGGCGGTCCGGATCCCGAGCATCGCAGCTACCGCTCGTTTGCCTCATTCCGTGATCCAGACGGCAACGGCTGGCTGTTCCAGGAGATCACGACGCGGTTGCCCGGGCGTGTCACTGGCGACACCACCTTCGCGTCGGTGAGCGACCTGGCGAGCGCGCTTCGGCGTGCGGGGGCGGCCCACGGCGAGCATGAGAAGCGCACAGGCGGGCAGCGCGACGAGAACTGGCCGCACTGGTACGCCGAGTACATGGTGCGCGAGCAGTCCGGCAAAGAGCCGCCGCAGTGAACGTCCAGTTCAACAGGCTTCATCGCGCCTTGGCGATTGCGCTAAGAACATTGCGCCGGGAACATGCACATGTTACTGTTCTTCTCGCCCAGCTTCCCCGGATTCCTTGTGTGTGCCAAATAGTCAGATGACAGCCTTGGCACGACACAATTGCGTGGGCACCGCTGACAGGCGGATGGCAACGGGTTTCCCGCCGATTCCAGACAAGATCCGTTGCCTGATTGATAACCGGCTCCTACGGCAACAGTCAGGAGATAGAAATGCGCACACGTCGAGATGTATGGAAGCTCGCCTCTGATCCGGGCGATCAAACACTGCATTGGTATTCGCTGGCAGTAGGACAGATGCAGGCCCGGATGTTTGACGACCCCACCAGTTGGAAGTTCCAGGCAGCGATGCACGGCTACCAGGCGTCGCTCTACCCAGCGCTTCGCCCGGGTGAGCATCTGCCCAAAACGAATATACAGAAGAAGTACTGGGACAAATGCCAGCATGCGTCCTGGTGGTTTCCTCCCTGGCACAGGATTTTCGTATTTCTGTTTGAGAAAATGTGCCGCGACCTCATCGCGAAGGCCGGCGGTCCGCACGACTGGGCCCTGCCGTACTGGGACTATAGCCATCCGGCGACGGCGGTACAGCGCAAGATTCCGGCCGCCTTCCGGAGCGCCAACTCGGGCGGCAAGCCAAATCCTCTGTTCGCGCTGCGCGGTCCTGGAGTGAACTCAGGAGGCACGGTCGGCACAGACACGCAATCCGAAAATACGACGTGCATGAAGAGCACTGTGTTCTCCGGAGTGTTTCCGAACGGATTCGGCGGGGGGCCCTCGCCCGTGATGCAGTTTTCGCATTACACGGGAAGCTGTGAGAACGGACCTCACAATTACATGCACGACGCGATCGGCGGTCCAACGGGCTGGATGGACAATCCCGATGCCGCGGCTCTGGATCCGATCTTCTGGCTGCACCACTCGAATATCGACCGTCTGTGGGTGATCTGGACGAACACTTCGCCGCACACGCCTCCTCCGGACGCCTCGTGGAATAAACAAGCTTTTTCTTTTTTCGATGAGGATAGCAAGCCGAAGACTTACAAAGTGGCGGAGGTGCTTCAGACGACCGGACCACTCTGCGACTACGTTTACGAGGACACGACGAATCCGCTTGGAAAGCAGCCGCCCATCAAGCTTGCCGCTTCAGGCGTACGATTTGGGAAGCCGCCGTCCGCTGCGGTGGGCAAGAAGCAGCCAAAGCAATTCGCGGGAAAGGCCATGAAGAAATCCCAGCTGGTTGGAGCAAGCAACGCGACGGGCATCACACTCGGAAGCGATCATCAGTCCGTCGCATTCGAGATGCACGCACCTTCACCTGTCGCGGGATTAACCGCGGCGGAGGGTGCCGCCGAGCCCACCGCGCAGCACGTGTTCCTCGCGCTTGAAAACGTGACCGCCAAGGAGAATCCCGTGCACAGCTATGAGGTGTACGTGAACGTGCCCGAAGGCGACGAGCCGGGCAAACATCCAGAGTTGCTCGCAGGCCTCATTCCGCGCTTCGGACTTGTGAAAGCTTCGCAGTCCGACAGCACGCACGGGGGCCAGGGGCTGAATCTCTCCTTTGACATCTCGGAGCTGGTGGCGAAGTTCGAGCAGGCAGGAACGTGGGACCCTACCAAGGTCCGAGTGACGTTCGCCCCGCACGATACGCAGGTGATTGAAGCACTCAGACGGGAAGGGAACCCGATTTCGGCAATCCAGCCGGTCAAGGTCGGTCGCGTCGGCATTTACGTGCAATGAGTCGCGCGAGAGTGCATCGTGCGATGATCGCGATCCGGCTGCTTGCGCTTGGGTACCCCGAGTACGGAGCAATCCTGCTCTGCGTGAGCGCCTGGATCGCGATGCTGGTTTTGCGGGCCGCCTCCGGCACCCACGACGCTTTGTGCCATGCCGTAGCCCCCGCGCCTCTGTTGCCACTCATGGGCGGGTTGGTGCTGCACTGGCTCATGATGCTTTCGGCCATGATGCTTCCGCTGCAGATGGGCAGCCTGCGGCGCGTTGCAGAACGCAGTCTGTGGAACCGCCGGCATCGCAACATCGGGCTGGTGCTGATTGGCTATTGTCTGCCGTGGCTGATCGCGGGGGGCGCAACGGAGTTGATTCTCAGCCTGCTGTTCCCCACCTCGCGTTCCGTGCTTCTGCCTGCTCCGGCCTTCCTTTTGGCTGCCGCGTGGCAACTCACGCAGGCCAAGCGCCGGACGCTGATACGCTGCCATCCCGAGCCATTGCTTGCGCCCACAGGACGAAAGGGAGATTGGCACTGCTTAAGATTCGGAATGTTGCTGGCGGGCCGCTGCGGCATGAGTTGCTGGGCGCTGATGCTGGCCTGTACGGTGAGCCAACACGCCCTGTGGGCGATGGCGCTAACGAGTTTTGTGGTGTGGACCGAGCGCGTACGGCCGCAGATGAAGCTTGTCTGGCCGGCGGCCGTGCTGGCGTTGGCTGCGCTGGCTACGGGTATCCAATGACGGGTCGCCATAGCCTGGGGACCGGGACCTTATCGCGCCGCGCTCGCTATCAGAGAGAGTCATAAGCGGATGCAGCGGGGCAGCCGCGTTTGTGATACATTCGCGGGCGATGCAAAATTCCAGGCTATCTCTTTTTCTATTGTGCGCGGCTCCGGTTGCGCTGATGGCGCAGAGTGTTCCGCACGGTGTTCTTCTGGTTGCGAACCAGACGAGCCAGAACCTCAGCATCATTGATCCGGCTGCGGAGAAACAGATCGCGGCTGTTCCCGAGGACGCTTACACCGGTCACGAAGTTGCTGCGTCGCCCGACGGGAAGCTTGCATTCGTGCCGATCTACGGCAACGCTGGCGTAGGCAAGCCGGGAACCGATGGCAGCACGATGGACGTCATCGACATTGCCAGCCGCAAGGTGGTCAAGACTGTCGATTTCGGACACGGCGTGCGCCCGCATCGCGCGATCTACGATCCGAGCAGCGGCCTTCTTTATGTGACGACGGAGCTGGATAACACAGTCACGGCGATTGATCCGAAGACTCTGAAGATTGTCGGGACGATTCCGACGGGAGCTGCCGAATCTCACATGCTGGCGATTACACGCGATGGGCATTACGGCTACACTGCGAATGTCGGGCCCGGGAGCGTGTCTGTACTGGATTTGAAGGCGCGCAAGACGGTGACGATGATTCCGGTTGCGCCTACGGTGCAGCGCATCTCGCTTTCGAATGACGACAAGCTGGTCTTTGTGGCCGACTATACGAAGCCGCAGTTGGCAGTGATCGATACGGCGACGAACAAGGTCAAGTCGTGGATCGCGCTGCCTGCGATTGGTTACGGGACAGCATCGACCATCGACGGCAAGTGGCTGCTGGTGGCCCTGACCTCTGCGAACAAAGTTGCGGTCGTCGATCTGTCTACGCAGAAGGTAGCGCGGACGATCGACGTGCCGCTTGCGCCCACCGAGGTTCTAGTGCGACCCGATAACGGCGTGGCATACGTTTCCTGCGGGCACAGCAATCAGGTGGCTGTGATCGATCTCGCTGCCTGGCGGGTCAAGACCGCGATCGATGCCGGCAAGAATGCCGATGGGCTGGCCTGGGTCCAGTTTTAAACCTCGCATGGAAGGCGAACAGGACTGTGCGCTAAAACTTTCCGTTGAGTTCCGCTTCGAGCGCTGCGCGCAGTGCCTGCGGTAGTTTAGCGGTGTCGCGGGAGAGGATCGCATCCCCGGTGAGGCCGCTCATCTGAAGGCTTACATCCGCGAGATAGCCGATGAACTGTTGCGGATCCTGCTGCTTGATGCGAAGAGCTAATCTTGTGGCTGACTCGACCGAGCCGGGATGCGATATCTCGAGCAGGACGACGTCATGGCGTGATTGGCGCCATAGCGTTTCCAGGTGGGTGTAGTCATTTGCCGTTTCTACATTGAAACCCGCCTTGAGCAGAGCATTACTGACAGCGGAAATCAGGTGTTGATTATCACTGCCGAGCAAGATCCGAGGCGAAGATTCAGAAAAAACAAAAGTTCCCGAGTTCATGTCTTCTCCTGCCTTCATGGCTTTCCGACAGTTTTGTAACGGTCGTGCCAACCCAGAATTTTGCGAATGCCTACCCGTAAAGTGAGCCGAAACAAGAATGGCTTCGCGGCGGGCACGGCTTCTGAAAAAGCACTCGGCAGGCCAAACTTGAGCATCACCTAAATAATGTAAAATCAAATAGATAGATCAAAAAATAGCAGGCAACCTTTTGCCCGCTGGCAATCTATTCCCGATGTCGGGCAGTTTTGACATGAATTCTGCGGACTAGTCGCTTTAAATACTGGTTAAGTCTATTATTTTTAACTGCTTGCCTCTGGTTATGTCCAAAGTGACGGGGAGCACGGAGATAGGATAACTTCAATTGAGTATGTACGGTCCGGCCAACACGGCGCTGCATGAGCTGCAGCACTCGACCTATGTGCGGTTTTCGCTGCTGGCCTTCAGCTCGATCTTCTTTCTCGTGGACCCGTTTGCAGCGATCGGGTCATTTCTGGCGATTACGGCGGGTGCCAATCCTGCGCGCCGGAAGCGTATGGCGTTTAAGGCGTCGCTGACCTGCTTTATCGTGCTGACGGCTTTTGCGTTCGCTGGGCAGTTTATCTTCAGCCTGTTCGGCATCAAGCTGCCTGCGTTTGAGATTGCGGGCGGCCTGATTCTGCTGCTCATCGGCATAGACATGCTTGAGGCCAAGCGGTCGCCTACCCAGGAATCATCCGACGAGACGCAGGAGGGCGCGGCCAAGGAAGACGCCGGGATCGTGCCGCTGGGGATTCCGATGCTGGCGGGGCCGGGCGCGATTTCGAGTGTGATGGTTTTGGTCGGGGGCGCTCCGAACCACTGGCAGATGTTTGCCATCATTGGGTCGATTGCAATTACGGCGGTCGTCAGTTATGGCGTGCTGAATGGCGCCGACCGCGTACGCAAGCTGCTGGGCGAGACCGGAATTCGCATTCTGGTGCGCATCATGGGACTGCTGCTGGTGGCGTTGGCGGTGCAGTTCTTCGTAAACGGACTGACCGACCTGGGTGTGATTGCTCGGCAGGATTAGATTTGCCTCCGGCTGCGCCTGCTCGGGGACTGGCCATCCAGGCATACGCGCTTCGCGCCAGCGGTAAACTTACAACATCACCATCCTCGAATTGTGTTGCGCATGACGAGAACAAAAACCAATTGGCTAATTCTTGTGTCGATACTGGCGGTCTTGGCTGCTGCTCCCGCGCATGCGCGCTTCATGCAGCCTGCGCCCTGCAAGAATGCCTTCACTCCCGATCGTGAGATTGCCGAGGGGAAGAAGGCCGCGGCACAGGTTTACAAAGAGATGCCGGTGCTGCCGGAATCGAGTCCGGTGACGCAATATGTGCAGCAGCTGGGGGCGAAGCTGGTGCAGTTTGCTCCGGGAGATCAGTGGCCGTATTCGTTTCATGTAGTGAATCAGGCAGATATCAATGCGTTCGCGCTGCCGGGTGGGCCTATCTTCGTAAATCTTGGCACGATTCAGGCGGCGGAGACCGAAGCGCAGCTTGCTGGTGTGATGGCGCATGAGCTTTCCCACGTGGTGATGCGGCATGCGACCTGCAATATCACCAAGGAGCAGGGGCAGGCGCCTTGGTGGGCCCTGGGGCAGCTTGCGGCTGGCATTCTGATTCCCGGTGCTGGCGGTACGCTGGCAGCGCAGGGCGTGGGCGCGGCGGCAGGCATGACCTTCCTCAAGATGGGGCGCGATGCGGAGAAGCAGGCCGATCTGATGGGAACCGATATTGCCTACGACGCAGGGTATGATCCGCGCGGCATGGTGCAGTTTTTCGAAATTATCCAGGGTAAGTATGGGGCGGGCGGGTCGCAGTTTCTGAGCGATCATCCCAATCCGGGCAACCGGACGGAGTACGTGAATGCTGAGATTCAGACGCTGCCGCCGCAAACGAACTGGGTGAAGACGACTCCCGAGTTTCAGAAGATTCACAAGCTCGTGATGGGGATGCATGCGTATTCGGCGAAGGAGATTTCAAGCGGCGCGTGGAAGGGGCGCGGCGCGGGTGCTCCGCCGCCAATAGACTCAGAGCCGTTAAATTTTCAGCCGAGCGGAAAGTGGGTGTTCTTCGATGGCTCGGGATTCTCGGTGCAGTATCCGGGGAACTGGCGGGCTGAGGAGAAAGCCGGAGCGGGCGCGACGATTGCGCCTGCGAACGGAGTGGTTGCTACGGCCAGCGACGGCAACACAGTGATTTATGGAGTGATCATCGATGATTTTCAGCCGCAGCAGGCGGCCGATCTGGGAGCTGCCACGCGGCAGCTGATTGCTTCGATGCGGCAGGGAAACAGCGGGCTGAAGGCGGTTACCGGAGTCGATGAGATTCGGGTGAATCAGCGCGATGCGAGGAGTGTCGAATTTCAGAACCAGGGAGCTTCGGCTGGTGGCGGGATGGAGCACGACTGGCTGGTGACGGTGGCGCGTGATGATGGATCGCTGAGTTATCTGGTGTTTGTTGCTCCGCAGAAGGATTTTGAGACGCTCCGGCCTACGTTTGAGCAGATGCTGCGGATGTTCAAGGTAAAGAGTTAGGGTTGAGGAGAATGTTTCAATCGCTTGAAACCCCATCAACACTGCCTAAACCGTGCTTTTCAACAAACGCTCACAGTTTTCAACAGTTGCAGTGAGTGCCTCGGGTTGATAGTATTCATCTTGTCGCTACGAGTTAGAACGAGCGCTGGTGAGGCGCTTGTCTTCGTGTGCGGGTGAGGTTGCAAGATGTGCTCATCTGCGATAAGATTAAAAGCGATACGAAAAGCAGTGGGAAGTCGCTTCGCTCCCGGCTTAGATGGAAGCCTGAGTAGATTGCGAAGCTAAAGTGAGAGTTCGACAACCGCGATAGGCGGTATTCAGAGCGAACAATCCATTGCAGGTTTAAGGAGCTAAATCCTCCTTCAGGGCTGAGTGCCCGATCGTAAAGTACGCTTTGCGGTGGATCTTTCAAAGTTTGGCGCTGTGCGGAACTTGCCGGGTAAGCCCGGTGATGATGCGAAAATGGCAGTCGGTAAGCGGCTTGGTCGGGATCGATCGCGCTTATGTGACGTTCGAATGGAAAGTAAACGAAAAAGTTTACGAAAACGTTTGACGAAAGCCTCAAATTTCGATAGTCTTAAAAAGTTCGCGCAAAAACGGCGCAACAAGTTCGAGGACGCACGATCCGTCGTGCTCTCGATCCAAAAGCAGCCCGCTGAGGCGGTCACTGTTGAGGATCTTTGACAATCAGGTTGAACATGCCAGTCGTGAGAATGGAAGAAGAATTGGTTTGATCATTCTCACTATATTAAGCCCCGCGATCTTTCGAGCATTGCGGGGTCGATTGCCTCGCTGACCTCCGTCAGTCGAGTGCAATCATCAGGTTTCAAACGAGAGTTTGATCCTGGCTCAGAATCAACGCTGGCGGCGTGCCTAACACATGCAAGTCGAACGAGAAAGTGGAGCAATCCATGAGTAAAGTGGCGCACGGGTGAGTAACACGTGACTAACCTACCCTTGAGTGGGGGATAACTTCGGGAAACCGGGGCTAATACCGCATAACACCTACGGGTCAAAGGAGCAATTCGCTTAAGGAGGGGGTCGCGGCAGATTAGTTAGTTGGCGGGGTAATGGCCCACCAAGACAGTGATCTGTATCCGGCCTGAGAGGGCGCACGGACACACTGGAACTGAAACACGGTCCAGACTCCTACGGGAGGCAGCAGTGGGGAATTTTGCGCAATGGGGGAAACCCTGACGCAGCAACGCCGCGTGGAGGATGAAGTCTCTTGGGACGTAAACTCCTTTCGATCGGGACGATAATGACGGTACCGGAAGAAGAAGCCCCGGCTAACTTCGTGCCAGCAGCCGCGGTAATACGAGGGGGGCGAGCGTTGTTCGGAATTATTGGGCGTAAAGGGTGCGTAGGCGGTTCGGTAAGTCTTGTGTGAAATCTTCGGGCTCAACTCGAAGTCTGCACGAGAAACTGCCGGGCTTGAGTGTGGGAGAGGTGAGTGGAATTTCCGGTGTAGCGGTGAAATGCGTAGATATCGGAAGGAACACCTGTGGCGAAAGCGGCTCACTGGACCACAACTGACGCTGAGGCACGAAAGCTAGGGGAGCAAACAGGATTAGATACCCTGGTAGTCCTAGCCCTAAACGATGATCGCTTGGTGTGACGGGTACCCAATCCCGCCGTGCCGAAGCTAACGCGTTAAGCGATCCGCCTGGGGAGTACGGTCGCAAGGCTGAAACTCAAAGGAATTGACGGGGGCCCGCACAAGCGGTGGAGCATGTGGTTTAATTCGACGCAACGCGAAGAACCTTACCTGGGCTCGAAATGTAGTGGACCGGGGTAGAAATATCCCTTCCCAGCAATGGGCTGCTATATAGGTGCTGCATGGCTGTCGTCAGCTCGTGTCGTGAGATGTTGGGTTAAGTCCCGCAACGAGCGCAACCCTTATTACCAGTTGCCATCATTTAGTTGGGCACTCTGGTGAGACCGCCTCGGATAACGGGGAGGAAGGCGGGGATGACGTCAAGTCCTCATGGCCTTTATGTCCAGGGCTACACACGTGCTACAATGGCCGGTACAAACCGTCGCAAACCCGTGAGGGGGAGCTAATCGGAAAAAGCCGGCCTCAGTTCGGATTGGAGTCTGCAACTCGACTCCATGAAGCTGGAATCGCTAGTAATCGCAGATCAGAACGCTGCGGTGAATACGTTCCCGGGCCTTGTACACACCGCCCGTCACATCACGAAAGTGGGTTGTACTAGAAGCAGGTGAGCCAACCGCAAGGAGGCAGCCTTCCAAGGTGTAATTCATGATTGGGGTGAAGTCGTAACAAGGTAGCCGTAGGAGAACCTGCGGCTGGATCACCTCCTTTCTAAGAGAGAACGTCATGGCAGTCTTATGTATCTGCGATAGCAGACGGCTTATGGCCGCGCATAAGATGTGCCATACACCCCTTTGTCGAGTCCCTGACTCACGCAGAGGGAGCCTGAATCAAACCTTCTCTGCTTCTTCAGTGTTTCAAACGATGGTCATGGGCGGCGTAGCTGTCAGCATGTTCAACCTGGTCCTCGAAAACTTTCTCGAGTACGTGACATACGAGCAGTCTGGCTCGGCCTGGCGCCTGATTTGATTAAGGTAAGGTGTGAGTCGTCTGGGCAGGAATGCCGGGCCTGTAGCTCAGTTGGTTAGAGCGCACCCCTGATAAGGGTGAGGTCGGTAGTTCGAATCTACCCAGGCCCACCATAACTATAAGATGGGGCTGTAGCTCAGCTGGGAGAGCACCTGCTTTGCAAGCAGGGGGTCAGGAGTTCGATCCTCCTCAGCTCCACCAACAACGTACGAGAGAAATGCCCAAGGGTGAGCTTCTGAAATGGAAGTTGATCTTTGGGCAGGATCAAGTCTGTAAGTTCGGATTTAGTCATGTTCGATTCGCCTGAGGGCGAGCGTCAGTGAAAGCTGACGACTGGATGTTTGACAACGAAATCGATTGGGTAATTTATTACAAGGCTGAGCAAGGCTTTGTTTCGCGGATCTAAGTTCGACTGCGGGGCTAAGTCATGTTCAAGTTGAGTGTCTTTAGAATATTCAAGAAGTTTACTAATAGTGACGTGACTTGTCTATGTACGAAAGTTTTATGCAGATAAGATGGTCACTAAGGCGGCAATATTACATAGATGTTAGTTCCTGCATGGAATTAATTCTATGGTCAAGCTACTAAGGGCGCACGGTGGATGCCTTGGCAGAAACAGGCGATGAAGGACGTGGCAAGCTGCGATAAGCTTCGGGGAGCCGCACACAGGCGTTATATCCGAAGATGTCCGAATGGGGAAACCCACTTGAGCAAACCTCAAGTACGGCCCGCTGAATACATAGGCGGGTACGAGCGAACCCAGGGAAGTGAACCATCTCAGTACCTGGAGGAAAAGAAAGAAATCTCGATTCCGAAAGTAGTGGCGAGCGAAATCGGAACAGCCCAAACCCGTTGCATTTCGGTGTATCGGGGGTTGTAGGACCGGCAACAGTAGAGTTACCAATCCGGTAGTTAGTCGAATCCTCTGGAAAGGGGATCCATAGAGCGTGACAGGCGCGTAGACGAAAACTATCCGGACTCGAAGCTGGCACCTGAGTAAGGCGGGGCACGTGAAACCCTGCTCTGAATCCACGGAGACCATTCCGTAAGGCTAAATACTCGTTTCTGACCGATAGTGAACCAGTACCGTGAGGGAAAGGCGAAAAGCACCCCTGTTAGGGGAGTGAAAAGTACCTGAAACCGTGTGCCTACAAGCAGTGGGAGGGCTATGCGCGCAAGCGAATGCCTGACCGCGTGCCTATTGCATAATGAGCCGGCTAGTTATTCTTGTCAGCAAGGTTAAGCGTAAGCGAGCCGAAGCGAAAGCGAGTCTTAATAGGGCGATATAGTTGGCAGGAATAGACGCGAAGCGGGATGATCTACCCTTGGCCAGGTTGAAGGTGGGGTAACACCCACTGGAGGACCGAACCGGTGTTTGTTGAAAAAAGCTCGGATGAGCTGAGGGTAGGGGTGAAAGGCTAATCAAATTCCGTGATAGCTCGTTCTCTCCGAAATAGCTTTAGGGCTAGCCTCGGATGATTTGCTGTGGTGGTAGAGACCTGGATGGACTAGGGGGCTTTCCGGCTTACTGAATCCAACCAAACTGCGAATGCCACAGACAACCAGTCCGGGAGTCAGACAGTGGGGGCTAAGCTCCATTGTCGAGAGGGAAACAGCCCAGACCGCCTGCTAAGGTCCCCAAGTTACAGTTAAGTGGGAAAGGAAGTCGGAACGCCCAGACAGCCAGGAGGTTGGCTTAGAAGCAGCCATCCTTTAAAGAAAGCGTAATAGCTCACTGGTCAAGCGGTCCGGTGCCGACAATACAACGGGGCTAAAACTGTACACCGAAGCAGCGGATGCACACCTACGGTGTGCGTGGTAGGAGAGCATTCTCAACAGCGGTGAAGCCAGACTGAGAAGACTGGTGGAGCGTTGCGAAGAGACCCTGCCGGCATAAGTAGCGATAATGAAGGTGAGAACCCTTCACGCCGAAAGTCTAAGGTTTCCTGAGGAAGGTTAATCCGCTCAGGGTTAGGCGGTCCCTAAGGTGAGGCCGAAAGGCGTAGCTGATGGACATCCGGTTAATATTCCGGACCTCCCAACTCTCGTTTGACGATGGGGAGACGCAGAAGGATAAGCAGGGCCTCCTATGGCTATGGGGCTTGATGCGCGTAAGCTGGTTCGCTTAGGCAAATCCGGGCGAGACTTAACAGTGAGGCGCAAAACAGTAGGGCGTATGCCTGAAAGCTGCTGAGTTCACGCTGCCGAGAAAATCCTCTAAGGAGAGTAGTTGGGAACCGTACCCCAAACCGACACAGGTAGACGAGGAGAATATCCAAAGGCGCTCGAGTGAAAGCTTGTTAAGGAACTCGGCAAATTAGACCCGTAACTTCGGGAGAAGGGTCGCCCACCTCTGGTGGGCCGCAGTGAAACGCATACGGCGACTGTTTAACAAAAACACAGGTCTCTGCTAAGTCGAAAACGACGTATAGGGGCTGACGCCTGCCCGGTGCCGGAAGGTTAAAAGGAGAGGTTAGCCGCAAGGCGAAGCTTTGAATTGAAGCCCCGGTGAACGGCGGCCGTAACTATAACGGTCCTAAGGTAGCGAAATTCCTTGTCGGGTAAGTTCCGACCTGCACGAATGGCGTAACGATCGTATGACTGTCTTAACGAGTTGCTCGGCGAACTTGTAGTACCGGTGAAGATGCCGGTTACCCGCAGCTAGACGGAAAGACCCCGTGCACCTTTACTACACCTTAACTATGAATTATGACTCTTACTGCGCAGGATAGGTGGGAGGCTTTGATCCCAGACTCTCGGGTTTGGAGGAGCCAACGGTGAGATACCACCCTGTGAGTGTTGTGATTCTAACCTACTCCCGTGATCCGGGAGAGGGACATAGTTAGGCGGGTAGTTTGACTGGGGCGGTCGCCTCCTAAATTGTATCGGAGGCGCGCGAAGCTACTCTCAGACTGTTTGGAAATCAGTCGTCGAGTGCAAAGGCATAAGAGTGGTTAACTGTGAGACCTACAAGTCGAGCAGATGCGAAAGCAGGCCTTAGTGATCCGGTGGTTCTGTATGGAAGGGCCATCGCTCAACGGATAAAAGGTACGCCGGGGATAACAGGCTGATCATTGCCAAGAGTTCATATCGACGCAATGGTTTGGCACCTCGATGTCGGCTCATCGCATCCTGGAGCTGTAGAAGGTTCCAAGGGTTAGGCTGTTCGCCTATTAAAGCGGTACGTGAGCTGGGTTCAGAACGTCGCGAGACAGTTCGGTCCCTATCTGCTGTGGGCGTAGGAGATTTGAAGAGGGCTGTCCTTAGTACGAGAGGACCGGGATGGACGAACCTCTTGTGTTCCAGTTGTCATGCCAATGGCACGGCTGGGTAGCGAAGTTCGGTTGTGATAACCGCTGAATGCATATAAGCGGGAAGCACGCTCTAAGATGAGATCTCCCTGAAGGGCCCAGGAAGACCACCTGGTTGATAGGCTGGATGTGGAAGCGCAGTAATGCGTGTAGCTTACCAGTACTAATCGCCCGTTCGGCTTGTCCATAGAATTAATTCTGTGCAGTAATGTCGCAGAAGATATTCAACAAGCCTTGTAAATACGCTTGGTCGCTTTGTATGAGTATGGCTTCGGCCAACTCATGACAAAGAGTAATAAAGATTCAAGGGAAATATTCCCGATCGATTTCGTTGTGAGATATTAGGTTGGATATGGCGCCAGTTTGCCGTTTTCGCTTCTGAGAGAAACAGCCCGTTTTTAGAAGCACCTGGCTGCGGGAGAAACAGCCCGCCAAGCGCCTCCCAAGTTATAAGGCTGCGAGATCCTCCGCAGTAAAGCTCAGGATTTCGGCAGAAGGCATGAACGCTTTCTAAGCGCCTCAAGTTTGCCGGTGACCATACCGCGAGGGTCACACCCGTTCCCATCCCGAACACGGAAGTTAAGCCTCGCTGGGCCGATGGTACTGCACGAGAAATTGTGTGGGAGATTAGGTGATCGCCGGCATAATCATAAAAGCCCGCTCTTTCGAGCGGGCTTTTTGCATTTGCGCAGAGTTTCTAGTCTGTTGTAGATTTTCTAACGAGATCGAAAGGCTATGAGATCCCGCATAACTCTGCTTGGAATCGCGCTTTTGCGGTCGTCTTGATAACTATTTCTCGAAACAACGGTTCAGTCGACAATATTCCTAATCGTGAGAGTGTCTTTTTGCGTCAGTACACGCCGCAATCAGCTGTTGCAACTTTACGTTACGACGGATTTGCTGATCGATGGGCGGAAGATACTTGCGAAGTTGGCTGCACGCGGTCCACTACCGCCTGGCGTACTTTTGAAGGAACGTTTGCAATTCCGTCGGCGCAATGCGTGCCTTTGATGGATGCGGTGAGGGATGACATCGCAACGCAACTCCTCCAGCAGAAAGCGAAAATACGACGCGTGAGCGGCGATTCACAAGACGGGTTTAACATCGATTACGAAATGGACAATAGTTTGGGATCAGTTACGATTTTCCCTCTGCAGGTATTCACCGGAACATCAAAGAGGATTGGTCTGCTCCAGGACCTCCTCCAGCGACGATTCCGGTCACATTGAAGGTCCGGCTTGACGAGAAATGGCCCAAATGGCCAGCACTCGAATAGTTGAACTGAAGGGCCTCAATCTACTACCGTCTAGCGAACACCCCACTCCCACATTCCAAAATCCACTTGCTTTGGCAGAGGGAAACCGGCTTGTCGCGCCAGCATGGCGATTTGTCCCCGGTGATGCGAGTCATGCGCGATGATGTAGCCGACAAAGGCAGCCGTATCCGGCTTAAATCCCTTGATGCGTACTCCGGAGGCTAAAGCGATATCATGGTTACTGTAATGTGCCAAAGCGGAGCCTGAACCAAGCTTGAGCATCTTGAGCGGTGATTTGTGGGAGTAGGTCTGTGATGGCTTGATCGAGGACTTCGCGGGTGCGTGCTTTGGTGGAGCGAAGCAATTGTTTGAGTTTGGCCCAGGCCTTTTCGATCGGGTTTAGATCGGGCGAGTAGGACGGTAAGTAGATCAGCCTGGCACCTTGGTTTTCGATCCAGATGCGCACGCCCTCGGCTTTGTGCGAGGAGAGATTGTCCATCACCACGACGTCGCCGGACCGCAGCGCCGGGCAGAGTACATGCTGGACATAGGCGAGAAAAATGTCTGCGTCTGTGGGCTCCTCAATGGTCATCGTCGCGATCAAGCCGCGGGTGCTCATGGCGCTCAGAATGGTCAAGATTTTCCAATGGCCGCCGGGCGTCGCTTCGTGGATGCGCCGACCTCCAGCACAGCGGCCATAGCGTCGTGTCATCGAGGTGGTCATACCGCTTTCGTCCAGGTAAATCAGCCTCTCCGGCGGGATGGCCCGGATGCGCTCGATGAACTCTTCGCGACGCTTGCGGTTTGCTTCCGTGTCCCGCTCGAGGGCGTGGAGCGACTTTTTTTCAGTCGCAGACAGCTATGAGCGCCGGAGTGAAAATAGACCACATCGCGCCGCGTTAGCGACGTGACGTGGCGGAGTAAAAGTAGACCACCGCCGCATTCTAGTTCCACGGACAACGGAAGCTTTCAAGGGGTGACGAACAAGGTTCGGCGCCATTGAGAGACGTGTGTTTCCGTGGGACACCGGAGGCATGTACACGGTGGAACTGTATGCAAGAGTGCGACGGGCAGTTCATGTGGAGGGGTGGAGTCAGCGCGAAGTGGCGCGGGAGTTCGGGCTGGCACGCAAGACGGTGCGGAAGATGCTGGAGTATCCGGCTCCGCCCGGGTATCAGCGGCAGAAGCCGGTGCGGCGCCCGAAGCTGGGACCGTGGCAGGCTGCCATCGACGCCATTCTGGAAGAAGACAAGAGCCGGCCACGAAGGCAGCGGCACACCGCGAAGCGGATCTTTGAGCGATTACGAGAAGAGCACGGGTACGCGGGTGGCTACACGATCGTGAAGGACTACGTGCGCCAGTCGAAGATCGGCGCCCGAGAGATGTTCGTGCCGCTGAGTCACGCGCCAGGGGAAGCGCAGGCCGACTTCGGTGAAGCACTGGTGGTGATTGCCGGCCTGGAGTGCGAGGCGCACTATCTTGCCTTCGACCTGCCCCATTCCGACGATTGCTTTGTGGTGGCATTTCCGGCCGAGACCACGGAAGCTTTTCTGGAAGGCCACGTACGAGCCTTTGCCTATTTTGCTGGTGTTCCCACGCGGATTCTCTATGACAACACCACGTTGGCGGTGGTGCGGATCCTCGGTGACGGGGAGCGGCAGAAGACGAGAGCCTTCTCCGAGTTGCAGAGTCACTACCTGTTCGCGGAGAAGTTCGGCCGCCCGGCCAAGGGTAACGACAAGGGCAAGGTCGAGGGTCTTGTGGGCTATGCGCGGCGCAACTTCATGGTCCCGATTCCACGTGCAGCGAGCTGGGAAGAGCTGAACCTGCATCTGGAGGCCGCCTGTCTGAAGCGACGGCAGCGCCGGTTGCGCGGACACAGGGAGACGATCGCGGAACGCTTCGAGCGTGACCGCGCAGCGCTGCTGCCGTTGCCTGCGGTGCCCTATGAGGCTTGCGAGAAGATCACGACCCGTGTCACTTCGTTGTCGCTGGTGCGTTATCGATCCAACGACTACTCCGTGCCCACCGAGTACGGACATCGGCAGGTGCTGCTGAAGGGCTATGTACATCAGGTGGTGATCGTCTGCGGGAGCGAAGTCATCGCCCGACACGAGCGCAGCTATGAACGCGAGTCGGCGGTATTTGACCCGTTGCACTATCTTAGACTGCTTGAGCACAAGAGCCGGGCGTTGGAACAAGCAGCGCCGCTCGCCGGCTGGCAGTTGCCCGATTGCTTCCTGCATCTACGGCGGCTGCTGGAACTGCGCCTCAAGAAGCACGGACGCCGGGAGTATATCCAGGTGCTGCGCCTGCTGGAGAACTTCGCTCTGGAAGAAGTATCCGGGGCCATCGAAGATGCCCTGCGGATGAACACCATCAGCTTCGATGCGGTGCGCCACATCGTGCTATGCCGCGTCGAACGCAGACCACCGCGGCTGGACCTTCACAACTGGCCGCACCTGCCTCTTCCCAGAGTCCGAACCACTGCGGCCGCGGATTACATGACGTTGCTCGCGGGCATCTCGACATCACCGGCACCTTCGGACATGGAGGTGGCGTGATGAACGATAAGCCCGAGATGCCCACTCCCGATACACCGCAGGTGCTGCTCGAACATCACCTCAAGGCCTTGCGGCTGCCAACCATCCTGAGTGAGTACGACAAGGTGGCCCGGCAGTGCGCCGCCGAGCAGGTCGATTATCCGCGCTATCTGCTGCGCCTGACCGAGTTGGAACTGCTGGACCGCGATCGCCGTGCCATCGAGCGCCGCATACGCCAGGCGAAGTTCCCGGTGGTCAAGAGCCTGGATAGCTTCGAATTCCTGGCGATTCCTTCGCTCAACAAAGCGCTGGTCCTGGAGTTGGCCCGATGCGAGTTCCTGTCGCGCAAAGAAAATCTTTTACTCTTAGGGAACAGTGGCACCGGCAAGACTCACATCGCCCTGGCTCTCGGCCTGTCCGCCTGCCAGCGCGGTCATCGTGTGCGATTCACTACCGCCGCGGCGCTGGTCAGCGAACTGATCGAAGCTCGCGATGACAAACACCTGCTGCGCTTCCAGAAGCTGCTGGCCAGCTATGAGCTTCTCATCGTCGATGAACTCGGATATGTGCCTCTATCGAAGAGCGGCGCCGAGCTGTTGTTCGAGACCTTCAGTCAACGCTACGAACGCGCGTCAACGCTGGTCACCAGCAACCTGCCATTCGAGGAATGGACCGAGGTCTTCGGTTCGGAACGGCTCACCGGCGCTCTGCTCGACCGCATCACCCATCACGTCCACATCCTGGAAATGAACGGCGACAGCTACCGGCTCAAGCAAAGCCGCCGAAAAAGGAATCCACCGACAGACCGCTGAGACCTTCCCCTCCCAACGCGCTTCGGGGAAGAAGGGCCTCTTCCGCTACGCTCCAGAGCCCCTTCTCCCCCGAAAACAACCCAATCCTCATCCTTATTACTGCTTATTAGTGGTTCCCTTTTGCTCCGCCCCAGCGGTCTACTTTTACTCCGCCCTTGACACCAGCTGTCCTAACCATAGCCGGACCATCGACCAACTCATCTTTACGCCGATGTCATAGGCGAGTCGTTCGCGTAACTCGGCTACCGTCAAATCCGGATGCGCCGCAACCAGAGTGGCGATCCGGGCCGATACTTCAGCAGTTAGACGGCTCTTCGGTCCGGGCTTGTAGCGCACCCGTTCTGACTGTCCGCTCACCTGCCGCTGACGGAAGATCTTCTCCACATACCCAAGACTCACACCGAACACCGCCGCCAGCGTCCGGAAGCTGCCATGCCCCTTGGCGTGCGCCTCAAATATCTTGCGCCGCAGGTCGTCTTCGTAGGCTCTCGCCATCCTCGTCTTCGCCGCAGAGTCTCGCCTCTTCTACATTACACCATCATTGGTATTGCTCTAGTGACTCAGCTACGAGTGCATGCAGTGCCGCGGCGCTCTCGTCCAGGGCGGCAAGGGCTTCTTTTGCATCCAGCGTCTCTCTTTCCAATTGCTCTGGGATCTCCTTGCTGGCCGCGGCGTTCAGCCACATGCGGCGCACATTATGGAGATGTGCCACAATTGCGGCGACCTTTCGGCCTTTGCCGTCTAAAGTTGGCGCATGCCAAGCCCTGGGATCGAGGTTTTCTACGAGATAGCGGGTGATGCGGCAGTTGATATCCAGAGCCCGTACGAGAGAGTCGGCCAGCGGCAATGTAGAATCGCCAGTTTTCGTTGGCATCGTTCCTCCGGAAATGGGAGCGGGAAATTGGGCAAGCCAGAGTATCACGACGAGTCTCTTACATGTAGCACTTGCGCAATCAGTGATTCAACGCGCGCGATGGGAATTCTTCCCAAAATGCTGTTCTCAATCCCGTATATTCTGGTGGAGTCGTGTGGGCTGGTTTCTTGCTGCTCTCCAACGAACGCATCCCCCTAAAAACGAATAAGCAAATGAAGGGAATCAGGAACGATGAGGATTCATGCCTTAATTGCAGTCATCGCATTCGGATCGATGTCATGCCTCGTGCTGGCGCAAGCCAAGAAAGCGCCGGCTGCGCCAGTCTCTCAACTCAATCGCAACCTTATTCAAAACGGCAATGCAGAAGCCGAGGGCGAGGATGAGAAACACGTTCCACGGTGGCCACAGCAGGAGGGGTTCACGGAAGTACGCTATGGCAGCGTGTCGGGTGAGTGGGACTGGGGGCTTTCGGGATGCGCAGCCTGCGGCAATCGCTATTTGCGGCTGCAGTTTGAAGGCGACACGCACGAGCTGTCCGTCTCGCAGACCATCGATGTATCGTCCATCGCAACCGATATCGACAAGAAGGCGGTAACGGCATCAATTTCAGCCTATCTGGGCGGATTCCACGACAGTGACACCACAGGCCAGGTCATCGTTTTGTTTCAGGATGCTTCAGGCAGCGAGTTGGGAAAAAATTGGGACTGCACCCTACGATACAAAGCAGCTTCCCAAGGCTGAGAAAGGCAATACCGGACTGATACCATGCGAAGCTTCCGGGCAAGTGCCGGCCGGCACGCGCAAAATCGTCTGCACATGGAAGGCCAGCGCGACGGGAACTTCGTCCGACTACCTTGGGTTGGGTGACAATTTCTCGCTGTATTCACAGCGGTGCAGCCTTCCTAAGTGCGACGTTAAAAGCTGACTTGCGGGAATACACTGATAACTGGCCTAGTCCTGTGCGGCCTGAGGTCGCTGCGGAGAAGAGATATGGTGTTAGAACCGGCATCCGCCGCCAGGAGTGACGCGGAGTTCCTCGCAGCCTTTCACGCGTGTACTTTGCCGCCGTCGTGCTTTCATCACGCCGATCATCTGCGGCTGGCGTGGCTTCACATTCATCAGCATCCGCTTGAGGTTGCCGTCGACAATGTGCGACGGGGTATACAGACTTACGCGAAGCATTTGGGAAAGCAGGAGCTGTATCACGAGACGCTGACCGTCGCGTGGGTACGCTTGATGGCTTCACACGACGAGCCTACCTTTGATGAATTTCTCAGGCTGATTGAGCATCGGCTGAATGGAGATCTGTTGCATCGTTTCTGGTCGCCGGAGCGGCTGCAGAGTGAGACGGCAAGGAACGAATGGCTCGATCCGGACAGGCTGCAGTTGCCAGCGCCCAGGCCTTATTAGCGATGATCCCAGTCTCGGCGAGCGAGGGGACCATCGCTCCGCCTCTCGATCTGCCCTTAGTCGCTACATCCGGTATTTGTCGAATTGAGTTTCTGACAGACGGTGACCGATGTTTGGCCGGTCACAAGCCCGGTAAATCCCTGCATGCTGGCTGTAATGACAACCGTGCCATAGTTGTTGCCGGATGTGAGCATCCCGGGGGAATTAACCGACGCAACCCCAGGAGCGCTGGACTGCCATGTCACTATTTTCGTAATGTCCTGCTGGGTCTGGGGATGGTCTCCATATGAGAAGGTTCCAAAGGCGGTGAGCTGCTCCGTCAGTCCGGGCCCTCCGAAGAACGAGGCCGACGGAGAGATCTGAATTGAAACCAATCCCGGACTGTTGCAGCCAACAAGTGTGGTGACGACGGCAGCGAGGCAGAGAAGTAAAAGTCCCCGAACACAACGACGATCGAACATACAGGTCTCCTGGCATTTCCCGGCATCGTCCAGAAGGGTAACGTCCGGCCGCCGGAATCCAGACAACCGGGTTCGACAACCGGAATCCCTTTGCGTAGTCACCCGAAGCGGACCCATCCCTGTGCCCAGCCGATGCTTCATCGGTGCTTAAAGCAAACAGATTGCCATCCTCACTGCAGCTCTTTATTTTGGGAATCAATCAGTTACCTGCTGGGCAGCGCTTGCCGGTGTCATCGCATGTATACAGGGTTGGCCGGAAAGATACGCGGGTATACAGAGACTCGACCCCTCTTCTCAGAGTGAGACCGTCCGGCATTTGCTTAGGGAACCCCTATTTAGGACTTGAGCTACTCGTCGGTGTCGCTTCGAGAATCTGAATTCCGTCGACGCTCCCGATGACTACGCGGCTAGCCATGCCGAGGAAAAGACCATGCTCAACGACGCCGACCGTCTGCTTGAAGGCAGTCGCGGCCTGCTCCGGGGTGAGGCCTGACTTGGGCAGATCGCAGTGCAGGATGTAGTGCTGGCCGTCCGTGACGTAGGGCTTGCCGTCGTCGGTGGCGCGAAGTTCGGGTGTAAAACCGTGGTCGCGCAGACGGGCGGCCGTCGTCTCCCAGCCGAAGGGAACTACCTCAACCGGCACGGTGAAGACCGAGCCCAGGGTTACGACCAGTTTTCTCGGGTCGACGGCAATGAGCAGCCGGCCGCTGGCCATAGCGACAATTTTCTCGCGTAGCAACGCGCCGCCGTGGCCTTTGATCAGATGCAGCGTACCCTGCTGCACTTCATCGGCGCCGTCGATAGTGAGGTCGAGATGCAGTTGGTGGGTGAAGTCGGTCATCGGAATGCCGAGGCTGACGGCCTCGCGATGCGACGCCTCCGATGTAGCAATGGCGGTGATACGCAGACCGGCGGCCACGCGGCGGCCCACCTCTTCAATGACCAGCGCCGAGGTTGAGCCGGTGCCCAGGCCGACGGCCATGCCGTCTTCAACCTGAGATGCGGCCCACTCCGCCGCTTTGCGCTTGGCTGCTTCCGCCGGATCGGGCTGATTGAGAGTCGTCATGCTTTAAGGTGATATCACGCCGCGACGCGAAAGTTCCAGTGCGCTGCGCTCATACAGGTGTCAGCCCGAACCTTCCGGTATGCCGCCGTCACGCTGAATGGAGGCCGGCGCCCCCTACTGAATGATCCAGACTTGATTTTTTCCGTTATTCCGTGGCCAAAGGATCATGGCGGTTCCCTGCACCAGGCTGAACCCAGGGTCGTCAATGACCAGGCCGCTGGCCTTGTTTTGAATCAGGTAGCCGCCGTTGTATGCGATCAGCGACCAGAGCTGAGAATTGTCAAACGTCGGCGCCTGCTGCACGAGAACGGCCCCGGGCGCAGTGGTACCGTTCGGGTCGGTCAGCAGCAGTCCGCTCGAGACGTTTTGAATGACGTAATACCCGCCACCCTGGCTGGAAAAAAACCACTCCACATTTGCGCCGCCGTTCCCTGTCCACTGGTCAATTGGCTTTCCCGAAGTGGTCGAGAAGCCGGGATCGTCCAGGACCAGTTGGCTGGACAGGTTTGTCACCACGTGATCCCCATCGGCGACGGGCGGCGGGGTAGCGGAGAGCAGCCCGAAGGCGGCCACGCTGTTCGTGGTGCCGACATACACCTTGCCGTTGGCAATGATCGGGGTGATGAATTTATTTCCGACGTCGAAGTGGTCGCGGGAGCCGGCAGCCTGATTGGTGTTGTAGAGTTCGGTGGCCAGGTTCGCCGCGCTATAAGCGTGCAGAACCTCCAGGTTTTCCGTTGAGAGGTTTTCCGTTGCCCAGACAATGCCGTTGGTCGTTCCATAGCTGGAGACGCTGGGCGTCGTGCCCGGGTAGTTGAAGCTGTTCGTTGTAGTCGAGAGCGGGGAACTCGAAAGCCGGGCCGCGGTTACCGGGAAAGCAAACAGCTTCTGATTGAAAGACCCGTAATACACCTGTCCGTTAAAGTATGCCGGACTGGACCACATCCCTCCCGGAAGAGCCCCGGCCAGTGCCTGATAAATCGTCGAGTTGAAGCTGGCATTGAATTGTCCCATGTTGGCGGAATCGGCCACATACAAATTCGTGTCCTTACCCGCTGCAACCACCAGCTGGCGCGTTTTCCCCGAGCTGTCCGTCTGATTGGGCAGCAGCATGGCGCCTCCTGAACCCAGATCGGTGTCCACCGCTGATTCGGAAACGGTGTTGTCCATTGTCCAGTAGTCTGTGACGGAGAGCTTCCCATTCGCGGTGCTCACCTTGACGATGGCGTTTCCGTAGTCGTCGAGGCTGGGAAATCCAGTCGCCGTCAAAGTCGTGTCGAATGTGCCATTGGCGAGCGCTATATAGATATAGCCCTGCGCATCGGATGCAGGCCCTGCGCCCGCGTTCCAGATCGCGCCATCATTGCCGTTCGGCGTAAAGTTAAGGACGCTGGCCTGCTTCAACGTGCTCTCGCTGTAGCCGATCAGCCAGCCGGTATAAGGGCGATTGTCGCAGTGCGAGGCCCAGCTCGTATAGACCACTCCATTCAGCAGCAGGAGAGCAGCACGTTCCAGGTACTGGGACGGATCGAAGATCACCGATCCATTGCTGCTGTTGTCGCCGGTGCCGGGGTACTTCGCCTGTATCGTCGTCGGGCCGCCGAACTCTTCGGCGCCGGTGACGATGTCTAGGGCATGCAGGCGCTGGTAGTAATTTCCCGATGCGTCTTCGCTCGCGGCCACCACATAAAGCGTGCCATGCGGGCCGGAATGCAGGTCGATGATCGGGGTCGAAGTGATTCCGATCTCCGGAGTGACCGCCGCGCTGCAGTTTCTGTCATCCGAGGCCGTCTCCCCTGAACCCACCACGCGGACATGCCAGTATTGCTTCCCCGTATCGGCATCGAAGGCATAGACGCTGTCGTGTTCCGTGACCGCGTAGATGACATTGTGCGTGTGCGGGTAGGCGAAACGAACACCGGACACATACAGCGGTTGAGCGTCAACCATGCTATCTACCAGGAAGTTGAAGCGAAGCCCGAAGGTGGAGGGCTTGACGTTTGCCGGCGTGAGGATCCGTTCCGTCCCATTCTCGCCCGTTCTCAGGTTGTCGTTATGCCATGTCAGCACGTTGGTCTGTGCGGAACCGTCATACAGGCTGATCAGAAGGCTGGTCAGTAAGAGCAATCCTCCGGCTGACAGGATCGAAGGGAAACGATGGTTCATGGATTCTCCTCGTAGGCTCGGAAGCTGCAACTACCGATGCAGCAGAAGACTCAAGGAGAACCAGGGAATTTCGTTCAACCTGCCGACTGTTGCCTCTGATGCAGAAATTCGCGAGGCGGCACCATCATATTCCTGGATTCCGGAAAAGTCAGTGAATTCGGTGACAATAAAAGGTTAAGTCGCCTGTGGCGGCGGGCGTGTCAAGCCCCCGCCGCAAAAGAAAGCTATAACCCGCTGATTCCAAAGTGCAAATAGCGGGGACAACCTGCCGACAATTATGCCCTGTTGGGGTAGAATAGAAATAGAAGCAGAAAAGCTCGCCCAAACCGGCGAGCTTTTTTATTGTCCTTAACTGCCGCAGAATCAATTAAGTACAGATAAACCCAGTAACTGCTGATAGTTAGCGCCTTCTTGCGGAAGAGCGTTTGTTTTCAGGAAGATCCCAGCACCCCCCAGTCCATGTAGGCCCGGTTCCCGAATGCCAGCACATCCTGTCCAGCGGAAAGAAGTGCCGCGCCATCGCCCCTGCGCGGCAAAACGCTCTGCCTTACGTTTGCGTTACGAATTCATTGGAGTACACATTGCGCAACTAGGAATTCTCTACTGATTTGTTGAACTTCCGCCGCATCGGGCTGATTGAGAGTCGTCATACTTCAAGGTAATATCACGCCGCAACGCGAAAGTTCCAGTGCGCTGCGTCTGGCGGATTGTCAGCCCGAATCTTCCCGGCATGGCATCGAAGGCATAAAGTGAAGCAATCCCCACCGGCATCGACTGGCGAGTATAGGAAGCCTCGAACGGTTATGCCATTAACAGCATCAAGAAACGGTCGACAGTTGCTGTTCATGCTCAGAATCTGACTCCAGTGAATGCACGTCTCCGCTGATGAAGGCGAGAAGATCGGCATTGACTTTGTCTTTGAGGGTAGAACACATGCCGTGAGGCGCACCGGGATAAATTTTTAACGTCGCTCCTTTGACGAGTCTGGAGGAGAGAAGTGCTGCTGCACCGATCGGCACAATCTGATCGTCATCGCCGTGCAGGATGAGGGTGGTGACGTCGAACTTCTTGAGGTCTTCAGTGAAGTCGGTCTCAGAGAAGGCTTTGATGCAGTCATAGACGGCTTTGTGTCCCGCAAGCATTCCCTGCAGCCAGAATGAGTCGCGCAGGCCCTGCGAAACTTTCGCACTCGCCCGATTGAAGCCGTAAAAGGGCTCGCTAAGGTCCTTGAAAAACTGTGAGCGATCGCCGAGAACACCGGCGCGAATCTGATCGAATGCCTCAATTGGCAAGCCGCCAGGATTGGCTGCGGTTTTCAACATCAGCGGAGTCACTGCTCCGATCAGGACTGCTTTGGCAACGCGCTTCGTGCCATGACGTCCGATGTAGCGGGCAACCTCGCCGCCGCCGGTGGAGTGGCCGACATGAACGGCGTTCTTGAGGTCGAGCGCTTCCGTCAGAGCGGCGAGATCGTCGGCATACGTATTCATCTGATTGCCATTCCAGGGCTGACTTGAGCGTCCGTGCCCTCGGCGATCGTGAGCGATGCAGCGGTATCCTTTTGACGCCAGAAAGATCATCTGATCCTCGAAAGCGTCAGCGCTTAGCGGCCATCCATGGCTGAAAACGACAGGTTGTCCGCTGCCCCAGTCTTTGTAATAGATTTGCGTTCCATCAGACGTGGCAATGTATGGCATGTGTGAAGCTCCCTTTCAGTGAGTCCCTTGTGAGTGTTACGTTTGCGTTACGAATTCATTGGAGTACAGATTGCGCAACTAGGAATTCTCTACTGACTTGTTGAACTCGATTATTTTTGTGGAGGTAAAAAATGCGACGGACGACGACTGTGGACGATAAGGTTTGCGGCTGCGGGGCAATCTTCGCGCGATTGGCGAGATGTTTGTTTTGTCGATGACTGGTCTCGTCGGGGTGCCATCTTGCCCCTGATATTCTCTTTGCTGAATCAGCGGAAGTTCCAGCATGGCGGCGCATGTTCGTTGTTCTACCTGCGATATATCCAGATGCAGAAGCCATGCACAGACTTCGCGAGGCAGGCCGACAAGAATTCTCAGCACGTAGCAATACCGAAGATTCTTCGAGAGCTTCAAGACACATCGCAGTTCGAAGGGCAGAATCGAAGCGGCGCGGTCTACCTCTTTCTGTGGCTGGCCCAAGACTTTGATCTGTGGGTCGATCGCGTAGTGAACAGCCCGGCGAAATAATGCTTCTCCAAACACATCATCCGGGCAGGTCATTCTTACGCTATCTAAGATTGCTGTCTCTGCCTGTTCTATGCTGCCCGTTAGCAAAAGCCCTGCGATGAAGGCATTTTCGAGCGATTCGTGGAGTTTGAATTTCGTCATCATGGGTGCAACCTCCGTGAAAGTTTTGCTGGGAAAGGCGCCTGTGAATAGCGCGGTGAGAGGTGCAGGTCTCCGGCTTCGTGACTTGTCTAATAACTATGCAGAACGGGATCGGAAATGCGCATCACGAAATCGACTGTTTTTTTGCTACCACTATTGGGGTAACCTTTGATTGCTTGAGGCCTCACTTCGAAGAGCGGGAAATATCAGGAATGATAATCTCGCGGCGACCGAACAAAACTGCATCGAGCGAGAACGCTCCTGCCCCGAGCACCGCGAGCGCCATTGCAATCACGATCGCATCGATGATTCCTAACCTGGCAAAGAGCGAGTTCGGAACACTGGGAGATGTGTTCAATGCAAAACCTACGCTGGCGAATGCAGCGGCGATACTGACAATCGGGGTCAGGAACCCGATTGTCAGCGATACACCGATTACAAACGTCAAAGCACCGATGAGCCAGGCTCCTCCCGATGCTGGAATACCTGAGGCAGTCAGGTATTCCGCTCCTTGCGCAAGGGAAATCGAGGCGACGGCCAGCCGCAACAGAAGCAGACCGAAACCGGGCCAACCAGTGGGAAAAGTGGAGAATAGCCTGCGCAGTCCACCGCCTCCTCCGATGCATTGCAGCGCATCGAAGCTTAGAGTAGCGAAATGGAAGTCGGGCTGACATCCCTAGGGCACGGGATATCCTGATACCACGTTTGAGGTATGACCTAAATTATTCGCTTCGCAACGTTACAGTTGCATGATGCCGCGGCGCACTGCAATTGCGACGGCCTGCGTACGATCGCTCGCGCCTAGTTTCTCCATGATGTGTTTGATATGGACCTTGACCGTCTCTTCAGAAATAAAGAGTCGTTCTGCGATCTCGCGATTTCGATTTCCGCCGGCGACATGTTTTAGGACTTCGATCTCACGGGCGCTTAATAGCTCATCGCTGAAATGCTCGGCGAGGCGGGCAGCTATCTCCGGCGGAATACGCTTCTTGCCCGCATGAACGTGCCGGATTGCTTCGACCAGGTCCTTGGGGGGCATGCTCTTGAGCATGTAACCGCGTGCGCCAGCCTCCAGGGCGCGCTGTACCTCGACGTCACCCTCGAATGTAGTCAGCATAATGATACGGGCCTCAGAGAATTCCATGCGGATCGCGATCAATACATCGATCCCGCTCATGTCTGGCAGGCGGAGGTCCATGAGCGTGACATCGGGCATGAGTTCCCTGTAGTGCTGAATAGCCTCGCGTCCATTGGATGCCTCAGCCACAAGCAGCATATCTGGCTGGTTCCTGATAAGGGTGGAGATACCTTCCCTTAGCAGGGGATGATCGTCGACGCAGAAGACGCGAATACGGGGTTGCTCGCTCATTTGTGTTGCTCGCTCTTGAATCCCTGGCCTTGGACTGTCTCTGAAGACTCCCTGGTAAGCCAGCCCAGCCAACGCTTTCCCGGCTGGCGCGGGTAGGCAACATTTCCCGGTACGATCAATTCAACCTCAGTCCCTGCGGCAGAACGACTCCACACCTTCAGCTTCGCTCCAATTCCATCGGCTCGCTCGCGCATTCCTGGCATTCCCCAGCGTCCCTCCCGGCCTGAGCGCAACACCTGCGGATCGATCCCGCAGCCATCGTCCCGGATTAAGATTCGCAGGTGACTGGCTGTGTATTGTAATTCAACCTCAATGCTGCTCGCCCGCGCATGGCGGTATGCATTTACCACAGCCTCGCGTCCAATTCGGTAAACCTCGTCCCGAATCACTGGATGTAAAGAGCGGGATGGGCCATCCACAATGACCCGATACGGTATCTCCTTTTGAATGGCCAGTTCTCCGGGCACATGGGAAAATGCCTGTTCGAGATTGAAACCATCTCCCCTGGACGAACGGAGACCCCTGAGGGCGTCCCGTCCTTCGTCAACAACCTGCCCCATCAGCTGCAAGACACGGTTTAACAATGGCTTTGCCGGCGAACCAGCCGAAACCTGATCAACCGCAACGTGGAGCTGCATCGAGGCACTCAGCAGACCCTGCAGTAGCGTGTCGTGCAGTTCCTGGGCGATCCGCATCCGTTCCCCGAGGCGTTCTTCGAAGCGGAAATTCAACCGCCTCGCCATTTGCCGCATGCGCAATTGGTAAAAAATCCAGACAAGGGATGCCAATGCTAGCAGACAAGCACTTCTAAACCACCACGTCTGCCAGTACGCCGGTTGAATCTTGAACAGAAGCGACGCCTCGGAGCTATTCCATTGGCCCAGGCTGTTCGACGCTAGTACGCGAAACCGATATAGGCCTGGGCCCAGGTTTGTATAGATCGCCTGTCGCGTGGCGACCGGTTGACTCCAGTCGCGGTCGAAGCTATCGAGCCTGTATCGATAACGTACGCCATCAGGAACAGCAAAGCTCAGTCCAACATAATCAAAGATGATTCTCTGTTGCGATGCAGGAATACGTATCGGATTCTGCAAATCAACCGGATTCCCGTCCGCTGAAACAGCTTCGATATGAGCGATCACTGGCGCAGAGTCAGTTCTTATTCGGCTCGGATCAACTACAGAAATGCCGCGGCTCAAAGAGAACCAGATGCGTCCCTGCCTATCGCGGACAACTGATCGATCCCGCCGGACACCCTCATTGCCGTGCAGCCCATCTGCCAGCCCATACTCCTGAATATCCTCTCCACGGAGAGCGTGTCGAAGAAATTGATCCCGATCCATTCGAAGCACACGATTCGCAGTTGCAATCCACAGTGATCCTCTACCGTCCTCGGCCAATCCGAAGACAGGCTCGCGCAATGACTCCGGAAGTTCGTGAGGGATTAGAACATTATTCGCACTCAGGGCGGCGAGTCCATTCGCAGTGCCTACCCACAAGACTCCCGCTGACCCTTGCGAAAGACAAATCACATCGTCCGATGGCAGACCGTCTTTCTGCGTATAGGTCCGCCAGCGGCCATTCGAAAGAGCACTCAGCCCAGCGGAGGTAGCGAACCACATTGTTCCATCGGAGCCCTCTCCGATGGAAGCGACCGTATTGGAGTCTAGGCCGTCAGCGGTGGTATAGGTGATGAATCTGCCATCTTTCAGCCTGCTTACACCGCCGCTGAGCGTACCCGCCCACACCGCTCCGTCACGGCTCTGATAGACAGAATAGACGCTGTCTTGCGCGAGACCCTGTGCCGTGGTGAAGGTCTCTGACTTGAAGACATCTCCCTGCAACCGCAGGTGCGTAAGCCCCCCGCGCTGCCTCCCGATCCACAATTCGTCTTTGTTGCCGTCGATCGAATAGACGATATCGTTGCCGATTCCGGCAGTTGTTACTGACCTGATTTTTCCGTTGCTCAGCCAATAGAGACCGCCGCTGGATGGGGCGACAGGAGCGATGGGAGCGATCCATGCACGGTCGTCTGCATCGACATAGATCGGACCGTTGTGCTCCGAGCTCAAACCCTCGGCCGTCGAATAGGTCTTAAATATCCCGTCGCGGAGAAGTTCCAGCCCATCGCCATCTCCTACCCACAGATTACCTTCGCGATCTTCGAGCAATGCTGGTACTTGTTCGTTGGATTGTTCGGTTTGCTCATTCAACCGGGCCATGTCCTGATGGTTGAAGCGCAACAGTCCGTGTGATGTACCTACCCACAGATTTGCGTCACGGTCCTGGACCAGGGTCAATACCTGAATGTGGCTGAGTGAGTTCGGAAGATCGCTCGTAGAAATCCTCGTTCCGTCCCACTCGGCGACCCCATTATCGGTACCGATCCACAATTTACCGCCATTTACAGGCAGAAGACAGTTGATCTTTTTGTCGGGCAGCCCTTCTGTTACAGGAACCGCTTCGCCGTTCCTCAAATAGAAGAGACCATAGTCGCGAGTACCCATCCAGATTCTGCCGTCCGAGGTTTGAGCGAGCGAGAGTATCAGTAAATTTGACGGCAAATTCTTCGATTCAAGGATCTCAAGTTTCCCTTTGTTGTAGTGGAGCACTGAGTGCTGCAATGTCGAGACTAATATTCCACCTTCGTTTGATCTGGACATCGCTGTGACACTCGACGATGGCGTGGCAATATCAGATATGACGTTTTCAAATTTTCCGCCGTGATAGTGCAGTAGTCCGGTATCCAGCAGGCGTACCCACAAATCTCCGTTGACGTCTGTTGTCAGCCCCAGAACATGAGTAGCGTGCGATGACACAGGAATTTCCGGTTGGACATCCAGGAAACTTCGTCCGTCGAACCGAAACAGTCCCTTTTCGGCGCCTATCCAAAGATAGCCGTCGGCAGTTTGGGCAATCGCGTAGACCTGCCCGCCAGAAAATCCATTCTCTGCGCCCCAGGAGGTGCGCAGGTATTGCGTCATTGCCCTATTCGGATCGATTGCCCACGCGGGATGAACAAAGCCCAGTATTGCGAGAGCCGCCAGTAGCCACCGGAGTCGCCGATGACCTACAGCCTCTACGTCAAGGAAGGTACTGGACTCGCTCAATGACAACCTCGGCCTGGTTTTTCATGGGGACTTTGGAATAGTTGAAGGGACACATGTTCAACCTCACTGTTTCGCTTCCGGGTGGAGGAACGTCAGACGTAAATACATGGATGGCAATTGCATGAGATGCGGTGGCCGGCATCTTTCCGCGAAAGGTTTCGAAGGTAGCCTTTCCCGGTTCCCAGTGAAGGGAAAATGTGAGTGGACCCGATGGCACGTCAAAACGCGAAACATTTGCGGGGACATAATACGGTTGAACGACATACTGCGCGTTCTTATCATCTGGATCGCCCCAGCGGCTGATCTCAATATCCATTTCACGATGATTTTGGTTTGTGCCCAATTCGTCATAAGTGAAAAGGCCGAGCACTGCAGCCGGCTCCAGATGAGAGACATCCTGCACGGAGAAAAGATAGGTTCCGTAACCGAAACTGCGCTTCATGATCACTTCGGAACAGGTCCATTGGTCCGATTTTCGACCGATGCGGAGATGCAGAAATCCCTTTGAGTCCATTGAGGCATTCGCAGGATCATTATCGTGCGGGGAGCCATTCCGCTCACCTAATGTGTCGCGGAGTGTCCACTCATACCCGCTGAACTGAATGGTCCTGGAAAGACTGGGAGGCGCTGCTCCACCTTTTACCGTTACTACGGCGACGATGCCGCCACCTTGGCCAGGCAACTCATCCATTTTGGCCACAGGATGGTACCCAGGCTCAACCAGAAGAGCGGCATACTCCGTTCCGAAGTGCGTTGAACTTTTCCAACTCGAATCAGATTGAATCTTGGTGAAGGGCCGATCAGCCATCGGCTGTATCCACCATGTCCCGGACCTGGCATATAAGACCAGTTGCTGATCATCGTGCGCACCGGTTACATGTCCTTCGATGATGTCTAATTTGTCCGGACCGCCTGCGTCTGCCGGAGGGACCTTCGTGAACTCAATCACGGGAGGTACGCCCGCTTTGCGGGAATGGCAGCCGCTGAGAAGGAGGCACAGAAGCACCAACAAGAGTTTATGTTTCCGAGGGTTACGCGGAACACCTGGCATCCACGATCTCATAGGACACCATTGTAACGGGCCTCTAATCCCATCGTACCGGAGCCACACACGGACCCGGTTCATCCTCCGATGCCATCAAACGGCGATCGATCAGGAAAACACTCAAGAATTGGCAATTATATCGGTACGTTTTAGATAACGCACTCAAACTCCGGTCAGATTTCCAGCGGTCGCGAGCTTCCTATTTCGTCTCCAGGCGTGCTCGTAACTCCTCTAATAAGTGAGGGGTATAGAGGCCGGTCGTTACGAATCTTGCTCGCTGACCAATCATTGCGAGGAGAACTTCTTCCCCTCGCTTGTCGACCATCGTCACGTCGCTTAAGTCGACAACACGAGGCCGGTCCGAACACCGATCGAGTGATACTCGCCAGTTTGCGCTGAGTTCGGAGGCAAAGTCTCCAGTTAACTGGCCCTGAAGAATCCACTTCTCTTCTGCAGGGCTCTCTACTACCGTAATTCTCAACATGGCGTCTTCAGCGATAAAACCGCAGAATTCTACCCCACCCTTTCAACATCCCCGGATTCGCAACAGTTGGAAGTTCCTATAACGCGCTCAAAATCAGCCCAGACACATGTATAGCCACAGGCAATCTGATTGCCAGAGAACGGCTTCATCGATATGTTTTGGATTACGAATCAAAAGAAGTGTTATCGACTTCATCGGGAGGTCTGACGGGCACGTTTCCGTAGGACGCGCTGCTTGCCAACTGGCATCCGGTTAATATGTTGGCACCTTTCAGTGGCGAAGTGGACGGGAGATTCCCAGCTTTCGCATGCGGAATTGCAGCGTAGGTCGTTTCATCCCTAGTCTGGCTGCTGCGCCGTTTGGGCCGGAGAAGACCCAGTTGGACTGCTCAAGGACATAGAGAATATGCCGTCTCTCTATTTCTTCCAGAGTCATCATGCCATTGCTGCCGCCGTTCTCTGAAAGCCGAGGCTTCAGATCCGCAATCGGGACCTTAAGTTCTTTGCCCGAAGACAGAATCACAGCGCGTTCTATTACGTTCTGCAGTTCGCGGATGTTTCCAGGCCACGGATAGCGGACAAGGGCATTCATTGTCTCGGAGGAAATCGTGTCGAGCTGCTTTTTCATTAGGCGGGCAAAATGCTGGGCGAAGTGCCGGATAAGGAAGGGAATGTCTTCGGTCCGTTCACGCAGAGGGGGCACATGGATAGGAAAAACATTCAACCGGTAGTACAGATCGGAGCGGAATGTTTGACTGTCGACCATTGTGTGCAAATCGCGATTCGTGGCAGCGATGAGACGAGCGTCTGAGCGCAGAGTACGAGAACTGCCCAAACGTTCGAACTCTCTTTCCTGCAGCACGCGCAAGAGTTTTGGTTGTAAATCGAGTGGTATTTCTCCGACTTCGTCAAGAAAAATGGTTCCTTCCGAAGCCAGTTCAAAGCGCCCGATGCGTTGTGCGATGGCACCGGTGAAGGCTCCTTTTTCATGACCGAAGAGCTCGCTTTCAAGCAGTCCTGTTGGGATAGCCGCGCAGTTGAGCTTCACGAATGGATGAGAACTACGTCGGCTTAATTTGTGCACGGCACGCGCGATCAGTTCTTTGCCGCTGCCTGTTTCGCCGTGAATGAGGACCGTAGAATCCGTCGGAGCAACAGCCTCAACCTGACGCAGGACGCGACGTAGAACCGTGCTGTTGCCCACAATCTCTTCGAAGTTCAGCTCATTACGGATCTCGTCCTCAAGATAAAGTTTTTCTTGCGCGAGCTTATCTGAAAGTTCTGAGATCTTGCGATAGGCAAGGGCGTTATCGATCGCAATTGCGACCTGCCCGGCAATCTGAAGCAGAAAGTCTACATCCAGCTGGGTGAAGGAGTTCTTCCGAAGCCTTGCAACTGACAGAACGCCCAGCACTCGACCGCAACGAACAAGCGGTAGAAGGCATACAGCATGGAATCCTTCCTGCAATGCCACGTCTTGATCGGGATAATGAGGACGCTCGTCGCCTATGTCACCAAACCATGGTTTACCGGTAAGAAAGACTCGTCCTGGGAGCCCTTCCGGGGCAACGACCACTCCTGGGCGGATAAGTCCTTTGCTGTCAGGAAAATCCAATGCATACACTTGCAAATCTGCATTTTTGACAGATGGCAGCATTAAGGCGACAGCATCGAGTTGCATCACGTTGCGTATGCTCGGGGATATGACCTGGATGAGTGGCTTCAGTTCCAGGTTGGATACGATGCTGTTATTCAAATCGAGAATGAGTTTGAGCTTTGTCCGCTCACTCTCAAGTTGCAGATGCGCCTGCTGCGAGGTTGCAAAGTTGATCCTGTCATCGACTGCCAGGGCCGCATGATCTGCTGCGAGAGCGAGTGTAGAAATCTCCTCATCGGAAAAAGCATTCTCAGACGAACGTCCAACACAAATTATGCCTAGCCGACGAAACGATGTGCTTAAGGGGAGAATGCAAAGCGACCGATCACCGTTCCCCTGAAACCACTCCATGCTTTCATGGAACTCTCTTTCTTCAGCCACGGCGGGAATCACCAAGGGCTTCTGATTCTCATGGACCCATAAATACGCCGATGGCATCTGCGAGGACAGATGAAGAGGTGCAGAAGACTTCCGGCCGTTGCCGTTGACGGCAAAGCCTGACGCCGTATTTGAGCCATCCACATGCACAACCATAACGGTGTTGGCGGAAAAAAGATTGTGCAGTGCGGAGGAAAGAGCCTCCAGCAGGTCTTCTCTGTTGCTGTATTGATCTAGTTGGCGTGTAAAACGCAGAAAATCGTGTTCGCCCTCCATAGGTGAGCGAACATGTACGGAGCCGGATACCTGCTTATTGCGCTGCCTGTCCATCTAAAATCTGAGCAAGTCTGATTCAAAAATGGGTCTTACAAAAGAGATAACCGATAGATGATCGTCGAGTTCATAAGGTGGCAACGAACCTATTGCTAATCTTGCCATACTTTTCGCGGCTTAGGTGGGTGCCAATAATCTGGCACCCGGTTAATCAGTTGGCATTCTGTGCTTCGCTTTTCAAGCCACATTTGCTTAACGCTGAACTATCCCCGCCTTTTATCAACCACTTACTGGTTGGAATCGGTCTGGCGAATCAAGTGCATTGGATAGAAACGTTGAGTTGCAGTGTTACGTAACGAAGCGAAATTGACTTTGGAGGGCACGGATGCCTGCTGAGCTGCACACGGAGCAGACTTCAAATTTTCGCCTTGATGTACCGTTGCACAACCTTCTCACGCAGTCCCCGGCACCCCCGATGGGGCTCTACCCTGTCGGCAAACCGCAGACATTTCCGGAGCCCGTCTTTCCGCAACGCCCAGATTTATTAGGACCTATTGATGAGAATGTCGAGTGGGTTCCACCGGAAAAACGGAAGTGGACACCCGGTCAGATTTACCACGCCATGCAGGGCTGGCTCTTCCCCTATATTCATTCGCGCGTCACCGCTGGCGACTTCCATCCGCTGATCGCGTACTTATTTACCGAGTTCAAGTGCAATCTGGATTGCCACTACTGCTGGGCCTTCGATAACAAGGTCAAGGGCATGAGCGAAGACACGGCAAAACGCTCTATCGACTGGCTTCACGGTACGGGCTGCCGGGTTCTCGCGTACATGGGCGGCGAGCCTCTGCTGCGCCCCGACTTCATTCATAAGATCACCTACTACGCGGCAAAGAAGAACTTCTGGATTTATCTGCCCACCAACGCACGCCTGCTGCGCATCGATGTGATCGATAAACTCGCGGACGCAGGAATTTCGACATTCAATATTGCCGTCGACGCTGTCGATCTGAAGCCAGGCCTGCCCAAGGCGTTGGCGCCTATCCGCAAGCAATTCGACTATCTGGTGCGCAAACAGTATGGCTACGGATATTCGGTCTTTCTGAATATCAACATCTGCCGCAACAATCTGGACGACGTGCGGGAACTGACCGAGATTGCGCACGACTGCGGCATCGCGACCGACTATCACATCAATGAATCTCCGCTGCTCGAACAGGATGAGCATTTCAAGCACGCGGAAAATAATGTCACCTACATCACAAAAGACGATTGGCCGGCCGTTGAGGAAACCATCCAGTGGCTGACCGAGAAGCAGGACTCGGGATACAAAATGGTGAACTCCAATACCCGGCTATGGCAGATGGTCAACTTCATGAAGGGCAATCACTTTCCGTGGAACTGCCGGGCAGGGCAGAACTCCATGATCATTCGCGTCGATGGAACGCTGGCGCCATGCTTCCCGATGTACACCGCGAGCTACGACTGGGGCGTGGTTGGCGATCACAAGTTTGACACGAAACAGCTCGATCACCAGAAGGAGACCTGCCAGACTCATTGTTTTTCAACTCTGAACCATATTCTCGGCTGGTGTTACAACGACCAGCGCGTCATCAAGTACTTCTTCAAGCAACTCGCCCACGGATTCCAGGGAATGAAGGGCCAGATGTAGCCCCTGCAAACAATTCGAGCGCAGCAAGAATCAACAGTTACGGCAATACCAACCTTTGACTCACAGGAGAGGCATATGCCAGCAGCAGAAATCGTCCAGACCGATTTTGAAGTAGAGATTCAGGCCCGTATCGATGCGGAACGTGCGCGGCTCCGCGCGGAGGCGGGACTGGCGCGCATGCGCGAGTTTAAGAAGCCGGTCGAACGCACCTTCACGGCGAGCGAACGTGACTATGTCACGATCCTTTTCGGCGGCCTTACTTGGAAGCACGAGGAGATGATTAAGGCGGTCTTTCATGGCAGCGGCTATCGCTGTGAAAATATTCCGACGCCCATCGTGGCCGATTTTCAGGCAGGGAAAGAATTTGGAAATAATGGCCAGTGCAACCCGACGTATTTCACCGTCGGCAATCTGGTGCGCTACCTGCAAGGCCTCGAACAACAGGGATTGACGAAGCAGCAGATCATCGACAATTACGTCTTCTTCACAGCAGGCTCCTGCGGCCCGTGCCGCTTCGGCATGTACGAGGCCGAGTATCGCTTCGCGTTGCAGAATGCAGGCTTCGACGGATTCCGCGTTCTGCTCTTCCAGCAGACTGACGGCATCAAAGCGGCGAGCGGCGAGCCCGGCCTGAAGTTCTCGGTCGATTTCGGTATGGGCATGCTCAATGCGCTCAACCTCGGCGACGTGATCAACGAGCTGGTCTATCAGGTCCGTCCCTTTGAGGTGAACAAGGGTGAGACGGACAAGGTAATCCGCGACGCCGTAAAGACGCTGACCGACACGCTGCGCGACCGCAAGCGCTGGCACATCATGGATGCCGCGCCAGCGTGGGCCAAGCCGTATCTTGAAAAGCACGAGAAAGTCGCGGGCATCGGCTGCACCCTGGGCAAGGTCGCTCACAATCTCTATGGCAAGGAATACATCGATGCGCTGCATGCCTGCCGCGACAGCATCAACGCCATCGAGGTCGACCGCCTGCGCGTGAAGCCGGTCATCAAGATCACCGGCGAGTTCTGGGCGCAGACCACCGAAGGCGATGGCAACTTCAACATGTTCGCCTTCCTGGAGCAAGAAGGCGCGCAGGTACTGGTGGAGCCGATCGCCACCTGGATCGCCTACATGATGTACGTGGCGAAGGAAGGCGCGAAGGCCCGGGCCGATGCCGAGGCTCCATACCGCGATCCCAAGTGGTACGAGGTCAAGAAGCGCCTCGCCAATGAACTGAAGCTCTTCAAGAAGACCGGCGGCCTGAGCGCCGGCAGCGTCGATGTGGAATTACTTCTATCACCGCACCATCAAGCACATGGGCGACACGGCGCACCACCTCATCCCGCAAAAAGAACTCTCGCGGCTGGCGCATCCCTTCTATCACCAGCTCGCCCGCGGCGGCGAAGGCTACATGGAAGTAGGCAAGAACGTCTACTACACCGTGAACCATCTCTGCCACATGGTGCTGGCGCTGAAGCCTTTCGGCTGCATGCCTTCGACGCAATCGGACGGCGTGCAATCGCGGGTCGTCAACAAGTTCAAGGACATGATCTTCCTGCCCATCGAAACTTCCGGCGAAGGCGAAGTCAATGCGCACAGCCGCGTGCAGATGGCCTTGGCGGAAGCGAAGGCCAAGGCGCGGGCGGAGTTCGACAGTGTGCTGGAGCAGACCGGCAAATCGTTCGACGATCTGCGCGAGCTACGTTGAAGACCATCCGAAGCTGAAGCATGCGCTCTATCAAGGTTCCGCACCGCGAAGGGCATCGCGGGAACGGCCGCGCAGTTTGCGTGGCATGTCAGCGACCTGATGAATCGCGACCGAGGCTATCGCCGTGCAACGCGCGTGCGCTCGCGGCATCGCAGGTGGCCTGATGCGCGCCGCACTTCGACATCGCGCTGGAAGGCTCGACGATTCTGGCGCTGGCACTATTTTCGGCGGCGCTGCATTGCGCGCTGCGGTGCTTGCGATCGCAGCGTGCAGCCAGCCGTCGCAAGCGTGCCCAACGGATTAGCGAGTCCCGCGCACGAGACGACCGGTCTTCTTATCGCGCGGCGACCTTCTGTAGCTGAGGAAAAAGATGATGCAGAAATTTCTGGTTGGTTTGGATGTCGGCTCGACCACAGTGAAGGCGATCGTTGTCGATGCAGCTACGGACAAGACTATCTGGCAGGACTACCAGCGTCACGAGACGCGACAGCCGGAAAAAGTGCTGGAGTTCCTGCAGCCGCATGGAATCGGACACCGGCATATCGCCGGCGAACACGCGCATCTTCATCACCGGTTCCGGCGGCGGCACCGATCGCCGAGATGGTCGGCGCGAAATTTGTGCAGGAGGTGCACGCCGTTTCGCTCGCCGTCGAGAAGATGCATCCCGAGGTCTATTCCGTCATCGAGCTGGGCGGACAGGACGCGAAGATCATCGTCTTCAAGGATGACGAAGAGACAGGCCGCAAGAAGAAAATTCCGTCGATGAACGACAAGTGCGCGGGCGGCACAGGCGCGGTCATCGACAAGATCAATGCCAAGCTGAAGATTCCCGCGTCCGAGCTGTCCAACCAGGCATATCACGGGATCAAGCTGCACAAGGTCGCGGGCAAATGCGGCGTCTTCGCCGAGACCGATATCAACGGGCTGCAGAAGACGGGCACGCCTTCCGACGAGTTGATGGCGTCGCTGTTCGAGGCCATCGTGCTGCAGAACCTCAGCGTGCTGACGCGTGGGCATACATTGCGGCCCCATGTGCTGCTTGCTGGGTGGTCCGAACGGATTCATCCGCGGTATGCGCGAGGCATGGCAGGCAAACATTCCGCGCATGTGGAAGGAGCGCAAGGTTGAAATTCCCGAAGGCGTTAAGCCTGAAGAACTGATCAAGGTCCCGGAAAACGCGCAGTACTTCGCGGCGCTGGGTCGGTCGAGTTCGGCAAGGATGAGGAGGCGGCGGTCGGCCGCTATCTTGGCACCGAGAAGCTTGTCTATTACATCGACTACGGCCGTGCGGAAGAGAAGGCCGCGGCCGGCGGCAAAGGGCTTGTTGCGGAAGACTCCGAGCTTGTCTCTTTCAAGTCGACTTACAAGCAGAAAGAAGTTCATCGCCGGCGCGAGTTCTTCCCTGGTCAGGTTGTCTCCGGTTTCATTGGAATCGACGGAGGCTCGACATCGACCAAGGCGGTTCTGCTGGGAAAAGACGGCGAAATCCTCTGCAAGACATACCAGCTTTCGAATGGCAATCCGATCCAGGACACCATCGAGATGTTCGAGAAGCTGCGCGAACAGGTTGAAAGCAAAGGGGCGACGCTCGAAGTGCTCGGCGTGGGCACAACCGGCTACGCCAAAGACATTCTGAAAGACGTGTTGAATGCCGACGTGGCGCTGGTGGAAACCGTCGCGCACACGGAATCGGCGCTCAAGTTCTACGACGATCCCCACGTCATCATCGATGTCGGCGGACAGGACATTAAGCTCATTGTCCTCAAAGATGGCCGCGTCAAGGACTTCAAGCTGAACACGCAATGCTCTGCAGGCAACGGATATTTTCTGCAATCCACGGCTGAAGGCTTTGGACTGAAGGTCGAAGATTTCGCCGACATCGCCTTCTCCGCCAAGTCCATGCCTTCTTTCGGCTACGGCTGCGCTGTCTTCATGCAGTCGGACATCGTCAATTTCCAGCGCCAGGGCTGGCGCTCAGAGGAGATCCTTGCCGGTCTCGCCGATGTGCTGCCGAAGAATGTCTTCCTCTACGTCGCTAGCATCCCGAATCTCGCTGCGCTCGGTTCGCGCTTCGTTCTGCAGGGCGGCACACAAAACAACATGGCCGTGGTGAAGGCCGAGGTGGACTTCATCAAGTCCAGCTTCCGCGCTAACGGCAAAGAGCCGGAGATCATCGTCCACGAGCACTGCGGCGAATCCGGAGCGATCGGCGCGGCGCAGGAAGCTCTGCGGCTCTGGACCAACGGAAAGCAGACAACCTTCATCGGCCTCGAAGCGGTTGCAAACATCCGCTACCGCACGACTCGCAACGAAGACACGCGCTGCTACTTCTGCAAAAACAATTGCCTGCGCACCTTCATCGATGTCGACGTGACCGGCGAGCAACAGCCAGCGACAGGCGCCGACCGGGCTGCAACCTCGGAAGAGATTGCAGAAGTTGCCGCGCATCTGCCCAGTCTCGAAACGATCCAGGCTAATCTTCCGCCCGTTGAGGCACACGGCTCCTCGTGCAGCACCACTGGCGGCGGATGCAGCTCTCACGCGCCGTCTCCCTTCAAGGCGAAAGCCGAGCCTCTGATCCAGATTCAAATCTCTCCGGGATCGAGCAGAGTAGTAGAGCTGCCGAAACCAGTCGAGTTCCAGCCGCGCAAAACGAAAGTTCCTCTGCGTATGGGCGAGCAGCGCCTGATCATCGCTACTTGCGAGAAGGGCACCGTCGAAGATCTCGATGACATGAAAGACATCAAGGCCGACATCGACAAGATCAAAGGGGCAAATCCAAACTTCGTCGATATCGCTGCGCGCGATGTCTTTCGTCAGCGTCAGGTCGAGATCGTTGCCGACGCGGTTCCCAGCACGAAAGGTCTCTTTGTCGCAAAGAGCGTGAAAGAACGTGTCCCGCTGATGGAACGCAGAAAGGATTTCCGCATCGGCATTCCGCGCTTACTGAATACCTACACGTATGCCCCGCTCTTCAATGCGTACTTCGCCAGCCTCGGCTTGAAGTCCGAGAACATTCTCTACTCCGACTACACGACACCGGAACTCTATCGAGCGGGCGCAAGCCGGGGGGCCATCGATCCCTGCTATCCCTCCAAAATCGGCATCGCCCACGTTTACAACCTGCTCGCGACGAAGCACAATAAGAAGCCGCTCAACGCGATCTGGTTCCCGATGTATGACGTGCTGCACTCGCATCTCGTAAACCTTACCGGCTCGAACGCCTGCCCGACGGTGACGGCGACTCCTGAAACTGTGAAGGCCGCTTTTACCAAGGAGAGCGATATCTTCGCAGAGCATGGCATTCTCTACCTCGATCCGATCCTCAATCTTCAGGACAAGAAGATTTGTGCCGCCCAGATGTACAAGGCTTGGGGACCGGTCCTTGGACTGAGCCGCGAAGAAAATGAACGCGCCCTTGATGCAGGCTTCAAGGCGCTCGATGCGTGCGAGTCCGAAATCCGCCGCCAGGCACGTGAAACGCTTGACCAACTTGAACGTGAAGATCGCATCGGCATCGTCATGCTGGGCCGCGTCTATCATCACGATCCCGGCCTCAACCACGAGATCATGGAAGAGTTCCAGAAACTCGGCTATCCCGTCTTCTCACAGAGCACACTGCCGCTCGATGAAGACCTGCTCGACCGTCTCTTCGGCGATGAAGTGCGCGCCGGCTTGATCACGCATCCGCTCGACATCAGTGACGTATGGAAGAACCGCTACTCGACCAGTACGAACCATAAAGTATGGGCAGCGAAATTCACAGCGCGCCATCCGAACCTGGTAGCGCTTGAGGTTTCCAGCTTCAAGTGCGGACACGACGCTCCCATTTATGGAGTGATCGAAGGCATTATCGAGCAATCGGGCACGCCGTATTTCTCCTTCAAGGACCTCGATGAGAACAAGCCGTCGGGGTCGATTCGTATTCGCGTGGAAACCATCGATTATTTCCTGCGGCGCTATCGCGAAGACATTGTCCAAAGGAGGAAAATCGAGGGCGAGATTGAAGTCAGACTAGCGGAATACGCGCGCGAGCTGGAAGCGGAGCGGCTAATCCACTCATATTAACGTGATCTTTTCAACGCACTTCTCTGGAGGAACGGCATGTTCCATCGTTCTGTTTGCGTTGTATGGCTGTTAGTGGCAATGGCTCGAAGCCAGGTCATCGGAACAACGTTGTCCGCAGATCAGATAGCGGAGCAGCTCGAAAGAATGAATGCTATACGTGCACACAATCAACTTAGAATTGCCTGCGAGCGCACCTACGTGATCGACTACCAGGGTTTTCTCGGCACAAGACATGCCGAGATGCGGGTACACGCAGAACAACAAGGTGACGAGAAAAATCTGACGATTGTGGACGAATCGGGCTCGAGCATTCTTCGTACCAAGGTGCTTCACAAATTGCTTGATGGCGAGCGCGAAGCATCGGAGGCTACGGCCCATGCGGGAAACCGGCTTGCCCTCGCAAACTATAACTTCCGTCTGGAAGGTGTGCAGCCTTCACAACCCTACCCTTTATATGTTCTCGATATCACGCCGAGGGTGAGTAGCAAGTTTGCGTGGAAGGGGCGGGTGTGGATTGATAGCACTGCTTATGCAGTAGTACGCGCCGAAGGACAGCCCGACACACTGCCCTCCTGGTGGACAACTCATTCGGAATTCGCCTATACCAATCAAAAGATAGGCGGGCTCTGGCTGCCCAAGCAAAACGTTTCGGATACTCGTGTACGCTTAGGAGGCCATGCCCACCTTCAAATCGACTATGGGGCTTGTCAAACTAGCGCAGCTTTATCTACGCCCACTTCGCAACAGATTTCTCCTGGAGGAACCGAGCGATAGTTCGCACAGAATGATGCTGAGGCAGTCCCCATAACTTATAACTATTGTCGTTTTTTGGCTGAGGGAGTGAGCTTGCGCAGGAGAAACTCCTGTATAACGCCATTGGCCATGTCCGCGGCGATATCAATCCCGAAAGTCGAAAAGACGAGCCCCGGACCGCGATTCGACTCAGGATAGTAGGCATTGGCAATGGCGCCCGAGGCCAGATAACCTCCCAGGCTGGAAATGTTCGGCTGGCGGTGTCCGTTATCTCCCTTGCAGATTAACGGATTGGAGAGGGCATGGAGCAGCCGCGACTTCGTTGTGCCCGTGCCCTGATAGAAGTAGCGTGGATCCTGATGCAGGATGGAGGGCAGGACAGCGCCGCCGATCATGATGTCGGTTAAACCATTGGCATAGTTGGCACCGAAACGCTGGGCATACCCTACCCAACCCTGCCTGTAATCGGGGGTGTCGCCCGCCTGATCGAGGGCAGCAATGAAGGCAGAACCGAGAATCGTGATGGGGTCGGTCGAGGTCTTGAGGGCGAGCCTGAACTTTAGCTTTGGCGTAAGCGGCACGGCATTGCGGTCATAGACCACGTAGAAGTTAGGGATGAAGCCGAGCACACGCTGCTTCTCCTCAATATTGAGTTGCTGTCTGGCGATCTCCTCGGTAGATAGTGCATTCACGGTGGTTACCGCTGCTGCAATCCGTAGCTGGATGCCCGTCAACTCCAGATACTGACCTGGCCTGAGGATGACTTCGGGCGAAGTCCAGCTCGCAAATCCGTTGGCACTGATCGTGATATGGTAGGGAATTCCCGGATTGACGTGGTCAAGTTGAAAGAAACCGTCATCGTTCGTCTCCGCGCGTATTGAACCCGGGGGCGAAGTGCCTTCAAGAACGATGGCAGCACCGGGAACTGTGCCGTTATTCACATCGGTCACCGTACCGATAATGGTCCCCGTCTGCGGTTCCGGTGGGGAGATCCGCTGGGCTACCGCCGCGCCGATGACAGGTACCGAGAGAAGAACGAAACACAGGCAATGCTTGATTCTCATCGTGAGGCAGGCCTTGAAATAGGACGACGTAGTGGGCAACTGAGGTTCAAAAATCGCAATGAACGGTTGCGACTGGTCATCCGCGATGATGTGCAGGCATTGGTGGTTCCCTTTCAACCGCAGAGATTACGGGCCCTTTTGGTATTCCCAGATCTCTTGTCTCAGATGTCGGCGTTGTTGCGAGCGGTGTTCGTGGAGGCAAGATTACGAGTCTCTATGGTAACACTGCAACATGCCTCGGGGGCCTAAGCGCGCTCTCTATTTAGGTGAAATTGACGGTAAGCAAATCACCGGCAACGTGGTCTATTACGACAGAAATCATCCTTCGATTCCCCGCACTGACACATGGTTTGGAATGATTCAGGATTCGAACGATCTGAAAGCCGGCGCCGTCGGCGTTATTCGTGTTGCGGCGTTCTCGGTATCAGCCCCGGCTGTCTTCATGTCCTGGGATGCGGAATCCGACTGCGCGAATGATATGGCAGATGTCCCGAAAACTAAGAGGAATGACAAAACCGCTCGGGCACAACGTTCGATCACGACGGGATTCTTCATGCATATTGGATTCGCGCTGAGCTAACAGAGTTGTCGTACTGATTCGATTTAGAATCCAGTGGGGCCCCAAAGCAACTAAAACGGCAGAGACACACGGGGCTGGTTTGGCATGGCAAACAAGGGTACACCTGAAGATCGGACAATCAAGATACTGGAGCAAAACCTCCAGGAGTATGAACTAAACCTCAAAGAGATTTATGCCCAGATTGCCGCAACTACACTTCCGACTCCAGAAGAGATCGAGAATTGGGATCATCTCAAGGAGATCAACCGCATTCACATCGAGCAAACACGACAACAGATCAAAGAACTCAAATAAGCATAGAGGCCGGTAGCCTTCGCGGGTAGAAACTATGTGCACAAGACCTCTGGACCTCTGGTGTCAACCTTCAGACTGTAGGTGTGGATGACTGTGAACCAACCCTCACACATCATCAGTAACGGCACTCTTCTCATGCAGCAAGGTGCTACGGATCAGTCAAAAGTTCAACCGATTCAAGTGCTGATTCTGGTGCTCGCATAAAAGCTGAAAGAGCTTTGCAGTACAACCTCTCGTCAATGAGGCGCCTCACATCTGTCGTACCGCAAGCTCTATCGCAGCGCTTCTTTGCGGATTATTGAAGGCGCTTCCAGGAGGACTATGGCGACTAGCAAAAATGGCAAAATGAACCGCGAGAAACTAATCAACGCATTGAACGATGATCTCTCGCGTGAGTATCAGGCAATCATTTCCTATGTGAATTACTCACAAGTGCTCAAGGGCGCCGCATATATGAATATCGCCGACGAACTCGCTGTTCACGCCGCTGAAGAGCTTTCCCACGCGTTGCAGATCGCCAATCACGTGGACTACCTGGGTGGTATGCCTTCGGTCACCCCAAAGCCAGTTAAGACCTCGGAGAAGGCTGAAGAGATGCTTCGATTCGATCTGGAGAACGAGAAGGAAACGATCCATCAATACCGCCGGCGCATCAAGCAGTCAGACGAACTCAATGAATTCGCCATTACCGAAAGCCTGCGCAACATCCTGGTGCAGGAACAAGATCATCTCATCGCGCTTGCCACCGCGCTCGGGATTGATCCCCCCGATCCAGGAATTGCGGACTAGGTCGAGTGGATACTTGCTTGGGGACCTGTTTCAAGGATCCGCGCAGACTGACCCGAGAATCGGTGCTTCCGATAGGCGGCGTGCTTCCATCTCTATGGAACGTCAACCGATATAACCCCATCTATCTGACGAGGTCCCAATGGCAAAATCAATAAAAAACAAGAAAGCCATCAAGAAGATTGAGAAAGCGGTCAAAAAGGCCGTGCGTAAAGGCATCGCCGAAGCAGACGTCGAGCAGGCGGTTGACGAGGCGATCTCCAAAGCACCCAAGGCTGAGGGGAAGACTTCCAAAAAGAGAAAGAAATCAATCAGAGTTAAACTGACCAACGAGAAGTCAGCGAACAAAGTAGACGATGAATCTGATGGCTGATAATTCATGAGCCTCGGATTTCCCCGATGACAGACGATTCAGGAAACGTCATTCAAGGTCGCTGGGCTGCCCCTCTCAGGAATTGCGGTGGTGGCATAAGCCGTGAGCACTATGTGTCGGAATGGCTGTTCCCGAATCAGTCGATATTCGTGCAGGGGTTAGACTGGTGTCACTTGTCAATCCAAACGCTCACCCTTGAGCGCAGCCGCTAGGAAGTGAATTGGAGACGCACAGCGGAAACGATGGGCGAAATCGCGTCGTCGATCCAACACAATTTAATGGAATGATGACTTGAGGCGCGAGTGGCTCTTTCCTCAAGAAAAAAGCCACACTGCATGCTCCCCACCACTACAGTAAGATGATCGGCTTGTTCGAGTCCGCACCACTCGAAATTCATCTCCCTGGAAAGCTTCGGTGATGCCCGGAGGAAGCGGCCATGAAGTACGACGACGAGGCTTACAAGCTGAAGGGCATGAAGGCCAAGCTGAATTGTCCCGAGAGGTATGCTTGCCAAGACGCTGACAGAAGAGGAGGCTGTTCAAGAGGAGGGTTTGAACCAGGTGGACGTTATCTCACCTTTATCTCACCATGAGGAGATATAACCATGTGCGTTCAGATAGTGAATTTCAACTTGAACAACACTACCCGGCGGAAATTTGTATAATTCCCCGAGAGTTTACAAAAGAGTGCGGCTTGGCCTTTGAACGGTAAGGAACTGTCAAGAAACGGAATTCGACAAGACAGGGACGAGAGCTTCGGCTTGCCGCCCGGGATTTTGCGTACGTTGCGCGCGCTGAGTACACCCGCGCGGATTCAGAAGTTCATAGACGCGTTGCCTTACCAGTACGCGAAAACGGCGTGGTCTCCGCAGCGTGTGTTGCGGGAGCGCAAGGGACACTGTCTGGAGGGAGCGCTGCTCGCCGCTGCTGCCCTGCGTATCAACGGCCACCTACCGCTGCTGATGGATCTGGAGGCCGTACATGACGACGACCACGTAGTGGCCATCTACCGCGAGCGTGACCTGTGGGGAGGCATTGCCAAGTCGAACTTCGCAGGACTGCGCTTCCGCGCGCCAATCTACCGCACGCTGCGCGAACTGGCGCTCAGCTACTTTGAGCACTACTACAACCTGCGCGGCGAACGCACGTTGCGTTCCTACTCGCGACCTGTGAACCTGACGCGCTTAGACAGCCAGCACTGGATGACTTCCGAAGAAGACGTTTGGTGCGTCCCGGAGTACCTCATCGAGGCGAGGCACTACCCGCTTTTTCCCGACAAGGTGGCGCGCGCACTGCCCCGTCTCGATCGCCGCAGCTTCGAAGCAGGAATGCACGGCTGGACGAAGCACTGAAGAGAATCGCGCGCGAACTGGTGCTCACCGCTGCGTAGCGCAGAATCTGCTCCTGCTGAATGATGATCTCAAGACGGCGGCGAAGTGCATGTAAAACGGCGTTACTGAGATGGCCACTCCGAAACGGCTTCGAGAAGGGCATTGAGTTGAGGCGTGATGGCAACCATCGCCTGAAAGCCCTCCGGCGTTTTCTCAATGCTGTGGTAAAGCAACTGCAAGACTGACAGGTCGCATCCGCTTAACTGTGGAGTCTCAGATCGCACGGTAATGCTACGGCCTCCGGAGGAAGCCGCCGCCGTCATCCGGTAGCTCAGGGTGCGCAGATAGAAATTCTTTTGCTTCTCGCTCGGTCCGCAACGCGATATCAGCGCCGGCCACCCCTGATCGATCGCGAGCTGATAATAATAGTAGTAACCAACGCTGAAAGTTATGGTATTCCTCGCGGGAAAAGTGAGGTTGTATACGGGAGTGAAGCTTACGCTGACGCCATAGGGTCCATCGGAATAGCGCTGCACTTGCAGAGCACTATTGAGTCCGTCCTTTAAGGCATCGAGATGCGCTACGCTGCTGGGCTCAAATTTGATCGACTGATGGTGAAAATCGGTATCGGGCATCGAGTAGTAAACGCCTGCAAAAATCAACAACGCGGAAAAGTAGGCAATCGCGAATGCGAGCGGCCTCGCGGATGTGCTAGTTCGTTTCGCGGTTTGTTCCTGATTCATACGCTACCCTTGTTGATTTCAAATTTTGGGAGCCATTTTTCATTGAAATCTGGCACGGCTTATTGTCGTTGCTGGGTGATAAGTGTCGGAATTCGATGAAGGTTACACGATTTTCTTTTCTCTTGCTTCCAATACCGGGTAGTGATTGATAAAGGACGTTGATATGGAGTGACTCTCTCAAGAGGCACCGATTCGTGGGTTTGTCTTTGCTGTTCTCTTCGAGGACGGGGTCAGCAGCAGTCGAGGCAGGTAATGGCGACGATTGATCAAGCTGATATTCGCGGGTCGAAACCGCATAATCATGATCCGTCGGGAGCTGCCTCTGACTATCAGCGCGAGTCAGGTCGAGCCTGTCGCAAAACGTCCGGCGAGGATTCTCCCTCGTGCTTGCTCCGGCTGCAGCTGACCCTGTCTTCGAATTGGATAACAGTGTTCATGGCCTGAATCGTTCTTGTTTTTCCCTATTTGGAAAGCTCTTGCTTTTGTTGGGTTCTTGTCATGCTGCCATTTGTTGCGTGCAGGCTGCTTCAGCCTTAATCCCGATGGCCCAGATAAAACCCAACAGGTTCATCCGATAGAGTACTCCCCTCACAAGCAACAAGCCCGAGACTAAGACAGCATTCCCGCTTACATCGCGGCCGCGAAGAACATCAGGCAAGAAATTCAAGACACCGAAGGGCACAATCAACCATGGCAGGTTTCTGCCGGCACACGTTGTTCACTGCAAATCGCCTTTGATCAGCATACTTCCGAGCTGCCAAGTTGAGATTTTTAAGACTCCGGTTTGTGCGCGCAGGAGCTACTCGCAGCGCAGAGCGGCAATGGGATCGATGGCGGTGGCACGGCGGGCTGGGATAAGGCAGGCCAGTGCAGCGACCGAAATAAGAACCACCGATACCGCCAAAATCATGAATGGATTGCGCGTGCCGCTCTCGATCCAGCGGGCGATCAGCCGGTTTAAGCTCAGACTCAGCGCCAGTCCCACTGCGATTCCGATTCCTACGCTGGCTCCGGCCGACAGGGCGACAAGGCCAAGCACATCGCGGTGACGCGCTCCGAGTGCGACGCGCACGCCGATCTCGCTTGTCCGTTGCAGGACGGTGTACGAGACAACACTGTAGAGCCCGACCGCGGCCAGGGTCAGCCCCAGGAAGGCGAAGGCTCCGAAGAGTATGGAAATGAGCCGTCCGCGCTGAAATTCCGGCTCGCGCTGGATCCAGCCTTGAAGGTCGTGGACATCGTTGAATATCTGCTGATCGGGATCGAGAGAGGCGATCTGCTGACGGATGCTGTGGAGCAGAGCGAGCGGTTCGCCCTGGGTGCGAACCAGGACCTGCGTAAAGGGGGGCATCACAAACGTGTAAGGTGCGTAGACCGCCGGCGCCACTGGCTTGTTCAGCCCGTCATTCAGCGAATCGCCAACGATGCCGATGATCTGCAGCCATCCCGTGGTTCCATTTGCGGCTAACAGCATGGGAGGGAGAGTGGCGAGTCGGGGAATGCGCACGGAATGCCCCATGGCATCTGCGCCCGAGAGATAATGACGCACAAACGCCTGATTTACCAGGACCAATGCAGCGCCGCGCGCTATCTCGCCCTGGTCCCAAACACGGCCACTGACGAACGGAATTTGCAAGGTGGAGAAGTACTCGGGGCCGACGAATTCCACATGAGCCTCCTGCGCCTGCGCCACCGGCTTGCCGAGAATCTCAACGGGAAGCGTCCAGCCGCTGTCGGGCGGAGTGGCGTTGCTGGAGATTCCGGCGGAAAGGACGCCGGGGGTTGCGGCGACCTTATCGCGAAGGTCGCTGAAGAAGCGGGCACGATCAGCCCAGGTTGTGTGCGCGTTCTCGCGAATGGGAATCACGACGGACATCGCGTGCTGCGGTTCATAGCCGAGCGGAACGGTGTTCATGCGAATAAAGCTTTGAATAGCCGCGCCGGCGGCGGTCATCAGCAGGAGTGTCAAAGCGATCTGGCCTGCAATCAGGACAGTGTGCATCCGCCTTCCTTTCACACTGCCGGTGAGGCGGCGCGTGCCGGCCTGCATGACCTGGCTGATTTCCGGTTGCGACGATTGCAGTGCAGGGAATAAACCGAAGATAACCCCGCTGAGAATCGCCAGACCCACGCTGAAAAACAGGACAGGCTGGTTGATGTGGAAGTCGGCTTCGTAGGGATAGGAGTGGTCGGGAAGCCTCGGGATGATGAACCCGATCGTCCAATAAGCAACAAACACACCCATCCCGGCCCCGACCACAGACAAGAGCAACGATTCGGTCAGAAGTTGGCGCACGATGCGGAATCCACTCGCGCCGACGGCGGAGCGGACAGCAAACTCGTGTTGGCGGGCCGTGCCGCGCGCGAGGAGAAGAATCGAGACGTTGCTGCAGCCGATAGCGAGCAGCAGCGCGACAGCCCCGAAGAGCAGGTATATCGTCTTCTTCAGATCGCGGGTGTAGGTCTCCGCCATCCCGCGCACGCTGATCTTGAATTGCTTTGGGAAGATATTCGGCGTTTGCTTATCGAACTCCTGATAAAGGGGCTGGAATTCGGCGGCGGCAGCCTCGAAGCTGACACCGGGTTTTAACTTTATTTCCGCACCATACCGATGAGTCTGGTCGGACTCCATTTTCAGAGGGATGTATACATCTCCATCTCTCCACGTGAAGCGCACCGGCATCACGCCGAGGATCGTGAAGGTCTTATGGTTGAGCTGGATCGTTTTCCCCAAAACCGTGGGATCGCCGCGGTAATGCCGCTGCCAGAACTTATAGCCCAATACCGCTACAGGCTGGGGATCCTGGCCATCGGGGGCATCGGCCGGCATAATGTACCGGCCCAGGATGGGTTGTAACCCGAGGAATTGGAAATGGGATCCCGTCATCTCGTTCACAACCACGTCGTCGGGTATGTCACTGCCGGTGACTGTCTGGTTCGTATAGTTGGAGGCAACCACATCCTCGACAGCGTGGGTCTGCCGTAGTTGGCGAATTTGCGGGCCGGTCAGGTCCCAGGTTCCTTCATGGCCGGCGTTGTCCGTGATCCAGACGTCGCAGATTCGCTCGATCCCGGCGTACGGCCAGGGATGGAGCACAGCATCGTAAAGGATGCTGTAGACGGCGACTGTGGCGCCAATGCCAAGAGTGAGCGAAAGGCTTGCGGTGAGCGAGAAGCCAAGGTTGCGGATGATTTGCCGGAACGCAAAGCGGAGATCCTGTAGCAAAACTTGCATCAGCGCCTCCTGCCATTTGAAGAGAGGAAAGCCAGCTCGATGTTCAATTATGTGCATTTCGGCTGCCAAGTCTTTGGTCCAGCTCGAACGATGTCTATTGGACGCCGCCGCTGAGGACCGCTCGGCACTGGTGCACGGATCTTACGTTTTGACTCCAGAAAGACGAACTAAAGACGGAGATTTCACGTTAAGGAGAGCGCCGGTCACCCCAGGTGAATGTCCGTTTCCGGGCATGCTCTGTTCGAAAATGAACTCCCTCTGCTATGAAGAATGAAATCAGGTCGATCAGCGGATGTCGCCAACTCACTCATCCCCCCTCGTAGATTCCGAACTTTGATCCCGGGCGATTGACCGGCTACAGGGAACTTTGCTGAGCGAGGCGGAACTTCCGCCAACGCCACTAGCAAGCTGCCACTTGGCGGCAGGAATCTCACTCCGTAGAATCAAGGATTGAACTACCACGAAGCAATTGAAAATACGAAGTTATGCGGGAGCGAAATGTCGGAACAAGAGCTGCAGGCAGAAATCGAGAGATTGCGAGTAGAGAATGACAAGCTCAAGAACAAGGGTGTGCGGGGACTGAGCCTCAAGGTGAGCGAGAAGGGGGCCGTCTCGCTCTATGGCATAGGCCGCTTCCCGGTAACCTTATATAAGGAGCAGTGGGCCAAGATCCTTGGGATGGCGGGAGAGATCGAAGTCTTTATCCGCGAAAACGACCATCTGCTCAAGGCCAAAGAATAAAAATCCTGACGTCGGGAGTTGGTCCAGGGTCTGCATTACCAATCAGACATCTGCGTGTCCGCACAAGGCCGAATGAATGATTGTTCTGGAGTGAATTCCGACGCGCCCGAATCCGCGGTGTACCGTCAGCGCACCTTAGGGTGAAGAAGGTTGATTTGGTGGGCTCACCAGGACTCGAACCTGGAACCAAAGCATTATGAGTGCTCTGCTCTAACCGATTGAGCTATAGGCGCTTACCGTTTCCGGTCCTACTTTGCCGAAATCTATCGTAACTGTAGCTAATCGTAATCAAGCGTAATTTAGGATTATGAGTCTGCGCGCATCGCTGTAAGCCTATGATTATGCAGGAAATGCGAGCGTAATTAAGCGTAACCCTAAGTAATTGATCGACCGTAATTTAGAGCAACTTTCCTAAGTCTGTCTAAGCTGAGGAGTGTACCGTCACTGTACCTTCAGACGCGTATTCTCCGCGCGTGCTCGATAGCAGAACCTCTTGGCTTCTCACCGACAACCTGCCCTGGGTAAAGATTTTGTGTTGCGTCGTGAATGCAAATTCAATAGCTTGGTCCCCTCTCGAAATTCAAAGAGTCTGTCGGACAATCTGTTATATGGAGGAGGGGGCTCAGGTCCCTTCTTCCGACCAAACGTCGTTAGGAAAGCGAGAATATCGTGAATCTGCTCAGCTTCAGGCCAGCCGCCACTGCCTGCACCATTGCTCTGCTATTTGTTTCGGTCCTACGCGCGCAGGAACAGGGTGGCGACAAGGTTGATCTGGCCGCTTTGACCCAGATCAAGAATGAAGCCTTCCAGCACTCGCAGGTCATGGAAAACCTCTTCTACATCTCCGAGGTTTACGGACCACGTGTCAACAACAGTCGCAATCATCGAGCAGCTGCCGAGTGGGCTATACAGCAGATGCAGAAGTGGGGGCTGCAGAACGTGCACTTGGAAAAATGGGGGCCATTCGGCGATGGGTGGCAGATTAAGAAGTTCTACGGCGCACTGGAATCACCTGCCTACGCCGCGCTGATTGGCTTTCCTCTGGCATGGACACCGGGCACCAATGGGCCGGTAACGGCTGAGGCTGTACTGGCGCCGCTGCACTCGGAGGCAGATTTTGCCCAATACAAAGGCAAGCTCAAGGGCAAGATCGTCCTCATCTTCGACCCACGCGAACTGACGCTGCATACCGAGTCGGAAGCGCATCGCCTCACCGATGAGGAGATTGAGGCACGCACGAAAACGCCGGACCCTTCCCACACCGGCTTTGGCGGCGTTGGTCGGCCAGGAGCACCGGCGCCTCGGCCGGGTGAGTACACTCCTCAGTCGCTTTCCACGGCGGCGCCCACTGGTCGCGTTCTGCGTAACCAGGTCAACGCCTTCCTTAAGGAAGAGGGTGTGGCTGTGGCGCTCACACCGGGTTACAACGGCGACGGTGGCACAATCTTTGCATCCTATGGTGGATCGCAGGATCCCAAGGATCCAGTCGGACCGCCGATGGCTGCCATTACGCCGGAGCAGTACAACCGCATTTGCCGCCTGCTCCAGCACGGCATCACGCCCAGGCTGACCTTCGACATCGAGACCGAATACCAGAAGGATGACCTGATGGGCTTCAACGTGATCGGGGAGATTCCCGGCACTACTAAGGCCGAAGAAGTGGTGATGGTTGGCGGCCATTTCGATAGCTGGCAGGGCGGAACGGGAGCAACCGACAATGGCACAGGCTCGGCTGTAGCCATGGAGGCCGTGCGCATTCTGGCCACGCTCCACAAGCCGATGGCTCGCACTGTCCGTGTAGCCTTATGGGGCGGTGAAGAAGAGGGACTGTACGGTTCGCTGGCCTATGTGCAACAACACTTTGCCCCGCGCGACACCATGAAGAAGACTCCGGAGTACGACAAGCTGGATGTGTACATCAATGACGACTCGGGCTCGGGCAAGTTCCGCGCTGTATCAGCGCTGGGGGATGCGCAGCTCGCTGCGATCTTCCAGTCGTGGATTGCTCCCATTAAAGATCTGGGTATCGAGGCTGTCATAGGCCAGACCGCCGGCCCCACGTCGCAACCCGGCGGCACGGATTCCACCAGCTTCTCGTGGATCGGCCTGGACGGCATCGGTTTTATGCAGGATCCGCTTGAGTACGGCACGCGTACTCACCACTCCAACATGGATCTGTATGACCGTGTGCAGAAGGGCGATGTAATGCAGGGAGCCATGATCGAGGCATGGTTTGCTTACAACGCAGCCACGCGCGCGGAGATGCTACCGCGCATCGAAACTCCAGCTCCATCGGCGAAGTAACGGAACAGAATAGCAGCGAGAAGGTGCCGAGGTTCCGACGTTTGGCGCTTGCCATTGTGCTACGTTGTTCAAGGCTTGCGCTCTATCCCGTGACCGCGCGGTTACCACAGTGCCGGTAACCACCTTCGAAGGTCTTGAGCGGAGTGCGGATTTGCGCAAGCTCCGATTTCACGCTCAACGAGCTTGGTGGCAAGTTGCTGGCGCTTGCCGAGGTTCTTGCGAAAAGCAATTCAGTCGTTCCGGGAGTGAATTGCTGAGAAAGTCAACAAGTTCCCGTGCGTATCAAACTCGAGACTTTGCGGTTGCTTACTGATCTCGATGGGGAGTGCCGGATTTACCTCGGCAGCGAGACGTTCCGACACCAAGATGTGGTCCACGCTAAGTGTGTTTCTTATCCATGCAATTTTCAGATCTCTTGTCGAAGTGAAAACCACAGAATTTATTGCATGGCTGATCGCTTCGCGGTCGGTGTCGAAATACATTGGAATTTTAGCGGTCGGCAAACCGAGCGAAGTTAGCACATTTGTATACATGTAATCGCGATTGATGGCGTTGACCAGTCGCGCTGTGGTGAAATCTGCAAGACCGATCCCGATAGCATTTCCGCAGGTCGCCTGCGTTAGGTCCCGGACGAAGATCCTGCTGATGTGCGTTTGCGTGTTGTGCTGCGGCTGAAGAGAGGAAATATATCCGAAGACCCCCCTGCCTATAACGTTCGTGTCCATTCCGCTCCCACTTATCTCCTTGCCAATCTCATCGACGATGAGAAGATCAATCGTAGGAAAGGGCAATCGGGGGAGCAGCTCCCGGGATTTTGCGAACAGAGCATCCTCCTCCCTGAGGATCTCATCACCGCGAATTACACGCACGTCGTGAGTCTGATGATGTTGATCTTCCAGGATGGCGACTGCAAAGAGGACGGGAACCTTGCCCAGGATGATCTTTGCGGTCTCACGAATGACGGACTCATGCCCTAGTCGGCTTGCCGCCCGGTGAGCATTGCTCGCACCCACATGTTTGCCGAATCCGATGACAAGCATCTTCTGGATGCCGCTGCCGAGGTTTCCAATAAAGTCGGTGTGCGGCTTGATCCTATTGATGAGAACGACAGCGTCTGCTTTCAATGCTGCGCTGCTAAAGACAACGGGATAGCCGTCACCAAATTGTCCAATCTCCTCGACATCCATGCTCGTCTCGAAGTGCGCATGAGTTGATTCGGGCGTAACGCCGAACCCAGCAAGGAGATGCTCTTGACCGGATGGCGTGGCTCCGCCATGGCTCCCCATGGCCGGCACAATGAAAGGCTCTGCTCCCGAAGCTCGAATGCGGTTGAGGACAGCAATCACAATCTCAAAAAAGTTCGCGATTCCACGGCTTCCAATTCCAACCGCGACCTGCATGCCCGGTTTGAGTTCCGACGTAAGAGACTTGCGTTCCAGTCCTTCCCGGAGCAAGGTGTCGAATTCGAGTTGCCGCGAGGAGGGATACCGTTGATAAAGATGAAACATTTGCGGCAAGGTCTGGGACATCGTCACAATGATAATGCAGATTTCCAGGGTGGGGCTGATCACGGCCCTGACGTGGGCTCTGGAGATCGGAGACGTCGCACGTTTTACTTCGATCAAGCAAGCGATCAGCTACTGCGGGCTATGCGGCGATGAGAAGAGCTCGGCCGACAAGGTGATGCGGATGCCGATTTCGAAGCAGCGCAACAAGCACATCCAGCGAGTGCTGATTGAAGCAGCCAAACTGGCGGTGCGGGAGTGCCATGAACTCGCCGTGATCCGCGAGAGAGAACTGGAAAGAGGCAACCCCAACCGAGCCACGCTGGCGGTAGCCAGGAAGATGGTCTGCTACATACTCGCGGTGGAGCGCAGGCATCAGGACTTCGTGCCTGCCGAGAAGTTCAGCCGAACGGAGGCTTCGTAAAAAGCCTTTCCTCATAAGGAAAAGGCCAAACATCAGGATTCATCGATGCGCAGACTGCCAGGTCCCGCCGATTGCCGACTGGGCGAAGGAGCAACACTCCGGAGGCTCACTACGAATTGTTTCGGCACTGGCAGAGAACACATACTCAATCATCTGCGACGGCTCCTTGGAGCCCGAGACAGCAAATGGATGTCCGGTTCTGCATGGGCAGGAACCACTCGCCGAGAGGCACCCGTTGCGCTATGAGGCATCCTGATCAGATCGAATGCGCGCTCTCCTGAGCGCGCTCGAAGACCTCGTGCTTTTCCCTTGACTTTGACTAGGTCGAAAATCGCGTTCGTCAGGCCGGATCTCCTATAGGTTCGACTCGGTAGCCAAGCATTCTGAGTTTCCGGATCATTCTTGCCGTGTGGCGTTGTTGGGACTGTTTCGACACTGCAGGACCGCGTTCTTCATACGGAACGCCGTTGTGCAGAATTATCCAGATTAAGTGGCAGAGGCGATTCGCAACTACTCCGATTGTTTTGTTATGTCCCAGGCGTGGAACGAGACGACGCTACACGATCTCGAAGATGCTCCCCTTGCGTTTGACTGCAGCATTCGCAGCTTGATTGAGAATACGGCGCATCTGGCGGTTGCCCTTCGGCGAGTGCCGGCTGCGGTTCACACCCGCGCTCTCTTCCTTTCCTGGGCATGCTCCTACCCACGAGGAGAGCTCGTCATTTAACAGCCATCAGTCCGGCTCTTCAGAAGAATGGTCGATAGGTAATGCTGATGGATTCGATTATGCTCGATGTCGCGGTTGTTGCGCGAGCCGGTTCTGCAAAGCGTTATCTGAGTAGGGCACACTGATTCGCTTTGTGCGAAGAGCAAGGAGGCCGCGCCTGGAAGCGGCGAAAAGGGCCTAGAGGCCATGGCCATCTGATGACGGCCCTACCCACTCTGTTCACGGCTAGTACCGACAAACTGGCGCCTACATCAATGCCCAGCCGCATCCGGGTGCAGGATAGGCAGTGTGTCGCATCTTCTCTTGCTCTTCTTGACCATTTGCTCCTCCGATCATGCCGGCGGATGCCCGGGGGCGCGGACACAGAGCAAACTTCCAATCGAGATCGTCGCCGGAATCTGGCAGCCGTCATCACACGTCTGTACGCAACCCCAGACCCACGCTTTTCGATCGGGCTTCGAATCGTGCACCAATGTCGGCGCGGGCTGTAGCTGTCATCCGACCGGCTCCGACCATCTTCGCTCGACTCGCGTTCCTTCGCATCCTGTCTGGCCAAGGCCAGTTGCACGCTTTTGAGGACCTATCCGACTTCGATGAGTGCATTGGCGATTTTGTCATAAAATGAGACTCTGCCGTTGTTGGCCAAAGCGATGCCTGGGACAGAGTCCGTTTGTGAGGACTCATCTCGCCTAGTTCGCGAAAAGACGAGAGCGCGGTATTACGTCATCGCGCTTTCACCACGTGTGCCGTTTCATCTGTTCGGAAAGTGAAGAGTTCGACGAGCGCCCTCACGCGCTCTTTCTGACGGATGCGCGGAAATCGCTTGGTTCTTGTCAGCTCGGCGATACCATGGAGGCTCGCCCAAAACAGTTCCGATAGAATATCTGGCTTCGAGCTCTGCCCCTGAAACAACTCCAGGAATTGGGAAAACGCGAATCGCAGCTGCGGAGGAGTAGCCGCGTCATCGAAGGGTACGCTCAGGCTGAGCGAAAACATCACTTCATACAGTGCTGGTGAAGACGCGGCGAACTCCAGGTATGCGACCGCGACCGATTCGACCGTATTTCCACGCTTAACCCGTTTCCGTGCCTTCTCCAAAGCCAGGCCCATCTCCTGGAAACCCTCGATAGCAACCGCGGCGAGAATCCCTTCGCGGCTTCCAAAATGAGCGTACAAGACGGGTTGGCTGTATGAAATTTCGTCCGATAGCCGCCGAATGGTTACGTTGGACCACCCTTCGAGTTCCGCGATTCGTCGTGCGGCACTGATGATCTGTGCCCGGCGGGCCTGCTTGTCACGCAATTTTCGTTCTGCAATTCGGTTAGCTGCCAGCTTTGTCTCCATCGGTGTGTCAATACCGGCTGAAATTTCCGCATAATTCCGGTTGAAAATCCCGCCACCTTGATGCGGTCGTGGTTTACATTTCCAACCGGCTGGCGTGATGATGAAACCGGCTGGTGAAGCAGAAGCGGGCAATGCAGGAGTGCAACCCGCCGAGGAATAGCCGGCTGCGACTCATCGAGACGGTGAGAGGGCGGGGGTGGAGCTGCTTGCTTCGCTCCCCGTCCGAATCCACCCTCCCACCGGACGACAGATCGCCCATGCCTCAGAAAACTCATAGCGAACTCCGCTTGCCACGACTGTTGGCGGAGACCGTCGTCGGCTCTGCCTGCTGATGTTCGGGCAGAGGAATCAGACCGGCCTTGCGACGTTCCTTGAGCCTGTAACTCTCCCCTCGGATGTTGATGGTGGTGGAGTGGTGCAGCAGCCGGTCCAGGATGGCTGTGGCGATGATCGGGTCGCCGAAGATCGAGCCCCATTCGCCGTAGCTCTTGTTCGATGTGAGGATGATCGAGCCTCGTTCGTAGCGTGCGCTGACGAGTTGGAAGAAGATGGTTGCGCCAAGATCATCCAGCGGCAAGTAGCCCATTTCGTCGATGATGAGAACCTTGGGAGCGATATAGACGCGCATGCGGCGATCAAGCCGTCCTTCGCGATAAGCGCGGCCGAGATCGGCAACCAGATCGTGGGCGGTCATGAAGTAAGCGCCGTTTCCGGATTGGATAGCAGTCTCGGCCAGGGATACGGCAAGATGCGTTTTCCCGACGCCAGGTGGACCTAACAGAATCACGTTGGAAGCCTCATGCACGAAGCGCAAGGTGCGCAACTCGCGGATCTGGCGCTCGTCGATCGAGGGCTGAAAGCTGAAGTCGAACTGATCGAAGGTCTTCAAGTAAGGCAGATGCGCCAGCTGCAGCCGCGCCTTCAGGTATCGCTGGCGCCGTGCATCGGCTTCAGTGTTCATTACTTCGAGCAGGAAGTCGGCATAGGAAGGCTCTTTCTTCGAAGCGCTCTCGAGCAATCCTTCCAGGCGTGCGTCAACAGCCTTGAGACTGAGAGCGGCGAGTGTGGTGCGCAGTTGTTCGACCGGTGTCATAGCGTACCTCCACAAGCCACGCTCTCGTATGCTGCCAGTGGCCGATGCTCAACCACTGGCGCACCCTGCACGATGTGGATGAGTATCTTTGCGCTCTCGCGGGTGTGTGTTGGGATACCCACGTGGTGATGGCGGAGCGTGACAACTTGATGGCGCCTGGGGGCTGGCGCATGCACCGCGATGCGCTCGGCACTGTAGCGGACTTCCACCGATGGACCGTGATCGCGAACCCAGACTTCTTTACCGGCGTAGGTCCAAGGTACTGAATACCGGCTTCCCTTCCATGAGACGTAGGCATCGCGGGCCACCTTGCGCTGCTCATCATCCATATACGGGTAAGGCGGCCGTCGGTTCACCGGGTGCATCGCCGCACGATCCGCATCCCAACGTGCCATCACCTGTTCATGTGTTGTGCCGTGAACACGTTGGTTGGCGACTTCGCCAATCCACCACCGCATCTGAACGTTGAGGTCGTCGAGGTTGGCGGGTTCGCGTCCCAGCAACCCGCACAGGAAGTTGCGTCGAACGTACTTTACGCCCGATTCAATCTTGCCCTTCGTCTGTGGCCGGTATGGACGGCAAAGCCGCGGCGTGAAGCCCCAATAGCGTGCGAAGTCCAGGAAGATCGCGTTCCACACGATCTCGCCCCGGTCGTCGATGCCGGTCCAGACCGTCTTCATGCGGTCGTAGAGGATCTCCTCCGGCACCGCGCCCCACTCGTAAAACGCCGACTCATGCATGCGCAGCAACGTGCCCAACTTCTGGTCCGTTGCTACGGCGGCGAACAACCTTCGGCTGTATCCGAGCGTCATCGTAAAGCCCCACAGCTTGCACTCCCGGCTGTCATCCAACAAGCTGCCCAAATGACCCCAGTCCGCTTGCGCCTGCTTGCCGGGCGGCGTCTCAAACCGCTGCACGGCGACCGCCTCGGCTTGCTGGCGCTGCGGCCGCAACCAGTCCGTCAGAAGCGTGTAACTGCCGTCGTAGTTGCGCTCCCGAAGTTCGCGCAAAAGCACCCTCGCGTTCCAGACTCCCCCTCGTTGCCGGTCCTTCAAGTACGGCTTGAATGGCTCCAACTTGTTCTGAGCCGGAACTCTCGGCCCATACACCGGCCGATTACTCGGCGCCGAGAGGTATCTGCTGATCGTCGTGCGGTCGTAGCCCGTCAATCGGCTAATCGCACGAATACTCAAACCCTGTTGCTTGAGTTCAACAACTTCATCCACGTCTCTCCCCCTGAGCACATGCGGCCCTCCTCTGTCTCCAGAATCAAGCCGGCTGACGACCGCCAAGGGGTGGCCGATTTTTCAACCGGTACTATGCGGATTTTTGCACTGGCGCTGACAGCTCGACGTTCATGCGTCGGCAAGTTACCGAAAAACTAGACTCCTCAGGAACTAATGTTCCCTGCGTCACTGTCTGAGCGAAGCACAGTACCCCGCTTTTTAGGCAGTTCAAGATGGATAGATCTGCCGCTGGTGCTAAGACCGTACAACTCCTTGCACGATCTGGATCAGGAATCCGCCATTCGCAACAGAAAGGCACCCTTCTCCCTCCATTTGTCGTTACCGATCCGGTGTCGATGAGTGCTTTGGCGATTAGGCATAAACCGAGACGAAAAGGCGGTAACTTCGGCTAGCGACAATACGTCCAGAATCGCCTGGTCTGCCGTGCATGGATGAACTGGGAAATTCGGGGCCGCCACATACGCGAAGTGGCCTGTTTTTAGGATGTGACCTCAGTGCCGGGGAATAGTGAGGGCGGACTCGTAGCGGAAGTGTCGGCACTGCCCCACACTGACCAACTCACGAGAGTAACGACCCACGTACCAGTCCGCTTTTGCATCATCCATAGATGGCTTCCGAGGGCTTGTCTGCAGGTCGAGTCTTCGGCCGATGAAAACGTAGTTCGGTAGCTTGCGGTCAAGTAGGCAATCTCGTTTGAACCCCGAATGCGACGGTCAGTAATCTCAACAGAATGAAGTGTCGTCTTCTCACGCGCCATCTGCGCCGAGACCGCCGCACGGCCAAGCAGAGGCTGCGCGTCAGGCGGCCACAATTCGATGTCATCAGCGCACAATGCCATTAAGCTGTGAATGTCTCCAGCGACTTCGTACCCGATCCAGTTTGAATGGATCCGCTCAAGCTCTCCGAGAGCATCTTTTGTGAGTTCATACATCGAGCATGGATAGCAGATGCGCCTATCACCCTGCAAGACCGCACTTTCACTCCTCGTTCTCGAAAGTCGGCTGATCTTTCCACCTGGTCGCAATACCGTGCTCGGCGCTGATACGAGACGCTCTTGTTTCAACCTCTTCGCTGTACCTATCTTTGTCGCAGCGTTCATTAAGCGCTTCCTTTTTCAGTGAGGGGGGAAATCAAGCTCATCAATTCCGAGCGCATCACCGGCAAAAGCGGAAATTGATTTCTCAGTTGACGGTACAGGCGAAAGCGATTTTTGTGACAATTAATGCCATGGTTAATATGCAGGCTATTCGGCGCGAAGAGCTTCCACCGGATTTACCGACGCCGCGTGGCGTGCGGGCAGAAAACTTGCCGCCATCGACGCCAGCCCAAGCAACCGGCGACACTAACTAGAGTAACCGCGTCCCACGCTTGTACGCCGAAAAGCAGGCTATGGATCAGCATCAGATGTACCTACGGAGCAGATCAGTCCGATAGTCAGCCCTGCTGAGGTAAGCCACCCGCCTGTCGAATGACGAGACTGTAGACTGAGCGCTGCGTTGTGCCCCGAGAGCCATGCGCACACCGATCTCTCGCGTTCTCTGGCTTACCGAATAGGCAATGACTCCATAGAGACCGACAATCCCGAGGATCAGTGCGATGGCTGCGAATCCGCCGACCAGACCATGCAGCAAAGCGGTGCAAGCAGCGCTGCTTGCGTGGCGTCAATTTTTTCCATCATGGTCGCTTCATCGGATACGCCCAGGCTCGGGTCGATCTTACGGAGCATACTGACCAGCACAGGCAGGAGCGCGCCCGCATCTTGCGAAGATGCGCACAACCAGAGTGAAGTTGTGGTCGCCTGTTTGGTTGACGGAGAAATATTCTGTAGGCGCAAGGTCGAGATCGAGCGGGCCTTCATGAATGTCATCGACCACGCCGACGATCTGCCACTCGGATGCGACGTCCGCCTTCGTCATCTGCGATGCTCTGGCCGATGGGGTCCTGGCCGGGAAAATACTTTTGCGCAAGCGTCTGATTGATCACTGCTACTCCGGGCCTCGAAGTATCGTCGGCTTCGGTGAAGAATCGTCCGCGGATTAGTCTAGCTTTGAGCGTGGGCAGATAATTCGTGCTCACATGACGCTCGTTCACTTCGTTGTGTTCGCCGTGGTAGGGTCTGCCGACGATTCGGATTCCATCGGTGGGGCAGTTGCATTGCACCGGAAGCATGCGGGTGAGGCCTGCGGATTGGGCACCTGGCAAGCTTGAGGCACGTCGCACAACTTCCCGATAGAGTTCGGTCGTTTCCTCGCTTGTCTTGTAAACCGCTCCGGGCACAGCGACTTCTACGGTTGCCAGATGGTTTGGGTCAAACCCTAAGGGTACGTGCAGCAGGCGATAAAAGCTGCGCCCCAACAACCCAGCGCCTGCGAGCAAAACCACTGCGATTGCCAGTTCAACGACAACGAGGTTCGCTCCCAACCTGCGCCAGAGTTGGCTGGCTGCTCCGCGATCTCCTTCGGATAATCCGTCGCGCACTCTTTGGAATGAAAGCCTCAACACTGGCGTGGCTGCGAGCAGCAGCGCCGCCAGCAAAGCGATTGTGGCGGCGAATGATGCTGTATGCGCGTTCAGCCCAACACCGTCGAGGAACGGCATATTCGACGCCATATCTTTGGGAACCAGTCGAGCGAGAAGCTTATGAGAGCGGCGGCCACGATGATGCCCGCTCCACTGCCGAACGCAGCAAGCAAGAGCCCTTCGGTCACAAATTGCTTCACCAGCCGCGCGGGTGTTGCGCCGAGCGCGCCACGCACGGCAATCTCGTGCTTGCGATTTTCTGAGCGCACCAGGACAAGGCTCCCGACGTTGACGCATGCGATCAGCAACAGCAGGCCAGCCCCGCCGAGCAGCGTGAGCAGGATGGGTCGCACCTCACCAACAATCATCTCCGAGAGCGGGCCGACATTGGCGCTGAGGTCACGACCAGTAATGCCATATTGCCGCTGGAGTTGTTTTGCGATTGCGGTCATTTCGGTCTGCGCCGATTGCGCTGTGATGCCGTCGCGTAGCCTTCCTATTCCGAGGAAGTTATAGAAAGTGCGTGAATGCTCGTGAGGGCTCAGCACGTTGATCGGAGTCCAAAACTGCGCGTTGCCGCCTGGAGCGAACGAAAACGACCGAGGCAGCACACCGATGATCGTGTAGGCCTGTTGTTGTCGAGATCGACTGTCTGCCCGATCACATCGGGCCGCGAGCCAAAACGATGGAGCCACGCTCCGTAGCTTAGGATCACTACATTCGGGCCACCTATTCGGTCTTCTCCGGGATTGAAGTCACGGCCCAGCATGGGACGTACGCCGAGTGTCTGGAAAAAGCCACCACTTACACGCATGGCCTGAACAGGCTCCGAGCCAGAACCAGCGCGAAGAAGAAAGCCGCTCCATGAATACACATCAAGCGAAGTGAAGGACTTGTTTTGTGCTTGCCAGTCGAGGAAGTCTGGATACGAAAGGGGCCAGCGCGGCGCTTCCACGCTGCTTTCGCTTACGGACATCAGCTGATTGGGGTTCGCATACGGCAGCGGTTCCAGTAGAGCCGCATCTACAAATGCAAAGATAGCAACGCTGGCGCCGATACCTAAAGCAAGCACGAGAATGGCAACGACGGCAAAGCCCGGATTTCTTACGAACTGACGGAGCGCAAACTTAATATCGCGAAGTAAATTGTCAAACCATACGACACGGCTGCTGAGATAAAAGCGTTCTTGCGTTGTCTGCACGTTGCCGAACTCCACTCGTGCCCTGCGGCGCGCTTCGTCTTCGCTGAAGCCTTCGCACTGCAACTCATCGGCTTCGAGTTCGAGATGTGATTTGATCTCCTCGGCAAAATCTTTTGCGCTTCGTCTGCGTCTGAACATGACTAGACCTCCTCGCCGCTCGGTCCACCATCCAGAATCAGTCCCATCGCTCTCGTCAGCCGCTGCCATTCGCTGGTTTTTTCTACGAGCTGCTGGCGTCCCTTCGCAGTCAGCGAATAAAAGCGCGCCTTGCGATTGTTCTCGCTGACGCCCCATTTGGCGCTGATCCACTTCTTGTCTTCAAGGCGCTGCAGAGCAATATAGAGCGAACCATGATCGACGAAAAACACCTCTTCCGACTGGCGTTGTATGGAGCGCGCTATGCCTTGCCCGTGACGCGGGCCGAGCACGAGGGTTTTGAGAATGAGCAAGTCGAGTGTGCCCTGCAAGAGGGCGATGCGATCATCGGGACCATTTTGGGGAGACATCCGACCCAAGCATGGCATCATCTTGGGTCGGATGTCAACATGAATCGGGGAGAGGCTTATTGAAATGAACGTTAAGCAGAGCGGGCTGCACAGGGCAACGAGTTCTCAACTGGCGGCAACAGGGCAATGCGCTTATCGAAGGCCGTTTTCCCCAGTAGTGTCTGGTTGGTCGGCAAACAGGAAGTAATCGAGTCGATGAAACGCCTGGCCCACATGACGGAGTTCCCTGAAAACGGCGTTTTCAAGCAACTTCAACTCTCCGCGCGGCGACACGGCAAGTTACCGAAAACCCGACTCCTCAGGAACTAATGTACTAAGCAGCTGAGTTCGTTGAGATGGGTAGGAGTTGGAAGCCGAGTTGAGCGGCCTGTTTTCGGAGGCATATTTCGGCTCGTTGTTGTGCTTGTTCATCGCAGCGATGGAAGATGCTTTCGGTATAGGGTTCTTTGCTGTGTAAGAGGTGGTATACGATACGGCGAGCTTGTGCGCAGTGGCGGTGATGGCCTGGGCAGTGCCGAGCCGGGCTCGCATTTTGCGGAAAAACGCGCCGAAGTAATCCTTGGCACGGGAGAGCGATTTGGCGCCGAGCCTGAGCACGATGGCTACCCGGTTTTTCACTTTCCGTGTTTTGGTGGAGAGCAATTTACCCCCACTGATTCGTTTATCCGGACAGAGCCCAAGCCAGGAGGCAAAAGCGGAGGCATTGCGGAATCGACTGACATCGGGTCCGACCTCGGTGAGGACCACTTGTGCGGCGGTGGCACTCACTCCCGGGATATCGGTGAGATCAACGCCAGCGATGCGATACAGTTCGCTGCGAAGATCGAAGGAGGGATCATTTCCCATTCGCTGATAGGCAGTACGTTTGGTGCGCTTTGGCATCGGGGAAGGATGCTCCACGGCGTTCAGCAGAGTGTGCATGAACCGTGCTATCTCCTCATCCAGCTCGGTGATGAGCTTCTGGTAGTAGCGATAGCCGTCGAGCGACTGCTTCAAGGTGAACAGGTGCTCAGGCCGATAATCTCCCACCAGTGCTTGTGCGACGGTCTCGCGAGGGCTCTTCACCCGGATGTTACAGAGGTGCGCCAGGCACACGGGGTCACGGTTGCCCGCGAGGATCGCATCCAGGATAGCCAGCCCACTGGCACCCGTGATGTCGCTCAACACATGATGGATCTGCAGGTTCATCAGGCTGAGAGACTTCTGCAAATGCTGCGTGTGTTCGGCGGCCATCTGGAGCAGGCTGCTGCGGTGTCGCCAGAGAGTGCGCACCGCACAGATGTCTTCCGGTGGGCGGAAGCTGGCCCTCAGCAATCCTACCGAGTGCAGGTACTGAATCCACTCACAGTCGGAAACATCGCTCTTGCGGCCGGGTACGATCTTCAGCGAATGCGCGTTGACCAGATATACCTTGAAGCCACGCTCTTCCAGAATCTGAAACAGTGGGATCCAGTACACCCCGGTGGACTCCATCGCTACCGTCCGGATGCGACAACGCTCCAGCCACTCGGCCAGGGCGTACAGATCGCAGGTGAAACTGCTGAATCTGCGCGTTGCTTCCTCATCGCGGTCGGGTGGGACGGCTACGTAAATCTCCTCAGCCCCAATATCGATTCCGGCTGCATCGGGCTCCAGAATCGCCGATCGGCGCTCACGCTTCTCTCCTCGCTTTCCCACGGGCTCCTCCTTATAGCTGGGGAGTGCGGCCCGAGGTGCGAATCCTTGCAGTCTCCTCATCGAGATCGCCGCACTCTTCTGCAGGCGTCATCACTGAACTGTCCGCCACCTCAGACCCACGCTTTTCAACGGGCTTGGAAAGCACCACTGTCGGTTTCGGGCTGTAGCTTGCCGCCATCTCCAGCACCCAATCATCGCTCAGAACATGTTCCCTGCGTCACTGTCTGAGCGAAGCACAGTACCCCGCTTTTCAGGATGTGACGTTCACTATCTGCATTATCCTTTGGGAATGCGAGAGGAAGAGCTGCGACGGTACTTGGGTGAAGCATCCGTCAGCCAACTGGCCAAAGACATAAGTGGTTCAGTGCTTAAGGTCGACGCACTTCAGTCGGAGATTCGGATTGCCGACATGCAGGGTTCGTTTTCGCTACAGAGAGATCATGTAATCAGGCTCTGTGAAGCTTTTTTGGACCGCGTGTTGACCCCCGAAGCACTCAACACAATTGGCTTTGCTCTCCAAGCGTCAGACGCCTTTGAGTGGGAGGACGAGGTAATAAGCGAGGTTCTGTCGGACTGGTCGGCACCTGAAGTCAACTTCGAGTTGAACGCTGAGACGCTGAACATGCACCGCGATTGGCTCCTTGGTTATGGCGAACCGCCTGTCCGTAAACCAATCGATCCCCACCACAGAATTAACGCTCGTCTCATTTCCCTCCGAAACAAAAAGACCTATTGACTGTGCCCTCCGGCTGGAATTTACCGAAAACCCGGACTTTTCAGGCACAAGCACGCGGATTGCCGAGATTGTGCCTAACTAGGAATCGATCCTCTAAAAAGGCGTCGTATAGGCTCATCAACTTTGCCTTTCTAGCAGAACTGCCAGTACCTAAAACCCTGTACACTCTGGTACCCTTCTAGCCGATTCTCATATAAGACCATTGAAGTCCTGAAATTGCAGCAGACCCTGTTAAGGAGAAAACTAATGAAGAAAGCCAGTTGGCTTGCTGGCCTTACGATGCTATTCGTCTACACGACTCTTGCAGCCGCGCAGACGCCGGCTGCTACGGGAGGCCCCGTTTTTCAATTTGACAAGGCAAAAAGCACGGTTGGGTTCAATGTGAAGGCCTCGGTCGCCATAACCGGTAAATTCGACAAGTGGGATGCCACGCTGACGTTTGCATCTCCGGATGTCACGACGGGAGTTCTGGATCTCAAGGTCCAGGCGGCCTCTGTCAATACCGGTAGTGGCATGAAGGACGGCAAGCTGAAGAGCAAAGACTTCTTCGACGCCGACAATGATCCGTTGATCACGTTCCATTCGACGAAGATGGTTCAGACCGGTTCGAACACCGTTGAACTAGATGGAGACTTCACAATACGCGGAGTGACTAAACCAGAGAAGTTGACACTGACGGTTTCTGGCAAAAGGGGGTCAGGCCACGGCGAGATTAAGGGCATAATGGCCTTTGACCGCAAGGACTATGGGATGAATAAGGGCATTCCCTTCGTCACCATCGCCGACCGCGTCGAGGTGGATGTCGACCTCACAGCGAATCGCGTCAGCGGGCCTCCGCTGGCTCCTAAGCAATAGCGGGCCAGCGGTTGAGGGCTATGGCGCAACATCGCGCAGATGCTTGCGTGCACTTCTCTAAGGAAAATCCGCCTTCGATTTTGTCGCGGGAAGGGCACTTGGCAGCCCCCGGTTGTTGTTGCTGTCTCCTAGAGAGATTCGTGATAAATGCACACTAGCCTTTCACATAAGAGCAGCGAAAAACGGGATTTTGAGCAACTTCAAATCTCTGGGCACGGCAACACGGGCAAGTTACCTAAAAGCTGACTTCACAGGCATTTCAGGGTTACGTCCGGGTAGCCGGTCACTCGCCCAGTACTCGAAGTTTTGAGTCGTCCAGCTTCAATAAGTGCCTCGGGGATAACTCGCCCACTGAAAGTACCCAGCAAGCCTTTTTCGAAGGACAGGTACATAGACAAGCAGTCATTCTGCTCTTAAGGTAGCCATCGGTTCCACGCGCGTGCTCCGCCAAGCGGGAACCAAAGCTGCAAGTGTCGTTGTGATTCCAAGAATGACTATGGCGAGCCCAATTGCTGCCGCGTCAAACGCCCGCACACCGAAGAGCAGACTGGAGAGCAGACGGCCAACAATAGCCAGAATGGCCGCTCCAGCACGTCAACAGGCCCAAAACACTCACCGAAGGCTGTTCTTGATTAGTTTTTCAGAGTTCCGGTTGTGTTGTCGCCTATCCGGAGTTTCGCGGAATCGCCATTTCACATGACCTCCGCAATTGTTTATTGAACGGCTGATCAATTGCAGACCGGCACTCTACCACTGAGCCACGGAGGTGCACCTATCATTTGAATTAGAATGTAGGCCGAAAAGATGCAAAGCAATTAATGACCATTGAATTCTTTAACGAGCATTACGCGCACCTCCCCGAGACTGAGGATGCGAGTAATGTCATTGGGGTTCTGCCATGGGTAGCTACGATCGGAGATATCCGCGCGGCGTGCGATGGACATCCGAAGACTTCGAGTATTTATCCCAAGATCGGCGGATCCGGTTTCTACATCTCCGACGTTCAATCCAAATTCCTTGACTGAGGTTTTCGATCATAGACGATCCCAGGAAGGCTCAGCGCTGCTGTAGCAATACAGCAATGCGGGGACAGCCCAGAACCTTCAACTCGGACATTTGATGTGAAGAATGCTTGTGCTGTTCCCGGTAAGCTAAATGTTCGGTTTGCTGGCGTGTTGTCGCCCACCCGGACATAACCCCGGCATTTCCGGCTAAGTGACCATCGGCTCAACTGTTGCCTTCAGGGCAACGCGTTCATTGACTAGCGTTCAGTTGAAAAGTGAAGAATGTATTCCCGGAAGTTCCTGAAGGTTTTTTTGGCCGGCGCGGGAGGGCGATTTTAGGACTTTCTCCTGTCTGCTTGACGGATAGATCGCAAGGCTACGTTTGGAAGGTCATCGAAATCTCGCAGTTGTTGTCTCTCTGCTGGCTGTTAAGACGGTCTGGGAACACCGAGGACAAAAAACCTGAAAGTCCGGTGGCGAAAATCTGCTCCTCGACCATCCCACGCGGCGTCCGCTGTTCTGAAGCCACAAATGGCAAGGTGCCTTTGTATCTCAGCTCGATCGTCAAGTCGAGGTCGTCGTAGGTAACGCTTGCTGTAACGGAACCATCAGCATGTCCCCCTTCCTCGATCAGACGCAGCAACTCGTTCGTGCTGGTTTCGGCACGCGCAGCGTCGGCCGCGCTCAGCTGCCATAGCTTGGCTTGCGCGCGAAACTTGTCGTCGAAATGTGAAAGGGTTTTGCCGTCGTCGGGTTCCAATACCATGACCTTGGTGCGGCGTTCCCCGATAAGGAAAACCAGATTGAGCAGCACGCAGACCACCACTGCGATCGACAGAATCGAATCAGTGAAAGCATTCGACCAAGAGGGCAGCAGGGCGAAAAACTCGGGATACACACGTCGGCTTAAGGCAAACAGCAGCGAGATGCCGATGATGAACGTGTTGCGCATCGTCATGGGTCGTGACATCACGATCTGGATCCCGCCCACGAGCATCGAGGCGCCATTGAAAACCAGCGCGGCGCCGATGATGGGCAGCGGCAGTGCCAGCAGTGCGGCGCCGACCTTCGGCACGCATGAGAGCAGCACGAGCCAGCCCGCAATCGCATAGGCAATATATCGGCTCGTCGCGCCCGTGACCTTTTGGATTCCGACAAGGCTTGGCGCGGCACTTAGCCCCGGCGTCGCGACGCATCCACCGAAAAAACAAGCGATGCCGTCTGCGAGGACCCCCGAGCGGATACTGTCCAGGTCGGGCCGGCGCCAGGATGCGTCGTTGATACTCTGGCAGGTCGTGATCACTCCGATAACGCGAAGGCCCGAGGCCAAGGCCGCAATCGCGAACGGCACCATCAGCGACGGTTCAAACCGGTAGGAGAGAAACCGGGGGTCAGGCAGCCCGAACCAGGGCCGCGAGCCGATGATGGCGACATCCTTGCTCGTTACCATTCCCACCGCGACGGCGATCGCCATCCCAAACGCGAGACCGATCAGGCCGCAGAGCAACCGGGGAAGGCCCTTGCCCCATACGCCCAGCCCTACCATCACCGCAAGCGTCAAGGCGGCGGCCCCTATGTGGGTAGGCAGATTCGGATCGTGCAGGTCAGAAACTCCTAGAAATCCGCGCACGCCGATCAGGCCCAACTCCACGCCCACGGCAATCACAATGAAGCCCGAAACAACGGGAGGAAACACCCTGCGCATTCGCGGCAGCGCCCACGCGAAGATCGCCTCAACAAGGCCGGCGAACGCGATCATTCCGCATACCAGCCCCAGGCCGCCATGATGCGCTGCCTGTAGAGCTGAGGCGAAATAAATCGCCGAAACCACCGGCGGAGCCAAGTATCCTGACCCCACCGGGCCTAGGCGATGCGCTTGCAACAGCGTAGCGAGCGCGATGGCGATCATGCCCAGCCCCACCGCGTGTGATGCCACGGCGGAGGATGCTCCTGCCGCTTCCGCGATCAACGCAACGAATACCATATAGGGACAAATAACAGCGACATGCTGCGCCCCCAGAAGAATCAGATGCAGAAGCGGGGGCCGTTCATCCAACCCGTAAATCAGATCGGGAGGCCGCTCACGCTGATCGCGCCGGGATGGCCTGGCGGCAACTTTCGGCAACGAATCAACTGGGGGCGTACTAGCAGGGGGCGCACTCATGAGATTTCTCCGCCCTTGACCCTACGCTAAGCCAATTAGCTGAACGACGAAGCAATTGTATGCGAATCTTCGGACCAAATACATGGCAGACGAGCAATGAGTTTCGACCTCAATTGTTAACTTCAGGGCAAAGCGCTCATCGAGCCTCAATATTGATCTGAGCGAGCTGCTGTCCGACGGCGGCCTATCCGACGAAGTGCTGGAAAAACGGGCTTCCCGGTAACTTCCAGCCGGATGCCGGTCGCTGAAATGCGTTTGACAGAACGGCAAAATCCGTCTTTTTATGTTGTTGGGAGGCGATGAGTCGCCGTGAATACCCCAGTCCCGATCGACCAGCTTATCGATGCCCTGGAAGCTCAATCTGATTCCCACTCCTCCTACCTGGACCGCCAGACTGGCGAAGTCTATACGATTTCGGAGGATGCGATCTCGTTAAGTGAAGGGGAAACCGATTCAGTCCATTTGATTGCGGCTTGGCAAGAAGATGAAGTTGAACTGGCCCGGCGTATCCAAAGCTCAGATCGGTACTTGGCACTTCCCGATCAATGGGAAGTGAACGAGTGGGACATCATGGCCAATTTTTCTAAGCTAATTAAGAAAGACGACATACGGATAGGGCTGCTCAAGGCAATTCACGGCAGTCATGCGTTTCGTCGATTCAAGGATCAAATCGTGCGTTTTGGCGTACGTGAGGACTGGTTTGCATTTCGTCGCCGGGCATTCGAGGAAATTCTCATGGCGTGGTGTGAGGAAAACGGCATTGAGATCAAAGCTTCGCAAGCAACGATACGCCGTTGAAAGATGGAAGAACGTTTGTAAGTGACATGCCGAAACCTCGGTCCTTGACATTTGACATTAGCGACGAAAACCACTTCAGCGAACTCGCTGAAGAGTCGGACCTTCGAAGCAAATTTCCGATAAGCTGACGTTGCAGGCAGTTCAACGACCAGTAGCGTACGCTGCAAAATATGAAGCGCGTCGGGATCCTAGGCCGTGGTGCGTCAGGCAAATCGACTCTCGCGAGACGCCTGGGCGAGATCACCGGCTTTCCCGTAGTGGAACTGGACAAAGTTTTCTGGCGACCCGGCCTCGCTGCTACACCTCGGGATGAGTGGGTAGCCGCTCAGGACCTGCTTGTCGCGAAGGACAGATGGATCGTCGATGGTGACTTGGGACAATTTGACGTTGTTGAGACTCGCCTTCGCGCGGCGGACACAGTCATCTTCCTGGACTTCTCATTTTTGTGCTGCGCTCTTCGCGCAATTCGACGGTCGCGCGAGCGCATCGACTTCTGGTGGTGGGTCTTGGCCTACCGCTGGCAAAGCCGTCCGGTTCTCCTGAGAGCGATCGCAGACTACGCACCGAGCGCAGAACTCCACGTATTTCTTGACCCTGACTCGCTGCAACGGTTCGTCGACCAGCAAGTCCTCACACCCTGAGTTATCGACGAGCCGGTCCGATAGACTGCGTACCGATTCGAACGCTAAACAGGGTTTTCGCCGAGTTCAGCTGTTCTGTTGAGGCACCTGAGTGATCTACAGTCCGATCATGGAATGGCGGTTCAGGAGACCGCGCCCATGCGAGAGAAACGTAAAGCGAAGCGTGGCTCACCCAAGAACGTGTTGCGCCCGCCCGACCTTGATCACTCCAAGGATTCAGTTCTGCAAAGCCTCGGGTCGATTGCCTCCAAGCGAACCTACGCGTTCGCGATCAATGACTTCATTGCCTGGTACTGCTCCGAACCTCGTTTGGCGTTTGGCCGAACTGTCGTTCTCCGATACCGCTACGAATTGGAGGCTCGACGACTGGCTCCGGCGACGATCAACCTGAGATTGGCAGCCGTTCGGAGACTTGCCTATGAGGCTTCTGACAACGGTCTCCTGAGTCCTGATCTTGCGGCAAGCATCCGTCGAGTGAAGGGAGCGAGGAAGCTCGGTGTGCGGCTTGGCAACTGGCTAACATGTGCGCAGGGGCGCAGACTTCTCGATGCACCGGACACGCAGCACACAAAGGGCAAGAGGGACGATGCGATCCTGGCTCTGCTCTTAGGTTGCGGCTTGAGACGCGCCGAACTGATCGCCTTAAAACTGACCCATCTTCAGCAGAGGGACGATCATTGGGCCATTATCGATCTGTATGGCAAGGGTGGCCAAGTACGTACAGTCCCAATGCCGAACTGGGTGAAGGCCACTGTGGATGCATGGTTAAAGGCAGCAGGTATAGAAGACGGTTTTATCTTTCGTTGCGTAACGCATGCTGGAACCGTTTGGGGCTCAGGCATAAGCGAGAAGGTCGTATGGTGGGTCGTGCGGCAGTATGCGAAGACCGCCGCCATTGAAAAGCTTTCCCCTCATGACCTTCGTCGCACCTGTGCCAGGCTTTGCCACTCAACCGGGGGCGAGTTGGAACAGATCCAGTTTCTGCTTGGCCATCGATCGGTAGAGACAACGGAACGATACCTTGGTTCGAGACAGAGAATCGTGCATGCAGTCAATGACAAGCTCGGTATCGAGCCAGGAGCCGACGCTGTCTGAGCGATTTATCGCAATCCAAAACTCCAGAGGAACCGCTAGTTGTTTCCGGGACGGTTATGACTTCTGCAGAGCGACCCGAATATCACTCCTTCGCCTTGAGAATATGGTCATTTTCGCGGATAAAGGCTTCGATCTCCCCTGCCATTCCGAGGATCTTGGCCCACTGTTCTTTGTAGAGCGTCACCGGAAATCGTCCTATGCCATAGAGTGATACTGCACCCTTTTCACTTACCTTGAGACTGAGTCCAGGCACGCTCTTGTTCTTGAGGCGTTCATTCTCCGCGCGTAATCTCTCAACTTCTGCTACCAAATCCTCGTCGGCCATTCCTTCTCCTTGGCTTCACTGTAACCGATTCGTTTCAGTCGCGGCACGGATTTGCCTCACTAGATGCGCGGTGGGGTCCTTGAAAGCACAGAGAAACGTCTAAAGTACTTCGGAATACTGCTTCAGGATTCCGAAGCCGACCACTTCGCCAGACTTTGTAGGCACTCCGGAGGATCACTGCCTGTTGCCGTAATACCCCCAGGAACCCCTTTCATCTTCTCGAACAGCCAGACTCTGGAGTTCCTGCTATTCGGCAGTCGATGGACTGACGGCAGACGAGGTGAGATACTCTTTGCGATATTTAGTTGGAGGCACTGCAATGCCCGTCACAGTGAAGAGCATATCCCTTTGGCGAAAAGAGGCCGAGAACAAAACGGGGCTTCTTGCCCAGACGCTTGAGCCGCTTGCAAAGGCCGGGGCTGATCTCGGCGTGGTGATGGGGTATAGGCTTCCCGGTAACGAGGCCAAAGCAGCTATCGAAATCTATCCGGTCTCTGGGAAAAAGGTGAAGGCTGCCGCGACTGAAACTGGGCTTGCCGCCTCAGCTATCCCGACGCTCCTCGTCGAAGGTGATAATAAGCCAGGTCTGGCGTACAAAGTCGCACAGACGATTGCGGACTCTGGAGCCGACCTGAGCTTCTTCGTGGCCCAAGCCATTGGCAGAAGGTATTCCGCGGTCATCGGTTTCGCAAACGATGCTGATGCCAAAAAGGCAGCCACACTTATCAAAAAGGCAGCCGGAAGAAAATAAGAGTAATCAATGTCTTCAATCAGCGTCGAATCCTTATGCTGGCAAATATGCCGTTAGCCTTTTTGTCGGGAGGCTAGCTGCTGAGATATAGTCCGTCCGGCTCTTCGATTGGTGCCTCTATTTCGCTTTTCCAATTTGTCATTTTAGAAGGCGGTGTGTGGGCGATGACCGCTGCACTAATGTCTAGCCTCGCGGCAATCCAAACATATTCACGCCGCGTATTTGAAGCGGGCCTCTTTTCATCGCACCGAAATGGACGTGAACGATGGCGAGGATTGGCGCGTTTTGTTTTCCGGGAACCGGGCACATCAACCCGATGACTGCACTGGCGCGGCGTCTCCAGCAGCGTGGGCACGAAGTCGTAATCTTCGGAATTGCGGATACGGAGGAGCCGGTGAAGGCGGCAGGAATTGAGTTTTCTCTGATCGGCGAGCACGACTACCCGCCAGGAACCTTGCAAAAACTGGACCAGCGGTTGGGCGAACTGAAGGGTCTGGAGACCTTCCGGTTCACTGTGGAGCGGGTGAAGAACACCGCACGTATGGTGCTGCGCGATGGGCCAGAGGCGTTGCGCCGCGCGCAGGTGGACGCCGTGCTGGTGGACGAAGCGGATATGGGCGGGAATGTGGCGGAGTATCTTGATCTACCGTACGTATCGATTGCATTCTTTCCGCCGCTGGTGCAGGACGACCGGATTCCACCATTCTGTTTTGGCTGGAGGGCGGGACAGGGATGGTGGAACCGGTTGCGCAATCGGCTGGGTTTTCGGCTGCTTTCGCACGTGGCTGCGCCGATATTTGCGGTTGTGAATGAGCAACGCAGGGCGTGGGGACTAAAGCCGCTGAAGCGTTCGACCGATGCACTATCGCCGCTGGCCCAGATCGCACAGTTACCGGCGGTGCTTGAGTTTGAGATTGGCGATCGGCCTCCGCTGCTCCATTACACAGGTCCGTTCGTGGATGCGCGACAGCGACCCAGGGTGGACTTTGAGCGGGAGCGTCTGGACGGGCGGCCACTGGTGTATGCATCTCTGGGCACGCTGCAGAACGGGTCGGAAGACATTTTCCGGATCATAGCCGACGCATGCGCAGGTCTTGATGCACAACTGCTGATCTCACTGGGCGGGGGACTCGATCCGGAACGGCTTGGCGTTTTGAGTGGCGACCCGCTGGTGGTAAAGTATGCGCCTCAGCTGGAGATCGTGAAGCGGGCGGCGGCGGTCATCACGCACGCGGGGCTGAACACGACACTGGAGTCACTGGCAGAGGGCGTACCGCTGGTGTGTATCCCGCTGGGTAACGACCAGCCGGGAGTAGCGGCACGCGTGGCCGCGCGAGGAGCGGGTGTAGTCGTGCCACGGCGCAAGCTGAATGCGAAACGATTGCGCTTAGCTGTGCGTGCTGTTCTGAAGGATGAGAAGTATCGTTGTGCGGCGCGCGAGTTGCAGGCTGCGATCCTGCGGGTAGATGGTTTAGAGCGGGCGACGGACATCATCCAAGATGCGTTGAACATAGGCGCGGCCAGGCGTGATCAGGCCGACCTCTAATAACCAGACCGGCGCTGTGAAACGTCGTTTTTTCAGTTATTCGAGGCGGGAGGTGAATAGGTGAGGGTGCGCTTTACTACATATTGAATTTCCTGCAAACTGCAAAACGGCTTTCAGGTGACTTCGCCGAATTATGGGTATGGCCTGCTCTCCTGTGAACAGGTCAGTTGTTGCAAAATCCCTAGTGCCGTATCGGGTGAGCGCTTTGGATACCGCGATTTAAAGTAAGCCGTTAGCACGGTGGAGGTATGACTAGTAGGTATGGTCACACCGCCCTGACTACAAGGAGTAACTTCGACGAGAGGTAGCCTGCATAAATGTATTCGGGCTTTGGTAGAGTGCATCGTTCTGGGCCATGAGAGTGGTTATCGGCATCAATCCCTCGGTGGGACTCACCACGCTAATTGGAATACTCGAAGTCAGAGGGCGTGAGCACGAATTCACCGATAATTGGGGTTTCATCTTTTGCTGAACTGTCCTGCCATACCCTGTGCCCATTACCTGCTGCTCACCGGTGCGGATGGGAAATGTCACAGGATAAGTCCAATCCTCGTCCAAGCCTTTCGGACTTATCGAGATTACCCAACCCCAATTGTTCTTCAGAGGTCTTCCCGTTAGGTCGTGAGGGACGATAGACGTCGACCATGTAGCTATCATTCGTGCCGATGTTGGTCCGGGTTTTCCCCCTAAATTTGATCAATGGATATCTTCAGGATCACCGAATCAAATGGGCACAAGATACCGCAATACTGCACCATTCTTAGTCATTGCAACCGGGAGACCTGGGGTCGAGTGCATGGTCGTCGCACCTTGCACCATCAGTGATCTTGTAGGGTTTACCTAGGACCGCGTGAATCTGTGTCCACGTATCGTCATTACAGTTGTGTCCATGGTCCCACGGAAAAGGAAATCCACCGTTCAGATGGTAAGGGGTCTTATAGCAAGAATGATACCCGCTCGGAGGGGTCGGTGGCGCCGCCGTTATCTTCTCGTGCGGTGGGTTGCGGTAGGACCCCATCCAATTCCCGGTGCAGGTCGCTGCATGGTTCATGGGTTTATTACCTGGACAAGTCCCGTGATTGCAAAATAGCGTCGTATTTTCGAGCACCGGAAAACGTGACGGATTGTTATTGTCGTAGTGCAAAACAATTGTTCCAGAGTGCTGTGCAACCCCAGCTAGACCTTTATTCCACACTTGAATAGCAGTTCTAAAGCAATTGCCGCACGAGCTGGATGAACTTTCGGCTGATGCCGATGGATTGGCGACCGACTCGGAGGAAGCGGATAAACTGATGGCCGGTTCGGAATCAGGGATGGGAAACATACCGTAGTTGCGCAGATGCGTGACCAGGTCACCAATCGCGGCTACTTCATCGGGTGTCGCGATGGAAGCAACTCTTCCCATTAATGCCGCAGCTCGAATCGCCGTGCCGGCGTTAATTCCCACTTGAATCACATCGACAGGCTCCAGAGAAGCTTTCGTGTCGGAGCTCCAACCCTCAGGTATGTCGTCCCCGCCAAATAGCTGGATTAACGACTCTCCTTTGGATGTCAAGATCTGGGCGCTCACTTCGGTTCGACCCAGCACACCAGTCGGATTGTTCTCATTTTCTCCATCCGGGTAATTCTGTACGAGCGTCAGTATCTGCGTTCCATGAAATGTAGTGCTGAGGATTCCGTTGCCGTCCCGGACAGATTTCAAGTTAGCAGCTGCTGCCTCTTCATATATTGTTCTTGCAGCCTCGCGTTCACTTTCGGTAACGGAGGTTTGGTCTGCGGTGGCTTCATCAATCGTTACGGCTTTTGTACCTGGAGACACCTGTGCCGCGCCAGCAGCCAAGCCCGACAAAAGTGCGATTTCTCTGGAGAAAACTGCGTTGTCGAGTGCGCTCGCGAGTGCGGCAGGGAGTGCTCCCGCCAAACTTAGACTCTGGGTTGCGCTGACAGAGTCGAAATGGGTGTCGATTAGCCACTGAGCATCCATCGAATGTCCAGAAGTTGCGATGGTTCTTCCAGCGGCGTCGAGCAGCCGGGCGCTCATTTGCGTTGACTCCTCGGGAGTCCGCGCTTCGAAATAGAGCGTAGTGCCGCCACTTTGGTATGCGCCCGCCACGCCCAGTTGAGAATCGGCTAGGAAAACAGTTGTCTTTGGGATCGATGATGGTTGCACCGATACTGTCTGCGCTCGGCTCAACAACGGCAGCGCGAGAGAAATCGATGCAATGACAAGCCCGCTGCACAATAAGCTTCGACTAGTCCCAAAGAGACTTCGGTTGGATAGATGAGGGTACAAACAAAGTGCTGACTTTCTGGACATGATTGCCCTCCTTTTCAAGATGGTTTCGGAAACAGGAAGAGCTGCTGCACTCCATCCCTGACATCCGGGGCTGACGACCCCCAATGCGGAGGCGGACACGGAACGTATTTCCTCGGTAGATTCCTGCGCATGACGGGATTTCTTCTGGGTTGAGGATCGAGGGTGCCAGTTCGGGCCTAAAAACTGGCACAGTAATGCAAGCCTCGGTTGGCTTGACAAGGATTGAGTCGCGGACAAGGAAAAATAGGCGGATAGATAAGCGACTCAGCCCCAGATACGATCTAGCTCGTTGGACTTAATCCGCTAAATTTGAAGCGAGCTTATGCTTTGCCTCCGCGTCGGATCTGTCAAGCACTTTTTTTAGGATTAGGTATGTTACGAACATACGGACGTTGGCCTTATCTCTATTCAGAGATTTCAGATTTCGCAACGTTCCGCTTCAGCCAAACTATGAATTCACCGTAGAACAGCATGTCAGTGCCAACCCTCGAGCAGATGGCCTATTGCGTTGCTATATCCCCATTACCCACCCGTCACATCTTCTTTCCGCTCAAAGACAACTGAGAGGAAGCCAAGTTGCCGAGTTATTTGAATGCTAAGTCGAAGAGGAGCACGGGGTGTTACAAGAAGCTGAACGCAGCGCCCAAGCTGATTCAGAGAACAACCTCGGAGGCTCCTCAGAGACGACATGTATTACATCGGACTGGATGTTCACAAGAAGCCCAGCTACTGCGTGAAGGACGTGAGTGGCCGGATACAGCAGGGAGGCAAGGTTGGATCGACTCGGCGCGAGCTGGATTGCTGGATGAAGACTCTGCCCCAGCCGTGGAGTGTTGGCATGGAGGCGACGATCTTCAGCGGCTGGATCTGCGACCACCTGCTCCCGCATGCCGCGCAGATCAAGGTAGCTCATCCGTTGATGCTGCGTGCGATTGCAGCAGAGACTCGGCATGCCGCCGCTCCGCTTCTCGCTGCAAGCGGGCTAGCGAGTCGGCCGGACCGGCATCGAGCCTGCGGCGCACGAGAAAGTGCACCACCGCACCACGCCATCCTGCTGGAAAGCCAAAACCACACTGTTAGTTGACGCGGCATTGCTCCTGTCCTAGCGGAACACAGGTCAAATCCTCCCGCACAGTGATGCCGAAGGGGAATCGTGCATCAAATCCGAGCCTATAGTTCAATGCGTCGATCTGCATGAACCGGAACTGTAGCTTGAGGTGCAGGAACCGTGGGCCCGACTCTGCGAATACTGTTTGTCCCACTACGGCGGACCCGGCAGGAACGAGGGCGGTAATACGCACGTTATAGAAATCGCCCCATCCCTCAGGATGCCTAAGAAGCGCCCATACGAGTTCTGCGGGCGCGTGTACTACCCTGCTTGGGCAACTGGTGTAGTTCATGGCTGCACCTGACAGAGCATATTATGCGGCGGAGCAAGTGCGCGACTTTGCAGGAAGATCACTCTTGTGTGAGATGAGAACTGTTGTGGCAATGCTGTCGATATGATTTGCTCAAGTCCGGGCAGCTTCCGGGCCGCAAGGTCGGGCGCAAGTGGCTCACCACCCGCGCCGCCGTCATGCGCTGGATGGAGGAGTCGGTTCAAGCCGAGACGGCGCAACGCGCTTTCGATTCCGGCGGCAAGGCCGCGTTGACGAAGGCCCTGCAATCCGGCGCGGTGGCACGGTGGTGAGCTTCGGCCAGGTGGGCGGCGCTTGTGCGCGTCAAGGCTGGGTACGAGTGAGGCACGCCATCTTGAGGGAACGACGGGCCGCTAGCCTCTTTCCTGATGCGTTAAGTGTTCACTGCACTTCGTGAAAAGAACCGGGCAATGCCCATCCATAGAATGGAGGAGTCGGGGTCCAGTGTTCCTTGGATTGTTTCGCGACGACGTGCAGCCATCCGTCTGGATTTTTGGCATCGATGATAACGGCAGTATTGGCGGGCACTGTAAAGGCAATGGCGTAGTCCGCTCTTGGCAAAGGTCTTAATTGTAAGCCTTGGGAACCGACCGTCGTCTCTATCGGCGTCATCTTTAGGATGCCGTTGTTGTCAACGGTATGAGTGGGCACCGGCACCCTTAGGGCTCGAATAGGGTCTTTTGCTTCGATGTCATCTCGGTTTATCGTCACCGGATTGGAACAACGAGAATCGAGTCGGCCTTCAGGCAATCGAATTACATAAACCTTGGCCTTCCCCATTAGCGGCAAGTCGGACTGAATAGAAACGACGGTGTTCTGCGGCAGGTCGCAAGTTCCAGGAGCCTGCGGATTTGGGACAGCCACGCGGCGTATTGTGACTGCGTCGCCCGTTCGGGGGGCTTCGGGCTTCGCGAATACCTGGGAACAAGATAACCGCTTCATGTTGACGGTATCTATAGTCATCGGCTGCTGGAACATCTCGTCGGCCTCGGGCTGAGATGAACCGATGATCCCTCGCAGCGCCTCGGCCATGGAAGGCGTCGATGAGGTTGAGAGCGTGCGCCCCGTGATTCGTAGATCAGAAACCAACCATTGACCGTCTTTCTTGACCAAGGCCGCGACGGCAACTGGACCTTTATGGCTCTCCCAATCGCCCCAAGCGCGCCACACGCCGTCGGCCATAAAACGCAAACGCGATGCGGAATAGTCCAAAGTTATTAAAGCTCGTCCTTCAAGGCCATTCAGTTTTTCAGCGTCGGAAATCGGTTCATTTGTCCCTCTTGCTACAAGGGTTTCGGGGCCTTTTGCGCACATTTCCACGACCATTTCGCAGTCCTGCACAGGCTGGGCTTTGTTCAAATCCACACAGGAGAGCTTCGATACTGAAAATGGCCCTGCATAATAAGCAGCGCCACGGCATTCGTGCGGATCGGCAGCGGGCGGAACGCATATGGCAAAGGCCTTCTGCTTAAACAGGTCTCTTTGCTGGTTGATTTCATTGGCATCGGGTGTCTGGGCGCGGGCGGTGAATGCGGTAATCGTGCAGGCGACGGCGATGGCAACGCGCCACAGCAATTTTGGCAACGCGTGCGTCAGCGGCATGGGCGCAATTGTACCAAGAAACGCCGCATCGTTGAGCGAGAAGCAGGCGCTCGTATCCGCCCGCCCGCACCGTATTTGGGTTACAGCCCGTTAACCAAGCGCGGCCTCTTCTAAAAGTATTGCGCTCATGGTAAGCTCCCGGAGCGAAATACACCGGCAAGCGCAAAAAACGACACGCAGAACGAAGTCCAGGAGGACGCATGACTGACACCGACGACGACGTTCCCGATACAGAGACCCGTCGGCGCAGCTATCGGCGACTGGCGAAAGAAACGTGGCTGTCCGACGCGCCCGAAGATGGCATTGACGAAGCTAAGCAGCGCGAGGCGGCCCGCAAACGCGCCGCTCAAAGGGCGGAAGGTTTAGGTTTACCTTTGCAGACGAGAAGTTCCTCTCCGTTGCTTGAGAATGCTACAAAGAGTAATACGTATGCAGCCCAAGGAAAAAAGCAATGACCCGGAGCCGGTTTTCAACGCCGCTCCGCAAACAGCACCGCGTTTTCGGTCAAATTGCCTGCTGGCGTCAAGGGCGTTACGGAAAAGGATTCGTACCTTTTTATTACAGAGGAGGTGAGCCCGGAAGGAGTATTGAGAAACAGGGGTTGGCGGGCATTCGTCGTCTCGAAAGATAATCCGAAGGACCAGCGAGAAGGCCGCTGACGGGCTGGATTTTGACACCGTTAATCGCCATCAGTTCCGCGCAAAGCTTGGAGGGGAGCACGATTTTGTCTTGGGGATCGGTTCGGCCTCGCTCGATGGAAAGTCTTTGGTCTCCATTGACGCCGTCGAAAGAAGGCAGCTTGTTAGGGAACGGCGGGTAATGACTACAACATCGGGTTCCGAAGCCAAAGGCATTTCCGAGGCCTCCTGTCTTACCGGCGATTCCTGGACGCTCCTACAAGAGAACTATGAAACCGGGCGTATCTTGAAATTCACACAGGAAGGAACAAGCGGCTTGGCCGCCTTGAAATCATTCAGGGCGATCCCAACAATTCAGCCTGGCTTACTGAAATCGACGGTCCCGTAGTGTCAGCAAGAGAGCACGTTCGCTTGCCGAGTGAAATGCGGGCATGGGCGGTCAGCGAGGAGCAGGGCCGGATAGCAGTCGGTGACGACGGCCAGTTCGCATGTTAAATCCCTTTCGGCGCTTATCGATCCTTCGGATCGCGAGAAAGACGCGCGGGAAAGGAAAAGCATGGTCGATGCGATGAACGCCGGTTACGGGCGGGAGAAAGGGGCGCAGAAGCACACAAGCTTTCCCAAACCCTGACATCGTGACGTGTTCACGATGTCAGGGTTACGACAAGCAGTAACTGGGACGAGAGGTTAATCTGCGCAAACCAATTCGGGCATTGATAGAATGCATCGCTCGGGCCATGATGAGATGCGGCGCGTGCTTGTCCTTATTAACTGGACAAAATTGTCTTGAAAATCAGGAGATGTTGGCAGAGTCTATTTTCTTTGTAACTTATTGATATATAAATAGTTAGCGGTGGCGGAGGGAGAGGGATTCGAACTTCCGGTTCGAATTACTGGTCAATAACTTACTGATTCTTCATTGTGCCAGAGATGCAGAAAGCGCCAGAAATGCAAGGTGTGGGCACAAATTGGGCACAGCACGGTGGGGTGAACGGCAAAGTGGGATGTCCAGGACGAACGCCGTAGAGACGACTGCGCAGGTGCTACTCATCGGGTGCTGCTTCTACGTGGGCCGCAGAAGATTGCGCCTGGAGAGCGGGAGCCGCCCAGAAAGAACGCGATCAGGGGTGAGCTTACAGAATCGCAATTGGATCGAGAGAACCTTCATGTCGATGACACTCCTCTTTGGTAGAAATCGCAGGGCCGCCCTCTTATTGACGACGATTATCATTTGCTCGTTCAGCTAGCGCACACAGTCAAGCGCACCCCAGTGCGAGCATTGCTCCGGTCTACTCCACTTTACCCGCCGAGTTATCGAGAACAACGTTAGAGAGTACAGCAGTGTCCGATGTCGCGGGCAAGTGCGAACAGAAACCGATGCCCACATAAAAAGGTTCATCGAAGTGGAGCGTGACTGGCGGGCCAAGCTGGTGCACGGGTTCGCTCTCAAGACTGACAAAGATCGCAATGGAATCTCCATGCTTTTCGATTCCGATACGCCTAGCTTTGATCCCGGCGAGAGTACCCCCGAAGCGAAATTGGGCGTCCTTCATCATCGCACCCATGTCCGGACGCCACGCCAGGTGGATCATGCCCACCCCATGCTCGCCGATCATGGCTTCCCTAGAATCGTCATCAAGACTCTGGCGAATAACCAGGACTGCCTTGCGGTCGCCATAGCCCTTCGGATCTGGAAACTTGACGTCGGCCGCGAGCGAGACGTCCCCCGACATCTTCTTCCAGAGATAGCGGAACTCGTCACGCGAGTACCAGATGTTATAGCCGGCGGAGTTAATGGTGTACTGTTTCGTGTTGGCGTCGTAATTTGCACTGCCCGGCACTACGGCGGCGCCAATGTCAGACTGGCCCTGAAACACTCCGATCGGCGCATCAAAGTTCCTGCTCGGCCTATGAAAATCTGCCGGTGGCGGCACCTGAACGTGCGTAGGAGATCCCGGCTGCGCCCAGTCCGGCACTGCGGGTGCAGAGGCCGCCGGGGCTGAGGGCGCTTGAGCATGCACCGGATGCGCTGCCGTGCAAAGCATCAGGATAAGCATTGGAACAAAGCAGGATCGTTGGAGTGCGAGGCGGTCAATGAAGATTTCCATAGCGAAGAACTTTAGCAGACCGCTCACACTACCCGCGTGTCGAACGCCCGTTCGTGAGCTCAAGATCATTGATCGAACGGACGAAGTCCCTGCACACGAGCGGATAAATTAGAAACTCATTCTCAGTTGATGCAAACAGGGGTGGCTATTGAAAAACTCGTTTTCTGTGCAAACGGCCTCAAATCCGGTGATAGAAAATGTCTCCCCGGTCCGAGAAAATCATTCGTAGGGCATCTTGGCGTGATGAATTTTCCGCGAGTTTTCCGTAGATGAGTTTTTCAACAGCCACACGATTTCGCTGCCCATCGAAGTGGGACAACTGGATCATTTACGAGACGCTGAGGTGAGGACAATGGATGGCGGGATGTATCTCCAAGACAGAACTTTTGGACTTTCTTTGGTCGATGAGGCAGAGCAATTCCTTTGACGCCGCTGACGAAAAAACAGGTCAAGGCGGTGGAAAAGACGTTGCGAGGAAAAGTCCAAAAACAGACTTTCCCTCTCAACTTGCAAATCCCGCAAACTACGCGGGATTCGCACTTCCCCACCGCCTCTACGACTGACTATTAACAAAACCGGACACTTCATTTGCTGCCAAAAGCGGCCATTTTCACTTGCTATCGACACTGCCGGAATGCCGGTAAAACACCCGCAATCACAGTAACTCCTGAGTCGTGGGCACCTGGACACAATCCGGTTAACCGGCACGGGGCTTCGGTTGTTTGGGCCCTCACTCAGGCGGGCTTTGCTGCCGCCCCGCGTGGCGTCAGGAGCGCGAGAACAGCCGCTACAACAAATAGCGCCAAAACGTCACCCCAAAGGTGTCCCATGTGCTCGGTGTTCGCGAGCGCTTGCGCCGCCATGATCCCGCCATGCACAACGCTTGACCAGACCGTGAACCGGATTAGGCTGAGATGTGCAAGAGGGTTCCGGGATGCAATCACGAGGAATACGCCAAGCGTCGCGTAAGACGGTCCCAGGAAGAGCGTTGGTGCAGGAATACATCAATGCAGCGACGGCCCGCTCCTAGATGTGAAGATTGTTTGTGCTGTTTCCAGTAAATTGAAATGTCCGATTTGCGGGAGTATGGTCGGCTATCCGGAAGTTATCTTCTGGTCAACAGCTCCAGCGAAACGGGAAGCAGGAGTGTTTCTCGCTTCGCGCTAAATCTCTAGTGCCGTATCGACAGCGCACCGCGCACGGAACTGTGCGAACACGGGGTAGTCGGTGCGGAGCGGTGTGGATACGGCGATTTGCAGTAAGCCGCTAGGGCGGTGGATGTATGGGGATTGAATGCCGCCTGCGGGGAGTTGAGGCGGCCGACCGGGCACGAAATTGGACGTTGGTGGGGAGAGTAGGTTCGTGGGGTGGTTCGCTGGCCGTGTGTAGGGGATGGCAGTAACGAAGTTGAAGGCTATGCGGAGCCGATTCGAGGCGTGGGGCGGCGTGAGCGGAGTGAGAATCCGTCGTGGCGAGGAGTCGGGTTGGCATGCAGGTCGGCATCATTTTCCCTTCAGGATGAGTCGAAGTGTGCGGAGACCTGCGGTGAGTTGGGGCTGCCCAGTGCAACCGTGAAGTGGCGTGCGATGACGTGCATGGTGCCGCATTTGCACCGAGGGCAGGAGCGGTTAAGCGCAGAGCGCTGTTGTTCGGTGAGCAACTCTGTGCTGTCGGCAGCGGTGGCGTTGAGATGGAATCGGCAGAGAGCCAGTGCCCGGCGGCGGTTGCGGTTGGCGAGCAAGCCGAAGTGACGGATCTTGACGAAGCGTGAAGGCAGTACGTGGAGCAGGAAGCGGCGGATGAACTCGACTGCGTCAAGGGTCATGACGCCGATGCGGTTGTGGTGTCTGGAATCGCGCCAGCGAAAGCGTACCTGGCCGTTTTCGAGGGTGAGGAGCCTTCCGTTGGCGATGGCGACGCGGTGGGTGTAGCGAGCCAGATACTTCAACACCTGCTCGGGCCCGCCGAAGGGTGGTTTGGCGTGCACGACCCACTTGTTGTGGCGCAGGAGGTTGAGCAGTGACTGAAAGGGACGTGGTTGGGCAAGATCCGCCAGAGATCCAGGAAAACGAAGTTGCCTGCGGGCATAAGCGTGCTTGAGGAAGGCCAGTATCTTGCCGCGGAACATGCGGCTGAGCACATGCACGGGCAGAAAGAAGTTGGGTCGGGTTGCGACCCAGCGGGAGTGATCGAGAGCCAGTCCGCCGGAGGGAACGAGACAGTGCAGATGCGGATGATGTCTCAAGTTCTGCGACCAGGTGTGCAGTACCGCCAGCGCCCCGATGCGTGCCCCCAAATGGGAAGGATCAGCGGCGATCTCCAGCAGGGTCTCAGAAGCGGCCCGAAATAACAGGCCGTAAAAGAGACGCTGGTTGCGGAGCGCGAGTGGCGCCAACTGTTCAGGTACGGTGAAGACGACATGCGCGTAGGGCACTGGCAGCAGGCTTGCGGCCTGTTTCATGAGCCAGCGGTCGCGGGCGGTGGACTGACACTTGGGACAGTGCCGGTTGCGACACGAATCGTAAGCGACAGTCTCATAGTTGCAGCGATCGCATCGTTCGAGATGAGTACCCAGCACGGCCGTGCGGCATAGGCCGATATCGCGCAGCACCTTCCGCTGCTGGTCCGAGACAGCATGGCCCCAGCGTTGAAGGAACTCGTGCAGATGAGCGTTGAAGACATCGGCCACTTCAAGCCGATGTCCGTTCATGCAGTTCTGTTCCCTCCCTGAGCAGTGCGGATGTCGCGAATGGGCAGATCGTCGAGCGGGCTCGCGGTGGCGTGCAGTCTGGCTTCGGAGACGTGCAGGTAGCGGGAGGTGGTCTCCAGATCGCGATGGCCGAGCAGAAGCTGGATGCTGCGCAGATCGGTGCCCGCATCGAGAAGATGCGAAGCGAAGGAGTGCCGCAGCACATGCGGGCTGAGCGGCTTCGAGATGCGCAACTGCTTGCGCAACTCCGCGCAGGCGATGCGAACCCCGCTTGCCACCATGGGCTGGCCGGGCCATCGTCCGGGAAAGAGCCAATCCTTGGGCTTGCGCCAGCGCCAATAGAGACGCAGCAGCTCCAGCAGCTTGGGCGACAGCATGACCTGGCGGGGAAACTTGCCCTTGCCCTCGCGGATGTGGATGATCATCCGCTTGCTGTCGATATCGCTGACCTTCAGATCCAGCGCTTCCTGGCAGCGAAGCCCGGCGCTGTAGTAGAGAGCCAGCAGTGCACGGTGCTTGGCGTTGGTCGTCGCATCGAGCAGGGCGCAGACTTCTTCCCGGCTCCAGACCGTAGGCAGCTTGCGCCGCACCTTCGGCTTGATGATCTCTTGATCGAACCAGGTCTGCTTGAGCGTCCGCATGTAGAGAAACTTCAGCGCAGACCGGGCTCCTTGAATGGTTCCCCAGGCCAGCTTCCGTTCGTTGAGCAGATGCAGCAGGAAAGTGCGAACGTGCTCCGGGCCCAACTGATCAGGTGACTTGCGGAAGTACCTCGCGAACTCGGCAACGGTGTGGGTGTAGTGACGGATCGTGCGTGCGGAGAAGTTGCGCAGCCGGAGATCCTCCTGCATGCGCTGGCGTAGATGTGTCATGGACACCTCCTTCGGTGTCCAAAACTCTACCCAAATGCCACAGAAGCATAACCTCCCGCGCTAGCGGGTTAGTGCAAATCGCCGAGGCGCGTTTCGAGCGAGATTCGCGTCTGGAAACGCGCCTCGGCCTGAAGTCGTCAATTGAGGCTCCAGATCGCAGAGTCGCCAATCATTTGGCTGCAACCATGGCCAGGAGGAGCCTTGACGAGGAGGTTTGCTGAATCCTCCATATCACTCCGACCGCAATGCCTGCATCGGATCGACCGAGGCAGCGCGGCGAGCGGGAACAAGACCCGAAACCAACACCGTGAGCAGCAACAAGATGGCAGCTGCACAATAGCTGACTGGATCGAATGATGCCACTCCAAATAGCATGGAACGCAGCAAATGCACCGCAGCGACAGAGCCAAGGCCGCCGATCACGATGCCCAGGAGGGTAACTCCAATGGCTCCACGCAATACTAGGCGGACGACACTCTCGCGAGTTGAGCCCAGCGCAATGCGGACCGCGAACTCACGATGCCGTTCGATGACCGAATAGGCCATCACGGCATAGAGCCCCATCATCGCAACAAGCACACTGGCAATGGCATACACTCCGAGCAACTCGGCAGAGACACGAGAGTCCTGGTACTGTTCATCCGTGACCTCTTCCAGACTCCTTACCTCTTCGAGCGGTAATTCGCGGTCGAGCGCTGCTACCGTCTGCCGCAGTTGATCAGCCACGGCTGTGCCGGTGGTTCGCGACCGGATCGCCAGGATCGCGTAGCCATAGCCCGAGGGGCCCTGCAGATACGGCAGAAAGACTACCGAGCTGGGATCGGTGTCAGACGCGCTGTGGTATGCGAAATTGGGAACCACGCCGACAATCTGCCGTTCGATCTTGTCCACAACAATGCGGCTGCCAAGTACATTGCCTTTTGGCCAATACTGACGTGCCATAACCTCATTGATCACTGCCACTTTAGGCGACGTAGCAGTGTCGGCAGGCGTAAAGTCGCGGCCCTGCAGCAGGCCAATTCCCATGGTGCGGAAGAAGTCCGGCCCGTCAAAGTCGGTTACCACCACCGTGTCCTGGCCTCTGGCGGGGACGTAGCCGGGAACGCTGAAATCGCGGGTGTTGCCTGAACCGTTGTCGCCCATGGGTAGATGTGTGGTCAGCGTGGCGGACGCAACTCCGGGCGCGTTGCGTAGCCGATCGAGCAAGGCAGTCAAGAAAACTTGCGCGCGCTCCTGACTGTAACCCGATCTGGACAAGTCGACGGTGGCCGTCAACATATTGTGACGATCGAATCCCGGGTCGTGACGGAAGATATTCAGTGCTGTGCGGGTCAGAAGTCCGCAGCAGACGAGGACCATGAAGCAAATGCCCAGCTGAATCCCGAGAAGAATCCGCTGGCCGATCCGCTTGCGCGGAGCGCCGGCCACGGCGGAACCGCCCTCATGCAGTGCCTCCTGCTGCGAGACGCGCAGTGACTGGCGCAACGGAACCAGGCCACAGGCAAGTGTGACAATAGCTGCGAGCGCCGCAACAAATGCCTCGGCACGGACGTCGCTCCGGAGATTGAATGCGACTGGAAAGCCGAAATTCGGCAACATGAAATAGAGAGTCTTCGACAGCCATAAGCTCGCCACCCAGCCCGTCAGCGCTCCAGAGAAAGCCAATATTCCAGTTTCAACAAGTACCTGTGAAGCGATGCGCGACGGGACCGCTCCTAGTGCCATCCGGATAGCCACTTCGCGGCGCCTCCTCACGGCATGCTGACCCAGGAGAGATGCGATGTTGATACAGACCAGTACCATGAGCAACGCCGATGCACCCGCCAGCATCGGCAATTCCTCGGTAATTCCATAAAATAAGCCGCGCTCGAAATGCGCGGAATCACGCAGGTTCAGATCCCATCCGTTGGAGTCGCTGTTGTGCTGTTCCGCCGCCAAAGATCGAGCAAGTGTGTGCAGTTCAGCTGCTGCGGCAGCATCACGCACACCGGGACGAAGACGGACGACAGCCTGGAGGCCATAATGCTCAAGCGGGTCCGGGGGCGCATCGGACGAGAGATCCCGAAGGCTCGAGAGCGGAAGCCATGCGGCTTCGGCAAGGCCACCGAAGATTCCCAGGAAGCCACTTGGGGCGATGCCAATGACAGTGAAGAGATGCTGATTGATGGAGATCGTGCGGCCTACGAGGCCAGGATCGGCGCCGAACCGACTGCGCCAGAGTGCATCCGAAAGAACAACTTCGTTTTGAGCGCCATACGCGCGATCATTGGCATCCGGCTGGAAAAACCGCCCGAGCTCCGGCTTTACGCCGAGAAGGTGAAAGTAGTTCGACGACACAGTTCCAGCATTAATAACCTGAGGCTGCGCGTTCGCGGAATTCAGGTTCACGTTGGTGATGGAAAACCCCGCTGGTTCACCGAAGGAATAGCTACTCCGCCGTAAATATTGAAGTTGGTCATGGTGCACCGAATAGCCTTGATTCCCCAGCACGGTTGCGTCGATGAATCGCAAAGAGCGTACATCGGTCACTTGCGGCCATGGATTGAAAAGCACCGCGTTTGTCCACGTCACGACGGTGGTAACCGCGGCGATACCCAGCGCCAGCGTGAGCACCGCCGTCAACGTAAATCCAGGCGACTTACGCAATTGACGCAGGGCATATCGAAAGTCGTGCAGCAGATTTTCCATAAACGGCAATCCTTCCTCGGCGTGATAATGTTCCCGCACAGCTTCAATAGCTCCAAACTTCAGCCGGGCTTCACGCCGAGCTTCGACCGGCGACATTCCAGCTCGCATGTTCTCTTCTGTCTGCATCGCCAGATGCATTTCCATTTCTTCTCGGAGCCGTCTGTCGCCATGGCGCCGGGCCGTGAAATTCCGGATGCGCAGAAAGAAACGCTTCAGGGCCCTCATGCCAGTTCCTCCGCTTTCACCTCAAAGAATCGCGCGATGATGGCCGCAGTCTGCTCCCAGTCGCGCCTCTCGGCTTCGAGGAGTTTATGTCCCGCGCGGGTCAGCCGATAGAACCGCGCCCGACGGTTGTTCTCAGAAGGGCCCCATTCGGATGCAATTGCACCTTCCTGTTCCAGCCTGAGCAGGACCGGGTAGAGAGTCCCCTGATTGACCGAGAGCAGTTCACCACTGATCTGCTCGATTCGTCGCGCAATCCCATACCCGTGTAACGGTCCGAGCACATCAAGCGTCTTCAGTACCATCAGGGCCAGCGTCCCCTGCTGAACATCCTTTTTCTGTTTCATGCGGTCCTTTGGTTTCCGCTTCCCCTTTTGGGTTACCAACAGGAGTATGTCACGTCTTCTTTGGGAAAGCAACAGGTCGCCGGCCAATTTACTCGCCTGGTCTGCCTTTCAGCTGCGCATCGACGCAAGGTACTAGAGGCGCTCTAGGGGCGAGAACTTTCTTCCGAAAGTCAACAAGTGCATAATTGCCAACGCGCTCATCGAAAACCTGAGGAGTCCTCAGCAAGTTGGCCGCAAGGCACTCAGGGATTACATTGAGCAGAGGCGATCCTGACCTGAGGTATTGTTGTGAACATTGCGGATTACGCGCGGCAATTCGCCTACGACGAGTGGGCCAATCGCGAGGTCGTGGGAACGATGCAGTCCACAGGCGCGGACGAGCGCTCGGTCGCGCTTCTGGCGCATATCCTTTCTGCGGAGCGCCTGTGGCTGGAACGCATCAAGCAGCAAACGCAGAGCTCGCCGGTGTGGCCCAAAGCGAGCCTAGAAAACTGCGCTGCGCAAATCGAAGATATGGGCCGGCGCTGGCGTGAATACTTATCAGGTATCGCGGAGGAAGAGCTCGGGCAGGCGATTTCTTATCGAAACAGCAAACGCGAGCTCTGGACAAGTAGTGTCAGCGACATTCTTACCCATATTATCCTGCATTCCACGTATCATCGCGGACAGATCGCCAGCCACATGCGGGTCGGCGGGAAAACGCCGGCCTATACAGACTTCATTCACGCTAAGCGCCAGGGATTTGTGAAGTAGGTCGCCGCAGAGTTCCCGATGCAAGGGCGAAACTGTACATCTTTACGTTAAGAAGAGAATGCTTCTCTTAGTCACGCCGTTTGCGTTTGCTGCCCCGCTTCGGTGCTTGATGCCTCGGTGCCTTGCGTAACGGGAGCGGCAACTGGTGACGAACTTTGGCATCGAACACGATCGACGTCTCGATTCCTACGACAACAGGTTGACTGGTAAAGCGATCAAACGTTAGAAGCTGCTAGGACGTGAGTTCGCAAATCGTATTACCGGACACACGGGCGTTTTTCAGGACCGATCCAACCGATTTCGCGTAATTAGGTGTCGATGAGCGGTTTACCCTGTACGCGTCAATTAAGAATTGGAATGAAGTTCTTTGAGAATCGGACGGTCCGTCGTGCTACGCAGAGCTATGGAGCTAATGCAGACTGGCGAGAAACGCATCTATGTCCTTCAGCACCTCGGCCTCGTTCGACAGAAACACATAGTGATTCGCACCTGGCAGCGTAATCACATGCGCCGTGGGCACGCCATTTTCGACCGACTTCTCCTGCCTCTCAGTTAATGCTTCTAGTGCGGTGGAATAAGTCTTGGCTGCGGTTTGCACCGAAGGATCTGTATTTTCGTCAACCCAGATTCCTTGGCTGTGTGGGTTTGCAAAGATGACAAGCGCAGGTACCGGAATAGCAGTGTATTTCTTCGCGCCCGTCATAAGCGGCATGAAGAGGGCGGCGCCGGGAAGATCACGTTCTTTTCCCACCCCTCCGTCAGGAGTGGATTCCCTCTGCGCACGGAGTTCTGCTTCGGGAAAGAGGAATCCGTTCACTCGCTCATAGTATTTCTGCAAGGCGCTGAAACTGGCCAAATCCGTTTGACTGGGTGGCGGAGGTTGAGGTCCCTGAAGTTTCTGGATCTCGATAATGCTCGCCCCTTTGCCGTTGTCAAAAGCATAAGAATACGCGGCATCCAGGTAGACCAGTCCCGCAACTCGGTTCGGATAGCTATTTGCAACTGAACTAAACTCCACCCCGGCGATCGAGTGTCCCACGAGGATAGGTCTATTCAGATTGAGCGCGTCAATCACCGCCACCACGTCATCGCCGAGGCGATCTGCCGGGTGATCCGTTGCTGAATAACCGGAGGCACCGAACCCACGCCGGGTAATGCCGTAGACATGGTAGTGAGCCGTGAGCTTCGGCGCGAAATCGTCGAAAACGTGAGCTGTATTGCCGCCCCCGGCCAGTAGAATGATCGGTCTGCCAGAACCGCCCCAATCGAGCACTTCCAACCGAACGTCCTTGTCCACGGTTACAAATCGCGTAGTGTGGGGTGATGGGTCTTTCCAGACGGCTAAGCTCTGCGAATGAAGGGGAACTGCGAGGAAAGCGAGCAACACAGAACCAGCTAGACAACTGCAATGAGACATAGGGCTGTCCACTCCTTGTTCCAGTACCTACGCCGCACTGTTCCCGGTGTTCCCTCGTTAACTACAGTATTCGGCTACCAGAACGCATTTAGTTGACGACAAATCTCTAGTGCCGTATCGACAGCGCACCGCGCACGGAACTGTGCGAACACGGGGTAGTCGGTGCGGAGCGGTGTGGATACGGCGATTTGCAGTAAGCCGCTAGGGCGGTGGATGTATGGGGATTGAATGCCGCCTGCGGGGAGTTGAGGCGGCCGACCGGGCACGAAATTGGACGTTGGTGGGGAGAGTAGGTTCGTGGGGTGGTTCGCTGGCCGTGTGTAGGGGATGGCAGTAACGAAGTTGAAGGCTATGCGGAGCCGATTCGAGGCGTGGGGCGGCGTGAGCGGAGTGAGAATCCGTCGTGGCGAGGAGTCGGGTTGGCATGCAGGTCGGCATCATTTTCCCTTCAGGATGAGTCGAAGTGTGCGGAGACCTGCGGTGAGTTGGGGCTGCCCAGTGCAACCGTGAAGTGGCGTGCGATGACGTGCATGGTGCCGCATTTGCACCGAGGGCAGGAGCGGTTAAGCGCAGAGCGCTGTTGTTCGGTGAGCAACTCTGTGCTGTCGGCAGCGGTGGCGTTGAGATGGAATCGGCAGAGAGCCAGTGCCCGGCGGCGGTTGCGGTTGGCGAGCAAGCCGAAGTGACGGATCTTGACGAAGCGTGAAGGCAGTACGTGGAGCAGGAAGCGGCGGATGAACTCGACTGCGTCAAGGGTCATGACGCCGATGCGGTTGTGGTGTCTGGAATCGCGCCAGCGAAAGCGTACCTGGCCGTTTTCGAGGGTGAGGAGCCTTCCGTTGGCGATGGCGACGCGGTGGGTGTAGCGAGCCAGATACTTCAACACCTGCTCGGGCCCGCCGAAGGGTGGTTTGGCGTGCACGACCCACTTGTTGTGGCGCAGGAGGTTGAGCAGTGACTGAAAGGGACGTGGTTGGGCAAGATCCGCCAGAGATCCAGGAAAACGAAGTTGCCTGCGGGCATAAGCGTGCTTGAGGAAGGCCAGTATCTTGCCGCGGAACATGCGGCTGAGCACATGCACGGGCAGAAAGAAGTTGGGTCGGGTTGCGACCCAGCGGGAGTGATCGAGAGCCAGTCCGCCGGAGGGAACGAGACAGTGCAGATGCGGATGATGTCTCAAGTTCTGCGACCAGGTGTGCAGTACCGCCAGCGCCCCGATGCGTGCCCCCAAATGGGAAGGATCAGCGGCGATCTCCAGCAGGGTCTCAGAAGCGGCCCGAAATAACAGGCCGTAAAAGAGACGCTGGTTGCGGAGCGCGAGTGGCGCCAACTGTTCAGGTACGGTGAAGACGACATGCGCGTAGGGCACTGGCAGCAGGCTTGCGGCCTGTTTCATGAGCCAGCGGTCGCGGGCGGTGGACTGACACTTGGGACAGTGCCGGTTGCGACACGAATCGTAAGCGACAGTCTCATAGTTGCAGCGATCGCATCGTTCGAGATGAGTACCCAGCACGGCCGTGCGGCATAGGCCGATATCGCGCAGCACCTTCCGCTGCTGGTCCGAGACAGCATGGCCCCAGCGTTGAAGGAACTCGTGCAGATGAGCGTTGAAGACATCGGCCACTTCAAGCCGATGTCCGTTCATGCAGTTCTGTTCCCTCCCTGAGCAGTGCGGATGTCGCGAATGGGCAGATCGTCGAGCGGGCTCGCGGTGGCGTGCAGTCTGGCTTCGGAGACGTGCAGGTAGCGGGAGGTGGTCTCCAGATCGCGATGGCCGAGCAGAAGCTGGATGCTGCGCAGATCGGTGCCCGCATCGAGAAGATGCGAAGCGAAGGAGTGCCGCAGCACATGCGGGCTGAGCGGCTTCGAGATGCGCAACTGCTTGCGCAACTCCGCGCAGGCGATGCGAACCCCGCTTGCCACCATGGGCTGGCCGGGCCATCGTCCGGGAAAGAGCCAATCCTTGGGCTTGCGCCAGCGCCAATAGAGACGCAGCAGCTCCAGCAGCTTGGGCGACAGCATGACCTGGCGGGGAAACTTGCCCTTGCCCTCGCGGATGTGGATGATCATCCGCTTGCTGTCGATATCGCTGACCTTCAGATCCAGCGCTTCCTGGCAGCGAAGCCCGGCGCTGTAGTAGAGAGCCAGCAGTGCACGGTGCTTGGCGTTGGTCGTCGCATCGAGCAGGGCGCAGACTTCTTCCCGGCTCCAGACCGTAGGCAGCTTGCGCCGCACCTTCGGCTTGATGATCTCTTGATCGAACCAGGTCTGCTTGAGCGTCCGCATGTAGAGAAACTTCAGCGCAGACCGGGCTCCTTGAATGGTTCCCCAGGCCAGCTTCCGTTCGTTGAGCAGATGCAGCAGGAAAGTGCGAACGTGCTCCGGGCCCAACTGATCAGGTGACTTGCGGAAGTACCTCGCGAACTCGGCAACGGTGTGGGTGTAGTGACGGATCGTGCGTGCGGAGAAGTTGCGCAGCCGGAGATCCTCCTGCATGCGCTGGCGTAGATGTGTCATGGACACCTCCTTCGGTGTCCAAAACTCTACCCAAATGCCACAGAAGCATAACCTCCCGCGCTAGCGGGTTAGTGCAAATCGCCAATGCTCGTTTCGACGGTTGTTGGTGCTGGAACGTGGTTTGGTCTGTTGTCAATAGTCGATACTCAAGCGCAGAGGATAGACAACGATTAACCTGTTGACATTCTGCCTATGATGCGTCCAGTCTATAGGCAGAGCCTCAACAGGAGAGCGGACGTGCCAGAAGGCAAATCAGATGTATTGCAGGGAACCCTTGATCTGATGGTACTGAAGACGCTGGAGTCGATGGGGTCGCTGCACGGCTACGGCATTGCGAGGCGGATCGAACAAGTCAGTGGAAACACGGTCAGTCTCAACCAGGGGACCATCTATCCAGCTCTCCTTCGCCTGGAACAGCGAAGATGGGTAAAGAGCGAATGGGGCGTCTCGGAAACCGGACGCCGCGCCAAGTTCTACTCCTTGACCCGCACCGGGCGGAAGCAGATCGAGCAGGAGATCGAAAACTGGGAGCGCATCGCCGCCACCATGGCGCGCTTCCTTGCCCCGTCGAATTAGGAGGCGGTTATGGACTGGATCCGCATTCTCTTCAGCCGTTTCGCAGCGCTCTTCCGCAGCAGGAAGCTCGATGCCGTTCTCGACGAAGAGCTGCGCGCGCATATCGATCTGGCCATCGAAGAAAATCGCGCGCGCGGGATGAATGAGCAGCAGGCACGCACGGCCGCGCTGCGCGCGTTTGGCGGCATCACGCAGATCCGCGAGAGCTATCGCGTACAGCGCGGCCTGCCATGGATTGAAGAGGCTGCTCGCGATATCCGCTATGCCATCCGCCAACTGCGCAAGTCGCCCGGGTTCGCGCTTACCGCCATCCTTACGCTGGCGCTGGGCATCGGTGCGGCCACTTCGGTCTTCAGCGTGGTCAACGCGGTATTGCTCAGGCCATTCGCTTTTCGCGATCCGGACCGCCTCGTGGTGATGCGCGAGACGGTCGAAGACAAGACGCGCAGCGAGCGGACGGCGATTCCCGACAATTACCGGCATTTCCTGCGCCTGAAGAAAGACGCGGAGCGACCCTCGAAGACGCCGCGATCTTTGCTCAACAGGGAGTGAGCGTCTCGCCCAACGGCGATCACCCCCACATTGTAGGCGCGGTCACAGCTTCGCCGAACCTTTTTCGCCTGCTCGGCGTTCAACCCATCCTGGGCCGGGACTTTGCCGAAGGCGATGCGAAAAAGGGTGCCGACGATGTAGTGATGTTGAGCTACGAGGGCTGGCAGAGTTTCTTCGATGGCGACACCGGAGTGATTGGAAAGACGCTTCGCATCGGCGGCCAGCCGACTACGGTCATCGGAGTGCTGCCGCCGGGCGTGCGGTTTCCGCAGATCGCATTGGCGCCGAAGATTGCCTTTCAGGAATTCGCACGCGACGCCCTGCTGTTTGAGCCGCTGGCGCCGAGCGAGCGCGACCTGAATGCAGACATGGGCAACTTCAACTACAAGGCGATTGCGCGGCTCAAGCCCGGCGTAACGCTGGCCCAGGCGAACGCCGAACTGGAGGCGCTGCAGAAGGCGTACACGCTTTCCGCGCATCTGCCTCTTCATTTCGGAATCGCGCTGACGCCACTGGCGAAGGATGTCGCGTCGGGCGTGAGCGGCGCGTTGTGGATGCTGTTTGCCGCAGTGGGCGCGGTGCTGCTGATCGCGTGCGTGAACCTGGCGAATCTGCAACTGGCGCGCGCCGTCAACGCGGAACGCGAGACGGCGGTGCGCGCCGCACTGGGCGCAAGCCGGGGCCAACTGGCTGAGGTCGCGGCTGGCTGAGAGCCTGGTGCTGGCGTTTGTCGGCGGCGCAGCCGGAGCGGCGCTGGCCTTCGCCGGCGTGCGGCTGCTGATCGCATTGGCGCCGGCTAATATCCCGCGTCTCGATGAGGTGCACGTCAGCATGCCGGTGCTGCTGTTCGCCGCCGGGCTGTCGATTGCGGCCGCAATCGCGTTCGGAATGCTGCCCGCCTTGCGCTCGCTGCGCGTCGACTCCGCAAGCTGCGCTGCAGGCAAACTCCACGCGCACAGCCAATACGCGGGAAGGCCACCGTACGCGCAGCCTGATGGTGGCAGCGCAGGTGGCGTGCACCGTGGTCCTGCTCATTGTTACCTCGCTGGTGCTGCGCAGCTTTTCCCGCCTGCTGCGGCAGGATCGCGGCTTCGACGCGAGCCACGTGACGCTGGCGCAGGTCGATCTGTTCTCACCGCAATATGGCGATTCCGACAGACCCATATAAGATCCGCCAAGCAGGCTTTATCGACCGCGCGCTTGCCGCTCTCGGACAACTGCCCGGCGTGCAGTCCGTGGCCCTGACCAGCGTGGCGCCACTGACCGGTGAAACCTGGGTGGACAATCTTACCCGGCCGGACCATCCCGTACCGGCTGGGCAGGAGCCGGCGATCAACGTGCGCTGGATCAATCCCGACTATCTGCCCACGATGCAAAGTCCGCTCGTCGCCGGCCGCAACATCACTGCCGCCGATCGCGCCAATCCCTATGTGGCGCTCATCTCGGAGCGGACCGCGCGCGAGGGCTTTCCCGGCGAGAATCCCATCGGACGAAAGATCACGGACCTCGTTCCGGACGACAAGCATCCGATCACGGTGATCGGAGTCGTGGCCGATGCGCGCATCAACGGCCTCAAGGACAATGCAGCCATGGTCTATCTGCCCTACTGGGCCTACACGCCATGGACGCTGTCGTTTCTGGTGCGCAGCTCGCAGCCCAGCGATGCGCTGATTCCGGAGATGCGGCGCGCGATCTGGCAGATCGATCCGCAGGTCGCCATTCCGACACTCAAGTCGATGGACGACCAGGTCAGCGATTCGGTGGCAACCGATCGCTTCCAGGCGATGGTGCTGAGCGGTTTCGGCGCGGCCGCATTGCTGCTGGCTTTGCTGGGCGTGTATGGCGTGCTTGCCTATTCGGTCTCGCTGCGCCGGCAGGAGTTCGGCATCCGCATCGCGTTGGGTTCGGGCAAAAGTGCGCTGATCGGACTGGTGCTGCGTCAGGCGGCGGTATCCGGTTCTGCTCGGCACGGCGTTGGGCTCACGATGGCGCTGATCGCGCTGCGCTGGGTGCGCAGTCTCCTTTATCAAACGCCTGTCATGGACCCGCTGGCGGTGGGCGGCAGCGTGCTGCTGCTTTTGGTTGCCGCCGCGATAGCGGCGATTGTCCCGGCCCGACGCGCGGCATCCACCGACCCGATGCGCGCACTGAGGATGGAGTAGAAGCTGATGGATCAGATCCGCATTCTGCTCACGCTTGACCGCTCAGTTCCACAGAAAACACCGATCTCGATTTACGCATAATCGCCGAGGCACGTTTCGAGGGTGGTCGGACTTGGAAACGTGCTTTGCCCTGTATACATCAGCCGACAATCACGCGTGAAACCTTACGCCAAGACAAACCGACGTGTGGCTTTTGCCCGGTGTCACGTCCGTTAATGGGGATTTTCATTTGCCGCTAACACCCCACCAAGTCCTAAAATTTCTTCCTCCTGAGGTGCAGCAAAATACCTCCGCATGCAATCACCCTCAGGAAAAGTTGCGGAGCCGGCGCCAATTCTGCTGGATCGGAGCTTTGAGCGCGCAGAACGTGACCGGTGCGCCTTGCTCCAGACCTTGCACGCCGTACGGGACCGTCAGGTGCCCCACGAGAGTCGCGGATGAGCACATCCAAGCGACGTCCGACGGCTGGTAGTCGACCATCAGCGCGTTCCTCGCCACCAGATCGTTGGGAAGCCAATACCAGTCGCTCAACTGAGGGCTGACGACCACGGGGAGCGATCTCCTGTCGGCGTAGATCTGTAGTGCCCCTGGAACACCGTAATACGCCGAGATGATGATCGTTCCATTTCGCTCCGAGCCGGGAAGATGGCCGTATATCGACTCGACCTGGTGCGCAACGCCCTCCCATCCCACGCTGTCCGCGAAGAGCTCGTTTTTGGCGTCGAGGCCGAGCGAATGAATCCGGTCCTGCGGCGTGATGGGTAGCGTCAGCTGAGCAAACGTGAGCAGCTGGAGCGCGCAGGCAACCGCGACTGCGATCTGGAAACCGGTGCGCAGCCTCGGCCGCTTGACGCGGGCGATCGCCATGAGCCCTTGAGCAAGGGCGATCGGCACAGTGCCCACCGCGTAGTAGGACTTGCACACGAACAGGAAAAGGATGAGAGGAAGAAGGCATGCGATCCCGATGGGCCGCAGGGTAGCGCTGCGAAGCAGCGACACCAATCCCGCCACCCAGAGTGGAATCAGAAAGAAGAGATAGACCACGATTAGGACCAGGTTGGGGACAAGACCGCCGCCGGAGCCCTGATGATTGGCTATGTAAATAAGCGAAGGGAAACCCTTCGCAACCTGCCACGCAAGGTTCGGCGCACAAATGAGCAGCGCGATACCGGCCGCGATCCACGGATACCGCGTCCGCAGGTCCGAACGCAGGGCGGGAGTAAGCAGGACGGCCAGCCCGATAGCGGCCACTAGACCCCCGATCGTGTACTTGACCTCGAGGCCGATGCCAAGCGAAAGGCCGAGGTAGATCCAGTACCTGGGCCGGTGCTCCAGGACTAGGCACAGAAACCAGTAGAGCGCGACCATCCAGGTCACCTCATCGAACGTCACGGTCTGATAGACCCAGTTCGCGCCGAGAAAATAGGGCGCCGTGACGGCGATTAGCAGGGCGAGCGCCTGCAGGCGGAGCGAGCCGCCAAGGCGCCGCACATACATACCTGAGAGAGCAACCATGAATCCGCCGAGCAGGGTCGGGAGCAAGCGGAGGCCCCATGGCGTGGCTCCCAGGAGATCGGTCTCCAGGCGCGCGAGCAGCGGGACTATCGGCGGAAAGTCGACATATCCGAGCGCGGGGTGCCGGCCGGAATCGATGTAGTAGAGCTCGTCGGTATGGAAGCCGAGGTTGCCGTTAGTGGCGAGATGCACGACAAGGACGATCACCGCCGCGCCCCCGTAGAGAAGCGGCGCCATAAAAGGCGGCGGCTGTCGGGCGCCGGCGTCTTTCAACTAGAATCTCCTTTTTGATTTCAAAAACGGTCCCATCGTACACCTAGTCCCTGTCCGGGATATTCTGCAGGCGTTTTCATACGCATTTGGTCCATGATTCCTTTAGGAAAGCAACAGGTATGCAGCACCGGCTCTTGATTGTTTGGCATGAGCACAGACCCTCGCGGGACGTAATAGAGTACGGCGAAGAATGACGTGAGTGTCATCTTTGATGAGCACATCATCGCCACGCACTGATTGACCGGGGGCGATCTGCTCGACTTAGGCTCAATCGTCTAAGTGGGCCGCCATTACCAGCCGATCACGGCAATTTTGTACACCAGCAGAATGATTACGGTCGCTAGCGTGATCCATGAGGACAGCGCGTAGCGTCGAAAGAAGTACAAGGCCACGCCTGCCCAGCAGAAGCAAGCTGCTATTAAAGCGCCGCCGACATACGGCATGGCGACTGAGGCCGTGAAGTTGGTGCCATGGAGGTGCTTAAGCCGGAAGACCTCACCTAGTGTCCTGACGATGATAAGGAATTGAGTCGTGATTCCGATCTGAGCCCAACGTTCTCTAGTCACGGGGAAATTGTAGCTGGGTGGGCGGCTTATCCCGAATCGCCAATGCACGTTTCGAGATGTTGCAAGGCTGGATGAGTGCGTTGTCCTGTTGGCGACAGTTGAGCTGCCGATTTGAAGCGAACCCATTCATTCGGGAAACTGATCATGAAGTACGAGCGATAGGGCCAGCTTCCTGAGATGGCGACAACGCGCGAGTTTGACGGGCCGATGGCCTCACTTATCAGGAATCACCAAATTGCGGAAGATCTTCCAGCTACCGTCAGCTTGGTTCTGCCACACCGTCAAATATTTGTCCACCAGACTTTTGCCGCCGTCGAATGTCGCCTCCGCCCGGCCCCACTCGTAGACAAAGTTACCTTGTTGACTCGATCCCCATGTCTTTACCGCAGCTGCGCGCGCCCGACCAAGACTCGTAAGTTGCGTTCTCATATGCCGCTCGATCTGAAGGCGTCCCCGGAAACACTCTCCCGTGGGACCGCAGTCAACAGCATCCTCGGCATACGTCGCAGTAATCAGTGCGATGTCCCCGGTTTTCACCCCATCGATCCACGCTTGATTTCCAGCATCGATCCCGGCCCGCGCCGAGGCAGCCACCGTGCCGCTCTGCGCGATCATCGCCACCGGAAACAATGCACCCATGGCTAGCAGGAACGTGAAGTTTTTCATTCGTCGACTCTCCTCTCCAACATTATCCAATCGACGCATTTCAGGCTCGAAACATGCATTGCCTTGGTATCAACAGTTGAGGATTAGTGCCTCCTCCAATCCTCAAATCAGGGTCAAAGCACCTGTCTGCAGCTCTGCTACTAGTTAAGAAACCACTCAGCCAGTTGTTCCAGAGTCGCTTTGCCCTTCGCCATGCTCACTTCTGATTCCTGACGATCTCGATTCCACGCGTTGTCAACGATCACGCTCCGAAGATCTCGAACACCTACAAGCTGCAACCAAAAGTCCAAATAGGTTGCCTGGTGATCGAATCGCGACGGCGGTATAGGAGTACGCTCCAGGAAACGTGAACCGCGTGTATAGACGACGATTGCCTTTTCCACTTTCAAGAGAGGGCCGTACTGTTTGCCGTCGTAGGTAAACAAATAGTTTCGCTGCGCTACGAGATCAATCAGTTGTTTGAGCTTGTAAGGCAGGCCAAAGTTCCACATTGGAGTTCCTAGGACGATTCGATCGGCGTTCTGAAAGCGGTTGATCAATGATTGAATACGCTCCCATACGTTGGACTCTGCCTCAGTCATCGTTTCGTGCTTCACTGCTTTGTACTTCGCTCCAATTGCCTCGTAGTCGAACTCCGGTAGTCGTTCATGCCAGACGTTCAACGTATCCACGACTATCGAGGCATTGTCGGACTTGCACGCCTCGATGAACGATGTGGTGAGGGCGATCGAGTCGGAAGATTCGCCTCTTGGTGACGACTGAATTTCGAGAAGTTTCACTTGGTTCCTCCGGGATGTGGGGACTCTCCTTGCGGAGTCCGAGCTACTTCGAGACCGCACGTGCTGCACTCCCAATTAGCTCTGCAACTTCCTTGGGATGCGAGACGTAGACTGAGTGGCTGGCGCCTGCGACTTCGACCGTGTGGCTATGAGCTCGCTTGGCATACCATCGTTCAAGGTCAGGGTTGATGGTTCGATCGCTTCCCGCCACCAGCATCCAGCTCGGTTTGGTTCTCCAGGCAGCCGTGCTGATCGTCGCTGAGAAATTGTCCGCAAAGTTGAACACCTGCGACCGCGCCATGAATGCAGCTTTGTCGCCGGGAAGGTCAGCTGCGAACAATTCATGAAACTGTGCCGGGTCAATATATGTGAAACCGTCGGGCGTTTTCTTTATTGCGCCCGATTTGGCGAGGTCGCTCGGAAAGCGCTTGCCATCTTCTGACTCTTTCTCGCCTGAATCCGGCATGTGGGCCGCGATATACACCAAGCCAACAACCGATGGATCGTTTCCCGCTTCCGTAATTACGGCTCCCCCATAGCTGTGCGCGACAAGGATGCTCGGTCCGTCTTGCAGTGTGAGGATACGCTTCATGGCAGTTACATCGTCCTGGAAGGACGTCTCCGGCTCTTGGACGATGCTGACGTTGTAGCCATCCTTGACAAGAATGTCGTAGACGCCTTTCCAGCCAGAACCATCCGCCCAGGCTCCGTGCACCAGCACGATGTTCTTTATCGGCGTGTCCGATGTTTGGGCGACAGAGTTGTTTACCATTCCAAGGGCGCACAAGCATATAAGCCCTGCCTTCACGTAGTTCGCGATCATAAAATCTCCTTACTTCAGCTGTGTATTGGCAACGGGCAGGATCGTGGTGATATGCCATCCCTCACCATTGTTCACTAGCGTCTGACTAATCAGATACTCGGCGTTTTGAGGCGGCTGACCTGGAAGACCACGTGAGAACACCACAGGGACCAGCACTTGCACCACCCCGTCTGCAATCCGAGTGACGCTAAATCTAGTCATGTCTGGTTCGAGATGCCACGTTCCTTTGTAGTAGGAACGAAAGATAGCTATTGCTTGCTGCGATCCTCTGACCGGATTACCCCGCGAAACCCAAAGGAAGTCGGGGGAATCCCAGATCATCGATCCGACGGTGTCTCCATCATGGGCATTTTGCGCGGCGACGAAACGCACGAACACGGCACGGATTTCATCCTGCACAGGATATGTTGGCTTCGCCGTCTGAGCGTTGGCAACCAGTGTGGCTAGCAAGCAAAGTACGATTAGTTTCATATCGAATCTCCAACTCCTCTTTAAGTAGGCATTTCCTGAAGCCCAGAGAGAGCGACGTTATTTCGCGGCTGCAGTCAGAATCCTTTCGACTTTCGCGTCAAGTTCCCGCGCTACTTTGAGAGCATCGCTATTCCCATAGGGAGCAAGGTAGGAGGCCATCCTGTCATACGAGATACGCACGCTATCGGGGCGCTCCTCAATGAGGATGGTTATCGGAGCATATGAGCCAGCGTCGACAACATGCTTCACCATTTCCTTCATGATCAGCGGATTGCCCGCAACGATGCGGAGAATTCTTGGCTTGGCGGTCCCATTCTCTTTCTGGAGAACCTCACCGTGGTCGAACCGCGTAAACTCCATAATCCCGTTCGGTTGAGTCACCGGATTCACTACTTTTTCCATTTCGGCTTCGTTTTGCGCCGCTGATAAGCTCTTGCGGAATGCAGCCATATCAGGATGACCGATCTGTGCGTCGATTCGCGCAACCACCGTGTCAAAGGGTTCGGTGGTAACGATATTGACTCGTTGGACGTGAACTTCTTGAATGCTCATATGTGTTGCTCTCCTTTTGTTGTTGGTGCTGTTTCCGACATTCCGACACACGTGGCTAAGCCAAGAGCAAGGCCGGAAACCATCCGAAATACTCGTGAAATACTCATGTTCCTCTCCTGTTGACTACGTTGATAACGAACTCAACCGGCCTCGCAGCCGCTAGTAGTCAAAATAGGCGCTGTGACCAGCAACTAATTCTCGGCCACGGACTCAGAGGGTCAGATAGACGATTTGGATCCACTGGTCGCCGTTGATGATGCCATTGCCCCATACGGGGTCGAGATCGGCGAACGGCTTTTCCGCGACGGCCTCCTGGGCGGATTTTCCCGCGGACTTCAATTTCTCAACGCGATCGCGCGAAGTGATCAGCATGTCCCGGGCTTTCGTGAGGTCCGCTTTGTTGCCGAGCGGACCGTGCCCCGCAACAATCTTGGTGTCATTGTCGGCGAGCGATAGAATTTCGTCGGCGGCGGAAATCATGCCGGTGATTTTTCCGCCTGTACCGGGATCGATGTAGGGATACATGCCATTGAAGAACAAGTCACCCATCGAGATCACATTAGCCTTTTCAAAATGAACGTAGATGTCCGAATCCGTGTGCGCGGGAGCAACGTGTTGCAGCGCGAGGGTTTCGCCATTGGCTTGTAACATGTAACTGTCGGTGAAAGTCTGCTGCGGCAAGGCCTCCGCGGGCGAGGGATCGAAGTGCAAGCCGGCGAGTGCTCCGTCTGGTCCTCTGTACAAGACCGGAAGATCATGCGGCTCGGACATGCGCTTCTTAGTGTTTTCGTGCGCTAGGACTGTCGCTCTTGCGGCGTGAAGATGCGCGTTGTTATCGGTATGGTCGAAGTGCCAGTGGGTGTCGATGACGTATTGCACCGGAGCGTTGCCAAGGGCATCGAGAGCCTCTTTGAGCCTAGGCCAGGCAGGCGCCACGAAAGTGTCGACAACGAATTTGCCGTCTGGGCCGTTGAGGACGGCCACGGCTCCGCCGGGGCCGTCGAACATAGTGACATTGTCAGCAAGTTTTTGCGTCTCCATGGGAACGGCGTTGAACTTGGCGCGCATACTCGCGAGCAGGTCTGCCGGCGAAGGCGTTTGTTGCCCGTAGCTGGCCGCGGAGGCGCGGAGCAACGTCGCGGGAAAGAAGTTCGCCAGAAAGGCGGTGCCTGCCAGCGTGGCAGAACCTCGCAGCATTTCACGGCGTGAGGTTTGCTTCTGTAAGAAATTGAATTTCATCTTCGTTAGTCCTCTCTCTATTGCGGCATCGGGCCATTCCTCTGGCACACTCCGTTAGAGACTTTGAGCCTCTGATTAGTGACATTGTTAGTTTTGTTGTCTGTGATGAGTTACTCAAATAAGATAGCGAGATGGAGCTTCGTCAAATTCGGTCGTTTCTCTCTATCGCCGAGACTCTGCACTTCGGGCGTACTGCAGAGTTGATTCATCTCAGCCAACCAGCCTTAAGCCTTCAGATACGAGCTCTTGAGGAGGAGGTCGGCGTGCGACTCTTCGAGCGGAACCGGCGCAAAACAACGCTCACCGCGGCTGGCTTCGCTTTTCGCGATGATGCCGCTGCGGCGCTGTCGCAATTGGAGCAAGCGACTCGCAGGGCGAGGCTGGCTGCCAATGGGCAACTGGGATTATTGCGGATTGGCTTCATCTCAACTGCGGGAAGGGAGATTGTGCCCGATATCGTTCGTCAGTTTAGGGAATTAAATCCCGAAGTAGAGTTCTCTTTGCGCAATATTCTCACGGCGGAGCAGGTACAGATGCTGGAGACCGGGTCGCTCGACATTGGATTTCTTCGTCTGCCGATTGGTGGGCACTCGGCCCTCGATGTTGTCACAGTGCATCGCGAACCCTTCGTACTCGTCGTACCCTCGTCCCATAAACTAGCAAAAAGAAAAAGGGTTCGCCTGAGCGAATTAGCGGGTCAGGACCTCGTGATGTATGAGCGTACCTTTGCCCCTGGATTCCACGATTTGATCTTCGGGATACTTCGCGATGCCGGGATTGTTCCCACTGTTTCCCAGACCGCAGGAGAGATGCCAACTCTGATCTCACTTGTCGATTCACGCATGGGTATCACCATTCTGCCCGCATCGGCCGTCAAACATAGTGTCGCTTCGGTAGTCGCTTGTGAGATTTTAGACCGGATACCGATGTCTGAAATTGGTATCGCTGTCAGTAAACGATTTCGAGCGGCAGTCGTAGACAACTTCCGATCTTTCGCCCTAAAAAACCTGGGTCATTCAAGGAAGGTTTGAGGCGCTAAACGCACTGTGGCGTAAGCGCCTCGTGTTAAGACGACGCTCGCACCGCCTGTCAAAACCGCCAATTCCCGTATTGTCCGCATCTCGGAAATTACCGTTCTCTTTCTCGATGAGTGCTAAATCGCCAACTCGCTCATCGAGAAATGAGATCAAGGCAAGGCAGTTCTGGAAACGAGCCTTGGCCTGAAGTCAACATATTGCGTACCGAAGCGGAAATTCTTCAGGTCAGTGAAGGGAAGACCGACTTTTAGCCGTGTTCCAATGCATCCCCTGCTAGATTTCTGTCATGGGAATCGCGTTTGATCCTTCTCATACGGTTGTCCTCGCACTGGATTGCCAAACCGGCGTCATTACTATTTATGCGAAACCAGAGGGTGATTTCATAACGCGAGTTTCAAATGTGCTGAACGCGGCCCGAACTGTCGGAATGGCAGTGATTCATGTTCAAGTGGGGTTTCGACCAGGTCTACCCGAAGTGAGCGATCGCAACAAGCTGCTAGGCGCCATCAAAGCCTCCAAACCGCACCAGGAGTTCTTTCAGGGCTCGTCTGGCGAAATTCACCCTGTACTTGGACCGAAGCCCGATGACATCGTCGTTGTCAAACATCGGGTCAGCGCATTTGCCGGAACGGATCTAAACATGATCCTTCGCGCAAGAGAGATTCATACGATCGTGATGTTCGGCATTGCGACGAGTGGAGTAGTACTCTCGACCTTGCTAGAGGCTAGCGATGCTGATTATCGCCTCGTCGTAATTGAAGACTGTTGTTCAGACCTGGATATGGAACTTCATTCTGCACTGATCAAGCGATTGTTTCCCGCGCGTGCCGATCTAATGAGTGCAGAGAACTTTGTGAGGACGATGGAGAATCCCAGTTGATGCTAAATGACCCATCCGCTCATCGAGAATGGAACGCGGAGCACATGGCAAACAGACGTAGTATTGAAAATCACACGAGGTTGGCGGGGCTAGCTTCTACGTAAACTATTGATATATAAATACTTAGCAGTGGCGGAGGGAGGGGGATTCGAACCCCCGTTACCCTTTCGGGTAAAGCGGTTTTCAAGACCGTCGCTATCAACCACTCAGCCATCCCTCCGCGAGTGATATCAACAGCTTATCATTATTGAGATTCGATAAAACAGGCCGTTATTTACAGAGCAGCCCGGCCGCGTAAGAGGACGCTGGCAATGAGAAAGATGCGGCGGCGATTCCGCTTGGACGTGTATATGGCCAGTCAATGGACTCGGGCAATACTCCACCTCGCTTACCAGCATCACCATTGACAAATGGTCGGGCAATTCTTCGATGCTCGTTAGAGTCACCGCTTGGGCTGCTGACCAAACTCGCTGTTGTGTCAATCACCAGGGGCTTGCCATATTCTGTAGCGACGGGAGAGGCTAGTCTCACTGCAAGGGACGCTGCATGATCAACAGGCGCAGCCATTCTCCGAATTTGTATCCCGCTTCAGGCAGCACACCCACCTGCTGAAATCCGAGCGACGCATGCAGAGCTACAGAGGAGGGATTCACTCCGCAGATGCACGCAACTATAGAATGACATCCTTTCGCCTGGCATTCCGAGATCAGCTCAGCCAGGAGCATCTTGCGGACCCCATGGCCGATACAATCATGGCGCACGTAAATTGAGTCTTCGACCGTGAAACGATAGCCTTCGCAGGGACGGAATTGCGATGCGTAACAAAAACCCACGATATAGCCCTCGAGCTCTGCCACCAGATATGGCAAACCGCGATCCAGAACGGCATGCAGTCTTCTCCGCATCTCGGCCTCATCCGGAACATTGATCTCGAAGGTCGCCGTGCTCATAGCAACGGAATAGGCATAGATTGCGGTGATATCAGGTATGTCTGCAGAAGTTGCGGGGCGAACCAGGCATTTCGACGCATGGGGAGCGTCGTGTACCCGGTTGGAGGCGGCACTTTCAGATCCGCTTTGGCCTGGACTCAAAATAGCTGTCAATTGGATTGGGTCGGGTATTCCCACTCTGCTTAAGTGGATCAGGTCCTCACTCTTCCTCTGACACTTACTGGACGAAAGCGGTATGACCACCTCGATGACACGACGCTATGGCCGCTGTGCTGGAGGTCGGCGCATCCACGAAGCGACGCCCGGCGGCCATTGGAAAATCTTGACCATTCTGAGCGCCATGAGCACCCGCGGCTTGATCGCGACGATGACCATTGAGGAGCCCACAGACGCAGACTTTTCTCGCCTATGTCCAGCATGTACTCTGCCCGGCGCTGCGGTCCGGCGACGTCGTGGTGATGGACAATCTCTCCTCGCACAAAGCCGAGGGCGTGCGCATCTGGATCGAAAACCAAGGTGCCAGGCTGATCTACTTACCGTCCTACTCGCCCGATCTAAACCCGATCGAAAAGGCCTGGGCCAAACTCAAACAATTGCTTCGCTCCACCAAAGCACGCACCCGCGAAGTCCTCGATCAAGCCATCACAGACCTACTCCCACAAATCACCGCGCAAGATGCTCAAGCTTGGTTCAGGCTCGCTTTGGCACAACAGAAAGATAGTACACTCTGAAACTTATAAAGAAAGGATAAGACTCCTTGATATACCCTAGGGGGATATGGTACAAGATGGGAGGCGGGGATTGCGATCCACGCCCGAGAAACAAACAACTTTATGAGCAAAGAATCCGCACAAGAACCTCCAAGTATTGGAAGCTCTTCCTTGTGTTGCGATGAGCGCTCAGAAAGCCGCCCGTAGCCACGCTTTGGACGATTCTCTCACTGCTCATCACAGCATGCGACCTGTGATTTGAGCGCGTGAGCCAGTGGTCATTCATACCTAGACTCACCCCTCCCGAACCGATGATTCGTGCTGCCGTCCCGTTCCGCGCCGCTGGCGCCGGACGCGGTCGCGCCTGCACGGACCGCCAAAGGAGGAATGCCCGTCTGCTACTTCGTGCAGGAGATGGTGGCCCGATTGGGGATCGCAACCGGCAAGGGCCATGCGGCGATGATCTATGAGTGCTTCGGTAAGTGGTGGGGGGGCGCTTCTCACTCATCGATCTGCTGGTAGTCAATTTCCTCACGCTGATCACTGAGTTTGCGGCGATCTCGTTGGCACTCAGCGCGCTGGGAATCAGCCCATTTATATCGGTGCCGGTGTCGGCATTGGGACTCGCACTAATGGTCGTCACCGGAAGCTATCTTCGCTGGGAACGTATCGTCATAGCACTCTGCCTGATGGACCTGACCTGGTTCGCGCTGGCCTACGTCGTGCATCCTGACTGGGCCGCCTTTGCCCGCTCTACGGTGAAACCAGGAATCCCGGCAGGTGGGATCACTAGCAGCCTCGTCTTTCTTGTAATTGCCATTGTGGGTACGACAATTGCACCCTGGCAACTCTTCTTCCAGCAAAGTTGCGTAGCGGAAAAGCGGTTGCGCTTCGCGGATTTGAAGTGGGCGCGGCTCGACACGCTCATCGGCGCAACCTTCACTGTGTTTGTCGCAGGCGCCATGATGCTGGTCGGAAACTACGGCTTTCAGCACAAAGTCGTCTTCCAGGACCCTGCACAGCTTGCTCTTGCACTCGGCCCACTTGCAGGAAAGTTCGTCCGCAACGGCGTGCTGCTCCTGATGGTCAATGCTGCCGTGCTGGGAACGACAGCCATCTCTCTCGCCAGCGCCTGGGCTTCTGGTGAAGTGAAAGGCTGGGAACACTCTCTCCACAAGAAACTCTGGGAAGCACCGGGCTTCTATGCGACGTATATCGCCTGCGTCGGCGCAGCTGCGACGTTTGTCCTGATTCCGCGTGTGCCGCTGCAACTGGTCATCATCGGCGTACAAGTCTTTGCCGGCCTGATTCTGCCCTCGGCAATAATCTTTCTCCAACTTCTGCTCAATGATCACGCGCTCCTCCGTGGTCGCTGGGTCAACCGTCCATGGATAACTACATCAACTGGACGATCATCGCCGTCCTCTTTGCCCTGTCGCTACTTCTGGCGGCGCAGGTGATGCTTCCCAAATTATTCAGCTAATTGCGCGAGGTGATCTATGGCAACAATGCAGAGCTCTTATGAACCGCAATGCTTCAGCGTTGTCCACCCCCTGAAAGACGTACCAGAGCAGAAGTGTTCGAGCGAAGGACTCGGCAGGATTGCGATGACGCGGCCAGTCAGGATTTCGCTCGGCGTGCTAAGGGCCTACCTGATCGTAATGACCCTGATGCTCGGCTATCACGTGCTGGACTTGGCGGGTGCCCTGCACTCGATACGCTGACTGTGCGCAGAAGCTGAGGGGCGGACGGTGCGTCTAGGAATCCGAGACGCAGAGCCACGCTTCCCTTTCGATTCATACGGAGGAAGACCGCATGAGCGGAATCACAATTCTTCCATTCAGCCTGCACTTGTTAGCTGCGATTTTGATGGGCGCTACGGTGGGCCTGGAACGGCAATGGCGGCACCGCATGGCGGGAACCCGTACCAATGCACTGGTAGCCGCCGGAGCCGCTGCTTTTGTCATGTGTGGTTTTCTCCTCGATAATGATCCTTCGGCGCGCGGGCGAATCGTCTCCTATGTCGTCTCAGGAGTAGGCTTCCTGGGTGCGGGAGTGATCTTCAAAGAAGGGGGCAACGTACGCGGACTCAACACAGCCGCGACGATCTGGTGCGCTGCCGCAGTCGGTGCGCTGTGTGGACTCGGCGCTGTGAACTTGGCGCTTGTGCTCGTGGTCGCCATTCTCTTGGCGAACATGGGGCTTCGTCCACTCGCCTATCGTCTTCAACCTGCCATTCCTGAGGCTGCTCCTATCGAGATGCTCTATGAAGTAAAGCTTGCCTGCAAACTTTCAGCTGCCGCCCACATACGCGGTTTGTTGCTTTCCACCATCACGCAACTGCCCGTCACTCTGCAGTCCATCCATGGAGAGCAGGATGACGATCACGATCAAGCTCACATCCAGGCCGAGATGACGACTGCGGGTCGGAATAACGAAGCGATTGAACAAGTGGTCATGCGCATCTCGATCGAGGATGACGTTTCAAATCTGAGTTGGTCCATCGTGGAGCAGCAAATGGAGTAATCGGATGAAGGCGGTCCAAGATCTAGCAGATGAGATGCATCACTTTCTAATCGGACTCATGGACGGCTAAGTCTTCGATTTTGGAAACGACGGAGCGCGTCAGGAGGATATCGTTCCAACAGTGCGGTGTTCAAAGCGGTGGAGAAGCCGGCCCTCTCGGCTCATCATTATTGATGTATTTGATGAGCAGCACGTCATTCCCCTTTTCTCCATAAAACAACTCATCGACCAGATTCTTGGCCAGCAAAATCCCATATCCGCCCGGACGAAGCCCCTGCGCCTCGCGGTGCTTCAGATGGCGCAAAGGATCATCCTGCGGATTGTTCGCAGCTGTATCGAGATTTTCCGTTAAAGAGAATCCTTCGCCCGGATCTTTAATACGGATAAGCACCATGTGACGCGCGCGTAGATAAGCAAGCTCGATACGCCGTTCCGGATCAAACTTCCCGCCATGCTCTATGGCGTTGAGCAGCATTTCTCTGCTCGCTGTCGCCACCTTAGCCTCGTCAAGTTCGGGCAAATTCAGAAACTCGCGAACGAACTGCTGCAGGCGATTGGCCGTGAACAGGTCACAGCGCACCGAAAGACGTATCCACGCATCCGTCCCGGACAGCATTTCAATCGCCTCATCCCAGGCAGGACTCTCCATCGCCAGTTCCAGCACCTCCTCCATAGCCTGTGTCGAAAGCGGCTTTGTAAAATAACTGAAAGCTCCCGCGCGGATCGCGGCAATCACGTCCGCAGGCGTACTTCTCTCCGTGACAATGATCAAACGAGTATGTGGCCTGACCAGCCGTACCTTTCGAAGCAGTTCAACATCTTCCCGGCCTGAACTGGCCTGGTCGGAGATAACAAGGTCGAAGGCGGATTTCTCCACCAACGCGAGCGCTTCATCATTATCCCGCGCGCACTCCAGCTTCCACGAGGACAGAACTGTCGACACCACACTCGTCACCGGCGAGTCTGAACACCCGACCACAAGCACCGTATTCTGCAACTGCGGATTATCGTTGGTCATGAGAAATACATGGACCATGATAGTCCGATTATGCTTGCAGGACGGTTAGTGCAATTCTCGAAGACGCGTAGCGAGTCTTCATTTGCGGCCACTCGCCTGACCGACAACTTCGGTTTCTCGATCATAGGCAAACGAACAACATTTCGACGTATCATTACGCCAACTGCTTCTCTGGATTCATCACCAGAGATGGGGCAGCGTATCTCCAGACTCTTTGCAGCGGACTACTTCAAAGACAAGCGATGTTAAGGTTTGGGAATGACCCAGTTCTTGCATGACATACTCCGCCAGCCGGATGAGTTACTGCGGGTGATCAATCATCTCAACGAGGTTGGGCGGAAACCACTGGAGTCCGCTGCCAATGCCATCCGCGGAGCTCGCCATGTCTACGTTACTGGAATCGGCGCCAGTTGGAATGCGGCGTTAGGTGCGGGAACGATCTTCCACACTGGAGGCAGGCCCGTTTATATGCTGGATGCGGCCGAGTTGCTACAATTCAGCGAAATTCCGCCTGACGCGGCAATCCTGATTCTCTCGCGCAGCGGTCGAAGCGTGGAGATCGTGAAACTGCTGACCAAGGCTCGCGCGACGGGCGCGACCGTGATCGGGGTGACCAATTTCGAAGATGGTCCGCTTGCCCGCGAGGCTGACATACCCGTCGTCATTCCGGTCAAAGCCGACCATGGAATCTCCGTCAACACTTATTCTTCATTGGCAGCTATGGCTGCAGCCATAGCCAGTGCTGCTGTTCACTCATTTGATCAAAATCTCGCAGCCGCGCTTTGCCGCTCTATTGCCGAGACAGCGGAATATATTCCGGAATGGCGGCAGCAGCTGGCACATACCTCCTGGCTGTTACCGGGAGCCTCGTATTGCTTTCTGGCCCGTGGCTCTAGCCTGTCCAGCGCCTATGAGGCTCAGCTTCTTTGGGAAGAGGGAGTGAAATCGCCGGCAGTCGCCATGGGGACAGGCGGCTTCCGGCATGGACCGCAGGAGATGGTGACAAAGGATACACGGCTGGCGGTCTGGATCGAAAGCGAGCAGATGCGGGAGCAGGACCTGGCAGTAGCGCGCGACCTGCGAAAACTGGGTGCTTCCGTGATGCTGATCGGTCACAATGTGCCCGAGGATGCCGCAGACCTTGTTTTCCAGCTCCCGCAGTTTCCCCCGAATTGGCAATCCTTGACGGATGTTTTCCCCGCGCAGCTTGCCGCGGAACGTCTGGCACAGCTCTCCGGCGTCGATTGCGATGCTTTTCGCTTCGCCTCCTACATTGTTGAAGACGAACATTTGGCCTTTTATCCAACCCGGCGGCAAATTCGACAACTTGATTGAGCAACTTATGACCACGATTGGCGCAGTCGACATTGGCGGAACAAAGGAGGCAGCAGGTCTGATGATACGTGTGAGGCCCTTGCTGCATCTAATTTCAGGGTTGCGAAACCCTGCCATCCCACGGATGCCAAGGACACTGACATAGAGCTGGCTATGCTGGCGAAGGCTTCACCCCAAGGTTCCTGGAGTACGTACCATTCACGCCCGTGTCCGGAAAGGCATACGATATGTGTGATGAAGCGCGGACGCGCCACTTGAACGGCTGGGTGGCCACGGCGTGCACCAGCGCTTCCGCGTACGATATGACAATAGACTGAGGCCAGCCGCCGCCGGCGGTGGAGCATTTCGATGAATCCAGTCGCAACGCGAGTATCGTCCAGAATTTCTTTTGAAAAGACGCTGGCCAGCGCCAAGCGCACCATGCTCCTCAGCGAGATCGTGCTGCTTGCGATTGACAGCTTCCGTGCGAGCAAAGTGCGCTTCATGCTCACGGCGCTCGGCATGGTGATCGGCTCTGCCTCCCTTATTCTCGTTGTCACTATAGGGCTCACCGGCAAGCAGTACATCCTGAATCTGCTGCAGAGTATCGGCACCAACATGGTGTACATCGAGTACTCGGGCGGGGGCACCGGTTCCATCAATAATTTCCAGAGTGATTTCCTGACGCGCGAGGATGAGCGGGCCGTGGATGAGCAGGTTCCTGCGGTAATGTATTCCTCGCCGATGCTTGAAATGCACGATCGCATCAGCATCAACGGCGTGCAGAAAGAATTGCTTGTGCTGGGCGTGAGTCCGCAATACCGGCAGGTGCGAAACCTCAAAGTAGTCTCCGGGCGATTTTTTGACGATCAGGACGAGATCAGCCATACAAAGGTCGCGGTCGTCACTCAAATCTTTGCGCAGGAGATGTTTGGCGGCCAGGACGCTGCGATCAACCAGAGTTTTCAGCTCAGTGGCATTCCTTTCACGATCGTCGGCACCTTCAAAGAGAGCGTCGACACTTTTGGGCAATCTGAGATCGCGGATCAGACAATTCTCATTCCATATTCTGTCGCGCGCTATTTCACGGGAACCGACAACGTAAAGCAAATCTTCTTCACGATTCGCGATAGGAACGATGTGGAAGAGGCATCCCGCCAGATCGTTCAGGTTGTGAGTGCGCGCCACCTCAGGAATTCTGTCTATAAAGCAAGTACTCTCACCGAACTCCTGACCACGGCTGCCCTGATCGCAAACGCCCTCACCGTGGTTCTTTCGCTCGTTACAGCTGTCACCCTTGCTGTCGGCGGCGTTGGCATCATGAACATCATGCTGGCGACAGTCCGCTCCCGCATTCGTGAAATCGGCATTCGCAAAGCGCTTGGCGCCACGGCGCGAGAGATCAAGCTTCAGTTCTTGATTGAGGCGATTTTCATATCACTGGCGGGAGGAATTGTCGGCACGATCCTGGGACTCGCGCTGCCGATCTCGGCGCGCATCTTTACCGATTACCGCATCCCCGTCTCAGTCTGGTCGGTCGTAATCGCCCTTGCCACTTCAACACTCGTTGGCATTATTTTCGGGACGCTGCCTGCGAATCGCGCAGCACAACTTGATCCGGTCGAATCACTCAAGTACGAGTAGGCCCCTGATTCACAGCCACTGATCCATCAGAGGAATGGTCGGCATCCTACGGCTGATGGCATACGTTAGTTAACTTGCGTATTCGGCGGAATCACCGTGATTGCTATTTGTAGTTCAGTGCCTGCGTCCACGTGAACATTCTTCTTCTTTGCTGTAAACACTCCTGAATTCGCCTGGTGAATATCGCTCTGCACTTGAATGCCAGAAACACTCTGCGAACCGGACTCCTGTGACCCGTCCGTCGTGCTTGACGTCCCGCTCGGTACAGGGTGAGGACTCGACGGAGCAGACGACTGCATTCCTCCGCTTGTGCCTCCTGGCTTAGGCGAACTGGACATGGGTGCGGAATCGGCGGCGCCACTCTCCTGATTCCTCATCGCGTTTGGCGCAGGAACAATCTGCATGATGGTGGCTTTGATGGCAACCTGCTGGCCACTCTTAAGCTGAGCTTTATCGAATGTCACCTGAACTGAAGAGTCGCCCTTGTTTTCAGACGCTTGTACTTCATCGATGCGTCCAAGCAGGACGGTGTTCTTCGGCAGTTCCACCGCATCCGGAATCTTCACATTGTCCACCAGTTTCGCAGTGACCGCGTCACCCTGCTTTGCTTTCTTTGCATCGATGGTCTTCGTCAGCCAGGCGTGTGCGCCCACCATCTGAATGTTTTTTGTCGGCGCATTCTCCGCAGGCGCGGAACTGGGAGCGTCCTGGGCCAACACCGGTATTGAACACGCCGCGAGAGCCGTTGCGACAGTAAATATCCATGCGTTTTGTAGCCCTTTCATCAGCAATCTCCTTTCGAAAATGGCCACTTTTTGGTGGGAACCACGCGGGCAGCCCAGCGTTGCCTCTCGACGCTGGCATCTACAGACTGGTTCGTGATTTATTTTGCGTCCGGTGTCGGTGGAAGCACAATGATCGCCATCTGCATCTCAGTTCCACCGCCTATGGAAACATTCCTGCCCCTGGATACGAACGTCCCCGAATCGCTCTGGTGGACATCGCTCTTGATCAGCACGCCATTTACGCCCTCATCTGCCTGACCTCCCTGCGTAGTGGGGCTACCCGCCGGCGGGGCCGCTGCACCGGCATTCCTGACAGCTGCTGCTCCCGTGGCTGATCCCATCTGATCCCACGGGACCGACCCACCCCCTTGGACTCCAAAACCTGGCCGCGGATATATGTGCATCATCGTGATTTTGACGGTAAGCTGTTGACCGTCCGGCAGCTGCACTTTGTCAAAGGTCACCTGAATCGCTGAATCGCCTTTGTTCTGCGAAGGCTGCACCATGTCAATACGGCCCAGCAGAATGGTGTTCTTAGGCAGGTCGCGGGAATTCGGGATATTTGTGTCATCCAGCAGCTTCGCCGTAACTGCATCACCCTGTTTGGCTTTCTTGGCATCGAGGCCTTTGTTCAGCCAAACGTGTGCGCTGCCCATCTTCGGAGATGGCTGTCCGAGGCTCGCAGGTTCCTGTGCAAAGATGAGTGCCTGGCTTACAACGATCGCAACCACTGCCGCAGTGAATAGCAGAAACGTCGTTCGTGTCCGCTCCTCTGCTCCTTTCATAAGTACCCTCTTTCATTTGCTTCAGTGAAATTGAATTGAAGACGAGTCTCCGCAGCGTCGGATTGACTTTCCGCGCCAAATTCAGCCTCCATTCAACCCCTGCTGCTAAAATATGTAAAGAACATAAGCTCCAGCTGCCTCCCCAACCCAGCCAGGCAGCAACCCACAGAATTTACCTACACCGGCTTACGAAGAGAAGAGGAAGACTGCGCCCATGAGCACCACCATCCGCAACATCGCCATCATCGCCCACGTCGACCATGGCAAAACCACGCTCGTGGACGCCATGCTGCGCCAGGCCGGAACGTTTCGCGCCAACGAAGCCCTTACGGATCGCGTGATGGACTCGAACGATCTTGAACGCGAGCGCGGCATCACGATTCTCGCCAAGAACACGGCCATCTATTACAAAGACTCGAAGATCAATATCGTCGACACGCCGGGCCACGCCGATTTCGGCGGCGAAGTAGAACGCGCGCTCAAGATGGTCGATGGTGTTATCCTGCTCGTCGACGCCTCGGAAGGTCCGCTGCCGCAGACGCGCTACGTGCTGTCGAAGGCGCTTGAAGCCAAGTTGCAGCCTATCCTTGTCATCAACAAGATTGACCGTCCCGACGCGCGTCCGCAGGAAGTGCTCAACGAAGTCTACGATCTGTTCATCGATCTCGACGCCACCGAAGACCAGCTCGATTTCCCGGTGCTCTACACCAACGGCAAGCTTGGCCTTGCCAGCACGGAGATTGCTACTCCGGGCACGGACTTGCAGCCGCTCTTTCAGACGATCCTCAGCACCATCCCAGCCGCCACCGGCGATGCGAACGGTGCGCTGCAGATCCTTGTCACGAATCTGGACTACTCCGATTATCTGGGCCGTCTCGCCATCGCCCGCGTCTTCAACGGCACGCTGCGCACTGGCGACGAGGTCAACATTTCCAAGCGCGACGGATCCTTGCAGAAGACACGCATCACCAAGCTCTTCAGCTTCGCCGGATTGAAGCGGATCGACATCGAAGCTACCGACTCGGGCGATATCGTCGCCATCGCCGGAGTCGAAGGGATCACGATTGGCGAGACCATCACCGGCGTTGAGAATCCTGCGCCGCTGCCGGCAATCATCATCGATGAGCCGACCATCGCCATCCAGTTCTCAGTCAACAACTCACCCTTTGCCGGACGCGAAGGACAGTATGTTACTTCGCGCAATCTGCGCGAACGTCTCGAAAAGGAGCTGCTCACCAACGTCTCGATTCGCGTCGAAGATACGGGCAGCCCGGACAGCTTCAAGGTGCTCGGGCGCGGCGAATTGCAGCTCGCCATCCTGATCGAGATGATGCGCCGCGAAGGCTACGAGCTGATGGTCGGCCGTCCTGAGATCGTCACGCGCACCATCGATGGCAAGGTGATGGAGCCGGTCGAACATCTCACCATCGACATTCCGGAAGCTTTTGTCGGCACGGTTATTGAGCGGCTTGGACCTCGCAAGGGCGAGATGACCAAGATGCACAATCACGGCTCTGGGCGTGTGCGCCTCGAGTTCCGTGTGCCCAGCCGAGGACTCATCGGGCTGCGCAGCGAGATGCTCACCGAAACGCGCGGAACGATCGTGATGAATTCGCTCTTCGATGGCTACATTCCCTACCAGGGCGAGATTCCGCAGCGTCTTACCGGCGCACTCATCTCCGATCGTGCGGGCACGGTCACGGCTTACGCGCTCGACAGCCTGCAGGACCGGGGCGTGCTCTTTGTGCAACCCGGCGCGGAGGCGTACGAGGGTATGGTTGTCGGCGAGCACTCGCGCGACAACGATCTCGACGTGAACGCCGTGCGCGAAAAGAAGCTCACGAACATGCGCGCCTCCAGCGCCGATGATGCAATCCGTCTCGCACCGCCTCGTCTGCTCAATCTTGAGCAGGCAATTGAATTCATCGCCGATGACGAGCTGGTCGAAGTCACGCCCAAATTGCTGCGCCTGCGCAAGAAGATTCTGCAGGCGAACCGTCGACCCAAGCGTCACGCTGTGCCTGTCGCGCAATAGCTCAGGCTCAGATAAGTACTTCAGGCAGCTTGGCTATGAGTGCTCTTGGGCTTGTACCAACGGAGTAACCGCAGCGCACGGAGTGTGTTCCAACGACTCGGCTCACCTACCGATTCACCGACCGGAACGGCGACCGCGTTGTCATACGCACGCTCTAGGAGCCATCGACCGTCGGCCTGCCGCCTGCTCTCAATGAGGTGCACGGCATCGTCCATGTGCGCATCGGGCTGAACATCGGCAGCCCTGAAGTAGTCTAGCGCACGGAGAACGTCATAGTGGTACCGGGGCGGGAACGCTAGTTCGAGGAATGCCGGATTGGCGACCTCACCGGTGGAGCGCCGCCGGAAGAGGCTGCGCTCGAGCAAGTACTCTTCGCCACGCCCTCTGGCCGCAGCGATCTGAAGCGCGATTGGGGGCGCGGACCCAACGGCACGCTCGTACTCGGGCAGCCCCTCTAGCACACAGATCGTGGTATGGAACGATGAGCGCACGCTCTGTGGCGCTTCGCAGTTCCAACCACCGTCATCTAGCTGCTCTCCGAGCAGACGGTGCGCGAGGCTTTCTGTCGGACGCCCGAAGTAAGCACCAACCGCGAGCGCACCACCATTGATGCAGGGCTCCTCTTCACCTTCGAAGAAAGTGTTCCCACCGGTTTCCGGTGGACGCAACTCCCAGCAACCGCCCTGGTCGTTCCACCGCACGCCAGATTCAAGGCGCGCCGCCGCCGACTCAATGGCAGGTTCAGCGCTATCCACGCCAGTCGCGCGCAGTAGGAGCATCGTGAAAAGAGTCGTTAACCAAACAGGGGTATTGTCCCGACGCCACGAGCCATCCGCTCTCTGGCTGGCGAGAATTTCGGCGCCCGTTTCTTCGCGCGGGACGCGGGCGCACTCAGCGGCGATCGCCACCGGAGAAGCGTCCGCAAGATCGCGCATCGCCTGCCAGCGGATGGCGGGGTCTGAATCGAGCAGCCAGTCGATGGGGTCCACGCCGCGATATTACCTCAACAGCCACCGCTCCACGTGAGCACATTCTTAAGTGTCCTACTTCGGCAAAAATGACTCCTCCTCGCTGTCCAGACGGTGCTCTGTGACCTGAGTCTCGCACCCTGCATGTGTTACTGTTTTGGAAAGAGCCATTTGGGTTTGCCCTGCCTTTTCGCTCCCCGTAGAAACGCATGTCGCATCAGCCGAACCTGTTTTCGTCCAACGCACCACACGGCTCGGCCGAACCCGCTCCGAAACCTGCGCCGCAATTAGTTGTGCAACCACATCGCACGCCGGTCTGGCTGCGGCGGGTCGATCTTTTTATGCGGGTCATTGTGAGGCTCTACCTGGGCCTGCTGGTTGTGGCATTGCCGTGGACGCATCTTTGGGATGAAAATCATCTCTTCAGCCTTGTTCCGCAGATCGCCTGGTTTACTGCGAACGGCGTGGTGCGCGGCATCGTCTCCGGACTGGGGCTGCTGAATATCTGGATCGCGGTCAGCGATGCGATCGAATATCGTGAGCCCTAGACCCTAATGCCTGACAAAAATCTATCTCCATTGGCCATCGCGGCGCTTGCTTATGAAAATCCGGCTTTCCTGAACAGCCCGGAAGGTCGCATTATCCGCATCCTTTCGGAATATTCGGAGCCATTGTCGCGCTTCCGCCGCGAGCGCATTCAGGACACGGTCGTCTTCTTCGGCTCGGCGCGTTTTCGCGCGCTCGACGAGGCCAGCCAGGAGCTTGAGTTGCTTGAGAATACGGGCTCTCAGCAGCCTGCTCCTGAGGAAGAACAACCGGCCAGCGGGCAAGACCTGGAAGAAGGGACCACCAGCGAATTGCGGCTCAGGCGTGCCGAAGCTGCGGTCGAAATGGCCAGCTATTACGAAGACGCCCGCCGGCTTGCCCACATGCTCACGGAGTGGAGCAAGTCACTCAAGTCGCGCCGTAGTCGCTTCGTAGTCACCTCCGGAGGCGGACCAGGCATCATGGAGGCGGCCAACCGCGGCGCTCACGAGGCTGGCGGCAAGTCGATTGGCCTCAATATCAAGCTGCCCTTCGAGCAGGCCCCGAATCCTTACATCACCCCTTCGCTCAATTTCGAATTCCACTACTTCTTCATGCGCAAGTACTGGTTCGCCTACCTGGCAAAGGCTCTGGTCGTCTTCCCGGGCGGCTTTGGCACTCTCGATGAGATGTTCGAGCTGCTGACGCTGGCGCAGACCCAGAAGCTGGCCAAGAGAATCACCGTGGTCGTTTATGGTTCCGCTTACTGGCAGAGCGTCCTGAATCTCGACGTGCTGGTGGACAAAGGCGCCATCTCACCGCGCGACCGCAACCTCTTTCAATACGCCGATACCCCGGATGAGGCGTTTGCGATTCTGAAGGACGGCCTGACGAAGAATCACCTGACGACTGAAACCCATACGCCCGACTCCGACGATGACGCCACACTGCGGCCGGAGATCGCCAAGACCCGCCGCTAGTGCCCCGGCCACCCCCCTACATTTCTGGCAAATTCACCCAAATAAAGATACTTAGCTGCATATGTCTGTTTTCGGGCAATTTTCGTCGTCCTGGTTTTTCAATTCGAACGCAAATCTGTCCCTATATCCAAATCTGTCCCTATATATCTAGGATAGCGAATCATATCTAGGATAGCGAATCAGTGCAATCAATCCGGCACTCATCGTTCAAACAAATATCTTTTAAAATGTGTTGTTTGGAATTTTCCTGACTGAAAGCATCTTGACAGTCAGCCGTATGGAGACCGCAGCGGAGTTCTTTACCCAGAGAGCGGATGGCGTCAGCGGCAGGAGGACTGGCAGCCACTCTTGAAAATGCCCCGGATGTGCCTCCGGACGATAAGTACCGAAGGTAACCGATGTCGAATCGGATATTTCAAGTAATCCCGGTAATAGAAACACACCCCCTTTGTCATTAATTATTCTGGTTCTATCCGGAAACTATTGACTTTCCTTTTTTGCGGCCGTAATGCCGCATTCATGGTGCATACCGATAATGGTCCCAGGAGCAGGGAAACCGGAAACCCCGCTACATGAACATGTTGCGGGATAAGGGGGACCAGATGGCGGAACTGCGGCGCATCTCGTATCTGTGGAAGGACCCAGAGGTCAACCGGGATTATGCGACGGGCGTTTCCCTTCACAGCCATACCAACCAGTCGAAAGAGACGCTCGACTTCCTGGCCAACCTCGGCGCTCAGTATCGGCTGCTGCGGCCTTTATTTCGCGAGACGGAGAGGCGCGCGAGAGAGCGCCACAATACACCTGTCAATTACACTGCCGCTTACTGGACTCCGCCGCTCACGCCGCGCCTGGCCTTCGATCTTGAGAGCAAGCAGATTCATAACAAGCTTAGGTTGATGCCGCTGGTTTCGATTACGGACCACGACAACATCAACGCACCGATGTTGCTGCGGACAGTCGCCTCGGCACGGCACATTCCCGTTTCAGTTGAGTGGACCGCTCCCTACGGCGGCGATCAGGCTTTTCACCTCGGCATCCACAACCTGCCCAGCGAAAGCGGTGTCGCGTGGATGAAGATTTTCGAGGAATACACGGCCAATCCCGATGAAAAGAAACTGACCGAGATTCTGGCCGCGCTGCATGCGCTGCCAAATGTTTTGATCGTTTTCAATCACCCGATGTGGGACCTTTACCTGATTGGCGACGCCATGCACCAGTTGCGGGTACAGACCTTTATGGAGGCGAACCACGAGTTCATGCACGCGCTAGAGCTGAACGGCCTCCGCCACTGGGAAGAAAACCGCGCGGTGAAAAAGCTGGCGAAACAGTGGCAGAAGCTGCTCATCTCCGGCGGCGACCGCCACGGCGTTGAGCCGAATGCGAACGTGAACCTCTCCAATGCATCCTCGTTTACTGAGTTCGTGCATGAGGTTCGTTATGATGGCCGGAGCCACGTTCTCTTTATGCCGCAATATGCGGAGCCGTGGAAGCATCGCATCCTTGAATCGACCCTCGATGCCATTCGCGATTATCCAGAGTTTCCGCAGGGCTCACGCCACTGGGACGAGCGCGTCTATCACCCGGACCGCACCGGCGCAATCCGCCCACTGCGCGAACTGTGGCCCAATCACGGGGTGCCTTCCTATTTTGCTTTCGTCATCAAAGCCGTGCAGCTGATGGGCAGCCGCCCTGTGGCCGGAGGCCTGCGCATGGCGTGGAGCGAGTCGCACGAGCTGCGGTTTGCTCTAGGCGAAGAGGCCTTCTAACCTCAGAGGAACTAAACTGCTACGACTGTAGTGTTTCTACTGTCTGCGCGACGCGGAGGACCATGGCCTCGTCGAAATGCTTGCCAAGAATCTGCAAGCCGATGGGCAATCCTTCTGACGACTTGCCGCATGGGACGGAAAGACCGCAAATGCCGGCCAGGCTGGCGGTGACGGTGTAGATGTCCGCCAGGTACATCGAGACCGGATCGTCGACTTTTTCCCCGAGCTTAAAAGCTGGCGTAGGGGCCGTCGGCGTGAGAATTGCGTCGACTTCAGCGAACGCCTTCAGGAAATCGTCTGTGAGCAGGCGGCGAACCTGCTGGGCCTTTTTGTAATACGCATCGTAATACCCGGCGCTCAGCGCATATGTGCCAAGCATGATGCGGCGCTTGACCTCTGCTCCGAATCCGACGTCGCGCGAGCGGCAGTACATGGCCGACAGGGTGTCGGAATCTTTTGCGCGGAAGCCGTAGCGCACGCCGTCAAAGCGGGCCAGGTTTGCACTGGCCTCCGCCGTCGCGATGATGTAGTACGTCGGAATCGCGTAGCACGTGTGCGGCAGGGAGATCGGTTGGATGGTCGCTCCGGCTGCGCGAAGCTGATCGATGCTGCGCTCGACTGCGGCGCGGACTTCGGGATCGAGCCCTTCGGCGAAATATTCAGCGGGAACGCCAAGCCTCAATCCGGCGACACCTTTGTCCAGATTAGCGGTGTAATCCGGCACAGGCAGAGGCGATGAGGTCGCATCCATCGGATCGTGGCCGGCGATGACACCGAGAACCGTGGCGGCGTCGCGAACCGTTGCCGTGAAGGGACCGATGCGGTCGAGCGACGAGGCAAATGCGATCAGGCCGTAGCGCGAGACGCGCCCATAGGTCGGCAGAATGCCCACTACGCCGCAGAGGGACGCGGGCTGGCGGATCGAGCCGCCGGTGTCCGTACCCAGAGTTGCGACGGCCATGCCTGCGGCTACAGCAGCAGCCGATCCTCCACTCGATCCGCCGGGTACGCGATCCAATGCGTGCGGGTTGTGCACAGGCCCGTAGGCCGAGTTTTCATTCGACGAACCCATGGCGAACTCATCGCAGTTGAGCTTGCCGAGGACAATCGCGCCGGCTGCTTCGAGCTTCCCGACCGCAGTGGCCGTGTAAGGTGCGCAATATCCTTCAAGGATTCTGGAACCGGCTGTGGCCGGCAGTCCCTCGATGGTGAGCACGTCTTTAATCCCCACGGGAACGCCTGCGAGGACGGGCAACGGTTCGCCTTTCGCGGCGAGGTCATCGATGCGGGCTGCCTGTTCGAGGGCACGTTCGCGGTTTGTCGAGAGGTACGCGTGTATCTCTCGATCGCGGGCTTTGATCTGATCAAAACATGCCTCGGCGATGGCGCTTGCGTTGCGCAGGCCCGATTCGATCGAGCTGCGAATGGCGCCGATGGAACGCGGATTTGTCTCTGCTGTTTCGACTGTCATGGATTACCGTTCAATCACTTTGGGAACCTTGAAAAACGTGCCGTCCGTCTCCGGCGCGCACGCCATGACGCGGCCGCGGTCGAGCGAGGGACGAACCTCGTCCGCTCGCAGCACCGTCGCGATCCGGCTGTCGCCGATCACTTCACTGACCTGCGCCATGGGCACAACCGCTGAAGTATCGAGTTCATTCAATTGCGACACGTGACCGAGAATCGCGTTCAGATCGCGCAGCATGCGGGTCTCTTCTTCAGCCGTCAACTCCAGGCTGGCCAGCTCGGCCACTCGCCGGACAATTTCCACGGATACGGTCGCGGAATCACTCATACAGACACTTCCTCTTGTAAGGGGACGAAAGAAAATTTCGCCTCACTAAAAGTATAGCGACAAGACCGGACTGCGGTTTATGAGAGGGGAGTTTTATGCCTGTAAGTTACAGCTGCTCCGGGAACTCGATCACTGGCGAGGGCGCGCTGTAAGATGAGAGACAAGCCGTTGCCGTGCACCAAAGCAGCCCGAGATCGGTCCACCAGGTAGCACGCTGCATGTATTCCCAATCGAGCTTCGCTTTGAGGGGTTTAATGGTGCGGGCATAAAAGACATCGAGGTCCTGCTCGGGAATACGCCGCAATAACTCTTCTTCGCAACGAAAGGCGAGCGTCGCCGCGCCTGTGATGCCGGGGCGAAAAGGCATGTGCAGGCTTTCGTGGTGCGGAAGCTTCGGCCTGGGCCCGATAAAACTCATGTCGCCCTTGATGACGTTGACGAATTGCGGCAGCTCGTCGAGTTTGAATTTTCGCAGGAGAGCCCCGACACGTGTGATCCTGCAATCGCCCTGAACCGTGATGCAAGGACCGTTATCAGCACCGGCGATCATGGTTCTGAATTTGTAAATCGTAAACAGCGTTCCCCGCCGGCCCATCCGTTTCTGGCGGAAGAAAATGGGCCCCGCCGAACTGATCGCGACTACCAAACCCACCACCACCATAAAAGGAAAGAAGACCAGGAGACCTACGCTCGCGCAGACGAGATCAAACAGCCGCTTTCCATCCGAGAGGCTCCATGCCTCGTCCTCAAGCGGCTGATAGGTTGTCGCGCGGGTGTAAATCGTTCCGGAAACGGTATGCAACTTGGTTGCATCGCTCGAGAAGTCGTGCCGCTTCTCGATGCTGCTTGCAGGGCGGGAGTGCAAAGGAACGGAGGAGGATGGGTTCATTTGGTCGGTCCTGGTACAGCAAGCTACAGTGTATACAACTCTCGCAGTGATTCAAGTCATTTTGAATCAATATGCAAATAAGTTCACATCGCTGTTACGTAACTAGACTTAGGCCCCGGAAGGGATCCATTTAGCCCTGCTCACAAAGATCCCTCTTACCCCATCAAATTGCCCACAAGAGACGTTGCAGCAATAGGATAAATGAATCTATAAATTCACGCACAGCCGGATCAGCATTATCTTGCACGGACAACATATTCTTAGATCAATTCCACTCCCATAGAGTTGTGTGAACAAGTCTTAACATCCGCCAGAATGCTGGGTCTTATGTGAGCGGTATTCACACAAATTTCAAATAACAGGCCTGTATTAAATTACGCTGATTGCCGCAACTCCCAGGGCAACTTGGGAAAAGAGTTGTGACCAATCAAGTAAGCCGCGCAGTGCCGTAGGGCGGAATGTTTTCTCCGGCACTACGACTGTGTCGCCGGGATTCATGCGTGCGGCTTCGAAGGTATTTCCCCATACCCCACTCGCTGTCGTCTTGCTGATGACAGAGCCATCAGCACGAATGATGAATATGTGTTTCTTATCCGCATCACGACCTGGGCCGCCTGCTGTCTTGAGGTAGTCGCCGACACGGTGGTTGGGTTGATACATGAATGAGTTCTGGTCGTATACAGCTCCCACTACGTTCACTGTGGCTGGAGTTGGCGGTACGGTGAAAACATCTCCATCCTCAAGCGATAGATCGGGCAGATCGTCAATGCTGGTGCTTTGCGGACTGACCTGCTGCAACACGATACGTCCGGTGGCACGCAACTGACGTAACCGGTATAACAGCTCGCGCGAACTCGTTGAGGCCGCATTCGCACTGGCAACATCTTGCGCAGAAACTGACGATGCTACGCCGGCGATGGCACCGCGCTGAATCTCCAATTCCAGATTCTGCACATACTCATCGATGCGTTGCTGCTGCAGTACACGGGTCGATTCACGGTGAAACTCGGAACCATAGAGATAAGCGTTAGGAGCTAAACCACCGGCACGAATAATGACCTGCCGCAGCGTCTCGCCGGGACCTACGCTGTAAATGCCGGAGTTGACGAACTGGCCTTCGAGCCGCACGAACTTCGTCTGCTGATCAAGCGGAACGCGAATATCGGCCTGAGAGAAAATAGTGATCACGTCGTCCGGCTGCAATTCCAGATTCTGCGATGGATCGCGCTCCAGAATGAGTTTGCCAAGGTTAAACGGGATCAAAGTGGTCTTGAGGGTCACCGGGTCTGAGCGGTCTATAACCGCATAGTTCCAGTCGATTTCCGGAGCGGACAGCTTTACGTCGTTCTTGCGGATTGCTGCTTCGGTATTTTCTGTGATGATCTGAGCCTGTCTCCCGGCCAGACTGCCGCTGCTGGCTATCTGCGAAGGGTTAAGCACTCCATTCGTAGACGAAACCTGATCTGAGGACTGCTGTTGACCTAGTGTGCCCGGAGCAGATGTTCCAGTCACATCCGTCGGTTGTGCTGCTGCTGCTGTTGTTGCTGTCCATTTGCCGGTGGGAGGATCGTGTACTGTTGCTCGCCCTGGAGATAAACATTTCCCTGCGCATACGGGTATTGGTTTACGGGGGACTTTTGCTGAGTAGACGTCGAACCGGTCTGACCCTGCGGCCCGCTGGGAGTGACAAAAACATACTGGCCATTCGGCAGTCGCTGAACACGATTCTGCATCAGCCATTGCTGATAGGCTTGCTGCGATTGCAGATCTATCGGATTCGAAGGCTGGAACTGCACGGGACCGGAGACATAAGGTTGAAACTGCGGTGTCGGCAGGCCGAGCTGTGCACGTCTCCAATAGTAGTCGCGGGTCACCAGCGCATCGCGATCTGGAATCAGGTCGCTCAGTTTCATTCCCTCGTGCCAGGCGAAATGACCGGGATTGAGGGTGTTTCCACGCAATGTCACAGTCTTTTTATAGCGTGGCACGATGGAGAGCACACGCAACACATCGCCATCGCGCAGTGTGGTTCCCAGACCAGCCGTGTCAAATGCAACCTCCATGGCCTCGCGCGACTGGTGGTTCAGAGTGCGCTCGATGGAGATGCGCGAGTCGGAGGCGGTCGTCGATGCACCACCTGCATCTGCGAGCAACTGCTGCAGCGTCGTGCCGTCATCATGCAATTCGTAAATCGCGGGATGAAGTACGCTTCCGGTCAGTGCGACCTGCGGACCGGTGGGTGGAATGAAGATAACGTCGCCCGGTAATAGCTGTGCGTCTTTTGACTTGTCGCCCTTGACCAGCAGGTCGTAGAGGTCGAAGTCGGTGATCGTCTTACCCTGCCGCTTGAGCAGAATGTGGCGCAGCGACCCCTGCGTGGACGGGCCGCCGGACGAGAACAGCGCATTCACAAGGCTGCTCAACGAACTGACCGTATAAGAGCCGGGGCGGCGCGCCTGACCAACCACAAATATCTGGATGGAGCGAAGCTGGCCGGCGTCGACCGTGAGATCGAAGTTGCGGTAGACGCGGCCTATCTCCGAGCGCAGGTGTTGATCCAGCGCGGAAAATGGCAGGCCGGCAACATGAATCGCCCCAACCTGGGGCAGATAGACTGAGCCAGAACGATCAACGCGCACATCGGCGTTGAAATTCACCTGTCCCCAGATACGGATGCGCAGCTCATCGTCCGGACCAATGATGTAATCCGGTGTAACCGGAATCTGTTCGACCGGCGCAAACGTGGACGGCACGTTGCGAAAGAGGCTCGCGCCAAAGATCGGCAGCACTTCGCCTGTTGTTCCAGCGACAAATTTTTGAAATTCTGTCAGTTGCTCGGGAGGGGCGGGAATGGTGGTCGGCTGGAGGTTTCGGTTCGGGTTCGCGGTTGTTGTGGGGATGCCTAAGTCGCTGTACGTGCGGGTATTGAGTGGGGCGCCGGAAGGGACGTTTCTCTCTCCGCCCTGCCCTGTCTGCCCGTAGTTTCCTGCCTGGCCGTAATTGCCTAATCCATACTGTCCCTGCTGGCTCAGGTCAGAGCCGCAGGCTGAGGACCCTGCATTCAGGGGATCAGAACAGTCCGTGCTTTGTCCCTGCGAGGAATCGCCGGTAGAAGTCTGGGAATGCGCATACGGCATGGCCGCCAGCAGAGAGAAGAAAAGTGAAAGGGCCAGTCGCTTACGCATAACGCATGCAGTCGCGGCAGAGATATGCCATCGACTGCGCATCTACTCCTTAATCAACAAAATTGCCGGTACCGGTCTGCAGAGCGCCATTTGCAGTGTAGAGCTTTCCGGCACGGATGGAAATATTTGGCACCTAGAGGGTTACGGAAGGTTTAGAGAAGACACCGTGGTTTATCCATCACACGCACAACAGATTTCATCGTGTGGGGGCCGATGCCAAGAAAGTACGAGCGTCATAGTTATTTTAACTCAGAGCCGTCCTTTACTGGACGGTCAGGGTTACAGGAACAATCCTTTGCAGGCCGGGAATGGCCGCGGTGATATTCATTGTGTAGACCCCGGATGGCGTTGCCGGGCCCTGAGGCTGGACGGGTGTCGTCGTTGTCCCTCCACCGCTCGCGCGCGTGCCGCAAGCCACCGGAATCAGCCGGACAAAAATAGCAAGGAGGCAGACAAACCAGACGCGTAGCAGCGCCGGGCGTTTCCGAATGCCAAAGAGGGCGCACGGCAGCAACGCAATCAGTGCAACGCCCATTGTTCGCCAACGATCAGACGGCGAGGTCGCTGACGAACTGGTGCCTGCGATCCCGGTCGTGACGGTTACGGTCGCGCTCCCAGTTACGCCGCTCGCCACCGGCAGGGTGGCTGGATTGAGGGTGCAGGATGCATTCTGCGGAACTCCGCTGCAGCCCATGGTCAGGGTGCCTGCCGATCCGTTGACCGGAATGACCTGCACAGTCCAGGTCGCGGTCTGCCCGCTCACAATCACAGCGGAAGGCGAACCGGTGACGATGAGCTGAAAGTCTTCGCCCGAGCCGGAAAGAGCCACATCCAGAGGCGTGGAAAGATTTCCGTCGGTCACCGTCAGCGAGCCGCTGCGCGGACCCGCCTGCCCCGGAGTAAAGGACACGTCGATATAACAAGTGCTTTGCGCATTCAGCGTTTGGCCGGAGTTGCAGTTGGTGTCGGCAATTGCGTAATCGCCGTTGATAGAAAATGTGAGCCCGGTCATGGCGGACCCACCGTTGTTCGTCAGCACGACGCGCTCAGGGGTGTGTTAGTTGTGTTGACGGCCTGACCTCCGAAGGTCAGCGTGGAAGGCAATGCAGAGATGCCAGGCAGCGCAAGCCCGGTGCCAGAAAGAGCCACGGTTTGCGGGCCTAATTGAGTGTTCACCGTCAGAACGCCGTTCTCGGAGCCCACTTTGGTCGGCAGGAAAACGACGGAGATCGCGCAGCTTGCATGCCCGACGAGATAGGAACCGCAGTTGTTCTGGGCGGTGAAGTCTCCGGTGACGGCGATCGTGATGTCGGTCAGCGAAACATCGCCGTTGTTCGTGAGCGTCACCTGCTGCGAGTTGCTCTTTGTTCCCACGGTCTGGGCCTGAGAAAAGTTCAGGCTGGCGCCGGAAAGCACGGCCGTTGCCGCCGCCTGACCGTTGCCCGAAAGCTGCACAGTCTGCGTGCCTGCATCGTCGCTGATGGAAAGGACGCCTGCGCGCCCGCCGGCGGTCGTCGGATTGAAGCTGACGGAGACAGTGCATCCATAGTTTGGCGCGAGCGCTGTTCCGCAGGTGTTCGCGCTGATCTGGAAATCGCCTGTGACCACAGACGTTTGCAGGTTCACGCTGATCCCGCCGGTGTTCGAAATTGTGATGTTCTGTGCTGCGGTTGGAGTGCCTACCAGGGTGCTGCCAAAGTTGAGGCTGGTGGGTGACAGCACAACATTCCCCGCGGCAAGGCCCGTGCCGGAAAGCGAAACCGTTGCCTGCCCGCTGGGCATGTTGCCGAATATGCTTAGAACGCCCTGAAGTGCTCCAGTCGCTGCGGGAGCAAAGCTCACCTGGATCGTGCAAGTGCCGCCCGGAAGAAGCGGCTGCGTGCAGTTGTTCTGCTCGGCGAAATTCTGGCTGATCGTTATGCTGGTGATGCTCAGCGTAATTGTTCCGGTATTTGCGACGGTAACATTCTGCGAATTGCTGAGCGCGTTGACCGCCAGGCTGGCGAATGTAAGCGTTGCGGGACTAAGCGTTGCGGGACTAAGCGTTGCCGTGGACTCCGCGACGCCAGCCGTTAACAGAGGAATCTGCCAGATTCCTCTGCCATACGTGGCAGCGCGCAACAGCGATGTGTTCAGGTAGTTGAAAGCTTGCAATTGCATTACCGGCGCGCCGGGCAGTCCAGTGCCGAGCACGCTCCAGCAATTCTGCGAGCTATCCGTACACAGGTTGACGTTGCGGGTTACGTAAACGCCCGTGTCGAAGGCCACATAGACGGTGTTTGCGTCGTTCGGATCGACGACGATGCTGTTGGCCGGCGCATCCGGCAGGTTCGCCGAAATCTGGGCCCAGTGCGCTCCTCCATCCAGCGTGCGATACACCAGAAAACTTTCGGTGCTGCCGCTGATAAAACCCTGCAGCGTGACCTAGACCGTGTTTCCGGTACTGTCGTGGGAATCCACGTAAATGCTCGAAACATCGAAGCCGGCCGCGTTGAATACTGTCAGCGGGCTGTTGATTACGGGAGACACGGACAAGTCAGTCCATGACGGCATGACGGCTGCGGTATCGCTTATGGAAGCGCTGTAAACATGCCCTGCTACGGTCGCACCGCCATCGAAGCTTCCTGCCATGCCTGCGTATATCTTCTCGCCTGTTCCTGGAGCGTCGGCCGGGCTTCCCGAGGCGGCAAGCGACCGGAGCTGCGCATTGCCATCGCAGTATGGGTTCTGGACAGTATCGAGCATCGGGCTGAGGGCGTTGCTCCCGCTCCATGCCGCTCCATTGGCGGCGGGACCGCGCCAGACGCGGCAGGTCCCGACGATCAGGTTCGCCGTGTTCTGCGGATCGAGAATCCAGGGCGCGATGCCGGTGAGGCCGTAGCTGTCATTACCGACTTGCGCGCTGCCGATGACGGGAGAGCCGAAGGCGGCCTTGTTGCAAGCTGATCCCTGCGTGCACAGATCAATGTCGACCGGCGCGGCTGAGGTCGCATACCAGTTCTGCGGATTTGCAGGATCAATCGCGTTGACATCGCCTTCGCCATCCAAAATCTGTGCCCAGGTGCTGGAGCCGGTTTGCGGAGCAGCGGTGCCGAAGGCGCCCATCGCCGCCATCAGCACATTCTGATTTTTGCGGATGCCGCGAGAAGCTTCCAATTTCAGCCAGTGAGCCGATGCCGTTGTTCAGATTTTGAAAATGGCCGCGTCATCGCTGGAACATGTCGGCTGTTGCTGGCTTACGTCGTCGGTGGTGCGCCAGAGTCCGCCGTCGTTGCCGAAATACATCAGGCCCGCGGCGCCGAAGGTCGCATCGAAGGCGTGCTGTGAAGGCGCAACCTGCGCGGCGGCGCAGTTGTCGACATTGGTCGTGTTGCGCCAGGCGCAGCTGTTTGCGAGACTGCAGCGAAAAATGTCTCTTGCGCCTACGAATAGCAGCGTATCCTGCTGGGAAGGTACGGCAGCCAGCGATAAATCGTAGTCGCCCTGCGGAATATTGGTGCCGCCTCCGGTGTCGATGGCGGCGTCGGCGATCTGATTCGCAAATGTAACTGTCGTAGATACACATCCGCTTGCGTTAGCCTTGCATGCGTCCTGCCACAGGCCCTGATCGCTATTCGTGTTGTCGACGGTTATCGCGAAGAGATCGCCGGTGACGGGCTGCGCAGTAATGGTTCCGCGGAAGATGGGGCACGCGCTCGATCCGACGTTATTTGGATTTGCGGGGCACTGCGCGGGAAAGAGATTTACGCCCGGCTGATTGGCCAGCCGCGTCCAAGTGGTGCCGTTGGATGATTCATAGTAGCCATGGTAGCGGACCGCGGCATAGAAACGCTGCCGCACCGGATTCCATGTCACCGAGGTAGCGGAGTTTCCCGGGTCGATTGTCGAAGCGGTTTGCGACGACTGAATAATCTGCGTCGCGCTGTCCTCGATCGTCGCAAGACGCCATGTCTGGCCTGAATCACTCGAATAGTAGAGCCCTGGAAAACTGTTGGCGGTGGTTGCGCCGACCGCGACTCCTTCAGCCGACTGCGCCACGGCGGCGACCACCAGTTGCGAATTCACCGTGTTCCAGGCAAAACCGGCAAAGCCCAGGCCGGTGAAAGAAAACCCGCGCAACGAGCTATAGAACGCATCCACCGAGTTGGGGATGAGGCACCATGTGTTGCCTCCATCCGCCGAGCGAAGAATGCCGGAGCCGTAGTAGGAGTCGAGCGCGTCGTTGGGATCACCGGTGCCCGCGAGGATGACGCCCGTTCCGCCCGGCTGGACGGCAAGCGCTCCGATGCTGAGCGACGCGAGCGGCGGCGTGCTGCATCCGCTGGACGCGGGCAGCGTGTCTGTCAGTGGAGCGAAGGTGACGGAGCTGGCCTGGCCTGCAGCGTTCGTCGATTTCCAGACGCCGCCGCCGGTGCTACCGACGTAGATGGTGTTGCCGCTGCTGTCTGATGGATCGGCGGCGATGCTGGTGACGCGCCCGGTGACGAGTCCGTAGCTGCCGGTTTCGACGGCGGATGGACCGACGGGGGTCCACGGCGCGCTTAACGACGTTGGGCCGCTGGTATCGGGCGCGGCTTTGAGCGATCCATGTTGCGCGCGCGCTCTTTGTAGTAGCTCAGCCGGGCTGAACTTGCTTCCGGGCGCGCGATGAAGACTGCGCTGCGCGAGGAAATGCTCGGAGCGCTGTGTCTGTTTTGCAGGAATGTGTTTTGCGGCCGGCGACAGTTCTGCCTGCTGTGCAGTCAGGATTCCGTAACCAGGTGCGACGATAGATGCCCAGAGGGCCAGCTTCCACCAGCGAATCGTTGCCATGTATTCTTAGAGCAATACCAATGATGGTGTAATGTAGAAGAGGCGAGACTCTGCGGCGAAGACGAGGATGGCGAGAGCCTACGAAGACGACCTGCGGCGCAAGATATTTGAGGCGCACGCCAAGGGGCATGGCAGCTTCCGGACGCTGGCGGCGGTGTTCGGTGTGAGTCTTGGGTATGTGGAGAAGATCTTCCGTCAGCGGCAGGTGAGCGGACAGTCAGAACGGGTGCGCTACAAGCCCGGACCGAAGAGCCGTCTAACTGCTGAAGTATCGGCCCGGATCGCCACTCTGGTTGCGGCGCATCCGGATTTGACGGTAGCCGAGTTACGCGAACGACTCGCCCATGACATCGGCGTAAAGATGAGTTGGTCGATGGTCCGGCTATGGTTAGGACAGCTGGGTCTGCGACTGAAAAAAAGTCGCTCCACGCCCTCGAGCGGGACACGGAAGCAAACCGCAAGCGTCGCGAAGAGTTCATCGAGCGCATCCGGGCCATCCCGCCGGAGAGGCTGATTTACCTGGACGAAAGCGGTATGACCACCTCGATGACACGACGCTATGGCCGCTGTGCTGGAGGTCGGCGCATCCACGAAGCGACGCCCGGCGGCCATTGGAAAATCTTGACCATTCTGAGCGCCATGAGCACCCGCGGCTTGATCGCGACGATGACCATTGAGGAGCCCACAGACGCAGACATTTTTCTCGCCTATGTCCAGCATGTACTCTGCCCGGCGCTGCGGTCCGGCGACGTCGTGGTGATGGACAATCTCTCCTCGCACAAAGCCGAGGGCGTGCGCATCTGGATCGAAAACCAAGGTGCCAGGCTGATCTACTTACCGTCCTACTCGCCCGATCTAAACCCGATCGAAAAGGCCTGGGCCAAACTCAAACAATTGCTTCGCTCCACCAAAGCACGCACCCGCGAAGTCCTCGATCAAGCCATCACAGACCTACTCCCACAAATCACCGCGCAAGATGCTCAAGCTTGGTTCAGGCTCCGCTTTGGCATATTACAGTAACCATGATATCGCTTTAGCCCGCACACGCAGAGAAAAGCGCTTCTGCGTCATAGGTGCGACGCAGAAGCGTTCCACTGATGTTGCAAGGTTGCGGAAAGTGGCTTCATTATGCGTGATGGATTGTGCAACGCAAAGTTACTTTGGTCAACGCTGCATCGGCCATGTAGCGATGCTAGTCGCCTGCCCAATTTCCTGTTGCAACATTCTCGATGTAGCGCCTGGAGTTGAATTTCTTGCCGGTAGACGCGCCGGACATGTAGCGGATGGTGCCGAAGATCGGTCGGTCAAACCATGGGCGGTCATGCACTCCAGCCATGGCCCATGCGATGCCCTGATATCCGTTGGGGTCGCGGCCATCGAGTTCATACTTGTCGTTTAGTATGACCGCGTATTCAAAGGCACGCGCGGGGTTGGACGACCATTCGAGGATTTTCTTTGCCCAGTACATGCGCAGGTAGTTATGCATCCAGCCATACTTGACCATTTGTAACTGCGCGGCGTTCCAGAGATCGTCATAAGTTTTCGCCTGTTCCATTTCTTCAAGCGTGTATTCGGGATCGCGTTTATCGCGCGCGTGCTCACGCAGAGTTTTCTGAGCCCAGTCGGGCGCGCACTCGAGGGTGTCATAGTTGGGAACGTACTTCACGAAGTTGACGGAGATCTCCCGCCATCCGATCAGTTCATTGATATACGAGTCGTATGCGGCTTGCGTAGCTTTGCCTTCCTCGACGGCCTTTCGTGCGGCGAGCGCGATCGTAATGGGACTGATGTGGCCGAAGTGTAGATAGGGCGACAGTCTGCTGGTGCCGGCGGATTCAGGATGATTGCGCTTTGTTGCGTACTCATGAAGATGATTGTTTGTGAAATCTTTGAGGCGCTTCAGTGCGGCGTGCGTGCCCCCGGTGAAAGTGTCGACCGGTTCGACGGTGCGGTCGAAGTCTTTCCAGCCTTTGGTCACGTCAGTGCGGACATCGAAGGATGCGAAATGCGCGGGACGCTTCCACTCATGTTTCGCTTTCGTCTTCGGCTGGCACACAAGATATTTCGGCAGCTCGGCATAGAGCTTTGGCTTCATGATGTGCAGCGCGTACTGATGCTTAGGGAAGAGACAGGAAGGCACAATGACATCTGCATCTACGGTAAGAAACGGCAGTTGCAGACGTCTGGATAAAACCCGGCGCCAGCGCTCCGGTTCACGACATGGATTTTCGTCGCCGACGAGAAGCGCAGCTCCAACTTCCTGCAATAACTTTTCGAGTTGATTGTCGGGCGGGCGCCTGACAACAAATGACACGTTGCGTTCGGCTAGATCTTCTTCGATGTCCGGCAAGCCCCGGTTCAGAAAGGCGTAGTGGCGGAGATTCGCGTGCGGGAAATTTGAGATCGCGGAAAAGAAAACGATGACGGGCAGCTCAAGCTCGTTGCCGAGAGCGATGGCGAGGTCGAGGGCAGGATTGTCGACGCCGCGCTGCGCGCGCTGCATCCAGCAGACGACGCACTTGCCATCTTTCAGTGGCTCTCCAGCGCGGCGCATGGTGAGGCGCGGATCATCAGCGTGGGGCTGCAACAGGCAGGACAGTTTGTCTGCGGAAGTCATGCTTCTGCTGATGGTAGATGTTCTTTGCTGCCGATGATCGTCGATATGAAATCGAGTTTGACGGAATCGCAAACGATAAACGGCGGCCCTGAGGCCGCCGCTCACGCAAGAAACAGGCCTGAACTACCAGAGTCCCCAGGCACGGCTGATGTAGTCCGTCATCGACATGGTGATGAGGACAATGAAGGTGAAGAAGCCGGCGGCAAGGGTTAGCTTCGTCAACCGCGAGCTGTATTTTATGTGCATGAAGAAGAGGATAACCAGCACCGCTTTGGTGCAGGCGATAGCGAGGGCGACGACGGCATTGAAGACGCCCAACTCCATATAGGAAGCGGCCACGGTAAGCCCTGTAAATGCCAGGAGCGCCGCAAAAATTACCGCGTAGACCTTCGGGCCGACGATGTGAACTGCGTGATGTGTCGGTTCTGTGTCGAGTACTTCGTGTTGTGTTAGTTCAGTCATCGCTTGCATATCCTCATTGGTGGCGGCTGATCAGGTAAAGCAATGGGAAAAGAAAGATCCACACGATATCGACGAAGTGCCAGTAAAGCCCGAAGTTCTCTACAAACGTCATGTGGCCGGTCGTGTATGCTCCTCTCCAAGCGTGGAAGATGACAAACAACAGAATGGAGACGCCGATCAACATGTGCAGCGCATGCACGCCTGTCAAGAGGAAGTAAAGCGAGAAGTAGGACTGGGTCTTCTCGGCCATGTCCGGAGCGAGGGGCTTATCCAGCGGGTAACGCGGATCTTGGTGCGTGAAGTCGTTGATGCTGAAATTCAGGCCGGGAACGTGATGGTGCTCCCATTCATCGTGCCACTCATAAGCTTTAATACCGAGAAAGACGCACCCGAGCAGGAGGGTAGCCGCCAGATATCGCAAGAGCGCCTTGCGGTTGCGAGTCTCTGCCGAATAAACGCCCATCGCCATAGTGAAGCTGGAGCAGATGAGCACGGTGGTGTTGAGGGTGCCGGCCCACATGACCATCCAGTGGCTGCCCGCGACGAAGGCTGGGTAGTACCAGATGCGATAAATAAGATAGGCAGTGAACATGCCGCCGAAGAACATGATTTCGGTCAGCAGGAATAGCCACATACCAAAGCTCGAGGCTTCGCGCTGCTGGCCCTCCGTCGCAAAATGGTGATAAAGATGCGGCGAATGCTCGTGCTCGAGCTCGCTCTGCCTTGCAGGAACTGCAATCGCCTGGCTATCCAACGGTCTGCACCTCGTTCTTAGTCTGGTTCGCCAGCCATTCGAAGTCGTATGCTTCGAAATCGACGATCGGCGTTTCAGTGAAGTTCTCGGTCAATGGGGGAGACTGCACCTGCCACTCAAGGCCCGGCGCGCGCCACGGGTTCGCTCCGGCAACTTTGCCATATTTGAGCGACCACACCAGGTAGATTGCGGGAAGCAGGTAGCCGACGGCAAGGATAGACGCGCCAGCGGTCGAAAGCACGTTGAGCACCTGGAACTCCGGCGGATATGAATGATACCGCCGCGGCATGCCGAGGTAGCCCACGATGAACTGCGGAAAGAAGGTGAGGTTGAACCCGATAAAGAGAACTGACGCGGCCAGCCTCCCCAGTGCCTCCGGATACATGCGCCCGGTGATCTTGGGCCACCAGAAGTGCAGGCCGGCCATGATGGCACTGACCATTCCGCCAACCATCACATAATGGAAGTGGGCGACGATGAAGTACGTCTCAGTGAGGTGGATGTCCATGCCCAGCGAGGCCAGCATGATGCCGGTCAATCCGCCTATCGTGAAGAGCCCGATGAAGCTGAAGGTATACAGCATGGGCGTGTCAAAGCTGATCGAACCCTTGTACATGGTTGCGGACCAGTTGAAGATTTTGATCGCGGAAGGCACCGCCACCAGCATGGTCATCAGGGAAAACACGAGCGCCGAGTAATTCGAGATGCCCATGATGAACATGTGGTGCGCCCAGACGAAGAAGCTGAATACGGCGATGGCCACAGAAGAGAACGCGACTGCTGTATATCCGAAGACCCGCTTGCGGCTGAAGCAGGCAACAACTTCGGAAATCACGCCCATTCCGGGCAGGATCATGACGTAGACAGCCGGGTGCGAATAGAACCAGAAGAGATGCTGGAACAGGAGCGGGTCGCCGCCCTTGGCCGGGTCGAAGACGCCGATGCCGATGGCGCGCTCGAGGACAATGAGCGCCAGCGAAATGGCGATAACCGGAGTAGCCAGCACGAAGATAATGGAGGTTGCGTAGTATGACCAGATGAACAGCGGCAGCCGAAACCAGGTCATGCCGGGCGCACGCAGTCGGTGGATAGTGACGATGAAGTTTAAGCCCGTCAAGATGGACGAAAACCCGGCAACAAAGATTCCCAGGGCCGCCCCGATCACATGCGTATTCACATAATGTGTGCTGAGGGGTGTGGTAAAGGTCCAGCCCGTGTCCATCCCGCCACTCAAGATTGCGTACAGTTCGAAGCAGCCGCCGGCAACGAAGAGATACCAACTCAATAGGTTAAGCCTGGGGAAGGCTACGTCCTTTGCCCCGATCATCAATGGGATCAGGAAGTTTCCGAGCACTGCCGGGGCAATCGGCACGAGGAAAAAGAACACCATGATGATGCCGTGAATCGAGAACAGCTTGTTGTAGGTGTCGGCTGCCACTAGCTCGCCGCCCGGAGTTAACAAGTTGAGGCGGATCATCGCCGCCGCAGTCCCACCGATCGTGAAGAAGAACACGGTCGTAATCAGATAGAGAATGGCGATGCGTTTATGGTCGAGCGTAAGCAGCCAACTCTTGAGGCCGTATTCGCTGTTGAGGAAAGACCGTTTCGGCAAAACCGCCGTGCGCTGGTCGGGAAGGACAATACTTGTGCTCATTTGCTCACCACCCCTGTCCCGGCCGCTGGAGCAACGGTCTGGACCTGGCTTGTGTTCAGCGTTTGCTGGACGCGATAGTTCGAGTTTAGATTCTTGATGTATTCGACGAGAGAAATCAAACCTTCTTCGCTGACCTGCCCCTGATAGGTCGGCATGATGGGCGCATACCCGGCAACCTGGTGCATGGTCGGGTTCAGGATCGTGTCGCGGAGGAAGCCGTCATTCACGGTAACGAAGGAACCATTTGCCATCTGTAACTTGCTGCCGTACACCTGCGCCAGGCTGGGACCGTGCGCGTCGGGACTGCCTGAGTGGCAGGAGGCGCAGCCGAGGCTAGCAAAGAGCCGCTCGCCGTTCTGTGCAAGCGACGCACCGCTGGTCGAGCCCGCCGTCCAGCGCTGGTAATCATCCGGAGTCATGGCGACGATTTCACCGATCATTTGAGAGTGAAGCGTGCCGCAATATTGCGTGCAGAACAAATGATAGCTTCCGGGCTTGGTGGCTGTGAACCAAACCGTGGTATAGCGGCCAGGAATGACCTCGCGCTTGACGCGGAAGGCGGGAATGGAAAAGCTGTGAAAGACGTCTTGCGAGATCATAGTGAGCTGCACGGGCTTGCCAACGGGAACGTGCAGAGCGTTGATCTCATGCTGGCCGCCGGGATGCTCGGCCTTCCACATCCATTGCTTGCCCACGATGTAGATGTTCATGGCGTTGGTGGGAGGGTTGTAGATGCGGAAGTAGAGCAGGGCGCCCCACACAAAGGCGATCATGAACAGGGCCAAAGGAATGATGGTCCATGTGGCTTCAAGAAGCGTGGAACCCTCGATCTGGGTGGCCTCAGGGTTCTTCTCCTTGCGATACATGATCGAGAAGGAAACCACCATCGCTACGACGACGCAGGTGCCGAAAACCGAGATGAGAACCAGGAAAAAGAAGAACGTGTCGGCATAGGGAGCGATGCTCGACGCCTCGGGTGGAAACAGCGGTAGGCTACTGAGAAACTTCTCGAGAAACTGCCAAAGTACTGGACTAATGTAATGCATCGTTCTCTTTTTATCCGATCACGTTTTTCCAGTTTGGTACCGGCATGGCCTTCTGTTGCTTCCTGTCACGCCGGAACATCAAAATCATGAAGCCGCCCAAGCAAAGCAGCGTTGCCAGGCAGCCCAGTTGCACTACGCGCGCTATGATCAGGCTGTGTCTGTTCAGCATCGGGTCGTAGTGGTAGCAGTAGGTCAGAATGTTATCGACCGGCGAGCCGATCTTGCGCTCTGAAGCTTCTACCAATCCAAGCCGCATATCTTCTGGCGAATATTCGACGCCGAGGTAATACTGAGAAATCCTGCCCTGCGGAGTTACAAGCTCGATGGCGCTGGCGTGAGCAAACTGCGTCATCTTTCCATCTGGACCGGGGACGCGAACATAGCCAAAGCCGGTTGCATCGGCGAGGGCGTTGATCGTCGGTTGCTGGCCAGTGAGGAAGTGCCAGCCATTCGCCGTTTCCGGATGACCATAGCGCTTGACGTAGAACGCTTTCTTCTTCGCTGCAAGCTCTGGCGTCTCACTGGGATCAATGCTAACGACAATGATGTCGAAATCCTTGCCCGGCCTGAACTTAACCATTTTGAGCGCGCCAACCAGCCCGTTCAGCTCCTCGGAACAGAGCATCGGGCAGTTGTAATAAACCAGCGATAGAATGGCCGGACGCTTGCCGAAGTAATCGCCCATGCGGACGGCTTTGCCGGTTTCGTCAACGAACTGACCGTCGAGCGGAATCTGCGTGTTGAGCTTCTGGACAATGGTGGCTCGCTTGAGAACGTCGGGCAGGTGATCGCTTGCCGGATCGCCCATCTGCTTGTCGGCATAGCTCGAAACTTGTGCTGAAGAAGCGGAGACGGCTAGCAAAAGACCGGCAGCAAGAGCCAATGCTCCCTTTGCCGTTCTGCTCTGTCGAATTTTGAACGCTCTGTGCATCTAGTTCTATGCTAATCCGCTTTTAGCGGCGATTCACGTCGCCGGGCTGCTGCTAGTTATTGTTTGCTTTCGTCGAAGCCTGCTCGCCGGGCTCCTTGGTTGTGCTTTCGCGCAGCTGTTGCTCGTAAGCCGTGCGCGCAAAGCCATCGGTGAGTGGCACTTGCACTGAGATGGCGCTGTCGCCGGCCATCAACGGCTCGGACGGCTGCGCCTGTTGTTGCACAGGCAATCCGCGTTGCGCGATTAGTTCCATCGCGCGCTCGATCGGAATGCGGACTGTGCCCTTCGAACGGTCGACCCAGCTGTAGTTATCCAGGAGCAGATCTTCGCGCGCGTGCAGATCGGCCGTGTCCTGATTGCCGTCATCGCCCTGCAGGCGCGGTGTCGGGAAGGTCTGCGTCAGTTGGTTTAGCTGCTGCTGTTCCATCGCCGGATTGGATTGCATGTGGTAGGTTTTGCCTGCTTCGGCGGCCCCTTGGTTCCACTGGTTCGGCGGACCGTCGCGCTTCGCGATTGCATTGTTGATCACCTTGCCCATGCCGAAGCAGAAGACGAAGAAGACGCCAACCGAAATGAGGAGGCCGATGAGAAAGACGACGATCCCGTGGGCGCTTACGTCCGTAACTTCGTAGCCTTCCCGAACGGAAGCGGCCTTGTTATGCGACTCGTGCTCGTGAGGGTTAGGCGTGGGCATGTTCGGGCTCCAGAATCTCCGCGAGGTGGGGATCGTTGGTGGCAACCAGCGGCCGTGTTTTCAGTTGGTAGAAGTAGTTCGCCATCCAGAAGGAAATCAGAGCGCCCGGCACGGCGATGTATTCCAGCATGCCGAAGCTGAAGTGCAGGTTGCGCGCCGCATCCGGGAAGTTCGGCTCGATCAGCCACCACATGTCCCAGCAGCGGGCAAAGATCATGATGCAGCAGACGACCGCGAGGCGGCTCTTGATGCGCTTCAGGTCACGCGAGAGCAGCAGCGTGAAAGGCAGCAGCCAGTGGAAGATGACATCGAAGGTAGCAATCACGCCCCAGTCGCCGCGGATGCGGTCGAGGTACCAGGGAATTTCCTCGGGCGAGTTGCCCGACCAGATGATCAGGAATGTGTGCGAAGGCCAGATACATATTCAGCATCGTGAAGGCCAGGCAAAGGTTGCCCAGGTCGTGCTGTTCGGTGGTGCGCATGATGGTCTTGATCGGCTGGGCCTTCGACAGACCGATCAGGGTCAGAATTACCAGCCCCAGCACGCCGAAGGCCTGTCCGACGAGAAACTGCAAGCCGTATACGGTCGAAAACCAGGTCGGATCGAGCGACATCACGCAGTAAATCGCGATTGCCGTCAGCGTGAGCGAATAGAGTACGATGCCGAAGCCGCTGAGGTTCTCAAATTTTTTCTGCCAGTAGGGTACGTGCGGTGCGGAATCAGCGTCCCGCTGCAGCGACCACTTGTTGAGCAGAAATGTGTAGAGCGCCCAGCTGGCGAAGCACAGCAGAATGACAACCCAGAAGCTCGTCGGGTTGAGCATCGGCTTCTTCCAGTGGATCGCGTGAGCCTGCTCGGCATTGATCAGGTGATTCTTAAGCGCGTTATCGGCGTCCGGATACCGTGCCCACAGGTACAACTGCTTGAGTGAAACTCCGAAGATTCCAACCGGAAGGAAATAGAGAAACACCAGCGGAAGCGTGCGCGTCATGGCTTCCAGAGGACGGCGCACCAGCAGGCCCCACTTGCCGCCCGAAAGATATTGCGTCATCAGCAGCGCCATGCCACCGCAGCAGAAGCCGAAGCAGAGCATGAAGCCCATCAGCCATCCGCGAAGGAAGTGGTTCCAGCCATCGCCGGAAAGAAAGCCGAGGATAATTGCGAGGACTGAAAACACCACGCCGTAGATGAGCGCCCTGCTGCGCCAGCCATTGACAAAGGCCGGGGCCGAAAGGTCAGCGGGCAATGTTTTCTCGTAATGATGCGCCATACGTTCTGATCCTTATTTCTTCGTCTCTGGCGAAGTCGTCTCGCCCTTTTTCGCGCTTGCTGCTGTCGCAGGCTGCATGGTCAAAGCTGGAGTCTTTGGGTTCTCTGCCGGAGCACCAGCTACGTTGCCCACAGGAGGCAGGGCGTTGGCATCTGTGCCCGTTGCCATGGGCCATGGTCCGGCAAAGCTCGCCGGCAGCCCCTCCTGCTCGGCAATGTCGCTCAGGTTTTTCACCTGCGCGCCTTGCGGAACATCGGACTCTTTTGCGTTCTGGCTCAACTGCAGTGCCCGGATGTAGGCCGCCACGGCCCACCGATCAGCCGGAGTCAGCTGCGCTGAGTAATCCGGCATGGCGCCATAGCCGTTGGTCATGACATAGAAATAGTGGCTCAGCGGCTGCGCGAGGCGTTTTGAGTCGTGATAATTGCCGGCAGGCTTATAGCCGCGCTGCACGATCATTCCATCGCCGTTGCCCACCCGCGAGTGGCAGGGCGTGCAGTAGACGTTGAAACGCTCCTGCCCGCGCTCAAGGACGGTGAGCGTCGCCGGGAAGGGCATCGCGTCCTGCTCCTTGCCGTTCACTAGGCCGGTGTTGAAATATTCGTCTTCACGCAGCTGGCCGCGCGCCACCGTGTGCTCCACCTGCGGCCGCGCCGAGCGCCCATCATTGAAGAAAGCGGCTCCGCGCTGCGGAATCATTTTCGGCTGGTCCTGCATGTCCTGGCGGCAGCCGGCGAGCAGGGAGATCGCTGCCAGCGCGCTCAGTGACATCCATCCCGTGCGGATTCGGGTCATCGTCTTAATACTCCACCTCCACAACGGAGACCGGCTCCCAGCTTTCAAGAAAGGCCCGAGATTCAGCCACGTCGAACTTCGGGTCAGTCGACTCCAGGCACAGGAAAAACTTGTCCGAAGTCGCGCCGCTGCGGAAGTTGGGCGAGTTGAACAGCGGATGATAAACCTGCGGAAGTCCGTCAGACAGCGAGCATGCCGAAGGCCGCCGAAAGCCCGGAGAAGAGAATCGTCCATTCGTAGGCGGGTACGATAAACGCCGGCCACGAGTAGTACGGACGGCCCGCTACGTTAATCGGATATGCCCAGACCGAAATCCAGGTCTCCAGGCTGAACATGGCTACCACTCCAAGCAGACCGCCGATGAGGCAGATCAGCGAAACATTGTTGCGATGGAATCCAATCGCCGCCGCTGCTTCTTCAACCGGATACGGCGTGTAGCAATCCATGCGCCGGTAGCCGGAGTCGTAGGCAGCCTGCGCGGCGCGCACCAGATCGCTGGGCGTATCGAACTCGGCAAGTAATCCGTAGGTTCCTTCAATGATCGGCATCAGTCACCTGCCTCGTGCAGCGGCTCGGTCTTTCGGGTGAATCTTTGCCTGCGGCAGCAGGATGCGCAGTTCAGACATGGGAATCATAGGCAGCAGTCGAATGAACAGGAAGAACAGGAACGTGAACAGCCCCAGCGTTCCGATGAAGGTCGCATAGTCCCAGCGCGTCGCTTTGTAGGTGCCCCATGAAGAAGGCAGATAGTCGCGCGTCAGGCTGGTGACGATGATGACGAAGCGCTCGAACCACATGCCCGTATTCACGATGAAGGACATGAGGAACATGAGCGCCGACGTTCGTCCGGAACTTGCGGATCCACATCAACTGCGGCAGCGCGATGTTGCAGGTAATGAGGACCCAGTAGGCCCAGCCCATCGGCCCGAACATGCGGTTCCACATCATGAAGTATTCCCAGTGGCTGGCCGAGTACCACGACATGAAGACTTCCATCCCGTAGCCGTAGGCGACGATCAGCCCGGTGACCAGCATGACCTTGCCCATGTTGTCGATATGGCGGATGGTGACAAGGTCTTCAAGGTGGTAGAACTTGCGGATCGGAATCGCCAGCGTGAGGACCATGGCGAAGCCGGAGTAAACAGCGCCAGCAACGAAGTAGGGCGGGAAGATGGTCGTGTGCCAGCCGGGCAGGAGCGCCACGGCGAAATCGAAGCTGATGACGGTGTGCACCGAAAGCACCAGCGGAGTCGAAAGGCCCGCCAACAGCAGCGAAGCCGTCTCATAGCGGACCCAGTGTCGCACCGAACCGCGCCAGCCCAAGGCCAGAAAACCATAGAAGAACTGCCCGACCTTCGACTTCGAGCGATCGCGCAATGTTCCCAGATCTGGGATCATGCCGATGTACCAGAAGACAACGGAGATGGTCGCGTAGGTCGAGACCGCGAAGACGTCCCAGAGCAGCGGCGAGCGGAACTGCGGCCAGACATTCATCGTGAAGGGTAATGGGAAGAGCCAGTATCCCAAGCCACGGACGACCCGTATGGATCAGCGGGAACATGCCGGCGCAGACCACAGCAAAGATGGTCATGGCCTCGGCGAAGCGGTTGATCGAGTTGCGCCAGCTTTGTTTGAAGAGCAGCAGGATAGCGGAGATTAGCGTTCCGGCGTGGCCGATACCGATCCACCACACAAAGTTGATGATGGCGAAGCCCCAGGCCACCGGCTGCGTGATTCCCCAGATCCCGGTGCCGCGCAGGAAAAGCCAGGTGACAGCGACAGCAGCAACGTGGCCCCGCCTCCGGCCAGAAGAAAGCCGCCAAACCAGCCAAGAGGCGTTTGGCTGGTCAGCACGATGCCCGAGAGCTTCTCGGTAACCGATTTAAAGGTATGCCCGGGCGCAATGACCCGGAATTCCCCGGTTATCGGATCCAGCATCGGATCGTTGATTGGTTCTTTGGTTGCCATTCCGTTCAACCTCTTAGCCGTTAAGCCCCAGTTCGGGGTTCACGTTCAATACTTCTGCGACGTAAGTCGTGCGCGGGCGCGTATTGATGTCCGCCAGCACGCCGTAAGTCCGCGACTGTTCCTTGAGCTTGCGCACCTTGCTCGCGCGATCGTTGATGTTCCCGAAGATGATCGCATTGGTCGGGCACGCCTGCTGGCAGGCTGTCACTATCTCGCCGTCGCGAACTTCACGGTTTTCCTTGTCCGCCTGGATCTTCGCCGCATTGATGCGCTGCACGCAGTAGCTGCACTTCTCCATCACGCCGCGGCTGCGGACGCTGACGTCAGGGTTGCGCATCAGCTTCAGGCTCTCCGTCTCGTAATCGGAGAAGAGCAGGAAGTTGAAGCGGCGCACCTTGTACGGGCAGTTGTTCGAGCAGTAGCGCGTACCCACGCAGCGGTTATAGACCATCGTGTTTAGTCCTTCCGGCGTGTGGACAGTTGCGCCCACCGGGCAAACCTGCTCGCAGGGAGCGTTCTCGCAGTGCTGGCAGGCCATCGGCTGGAAGTGCGCGCGCGGCGCGGCCAGATCGCCCTCAAAGTAGGTGTCGATGCGCAGCCACTGCATGTTGCGGCCGACCTTCACCTGGTGCTTGCCGACAACGGCGATGTTGTTCTCCGCATAGCAGCTCACGATGCAGGCATTGCAGCCCACGCAGGAGTTCATGTCGATCGACATGCCCCAGGCGTTCTTGTCGTATCGATAAGCCGGGAACATGCTTGTATCTGGTTCCGGCGTTTCGTGACCGTCGCCCTCGTGCGCAAAATTCATATTCTGCTTGAACTCTTCCAGCGTGGCGTAGCGGATGATGCCGCGATCCATCGCCTCATTGCCTTCGATCGAGTGCGTCCCGCTGCCGTCGCCGCCATGCGCAACCTCGCGGTGGTCGATATAGTGGCTCTTCGTGACCGCGAACTCATAGACCTCGCCGGTCTTGCGCAGAGTTGCGCCGATTACGAACAACGGCGAATCCGAGGTGCGGACGGCATAAGCATTGAAGCCAAATCCGCTGCCCACACGGCCGGCGCGGCTGCGCCCTTGTCCGAGGGTCAGCGCGATCGTGTTGTCGGGGTGACCGGGAACGGCGAAAACCGGCGCGAGAACCTTGAGGCCGTTGACGCTGATCTCGACGACGTCATGCTCGGCGAGGTTGTATTTGTTCAGCGTGGCGTAGCTCATCTGGGCGGCATTGTCCCAGGAGAGGTTCGTTACCGGTCGCGGTAGTTCCTGCAGCCAGCCCACGTTGGCGAAGCGTCCGTCGTATAGGTTGTAGTCCGGACGGAAGACAATCTCCAGCGTGTCTGCGTCACCACTCGCGTTTCGCGCAGTGATGGGAAGATCGCCGAACTGATTCTTCGCCCCTTCCGCTAAAGCCTTGCCTGCTCCGCCGCCTTTCGGTTGGAACGCAGTGTCCGCGATAAAGCCATCGTGCAGAACTTTGCGCCAATTGAATTCGAAGTCGCCCTGCGATGAAAGCTGCTGTCTCCAGTTCTCGCGAACCGCGTCGTATCCCGACAGGTCCGGATTGTCGAGCATCGCCTGAATAATTTCGTGCGCCGTGTGCCCTCGGTACAGCGGTTCAATCATCGGCTGCACAACTGAAACCGTGCCGTCGTAGGCGCGCGCGTCCGACCAGCTTTCGAGGTAGTGCGCGTTGTTGATGTGCCATTCCGCGAGCTGCGCTGTCTCGTCCACATGCGAGCCGAGATGAACGATAGTTTTGACTTTGCCGAGCGCTGATTCAAACTTCAGATCGGCGGGCGTCGAGTAAACCGGGTTGCTGTCGAGAATGACCAGCCAATCAACCTTGCCCGCGTTCATGTCGGCGACCAGCGATTTCAGCTCGTCGGTTTGGATCGAAGGCAGCGGGTTCACCGTTTCGGTGTAAACTACCGTCTTGCCCACGTTGCCGAGTGCTTCGTTGATGGCGATGGCCGCGGCATGCACCTGCGCCGACTGCTGCTCGCCCGGAATCACCAGGCACTTGCCTGCGTTCGCCTTCAGGTCCTTCGCTACGGCGGCAAGATACTTCTTCGCGTCATCTGACCCGCTGTAGCTGGCCGATCCCGAAACCAGTGTTCCGGCAAGAGCCGCCGCAAACGGCCCTATGTCACTTGCACGTAGCGCGAGGCGATGCTCCGCCTTGAGGCCGGTAGTCGTCGTCCAGCTTTCGACAACATACAGACGGTTCATCTCGGCGCCCTGACCGGAAGAAGCCCCGTCGAGACGGCGCCGATTGGCGTAATCCTTCGCCAGCTTATGGAAGCCCGGCTGAACTGCGCCGGAAAGAAAATCTGCATCGAGCGAGAGAATTACGTCTGCTACATCGAGCTTGTACTGCGCGTCAAGATAATCGCCGAAGGCCGCCTTCGAAGCCGCACACGCCGAGTCGCGATTGACCGCGTCGTACTGAATCCACTTCGCATTCGGGAACGTGGCCTGCGCTTTCTTCCACTGCGCGGCCAGCGTCGGCGAAGTCACGGTTCCGCTCAAGAAATAAACGCCAGCTCCACCTGCGGACTTCTTGTCAGCCAAAGCCGAGCGCCATGCCGCCTGAAATGTCACCCAGGTGCGCGTTTCGCCGCGATAGATAATATGCTGCGAACGGTCTGGATCGTACAGGTCGAGCAGCGTTCCCTGCGTAAACGGATCAGAACCGCCCTTGATGTATGGATGCTCGGGGTTGCCGTCGATCTTGATGGGGCGGAAGGCATCGCTCTTCACCAGCACCGGAACTGCGCCCGTCGGGAAGGGAAATGCCGTTGCGAAATACATCGGCTTGCCGAGGACCAGGTCTTCGGGTGCCTTAATATAGGGATAGATCGCCTCGTCAGGCTGCTTGGTGCAACCGGAAAGGCCAGCCAGCGCCAAGGATGCGCCTGCTAGCTTCAGGAAGCCGCGGCGTGATACCGGATCGATCCACTCGGAAGCCTGCTGCGGGAACTCGCGGCTCAGCATCTCGCCGAACCCCGGCTTGTCGGCCAGCTCTTCCAGGCTCCGCCAGTACTTCTTGCCCGTCTTGCCGCTCAGCTTTTTGCGCACATCTTCGAGCGTCAGGCCTTCGGGCTTTTTCTCCACCGGGGCCTCAAGCGTCACTAATCGGTTTTTGCTCATCTCTTGATCGTGTCTCTCGCCTTCCGCGACTGTAGGCTTCATCGGTGGCAAACCTCGCAGCTCGACAGGTCATGCGGTGTGCGGATGTGGTACTGCTCCGTCAGGAATTTGCCCATCTCTTCCTGGCTGGTGAACTTCTGATAATTCAGCACAGCGGGGGTTGCGGCAGCGCCCGTATCGCTTGCCGTCTGCCCATGCAGGCCTACGGGGAGCATCTGCAGCGAGGCCACCTGGCCGCCTGTGCTTGAACCAGGATCGCTTGACGTGCACGTCACGTCCTCCGCCGTCGGGATGCCGGTCTTTGCAGACTGATTCACGGCGCACCACTCGGGCTTCAGCTCGCTCGGTCCCTTCCATGCCATGTTGTAGATTTCGCTCGTGGGCCGCAGGTTCTTCGCCGGATTGCGATGGCAGTTCAGGCACCACTCCATCTGCAGCGTGTTTTCCTCATACATGATCGGCATCTCGTCGACACGGCCGTGACAACTCGAACACCCAATGCCTTTGTTGACGTGGATTTCATGGCTGAAATAGACAAAATCGGGAAGATCGTGAACTTTGGTCCAGGTAATTGACTCGCCTGTCGCCCAACTGTGACGAACCGGCTCAAGCAGTTCAGCATTGGTCCAGATCTGCGCATGGCAGTTCATGCAGGTCTTGGTGGGAGGGATGCCAGCGTAGCTCGATTTTTCGACCGACGTATGACAGTACTGGCACTGAATGCCCAGTCCCTGCACGTGATGCTTGTGGCTGAAGGGAACCGGCTGATCGGCGCGTTGCCCTTGGCGAGTCACCCACGGTGACCTTTGCAGCTGATCCAGCGTCACACCTAAAGCAATTACGATCAACCCCGTTAAGACCAGGCTCATCCGTGCCAGCGCGTTCGAGCTGCGGTCAAAAATCTGCGCCATGAATGCGTTCCTGCTTCCTCAAAATCCGTTAGTGGTTGGAAGTTTTAGCGTCACGGTCCGGCTTTACTATCTGCCGAACACAGTTTTTGAGTGAAAAATCAATATAGCAGGTGAATAGGGAGGCACGGCAACTTGAGGAACCGCATCGCAAAATTTTTCGTACCCTGCTGGGGAATAAGCGATTAGCGACCAGAATGGTCGCTGTTTACTGCGTCGAAATCATCGCGCCGCAATCCTGTCTCTGCTTGCTTCCAAAGTGACTGGGTTGCGGCCTTCTCTATAATCATCTCCCAGCAGATGAAGCGCTTTCTTTTCCCCATTCTAGGGCTCTGGTTGCTCCTCTACGGCTCGTTCGCGCTGGTGCGCCCTCCGCTGCTCGATGATGCAGACGCCCTGCACGCTGAAGCGGCCCGCGAGATCCTGCTGACGCACGACTGGGTGACGCTTCACGTCAACGGCATTCGCTATCTTGAGAAGGCCCCACTCCTTTACTGGAGCATTGCCGCCAGCTTCAGGATATTCGGCGAGCACGACTGGGCCGCGCGCCTGCCGCTTGCCCTCTACGCGCTGGCTCTGTTCTTCGTCATCGGCACGCTCGGGCGGCAGCTTTTCGTATCGCACCAGGCCGGGTTCTATGCTGCACTCTGCCTGCTAACGGCGAGCGGCATCTTCGGCTTTGCGCGCATTCTTCTTCCCGATGTGATTCTCTGCCTCTGGCTTTCGCTCGCGATGTATTTTTTCTGGAGGTCGCTGCACGAAGTCTCTCCGTCCCTCGCGACTGCTCTCGGATTCGACATCTGCTGCGCGCTCGGTGTTCTCACGAAAGGCCTGGTGGGCGCGCTCTTTCCGCTTGCCATCATTCTCATCTACCTCTTCTTCACGCGGAACCTGCGCCATCTTCTGCGCTGGCATCCCATCACCGGCCCTATCGGGTTTCTGATTGTTGCCGCTCCCTGGCATATCCTCGCGGCCGTCAGAAATCCGTCAATCGGCGATCCGGGCGCCCTCCCCGCGCAAGGAAATGTGCACGGCTTCCTGTGGTTCTATTTCGTTCACGAACAATTCGCACGCTACTTCAGCTTCAGCACGCCGAATAATTTCGACTCGGTGCCAGTCCCGCTCTTCTGGCTGCTGCTTTTCACCTTTATCGCTCCCTGGTGCATCTTTGCGCTGATCGCTCTCGCCCGTCTGCGCTGGGCGCAGGTCTTGCGCCGCGAGGAACTCGATGAACGCCAACGCGCGATGCTGCTCTTGGTCATCTGGGCCGCGGTAGTGATGGTCTTTTTCAGCTTTCCGGCGCGGCAGGAGTACTACGCGCTGCCCGCGCTGCCGCCTCTGGCGCTGCTTGCCGGATACTGGCTTGCTGAGGATGAGCTCGCTCCTTCATCGGCAGGAAAGACCGTCGCCTGGATTCTGTTCATCGTTGGCTTATTTGCTGCGGTCGCTTCACTGGCGTTCGCGATTTACTACAAACCGCTGCCCATTGGCACCGATGTAACGCAGGTGCTGCAACTCGTCACGCGCACCCATCGGCTCTTCTTTGGACATTTCTTCGACCTGACGCGCCGGGCTCTCGGAGCCTTTCGCGTCCCGCTCTGCATTACGACCGCGGCTCTCCTCGTCGGCCTTACCGCCAATCTCTACTTCCGGGTCAAAAACAAGGCGCGCATGGCGAACTGCTTCCTCGTCGGCACGGTGATCGCGTTTCTCATCGCAGCGCACCTGGCGTTGAATACGTTTTCGCCCGCGGTCTCATCGCAGATTCTCGCCCACGCCATCAAGCCGGAAATGGACAACGACGACGAGATCGTAATCAACGGCCGCTACGAGCGCGCGTCCTCTCTGCCTTTCTATCTGGAGCGGCAGGTCAAGCTGCTCAATGGCCGCGGCGGTGGCCTCTGGTATGGTTCGTTTTTCCCGGACGCGCCCCAGGTCTTCATCGACAGCGATACGCTGACGCAGCTATGGACGGGGGAGAACCGCGTCTTTCTCTGGACACCCATCGATCAGGTCCCGCAACTGCCGGGGCAGTCCTTCGTCATCGGGCGCAGCGGAGGAAAAGAAATCCTCAGCAACCAACCCAGCTCCCACGGCGCCGAGTTCTAGGGACTGGCCGTCCAGGCACGGCCTGTCCTGAGCTCGTCGAAGGGGTGGGATAGCACCCCCCTTAACAAAGGCGAATTCCAAAACAAGAGAGGCGCAAGAATCCGTAGTAGGTCAGTTTGAATCGACACATGTTTGGATAGCTTGTTTTCCGGACGACTGCATTACTGTCGCGGTAGGGACGGTCATTGCTGACCGCCCACCGGGTGGCCGGAGGCAGTCACCCGTCTCCGGCTCCCACAGAACCCAGCGTGCAGATTTCCCGCACTGAGCTCGTCAGATGTTGATTCACAGTATGGCGATAGCCTGCAACTCTCGGTAGGAGTAATGCAGCTGTGGTCGAAGCAGCGGGAACTGTTCCTTGATCCGCTGGAATTGCTCCCAACGGATCCTGCCATGCCAGCTCCGACTGCTCAGCATTTTGCGCCAGTAATGTTCCACGGCACGATGAACCCGCAGCAGTGCCCTGAGATTTCCGGCAACGCCGTAGTATGCATAGTGACCACGGAGCATCTGATTGAGATGGTTCACCTGTTCTTGCTGCGACAAGTGCCGCATTCGCCGCATCTGGTCTTGCAGCCGCGTGAGCGCACGCCGCAGGCGTGATTTCTCCGTACGCATCGCAATTCGAAAGTTCCCTTCCTGATTGCGAGTGCAGTACAGAGTAAAGCCCAGGAAGTAGATCGTCTCCGGGCGTTTACGACCACGCTTGCTCGCGTGTCGAGACGCGAAGCGACCAAATTCAACGAGCTTGGTCTTCGTCAGCTCCAAGGTAAGACTGAACCGTCTCAGCCTCTTCACAAGTGCTTCCTGAGCACGAAGAGCATCCGCACGATATTGGAAACACAACACGAAGTCGTCGATATACCGCACCATGCAGGCCTCGCCCCGAAGCCGGGGCTTGACCACGCGCTCGAACCACAGATCGAGCACATAGTGAAGGTACAAGTTACTCAGCAGAACGCTGATCGATCCTCCCTGCGGGGTCCCCTCTTCATTCGGATGAATCTCTCCATCCTCCAGAACACCTGCCTTCAGCCAGCGCCTGATCAGACTGATCAGGCGCTGATCTCCCACCCGGTGCTCCACGAAGCGGAGCATCCATTCATGGCTTAAGCTCCCGAAGAAATTCTTGAGGTCCGCCTCCAACACCCACTCGATCTTTCCACCCGCAATCCTCTCGTGGAGAGTTGCCAGCGCTTGGTGGGCTCCTCTGCCGGGACGTCCGCCGAACGAGCACGACAAGAAGTCCTGCTCATAGATGGCCGATAGTACCTGCGAGGCGCTTCGTTGCAGTGCCCGGTCCGCAACAGTTGGCACCCCAAGAGGGCGCATCTCCTGCTTTCCGGGCTTCGGGATATAGACTCGCCGTATCTCGGGCGCTCGATATCCCTTGCGGTGAACAGACTGCAGCATGACTGCAACCCATTCCTCAAAACTCTCTCTCGCCTCCGTTACGGTCTGTCCATCCACCCCGGTTGCGGACTTGGCTGGAATCTGAGACAGATTCATCCAAATCCGTTCCTTTGCGATGTGATGAGCCAGCGACGTAAATCGGAGCTTCGGCTCGCACCGAGCTTTGACTGCTATTCGTTCGAGTCCTGTTGTCATGACTGGCGGTTCTTCTCTTTGCATAGAAGGCCGTATCCTCCCTTTGGATGGAGCTCATGTTTCCCACGAACAACTCAACTTCCGCTGCCCGCTTCCCCATGTGACCGGCTCTCCCGGCCTCGAAGTACTATCAGGCAGTCTGACTTCCGTCAGGCCTTCGGATCTTCCTCGCTTGTTCAGCTTGTCGGACCCTACAAGCCAGGCTTGAGCCTGACGGATCTCCCTTGTTCCCATGAAATCCCTTGGTTACATGCTGACGGTACGAACCCCGGAAGCAACTCAGCACACTCGCCATTACGCATCCTGAGCTTCTGCCTTCCCCGCTACGGGATCGGGTCGGCCACTTCCATCACGATCGATTTCGGGGCTATGTTGCCGTTTACTGTTGTTTCGGCCTGCAACCTCCCTGTCTACGCTTCGCAGTGGCCGTCGCCGGACACCACGCAAGACTTGGTACGCGACTGCTAGCTAGGCTTTGCCGCGGCCTCCATTTCAGGAGACTGGACTTCAGAGCTTTCAAGGCACAACCCGCACAGATCCGTACGTGCGCGTCTACGCATACGGCTCTTACGAAGGATGAGTGGCGTAGAAGCGAGCATCGGGATAAGGATGCAGGATGCGGGGTGGTGGAATCCACCGTGCCAAGACTGGAGTAATTCGCTCCCATCTCATCTGTGCGCGCTGACTGCGGCGGACTAGGACATTCCTCCACAGCCGGTTGACGCGACCTTTGAAGATGCGCAACTGATCAAGATTACCGGGCACAGCATGGTATTGGTAATAGCCCAGAACAACCTTCCGGAGCCATGCGCCGACTGTGGCCGTGCGATCATGCTTCCGGCGTTGAAGCTCGGCCTTGATGGCTTTGAGCTTCGCCACCATCCGCTTCTTCGCCGTGATCCGCCAGACGGTAAAGGTTCCCTTCTTGTGGCGCTGCCCACAGAAATGGGTAAGGCCCAGGAAGATGAAGGTTTCTGGTTTTCCCTCTCCACGCTGTTTGCGGTCTCGGGCTGCATAACGCCCGAACTCGATCAGCCGTGTCTTGTCTGGATGTAACTCCAAGCCGAACTTCGCCAGCCGTTCCCGGAACTCCTTTAGGAACCGCTCAGCTTCACTCCGGTGCTGAAAGCCCATCACAAGATCGTCAGCGTAACGGACGACAACCACGTCGCCCTTCGCCACTTTCTTGCGCCAAGCCTCAGCCCACAGGTCGAACACGTAATTCAGGTACACGTTGGCGATCAGCGGTGAGACAACTGCTCCCTGCGGCGTTCCCAACTTCGTCTCCGACCACTGGCCGTCCTCCGATACACCTGCCTTTAGCCATTTCTGGATCAGGCGAAGTATCCTCCGATCGGCCACCCGATGCTCGATGAACTTCACGGTCCATTCGTGGCTCATGTTATCGAAGAAGCCGCGGATGTCCGCATCAAGCACCCAGTTCACTTTCTTCCGTTGAATGCCCACCGTCAGCGCATCGAGAGCTTGATGCGGGCTGCGTCCGGGGCGGAACCCATAGGAGAAGCCCTTGAAGTCGACCTCGTAGATTTGGTTGAGGATCGTCACCACGGCCTGTTGAACGACTTTGTCCTCCAGTGCCGCGACGCCCAACGGACGTTGCCGCCCGTCAGCCTTCGGAATAAAGACTCGCCTTGAAGGTTGTGCCCGATACGTTCCACGCTGCACCCGGTTGTGCAGATCGACAAGTCGATCCTCCAGCCCGGATTCATACTCTTCCCATCTCACGCCATCGACTCCCGGCGAAGCCTGACGCTTGAGAGCGTAGAAGCTCTCACGCAGTAGTTCGATGTTCAGATGGTGGAGCAAAGCAGTGAACCGTTCCTGCCTGCGTTCCTTTGCTACCTTTCGCACACCGTCCAGCCCTTGGGACATGCGCCACCCGCTCTGTGTCGGGTGCATGTGTGGCGGAACGATGTTCTCCTCCATCTGTGCCCTTCCCTCCCCGGCCTCCGCAGAAGGCTGACCTCCGTTGTTCGGCTGGTTCACAGGTAGTACGGCACAGTCCGACTTCTCCAGCACGTGCATGTCCGCCGTTCGGTTTATGGCCTTCGCGGACCGGCCTTGATCATCGGACCAAGGCGCGCTGGAGATCTCCCGGTTCTCGTGCATGTTGTTTCTCAGCGTGCGCGGGTTCTTAGACTACGCAGGACCGGACAACCACTCGCGATTATCGTGGCCGACCGTGTTGCCTTCCTCCTGCGCGGAATGGAGTCGGCGTCCTGTTCTTCCGGCTTTTGTAGGGTCGAGGACTGGCGCCATGCTCCGTAGGTTTGGCCTAGCCGTTGCTCCCCGTTTCCTCTGGGAGTGCCTCACTAGTAAAACCGTAAGTTGGTTTCCAGTCCCCGCCACTTCGAACGCAGCATGCGGATTTCCCGCACTACGCTCTCCTGTTCGCTTCACGGCAAGGTTTATATGCCCTCAGGGATGGGAGCCGCTTTCGAAAGTGGTGGGCGTTTCAGCCTATAGTCGTTGTATAGTCCGAGCTGCCGATTCATCCACTCACTACTCCACCGTTTCCATCCTTTGCCTTTGCGCAATCTGGATCGCATCAGATGTCGCCTGATCTTCATCTCTACCCAGTCTCTGACCTTCGAAAAACATCGGCTTGCATGACCGATCCGAAAGTAGTTCACCCAGCCCCGGAGGATGGGATTGATTATCTCTATCACCGCCTCCACTGGCTGGCTGATGTGCTGCCGGAAGACGTCTCTGAGCTTGGCAAAGAGCGCCGTTTGCTTCTTCATCTTTGGCACAAATTGCGGTCGCCACTTCCTGTTACGGCCCAGAACGAGGCGATATTCAAAACCCAGGAACGCAAAGCTTTCGCCTTTTGTCAGGTCAATTGTCCGACTCTTTTCTTCGTTGATCTCCACTCGTAGCTTCGCCAGTTCTTGTCGCAGTCGTTTGTTTACCGCCCTTTTCAACCAGTCATTCCGCGGATGGGAGTCGATTAAGATCACCATGTCATCCGCAAATCGCGCGTATTGCGCATGGTTGTATCTTCCGCGCCTCGTGGTGGCTATCGCCTTCTCCAGCATTTTGTCTACCTCAGTGAGATAGATGTTGCTGAGCAAAGGTGAGAGCACTCCCCTTACGCAAAAGGTAATCTGGCCCGTCCGTCTGGTTCGGCGATGGGCAGCCGCCTTGTGGGAGACTCTGAGGTATCGAAATGCTATGGCGTATGGTGATCGTGTCGTCCCCAATCAAGACGTCTTTCACAACTAGCCGCACGATCCTCTGTCGTTCTGTAATACTCAGGGTGTCAGCAGCGCCGCGCAGGCGGTCGAGGAACGCAATGAGGGTTTCCGCCAGGCGTAGGAAAACCGCTCGTTCATTAGCTTGATCGGCGATTGCCTGCAACTCGGCACGGAGCGCCTGATCACGCTGGCGTAGCGCAGGCATTCGCACCCGCATCTGCTCGATTGACATGAGTTCTTCCTGGTAGGCGGTGAGAAGTCGTTCGATGCCCTTGCCCACATGCACTAGTTCCCGTTGAAGGCTCTGTACGCGCTTTTGGGCTGGATCGGACGAACGTGCCGCTGACAGCCGACGGTCGAGTTCCATTTGTATGAGCGTGGGGTCTTCCAGAAGTCGGATTACCTCGCCCCAGACGATCTGGTCAAGCAGATCCTGTCGGACCAAGCGGCCGTTGTCACAAACAGGACCGCCCAGTTTTCGCCAGCCATCCGAACCAATGCATTTGTAATAGTGGATCTTGCGTGCGGTCGTTTGCGTCGATGTGCGCGCAAATGCATAGCCGCACTTTTGGCAGCTGACGAGGCCCTGCACGATACTTGGCTCGATGGTGCGACGGCGTGATCGTCTCTTGTTTTCCTGAAGGAGTTCCTGGGCACGGACGAAGCAGTCTTCGCTTACCAGTGCCGGCACCGGGATCTCGATCCACTCTTCGCGCGGGCGCTCGTGCCCGGCTGTCATGTTGGGCGTAATCACACCTCTCCGGCGCAGTGGACGGATAACGCGTGTTCGTGAAGAAGCGCGTGTCTTGCCGAAACATGCGAAGCCACGATATGCAGAGTTGCGCAACACGGCCCAGACAGTCGAGCGTTCCCACCGGGCACTTGCTTTCCGAGTTGGAATGCCATCGGCGTTGATCCGGCGGGTGATCTCACCGATGCTGATGCCCTCAACCGTGTACATCTCATAGATGGCCTGTACGACACGGGCCTCGGCCTCAACCACGGTGTACGAGGCAGGTGCCTCGTTGGTCTTGCGGATGTAGCAATAGCCATATGGGGCGCCGCTCATCACGCTCACCTCACCCGAGTGGGCCCGGTGTCGTTTGCCGCGACGCGATCGCTCCAGGATCTGCGCTCTCTCATACTCAGCTATCATCCCCTGAAACTGAATCAGCAACTGATCTTCCGCGCTGGCGCCCTGCGGTGCTTTAACAAAAAGCGTCTCGACTCCATTGCGGGCCAGTTCCTCGATCAGCAAAATCTGATATGCGTACTTGCGGCTCAGCCGGTCAGGCGCATACACCAGCACCACCTGAATTTGGCCTTCGGCGGCTAGGTCCCTGACACGCTCAAGTCCTGGACGCTCCAGCAACGCTCCACTATAGCCGTCATCTTCGAAGACCCACTCCTTTGGCACCTCCAGATCGTGCGCTTGGGCGAATTCGACTAGCAATGCCGTCTGACTTGCTATCGTGTTCGCCTCGCGCTGCTGATCGGACGAGACCCGCGCGTAGATCGCTGCCATCCTCATGATCGGACTCCTTTACACTGCACCCGACGGGACGTTCCCGAACAGGCACCAGAATGCCATAGGCCTGGGCGAGCTTCGAATCGTGCAGTCGATCAAACACATAGTCAATGTGAACTTGAAGCGGCCCGTGCGGTGTGCGCGGCTTAGCCATCTCTTCTCTGAGTACCGAGAAACGTGGCCAACGCGCGAGTCACAATCGCTCCGATGGTCAGCCCACTGCTTCTCGCGTACGCTCGTAGAAGGCGCGCTGTTCTCGCGGGGAGCTTGAGCGTAATCGCCACAGTAGTCTCGGAGACTTCGACCGGCTGATCCAGATGGGACGCTTCCTCCAGGTACCGATACGCTTGACGTTCCGAGAGGCCGAACTTTCGCGATAAACGATGCATGGCCTCGGGCAACGCAATATCCCGCTGGAGCATGGAGTATGCGGTATTCAGTTGCCGAGCCTTGTCCGATTTGGTCGATCGGGACATCTGCCATAAACGTATTACCTCTTAAGACGCAGATCAAGCACCGGGGCACTAGTTCGCCACCCCTTCAGTACCCTCTCAAATGTGAAATTACCTTTTGCGTAAGAGGAGCGATCACACCGCCTTGCGGAACTCCTTGCTTCCCTGTCGACTTTAGGATCTGGTTGAGTAGTCTCATCACCATCGGGTCCTGCACACGTCGAGCTACCTTCTCAAGCAGCAGATAATGCTGAACATTGTCGAAGTAGGCTCGCAGATCAAGATCAATGATGTGGGTCTTTCCCTCCATGATCGCTTTGTCCACTCGAAGCACCGCCTCCTGGGCTGTCTTCTTCGGCCGGTATCCGTAGGACCCCGATTCGAAATCAGCTTTCCGAGTAGAGGAGTCCCCGGTGTGCTTTAGGTGTTCTTTGGCTGTGTCCGCCGTTTCCAGCTTCGTGCCCGTTTAAGTTCACCATGGCTCACCGGATTCTCCCCCCTCACGGACCCCGCCGTGCAGATTTCCCGCAGCGGGTTCTTCAGGCGTGACTCCCCGCCCCGACCCAGGCGTGTGTGATCCGAGGTAACAACAGTGGATGCTGCCGCAGGATAGCGTTATATCTATCCCACGTCAGCGGCCGCCCGCGTGTTCGACGACCCAGCCACTCGCGCCAGATACGACATACGCGTCGATAGAACTGCCAGATGCTGTAATAGTTCGTCGGGCGTCCATAGTACTGGTAGTGGCCGCGGAGTTTGGCGTTCAGGGCTTCCTGTTGCTGGTTCACTGGCGTGCGCCGATGTTGTTTACACCAGTCGGCTATTGCCTTCAGCCCTCTACGGAGCCGTTGGGCTAACGTCTTCACATGCACTGTGAATCCACCCTTCCGGCTACGGGCGCAGAGGTGCTTGAATCCAAGGAAATCGAAGCTCTCGGGTTGTTTCCCCTGCTTCTTCGCATTCCTCGCTGCATGGCGCCCGAATTCAATCCGCCGCGTCTTCTCCGGGTGCAGGGTCAGACCGTACTTCTCGAATCGCTTCGGTAGGACCCTCATCACCTTTTCCGCGTCCGCCCTGTGCTGGAAACACAGGATGGCATCATCAGCAAAACGGATCTCGTAAGCTTCCCCTTTCAGACGGGGCCGCACCACATCCTCGAACCACTCATCGAGTGCATGGTGCAGGTAGATGTTGGCCAGGAGCGGACTGATCGGCTGCCCCTGTCCTGTCCCCGTTTCGCTCACAAGCAGCTTGCCGTCTTCAATGACCCCGACCTTGATCCATTTCTGAATCAGACGGAGCACGCTGCCGTCACTTACGCGCTTCTCCACCATCTCGATGAGGATGCCCCTAACAATTTTGTCGAAGTATGAGCTGATGTCTATCTCCAGAATCCATCCCGTGGGCCGGGTGCAGATCACCCGTCTCACTTCGTCCAGAGCCTGATGTTGACTGCGTCCGGGCCTAAACCCGTACGAGCAATCGAGAAAATCCTGCTCGTAGATGGCATTCATCAGATCAACCACCACTTTCTGCCCGATCTTGTCCTCAAGGCTGGGAATCGAGATTGGCCTCTGTTTCCCGTTCTCCTTGGGGATATAGACTCGGCGCAGCGGTTGTACCTGGTACTTGCCTGTCACGAGCCGCCGATGCAACTGGCGGACGTTCTCCTCGGCGTTGATCTCGTACTCCAGATACGTGACCCCGTCGATCCCGGCGCTGGCATTCTTTCGTAGACTTCGAAATGCCTCATACAACTTCTCCACTGTAATCAGGTGAGCGATGGAGTAGAACTGTCGCTTCGGATCTTCCTTGGCGAGTTCGGCTATTCTGTCGATGTCTGTGCACATAACGATTCGAGTTCTGAGTCTCGACTATGTCTCCTTTCAACAGATTCGTACGCTTGCTCCCCCCTTCCCTCCAGTGGGTCCCGTGGCCGCTCCTTGCGGAAGCCCTGCGGTTCCCCACCTTCACCGGTACTATGGGGTTGTAAGACTGCTCAACCATCCTTCCGTGCTTCCTTCGGTCTACCCTTGGTTGCACGTATCTCCCGACCCGATCCAAAGGGCGTTCCTCCTGGTGTGGGAGAGGATGGGGAGCTCTCTTGGGTTCCCGGCCAACCTCTTTGGAAACATGCCCCGGGCTAAAGACACCGCCGATCCCAGCACAACCTCGCAATAGCGGTTGCTGCTGAATGCTGCCTTCCGCCTCTTCGAAAACGTCGGCATCGGAACTGTGAACCGATTTCGGTGTTGAACCCTCACGGCCTGCTTCCTCACTGTGTACGCTTCGCACCCACCAGTCACCCAGTGAATGGCAACACTCGCTACTGACCTGTCTTGCTCGACTTTGATCAGACGGGATTTGCACCCGCTAGGCTGGATCAAGAGGTTTCACTGTCTTATTATCAGTTCCCCCTCCTCCGAGCTTTTCCCAACGCGACAAAGATAGGCTCCAAGATGAGCTTGAGCGCACCCTGGACCACACGATCACGAATTGCAGGAATCGAAAGAACGCGTACCTTACTTCCCCCGTCCTTCGGAATCTCCTTCTTTCGTACTCGCATGGGCTGATACGTTTTGTCGACCAGCTCATTCTGTATCTGTTTCAGAAAACTCTCCCGTCCGCTTTCCTCGATGGACGCAAACGTAACTCCGTCAATTCCCGGAGCCCCGTCATTACTCTTCGCCATCAGGTAAGCTTCTTGGAGTGTTTCCGTTTTGCAGACATGAACGTATAGTCCCCAAAAGCGCCAAGCCGATTCAGCTTTCGCCTTGACGTATAGACTCCTTCGCAGGTCCTGCAAACTGATGGGCGTATTTGTCATTCCACCCTTGCCTTCCTTTTTGTCAGAGTCATTACGAACAGCAGGGCTCCTTGGCTCCACGGCCGTTACGCCGCTTCATCGCTACTCCAGGCCCGCCCGCCACCCTCTCGCCGTCCTTCCATTTCCCGGTGTCGCCGGTTATAGGTCGGACCTGCTCCAAAGATTTCGCTCTGGGACGAGGAGGGCTTCTCCAGTTGCTTAATATGTCCTTGTCATCGTGCTGTCGCTGACACCCCGCCAAAGTGGTTCGACGCTTCAGTCAGTTTGCGACGTACCATGCTGCCTTCATCCAGCTCCGAAGGATTCGGCCTTTGGGGCGACTATTTTTCGAGGCTACTTTGCGTTTACGATCATTACGGCCCGATGACTTGCTCACCACCCTTAAGGTGGCTTTGTCGATAGACTTAAGAGATTCGGTTTCCCTTCTCTCCTCTATCCAAGCTACGAGGTTCCTGACTTTTTCCTCGATGGGTTTACCTCCCACTGAACACATCAGCCTTTCTTTCTTCACTGGACATGCCGAAGCTCGATAGCCCGGCCCACCGGTACCTCTGGTCTACGCTTCACGAGACACCTCACGATGTCACATGCAAGACTCGAGGCCAGGATGGATTCGCTACTTCCTTTCCTGTAGGGCTCTTGCATCCCCTACAACATGCCGGTTTATCCCGGCGCACTCCGTATTGCCGGTAATACGTCCGCGACGCGATCTAAGGGCCTTGATCGTTTCTCGACGAGCGCTCGATTTCCGCGTTGATCACTGCCCCGATAAGCAACGCTAGCCCGGTCGCATAGAGCCAGACCAAAAGAATCATCAATGCGCCCAATGACCCGTACGAGACGCTGTAATTATTAAAAAAATGCAGGTAGATACGGAATCCAAACGAAGCCGCCAGCCATATAAACCCACCAAATGCCGCTCCAGGCGTAAACCAATGCCAGCGACGGCGCTCTTTCAAGTCGGGACCGTAGCGATAAATCAACGAACACGATAGGGCAACGAAGAAGATAGCAGTCGGCCACTGAATAGCCTTCCAGACGAGGACGACTAACGGATTCAATCGAAGTCCTGCCCCTAACCAACCCACAAAGTGGCTACCTGCAAGCACCATAAACAAGGCCGTAAGAAGCAGAATTGAGGCTACTAGACTCAATAAGAGTGCTATTGCGCGAGCTTTGAACCAGGAACGAGTCTCGCGGACATGAAACGCCGCATTCAGGAAGCCAATCATTGAACTTACGCAACTGGAGATACACCATAGGGCTGAAACTACGCCAAAAGTCAGTTTTCCTTGACTAGCGTGTGCCGCTATCTCGGTGGTTACTCCTCTCAAAAGTTGGAACGCAGTTGGTGGAAGAAACTCTGCGAAATAAGAAAGGAATTCGTTTTGAAGTTCGACACTGTGTGAGGCGAACAGGCCGAACAACGTCATCATCAAGAATATCAGCGGGAAAAGGGCGAATAAGAAATTGAAGGCGAGCTCGTCTGCCCGTCCAAAGACGTTATTTGCGTCGATTTCCTCGAAAACGGCTCGACCCAGTTGCCCAGGAGTCAGACCTCCGAGCTTCCATAAAGACCTGGCGGCGACGGAGGGCGGGCTTGTCTTTGCTTGCACCGAACACCATATGCTCTTTTAAAGAGTCAGCTGAGAAATTGTACCTTCTCAGCTGACGTTCGGGGTGGATTGTTTGAATGCTAAGCATCGAAGAGGAGCACGAGGTGTTACAGAAGGCTGAACTCAGCGCCAAGCTGATTCAGAGAACAACCTCGGAGGCTCCTAAGAGACTATGTACTTCATCGGACTGGATGTACACAAGAAGACGATCAGCTATTGCGTGAAGGACGCGGCTGGCCGTGTGCACTAGGAAGGCAAGATCGGATCAAGCAGGCGCGAGCTGGATGCGTGGATCAGCACACTACCTCAGCCGCGAACGATTGCCATGGAAGCGACCTTCACAGGCTGGATCTACGATCACCTGCTTCCGCATGCAGATCAGGTGAAGGTTGCGCACCGCTGATGCTGCGGGCGATCGCCGCGGCCAAGAAAGAAGAACGACAAGATCGATGCCGGCAAGATCGCCGACTGCCTGCGATGCGACTTCCTGCCCGAGTGCCACATGGCTTCGACCGAGATCCGGAATCGGCGCCGCACGCTGCGCTACCGTAGTCTGGTGGTCAAGCAGATGGTGCAGATGAAGAACCGTGTCTCCGGCCTGTTGATGGAGACCGGGGTCAGCTACAACAAGCAGCGGCTGCACAAGGCCGGCTACTTCGCCGAATTACTCACGACCAACGAAGAGGTAAACGAGAGCATACGGCCGCTGCTGAAGCTGAGCAGGGAGATGATCTGCCGTTCGCAGAAGCTCGATTATGCGCTGGTCAGTTCGCTCGAGCGCGATCCGCTTCTGAAGGAACGGCTACGGCGGCTTCGGACCGTGCCCGGGGTGGGGCCGATCACGGCCCTGACGTGGGCTCTGGAGATCGGAGACGTCACACGTTTCACTTCGATCAAGCAAGCGATCAGCTACTGCGGGCTATGCGGCGATGAGAAGAGCTCGGCCGACAAGGTGATGCGGATGCCGATTTCGAAGCAGCGCAACAAGCACATCCAGCGAGTGCTGATTGAAGCAGCCAAACTGGCGGTGCGGGAGTGCCATGAACTCGCCGTGATCCGTGCCAGAGAACTGGAAAGAGGCAACCCCAACCGAGCCACGCTGGCGGTAGCCAGGAAGATGGTCTGCTACATACTCGCGGTGGAGCGCAGGCATCAGGACTTCGTGCCTGCCGAGAAGTTCAGCCGAACGCCGGCAGCGTAAAAGCCTTTCCTAATAAAGAGGGGGCAAAAACATCAGGATTCATCGATGCGCAGACTGCCAGGTCCCGCCGATTGCCGACTGGGCGAAGGAAGAGATTCCAGGGGCCCCTACGAATTGTTTCGGGACTGGCAGAGAACACAAACTCAATCATCTGTGACGGCTCTTCGGAGCCCGAGACAGCAAATGGATGTCCGGTTCTGCATGGGCAGGAACCACCCGCCGAGAGGCACCCGTTGCGCTATGAGGCATCCTGATCAGATCGAATGCGCGCTCTCCTGAACGCGCCCAGAAATCTCGTGCTTTTCGCTTGACTTTGACTGGGTCGAAAATCGCGTTCGTCAGGCCGGATCTCCTATAGGTTCGACTCGGTAGCCAAGCATTCTGAGTTTCCGGATCATTCTTGCCGTGTGGCGTTGTTGGGACTGTTTCGACACTGCAGGACCGCGTTCTTCATACGGAACGCCGTTGTGCAGAATTATCCAGATTAAGTGGCAGAGGCGATTCGCAACTACTCCGATTGTTTTGTTATGTCCCAGGCGTGGAACGAGACGACGGTACACGATCTCGAAGATGCTCCCCTTGCGTTTGACTGCAGCATTCGCAGCTTGATTGAGAATACGGCGCATCTGGCGGTTGCCCTTCGGCGAGTGCCGGCTGCGGTTCACACCCGCGCTCTCTTCCTTTCCTGGGCATGCTCCTACCCACGAGGAGAGCTTTTTGGCGGCCGAGCTCTACTTTCTCGCAACCGAAGCGACCCTGGTCTGGCCGACTGCAGTCGGAGTCGCGGCCTGCTGCTCCAGCATGCGGCGCTTCAGGGTTTCGTAAATAGGTTCGCTCTTAAGCAGCATCGCAACCACCATGGCCATCAGCGAAGCACCTAGCAAGCTGAGGGTCAGGTCGCCGCGTCCGGTCATTTCAACAGTAAGCACGATCCCCGTCAGCGGCGCGCGAACACTGGCCGAGAACAGCGCCGCCATCCCAACGACCGCACAGGCGACCGCTGAGAGACCAAGCAGAGGTATGGAGTGATTCAGGACTCCGGCGAAGAGCGCGCCGGAGGAGGCGCCCAGCACCAAGAGCGGGGCAAAGATACCACCCGGCACACCTGCGGCATAGGACCACGGGCCAAGGAGAAAGCGCACGAGAAATACCGTTAGCAGCCCGCCTACTGCATTGGGATCGGCGAGTATGGCTTGCGTCAGCACCTCACCGCCTCCAACTAAAGCCGGCACAAACCATGCGGCGAGTCCCACCGTGGCCCCTATGATGGCCGCGCGGTGTATCGACGAGAGGTTGGGTAATCGGTCCGCCAAACGAAGCAGGCCGACTGTGCAGGCGTTATAGACAGCGCCGACAGCGCCCAGCAACGCGCCCAGAACAAGAAACGGCCCAACCCTCCAGACCTGAGTCAGGCTGACGTGCGTGACCGTGAAATCCAGGGCGTTGCCTAACATCAATCGCATGATCCAGACAGCGACCAGTGCAGCAGCCAGCGTGGCCACCATGAGCCAGGGCGTAAAACTACTGGTCAGTTCCTCGAAGACAAAGATGGACCCCCCGATGGGAGCGTTGAATGCGACAGCGAGTCCTGCGCCCGCACCTGCCGCCTCAATAGCCCTCACGTCTTCGTCGTCTCTTATGAGAAAGTGCGTGATCAACCAGCTAATCGAGGCGCCCATCTGCACGGTCGGGCCCTCGCGGCCGAGAGCAAGGCCGGAGCCGATAGCGAGCAGGCCGCCGAAGAATTTGACGGACACGATAGCGTGGGGAGCGTGCTCCACTTCGCCGCTGAAAATGGCTTCTACCCGTTGTATGCCGCTGCCCTCTGCCGTGGGCGCAATCCGAACCACCAGGATGCGCGCCACAGCGGCACCCACAAGCCCCAGCGCGACCGGCGCCAGCCAGCCAATGCGGGGCCACCTGTGTGCCCATGCGATGAGCACGCCACGCCAGCTATTGGCGGCTATCAGTAAGTAGCGGAATGCGCCGCCGACTAATCCGATAAGGACGCCCGCGAGGATGCTGGCGGTTGAGATGCGGATTACACGCGAATTCAGGACGTCATGAGAGAAAAGCAGTCGCCAGTCCTCCGTTGTCAATTTCCGCACGAGACGAGCGATCCTCTCCTTTTCTGCGTTCGACTCTAACATGAACCCCTTCGCGGCAGTCTGTAATGCGATCTTGATCTGGTGATTCTCCCTCTTCGCCTTTCGCTCCAATTAGAAGAACCTTTCCCCAGAATCGTCCAAGCATGCTGAGCGACTGAATGGAGAGGGCAACCACCGATTGGCCCTTTCGAGCAACTATGCAAATCGCTCCTGGATTGTTGACAAACCGGAAACATGCCGCCGAACGGCGACCGTGAATTGTGTCGTAGTGCCTGCAAAACGGGATTACTTCCGGTTTGCCGGTGACCTGCCCGGAACCCCGAAAGCGGCTTGAGGGTGGTTCTCGATTCGCGCTAGAGGCGTACCCTTGCAGGCAATATGAACTCCAAACGAAATAGGCCAATAAGCGTTACGCTGATCGCTCTCGCATTCTTGTCGAACGGGTACGGCGGCAGGGAGGGCTGGTCTCCGCTCATTCCGTTAGTGCCCTGAATCAGCAGCCAGTCCATGACAGCAAGCATACTGAATGTCGTGCGCACACCAAGCGACTGATTGCGCAACTTAGGCCAATGAACTACTGTGAACGGCGGGTTACTTCGCATCCTTCCGCATCCACGCAGGCGCCCTGCATAACGGATCGCCAATCACGACATCTTCCCAGCCCACAAATCGCGAAGCCGCATACAAGCTCTCCGCCAGCGTGAACCCCGAGGTGTATCGCTCCATCGTCACCGAAGGTGACGCAATTGCCTGCAAAAGCGGTTCGTCCGTATACCCCTTCACGCCAGTAATTCCATGCGCAATCAGATCCGCGATCAGGGACTGTCCTCCCGTCGTCGGTAGAAACGTCCGCGCACTTGTGGACACCGCAGTATCCCCAATAGATCCCGGCGCAAATCGCAGCGATTCATATGCTTTCTCGTTGTAGTTGGGGTCATTGCTGCCCCACGAAAAATACCCCAGCAGATTCGAGCGATCGCCGACAAACACATCGCTTCTATCAAGTTCCGTCGGAATCTTTCGTGCAATCAGCAGATCCCCGGCCTTCACCATATCCGCATTCCAGGAACCATAATCCGACTCGTCCGAAATCGGTCCCGTCACAGCCAAAGGCTGGCCGGCCACATCCGCACTATTGAACTTGAAAATAGGCTGCACATCGAGCAGCGCCTTGCCACCATGAACATTCCCCATCGTCTCGGTCTCCACGGCCAGCGACCGCGTCACGAGCGCCTCCGCGTCCGACTGCGTGTAGCCATCGAGGCGCATTACCAGATAACCGCCAAATGCCGCATGACTGAAGGGTACGTCCTGATTCCAGTACCGGTTCAACCACCCAAATCCATCCGCGCCCGACCCATGAATGCTGATCTTCACCGCACTCTTGATCAACCCATAATCCATCGCCGCAAGATAGCTATCAACCGAGGGATGAAGATTTCCAGTCGTGTGCTCATCCCGCGAACCAGTCTCTCCACCATCGATGCGAATCGGCACGCCTTTCGTCAACACAAGGAAGTTGATCTCTTGATGCCGCGAAAGAAACTCCCAGACCGGGCCGGCAATCTCACGTTCGTAATCCGCCAGCGAAATCGTCTCATGGGTGTTGCTCACTGCAGAGTCTGCGCAATGAATCGCAACTGCGTTTGTTACCCTGCGCTTACTCGCATATTCCTTCGCAATCGCCGTGGAAACCGGACTGTCAGCGTTATACACGAGCAATACTTCGCCGGCTGTATGGCGGGCACTCGCTGTCGGCAACGAAGCTCCATAACCATATAAGACAGCAACGAAGACCAATATAACTGTCAGTCTGAAAAAGGGAGTCGCACGAATCAAGAAAAGCCTCCACCACGTCGTCCTCGCGAATGCGCAGTGGTCAAAATTATAGAGATCACCTTGGGTTTGCGGTAAATCGAGCCCCGAGACTGGGCACGGGCAGCAGCCCAGACACTGTCTCCGCACTGTCGGGGCAACATGATGAAGGCCTTGTCGAATCCCGCGAGGAGCTCGGCCTCAACTGAGACCCCGAAAGCGACTCGCAAGCCGGATTGGTGGAGAGTGCCACGACCTGAGATTGTCTGTTGCAGGCGGATTTGCAATTCCGGGTGGATGGTGGCCAACTCGGACATAACCCCAAGTCCGGGTTCTGTCCTTGCAGCCGGAGCCGATCAGTGTGGCATACTGTCCAAGCGAAATCGCAAACTAGTTCAACAGGTTGGAACAATCAACGGTTTTCCAAGATGCTGTAGATAGCGGCTAGAATTCTCCCGGCGATGCACGACTCCGGACAGGACCGCCTTGCTGGTTGAACGGAGCCTTTCTGGATGTTTGGGAAAATATCCCAATGAGCGAAGCAGACATCTCCCATTACCGCGGATTAGTGAAGATCGGCGGCGGCGGCATGGGCGTGGTCTATAAGGCCGAAGACACGCTCCTTGGACGCTTTGTCGCGCTCAAGTTTCTGCCCGATAATTTCGCTAATGACAGAGCGACCGTAGAGCGCTTCCGTCGCGAGGCGCGTGCCGCTTCAGCCCTGAATCATCCCAACATTTGCACCATTCATGAGATCGCCGAAGTCGATGGGCGCCTGTTTATCGCCATGGAATTCCTCGACGGCGAAACCTTGAAGAGCCTGATCCAAAACGGCCCTCTACCCCCCGAAAAGCTGCTTCAAATTGCCATCGACATTACCGACGCGCTCGACGCCGCGCATGAAAAGGGAATCATTCATCGCGACATCAAGCCGGCGAACATCTTCGTGACCAGACGAGGCAGCGCCAAGATCCTTGACTTTGGCCTGGCCAAATTGGTGCCCCGCAAAGAGCTCGCCTACGACTCGTCCCAATCCGGTGCTGAATCTCTTCAGCTCACTGACGGCCTCGGCGCAGCTCTAGGCACCGCGGCTTACATGTCCCCTGAGCAGGCATTGGGCAAGCCCCTCGATCAGCGGACCGATCTGTTTTCTTTCGGCATCGTACTCTACGAGATGTGCACCGGCCGGTCGCCCTTTTCCGGAGACACCACCGGAGAGCTCCTGATCTCAATCGTGCAGCAGGTTCCGGTCACGCCCGCTCAGCTCAATCCCGATATTCCGGCCACCCTGGCAGGAATCATCGACCTCTGTCTCGAGAAAAACCCCGAATACCGTTATCAGCACGCCTCGGAAATCCGCGCCGACCTGAAGAGACTACAACTCAATCTCTCGGGAGAACCTCCCGCTCACCGCGTGCCGCCTCGAACAATGAAACCGGCTAGCGAACCGTCAAGGTCACCATCAAGATCAAGGATAAGCAGCCAGCCAGAATCCACGCGCTCAATTCTGCGCCGGCGCTGGCCGCTCACTCTCGCAGCAGTTCTTGTGCTGCTCGCGGGCGTCTTCGTCTACTTCTGGACGCGCCCCCTGCCACCACCGAAAGTCTCGAATTATGTTCAGCTCACCCAGGACGGTGAGCCGAAGATTCTGGAAGCAACCGACGGGCTGCGCCTTTATCTTGCCATTAGAACCCCTTCCAACTGGAAGATCGCGGAAATATCCGCCTCAGGTGGGGATCCGATCCCGATCCCCATCCCCTCCGAAGGCCTGACGCCGCTCAGCGTTTCTCCCGATGGATCCAAGCTTCTCGCCATCGACTTGTCGGGGATCCTCTGGAGTCTGCCGACACTCGGTGGTGCGCCTCAGCGCCTGCCAAATACTTTTTCATTGGTCGCGTCTGAAACGGCTGTCTGGTCTCCAGACGGAAAGATGCTGGCATACTGCCACGGGAACGACTTGTTTCTGGCAAGAAGCGATGGCACCGAAGCCCGCAAGCTGGTCACCGTCCCAGGTCTGCCTTACGACCCCCAGTTTTCGCCCGATGAGACGAAGCTACGATTCAGCATAAGTGATCCAAAGTCGGGCGACCGCGCCCTCTGGGAGATCTCCGCGCAAGGAACAAACCCGCACCCGCTACTTCCAGGTCTGCATACGCCGGCGGACGAGGAACACGGCAAGTGGACTCCGGACGGAAAGTACTTCGTCTTCCATTCAAAGGGACAGATCTGGGTCTTTCCGGAAAAGACAGGTTTCATTCGCAGATCCATTGGAACGCCGATCAGATTGACTGATAGCCCGCTCAACCTAGATTCGCCACTCCCCAGCAAAGACGGCAAGAAACTCTTCATGGTGGGCCACAGGCTGTTGGGCGAACTAGTGCGCTATGACGCGAAGTCTGGAGAGTTCCTGCCCGTTCTTTCCGGAATCTCGGCGGAATTCGTTTCATTCTCGAAGGACGGCCAATGGGTGGCATACGTCACCTATCCCGACGGCGTCCTCTGGCGAAGCAAGGTGGATGGGAGCGGGCGTCAACCCCTCAGCAATGCGGGGATGTATGCCAAGCTGCCGCGTTGGTCTCCGGACGGCAAGCGCATCGTCTTCTACGGCTGGGACCTGGAAGGCGAACTGCAGGTCGACAATCGGATCAGCACCTCAGGACAACCCTATAAGGTGTACGTAGTTTCTCGCGACGGTGGGGTCCCGGAGCAATTGATCCCCAATGATCCCGATCCCCAAAGTGACCCTAACTGGTCGCCTGACGGCGACAAGATTGTCTTCGCCGGCAGTGTGGATACGGAGTCCTCAGTGATCCGTGTGCTCGACTTGGCAAGCCACGAAATCTCCACCCTTCCGGAGTCCCAGGAATATTACTCTCCACGCTGGTCACCCGACGGACAACACATTGCGGCCTTGTCGGCAAAGACCGACGGTATCTTTCTCTTCGATCTCCGGACACGAAAGTGGTCAGAGCTGACACAAATGTCAGCCGGCTTCCCTAGCTGGTCAGCAGATGGAAGACATTTATATTTCTTTAGTCGAGTACCGAACCGAGCAGTACTCCGGATCGGCATTATCGACCGCAAAGTGGAACTCGTGACCGATCTCAAGGACTTGCCGACTACCGGGTATTGGAGCACCTCAGTGACCCTGACGCCTGACGACTCCCCACTGCTGCTCCGCAACAAGGGCACCCAGGATATCTATTCCCTCGACTGGGCAACCGCCGAATCCGCGCAGTGAGGTTCCCCTCAGTTGCGACGCCCACTCGCTTCTGAAACCGTAAACAGCATCTGAGATTCTCCCCGGATTTGCGAGAATACCTCCCTGAGCGAAGCGAGCATCTTTCATTACCGCAACCTGGAAAAGATCGGCGACGGTGGGGTAGGAGTCGTCTGTAAGGCTGAGGACATCTGGATATCCGACAACGCAATCGCGATCTGTGTTTTGCCTACCACGTCCCATTTCGTTGGGCCAATTTGTTTAACCCTGTTGGCGGTTCTCGAAAGCGGCCAACGCATCATGCAGTCTGCTGAAAATCCGCGAGGGAACGATGACCTCGGTCAGGTGATGCCGGGCAAAGTCCGCTTGTAGCTCCCAGGACATCCGGGCAAAGCCTAATTCGATCCCACCCCTGGACAGGTTCTGCTGCAATTCGCGTAGAATGCGCGCTGCCGAGTAATCCAAACGTGCGATCGCCTCGGCATCGACAATCAACCAGCGGACTTGCGAAGGGGGTTGTCCCACGAGACAACTCACTTCTTCCGCGAACCTGTTGGTATTTGCGTAGAAGAGCGACGCGCCAAAGCGGTACATGACCAATCCAGGTTCCGTTATCGCGCCCGGCGCAACGGGATTCAGATTCCAGGTTCCCTTCTCGTTCAGAACCATGACTCCGGTGCTCGGGTGGTAGCTGTGTTGGACGATCCGGAACAACGAGAGGACCATCGCTAGCAATATCCCCTGCTCGACACCGACTGCGACCACGACTACCGCGGTTATCACAGCCAGGAGAAACTCTCCCGGACTCTCGCGGCGGATTGCCAGCAGGGTGGGCAACTTGATGAGCCGGATCGCGATCATGAACACCAGAGCGCCAAGCACGCAGTGCGGCAGATACTTGAGAGGGCCAGTAAGAAAAAGCAGAACAAGCACGACAGTCGCTGCGGTGGCAAGTTGTGCCACCTGGCTTTGGGCGCCAGCGCTTTCGACCATCGCGGTCTGGGTAGGACTTCCGTTGACCACGAAGGTCCCGCTCAATCCGGCCATGGCATTCGCCGCGCAAAGACCGGCCAGGTCCGCGTTCTCGTCCAGTTTCTGATGATGGCGTACTGCATAGATCCTGGCGGTTGCAGCACTCTGCGTGACGATCATGATGCAGCACGATGCGGCTATGGAAATCCCCGGCGGAAGATCCCTCCAACGCAAGTCAGGGAGTCCGAGATGAGGAAGGCCACCTGCGACGGGTCCGATCACGGCTATGCCGTGCCCGCTGAAATCCCATATCCCGCTGGCGGTCACCGCTCCGACAACCGCAATGAGCGCGCCGGGCATTCTCGGTGCAAAGCGTTGGAGCAGAAAAAGCACGCCCACAACGACAGCTGAAACGGCCAAGGTCGGCATATGGACTTCCGGTAGCCTCCCGCAGACCTCCACCAATTGCATCACTGTCCGGCGAGCGGATACTGACACACCCAGCATCTCTCCAAGCACAGCGATTCCAACCTGGAACCCAACTCCCGTTAGAAAGCCGACAAGCACCGTCTGCGAGAGAAAGTCGGCTATGAAGCCAAGCTTGAGCAATCGCGCCAGCAGCAGGAAACCAGCGGTGAGCAGCGCAACGGCACCTGCTAGCGCGACATATCGAGCGCTAGCTGCTGGCGCCAGGCCAGAGACTCCACCGGCAAAGATGGCTGCGGTTGCAGAGTCGGCGGAAACGACCAAGTAACGCGAGGAGCCAAACGCCGCGAATCCGACTAGTGGCAACAGCAATGTATAAAGACCGGTCACGACGGGCATGCCCGCAATCTTGGTGTACCCCAAAGCTTGCGGGATATTCATGGCCGCGAGTGTGAATCCGGCAAAGCCATCACGCAAGGCGGCCGCAGGCTTCAATGGAAGTACGCCTTGAAAGAGTTTCAGCAAGGTCGAGTCTCCGGGAAGGCTAGCTATCGCAAGTGGGAAGTGTACATTCTTCTGTAACCGCTTTGGGATCCCTCAGGGAACATAGACGAGGAACTCTGGCATGTCCGGTAGGTCATCAATGAACGTCCCCTTTTTCTTCCCCTTGGAGGAAAAGCGCCGCACCCGCTGCTTCTTCCGCTCGGCCACGTAAAAATCGCCGTCGGGGCCGACGGCGAAACCGGAGGGGGCGTCGAGCTTTCCGTCGATCACCGCGCGCGCCTCGAGATCGCCTTTCGGCGGCGTGCACGTCAGATCCAGCGCGAGGATGCTGCCGCTGCCCGAGGCACCGATGTAGAGCGTCTCGCCGTGCAGGATCAGGTGCACGGGCGCCTGAAGCACCCGCCCCGTGATGCGGGCCATCAACTCCCCGGACCGCACATTGAAGACTTTCACTGCGTCGGCGGCTTCGTCCGCCACGTACAGATGCTTGCGGTGCACGACGATGCCGCGCACCGAGTGCCGTGGCTTGCCGCGCTTGTCGAGCACCACCTTGAGGCCGAGAGGCGCTGGCACATCGAGCGGCGTGTGGTCACCGTACTCGGGAAGGCGCCCATGGCTGGACGCGACGAGCGTGCCGGGGAGAAACTTCCCGTGGGGATACTGCTTGCGGAGGTGCGCGGCCACCGGTGCGGGTTTGCGGGTCTTCGGCACCAGCGACACCACGGTGTTGGTATCTTGGCAGGAGACATAGATGCGACCATCGTCCCCCAGCTCCACGTCGAAGGGGTGCACCATCGCCGCAACCTGCTCGGTCTTCGCGAGCACCTCCTTGAATCGGAAGGTGTCGTCGTGCCGGTGGTAGAGCGCGATGTGGCTATCCTTGCGCCAAGCGTTCGCGATGTAGAGGTCGTCGCCCACCAATGCGAAGCCGCGCGCAATGTGCAGTGGGTGTGCGGTCGGCGATGGATCCAGGAGCAGCGGATGCACCTTGCGCGGGGAGCCGTCGTCCTCGAAGACGCCGATGTTGTCGACGCCGTGCCCCGATTCACCCCGATAGCTGATCCACCACACAGTTCTGTCCTCCGTACACGACGCTGCATCCTCATAACCGGCGCGCGATAATTTGCGGCTTTTCAGCCATAGGCAAGCTGCGGCGAAAATTACGACCCGCGCAACTCGACGGGAATGCCGGCATCATGAGTGTTTTCGTAACCCTATGACTCTGCATGGAAGCGTAGCTTCTGATCGCGAAACAATCGTACAACAATTAGGTCGAGCTATGGACGGCAAGTGGCATCCTCGTATACAAGACGATTTAATTGACGCTGAACAAAAGTCAAATCCACCTGTCGGGTGAGGCCGGCCTGGAGTAAGTTCGGACACATAACCTCCTTTTTCCTCGCACACGAGTTGCCATTCGAAATCCTTCGGACATCAATGCCACTCGATCGCAGAAAACGGGGGCGGCAGCGTTGTTTATCCTAATCCTCGTGCGGGCGAGCCGCGTTTTGATCAGCACCTTGAAGGCAGGTTTCTAAGGAGGGACTGGGTCATCCACCCGGGTGAAGAACCTTATGCTGACTTACATCATCGCCGTCTCCGCTCCGCAGACTACGGAAGACAATCGTGGACAGGATCGTCAATATCCCAAGAGCGACGAGCGCCTTTTGGATTCCCTGGATCATTTCAGCCGGATCGGTGCGAGACGTGGGAATAAAAAACGCTGTAGCTAATCCTGCCGTCGCGACGCCAAAGCTGATGGACATCTGCTGCATCGTGCTCGCGATGGAACTCGCGCTACTGGTGTCTTTGTCCGTAATGTCAGCATAGACCAGCGTGTTCATGCTCGAGTACTGCAGTGAGGTGAATGCTCCATACAGGAAAGCCTGCAGCACGATGGCCCAAATGGGCGTTCGCAATCCTATCGTCGCAAACACCATCAGAAGAACACCGAGGACGACAGTGTTCGAGACGAGAACGCCACGATACCCGACGCGCCTCAAAAGCCACGGCATGATCGTCTTCATGCTCATGGCGGCAATCGCCTGCGGCATGACAAGCAGCCCGGATTGAATTGGCGTGAAACCGAGACCGACCTGATAAAGGAGCGGCAGGAGAAACGGTACACCGCCGATTCCCAGTCGCGTGAAAAAACTGCCGCTCACAGCGGCGCGGAAGGTTCGGATGCTGAACAGCTTGAGCTGCAGGAGGGGGAATGGAATGCTGTGGGCATGAACTCCGTACCCTGCGAGCAAGGCAAAGGACAATGCCAGAAGCCCGGACATCTCTAGCGCACTCAGAGTGTGCTCTCCGAATATCTCCAGCACGTACGACAATAATCCGATCCCGGAGCCGAACAGGATCAGTCCTACGATATCGAGGGGATGGGTCTGCTCTTCGCGATAGTCGGGCAGATGCAGATAAACGAGGATCAAACCTGCCAGGCCGATCGGAATATTGAGGAAGAAGATAAAGCGCCAGTGAAGATACCGGACAATCAGGCCGCCTGCGATGGGGCCAAGCATGGGAGCGATCAAGGCTGGGATGGAAACAAAGCTCATAGCGCGCAGCAGATCTGACTTGGCGAATGTTCGCACCAGAGTGAGTCGGCCTACCGGGACCATCATGGCTCCGCCGCAACCTTGCAGGATGCGACACGCGACCAGCAGATGGACGTTGTTCGATATCCCGCAGAGAAGCGAACCGAGAGTGAACAGGCCGATCGCTGAGGTGAATACACGACGAGTTCCGAAGCGGTCCGCCATCCATCCACTGATGGGGATGAAGACCGCGAGACTCAGCGTATAGCTCGCCAGCACCGCCTTCATGCTGAGCGGAGTAATGCCAAGCGCCGAAGAGATCGCAGGAACAGCCGTATTGAGAATCGTCGTATCCAGCGACTCCATGAAGAACGCGACCGCAACGAGCCACGGAAGGATCCGCCGGGCCGTGTCTGATGGATTATTCGAAGAGGGTGTGTTGATCACTGGCCGGATGGACTCATGGGAAGAGATCGAGGTCTGCTTTCTATTCGCATGCTAACCGATCGAACGAAGGGATGATCGCACTCCACGGTCTTTCGATCCAAATAGTCTCGCGAGACTCCGTTCGCGTGACAATTGCCTGCGTATGTCCAAACGCGAGGAACTCATCAGATAGCTCAATCATCTCAAGCAGCCTGGCGTGTTTGCGTAGTACGCGCACGGGTGGGGCGCCACCGTTTTCTTCACTCCGCCATCACGCGCGGATCAAACAGCAGCGGAAAGAACTGCCCCTCTATCTTCTGCCCCTTCGGAATCACCGACACGCCGGTCAGTAGCGGTTCGTCGCTCGCAGAGCGCACTCCGTCGCGGAACACATTCACCAGCGTCGCCCGCCGCGGCCGGTCCGAAAGGTTCTCATACGACCCATGTACCGTCAGGGGATGGCGGAACGAGCACTGCCCGCGCTTCAGCTCGATCGGCACCGGCAGGAACGCCTGCTTCTGCTCCTCATCCAGCACCGTCATGATTTCGTTCATGTCGCCCGCAAGCCCCGTCATCGGCAGCAGGTTCCACTTGTGGCTCCCAGGGACGTAATACAAGCAGCCATTGTCGCGCGTACTGTCGTCGAGCGCCATCCAGCACGTCAGGTGCACCATCGGCTGCGTTCGAGTCCAGTACGAGTAGTCCTGGTGCCATGCCACCACGCCGCCGTGATGTGCTGGCTTACAGAAGAGTTGGTCGTGCCAGAACCGCACCGCCCCGTCCAGCAGTTGCGACGCCGCGACCAGAAACGCCGGACTCCACAGCACGTCGTGAAACGTCGGCCCGGTCCGCCACGCCCCCACCGCGTGAAACAGGATCGTATCCGGGTTGCTCGACTCGTTCGAGTGATACTCGTGGAACAGCTCGTGCGAGGGATGTGACGGCTCCATCAGCCCAGCCAACTCTGTGCAGAGCGCCTCCACCTGGTGGTCGTCAAGTACCTGCACGCCGACCAGAAATCCGTCGCGGTGAAACGCCTCCAGTTGGTTCTGGTTGAGGCGATACTGCTGCCAGTCCTGTTTATGCGCGGGCAGCGATCCCAGCGCGCCAGTGGGTGTATGCAACTCCGAGAAATCCTGCATCATGGGACATCATCCGTTGAATCGAGATCGGGCTTGAGCAAGGCGCCCTCGCCCGCTTTTCTACATCACCGCGGCACGGATGACAAACCAATCGCCGGCCGCCCTGTTCTCACTTCGGAGACCCCGGATTAGCCTGCCAACGACCTCACCAATGCGACATCCTCTGCAGGAGTTTTCTTACTTCCCAATTGTTTTGCGGATCGGCAATATAACCCGCTATGTAGAGGCGTTCCATGGCAGCCCAGTCTTGTCCCTTCCAGGCACGCATACTCGGACCATCTTTGAAAGTGGTCAGGTACAAAAGCGCGAGAACGTGGGGAGTTCCAGGTACTGATCCGCCGGAGGGCCGATACACTAGGGGCCACCTGTTCAGTCGTTGCGGAGAGCCAGGAGGGGATCGATCGATGCGGCGCGAAATGCGGGGCGGCCGGCGGCGAAGATCGCGACGATCAACACGGCTGCGGCGGCGACGGAGAGCTCCACTGCCCCGTGAGCCGTAACGCCGTAGAGCATCCCCTGGACAAGATGGATTGCGGCTGCCGCAACCGCGGCGCCGATGAAAATGCCAACGATCGCAAGGGTGAAGGCCTGCCCCAGAATGGAGCGCAGGACGCGGGCGCGATCTGCGCCGAGAGCCATGCGAATGCCGATGTCATGGGTTCGGCGCGCGATGGATTGCGACAGGAGGCCGTAGAGGCCAACGAGAGCCAGCGTTAAGGCCAACCCCGCAAACCCCGCCAGAAGAGCGCTGCGGAAGCGTGGTTGCGATAATGCGGCGGCCTGTTCTGCACGCAGACCGTCGATGTTACTCAAGACAAGATTGGCATCGATATCGGAGAGTCGCTGCTGCACGTTCGCGACGAGGGCCGTGGGGCTGCCGCTGACTGAAATCATGAGTGTGAGCGATGGCGGTGCGGATTGGGCGAGGGGCCGGTAGAGAGCGGGCTGTTCGACGTAGCCCATCTCCTGAAAAACGGTGGTGGTCTTGACGTCGGCGACAACGCCAACGATGTTCAGCCAGGGATTGGCAGGATCGCCAGAGGGACCAAGCTTGATGGCATGCTGCAACGGATCGGCATCAAGGAAATACTGCCGGGCAAGAGCTTGATTGACGATAGCTACTGGTTGCGTATCTTTTCGGTCGCGGACGTCGAATATTCTTCCGCGCAGGAGGGAAATGCCAAGAGTCGCGAAGCCTGAAGTGCCGATGTCCTGGATGGCGACGTTGGAAACCTGATTCTGAGGCTGTCCTGCGACCGACAGCTGATTCATGCCGCGCGGAACATAGTCGGAGCTAAGGGTTGCGGAGAGGACACCGGGGATCGCCGTGACTTGAGATTGCAGGCGGTCTGCGAATTGACTGCGCGCGGAGGGACTCGCGTAGATGTCTTGAGATAGATCGATCCGCGCTGTAAAGAGGTGATCAGTGCGATAGCCGAGATTTTCAGAGGTGAGCCTCCAGAGGCTTTCCGAAATCAGCACCGCGCCCGCTAGAAGCACCATGGATGCGGCGACCTGGATTACGACAAGCGAGGAAGTGACGCGGAGGGACGTGGTAGCCATGCTGGGCGCGCTGGACTTCAGAGCTGTATTGGGATCGACGCGGGTTCCGCGCCATGTAGGGAAGAGGGCGAAGACGATTGAGGAGGCGATTCCGGAGGCTGCTGTGAACAGAAGCACGGGCCAGTCGATGGAGAGGCCGGCGCCGGGAGGCAATTCGATGGGGTTTGCCGCGCGGAACCATTGAACGAGGATGGCGGCGATTGCAAGGCCGGCCACGGATCCCAGGAATCCGAGCAGGAGGGACTCAGTCAGTGCCTGGAGGGCGATGCGGCGGAAGGTTGCGCCGATGGCGACACGCACGGCCAGTTCTCGACTGCGGGCGGTGGAGCGTCCCAGAAGGAGGCTGCCCACGTTGAGCGAGGCCATGAAAAGGATGAGGCCCGACGCTGCCAGGAGAAGCCAAAGGCCCTTGCGGAGATTGCGGCCGGCGAGCCATGTGAAGTTCGATTGCAGGTCGAGAACGTCGGGAGCCAGAGTGCTCATGATTTTGAGATCGGCGGGTGTCTCAGGCAATACGCCGGCCTGGATTGCGGTCAATTCGGATTCGGCTGCGGCGCGGGTCACGCCAGGCTTGAGCAATCCAAACACGCCGGTCATGCTGTTCCACGGCTTCTGTGCGAATTCACCAGTGGGAGTGATGAGACTCCACGCATCGGTGGCTACGGGATAGAAGGAGAAGGTTTTCGGCATGATGCCGGTGACCAGGCAGGAAGTATTTCGGAAGGAGAGATTATGACCCACAATGTCGGCGGGAGCGCCCAGTTTGCGAGTCCAGAAGTTGTAGGCGAGGACGACGGTGCAGCCATTCTGGAGGTCGCGTGGGGCGAATGTGCGACCGATTTGTGCTGCCTGGCCCAGCATAGAAAAGAAGTCGACGCTGGCGGGAATGGTGAGCACATCGACCGGCTTGCCTTGCCACAGAAGCGTCCTGGGGCCTGTTGCCCAGGTGAGAGCCGCGAGCTTTTCAAAGCTGCGGTTCTGTTGCCGCCAGACATCGAATTCGCGATAGGTGTTGAAGTATGCGCCTGAATCGCGGTGGGCGGCGTCCGTCTGCCAGACCACGACAAGCCGTTCAGAATGCCGGTAAGGGAGTGGGCGCAAGAGCACCGCTTCGACGATGCTGAAGATGGCAGAGTTTGCGCCGATGCCGAAGGCTAGGGTGAGGATGGCCATCAAGGCAAATTCGCGCGACCTGGTTAATTGGCGCATGGCGTGGTAAAGGTCACGTGCAAAGTTCTCTAGTGGGTGCATGGGGGACGGCTCCGAGGGCTGGCGCGGCCGCGACTCGCAATTGACCCTGGGGATTTGAGTCCCGGAGCGAACTGACCTCATACCCCGGAGAACCGCGTCGGAGATAGTGTAACCATGGCTGGCCGTTTTCGAGAATCCCTATGGTCCCAGCGCCTCGAATGAGGCGTACAGGAGCACTCATCGTCGTGAATTATCACTGACGAGAAACCGCACTTGGCAGGACTTATTTTTCGTTGACACCTTGCACTTCTACATATCATGCATGTATATGTAGAAGAACTAGGCATGACGACCTCATCCAAATTCGACCTTCCTCAAGGCACCCTTGACCTGCTCATCACGGCTATGCGATTGCGCAGCGCATCCAGATGATCTCCAAAGAGGCGCTCCAGATCCAGCAAGGCTCGCTGTACCCCGCACTGCATCGCCTGGAAAACAAGAAGTTCCTTGTCGCTGAATGGGGTCCGACCGAGACGGGCCGCGACGCAAAGTTTTACCGGCTGACAGCGAAGGGTCGAACTCAACTGAAGATCGAAACCGAGAGCTGGGAGCGTCTGACCGACATCGTAGCTACGATCCTAAAGCATCCACTGGGAGAACCATCATGAACTGGTTTCAGCGGCTTACAAAGACAGGTCGGATGGAAAAGGAACTCGACGCCGTGCTTCGCTTTCATTTCGAAACGCTGGTAGCGGACAAGATTCAAGCGGGCTTCAGCGAAGCCGAAGCGCGCCGGGTAACCCGCCTTGAATTCGGAGGTCTCGAGCAGATCAAGGAAGACTGCCGCGAAAGCCGCGGAACACTCTGGCTTGTGTCCATAGTGCAGGACCTCCGGTTCGGTGCGCGTATCCTGGCTAAATCGCCGGGGTTCTCAGTTACCGCAATCGTGGTCCTTTCACTCGGCATCGGCGTCAGCACTCTGGCATTTAGCCTGTACAACATCGCCGCGCTGCAATCCCTTCCCGTGCGCGACCCTTCAACCGTGGTTCGCGGACTCTTCAAGCTTCAACTCGGGCAGAGATAACTCAATAAAGGAGACTCAATAGAGATGGAACGCTATACCTTGATCGCAGCTCGACATCCTCATCGCAATCATTTTTCTTCTGAACGGTCTTAACGTCATCGGCCAAACCCTCGCGACACACGAAATCGCCGCGCACGGTGTTCCAGTCAGTTTTGTTCCTGCACTGATTATGGGAGCACGTGCTCTGCAACTTATCGCCGGTACTTGCCTGGTGCTGGGAATCTATCCCCGTGTATCTGCCATCGCCTTGCTGCTGTTCCTGATACCAGCTACCCTCATGGCCCATGCATTCTGGCAGGTGGCGGACGCATCGCTGTATCCGGTTCAGCTGATCAACTTCTTCAAGAATGTGTGCATGGCTGGTGGATTGGTTTTCATCGCCGCCGCAAAAGATCAACCTGTTCTCCTTCCACGCTCAGCTCGGTTGACTCCTATGCACACGGCTATTTTGGACTAGCTGGGTGTGAGGTCTCAATTTGCGAGTTGGCCTTTGCCCGGTCATGAGCACAGGGGTTCAGAGCGCAATCAGGATCAATGGACCCAAGGGGCTTTAGCCCCCTTGAGGTAAGCTTTCCCCCTAAGCCATGCAATCTGACGAATTTACAAAAATATGGGGCTAGGTATGGAAAGCCGTCATCGTCAGGAAACATTCGAGAGCCGGCCATCTTTGAGCGTGAATTTCTTGTCGCGCCATGTAATCGTGTTTCCGGCATAGCTCCACGTCCAGACACCGAGCGCCACCAGGTCACGCGGCAGAAGGAGCCAGAGATCGCGCAGGACCTGCGTATCGCGCAGAACGCCTGCGCCAATCGCAAGAGCCACCGTTACTCGTGCCGCCAAGACCAGGCTCAGAAGCGCAAGGCTCGAAAGACTTGCGCCCGCGGCGATCAGGTTCAGCACAGCCCATGGCAATCCGAAGGTGAACACAACACCCAGGTAGCCCAACCTGCGCGCGTCGCGCATGCCGCGCGCCCAGCGAAGTTGATGCGCAAGAAATTGCCCGAAGCTGTAAGCCGGAATCGTCGTTTCGACAAGTTCGTCGGTCAGTTCCACGCGATAGCCTTTGGCTGCGATGCGCGCGCCGAGTTCGTAGTCATCGGCGAGATAGTCGGCCAGCGGCGCGAGACCGCCGATCGCATCGAGCGCTTCGCGCGACATGGCCAGCGTCGAGCCGAGTCCGAAGCGGATGCCGCCTTCGAGCTTGCGCGCCGTGAGCACTCCGGCGGCAAAGTCGGTTGAGATGCCGAGCGCTTCCATCTTCGAGCCAAGCGTGCCGTGCGAGCGTCCACGATAGAGCGCGGTTACCATGCCGACTTTCGCATCGGCAAACGGAGCCATCACGCGCTCGAGATAGCGCGGTGAAACTTTAATGTCACTGTCATTGATCAGAATGTGCCCGAAGCGCGCCTGCGGAACCACCTGCGCCAGGTTGCTAACCTTGCCGTTAGCACCGAGCACCTCGGGGCAGAGAACCAGGTGGATGGCAATTTGCGGGAACTCGGCCTTCAGTTGTCCGACGGCTGCGACCGCCGGATCCTCCATGCTGCTGACGCCGAAGAGAATTTCGTATTCTCCCGCATATTGCTGGCGGCAGTGGCTGGCAAAACTCGCGTACATTTCATGATCGAAGCCCTTCAACGGCTTGAGAATGCTGACCGGAGGATGAGACGTTACAGCACTTGGGCCCTTGCGTCGCACGAAATCGCGCACGCTCCAAAGCGCGGCAAAATAGAAGCCCAACCCGCATAGAGCGAGGATGGTCGTGATGCTTTCAACGATGACTGCGAGCATGAATGCTCAGTTTACAGGGCACCGAGCTGCAGAGGCTGGCACGAATGGCGCGAAGCGCGTCCGCCTGGACGGCCAGTCCTCACTCGTAGCGCAGAGCTTCAATGGGGTCGAGATTCGCCGCCTTCCACGCCGGGTAGATGCCGAAGACCAGCCCGATCATGCACGAGACGGTAAAGCCGATCATCGCCCACATGCTAGACATGGTCGCGGGCAACGCGCTGAGCAGCAGACGTATCAGCAACGTGATAATACCTCCGACGACAATGCCGATGACACCTCCGAGCGCGCAGAGCGTAACGGCCTCAATGGTGAACTGCATGAGGATGTTGCGCTTGGTCGCGCCGATGGCTTTGCGCACGCCGATTTCTTTGGTGCGCTCCGTGACCGAAACAAGCATGATGTTCATCACGCCAACGCCGCCAACCATCAGGCCCACGCTGGAAACGGCAACCATGAAGATCGCGAGGCCCCCTGTGAGCTGGTTCCAGAGACGCGTCAGCGAATCAGGCGAGAAGATTTCGAAGTCATCCGCGCTTTCGACGCGGACCTTGCGGCGGCGGCGCAGCAGCTCGCGCACTTCGTCTTCAACCATGCTCCGGAACTGCGGATCGTCATACTTGACGCTGACCCAGACGCCTCCAGTGACTGCGTCCTCGGGATGAAGCTTCATGAAGGTGCCGATCGGGAAGAAAGCCGCATTGTCATCCGGATTGCGCCCGCCGCCGAAGGCCTGCTTGCGCTTGTCGAAGACACCGATCACGGTGAAGGCATTGTTTTCAATGGTGACTTCCTTGCCGATGCCGCTCTCATTGCCGAAAAGCTCCTGTGCCGTGTCGTATCCCAGAATCGTTACATTGGCGCGCCGCTCGTCCTCCTCCTGGGTAAATATGCGGCCCTCGATGAGCGGAAGGTCGGCAACCTCAGACACCTGAACCGAGTCGCCCTGCAGAAGTGTGCCTTGTGCCTTCTTTTGGCCGTACTTCACACCGACAATCCCAGCCTGAAAGATCGGATTCACGTGGCGCACGCCGCCATCGGCAGCGACTACATGGGGCAAAGTCCGAATCGCTGCAACGTCGTCGAAGGTCAGCTTCTTCCGCGCCAGCATCTCCGCCGTCGGACGGACACCGATCACCGGCATGTGGTAGATCCAGAGCACGTTTGTCCCCAGCGAACTGACCCAGGCTTGCACATTGTTATTCAGTCCGCTGATGATCGATGAGATGGTGATGACCGTGGCCACACCGATCACAATGCCGAGTATGGTCAGCCCGGAGCGCAGTTTGTTCGTCCGCAGGGTCTCAAGCGCCATGCGAACTGCCTCACGCGAATCAGCAGCTGTCATCTCAATCGTCCTTTCTCAGTGTCCCGGTACAGCGCATTAGAGCTCCGACCGAAGGGCAACTATGGGGTCAAGCATGGCCGCCTTGCGCGCGGGATAAACCCCGAAGAAGATGCCCACGGCTGCGGAAACAAACAACGCCAGAAACACTGACCAGATCGCAATATCGGACGGGAAGCCAATCAAGACAGTCACCAGCTTGGCCACGCCCGAGCCGCAGACCACACCAATCGCTCCGCCGATAAGAGACATGGTCGCAGACTCGATCAGGAATTGCAGCAGAATATCGGTGTAACGCGCACCCAGCGCCTTGCGCACGCCGATCTCGCGTGTGCGCTCGGAGACGCTCACAAGCATGATGTTCATGATGACGATGCCGCCGACGACGAGCGAAATTGATGCGATCCCGATCACAACAAAGAAGAAGGTAGAACTGATGCTCGTCCACAGGCCGACGAACGTGGCGTTGGTGTCGAGCGAAAAGCTGTCTTCACTATTCGTCGCGTCATGGCGGCGCGATTTTAGAATGGCGCGCGCCTCATCGGACGCTCGATCGAGCGCTGGGCCAACCGAGCCAGCCTTAATGTAGATCACGATGCTCTTGTTCGTGCCATATTTCCGTTGGAAGGTCGTGATGGGAACGGCAACGTAATTGTCCTGGCTCTGGCCCAGGGTCTTGCCCTGGCGCTCGCCCACTCCGATTACGGTGTAGGGTTCGCCGTCTACCCGAATCTCCTTGCCCAATGGGTCCATCCCCGGCATAAGGTTATCGACAATGTCATAGCCGATGATGGCGGCGTGCGTGGCGTATTGCTCATCCGAGGGGGTAAAGCTTCGCCCAAGCACAACGTTCAGGTTCGACATTTCGGGCATGCTCCAGCTCCAGCCACGAATGCCGGTGTCGGTACTCGAATGCGAGCCGTACACTACTTTGCCCGTGGTGCTTTGCAAAGCGCCTACATCGACGCAGGACTTGCAGGAATCATGGATCGCCTGGTAGTCCTCCAGGTGAATGTCTTTCCGCTTCTGAAACTTTTCGAACTCTTCATAGGTGAAGATGACAGGCGGCTGCTTGCTCAGCGTGAAGACATCTGCGCCGTATCGATAGACCTTCGTGGCCACATACTTGTTCACGCCATTGGTCAGCGTGATGACGGCAATGACCGAGGCCACGCCGATCACAACGCCGATCAGCGTGAGGATGGAGCGCAGCTTGTTCGCCCAGAGCGACTGCAGCGCGATCTTGATGGCCTCGATAAATTCCATGAAGTGATGATCCGGTTGTTCCGCAACTGGAGGAGGTGTGACCTAAGCATACGCCACTCCTTGGCGCACAAGACACACTCTCGCCCTGCCGAGAAAGATACGAGATGAGTGGAAGATTGGTTCCCTTGAGCGGATGCTTCTTCGACGACGCAAGGGTCTACTGCAGCGGTAGCCCGATCCCGTTCGGAGAGATCGGCTGCGTTGGCCGCTGGGCAAATTCGCGCTCGATGCGCTCGTTGATTCCCGCCTGAGCAAACTCCGCCGCGACGCGAATACCGTTGTAGATTGCTCGTTCATTCGACGAGCCGTGGCCGATGATGCAGACGCCGCGGACGCCGAGCAGCGGCGCTCCACCGTACTCGGATGGGTCGAGCCGCTTCTTGAAGGCATTGAAAGCCTTGCGTGAGAGGAGTGCGCCGACCTGAGCCGTCACCGTTGTGTTCAGCGATTGCTTCAGCATGTCGCGCACGAGCTTGGTCAGTCCTTCGGAAGTCTTCAGAGCGACGTTTCCGACAAAGCCGTCGCAGATGATCACGTCCGCGTGGCCGTTGTAGATATCGCGGCCTTCGACGTTCCCGATAAAGTTGATGGGCAGCTGCTTCATCAGAGGCAGGGTTTCCGCGATAAGCTCGTTGCCCTTGCCTTCTTCTTCGCCGATCGAAAGCAGGCCGACGCGCGGGCGCGAGATCTTCAGCACGCTGCGCGCATACATTTCGCCCATGACGGCGAACTGTTCGAGGTTGTGGGGCTTGCAATCGACGTTCGCGCCTACATCCAGCAGGATGCATGGTGTACCTGCCGATGTGGGCACCACCACGGCGAGCGCTGGGCGATCGACTCCCGGCAGGGCACCGAGGACCATCTTGGCCGTGGCCATTCCAGCGCCCGTATTGCCGGCGGTAAAGAATCCAGCGACCTTCTTGTCGCGAACCAGACGCAGACCGACACGCATGGAACTGTCGCGCTTGGAGCGGACTGCACTTGCAGCCTTTTCGTTCATGCCGATGTGTTCGCTGGCGTGAACGACGTGGATAGGCAGACGCTCACCGTCCAGATACTCGTTGAGCAGCGGGCGTATACGCTCCTGCGGACCCACCAAGTGCATTTGCACAGGCAGCGTGCGGCAGGCAAGAATAGCGCCCCGAATCTCCGGCTCAGGCGCCTTGTCGGCGCCCATAGCATCGAGAGCGATGTGGGTCAGCATCGTGGCTGAACTAGCTGGCTTCCTTCACGTCGAGCACTTCGCGGCCCTTGTACGTACCGCACTTGGGGCAGGCACGGTGAGGCAGCTTGCGCTCATGGCAGTTCGGGCACTCAGAGATACCGGTGGCGGTCAGCGCATCATGTGCGCGGCGTTTGGAGGTGCGGGCCTTGGAGTGGCGCCGCTTTGGATTCGGCATTACAGATTCCTTTCATACAAACAGCCCGCCGAATCTCATTCCCGAGGCAGGCACGGCTGTTCCTTGAAACTTTACGACTTCATCCGGCTGCCCAGATCCGACAACGCTGCCCAGCGCGGGTCAACGGGCACAGCATTGCAGGTACAGGCTTCGGAGTTCAGGTTCTGACCGCAGCGCGGGCAAAGTCCTTTACAGTCCTGGCGGCAGAGCGTTCTTGCGGGCAGGGACAAAAGCACCTGCTCCCGTAGTACATCTTCAAGTACGAGTCCGCTCTTATGATAATAACCGATTTCGGTTTCATCTGTGTTAATCGAGTGCTCAGCAGGGCCTTGATCGACTCCCAAAGGCCGGAAAATGAGGTCGAAATCGCCTTTTAACGCGTGCTCCACAGGCTCCAGGCAGCGGGCGCAGGCCACTTCCACCTTGCCCTGATACTTCCCCCTCAGCCGGATGTCCGGAACGATCTCTCGCGGTCCGCGATGCTCTTCGATCACCTCGGCGCGCCCGACCACTGCAAGCGATCCTACTTGCCGGACATCTTCGCTGTAATCGATTTCGCCAGAGGAAAGAGAAACGTCAAATGCAAGAGGTTCCCGCTCAAGATCGGGGATGGTAATCAGCATGGCAAGCCTCACGAATTCGGGAAGTATACTTAAAGGGTAAGGACGGAAGCCCTGCGGGTCAAATAGCGCCTAGGACGAAATTAAAGCTAGTGTAGAAAGACTCCTGATCTCTGCCCCACCCCCTGGGGTATTCTGTACGGAGATCGTTTAGTTTCATGTACTTATGGCAGATCTCTGTACGGAGATCGGTTGTTTTCAATGACTTAGGCTCATTCGCTACCTAAATCACCTGAAATCTGTGCCTTAGGCACAGGCAACGCTCCGCCCCCGGAATGATGGCTCCCTATGTCTATTATACGAAATTCACAGACAACATCGGCGAAGGGTAGCGCAGATGCAAGGTTCCTGAAATGAGCCGCTTAGGTGCAAGGGAACTCGGCTCGGCTTTTGACAAAGAATTTCCACAGGACGCGGAATGAAGTGTATCTGTCACCGAGACGCGATCAGGCGCGGCTGAACCTTCCTGAACTCCAGATGATGTCCTTCGAGAAATCTATCCAACTGATCTGCGCTACAGCCCCTCTAACAGGAGGCAGTGAATCGCCCACGCACGATCCTTCTCGTTTCCATCATCGCAATTGCCATCTTTTGCCTCGGTTGGATCTTCTGGCAGATGCGGTCGCCTTCGGCTGCTCCCATGCAGGCAGCATCAGCGTCTGGAGCGGTCAGCGCGCCCAACGCGAACGATGACCTCGCACCAACCTCGTTCTACGCACACAACATACTCCTCCGCAAAGGGCCGAGCTTTCGCGTCTATATCCGCTGGATCAGCGGAGAAATGGAGCGCACCCGCCCGCAGGTCACGCCGTCCTTCGACGACCCCGATTCTTTCGTTCTGCAAATTCGAAAGGGCGTCATTCGCGCCAATATCGGAGACCTTGCCAATTACCTCACCGTAAGCTCTCCCTCCGACGCCCCGCTCAAAAATATCTCGGTCCTCCCCGACGGGGATCAGCTCAAAGTGCATGGAACCGCACATAAGGTCATTCCCATTCCGGTCGAGATCGAAGGACAGCTTTCGTGCACCCCGGATGGCCGCATACAATTCCACCTCGTAAAGATCAGTGCGCTGAAGATTCCGTTGAAGGGTCTCCTTGGCGGTTTCCACATCGAACTTTCTGATCTGGTGCACGCGACCAACTTCCCCGGCATTCAGGTCGCGGGAAACGACATCTTTTTCGACACCACAAAAGTGCTTCCTCCACCTCACATCCACGGCCTGCTTACTTCTGTGACGGTAAAGCCTCCTGACATTGAAGCCATTTACGGCAACGCGCCCAACGATGACGCTGCGTTGGCCAAGTGGCACAACTTTCTGCGCCTCGAAGGGGGCACGCTCGACTTCGGCAAACTGACCATGCACAACGTCGATCTCACATTGATCGACGCTTCCCAGGATCCGTGGTTCGATCTCGATCTCGTGAACTATCAGGCCCAGATCGTCGGTAGCACCACCCGCATGACTGCCCAGGCCGGACTTGAGATTTTCATGCCTGACGTGGATGACAAAGCTCCCCCGAAGGTCGCTCAGGGCATTACTCTCGAATGGTTGAAAAATCGCAATCGCGCGGTGCCAGCCGATGTGGAAGTCGCGAAGTAGTTAACTTCTATTGCAGAGTGGCCAGTCGCCGGACGCAAATAGCCGGATGGCCGCTATGCCAGCCGCACCTGCATCCACGCAAGGCTGAGCATTTCTGGCGGTCACCCCGCCCAGCGCGAAGACTGGCACAGATCCGGCAACTCGACACGCTGCGGCAAGGGCATGCAATCCCTGCCCGGGGTTAATTTCAGTACCTGAGCGTTTCTCGAATACCGGCGCGAAGATGACCAGGGTCGCACCCAGGTCGCGAGCCCGTTCGACGTCAGAAAGCGTATGGCTGGAGACGCTGACGACCGGATCGACGACGAGTTTACTGAGAACCACCCTGGCAGCCGCAATATCGGAGCCGGACAGGCCTGCCGGCAAGTGGACACCGTCACAGCCGGTCGCGACCGCCGTCTCCGCCGGGCCATTCAAGAGGACGCGCGCATGCCCCCCGGACGAGCGTACGGCGCTGACAATTCCGGCAGCCAGCGGGAAGAGGTCAGATGGGGCAAGGTCTTTCTCGCGAATCTGGATGTAATCCACGCCGCCTCTGGCCCACAAAGCCGCCTGCTTTATCAGAGCCTCGTGGCTGGAAAAAAGCCCGCGATCGGTAATAGCGTAAAGTTGCACTGTTCAAAGTGTAGCGGGCAGGGATTAGAATCATCTTCCGGAACGGTGGCCCAAAAGCGCACCGAATTCACCGAGTCGCAAAACAGATTTGCACAAAGTTGCCAGTCGCAGAGTTACAGTAGGGTGTTGCATCCGAGAACTTTAACCATATCCTGAACACCGCGGACTCCTCATGGACACATACGATTTGCTCGTCATCGGCTCTGGCCCTTCCGGACAACGCGCTGCAGTTTCCGCGGTAAAGAAGGGGAAGCGTGTTGCGCTGGTGGAGATGCGCAGCGTAGTAGGCGGCGTCTGTATCAACACAGGCACCATCCCCAGCAAGACGATGCGCGAGGCTGTGCTGCATCTCTCCGGCTATACATACCGCTCGATCTATGGCATGAACTACCGCGTGAAGGAAAAGATCACGATGTCCGATCTCGCCTTCCGCGTGCAGCACGTCATCAAGACGGAGATCGACGTAACCGACGCGCAGCTCTCGCGCAATGGCGTTGAGGTGCTGAACGGCGTCGCGAGTTTTACTGACCCAAACTCCCTTCGCGTGGAAGGCGCGCGCGGCACTCATACTTATCATGCCGAAAAAATCATCATCGCCGTGGGTACCAAGCCGGCAGCCACGCCGACTGTGCCGATCAATGGGAAGACCATCGTCAACAGCGACCAGGTCCTCGAGATCCCCGAACTGCCGAAGACGCTGATTGTCGTCGGCGGCGGCGTCATCGGCGTCGAGTACACCTGCATGTTCGCCGCGCTCGGCGTGCGCGTCACGCTGGTGGAGAAGCGCCCCAAGCTGCTCGAATTTGCCGATCAGGAGATCGTCGAAGCACTCAGCTACCACCTGCGCGACAGCCGCGTGACCATGCGCCTCGCCGAGGAAGTGGAGAGCGTCGAAGAGGCACCGAACGGCACGGTAGTCGCCAATCTTGAAAGCAAGAAGCGCATCTCCGGCGACGCACTGCTCTATGCGGTTGGCCGCCAAGGCAATATCGACGAACTGAACCTGTCGGCTGCCGGCATCGAAGCCGATAAGCGTGGACGCATTCCGGTCGATAAGGACTTCCGCACCAAGGTGCCGCATATCTTCGCCGCCGGCGACGTGATCGGCTTCCCCAGCCTGGCTTCCGTTTCGATGGAGCAGGGCCGCATTGCCGTGGCGCGCGCTTTCGGGGATGAGACTGAGCAGTCCAACCCCAGCTTCTACCCTTACGGCATCTACACGATTCCGGAGATCTCCTTTATCGGCAAGACCGAAGAGCAGCTGACGGAAGAAGACGTTCCCTACGAAGTAGGGGTAGCGTATTATCGCGAGATTGCGCGCGGACAGATTCGCGGCGACACAACCGGGCGGTTGAAACTGATTTTCCATCGCGAGACGCGGGAGATTCTCGGCGTGCACATTATTGGCGAGGGCGCGGCAGAGCTGGTGCATATCGGTCAGGCCGTCATGGCTTTGGGCGGCAAGGTAGACTACTTCATCGATACGGTGTTTAACTATCCCACCCTGGCTGAGTGCTACAAGGCGGCCGCCTTTAACGGCATCAACCGCCTGGCGAAATTTGAATAGCACACTCCAGAGGTAAAGAGGGCAACATGGCAAAGACCATCGGCGTTGTGATGACAGAGGCGATCCGTTCCGGATTCGTTGAAGATCACAAGATCACAGGCAATGCGCGCAGATTCCCGGAAAACATGGACGAGCACGAAGGGCTCATCGATGTCCCGGCCGACGCTCTCAGCGAGAGCATATGCGATGAGATCAAGGCCATCATTCCTGACGGAACGAAAATTGACGCCATCGGGGTAGCCATGCCCGGCATCATCCGCAACGGCATTGTGGAGGATTCGCCGAACCTTCCGCAGCTGAAAGGCGCACACGTAGCCGACGCGGTGCAAACGGGGTTAAAAGCGCGCGGCATCGACTGTCGCGTCAGCGTCTTCAACGATGCCGACGCTGCCGCCGCGGGACTCGCGGCAACCCGGCGCCAGCTCGACCGGCTGATCCGCGTGTGGACGATCGGCAATGGCATCGGATTTGGGCGCTACCCGTATGCGGAAGGTCCATGGGAGGGCGGCCATACCATCATCTCGCTCGATCCGAAAGAGAACTATTGCGGATGCGGAGGCCGCGGACACCTCGAAGGCATTATGGGCCATCGCGCCATGCGCCTGCGCTTCCTTGATTTGGAACCGGATGAAGTCTTCGCCGCCGCCAAAAAGGGCGACAAGCGCTGCCTGGAGTTCGTCGAGCGCTACCATCGCGCACTCGCGGCAGCCACGGCAACCCAGATTCACCTTGAAGGTCCTGGCAAGTTCTACTTCACGGGCCGCGACATTTCCCGTCTCGACATCACCCGGCTCAAGCAATATCTCTACGAAATGGTAAAGATGAGCCCGCTGCAGAGCTACACGCTCGAAATCCTGACTGAAGACCCGGCGATCAGTATCATCGGCGCTGGAACGGCAGCCGAGCAGTCAGCGAAGTCCTAGAGACCAGCCCGGAGATAGTCCGGTTTGAAACTGAAACTGACCGCCGTCGTATGCCTCTGCTCGCTGGTTTCGATCCTTTGCTTCGCCATTTACGGATATGCGGGAACCGACTACAGTTACCACCTCTCCTCGTGGATGGATTACTCTGCAGCATGGAAGAGTGGCGTTCCTTACCCGGCCTGGGCGGCGAGAGCGAATTTTGGATTAGGTGAGCCGCGCTTTTTTTTCTATCCGCCAATTTCTCTGTGGTTCGGCTCAATTCTCTTTCTCATCCTGCCGCTCAAAATCGTTCCGGCGGCATACACGTGGCTGACTTTCTGTCTGGCTGGCTTTTCAATGTATCGGCTAAGCAGCCTATTTCTGCCCGAGCAGGACCGGCTGAAGGCGGCGGCGCTCTATTGTTTGAGCTATTTTCCCTTGATCACCGCGTCCAAGCACTTTGCTATAGCAGAGCTGCTGACCGATGCTTTTCTGCCCATCATCTGTTTCTTCTTTCTTAAGGTGCTGTTCCAGGAGCAGGTCGGCGCATTCGTGGGATTGACCATCGGTCTCGCGCTGGCCTGCCAGACCGACGTTCCAGCAGCGATCGACATTGCTTACACACTGTTTCTCGGGGCCAGCATTTTTCTTCTTAAGAAGCGAAAAGCCCGTGCTTTTTTCATGTATGCCGGCGCGCAGGCGCTGGCTCTGCTGTTGAGCGCATGGTATCTGCTGCCGGCTTTTCTGACGAAGCGGGAGATTGGCGCGGATTCGTATCTCGCTTATGACTTCCGCTACCTTTTTGCGAGGACTACCTCGGCGCTCCTCGACGAAACGCTGTCAGTCCTGGCAACGATCTCATTGCTGATTCTGATTTTTTGCCTGTACCGCCTGCGGCAAAGCCCCAGGCGAGCGGACGGCCTCCGTCTCCTGATTTATCTCGGCTTCATCGCTTTCTTTTTTCAGCTTCCTTTTACCCGCCGGCTTTGGGACCATCTTCCGGAGCTGCGAATTGTTGGCTTTCCCTTCCGCTTCCAGATTTTTCTGGCTATCGCTTTGCCGCTGGCGGTACTCGCGCTTCGTCCGGTTATGAAGCTGCGCACGTGGGTGTTTCTGCTGTATGCAATTTTCGCTGTGCTTCCGTTGTTGTCCTACTGGATATGGGTCCGTGCGCACGGCGCTTTCCCGCCAATCCGCGAATACGCACGCTCACTAGACGGCGGTTCGATTGGCATGCTGGAATACGCGCCTGCAGGCACGGGAGGGATTGCCCTACTAGACGCTGAACAGCAGCCTCGCATTGGACTCGTCTCATCTACCGAAATTGGCTGTTTGGCCAGCGTGGAAAAATGGCTACCCGAGAGCAAACAGATCGAGGTAACCGCGCCGGCTCCGTGCACCTATCACCTTCGTCTCTACTACTTTCCGTTCTGGCATCTCTTCATGGATGGGAAGACGCTGCCGGCATCCTTTGACAACACCGGGCTGATCGTCTTCAGTTTGCCGCCCGGGAAGCATCGTATCGAAGCCCGTTTTGATCGACCGAGTGGACCTCTGCTTGCTGGCACAGCTGTCGCTTGTGTCGTATTGCTGCTCCTGGCAGGTCTGCTGTTACGGGAAAGACGCAGGTCGCTGGCCTCTGATCTAACGACTGGTGGGCTTTGCGCAGGTGCGTAAAATTTCAGCCGGTCTGAGACTAGCGGTAGCTCCGCTGGTAGGTGCGCGTAATACGGTCGTGCCAGCCCATGTGGTCTTCATCAAAGAACGCCCACAGAAACCCCAGGCCCAGAGGCATGGCTGACAGGAGCAGTGCGCCGACGCGAAAGCGCATGGCTTTGCGCGTGGGATTTTCGTCGTCGAAGGTGCAGAGCGCGATCCTGGCATAGCGCATGCCAGGCGTCGCATCCAGATACGAAAAAAACAGCCACTCGTAGAGGACACTTAATCCGAATAAAACGCTTCCCGTCCCGGCTAGTGCCACCTTTCCTGTTGGAGGGTGCGCTGTGGAGGCGACGAAGACCAGTACAAAGAGCAAAAAGGCCGCTATCACCAAGGAGGCGTCCACAATGGCGGCCATCAGACGATCTCCGATCGAGGCTGTCTGCAGGGGCAGCTCGAAAACCGGCGCCAGAGCCCTGTGGTCTTCACTCGCAGCTTCTTCCGGCGCATAAAATTCTTCCCGCGGCTTGGCATCAAGGCGGATCGAATGCCACTCCGGCAGCACGGCATGGGACACCGGCTCTTTGGAAATCGTCTCCGGCTCAACCTCAAAGATGCGCAGCTGCGACCCGTCGGGTGCGGTCGCGTCCTCGCGCAGCGGCCCTTCGGCCAGTCGCGGACGAGCTTTGCGCGTGGCAATCAACTCGCGCGGAAACTCAATCAGCTTGGCGGGCAGTGGCTGCGCGGGAGTGACGGTCGCCTCTTCAAACGGATCGACTATTTCGGTGATTAAGGGACGGCGCGCTTCAGCAGCTCTTCCGATTCTGGCAGGCTCCAGCGCAACATGATCGACCGCTGTGAGCGTCGGAATCTCCTCATCCAGTTCCAAGCCCGCGAGAACAGCCTGCGTGGCGGCGTGCGCCTGAGCAGCGGCTTCCGCTGCCGCCTCGGCGGCACGTGTGGCAGCTGCCTGCGCCGCCAGCATTTCGCTGTATGTCGGCGCTTTGGCGTAGCGCTCGGCAACACGTGCGGCCACGCTCGTCGCCGGCGACTCTTTCCGCCCCGCGTCGTTGTCAGCGCCGGAGTCGAAGCCGGGCAGCGAGGACTGGCCATCCGGCGTGCGCGTGCGGCGGGTGCGGTGCGCGGCCAAGCGGGCGTTGACTTCGTCTTTCCATGTAGCGTATGCGCTGTCGGCAGAATCTAATTGCAGGCTCGAGGTCGATGTGCTCAATGGAGTTCCCCGTATTTCTGTGGATGCTTGCCCGTCCTTGCCGGCGCGGGCGCATCCTGTCTGCTTTCCCAAATCTCTTCGAAAACCGGAGGCAGCGGAGACACGCACAGCCCGCCCGTTGGAAAATCTCCAACGCTGGCGAGCCATCGAGTTGTCATACACCAGAGCAGCGGCGCTCTCTCTCGTAAGGCGGCTCCCAAAATTATGTGCTGGAGCTTTGCTATGCTGAGATTTCCACCCGGATATTGCCCCTCGTGATGAGAGCCCGCATCTTTTTATGTATCACGCTGCTCTACCTCTGTCATCCGCAGCTTTGGCCGCAGGCAGTAACGAAGCAGTTTCCTCCAGCCGCAGGGGCGCCGAGGGCCAATGAGGAAGTGCTTCCCGACGATCCCAGCACATCCTCCGGAATCCCTGTAGCGAAGGTCATTCCCGCCCCGCCTACCGGCGTCCCAGTTGAGATTCACGCTGATACGCAGCGCGAGCAGAACAACGTGTATACGCTGACCGGCAATGTGCTCATCTATTACCGGGACTACGCCGTGCAGGCAGACAGGGTCACTTACAACCGTGATACGGGCGAGGTAGTCGCTGAAGGGCACCTGATCGTCGACGGCAGCGCCGACAACGAGCACATCACGGCGGCGCACGGCGAAATGAATCTCGACCAGGACACGGCCCATTTCTACGATGTCGTCGGAACGCTCGGCGTCTCTGCCGGGCCGCACAACCGGATGGTTTTCACCTCGCCGAATCCCTTCGCCATCACCGGGCGCGAGGTGATCAAGCTCGGCACAGGCCGTTATCAGATCATTGACGGGAGCATGACCTCATGTCGCCTGCCGAAACCGGACTGGCGATTGCTCTCCAAGCAAATCAACCTCGCAAACGGAACGGCCAGCGCCCGCAACACCTGGTTCGAGTTGCTCAAGGTGCCATTGTTTTATCTGCCCTATGCCACACATCCGGTGAACGACGAAACTCGCACTCCCGGTTTCCTGCTGCCCATTGCAGGCAACAGCACGACCAAGGGTCTGATCCTGGGTGAAGAGATCTATTTTCCTTTCGCCCGAAACTCCGATCTCACCGTCGGCGCGGAATATTTTTCAAAGCGCGGCTTCTCACCTATGGGCATGTTTCGCTATCGCGGCTTTGGCGAGGATTTCTTCAACGTGCGCTATCACGCTCTGTTCGATCGATTGCCGGGAACTGAAAATCAGGGAGGCACAGACCTGCTGGTCGATGGCCGACGCGATTGGGGCATGCACACGCGCGCCGTCGTCGATGCCGAATATCTCAGCTCCTATGCCTACCGCCAGGCCTTTGAGGAGAGCTACGCACTTGCCATCAACTCTGAAGTCAAATCGCAGATCTTCGGCGCACACGCACTCAACGGCTTCGCGGAAAACCTCCGGGTCGATCGCTACCAGAGCTTTCAGAACAGCACGACCAACGCTGAAATCCGCATCCTGCATTTGCCCGCGTTGCAACTCGAAGGCGAAGACCACTATCTCCAGGGAACACCCTTTATGTGGGGTGGAATCGCATCCGTTGCAGCCCTGTCTCGCTCCGAGCCTGCGACTGACCTGAATCTGACATCATTCAAAGTTCGTGGGGTCCCGCGCGTCGACTTCTACCCTCACCTTGCACTGCCATTTTCACTGGGGGGATGGACTTTTCGCCCAGAAATTGCCGTGCGCGATACGTTCTACGGCAAGAGCCAGAACCCGGCGTCGCTCGGAGTTGTCCCCAGCGAGCGCGACGCCAGCGTGAACCGCAAGGACTTTGAAGCAGGCATCGATCTCCGTCCGCCCGCCGTGGAGCGCGACTTTACCGCGCCCTGGCTTGTGCGTCTGCTGGGCGGCGACGTGCGCCACGCCATCGAGCCGGACATCCAGTATCACTACGTCACGGGCATCGACAACTTCGACTCGATCCTGCGTTTCGATGACGTGGATATTGCCAGCGATACCAGCGAGTTCGACTATTCGCTGACGCAGCGCCTCTTCGTGCGCCATCTCCATCCGCACCCCTGCAAGGGCGACGAGGCGCTCGGCCCGGACGATCTCTGCGGTGGCGGCACCGTCGACTGGATTTCCTGGCTGGTGAAGCAGAAATACTTCTTCAACACCAACTTCGGCGGAGCCATCACCCCCGGCACACGCAATGTGCTGACCACAACGCTTGACCTGAGTGGTGTAGCCTTCCTCACCCGCCCGCGCACTTTCTCACCCGTGATTTCGCGCTTGGACATGCGGACTTCTTCCGCCACCAATGTGGAATGGGATCTGGACTATGACCCGCGATTGGGGCGCATCCTCTCAAGCAATGTGTATGCGGAGTACAAGAAGGGCGACTACGCCTTCTCGGTGGGCGATTTCCACCTCAATGCACCCGAGGCGCCACCAACACCTCAGCCGACGCAGACAACCGTCATCACCAATCCCATATCGAATTACAACCAGCTGCGCTTCTCCATCAACTATGGCGCTTCCACGAAGGCCGGGCTGAGCGCCGGTACCAGCATCGGCTACGATTTCTCTCAGAACCAGCTGCAATATGGCGCGGGACAGGCGGCCTATAACTGGAATTGCTGCGGATTAAGCTTCGAGGTACGCCGCTACTCGCTCGGTACTGTTCGCGATGACACGCAGTATCTCTACAGCTTCACGCTGGCCGGCGTGGGCTCCGCCGGCAGCCTGCGCCGCGCGGCGCGGCTCTTCTAGGTGCGTGCCTGGAATGGACACGAAGGTACATTGGGAAAAGGTCTACGCCGCAAAGGCTCGAAAGCACGGAAACCCTGCACCGGCCACACCCTCCGGCTCCGGGCAGCCATTCTCGTACTGCCGCTTTCAGGTCTCCTGAAAAAGGCCGCCCCGGGCGACAGAATGAGATAATCAAGAGATAGATTTCTCCCACCGGAGAAAGGCGGTTTTCTTGTTTCTAACCCGGTTTTTTTTCGGCTGCCTGATTACACTTTTAGCAGCCGGGTGCAAGGCGCAGGACACCCCAATCAGCCCAAGAGTCGACCGACGCATCGAGATTCTCGTGCGCGCGCAGCTGAATGTTCCGCAGGATTGGACGGTTGACGTAGGCGCTCGCGGCAAAAGCGATATCTCTGGATTTGATACTGTGCCGATTACATTCACCTCGGCGTCGGATCCCACCAAAAAGCAGACGCTGAGTTTCCTCATCTCCAAGGACGGCAACACGCTCGCGCGCCTCTCGAAGTGGGACATCAGCAAAGACCCCTCCGAGGTTGTCTCCACCGACAGCCGGCCGGTGCGCGGCAATCCGCAGGCCAAGGTAAGCATCATTAACTTCGACGACCTTGAGTGCCCCTACTGCGCCCGCATGCACGCCCAGCTCTTTCCTGACACGCTTGATCGTTACAAGGACCAGATTAAGGTGGTCTACAAGGACTATCCGCTCATCGAGATTCATCCGTGGGCGTTGCGCGCTTCGATCGACGCCAACTGTCTCGCCGCACAAAACCCCACCGCATACTGGAATTACGTCGACTACCTGCATATGCATGGCGAAGACATAACCGGCCCGGAGCGCGATGCGTCAAAGTCTGCGGCGACGCTCGACAAGCTCGCGCGTGACGAAGGCCAGCGCAGCAAGCTCGATTCCGGCAAGCTCGATGCCTGCCTCGCCAAGCAGGATGAGTCCGCCGTGCGCGCATCCATCAAGGAGGGTGACGCACTCGGCGTCGATGGAACGCCGACACTATTCATCAATGGCGAGCGGCTGTCCGGAGCGCTTCCCGAATCGCAGGTCTGGCTGGCAATCGACCGCGCGCTGAAGGCCGAAGGCATCACGCCGCCTGCCCAGCCGCATCCGCTATCACAGCCCAGCACCCCGGCAAAGAACCCGGGCGGGAGATAAGTGGCGGCTTTTCAACCATGAACGCGAAGATTATTCTGAACGAACTGGAGAGCGCGACCGCCGCGCTCCCAAGGAGACAAGTGTTGCAACCTTTATTGAACGGCAGCTCCCTTTACCAGGCTTTGAAATTTCCCCACAAAATGGCTTTCATCGGAGTAGCTGCACTCTGTTTTGTCGGTATTGCCGGCTGCCGCCGCACCCACGGGCCGGACGTCGTGGCAACGGTCAACGGCAAGCCCATCATGCGTTCCGAAGTGGAGCAGCTTTACCAGAACAATCTCGGCGACTCGCAGCAGCAGCCCTCAAAAGAGCAGGCCGAAATCGTGCGCCTGAATGTGCTCCGCAATCTTATCGACGAAGAAATTCTGATGGAGCGTGCTGCGAAGCTGAACCTGGCGGCGACCGATGAAGATGTGGACAACCAGATCAACGAGCTCAAAGCGCCGTACACGCAGGAAGAATTCAATAAGCGTATGGCAGATAAGCATCTTACGCTCGACGACTTGAAGCGCCAGATTCGCCGCTCGAAGACCGAGGACAAGCTGCTCAACAAAGAGATCAACTCAAAGATCAATATCACCGACGGGGACATCTCTGCCTACTACAACGCGCACAAATCCGAGTTCAATCTGATTGAACCGATGTATCACCTCGCACAGATCATGGTGACTTCGATTCCGCTTTCGCCGCAGCAGCAGAGCGTCAACCTGCAGAACAGCAAGGCCACCACGGACGCAGAGGCGAAGAAGAAGATTGAAACGCTGCACAATCGCCTTGAGAGCGGCGAGGATTTCGGCCTGCTGGCGCAGAACTTCTCCGAGCGCCCTGACACGGCCTCGAATGGCGGAGACATGGGCTTCGTGCCCGAATCACAGCTGCATGCGAGTCCCGATATCTACAACGCCATCGCTAAAGTTCAGCCGGGACAGATCACCGACATTATGCCCGTCTACGACAATCAGCATAGACCAGTCGGCTACGCCATCTTCAAACTCATCGATAAGCAGGCCGCGGGGCAACGCGAGTTGAATGACCCACGCGTGCAGCAGACCATTCGCGGCCAGTTGCGCGATGCCCGATCGCAGCTGCTCAGGAATGCTTACCTTGAAATGCTGCGCGATGAGGCCCACGTGGAAAACTTCTTCGCGGAAGACATCTTCAAGAACGGCGCGCAGTAAACTATGTCTGACCGCTAGACAATGGCGATATGTCAGTTTCTCCCTTATCGGTAGGGCAGGCTTTTGTCCGGGCGATCAACGCGCATGATGTCCATGCTGTCGCGGATTTGATGTCTGAAGACCATGTCTTCATCGACTCCCTGGGTGCGACCGTCCGCGGTAAAGAAACTATGCGCAAAGGATGGGAGGGCTACTTCCGTATGGTTCCAAACTATACGCTGACGATCGAGGAAACCTGCTTATTGGAAGATGGAGTGGTCATGCTTGGTGTCGCGCATGGCACATATAGCCCGGATGGTCACCTGTCTCTAGAAAATGATTGGAAGACACCCGCAGCTTTCAGGGCAGTGATTGAAGACGGCAAGGTGAAAGAATGGCGTGTTTATGCCGACAATGAGCCGATCCGTCAGCTGATATCGAAAAACCGGGAGAAGCAATGACTCGATACGGGATTCTCGGCTTCGGCCACCACGCCGGCAAACGCCTGATGCCCGCTTTTGCCGGAGGGCAGGTGACGGGCATGTGGCGTCGCGACCCTGCTAAGGCCCAGGCCGATGCGCGCGAATACCATATCCCTCATGTCTTTGACTCTGCCGAGGATCTTTGCGCCTCTCCGGATATTGACGCGGTCTTCATCGTCTCGCCCGATGCGCTGCACCCGCCGCATGTCCTGCTTGCGGCGCAGCACGGCAAGCATGTGCTTTGCGAGAAGCCGCTGGCGTTGAATGCCAGGGAAGTCGAAAAGATGCTGTTTGCGACGCGCGCGGCAGGCGTCGTCTTCGGAGTGGCGCAGAACATGCGCTATAACGCCAGCGTGCAGCTCATCCATGAATGGATCGCCGAAGGCCGCATCGGCCAGCCGCTGCTTGCGCACTCGCAATTCTGTTACAACGCCGAGAAGAGTCCGCGTGCATGGATCTATGATCCATCGCTCGCCACGGGCGGTCCCATCGGCGACGTAGCCATCCATTGCCTCGATGGTTTGCGCTATGTGCTTGCCACGGACATCACCGAGGTCAGCACGCTGGCGCACAAGGATGCGCAATCTGGAGCGGTGGAATCGCACGCTGTCGTCAATATGGCGTTCGGCAACGGCGCGATGGGCGCGGTTACAGTGACTACGCGTGGCTCTTACCGCTCGCTCATCGAGATCACGGGCGAAACCGGTGTCATCCTCTGCGAAAATGGCCTCACCGTTGATCATCCGGTCGATGTTGTTTTATATCGGCAAGACAAAGTCGCCGCGCACCAGCGCGTCTCGAACGGTAACGCCTACACCCGCATGATCGATGCATTCTCCGCTGCGGTAGAGGGACGCGGCACATTTCTTGCGACAGGCGAAGACGGCCTGCACAATCAACGAGTGCTCGACGCGGCTTACAAAAGCTGGCATACCGGTGCAAAGCAAATCGTGGAATAAGAAGATCTAAATTGGCGAACCGCAGAAACTCTGCCCACAAGTCGTTCGACCGCCATTGGTCATTCGCACTTCTGGTTCGCAGCGTCATGGTCTGATCCAGCTAAAAAGAGCGAGGCTGAGCAAGAGATATCCCGCTCAGCCTCTCTTTCCTAAAACGAGAAGCTGATCTGCCCCGTGATTGACCGCGGCGTGACATAGTGCGTGCCGCTGAAGGTTGAGAGAAAGTTATAGAGCGCGTACTTATCCGTCACGTTGATGGCTGTGACGCGCGCCCCCCATCTATATCGATCGCCACTAAATAAGTTGTCATCGCCGACCGCCATATCGAACAGGCTGCGGGGCTGGATGCGCGGCGGGTTTTTGTCGTCGTTCTCTGTGCCGGGAGCGGGAACCTTTACCAGGGTCGAGGTAAGGCCTGCAGCGTCGCACGAGGAGAATCCTGATTCCGGAGTGGCTCGCACGCCATCGCAAGCGAGCCCAGCCTGTGCCTGCTGGTCTGGCGTCAGACCGCTGAGATCGATTCCCGGCTGCCCGTTGGGCAGTGTGATCGAAGTCCCGCCGCAGCCACTGTTTGGATCAGTCACGTTGTAGCAAGGAACTGATCCGGCTACCAGTCCGCTGTCGTATCTCCAATTGAAGCTATACCAAGTGCTTTTCCGCCACGGTAATTGGTATTGGATATGCGTCGTCTGGTTGTAGCGTTCGTCATGGTCAATGCGAAAGGGATAGCCGCTCTGGCCCACTGTCGCGCCGGCACCTGCACTCTGAGGCGGGAAGAATCGGGCCGAAACGGAGGACATGACGACGAAGGGCTGAAAGATTATGGAAGTTGGGAACATCGGCACGCAGCGCGTAACCAGGAATCTTCGAGTTGTGCCAGTCAATCGGGAAGGTGATCGGGGTATTGCCGAGCACGCTGAAGTCGAAGGCGTTGTGGGTGTACTTCCAGATGTAATCACCGCTCACGACCAGAAAGCGGCCGAACGCCTGCTGAAAGCCCGCATGAAACTCGTTGCGGTATCCCGGCTGCAAGATACCCGATACCCCGGGACTACAAAGAAGGAGCGGGGACAGGATTGCATTCCCACATCCTTGACTGGACAAGACAAGGTTTTCGTTAAATGGTGTTTCCAAAGTACGGGCATACGAGACGCGCAGCACCGTATTCGTCGGCTTAATGCTATACGCGATGCCCACGCGAGGCTCCGCCTGACGGACGACCGTCAAGCCGTTGTAGAGATCGCCGCGAATTCCAAGGTTGAAAAGCCAATTCCCGGCCTTGATCTGGTCCTCGATGTACAGGGCCAGTTCCTTCACGTCGGTATGGCCAAAGTAGTTGTAATTACCTCCGCCGCGAGTAAGGTCGTAGGGCAGCAAAAGAGAATTGAACGTGCCGCGATTGCCGTTGCCCTCAATCACCGATGGGTCGTTCGAATAGTATCCGTACGCGGCACACTGCGTGGGATCGGTAAATCCAGGCACTGGAGTCGGATCTGTGGCGCTGGTAACGCAAGGCGAGTTGAAGGTCGGCGCAACGATACTCAGATTGTCGTGCTCACTGAGAAAGGTCTGCTCATAGACGGCGCCGGCTTTCATGGTGTGGATGCCTTTGTTATAGGTAAAGTCTGTGTGCAGCCCGGTATTGAAGAGCGTCCGATACTGGCCGATGGTCTGGTTCTGCAGGTTGGGCGGGCCAAGGTCGGCAAACGGATTGCCGCTGGGATCGTAGCTATAGAAATCTTTGCGGGCGTAGGCGCCGAGATTCCATACCGCGCTCTGATTCACGATGCGGGTATAGGTAGGCGCAATGTTAAAGGTCTGGATCTTTGACTTCTGGTCAGTATTGCCAACGTTGCCGAAGACAGGATTGGGTCGGGACCCGCCGCTGATCACGTTCATCACATTCAGATTGTCGTAAGCGTTCGGCGTCTGGAACCAGGAGCGGCTGTAGTTCAGACTCGTATGAATCGAGTCTGTCTGCGTGAACTGATAATCCACGCGGTCGAAGATATTCTGCTCGTTTCCTTTGTCGTGGAAGACCACAAACTCCGGAGGATCAAGGAATCGGCCGGTATTCAGTCCGTCACCTTCGAAGAAATTTCCCCAATTCTCACCGCCGTAGCCGAGGTCAATTCCACCCGTCGCCGACCCGAAAGACCCATAGGATGACGTGATGCTGCCGGTCGGTTTCGTGACACCCTGTCCTGACCGCGTGGTCACGTTGATGACGAGACTCGTCTTGCCGCCGTACTCTGCCGGCGGCGCGCCGGAGATCACCTCAAGTGACTGAATTGAGTTCGATGGAATCTGGTTGGAGAAGACCTTGCTTTGTTGGTCGGTGATCGGCTGACCATCGACGGAAAATGAATTCGAGGCGTGATCACCAAGTCCGTGAAAGAGACCATTCGAGTCCGCAGCAACGCCAGGCGATGCGAGCGTCACCAGAGAGCTTACGGACGAAGACTCGCTCTCCAGCGGGAGTTTCTGAAAAAGACTTCTGTCTATGTCGGTGTGCAGGCTCGAATCGTTCTCGACCAGGTCTTCACCCGTAACGACCACTGTATTCGTCGCCTCGCCAACTGTCAGGACGACATTCGCGCTAACCGGTACAGCCGAGGCAACATCCACATCCTGCGCCGCACTGCTGAAGCCGCTCATCGTGACCGTCAGATGATAGGGGTTGAAGGGAATGTTCGAGAACTGGAAGTGTCCTGCCTTGTCTGTCGTTGCTGTGCGCTCGTACTGGCTTACAGGGTTGTGGATGGAGACCGCGGCTCCGGGGACAACAGCGCCTGACGGGTCAGTAACCGTGCCGGTGACCGTACCCGAGCTTGACTGCCCAAAAAGCGCGGCAGAGAAAAACGTAATGCCGCAAATCGAAAGAAAAGCGGAAACGATGCCACGTGAAAACGTGCGCATAAAGAGACCTCCGGGAAATCCTGTTGTATGGCCCTAATCGAAAGCAGAATTAGGCTGCGATCTGGGACACAGGCGGAGGCCGATTAGCGAGTTTGTGAAGGAATCTTTGGCGAGGCCGCTCGATCGTTTTTTGCGGAACGATTCGCCATACGGGCTGGATCGAGATGGCTACGCTGACCAGCGCAACCGTCTGCACCACATGGTGCGCCGTGTTGCAAAGCGAGCAGCCCTCGTGATCTACCTGCCCGGTGGGATGCGTGTGCGCGACCTGAACAAATCCGGCCAGCAGGACAAGCGCAACGCAGAAGATCCCGAGCCACCCGGCCCAGGTTCCCTGAAAACGCTTTTTGTCCATAAAAACACGCATATTTATTGACTATAAGGTATAAGGACCCCATTCACAAAACGGTTGAGGCTGGTTTGACATGAAAAATTTCCGCGCAGGAGAACAGTAATCAGCAGATAATGCAAGCCTTCCGGCAATTCCGGTGGATCTTTGAGCTGTAACGAATTTTGATGGCCGCGAAAGAGATCAGTCGTGCGCTTATTCGACCACGGCCAGTACATCGCCAGCGGCAACCGTGCCGCCCGCCTCAACGCGGAGCTGAATCACTTTGCCGGCTTTTGGTGATTTCAATTCGTTCTGCATCTTCATTGCTTCGATGACGACAATCCCCTGATGGGCTTCTACCGCATCTCCAATGCTGGCTAGTACGCGCACAACGCGCCCGGGCATGGGAGCGAGCACAGGCTTTGGTCCCTCTGTGCCGCCATGCCGGCTACGGCGCGACTTCAATGAGCGCGGATCGTCGACGCGATAGAGAAGCCGCTTGCCAACGAGATGAATTGCCGTCCCCTCAGCGCTTTCTTCAAGTACGCATCGATATGACTTTCCCGCAATGTGCAGCGAGAGCACCCCAGGCCGAAGGGCCTGCGCCTCGACATCGACTGCCGGCTCGCCATCAATACTTATTCGATATTGCCCGCCCTCGCACAGCGTCAGTTCGACCTGCCGCAGTGCGCCGTTCATCTCGAGCTGGATCATCATGCGCGCAGGCCCTCGCGCCGCGCTACCTGCTTCCATCCGCTAATGTCGGACTTTGGCCCGTTCTCGCTGGAATCGATCCCGTTGCGCCCTTGGCCATTCGCCAAGCGTTGGCTTTCAAAGAGCGCAGCCGCAATGAGTGCGGCTGTCTCTGCATCTTCGGTTGGCCCAGGCAGTGCGCTGTTCGCAGCCAGCAACCGGTCGAGATAGCCGGTATCGATGCGCGCCGCACCGAAGTCGGAGTCGCTCAGGATGCGGCGAAAGAGCCCGAGGTTCGTCCGGATGCCGCCGATGACATACTCGTCGAGCGCACGCAGCAGACGCGCAATGGCGAGGTCGCGCGTCGGTGCAAACGCGATCAGCTTCGAGAGCATGGGATCGTATTCCAGCGGCACGATCCAGCCCTCGTAGATGCCCGAGTCCTCACGGATTCCCGGCCCTCCGGGCTGCAGCAGGCGTGTGATCTTTCCCGGCGAGGGAAAGAACCCGTTGTCCGGATCTTCAGCGTAGACGCGACACTCCATAGCATGACCGCGCAGATGAATGTCTTCTTGTTTGAAAGGCAGCGGCTCGCCCTGAGCTATGCGGATCTGCAAATGAACGAGATCCAATCCCGTCACCAGCTCCGTGACAGGATGCTCCACCTGCAGGCGCGTGTTCATTTCAAGGAAATAGAAATTGCGGGCTTCATCGACAAGAAACTCGACCGTTCCGGCGTTTGTGTATCCCGCCGATTTCGCCAGGCACACTGCCGCGTCACCCATGCGCTTTCGCAGATCCTCGTCAACCACTGCCGAAGGCGCTTCTTCGATGACTTTTTGATGGCGCCGCTGGACTGAGCACTCGCGCTCGCCCAGCGAGACACAGTTGCCATGCTCGTCGGCCAATATTTGAATCTCGATGTGCCGCGGCTGCTCGATCAGCTTTTCGAGATACACCTCGCCCGACCCGAAGGCCCTTTCAGCTTCGCTGGCTGCCGAGCTAAACGCGACACCCAGGTCGTCTCTGGAAAAAACCGCGCGCATGCCCTTGCCGCCGCCACCAGACGCCGCCTTGAGCATCACTGGATAGCCGATCTCTTCGGCAACCGCGTACGTCTCTTCTAGGGAAGCCAATCCCTTCACCGAGCCTGGCGTTCGGCGCATGCCTGCAGCATCAGCCGCCTGGCGCGCACGGGTCTTCGATCCGAGCGCCCGCATCGCGGTCGCCGGGGGCCCGATAAACTTGATGCCGGCATTTTCGCAGGTCTCGGCGAAACTCGCATTTTCGGAGAGAAATCCATAGCCCGGATGAATCGCCTGAGCGCCTGAGCGCTGGGCAATTTCGAGAATCAACGCGCCGCGCAGGTACGACTCGGTGGCGGGCGCTGGTCCCAGGCGATATGCTTCGTCAGCCTCAAGCACGTGCAGAGCAGCACGGTCAGCGTCCGAGTAGACAGCAACTGTCGCGATTCCGAGTTCGCGACAGGCGCGCAGAATACGGAGCGCGATCTCGCCACGATTGGCAATCAGAACTTTACGAATGGATGGTTGAGCGTTCGTCACAACAAGAGAGGATTCTAAATGGAAAAGCCTCCGATCGCTCGGAGGCTCTCCAATGGACAGCGACTACGGTTACTTTGAATTGTCCATAACGACTCCGCCTGGCGTCGCGTTGTTCTTCTTCTCTTCATTGGCCTTGCGCGTACCCATGGCCTTGTCGCGCCACTGGCCGGCCTGATCGAGGTCTTCCTTGCGAGCCTGATCGTTTCCGCATTCAAGGGTCGCCTTTTGGCGATACATCAGGTTCATATAGGCCATGGCGTCATCGTAGTTAGGACGAATATCCAACGCCTTCTGCAGATACTGCAAGCCTTCGGCCACGATCCCTGCGTTCTGCGTTACGAGATTCTGGCAAACCGGCTTCGGCATCTTCGGATTGCCGTCACCAGCGTCCTGCAAACCCGCGCCGGAGAGGGCCGCGACAGCATTCTTGTGAGCCACGCCCCAGTCGATGACACCGATGGTGTAGGCCGCCTCCGCATCCTGCGGATCTACGGCAAGCACCTTCTGCTGCCACTCCTTGGCTTTATCGAACTGGTCAGTCTGGAAGTAGAGACCGGCGATGCCCTTGAGGCTGCCGATGTCCTTGGGATCTTTGTCGAGCACGTCCTGGAAACCCTGAATCGCCAAATTCGCGTTCTTCATGTTTTCAGGAGTAGTCAGATCGGGAACAACCTGCTGCGCATAGGCAGTCGCGAGATATAGGCGCGCCATGGGCAGCGTGGGATCGAGATTCACCGCAGTTTGGAAATGGCCAATTGCTTCTTCGTACTTGGCATTCTTGTAGGCCGCCACGCCTTTGTTCAACTGGTCGCGGGCCTTGAGGCGGTTGCACCCGGTCATCATGGTCAGCATCGCCAGGAACGCGGCTGCCAATACCGGAAAACGTGCGATTCGGTTCATTCTCTTTCTTATCTCCTTTGATCGCATGATCGCCAGCATACGCCACAGACAGCAAAAGCAGAAGTGCGGATTCTTGTGAATCTACTCCAGAACAGTTTTCTCAAAAAGCCCTATTCTGCAAAGGCCATCCACAGGCACATGAATTCTACTACTGCTCCAACCCGCGTATAGCATTGGGATGCATCAATTTTAAAAATCTCTGCGCAGTGATTGTAATTAGTTTCTGCCGTATGGCAAGTTTCTGTTTGGTAAGCCCAGATACCGGGACGGGGAACCAGCGAGAAAAAACGGGCCTATTGGCCCGCTTCAATCTTCGGCGTAATCAGGCCGATATGGTCCACACCCACGCCGTGCGCCAGGTCCACGACCTCCGCGACCGACGTGAAGTTCAGGTCAGGATCGCCCTTGATGAACATCACCTTTTCGGCCCGCGCGGCATAAATTGCGTCGAGCCGGTTGCGAAGATCGACCTTCGCTACATCGTCCTGATTGATCTTGTAGGACGGCGTGCCGCCAGGGCTGGACAATATCTGCACGACGATGGTGCGGTCATTCGGCTGCTGCTGATTAGGATTCTTCGGCGGCTGCGGAACGAGCGCATCCAAGCCCCTTGGCGTAACCGGCACGATGACCATGAAAATGATCAACAGCACCAGCAGCACGTCGATCAGAGGGGTAACGTTGATATTCGCATTCAGTCCACCCGGACCGCTGCCACCTGACATACCCATAAGTTATTTCCTCGTTTCTCCGGTGCGTTGCGACGATTCCATTGGTATCACTCTCCGCCAGCGGCGGGCGGATTAGGATGTGAGCCCTCACGCTGTTCCGTGAGCAAGCCAACTTCTTCCACGCCAGTTGTTCGCACGGCATCGATGGCATCCATCAGCGTGCCATAGTGCGCCCGCGCGTCAGACCGGAAATAGACCATTTTGTTCGTCTTGTTCTGCAGCATATCGCTGACTTTGGGGCCAAGGTCCGCAAGTGAAACCTGATCCTGTCCCAGAAAGATCTTGCCGTCGCGAGTCACTGCCACAACCACAGCATCTTCGTGGTCGGCGTCGGGCATCGCTGTCGGGTTATCCGTCTGCGCCAGCTGTACGTTCACCTTGTTCTGGAGCATGGGCGTGATGACCATGAAAATGATCAGCAACACCAGCATGACGTCCACCATCGGCGTAACGTTGATGTTCGCGTTGACCTTGCTACCTTCGTCTCTCTTAGCTTGTGCCATTCCAATGCTCCCCCCGATCGGATCTTAGACCGGGCTGCCAATCGGGCTTCCTCAAATGTTGCGGGCTCGGCCTGGAAAAACCGCCGGAGTGGGGCGTTTCAAGTTTCCCCCCACTCCAAACGCAGGATTCCCGCTGGTGAGTGCGCAAGCGCCGTCTAGCGGCGGGCACCCTGCTTGAGGAAGTAGTCGATCAGTTCACTCGAGGAGTTATCCATCTCGACGTCGAAGGCTTCCACCTTATTGGTGAAGTAGTTGAACGTCATAACGGCCGGGATGGCGACCAGCAGACCGAACGCGGTGGTTACGAGCGCTTCCGAAATACCACCGGCGACTGCGCCGATACCCGAGGTCTTCTGCGTTGCGATCTGGCGGAACGCGTTCAAGATACCGACAACCGTTCCGAACAGTCCGATAAACGGAGCCGTCGAGCCGATCGTGGCCAGACCGCCAAGACCGCGCTTCAGCTTCGCGTGAACGATGGCTTCGGAGCGCTCAAGGGCGCGCTTCGAGGACTCGATCTGGTCTTCGGTGACTGCGCCGCCGCTGCCATAGTTGCGGAATTCCTGCAGCCCGGCAGTGACGACCTCAGCCAGGTGGGACTTCTTGTTGCGATCGGCGACCTTGATGGCCTCGTCCAGCTTGCCCTCTTTCAGGGCGCCTGCAACGCGCGGAGCGAACTCGCGCGACTGCTTGCGGGCTGCGCTGAAATAGAGCCAGCGGTCGATGATCACAGCCAGGGACCAGATCGACATGATGAAGAGGATGATGACGACGCCCTTGGCCAGCGAGCCCATGTTGTTCCACAGATCGAGCGGGCTGAAGCCGACTGTCTGCTCCTGGAAAAAGGCTAGCGAAGTTGGGTGAATTGCTTGTGTTAGATGAGCGAGAATCACTTGAATCTTTCCTCCTGAGGAGTTTTCTTCTTTAGAAAAAACCTGCGCAAAATACCTGCGTGGCTGCCTGCGGTTTACCTCTCCGGCTTATGTCCTGCCGACGAGGCCGGATGATGATACGCGCCATCAACCGCCGAGGTTGAAGACCACGTTGACCTGCGTTTCCACCTCTACCGGATCGCCATTGAGCAGGTAGGGCTTATACCGCCAGGACCTCACCGCATCCATGGCCGCCTGCTGCAACATTGGCGGGCCACTGACTACGTGAAGATTTTCGATTGTGCCGGCCTTGGAAATCGTCGCCTGCAAAATCACCGTTCCCTGAATGCGGGCCGCCTTGGCGATGGCCGGATACTGCGGCATCGTCTTCACCAGCAGGTTGCCCTGCATCACGCCCGAGGACACGGCGATCTTCTTCGGCGCAGCAGCCTTCACGACTGGAGCCGGTCCGTTGCCGATACCGCCGAGCACTCCGCCAAGTACGCCGCCTGCGGCGCCGCCGCCCATGCCTTCCATTCCGGCGACGCCGGCGGCACTGGGTGCGGCTTCTTCTTTAACCATCTTGATGTCTTTGGGAATCTTTGTCGGGGCAGTCAGCTGGTTGTTCAGCATCTCGGAAACAACCTTCTGCACATGGACAGGCGCTTGTGGCGGTGGAGGTGGAGGGGGCGGGGGCGGCGGGGGTGGAGCAACCAGCAGAGTTGCCATCGCCGCTTTCGGCAGCGCCTCCGGATAAATCAGCGGGACCAAAATCATTGCAGCGAGAATCGAACCGTTGAGCACGAAACCGATAATCGTAAAATATTTGCTCTTGGTCTTGATCTGGCCGCCTGACTCCATTAAGGCATCTTCAAACATACCCTACCTCTTCCAAGCAGAACTTGTTACCACCTATAGACACCACCTGGGTGTTCGTTTGTTCCCGGTTGCCCGGCCTTTTTTTAGAGCAGGTCAGAAGGGCTGAAAAAAGCCGAGTGGAAAAGCTATATCACACTCGGCCTAGTTCTGGAAACGCTACACTCGCGCTTTTTTCGCTGCGGGCAAAGTCGCCGCTTTGCCCCGGCCCTGCCGCCATTCCTGATAAGCCACTAGCATCGGCGCCGCCACGGCGATCGACGAGTAGGTGCCGATCAAAATGCCGACTACCAGCGCAAACGAGAAGTCATGAAGCACTTCGCCGCCGAAGACGATAGAGCGAAAGCACAGTCAGGAAGGTCAGGCCAGAGGTCAGGACCGTCCGGCTCAGCGTCTGGTTAATGCTGCGATTGACGATATCGGCCATCGGTTCACGCCGCGTCAGCCGCAGATTTTCGCGGATTCGGTCAAAAACGACGATTGTGTCGTTCATCGAATAGCCGACCAGCGTCAAGATGGCCGCAATCACCGTCAGCGATATTTCCTTATTGGTGAGGCTGAACGCCCCAACAGTAATCAGCGTATCGTGAAAAACGGCAACCACCGCCGCTACTCCATATATCAGCTCAAAGCGGAACCAGAGATACACCAGCATCCCAGCCAGTGAATACAGGGTTGCCAGCAATGCCTGCTTCTTCAGCTGCGCTCCCACTTGCGGGCCAACGATTTCGACGTTGCGAATGGCAAAGCCGGAGAGATACGTATTCTGCTTCAGCTCAGCCAGCACTGCCGGCGTTGTCACACCGCGAAGATTGTCGATGGAATCAATCAGTCCACTGCGCGTATTGCGATAACCCAGAATCGCCTCTGCCTGCTGGTCATAGTGCTGCTGCGACGTGTCGCTCGAACCAAGGCGCTCCGGGTCCTTCTGCGCCAGCCAACCAGCCAGCGTCCCCTGGCCCACGTTGTCGAGATCGAGCTTGCCCTGGTTCGCTCCGCCGTCGGGCGCATAGTTGGTCTCGAGCGTCTGCAGGATGGCCGCGCGTCCCTGATCGAGCGACGCCTCGCTCGTCTGGCTCTGCGCCAGCGAAACGATCACCTCATGATTCGCTGCCGGCCCGAAGGTTTGGATCCGAGCATCTTTGAGACCCGCCTTATCGGCCGCGGAACGGATCCGGTCCGCATCCGGCTGCTGGTCAAACTTGACCCGCACCACCGTGCCGCCGCGGAAGTCTACATCCTGCGGCAACCCGTGCCAGAAAAGCAGCGAGAGCACGCCCGCCACACTGAAAATCAGCGAAAATCCGAGGAAATACCACTTCTTCCCCAGCCAGTCGATTTTTACCTCACGAAACAGTTCCACGGATTCCGCCTGCTCCTAAATTTCTTTTTGCTATCCCCTCAGAATTGTCATCCTGAGCGGAGCGCCGAAGGCGCGTAGTCGAAGAACCTGCAGTTTGCTCGCGCCACCGCAGCTCTCGACAAAACCTAAATCGACAACGCTTCGCCGCGCTGCTTCTTGTTCAAATGCGACTCGAAGATCACGCGCGACACAAACACAGCCGTAAACAAATTTGCCAACAGACCGAAAGTCAGCGTCACGGCAAAGCCGCGCACCGGTCCAGTCCCGAAAATAAACAGGATTGCCGCCGACACGATCGTCGTCACGTGCGTATCGATGATCGTCGTCCACGCATGCGCGAATCCCTGATCGACCGCAGCCGCAGGCGACTTGCCCGCGCGCAACTCTTCGCGGATGCGTTCAAAGATCAGCACGTTCGAGTCGACGCCCATACCAATCGTCAGAATCACGCCGGCAATACCCGGCAGCGTCAGGACCGATCCCGTGAAGCCCATGAATCCGAGCAGAATCACCAGGTTCAAGAAGAGGGCCAGATCGGCGTTGATGCCAGCGCCGCGATAGTAGAAGAGCATGAAGATCATCACCGCCAGCATGCCGACAACCGATGCGAGCACGCCTTGCCGGATCGAATCCGCGCCGAGCGATGGCCCCACGGTGCTTTCCTGCAAGTAGTGAATCGAGGCGGGCAGAGCGCCCGTGCGCAGCAGCATCGAGAGATCTTTTGCCTGCTGCTCGTTGATGCCGCCGCCGGAGATCGTACCGGTATCGCGAATCTGGTCGCGAATCGTCGCCACTTCCTGAATCTTGTTATCGAGCACGATGCAAAGCGACTTGCCCTTGTTCGCAGCCGTGAAGTCGGCAAAATGATTGCCCGCCGCGGTCGTCAGGTAGAAAACAACTTCCGGCTCGTTGGTGTTCTGGTTGCGGTTCGCCTGCGCATCGCGGATGTCCGTCCCGGCAACTTCCGCCGCACGCTTGATCTGGTAAAGCTGGTTGCCGCTGCCCGGCGCAGATGCGCCCGGAGCGGTATGCAGCAGCAGAGAGTCATAGGGAACCGCCCCGCCCAACGCCTGCAACGCTGCCTGCTCATCAGGCCATGGACCACCCTGAACCTCGTGAATTTCGAGACGCGCCGTCGACTGGATCACATCCTTCACGCGTCCCGGATCATCCACGCCCGGAAGTTCCACCAGGATCTGGTCGCTGCCCAGGTTGTACTCCTGAATGACCGGCTCGCTCACACCCAGCGAATCCACGCGTTGGCGGATGACCTCAATGGAATGCTCCATCGTGCTCTTCTTCAGGTCGGCCACCGTACTCGGTTTCATCGTCAGCGAAAACGTATTGTTCGCGCCCGAGGTGATGTCGTACTGGTTGCCATAGCGCTGGTTCAGCACGGTCCGAATGTCGCCGGCGCGGTCAGCCGGAGCGCCCGCAATCAGGATCGTCTCCGGGTGCGCGGAATCGGGAATTACCGAACCGACCGTGATGCCGTTCTGCTGGAGATCCGTCTGAATATGAGCGGCGTCGTTGGTGGTCTGCGCACCGACGGCTTCGTCCACCATCACCTGCAGAATCAGGTGCGTGCCGCCCTTAAGGTCCAGGCCAAGGTGAATGTTGTCAAGGACTGCCTGCTTGAACGCTGTTCCGCTCAGACCTTTGGGAATGCGGAAGATGCCGAAGATGAAGACGATCAGCACCGCGATAATCAGAATGGTTTTTTGAGTGAGGTTCTTACGCATGGGAATTCAAATCGTGAGCAGGCGCTACTTTGCGGCCTCGTCTGTAGTTACGGAAGCGATGGCGCTCTTTACCACTTCCAGCTTGATGTTGTCCGGCGGCACGCGCAACTGAATCGCATCTTCCTTAATCGACATGATGACGCCGCGAATTCCGCCCGTCGTCGTGACCTTGTCGCCCGGCTTCAGATCACTGAGCATCTGCTGCCACTGCTTCTGCTTGTTCTGGTTGGGCCGGATCAGCAGCAGATAGAAAACCGCAATAATGACCACGAAGGGCAGAAATGAAACCAGGCCCGGAGGAAGCGTGCCGGCGAGCAGTAATGTTGCGTTCAACGTGCAGTCCTTTTCCTTGCGCAGCTTTACGCGCCTCGCGCAAGGAGCAAATAGTTTGTATCCGCGGAAGGGATTTGGACAGCGCCAACGTCCTCATTTAGAGGACGGCTGCGATTTCCTTCAGGAACACAGTCCCGACTTCTGTCTCAGCTTGTCGCCGCAGCCATTTTTCAGGCACACAAAAGACAGGTCAGCCGTGGCAGAAGGGTCCTAGCTTCTTAGCTTTTCAGCAGCGGATGGATTATGTCAAGGTTGGGGACTGTCACATTCAGGCCTGGGACTCAAATTACTTGAGAATTCGTCGGCTTTGCGCCAGGCGGTGATATGCTTCCGCGCATGGCTGAATTCCCCGTGAATCCGACGCGTTTCGATCCCTATAAGAATTTCAAGTTTCGCCTGAAATTGGACGGCAAATACGTTGCCGGTGTCTCCAAGGTCAGCGGACTTAGGCGCACGACCGAAGTAGTCGAGCACCGCGAAGGCGGCGACCCCAGCAGCAGCCGGAAATCGCCCGGACTCACCGAGTTCGCGCCCATCGTGCTTGAACGCGGCCTCATCCAGGACCACGCATTCGAGCAATGAGCGAACCTAGTATGGCAGTTGGGCGCCGGACTCGGCTCCGAAGTCGCGCTCAAAGAATTCCGCAAAGACATAATCCTTGAGCTCTACAACGAAGCTGGCCAGCTCGTTTACGCCTCAAAGTCTTCCGCTGCTGACCCTCTGAATACCAGGCGCTGCCCGATCTCGATTCCGACGCAAACGCGGTCGCCATTGAGCACCTGAAACTAGAAAACGAGGGATGGGAACGCGATACCTCTGTCGTTGAGCCGGTGGAACCATAAGATTATCGGCTTGTCAGTCGATTACCTCAACTTACTTACGACGGGCAAGTCAAGATTATCCCCGGCCACTGCGTCCATTCGCCGAACCAGACCGTCCTACTAGCAAGTGAGCGGATGCGCTCCGGGTTCGCCTTGGTTCTCCATTCTGCTGAAGCAAATCCGGAGCGCAGCTTACTCCATGTATCCTGTTTCAAACCTACAGTCCGGCGGTTCCCATACTCAATCTGCTTGTAAACGAAAGGGTCTCCCGCGCCACCGTTTCCACGCTCGATGTGTACCTGCCTGTTGTTCGCGATCAGCTTGGAATAGAATTCCAGAGCAGGTTCCCCTGTCACGACGGCGACAAGCGCCTCTCACGGATCTTCCCCCGGTAAGTTAAAGGAACACCGAAGGGTTTCGGAGGATTTCAATCTATGAATGCACCTTCTTTGACATGGACTGATACTGGCCTCGAAGTCACCGACATCGATCGTGATGCAGTATTTGCGACAAGGCGTGTCTATGACCGCGACGTCGCCGCCCAGATGGAAAGGGCTGCAGCGTATCGCCCATGCCTTTGTCGAAGATCCCGAGACAATCCTGCAGGAATTGGTGAAGGCCGCCGTCGAGCTCTGCGGCGCGGACAGCGCTGGCATCAGCATCGAGAAAGAAGATGGGAGCGACAAGGATTTCTACCACTGGGTCGCGTCGGGCAGCGTTTTTTGGTCTGATGGGCATTGAGGCTCCTCTCGTGACCGACGGCATTCTGCTTCCATGGCAGGTGGATTAGACGCGGGGAACCATCTTCATCATGGCCCACGGCCGAACAAAGCGTTCGACCAGGACGACTGCCGCATGATGCGGATGCTCGCCGATTTTGCTGCCATGGGCGTAAGACAACAAAGACAGCAAAAAATGCTGGTGGAGCACGCGAGCGCAGCCGCCGCTGCCGACATGGCAAACGATCTGGCGCACAAGATCAATAATCCCCTGCAGAGCCTGACCAACATCCTATTATTTGGCGGCTGAAGGTCACAGCGGCAAGGACGCGATGGCCGTGGGACGGCAAGCGTTCGCTGATCTGGAAAAGTTATCGGCTCTGGTAAAGAAACTGCTGGGCCTGCGCTATTCAAAGACCGAATAACTGACTGCTTTCACGAGTGCACCGCTGGAGCGCCTTGTTTCTTATGACGGCTAATGCGAATGCAGCATTGCACCACCCACACTAGCACCATCGCAATCACGGCAAGCAGGCACGTCATTTCCTCTGACGGCGACCCCGGCACCATGTAGTCAGCGATCTCATACAAGACCAGGGTAAGAGCGATACTGCACACAAGGAAAATGGCTACATTCTTCATCGCCCGCTCCAGGCTGCTTCGCGAAAACGAAAGAATCAGGACTCACCAAGAGTAGACGGCAGCATACGCCCGCAAGACGCGGATTGGGAAGCGTTCTCTCTAAATCCACGAAAAATTCATCTGTGTGGGATGGCTTGAGGCCGGGTCACTGATACTGGAAGCGTGGGCGTCGGCTGCCGTCAATATGGGTTCGCATACGGACGCAGCTGATCGACAACGACTTCAAGCGGCGCCGCCTCGCCCGCCTGCACCTTCAGCTGCGGATTGTTCACAATCGGCACCAGCACCACGCGCGTTTCCATATGCCGCCCGACAAAATACATGTTGAACGCCGGAATCCGTACCGCGAATTCTGCTGCACTCCGCCGGTATTGGGCAAGCCGCTTCACAATGTCGGCATGGCCGAAGCTCGAAGACTCGTAACCCTGCTCTTTGCGAACAATCGTCACTCCGGTGCGGACGCTGCCGCCTACGATCACGGGGTAAATCGTCTCGGCGCTGGGGGTCAGCAGGCTCTTCGGGTCCTGGCCCGTCTGGTAGCTCTTCAACTTTTCCAGACTTATGTTGTAGACCTCGATCGGCTGCCCAAGCTGCGCCTGCCGCACTTCGTCGATGGACTGAAATCCCAGGCTCTTGTAATTCTGTCCGTCGACCAGCTTTTGCAACATGCTTATGGCACTGGTTGCCGCCTCCTGCCGCTGCTGGGCGGGAAGCTTCGACTCGTTCTTCGGCCGCGAACATCCGATCATCAGGAAGACGCAGAACGACAAGAAAATTGATCGCATACTACGTCGAATCGGCTGGAAAATGGCCCTCGTCCCGGCGCGTGCGGACAGACCTCTTTCCGCTTTGCGCAAATTTGCTGAGCAATGGTGACGGCGCGGGCGCAAACGTTTCAGATGAAGCAGCGAGCAGGCGAGAGAGTCGGAAGCGATCTTTCAGGTTCCCGATCGTGCGTGATACGCTGGTCGCCAGAGTCCGGAGAATCTGTATCACATCATTTCCATTCGCTATCTCATCGCGCTTCACTTTCATCCCACCAACGGTTATCCCAAAGTCAAGGTGACCCATGGCGCGTTCTGGGATCCGTTCCCACTGAACGACCGCTGACACCGGCTCAACCGCGAAGCCATGCGCCGTAGTCGCATTCCGTCCGGTTAAAATCGACCACCAGCTCTTCGCGACAGGCTACTATCGGGTCAGCGATGTCTTTTCTACGCTCAATGCGGCGCCTGTTGCGAAGGAGGCGGTGGAAGAAGAATCCCGTCTTTGGCAAAGCAGACATCGGGCTGCACGAGCACACTGAAGCCTTCAGCGACGCGACGACGCTGAACACGCGCACCCGCCACGCCGCCGCCCTCTTCGGCTACATATGGATGCGGCCCACGGATCGCGGCTTCATCACGTCCATGCTGCGCTGGATCAGACTCCTCGAACAGAACAAACCGTTGCGCGCACGCTTCGATATCTCATGGCAGGCGATGCTCGCCGAGCTCGATTCGGTTCCGCTCTTTGCCGACGCCGGCCTCCCCGCGCGGTACGCGCTTCTTCCCGAAGCCTCCCGCCGCCTATTCCAGCGCCTGCTGCCCACGGCGCGCGAAGAGTCCGACACAGCACGCCTCTTTACGGCAGTCTTCTCTTCGCCAAAAGCCGTCGAGCGCTTCCTCACCCTCGACAACGCCACCTTCGGCCGCCTCGCCCGCATTCTCTGGCCGAGCGGCGGTCTCGCTGCCGTCCCGCACGTAGCCGACGACATTCGCCAGTCGTTGAGCCTACTCGCCACGCGCGTCGCCGGACGCGGCGTCACGCCAGCCGTACGTCAGCGCGGCTCGACGCGCGACGTGGAAGCATCGCCCTTCTATCAGGTCGTCTTCACCACCCAGGCATTCCTGCAGTCGACGGAAGAGACCGGCGAGAACTCAGCTGCTCTGCGCATCTGGCTCGACTCGGTCCACGCCTGTCGCCGCGAGCTGATTCAGGTGCACCTGCACATGGAAGATGCCGGGGTGAGCACCGCCCTTGTCTTCGACCTCAGCAGCATGGACGCCGCGCTCGACCGCATGCAGCTGCTCGCCTCGACCATCGCAGGAGACGCGCAGCAGTCACTGCAGCCCGCGCGCCAGCTGCTCAACATCCTCGTTGCCGAGCGCCTCGAAGACTCGCAACTCGGCCCGCTCATCCGCCAGAACCTCAACCTGCTGGCCCGCAAGACGGTTGAACGCACTGGCCACAGCGGCGAGCACTACATCGCCAACAACCGTCGCGAATACTGGCAGATGTGGCTGGCAGCGCTGGGCGGTGGCCTGCTCACCGTCTTTACCGCGGCCATCAAACTACGAATCATGGAAGGCGGATGGCCGCTCTTCGTCGAAGGCTTCTTCATCGGCACCGACTACGCCATCAGCTTCCTACTGCTGCAGATCTTCGGCCTCGCTCTCGCCACCAAGCAGCCGTCCATGACCGGAGCTGCGTTCGCTGGTATCGTGCGCGAAAACCGCGGCGTGTCCCGCTGGAGCAAGATCGCCGACTTCGCCGCCCGCATCAGCCGCACGCAGCTCGCCGCGGCTCTTGGCAACATCATCGCCGTCTGCTTCGGCGCCATCGCATTCGAGCAGCTCTGGCACAAGGTCTTTCTTGAGTCCTACCTGCCCTCATCGATGGCAAAGCGCGTCTATGAGACGCTCCATCCCTTCACCTCTGGAACCAGCATCGACGCGGCGATCACCGGCGTCATCCTGTGGGCCGCAGCCGTCATCGGCGGATGGTGCGAGAACTTCGCCGTTTACAACCGCATCCCTGCCGCCATCGCGCAGCATCCGCTTGGCCAGAGGATCGGAGTGCGCCGCATGCAGCGCCTCGCCCACTGGTTTGAGAACAACATCGCCTCCTGGAGCACGAGCATCGTGCTCGGCTACATGATGGGCTTCTTTCCCGAGATCTGCCATTTCTTCGGCCTGCCGCTCGACGTGCGCCATGTCACCCTGAACACCGGCATGCTGGCCCTGTCGGCCGCCCGCTACGGCGTCAGCTCCTTTGGTCATCACTGGTTCTACTTCGCAGTTTCAGGAATCGGCATGACTTTTGTGCTGAATCTGGGAGTAAGCTTCGCCATTGCTTCCGTCACCGCACTGCGCGCCTACAACGTCCCACACGACGAGCGCGTAAAGATTTTGAAATACCTGGTGAAGCAGGCCTTCCGCAATCCACTGCGCTTCATTCTGCCGATCGAAAAGGACAAGTCACCCGCCGTATCGGCATCCTCTCCGCAACCCGTGAATGACAAAGGCTGATCAAAACAGAGGCCGGGTACCCCTCCCTATTTTACCGAGTTGTTTTGTTTTCAATGGCTTACCGAGTCAACCTGCACGGAGTCGCTTTGTTTTCAGTGGGTTGCGGGTAAAGATAAGAAAAGGCATGGCTTAGCGCCATGCCTTTTCCTGAACCTTCTCTTCTTCTTCTATTATAGTCGATTTGCGGGTAATTCCCGGCAGGCCAGCGTGTCGGCCTATCTCTTTTGCAGTCCTATAGTTACACGGTCGGTCGCGGCTCCGGGGGCTTGACAGAAATTTGGGATCGTCGCTGATTGCCGAAGCCATCGGTGAAGTGATACTGGCCCAGGTTGGGCGGTTGAGTCACCCAGCGTGGACCCGTTGGATTGTCTCCAATAGTTTCCCCGGAGGCACACTTTTGAGCACGAAAGCGCTTGCCCCTGCTGCAAGCGCACGCTGTTGATCGGTGTCGGAATCAAAAGTAGTCAAAATGATGATGCGCGCTTCTGGAAATTCTGTCCGAATTGCGACGGTGGCGTCGATGCCGCTCATGTCCGGAAGCCTGAGATCCATGAGGGTGACATCGGGCTTGTGTTCACGAAAAAGCACGATCGCTTCGCGTCCATCCGATGCTTGCGCCACCATCAGCATGTTCGGTTCGGAATTGATGACCATGGCAATACCTTCGCGCATGCGGGGATGATCATCGACATTGAGGACACGTATTCGGTCGCTCATTATTGCTCGCCGCACTCGCCAGCTGGTGGCTAGCTCTTTCCTAAGACGATTTTGCGTATGCCAGGGACGCAGGAATAGTTAGCTCGATCTCCGTTCCCGAATCGTGTCTACTCCTGACGGTCAACTTTCCCCCGGCAAGTTTGGCGCGCTCCTGCATGCCGGGCAGGCCATAGTGTCCTTCACGCCCACCGCCATCGAGAACCTTCGGATCAATCCCTTTTCCATTGTCCAAGACTCGTACTCGAAGGTGCCTGTCGTCATAACAGATTTCGACTTCAATCTGTGCCGCTCCGGAGTGGTGGAAAGCATTGCGTATGGCCTCGCTGGCGATGCGATACGCTTCGTCCTTCAGGATCGGGTGCAAATCTCGCGACTCTCCCTCGACCACAACACGGAAGTCCATGGGGCTTCGGGAATCTTGTTCGGACGCAAGCCTTTCTCCGACGGTAGCGAGGGCACTGGCGAGGTCGTTTTTGCTGACTGTCGACGAGCGCATCCCCCGTACCGCATCCCGACCCTCGTCGATGGCCTGCCGCCCCTCCTCCAGGAAGGCCTCCAGCCTCTCGCGTGCTTCGGATGGCCAATCCAGGACGCGGGTTAATGTGTAAAGCTTCATCATCAAGCCCTGAAAACTCTGCAACAGCGTGTCGTGCAACTCACGCGCGATGCGTTCTCGTTCCGCCAGCCGCTCTGCGAGTCGCGACTGCAGTTCATGCGTGATGCTATGGATGCGGAGACGGATCAGCCACCACAAGAGTAGAGCAGCGGCAAGGGCGCATAGGACGTTAAACCACCATGTCTGGTAGTAGGCTGGCGCAATCGCGAAACCTAAACTCGCGCCGTACTCATTCCACACACCGTCGTTATTGCACGCGATCACGTGAAAGCGATGGTGTCCTGGAGGCAGGCTGGTGTAGAAAGCCTGCCGTCGCGTGCCCGCATCGTGCCATTCGTCATCGACACCGTCGAGCTTGTAGCGAAATAACACGCGCTCGGGAATGGCAACGCTCAGGGCGGTGTAATCAATCTGCATGTTATCTGTGTGTGCAGGAAGAGTAAGGCCGTTTGAAGCCGCGTAGGTCTTTCCATTCGAGAAGATCGCGGAGATCATCACGGGTGGTGGTATGCGGTTGCGATTTTCCTGTAGCTTCGCCGGATCGAGCCAGGCGATGCCCTTGGTTGTCGCAAAGCAGAGTCGGCCCTCGCGCGACTCCACGACCGATGGCTCTGGAATCCTCTCTGCTGAGTACCCAGGAAGTCCATCCAGTGCAGCGAGATGCTCCGCAGAAATCGGCGAGGTTGGGTCGCTGAGCCACCTCGCCAACTCGGCAGCCGTGACATGAGTAATACCAGAGGACCCGTTCGCCCAAAGCTCACCCGTATCCGTCTCCACTACGCCGGATACTCTCCCAGGCAGATCCTGATCTTTCCAGTGGAGTAGATAAAAATGACCCTGTGTAAACAGTTGGATCCCGCCCGATCCTCCCAGCCAGACATGGTCTCCCCGGATCGACATCGTGCTCTCCGAGACGCCTCGCGCGCCGTTCGGGAATGAGAATCTCTGATAAGCACTTCCGTCCCACCGGACCAGGTTGTTCGAGAAGCCGAACCAGACGTTTCCCGCGTCATCACCCGCCATGGCGCCGATGATGCCGAGCTTCTTACCGAGAGTTTCGTTCTGTCTGCTCCACACACCATGGCTGAAACGGTATGTCCCGCCAATCGCTGTAGAGATCCACGGGTCACCGTTCCGATCGACCGCAAGAGAAATGACGGGCCCAACTTCCTCTGCGGGGTAGTGCAGCGATGCCAACCCCGTCGCTGAGTACCGCCAAAGTTGGGAATCACCTCCGCCAGCCGACCAGATCGTTCTATTACGGTCACGTCGAAGACAGACGGTGCCATGAGTCTCAGGGAAGGTTGTTATGCTGCCGTCGGCAGCCACACGGGTCAGGGGCATACTCCTGTTTCCGGTCCATACTGAGCCTTGATCTCCGGCCGCGACGCTAAAGTCGTGCTCCTCAACCTGCGGAAACGTCAGTGCGGTAAGAGTGGTGCGCCGAAGCTGGTCCAGGCCAGCATTCGTCCCCACCCATACGCTGCCCTCGCGATCGATCAACGCCTTCCATGCGGCATTGGAACTGAGTCCTTGCTCGGTTGTGAAGTTCTCCCCCGGAGAATCTTCCATCGCTATGGGTGTTTGCCACCGCTCCACATGGTCGAATCGCCGCACTCCCCTGTCGGACGCCGCCCAGAGAGAACCGTCGGCCGCAAAAGTGAAGTCTCCGAATCGAATATTTCCCTTGCGCTCTTTGCCGAGCGACGATGAGACGACAGGATCACCCGCTGAATTTGTCACGCGGCGAAGCCCATAGTCGTCAGACAGCCAGATTGCGCCATCCGGCGCCTCATGCAGAAAAGCGTTATGCGCAGGCGCGGCCAGAACGAAAGCGGCGGAAATCGCACCAGCAGCATATGGAAGGCGTTGGAACCTGGACTGACCCCGGGGCAGAAAGAGAAGATCGCCTGCAAGCGTCCTCACCCAAACTGTTCCCTTACGGTCAACCAAGACAGCTGCCGGGAAACCACCGGGATATCCGTGCTCCAGTCCAACCTGGTCACATACTGACCCGCGCATACGGAAGAGGCCACCCGATCCCTGGATCCATAGAGCCCCATCTTGATCCTCGGCCAGCCCTTCCATCTGCAAAGCCGGAGTGCAGCGCCGGTCTTCAAATATGCTCAGGCGGCCATCTTTCCAGAGGAGAAGTCCAGCAGCCCGCGTCTTTAGCCAGACACCTCCGGAGGATGAGAGGAAAGCTGAGTGGATCTGGCTATTCTCTACTGCTCCGTTCGTTACTTCCCCTACGGATTGGAACCGGACTCCGTCGAAGCGGAAGACCCCAGTCGATGTGGTGAGCCATAGATATCCGTCAGAGGCTTGCTGGATATCAAAGACTGCACCAAGGCCGTTATCCGAGGTCCACATCGTATGATGGAACCCCGTCATTTGGCGCGCAGACGCCCAAACTGCTGGTTCGCATACGTCGGCGACAAGCCGCAGTATCAGGACGGCAGCGGCCAGCCATCCTGTCCTCGGGAAAAATCTCCGCATAGACCACCTTGGCACTCTCACTGCGAGGCCGAGTCGTACGTCCATGGCAAGAACATATCGCGAGCATTCGGCCTACACTGCGGCCGTCGGCAATCAACTCTGCCTGTACCTCGTGATCACTTAGCTGCGCTTCGTCGCTCCATCCACGAAGCTTGGCTAACTAACTCCAAGTGGGCCAAACCAAGTACTGAAAGGAACCTTTATTCGGAGTGCTTGCGAGACCAAGAAGATGTCAAGGATTTTAGCCTACCGGAAGTCACAGGCAATCAATCGCCAACTCGCGCATCCAGCGCTACTGACCCGAAATCCCCCTGGAAGGCTCGCCGGATAGGTTGCACGTTTGTCGCCAGCGGCTGCCGAGCTAAGTCATTGACTTGCGATCGTCGGGTCGGAGCCTGATCGCAGCAATGTCCGAGAATGAAAAACGCTGTGCGATTTCGGACAGGCCGGACTCCGGATTTTGACTGCATCGAGCTCCGCGCTCAGGCGAAGATGAATTTGCTGCGTTAGACTCGCTCTCGGGAGATACAGTGTCGGCTTGGCGGAAATTCCGATTCATGCTCATGGCTGTTCCCATGATGGCGTGGGGACAGGCTCGACCGCTTCAAGCTCCGGCTCCGAATCATCCCGCTGTTGCCGCGCCTATTCCTCAGTACAGCGATCGCGGCAATGCAAAGAAAGACTCGGACAGTTGCTATGTTCGCGAAGTGAAGGGCTTGCCGGGAAGTCATCAGTTGGCGGCGGATTTTCTTGAAGCGATTGCAAGTGATCCCAGTCCCAGGTCCAGTAGTCGCAACGTTGTGTGGGGCCTCACCGCGGACTTAAGCAGCGAGATTCCGGCCCGAGACCGGGCACTGTATATATCGAAATCAACTAATGGCGGAGAAATATGGACTCCAGTGGCACGATTGGATTCCAGGTATTTCGACGCAGGAATTGATGAGGGCTTGCGTAACGGGTTAAGTGTGGCTCCCGGCGGCACTGAGTTTGTGATCACGACGCAAAGAGGAGCCTTTCAGGTGATTCCTCAGCCGCATGGTTCGGACGCCGTGGTGAAACGCATCGCGGGGCCGCGGGTTCCGCACGTGCGCCCATGGGTGAGCATCACGAAAAAAGAGGGCGAACCGGTAAGGGCGGCTGCGGCGAAGATGACGGCCGACGGGAAAAAGATCATCATCGGTTACGGATACTTTGACCTGAGTCCGCAAATCATTACCTACCACAAGGGTCGCGACGGCTCGTGGGTAGAAGATGGACCGTTGCCTCAGCTTCCAACCGACCTGGATATTTTTTCCATGGAATTTGATCATCCCCGAAATCCTCGTCCGGGCTCTCTGTATGTGGGCACCGGAGATCAGGCCTACCGTTTTGACTTTCACACAATGAAGTGGACTCTCATTGAGGGAGTGGGCCCGGATTCCGCGATCCATGCAATCAGTACAGTGGGCGGCCTTCATCTGGCGGCGTGCTGGGGAGTGTACAACCCGGTGAGTGCGGATGCTGTGCAGAGAGTAACCGATGCGCGATTCCTTTTGCATAGAGCTGAAGACGAGACAGGCCCTAACATTCGCGCCTACGGTATTGAGATCGATCCAGCAAGGCCAAATCGACAAGTTGTGACCGCGATCACAGGCGCGTACATCAGCGAGGATAGTGGGCAAAGCTGGCGAAGGCTCAATGACCTTCCCGAGGGGGAATACCGGACCGCCCATTTCAATGCTGATGGAACTGTCATTGTCTCCGGAATTCCGGGTACATTCTTAGCCAATCCTTTTTCGAGTGGTTGCCTGCCTCACCTCAGAACGCGGAACGAATAGGCATGGCCCGCCTGGGATTCGGTTTTTCGACAGCAGGCTTCCCCTCAGGCTCGGCCGCCCCGGGCCGCAATCATCTCCATCGCGGCCTTGCTGACGAAGATCTGACGATGAAACCGCTCTCCCCATGCAAGCGGAGTAACATCGCGATATTCATGCATACCTTCTTCTCCGTACCCGGGGTGCAGTTGTTTTCTGAGCGAGGCGCGTGTATTCGGATCGGCGCCATGATCCAGCAGCAGCTGCGTGAACGGAGCGGTCTGAGGCTTTCCCAGGTGATTCATCCAGGAATTTGGCTGTGACACGACGGTTGCGAAGAGTGCGGTGTGTCCTCCAAAGCCGTCGGCATCGACCTCGGCCCTCTCGTCAACGTTCATGCCGCGCTCAAGCAGCCATCGCGCGATTTCGATTTCGTCATAGTCCGCACACATATGCAGTAGAGTCGCTCCCTTCAGTGGCGTTCCGTGCGTGGCGAGAATCTCATCATGACAACCCAGCTCCGACGGATAGATCTCCTCATGCGCGAACCGTCGCTGCAGCAGCTTCGGGTCGCGCCGCAGATGCGCTTCGAGCAGATCGATGCGTCCACGGTGCAGAGCCATTGTGGGCGTATCCAGCAGCCGGAGCCCATGCTGCACATACATTTCGAGAATCTGGTGCTTGGCAGAAGGATGGCGGCTATCGGTCTCCAACACCATAGCCACCGGCGCAAGCTGCTTTCCGTGTGCGTCGTAGACCTGCGCGCCAAGCTCGAACAAAAGCGCTGTGCCTTCGGCGCTGAGCGTATATGCCGGATCTCTCAGCGCATCTTCCGGCACGGCTGGACCGCCCATCATCGCGTGCAGCTTTCGAGCCGTGCCGATCTTTGTCTGTAGTGCGGCACGGTTGAATGCCTGCGCATGATCTCTTGCTCCCAGTTCGCTGAGCATCTCGATGATGCGGTCGCGACCAAGGTTCGCCGCGTAACTCATCGGAGGTCCCCAGTTGCTTGGTCGAACGAGAGCGTCTTCATGCAATAGGTAAGGATGCTTCTCGACCAGAGTTCTGACGCCTTCTGCGTCGTCACTCCAGATACCGTCAATCAGCCGGCAGCAAAGCACAAGACGATGCCAGCTTGGAGCTTCATAACTGCGCGCCAGTACAAGCTGTGCATCCGCGAGCTTGACCTCGGAAGGATCTTTTTTTGAGGGATGATATGTCTTCAGCTCCTCGACAGAGGCTGGATCGCGGCTTCGTATCTGTCGAAGCAGTTCCTTTGCCTGATGGCGAAGCTGGTCAAGGTTGGGGCGGACCGGAAGATAGCGGCTAGACATGACAAACCTCCCTTTTGCAAACGCCCGCGGTCCGCTACGTCGGGCAAAAAAGGAGATTTGGAAGAACCAGATTTCAGCTTCCGGCAGGTGGACTCGGTCCTCTCCGCGGACGGGCGGCGTCCTGCACGCCAACCCGAGCATATCGCCGGAGAAGGACCGGGTCAACCTGTCGAAGGCAGTTAGGTTGTATAGCTTGCTACCCGGACACCCGTATTGGCCGTCTTGCCTAGCGCGGTTCGCAGGCTGAAGCCGAGCAGCGTCAGAGATACGATCGTATGAACCAGAGGACGCGGATCGAGAACGTTCCCGATGCGCAATCCAAACGCAACCGCCATGATTGCCCAGGCAGCGCACCCCGCGGCGCTCACCCATGCCAGTCCGCGGTCTTCAGGACGGTTCACGCGCAGCAGATTGATCGCCGCCAGCAGAAATCCCCCAATCCCCGCACCCTCGGTCCACAGCAGCATGTCTGGATTCGTATGCAGAAAGGCGATCAGGCATCCGACGCAATGCATCGCGGTTGACACGACGAGCAGCCATCCAAAAACGCGATCGACGGTCTTCATAGGTGCTCCGTCGCGTGCTCGTTGGCAAACTTCCCGTACAGCTCGACGATCGTCGTCCAGCCTCCTGGCGAATCAACGTGACCACGCATCACCGGGGAACCGTCGCCGTGGCGCTCAAGATTGCGATGCTCCAGTTCTACCAGCGTTGAAGCTACCGACTGAGCGATGAACCTGACCTCCACTTCGCTCGCCTTGGCTGGATCAGGATCGTATCCCCAGTCCGGCTGCAGATGCCACGACAGCACGACCTTTGCTGGAGGATCCCATTCGAGCACGCGACCCCAATCGCACTCGGTGCCGTCGGTCGCGCGCTCATACCAGCGGCCGCCGATCCTGTTTTCGAGAATCGCCGTCTCATACGGCTGCTTGCCAATGTGGTGCGTTGAGGGCCACCACCCGCCAAAAAACTCCGTGAAGATTTTGAAAGCCCGCTCACGCGGCGCATTCACCACGACACTTTTTACAACAGGTGCCAGCGTCTCAGACTGCATGCGGTTCCTCCCATCGCTCGGCAGCTTGTTTGAATGCGGCCAGAGCGTCACTCCAAAGTTGATCGAGCTCCCGACGAAAGCGCGCCATCCCTTCCGGATCGATAGCGTAGATGCGGCGCGTGCCCACCTTCTGATCACGCACCAAGCCGGCCTGTTTCAATATGCGCAGGTGCTGCGAGACCGCCGGACGGCTTACCGGAAAACGCTCCGCCAATTCGCCTACAGCCAGCGGCCGATCTACCAGCGCGCTGAAGATCGCAAATCGCGTCGCATCCCCCAGCGCCTCACACCCAGATTGAAAGTAAGCATCCACTTACCGTAAGTAGATGCTTACGGATTAATAAAAGTCAATAAAAAATTCTCAGAATAGGACCGCCGCTTTCTCTCGAACGAAGTTCAAAATGCCGTGAATTCATGGCCGAACAATTTGACACGGAAATTTGCCACGGCTACTCTCATGGCGTCGGCGATAGTGCCGGGTCCATCTTCAATATTTCTGCTGACAATAATCCAATGTCTCCCCGCAGACATCAACGCCTTGTGCGGGGCGGAGGAATCAATGAGCACAAAGGCAGATTTCAGCGCGGATGAATGGGATCTCTTGCGTAGTTCCCCAATGATGGCGGGCCTTCTTGTAGTGGTAGCGAGTCCAAGTGGACCGATTGGACTGGTCCAGGAGTCCACTGCCATGGGCAAAATGATCCTGGACGCGGCGACCTCAGCACAAACGCCGCTGTTAAGGGCCTTGGCCGAAGACATGAAGAGCACGATGACGATTCCGAAGGCACCCGCGGGAGCAACGTCCGCTGCCGTTCAGGACGCGGCTACTGAGATTCTGCGCAGAACCTCAAACCTCCTGGATGAGAAGGCGGCGCCGGAGGAGGCCACGGAAGTGAAGCAGTGGCTGGCAAAGGTGGCAGAGGCTACCGCCGAAGCGGCCAAGGAGGGCGGTTTCCTCGGGTTCGGAGGAACTCTCGTGTCCGACGAAGAGAAGGCGGCCGCGGCCAAAGTGGGCTCGACTTTGGGCATCGCAGCTGCCTGAAGCCGTATCGCCACGGATTTGAAGCCAAACCGGACCTGCTCGCGAACGATAAGCCGCCGTATTGCAAGTGATGGAGTGTGTCTGAGCTGCCACGCGGAAATCCTGCTGCATTCGCCACACGTCGGCAGTAGAAATCCGCCTCCAGTCAGATAATCTATCCTTTATGCCAGAAACCATCGGATTCGTAGGACTGGGAATCATGGGCTCCGGGATGGTGAAGAACCTGACCGCCAAGGGTCACACCGTCCGCGTATGGAACCGTACCGAAAACAAAGCAGAAGAACTTGCGAAGTCCCTGAAGATCGAGCACGCGAGGACGCTCAAAGACCTCGCGGCATCTTCCTCGATTCTGATGCTTTGCGTGACCAACACGAGCGACGTTGAGCACGTCTTAAACGAAGCCGCCTCCGGCCTGAAAAAGGGAAGCCTGGTCATCGACTGCAGCACCATCAGCCCCAAAGCAACAGAAGAGTTCGCGGCAAAGCTTCGCCAGCAGGGCATCGGCTTCGTCGACGCCCCGGTCTCTGGCGGCAGCGAAGGCGCGCAGCATGGCACGCTCGCTGTCATGGCTGGAGGAACCGAAGACGATTTCAACCGCGCCCGTCCCATCCTCGAAGGCATCGGCACGCGCATCACCCATATGGGTCCGGCGGGCAAGGGGCAGGTCACAAAGCTGCTGAATCAGATCCTCGTTGTCGTCAATATGCTCGCCGTCAGCGAAGCCCTGCTCTTCGGCCACGCCGCGCAGCTCGATTTGAAAAAAGCTGTCACTGCCGTCGAGTCAGGAGCAGCCGGCAGCTGGATGCTTTCGAAACGCGCCCCGCAGGTTCTCGATAACTACTGGCAGCCGGGCTTCATGATCGACCTGCAGCAAAAGGATATCGACCTGGTCCTCGAGTACGCCGGCGAACTCGGCGTTCCGCTGCTTGCCACCGGCATGATCCGCCAGCTCTATGCGCGGCTGCAGAAAGAAGGCAAAGGCCGCCTCGGCAACCATGCTCTGATTCAGGCATTGGAGCCGCTGCTGCCTGCGACCGTTCCGAACGATAAGAAGGAATAACCAGCAAGCGCGCTCCGACGATGGCTAGACATAATCAAACAGGGACATGAAGCCGAAATCCATGTGCAGCTGCTGATGGCAGTGAAAAAGCGTCGCCCCGGGATTGTTAGCCACAAAGTCGATCTCGACCTCTTGGTATCCCCCGACCATGATCACGTCTTTCATTAACCCGCTCATCGCCTGCCCGGCAAAGCGTGTCACTTCGAATGTGTGCCGGTGCAGGTGGATGGGGTGAATATCATCGCTCGCATTGCGCATGCGGAGCCGGTAGCGCTTACCCTCGTGCAGGTGATGCGAGGCGGCCGCCATCATCTGTTTTGCCGGGTACCCGACGCCGTTGATCGTCCAGAGATTGAAGCCTTCGAAAGCGGCGTTCGTCTTCTCGAAAAGCATTTCGAAGGTCTCGTCGGGTGCAGCCGCGCTTGCACCGGCGGTTCCAAAATGCGCATAGTTCCAGCGGAAGGGCGGCGGCGCAACCCATAGCGGCTTCCCGGTTGCGCCTCTATATTCGACGACAATACCCATCCCGTGATGACGGTCGTCATTCGAGAGATCGCCCATGATCCACACGCCCGGATGATTCATCTCGACGACAGCCGAGATGCGTTCCGCAGTGCCGAGCCACAGACCCGGCACCCGCACCGGCTTCGGCAGCGGGTTGCCATCCATCGCAACGACGGTGAAACTGTGCCCCGGCAACGCGAGGCTGCGAATCTCGCCAGCGCTGCCATTCAGCACATGGAAGAGCACGCGCTCGCCCTGTTTCACGCGGACCGGCTCTCCATGCCCCAGCATTTTTCCGTTGATGGTGAACGAATCGTAGCCAATTTCAAAGCCATGCGGCGAGCCTTGAGCCAGCGAGATATTCATCGCCTCCTCGCCTTTGTCTTTCAGGCCCTTTACCGTGGTCGCCGGCGAGAGAAAATCCATCGCCATGTCGCCGCCGCGGCTGAGCGTCGGCTGAAATTCTTTCATGGTGAGAAAGACCTCACGATCGTACGCGCCCGAATTCTCCTTCGGCTCGATATAGACAGGTCCGACGAGACCGCTGTACTGTCCGGCGCTCAAGTCAGCGCCTGCACGGACATGCGTGTGATAAAAGCGCAACCCTGAGGGCCGCGGCGTAAATACGATACGGCTGCTGCCATGCGCCGGAATAAAGGGAGTTCCTTCTTCTGCGGCTCCATCCACATCTGCAGGAACCATCTGGCCATGCCAGTGAAGCTGTTCGGGCCTGTCCGTATCGTTGTGGACATCGACCACCACCTGCTGGCCTTCCTTGAGGCGCAGCAGCGGCCCGGGAAATTGCCCGTTATAAGTCGTAACCGACAAAATCCGATCCGGCGCAATCTCGAGCGGCGTAGTTGCAATGGTCAGGGTGTAATCGGCCCTTGCATCAGAAAGTGATCCCAACGGCTGCATCGAGGACTGGCCAAGCAGGGAAGATGGTGTCAGCAGGGCGTCACCTGCAAGAGCGCCAGCAGCAGCGAGAAAGGCTCTGCGCGAAAGTCGAGAACGATCCATACGCCTCCGACTCAGGCGATTTCGTGAATCGCCGGCCTCCTGAGCATATCGAATTTCGTGGAACGGGTGGCGGCGTTTCTCCGACCAGTATCAGACGTGAAATGATGGACCCTTCTCCGAAGCGACACAGAAAAATCATGAAAGCCATTGTCTATCGCAACTATGGTTCGCCCGACGTTCTTCGATTTGAGGAAATAGAAAAGCCCATCGCCGGGGACAATGAAGTCCTGATCAAAGTCCGCGCGGCTTCCGTCAATCCACTTGACTGGCACTTCATGCGAGGCATGCCGTATCTCGTTCGCCTGATAGCCGGGGTGAGCAAACCGAGGGTCACTGGGCTCGGCGTGGATGTGGCCGGCCAGGTAGAAGCGGTTGGCGGGAGCGTAACGCAGTTCAAGCCAGGCGACGAGGTCTTCGGTTCGTGCCGTGGTGCCTTTGCCGAGTACGTGTGTACCTCCGAGTCAAAGCTGGTCCTGAAGCCAGATAATGTGGCGTTTGAAGAAGCAGCTTCTGTACCCGTGGCAGCATTCACCGCATTGCAGGGTCTTCGCGACAAGGGACACATCCGGCCCGGGCAGAAGGTCTTGATCAACGGCGCGGCGGGAGGCGTGGGTACGTTCGCTGTGCAGATCGCCAGGTCGTTCGGCGCAGATGTGACCGCGGTTTGCAGCACCAGGAATGTGGACATGGTCCGGTCCATCGGCGCCGATCAGGTGATTGATTACAGTCGAGAGGACTTCACCAAAAGCGGCCAGCGTTACGACCTGCTTTTCGACCTCGTTGGGAATCATTCGTTGTCAGGATGCAGACGCGTCTTGAATCCCACAGGGATACTGATCATGGCCGGAGGATCCGCCGACCGGTGGATGATCGGTACTCTGGCTCGTTCGATCCAGGCGCTTTTGCTGTCATGGTTTGGGAGCCAGAAGCTGGTTGGTATTCTGGCGAAAGCGAGCAAGGAGGATCTGGTCATCATGCGCGATCTCATGGCGGCTGGAAAGGTAGCGCCGGTCATCGACAGATGCTACAGGTTGAGTGAGGTGCCTGAGGCAATCCGGTATCTGGAAGAAGGGCACGCTCGCGGAAAGGTAGTCATAATCTTATGACAGACGGATCGACCGGCCTTGGCTTTCAACCTGAAAGAAACTCATGAAAGCCATCGTTTATTACAACTACGGTTCGCCCGACGTTCTTCAATTGGAAGAAATAGAAAAACCGATCGCCAGGGACAACGAGGTCCTGATCAAAGTCCGCGCGGCTTCCGTCAATCCACTTGACCGTGGCGAACTGAAAGGCGCGCCGTACATCTTTCGCATCATCTTCGGCCTGCGCAAACCAGAGGCTACTCGGCCAGGCCGACCAGGCGTTGACGTGGCTGGCCAGGTTGAAGCGATTGGCAGGAACGTGACGCAGTTCAAGCCAGGCGACGAGGTCTTCGGGATGTGTATCAGCAACCCGCTGGCTTCGGGTGTCAAAGTTTGGGTCCATCACCAGGGAGCCTTTGCCGAGTATGCGTGTGTTCCCGAGCTGGCATTAGTCCTGAAGCCGAATAGCGTGACGTTTGAGCAGGCGGCTTCTGCGCCTGTAGCCGCAATCACCGCCTTGCAGGGTCTGCGCGACAAGGGACACATTCAGCCCGGGCAGAAGGTTTTGATTCACGGTGCAGGCGGAGGCGTGGGCACGTTCGCTGTGCAGATCGCCAAGTCTTTCGGCGCAAATGTGACGGGTGTAACCAGCAGTTGGAATGTGGACATGGTCCGATCGATCGGCGCAGATCGGGTGATCGATTACACCCAGGAGGATTTCACCGAAAGCGGACAACGTTACGACCTGATTTTCGATTGCTTTGCCAACCATCCGTTGTCAGCGTGCAGGCGCGTCTTGAATCCCAGGGGAATATACGTCGGAGTTGGACCACCAGCAACCGGGGGCCGGATCGGTATTCTGACTAGTCTGATTCAAATGCTTGTGTTTTCGCGGCTGACGAGCCAGAAGCTGGTCACGTTCCTGGCAAGACCGAACAAGGAAGACCTGACCATCATGGGCGAGGTCTTGGCAACTGGGAAAGTAACACCAGTCATCGACAGATGCTATCGGTTGAGTCAGGTACCGGAGGCAATCCGGTATTTCGAAGAAGGGCACGCTCGCGGAAAAGTTGTCATCACTTTTATGACTTGATGCCTCACCAATACGATCGATAGCTGGCCTCAGTGCGAAGCCGGAGGGTTCCCCCTCCTGAACGCCAGCATCCAGTCATTGAAGTGAAGCGAGCTCAGCTCCGGAGGAGGCGGTGATTCCGCGGGAGACTCGAGCGGGATTGGGTCAATGAATTCGATGCCGCGCTCCCGCAGCGCGCAGCGCCATTCCTTCTCCACCCATTTCGATTTCCGCGCATGTGACGACCAGAAGAGATAAAAAATGTCGCTCGCCGGAATCACGCGCCACAACTCCAGCTCCCAGTTCTGCCCCGACCGCAGCGACACCACATCGAGAAAAATCTCCATTTCCGGCGCAACTTTGCAAATCCCTTGAATCCGCCCCAACACCGCGTCGCGATCCTCTGAGGCATAGGAAGCAAAGGCATTTCTGTACCGCATGTTCTGGGCCTCCGCCATCCCCGCCGCGTTGCCTGACACTGATACCACGAACGAAATCCTCACCACTTGCACGCCGTTGGCATACACCCATGCCGATCCTGAAAACCTGACCCATCGGCTCGACTCAGGAAGAGTCACGACAAACGACACGGAGGTGGACTCGCCCTCCCACACCATCCTGTCCTCGGGATCTCCGATCACCGCGCCGGGAATCTCCAGCCGTACACTCAACAGCGTGCCGCTCGAAATTCTGACCGGACCCTTGGTTCGCGCAAGCACATCCCGAACGTTCAATTCTTCGCGCACCCGTGCCAGTATCCGCGCACGCTCCTGCGATTCATGCGCCCAGACAAAAAGTTCAAACGGAATTCCCGGAGCCACGGCTGCCGGCGCAGCCAGCGTAAAATCCACCTTCTGCGAATTCGGAGACGGCGCTGGCGCACTTGGAGGCGGTAAAGCGCTGGCGGAAGGCCAATCGCTCGGATCGTTGGCGTGCAGCTCTTCATCATCTTTCTCATAAAGACTCTCCGCCTGAACGTCCGCCCGAAACGCACGCTTCTCGTCCTGAAGGCGCAGCAGTATCTCCTCTACACGCTCCCTGGAAAGCCAGTTCCTGAATTCACCCGAAAGCGATGCGGCCATCGCGGGAAACTGCACTTTGACTTGAGATACCAGATCAGAAAACGCATCCCCCAGAGACTTCAGGATTGTCTTGCGCAACTCGGAGAACCTGGGTGCGGACTCAGCGAACTTCTCTCTGCAAACATCATCGAGCGCTTGCAAAGAATCCCTGCAATCCGTCAGATCACGTACGCATTGCCTGGATAACGCCTTTCTCGCCGATGCATTCTTATCGACAACCGCAACAGAGGTATCTCCGGGCTCGACGCCGCGGCTTAGCCTGTATACCGAATCCGACCGGACCGCCTCCGCCAGCCGCATATCCAGCCACTCGAACACGCGCAGCCGCGCCTCCGCATCTCCGTCTTCGATCTCCGGATACAGCGTCTCCCAGAACGTTTCCGTGAGTCCGCGCAGAATCTCCAATCCATCCCCGAGCCCCGGAAATCCGTCGACAGCAAATTGCGCCTCCGTCAACCACGCCGCGATCATCAGGTCTTTGCTCCGCCGTTTCAGCACCTCGCGGCAGGCGCGAACCAAGAAGCTCCAATCCTCTTCGGTGCTATCGAAATCCGGGTCGTCCGGATGGGGAAGGACCTGCCCCCGCGCCCTCCGGACCCGCGCACGAATCTCGCCGTAAATCGTGTCGTATCGCAGATTCTCGCCGCTGGGATTGGCTCCGGGGATCGCCTCCAGAATTTTCGGGTCCATTCCATCTCCCCCTCAGGCCGTCGCCGTGAGCGCCAGTGTAAACCGCTCAGCCTGAAGCGCGCACGCAGCAGTGTTCTACCCTGTCGCTCGGGCTGTAAAAACCTGTCAAGCCCTCAAAGGATAAAGAAGTCAGAACTCGCTCATTCTAAAAGATAGTCGTGAGAACGACTATTGGCATGATTTTCTACCCAATTCGATATAGAAGTAGGGACGAAATTGTTCTGCACAGGCGTTTACTTCGCGCCGAAAATGCCGTTGCAGGAACTCGTTTGCAGCTAACTACCTTTTTTGTGCAAATTTAGCAGGAAATGTAGGGGGCCGCCGGGCTAGGCCGGCCCGTTCGCCTGCACTACAGACTCCCTCGCTCCGGCGTCCAGGCGGTCCCGCAGCTTCTGCATCGTGTCCAGATAAAACGCCAGGTTGTGCAGTGTATTCAGAACCGCCGCCAGCGGTTCCTGCGAAGCCATCAGGTGACGGAGATACGCCCGGCTGTAGCGCTGGCAGACCATGCAATGGCACTCGGGATCGAGCGGGCCTTCATCCTCGGCAAAGCGCCGATTCTTGATGTTCAACCGCCCTTCGGAGGTGAAGATCAGTCCGTGCCGCGCAGCGCGGGTCGGCAGCACGCAATCCATCATGTCGACGCCCATTCCGGCGTACTCGACAATCTCGTCCGGATAGCCGACGCCCATCACATAGCGCGGCTTGTCCTTGGGCAGAAAGGGAAGCGTCTCGGCGATAATTTCGCGCGTCAGCTCGCGCGGCTCACCCACACTTAAGCCGCCGATGGCGTAACCGGGAAAGTCCATCTCGACTAGCCGCTCCGCAGCCTCGCGGCGCAGGTCTTGATACATGCCGCCTTGCACTATGCCGAAGAGGCTCGGAGTCTTCCCGGCAAATGACTCATCCCAGGGCCGCTCATGCTTATGCGTGTCGAAGTGCCGCTTGCTGCGCTCGGCCCAGCGCAGCGTGAGGTCGAGCGACTTCCGGGCCCGCGCGTAATCCGCTGGATATTCGGTGCACTCGTCGAAGGCCATGGCAATGTCGGAGCCTAGCGCGATCTGGACGTCCATGGAATGCTCAGGCGAAAAGAAATGCGCCCCGCCGTCGAGATGCGAGCGAAACTGTACGCCTTCTTCGGTTACCTTGCGAAGCTCGTTGAGACTGAAGACCTGAAAGCCGCCCGAGTCGGTCAGGATGGCGCGATGCCAGCTCATGAAGCGGTGCAGGCCGCCCAGGCGGCGAACCAGTTCATGCCCAGGGCGCAAATAGAGGTGATACGTGTTGCCCAGAATGATTCGCGCACCCAGCTCTTCTAAAAGATGCTGAGGAACCGCTTTCACAGAGGCCACTGTCCCTACAGGCATAAACACCGGCGTCTCCACCGCCGCATGCGGCAGCGTCATGGTGGCGCGGCGAGCGCTGCCGTTCGTTGTATGGACTTGAAAGGCTAGAGACACTTAGATGATTGTAACGATTGACCCTGAGCTGGAAGAACGATACTCTGCTCACGTGACCGCATCCCGCTTGATTACCGGCTCACGTCCTTCCTTCTGTTGTCGCTAATCAGCGACCAAGCATCTCTCCACGCACATTCCCAGGCTCTCACTCATCCAGCAATTTGGAGGCTTTCCCTATGAGCAGCGTTCTTCCTGAAGTCCTCGACGCCAACGCAAAGTACAGCGCCAGTTTTGGCAATCTCGCCCAGCTCGCCTTACCTCCGGCACGCCACTTCGCCATCCTAACCTGCATGGACGCCCGCCTCGACCCGGCAAAATATGCCGGTCTGTCTGAAGGTGACGCGCACGTCATCCGCAACGCCGGCGGCCGAGCGAGCGACGACGCGATCCGCTCGCTCGTGATCAGCTACAAGCTTCTTGGTACAAAAGAATTCTTCGTCATCCACCACACCGACTGCGGGATGTTGTTCTTCACCAATGATGTCCTGCGAGGACTTCTCGCTTCAAGCCTCGAAACAGCGGAATTGACCAGCGCGGGATTCCGCGATGTAGGCAAGGGCCCCGGCTCCCGTGCAGGCGAGTTCGTTGAGTGGCTCACAATTCCCGATCAAGAACAGTCCGTGGTCGACGATGTCGAGCGCATTCGCAATCATCCGCTGGTGCCGTCCAGTATTCCCATCTATGGCTACGTGTATGACGTAAAGAGCGGCCGCCTCATCGAAGTCCCAGAAGCCACCGCAGCAGGGCGTGCCCGTTAAGTCCGCATGAAAGGAACGAAGACAAGAATGAAAATCTCAAAGCGAGTTTCGGTCGTCCTGACGCTTGCAATCGCCTTCGGCGCCACAGCGGCGACAATCGACACGCACTGGAAAGAAGGCCTGCAGCAGTGGCGCGACCAGCGCGCACAGAAGCTTTCCGCGCCCGATGGATGGCTGTCACTCGTCGGCCTCGAATGGCTTCAGCCCGGCAGCAACACCTTCGGCTCAGCAGCCGACAATCGTATCCGCCTGAATGCGCAGGTTGCGGGTCACCTCGGAGTGCTGGAGGTGAAAGGCAATGCAGTCTATCTCTCGTCGCCAGCATCGGGCCTGCTTGATAACGGCGCGCCAGCGCAGGCGGCAAAGATCGACACCGATGGCCCGAATCCGACTGTGCTGAAAGCGGGAACGCTCACGCTGCTGGTCATTCATCGCGGCGATCGCTACGCCCTGCGGATCAAGGACGCGCAGGCGCCCACGCGTGTCAACTTCCACGGCCTGCATTGGTATGCCCCCGATCCGCGCTACCGCATCGAGGCAAAATGGATTCCCTTTTCGCCGCCGCATGAGAAGTCTATTCCGACCATCATCGGAACGACATTGAAGCTGCCTGTGCCCGGAGTCGCCGAGTTCACGCTGGACGGACAGACCATCAGGCTCGAACCGGTAATCGAAGAACCCGGAGACAAGCAACTGTTCTTCATCCTGCGCGATACGACCAGCAAAACCACAACTTATGGCGCCGCCCGCTTCCTCTACACCGATTTCCCGGCCAGCTGACTCGACAAACCTGGCAGCCTGGTGCTGGACTTTAACCGCCTGCAAAATCCGCCTTGCGCATATACGTCATACGCTACTTGCCCTCTGCCTCCGCCGCAGAACAAGCTGGCCGTGGCGCTGCCTGTTGGTGAACAGAGATATTCACATTGAGTTGATTGCGATAATGCAGGGGAATGTAAAAGCAGATCCTTCGCTGCGCTCAGGATGACAATTCTTAAGGAATTGTAGTTTTGGCAAAATGGTTTCAACAAAAAGGAGCGGGAGAAAACTCCCGCTCCTTTTTGTTGGTAGGCCCGTCTGGCGAGGACCGCGCGCAGCGGCCGCCGGAGGCATTCTTTACAGAGCCGTAGTGACCGCCTTCACCTCGGTGTAGTTGTTCAGTACCTCGGATCCCATCTCGCGGCCCCAGCCTGACTGCTTGTATCCGCCGAAGGGCAACGCGGCGTCGAAGACGTTGTGGCAGTTGATCCAGACCGTGCCCGAACGGATGCGCTTGGCCATCTTGTTCGCAGTCGAGATGTCGCGCGTCCAGATGCTGGCCGCCAGGCCATATGGCGTGTCATTGGCCTCCTTCGCGATACGTTCCAGATCGTCATCCTTATAGGGGATCGCGCACACGACCGGTCCGAAGATCTCCTCGCGGATGACCTTCATTTCCGGCTTCGTGCGCGTCAGTACGGTTGGCTGCACAAAATAGCCTTTGTCCGCAGCCTTCTTTCCCCCCGCCGCCGCGTTCGCGCCTTCCTTCAGGCCCGAATCGATATAGCTGGTCACCTTCTGGAACTGCTCCTCGGAGACCAGCGGCCCCATTTCTGTCTTCGGATCGAGTCCGCTGCCAACACGCATTTTCGAAGCGATGTCGGAAACACCTTCGACTACTTTGTCGAAGATGCTTTCATGCGCAAAGAGCCGCGATCCAGCGCAGCAGCATTGTCCGTGATTGAAGAAGATCGCCGACGCTGTTCCGGGAATCGCGCGATCAAGATCTGCGTCCGGGAAGATAATAGCCGGCGATTTGCCGCCCAGCTCCAGTGAAACCTTCTTCAGATTGCCGGCAGCGGCGTGCACGATCAGCCTGCCAACTTCTGTGGAACCGGTGAAGGCGACTTTGTCGACCAGATCGTGAGCGGCAAGCGGAGCGCCCGCACCCTCGCCATATCCAGTCAGCACATTCACGACGCCATTCGGGAAACCGGCTTCGTGAATCAGCTCAGCAAGGCGCAGTGCGCTGAGCGGAGTCTGTTCGGCGACCTTCAGCACAATGGTGCATCCGGCAGCAAGCGCCGGGCCCAGTTTCCAGGCAGCCATCAGCAGCGGAAAATTCCACGGAATAATCTGCCCTACGACGCCAACCGGCTCGCGCAAAGTGTAGGTCAGATACTCGCCAGGAAAAGAGATCGGAAAGGTGTGACCCATGATCTTCGTCGACCATCCGGCCATGTAGCGGAAGAGATCGACAGCCAGCGGCACATCGGCAGCGCGCGCTACGGCGAGGGGTTTGCCGTTGTCCATCGATTCGATTTCGGCAAACTCTTCGAGGTTCTGTTCGAGCAGATCGGCAAGCTTGTTCATCAGCCGTCCGCGCTGCGATGCGCTCATCTTCGGCCAGGGGCCTTCGTCAAAAGCGCGGCGCGCAGCACGCACGGCGCGGTCAACGTCCTCAGATTCCGCCTCCGGCACGTGCGCCATCACTTCGCCGGTCGCCGGGTTGTAGACGGGAAGTGTTTTGCCCGAGGCTGCATTCACAAACTTGCCGTCAATAAACATGCGATGAGTCTGCGCAATGAAGTGCGATGTCTTTTTGTCGAGGCGGGGATCAAGCGCGATAGTTGCCATAGCGAAGCTCCTTGGCGGACGGCCGTATGGGAGTGATAAAAGGGCCGAAACCGCACCGTCGAACACGATACACCCTCATCGAGACGATGTGAAAGTCGAGGCCCGGATGCACCTCGGAATGCAAGAAAAAGAGACAATTGCAGGCTACTCGCCGAAGCGAAGACACAAGCCAAAACGCGCAACCTGAGGCGTACCCAGTGTGAGAATCGGCGTCTTTCCGACCTGAATGGACCGGTTCAGGAGGTTCTCTCCCGCGGCAAAAAATTCTACGTGATGCCCGAACTGACGCGAGGCGTACGCATCCAGCCGGAAATAGCTATGCAGTAAATATTGATTTGCGTCGTCGTCAAACTGTCGGCCACTGATGCGCCCTTGCACGCTAAGCACTCCGATACGCACATTACTGAGGCGCACCTGTGTCGTCGCCATGTTGCGCGCCACCTGCGGAATCCAGTTGCCGACAAGTTGTGGCTGCTGCTTGTAACTGGTCACTATGGCATTGGCGTACTGATAGCCACCGATGATCGCCGCCCATGAAAAAGGATGCGCCTCGTAGTCAATGGAGACGCCACGGCTTTCGATCTGGCCAAGATTTTCGCGCATCAGCAGCGTGGCGGTAGGTGTCGTGGCCAGCGTAAGCGCAGTGATGGGTCGGTTCACTTGCGTCCAGAAGTAGCTCATCCGCAACATCGATTGCCAGCGCGGAATATTTGCTTGAAACCCAGTCTCCCACCCGGTTGCGCGCTCGGAGCGCAGGTTGGCATTTGGCAGTGTCGTCTGCTGGCCCACCTGCCCCGTGCGGTACAGCTCGTTCTCCGTGGGTGCGCGATATGCGCGGAAGGCCGATGCGTTAAGCGCAATGTTGGTCGTAATCCTATGTGAGACTCCGATCCGCGGATCAAAGACCGTCTCGGAGAATGAGGGAAGTGTCCTCGAGCCTATTTGCGTCCACTGCACAGCGTCAAAATTCGAGAAGTGATCGATACGTCCGGAAGCACTTAGCGTCCACCTTCCCGGAGTGGCGAGCACTTCGCCGTAGACGCCGGTCTGCAGCTGCTGGGCCGCCGTATTCACGTATCCCCGGGTTCCGGTGAAAAGCACTTCGTTGTCGGACGCGCGCACGTCGTGGGTGTCGGCACCAGCGAGAATGATCACCTCTGAGCCAACGGGCTGTCGCCAAAGCACTCCTGCTCCCAGTTCGTCGGCTGGATCCTGGCCGGAACGCGTCAGAATTTCAGATGTCCGGTTTGCTGATATCGCCGAGAAGGTCTGACGGTAATGCTCTGTGCTGCCATACAGGCGAACTGTCAGTTGCGACCAGTCGACACCCGTCGAGTAGCGCCAGAGCCGCGTGCCGTTTTTCTGCAACGGCGTTCCGTTGTCGCGCGCCTCGTTGAATCCGCTGCCGTGTAAAAAGATACGGTCACTGTTACGAATCGTCCGTTCAATATCGATGAGTCCATTCTCCGCGTGCACATTGCTGTCCTGATCGACGGGCCCGCGCAGGTTCGGAGCAACCAGCGTATAGCCCTCCGTATCGAGAATGCCGGCCGCCAGCAGTCCAGCCCACGGCCCACGCTTAACGGAACCCAGCAGTCCGTTATCCGTCGTGGTCTCGGACCCATAGCCCGTAGTCAGCGCAAACAGATTTTGATCTGGCTTGACCGGGAGTATGTTGATGACGCCACCAATCGCGCTCGATCCATACAGATCGGACGCGCCGCCGCGCACGACTTCGACCGACCGCACCGCCAGCGCCGGCATCTCCTCCCAATGAATCCAACCGCCATAAGGATCGTTGAGGGGAACATCATCCGAGACGACTAATGTCCGGCTTGCGGCCGTCGAACCCAACCCGCGCAGGGAGATGCCCATCGAGGTGGGGTTAGCCACGAGTGAACTCGACCGGCGAAACAGCTCGAGTCCCGGAACCTGACGCAGCTTGCCATCAAGCGCGGGCGTCGCTGCTTCTCGCAGTTGCTGCTGGTTAACGATCCGCGTACTCGCCGGACTGTCCAGCGTATCGAGCGGTGAGCGATATGCAGAGACGACAACGCTCTGCTGTTGTCTCTGCAACACGATGTGCGCCGGCGCTCCCGGAGCAACTGTAACCGTGACAGTATCAAATGCTAGAGCGCTGACCTTGGCCGTGATTGCCCCTCGCGATTCGTTCTGGAAGCTGAAGGTTCCATTGTCCGCGGTAACGCCCAGAATCGCCCCGTTGGTATCGGCGATCTCAGCATGTGAGACAGCCGAACCCTGCTCGTCGACGACAGTCCCGGAAAATCGCGCCTGTTGTTGCGCATCACATACGGGCAGCACGGCAAGGCCAGACAGCAGGACAAAAAGCAGCAGATAAAAGAGCAGCAGGGACCGCACGGTCATGTATCTCTTCGTCATCCAGTGTTCCTATTCTACGGATAGCGGCGCAGAATCCGAACACTCTTCATGCTGTTCGCCCCGGCATCGGGCAAAGCAGCCAGCAGATCCCGCATGGTTGCGTGAAGAACGGGATGCCGCAACTCGGGCGCGATCTCAGTCAGCGGCGCAAGAGCAAAGCGCCGCTCGGCGAGCGCAGGATGTGGCAATGAGAGCGTGGGTGTGTTCACGACCAGCTCGCCAACCAGCAGCAGATCGAGATCAAGAGTGCGCGGACCTTTTGGGGTGCTGTTTTTGCGGTCGCGCCCGAAATTGCGTTCTATCGCGAGGAGTTTTTCGAGCAGAAGGTCCGGCGGGTCGGCAGTTCGCAAAGCAGCCACGGCGTTTACGAATCGAGGCTGCTCCATTATCCCCACCGGCGCAGTTTCATACAGCGAGGAGCGCGCCGTGACTTCACCAAGGTGCTCAAGCGCACAGAATGCCGCTTCGATCGTCTCCACAGGCGTTCCTGCCGGTGAAGGGAGATTCGAACCGAGACCGATGTAGGCCGTGTGTGTTTCTGGGGAAGTCATCGTAAGAGATTGGCGCAGAAACAGTTTACGATCATCTCAAGAGTATCCTCCTGCATGCGCATCGCTTTCTTCGGCGGCACCTTTGACCCGCCCCATCGCGGGCACCTCGTTATCGCCCGGGCGGCAGCCGATCGGCTTCGTCTCGACCGGATCCTCTTCGGGCCGGTTGGCAATCAACCCCTCAAGCATGATTTGTCGATCGCGAGCTTCGAGGACCGCACAGCCATGGTGAAACTGGCCGTCGCTGCCGATGCGCGCTTTGCTGTCTCCATGATCGACGCGCCCCGCCCGGATGATCGCCCTAACTACACCATCGATACCATCCACCAGTTGAAGGAATCACTCAAGCCGGAAGATCGGCTCTTCTGCCTGGTCGGCGCGGATTCGTTTCTCAGCCTGCCGCGCTGGTACCGCGCAGCCGAGCTTGTGGCAACCTGCGATTTCATCGTTGCCGGGCGTCCCGGTTTTGACTTCGATAACGCAGCGAAAACACTGCCGCAAGGTATACGTATTTCCGGGGAGCCGCATCGCGAGCCCGGCCTGTTGACACTCCGCGTGGTTAACGATGCAGGCCAGTCCGCGACACTTTATTTTCTGCTGGACCTACACGAGGGGATTTCGGCGACTGAAGTGCGCACGGCGTTGGCGGAACACCTGATCCGCGGCGACGTGCTACCCCCACCGGTGGCGGAGTATATTCGCGCGCGCCATCTTTACCAATGACAGGAGAGCATGTCTCTGGCGCTCCCACTCAGTCCAAGCTACGATGGAGCGTTGCGCTACGATAAAGCGTAGTACCAAGGAGAGAGCTCCCACCGAATGGCGTCCATCGAAACCCGCAGCATGGTGCTGGCTGCTGCAGCGGCCTGCGAAGATAAGAAGGCAGAAAACACGCGCGTTCTCGAACTCGACCCCGCCGACTCCGGCTTTACCGACTTCTTCCTCATCACCAGCGCCACCAACGACCGCCAGGCCCAGGCCATCGGAGATGAGATTGATCTTCGCATGAAGCGCGAGTTCGGGACGTATCCCCACTCGGTGGAAGGCCGCAAGCTGGGCGAGTGGATTCTGATGGACTACGTGGACTTCGTCGTCCATATCTTTCTTGAAGAAAAGCGCGCTTTCTACGATCTTGAGCGGCTGTGGAAGTCCGCGCGGACCGTGGATTTGGAAGAGCTGAAGGCGGCGCTAAAGGAAAAGACCGTCACCGCGAGAAAGAAAACAGTGGGCAAGAAGACTGCTTCAGCAGCAAAGAAAGCGCCTTCGCAAGCAAAAAAGAAGGCTGCCGCCGTCAAGACGCCTTCCCTCAAAAAGCCGGCCTCGACTCCATCCAATAGCAAGAAGAAGTGACGCTTCTGCAAGTAAGAAAAGGCCGCCGAAGCGGCCTTTCTTAGTTTGCGGAGAGACCGTAGATCAGAAGTAGATCTTTCCCGCCAGCTGAACGGCGCGGCCGGGCTGCGGGTCTGTGCTTGAACCGCCAAAGTTCGACGGTTGTATCACCGATGAGATTGTCCCAAAGGTGGCGAGTGGGCTGGTCCCCGCACCGAAATTGGCTCCCGGAACACCCGGTGAGCCCGGAGGCGCGAAGTTGGGATGGTTGAAGGTGTTGAACGAATCCAAGCGAATCTCGATGTAGCGCGCTTTCTCGGCTCCGAGAGGAAAGTCTTTGTAGATGCCGAGGTTGGTGTAGTTGAAACCAGGACCATGGAAGAAGTTACGCTTGACGTTGCCGAACGTACCAATCGGCTCCTGGCTGAAAACGCTGGGATCGAACCACTGACCCGATCTCGGATTGAGCGTCTTAATCTTGAAGGTTGAGGTAACCGCCGTATCCGGGCAGCTGTAATAGTTGAATCCATCGCACCAGAGGGAGTTATAGCCTCCGGTATCCAGGATGGTAATGGGGAATCCTTTCTGCAACGCCGTAACCCCCGAGACGTGCCACCCGCCAAGGAATTCACGCATGATGAAATTGTCTTTCATCGACTGCAGGATTGGAATCTCATAGACATACGTTCCGACAAACCGATGGCGGGCATCGTAGTCCGAGTCGCCATAGCTCAGGTAGCCGAAGCCGGGAATGTAGTTCGTTCCCAACCCATTAAAGCCTGAACTCTCGAGGCCGGAGGCGTTGTCGAGTCCGTGTGAGTAGGTATAAGCAAGAGTGAAGGAAAGTCCGTGAGTCTGCGCCTTCTGCAACTGTGCCTGGAACGAGTTGTAGCTTGAGCTGCCTCTCGTGGCCTGTGTGCCTACGCCCAGGTAGTACCCTAGACCAGAGTCGTCAATCTCAAGCGGATCTGTGGCGTGACTGGGATAAATCAGCCTCTGAATAGAGCGGTTAGCGATGCAAGCAGGGTCTGCCAGGCAGGCCGCATGACCGGCCGACGTCATCGGGTTGGCGTCATAAGTTGTCACCAGATGATGACCCAATGAGCCGACATAGCCCAGAGTCATCACCATCTCTCCCGGTAGCGAGCGCTGGATGTTCAGGTTGAAGTTGTAGACCACCGGAACTGTATTGTGAACGTCGAAATTGTTCAATTCGGCCGGGAAGTAACCGCCCGCGATGAAATCCACGGGTTGACCAGGTTTCGGCGGCGTAAACGGATATGGATTTGTGCCTGCTCCGCGGCCCGCCACGTCCGCAAATGGATTGGCAAGACCCGGCTGCAGTCCAACTGAGGATGCGCCCTGGGAGAAAAGCGTAAAGGGCGGCGTTTCCAGATTCTGTAATGAACCTTCCTCCTGGTCCCGGTTGTAATACAACCCGAAACCGGCACGCACCACGAAGTCCTGATGTCCACCTGTCAGGAAGGTAGGCCCTGAATCTGGAGACCACGCAAACCCAATCCGGGGAGCAAAGTGCTTGTATTTGATTGTCGGACCGCCTGCCTTATTACAGCCCGGATCTCCGGGGTACAAAAGACCTGCAGGTGCAGTTGGATAGACTTTCGACTGCGCCGAGCCGCCAACAAAGCAGGTGACCGCCACGCCGCCGAATTGGCTGTTCTGGAAGGGCTCTTCTGCATCCCAGCCTAACCCATAGTTAAAGGTAAAGCTGGGACTCATCTTCCAGTTGTCCTGCGCATAGAGATAGGTCTCATACGCACCGGCGTCGATAAAACCACCGGAGAACTGGCCGTAACTATCGGGAACGCCAAAAGCAAAGTCTATGGCCGGATCCCCGGAACTGTAAGGGCCGCCGCCTTCGAAGGAATAGGTGCCATTGTTATCGAAATAGAAGGGATTGCTTACCCGATACTGCGTTACGTGAGCACCAAATTTCGTGCTGTGTGCCCCGAAGGTCTTGCTGAAGTTATCGACAAAGCTTAGGTTTGAATCCTTGCGTGGCTGAGGTCCGTTGTTGCTGAATCCCAGGGTAAAGTAGCCCGCGACCGGAAGTAGAGGCACGCTCTGTGCCGCGGTGTTTTGTGGAGTGATCTGGAAGCCGTAGGCGCTGGGAGCAACGGGAGTGGCAGGTTCGACGGCCGCGAAGTTAAAGCGGAAATAGGCTACGCGAAACTCGTTGAGCGTACTGGTATTAAAAACGTGAGTGTATGAGGCGTTGAAGATTTTAACGTGCGCGGCGTCGACCTCAGCAAAGCCGGGAAGCGTTGCACCCGTAAATGGAAGTGTCTCCGTGGTGGGGTCTGACTGAAAGACCGCCGAAGACCAAATCTCGTCGTTCTGACTGAGGTGAAAGTCGGCGCGAATTACGCCTTGATCTCCGCCACCCGAATTCGCCGTGCTGAAGCTGTAGTAGGGTGCCCCATCGATTGTTGTGTTTGCGGCCGGAACAAATTTATGCAGCAGATTACCTGCAACCGGATCGAACTGACTGGGACTGACGGAAAGACCGTTGGGAAAGCAGCTGGCCCAGGTATTGTTGCCGTCAGCGACACAGCCATTGATGCTGTACGGTATCGGATTTGTCGAAAGAGCGCCAGCGTCTCCGAAGTTACCGCTAACCTGATCAGTGCTAAAAACGGGGGTGTTCTGCGTGCCCCCGGTACGGTTCCGGAAACCCTGATACGCCACGAAGAAGAACAACTTATCTTTCAGAACCGGACCGCCCAAGGTGCCGCCATAGAGATTTTGATGAAAGGGCGGGCGTTGTCCGGGCAATGAGAAATAGTCGCCGTTGTTCAGGAAGGTGTCGCGGTAATATTCAAAACCATTCCCATGGAAGCTGTTCGTCCCGCTCTTTGTGACCTCATTGAGGATTGCTCCCGAGTTACGGGAAAATTCCGGATTCAAAGTGCTGACAATAATGTTGAGTTCGCTGATCGCGTCCGGATTCACTTGGATTCCCTGCGTTTGCAGCGGGGCGTCGTTAATATCCGTCCCATCCAACAGGAACGAGTTCGTTGTTGTCTGGCTGCCGTTCGCAGAGAATGTGCCAAACCGATCTGCAGCCTCAACCACACCGGGCGCCGTTTTTTCCAACTGGGAGACGTCGCGAGAGATCGACGGCAGCGAGTTGATGTCTTGAGAGGTGAGTTCAGTCTTCAGTTGCGTGTCCGACGTCTCTACCTGAACCGTAGCCGCCTGCACTTGGACTGTCGTCGCCCCCGAGCCTACCTGGAGGACCGCATCGATGGCGCGGTCATCGTTCAGGTTCAGCGTGAGGCCTGTTGACTTGAATTGCTGGAAGTTCGGCGCCTGAATCGTAATGGTGTAAGGACCACCGATCTGCAATTGCTGAAACCTGTAATTGCCTTTGTTATCGGTCGTCACCTTACTGGAGATGTTCGTGCTTGTATTGAGGATTTCGACCGTGGCGTTAGCAACTACGGCGCCAGTTGAATCCGTAACAGTTCCATGGACAGCGGCGTAGACGTTCTGGGCAACGGCTTTCTGTGTAAGGAATGTGACTGAAAGAACTGACAATAGGGCAAGAAAAACCTTGGCTGACCGCATAGATCCTCCTTGAACGGCAACTTGAGAACTAACCACTCTTCAGAGTTCGCACAGATAAGGGGCAAACGCGCAAATCAGCCTGGTACTCTACAGACCCCCTGCCAATCTGAGTTGCCATGACTGCTACGAGTCGCCGCAATCGAAGGCCCATTTTGCAGGCGATGCTATGCGCTTATGCTTTGGATTAACCGATCAGTAAATGACTGTTCCTGTGATATAGCCAGTCGTCCTTTGGACCCCACCAGTGGATACGGTTTCGATGCGATAAAAAACGCATTTAGAGATTACTCATGTGGTATTAAACCCTGAGTAATTGGGTCGTACCTCGATCTCCGATTTTTCATAGATATCTACCCAGGATATGTATGACAAGTGGAAAGACCACTGGTTGCAATCGCTTTGAGAAGAGCGCTACAGGAGCAGTAGACTCGCTAGGTGACCGTCTCCCTTGCAATGATCAAAAAAGGCGCTGGCGAATCCGATTTTGCGCCGGCGCTCAGGACATATAGCAAGCGGATCGGCAATTATGCCGTGGTCGAAACTCCGACATTTTCGTCCGAGGCCGCTTTCTTCCAGTCCCTTTCGCGGCATCGCTCACGCACTGCACCGTATCTGGCATTGCTCGATAGTCGCGGCAAGCAGTTCGCCTCGGAGCAATTCGCCCAGTGGCTGGGAAAACAGCGCGATCAGGGGCAGCAAACGATCATCTTCGCGGTAGGCCCCGCGGATGGCTGGTCGGACCACGCACGCGAGCAGGCAAATCTGCTGCTCTCGCTGGGGCCAATGACTCTTCCACATGAGCTCGCGCGTGTGGTCCTCAGCGAGCAGGTCTACCGGGCATTTACAATCCTAGCTGGGCATCCGTACCACACGGGCCACTGAGGTTTATGGCGGAATCGCCTTCACAATCGCGTCGGGGACTGATCCTAATCAACACCGGCCCCGGCAAGGGCAAGACGACCGCCGCCATGGGCACGGCCCTGCGCGCGGTCGGCAACGGGCTCAAGGTGCTGATGCTGCAATTTCTCAAGGGCTCATGGCATTACGGGGAACTCGACGCGGTGGAAGCCTTTAACGGCAACTTTGTCATGAAGCAGCTAGGTCGGGGCTTCGTCAAGATCGGCGGGGCCGAAACCGACCCGGAAGACATCCGCATGGTCGAAGAGGCATGGGAAGAGGCGCGGCAGGCAATTCTCTCCGGCGAATGGGATATGGTCGTGCTCGATGAGATCAACTACGCCATCAGCTATGGCATGCTCGATCCTGCGAAGGTTGTCGAAGCATTGACGCAACGGCCCGAGATGGTGCACGTGATTCTGACGGGACGGAACGCGCATCCATCGCTGGTCGAGATTGCCGACACGGTCACGGAGATGCGCGAGGTAAAGCACGCTTACCAGAAGGGCATTCTCGCTCAGCGTGGCATTGAGTATTAGTGAGCGACAGAAAGGGTAGGCATGTCCTGGTTTAAGCGGCAGGAAAACAAGATCGAGAGCGCCGGAGAGAAGAACGTCCGCACCGAGGGTCTATGGATCAAGTGCGACAGCTGTGACCAGGTGATCTTCAAGGCCGATCTCGAAGCGAACTCCTACATCTGCCCCAAGTGCGGCCATCATTTCCGCATCGGCGCCCGCGCGCGGATCGAAATGCTGCTTGAACCGGGATTCGAGATTGTCGATACCGAGCTGAAGTCAACAGATCCGCTGCACTTCAGCGATCTGAAGTCCTACAGGTCGCGCCTGAAGAAGGCCCAGAGAGAGACTGGCCTGAACGATGCCATTATGAATGCGCTCGGACAACTCGGGCCGCACTCGGTTGTCCTGTCAGTCATGGAATATGCCTTCATCGGCGGCAGCATGGGAGCCGTCGTCGGCGAGACGATCGCCCGCGCCGTCGATCGCGCTCATGATTCGCGCAAGCCGCTGATTATTGTTGCCGCTTCCGGCGGAGCGCGCATGATGGAGGGCATCGTCAGCCTGATGCAACTGGCGAAAATCTCAACCACGCTGGCACGCCTGGATGAAGCGAAAATCCCTTACATCTCCGTCCTGACCGACCCGACGACCGGCGGCGTAACAGCGAGCTTCGCCATGCTTGGCGACCTGAATATTGCCGAACCGAAAGCGTTGATCGGCTTCGCCGGGCCGCGCGTCATCGAGCAGACGATCCGGCAAAAACTGCCCGAAGGCTTCCAGCGTTCAGAATTTCTGGTGGAGCACGGCTTTCTCGACACAGTCGTAAATCGCAAGGAAATGAAGGCGTACCTGATTCGGGCTCTCGACTTCATGAAGCATTAGATTGAAGCCGCCACCCGCAGCCCCTCGGCCAGCTCTTTGATCTTGACCAGGAGGTGATCGTCGCCTCGCAATGTATCATCGTAGCGCTTCTGTCCCTCAGCCACTTTGGAATAGTCTCCCTGGATGAGTTCAAAGACTGAACCCAGACCCTGCTCCCGGATTTCATAGATCATAGTGAGGTAATTGTCCGGAATATCCGAAACAGCCGGGTTATTGGGATCGATGACGGTATATTCGAGCCGGTGCGGCGCATCCACCGCACCTACATGCCCTTTGACGTAAAGAACGCCGTCGGCTGCGCCCTTCCATAGCAGCGGCGAACCCTGCTTCCAGTCCGTTTCCGCCACGCAGCCGAACGTATATTGTGGGATGAAATCATTGTCAGTCAGCACTTTCCATAGCGCCTCCACCGGCGCGTTGACTTCAATCGACTTACGAATGAACAGTGGGGTCATATGCAATCTTCCTTGCCTCACAATCTAAACTGGAAACCGTGACGGTGATTGGAAAAATGCGACAAAAGCCCGCAACCCAAATTGCTGAGGGCGAGTGCCCCATTCGATACGAAAGCGAGGAGTCCTTCGATCCGGCGCTGGGCCAGCCACGCGGCGTGCTGCGGAGACCTCCGGCGGCGGGAAAAATCCATCATGCACGGCTCTGCGCGGCGCCAGAGCTCACTCCCTGGATCGACCACTACTGGATGGTGAGCTGGGATCTGCGCGGCCTCGAACCGCGTCTGGTCGAGTCGCTGCCCCACCCGAATGTTCACGTGGTCTTCGAGGAGCCTGTCGAAGGCCTGGGGCATATCAACCAGTAAATTCTCGCGCACGCTCGAAGGCAAGTCACATGTCTTCGGCATTAAATTCACACCCGGCGGCTTCTTTCCTTTTCTCGGACGGCCGCTGTCTTCGCTGGCCAATCGCGCGGTCCCCATCGATCAGGTCTTCGGGCCCGATGTGAATGAGCTTGAGAGAGCCATCTTCTCAACCGAGGACGAAGACGCGATGAAGGCTGCCGCTGACGAATTTCTTCTGCATCGAAAACCGCAGCCCGACGAGAAAGCAGACCAAGCGCGGCAATTGGTCGAGCGCATTCTCGATGAGCGCGACATTCTCACGGTAGACGATTTCGCCGCACGCACAGGCATCAGCGCGCGATCGCTCCAGCGACTCTTCAGCCAGTATGTCGGCGCCAGCCCGAAATGGGTGATCCGTCGCTACCGTCTGCATGAATTGCTAGAGCAGATGCATTCCGGCGCGCGCCTTGACTGGGCGCAACTCGCCGTTGACCTGGGATATTTTGACCAGGCGCACCTTATCAATGACTTCAAATCCATCACCGGCTACGTTCCCACTGAATATCCCGGCCTCGAACCTGTCAAAGACAGCTAATCCTCGGAACGAGTATCCTAAAAAATCGCTTTAGTGTCTCGGAGTGTGCCGGGCTTGAAACTGCGATATTTCCCGTTCTCGTTGGCGATTCTTCTATGGTTTACCGGCAGCGCTCCGGCTGAAACAGGAGAAGCCGCATGGCTCCGCTATGCGCCGATAAAGGATGCGCCGGCCCTGAAACAATATGCCTCGCTGCCCGAGGTGATTGTCTCTCTCGACCACAGCGAAGCTGCAGCAAGCGCGCAAAACGAGCTGTCTCGCGGCATCGGCGGCATGTTGGGAACAACACCGCGCGGGGAATCCAGTCGTCTGCCCGATGAAAATGCATTTGTGCTCGGTACAGTTGCAGAATTACAACGGCGCTTTCCGGACCTGCACGCAGCGCAGATCACCGGCGACGGTTTCTGGCTGAAGACCCTTCATCGTCGCAGTCATACTTACATCATCATTGCGGGTGCCGACGAGCGCGGTATCCTCTATGGCACGTTCGCGCTGCTGAACCGCATCGCGCAGCTTGAAAATATCTCAGACCTCGACGACAAAGAAACGCCAGCTGCGCCTATTCGCTGGGTCGATCAATGGGACAATCCCAATGGCACCATCGAACGCGGATATGCAGGCCGCTCGATCTTCTTTGACAATGACCACGTCCGCAACGATCTCACACGTGTCAGCGAATATGCCCGCCTGCTGGCCTCAGTCGGCATCAACGGCTGCAATGTGAACAACGTGAACGCGGCTCCAGATGTTCTTAGCGATCCATCGCTCAAAGAGCTGGCCCGCATCGCCGACGCTCTCCGTCCGTGGGGCGTGCGCATGGCGCTTTCCGTCAACATCGCCAGTCCACAAACAGTGGGCAAGCTCAACACATTCGACCCGCTCGACCCGCGCGTGCAGGCGTGGTGGCGGCAGAAAGCCGATGCGATCTACAATCTCATCCCCGACTTGGCCGGCCTCACCGTCAAGGCCGATTCCGAAGGCCAGCTCGGACCCTCAAACTATGGCCGCACCCCAGCCGACGCAGCCAACACTCTTGCCCGCGCGCTGAAGCCGCATGGCGGTGTGGTCCTTTATCGGGCATTCGTTTACAACCACCACCTCGACTGGCGCGACCCGAAGGCGGACCGCGCCCGCGCCGCCTATGACATATTCCATCCCCTCGACGGAAAATTCGACGACAACGTCGTGCTCCAGATCAAGCACGGTCCCATCGATTTCCAGGCGCGCGAGCCGGTCTCGCCGCTGATCGGCGGCCTGGAACGCACGAACGAAGCGATGGAAGTCCAGATCACGCAGGAATACACCGGCCAGCAACGGCATTTGTGTTTCCTGATCCCGATGTGGAAGGAGGTTCTCGACTTTGATATGCACGCTGAAGGCTCCGATCTCCACGCCAAGCCAACCGGCTCACCGGTCAAAGATCTGATCACGGGCAAGACCTTTCACCGACCGCTGGGCGGCATGGTCGGGGTGGCCAACGTCGGACTCGACGCCAACTGGCTCGCGCATCCGCTGGCCATGGCCAATCTATACGGATTTGCGCGGCTCGCCTGGAATCCCAATCTCACTCCGCAAACCATCGCAGAAGAATGGACGCGGCTCACGTTCGGCAATGATCCGCTGGTGGTCAAGACGATCACCGCAATGCAACTCGTCTCGTGGCACATCTACCAGAGCTACACCGGGCCTCTCGGCGCTGGCACCCTGACCGACATCATCGGCGCCCACTATGGTCCAGGCGTTGAGTCGTCGGAGCGCAACGGCTGGGGTCAGTGGCACCGCGCCGATCACGAAGGCATCGGCATGGACCGGACTGTCGCTACGGGAACAGGCTACATTGGCCAATATCACGAAGCCGTGGCCGCTATGTACGAATCGCTGGCCACCTGCCCCGATCAACTGCTGCTCTTCATGCACCACGTTCTCTACACGTACCAACTGCACTCCGGCAAAACCGTCATCCAGCACATCTACGACTCACACTATGAGGGCGCCGAAGCGGCAGCCCATCTCATCTGGCAATGGCAGACGTTGCACGGCCGTATCGATGACGAGCGTTACGACGAAGTGCTGCGGCGCGTCACCTATCAGGCCGAACACGCCATCGTATGGCGCGATGCCATCTGCGAGTGGTTCCTAAAGACCTCAGGCATCCCCGACGAAAAAGGCCGCGCCGGCCATCATACCAACCGCGTGGAAGCTGAATTGATGCAACTCGACGGCTACACCCCGGTCGACGTAACGCCATGGGAGACAGCATCCGGAGGCAAGGCAGTCGCCTGCGACCGAGCCACCGGTTGCTCGGCTAGCTTTACATTTGACCGCGAAGCCGGCCAGTACGCTATCGCCACACAATACTTCGATCAGAACACAGGCGCGGCGCACTTCCATCTCCGCGTGAACGGCAAACTCGTTGACTCGTGGGCAGCCGACAACGGTCTGCCTTCAGCAAAGATGAACGGCCACACAAGCACGCGCCGCACAACTCCAGGGCTCGCGCTGAAGCCGGGCGACTCCATCCGCATCGATGGAGTTCCGGACCAGGGCGACGAGGCCGGCCTCGATTACGTCGATATTGAGGTGAGCGGAAGCGAATTGAAGTAGAGTTGCGGCGAGTCCGCGGTCAACCTGTTGAGCCGCGATCAGAACGATCAATAGCCGCTTTGTAGCCTGAGCACTACCTTGGCGCTAGCGACCGCGAGAATGCACATAAGCAGACCGCCCAATATATCGGTGCCGTAATGCCATCCGGTCGTCACGGTCGAGACGACGATCAGCCCGGCAAGAATAATCGCTGGAACGCGCAGCCATTTGATCGATTGCAATGCCATAGCGGAAAGGACAGCCCAGATGACGTGAAACGAAGGAAAGCAGACGATGCCAAATGCGTCGACGGGTGTCGATGGAGAACTCTGGTGCATTGCGCGGATGGAAAGTTCACAGAGCCCCTGAGCCGGATTGGCCGGATAATGGTAGGCGACCCAGGGCCCTACGGCCGGGAAGCAGGTGAAGATGGGAACAGCAAGCAGGAAGACGATCGCATTCGCAAGCAGGAATTCCTGGGCTGCCTTTCGCTTCCCCATGAGGGAGGGCAAAAGGACGGCCAAGGCCACCATCCAGAACAACAGGCCGTAGGAGCGGTTGAAAACCTGCCCTGCGTACGGATATCGAGAAGCCCATGCCATGATTGCTGGAACGTTGAATCCCAGATGCTGATCGATGCGCAGGAAGAGTTGGTCGCGGAGGGGCATGCTCAGGCGCGCAGAAACGACTACAACATAGGGGATGATCGTCATCAGCAGAATCGCCCAGGGGAGCGTGAGTGCTGCCTCGCGCTTATCGATGTTTCCATGCTGATGCCAGCAGGCTGCAGGCAATAACGAAGGGGCTATTAACACAGGAGCCGCTATCAGAATCGCGCTCACGCCTAAGTTGTGCATGCCGAGTAGGTGTGTGGCGAGGGCGCAGAACAGCAGCAGCACCGCACAGATTGTGAATGTAACGATATGAACCAAGTGCGGAAAGGGCCGAGTTCTCCGAAGCCTCGCCCTGTTTTGGGAGAGCGACGACAAGGCAGCGGTACTTTCTTTGACTTCGTTACAGCCAGCTGTCAATCGTCGCCAACTCTTTGTTTCCCCGAAATCGGGGGAATTTTTTTTGAATGGTGTTGTATAAATCATGCCCGTCTGCGAGTACGCGGGTCAAGGAATTATTCGGCCGGTTCTCTCGTTGCGTGACTCACAACGATGCAACCAATCTACTAAGATCAATCTCTACTAAAATCAATCCATGTCCTACGCTGCGGCCATCGAGAGTCTCTTCGCGCTGGCCGGAGAACTGCACACTCCTCCGGGCCAGGCGCGACGCAAGTTTGAGCTGGAGCAAATGCGCGTACTTGCCGCTGCGCTGGGCGACCCACAGACGAAGTTTCCGTCTGTCCTGATCGCGGGCACGAATGGCAAGGGCTCGACTTCAGCAACGCTGGCTGCGATCCTGCGGGCCGCAGGATACCGCGTCGGCCTGTACACATCTCCGCATCTGGCACGCGTCAACGAGCGTATCCGCATCAACGGCGCTGACATTTCAGACGACGAGTTTGCCCGCTTCTACTTTTATGTAGACGACACAGCCCGCAGACTCGTCGATGAAGGCAAGCTGCCCGCGCATCCAAGCTTCTTTGAGTCGATGACGGCTCTGGCCTTCACAGCCTTTGCCGAGGCCAGGGTCGACATCGCCGTGCTCGAAGTCGGCATGGGGGGCAGGCTCGACGCGACCAACATCGTTGAGCCACTGGTCTCCGTAATCACTGACATTTCACTCGACCACACTGAGTGGCTGGGCCCCACCATCACCGCCATTGCTCACGAGAAGGCCGGCATCCTACGCGAAAACGGCGTGATGGTCACCCTGCCCCAGCACCCTGAAGCGAATACCGCTCTCGGCGAAGTAGCCATTAGCCTCAACGTTCGCGGAGTCAACGCGGCAGAATATATTCCGTCGCGTACGACGCATTCTCCAGAGCATTTCGAAGATGGACGCAATCACTACGCCCTGCCGGTAGAAGAACAAAGCATCGCGGTCGATTCACCGCTCGCCGGGCAGCACCAGCAGCGCAACCTCGCGCTGGCCATCGCAACGGCAGTCGAATTACGTAACAATCATGGTTACAAAATAACCACGGCAGATATTGCCCGCGGGATCCGCGAAACCCGCTGGCCGGGCCGCATGGAGTGCTTCACCGCCGCCAACGGTGCTGCGATCCTGCTCGATGTAGGCCACAACCCCGCTGGCGCGTGGGCATTGCGCTCAGTCCTGGCAGACCTCGAATCACGCGCGCCGAAGACGCTGATCTTCGGTTGCCTGCGCGACAAACCCGTTACTGAGCTGGCGCAGATACTCTTCCCTTTGTTCGACGTGGTCCTGCTCACGCCTGTAAACTCTCCGCGCTCCGCCACCCTCGATGAACTCTCGGCCGCAGCAGCGGCGACTCGGGCGGTTTACGAGAGATGCGCCGATGCGCGGCAAGCGCTCGATCGCTCGCTGGAGATCACACCAGCGTCCGGCCTGATCGTCGGCACAGGCTCTGTGTATTTAGTCGGAGCCCTGCGTTCGGAGTTGAAGCCATGACGCGGCGTCCTCTTGGTCCACGACCCGCGCCCCTGCCCCGGTCCAACCGGCTGCTGTCCGTCTTTTTTCAGGCACCCGCAGTCTTTGCCTCAACCGCCATCTTTGGAAGCATGTCGCTGGCGGCATCTCTGTTTGAGAAGGAGGGCAAGCTACAGCATCGTATCGCCCAGGCGTGGGCTCGAACGCTAGTCGCCATTAGTGGCTGTCCGATCTCCATTCTTGGCGAAGAAACCCTGCGAAAACGCCCGGTTGCCGTTTACGCTTGCAACCACCTTTCATACATGGATACGCCGGTCGTCTTCGCCAGCATGCCATTTCAGTTCCGCATTGTGGCCCGGCACGACCTGTGGAAGATGCCCTTCATCGGATGGCATCTTCGCCGCTCGGGACAAGTTCCGGTCAACGTCGATAACCCGCGCGCGTCGATTTCGAGCCTCAGCAGCGCGGTCAGAACGCTCAAGTCCGGCATGCCACTCTTCATCTTCCCCGAGGGCGGACGCACCGAGAGCGGCCATCCCAACACTTTCCTCAACGGCCCGGCCTTCATGGCCATCCGGGCACGTGTTCCCATCGTTCCCATGGCTCTGGTCGGGACGCATGAGCTTCTGCCAATTCACACGGCACAGTTCTATCCCGTGCCCATTACGCTTGTTGTGGGCGAACCCATAGAGACCGCGGACTATTCCACGCGTCAGGTCAATGAACTGACCACGCGTCTGAGCGATGAGATTTGCCGCCTTTATTACGCGAACTCGTATCTGCAGGCGCCAGCTCAACCCTCTCTCGCAGCCATCACCGAGATTCCAGAGAACGCCCTATGAATAACCAAGCCCCCCGCATCGCCATCCCCGAACCCAACTCCACCGAGCCGGACTACAACCAGCGCAGCTGGCCACAATATGCTCGGGCAGTCGAAGCCTGCGGCGCCATTGCCGTCCCCGTTCCCCTCTGCGAGTCGCCGGCGACCGTAGCGAACCTCGTTAGTTCGTGTTCCGGGGTATTGCTGCCGGGGAGCCCGGCCGATGTAAACCCGCAGAAATATGGGCAGGAGCCGGTTCCAGAGTGCGCCTCTGCGGATACAGCCCGAGAAGCTGTCGACGAACTCTTGTTGCAGGATGCTTTCAACCTGCACAAGCCACTCTTGTGTATCTGCTATGGCGCTCAATCGCTGAATGTGTGGAAGGGCGGCACCCTCACGCAGCACTTGAGCGGCAACCTCAATCATGCGGCTGGCCGCGAAATCGCCGAGGCCCACCCGGTTGCCATCTCCGCCACGACCGAGCGCCTGAAAGACTTTATTCCATTGATCGCGGTAAACAGCAGCCACCACCAGGCCATTTCAACGCCTGGAGACGGCCTTGACGTGATCGCAACCGCTCCTGACGGCACCATCGAAGGGGTGGAGCAGCGCGGCGAACACTTCGTGCTCGGCGTTCAATGGCACCCAGAACGGATTACCGAGAATCCCGCCTCGCAGGCCATTTTTCGCGACTTTATCAACGCAGCGCGAGCCTGGAAGCCGCGCGAGATATTGGATTCCGTTGTCCGATGACGGCAGCTGAGATCGAAGCGGCTGTGGCAGCAGCCGGGCTTGAACCTTTGACCGCGGAAGTGGCAGCCCGCTTTCAAACCTACCTGGAGCTGCTCCGGAAATGGAACGCCAGGCTCAACCTGACCGCAATTCGCGAGCCGGAAGAGATTCTGCACCGGCACTTCATCGAATGCATCTTCGCAGCACGGAACCTCCCAACCGAGATCCGCACCTTGTTGGACTTTGGATCGGGAGGCGGATTTCCCGGCATCCCGATCGCCCTCTGTCGCCCAGAAATCCATATAACTCTCGGAGAATCCCAGGCAAAGAAAGCAGCTTTCTTGCGGGAAGCCGTGCGCACGCTGGATGTACCCAACGCCGAGGCCTACAACGGACGGGTCGAAGACCTAAACCGGACATTCCAAGCGGTCACCCTCCGAGCCGTCGACAAGATGCGGGAGGCAAGCCAAGTCGCAATCCGCAACCTCGCCCCGGGAGGCTATTTTGGCCTCTTCGTCACCAGAGAAACATCCCAGGCCCTGACCTCGGAATTTGATCAGATCGACTGGGCCCCCCCCATTTTGCTGCCCAGCTCCTCACAGAGACTCCTTCTCATTGGCCGCCGCATCGATGTTCCACGCGGAACAAACGGCCTCTGACAACCGACATGTTCCACGTGGAACACAGACGTTTTCCACGGATTGCCCTTGCATCTTTTTGCTCGGAAGGACCGCGCCAGCCACCGCTATCTCATCTCCCAGCAAAGAGTTGCGGCACCCCGTTCCGCGTCACAAAAAAGTCTTCCACAATTTATGTCCTGTTCTGCACAGGCCACAGCGATTGAATTTGCGCGCTGCCGTCTTTAGTCTTTCTCTATCGTATGAGTAAGGTCCTGGCCGTCGTCAATCAGAAAGGTGGGGTAGGCAAAACCACCACCGCTATCAATCTCGCCGCCGCACTTGCCCTCGAAGGCCTGAATACGCTCCTGATCGACTGTGACCCCCAAGCAAACTCCACCGGGGGCTACGGCTTCGCCCGTGATGATGAGCGCAGGTCTATCTATGACATTCTCCTGGGCGAGGCGACGATCGAAGAGTCGCTTCTCTCCACGGAAATCGAGACGCTGAAGCTCGTTCCGTCCAATAAGAACCTCATAGGAGCGAACCTCGAGCTGATCCAGCACGATAATCGCGCCAACCGCCTCCAGGAGGCCCTGGCCGTACAGCGAGAAAAGTACGATTTCGTTGTCCTCGATTGCCCCCCAGCCCTCGACCTGCTGACCCTGAACGCACTGGTTGCCGCCGATAAGTTGCTCATTCCCATGCAGGCTGAATACTTCGCGCTCGAAGGCATCAGCGAACTGATGCACACCCTCGAACGGGTCCGCGAAGCCTTCAATCCTCACCTGCAAATTGAAGGCGTCTTGCTGACGATGTATGACGATCGCACCAACCTCGCGCAACAGGTGACGGAAAATCTCCGCGTTTATTTCAGGGACAAGCTGCTCAAGACCGCCATCCCGCGCAACGTCCGCCTGGCTGAGGCCCCCAGCTATGGCAAGCCGGTCATCCTCTACGATCCCAAGTCGCGTGGGGCCGAAGCCTACATTGAGCTCGCCGACGAGTTATTGAAGCGAAACAACATCGAGAGCCCCAAGGCCAAAGAGCGCAAAGAGGCGGCAGGAAAGCGCGGCAAAACAGAAATCCGCTTTTGGCCCTATGCCTGAGCAAAGTTTTAACTGGAAGGACGCACTATGACGACCGCAACAGATACTCCCAAACGACGCGCCTTAGGAAAGGGATTGGAGTCGCTGCTTCCGCGCGTGCAGGCAACCGTCGCCGCCGCAGCGGAAACGGAATCAAAACCGCTCGCAACCGAGGTCGCAGGCAGGCCACAGGAGATTTCCGTCGGCGAGATTGATCGCAATCCTTACCAGACGCGCACCCGCGTCGACGAGCAGCAGCTGGCCGAACTCGCCAGTTCCATCGCCGCCACCGGCGTCGTCCAGCCCATCATCGTGCGCCCGCTGCCCAACGGCCGCTTCCAGCTGATCGCCGGTGAACGCCGCTGGCTGGCCTCGCAAAAAGCCGGCAAAGATACCGTCCCGGCCATCCTCCGCCAAGTCTCCGACGAACAAGCGATGGAGATGACCATCGTCGAAAACCTGCAGCGGGCCGACCTGAACCCAATGGAACAGGCCCGCGCCTTTGAGCGCCTGGGCCACGAATTCAAGCTCACGCAGGAGCAGATGGCGCAGCGCACCGGCAAAGACCGCGCCTCGGTCTCGAACTTCTTGCGCCTGTTTGCGCCTTCCCGTAGAGGTACAGGGCAAAGTCGAAAGCGGCGATCTAACCTTCGGCCACGCTCGCGCTCTTCTGCCGCTCGAAAACCCCGAGACCATCCTCAAAGCCGCCCAGAAAGTTTCGGCGCTCTCCATGTCCGTGCGCCAAACGGAGAGTTACGTTCAAGGCCTGCTCAATCCGGAAAAGAAACCTAAGGGAGAAGATAAAGCGAAAGAGGCGGCCATTGACCCCAACGTGCGTGAAGCCCAGGACCGTCTGCAGCGCTCCCTCGGCCTCAAAGTCCGCATCGAGGACAAGAACGGCCGGGGCCGCGTCATCATTGAGTATTCTCGCCTGGAGGATTTCGACACGTTATTAGAGGCGCTCGGCAACTAGCGGATATGCAGCGACACAGACTACGAGGAACGGTCCATGGTCTCCCTGCGAAAGAATCAGTCCAGACCGGTCGAACAATTCGCAATGGCCACCGGCGCACTGATCGGACTCGTCGGTATTGCAGTGCAGTTCCACTACATGATGCAGGTGCCTGGCATCTCGACCGCAGAAGCGGTCGTGCGCTTCTTTAGCTTCTTCACCATCCTCACAAACATATTCGTCGTGTTCGGATATGCCATTCCACTTCTCATGCCGCAATCCGCAACCGGGCGATACTTCGCAGACGCGTCAGCACGCGGAGGCACGCTGGTCTACATCGTAATTGTCGGCGCCGTATACAACCTGCTCCTGCGCCAGCTCTATCACCCAGAGGGCTGGGCCAAGGTCGCCGACGTACTCGTGCACGACGCGGCGCCAGTCTTGTATGTTGTGTTCTGGCTCGCATTCGCAGCAAAAACAGGCCTGCGCTGGACCGACGCTGTGCGCTGGCGCCTCTATCCGCTCGCTTACCTTGGCTACACGCTTGCCCGCGGCGCTGTCGTCCACTATTACCCCTACCCGTTCATCGACGTCACGGAGCTTGGATTAGCCCGATCTCGCATAATTCTACTTGGGAGGCGGTGAAGGCTTACCCGCCAGATCGCACGCTCGCCACAGATACCAGCTCGCTACCGAGCGCCACGGACGCCACTTCTCGCTCCGCCGCAGCATCTCTGCCGGCTTCGCCAGCATGGTGGCGTCAAAAGGCTTATATTTGGGCAGTCTCTTAAAGGTGAGCGAAAAGCCCTTGCGCACTCCATAATCGGTCAACGGAAACACGTCAGGCCGGCCCAACCGGAAGATCAACAGCATCTCGACCGTCCATGGCCCGATCCCGCGCACCTGCGTCAGCCGCTCCAGAATCTCCGCGTCCGGCATGCGCCGAATGGCGGCCAGCGTCGGCACGGTTCCGTCGAGCGTCTTGGTCGCAAGATCGCGCAGCGCCTTGCTCTTGCTCCCCGACAAACCCACCGACCGCAGCATGTCGTCGCTGGCACCGAGCAGATGCTCAGGGCTCGGATGAAATTCTCCAAAGAGCGCCAAAAGGCGCTTCAGGATCGCGGCTGCGGCCTTTCCATGGAGCTGCTGGTAGATGATCGATTCCAGCAGCGCCTCAAACGGTGAATGCTGGCTCTTGAGTTTCAGCGTGTAAGGCCCGGCGCGCTCCATCAGCTCACCGAGTTTCGGATCGGCCGCGGTCAGTTCGCGGACCGCAAGGGCGGCATCGTAGCGTACAGGGCGTCTTCCGTCAGTCATCGCTGATAAGTGTACGCGGATTCTGCTCCAGATGGGGAACAAATGGCGAAGAACTAGTCTAGCCGTAGTTGTCGCTTGGCAACACGAAAGAAGGCCGCGGCCAAACTCACTACAGGCCTCTTCGCGCCGTGCCCCCCCGCAAACCCCGAGCTATAGTTGAGAGAGAAGATGGCTACAAATCTCACCACGATCGCCACTCCGCAAGGTCCCGCAACCACGCTCATTTACAATGACTGGTACCCCGCCATGCGCAGCGAATCGCTTCAGGGGAACAAGCTGGCGACCGCCCTGCTCATGGGCATCCCGCTGGTCCTCGGCCGCCGCGCCGACGGACGCCTCTTCGCCATGCGCGACAGCTGCCCGCACCGCGGTATCCCGCTCTCCTGCGGATGGTTCGACGGCGAGCGGCTCACATGCAAATATCACGGCTGGGCCTTCGAGCCGGTCAGCGGACAATGCAAAGCAATCCCCTCGCTGACCAGCCGCGACACGCTCGACCCGACGCGCATTTACGGCACAGCGTTTCCGTGTGAGGAACGCGACGGCTACGCCTGGGTTTATGTGTCGGAACCGGGCTCAGGCCGCGTCCGCGCCGATGAACCTGCGCTACCGCCCGTTCCTGAAGCTCCGAAATTCGGCCCGCGCTTTCGCAACCAGCATCTCACCGCCGATCTTCCCTGCAACGTCGATCACGGCATTATCGGCCTCATGGACCCGGCACACGGTCCCTTCGTCCATCAGGCCTGGTGGTGGCGCAAGCAGGCAAGCATTCACGAAAAAGAGAAACACTTCGAGCCCATCGAGCAGGGCTTTCGCATGGCCTCGCACACGCCGTCGGCAAACAGCGCGCCATACAAACTGCTCGGCGTCTATGGCGAGCCCATCACCACGACGATCGACTTCGTGCTTCCAAATCGCCGTTATGAAACCATCCGCGCCGGGGACAAGTGGTTTTCCAGCATCACAACTGTAACTCCGACAGTTGCAAATGCGTGCCGCATCGATGTTTACGCGGCCTGGAACATCTTCTACCGTGCACCATTTGTAACAACAATAGCGACGTATTTTGGCAAACGCTTCGTCGAGCAGGATCAGGCTACGATGATCCAGCAGGCCGAGGGTCTGAAGTACGATCCCACGCTCATGCTCATCGACGACGCCGACCGCCCCGCGAAATGGTACTTCGCACTCAAGCAGGCAAGGCTCGAAGCCGCATCGACAGGCCAGCCCATGCGTCACCCCATGTCCGGCTCGGTCACGCTGCGCTGGCGCAGCTGAAATTCAATGCAGCCATCCACGACCCGTAATAGATTGCATCGCGGCCACGGTCACAACATCTAAAGACCAAATCGAGTGCTGCCCCGGCGTCTGCGCGGGCACAAGGAGGATTGCATGGGAACCATCCCCAGCTTCATCGAAGATCAGGACAGCCTGATGCCGAGTGAATCCTCCTGCGAATTCGTTCAGATTCTCATGAAGCTGCAGCGCGCAGCCCAGCTCATCACATCGACGCTCGACCTTGAGCAGCTCCTCGACCGTGTCGTGAATGATCTGGCGAACTCCCTCGGGACCGTCGAAGTGGCAATGTGGCTGCGCCATCCCGAATCCGACGAGATGGTGTTGCAAGGGGTTCGCGGATGCAAGCTGCTCACGAAGGGTTCTCGCCTCAAGATCGGACGCGAGGGAATCGTCGGTCACGTCTCGGCAACCGGGCAGTTGCACTACGCCCCCGACGTTCGCCTGGACCCGTACTACATTGCCTGCGAGCCGACTACCCGCTCTGAAGTCAGCATCCCGCTGAAGATTGGCGGCCAGGTCATCGGCGTCTTCAGCGTGGACCACATCGAGACCAACGCCTTCTCGGAGAATCAGCTGCTCGTTCTCGAGGCGCTCGCCGGGCACATCGCCGTCGCCATCGAAAATGCGCGCCTCTTTCAGCGCGAGCGGCTGGAGCGCGCCATTATGCAGCAGGAAGCAGACGATGCGCGCGCCATGCAGCAAGCCATCTTTTTCAAAGCGACGCCTCTCGTTCCTGGCTTTGCATTTGAAACCGCGTGGCACCCTGCCGGATCGGTGGCCGGAGACTGGTATGACTTCATCGATCTCGGAGACAACCGTTACGGCATCGTCCTCGCCGACGTCTCCGGCAAAGGCATGTCCGCCGCCCTGCTCATGTCGGCAACGCGCGCCATTCTGCGGTCGCTCGCGAAGCTGCATCCATTACCGGGAGAGACGCTCGCGCACCTGAACCAGACGTTGCTCGAAGATTTCCCCATGGGCAAATTCGTGACCATGATCTATGGCGTGCTCGACGCCAATTCGCGCGAGGTGACGATCGCCAGCGCAGGGCATCTGCGTCCACTACTGATCGATTGCTGCGGCTCGTTCCTCGACGTAGAACCAGGGCTGCCCCTGGGGCTTGGACCGTCATCCTATCCCGAGACCACGCTCCGGCTGGAACCCGGCACGCGCCTGCTGCTCTATACCGACGGCATCACCGAGGCCACGAATCGCCTCGACGAAGAGTACGGCGCCAGCCGCCTGCTTGAGCACTTCCTGCAGCCGGACGCATGCATCAATGGGTTGATCGACGAAGTACGCCGATTCGGCGAGGGATCCAGCCACTCCGACGATGCAACAGCCGTGCTCATCCGCAGCCGCTAACGCACTCTTACATTGCGACTGACAGATCCACTGCCCGCGCCGCTTCTTCGTCTTCTTCCACCACAAGCTCATCCACGCGGATTCGCATTTGTCTGCCAAGCTCCAGGAACTTCTCTGACCATCCTGCGGGCAATTCCTTCTTGTGCGAAAGTTTCAGCGTGTCGTACCAGATGTTCTGCGCCTGCCAGACGTTCAGTTCAAACGGCAGTTCATTGAGCGTCCGCGCCGTCAGCAACGCATTTTCCAGATGCGGCATGTTTATGAAGTCCGCATGCAGCCGCACCATGACGCGTTTCATCTTCTGATCGGCGATGAAACTGAGCGTGTTTTTGTCAATCTCGATCTTGTCGCCCGAAGCCAGTCCACGATACTCGCGCACCTTCAACGCATCGATCGGATCGCTTTCGAGAGCCCGCCGCAGTTTGGCATTCACAGCAAAGCTGGCAGCCATGCTCAGTGACGGAGGCTTCGGCAATCCGTTCTTCCCCAGGAAATGAAGCAGCGACGCATGATCTTCGTAAATGGCGATCAGGCTCGACTCCACTTCCGAGATCGTTGACGCCAGAATCAGCTTCACAATCCGGCGCTGCTCGTCTCTAAAGAGCGACTGGATGGCATACGTTCGGCCGCGGAAGAGTTGATCGAAAAGGCGGATCAGTGCAGGAAAGTCCGCGTCAACTACCGTCGACCGCGCCTTCTCAACAAAGTCTTCGTATTCTTCAACACGCGATGGATCAAAGGGCTTCACCACCGCGGTAATGTTCTGGTCGCCAAAGTGGACGACGGCAAAGATCACCGTCTCCGGCTCCTGCGTAATCTGCGAAGCAACCCGCGCCTGCCCTAAGAGCAGCCGTCCGCGCCCGGATGTAACCACCTCGTATGTAAGTCTGCGAATCGAATAACAGAAAAGGTCCGTTTCGTCGGGATAGCTTGTAAAGATCGAACTGATGGCATAGTGCGCCGCCACCTGCTCCAGCCCCACCCGCATGCTTTTGATCTGTCGCCGGTAGATGGCGGCGCCGTCCTCGTGCTCCGGCACATTGCTTTTCGCCTTCCTCAGCAACTCCACAAACTGCTCTTCGAGCCTGGCGCCCTCATCTCCGAATATCTCCGCCGCCAGCTGAAGCACTCTGCCGGCATAAGCAATGATCTGCACCGTCTCAATGCCGGAGATTTCGTCGAAGAACCAGCCGCAGCTCGTGTACATCAGCAGAGCGTGGCGCTGCATCTCCATCAGCTTGAGTCCCTTTATCCGCTCACCCGCCTTGAGTTCGTGGCTTGCCTGCGACGCCAGAAATCTTGCCGTCGCCTCAGCGCTGCGTTCGAGAACGACAGCAATGTAAGCGTCCCGCGCTGCCCATACATCGTCAAAGAGCGGAGCCGCAGCCTTCTCCGTCATCGGCATGATCGCGTCACGCAGCCAGTCGAGCGCATCCCGCAAGGGCCTTCGCCACACCTGGGTCCAGTCCGGATGCGACCCCATGTTGCAGCCGCAATTCGAACGCCAGCGCCCGACGCCATGCGCGCAGCTCCACGATGTGTTCTCGACGATCTGCGCTTCATGCGCCGGAGGAAACTTTTCCAGAAACTCCCCATAGTTCGTCAGCCACACATCGGCGCTCTTCTCGATCAGCTTCAATGCATAAGAGAGCGCCATCTCGCCATGCTTGTGATGGTGCCCGTAGCTCTCGCCATCCGTCGCGACATGGACAATTTGCGGCTTCTGCTCCGCGGAGAAGCCGCCTGTCAATCGCGCGGCAAAGTTGTCGCCGTTGTTCAGGAGGCCCTCAAACGCGATCGCTCGTGATCGAGCACCGTCAAAGAAAAAGATCGCGATCTCGCTCCCCGTCTTCAGCCGGACAACATAGGGGTGTCGCGTATCAAGCGTCTCGGCATCCGTATCCGTCCAGGCAGCTTCGGTTTCTGTCGCGCTCTTTGCTAGCGGACGCACGCGCGCACACTGCCCGGGCGCGAGAATTGTATAGCGGATGCCGTGATCGGCCAGCAGTTCCAGCGTTTCTGAATCGACTGCCGTCTCCGCCAGCCACATGCCCTCAGGCGCACGTCCGAAGCGGCGCACAAAATCGGCAATGCCCCAGCGAATCTGCGTGATGCGGTCGCGCGTATTCGCCAGCGGCATGATGATGTGGTTATAAACCTGCGCTACGGCCGACCCATGCCCGGAGAAGCGCTTCTGGCTTGCCCGATCGCCTTCGAGCACCATGCGATAGGCGCGCGGCGCATGCTCTTCCAGCCACGAAAGCAGCGTCGGACCAAAATTGAAACTGATGTGCGCATAGTTGTTCAGAATGCGGATGATCTCATTCTTCTTATTCACGATGCGCGAAGCGCCGTTGGGCGCGTAGCACTCCGAGGTGATGCGCTCGTTCCAGTCATGAAACGGCGCCGCGGAGTCCTGTGTCTCTACCTGCTCGAGCCAAGGATTTTCGCGCGGCGGTTGATAGAAGTGGCCGTGGATACAGATGTAGTGTGAGGGTTTTGGCATTGGGGAACTGCTCCGGTCGCTCCAGCATCCATTGTAGGGGCGTGGAACGAATTCCCATAGGCTCAGGCCGCCCTGTACACTACCCCTTCGTAATTGTCCGGAGAAAATTAAGCTTGTGATGAAACGCCTCGCCGCCTCGCTCCTACTTCTGCTCTCTACCGTCCTTGTGACTCACCAAACCGTCTACGCTGAAGCTCACACCTTCAAAGCAGAGAACGGCCAATTCACGCTCGACGGCAAACCGTTTCAAGTCATCTCCGGCGAAATGCATTATCCGCGCATTCCGCGCGCCTACTGGCGCGACCGGATGCGCATGGCAAAGGCCATGGGCCTGAACACCATCACCACCTACGTCTTCTGGAACGTGCACGAGCCGCGTCCCGGCGAATACGATTTCTCCGGCAACAACGATGTAGCCGAGTTCATCCGCGAAGCCCAACAGGAAGGGCTTTACGTCATTCTGCGTCCCGGTCCCTACGCCTGCGCTGAATGGGAGTTCGGCGGCTTCCCCGCATGGCTGCTCAAGGACCACGGCACCGTCGTCCGCATCAGCGATCCAAAATTCATCGATCCCGCCCACCGCTGGTTTATGCGCCTCGGTAAGGAACTGGCGCCGCTGCAGATTGGCAACGGCGGCCCCATCATTCTGGTGCAGGTCGAAAACGAGTACGGCTCCTTCGGCAACGACCACGCCTACATGGAACAGATTCACCACATGCTGGTCGATGCCGGATTCACAAAGTCTCAGCTCTATACCGCCGACGGCCCCGAGCAGGTCCCCAATGGCTCGCTTCCCGGGCTGCCTGCGGCCATCAACTTCGGCCCTGGCGAATCGCAAAAAGGCTTCGCAGCACTCAAGAAGCTCCGCCCCGAAGGCCCCTTCATGAACAGCGAATACTGGGATGGATGGTTCGATCACTGGGGCGCAAATCACGCCTCGACCGATGCAAAGCAGCAAGCCGCCGAGCTCGACTGGACATTGCGCCAGGGCTACTCCATCAGCCTCTACATGTTTCATGGAGGAACCAGCTTCGGCTGGATGAACGGCGCGAACTCCAACGGCAAAAACTACGAGCCCGACGTCACCAGCTACGACTACGACTCGCCGCTCGACGAAAGCGGCCGCCCGACGCCGAAATATTTCCTCTTCCGCGACACCATTGCAAAAGCCACAGGTACCACACCACCCCCCTTACCTATCGGTAGACTCCGCTGTCACCGTTCCATCGTTCAAGCTCACGCAATCGGCGTCGCTTTGGGACAACCTGCCCAAGCCCACTCATAGTGAGCAGCCGCTCTCGATGGAAGATCTCGATCAGGCCTACGGCTACATCCTCTATCGAGCAACATTGAACGGTCCCGTCAACGGCGACCTCGTGCTCGACCAGCTCCACGACTACGCCAGGATTTACGTCGACGGCACACTCGTCGGCACGCTCGACCGCCGCATCAATCAAAGCTCGCTGCCCCTCAACATCACCAGACCGCACCCACTCCTCGACATCCTCATCGAAAACACAGGTCGCGTGAACTTCACCAAAGTCATGCGCGGCGAACGCGAAGGCATCACAAAAGAAGTCACACTAGCAGGCAAGCCGATCACCGGCTGGGAAATCTACCCCCTGCCAATGTTGACACCCGACAAGCTCAACTACAGCGACGCGCCGTGCACCGGCCCCTGCTTCTACCGCGCCACATTTACCGTAGACAAACCGGCCGACACATTTCTCGACACCAGCGCCTTCACCAAGGGAGAAGTCTGGCTCAACGGCCAGGCCCTGGGCCGCGTCTGGAACATCGGCCCGCAAAAGACGCTCTACGTTCCCGGACCATGGCTCAAGTCCGGCGAGAACGAAGTCGTCGTCTTCGATCTCGAAGGCGCACCGGAGCGCAGCCTGCAGGGACTCGACCATCCGATCCTGAATGCAGCTGTCGCAAAGTAAGCTCATAATATGGAAAAGCTCGACCAGCTGCTCACTGAAGCGCGCAACCCGGCAACGGAAAACCTCGACCAACTCGCGACGCTAGACCTGATGAAGACCATGCACGCCGCCGACCGCGACGTGCTCACAGCCGTCGAGCTGGAACTGCCCAACATCGCGCAGGCAGTCGACGCAATCGTGGCGCGCCTCGACAATGGTGGACGCCTCTTCTACATCGGCGCAGGCACCTCAGGCCGTCTCGGCGTGCTCGACGCCTCGGAATGCCCACCGACCTACAACACGCCGCCCGAACTGGTACAGGGATTGATCGCCGGCGGCGACGTCGCATTACGTCGCTCTGTTGAGCGAGCCGAAGACGACGCATCGCAAGGACAGAAAGACCTCGTAGCCCGCAAGTTCAGCGCAAACGACGCCCTCGTAGGTATCGCCGCCAGCGGCCGCACACCCTATGTTCTCGGCGGCATCGACTTCGCCCGCAAACTCGGCGCAGCAACCATCGGCCTCAGCTGCGTTCCCGGCTCGCAGCTCGCGCAGCTCGCGGAAATCGCCATCACTCCTGCCGTAGGCCCGGAAGTCGTCACCGGATCGACACGCATGAAGGCAGGCACGGCAACGAAACTCGTGCTCAACATGCTCTCCACGGGATCGTTAGTGCGCCTCGGCTACGTCTACGGAAACCTGATGGTCAACGTGCAGCCCACAAACGTAAAGCTGCGCGACCGCGCCGCCCGAATCATCTCGACACTGACGGAACTACCCCAAGACAAAGCTCTCGCTCTACTCGACGAAGCAGGCTCAGTAAAAACAGCCATCGTCATGCAGCGTCTCGGTCTCGCTCCCGCCGAAGCTGAAGCGAGACTCGTGCGGGCAAAAGGAAGGCTGCGCCAAGCCCTCGAATAGGCTTACTCTGTACGCAGCACCTGCATTGGATCGATGTGCATGGCGCGATGCGCTGGCAGATAGCACGCAACCAGCGCCACCGTCATCAGTAAGGCAAGCACTCCCGCCATCGTCCACGGATCATAGGCGCGCACGCCAAAGAGTAGCGCGGAGAAGCTTGCTATCACCTGGGTCAGAATTAGAGCCGTGACAATGCCGACTGCCGCTCCAAACAAGGCAAGTCTGCCGCCGCGCGTCAGCACCCAGCGAAATACGTCCCTGCGATCTGCACCGAGTGCCATGCGCACACCGATCTCGCGCGCATGCTGCGCAACCAGATAAGAGATGACTCCGTACATCCCGATGCTCGCCAGCAATAGCGCCGTGCCTGCAAACGCAGCCAGCAGAATCATTGAGAAGCGCTGCCCCGCCACACTGCCCGCAACGACCGACTCCATCGTCTGCGGGTTGTACACTACCTGCTCGTGATTCATCTGGGTAATCACGTTATGAACGCTCTGGAAAGTATTGTCCGCCTTGTACTTCGAGCGAAGAACAACGTCCGTACCCATCAAGACGAGTCCGAGCTGCTGCGGGGGCATCTGCATCATCGCCTGATACACCTCCGCGCGCAGCGGATTGACCGCGTCGTTATCCAGCCCCCATTGATTCACGTGCCCCACCACGCCAATCACCGTGGCTGGACCATCAAACTGCTCAAGATAAACACGCTTTCCCAGCGGATCGCTATTTCCGAAAAACTTCCGCGCAAACACGTCATCGATCACCACCGCGCGCGGTGCATTTTCGTCGTCGCTCGACGCAAAAAAGCGCCCCTTCAGCAGCGGAATCCCCATGGTCTTCAAATACCCAGGCTCCACAATGTACCGGATCGCCCAGTGCATGGCATTCTCATTCTGCGGCTTCGGCTCTCCATCCACCCAGAAAAGCTGTTCGTCATCAGACTGCATTGGGAGCGCCGCCCACGAAAACGACACGGCTTCAACCCCCGGCGCAGCCGCGATTCTCGCATTCGCCTCGCGCAGATACGCGCGCGTCGCCTCCGGGCTCAACCCAATCATCGATGGAGGCGCCTGCAGGCCAAACAGCAGCACGCCACGCGGTCGAAACCCCGCATCTACTGCGGAGAGCTTCATCAGACTGCGAATCATAAGCCCCGCGCCGACCAGAAGCACCAGCGTCATCGCCATCTGAAAAACGACCAGCCAGTTCTGCGCGCGCTGGCGACCGCCGCCTGCTCCGCGTCCACCGTCCTTCAGCGTGTCCTGCAGATTCTGCCGAAAGACTTTCAGACATGGCATCAAACCAAACAACGTCCCCGCAGCCAGCAAAACCAGCAGAGTGAAACTGAGCACCGTCCCGCTCATATGAATTTCGGCCGCGCGCGGCAACTGGCGCGGCAGTAGCTGAAGAATTGCGCGAGTCCCCAACGAGGCCAGCAACAGGCCAAGTGCACCACCCGCAAGCGAAAGCATCAAGCTCTCTGTAAGCAACTGACGTAACAGCCGTGCGCGCCCTGCTCCCAGCGCTGACCGCACGGCAAACTCCTGCGCGCGCACATTCGACCGCACCAGCAACAGGTTCGCGATATTCACGCAGGCAATCAGCAGCACAAAACCTACCGCGACCATCAGGATCAACAGCAGTGATTGCACGTTGCGCACCATCGCATACTGAAAAGAAACCAGCTTCGCGCGAATTCCCTGGTCGGCCTCCGGATACACTTTTTCCAGCCGTTCGGAAACCCGCTGCATATCGGCCTGCGCCTGCGCCAGCGTCACTCCGGGCTTGAGCCGAGCTATGCCATGAATGCCCAATCCCGCTGCACGTTCGTTCAGCGCCGGATTGCGAAACTGCCCGAGAGGCACATAGAGGTCGGCTGCACGAAAATTTCCGATCGTCAGATTAAAACTTCCGGGCAGCACGCCGACAATCGTGTAGTTGCGCCCATCGAGCGTCAGCACCTTACCCAGAGCATCCGGCCGCGACCCAAACTTGCGCGCCCAGAAACCTTCACTGATCATCACCAGCGGCTCGCGCCCAATCTCATCTTCATGCGGAGCGAACAGCCGCCCGATCACCGGCTTCACGCCCAGCAGAGGAAAGAAATCCGACGACACGAGCTCAGCGCGCACCTCCTCCGCATCGCCCATGCCCGTCATGCTGTAGCCCGTCCCTCGCGAAACCGCGAGCGCCTCCAGCGTCTTGTTGTCGCGCTGCCAATCGCGGAAATTGAGATACGAAATCGACCCCTCGCTGAAATTCGGCTTGCTCGCATGCACAGTCACCAGCTCGTCCGCATGTGGATACGGCAGCGGATTCAGCAGCACTCCATTCACAACAGAAAACAGCGCCGTATTCGCCCCAATGCCAAGCGCGAGCGTCAAAACCGCGACAACCGTGAATCCCCGGCTCTTCACCAGCATGCGCAGGCCAAAGCGAACATCCTGCCACAGCGTCTCGAACCACGGCAGTCCCTGCCGCTCGCGATACGCAATCTTCGTCTGCTCGAGCCCACCAAGACGAATCATCGCCTGCCGCCGCGCCTCTTCCTCACTGAGTCCGGCACGCACGCCGTCTTCCACATGCATCGCTACGTGGCTCTCAAGCTCAGCTGAAAATTCTCCGTCCACGCTCTTGAAACGGAACAGCCCGCCAACCCGCATCCACAGAGCCCGCAGTTTTCTCATCACGCCTCCTCAGCCGGCGAGAGAAAGCGCGCAAGAATTGCCGTCGCCTGCTCCCAATCGCGCGTCTCCCGTTCCAGTTGCTTTCGTCCGGCGCGGGTCAGCTTGTAGAACTTGGCCTTGCGATTGTTCTCTGATACACCCCACTCAGAAGCAATGTATCCCTCCTGCTCCAGCTTCAGCAGAGCTGGATAGAGCGTCCCGTAATTCAGCGACAGCTGATTGCCGCTCGTCTGTTCAATGCGCCTCGCGATGCCATAACCATGGATCGGCCCCAGGGTCTCAAGTGTCTTCAACACCATCAACGCCAGTGTTCCCTGCCAAACGTCGGTTTTATCGTTCATGTCGCTCCTATTGTCTAGCCATAGGTATCATGCGCGCTCTTCTATGGTTTGGCAATAGGGAATTTGGCAGCTCTTAAATCACACCGTCTGCTAGACTTGCCCCACATCTACATCCTGGACAGCACATCATGCCAACGACCGACCGCCGTGTATTCTTTCTGCTCCTGCCAGCGCTGCTCCTTTCCACCCTTCCCGTCGCAGCACAACCGCAACCCGTGCCGACCCGCACCCTCCTCCGCGCAGGCCACGTCATCGACGTGCACACCGGCAACGAATCCCCTGACCAGACCATCATCGTCACTGGCGACAGCATCACCGCGATTGCCCCGACATCCTCCACACCCAAACAGAATGGCGACAAAGAGGTCGACTTGCGCAGCATGACCGTGCTGCCGGGCCTCATCGACGTGCACACGCACCTCACGATGGACACAAACTTCGACCCTTATCATGAGCTTTCGACCAGCCTCGCCAAAAGCGCGCTCATCGGCGCGCGCAACGCCAAGGTCACGCTCGAAGCCGGATTCACCACCGTCCGCAACGTCGGCGCTGCGGGCTATGCCGACGTAGACCTGCGCGACGCCATCAATGAAGGCCTCGTCGAGGGCCCGCACATGCAGGTCAGCGGTCCCGCGCTCGGCATCACTGGAGGCCACTGCGACGACAACCTGCTGCCATTCGACTTTCATCAGACCGCAGACGGCGTAGCCGACGGTGTCGAGGCCGTGCAGCACAAGGTCCGCGAGACCATCAAATACGGAGCGGACCTCATCAAGGTTTGCGCTACCGGCGGAGTGCTCTCCAAAGGCGACGACCCGCAAGCCTCGCAGTACACACTCGAAGAGTTGAGGGCCATCGTTGCTGATGCGCATCGCCTCGGCCGCAGAGTTGCCGCGCACGCGCATGGCGCGCAGGGCATCCTCTGGGCGACTGAAGCAGGCATCGACTCCATCGAGCACGGCTCCTACATGAACGACGAGGACATCGCCGCCATGAAGCAGCACGGAAACTACTTCGTGCCCACGGCATATCTGATCGACTGGATGCAGCAGTACGGAAACCTGCCTCCGTTCTATAAGCAAAAAATGATTGACGTGAGTGCGGTCGAAAAGGCCAACGCGAAGAAAGCCATCGCCGCAGGCGTAAAGGTAGCGCTCGGCACCGATGCCGCCGTCTACCCCCACGGACTCAACGCACATGAACTTGACGTCTACGTGAACCAGTTCGGCATGACGCCGCTCGCCGCGCTCCAGACTGCCACACTCAACGCCGCCGACCTCATGAACTGGACCAGCCAAGTGGGCGCGCTCGAAGCCGGCAAATGGGCTGACATCATCGCCGTCAACGGTGACCCCCTCAAAGACATTCGCCTGCTTCAGAATGTGCAGTTCGTCATGAAATCCGGCACCGTCTACAAGAATGAAAATGGGACCGCCGCAAAATGAAGGCAACGCAGTTCGAATTCCGATTTCGGATCGCGATCGGCTTCTTGCTTTACGTCCTCGGCTTCTGGGCCCCGTGGGTGCGGTACCTCGGCGGCTCAGGCCGGGTCTCCACCACGTGGCTCGAGCTTTCCGGACGCCTCGCCAGCCTCCACTGGCTTTCACTTGCCAACGCGACCATCCTTATCACTGTGGTCGCCCTCCTCTGCGCCATCAAGGGAACGACCTTCCGCGTCTGGGGCACAGCCTATCTCGGCACCGCAGTGGTGCACGACAAATCAATGCACGGATCAGAAGTAGTTGCCGCCGGCCCCTACCGCTACGTGCGTAACCCGCTCTACATGGGCACTTTCGTCTTCTCGATCGCAATATCGATTCTGATGCCGCCAACGGGCGCCATTTTCTTCCTCGGAGCACAGGCCATCTTCTACTACCGCCTCATCCTCGGCGAAGAAGCCTACCTCGCCGCACAGCAGGGAGAAGCTTATCTGGCCTACAAGCAGAAAGTCCCGCGCCTCTGGCGCAGCCTCCGCGCGCGTGTGCCAGCTTCGCGAGCCAGGCCGCGGTGGGTCGCCAGCCTGTTCGCGGAAAGCTACTATGCCAGCTACACGGCATGCTTCGCCATCCTCGCGTGGCGCTACAACGCCTACCTGCTGATCAAGTGCGTCATCATCTGTTTCGGAGCATCATTGGTTGTAAGAGCTATACTGCCCGAGGCATCGAAACATGATTGACCTTCTTCACGACATTTCCGACGTCGCAGAATCCATGACTCTCGTCGTCGGAGCGCTCTTTCCCATCGTCAATCCGCTTGGCAGCGCGGCCATCTTCATCAACATGATCGGAGGGGTTGAGCGCCCCCTCCAGATCGCGCTTTCGCAAAAGATCGCAATCTACAGCTTCTTTCTGCTTATCTGCTCGCTGCTCTGGGGCGTAAAGATTCTGGCCTTCTTCGGCATCTCCATTTATGCCGTGCAGATCGGCGGAGGACTCGTCGTAGCCGCCACCGGCTGGACCCTGCTCGCGCAGGGGAGCAGTGGCGTGAACACAAAAACCGTCAGTGGGGAAAACATCCTCGAGCACGCCTTCTATCCCTATACGCTGCCCATCACCGTCGGCCCCGGCGCCATCTCCGTCGCCATCACCCTGGGGGCGCACCTGCCCGCCGAGTTACACACCGAATCGATCTTTTCTCCCAAGGTTCTTATCGCCGCGCTTGTGGGAGTCGCGCTGGTCTGCTTCATTGTCTACATCTGCTACCGCTATGCCAGTGTTGCCGAACGCCTGCTCGGGGCAGCTGGAACCTCGGTCGTCATGCGTCTCTCGTCCTTCATCCTCATGTGCATCGGCGTACAGATCATCTCCAGCGGACTCAAGGCCTATCTGGCCACCATCCATCACTTCTGACTCGGTCACGCTGGCTTTCTCGCATAAACGATCGAAACGGGGAAAAAAGTATCAGCCAGATAAAACTTCTTGCTCACCGCCAAACCGGCATCTTTGAAGGCGCGCGCATAGCTTCCCGTATTCTTGAAATCCGAGATAACGGCTGCGCCTCCCGGCTTCAGCACGCGCACGATTTCCATGCAGGCTTCACGGCGCTCTTCTGCCTTCGGGATATTGTGCAGACACATATTCGACAAGACCACATCGAAGTGGCTGTCAGCAAACTGCATCTTCTCCGCCGGGGAATCGATCAACTCACACTGATCAGCCACACCTTCGAGAGCAAGATTCTTTTGTGTTCGTTCGCGAAGATTCTCACTCAGGTCTGAAGCTTTCCAGATATCGATACCGACTGCATGACCTGCAGATAGTTTCTTCGCCGCGGCGATCAGCAGCAAGCCGCGCCCTGTCCCCACATCCAGCACCTTTTCATCACCCTTGAGCGCCGCCATGCGGATCATCCGGTCGCGATGCCGCATCTTCCCTACCTTCGAATACAGCACCATAAGACCAGCAGTGACTAGAAGCGCAACGCCCGGCCATTCAAAGTTGATAATATTTACCGGTCCGATGCGGATCGTCGCAGTGAACGCGCGGACGATCAACAACGCTGCGCCGCAAAGCGCCAGGTTGCGAACGACTCCAGGTGCATCGATCCCATAGTCGACTTTCGCCAAGCTGAGTAAGCTCCTTACCTTACGTCACGACTCTACTCCAGCGACGAGCATCCGGCGATTCGCTTCTGTCACAGAAAGGGAATGACAACTGTCACAGAAACAAAAAAGGAAACGGAACAATCCGTTTCCTTTTTCTCGAGCGGCGCAATGCGTCTTGAGCTACTTCTTCGGCGGAGCAATGACGTCCTTCGCAGCCTTCGCCACGCGGAACTTCACTACCGTCTTCGCCTTGATCTTGATCTGTTCACCCGTCTGCGGGTTCCGGCCGATGCGTGCCTTGCGCTCTGCCTTCACCAGGCGTCCGAGACCGGGGATTACGAAGAGACCGTTCTTCTTCGTCTCCTTGATTGCTGTTTCCGCGAGCAGATCAAGAAATCCAGCCGACTGCTTGTTCGTGAGTTCGAGCTTCTCCGCTAGGTGCCGGACAAGGGCTGTTTTCGTCATTCCAGTTGCCATTTTTTTGTAGATCCTCCTAGTTCTTATTTCGCTTTCCCAGAATCTTTGCTGGTATCGCGTCTTGCGGGTTTTTCCATCCTGCCCACTGCGGATTTCCTTGCCCGATAGCTCGAAAACCCTGTATCCATGCGGGTGTTTGAAAAAACCTACCGCCGTTTACCTTGCGTCTTTTCGCGAGCTTTGTCAACGGCAAAAACCCGGTTTCCACAGGTTTTTGCCCATATTTTCTGGCTTTTATGCCATTTTCCCGGATTTCCGTCGCTTTTGGCCACTTCTTGAAGCCCACGAAACCCTTGACTAGCGCGGCTGGCGCGCATTTCGTGTTCAGGATGTTCGCTAGTCTATGCTTCCGCAAAGGCGCGCGTCTACATCAGCTTGAAGATATATTGCCTCTTCTTTTCCCCATCCTGTACGAAAGGACGGTTCAGAAAATCCACGATTGGCGCCGCCAGCCGGAAGCGCGTCACAATCTCACCCACCAGTCCCTCATCGAGCGCCGCTTCGCCGGGCAGCCGCGCCAGCACCCCCCACTGCTGTTGCTTGATCAGATCGATCCCCGGATGATCCGCGGAAAACCCCTTCGGCGGACGCGTCAGCGCCGACCTGCCCAGATCCAGATCCATCACCTTGCGCAGCTTCTTGCCATTCAGAAGACGCCGCAGCTCCTCATGCTGCTCAAGAAGCTGGATCCGGATCGCCAGTAGATGCTCGCGCTCCGGCATATAAATTCCCGCAGCAATGACTACCTCCGCTGGCGAGAAGTGAAAGTAATACCCGCCGCCTGATGTCTTTTCCAGCCCCGCGCGCGTCCACCACGCCGACACGTGCGTCTTGTACGGCGTCTTGTCCGCGGAAAAGCGCGTGTCGCGATAAATGCGCATGATGCTCTTCTGCGCCGGACGCACATGCGCAGGCGCGAACTCCGCCATCGCATCGGTCACACGCTCCGCGACCGCAAGCATCGGCTTCTTCAACTCGCGTTCAAAGACCGCGCGCCGCGCCTCAAACCACTCGCGGTTGTTGTTGCGCTTCAGCCCGCGCAGAAACTTCACCGCCTCCTGGCTGAAGTACGGCTGCACGGCTTCCTGAGGAGCAGGCTTGGGGCGAGCCTTTGGCATACCCGCATTTTAAGGGCTGGGAGCCAGCCCGCCTTGCGCAGCATCAAAACATGCTTGTAACTTTTTTGCGGGATTTCCTTCTAATCCAATATGATTCGTTCTCTCTTATGCGGGCTCGTCGTTGCCTTCGCCGTTGTCTTCGCAATCGCCCAGATCGAGGCGCCACGGTCGACACCCATTCCCGCCGCGCAGAGCGACGCAACCCTGGCCGCGAAGCATGGCAAAGCAACAGCCGTCTTCGCTGGAGGCTGCTTCTGGGGCACGCAGGCAGTCTTTGAGCGCGTCAAGGGCGTTGTCGACACTACCGCAGGCTACTCCGGCGGCTCAGCCTCCACCGCGCACTACAGCGACGTGACGACAGAAACCACCGGCCACGCCGAAAGCGTCCGCGTCGTCTACGACCCGTCAAAGATCACCTACGGCCAGTTGCTGCGCATCTTCTTTTCCGTGGCCCACGACCCCACTCAGCTCAACCGCCAGGGCAACGATGTCGGCACATCCTATCGATCTGTCATCTTCTATACCGACGAAGAGCAGCACCGTATTGCCGGCGCCTATATTAAGCAACTCGACGCCGCACACGTCTTCTCGGGTCCCATCGTGACGCAGGTTGTCCCGCTCAAGGCTTTCTACGCGGGTGAAGACTACCATCAGGACTACGCCCTCAAGAACCCCGGCAATCCCTACATCATGGTCTGTGACCGCCCCAAGATCGCCGCACTCAAGCAGCAGTTTCCCGACCTCTTCCAGAAATACGATGGCAAGTAAAAGTAAAGGCGCGCCGTCATTCTGACGACCAACGGGAGGAGGAATCCATATCGTGTGTCGGTTGCCACAGATGCCGTTGCTTTCTCGCACAACTCCGATGACTAAAACGCCATACACACGCCTCTGCTATGCTCGTCACGTTATGCGAGCACTCATTCTCCTCACCGCTCTCATTCCATCCGTCGCGTCCATCGCGCAGCAGACGCCCTCCTCGATTGACCTGCCGCCCGGCACCCACGAGTTGCTCCTCCAGGCCAAGGGCGAAGGAGTGCAGATCTACAGCTGTACCGACGGCAAGTGGACGCTCAAGGCGCCCGACGCGAAACTTCTCGACGCGCAGGCAGCAGTCATCGGCACCCACTTCGCCGGGCCAACATGGAAGCTGAACGACGGCAGCGAAGTAAAAGGCAAAGCCATCGCCTCGCAACCGTCGCCGGATGCAGGCTCGGTACCGTGGCTGTTGATTCAAGCCACCCCCAACAGCGGCTCAGGACAGTTCGCCGACGCCACATACATCCGCCGCACAGAAACCCACGGCGGCGCCGCGCCCAAAGAGAGCTGCACGACCGAAGAATCCCGACAACCCTACACCGCGACCTATAGCTTCTACAGCAAGTAGTCGGTATCGTTTAACTTTGTCATCCCGACCGGAGCGCGTAGGGCGTAGCAGGGGGACCTGTGGTTAGCACTAACGATCTGAACGAAATTCCAATAGAGCCCAAGCGCCCCATCCAATACAATCCGAGCAACATGATGCGTCCTCTCATCATCGCGATCGTCTTCCTCGCCGCCACCCTCGCAGCACAAACCAAAGCCCCCGCAACGCCGCAGGAAATCAAATCCTTCTACGAATCCGGCCTGCGCCGCAACGGAATCATCGGCAGCAGTCTCATCGTCATCCGCAACGGCGAAGTCATCCTGCAGGACAACTACGGCCGCCAGAGCGAGACCGATCCCGTCGACGACAACACCACCTACCACTGGGCCTCGGTCACCAAGACCTTCACCGGAATCGCCATCATGCAGTTGCGTGACCACGGCCTGCTTTCGCTCGATGACCCGCTCCTCAAATACATCGCTGAGCTGGCCACAGTCCACGACACCTACGGCCCTATCTCCGCCATCACCATCCGCGAAGCCATGTCACATTCGAGCGGCTTCCGCGATGCCACATGGCCGTGGCGCGATGCCGACTGGCAACCCTTCGAGCCAACGCAGTGGTCGCAGATCGTCGCCATGCTGCCGTATACCGACATCAAATTCGAGCCCGGCACCCACTACAGCTACTCCAACCTCGCCGTCGTTTTCTTAGGCGAAATCATCGAGCGCCTCTCCGGAGATCGGTTCGAGGTCTACATGGAGAAGAACATCTTCCGCCCGCTTGGCATGAACCACAGTTACTACGACCGCAGCCCCCACCACCTGCTGCGCTACCGCTCCCACAGCTGGGACCTGAAGGACGGCAAGCTCACCGAAGACCCATTCGACTTCAACACCGGCATCACCCGTGCTAACGGCGGCCTCAACGCGCCGCTACTGGACATGCTCAAATACATCCGCTTCCTGCTCGGCGATCCCGCGCACCAGTCCGATTACGACGCCATCCTGAAACGGTCTTCGTTAGAAGAAATGTGGAAGCCCGTGCTCCCCGTCACGCCCGACGACGACTTTCCCTCACGCGCAGGCGCGCATGATTGCGTAGCCGAAAGCTTCTTCGTCCACACCGACGGCATGCTGACGCTCATCGGTCACCCCGGCTGGCAGAACGGCTTCCGCAGCCAGATCAATATCGACCCGGCCAGCCGCAGCGCTTACATCGTCGACTACAACACCGACGCGCAGTACGAAAAACAAAACACGCGCAGCTTCAACATCGAGCTGCGCGATTACCTCATCGACAAGTTCTTCAAAATACGTGCAGCAAAAGCAGAACAATGACGATAACCAGGACCAGGCTGATTCCACCGCCACCGTAATAGCCAATTCCAGGGCCCATACGATAACCGCCAAACCCGAAGACCAGAAGCAAAATAATAAGAATAATCAGCAGCATGTGCATTCCTCTCTAACTAGTCGTGATTCAGCGCCGCCAGAATCAATGCAGCGCATTCCAAAACCACTCGTAGGATGCACACTTCCATCGACTGCGTTTGCGTTTTCGAAATTTCCTTATGTTTTAGCAGAAGGCAACTCGATCGCTGCTTAGAACATCATCGCTGTTAGTTGATCCCCGTCGAACGTGCCGCGAACTCACGCGCTCGCTCCAACAACAGCTCACGCTCACGCGCGTTACGTGTCATTTGAGCAGCTCTCTCGCACTCTGCCCGCGCCTCGTCATATCGCCCAAGCCTCGCCAGCAAGTCGCCGCGCACGCTCGGCAGCAAGTGATAGCTCTTCAACGCAGGCTCCGCAGTCAAGGCGTCCACCAACGCAAGAGCCGCATCCGGTCCGGACGCCATGCTCACGGCCACAGCGCGGTTCAGTTCGACAATCGGCGAGGGCATAGTGCGTGCCAGTTCGTCGTAAAGCTCGACGATACGCGCCCAATCCGTCTCCTCTGCTGTAACCGCGCGCGCATGACACGCCGCAATCGCCGCCTGCAAAGCATAGGGCCCACGCGATCCGCCCAACGCTTCGCCACGCTCCAGAGCAGCCAGTCCCCGCCGAATCAGCAGACGGTCCCACCGCGCGCGGTCCTGATCGAGCAGCAGCACCGGGCGTCCCTCTGGCCCGGTCCGCGCCGCAGAGCGCGAAGCCTGAATCTCCATCAACGCCACCAGCCCATGCACTTCGGCTTCCCGCGGAGCAAGCTCGGCGAGAATGCGCCCCAGCCGCAACGCGTCTTCGCACAGCGCAGGCCGCATCCAGTCATCGCCTGCCGTCGCCGAATAGCCTTCATTAAAGATCAGATAGATCGCGCCCAACACCGACGACAACCGCTGCGGCAGTTCCTTCCCGCGCGGAACCTCGAAAGGAATATGCTCCTGCGCCAGCGTCCGCTTGGCGCGCACAATGCGCTGCGCAATCGTAGCCTCGGGAACAAGGAAAGCACGCGCAATCTCATCCGTTGTGAGCCCGCCAAGCAAGCGCAGCGTGAGCGCGACTCGCGCCTCGGACGAAAGCACCGGATGGCAGGCGATAAACATCAGCCGCAGCAGATCGTCGCCAATGTCGTCATCGAGAGCTGCACTGAAGTCCGGCACGGTCAGCTCCTGCGCTTCCATCTCGCGTCCCAACTCTTCGTGCTTGCGGTCAAGCATCTGTCTGCGCCGCAGCAGATCGAGCGCGCGGTGCTTCGCCGTCGCCATCAGCCACGCGCCCGGCTTTTCCGGGACCCCCGACTCCGGCCACTGCTCGAGAGCGGCGACGAGTGCCTCCTGTGCCAGGTCTTCGGCGATGCCCACATCGCGCACGATCCGCGTGAGCCCGGCAATCAGCTTCGCTGACTCCATCCGCCAGACCGCATCAATTGTGCTGTGGATTACAGTAGCCGTCATAGCTACCGATCACATCATCATTACGTCCACGCTGGCAAGCGCAACGGAACTATTCGCCGCAATCGAATACAGGGCGAATCTCAAACTCCGCCTCAACATCGCCGCCGCAGAGCGTAGGACAGCGCTTGATCCACGCAATCGCCTCTTCTTTCGAAGCGACATCAATCATCGTGACACCAGCGATCAATTCCTTCGTCTCGGAAAACGGCCCGTCTACCGTTGTGAGTTGCCCGCCCGACAAACGCACGCGCGTCCCACTCGAAGTCGGCTGCAGCCGCTCCACCGCGACCAGCACGCCGGCCTTCTTCATCTCGTCGTCGTACTGCCGTATCGCCTCTAACAACTCAGGGCTTGCCGGAGTATCCGACTCCATCGTTGCATCGGATTTCCGCAGAATCACAAACCGCATCGTGTGCCACCTCGGTAGTGCTAACGCCGCAACGGAATCATTTCACACAATTGCGCGTCGCGGAGGCACAGCCCGGCCCACAATACAATCCCCATGTAGACAGGAAACAGAGTCTGGGCGAAGAGTGGATGTCCGATGCGCCATTGAACCGCAACCGCGCCGCCCAGATACCCCGTCAGCAGCACCGCGCCCAGAATCGCGGTCTTCGGCACCGCATACAGAATGGTGCAGATGAGCAGCACAACGCCGATGGCGACTGTAATCTCGTCAGGCCATCCCAGCTCTGCCTGGGCCTTCAGCACCGCCGCAGGCTTGCTGAGCTTCATCACGCTATCCATCAGGAGAAAGAGCACCACCAGCCCGCTCAGTACGCGCCCTGTCCACAGCCGCTTCGTCGAAACTACGGCCTCCATACAGCCTCCTCGGAAAAAGGAACCCGGGTTCCGCAACCACGGAACCCGCTCAACTCACGCCGTCTGCGTAGTGTTGGTATTCACCATCCACGGAATGCCAAAACGATCGGTCAACATACCAAAGCGCGACGACCAGAATGTTTCGGCCAGAGGCATGGTTACTTTGCCGCCTTCGGCCAGCGCGTTGAAGACTTTCTCTGCCTCAGCCGCGTCTTTGACTGCGACACAAACGCAGAACCCCTGCGGCTTCTCCTGGTGTTGCGGCGGAGCGTCAGCGCCCATCAAAATCCTGTCGCCCACACGCATTGAAATGTGCATGATCTTGTTACGCGATTCCGGCTCAAATTGCGCCGCCATCGGTGATTCGCCATACGTCATCTTGAATTCGATCTTGCCGCCAAACGTCTTCTCATAAAACGTGAATGCTTCCTCGCAATTGCCGTTAAAGCCCAAGTGTGGATCGATCTGCATGATGCTTCTCCTCGTTTAGATTTTGTTGCAATGTCATTCTTACTTCACAGCTGCCTGCTGCATCTCCCTGGGGCAAGGAACATCAATATCGCCCGGATCGTACACCTGTCGAATCTCCGTCTCGCCATCGCCGGCAACGTTGAGAAAGCGCTTCGTCAGTTCAATCGCCTCTTCTTTAGAATCGGTTTGCAGCAGCGCAAAGCCGGCCACCAGTTCCTTCGCTTCGGCAAACGGACCATCCACCACGGTGAACTTTCCATCCGTGAGCCGCACCCGGGCGCCTTTCACACTGGGCAGGCATCCTTCTGTCGCGAGCAGTTTGCCGCTCCTCATCATTTCCTCGACAAACTTTCCCATCATCTCCATATCCTGCTGTGTCGGCGGAGCACCTTCCTTCGCCACGGGCTTGTACAAACAAAGAAATCGCATAGCAAACTCCTCATCGTTTTTTTGGATTGTGGGCAGCTATAGTCCTACCCTGCTTACTCATCGAACGGCGCATTGCGAAATCGACATTCGAAACAAACTTTGCGGGAAACTATCTCCCCGCCATCTGAGCGCGCAGCCGCTCTTCCTGCTCTCTGAACTCCGGCGCCAATGCGTCGCCGAAATCTTCAGGCTCCACCAGAGGACGAATCTCGATCTCCGACTCAATCCCAGGAAAGGGCGCAGGGCAGCGCTTCACCCACTCTACAGCCTCTTCCATCGACTTCACCTGCCAGATCCAGAAGCCCGCCACCAGCTCTTTCGTTTCTGAGAACGGCCCGTCAATCACCGTGCGCTCGTTACCGGAAAACCGCACCCGCTTCCCCTTCGAGCTCGGCTTCAACCCGTCGCCGGCCAGCATCACGCCGGCCTTTACCAGTTCCTCGTTGAACTTGCCCATATCGGCCAACAGCTTGCTGAACACCTCTTTCGGCGGATACTGACCCGCTTCAGACTCCTTGGTGGCCTTTACCATCACCATGACTCGCATTTGAATTTCTCCGCGTTTGGAAATTTCGCGTCCTGGATGACCTACCGTTGTATCCCACGCCCTACATACACGTCGAACGTCGCGCCGCAGACTCGACACGCTGCATAACTTTTTCTGCCGAATTTTTCCTCAGCGCCTCCAGGAGCGTTTCCAGAAACGGTCCGCCCGGCCGGCTCCCTTCAACAGACAGCTTGGGGCCGGCACCGAGCACGATCAGGCAAATACCAGCAAACAATATCAACTCGATGATTCCCGCCATGGCCTTGCCCTCCTTTCGTGGAAGAGCTTTGAAAATACGCTCTATTCATATGTCGGATGGAACCATGCGAAATCGACACGGCCCGAAACTTTCCCGAAAAAAGCTGTGTGAGAAAAGAGCCGCCGAAAATTCCGGACTAGACCTGGGAAACAAACGCAGACACCACCGAACCGGTCAGATTCTTCTCAGGTGAGGCGTTATGATTTCTAGGTTGCATCGAGTGCCAGACTGTGAAGCTGGATACCGACAAAACAAGCCCAGGCACAAGCATCGTAGCCTGCCTCGGCTCAAGCTCTACTGCCGCCAAAGGTAGCTACGATTGGATCGCAGACTTGCAGGCACGGCCCGCAAATGCTTCCGTACGCTTCTTCAACTTCGGCGTGGGCGGCGATCTCGCATACAACGCGCTCGCGCGGCTCCCCAGCGTCATCCAGTGCCGCCCAAACAAGATCATCGTTCTCATCGGGACCAATGACGCGCTCACTCGCGCATCGCCCGGAATGAGAAGATTCCTTGGAGCGTGGAAGCGCATGCCCCGGGAGCCATCGCCTCAATGGTTTGAAGAGAACCTGCGGCGTATCGCGCATGAAACCTTGAGCCAGACCGGAGCCAGGGTCGCTCTATCCTCACTCGCTCCTATTGGTGAAGATCTGGACTCGGAGCACCGGTTCCAGCAGCAGATCAACCTTGTCATCCGCGAGTACAGCTCTATCATTAGGCAAATCGCCGCGGAAGAAGGCACGGGATACATCCCGTTCTACGAGCGCCTGAGCCAGGAGCTTCGCACGTCGCCCATCCACACCTTCACCGGCGTCAAAATCCTGTCGATGTACCGCGATGCCTTCCGCATGCTCGTCCTCCACGCGACCCTGGACGAAATCGGGCTCAGCAACGGCTGGCAATTCCACACCGACGGCATCCACCTGAACAGCCGTGGCGGCATCATTCTGGCCAATCTCGTGCAGGAATTCATTAACAGCTGAGGGACAATTTCCGTGCGGCCCATCATTCGGTTATAATTCTTTCGCCCAGTCTCATGCCTGATGAAAATACGGGCTCGAACGAAGAGTTTGCGCACATATAAGCTCCGCAAGCTGATAAGCTCAATGCCACGATGTTCTAAAGGATCAAGGGCTGTAGAGAGGATAATTGCATGTACAGGAAAATGACCTTAGTGGTGTGCCTAGCGGCAGCGTTACCGCTCCTTTCTGAAGACAAGTTCACCGCTCGCCTTAACGAATCCAGCGCTGTTCTCAACACCATTACTACGAAGCAGTACATCCCTAAAGCCACCCTTGACCACGCCAAGTGTATCCTTGTGTACCCGGGCGTCAAAAAAGTTGGCATCGGCCTCGGTGTCACCTACGGACGAGGTGTGCTCAGCTGCCGGGAGGGGGAAAGCATGACTGGCAGGTGGAGCCCTCCCGCAATGTATACGCTTGACGTTGGAAGTCTGGGCGCGCAACTAGGCAGCACCTCCACGGACTATGTGCTGCTGGTCATGACCCAGAGGGGTGCACAGAAAATTCTTTCTGGCAAGCTGAAACTCGGCGCAGATGCCACTGCTGTAGCAGGCAGTGCCGGGGCAAAAGCAACCGGCACCAACGACCCCAACATCGATATACTTTCCTACTCTCAGTCAAAAGGGTTATTTGCCGGGGCTTCCCTGGGTAGCGCCTCGCTTGCTACAGACGACGACGCCAACAAGTCGCTCTATGGGAAAGATATAAATGCCACGCAGATCGTGAGTGGTTCGACCACGACGCCGCCAGCGGGTAAAGGATTCGTGGCCGAGCTCAATAAGGTTTCGCCCAAATATATTTAGCCTCTGTTAAGGCGTTCTACAAACTACCCAGGCACCGGACGGACCCACTCGGGTTCGGGTGCCTGGGATTTCATTTCCAGACTGGAACATCGCTCCGATCACGGCCACACCGGCTATCTACCGGATCAGCTGCAGCGCTGCGCGAAATAGTTCATCGAAATTCTCTCCCGCAGCTTTGTTCTTCCCCACCGCCGTTTCAATCGCCTTCTGTGCCGCCGGACGCTGATACCCAAGATTCACCAGCGCCGACAACACATCCTCCGCCGCCGGACCAGCCGACGCCACTGCAGGCGCCGTCGCCATGTCTTCGAGCTTGTCTTTGAGCTCCACCACCAGCCGTTCCGCCAGCTTCTTCCCAACTCCTGGAATCCGCGTGAGCGTTGCGTGGTCCTGCGCGCGAATCGCCGCAACCGTCCGCTCCGTATTCAAACCGCTCAGAATCGTCACCGCCAGCTTCGGCCCCACGCCCGAGACGGTGATCAGCCGCTCAAAGAGCCGCTTCTCGCCCCGCTCAAGAAACCCGAAGAGCGCCAGCACGTCTTCCCGCACCTGCGTGTGGATGTAGAGCGACACCTCGCCGCCCTCCGCAGGCAAAGCCGTAAACGTCGGAACGCTGATGGTCACGTCGTAGCCGACGCCGCCCGCCTCGACAATAGCCTGCCCTGGTTGTTTCGAAAAAAGCCGTCCCCGCAAATGCGCAATCATGCCGCGATTGTACCCAAAGCAATGTCATCCTGAGCGAAGCGCAGCGGAGTCGAAGGACCCGCGCGAACAGAGTTCGTGCGAAGTCTTGCGGAAGCAAGTCCCGCTTATCCTATGTAGAGCAACGAAAAGGGTGGGAAAGCAAAATCTCGCGACCAGAATTGGGGTCATCCCCTCCGCCGATACCGAATCTCAAACTCATACCCGGCATTCGGAGGAAACAACTCGGCAATATGCCGCAGCCGCTCCGCCAGCGCCGGAGCGGCCAGCAGAGGATACTCACGCTCCCGCAGATCGGTGTAATCGAAGTCGATGCTCAACGAAAGCAGATAAATCGCAATCGCATCGGAGAAAGACGCGTCGAAAAAAGTGCTTTTGGCCTTCTCATCCGCCCGCCCGCGCTCGGTAGCCTTGCGGCGGTTTTCAAAAGCATCCTGGCTCGTCTCGCCACGCACATCCGCCTCGGCCTGCGACCACGCCAGATCGCTGAAACTCTGCGGCACGCCAACCGACTCGACAAAATGATGCCCGACATTAATGAAGAACTCGAAGGCCAGCGCAAAGCGGTCCTGCATCAGCCGCGTCGAGATAAAGATGCACTCCGAGTTGCCAAAGGAAATATTTCGATGGCAGATGGCGCGGTCGCTGAAATCGATCGTGTACTGGGGAGCAACCAGCGTCTCGTCATTCTCGCTGATCGTGAGAGGAACGAAGTAATAAGCGCGCCGCTTCAGCGCAGCCGCAATCGAATCCGGAACCGCCTGGACAATGCGTTCCAGTTCCGGCGCCGTCAGATGCGTGTCCCCATACTGCGCGTAGCACACGCCATTCTGCGCTTGCAGAACCTGCACTTCCTGCGCCACTTTTTGCGCGGGCAACAACTCGACCTGGGCGACATCAGCCATGAACCTGTATTCTAGCTGAGGAGCGTGTTGTCTCATCGTATGGTAGCTGCAACCCAGGCAAATCAGGGCAGGTTCTTAGGAATCCAGCTCGGCGATTTCGGTCTCTTCGCCACCCTGCTGCTGTCATTCTCTCTAGGATTCCTGGCCTTCTTCGCCACATGCTTCGTGGCCATCTTCGGCATCCTGATTTACAACGGCGCAGGCCATCACAATCTGAACTTCGCCAACAGCTACCGCTACATCGCTCTGCCTGTCGGACTCACGGTGCTCGCCGTCAGCCTCGTCGTTTTATTAGGATTCTGGCTGCGCCGCAAGCTGACCGGCAATTGATTCCGCCATGGCCGTCCTCCCCATCTCGCTCGAAGAATTGAAATCGCCCTCACGGGAACAAGAGCGCGAGTGGTGCGCAAAGCTCGAAGCCGGAGACATCCTCTACTTCCCGCAGACACCGATAGCGATCCCTGAAAGCGACCTGCAGTTCCTCTTAGGCCAGCAGCAGACCGACAGTTCGCTGCACAAGAACATCGCCTACAAGCCAAACGTCGACAAGCTGAGCGGCGTTGACACCAAAACCGCCGATGCGCAGGCGGTAGCGCGACTGCAGGGCATCATGCGGCAGTATTCGAGAAGCGTCACCGAGTTCCTGACCACCTTCCTCGCGCCCTACAAAGCCAACTGGCAACTCGACTACGCCAGCTTCCGCCCGCAGGAAGAAGAAGGGCGCGACCTGCCGCAACGCCGCCGAAATGACCTGCTCCACACCGACGCCTTCCCCACGCGGCCAACTTACGGCGCCCGCATTCTCCGCTTCTTCAATAACATCCACCCCACGCGCACACGCGACTGGGTCGTCAGCGACCCCTTTGCCACCATCGTGAAGCAGTTCGCCCCTGCGGAGATCTCCCCACAAGTGGACAGCGCTGTCAGCCGGGCCGCAAAATCCCTGGGCCGCCGCATCGGACTCGGAGCAGCGATCCCCTCGATCAAGCGCAGCCCCTACGACGACTTCATGATGCGCTTCCACAATTTCCTCAAAGAGAACTCCGGCTTCCAGTCCAACTGTCCGAAGTACAGCTTCAACTTCCCCCCTGGCGCCAGCTGGATGGTCTACACCGACACCGTCCCGCACGCCGTCCTCGCCGGCCAGTATGCACTGGAGCAAACATTCCTCGTCCGTCCAGAAGCAATGGTGACGCCGGAGAACGCACCCTTGACCGTGTTGCAGGAGATTGCAGGTTCCACTCTGCTCTAACCTGGTAAATATTCCGAGCAAATCCAGGCACGCTCGCGCTATACTTCTCCCGCTTTGAATGGACAAATCATTCGCGGAGCCAACTTCACGGCAACTCTGCCGGACGGGTTCACCGTGGTTCCACCGAACCCCATGATGCAATACTCCATGATGATGGCGCAGGCGCAGGGAATCCCCCAGCCGTTGAGCATGTACTTCTTATTGCCGCCGGGGGTGGTGCTCAGCCAGTTTACGCCTGCGATGGTAGGTGTCGAAGAGATCGATCCTATGACTTCTCAAGTCGTCTTGATGGGATTGCAGAACCTCGAATCGCCAGACGTTGCGTGGGGACTTGCTCAATCACTACAGGCGCAATACGTCTACAATTTCGCCCCGATGCGGCAGATTCCGCTGCAAAGCGGTATGGCAATTGGGCGGGAGTTCGATGCCGTCGGTCCTCCTCCATTCAACGTCGCCCTCCACATGCTCATCCTGTTGATCCAGGGAATACGCTCAACAGTAAAAGTCATGGTCATGGTGCAAACCCAGAGATGGAGCGAATTCCTGGCTCCGTGCCTCCAATTTGTTGGCGGAATCAATGTATCGGGCGGAATCTCCGCTCCAGCTTCCGTCGTTGCGCTGGCCGATCCCAACCGGCCCGACCAGGTGCAGCTGAATATTGTGAACCCAAAGACCAACCAACAGATGCCGATCATGTCCGTTCCAACCGGCGCTGTTTACAACGTCACCATCCACATGGATGATCACTCGACCACGGTGAACGGTAGTATTCAAGGGGCCGGTATTGCAGTGGGAGCGCACAGCCTCTCCTCCACTGCGGTCCGCGCAGAATCTGGAGCAAATTTATGACGGACAACAGCGGTACTAGCGGTACTTATGTAGGTGGAAACGTCTCCGGCACAGGCATTGCCGTCGGCGCGGGAGCGACCTCCAATGTCTCGATTGCCAATGCAGCCGATCAACAGCAGCTGCTCAAGCTGATAGAAGACCTGAAGGCGGAAATTCAGAAATCTAGCATGCCCGACGCGATGAAGAGCACCATCGTTGAGAGCGTCGTCCAGCCCATGCACGAAGGCGTGAAAACCCCGGAAGCCAAGGGCAAACTCGAGTCTGGATTGGAAAAGCTGAACCTGCTGCTCAAAGCCTCCGGCGCCGCGCAAAGCGAGTTAGCAACCATTGGAACCATCGCTGGCACGATCGCCAAATTCGGAGGCATAGCTGTCTCGACTTTCCATACTGTGGCGCCGTTTCTCGCCGGCTTTCTATAAGTTATCTGCGCGTGCGGTGGGTTCGACATACACTCGAGCCATGATCCGATCCCTATCGCACGCCTTCGAATCCCGGCCTGTTTTCGCGGATTCGTATTGAAAATTCCGGATCCTTATCCGCAGCCTTCGCCGTCGGATTGATGTAAGCCCGCTTCATCAGCTCATCAAACGGCAAACCATCCCCCGCCAGATTGCCCTCGCGATACTGCTCCTCCGCGCCCTTGCCATTGAGCAGAATCGTCCAACTACGCGGCTGACTCTGCATCGTCTTCAGCGCAAAGATCTCCGTCGTGCAGTTGCTCGTCAACGCGTTGTACCACTGCGGATGATCGTTCAGATTGTTCGTAAAGTGGATGTAGTCGAGAAAGAGCGACCGCGCAAACGCAGGCGTGGCCGTAGTGTGAAAGAGATACAGGTCCTCGCCAACGCGATAGTTCGTGCGCAGCCGCACCAAGTCGCGCTCATCGCTGACAATGGAAATCAGCGTGAACTGGCGAAAGAATCCGCGAACCGCTGAATAGCTCTGCCCCACATGCTTGCGCGCCTCAATCGAAAACGCAACATGCTGCCCACCACCAAGATCAAAGCTGATAATCGTGTGCGCAATCCACGGCGAGCCCCAGTAATCCACAAACACATCCATGCCTCGAATCTGCGCTAGATCCACCTCGCGCGTGGGCCACTCGCATTTGTAATCAAACTCGGCGCGATAGTCGCAGCTGCGCGTATTGGAGATCGTCACATGATCGCCATTCACCTGACCATAGGCAACGCGCGACACATCCGCCAGCCAGTCGTCCTGATTCGAAGGCTTAAGCGAAAGCCACCACACGAGCACAATCAGAAAGCAGCCAACACAGCCCAGCGCTCGATACCAGAATCTCTTCGGTATCAACACCGCAGCCGCCACAACCAGCAAATACGCAACCACGCAAGGGATGCGCAGCCACGAAATGCGCACATCGAAGCAGAGCGCAGCAACCGCCCATAGGGTCATCAACAACAGGACAAGCCAAACAACGCCGCGCCCAATTTTACGAAGAAGACCGATCTTAGCCATGCACCCTCAAAAATGAACTTCGATAGTACATGGCTTCAACGCGTGTGCAAACGAAATATAATCGCAGCCGGTCAATGACCGCCCGCAGCACCTCCTCCAGGTCTGAAGTTGCGCGTGAAAAGGGCAACAGGAATTCCAAGCAGCGCAATCCCCCCCAGCAGATGGAAACAATCGCGGAAGCCCAGCAGGCTTGCCTGCTGCTGCAGCATGTCATAAATGCGCCCGCTGGCGTGCGTCGCCGCGTCCGCCGAAGACATCCCGCAGAAATGCTGAAAGGAGCGAGTCAGCGCATCTCGCGTGGAATCATACAGTGGACCGCCATGCGTAATTGCATCGCCGAGGCGCGCTTGGTGCAGATCCGTGCGGCGCTCGTGAAAGGTCGTGACAAACGCAACGCCGAAGCTGCCTCCCCAATTGCGGGCCAGGTTCGTGAGGCTCGAAGCCTTATTGTTCTTCTGCGCGGGCAGGTATGAGTACGCCATCACGCTGACCGGCACAAACAAGAATGCATACCCGAATCCCTGAATCACACGCGCAAGAGCGTAGTGAAAATAGTCCGTCTGCGGAGTGAAACTGCCGTAATACCACATGGAGCAGGCAACGACTGCATAACTGAAGATAATCAGATGCTTCGGGCTGACTTTGCCTGACTGCACCAGGCGCGCCGTAAACGGCGCAAGAACCGTAATCACCAGCGCGCCGGGACCAAGCACCAGTCCCGCATCCGTCGCCGTATATCCGTAGAGCGTCTGCAGAATCTCCGGAATCATCGTAGTGCTGCCGAAGAGCACAAATCCGAAGAGGAAATAGAAGATCGTCGACGACGCAAAATTGCGTTCCTTGAGGAGCTTCAACTCGACAACCGGATCGGTGTGTCTCCACTCCCAGATAATTGCAAAGGCCAGCGTAACCACTGCCGCGACGAGCAGCGCAACAATGGTCGAGCTTCCGAACCAGTCGTCGATCTGGCCGCGGTCGAGCACCACCTCAAGACACCCAAACCCAACCGCAATCAGTCCAATACCAAGCCCGTCGATACGCAGCTTGCCGCTCGCGCGCAGCTTCGCAATCTCTTCCTTGAACTGCGGCGGATCATGCACTAGCCGGCTGCTGAGAATCAGCGAAACAATGCCGATGGGCACATTGATAAAGAAAACCCAGCGCCACGAGAAGCTGTCAGTAATCCACCCGCCTAGCGGCGGTCCGATCGCAGGCGCCGTCACAATCGCCATACTGTAGAGTGCAAATGCCGCCGCCCGTTTCTCCGCTGGAAACGTATCGACCAGAATCGCCTGTTCCACCGGAGCGAGCCCGCCGCCGCCAATCCCCTGCATTACGCGAAAGAGAAGCAGAAACCCAAGCGTCGGCGCAATGCCGCAGAAAAACGATGTGATGGTGAAAAGGCCAACGCACATCATGTAATACCGTTTACGCCCAAAGACGCGCGACAGCCACGCGCTCAACGGCAGCACAACCGCATTTGCAACCAGATACGAAGTCAGCACCCATGTCGCTTCGTCGAAACTTGACCCCAGCCCACCGGCAATATGAGGCAGCGAAACGTTGGCAATCGAGGTATCGAGCAGCTCCATGAACGTGGCCAGCGTCACGGTAATGGCCACTGCCCACGGATTGATCGCGCGCGGAGTGGGCGCGACATCTACGGGAAACTGGGGACGGGCTAGTGTCGCTGTGCTCATGGAAAACCGGTATGCTCACTTCAGATTCATATGAGACCGATCGGTCGCAAAATTCTGCTAGAATATTCTCGTGAGCACGGTCCTCAGCAAAGGCGAGAAAACGCGCGACAAAATCATCCGCAAGGCCGCCGCCGTCTTTAATCAGCGCGGATATTCCGGCACGAGCATGTCAGAATTGATGGAAGAGACAGGGCTTGAAAAAGGCGGCATCTATCGCCACTTTGAGAGCAAGGAAGATCTCGCCGTCGCGGCCTTCGATTACGCCTGGTCGGAAATCAAGCAACGCCGTCTCACCATCCTCGACGCAATTCCAACCCCGCTCGGCAAGCTGCGCGGAATGATCGACAACTTCGCCGCCAAACCCTCCGCCGTGCCCGGCGGCTGCGCGCTCTTGAATACCGCAATTGACGCCGACGACGGCAACCCCGTGCTCCGAGCGCATGCCCGCGAAGCATTGCGCGAATGGCTCAGCTATCTAGAAGATCTCGTACGGCAAGCAATCAAGCAGGGCGAGATTACTTCCAAAGCATCACCCGCCGGCATCGCCTCCATCCTCATCGCGACGCTGGAAGGGAGCCTGATGATGTCACGTCTCTCACGCGACCGCACGCCCATGACGCACGCCCGCGAACACCTCCGCAAACTGCTCGACGCCGTCGCGACCAAAACAAGCTAGTCGTTCCTGGCTGTTGCACGAAAAAGAGTGCCCCATCCTTTGCGGAGCCAAGGGTGGGAGACGACAAACTATCGACGGCCAACTGCCTTTTTTTGCGCCAAAGCCAGGAACACGCTCATCTATCGCAATAACTAAATGAGTAACGACACATCAGTCCTCGACAATCCGATCTGGCATGCCCTTTCCACTGCCCACGCACGCTTCGCCGAAGGCGACGGCCTCGCCAGGCGCTACCAGACCGGCATCGGACCCTTGACAGGGATGAAGGACCAGAGTCCGCAAGCATACAGCTCGCTCATCCAACTTCTCTCCCTAAACGATATCGCCGTCTTGTTTCTCACCGAGCCGCCCTCTCCACCCGATAGCCTGCGATTGTTGCAGTGCATCCCCATGTATCAGATGATCTGCCTCACCCCACCTGCCACACAGCGAACCGATTTCAGCATCGAGAATCTCACCGCCGCAGACGTGCCCGAGATGCGCAAACTCGCAGAAGCCACCGAGCCCGGCCCATTTCGCCAACGAACCATCGAACTTGGTGGCTACCGGGGAATCCGCATCGATGGCCGCCTCGCATCCATGACCGGGCAGCGCCTCGGCCTCAATGACTTCACCGAGGTAAGCGCCGTCTGCACCTGGCCCGAATTCCGCGGCCGCGGCTACGCCAACGCCCTTGTATCAGACGTCGCAAACGGCGTTTTCCAGCAGAACAAAACACCCATCCTCGGCGTCCGGGAAGACAACGTCAACGCGATCCGCGTCTATGAAAAAGTGGGCTTCAAGATCAGACGCAGCCTGCAGGTCGCGGTTCTGAAACGGACAAAATAAAGAAGCACCTCGCGTGAAACTTATCGCCTCCCCGCGCGTCTCCGTATTCAATCTCAGTGAAGATATCTGATATTCTTCCACTTCCCTTGATAGACCTTTGAGGAGGACCACCCGCATGTTCGATCGCTGTCGCCGACCTTTGTCGGCGCTGCTTCTCACCCTTGCCATTCCAGCCTGCGCCGTTTTCGCCGCAGACAAAGCGAAAACAAAACCCGCTGAAGACACGACCCCTTCCTACGATCAGCCCCAGCCCGCAACAGAAAATCTCGACCTCGCGATGTACCAGCGCATCCGTGAAGAGGGCCTGCAGCACTCGCACATCATGGAGTATGGCGTCCGCCCTCACCGATGACATCGGCCCGCGCCTCACAGGCTCGCCGAACATGGCCAAGGCCAACGCCTGGACGCGCGATCAGCTCACGGCCATGGGCTGCGTCAACGCGCATCTTGAAGACTGGGGCGAATTCGGAATGGGCTGGCAGCAGCTCAACACCTGGGTCCGCATGACCTCGCCCGACACAGCCGTCTTTATCGCGCAGGCAACGCCCTGGTCGCCATCGACCAACGGAACCGTTAGTGGCGAAGCCACCTGGCGTCAACATTCAAACTGAGGCTGACTTCGACCAGTACAAAGGTAAGCTCGCCGGAAAGATCGTCCTTCTGGGCGAAATGCACGAAGTTCCTCCCGTCGACAAAGCCCTCTTCGAACGTTACACCGACGCGGAGCTTCAGGAACTGGCCCAGTACCCGCTCACAAGCGCCGGCACCGACATGCAGGCCCGTATTCGCGCCTACATACAGCGCTCCAAAATGGTCGACAAGATTGCCCAGTTCCTGGCCGACGAAAAGGCTGCAGCCATCATCCGGCCTAGCCGTGACGGCAAAAATGGTGGCGGTTCCGGCGGCACCATCTTTGACGACAACGGCGCCGCGCTCGGTCGCCAGCCCTACCTCGCCGATCACAAGGTAAAAGTCCCCGTCGTCGTCATGGCCATTGAGAGCTATGGCCGCGTCTATCGCCTGCTGCAGGCACACGTTCCCGTCACACTCGAAATGGACGTCGAAACCAAATTCACCGGCGACCACGAGCACGGCTTCGACACCGTCGCCGAAATCCCCGGCACCGATCCCAAACTGAAAGATGAAGTCGTCATGGTCGGCGGCCATCTCGATAGCTGGATCGCCGGCACCGGCGCCACGGACAATGGCGCAGGCTCGATCGTCGCCATGGAAGTCATGCGCATCCTCAACGCGCTTCAAGTCAAGCCGCGCCGCACCATCCGCATCGCCCTGTGGAGCGGTGAAGAGCAAGGGCTCTTCGGCTCGCGCGGATACGTCAAGCAGCACTTCGGCTACGCAGCCCCCCTCGACTACACCCGATCGGGCTGCACTGCCCGAATTCCTGCGCAAGCACCGGCCCGCTCGAAGTGAAGCCCGAGCAAAAGCTCGTCTCCGGCTATTTCAACGTCGATAACGGCTCCGGCAAAATCCGCGGCATCTATCTGCAAGAGAACGCAGCCATCGCACCCATCTTCGCGCAGTGGATCGCCCCGCTTAAGGACCTGGAGCGTGACGACCATCTCCATGCGCAACACCGGCGGCACGGATCACCTGTCCTTCGACGCCGTCGGCATCCCCGGCTTCCAGTTCATCCAGGACAACCTGGACTACGAGAGCCGCACCCACCATTCCAACCAGGACGTCTACGAGCGTCTGCAACCCGGCGATCTGAAGCAGATCGCGACCGTCGAAGCGATCTTCGTCTACAACACCGCCATGCGCGACCAGATGCTGCCCCGCAAGACGCTGCCGCGTCCTGAGCTGCGCGACCAGCAAACAGCTCCACTACCAAACCTCTTTCCCGGCGCAGTCCCGCCGGCGGACCAAAAGAAATAGTCCGTCGTAAGGTAGGGCCTCGGGTATCTCACTCTCAGAAAGAAAGCGGAAGCCCAAGTTTCCGCTTTTTCTTTTTATGCGCCTTCAATTTCTCCTGCGCAGATCTCCTGCGCGCTGGCCGAGCGGTTGAACTTTACCCGGACGGCGGAGCGTGTTCATACCATCGCAATCAGATGTGATAATCCCACAAATTCATTGGACAGATTTTATGCGGCGCATTAAAAATATTTATCTTGTCGCGCTGTATTCCATCCCGGCACCTACGTTTTTCAGGGCCTATTGCTCTCGTAACGCTCGCCCTTTCCCTTGTGTTTCCAATCACTTCCATGTGCCAGGGCACAGACAGCGCCCTCGTCTTTTACGCCGACAAGCAGGTAAGCGACACTGTCTGGCCGCCGCTCTTTTCCGCCATCCGGAATGACCTTGCTAAAGAGGATTACGGCCTCGCCGACCGCAACCCCCTCCTGATGCGGGGCAGCGAAGTCTTTCCCGGCGTAGAGTTCGCCAACGTCATTGGGGTAAAGCTGCTGGGCCGTTGCGACGTGCCCCAACAGGCCTATCGCCCGCTCAAGCCGGGCCCCCTGGGATGGGTACTGCGCGTGCATGGCGAAATACAGCCCTACATCTACATCGATTGCACCCGCATGGCGCAGGTGCTCGACCCCACAACCCTCGGCATGTCCAACAAGCAGCGCGCGCGCGCCATGTCGCAGGCCATCGCACACGTCCTCGTGCATGAGTGGATTCACATCGCCACTCAGAACTCCGACCACACGGAACATGGCATCAGCGAGGCGCAACTCACTCCCTCAACTCTTGTCGCCGAGCCGCCATCCAATCGCTCCGCATCCATCATCGAAGTCTACAACCCGTCCCTCGCGACCAGCCTGGGACCTGTCGCCGACGAAAAATAATCCAGCCTCCCGACCGGTCTCGTTATACTTGCCCCGATGACCCGCAGCCTGACCAGATTGGTCCCTCTCGCCGCCCTGGCAATCCTGATCACAACGCCGCGCGTCCAGTATGCGCAGGAGAAAACCGTGAGAGTCGAAACCCAGAAGTCTTTCAACGTCATCGGGCTCGCCGTGCGCACCAACAACAAGCAGGAAGCCGGCGGACAAGGCGAGATACCAAAGCTCTGGCAGCGCTTCATGCAGCAAGGCACCCCCGATAAGATTCCCAATCGTGCCGACCAGGATTTGATCGTCGTCAACACCGACTACGAGAGCGACCAGAACGGCGAATACACCTACCTCATCGGCGCACGCGTCACTTCCACCGCCAATGTCCCCGCTGGTCTCACGCTCAAAGAAATCCCCGCCGGCTCCTACGCCATCCTCGAAAGCGACAAAGGCCCCGCCCCGCTTGTCCTGCCCAAAATCTGGCAGCAGATCTGGTCCATGTCCGCAAAAGACCTCGGCGGCCAGCGCGCCTTTCAGGCCGACTATGAAGTCTACCCACCCGCATTCGACCCACAGAACGTCCAGGTCACGCTGCACATCGGCCTGAAGTAATCGGCCATAATTTTCTCCCGGCCGGGTGCCCCATGTTCGCGAAGCTAACGTGGGTCTAAACGATCGCCGTCGAAGACGGCGCACAAATAGAACTTTGGCCCTTCAGGATAGAGCCCGGTAAATATAGCCGATAATTTCAAGGTGCTCCAGCCCACCCTGTTCTAAACAATCCCACCCTACCTGCTAGCATGAAGACAACAACAAGTAAAGGCTTCTGCACCACTCCCACGTATGAGTTCATCCGAAAAATTGATCCATGTTCAGCTTCCCGACGGCTCCGAAAAACACCTCCCCGCAGGCTCAACCCCGCTCGACGTAGCCAACAGCATCTCGCCTCGATTGGCTGCGGCCGCTGTCGTAGCGCGCATCAAGCCGCTCCACGCGAGCGCCACAACGGGTGCTACGGAAGACAGCATCGAAGCCGCGATGTACGCCTCGGAAGACGCGCAGTCCGAGCGCCTCGTCGACCTGACCACGCCGCTCGACGAAGACGTAGCGCTGCAATTGTTGACAGAGAAAGATCCCGACGCGCTGAAAGTCGTGCGCCACTCCGCCGCGCACGTGCTGGCGACCGCAGTCCTCGAGCTCTTCCCCGAAACCAAGCTCGGCCACGGGCCGCCGACCGACTCCGGCTTCTTCTACGACTTCTACCGCCCCACACCCTTCACGCCGGAGGACCTGAAGCTAATCGAAGGCCGCATGGCCGAAGTCGTCGCACGCGACGAAAAGTTCACCCGCGAATGGGAGCCGCGCAAAGAAGGTCTGGAAAAATTCAAAGCCGGAAATGACTTCATGAAGGTGCATTTCGTCGAGAAGTTCACGAAACCCGGCGACGAAATCTCGCTCTACCGTAACGGCAACTTCGTCGATTTCTGCCGCGGCCCCCACGTGCCCTCAACGGGCCGCGTGAAGGCCTTCAAAGTGATGAGCCTTTCCGGAGCGTACTGGCTCGGCGACGAGAAGAACCCGCAGCTGCAGCGCATCTACGGCACAGCATTCTTCTCCAAGAAGGATCTGGACGAGTACCTCGAGCGAATTGAAGACGCAAAGCGCCGCGATCATCGCCGCCTGGGAAAGGAGCTGGAGCTTTTCACCGTCAGCGAAGAAGTTGGGCGCTGGTCTGCCCCTCTGGCTTGCCCAAAGGCGCAACCATCCGCCGGCTGCTGGAGGAATACATCCTTGGCCTCGAGCGTGAGATGGGCTACGAGCACGTCTACACACCCAGCCTCGCCAAGGTCGACCTGTACGTCCGCTCCGGCCACTGGGCTCACTATCACGAGGACATGTTTCCTCCCATGGACCTCGAGACCGAGCAGATGGTGCTCCGGCCAATGAACTGCCCACACCACATCCTTATTTACGAGTCGAAGCTGCGCAGCTATCGCGATCTGCCGGTGCGGCTCGCGGAGTTAGGCACCATGTATCGCTACGAGCGATCGGGCGCGCTCAGCGGACTCAGCCGAGTCCGCTGCATGACACTCAACGACGCGCACATCTTCTGCTCGCCCGATCAGATCAAGGAAGAATTTTCGAATGTGATGAAGCTCGTCGAGCGCGCCTATCGCGATCTCGGTATCACGAAGTACAGCTATCGCCTGTCGCTGCGCGATCCGGCAAACAAAGAGAAGTACGTCGATAACGACGAAATGTGGGAGCTGGGTGAGCGCGTGCTGCGCGAGGCCATGGATTCGCTCGGCCTCCCGTACCGCGAGAGCAAGGGAGACGCGGCGTTTTATGGCCCAAAGCTCGACATCCAGCTGGCCGACGTCATGGGCCACGAGGAAACCTATTCAACGGTCCAGGTCGATTTTCACCTGCCCAGTCAGTTCGAGCTGAAGTACACAGGCGCAGACGGCAATTTCCACCGCCCCGTCATGATCCATCGCGCCATCGTCAGCACCATGGAGCGCATGGTTTCTTACCTGATCGAGTTGTATGCCGGAGCCTTCCCGCTCTGGCTCGCGCCCGTGCAGATCGGACTCGTCCCTATCAGCGAGCGCCATCTCGAATACGCAAAAAAAGTACAGCAGCAGTTACAAATGGCCGGCCTGCGCGTAGAACTCGACAGCCGCAACGAAAAGATGAACGCAAAGATCCGCGACTTCACCATGCAGAAAGCCCCCTATGTCCTGATCATGGGCGACAAAGAAGCCGAAGCAAATGCAGTCAGCGTCCGCACCCGCGGCAAAGGCGACCAAGGCTCTACGCCGCTCGAAGAATTCATCACAAAGAATAAGAAGCTGGTAGAGGAAAGATCCGCCGAACTATAGAAAAATCAAGGTTGTCATCGTGAGCAGAGGCTTTTCGAAGAAAAACCGTAGTCGAAGGACCTGCGGTTTCTTAAGCAGTAGAACGAAAAAGGGTGCCCCATCCTATCGCGCTTTTTGCGATAGGGTGGGAAAGCAAGAAATCACCCCGGCCAATTGTTCTCCTGAGCGCGACGAAAAATCTGCGGTTCAAAGGTAGGCAGGAGTTTCACCCTCGAAAGAATGAATGTCATAAGAGGTAGGCTCAAATTCGCGTCTGTAACTAAGAGCCATACTGATGGCCTTGCGCAGCAAGGCTGGGTAGAAGCACCAGGCTTCAGCCCGGTGAATGACTAGCGCAGATCAAGAGGGGCTTTAGCCCCGCCTGTACTTGATTGCGCTCACGCCGGGATAATGGTCTGGCAAAGAGAATCAACATACTTCGAGGAACCGACCATGAAGTATCCCTACACCGCCATCCCTGAAAGCGCGATCCCGAAAGCCGTCAACCCGCTCTTCCAGCACCTTCTCGACACCTACGCCAGCGAAACCAATAAAGTAGTCTCCACCTGGCGCATCTTCTCCGACGCCGACCTCGACTACAACCCGCATCCAAGATCGACCACCGTGCGCGACATCCTGAAGCACCAGCTTCTTTCCGAGCGCCGCTTCTTTGGCGAATTCCTCGTCACCCCGGAACCACCACCGGATGAAGTGCTGCCGCCCAAGCTGACCATCGAAACAGCGACTACCCGCCTGATCGAATTGGTGCTGGCGAGGTTGGCCTTCTTTGCGCAGCAGGAAACAGCCTGGTGGATGGAGGCCGTACCGTTCTTCGATGTCCACCGTGAGCGCGTCTGGGTCTTCTGGCGCCGCATTCTGCATACCGCCCACCATCGCACGCAGCTCACCGTCTACCTGCGGCTGTTAGACAAGGAAGTTCCATCCACCTACGGACCCACTGCGGATGTCTCCTGGCAGGGTGCCGACCCCACCAACTCAGTCGAGGCAGCCGGGAGACGATAATCCGGCGAACTCCGCGCCTGTCAAGCCCCCAGGGAGATAGAGAAATGTAAGTCGCTCATTTCATGCGATATTCGTCGCAACGAGTGGTGCCGAACTCATGAGTGAAACCTGCTATCATGGAATGAGCAGGGAAGAAAAGGCACACTCAGCGCAGTGTGCCTTTTTTTATTTTCGCCATTCATCCGCAGTGCAGCTAACTACATGTGTTTGCAAGATTTTACAAAAAACACCCGGGGGGTGGGCCATCCCCGGCCAGAGAGCGCAGGATCACGAAGGAAAAGAAAAGGCGGGAGCCTGGTGCTCCCGCCTGATCGTTTGTATCCGCCTATCTGGAGTGTGGGTGGTCGTCCGGATGCTGCGGATTGGGTTGGGAATGAGGTTGCTCTTGGGGCCGTGCCTCCGGGTGCGCTTCCGCTGGCCGCGGCTCTGTCCGTTCCTGGGGCTGTGGGCGAGCTTCGGGGTGCGCTTCGGGCGTTGGCCGTGGTTGCTCGTGCTGGACTTGTGCCTTCTGGACTGGCTGTTGGCGAGCTTCGGGGTGCGCTTCGGGTGTTGGCCGTGGCTGCTCGTGCTGGACTTGTGCCTTCTGGACAGGCTGTGGCCTTGCTTCCTGGTTATCCGTCGGCCGTGCCTCCGGACGCTGCTCCGTTCGTACAGCGTTTGGCAACTGTGGCGACGGCCGGGCCTCACTGGCCGTGCCAGGGTGGCCCACCGGCTGTTGCTGCGCAGTCTGTGGCCGGACCTCATTCACAGAGCCCGGTCGTGCTTCAGGGCGTGGTTGCACAGGCTGCGGTCGATTTTCCGGACGGCTCACTGCGGTGCGCTCCACGAATCCTGGATTAGCCACGCCCCGTACTGGAGGTTGAGCGGCCGGCTCATGGAACGACGTAGCCAGCGGACGATTCAGCGCAACCGTCTGGGGGCTGCCATGATTGACGCTGAAGAATTGCGACCGGTCTTGGCCCGCCTGGCGCGCGTGCATCGTCTGCGCCGTCAGCGGCGGCAGGTGCCGTTCTTGCGACGCTTGCAACTCGGCCTGTGTGGGGCGTACCCGGATGCCGCCCGCCCCGCCGTTGTAGCTGACGCGGTTGTTATTGTAGTTGTTGATCGTAACGTTGTTGATCGTGACGTTGTGCACATAGACATTCCTGACGACCGTCGTATTCATGTTCGTGATCGTCCGGTTGTAATAGAAATTATTGTGGTTCCAGTAGCCGCCGTAGTAGCCCTGGCCGACGTAGCCGTGGCCATAGTTGATGCCACCGTAATAGCCGATGTGCGGTCCCCAGTAGCCGTGGTTCCAACCGTAATGGCCACCAAACCATCCCCAGTAGCCCGGTGTCCACAAGGCGCCGACGTAGGGCGCAATCACCCAAACGCCCGGAACCCAGTAGTAGCCGACCGGCTGGTATCCCCAGTAGCCCGGCGTCCACATATAGTTCGGCCCCGGGCACACAGGCTGTTCGTAAACCGGCAACGGAGGCGGAGGCTGCGGGGCATATACCGGCTGCTCCATCGCAGCGGTGTCGTAGTAGCCGCTCTGGTCTGAGCTGACCTCCGTTGCCGGCACGGTGTTGTCCGCCGGGTACGTGTTGGCCGACTCATCCGGCGGAGGCGGCACATTGGCACTGTCGCTGGTCGCAGCCTGCGAAGAGGGCCGTGCAGCCGGAGCAGAAGAGCTTGTCGGAGCTGCTGTCGAGGCGCTCTCATTGACCGGAGCAGTACTGTCTCCCGGCGCCATATTTGCAGCAGCCGGATCAGCATTTGGATCCTGCTGGTCCTGAGTCTGCGCCGCATTGTCCGATTGCTTATTGCACCCGGCTAAACCAAAAACAATGAACAGCCCCAATGTTGCGGCTGTTCCAAACCTGCATAAACTGCTCATTATCATTCTCCGTAAGCTTGGATGCACTTTCCCAGGGAAAGTCGTGGTCGCAGCGACTCTGAAGCGGCCCGAAATCGAACTATCTTTTGGTCAAGGGAGATACCAAGACGCACGGTATAGAACGAAAAATCGATGAAACACCTATCTGCGTGACCGCGCCTTCACCGGCTCATACCCCTTGGGGTAAGCTACGACAAACCGATGCAAGCCCTCGCCGCTTGAAGACGTCTCCAGATCGTCATAGGTGCGAAAGGCAAGATGCAGCATGCGCCGCTCACGCGAGCTCATTGGAGCAAAGCTGTAGGGCTGGCCGGTGCGGCGCACTTTTTCCGCAGCGGTCTCAGCGGCGAGTTTCAACTCGCGGGCGCGCAGAGCTTTGAAGTTATGGGCGTCGAAGGAGACCTTGTCGTGCTCCTCTGCATCTAAGCGGATGATCTTCGCGGCAACATGCTCAAGCGAACGCAACAACTCTCCGCCTCTTTGCGTGAGCAGCGACGCGTCAGGGCCGGCCAGTTCTACATAAATCTCCCGTGCTTCCAATCCATCCGGATCGGCAGCGCCCGCACCAGCGGTAATCCGATACTTCAATCGGAGTTCACCAAGCGTCGTCAGGTTTTTTAGGAATACAGCAATTTTCTGAGCTGCAGCAGCGTAGTCGTCGATCGGCATCAACTTAGTATCTCACTGGAAACTGTAGTCGTGGTAATCGCGTTACGGCTATTACATACTCAAAGATAAAAGGTGCCCCAGGGCACCTTAGTAACTGTCTTGGCTTGAGCGATGTTTTATCTGCGGGCAACCACAGGCTTGCCGGCGCGCTTTGCCGCTCTTTTCGTGGCAATCTCGCGGACTTCCCTACCCATTTTGGTGCGATTCATCAGGACCTGCTGCACAATGCCGAGGATGTTGCTGCCAGCCCAATAGAGCGCCAGGCCGGAGCCAATATTCCAGGTCATGAAGCCAAAGACAGCGGGCATGGTAAAGGCCATCATGCGCTGCTGCGTAGGATCAACGCCGGGCGATGGCGTGAGCCACTGGACTAGAAACATGGAAACGATAAAGAAGATCGGCAGGATGTGAAGCGGGTCGGGAGCCGAGAGATCCGGCAGCCACAGCCAGTGCGCCTGCCGTAGCTCAATCACATTCGACAGCATGCGATAGAAGCCGAAGAGCAAGGGCCACTGAATAAGCATCGGAATACAGCCGCCGAACATGTTCACGCCCTCGCGCTTCTGCAAGTCGAAGATCTCTTTGTTCATCTCCTGGCGGCGCGGATCCGTGGTCTTGAACTTTGCATACTTGGTCTTGATCGCGTCCATCTGCGGCTGGATGCGCTGCATCTTGAGCGACGACCTCATCATCTGGAAGCGCGTCGGCAACATGGCTACGTTCAGGATCAGCGTGAGAATCAGAATCGCCCAGCCCCACTCGCCCGTTACGTGGTCGTGCAGGAAACGCAGGGTCAGGAAGAGCGGCTTCGAGATAATGCCCCACCAGCCGAAATTCACGACCTTTTCCAGGCTCACTCCACCATTCGCCGGAATCGCTCCGAGTACGTCAAGAGACTTGGGGCCGACGAAGATTTGCACGCTGTAGGGTTGCGCCGCTCCCATCGCTGCGCCAAGAACAGGGGCCTGATCTGTATGGTTCGGGTCCGGCTTCTTGCGATTCTGTGGAATCGCGATGGTGTCGTGCAGGCTTACCATGTCCAGATTTTTTGGCGAAACGGGCACGAAAATCGCCGCGAAGTAAAGATCGCTGACGCCTGCCCAATCGAACGGACCGTGCAGAGTCGCTCCACCGCTTACCTTCTTGAAGGCAATCTGGTCTGCCTTGCCATCCTGAGCGGTATCGAAAGTGGCAGCAGCATAATGCGGCAGCGTGTCCTGATCGCCGAAGCCCGACGGCCAGGAAAGAAACGCTGCAACCGGCGAGCCGTTCTGAGTCACTGATACTTCCGCGTGAATCAGGTAGCTGGAATCAAACCTGAACGCCTTGTGGACGGTAAGGCCTCCGCCCGAATATTCGAAGCTGAGTGTGCCGGGAGCGGTAATACTTCCCGTGGTGGAAGGGACGAACATCGCCTGCTGCAGGCGATTGCTTAAAGCCTGATCATAGGTGAAGAGCGACAATGGGTAACCGGATTTTGCGGCGGCCTCACGATTCACGAGGTCAAGCGGCTTGCCGTCATCATCTTTGTACTTCTTCAGAATCCATGAAGTGACCTGTGCGCCGCGATTCGAGAAGGTAATACGATACAGTTCGTTCTCAACGACAATCGACGACTCGCTGGCAGCCTGCGTCGTGTTCGCTCCACCATTAGGTGCAACAGAGGTTGCGGCTGGCTGCAATTGTGTGGACTGGCTTGCGCTGAGTGCCTGTTGCTGTGCTTCAGCGGGGGGCGTTGCTGGCTTCTTCGGTTTTAGAAACTGCAAACCGAGAAACATCACAAGAAAGATGGTGGTGAACGCGAGAATGGTCTTCGAGTCCTGGCCGCCTTGCTGATTGGGGTTTTTTATTTCTGCCAAGAGTAGTTCCTACGATCTCGATTCATGTGAAATATGCGCTTCCTTCATGGTAACCGGCGCTTGAGAACTCTGCATGAATGGGTGCTTCGGCGGAACCGGATCAAAACCGCCCTTGACTCCCGGGTGGCAACGCAACAGTCGCTTGAGCGCCATCCATGCGCCGCGAAGCCATCCATGTTCATGCATAGCGATGGCTGCGTATTCGGAACATGTCGGCTGAAAGCGGCATGCGCCGCCTGCCATGCCTGCGCCTGCGTGCAACACGGGAGAGAGTACGACCTTGTAGAAGGTGTGCATCGCCTCATTCAGGAATACGCGGAACCGGCCGTTCTGGTTCATGCATCCGCCTCCTGTGTTCCCTTCTTGAGAGACGCCTCGACGCTAGTGAAGACCCGGCCTATTTCTCCTACAAGCCGGAGAAAGTCCATCTCCAGCACGCTTTTCCGCGGATGAAGGACAATATCCACATTAGAGTGCAGGCAGCGCAAGTTTTTACGCACAGCTTCACGCACACGACGCTTGATTCGGTTGCGCTCCACTGCCTTGCCCAACACGCGGCCCGCGGTAAGACCGACACGCGGCCCACAGACAGCAGGCAAGCTAGCGCTGCGCGGGCTGAAGAAATAGGTCATCGATGCAGAGAAGTGTTTCCGGCTCTCCTGGTAAACACGCTGATAGTCGGCGTGCTTACTTAGACGCGCCCCGCGCAGTGAGGGCGACGTCCGATCAGAAGCTGGTTCTTGCATGGCTTTTCGTTGGTTTTTGGAAAGGCGAAGAACGACTGGCGCCTTAGTCGCGGTATCCCGCGCTCACAGAGACGCGCTTGCGGCCCTTGGCGCGGCGGCGCGACAGAACTGCAGCTCCGCTCTTGGTCTTCATGCGGCTGCGAAACCCGTGGGTCTTCGAGCGGCTGCGGCGATTCGGTTGAAATGTGCGCTTCGGCATGGAAGTGCGCTCCTCAAAAAATTGTTTCGATGAAAATGGGTGCCGTCCACAGAGCAGGAAGCTACTCAGTGCAGCAATTTTTGAGTATATCTCATTGCAGCCGGAACCGCAAAATACGCGGTTAAGGCTCGCTTTTTCACAAGCCGTGGTGCAACAAAAAAATAGATGCACAATTTGCATCGAAAGTAAGGTTTCAACGGCGCGCAAATGTGCTAGTATCGGCTCCGTTCACTAGAAGATTTTTCTGCACGTTCCTGCTGCATTCAAAGATCGCACCGTGAGAGCTTAATCGCACTCATCCGAGCTCCTGGCACACCAGAGCGACCTTGGCCCCGGGCTTTGCACAACCGGGCAAGGATACTGTTTTTTCGCTATGGTCCTCGTCGGAGAGTTTCTTGATCGCACTGTGGCAGACGTCGCGCGAAGGAAACACGATGTCTTTTGTACCTGCAACCCCTCCCTCACTTAACCCCTGGGTGAGGATCCTGGGAGCCCTGGAAAAGAAAATCAACCGGCAATCGTTTGACACTTGGCTGAAGCCCACCCGATTCAGCCACATCAACGGTAAGAAGCTATTTGTGCGGATTCCCACACCGGAGTTTCAGCACGTCGGCGACCGTTATGGTGACCTGATCCAGGAGGCGATGGATCACCTGAAGCTCGAGTTCGATGAGGTCGCATTCATCACGCCGGAAGAAGACCCGACGCTCGTGCGTGTGCGCGAGGATGGGGGTTTTGCGCCGGTGCCCACTCACTCTCCAACTGCTCCGCCAAATGGATTGCGCGATGGTGCTCGGGGCGCATCGCGCGTAGGAGCGCCGCAGCAGGGCCGCTTTGACTGGTCGACAGCGGCGCAGCTGAACCCGCGCTACACCTTCGATGCCTTCGTCATCGGCGCCGGTAACCAGTTTGCGCGTGCCGCAGCAGAGGCTGTGGCAGAACGCCCGTCAAAGGCCTACAACCCGCTCTTCCTGTACGGAGGTGTGGGCATGGGAAAGACGCACCTGATGCATGCCATCGGCCACGAAGTGAAGCGGCGCGAGCCCAACGCTTCCATCTGCTATGTGTCGAGCGAAAAGTTCACGAACGAGATGATCAACTCCCTGCGCTACGACAGGATGACGAGCTTTCGCGACAAGTTCCGGACCGTCGATGTGCTGCTGATCGACGACATTCAGTTCCTGGCGCAGAAGGAGCGTACGCAGGAAGAATTCTTCCATACCTTCAATGCTTTGCACGAGAACATGAAACAGATCGTCATTGCCTCCGACCGTCCGCCCAAGGAGCTTGCCGAAATCGAAGACCGCTTGCGCTCCCGGTTTGAGTGGGGTCTGATTGCCGACATTCAGCCGCCCGATCTTGAGACAAAGGTTGCCATTCTGCAGAAGAAGGCCGAAAACGACCACATGACTCTTCCTGTCGATGTGGCGCTCTTCGTCGCGTCAAATGTGAGAACGAACGTGCGCGAGCTCGAAGGAGCGCTGACGCGGCTTTTCGCCTGGTGCAGCATGAGCGGAGTCGAAATCACATTGCCCGCTGCGCAGCAGTGTCTCAAGCAATTCATCGATACGCAGGTACGCAAGATCACGATCGAGGCCATTCAGCGCGCGGTAGCCGAACAGTTTGGCATGCGGGTTGCGGAGCTTAAGCAGAAGAACAATTCCCGTGCTGTTGTCGTTCCGCGCCAGATCGCTATGTATCTGGCAAAGACGATGACCGAAGCTTCGTTACCGGAGATTGGCCGCCAGTTTGGCGGCAAACACCACACTACCGTAATGCATTCGATTTCCAAGATTGATGAGCAGCGGAGGGCGGATAAAGATCTGAACCGGATGATCAATAAGTTGCAGGAGACTCTAAATAGTTGACTTCCTAGAGGCTTAAGACAGAAATTTATTATCGCTTGAAAATTTCGGCTCCTTTGCGCTACCGTACATGCGCTTTACACAGCTGCAGGTTCAAACCGCTGTAAATATAGCTGTGCACTACGGAAAGGAGATTTTCATGCTATTTATTCTCTGGTGGATCATCGTCGGTCTGATCGCTGGCTGGCTCACGGGCAAGCTGATGAAAGGCGGCGGTTATGGCGCGATCATGGACATTGTCATTGGCATTGTGGGTGCCCTGATCGGAGGCTTCATCATGCGCGCTCTCGGATTTGCCGGCCAGGGCGGTATGATTTACACGATCATAATCGCGGTACTCGGTGCGGTGATTCTGACCTTCCTGCTCAGGTTGATCACTGGAAAAAAGGCGTAACTCACGGACGACAACGCATCGAAGACGTCTCCCAGACTTCCCGTCTTCGATGTGTTCTGTGAGTGATCCTGGCAAGCGCTCACCCTTACGACCGGCCAGGGCTTTTACTTTGGCTGTTTTGCAATAATCATTCCAGCGATTTTTTGGTAGGTTGCTTGTGGAATGATCTTCTTTTGTACCAGATCGGTCTTTTTCGCGTAGGGACGCCCCGCTATGATCTTCTGGGAGTACGTATCACCGATTCCAGGCAGAGCCTTCAATTGATCGGCACTCGCTGAATTGATGTCCAGCAGATCAGTTGCATTAGCCGCACTCTTTGCCGCCGAACTTGCGGTAGGGGTCGTTTGCGCCGCAGCATTCATTTTTGAGACGTTGAGACCTGCCATCAGTGTCACAACTAACACCGGTATTGCCAGCCACAAGAGTTTTCGTTTCATTCCTTCAAATCTCCTTCCGGTTTAATCGAATTTCGTAACTACAAGCCCGACTTCAGCGCTACGCGCGCTATACTCTTTCGTTACTGTCGTTATTGTCAAGAAGAGTGATTCTCTAATGGAGGATTGCTGCACGGCATCTTAGACTTGAGGCGCAAAAAAACGATTTTGCTGCGTTTTCAGGCCAGTCGCTTGCTATGCTCTCCGGTAATGGGTTTGCGCCGCTTCCTTATATTCGGTTTCGCCTCTCTACTCTTCGCGTCGCCTGCCTTTGCCCGTCACCAGGACACGGGTTTCCTCAACCGCTCGCTCCAATTACAGGGCACAACGCACAAATATCAGGTCTATCTCCCAGAGAACTGGAATGACCATCAGCGCTGGCCGGTAATTCTTTTCCTGCACGGTTCCGGCGAGCGAGGACTTGACGGCATGGACCAGACGCAGATTGGTCTACCGGCGGCTATTCGTTCCCATCCAGACCGCTGGCCCTTTGTCGTCGTCATGCCACAGGTGCCGTTTCAGCATCACCACTGGACCGATCCAGACATGATGCAGATGGCGATGGCCGCTCTGGCCACCAGCGTGAAAGAGTTTCACGGCGACTCTCAGCGGCTCTATCTGACTGGCTTGTCAATGGGTGGGTATGGAACCTGGGAGATCGCGAAGAACTGGCCGCATACCTTTGCTGCCATCGCCCCAGTCTGCGGAGGCGTGTTCTGGTCCTACGCTCCCGAGCGCTGGCGCGATACCGATTTGCCGGCACAGTATGCGCGGGCGATTGGCCGCACTCCTGTCTGGATCTTTCACGGCGCCGAGGATCCGGTCGTCATTCCGAAGCAGGCTGCTCTTATGTACGACGCATTGAAGGCGAATAGTGGAGACGTGCGCTTCTGGGAATACGCCGGAGTACACCACAACGCCTGGGACCGGACCTATGCCAATCCGGACCTGCCGCTCTGGCTGCTTTCACACAATCTGGGGCAGATCGCCACTCTTGAACCCTCCGCTGAACACGTTCTTATACCGGTGCATCCGGTGCCGGCTAAAGTCAATCCATCCATCTATGACGCATATGTTGGCCAATATGAGGACCAGGGCATCATCCAAACCACCATCTATCGTCAGGGGAATTCACTCTACGCGAAAAGCCGTGTAGGCGAAAGCAATGAGCTTTTGCCCGAGAACCCAACTACTTTCTTCTACGTCTCAGGCAGCCCGACCAGGCTAATTTTTCAGAAAGATGCGTCGGGTCAGGTCCGCGGCCTTCTTTACCATGATGACCGGCACGAAGAATTCTGGGCGCTGGTTACCCAGCGACATGCACCTTCGGCGCAGCACTGAGCGATACTACTTCTGTTCTCGACGGGTAGTGGATTTTTCACGTGGTGGAATTCTCGGGATACGGGAGTCCGCTCTATTCCTGCTCTAGAACCAGCTTTGCACTTGCGCGCCAGGGTTTTCCACACCGGCTTTTCCAAGGCGTTGTGCACAACGCGGAGAACGCGGTTCGCTTTAGATGGTTTTCAACGCATCTTCCTATGTTTTCGTTTTGGCCTGTCCTACTTTTCTAAAACTCGTACCGTCTGGAACTGCCTCCAATATGCATTTCGGGCATACTTTCCACTTTTCCGCAGGTATCTGTTACGGCTACTATCTATTCTCTTTCTTAATTCTTATAGAAGCAGTATCACGTAGCGTTCTTGCGCAGAGTTCCTGCGTTCGTGGTTTTGCCCGCATTCCCCAAAATAAATTCCCACTCATTCGCCACTTTTTCCGCAAGCACAAGTTGAGGTTTTCTCACTAGAATGATCCCATCAGGCTTCGCGCTTCTTTCTTTTGCGCGCAGTGGTGTAAAGTGTGTCAAATCCCTAAAGGGGGGCAGCATATGCCTGGCGTAGGCGTTGAGCAGGAAAAACAAACGGCGCAAGGAGCCATGGAAATCAGTGTGAGTCGGCAAGAGTTGCTGCGCGAGCTCACGGCCACCCAGAGCGTGGTCGAGCGCAAGACTACGATTCCCATTCTCTCGAACTTCCTGATTGAGGCTGCGGATGACAAGCTTACGATCACCGGGACGGATCTCGATCAGAGCATGAAGACCTCTTGCCCTGCCAAGGTCAAGAAGCCGGGTGCGTGCACAATTCCCGCGCGTAAGCTCTATGACTACATCAAGCTTCTTGGCGATGGGGATATTTCAATCAAGCTGCTCGAAAACCACTGGGTGCAGATTCGCGCAGGCCGCTCGAACACCAAGATGGTCGGCATGGCTCGTGCCAACTTCCCGCAGGTGCCGGAGTTTCCCGAAAGCAGCGTCACAAAGATTCCAACTTCGTCTCTTAAAAATCTGATAGCCAAAACAATATTCGCCATTTCGAATGAAGAGTCGCGGTATACGTTGAATGGAGCATTGCTGGTCCTGAAGGCGGAGAGCCTGACCATGGTTGCGACCGATGGTCATCGCCTGGCGCATATCGAGAAATCCGGCGAGAGCTTAACGAACATTAGCGGTGAAAAGAAGACACTGATTCCACGCAAGGCTCTGGCAGAATTGCAGTCTTTGCTGGGAGCCAGCGATGAAGAGCATCTGGAGTTTGCCGACGATGAGCAGACGCTCTTCTTCCGTATCGGCCACCGCACGCTGACCAGTCGTAAGCTGACCGGCCAATTTCCGAACTATGAAGCGGTCATGCCGCGGGACAACAACAAATTCGTCGTTGTGCGGAGTGAAGATCTTAACGCCTCGATTCAACGCGTCGCGCAGTTCGCCGATGAGCGTTCAGGGGCGATCAAGATCCGTATCGAGCAGAACGAGTTGAAGATATCTTCTTCTTCTACTGATTCAGGCGAATCAGAAGATGTGATCGAGACACCTTACAGCTTCGATCCGATCGTCGTTGGGTTCAATTCCGCCTATATGCTCGATTTTCTCAAAGCGACGGGTCACACGGGTGAGGTTCGGCTGGAGTTCAAGGACGCACAATCGGCTGGCCAAATGCGTCCTGAAGACGGCACTGACGACTACAAGTATCGCTACATCATCATGCCGATGCGTATCTGATGTGTGCTTGCGCAACCAAAATTTAGAAAAGGCCCGGAGCTATCCGGGCCTTTCTGTTGTGCGAAATCGGCCCTAACGATGGGGGTTCTCATCGTCATGCGGCTTACTTGGATGAGCTTGAGATTCAGGCTTCGGTTGTGGAGCGGGACGGGCCTGCGGTTGCGCGTGCTGAGACCCAGGCCGGGCTTGCTCAGAGTTGTGCGCCTGCTGCTGGGGCTCGGGTTTTGATTGAGGAGTAGGACGCGTCTGTGGTTCGGAGTGTGTCTGTGGCTCAGGCTTGGACTGCGCAGCGTTGTGGGCCTGTTGCTGAGGCTCCGGTTTTGGCTGATGGGCCGGTTGTTGCTGAGGTTCTGGCTTTGTTTCCGTACGTGCCGCCGAGGTTTCCGTATGCTGCTGTGTCGTCGGGCGAGTCTCGGTGCGTGCTGTATTATCCGGCCTGTTCGTAGGAGTTGGGCGAGTTTCGGGCGAAGGTCGAGTTGTACTCGTCGACCGTTGAGTGGGCTCCGTATGCTTTAAATTGCCATTTTCCCCACTCAATCCCGGCCTGACATTGTTTTCTGGACGGCCAGCCGGAGCAGGCCGCGTCTCGGACCGTGCTGCGGTGTGTTCAGGCTGGTTCACAGTTCCAGTCTTGCTCGGGGCTGTGACTGGTTTGGCTTCAGCAGCATTTCTGCGGAAATCATTCACTGAAGCTGCAGGACGAGCCAGTGCTGCTGTTTCGGGAACACCGTGATTGCTCTTGAAAAAGTTTCCGCGGTCCTGCTGTGCCACGTTCTGGTGTGTCACCTGCGCGTTCACTGGACCCATACGGCGCTCTTTAAGGGCTGTTTCCTCCTGCGCGGTAGGACGCGCTGTGATGCCGCCTCGTCCGCCGTTGTAGCTCACGCGATTGACCGTGACATTATTGACGACGGTCTTGTTGACATACACATTACGGATAACCGTGGTATTTACGCGGCTGACGGCGGTGTTGTAGTAAAAACTATTGCCGCGCCAGTAGCCGCCTTCATAGCCAGTGCCGTAATAGCCGAAGCCGTAGTTCACGCCTCCATAGAATCCGATGTGCGGCCCCCAATATCCGGCATTCCAGACGTAGCCACCACTACCCCAGCCCCACCAACCAGGCGTCCATAGCAAACCGACGGTGGGTGCGAGCACCCAAGTTCCCGGCACCCAGTAATAGTCATAGCCATTCCAAGCCCAATAGCCGGGGGTCCAGATGTAGTTCGCCCCAGGGCAAATCGGTTGAGCATAGACCGGTAGGGGCGGGGGTCCAATATTGACGGCAACTCCGATACTGACTTGCGCAAACGAGGCGGCGGGGAGGCTCAACAGCAAAGCTGTGAGAACAAAAATATGTAAAAGACGTCTGACCTTCATCGTTATACCTTGCCATCTTTTCCTTCGTTTCCCTGGCTGCCATCCGCAGGTTTCGAGGAGCGATCGGCCCAATTGCTTTCAAAACTCTCTGTGGGCCCCTCACCCACAGATGTTTGTGACACTATCAGTCGGAGGATGTTGCGTTCTATTCGGTTGCTTGATCGAATGGAGGACTTTTCAAAAGAGAGGCAAAGTGATGCACTGACGAGGGTTTGAGGAGAAAACTTTAGTCTCCATCTGGATGGACGTTGAAAAGAAAAGAGGAAATATTCAACAAAAAAAATCTCAAAACGAAGGCAACCCAAATGCGCCGGTATCACAGCTTCGCATGCTGGGGAACAGCTGCGGATAAGCCCGAAGCGTCGACGGTTGCCTTCACCATCGCATCGAAGCCCATGCAGGAATTCAGCATGAGGTGATAGAGGCGGTAATCGGTCCAGTCGCGATTGTAGAAGCGGCGCACATATGCAGCGCGCCGCTTGTCTGTGGCCAGAATTTCCTGCTCGGCCTCTTTCGCGTGTTGCGGAAAGTTCTTTTCGAACCATTCCACTTTGCGCTTCATGGAAGCATGCACAAATACATGAAAGACTCCTGGCGTTGTGAGCAGTGCGCTGGTTGCGCCGCGCCCTACGATGACGCAGTGGCCAGCCTTGACCTGCTGGTGTAGATAATCGCGTACGAATTCGACCATGCGCTCGGCGTCAAAGATATCGGGGTCAGCCGTCGCCGGAAGTCGCTCAATCGAGCCGTGCCAGAAGGCTTTACCAAAGCGGTAATACCACGGATCGAGCCGTTCATCGCAACTCTCGGCAAGTTTCTTGGTAATGCCGGCCTTCGCAGCAATCTCATCGATTAGACACTGATCAACGAGCTTCCACTGTAGGTGGTGCGCGAGATGATGCGCGAACTCAGCTCCCTGGCTTCCGTATTCGCGTTCCACCGTAATGACCCGAATCATGATGTGCCCCCCGTTGCGAGAGGTATCGTAGCACTGGTTTTAGGAGGCCGTCCATCGAAACGCAACGTATACAATCTCAGTCCCGAAGTTCAACGACTGTCGCGCCGGCTCCGCCCTCCGACTGACTCGGCTCGCTGATCGAGGCCACGTGCGGATGCCGTTCCAGCATAGACCGCAATGCGCGCCGCAGAATTCCCATCCCGGTGCCGTGCACGATGCGGATGCGTGGCAAACCTGCTAAAAATGCGCGATCGAGAAATTTCTCGACCTCGGCCGTGGCTTCGTCCACCGTTCTGCCAATCATATTGATTTCCGAGCGCATCTCCGGATTCGGATCGGCCACAGATATAGAAACCCCGCGCCTGCGCGCGGCCTCAATCGGATTTGACCGCGCAGGAACGACTTCGGCAATTTCATCGCGCGCCACGCGCATCTTCATTGGGCCCACGGCGATCTCGAAGGTATTCACGTCGATCTCGCGCTGGACAATTCCCGTGCGACCCAGGGTTCGTAATTTGACGGTGTCTCCTTGCGGAGATATTGCGTACAAGATGCGGCTGTACCTGTAGGTCTCCTTTATCGGCCCCGGTCTTGTCGGCAACCACGGCGGAATTAAAGCTCTCCTGAAACTCGCGGCGGAGGCGCGCAATGCGTTGCTCGGCATTTTTGGAAAGCTTCTGCTGTGCAGCGCGATCGTCGATAGCCCGTACGGTTTCGCGTGCCTGATACTCAAAATCTCTCAGCAGGGATTGCAATTTCTGTTCCAGTTCGCGGACCTTCGCGCGCCACTCCTTCATACCTTCAGTCGCAAGGCGGTTGCGTTCGCGCGTAAGAGCCTGCTCCAGCTGCTGCACCCGACTACGCTCCTGGCCAAGGTCTTCCAGTTGCGCATGGAGGCGATCGAGGAAGCTGGCTATGTCCTCCGTTTGCGTGTTGAGCTGTGAGCGCGCGGCTGTAACGATCTCCTGGTTCAGCCCAGGCGCTGCGCAATGTTGATTCCCGCTGACGCGCCCGGCACGCCCAGGCGCAACTCGTAAGTCGGAGCGAGGGTTTGCTCATTGAAGCCGACCGCTGCGTTCCGTACGCCTGGATGGTTGGCTGCGTAGACCTTGAGCGAGGTGAGATGGGTAGAGATGATCGACCACGCATGTGTCTGAAGGAAGTGCTCGGCGATGGCGACGGCGAGCGCTGCTCCCTCTTCAGGATCGGTCGCGGAGCCAAGCTCGTCGAGCAGCACCAGCGATCCCGCGTTAGCGACGTGCGCGATACGGTTCAGGTTGACGATATGTGCCGAGAAAGTCGACAGGTTCTGCTCGATCGATTGCGAATCGCCAATGTCGGCGAAGATATTTTCGAAGACAGGAAAAGTCGCGTCTTCCGCGGGCACAGGGATACCAGCCTGCGCCATGATCGAGAGTAGTCCCGCGGTCTTGAGCGAAACGGTCTTGCCGCCCGTGTTTGGGCCGCTGATGATGAGCTGCCGTTCTTCGTCGGAAAGTCCGAGTGTCAAGGGCACAATCGTTCCGCCGTGGCTGCGCAGACGCTTTTCCAGCAGCGGGTGCCGCGCCTGTTTCAATTCGAAAGAAGCCGAAGCTTCCTCATTGAATCGAGGCCGCGCGCAGGCAAATTCCTGCGCGAATCGGGCCCGCACCAGCAATGTTTCGACCTCGGCCAGCACGGCTGCGCCTTCACCGATGACATTTGCATACGCCGCAATCTGGCGCGTCATCGCGAGGAAGATGCGGTGACTCTCAGCCTGTTCATCTTCGAGCAGACGCACCAGATCGTTGTTGAGCTCGATGGTTTCAAGCGGCTCAAGATATACCGTCTGCCCACTGGAGCTCGCGCCATGGATCACGCCCTGCACGCGCCGCTTGACCTCGCTCTTTACCGGAATGACGAAGCGCTCGCCGCGTATCGTGATCAGGTCATCCTGCGTGCTGCCGCCTTCCGACAGACGCCGCAATGCGGAGCGCAGGCTGTCCTCAATTGCGCGCTGCTGCCGCTCCATCTCGCGGCGGATCCGACGCAGCTCGGGCGAAGCATCGTCGGTAAGAGTGCCGTCGGGAAGGATCTTCTTGCGAAGCGACTCAACCAATGGTCGAAGGTCACTCGCCAGCAGCGGCGCAGAGAGAGCTTTGAGTTCGTGAATCTGGTCCTGCACGCGCTCGGGGGGCAGTCGCAGCAACGCCGTCCAGCTGGAAATATCGTCTGCGAGATTCAATAGGTCGCGAATTTCCTCAGCTTCAAGCGCAGCCCCTTCGATGCGGGACTTGTCGAGCACGCTAATTGGATCAAAGAGCGAACCCAGCCCTGGCTGCGCGCCTTCGCCGAGAAGTAGACGCATTTCGTCGACCAGCGAGTGCTGCCGGTCGAGCCAGCCGCGGTCGGTGGAGGGATTCAAATTAAGAATCCATCCCTTGCCGATCGAGGAAACCGAATACCCGGCCAGTAGGGCGAGAAACGTGTCCCATTCCAGAACAACGCGACTGTAATCCCTAACCGGAGACGGGATGGACTTCACAAGGGGCATGAAATCCATGGTAATCGCGATTCGCGGAACCAGCAGGGGGCCGTGTGCGTAGCCACTTACAGGAGGATTCGGACAATGTTCTGCAGCGGATGTGGCCAAGCCATGCAAGCCTTTGAGCAGGTCTGCCCTAAATGTGGGCGACCAGTGCCTCCGATGCCGCTCGCGCGCCCTCAGTTTTACTCACGTGTGCAACGGCATATTCAGACAGTGTCTATTCTTTGGATTGTTTGGGCTGCCTGGAGCGTTGTGGGATGGCTTATTGCGTTGCCGTTCGTTGCAGGCGTATTTGGCGGTTGGGGAGTCTGGGGGCGTGGCCATGGCTACCACGCATTCGGGCCGGGTTTTCCTTTTCCTCACATGATGTGGATTCCGGAAGTCATCACGGCACTGATCTTCGGAAGAGCTTTGCTGGCGGTTATCACCGGCATAGGCCTGCTGCGCCGCGCTCCATGGGCGCGGACGCTCGCCATAGTGACAGCGTTCCTCACGCTGATCAAGCCGCTCACCGGCACAGCTCTGTCTATTTACACGCTGTGGGTGCTGCTACCGGCGCCCTCGGGTCAGGAATACGAGCAGATCGCCGTGTCCTAGAATAAGAGACATGGAATATCCGGTCACACGGCTGCGCAGGTTGCGGTCAAGCGAGCCGATGCGCTCTCTGGTGCGCGAAACTCATCTGGAACCCTCCGCATTCATCTATCCCTTGTTTATCTGCCCCGGCGAAGGAGTACGGAATGAGATCAGTTCGATGCCGGGGGTTTTCAATCTTTCCGTAGATGAAGCTCTGAAGGAGGCCGAGGTTGCCGCATCGCTGGGAATTGGCGGATTGCTGCTCTTCGGCCTGCCGGAGGCCAAAGACGATCAGGGATCGGGAGCCTGGGCTGACGACGGTATCGTGCAGCGTGCGCTTCGTGAGTTCAGGAAAAGCACCGCGCTCAAGAATCTATTGTTGATCGCGGATGTGTGTCTCTGTGAATACACGTCCCATGGACATTGCGGCATCGTCAGGAAGGTTGGCGAGTCGTATGAAGTTGAAAACGATTCGAGCGTCCGCCTGATTGCGCGCACGGCGCTCTCGCTCGCCAGAGCCGGAGCCGACATTGTTGCCCCCAGCGACATGATGGATGGCCGCGTCGCTGCAATCCGAGACGAGCTGGATGACGAAGGGATGGAGCAGGTGCCCGTTCTTTCCTACGCCTCGAAGTTTTCTTCGGCTTTCTATGGGCCATTTCGCGAAGCTGCTGATTCTGCCCCCCAATTTGGCGATCGCCGCAGCTACCAGATGGATGGCGCCAACCTGCGAGAGGCCATGCGAGAGATCGAGCTCGACCTGGCTGAGGGCGCTGACATGGTTCTGATGAAGCCGGCAATGCCCTACCTCGATGTGATTCGCGCTGCCCGGGAACGATTCGATGTGCCGATTGGCGCCTATCAGGTTTCCGGCGAATACTCGATGCTGCAAGCGGCCTTCGCCAACGGCTGGCTTGAACCGCAGCGGGCCATGATGGAATCTCTGATTTCAATCCGCAGGGCCGGGGCCGGATTCATCGTCACCTATTTCGCGAAGGATGCGGCCCAGTTACTCGGCTGAGGCCTCTGCATCTTCCGGCCTGCTGGAACATCTCTCATTAGGAAGCGCCTCACCGCGTACAATGAAATGTTTGGGTTAGAAGCAGGATTTCTTCCTCGACCCATCAAGCTAATCTCTTAAACGGAGCATCCCTTGGCAGAAACAACGTATGACATTGCAATAATCGGCGGAGGACCGGCCGGATATACCTGCGCCATCCGCGCCGGGCAGTTTGGGCTGAAGGTCGCCCTGATTGAGAAGGCAGAGAAGCTGGGCGGGACTTGCCTGCACGTCGGCTGCATTCCCACGAAGGCGCTGCTTTTCAATGCTGAGGTCTATGATCACCTTAAGAATGCCAAGGAGTACGGTATTGAAGGCCTCGGGTGAGGCAAAGCTGAATTGGAAGACAATTCTCGACCGCAAGAACCAGATCGTCACCAAACATACCAAGGGTCTCGACTTCCTGATGCGGAAGAACAAGGTGACAGTGGTCCCCGGCTTCGGACGCTTGACCGGTTCGGCGAAAGACGGCGTGCATACCGTCGAGGTCACGGATGGCTCCAGCAAATCAAGCCAGATCAAGACGAAGAACATTGTGCTTGCGACCGGCTCCGAGGCACGCATGCTGTCCGGACTCGTTGCCGACGAGAGAATCCTGACCAATATCGAGATTCTTTCTATTAGTCAGATTCCCAAGTCGCTCGTGGTCATTGGCGCCGGAGCTGTCGGCGTGGAATTCGCGTCGATCTTCCGCAGCTTCGGTTCTGAAATCACACTCGTTGAATATCTGCCGCGTCTGGTTCCAGTCGAAGATGAGGACGTCAGCAAGGAGCTGGCGCGTAGTTTCCGCAAGCGCGGCATCGAGACACACACGGGTGCGAAGGTGGAGAAGGTGGAAAAGACAAAAACCGGCGTCAAAGTCACCTTTACCGCGTCAGATGGCAAGCAGGTGGTAAAGGAAGCCGAGAAGGTTCTGGTGGCCGTCGGGCGCGCCCCGCGCACAGAAGGCATCGGTCTTGAGAAGACCAAGATCGCTCCTGAAAAGGGCTTCATCAAGACCAATCGAATGGATGCAGACCGACGAGCCGGGCATCTTTGCGATTGGCGATATCGTTGCCGGATTGCCGCAGCTGGCGCACTCCGGCTCGATGGCCGGCATGGTGGTCGCGGCAAAGATAGCCGGCAAATATGCGCGCCCTATAATCCGCGAGCGAGTTCCAGGTTGCACCTATACTGAGCCGCAGATCGGCAGCGTAGGCTTGACCGAAGCTCAGGCTAAGGAAAAAGGGCACACCCTCAAGGTTGGCAAGTTCCCGTTCTCGGCCAACTCCAAGGCGTCGATCGTGGATTCACACGAGGGCTTTGTCAAAGTCGTCAGCGATGCGAAATATGGCGAGATTCTAGGCGTACACATCATCGGCCCGCAGGCAACAGAATTGATCGCTGAAGCAGTTACAGCCATTGAGCTGGAAGCGACCGTCGATGACATGCTTTACATGATTCACGCTCATCCAACGCTGGCTGAGGCCATGCTGGATGGTTTCGGCAGCGTCGAAGGTCTGGCGATCAACGTATAATCCGATTCGAGACGAAGCCCGGGGCCAAACCGGGCTTCATGCTTTTCCGATGAAATGATTCTCTCCGTTCTCTATCTCGGACGCCTCGACTACGCTACAGGACTGGCGCTCCAAAAAACATTGGTTGGGCTCAGGCATCAGCAGCGCATTGGCAATGTTTTGTTGTTGCTGGAGCATCCTCCGGTACTGACGCTGGGCAGGAACTCCAGCCGCTCGAACATTCTTGCCGGCGACGAGTTGCTTGCCGCACGTGGCGTGGAAGTACACGAGATCAACCGCGGAGGCGATGTCACCTATCATGGCCCGGGGCAACTGGTTGGCTATCCCATCTTCGATCTGCGCAGCTTCTATCCGCGACTCGGCGCTGTGGATTACGTCCGCAAGCTGGAGGAAGTTTTGATTCGCGCCTGCGGTGATTACGGCGTTCGTGCGCAACGTATCGCCGGCAGAACCGGCGTGTGGACCTCTGCCAGCGCTTCGGTACCAGAGAGAAAGATTGCCGCCATCGGCGTACACATTTCGCGGGGCATAACTTCGCACGGCTTCGCGTTTAACGTGACCACAGATTTGCGAGACTTCAATCTCATCGTTCCATGTGGCATTGCGGACCGCGAGGTGACCAGTCTCGAGGTGGAAGTCGACGTTCTCCCCGACATGGAAAACGTCATGCACACGGTCTCCGGCTATTTTGGGCACGTCTTTCATCACCAGGTGCTCTGGCTGGAGTCGTTGGACGACCTGCTCCCTGATCCTGCGAATAGCCCAGCGCAAGATACACCCCTATCAGTTCCGGACGAGGTAAAGCGTCTGCGGGGTGAGAAGGAATCGCATTTCGCGTAAACTAAACCGTTTGGTCGCGTCCGAACCTCCGACCGGCACACAGATTTATAATCACGATTTGCACATGATCGGGTTTTAGCAGCCTCGCAGAAAGGGAATCCATGCCGACTGAAGTAATCATGCCCCAGATGGGCGAGTCGATTTTTGAAGGAACGATCACGAAATGGCTCAAGAAGCCCGGCGATGCCGTGCAGCGCGACGAGCCGCTCTTTGAGATTTCGACCGACAAAGTCGATGCCGAGATTCCATCGCCGGCAGCAGGGACTCTTTCGGAGATCAAGATTCCGGAGGGAACCACAGTACAGATCAATACCGTGGTTGGCGTTATCAACGAATCCGGCGCGGCTGCGACTGCAGCGCCAACTCCTCCACCGGCAGCGTCCAAGGCCGATCCACCTACAGAGACTCCAGCGGCGCCTGCTCCCGCATCGGCTGCGGCCGGACCTGGAACAGACGTGATCATGCCGCAGATGGGCGAGTCGATCTTCGAGGGCACGATTACGAAGTGGCTGAAACAGGTGGGCGATACGGTACAGCGCGACGAACCGCTTTTTGAGATTTCGACCGATAAAGTCGATGCGGAGATCCCATCACCCGTCGCAGGCGTTCTTTCTGAGGTCAAAGTTCCCGCAGGAACCACTGTCCAGATCAATACAGTTGTCGGAGTGATCGGTGGAACTGCAGGAGCCAGCGCCGCATCACCTGCCCCCGCACCGGCAAAGGCCGAACCCGCTCCTGCTGCCGCACCTCAGGAGGCCACACCCAGTGGAATCGAGAGTGTGCGTTCTTCGCCGCTGGTCCGCAAAATCGCCAAGGACAACAATCTCGATCTTAACCAGGTTGCCGGAAGCGGTGCGGGTGGTCGTATCACAAAGACAGACGTACTGGGTTTTCTCGAGAAGCACGGTGCAAGCACCACCGCACCCAGCACCGCTCCGGCCAGTGCTCCTGTTCCGCAGCCAACAGCAGCGAAGCCCGCTGCTCCTGCCCCGGCGACGACTCCAGCGCTTCCGGGCGAGCTGGTGCCGTTGTCCAGGATGCGCTCAATCATCGCGCAACGCATGGTCGACTCAAAGCACACGAACGCGCATGTGCACACAGTCTTCAAAATCGACTTCACACGCATCGTCAGAATTCGCGAGAAGGAAAAGTCGAAGTATGAGCAGCGCAATGCAGTGAAGCTGACTTACATGCCATTCATTTCACGCGCTGTGATCGCAACGCTGCGCAAGATGCCGATCGTCAATGCTTCGATGGAGGGCGACGCCATTCGCTATCACCAGAACATCAATCTCGGCATTGCTGTCGCGTTGGACTGGGGCCTAATTGTCCCGGTGATCAAACAGGCGGAGGAGCGCAGCTTCGTAGGCGTCGCCCGTGCCATTGCCGACCTGGCGGAGCGTGCCCGAGGCAAGAAGCTGAAGCCGGACGAGGTCGGATCTGGCACCTTCACGATTACAAATCCCGGAATCTTCGGCGAGCAATTCGGCACGCCGATCATCAATCAGCCAGAAAGCGCTATCCTTGGTGTCGGCGGTCTCTTCAAGGAGCCGGCCGTCATCACTGATGACACAGGCACAGAGTCTATCGCCATCCGCCACATGATCCACCTCACTCTAGGCTTCGATCACCGCATCATTGATGGAGCGGACGCAGGAAAGTTTATGGCAGAGGTGAAGAAGTATCTGGAAAACTGGAGCGAGGATATCGGTTAGTTCTCTTCACGCAACCGCGAAAAGGTAGGCGGTGAGCCTGCCTTTCTCATTCCACCTAGAGCAGAGCTTTTGCTTGCAGCACTCTATCCACGGCCTCTGCTGGGGTCTCGCCAATTGCGGAGAGATGTCCCATCTTCCGCCCAGCCCGGGGTACATGCTTTTCATAGAGATGCAACCGCACACCCGGCACTGCAAGAGCTCGATCAAATCTCGGCTGATGTTCCGACCAGAGATCGCCCAGAAGATTTGCGATAGCAGCCGGCTTCACCACGGTCACATCGCCAAGAGGTAAATCGCACACAGCTCGCACGATCTGTTCAAACTGGCTGGTTACGCAGGCGCGCTCGCTGGCGTGGTAACTGTTGTGAGGGCGCGGAGCCAGCTCATTCACGAGCAGTTGCCCATCTTTCGTAAGAAACATCTCGACGGCCAGCACGCCCTCCAGGTTCATCTTCTCTGCCACGCGAGACGCAATCTCTTGAGCCCTTGTTTCTAAAGCAGACGGTATGGAAGACGGAATGACGCTCCACGCCAGAATCTGATGTTCATGATGATTGGCTGCGGAAGGATAGCTCTTCAACTCGCCATTAGGAGCACGAGCTACCATGACCGAAACTTCTTTTTCAAGATCGAGTGCCTTCTCAGCGACCGCAGGACGCCGTCCTAGCAAATGCCAGGCGTCACGGGCCTCTGCTTCAGGAGAATCGGCACACTCACCAAAGCCAATTTTTACCTGGCTGCGTCCGTCATATCCGCCGCGTGCGCTTTTTACAAAGCAGCGACCCCCGAGAGCGACAATAGCTGTTTGCAGGTCCGCTTCTGCTTCGATCACACGAAATTCGCCGGCAGGAAAGCCATGCTCTATCAGCCAGTTCTTCTGAAGAATGCGGTCCTGAATGGTCCGCATCATGGCTACGCCAGGACGCACCGGAGCAAACTTCTCTGCCGCTTCCAGGCTTGCCACTGCGATCTGTTCAATTTCAAGCGTGATGACATCGCAACCGCGCGCGAGATCGGCCGCCGCGCGAGCGTCATCCCACGATCCTTCAAAGCATGCGTCAACGACGAATCGTGCCGGACAGGAAGGATCCGGATCCATGACCTGGATGCGATAACCAAGCGACCGCGCGGCCATGGCGGTCATGCGGCCAAGTTGGCCGCCACCCAGAATTCCAATGGTCGCGCCGGGAAGAATCGCACTCACTGCGGCAACTCCTCGGCCAGCACTTCTTCCTTGCGGGACTGTCGCCACGCGCGCAGGCGCTCGCGGAGGTCCGGATCTGTCGTTGCAAGTATCTCGGCAGCAAATAAAGCCGCGTTCGCCGCACCGGGCTTGCCGATCGCAAGCGTACCTACCGGCACACCCTTCGGCATCTGAACAATCGACAGCAGCGAATCGATGCCGTTCAGCATCGTCGCGGGAACCGGCACACCAAGCACAGGAACGAGCGTCTTCGCTGCAAGCATGCCGGGGAGATGGGCTGCGCCGCCGGCTGCGGCAATGATCACGCGTAGTCCACGCGTCTCGGCCTGCTCTGCATAGGTAAAGAGCCAATCGGGAGTGCGATGAGCGGAAACAACTCGCGCTTCATAAGGGATAGAAAATTCTTTCAGCAGGTCGACGGCAGCCTTGAGTACCTCGTAGTCGCTCTTGCTGCCCATCACCACGCCGACAAGCGGGGCGTGCTCCATGAGTGTGATTATAGTGCCAGCACAGCCTGGATCATTTGGAGCAGCCCTGCCCGTGTTTTGCTCGTTTCGCCCTGATCAACTACAGCTTGATTCCAAGCGATCCGGCAAATTGCACCATTGCAGGCCAAGCTGCTCTGAGATCCTGAATGGTCGCGGCGTCCAACGAAAAGATCAACGGATTCGCTGCCACCCCATTGATATCAGCAAGTGCTTTTGCAACACTGCCTAGTAACACGCCGAGTCCTGCAACAACGCCGGGTGCAGCCTTGTTGCCTGCCACTGCGGCGCCGCCCACAAACTTGAGAAGGTCTTCCGCCGCTACCTCGACTCCGTGTTCGATGCCAAGAAGGATGTTTGCCATTATTCTTTCTCCTTATTCTGGAATGCGTGTTTGCTGTTGTTCTGGTGTAGGAACCGGCCTGAGAGCCCTGTCCAGGTTTGCCGCCAGAAGGTGGGTGAAGCGGTAGAGCCAACCATAGAAGGTGCCGTCTCCAGTCTTTGGTGGATCCATTGCGCTCACTGCGGCCGAGAAAATCCAAAGCGCTCCGGCTCCGGTCCAAAACGATTGCGCGGAGTCGGTCGGCCACAGGACCGTGTGTATGACGCTCATCATCTGTTCACCTTGATTGCTGTTCAGAGACAAAAACTGCGGGGTACCAGGTAGTGGTCATAGGCACGTTTCAGTAGAACAATGGGTTGCCCTACAGTGGCATATTGACAAAGATTGCGCTTGAGAACCGCGAGTAGTTCGGTGGTGTCGATCCGTCATACATGCGCGCGTAGTACTGTTCTATTGCAGCCTCGCGTGGAATGACGAAGTTGCTTATTGGGCTTCGCAACACGAGATCAGAATCCGTCCCTGGCCCAAATGACCAATCCCGTCGTCGCACCTCAAATCCGCCTCCCGAAGGAGGTGTTGCGCCCGTATTTACTTGAATCGCACTGGCAGTGATCGACGTCGCAAGAAAGGTTTGCAGATTGGCCAGCGGTTCGACCGTCTGCAGTTGTTGCGGCAACTAGATATCGGCCGGCACGGTCAAAGTGGTTTTGATCGCAAGTGCGTCCGCCCAATCGTTAGCGAACCGGATGGTGTATTTGTTCGGCTGTGGCGATGAGCAGGAAACGTCAATCTGCACGCTTCGCACTACCACGTCTGCATTCATGTTTGCTGACGTAGAAGTGATCGCCAGCAAATCACCGGGCCAGACATCGCCTTGCGTCTCCATGTTCCAGCCCGTGTATGTCCCTTTCCAGGCAGCGGCCCGGCTCGACGATATGGAGAGCAATGCCGACGCTGCATTTTCGCAATCTGCCGAACTGATTGCCGGCGGGCTTGTCATCGTACCTATCCAGCGAGCCGTCGCTGGAAGCTGCGAGGAACTCTGCGGAGACGCCGCGACAGCATTTGCCATGCGCGCCACGGCACGGTCCTTCGTTCGGTAGGAGACAAACACCTGTTCTCCCGCCTGCGGCACGCTGGTTGCGTAAAAGCGAAGCTTTCCGGTCCGTTCAATCTTGCAACCGGCTCCCTGTGCGGTGGTTCCGATCCGGCGCGTCATCATATTGCCGCCCGGCGGAATGCTCGTTACCCATACGGGACCCTCTTGCGTGACGTCTACGCTCCGGATGCTGCAGATCAGGTTCGTGCTGTTCAGCAATCCAAATATGCAGAGGGACGGCGTCATGGCCAATGAGCCGTCATACAGAACAACCGGCGTCTGACTTACACCATTCGTCGTGTCCTGTATTTCAAGCACCAGGTTTACTCCGCAGGGAACTGCTGTGCCACCCCAGAGTTCCGTACCGTTAGTGCCCAGAGAGTAGTAGGACTGCAGGACCAGTTGCATTTCCTTCGCATACATCCGCGTGCGTAGCGTGTACATACGACCCGCGACAGGTGAAAACGAACTCCCGGCCGCAAGCCCGGCAATCAACGGTGAAATGCTAGTGACTCCATTCACCTGACTGACATTGAATCCCGCAATGCAGTTCGCGGTATTGACATCACCGCCGTACAAGCCGCTCAGGACTCCCGTACTCCCGGCACTCAGAACAAGGCCATTGGCTTCGATAACAATAGAGCCGCCAATCTCGAGATTGCGGTTTGCGCACAGAGTGGTCTCTCCATCCAGCCCGTTTCCGCCCACACAGGTGAGCCCGTTCGAAGTAACCGAGACATGTCCTCCCGGATCTTGTAACTGCCACAGTAGCGAATTGACTGCTGGCGTCTGGAAAAGGTCTGTCAATGGCGTCGTCTTCGAAGAAGGGGGAAAGAAAGGATTCTCCGTCAAGTCAAAGAGGACCGTGGTCCCGTCTCCCGCAAACACTTCTGTTACATAGGCACTCGGCTCATCCTGGCCGCAAACCGTTACGTCATTGGCAAGCATCGTTACCCTGGACGCCTGCAGCTGGTTGACCTGGAGTGTTCCGCCAGCGCGATTCTTGTCATTGATCGGCACTACACGTCTCTGGTTCCTTACCGCCCGCCGGTGCCGAGCATCTACGCCATACAGCGCGGAAGCGCCATGCTCTTCCGCTACGCTACGCTTCAAGGAAGCATCGTCATCTTGCGCCCTCACAAGCTTGAGCATCCGGTCGAGCTGATCGAAACAAAAGCTGAAGGCTTATCAGTCGGCCATGTTGTCGGACGGATCTGTGTGAGCATCTCCGAAGTGTAGCCGTCTCACGCTCGCCGGAATTTTGGTAGCATCGCGTCGGAGGAGTTGTTCATGGACCAGCCAACGGCTTCGGCGAATGGTACGCGCCGGAATGAAGATATTGCTCTCGATCTGCTCAAATTTGTCGCCTCTACCACGGGAGTTGGCCGCGCAGCCGCTGCCTCACCTGGCTTCGCCGCTTCAAGCACATCAAAACCGGACGACCAGGTAACGAACCTGCTTGAGCTCTATACGCGCTGTCTTCGTGTAGTTGAAGGAAAGGGGGAAGCGCGTTAGCGCGCGGTTTTGACGGGATCTGGAATACAGAACGTTGCAGTTTGCGGCGCAGGTGTATTCGGACGGAATCATCTGCGCATCTACCGGACATTGCAGCAGTCGGACCTTCCCGTCAGGCTTGCAGCCATCGTGGAGGCTGACCCGCTTCGGGCGGCAGGGTTTGAACAGGAGTGGCAGGTGCCCGTCTACGACTCGATAGAGGCTTGCCTCTCCGATTGCGTGGCGAGCAAGCTCCAGATCGACGCAGCCTCCATATGCGTTCCTACAGTCGGGCACTTTCAAGTCGCATCGGCACTCTTGTCCGCCGGTATCGATGTACTTATCGAAAAGCCTATTACTGCGTCGCTTGAGGAAGCCCAGCAGCTTATAGATCTGGCCAAAAAGCATCAGCGCATCTTGCAGGTGGGACATCTGGAACGGTTCAACCCCGCAGTCGTGGCAGTTCGGGATCTGCTGAATGGTCCTATGTTTTTTGAGGCACACCGGCTCAGTGTCTTCGGCCCGCGTTCGCTCGATGTGGACGTGGTTCTTGACCTCATGATTCACGATCTGGACATCGTCCTCACTCTCACTCAGTCTCCGGTGAGCCAGGTGCATGCGGTGGGACTGCCCATTCTCTCCCCAAAAGTTGACATCGCGAACGTCCGCGTGGAATTCGAATCGGGCTGCGTCGCCAACTTTACCGCCAGCCGGGTCAGCACGGAACGGGTTCGCAAGCTGCGGTTCTTCCAGCCGCATCAATACGTCTCAATCGACTATGCACGGCAGGATCTCCTGGTGATCAGCGTCGCGGCCAAGACAGCGGCAGACGTTACGTCAATGGAAGAGATTTCCGCGGGCCTCAGCATGCAGAAGCCGCAAATAACCCAAGGCGAACCGTTGCGTCTTGAAATCCAATCATTTCTGGAATGCGTTCAAAGCCGTAGCCGGCCGTTGGTTTCTGGAGAAGATGGCCGCGCAGCTCTCGAGTTGGCCTTGCGGATCAATGTAGCAATTGCGGACCACGCCACGCGCGCCGGTCTCGACCGCTACACTTCATAAAAACCTATTGCAGATTTTGTATCTGCGTGCCGTCAGGAATCTTCAGCTGGAACTGTGCGTCTGGCAGCGCTTGGTTGACCGTCACCTTCTGAAAGGTAATGATAATCTGATATTCCTCGAGCGGACGCTTAATGGTAATACTGCCGGGAAAGCGGAAATCTCCAAACGATTCGTAGGGCCCATAGACCGCCTGCGTCTGAATATTTCCGTCTTTGTCATAAATGTCCTCTCCGCTTGGAAGCAAATCCACGCGGCTGACATGAATCACACGGACCGGAACAAGGACGTTGCTGTTGGCAGTTTGTCGGAAGACGCCGAGGTCATATTCGGGCTGCAGCAGGAGCTGTTTATGCTTGGGATCGAGTACGGTGTTGATATCCGTAGTCAGCGATAACAATTCATCCGATCCGATGCCATGAATGAGCAGTGAATCAAAGAAAATATAGGGCCGCATATTTTCAAGCGCCTTCGCAGAAGGTTTGCTGACTGCATTCGAACCAACAATTGCCTTGTTTTCATGCGGGATCAGCAGCTTGAAATTCGATCCGTCACTGGCCAGATCGAATGCGCGGGTATTCAGCACCGGAAGAAGCCCCAGGACACGCAGCATCTCGGGCTTGCGCAGCAAAATATAGCCGTGGATCGAAGTGAAGTCGGTTATTTTGCCCTTCTGTTGTCCGCCGACCGATGCCTTGAACTCCACTGTCGCATTCAGCGTCTGGATCGCCTCATACTGCTTGTTGATATTGCTGACAAGCTGTTGCACGTCAGCAGACTTGACGACGCCAGGCATTTTCGGTTGTTGGAGCTTGCGGGTATGGCTCAGGCATCCGGTTACCACCGGCAGGCATAGCGCCATCGCTTGAAACCAAAACTTTCGCATCGGGCCTTCACGTCTCAAAAACTGCAACTACAGCCGATTCGGATGGAACTCCCTCTTGACTAGCGCTCGCCGGCGGCGCGTTGCGCGCGCCGGTAAGCTTGTACATTCTGCTGATGCTCTTCCAGCGTCTTCGCGAAGCGCGAGTGTCCCGATGGGTCCGTGGTTGCGGCGACAAAATACAAATATTGCGTGTGGGCTGGAGCCATCGCCGCCTTCAACGATGCAATGCCCGGATTGCAGATTGGCCCTGGCGGCAGCCCCGTGTGTTTGTATGTGTTGTAGGGCGAGTCGCCGTCGAGATCGGAGTGGTAGATCGTTCCCTGGTACGTTCCTTCCAGCAGGTCGGCATAAATCACAGAGGGGTCCGTCATGAGCGGCATGCCCTTCGCGATGCGGTTGGCAAATACGCCAGCGACGACTGGGCGCTCGTTGCCAATAGGAGTTTCCCGCTCAACGAGTGAGGCCATCGTCACGATGTTGTGATAGTTCTGCGACAAGTCGATACTTGCGGCCGCCTGCCGGAACTGCTTCACCATCGTGGCAATCATCTGGTCGGGCGTTGCCTTCCGCTGAAACTGATAGGTGTCCGGAAATAAATATCCTTCTGCGCTTTGCGCGCCTGGGTCCAAGTCGGAAACCAACGCCGCATTCCTCTTGACCGCATCAAGAAACGCCTCTTTGCTGCCCAACTTTGCGGCCTCTACTCTCTGCGCGATGTCAAACATGTTCGCGCCTTCAGGAATCGTCAGCGTTCGCGTGTAGACATCGCCTCTTTCCAGCCGCGTATACACCTCTGACATGCGCGCGGGATGATCAAAGCGGTACTCGCCAGCCTTCAGCGTTCCGCCTTTCACCAGCCGCATCGCGTCAAACGCATAACGGCTCCAGATCAGGCCATGCGACTTAAGCAAGGCGGCAATCTGCGTCGATCCGGTGCCAGCCGGAATCTCCAGAAACATATCACCATTAGGACCGGCCGGAATGTAAATGGCCAGTCCGGCACACAACAACACTGCAATCACTGCAAGGAGTAGTAAACGTCGCAATTCCCACTTGACCTGTAAATTCTTTTGATTCCCATCCCTGATTGTATGATGCGACTCTTTCGGCTGCATTTTGCCGTCGGATTGTTGCGTAAGATGCTCTCATGGAGCAGGATTTTGTACCGCGTCTCCTTGGGCTGGACGTAGGCAACCGCCGCATCGGCGTCGCCGTCTCAGACGAACTGGGACATACGGCGCAGCCGGTCCTGACCCTGGTTCGCAAAAAACCTCGTGACGATCTGCGGTCGCTGGCCCGACTCGCCCGCAAATATGGCTGCCAAGAAATCGTCGTCGGCAATCCGCTGCATCTTTCCGGAGACCAGAGCCGTCAGGCGGAAAAAACACAGGCTTTCGCCCAATTGCTCGCGGATGAAACGAAGCTTCCGGTACATCTATGGGACGAGCGCTTGAGCACAACCGAAGCCCACCGCATTTTGTATGAGTCGGGGCGTCCGAGAACGGAACACCGCAAAGTTGTCGATCAGGTTGCTGCTGTGATTATCCTGCAAGGCTTTCTGGATTCCCGACACTAATAGCCTGGAACTTGAAGGTTTTGGCGCGCCGAAGGCGCGCGTATCGCTGGACGCGAAGTCCTCCCGTATAATGAAAGCTTGGCGGTTATCACTGGTCAGCCGTAGTATGAGCGGCTCATGCCCATGAGCCGCAACGGATTATTGCATGCCCGAACACATCAAAAAGAAACTGCTGGAAGAAATCAAGCAACTGGAACACGAGCTTGCCCACGAACTTCCCCTGGAAATCAAGAAGGCAGCTGCTCTGGGCGACTTGAGCGAAAACGCCGAATACCACATGGCCAAGCAACGCCAGGTGTTCGTGAACGCGCGGCTGGGCCAGCTCAAGAAGCGCATGGGCGAGCTTGCGCTGGTTAACCTCGCGAACATTCCTCATGACCGGGTGGCCTTCGGCTCAACCATCGTCGTTTACGACACATCCAAGGATGAGGAGATCGAGTATAAGCTGGTCACCAGCGAAGAGTCGGATGTCAACAAGGGGCTGATCTCTACCACCTCACCGATTGGCCGTGCTTTGGTGGGGAAACAGGTGGGCGACGTGGCTACCGTGGTGACTCCGAACGGCAAGCGTGAGCTCGAAATTCTGAAGCTGTCAACGATTCACGACGAAGCGGAATAATGCGTCATGAGTTCCAATAAGACCTGGACGAGCGCTTTTGGACGCGCATGCGGGGTGTTGCTGCAGGCCATTGTGAATGGTCTGGCGCTGACCCGCATCTCGCCCAACGTGCTCACGTTTATCGGACTCATCATCAACACCGCTGCGGCCATCCTCTTCGGTTTTGCCAACGAGCACAATTATGTCCGCATGTTTCTTTATGCCGGACTGGTCATTATCGGCGCCGGCATTTTCGACATGGTGGACGGTCGCGTCGCGCGCCAGACCGATCAGGTCACTGTCTTCGGGGCATTTTTCGACTCGGTCATCGATCGCTACTCCGATGTGGTGCTGTTCTTTGGGCTGCTGGTTTTCTACGCTCGCGGCAACCGCTTCTTCTACGTTGTTCTTGCGGCGTTCGTCATGGTTACCTCTTTGATGGTCAGCTATACCCGCGCGCGGGCGGAGGCTCTGATCGGGCAGTGCAAGGTCGGCTTCATGGAGCGGCCGGAGCGCGTGGTGCTCATCATCCTCGGCGCGCTCTTCAACCGCTGGGGAGCGATGGCTCCCGTGCTCTGGATATTGGCCGTGCTTTCAACGATCACCGTCATTCACCGCATCAGCTACACCTACCAGATGACCAAGCACCTGGCTCCGGTTCCCGATACGAAACCGCTGGCTTACAAGAGTCAGCCCGTCGACGCGGCTCCGGAGCTGCATTCGGCCCCGACGGTTCCCAGAGCCTGAGTTCGGGGAGTCTCTACGCTACTGGCCGCCTACCCCACCCCCTATGCTTTTTTGCAAAATCTTCCAAACATAGGGACTTACGTGCACTTGCACCTATATTTGTAAAGGCGTCGTCTGTTTTTGCCCCTTTATTTCAGGATAGCTGATTTCGCTGGGAAACATCCCAGTGGTCGTTGCAACGATCATCATTTGAAATGAATAGCTTGCTGAAAAAGTGGATGATCAGGGTCTTGACACGCTCCTGGCAATCACTGGGCAGAGAGTCGTATACGCTTAAACTAAAGGCGGCCTGACACGATTGCGCTATAGCTACCTCCCCCGACTATGCCAGTTACGCTGACAAGATCGCTGAAGACACGCAGCAAGCGGCTCTTGAGGACTGCATTTGAGTTAGGCCAGAGATTCAAGGTAGACATCCTGCCGCGCCACTACTATTCGGAAATTCCGGATATCCGTGTTTTGAAGAATTCCGTTCCTTGGAAAATGCCGCGGAGCCTGCGGGGGATTCGGGTCGACCTTGATGCCCAGGTTGACTGGGTGGACCGATGCACCGAGAACTTTCGCGGCAGCTTTAAGCAGTTTGACATCCACAAAGCGGCACTGAAAATGAACGGGAGCGATGAAGGGTACGGCGAAGTCGAGGCGGATTTTCTGTATTCCTTTGTGCGCGCGCACCGACCGATGCAAATCGTTCAGGTCGGCTGCGGGGTTTCCACCGCAGTCTGTCTGCTGGCCGCCAAGGACGAGGGATATACGCCCCGGATTACGTGCATCGAGCCGTATCCAACCGAGTTTCTCAAGCGTGAGAGTCAGTCGGGGCGGATTCAACTCCTGACCAGGAAGCTGCAGGATGTGGGCTACGAATGTGCGAGCTGGGTGGGAGCAGGCGACCTCTTCTTTGTCGATTCAAGCCACGCGCTCGCCCCTTCCGGCGAAGTGAATCTCATTATTCTTGAAATACTGCCAAGACTGGCTCCCGGCTCATATGTTCATTTTCACGATATTCATTTTCCGTTTGACTACTATCCGGAGACGCTTTCGACTGCACTGTTTTTTCCCCATGAAACAGCGCTGCTTTATGCATTTCTCCTGATGAACGATCATTTCGAAATCGCCGCTGCACTGGGGTTGCTGCACCATTTGCGGCTCGACGATCTCTTGCGGTTCTTCCCGGATATGAAGCCGATGGTATTTGACCAGGGCCTGACCGTCAGGGAGGGACAATACCCCAGCTCTATTTTTCTTCGCCGCCGTGGGGAAGGCCCGAATGAGGTTGTCACGAAACTCAGTTGAAGAGAAGCGAGGAAGGGACGAAATCCTCTCCTCTCCTTGATTGTTCACTGTGCCCATAACGGGAACGAAAGGCATCATGCCCGCGTCGCAGTGAGCGTCCTGCTCCTTCTAGACTCACGTGGATGGATGCCTCGTGGTACAAGCGACGTACTTCCGTCGTCGCTACTTTGGACGTACTGCGACCAGGTCGATTTCTATCAAAGCGCCACTACTGGCAGCGGGTAGAACTACCTGTACCGTCGTGCGTGCGGGCTTGTTCGGTTGGTCCCTGGTGCCGAAGAATTGGGTATATCCGGCCATCATTCCGTCAAAGTCTCCCTGTCCGCCTTTCGCAGGGTCGGCCCCGAGGTACACATGCATCATCACTACATCGCCCAGTGTCAGTTTCTGCGATTCGAGGAGCTTTTGAAGGTCTTTGAGCAGGCCCACGGTTTGTGACTGGGTATCGGTGTGTGTCTTCCGATCCGGATCGAGGCTTCCACTCACATACAGCGTGTCTCCGGCCCATACTGCCGCCGAAATTGGAAGGCCAGAATTCGCCAGCGGAATTCGTTTTGTTTTTTGCGCCGAAGCTGTCAAGGAAACTATCAGCGCGACTGCCAAAAGGGGAAGATGCTTGATCGTCATACGGCCGAATGTAGCCTTAGAACGGGCACCGCACAAGAGGAAAACGCCGTATTGTGGTATATTCCTGTTGGAAACCAAAAGGTGCTTCCCCAATGCCCGAAAAACCAGACGTCCTGCAGGGAACCCTGGCCCTGATGGTCCTCAAAACCCTTGACCTGCTCGGGCCCCTCCACGGCTACGGCATCGCGCGCCGCATCGAGCAGATCAGCGGCGACCTTCTTGCCGTCAACCAAGGCACCTTGTATCCCCTTCTGCTCAAGCTGGAGCATGAAGGCGCGATCGTCTCCGACTGGGGCGCCTCGGAGAACAACCGCCGCGCGCGCTTCTACCGCCTCACGAGGGCCGGCCGTAAGCAATTGAAGACCGAAACCGGTGACTGGGAGCAAACGGCCGCCATCATCGCACGATTCTTCGCTGTCAAAGCAGAGGATCTCTCATGAAATTCCTGCGGCGTTTTTTCGCACGCCTCTCGAACATCGCAAACGACAGCCGCGCCGATCAGCGCTTGCTCGAAGAGATGGAGGAACATCTCGCGCAGCAAACGGCGGACAATGTCCGCGCCGGCATGCCCGCTGGCGAAGCGCGTCGACAGGCTATGCTCAAGTTCGGCGCGGTCGGGACGATCCGCGAGGATTACCACACCGAACTGAAACTGCCGTTCATCGAGACTTTATTGCAAGATCTGCGGTACGCGGTTCGCATGCTTTTGAGATCACCTGGATTCTCTTTCATTGCGATCGCCACAATGGCGTTGGGCGTCGGAGCCACCACCGCGATCTATAGTGTGATCGACGCCACGCTGCTGCACCCTTTGCCGTATCCAAACCCTGCCGAGCTGGTGCGCATCCAGGACGACCTTCCCGGCGTAGGCGCGCAGGGCGTCGGCATCTCCGTCCCTGAGTGGAGAGACCTCGAGAATTCCGGGATATTCCAGTCCGCGTCGATTACCGGCACCGGCGCAAACGTGAACCTCACCGGCAGTGCACAGCCCCTGCGTCTCAGCTTCAAGCAAGTTACGCCGAATTACTTCGCTGTCCTCGGTGTAGACGCGCAGTTGGGCCGCACATTCGATCCGCACGACGCCACTGCCGGCTACAACCTGGAGGTGGTGATCAGCGACGGGCTCTGGAAGAGGGAATTCGGAGCCGACCCGCACATTCTCGGCAAAGCTCTGCTCCTGGACAACGACCTTTATCACGTCGTGGGCGTGATGCCGCGCAGTTTTCGCGATCAGGGCTCAACCAGCGAGGAGCAGAATGTGGAACTGTGGCTGGGGGCCGGCTTTGCCGGTGTGCCGTTTCCGCCCCCGCTACGCAGTTCGCGTCTGCGGAGTCGAGCGGTCATCGCGCGCCTGAAGCCCGGTCTCTCGATTGCGGCCGCGCAGGCGCGCCTCGATGCGCTGGTTGAATCGCTGAAAAAGCAATATCCGGCAGAGTATCCGGCACAGACCAAATGGACCGTGCGCCTGATTTCGCTCAGTGAAACCGTGGTCGGCAGCGTTCGCCAATCTCTCATTCTGCTCTTTGGTGCAGTAGGATTGGTGCTGCTGATCAGTTGCGTCAACGTCGCCAATCTGCTGCTCGCCAAGGCCAGCGGGCGCAGTCGTGAGATCGCGGTTCGCCAGGCGCTGGGAGCGCAAAAAAAACGCCTCATCCGCCAGCTCCTAACCGAGAGTCTGCTGCTCTTCATGCTTGGCGGAATCGCCGGTTCTGGCCTCCTCTTCTGCACGCAGCATTTCCTGCTGCGGCTTGTTCCGGAGAGCCTCCCGCACCTGAACAATATATCGATCAACTGGGGCGTGCTGGCGTTTGCTCTCGCCGTCTCTGTCGCAGCCGGAACCGTCTTTGGGCTTGCTCCCGCTTGGCTCATGAGCCGCTTCGATCTGACCGGTACGCTTCGGCAGGAAGGACGCGGCGCTAGCGGCTCACTTGGCCGCTCGCGCGCTCGGCAGATTCTGGTCATCGGCGAATTGGCGCTCTCCCTGGTGCTGATGGTCGCCGCGGGCCTTCTGCTGCGCAGTTTCTGGGACTTGTTTGCGGTGCAGCCCGGCTTCAATCCTGACCGCGTCATGGCCATTCAGACCTGGCTGCCCGGGCCCAACGATCCCACGATGGATCCCTATCAAACCGCCACGCGGGAATCGGTCCTGCTGCGCGAGATTCTTCGCCGCAGCCGAACCCTGCCGGGCGTGGAAGAAGCGGCCATCGGCGACGAGGCCTCTCTTCCTCTGGGCCACAGCGATCCCGGCCGACTGCCATTGATCCGCGAAGGCATCGAGGCGATGGACAATCAGGCTCCAGTGATCGATAGTCCCATTGTTTCGCCCGAATACTTCCACCTGTTGGGCATGCCGCTTGAGCGCGGACGCCTTTTCAGCGACCACGACGTTGAGGGCACGCCTGAGGTTGCGGTCATCAATCAGGCTGCGGCTCGCACTTACTGGCCCAATCAGGACCCGCTTGGCAAACGCGTCCGTTTGCACTTGGATACCCGCGGGCTGTTGAGCACTGCCGCGCCGGCCTGGACCACGATCATCGGCGTGATTGCGGATGCCCGCACAGAATCACTGGCAGACGCGGCAATTCCGCTGATCTACCGCAGCGTGTACCAGCGCACCTCTAAAGAAGTGACCATCTTCCTTCGTGGGCAAGTCGATCCCAGCACCCTCCCCGCACAGGTGCGCGAGCAGGTCCAGTCCGTGGATGCGACACTTCCGGTCTTCCATGCGGAGACCTTGGATGACGTGCTCTCCACCTCGCTTTCCGTCAGGCGATTCTCGATGGAAATGGTGGCATTTTTTGCGGCCACTGCCTTGCTGCTTGCCGGACTTGGAATCTACGGGACTATTTCCTTTGTTGTGAATGAACAAAGACCTGAGATTGCCATTCGTCTCGCGCTGGGAGCGCAAAGAGGCAATATCCTTAAGATGGTCCTGCGCCGGGGACTCGGTCTGGCAGCCGCTGGCGCCGGGCTGGGTGTGGCCGGTGCGCTCATCGTCTCTCACCTCATGGCCGGACTTCTCTACGGCGTGTCGCCTACCGATCTACCCACCTTCGCTGGCGTTACCCTCGTACTGACCACTGTCGCGCTCGCCGCCAGCTATATCCCGGCGCTACGCGCCATGCGCGTCGATGCAATCACTACACTCCGTTCCGAATGACTTCTTGGCACTGGACGGCCTATGGCAGCACTTCAAGGCGGACTTGGTTTTACCGCACGTAGCGCGATGCAACTACCAGCGCCTCTCATGGCGAATAAATCGCTGCATCCCTCCCCGTTCTCCCCAGTTTTCCCGTTGTGCTGCACCGTTCCCAAAACGACGGGGCCCAAAACGTTACCGCTACACCGCGGTCGACGCTCTGCATTCTTTGCTTGGTATGGCGGCCGCTGATAATGTAGCACGCACATGAAAACTGATGTTCTCATCGCTGGAGCAGGACCTGTAGGACTGACCATGGCGTCCGAACTCACCCGTTACGGATTGTCCGTTCGCCTTATCGACAAAAACACCCAACGCACTGATAAATCCAAGGCTCTCGTCTTATGGGCTCGCACGCTCGAACTGATCGATCGCATGGGCCCTGCGCCGCGGATGGCTTTATTCAAGCCGGCCTCAAGGCCGGGTCTGCCAACATCCTCTCCGGGAGCGAAGAGATCTCCCACGTAGACATGGGCCAGATCGACTCACCTTATAAGTTCGTGCTCATGATTCCGCAGAGCGAGACGGAGCGGTTACTCGAAAAACACCTCGCAACCATGGGAGTGAAGGCCGAACGCCAGAAAGAGTTGAAAAGTTTTCAGGGAAGCGCGGACGGGGTCTCCTGCGTTCTGCAGCACGCCGATGGAACCGAAGAGACCGTGGAAGTCTCCTGGCTGATCGGTTGCGATGGCGCTCACAGTGTAGTGAGGCATCAGCTCGGGATGGAGTTTCACGGCAGCACGCTTCTGAGCGACTGGCTTCTTGCGGACGTGCATCTGAGCGGTGTCTCCGGGCCTCCCGCAATCAATATCTATTGGCATGCCGAGGGAGTGCTCGCACTCTTCCCATTGGGAGGAGACAGATATCGCATCATCGCCGATCTTGGAGAGTCCTCAGGCTCTATCGGTGAAGGAAATCGTCCTACTCCAGCCATCGAAGATGTGCAGCGAGTTCTTGATGTGCGCGGCCCAGGCGGAGTCGAGGCAAGCAATCCGGTCTGGCTTTCTTCCTTCAGCATCAACGAACGTAAGGTGCAGGATTACCGCTCTGGCCGGGTCTTCCTCGCGGGCGACGCAGCCCACATCCATAGCCCCGCAGGCGGTCAGGGCATGAACACGGGAATGCAGGACGCCTGCAATCTCGCATGGAAGCTGGCGCTCGTCTCACGAGGCCTTTGCCAGCCTGAGCCGCTGCTCGGCAGCTACAGCGCCGAGCGCAGTGCGATTGCGAAACTCGTCCTGGAAGCCACGGGCAAAGCCACGACGATGGCAGTGCTGCGAGGTGGCCTCAAGCAATCTATCCGTAATCACGTGGCCTCTCTTGTCCTCGGCTTCGCGCCGGTCAAGCAACTCATGGCGAATGTGCTCTCCGAGGTCTCTGTCGGCTATTCGAACAGTCCACTCAATGCGCATACCGAACACGCGCAAGGCGGTCCGGAACCGGGCAAGCGTGCTCCCATCCGCCAGGACGAAACACCCGTTGGCTCCGGACAGACTCCACGGTTTGTCCTCTACGCAGAATTGGACAGCATGCCCTCAGGTCTGCTGGAAAGGTATGCTGGAATAATTGAACCTACCCTGCGTGTGCCCTTTCACGCCAAAGGCCTTTGGCTTGTCCGCCCGGATGGATACGTTGCTTTATCCGCAAAAGCCGGTAGCTGGGATGCGGTCGAAGCCTACCTCGATCACCTGCGCGGAGAGGGTCAGTTCTCCATTCGGCCGTAAAGTCGTCTTGTCGGACACTTGACCGGCAAGTGTCCGATTGTCTGGTATGCGCGCATATGAATTGCTTCATCATTGCCTGTCATTAAGGCATAATCCCGAGAGGCGTCGCTTATCGGTTGGGTCTGATCCGCCGCATGGAAATTTAGCGAATCGGGCAACGTCGAGCAGGCGAGGGCTGTCGTGGGAGTCTTGGATTTCATACGCACTCATCTTCTGGGACTACCGGCTCTCGCAAAATTCGCTGTCGGCCTTGCCCTTATTGTGGGAATTCCGCCGCTTTTCCGGAGACTTCGGCTTCCGCCCGCAGTGGGCCTGCTGCTCACTGGGTTTGCAGTTGGACCTTACGGCATTGGTCTCTTCGGAGAACACCGCCCCGTCGCAGACTTCTTTGCCGAACTGGGCAAGCTATTGTTGATGTTCTTTGCCGGTCTTGAGATTGATCTCACCCTCATTCGTAAAGTGAAGAACAGGTCGATCGCTTTCGGCCTTTTGACAACCATGCTGCCTCTCCTGTTGGGCACTGGTGTGGCCCTGTTTTTCGGCTATCGGGCAATTCCCGCGATCGTTATCGGCTCGTTGCTTGCGTCGCATACACTCTTGGGACTGCCGATCGTTGCCGGGCTGGGCGCGACGCAGTTAGAGCCCGTGATCATCGCAGTGGGTGCGACCGCCATATCCGATACGTTTTCTCTAATCGTCTTTGCGATCTGTGTTTCCATATTCCGGACCGGCTTTTCGCCGATCTCTCTTGGGGTCCAGCTGCTTGAAATTGCGATCTTCGTTCCATTGATTCTCTTCGGTGTGAGTCGTCTTGGTGAGTGGCTCCTCAAAAAGGTGGAAGACAGCGAAGACGCATATTTCATCGTCATGCTCGCGATTCTCGCAGTCGCGGGCGTTATCGCGGAAAGCATTCACTTGCCGGGCATCGTTGGAGCGTTCCTTGCGGGACTTGCAGTTAACGCTGCCGCTCGGGACAAACCAGCCAAAGAGGAACTGGAATTCCTTGGAAATTCTTTTTTTATTCCGATTTTCTTCGTGGTCACGGGGTTCCTTATCGATCCCATCAATTTCTTCCACAGCATCACTGCTGATTTTGCCTTAGTGATAGCCATCATCCTCGCGCTGCTCGTCGGAAAGGGAATTGCATCAGAGATTGCCGGCAGAGCCTTCGCATACAGGCGGGCGGCACGCAAGACGATGTGGGCACTGACATTGCCACAGGTGGCTGCAACCTTGGCGGCTGCCCTTGTCGCCTACGATACCTTCGACCGCGTGGGCCACCGGCTGCTCGATCCCAGGATCTTGAATGTGGTTCTGGTGCTCATGCTTACGACTGCCATCCTTGGTCCCATTCTGACAGAGCGTTTTGCGCCTCAGATGCTCTCGGATGTATCTTCGCCGCCAGGTTCCGGAGTTTTGACTCATTGAGGGACAGTATTTTTGTAGATCTTTCCATCCTTCATGATGATGAGGAAGTGTATGTCCGCAACTATGCCTTCCTACGGGCACAGCAAAGTATGCAGGCTCGTTTATGGGAGCGTGCTTTCCATCTCGCGTCTGAGGAACAGAGGGAGAAGGCCGACGCTCTATACCGTCGAAGAAGGATCGGCCGGAGAATTTTTTGGACGATTGGTCGAATTCCGGTCCGGCCGTTCGTCGACATAGTGAAGGCAGGGCAACTGGCCCGCCTGAAGACCATTACAGGAGAAGACATGACGCAATATTTGGTTGCTATTCACCACCCCGACGACTACGACCCGTCCCTTGAGGACGAAGCGATGCACCGCGATATCGACGTGCTCAACGATGAGATGAAGGCTGCTGGTGTCAGGATTTTCGTTGGCGGCCTGCACCCGGCAAGCAGCGCGAAGTCGCTGCGGGCGCAGTCCGATGGTAAGGTGTTCATCACCGACGGGCCGTACCTGGAGACCAAGGAGCACGTGGGCGGTTTTTGGGTGTTGGAAGCCGCTGACTTGGCGAGGCGCTGGCGTGGGGGCGCAAGGCCGTCGTCGCCTGTCGGGCGCCGGTCGAGGTGCGCGCGTTTGGATGACGGAGAACCTAATGAAAGCTCTGAGGGCAGCGCATCCTCGAAGCCCTTCCAACTCGACCAGCCTCAGCGCGTCGCGCACTTGACTCCTGCGGCCTTCTCAAGAAGGCCCCTAGCCATTGTTCGGCGGGCAAAACTGCAGTACGAAGTTCAGGAACTTCGCGAACGGTAACTTTAGAGCACGCGTCCGGAGAGTCAGCGTTTTCGGACAAGTGCTTTTGCCGTCAACTGGCGATGCCGGGGCAATGAATCCCTCGGACAAACTACCCAGTCGTGGCACCGCTACCGCTTGACCACTCCCTGTGATAGCATCGTCAATCTCTGAAGACGCCCGGTATTTTCGGGCGCCTGCTGGCCCTGATGGATGCCGAGGACGGCAGATTCGGTGAACGGCTGACGCCGTGCTCTTTCCTAGCGACGCCTACCAGATATCCCTGCCCGAAGGGATTGCTTGATGACAGCGTACAGGGCCTGAAGGCCCTGCACGGCGAAGTCGTTGTCCCTTGCGCTGAAGCGCAGGTCTACTACCCGGGCTATGCGAGCAAGACAGCTACCATCCATGCCCGCGCCTCTCCCTGATATTCGTTCCTGCCCGAACACCATTTTGCTGACCGGTCTTTTCGCTAGCCGGTTCTTGGCTGACCGATTTTTAGCTGGCTCATACAAGAGGAGTTGACGATGAAAACGTATCAGGGAAGTGAGATTCGCAACGTAGCTGTAGTAGGGCATGCGCACAGCGGGAAGACAACGCTCGTCTCCGCTCTGCTGCATGCCGCCAAGATGACGCCGAAGATGGGGCGTGTGGAAGACGGCTCGGCCACAACCGCCTATGACGAGGAAGACGTAGCTCGGCGGACCACGATGCTGAATGCGCTGGCCTTCGCCGAATGGAATGGGGTCAAAGTCAATTTCATTGATACTCCCGGCTTCCACATGTTCGTGCACGAGGCGCGCGCGGCGATGCTACCGGTCGAGGCGGCCCTGGTGGTCGTAAATGCCGCGAGCGGTCCGGAAGCGATGACCGACCGGGTCTGGAAATATGCGGACGAGTTCAGCCTGCCGCGCGTGGTGGTGATGAACCAGATGGATCATCCACGCGCCGAGCGGGAAAAGACTCTTGAAGCCATGCATACGCGCTATGGAAGACACCTGATTCCGGTGCAACTACCCATCCTGGATGACAAGGGCTTCCAGGGAGTGGTGGACCTCGTGACGATGGAGGCGTTCTACTACACGCCCAACGGCGACGGGCGCGGCAAGATCGGCGATATTCCGGCAAACATAGCAGACGAAGCCAAGGCGGCGCATGAAACGCTGGTGGAGCTGGTGGCCGAAGGCAAAGACGAGCTGATGGAAGAGTTCTTTGCCGAGGGCACGATTCCGGAGCAGCACCTGATTACGGCGCTGCACGAGGCGATTCGGGAAGATCGCATCTTTCCAGTGCTGTTCGCCAGCGGCGGCACCAACGTCGCGACGGACCACCTGCTTGATTTTCTGAAAGTCTATGCACCTGCGCCTAGTGAGCGCGCTCCGGTGGCCGCGAGGGCCGTGCTGCAGGCTATGGCGGCGCACGGCAATGGCGAGGTGAGCGAGAGGCAGCCTGAGATCGTGATGCGGCCCGTCGCGGACAAAGAGCCGCTGGCGCTCTATGCCTTCAAGACGATGACCGATCCGTTTGCCGGGCGCATCTCGTTCTTCAAGGTTTTTTCCGGGACGCTGAAGAATGAGGCGGGTGTCTGCAACTACTCGCGCAAGGGGTCGGAGAAGTTTTCCCACCTTTCGGTGATGCAGGGACACACGGCGGTGCCTGTTCCCGAATTGCACGCGGGCGACATCGGGGCGGTGGCCAAGCTGCGTGATACGTTCACGGGCGACACGCTGGGCGAGAAGGGACACGAGATCTTCTTTGAGCCGGTTCTGATGCCGGAAGCGGCAATGACCTATGCGATCGAGCCAAAGACACGCGCTGATGAAGACAAGCTGGCTCCTGCCGTGCACAAGCTGATGGAGGAAGACCTGCTCGTACGCTTCTATCGCGATCCGCAGACGAGCGAGTTTTTGATTGCCGGAGCAGGGCAGCCGCATATCGAATCGCTGGTATCGAAGCTGCGCAAGCGGTATCACACAGAGGTGACGCTGAAGGCGCCGAAGGTGCCGTATCGCGAAACGATCCGCGGACGCGCCGAGGCGCAGGGGCGGCACAAGAAGCAGACGGGCGGCCATGGGCAGTATGGCGATTGCAAGATCAAGCTGGAGCCGCTGGCACGCGGGGCGGGCTTCGAGTTTGTGAATGACATCTTCGGCGGAGCGATTCCGCGCCAGTACGTACCGGCCGTCGAAAAGGGTATTCACGAGTCGGCTGCACGCGGATTTCTGGCCGGCTATCCCGTCGTGGATTTCAGGGCGACGGTCTTTGACGGCAGCTACCACGATGTCGATTCGAACGAGCTGTCGTTCAAGATGGCTGGGCGGATTGCCTTCCGCAAGTGCATGGAGCAGGCCAAGCCGGTCTTGCTGGAGCCGGTGATGCGGGTGGAGATTGAGGCTCCGGAGGAGTTTGCCGGGGCGCTGATGGGCGACCTGAACCAGAGGCGGGGACGTGTGCAGGGCATGGAGAGCACCAACTCAGGGACGACGATTCGCGCCGAGGTTCCCATGGCGGAGATGCTGACTTACGGGCTGAGCCTGACGGCAATGACACAGGGTCGAGGCAGCTTCCACATGGAGATGAACCACTACGATGTTGTGCCGCAGGTGCAGGCGGACAAGATCATTGCCAACGCCAAGAAACCGCTGGAGGAGGAGGAGGAATAGCAATCCCTTCGGCTTGAGCCTCATTCGGAGGCCCAGGGCTAAAGCCCCCATGGGCCTCGGCCTTTTCACTGGTCTCAAGGCCAGTGCTTCTACCTTTCGGGCCATCGCTTCTAGCCGTTTCTGCATGCTTAAGGACGATACGCAGCTCTTTTCCCACTGTTTCTATTGAAAATGACCCAAATGCGTCGTTTTATCCTGCCAGATCGGATCGAGAGGATGCGAGACCGGGGGTGTGCGAGATACGGCCGATTGAAGTATTTTGGCAACCTTCGGCGTCTCCAGTAATCTAAAAAACTGAGCCAAAAGATTGAATTTAAGAAGGTTGAATCGGTAAATGAGCAGACGCAGGCTGATTGTGCTGGCGCTGGCGGGCTGGTTGGGAACAGCCTGTGCTTTGGCGCAGAGCAATCCGAACAACTCGGCGACCAACCCGTATTACGGGAGCGTGCAGGCCGTGGCTGCGACGCCGGATGTGAAGCGGCTTTCGATTGACGACGCGATCCTGATGGGGATCCAGAACAACCTGGCGCTGACCGAGGCGCGGCAGAATCAGCAGACGGCGCAGGCACAGGCTTCGCAAACGCTGAATCTGCTGCTGCCAAATCTGGACATTTCGGGCGGTACCGGGTTTCACCAGTACAACCTGGCGGCAGAAGGCTTCCGCGGCGGCCTGCTGCCTTTGTTCGGAATTACACCAGAGGAAGCGGTAGCGTTGAATCTCTCGTTTCTGGTGAAGGTCGATGTCACCCAGGGGCAGGCGAACCTGTCACAGACACTCTTTAACTGGGCGGGATGGGACCTGTATCGCGCGATGAAGACGGGCGCGAAGGCGGCGTATTACAGTGCTCAGTCAACACGCGGGCTGGTAGTGCTGAATGTGGGCACGACCTATCTTCAGGCGATTGCCGATGGCGCGCGGCTTGACTACGCCCAGGCGCTTTTGAAGACCGACGAGACGCTGCTGAATCAGGCTGTCGCAGAGCACCAGGCGGGGACGGCGGCGAATCTGGATGAGTTGCGGGCGCGGGTTGAATACCAGACGCAGCAGCAGGCTGTGATCAATGCCGAAAATACGCTGGCGAAGGACGAAATCACGCTGAAGCGGCAGATCGGGATGGACCCGGCCCAGAAGCTGCAGTTGACGGACGCGGCGCCGTTCGCCGATCTTTCCGCGATGACGATCGAAGACGCGAGGCGCGAAGCGTATGCCAACCGGCAGGATTATCAGGCGATTCTGCAGAACCTCCGCATGGCGGAACTGGAGCGCAAGGCGGCGACGCACGAGCGATTTCCGACATTGAATTTCAATGGGAATTACGGCGTTCAGGGAATTGCCGGTGGACCGTATCACGGTGTCTTTGCGGCTACCGGCAGCATCGAGGTTCCCATTTTCCAGGAGGCCAAGTTTCGCGGTGACCACGACGTGGCCGAGGCGCAGCTGGATAGCTACCGCTCACAAATGTCTGATCTGAGGAATAAGATCGACCAGCAGTTGCGTGACAGCCTGCTTGATCTGCAGACTGCGGCGGATTTGGTGCGGGTGGCGCGGAGCAACGTGGACCTGTCGACAACGGCGCTGGAGCAGTCTACGGACCGCTTTCAGGCCGGGGTTGACGACAATCTTCCGGTGGTCCAGGCGCAATCGACCTTGGCGCAGGCACAGTCGCAGTATGTGAACAGCGTGCGGCAGTTCAATCAGGCAAAGCTGGGACTCGCGCGCAACCTGGGGATCGTCGATACGCAATACAAGACTTACCTGCAGGGCGGGATTCCGCCAGACGTGAAAACCCTGCCCTCGACCCAGCCGCAGGGCGGCAGGTAACATTTTCTTCGGTTACCTGATGAGTCTGATAGACTGGATAGGCGTTAGAACTGAACGGGCAAGAGCAGTCCTCGCCCAGCAGCAAGAACTTGCCAGTAGTGGCTCCGATTTGTTCCAGCGCAATTCAAATTAGGAAACAGCATCACATGGAACAAGGAACAGTGAAGTGGTTTAACGACGCGAAGGGGTTCGGCTTCATCTCGCGCCAGAATGGTGAAGATGTCTTCGTGCACTACTCTGCCATTAACTCAAATGGCTTTAAGAGTTTGCAAGAAGGTCAAGCAGTTCAGTTCAACGTCGTTAAGGGGCCGAAGGGCTGGCAGGCAGCGGACGTTCAGCCGCTATAGACGCAGACAACACAGTTGGACCACAGAAGGCAGGCCTCACGGCCTGCCTTCTGTGTTTTGGACGCGGCTCAGGAAGATCCGTTAGCGGCGTGTGATTTTTTCGAGCGCGTCGCAGGCGGTTTTCAGGCCGTCTTCGGCGACGATTTCCCGCTGAACCGCTAAGGCGCGTTCAGCGTAATGTGGATTGCTCAGGAGCGCAGTGATCATCCTGGCTGTGCGCTCGGCGGTATAGTTCTTGCGCTGCACTACCTTTGCCACGCCTGAGCGACGGACGCGGCGCGCATTGTCAGGCTGGTCATGGCTGTAGGGCATGACGATCATCGGCTTGCCTGCGCGGAGTGCCTGCGCGGTTGTGCCTACTCCACCCTGATGGATGATGACTGAGGCGCGCGGAAAGAGCTTCGAGTAGGGCGCGTATTTCGCAATAAAAATGTTATTTGAGACGGGCGCGCGCGGGATATTTTCCGGCTCGTTGCCGACGAGGAGGACTGCGCGGAGGTTTAGCCAGCGTGCTGCTTCGGCGCTTTGCTCGTAGAAGTCCCCTGCGTCGAGGACGGCAGCGGAGCCAAGGGTGAAGACGGCTGGAGGCGCACCAGCGGCGAGGAATTGGTCCAATTCGGGCGCGAGATCGCTCTTACCCGCGTCGCCGTCATAAAAGACGAACCCGGTGATCAGGGTGTTCTCGGGCCAGTCGGGCTGTGGCTGGCCCATCATGCGGGAGAAAAGTGCCAGGACCAGCTGCTCGGAATGCTTGGCGTCAAAGATTGGATCTTCGCCGCGGTCGAGTCCCAGTTCATGGCGCAATTCGTAGACAGGTTCCGGCCAGCGGCGCGTGACGTAGCGAGCGAAGCGGGTCACAGCGTGACCGATCCTTGGGACAACAATTTGTGCCCTCGCCAGGGTCGGATATGGCGGCAGGACTGGCGGATCGTATGCCGAGAAAAATGAAAACGGGGCGAGAACATAGGAGGCCCACGGAATGCCGGTTTTTTCCGCGACGATGGGGCCAGCGTAGGCCAGCTCGCCGGTCATGAGCAGGTCGGCTCCGCCGTCGGCCTCGACAGCGGCGAGCAGGTCGTCGTAGCTCTGGCGCAGCGCAGGAAAGAGGAATTCGCGGAGGCCGTACTCGGTTCCCTTCTTTTTGTCGTAAATGAGCGCGACGAGGCGCTTGTCGGACTGGTCCTGATTGGGCCGGACGGAGAAGAAGTCGATGCCCAGCGGCTCGATTTTTACGCGGAACATCTCGGGTACGGCGAGCGCAGGACGATGGCCTCGCTTTTTCAATTCAAGCGCGAGCGCAATCAGCGGATTTACATCGCCAAAAGTACCGAAGGTCGAAAGAACGATACGCACGTTCTAAAAGTTTGCCTCAAATGTGTGAAACCTGTGTTCAAGCTCCCACTCCTGCTTTGCTTTTTCGCTGGATTGGACCAGAGTTGCACAAGCGCCGGTGGGTGTATCGCGTCCTAACTGGCCGCGACATTGCTGTGCCGGCTGATCGAGCCTCTCGGGAGTTGAAGTCTGCCAGAGGCTTGCTCCGGACAGGAAGCTGTGCTCGATGCCGGTGCGCACCATCTGCTTGAAATCTCCATAACGTAGCGGATATGTAACAGCGGCGCGCACATATTCGTGGGTCAGATCGATGCGAGAAACGCCTTCGTCATCGGTTGAAAGCGCCACCGGTACGCCGTATTCTCGGTAGAGCATGAATGGATGGCTGTCTCCTTTGATATTTAAGATCACGTCGTTGCTGGTGAGGTTGATTTCGACCATGACGTGTTTTGTGGCCATCTCTTTCAACAGGTCGTAAGGCTTGTCTTCGTACATCACGTCAACACCGTGTCCGATGCGCTCGGCGTGACCTTGCTCGACGGCTGAGCGAACGTGGAAGGTAAGGCCCTCCGGCGGCACCATGCCGGGTTCGAGTTCGCCGGCGTGCAGAGTGATGTGAACTTTTGGATAGAGAGCGTGCAGGGCATCGATCATCTGCATGTGCAGGCGGTAGTCGGTCATGCACACGTAGCAGTCTTCCGGCTGCACGAGGTTGAGGCCCACGATGCGCGGATCGGCCGAAGCCATTTCGAAGCCGAGTAGTATCTGCGCGAAGACGACTTCTTTCGGAAGGCCACGCAACACCTGATAGATATAGCGGACGTCTACTTTGCAGGCGGGCGTCGCATTCGGCTGGCCGCAGTGTTCGCGTTCACGGCGTACGCCTTCAATCTGGTCGAAGTAGGCGCTGACGAGCGGAACAGAGTTGCGGAAGCCGTGCGCCATTAACAAGTCGCGATATTCGGCAAAGTTCGAGTGGAAGCCCGTCTCAATTGCCAGCCCGGCGGCGGGCTTGAAGTCGGGCGTCTCCATCAATTCGAGATATTGTTCGTTCTGCGCGGCTGCCCGGGTGGCAACCTCGTCAACCCACTCGCCGACGTGGCGCTTGTCAGTGCCGCCGAATTTCTCGAAGGTGTTGAAGAAGTGATCGTGGCCGGATTCGCCTGTTTTGGGGACGAATGTTCGCATGGAAAAAGAGTCGATCAAGGCATCGTAGAGCTTTTGCTCTTTGGGTACGCTCTCCGCCGGCTCTTCGCCCTGCTTGCAGGCCGGCGCATTGCGACCTGGCGCTGCCGGCGGTTTGGTGAAGGCGAGAAGTGAGGTATCGACACAGATGCCGTCTTCTCCTGCGGCGCGAATGAAAGACTCGGCGTAGACTGCTCCGGTGAGGTGAACATGCAGGTCCGCCCCTTTGGGCATCTGGTAGAAGAAGGCTCGAAGCGCCGCAGGGCCCCGCTTTCTGGCTTCTTCAAAGGCGCGCGACGTGCGCGCTTCTGCGTTGATCTCTCGGACCGGTTGCGCAGCTTGGGCGCGCAGAGATGAGATGAAAAGCATCAGCAGCGGAAACACGAATAGCTGACGATAGTGGGCGCGAGACATTACGATAGTCCTCTTGGGTGCGAAGAGATGCAAAAGCAGTGTGCGACAAGTGTATGGTATCGGTTCGCTTCGGGGGCACTGATCTTTTTGGCAACTGCAACAAGGCCAACTTCAGCACAGCAGTGGCTTGAGCCTGTTCCACAGTTTCCTCTGGCTTCGAGTGAGCTTACGATCCGGCAGCACGCCGAAATGCTGAAGCCTTTTACTGTGGCTGGAGAATGCGGCACCTTCGTCGGCCAGCAGGACGGAAGTTTTGAGGCGTGGATCTTTCCGGTCAAACTTTTAAGCCACTTCCATATAGACGCGGAGCTGGCGGACTACAACGTTCCCATTGACGTGAATGAGCAGGCGGCGGAAATCGAGGTCGCGCCCGATCACACTACGATTACTTATTCCCATGCGGCTTTCACAATCCACGAAATTTTGTTTGCGACATCTTGCGACGCCAATGGCGCCGGCGTGATGGCCTTTTTTCAGATCGATTCTGTGCGGCCGTTGAAGCTCACCTTCTCCTTCACGCCGGAAGTAAAACGCATGTGGCCCGCGGCGAACTACAACGCGCCGTCACCGGAATGGGTGAAGCAGGGCAGCAGTGGCTACTACCTGCTTCATACAGACTCCGACGATTTGACAGGAGCGATCGGCATGCCGGGAACACAGCCGGGGATTCTGGCTCCGTACCAGGAGCGCCCGAAGGTGTGGCCTACACAACTGATTCTGAACTTCGATCCGAAGCGGGATGCAGGCAGGTATTTTCCGTTGCTGCTGGCTGTAGGAAACAACGTTGACACGGCGAAGCCCGCGGCTCTCGCTGCACAGCTTGCGAGGCTGAATCAAAACGCGACGCAGCTGTATGCGAAGACCGCCGACTACTACGCGCACTTCTTTGACAAGCGGCTCGTCGCCGATACTCCGGATCGCCGCTTCAATCAGGCCGTGCAATGGGCCGAGCTTTCGATCGACCAATTGCGCGTGCGCCATGGAGATGAAGTTGGACTTGTCGCCGGGTTCTACTCTTCCGGTGATTCGAACCGTCCCGGCTTCGGATGGTTCTTCGGAAGAGACACGCTCTATACGCTGTTTGCAGTGAATGGCTACGGAGACTTTGCCCTTACGCGGCAGGCGCTGGAATTTCTGATCAAGCGGCAGCGCGACGATGGCAAGATCATGCACGAGTATTCGCAGACCGCGGAGTTGGTCGACTGGCAGAAGTTTCCGTATGAATACGCCGCAGCGGATTCGACGCCGCTTTTCCTGATGGCGATGGAGGATTACGTCAATGCGAGCGGCGATAAAGAATTTTTGCAACAGCATTGGGATGCGGTCGAAAAGGCATGGCAGTTTGAGCGCACGCACGATACAGATGGAGATGGCATCTATGACAATTCGCAAGGAACAGGCTGGGTAGAGAGCTGGCCTTCGGGGATGCCACATCAGGAGATTTATCTGGCGGCGCTTGATGAGCAGGCGAGTGGTGCCTTTGCGCGCCTCGCGCGCCTCATGGACAAGGCCGATGAGGCAAGCGCTGCTGACACTCGTGCGCAGAAGGTGGCCAGCACAATCGAGCAGGAATATGCGGGACCTATGTATGCCTTCAGCCGCAATGCCGATGGATCGCTGGATAAGACGGCTACGGTCTATCCGGCCATTGCATGGTGGGATGGGCACTATACACTGAAGCAACCTGACGACATGTTCAAGCGCTGGGCGTCGGATGAGTTTTCGACGGATTGGGGGCTGCGCGATCTGGGCGAGCATGAGGCCTTTTATGATCCGATCAGCTACCACCAGGGATCTGTGTGGCCCTTGTTCACGGGCTGGACTTCGGTTGCTGAATATCGCACGGGGCGCTCACTTTCTGCTTATGCTCACCTGATGCAGACTGCAGGTTTGACGTGGGCGCAGGATCTCGGTGCGGTGACGGAACTGCTCTCTGGTGCGTACTTTTCGCCGTTCGGGCGCAGCACAACTCATCAATTGTGGTCTTCGGCGATGGTGTTGACGCCTGCGATTCGTGGGCTCTTTGGCATTACGGCCGACGCACTGCATAACAGCATTACAGTTGATCCGCATCTGCCTGCGGACTGGGATCACTCGATATTGAGGCATGTTCCTGTGGGCGGGAACATGATCGATCTTTCTTTCCGGCGCGATGGAGCGTTTCTTGTCATCGGTGCAACTGGAGGCAATGTGAAGCTGTTGGGTGGTCAGGAAGGCCAGCTCAAGAATGGAGAGCTTCGTACTCCGCTGCCTGGAGCGGAGGTGAGCATTCCCCATGATCTGCCGCTGCCTGGATCGTGCACCGCCCAGCTCAAGGTTCTGAGTCAGAGCACAGACGCGCACTCGCTTACGCTGGTACTCGAAGCACAGGGAGGCAGCGCTTATGATTTGCCGTTGCGCTTGAATGGGGTCCGCTCTCCTATTCATGCTGAAGGTGCATCGATTCAACAGACTTCGGCCAGTGATAGAGGCGTGGGCAGCCTGCATGTCGTCTTTCCTGCCGGTTCAGGCTACCAGCGGCAGTCGGTTCATATTACCTGGTGAGTCTTTGGTATACTAAAAGAGGTTGTTTGATGTCAGGTTGCTCCTGCAGAGCCGCTCCGGCTTTCGCCCTCCTTCCTCTTCAGACATCCTCACGTGCGACTCGCAGATGCGGGAACGGCGTCCTTGGAATTCCCAAGGCCAGATAGCTCAGTGGTAGAGCGCGGCCCTGAAAAGGCCGGCGTCGGCGGTTCGATCCCGTCTCTGGCCACCATTTAGAATCAATAGTTTACAGGTGTTCAATCATAAGCCTCCCGTTTGGGAGGCTTTCACGTGTTTTGGCTAAATACCCTGTTTTGAACAACATGGTACTTCTCCGATGCGGTCGTGTATTGGTCGTGCGCTGCCTTGCCGATGAGAAGCGACGCCCCAACCATATTGGAATGTGTAAGATGCGAAGGTCTTAGAACGGTCGACGCCAGCCTTCACGATCGCTCTCATTGTTGGTCGGTTGTGTTCTGCGATCCGGCGAAGAAATAAGCACTTGTCGGGCCTGCTGTGACGGACTCTTTTGAGGTCGGGCGGCCAGGTCACCCCCGACCTCGATGAGTGCTAAGGCCCTAAAGTCAATCATTGACCGGGGGGCCGCCTCGCCGGTCATTCGCCCGGCGTCGCCACCGGATAAGTCCGCTGCAGCAGAAGAATCCATGCGGTGTCGGACAACGGATCGGAAGGTACAGTGAAGTCGATGCCCCGATGATGCAGGTCCGCTAAAAAGATCGACATAGTCCGATCAAGAGTTAGATTGTCGGATATCGACTCTGTGTCCTGAACTTCGGCCTTCCAGAGTACGGAAAACCGAATCGCATGGCTTGGGTAAATGGCGCGCACCTCACCGTTCTCCAGAATGGTCCAGTTGCCTTCTCCATCCGGGTGAATCTCAGCTGAGGCAGACATCCGTGGCAATTCGCCATTGCCATTTCCAATGGGGCCGATGCGGTGGTAGATCCGGTCAGTATCAGCGCAGAGAGCAACGTTGCCGAATGGCGACGGTTCACTCGACATAGGACCATCGATGCCCTCTGGCCAGTAATCGAAGTTGCCACCCGTGCCGTCGTAGAACCACGAAAGCGTGCTGGCCCGAACCACGCGCCAAGATTCGAATAGCCCTGAGCTGCCCATCACTCTTAGTAACGGCAATGGATAACCTACGCGCGTTGCGCCGTAGAAGGATGGGTTGTCCACGTGCGTGCGGCCAGCGGGCATAGGTCCATTGATGTTCACGGCAACGAATTCGGGATAGACAAGCGAAGTGCCAAAGACAGTCCTCGCGGCCTCAAGGAAGTTCTTATTGTGCAGAATCAGGTCAGCACCGTCGACAAGCGGCTCCCCGCCCAAGGCCCAGTCTCCCCGGAACCAAGGAAGAACAGGCCGCCTGGCTTCTTCGCGCGTTTCGTTCTCAAGCCCCTCTGGAGAGTAGGCTGCGAGTGCCCGATATGGAGCGTGTCGCTCAAACATGGCGCGAATCTGTTCGCGGTCCGCAAATGCCGGTTCGATGCGGACATGCTTAGGAATGCATTTCATGATTCCTCCAGTAGTGTTTCAGGATTTGTTTTCACGCCAGCCGCCACCAACGGCTCGCCAGCTGCAGGCAGAGCTCGCTTCGGCAGGAGCAAAGCCAAGCCGGCTGATACCAGGAAAGAGAGTCCGGCGCAGATCAGGCCAACGTAAAAGCTGCCCGTCTTTTGGCGAATCAGGCCTACCGTGTAAGGTCCGACGAAACCGCCAAAATTGGCGACAGATGTCACCAGCGCAATGCCCGCAGCTGCTGAGAAGCCGGTCAGGAATTCGCCGGGCAGCGAGAAAAAGACAGGCAAAGAGCTGTAGGCTCCAACAGCGACGGCCGAGAGAAGAACAAGAGAAACTGAGGCAGAGTGAGGCACTCCGAGCAGCAGCAAGGCAATTCCAGCTAAGACGTCCAGAGTCGCGATGTGATATCTACGCTCCAGTGTTTTGTCAGAGTGACGCGACACAAGGATCATCGCGATCAAGGCAACCAAATTGGGGATCATAACCGCGAAGCCAACCAACGTGTTTGATTGCCCGCCCAAGACTGACTTTATGACCTGTGGCAGCCAGAAGCCAAAGGTGTAGCTGGCAAAGCCGTGAGCAAGGCCGATACATGCGAGATGCCAGACCCTCGGATGAACGAGAGTCCGCGCCACCGAAATGGATCGTTTCTTTGCGCCCAGCTTCAGCCCGTCTTCTCGCTCCAATTGGCCAGCGATCCAAGCCTTCTCCTTTGAGGTAAGAAATCTTGCCTCTGCGGGTCTGTTCGGCAGAAGAAGAGGCGTTAGAAAGGCAAACACAACGGCCGGCAGACCTTCGAGAATGAGTAGCCATCTCCAACTGCTGAGGCCGAGCCAGTGCGTGTGATCCAGGATGAAACCTGAAATTGGCCCACCCAGCACGCCGGCCAAAGGTATGCCGATCAAGATCAATGCAATTGCCTGTGCCTTTTCCCGTTGCCGAAACCAGTAGCCCAGGTACAGACAAATGCCGGGGAAATATCCTGCCTCCGCGAGTCCGAGTGCAAATCGGGCCACATATAGTTGATGGACGGACTGCACAAACCCTGTCAGAGTGGCAACCGCACCCCACGTGATCAGGATGCGGGCGATCCAGACACGAGCGCCGATCCGGTGAAAAATGAGGTTGCTTGGAATTTCAAACAAGAAGTAGCCCCAGAAGAAGATTCCCGCTGCAAACCCGAACTGTTGGCTGTTGATGGCCAATTCGCGATTCATCGTTAGCGCGGCAAAGCCCAGATTGATTCTGTCGATAAAGGCGAGCACAAAGAGTACAAACAGTAGCGGCAGCAGCCTGGACCTGAGCTTTCGGATGGTCGCCGCCTCGATCGAGTTCGCGGCCATGCTGGGATCGCTCCTCATGATTTCCCTCCTGAGAGGTGGCCGGGCAATGGCGGGCCTTGCTGGTCGCTTCTATCAGACTGGACCACCGCAAGCCTGTCACCAGGAACTGTCTGCCAAGTGGACGGGGGAACACCCGACGCGATAGCAAAAGGCTCCCACAGAAAACTCAAGTCGATGTTCGCCACGGCTGTACCTCCGAATGAAAGGAACGGCCCGGAGCGCCATCCGCGCGTCCCGGTTTTGCCCGCTGCGATGTCAGCTTAGCGGCGCGGTCAGGCATAACAATGGTGCGCATCTGACCAAAATGTTGACAGTCAAAATCGAAGAAAATGAGAATGTTTCGACGTCATGAACCCGCGCTTCGGACCATTTGAGGTAGATCTCGAGGGCAGGCGCCTGCTGAAAAGCGGGAAAGCCATTACGCTTCGGGAGCAGTCGTTTCAGGTGCTCACTGCTCTCATGGAACGTCCCGGCGAGATCGTCACCCGGGAAGAGCTGCGCAAGCGGCTCTGGCCGTCCGACACGTTTGTGGATTTCGAAGTCGCGCTGAACTCTGCCGTCAGCCGCTTGCGCGATGCGCTCGGCGATTCCGCCGGCTCACCCAACGTCATCGAAACCATTCCCAAGCGCGGCTATCGTTTTGTTGCCCCGATCCCCAGACAACCTGCTGTCGCCGTGATGCCCTTCGCGAATCAAACAGGAGATGCAAATGACGAGTACTTCAGCGATGGGTTAACCGACGAATTGATCCGCGTGCTCACCCGGATTGAATGCTTGCGTGTCACTGCGCCCAGCGTGGTGTTTCGCTTTAAAGGGCAACATCACGATGCCAAACAGGTTGGCCGCGAACTGGGCGTCGAAGCGGTACTGGAGGGATCGGTCTGGAAATCCGGAGACCGTATTCGCGTCACCGTTAACCTCGTCGGTGTGAAGGATGGATTCAATCTGTGGGCACAGCGCTTCGACGGCAACCTCGGAGACGTGTTCGGCATTCAGGATCAGGTCTGTGTTGCGGCAGCGGAGGCCCTGAATGTGCGGCTGGCATCGCGCGTCCCAGAAAGCCGTCCGGCAAACATGACTGCCTATATGCAATACCTGAAGGGTGCCCACCTTCTCAAGAGGAGGCGGCCGGTCGATGTGCAACGAGCTTTTGAGTACTTTCGAGAGGCGATCCAGCTGGAGCCCGGTTATGCAGAGCCTTATTACGGTGCTGCGATGTTCTACATCATCAATGCGGCATTTGGAGCGATGCCGCCCCTCGCCGCGTTGTCGGAAGCAGAAGACTTGGTATCGAGGGGTCTGGCTCTGGACGAGGATTCAGTACGTCTCCACAGCACGTTGGGAATGCTGCGGATGTTCCAGTGGCGTTGGAACGAATCGGAAGAGGCGCACAGGCGAGCGGTCAACATGGAACCGACGAATGCGTTTCCGCATATGGTGTGCGCCGTTCTTCATAGTTTCTGCGGCCGCCATAACGAAGCTATGTTGCATGCCGCCAAGTCCGTCGAACTCGATCCGCTGGATTTGATGACGAACTACCGTCTACTCCAGGCTAATTATTATGCGCGCCGCTATGATGAGGCGGTCCGAGCAGGTCGTATCGCGATTGAGCTTACGCCAGACTCGCCCTATACCTGTTTTTACCTGGCTTTGTCTCTGGCAGCCCTCGGCTTGAGAGATGAGGCCTGGAGCACTGCGAACATGGGCGAGAAGCTGAACGATAAGCTTCCCCTCGGCGAGGGCTACTTCGGCTACCTTGCAGGAGTGCTGGGACACACAATCGAAGCCCGTGGCGTGCTCGGTGATTTGCAGGCTCGTCGCGACAAGGGCTACCTCCCTGCCTTGCCGATTGCTTGGACTTATCTCGGTCTGGGAGAAACAGGGGCGTGTCTGGAGTGTTTGGAAGCAGCGCTTGCTGAGCGCGAGCCGTATCTGGGATCGCTGATGGTCTTCCCCGGATATGACGCCATACGGAATCAACCAGAATTTAGGCGCTTGGCACGCGAACTCAGATTTCCGACTCAGTGAGAATTCTCGTGTGCGCTGACATTAGTGGTGCCCATGCCCTGGACAGAATGTAGTCTCCGTTCGCAATTCGACCTTCGCGTATTGCCGCCGGAACACCACGCTTGTCGCTTTCGAGTGATTAGGCTGGGCCGCATTGAACCGAGAGAGCTCATTTAACATGGACCAACTCGCATCGCTTTGTGGATCGTTTCTTCGCTGGCTCTGATGCTGCAAAGTTCACCAGACTATCCAACAAAGCCCGTGCGGCTGATCGAGCCGTTCGGGGCGGGCGGAGGATCCGATTTTAAGTCTTTCCGCTTTCCGTCGCTACAGTTTCATTTGCGATCAAAAAGACGGTGCAAACTCTGCTTCGACACTGCGATGTCAAATTGACGCTCCAGTTTTACAGCCACGCTGTCAGCCAGGATCGCATGGCCGCCACGGGGGAAATGTTAATTACGATTCTCAGCGACGCGGCGGGTTATACTCGACGGTGCCCATCCTTTAGCCGCTGAGTCGTGCAGGATCAGCCGAGTGAGGGAGGCGCATGGCCCGTAAATTTGGCCGCCTCCGCAATGCAAGCACGATTAGAATGACGATGACAATTTGAGGCAGCAGGATAATCGCCGCGACAAGTCTCGGATCCACGGACGCGGGTACCACAATATTGAGTATCACCCAGGCCAGGAGTACACCGAACAGCGTCTTGAGCGTGGGTGTAACCGTGGCCGCCAGCAGGGTGAGAAACCACAGCACGGGGATGACTGCATACAGCGGGAGGAACGGGCTGCGCAGCGACGCCAAAATCAGGATCGTCAGCCATGCCAGTGGTTCCTGTTCGCGGGTCAGCGTTCGCCTCGCGACAAAGACTGTAGCGGCCAAGAGAATCAGCGTGTAAATCCAGCCTACGATCTTCATTGTGCCGAACGACGCGCCGGTCACACCAAACAGGCGCAGTTTTAACGCCCTCCCGGGGACGGAGAAGTTTTGCGCAATGGGCCAGGGGCGGCGAAACGCCACGAAGGCCTCGCCTCCCAGTAGCCTGGGCAGATGATCGAGAAATGCCTTATAGGGAGCCCATCCAGTGTCCACCAGTGAGATCGCTATCAGGGCAATGCACAGTCCGACCGTCCAAGCAAGAGCGCGCCACTTGCGCTGTACCAGCAGGTAAACCAGCAGCAGACATGGGAACAACTTGCTCACTGTCGCGTATGCCAGCAGTGCGCCACCGGCCGCATAACGACGCTGCGCGAGCAACACCATCGCGATCATCGCAAGCGAAGACACGATCGCCTGCAAGTTGCCAACCTGCAAGGTTGCGATCATTATATCGGAGGCCAACACGAGCGGGGAGAACAGCAACGCGCGTGTGCCTGCCACCGGCCCCAGCATCCGGGCAACAACAAGCAGCCCAATGACCAGCACCGCGCCATTCAACGCAAACCAGACCATACGGAAGCGAAGGAAGTCCGGCACCAAAATCGCAAGCGTGCGAGGAAGCAGAAGGAACGGTGGCGGATACTCGTAGACGTCGATGTCGAACGATCCGATGGGTCGCGGCTTCCGCGGAACGGTTGGACCCTCGTCCGGGAAGGAATACAGTTCCCAGGCATATATGTTGGGCACAGTTGCCACTGATCTAGCAGCCACGTAGTAAGCGGACAGGCAGGAGTGTTTGGCCGGGAGTCCAAGCCCGCGCGAAGGACTAACGGCGCAGCCGACCGCCGCAGGGTTAACGATGAATACGCACAGACGGACCAACTGGAAGAGCGCCGCAAGAGTTGCCAGCCCGGATATGACGTTCAAGACGCGGGAGTTCCCTCCTTCATCCACCGGAACAATCGGGCGCCACCAGAAGAACCAGGCGACGAATGCCGCAATACCCACTGCCACAATAACAGCGATTAGCCTGGATCCCGTGAAGCCCATTGCCGCAGCGAACGCGAAAATCCCAAAAGCACAGGCGAGTGACAGTGCTATCAGAGCGCGCAGGAATCGAGCGGTAGCGGTTCCGGGAGGCTCGGTAGTTTGGGTGGGCATGTGTACCCTTCTAATCGTTCATGTGCGAGTCATCTTGTCTTGGAGTCTAGTCACGGGATTCGGTCGTCACTCTACTCAGTTCCGGGTTTACCTGTCTATTTTTTGAAGTCCGCATCGCCGATTTGATCGGCCGGAGTATCGTCGTATTTTGTACCTTCATTCCCCTCTTCGCGTTCAGAGAATTGCGGAGGGCGCCTGCTTTTTCTCGATTCATTCACCTTAGAGTGGCACACCACTTGTTCGTTCCTATCTAGTGGTCTTCAACACAGCGCTCAAAATATCGATCACGATATTCTTCCTCATCGAAGGGATTTCCATCTCCCTGAATCTGATTGAGATTTGCGGGATAGAGTCCAAAAGGCGGCATGTCGTCTGCGATCAAGCCCGTACGCGCAGAAACATCGCCTCCCAGTAAGTGAAAAAAGAAGTGATCGCTCTCTACCAAGATTGGCGAGAGTTGTATGCCTTCCAGGTTCAGCCGGCCATCCGGGACTAGTCCCGCGAAGAAAGCTAGCTCGCCGCGGAATTGGGCATCGGTCAGGGGAGCAGCACCAGGGATGTTCGCCTTGAGGTAACTGTAGGTGTTGGAGTTGTCCGCCGGACCACCGCCAGCCGGTGGGTTGTCGCCTCCAAGAGCCGTGAGCGCCGCTCCAAGGGTCTGTTGCAAATAAGCGAAAGTTTCGGTGCCTTTTGGTAGAGCCGGATTCGTGACATCGATCCCCTTCCGGATATGGTTACACTCGCTCACCGCTATCTCATAGCTAGTTGGTTTGAGTGCCGCCATAAGGTCAACATCGCCGGATCGCGGCTCGCCATTGACGAGCACTAATCGGACATCTCCCTCCGTCGCATCAATTAAATTGCGATAGGGAGAATCAGGCACGTCTCTCGCAGACTGCCGATTCGGTCTCGTAATGACAACCAAATCCGCGAATTTACCCGTCTCGATCGAGCCGACCTTTTGACTCCAGCGAAGCGTCTTCGCCGGATTGCTTGTCACCATTTCGACCAGCTGTTTATCCAACGCGATCTCTGCGAGGCGGCGTGCATCACCGGTCTTGCCTTTTATGCTGAAGTTCGGGACAATGTCGCGGTCGAGGCCAAGCAGCCGCGAATCCCGCAATGCGATGTCGGCGATTTTTAGTTCGTCCAAAAGACTACGAGACCCGCTGGGACTCCAATCGGTACCGAGCGACACCGTTACGCCTTCCTTCAGGGCGTGGTAGACGAGTGCCGTCTGTCCGTACAGCAGCAGGTTTGAAAGCGGTGACCAGACTAGTTTGGCCCCCAGGCCGTCGCCCGTGCCGTCCAGTCGGATGCTCGGTGCGGCGCGCATGGCAGCAAAGTCCGCGTCTTCTAGGCCATTACCTTGGACAATTACGGTCATGTCCGTCAGCAGCCCCTTCGAGACTAGGGACGCGAATTCCCCGCGAGAGGATGTTGTGTCACCTGGTCGCCGTTGACCGTCGCGAACTCCTTCGGCTAAATGTGTTAGCCAAGCGTCAATCTGGCCGTTCCGCATCCCGGTTATCAAATTGGCGAGATCACTTCCCGTCAAAAGGTCTATCGAGGGAACACGGGATACCACTGCCTGACGCCCAAAGTTCAGGCTTTGCACATTGCGGATCATGAGGTTATCTGTAGCAGGATCGGGCAGTCCGTCCTGGAACGCCGTCTCACCGCCCAGCATCGCTTTGATCTCAGAGTATTTTACGATCTCGGAAGTCAGTCCGAGTCCAAGGGTCAGAATCAACTGAGGTGTATCGACGAGCCGCCGGTATTCCGGAGGTGAGGTCAGCGAGACATTATTCCATTGATATCGATTCGCATAGGGCTCGGTGCCGAGAGGCCGGCCCAAACCACTTTGCACATCCGACGAAGGCGCTGGCCATGGATCCAGTACATCGTAGGTCGGATGATTGTGCAGATTGATGAGTCCTGGGAAAATCAGCGCCTGCGCGCCCAACTCGATGGCAGTCGCATTGCCTACTGGCGTCCCAATCGGAGCTATCTTGCCTCTCCAGATCGCCACGATCATCCCATTCCGAACAAGCACGTTGCCATCCTGAACAATCGTGCCTGCAGTATCCATGGTGACAATCGTTCCATGGAGAACCATGCCTCGTGTTGGATCGAACGTTTGTTGCGGGTAGGCAGCGCTCAGCGCATGCAAGTTGACAAGAGCGGAAATCACGATGCACCTGGCGAAGACGTTGCCAAACGTTGAGCAGTAACTGTTCATGGCTTTTACCTCGATCGGACGGGAGCATGTTGAATCGGCCTGGGATCAATTGTCTTCAATCAGTCCTCAACAAATTCTCATGTTTTCTCAAGCGGCACCAATGAGACAGCGATTCAAGCACTTGTATGAGTTTGGATCCTTCCGGATCGATCCAGGAAAACAACTTCCCTTGCGGACCGATGATGCGTTTCCGCTAGTTAGCAAGGTGTTTGACTTACTCCTGGTGCAAGTGCACAGGGTCCGGAGGTCATGTCTAAAAGACGAGTTGATGAAGACAGTCTGGCCGGACAGCTTCGTGGAGGAGTCCAATCTCCGCAAAGCATCTTCCTGATAACGGTGATTTTGTATTCAATGAGTATCATTGCAGTATCAAGTGATGCCGGAGGGTCTCTCACATCCACGGAAAAATCTGGAAACGTAACGACGAGTCCAGAAAAGAAACGTGGTCAAGGCATCAAATCGGGAACCCTGGCGTCGTCGGCGCGAAGCTGGTTCAGCGGGCACTGCCTAATTGCGTGTACTCAGTTTTGGCCTGCTTAAGAATACGCAAGTCCGCGTCAGCGTTCTTCCATAGGCTCAGGAACTCTCGATAATGCGCGAGGCTCTTGTCAGTATCTCCAGTCATCGCGCTGGCGCGCGCGAGACCAAGATGAGCCAGCGGCCAGTAGACGTCTATTGCGACGACCCCGCGGTTGTCGAGGATCTTCTGGAACTGTGCCGTAGCTTCTTTCCCGGATTTCATTTCTAAATAGGCCAAGCCACGATAGTAGAGTGTGGTGCCACCGGCGTCGGTGCCGAGATCGTAGGGAAGCGCCGGCTGGAGTTCCTTTATCGCCGCGGCGGGATTCCCGCGGTCCAACTTGATGGCTGCTCCTACACTGGGAAAGACCACGTTGTTCAGCGCTGTGCCCAGGTTCGGCTGTTTGATCAATTCGTTCAGCAGTTCTTCCGCACGGCGTGAGTCACCGGCCCGGGCGAGCGCGAGAGTTGCAAAGGCATTATGGCGAGGAGAGGACGGCATCGTCCGGATGGACAAGTCCGCCAATGCGCGGGCCTCTGGCATGTCGCCCAGTTCGGCATCAAACTGCGCCTGTCCATTGATGATAGCGACTGCCTGCTCCTGGAGTCCCTGCCGAAGGGCGATGTCACGCGCGCGTTGAAATAGTTCGCGAGAAATGCGAAGTTCGCCCAAACTCAGAGCTGCTTTCGCGCGGAAATAGGTGTTGGCGCTTTCCTGAGGTTTGCCCTTAAACCAGTCGATCTCCCGCTGCGCGACCACGTCATCGCCTTCAACAAACGCAATGCGATAGAGCACCTGATGGGTCCACGAGCTATCGATTTTTTCAGCAATGGCCCTTTCGCAGATTGCCTTTGCCTCCGCAAAACGTGTGGCTCGTTCATAAGCGCGGCTCAGCGACGCATAGCCAAGCGCGTGGTTAGGGTTCAGCCGCAAGGCCTGCTGGCCTGCCTCGATCGCGTTCTCCAGCTGGCCAATTTCCACGTACCCGCTGCTAAGACTGTTGAAGGCGAAGAAGTCGTGTGGGTATACCTCTGTCCACAGCCTGAAAGTTTCGTTCGCCTTGTCAATTTCCCTGGTTGCATCTTCGTAATAGTGCGCCTGAATATAGAATTTCTCCTTCTCGCTCACGCGCTCCCGCCGCTCAAAGGCTTTGTGGAGGTAATCGCTAGCAAGATCGGGTTGGCTGAGGTTGCTGTAAACCGTGCCTAACCTGGCGTAGGCGATGGCGAAGTCCGGATCCAGCTCAATCGCCATCTTGTAGAAAGAAATACTCTCCGCCTCCTGGCCCTGAGCCCGCTTCTTGTCACCTGAGGTATACGCCTTGAGCGCTGAGAGGGACCTGGTAGTCGCCTGTTCGATGGGCGTATCAAACTTCTCAATGGACGGGAGGGATTCGCCCAGCTTCCGACGCAGCGACGGGATCAATTGTCCAAGCCGTCTCAGGACTTGCTCTCTGTTGGTTGCTTTGATCTCTTCGTGGGCCAGTTTGGTTCCGGTGAGGCAGTTGATGGCATCCAGGTCGAGTAGGTATTTGTCTCCAAGACTGAGGATCGAACCACCGACTACTACCTTCGCTCCCGCTCGCTCGCATGCGTCACGCGCAATGGGTGGCACGAGCCGTTCATCGGGTGAACGGCCCATCAGGACCAACGTCTTCCGAGTATCACTGTCTGGCACAACGTTGAAATAGGGAGACTCCGCCAGCTTCACAATGAGTGCCTGCTTCAACGTGTCGTCGAAAACTGGCTCTCCCGTGGTATTTACGAAATCAGACACCAGAACCAGGTCTGCTTCGTTCAAGGCTGGCTGCCGACGCATATGAAGGAAGAAGACCGAAGCAACCGCTCCTACGACAACGATCGCGCCTGCGCTAAGGAGCAAGTACCAGGGCCTTCGCGGCAGCCTCGAAAGGAGAGAGATGAAAGAGGCACTCTTTCGCGCGATGTCGGTTTCTTCGATAGTCACTCTATGAATGGAGTGGCGCTCTACCAACACGTCGTCGCCGTCGACTATCTCTCTCACTTTCTCCGCGAAGCGATAGCCTCGGCCCGGAACCGTGACAATGTACCGGTGGTCCTGGGCCGTCTCCCCCAGAGCCTTGCGCAACAGGAAGATGTTTTGGCTGAGATTGGACTCTTCCACGAAGCTGTCCGGCCAAACCGTCTTCATCAGATCGTCTTTGGACACTACTTCCTGACCCTGCTGTACCAGCACCAGGAGTATGTCAAACACCTTGCCAGGTAGCGGAACCGTCTCATCGCCCCGCAACAGGAGTCGTTTCCCAGGATCGATGCGGTAGGGGCCGAACTCGTACAAGTGCTTGATTTGCTGTCTCATAAGTACCGCTTGAGAAAGCTTGAGAATTTATTGAGGCCTGATTGAAGACAGTTGATCCCAGTCCGATTCAACATGTTCTCGTTCGATGGGAGTCGGACCCCGAAGATCGATGTGGACTGCAATCTATCACAGAGTATTCGGCTGGGTGAAGGAACACCGCAATCCGGTGAATGACCTCCACCGGATGCAGATCACGGTCGAAACCCACACGATGACGATCATCCGCCCGAGTCATTCACGCCGCTGGTGCCGAAAATGCGCTCGCGAAGTGGAAGTGGCACCAATCGGGGAAGCCGGTCAGTTGATCGGGATGACGCAGCTCGTACTCCAGGAATGCGCTGAGACGCAGAAATGGCACGTAATGGAAGACGTGGACGGATCAATACAGGTCTGCTTGGACTCGGTGATTCGGTCTGGGTGAACACAGTAGTCAGGTCATCCAACGACGAAATGCCTGGTCGCTGAGGTACTCATTCGCAACATTCGATGGAGCGTCGCGCTACGCAGAAATGAGGACTTTTAACATGATGAAAAAGCTTGTGATGATTGCATTCGGTTTGACAGTAAGCTGCGCAGCGGCGCAGTCGTTGAAGTCCCAGGATCCCGCCCCACTCCAATCAGGAGTTAACAGCGGAATCGTCGACAATTTTGTGGGCCCACACTATTGGTACTTCGTCGGAGGTCCGGGTGACGTGCACGTCGTGGTGCGATTCAAGTCCATGGGACTTTTCGGCAACCCGATTCGCACCCCCTTGACCGCTACCCTTTATGACGAGCAAAGAACCTGGCATGTCACCAAGGTTGTGACCTCGGAGAAGGACATGGCCAAACAAACCTTCACCGGAAAACTGGACAAGAAATTGAAGACGCTCATCAGCATCGCAGCGCCCTCAGACGCCCTGGTTCGCACTGGCGGCGCATATGAGATCGAAGCCACCGGCGCAGTCCAGTTTTACCCGGCGAAAGCCGGCGGCGATCCCATCATCCAGACATTCCTGGCTAAATTGAATAGCTATGGCGCCACCAAGTTTCTTGCGGATGGCACTGTGCAAGGATCAGACGGCTCAAGCGGAACCTGGAAGGCTTTCGACATCGAGCACCACATCTACACGGTCACCATCGGAGGACTTCGTTTGTCGGTAAAGTATCTCCCCGGCCGAGGGCTCGTCGATCCGGACGACCCCGAAATGATCAAATTCCAGGAGCTACGCTGAATCCCTGTGCGAAATGGAATAGTGTTCAAGGGACTCTGCTCGCTTGCTTAAGAACATTCTGATTAGCTGCGTCACGCAATCGGTAGTGCGCGAACTGACCGGAGGTTCGAGGTAGAGAATGGCACATCCCGCTAGGCGTCGAGACGGCAAAAGATTGGAGACAGAGTGAGCGGATATCGACCTCGCGTGTTTTATGGTTGGTGGGTCGTCTTGACCGCTGCGCTGGGGCTTTGTCTCGGGTCTGCTCCAATCATGACGTTTTCATTCAGCGTCTTCTTGAAGCCGCTGACTCAGGACTTCCATTCTGGTCGGGGTGCTGTCTCCTTCGCCTACACTTTGTTCAGTCTGACTACGGGACTGAGCATTCTGCTTGCCGGGCGGATGGTTGATCGCTTCGGCGCGCGAAGGGTTATCGCCGTTTGCGCCGTAATGTTCGCCGTCATTCTGCTCTCCAATGGAATCATTTCCGCGAAGATCTCTGAGTTGTATGTCTTCTATGTAGCGCTGGGTCTTTTCGCTCCGGGAATGGGACCGCTGCCCTACAGCGAGGTCGTATCGCACTGGTTTGATAAGCACCGGGGATTGGCTCTCGGACTGATGATGTTCGGTTTGGGAACGGGGGCAATGATCATGCCGTCTGTGGCGCAGCGCCTCATTGCCATATTTGGCTGGCGCGTCGCATATGTGACATATGGCTTGGCGGTTCTACTGATTTCTGTTCCCGTTGTCGGAGTGTTTCTGAGAGAGAGGCCCGAGAAAATGGGACTGCTGCCTGATGGCGCCGCACATGTTCCAACCGCGAAGTTGGAAGAAGGTATCCGCGCAGGCCTAAGCTGGAGTGAAGTCAGGCATGGCCGGACATTTTGGGTCATGGTTTGCGCTTTCTGCCTTTCGGGGGCCAGTGTGCAAGGCTGTGTTGTACATATGAGCGCGATGCTCACCGACCGGGGAAGCACGCCTCAGACTGCGGCGCTGGCAAGCTCGGCCCTCGGTGCGGCGCTGCTGATCGGAAGAGTGGGAGCGGGCTACTTGCTGGACCACCTCTTTGCCCCGCTGGTCGCGGCCTTCTTTTTCGGCGTTGCCGCCGTTGGAATTGCTTTGCTCGGGATAAGTACGGCACCGCTGGTTGCGTTTGCCGCTGCTTTCCTAATTGGTTTGGGTCTGGGAGCGGAAGTAGACCTGATTGCTTACATGACAAGCCGGTATTTTGGCCTTCGCTCTTTTGGTGAAATCTATTCGTATGCGTCGGCCGCATTCGTGTTGGCAGGCGCTCTGGGTGCCTATCTGTTGGGAGTTGGGTTTGATGCGAGAGGATCTTACTTTCTGCCACTCGCCGCCTTCTTCATTGCCACGCTCGCCGCGGTGTTACTCATCACCCGTCTCGGGCCGTACCGATTTCGCGCCCGGACACCAAATGAGTTAGTTCCGGAACAGAAAACATTCTGTCCCGAATCATAATCAATCAAACCAATTCAGGAGGTGGCCCATGAAATCGCAAGTGCCCTCGGTCCCTTTACCTGCGAAGCTGTCGCGCATCATGGATGGTTTGATCGTTCACCAAGCTTTGTACGTGGCAGCAAAGCTGGGCGTCGCAGACCTCTTGGCTGGCGATCCGCGACCCATAACGGAGCTTGCAGGTCAACTCGATGTAAACGAATCGGCGCTGCACCGCATCTTGCGGGCGCTGGCCAGTCAAGGAGTTTTCGAGGAGACTAATCCGGGTGTTTTCGCAAACACGGAGCTTTCACAGTTCCTATGCACAGGAGTTCCCAGCTCAATTCGATCCATGCTGATTCTTCGGGGAAGCGAATTCTTCTATGCGCCCTTCGGAGAAATTCTTTATAGCGTCCAAACCGGTAAGTCTGCACGAGCCAGAATGCATGGGATGGACGGGTTCGAATATCTGAAGACGCATCCTGAGCAGGCTCGGGTGTTTGATGATGCGATGACAGATATCTCAAAACTGGCGGGCCCGGCGGTCGCAATGGCTTATGATTTTGGCGCCTGGGGTAGGGTCATGGACATTGGGGGTGGGAACGGAATGCTCCTCGCCGCTGTTCTCAACGCGCATTCGCAACTGGATGGGGTTTTGGCCGACTTACCCCACGTGCTTGAGCGGGCCCGGCAACGAGGTTTCCTTGGAGGCGAACTGGAGGCGCGCTCCGCGTTCGAGGCGTGCGATTTCTTCCGGGAAGTGCCTTCCGGCTGCCGAGCTTACATGTTGAAGAGCGTGATCCACGATTGGGATGATGAGGCTTCGCTGACTATCCTAACCAATTGCCGGCGAGTTGTTCCGAATGACGGCGTGCTTCTGCTCGTGGAGTATCCGATACCCGAAGGCAATTTGCCATCCGCCGGGAAGCTAACCGACATTGTAATGATGGTACTGACTGGCGGCAGGGAGCGCACACTTCAGCAGTATCGCCTATTGCTTGGAGCCGCCGGCTTCCGTTTCAACCAGGTATATCCTACGTCTGCCGATTTTGTGATCATCGAGGCGATGCCTGCTTGACCAGTCGAAGCTTTCCCGGGTTGACGAAACGCGCTGCGAGAGTAATACGGAGCCTTTATACAAAAATGCGCACGATGACCAAAACGGCATCCGCTTTTCTCTTCGCAATCTCGGCCTGCGCGCAACTAATAGCCGCAACTCCTTGCGAAAGCCTGATCGCACTCAAGCTGCCGAACACTACAATCACTTTCGCCCATATCGTCTCAGCCGGTACGTTTACTCCTCCGTCTCCTTTTCCATCGCCTGGTCCACGCGGAGGCATGACCATTGTCGCAGCCAAAGATCTGCCAGCCTTTTGCCGCGTAGCCGCGGGCACCAGGCCCTCCACGGACTCCGAGATCAAGTTTGAAGTCTGGATGCCTGCCTCCAATTGGAACGGCAAGTTTATCGGTGTCGGCAATGGAGGCATGGCCGGATCAATCAGCTACGCGAGCATGGCAGCACCCCTCTCAAGAGGCTATGCCACGTCTTCGACCGATACCGGGCATGAGGGTAGGAACAATGACGGAAGCTACGCGCTCGGCCATCGAGAGAAAGTGATCGATTTTGGCTACCGCGCGGTCCACGAAATGACCGTCGAGGCGAAGCTGATCATCGCTGCTCACTATGGCCGGGCGCCAGCATTCTCCTATTGGAGCGGGTGTTCGACAGGCGGTAGACAGGCGTTGACGGAGGCCCAGCGATTCCCGGCCGACTATAACGGAATTATTGCGGGAGCCCCCGCCAACTTTCTCACCCACTTACAAGCGTCAAGCGTCTCGAAGGCTCAAGCGATCCACAAGAACCCGGGCGGCCTGATTCCACCGTCCAAACTCCCGCTGATTCACACGGCTGTAGTGGCGGCCTGCGATGCTCGAGACGGCGTCAAAGATGGCCTGTTGGAGGATCCGCGGCTCTGTGCCTTCGACCCGAAGACCCTGGAGTGTCAGGGAGAGGACGGTCCGGACTGCCTGACTGCCGCGCAAGTAGCCGTCACCAGGACGTTCTATGGCCCGACGGTGAACCCCCGCACGAAGGTGGAGATCTATCCGGGACTGGCTCTGGGGAGTGAACTGGGCTGGACTTCCGACGTGGGCCGGATGCATGCTGATATTACCAAGACACAAGCGAGCGAATATCTCCGATACGCCGTCTTCCATGATGCGAACTGGGACTTCTCGACATTCGATTTCGATTCCGCGATGGTGCTTGCCGACCGCATCGATGACGGCGTAACCAAGGCCATGGATCCGAATCTGCAGGCTTTCTTTCGTCGTGGCGGGAAGCTGTTGCAGTACCACGGCTGGAGTGACCCCTCAGTCTCGCCTCTTAACAGCATCAACTACTACATCAGCGTCGCGGATCTTGTGGGACGTCAGGCCAACGTATCTGACTCTTATCGTCTCTTCATGGCTCCCGGGATGGACCATTGCGGCGGGGGCGATGGCCCGAACACCTTTGATTCAATCCGCGCAATCGAAGAATGGGTCGAAACGGGAAAGGCGCCAGATCAGATCGTCGCATCGCGCATCCGGGACGGGAAGACGGAAAGGACTCGACCACTGTGTCCCTACCCGCAGGTGGCAACATATAGGGGAACCGGAAGCACGGACGACGCCGCAAACTTCTCATGCTCTCTCTCGAAATAGAAAGTGCAACTAACAACTAAGTTCTTTACTTCAATCGATCCCAGACGGATTCAATGGTAATCATCACGCCCGCTCTCAACTGGGGCGTGTTTCGCACTGACATGCGATCAGCTTGCAGGGTCACGAAGCGTGTTTGGTCAGTATTGACCAAGTTTTGCAACGATGCGACTTCAACCTGAGTGATGACCTTGTCGCAGGTGAATGTGTATCGACTCCGCCACGCCTGTTAGCGACAGTTGATATCAAACACTGCCATAACTTTGCCCATGACCAGCTTCATTTGCTTTCTGGAAATTCAAAGAGTCTTCAGGAATGCGACGAGCGCTCGGCGATCCTCTTCGGACAAATCCAATCCAAAGAGATGACCTTTGACCGAATAGCTCTGGGCGCCATAAGGCTTGAAACCTGTCGGCTCATAGTCGTCTTCCAGGCGTTTGGGGTCGAACCAATCTTCGAGAGACGCGCACCAGCCGCTGTGGCCGAACATGCTGCGGTACCATACGCCCTTCAGCGACGGCACTTTGTAATAGCCGGTGCCTCGTCTCGTCTTTAGCGTCATATTTGGCTCCGTCCCAACCGAGAACGGTGCGATGTCCAACTGTGTTCGCGCCTCAGGAGGAACACGGAAGCCTTCAGCCGGGGTGAGCTTGTTGTTGGTGTAAAGAGGAGGTGTGTGACAGGTTCCACACCCCTCGCTGTCAAATATCTTCTTGCCGCGATTGGCAAGTGCATCGAACTTGTTCGGATTGGGAGGTGGTTCGAGAGCGTACAGGTACATCGCCAATGCGTAAAGCTGCTCGTCACTGTATCGACCGCCGACGGCGATCGGATCGTCGGGTTCCGGGCGTTTCGTCGAGTAGTGAAAATCGGCGGGCACAAATCCGTCGTAGGAAGCAAGATCGTCCGCCCCCTGGTTCAATGCCGCGTAGCGCATCAGATCTGCGATGGAACGGTGCTTTTGGAGTCCCGTGTGGTCTAGGTAACGGCGATCCTTCACGCCAATAAGGTCCGGGATTTGGAGGGGATAGAACAGGCCGCTCCGATGCCGGCCTGTGACCTCCGCCGGCATTGCCTCGTGTGTCGCGATCAATTGCTCCGTGGTCATGTTGTCTATTGGCGCCGATGGATCAGGCTTCTGCCATGGAGCTGCGTACAGCGAATGATCGAGGCGTCGAAGGTCTGCATCCACCTTGTGAGGATCCTCGGAATGGGCCAACCTGCTCCGGAAGAGCCACGCTTTGCTTTTCTCGAACGGGAAGTTCCCCTGGGCTCCCTCCAGAACACTTCCATCCGGCATGACTCGCGTGTGGCAAAGGCCGCAGGCAAAATCGCCGAGTTCTACTTCGCCCTTCTTTCGAATGACATATCGGACAAAAGGTACGGTTCCATCCTTGGCAACAGGAACACCAGTCGTCTGATACCACTTTGGATCTCGTACGTCGTCCATGCCAGCGATCCGGTGCGTGGTGTAATAGATCGGCGTGTTGAAGACGATTCGTCCGGCCGCGATCCAGTCTTCCTTAGAGCTGAGATTGGGCTTGTGACCTGATTCGTCCCACAGGAGCTCAGGAGCCTGTTGCTTGAGCCATTCCAGATAGTTTGGCGGTTCATGACCCGGAGCGTAGACAGGGTAGCTCTTGTAAATGGGGCGAACGGGAATGCGGTAGTAATAATCGGAGGAAATGTGCTTGGGCGATCCCACCGGGTCTGCGAGCGGTAGTTCAAGTGTCGCGATCGCTTCGTCATCCCACACCCGGGGAACCGACGGCGTGAAAGTTGAGCGTCGCTGCTGGGCTTGAGCGTGCGAGAAAAGCCAGAAGCCACTCGCGATGACCACCAGCAGAAACACAACCTGGAACATCAACCTCAACTTTTTCATGACTGACCTCCGGGAAGCCTGGGCGACGTCGATCAACGCCAAGCCTGCACATCTTCCTATGTGCCTGATTTTGATGGCAATGGAGACAATCTGTAGAAACCTGTATTTTCCTTGAGCATTAGGTTGAGGTACTTTCGAGTCCAGGACATTGCCGGCTTACCGGAGAGGCGTTCACCTGAATTCCAGCGTTCTACAGTTCGGAGAATTGGAACTCGACGTCCGCAACCATCGGTTGCGGCGGTCGGGCTTGGAGCTGAAGCTCGAGCGGATCCCGATGGAACTCTTGATTCTTCTGGCCAGCCGGCCTGGCGAACTGGTCAGGAGAGAGGAGATCATTCAAGAGCTTTGGGGGGACGAGATCAACGTTGATACCGAAAACGCAATCAATACCGCCGTCCGAAAAATACGACAAGTTCTGGGCGATGACCCGTCGAGCCCCCGCTTTGTCCAGACGATCAGCAAACGAGGGTACCGATTCCTGGCTGAGCCCACACGGCCAGCGGAACCACCTCAGGCGCCCGCATCAACCTCGAAGACCATCCGATGGACACTTCCCGTTGGTATACTAGCCCTGTTATGCGTCGGCCTTGTCGTCTGGAGCATCCGTCATTCCCGGCAGGTCCTGCGAGTCTTCAATTACATGGCAATCACGCATGACGGAATGCCGAAACAAGGCCCGCTACTCTCGGACAGCCTACGCATCTATTTCGTCTCCGGGAGCATGAATCATCGAAGCATCTCTCAGATATCCGTCAACGGTGGAGAGGCTTCAACTCTCGTGAGCGCGCTCCAGTCCCCCCGATTGTTGGATATCTCGTCAAGCGGAAGCGAACTGCTGGCCACATCCTTCGGACCTGATCCGGGCGTTTCAATGGGAGAGAAAGCAAGGTTGAACGAGTCGGCTCTGTGGAGCATTTCGTTGCCATCCGGAAATGTCCGGCGAATTGGCGATCTCCTCGCAGATGCCGCCGCGTTCGCTCCAGACGGTCAGAAGATCGCCATTGGCTGGAACAACGCTCTGTACGTGGTTAACAGCGATGGCACCGACCAAAGAAAGATTGCTCAGTTGTCCGGATCAGCATCGTCAATTCGATGGTCGCCCGATGGAAAGCGGTTGCGCATGACCATCATGGACCCGAAAACGCTGCGCTCATCTCTTTGGGAGTTGGTCAAAGATGGAACTTCTCTGCATGAAATCCTCAATGGATGGAACCCGGTTCCGGCCGAGTGCTGCGGGCGATGGAGTCCCGATGGCCGCTGGTACGTTTTCCAATCTACTCGCGATGCCAAGACGGATATATGGGCGCTTCCCGAGCCTCGCAACCCACAGGAGCCCGTTCAGCTGACGGCAGGACCGATCAATTCTCTCGCGCCGGAAATGAGCCCCGATGGAAGTAGGCTGTACATGATCGGTCAGCAGCTCCGCGGAGAGTTGAACAGGTACGACGCCAGGTTGAAGCAGTTTGTTCCGTACTTCAATGGAGTATCCGCGGAATTTATTGACTTCTCACGGGACGGAAAGTGGATCGCCTATGTCAGTTTTCCGGACCATCTGCTCTGGCGCTGCAACGCTCAAGGCGACCATTGTCTCCAACTGACAGGACCGGCGATGCAGCCGACGGCGCCGCGATGGTCTCCGGATTCGACGCGGATTGCGTTTTTCGATGCCTCATCGGGGAAGCCGTTCAAGCTTTTCCTTGCGCCTGCAAACGGCGGCTCGCCCCTGGCAGTGGTCGATGAGCCGTGGAACGAGATTGATCCCAACTGGTCCCCCGATGGACAGATGCTCGTCTTCAGCCACTTCCCCGTTTTTGATCGGCAGGCAGATCTGGGCATGTACTCGTTCGATCTCGTGACACATCGGTTAGCCAAGCTCCCCGGATCTGACGGGCTTTGGATGCCAAGATGGGCGCCCGATGGGAGCTTCATCCTGGGCAGATCCGCCGACTCCCTTTCGCTGTTTCTTTTCGACGTTCATAGGCAGACCTGGCATGAACTCGCTCGCGGCGAAAGCTTCGGGTACGCCAACTGGTCGTCAGATAGCAGATTTGTCTACGTTCTCAAAAGAGGTAACGAACCAGCAATCGAGCGAATCCGTGTGTCTGACGGAAAGACGGAAATCGTAGCGAGCTTGGCCGGCGTCAGGCAAACAGGGTTTCGTAACGCGATCTGGACCGGTCTCACTCCCGACGATGACCCTTTGATCCTGCGCGATGTAGGCACTGAGGAAGTTTATTCCCTGAACGCAATGGTTCATTAAGTCCGTCAACGAGATCACGGGAATCGTTTGGGCTTAAGAAATCATTGTCTGTCGGTAAGACGGTAAGACCGATCTGGAACCGAAACAATCGAAAAATCGACGTGAGTCTCGCTTCCGGCCTAAATGACTCTCAATTGATGCAAAATCTATAGCGCTGTATCGACAGTGCTACGGGTGCAGAGATGTGCAGCCATGTGGCCCCGTTGCCTGCAACGGTTGGCATCAAATAGTGCTGAATGTGTCGGCTTATTCAATGGCCAATCCAAAATTTGCCGAGCGGTTCATTTCCGTGGGATCGAAGAGGTCAGAATCAAAGCGTTGGGGGTCGCACGACCAATACACGACCATCGTACGGTCGAATCCCAAATGGTCCTAAACCATCCTAAATCGAGGAGGCCACAACGCTAATCGTCTCAAGGATATCCGCTGATTCCAGGCCACTTAGTTGGCTTGCTAGGCGGCCCTGAAAGGCCGGCGTCGGCGGTTCGATCCCGTCTCTGGCCACCATTTAGATTCAATAGATTACAAGAAAGCCAGGCAGCAAATTCTCCGAGGCTGTGTTTATTCTTTTCTCGTAAGTCGTTGAAAAATATTAGCCGGCGATGTTACCGTATTGTTCCCGTCACATAAAAGCCTGCTCAAACGCCTGCGCGAAGTAGTCGTTCTTCGTACAGTTTTGTCATTGCGAGTTAGCGGAAGTGATAGCCGCGTCTGGATGAGCGCATTGGCGATTTACCACTCACCGCGTAGGTCCTAGCGAGTCGTCTGGCAAAGATCACTTGCCCAACAGGGCGGTGAGACACCGAGAAGGTTCCAGAGACAATCGCATTCCTCCTGCCCCTGATGCCAGCGCCATAGCCCTTGCCGGCTCGCCCCTCCTGCGCAGAGGATCAATCAGCGCAGGTGTCGGGGTTCAGAGGGTCAGCGAACATTAATCAAGAATCGCAAAATTAGCAGTTGATATTGACAGACAATCCACAACCATTCGGTTGTGGATAAACTGGATACAACATTTGCGGCTCTGTCTGATCCAACCCGACGGGCGATGATCGAGCGGCTCTCCCACGGGCCTGCCTCTGTGCATGGGTTGACGGAACCGTTTGCACTCTCGCAGCAGATGATTTCAAAACATATTGCCTACCTGGTGAGGGCGCGGATGGTGATCAAAACGAAGCGCGGACGAGAGAGTGTGTGCACGCTCAGGCCAGAGGCGATTAAGACAGTCAGCGACTGGGCGATCAGCTATCGCCGGTTCTGGGAAGAGCGTTTCGACAAGCTGAGCGTTTCGACAAGCTGGAAGTGGTTGTGAAGCAAATGAAAAAAGAGGAGGTCAGAGATGACAAGTAACACGGTGAACGAGACAGAGCGGATGGTTGTCACACGAGTTTTCGATGCCCCACGCGAATTGGTTTGGAAGGCGTGGACAGACCCGAAGTACATAATGCAGTGGTGGGGACCGGAGGGCTTTACTGCGCCGGTTTGCAAGATGGATTTTCGCGTAGGCGGAAAGCTTCTCTGCTGCATGAGATCGCCGGATGGGTGGGAAGGCTGGAATGCGGTGGAATACCACGAGATTGTTCTGCACGAGAAGATCGTTTCTTCCATGTACTTTTCCGACGCGGAGGAAAACAAGGTTGACCTTGCGGAATTAGGAATAGAACAAGAGGCCATAGACGGTGCGTACGACGTGACCATCTTTGAGGATCTCGGGAACGGCCAGACGAGACTCACCCACATTGGAAATGAACCTATGGAGAGCGCAAAGAACAGCGGTCAACTTGAGGGCTGGAACCAGATACTCGAAAAGGTTGCCGCAGTTGTTACAAAGCTGGCGCAGGCGAAATAAGACAATGAAGCTTTGATTCGCGAAACTCAAGCGTGGAGAAAGAAATGAAAAGAACAACGTTTCTCGCTATCGTCCTGCTGGCATTTGCATTTGCCGCCCATGCCCAGGACACGATGAAGAAAGATGCAGCCGTCAAACCTGCCGATCCGGAATCGAAAGTCGTGCTCGATTCCTGGAATGAGATTGGCCGCAAGCTGACGACGCTGGCCGAAGATTTTCCTGAGGACAAATATGACTTCAAGCCGACACCCGCGCAGCGGAGCTTCGCCGAGCAATTACTGCACGCGGCGGGTTCATGCTACTACTTCACGAATCCTGCGATGGGGCAGAAGCCTCCCGCGGCAGAAGATCCGAAGCGAGAGCAATACAAGACCAAGGCCGACATCGTTGCGTTCGTCAAGAAGTCCTTCGCCGATGGCGCAGCCGCCATCCAGTCGAAAGGCGAAAAAGGCCTGATGACGGAGGTTGTTTATTACCCTCAGCAGAAAGCGCGCGTTATCGACATTGCATACGGCATCATCGAGCATAGCGGAGAACACTACGGCCAGCTCGTTGTGTACTACCGCCTCGCAGGGCTTGTGCCGCCGGAGTCGCGGCCCAAGAAGTAAAGCTCAGGAGGCCAGGTACCCCGTCCTTATCGCGCGCCGTTTGCGCCAATGGGCGGGGATCTTGGTTTTTGGGACCTTCACTATTCAATGCGCCGCGCGGCATATGGATACCTCTGCTTTCGTTCGGCTGCAAGATTTGGGTTCGGTCGCCGCGTCGCCGTCTCGCCATCCAGTGCTATCTCGGAAATCCCGGCTAAGGGCGGCGGCGGCTGAGTGCAAACCTGCTTCTCGTCACTTGGCCGGATGGTCGCCTTTCCGGATAAGTGACCCTTGGCTCAACTGTTGACTTCAGGGCGAGGCACTCATTGAAACGCCGTCTTGAAATGCTCGACATTCGAAGCGCTTCCATACCGTTGCCGACATCGCCCCAAAGTGCCGTTAGCCGTGTAAGCGACGACTGTTTTGAATACGCGGATCAAATCGTTCGAGTTGGTAGGCGGGAACAATACGGGAACAACCTGGGGAGGAAACCATCCCAAGTGGTCCCAAACAATCCTAAATGGGCGCTGCTCTAAGGTCTTTCCTATCAATTGCATCCGCTGATTTCAAGCCACTTAGCTCCATTGGTAGGGGGGGCCCTGAAAAGGCCGGCGTCGGCGGTTCGATCCCGTCTCTGGGCACCATTTATAATCAACAACTTAGAGGAGAATGCCCGAGGTGATTCCCCGAGAGCATTTTTTCTCCTTCCCCTTAAGTGATGGAAAATACTGAATCAGCAATGTTCCCGTATTGTTCCCCCAGGTATAAAACCCATTTCTGACGAATGATGTGAGTCAACCCGTCGTGCCGGTTTCGCTGGCCCCGTATCGGCGAACCGTCTCCTTCCACTCGCGATCGCGCACGCTCGATTTGGCTCCTAGAAGCGACTCCGGTCAGATCCGAAAGATACTCTGAGCAAGCTCGCAGAATCTTTGAACAGCCAGCAGGGTATTTCCTCTTGCGACGCTCATTCCGATTTCCGAGGCAGGCATGCGGTCGGCGACGGGGCACACTACGATCTTCGCGATTTTTTGTCTCGTGGCCGATTCGGGTATGTAAGGCTCCGCAAGCTGGACGGCGAACGCTTCCTGATGTACGACCGGCCGGATGCTTCTGGCTTTCATGTAGGAAAGCGCCGGCTGGAGTTCCTTTGTCGCCCGCGGCGGAATTCCCGCGATCCAACTCGATGGCTGCTCCTACACTGGGAAAAGACCACGTTGTTCAGCGCTGTGCTAGGCGATCCAGAGTCAAAGTGAAGCCCTAATACCCGTGTGCGACGGGGGCGATCAGGCGCAGCTTTTTCCGCCATTCAGCTTCCTTTCCCGGCTTGTCCCAGTCCCGATAGAGTTGAATGATCCGATCGCCGGCTTCACCAACCTTGAACTGCCTGTCAAACGGAATGGCGGCTTTGCGCTCCACCAACCCCGCATAGCCGGAAAGGAGCAGTGCTTCCGCCTCCGGAAACTTCTTCTGACCGCTGAGGCTGGCGCCCAGCATACTTTCGGTGTTGTACCTCCTCCAGTCCCCTGGTGTTGTCTGGTCCAGACTTTTCAATACCTCGCGGAGTAGGGGCTCGGCCTGCGTGTACTTACCCTCGTTCAGATAAACAAGCGCCAGGTCGGTCATGCTCGCGATCCTTCTAGGGTGCTCCGGGCCGAGTACTCGTAGCTGGAGGTCCAGCACTTTGGTGAACAATGGCTCGGCCTGCGCATACTTCCCTTCGTATAGATACTGATCCGCCAGGTTGTTCATGCTCAACAGCGTGTCAGGGTGATCTTCGCCCAACAGGCGACGTCGTGCCTCCAGGACCGATGTGAACAATGGCTCGGCCTGCGCATTCTTACCTTCTTTCCTGAACAGCGTCGCCAGGTTGTTCATGGTGTTAAGCGTATCCGGATGCTCCTCCCCGAGGTGGCGACGCTGGACCTGCAGCGCTTCGGCATAGAGTGCTTCGGCCTGCGTGTACTTGTCTTCGGACACGTAGAGCGTCGCCAGGTTGTTCATACTCAGGAGCGTGCTGGGATGCTCTTCTCCCAGCATCCGACGCTGCACTTCCAGGACCTTTGCGTAGAGTGGCTCGGCTTGCCCATTCTTGCCATTGGTGTAGTACAGCAATGCCAGGTTGTTCATGCTGGTAAGGGTGTCGGGATGCTCCTCGCCGAGGACGCGACGCTGTACTTCCAGGGCCTTGGTGAGCAGAGGCTCAGCCTGCGCATACTTCCTTTCGGCGTAGTAAAGCAGCGCCAGGTTGTTCATACTTAGCAGCGTATTGGGATGCTCCTCGCCCAGTATGCGACGCCGCAGCTCCAGCACTCTGATCGAGAGCGGCTCCGACTGCGCATATTTGCCTTCGGAATAGTAGAGCAGCGCCATGTTGCCCATTGTTTCCAGCGTGTCAGGGTTCTGCTCACCCAGCACGCGACGCTGCACTTCCAAAGCCTCGGTGAACAGCGGTTCGGCCTGCGCATACTTGCCTTCGTTCCAGTAGAGGACTGCCAGGTTGCCCATTGTCTCGAGCGTGCTGGAGTGCTCACGTCCAAGCACACGGCGTTGGTCTTCCAGTGCCCTGGTGTACAGCGGTTCGGCCTGTGCATACTTGCCTTCGGCATAGTACAACGCCGCCAAATCGTTCATCGTATCGAGCAAGTCGCGATCATCTTTGCCCCGAACCCGACGCCTCAGGTCGAAGGCACGTTCCAGTTGCTGCTCGGCTTGCGGATATTGGCCCAGCTCCCTGTACGTATTGCCGATGGTTTGCCGGATCGAAGCCTCCACGAGTGGTTGTGTGGCGAACTTGCCAGCGATACGCGCCGCCGCCGCATCCAGAGCGGTACGCACCTTAAGATCCGGATCGGGCTTGGTTTCGGGACCAGCCTGGCTGTTGGCGCTCGCCTGAGCTAACAAATCATGCTGCAGAAAATCGTTCACTGCTTTCGCGGTGGCCGCTTCGGTCGTGGCAACCTGCTCTGCGCGCCGGGCGCGAGTCGCTTCCCAGGTGCTGGCGACTATTCCCGTAATCAGCACAACGAAAACTGCCGCCACGCCTGCCACCACGGCCTTGTGGCGATGGGCGAACTTCTGTAACTGGTACACCGCGCTGGGTGGCCGCGCCGCGATCGGCTCGTCGCTGAGATAGCGTCGAATGTCGGCCGCCATTCCCGCCGCTGAAGCGTAGCGTCGTGCTTTGTCTTTCTCCAGCGCCTTGCCTACGATGGTTTCGATGTCACCTCGATAGGAGCGGCTGATCGCACTAAGCGGCGCAGGATCTTCTTCCCTGATGGTGTGCAGGGCTTCGTGTATCTGGCCACTTATTTTGTAGGGCAGACGTCCGGTCAAGAGCTCGAACAGGAGGACCCCGAGGGCGTACACATCGCTGCGCGTATCCAACTCCAGCGGATCGGCCAGCACCTGTTCCGGACTCATATATGCGAGTGTTCCTACGATCTGTCCCACATCGGTCTGGCGCGTGTTTTTTGCGTCGATGTCGGTCACGCGGGCCACACCGAAATCCAGAATCTTCGGTTGACCGCTCTCATCCACCAAAATATTGCCAGGCTTGAGATCGCGGTGAATGATCCCACGTTGATGCGCATGGTGCACGGCATCGCAAATCTTAGCCACCAGCTCCAGCCTCTGCCGCGTGTTCAGTTCATGGGCCTTCGCATACTCGAGCAGCGAGTCGCCACGTATGAACTCCATCGCGAAATAAGGCTGCGGCCCTGATCCGCTATCTGCAGTACCGGCTTCATAGATCTGAGCAATGCCGGGATGCTGAAGCCGGGCCAGCGCTTGAGATTCCTGCTCGAAGCGCCGGAGGAGTTCGAAGCGCGCCAAGCCTGGCCTGATGACTTTCAGCGCTACCGCGCGCCGCGGATGCTCCTGCTCGGCCTCATACACCGTTCCCATGCCGCCTTCGCCGAGTACTCGGAGAATTCGATACATACCGACACTGGTTGGCGCGAGGGTAGTGCCGTCGACCGCGTGACTGAATTCCATGCGGTCAATTGCGGGGATCCCGACGATTTCGCCCAGAATCTTGGCTAGTTCCAAACGCTCAGCCGGCTCCGACAGGTGTGCATCGGCAAAGCCAAGCAACGACTCAACTTCGTTTCGGAGTGTGGGGTCTTCGGCGCATGCGGCCACCAGATAACGCGAGCGCTCACGAGGCTCCCTTCCGAGAGCGGAGTGGTACAGGGCTTCAATGATTGCCCATCGCTGGGGGTTCATCGGGTTCCTCCCGGCTCATCGCACGGGCCAGCCACGCCTTCGCTAGGCTCCAATCCCGGTTCACGCTCTGTGTTGAAACACCAAGAACCAGTGCGATCTCTTTGGATGTGAGGCCTCCGAAGTAGCGCATCTCAACCACCTGCGCTTTGCGCGCATCGAACCTGGCCAATTGCTCCAGCGCGTCATCCAACCGTACGATCGCAGGGTCCAATTGCGGCGAAACCAGCAACGCCTCGTTGAGATTGATGGGCCGCATTCCCCCGCCCCGTTTCGCGCTTATACGCGTTCTGGCGTGCTCAATCAGAATGCGGCGCATAATTTTCGCAACAATCGCAAAGAACTGCGCTCGCTCCTCCCAGCGTACTTGCCGTATGTCGACGAGGCGCAAGTACGCTTCATGTACCAGCGCGGTGGCCTGGATCGTGTGCTCGGAACGCTCCCCGCTCATACAGCGGCGTGCGATCTTCCGCAGTTCGGGATAAGCGGCGTCGACGACTCTCGTTAAAGCCTTAGGATCGCCGTCGCTCCACTTGCGTAGAAGCTCGGTTAACTCTTGGGAAGAAGTCAGCGCCAACTGCTTGCGCTCCGGGTGCCGATTATAGCGCCGTCGGAGGTCATTTGCAGCTTGTCCGAAACAAGATGCCTGAAACAAGAGTCCGGGATAAGCCAAAAAGATTTTCAGACCGCCTTAGTAATTGTTCGGCGGCTTCTCGCATTAGTGGGCGAGGTGGAAGCTATGTCACTCAACAAAATTCTGTTTGTGACCTGCGGAAGTAAACGCCGGGTACGACCAAAATTCATCGGAGCGCCGCAGAGCTTCTGTTGCCGGCGGATGGAAAAACAGCCAGCTCACCGGCCAATGAACGATGTAAGGCGGGAACTCTAACCGGAGCCTCGCCTTGCCAGTAACTCCGTAACCTTAGCGGCTTCCCGATTGGCCGAGAACATTCCTTTCGGCCATCGGCAAGCTGGAACCCAGAACAATCAACCGATCAGCACCGCGTGCTGAAAGGAGTTTCAGATGAAGTACAAAGCAAAGATATGGCTTCTTGTAATGGGTGTGGCTCTCGTGACACTGGCAGCCATTCCTCCTGCCGAGGCACGCTCCACAACAGGCTGGAATGCGTTCCGAGTCTGGAGTCCCCTCGGGGCTAACCAGTGCGTCGGGGAAAGCTTCGGCGCGGCGGTCAACAGATGCAACTTCAATATCAACCTTACGTTCGAGCTGGTGGTTGACACCGCAGGATGGAAACACATCACAGTTTGGGATGCGCCTGGCGGGTATGGAGCATTCACGTGCGTGGCCGCGAACTTCTCGGGCGTTAACAACGGCATTGGTGTCTCGGATGGGAAAACTTTCAACCCTCAAGGACAAGAACAACTAGACTTCTGGATCTACGTAAATCCAGGCGATGGATTGTCCTTGTACTGCTTTAACGTGCCACCGAGCAGAGGCATTTCCAACATTAACTGGACTCCGGCATAGCTGTGGTTAAAGAGGAGAGTTGAATGATCGTGCAGACGCTTGTTCGGCTCCCCTCAACCGGCGGCGTTACCAATCGATTCCGCAAAATCTCAACTCATAGTGCGCTGCCGATTCGGAATGCTTATAACGCGGTTTCAGGTAAGTTCGGACGCTAATTTGCTTCGTGACACATTCTAACCGGAGCCTCGTCTTGCCAATTTAACTCGGTAAAACCTAGCGGCTTCCCGATTTGCTGAGGGCATTCGCTTTAGGCCATCGGCAGCTGAAACCCAGAACAATCAACTGATCAGCACCGGGTGCTGAAGGGAGTTTCAGATGAAGTACAAAGCGAAGATGTGGTTTCTTGCAATGGGTGTGGCTCTCGTGACAATGGCAGCCAATGCGACGACTCTCTACAAACCCGTGGGCCGGCCGCCCGAGGTTTTCTCATTTAACGGCGTCACGATGACACAGCCCCTGGCAAGCAATCCATACGCCTTAAATAGCCCCAAAGTGTACCTCATTTTCCTGGGGCCCGACTTTGAGCAGAACGGCATGCCCATCCCCGCTGTAAACAGCATGATCGCGGACGCCAACGAGATCCTCAATTCACCATACTTGAGCGGACTGAAGCAATATGGCAGCGACGGAATCGCCACTTACGCGGGCTTTACAATCGATACGAGCTTCGATCCCTCGATTGACCCGAGCTTCAATCCGGTGTGGTTTGAAACCGACCGGATCCTCTCCAAGCCGACGTCCTCCTCATGGAATCCCCCGCCAGGAGGAGACGCTCGCACTTCACCGATCTATGTTGTCGTTAGATACGGAGGAGGGCCAGGCGGTTCGAACGACAAGGGACCAAATAAATACACGTCCCGTGCTGTTAACGTCATCGATGATTTGATACCTGCCGCCGACTCGATTGATTGGTTTTCCTGGGTATTCAGCCATGAAGTCGCCGAGAGAATGTCTCAGGGGACGGCAGTACTGTCTGCGGCAGGTTTTTCTGAAATCTATCCGGACAACCCGGGCCAAATCGCCGATGGCGAGCCGGAAATCGCCTTTTACGCGGGACGGCTGAACGGACGCAATGGTCCGCTGGTGGCATCCTATTGGTCAGTCCTGGATCAGGCGTTCATTATCCCCGACGGAAGTCTACAGAGGGTCCTTCAAGTCCCGATCTGGGACGCCAAGGTTGGACCGGGAAATGTATCTCGCTGCAGGAAGGATCCTTGTATGAGATCGCGCCACCCGACCAAAAAACATTAATTGACCACCCTGTGCACTCATACGCACTCAGTAGCTTTAACTTGACTGTTTCGCGCGGCACCACTCACATCTTTGATCTGGCCGCCAACGGTCAAGTGAAAGAGTACAGTGGCTCAGGCAACGGTTGGACCCCCGTGACTGGCTCAAACACCACCGCGTCTGCATTGGTAGCGACGGCTGACGGCAATCTCTACATGTTGGCCGCCAACGACGGCGGGCCTTATCAGATCTGGCAGTACAGCGGCTCGGGCACCAATTGGACTGCCGTCACGGGTACAAATACGACCGTATCTACCATCGCAGCGGCCGGCGGCGGCCTGTATATGCTGGGCCACAACGAGGGTGGAGATTTTCAAGTCTGGCAGTACCGCGGCTTGCTCACCAATTGGACTACTGTGACCGGCACAAACACGAGCGTCTCTGCGATCGCGGCGACCGCGATCGGTGACAGCTTATACATGCTGGCCAGCAACGACGGCGGCCCTAACCAGGTCTGGCGATATAACCGTTCAAGCACTAGCTGGACAGCTTTGACCGGCACGAACACTAGCGTGTTTAGTATCCAAGCGACCGGAGATGTGCTGAGCATGACAGCCGCCAGGAGTGGCGAGGGCACTCGAGTCTGGCAATACAGTCTCGACTCTACTAACTGGATGCCTTTGACCGGGACGAACACGTCCGTGAATCAAGTCGTAGTGCAGGATGGCATCGATCTGTTTATGGTCGCCTCGAACGATGGCGGTACACTCCACGAGCAGGTCTGGCAGTATGACGGCACTCCCTACAATTGGACTGCCCTGACCGGCATGAACACGGACGTGAGTTGGATTTCCGTTGGTACCAACAACCGTTTGTACGTGAACGCGGCCAACGATGGCGGGATTTCCGGAAACTGGATCTATGACGGCACTCCATACAGATGGACTGAAGTCCAGTGACCCGATCAGTTGATCGGGATGATGCAGCTCGTACTCCAGGAATGCGCTGAGACGCTGAAATGGCACGTACAGGAAGACGTGGACGGATCCATACAGGTCTGCTTGGACTCGGTGCTTCGGTCTGAGTGAACACAATAGTCAGGTCATCCAACGACGAAATGCCTGGTTGCTGAGGTACTCATCGCAACATTCGATGGAGCGTCGCGCTATGCAGAAATGAGGACTTTTAACATGGTGAAAAAGCTTGTGATGATTGCATTCGGTTTGACGGTAAGCTGCGGAGCGGCGCAGTCGTTGAAGTCCCAGGATCCCGCCCCACTCCAATCAGGAGTTAACAGCGGAATCGTCGACAATTTTGTGGGCCCACACTATTGGTACTTCGTCGGAGGTCCGGGTGACGTGCACGTCGTGGTGCGATTCAAGTCCATGGGACTCTTCGGCAACCCGATTCGCACTCCTTTGACCGCTACCCTTTATGACGAGCAAAGAACCTGGCATGTCACCAAGGTTGTGACCTCGGAGAAGGACATGGCCGAACAAACCTTCACCGGAAAACTGGACAAGAAATTGAAGACGCTCATCAGCATCGCAGCGCCCTCAGACGCCCTGGTTCGCACGGGCGGCGCATATGAGATCGAAGCCACCGGAGCAGTCCAGTTTGACCCGGCGAAAGCCGGCGGCGATCCCATCATCCAGACATTCCTAGCTAAATTAAACAGCTATGGCGCCACCAAGTTTCTTGCGGATGGCACTGTGCAAGGATCAGACGGCTCAAGCGGAACCTGGAAGGCTTTCGATATCGAGCACCACATTTACACGGTCACCATCGGAGGACTTCGTTTGTCGGTGAAGTATCTTCCCGGCCGAGGGCTCGTCGATCCGGACGACCCCGAAATGATCAAATTCCAGGAGCTACGCTGAATTCCTCGGCGAAATGAAATAGTGTTCGAGGGGCGCTGATCGCTTGCCTAAAGACACTTTGATTAGCTGTGTCAGGCAACCCGTACTGCGCGACTGAGCGGAGGATTCGAGGGAGAGAATGGCACTTCCTGTTTGGCGTCGAGAGGGCAATAGATTGGAGACAGAGTGAGCGGCTATCGACCTCGCGTGTTTTATGGTTGGTGGGTTACCTTGACGGCAGCCCTCGGACTCTTCCTCAACACCGCCACAATCGTTGTCTTTTCCTTTGGCTTTTTTGCAAAAGCGATAGGGCAGGAATTTCATGGCGGACGTGCCAAGATTTCTCTCGCATTCACAATTCACAACTTGACGGCGGCGCTGTTTATCCCGCTGGCCGGGCGATTGGTCGACCGCTACGGCGCGCGAAGAGTGCTGCTCCCATTCACTGCCCTGCTCGGTTTGATTCTGGTTTCCTGCCTGCTCTTGTCACAGGCGATATGGCAACTGTACGTCTTCTACGTTGCCTTGGGTGTCGTCTCTGGTGGGGCCGGGGCGATGCCATACACGGAGGTAGTCTCGCACTGGTTTGACCGACACAGAGGATTAGCCCTCAGCGTCATGATGCTCGGGATGGGGTTGGGTGCGATCGTCATTCCTTCGGTGGCGCAGCGATTGATCGCAACCCTCGGCTGGCGCCTCGCTTACACTGTCTTGGGTCTCGCGATTTTGTTTATCCCCCTACCAGTGGTTGCAGCATTCTTGAAGGAGCGGCCCGAGAATATGGGCCTCCAGCCAGATGGGGATGGCGAGGCTTCCGTCTCCATGCCAATCGTCGCGAACGATGTCGGGCTAGCTCTGCGCGAGGCCGTCCGCACGCGAGAATTCTGGACCGTGGTGTGCAGCCTTTTTCTAGTGACTGCGAGCGTGCACGCCTGTTTCATTCACTTACCTGCGATCCTGACCGACCGTGGCAGTTCGTCTCGGCTGGCGGCGTTCGCTAGCTCGCTCTTCGGCGTTGGGCTGTTCATGGGGCGCGTCGGTTGTGGCTACCTGCTGGATCAGTTTTTCGCCCCTCGTGTCGCAGCATTGCTTTTCTCCGCGGTCGCGATCGGGATTGCATTTCTCGGCTTGGGCCACGCAATCTGGTCTGCGTGCACCGCCGCCGTGCTGGTCGGTCTCGGTATAGGGGCAGAGGTCGACATCATTGCGTATTTGACGAGCCGTTACTTTGGCCTGCGCTCGTATGGAGCGATTTTTGGATGGATATGGGCCGTCTTTGGCGTGTCCGGTGGATTGGGAGCTTATCTCATGGGTTTCGGCTTCGATAAGACAGGGTCCTACGTCGCGCCGCTAATCGGATTCTTCTGCGCGGCGGTCCTGTCAACGCTGTTGATTGTGAGTCTGGGACCGTACCGATATCGGGTAGGACACGCTTGAACAAGGGGTGGAAAACCAGGCCACTCGAATGGGCGCGTTAGCGAAGGTAGATTATGTTACAAACATCGTCGACCACATCACCCATGCAGTTGTTGGCCATGACTCAGGGTCTGATCATCCACCAGGCTTTGAACTCTGCGGCAAAACTGGGAGTCGCCGACTTACTGAAAGATGGTCCGCAGACTTGCTCGGACTTGGCGCGCACCCTCAAGGTGAACGAATCGGCTCTATACCGCATCCTGCGCCTGCTGGCCAGCCAAAGTGTGTTCGAGGAGACGGTTCCTCGAACCTTTGTAAACACGGAACTTTCTCAATTTCTATGCACCGGCGTGCCTGGTTCGGTCTGCTCCATTCTCATTTTCAGAGGGAGCGAGTTCTTCTTCAGCCCTTTTGCAGAAATTCTGTACAGCATCGAGACTGGTCGTTCGGCGAGAGCCAAGGTGCTTGGGATGGATGGTTTCGAATACCTGAGGACGCACCCTGAGATGGCCCGCATCTTCGATGACGCGATGACTAATATGTCTGAGCTGATAGGACGGGCCGTAGCGGCCGCATACGATTTTGGCAGATGGCGGAGTCTGATGGATGTGGGAGGTGGAAACGGCATGCTACTGGCCTCAATTCTTAGGACATATCCCGGACTGTGTCGCGTCCTGGCTGACTTGCCGCATGTGCTCGACCGGGCACAGCAGCGTGACTTCCTCGGCGGTGAACTCGAATCACGAATCGCGATGCAGCCTTGTGATTTCTTTCGGGAGGTGCCTCCTGGCTGCCAAGCCTACGTCATGAAGAGTGTCATCCATGACTGGGACGACGATCGTGCACATGAAATCCTGGCGAATTGTCGACGCGTCGTTCCTGCAGACGGAGCGCTCCTGCTTGTAGAGTGGGGCTTACCTGAGGGCAATCTTCCTTCTGTCGGAAAGGTCGGTGATGTCGCGATGCTCGTCCTAACCGGCGAAAAAGAACGCACGTTCCAGGAATACCGAGAGTTGCTGGCTGGCGCGGGATTCCGTTTCAATCAGGTATATCCTACGTCTGCCGATTTTGTAATTATCGAGGCGATGCCTGCTTGACCAGCTGAAGCTTTTCCGGTTGATGAAAGGCGCTGCGAGAGTACGGAGCCCTTATACAAATGCGCACGATGACCAAAACGGCATCCGCGTTTCTCTTCGCAATCCTGCGAGGTCAACCGGAGACTTGGCCGCGGCAACCTTCTTCTCGCTGGCGATCGCCCGCTCCTTGATCTGATCGGCGGTCCCCGGTCCGCCCCCGACCATCGAGGACATGCAGCAGGGACTCATGATGTAGAGAGCGCCGAAGACGTCAGGATGCTTCATGCCGATGCGCGACGCACCATAGCCGCCCATGGAGTGGCCGACAAGACCGCGGCTGGTGCGATCGGGGATGGTGCGATAGTGTGCGTCTATGTAGGAGACGACGTCGCGCCAAATAAACTTCTCGAAGTCGCCGGTCGTGATCGAGCTTGAATACATCGAGCCGTTGTAAACGGTTTTGGAATCGGGCAGGACAACGATCATCTCCTTTTCGCTCTTTGCAAACGCTCCTTCGATTGTCTGGGGGATGTGGATCTCGTGCGTCCACTGTTCGGCCCCGATGGAGTAGCCGTGCAACGCGTAGACCACTGGATAGTGACGCTTCTTGTCTTTTTGGTAGCCAGGCGACAGAAAGACGATGACATCGCGAGCGACGGCGTCGCCTTCGAGATTGCCTTCGAGGGCCGTGCCGTGGATCCTGACGTGCTCCACGGCCACGGGCTTTGCGCCAGCGACAACTTCGGGAACGTTTGTCTGCACCTGCGCCGCGAGCAATGAACCGGGCGCGACTGCCAATGTGATTGTGCACGCAAGGAACACCTTCGTTGATTTCATCTGGACCCTCTCTCGAAAGACCTCGCTACTGCACCGGGTAGGAATAAATGTTCACGCTGAAGGGGCGCACCGTGATGGTGTCGGGCAGAGCGCCGAGCGACTGTTCCTCGACCTGAACTTCGGGTTTCTTGTCCGCTTGAACAGTCGCATCAATGGAGTCGGGAGCCATGCGCCATAACTTCCCAGCGCTCGCAGGCTTCGCTCCGTTGATCGCGAGTTTAATGCTTTGTTCAGAGTCGGATGGATTGAGCACGGCAATGGCGAGGGTCTTGCGATCTTCACTTAACGCGGCACTCACATCGAGTGGATACGTATCACTACCGGGGTTGATCGCGGGCTGGTCGCCGCCGGCCGGAAATGTCGGCTTCGGCTGCGGAGAGTCTCCGGTCACCTCAACAGGAATGGTGCCAAAGTGATCGCGGTACATCTTGAACAGCATCCCGGTGGGATTGAGGATTGCTTCAGTTCGGTTCTGGCTCATCATCGCGGTTGCGAAGGTGAATGCGCCCATCTGGAAGATATCCGAATGGCGAAACATTTCGTGAAAGGCCCATGCGTATGCTGGAACAACCTTATATCCGTCGCGATTACCGCCGAAGTAAGCCCATTCGTCGATGGCAATCGGAACCGGTTTGGCACGGAGCGCTGGGATGCGCTTCAGGTACTCCTGATAGTGCTCATATTTCGCGCGAACCTGGACGGCGGGCGCGCGTTCCCATTCAAGCAGCGACAGAGGAGGCTCGATTGGCACCTTCTTTTGCAGCTTCATGTCGGTATGTTGCGTGCCCGATGCGTAGTAATGCTCGCTGACCATGTCGATGTTGTCGAGGCAGTTAAGGAGCATCTGGCCGGTCCAGTCCGCCGAGGAGAGATAGTCCGGAACATACTGGCCGTTGATGCGTCTGGCCTGGTCGGCTCCTTTCATCACGTCGGGCATGGCTCCGCCCGCGATTAGCTTGATCGACGGATCGACCTTGCGCATCTCTTTGGCGAAGAGGTTGTGCTTCAGTTCGAACTGCGGAAGCGACATCGAGCCCATCTGGTAGTCGCCCCAGGGCTCGTTACCAACTCCCCACCACTGCACGTGATAAGGAGCAGGGTAGCCATTTGCGGCTCGCCATTTCCCCATAGGCGTGGAGGCAGCGCCGTTCGTGTATTCGACTAGCTCGCGCGCAGACCATGCGTCGCCGAAGCCCGCGTTGACGGTGATGTAAGGATCGACGCCAAGAAGACGGCAGAGCGTGAGGAACTCATCGGTGCCGACATCGTTGGGCTGCACGGCGTGCCAGACGGGGTCGAAAATGGGCGGCCGCTTGTCGATATCGCCTACGCCGTTGCGCCACTCGTACGCGGAGACAAAGTTGCCACCGGGAAAGCGGAGGACGCCGAAACGCAACTGCTTGAGCGCCGCTACGACCTCGGGACGGAAGCCTTCAATATTGTCCGCAGGCATGAGCGAGACCGCGCCGACATGAAAGGAGCCCGAGCCTGTGCCCGTGATCTCGAGAGTCGCGTCGTCATTGTCGGTTTTCGCGGTAAAGCGCAATGGGAACTTGCGGTACCCGGCACCGAGCGAGCCGATGGTGACGATCTGACGATCAGTGGGCTCCTTGCCCCAGGTGAGCGTCACCTTGACCACAGCGCCGGGTGAACCGGCGAGTACGATGCGACCGGTGTAGACCTTTTCTTTGCGAACAGCAATTCCGGATTGGCTCACGCCATGCGGATCTTTGGCGTCGAGTTTGACCAACGGTGAATAATCGCCTGTATAGGGTAATTTCGTGTCCATAGTGACCGCGTTCTCGCCGCCGACCGGTGCCCACCATCTAGTTGGCGTGCGGCGGAAGCGGGGATTGCCGCCAGCCCCGCCGATCACCGGAGGAGGTGTTGGCGCGGTGGTGGCGACCGGGTAGAAGAACTTGCGATCGACAAGGATCTCAGACCAGACGCCGGTGTTAACAATGTCGCCGCCGTGCTCGAGAAACTGGCCATAGATGTTCCTCGAGATAGGCGCGCCGGTCTTCGCAGTATCAATGGTTGAGGTGACCGTGCGAATCTGAGCCGAAGTGCCTAAAGTCAGCGCAAGCACCGCGAGAAGGCACAATGCCGGTTGCTGAGAAAGCGTTTTCGCGAGCGCCGTCTTGAAGAATGGATGCATGGTTCGTCTTCTCCTGATGCTGGATAAAACGAGATGCCGCTTTGCGTGCGACTGGCGGCCGGTGTTGAACTTCGAATCGACTGCAACAATCATCCACCGCTCTCACGGAGCGTGGTTCGCGACTACGGCTCAATTGAGACTACTGTCACTGATCGAGGCTCTACTGTTAGAGATAGCTTGCCCCCCTGCACCTTCACCGCTTCAGGCTTCGGCACAACTGAAGCCGGTGCGTCAAAGGTGTTCACACTGTCCACTGCAACTCCCGTTAACGTCTCCGCCTTCGCCGACTTTGCCGTGATGCCGGCAACATTTACATCGATCGTTACGGGGTTTTCCGCATCGAGGTTGGTGATCTCCAGCAACAGCCTTCCGTCGGCGCTTTTTGCGGCGATGGCGTCGACGCGCGGCAGGGTTACGCCGCCATGGGTGTAGGTGCCCGCGTCGAAGGCAACGGGAATAAATGTGGCATCTTGAAACGGAACGTACATCTTGAAGACGTAGTAGGTGGGAGTCAGGACCATTTTCTCCTTGTCGGTGAGGATCATCGCCTGGAGCACGTTGATCATCTGGGCGATGTTGGCCATGCGGACGCGATCGGCGTGGCGGACGAAGATGTTCAGGTTGAGCGAGGCCAGAATAGCATCGCGAATGCTGTTCTGTTGGACGAGGAACGCCGGATTGGACCCAGACAGTGGCGCATGCCATGCTCCCCACTCATCCATCGTCAAGGTCACCTTTTTTTCTGCATCGTATTTGTCCATCACGGCTTCCTGCTTGCGCAGGAACTCATCCATAAAGAGCGTGGATTTAAGAGTTTTGACGTAGTCGTCTGGTCCGAACTTCTCCGAGGCGGTCGAGGGTGGCCAGCCGTTGGGAACGGTATACCAGTGCAGCGAAACGCCATTGATGTCCCACGCCCAGGTGTGTTTCTTCCACGCTTTCATCACGGCTTCAGTCCACTCAGTGTCCGGAGTGCCGGGACCCACGGCGATCTTGAGCATCTGGTTCTGGTTCCGCTGGGACGGATTCATGTTGAGAACGAAGCGGCTGTACACCTTCATCAGGCTCACGTAGTAGTCGGCCGTCATCGCACCGCCGCAATCCCAGCTTTCGTTGCCGATTCCGAGGAATCCAACTCTATAGGGCTCAGGGTGGCCATTGGCAGCACGTTCCTTGGCAAGAGCCGTCGGCGCGGCGGCGGTCATGTATTCCAGCCACTCGGCCGCCTCCTGCGGCGCACCTGAGCCGAGGTTGATGGACACGTACGGTGAGCTGCCGATCTGCTGGATGAAGTCCATGAACTCATCGGTGCCGAAAGCGTTCCTATCGATTACATCTCCCCAGGCCGAGTTCACCGTGGCCGGACGCTTGTCGCGCGGGCCGACTCCATTGCGCCAGTGGTACTGATCGGCAAAGCAGCCGCCGGGCCAGCGGACGTTGGGCACCTTGAGCTCCTTGAGGGCGGCCACTACGTCGTTGCGGATTCCGCGGGTATTCGGGATGGATGAGTCGGGACCGACCCAGATACCTTCGTAAAGGCCATGGCCAAGGTTCTCGGCGAACTGGCCGAAGAGGTTGCGATCGATCTTCGGGCCGGGCTTAGACGCATCGACGGAGAGATGAATATTGTTGTCGGCAGCCATTAAAGGCGCAACCGAAGAGAGGGCCAGGAGACCTAAAAACCGCAAGAAATCGACGCGCCACAAAAGTGCCTCCGCTGAGCCGGCGGCAGTCGAGTGCCCGAAGAGCACCGTCATATCAGGCTCAGAATTTTCGGCCGCCGTTCTCGTGTTCCGTTCCGGAATTCTCGACTATATACGGGCCAAGCTGGGGAGAACAAGGCAAATAAATCGCTTTATCCCAAGCGGGCCGACGAATTACCATGCCCATGGCCGAAGAGAGCAGAGTGATCCCGTTCCAAGGTGCTCTGCATCCTGGAAATGGTTTGCGCGGAGGTGCGCCTTGAAACTGATTGGAATTCTGATGCTATTGGCGGCGAGCTTCTGTTTTGCGCAAGATTCGAGCGACTTCAAACCCGCGACGTCGAATGTTCTGGATGCGCAGTATCCGAAAGTTGACAGCACCTCGCGGGTGCAGATCCGGTTCAAGGCGCCTGATGCGACGAAGGTGAAGCTTAATTTTTGGAGCGGTCCCAAGGTGGACATGGAGAAGCAGGCGGACGGGTTCTGGACTTTCACAACGCCAGCCATGGCTCCCGGGCTTCATTACTACACGATCATCGTCGACGGCGCTGAGGTGAGCGATCCCGGCAGCACGGCGTACTTCGGCGGAAGCAAATGGGCCAGTGCGGTGGAGGTGCTTGAAGCCGGAGCGGATTACTACTTACCCCAAGCAGTTCCGCACGGACAAGTGCGTGAGATCTGGTACCACTCTAGCGTGACGGGAACCTGGCGGCACGCGCTCGTGTACCTGCCCCCGGAATATGACACTGCGAAGACTCGCTACCCGGTGCTCTATCTGCAGCATGGCGGAGGCGAGGACGAGACCGGCTGGATCCGGCAAGGCAAGGCGAATTTCATTCTCGACAACCTGATCGCGAGCGGAAACACAAAGCCGATGATCATCGTAATGGCCAACGGGTACGGGAGTCGCGCTGGCTACGTCGTTCCCGACCTGACGGGAAAGCCGTTCGGCTCGCCGGAGTTTATGGTGGTGATGCAAGAGCGCATGGGCGCCTTCGAAGACGAGATGACGCAGGTGCTGATTCCGTTCATCGACAAGACATTTCGCACGCTTCCCGATCGCGATCACCGCGCCATGGCCGGGCTTTCAATGGGCGGCATGCAAACGTTCCAGGTGACATTCAACCATCTCGAACTGTTTTCATACATCGGCGGATTCAGCGGTGCGGCCAACGTATTCGCAATGGGAAATAACAAGCTGGATACGAAGACGGCGTTTCATGGGGCGATGGCCGACCCGACAGCGTTTGCCCAGCGCGTGCATCTGCTGTGGATCGGCGTCGGAACCAACGAGCCTGAACGGATGAAGGCGGGACTGGAGAATCTGAACGCGTCTCTCGACGAAGCGAAGATCCAGCACGTGTTTTACGAGTCGCCCGGCACCGATCACGAATGGCAGACATGGCGCCGCGACCTAAAAGACTTCGCACCTCGGTTGTTCCAGACGCGGAGTCAACCGGCCGTTGGCGCACGCTAGAGCGACGGAGTAGAACGCGAGCTTCGACCGCTCTGGCCTGCATGGGATAGTCGGATGCGGGCCAATGCACGGAAAAAACAGGCCTGGCCGAAGACAGCTAGCCCAGGTTCCAACTTGAGGATCACATGAACAGATACATGACGAAAAAACTTGTCCTGGGTACCGGTTTCCTTTTCATTGCCTGCACGGCACGGCCGGTAGTCGCTCAGGGCGCAGCGCCTCTTCCGTACTTGGACACCAATTTGACGCCTGGACAACGGGCGACCGACTTGGTGCACCGGATGACTCTTGCGGAGAAGGCCACGCAGATGCAGAACAATTCCGCGGCGGTTCCCCGGCTCAACATTCCCGCATACCAATGGTGGAGCGAGGCCCTCCACGGCGTGATCAACGAGGGTGTAACCGAGTATCCGGAGCCGATCGGCCTTGCTGCGACGTTCGATGCGCCGGGCATTCACACCATGGCGGCCCAGATTGGAATTGAGGGACGCATCAAGCACGTGCAGAATGCGCGCGAAGGACACACTGGCATCATGGGAGGCCTCGATTTCTGGTCCCCGAATCTGAACATCTTTCGTGACCCGCGCTGGGGCCGCGGTCAGGAGACCTACGGTGAAGACCCCTTCCTTACCGGCCGTATGGGCGTTGCCTACGTGACCGGATTGCAGGGCGACGATCCGAAGTACTACCTGGCCATTGCGACACCAAAGCACTATGCCGTGCACAGCGGGCCGGAGCCGACGCGCCACTTTGCAGATGTGGACGTGAGCAAGCACGACCAGGTCGATACCTACGAGCCCGCCTTCCGCGCTGCCATCGTGGAAGGCAAGGCTGGCTCTGTCATGTGCGCGTACAACGCAATCAATGGTGAGCCGGCATGTGCCAACCAGTTCCTGCTGCAAGATCAATTGCGCGGCAAGTGGGGCTTTCAGGGGTATGTGGTTTCAGATTGCGACGCGGTTCGCGACGTGGCCGCAAATCACCGTTACCGCCCAACGCAGGCACAAGGCGCGGCTATTTCCGTGATCAGGGGCATGGACAACGAATGCGTCACCTTTACTTCCCGATTTGGCGAACCTGTTGAAAAAGCCTATATCGATGCAGTGCAGCAGGGATACCTGCCTGAAAGCACACTGGACACCGCGCTCATCCGCCTGTTCACGGCACGCATCAAGCTCGGCATGTTCGACCCGCCGGACATGGTGCCCTACACCAAGATCGACGAGAAGGAACTCGACAGCGCCGAACATCGCACGCACGCACGCAAACTCGCGAATGAGTCCATGGTCCTGCTCAAGAACGACGGTTTGCTTCCCCTCAAGCCGGGAATTAAGAAGATCGCTGTCATAGGTCCGCTCGCCGACCAGACCAGGCCGCTGATCGGAAACTATGCCGGCCAGCCCACGCACATTATCTCCATACTTGACGGTGTTCGTGCTGAGTTCCCCAACGTCGCCGTCACGTTTGTCCCCGGAACCCAGTTCCTGCGCACTGATGGAACTCCTATACCGGACAGCTTTTTTACCACTCCCGATGGCAAGCCCGGCCTCAAGGCTGACTACAACGAAGGCATGACGAGAGGCCGACCTAACCCTGGAGCGACCACGCCCCTGGCCAGCCGCACCGAGCCCAACGTCAAACTCACTGACAGCAATTTGCCGCCTGAGATTGCCGGGAGAACAACCTTTGGTGTGCAGTGGTCAGGATTTCTGACGCCCACGGAGACAGGAGACTTCATCCTCGGAATTCGCTGCGAAGGATTCGGCAGGCTTACGGTCGATGGTAAGCAGATAGCAACAGCTTTCGGCGGTGGCACGCGAGGACTCTCATCGGGCGTTGGCCGCGTCCACCTCGAAAAAGGCCGCAAGGTCGCGCTCGAAATCTCCTACGGAACCAGGAACAGCAAGCCGCATGCGGAGGTGATCTGGGCCAAGGCGAATAACGCACCTTCGCCTGAGGCCATCGCCGCAGCGAAAAATGCCGATGTAGTCATCGCCGTCGTGGGCATCACGAGCCAACTCGAAGGCGAAGAGATGCCGGTGAGTGAACCGGGATTTCTCGGCGGAGATCGCACAAGTATCGATCTTCCCGGACCGGAAGAAGAACTGGTCGAATCCGTGGCCGCCACTGGCAAACCGCTCGCCGTGGTTCTCCTGAATGGCAGTGCCCTGTCTGTCAACTGGATTAACCAGCATGCCAACGCCGTGCTCGACGCATGGTATCCAGGGGAAGAGGGCGGAGCAGCAGTGGCTGAGACGCTGAGCGGAAAGAACAATCCGGCGGGTCGGCTGCCGGTTACGTTCTACACCGGCGTCAACCAGTTGCCAAACTTCGAGGACTACGGCATGGCCAACCGGACCTACCGGTACTTCGATGCCAAGCCGCTCTATCCGTTTGGCTATGGACTCAGCTACACGACCTTCAAGTACAGCGACCTGAGTGTCCCGGTGCAAGCAGTGGCAGCGGGGCAGCCTGTAGGTGCCGATGTGACGGTCACCAACACTGGAAAAGCTGCGGGTGATGAGGTCGTGCAGGTTTATCTCAAATTCCCTGCCGTGAAGGGTGCGCCGATTACCGCGCTGCGCGGATTTCAAAGGGTACATCTCGAACCGGGTGCGAGCCAGAAGGTTCATTTCGATTTGAAGGACCGCGATCTGGGCATAGTGACCGAGGATGGAAATCCAATCATCGCTCAAGGTGATTACACGATCAGCATTGGCGGAGGCCAGCCGGATACAGGAGCGCCAGCAGCCACCGGAAAGTTTCGTATCGAAGGCCAAATCGCACTGCCCGAATAGAGCCACACATCTGGTTGGCGGCCAACAACAACGGGGGATAAATGCACAGACGGGATTTCTGCAAACTACTTGCGATCGCCGCAGCATCGAAAGCTGTGCCAGCCTCTGCGCAGCCCGCGCAGGAGAACGGGCCTGCACTGCCGAGTGGCTTCAACAAGTACACGCAGGACTACGCTCAGTTTTGCGCGCTCCCGCCGGAGAGGAGACTCTTCTACAAGGTGAGCGACGGCAAGATCGTCGAAGAACAGCTCGATGAGGCTGCATGGCAACCTTCTGCATGGAACTATAACCCAACAGCGCAGTCTATCGCGGGCGGACTTTGGGACGATGTGCCCCTGAATTCGCCAATCCCCAATCTTGCAGGCAATGGTCCGTTCAAACCCACCTGGGATTCATTGCTTGAGTACGAGGCGCCAGATTGGTACCAGGATGCCAAGTTCGGAATCTGGGCTCACTGGAGTCCGCAGTGCGTTGCCGAAGCCGGAGACTGGTACGCGAGGAATATGTATATCGAGGACCAGCGGCAATACAAATATCAGCTCGAGCACTATGGTCCGCCATCACGGTTCGGGTACAAGGATCTGTGCGCACAGTGGACTCTATTGAATTGGGAACCGGACGAGTTGATAACGCGCTACAAAAATGCCGGCGCAAAGATATTCATCGCTCTGGCCAATCACCATGACAGCTTTGACGCGTGGGACTCGAAACATCAGCCGTGGAATGCCGCTGCCATCGGTCCGCATCGTGATGTGATCGGTACATGGGCCACGGCGGCGCGGAAGCAGGGTTTACGGTTCGGTGTAACGGTGCACCAGGCGCGCAACTGGTGGTGGTTCCAACCTGCGCATGGCGCCGACAAGTCTGGCCCACAGGCTGACGTTCCATACGATGGCCATTTTACGCAGGCAGATGGAAAGAATGAGTGGTGGCAGGGGCTCGATCCTCAGCGACTTTACGGTGTGAAACACCCGGCCGGCTCACTGCCTGACACATCCTACGTGAAGAACTTCTACGATCGGACGCGCGATCTCATCGACCAGCACAATCCTGACTTGCTTTACTTTGACGATTCTCTTCTGCCGCTGGGCTGGGCTGGGATGAACATCGGCGCCTACTTCTACAACAACAGCCTTAGGCAACATGGCGGCAAGCTGGAAGCCGTTCTGAACGTCAAGGATGTTCCCGATCGGCTGGCGAAAGCGGTTGTCGCTGATTACGAGCGGGGACTCACCGCCGAGATAATGAAGCATCCGTGGCAATCGGAGACTTGCATCGGTGCCTGGCATTATCTTCGGTCCGTCTACGAGAAGCCGGGGAAATACGGAGGGTATCTACCCCCGCGAGATGTGATCCATTGGCTGATTGACACCGTCAGCAAGAACGGTACGTTCATCATGAATGTTCCCGGCCGGACCGACGGAACCATCGACAGCAAGGAAATCGCGGTGCTCGACGGCATCACAGCCTGGATGCAGACCAATGCTGAGGCGATCTATGAGACTCGGCCGTGGAAGGTTTACGGCGAAGGACCCAATAGCGTAAAGGCCGGGTCTTTCCAGGGCGAGAGCATTAACAAACTGGGAGAGAAAGATGTCCGATTCACGCGCAATAAGGAGAATACTCTCATCTATGCACTGGTGCTGGGCTGGCCCACAGGATCGTTCACTGTGCAGTCTCTTGGACTCTCAGCGGCAACAAAGCCCGGGAGAATTGGCCATCTGGAACTCCTGGGAAGCGATCAGAAAGTAAGCTGGAAGCAGCAAACCGACGCTCTGTGGGTGGAGCTTCCAAAGCTCTTTAAACCAGCGGTCGATTACGCAGCCGTGCTGAAGGTGACATTGGCGTAAGCGAAGTAGGGCACCCCCCCTTTCCGGGCACTTAGCCTATGTTTAAACTGATCGGTCCTGACGAAGCCACTTTAGAAGCGGGTGCCGGGATCAATTCAACATGTTGTCCAGGAAGTCCAGCTCATGTTTCGTTCTTTTTTGCAGCAGCTCTTGATTGTCGCCTTCGGTGCTCTCGCGGTCTCGTCCATCAGTCTGCTTCCGCCCAACTAGGTCAGAATTCGTCGCGCGAGATCGTCGTCAACGTGAAAGATGCGCGCGGTCCGGTTGATCGCTTCTTCGACCTTTCGGTCGGCTCTGACTATCGGGGAACGTTGTTTAGGGATGATAGCCAGGCGCAACTCAAACTGGTAACGGCCGAACTTGGTTTTCGGTATATACGCTTTCATGCCATCTTTCACGATGTTCTGGGAACAGTGCACATCGAAAACGGCAAGACTCTGTACGACTGGAAGAAGATCGACCATCTCTACGACGATCTCTTAGCGCGGCATATCAAACCATTCGTCGAGCTCGGCTTTACGCCAGAAGCGCTGGCGACATCGCCGAACAGCATCTTCTATTGGCATGGGAACACATCGCATCCGAAGCCAGACGGCACCCTGCAAACTGGTTGTCGTGCCAGCCGACTACGTGATGGATGCGGCGAGCGCAAAGGCACTTCGGGAATACGTGAGCAACGGCGGCACAGTGCTGATGACAGCATTCTCAGCGAAAGTGGATGAGCATGGGCAATGGGTTGACACTGCGCTGCCCGGGAGGCTGAGCGATGTCTTCGGACTGAAGACCAACGCTTTCTATGATTCGCCGGCATTGAAATTCGAGCTGGATCGCAAGTCGATCGATACCAACGTGCATCGCTTCGAGGTGCTCGAACCCTCAACCGCCAAGGTGATTGCTCGCTTCACAAATGTCCCAGATCATGGTCCGGCAATCACGATCAACAAATTTGGCAAAGGGAATGCCCTCTACATGGCGACTGAGTCGAACCCTTCCACAATCGGTCCCGTCCTCGAACACGTCCTTCAGCTTGCCGGTATTCAAGCAGGACCTTCCACTCCGGAAGGCGTTTACGCCCGCGCAGTAGATGGCCGCCTCTGTATGTAAATACGACCGAAGAAAAGAAGACCGTGGCCCTGGAAGGGAGCAAACGGGGAATGCTGACCAATCGGATTTATGAAAGCGCTATGGTTTTGGACCCACTGGCATCGGATCTCGTCCAATGAAGGGAGAAAGTGCGTGCTGGCGGATTTTAGTCCAGACAATCTGGGAACCTGAGGGCGACCCATTCAGTTTCTAAATGAGTGCATCATCGCAAATGGTCTCAAGGCATGTTGCCGAGTAGTCGCCTTCCCGGACAAGTGCCTTTTGTTCGCCTGTTGCTAAAGGGCAAAGCACTCATCGAGGTTTCAACCTGCGCTAGACACGCCTAACTAATACTGGCATCGAACTCCGCCTAGGCTGTTCCACGCTACTTCAGCGATGCCTTGGAGTGATCCAGCTGCGGGGGAACTGCCAACCAGTCGATTTAGCGTTACCGATTGGAGCAAGATCCGAGCCAAGTGATATACGTATTCCCGACGTCAAATTCGAATAGATTGCGCCTCAAACTGAGGGCGTTACGTCCCCCTCGGAGCTCAAAAGAATTCTTTGTAGCAGGTCAGGATAAGAATGAAAAAGAGAATCGATTTTGTGCTTGGACTAGTGCTCGTGCTCCCGGTCATTGGGGCCACTTTGCCGATGGCGCAACAGTCTCCTGCGGGTCGCGTCGTCCCTCCACACAGGCCTCAAGGCTCGTGCGACATCTACGCGGCTGCTGGTGACCCATGTGTCGCGGCACATAGCTCGACCCGTGCGTTGTATGCGACCTATAACGGTCCCCTCTACCAGGTTTTGCGCCAATCGGACGGCAAGACCCTGGACATTGGCGTTGTTCAGGCTACTGCCACGCCATTTCCGGATCCCGGCGGATACGCGGGCGCAGCCGCACAGGATAAGTTCTGCACCGGTACCTATTGCTGGATCAGCATCATCTACGACCAATCTCCCAAACACAACGACTTGATTCAGGCTCCCCGTGGCGGGTTCAGTGGCCCGGCATTAGGAGGTTTCAACACCCTTCCGATTGCGGACATGGCCCCGATCACGATCATGGGGCACAAGGTCTACGGCGTGTTCATCGAACCGGGCATGGGACTTCGCCAGAACGATGTGAAAGGCACCGCGGTCGACGACCAGGCCGAGGGGCAATACTGGGTCGTCAACGGGCAGCATTTCAACGCCGGTTGCTGTTTCGACTACGGCAATGCTGAGATTGACAGTCGCGATGATGATAACGGCACCATGGAAACCCTCTACTTCGGTAATGCCACGCCGTGGTACAGCGGGGCTGGTGACGGGCCGTGGATTATGACCGATCAGGAAAATAATCTTGTCGGGTGCGTCAACGACGATGGGACCAAAGGCTGTCCCAATTTACCCAGCATCCCCTGGAGCTTTGTTACCGCAATCGGCAAAGGAGAACCACACCATTGGACATCGATGGGTGGCGACGCGCAAAAGGGCGATCTATCGGTCATGTTCGATGGACACCGTGTGAATCCAACCTATGACCCAATGCGGAAGCAGGGGGCGATTCTCCTAGGGAACGGTGGAGACAACAGTATCGGTTCGCAAGGAACGTTCTATGAAGGAGCGATGACTGCCGCCGGTACATTTCCATCGAACGCCACCGACCAGCTTGTTCAGGCGAATGTTGTCGCAGCACGATACGATGTAGCTCCGCTTAGTTTGGTTCCGGCTGCGACGACAGGAATGCATGGAGGCCCGAAGACTTTCCCTCCAGGATCTTCACGGGACTTCACCGTGACATTCACGAATACAACTGGGGCGCCTGCAGCGGACGTTACTTTGAGCATTGCCGTACCCAACAAGCAGTGGACCGCTGTCGTTTCAGGCACGGCTGAGACGTCGAAGACCTTCGCTCAACAGGTCGTACCGGGTGCGAGCGTGAGCGCGACCTTCAAAGTCACCTCTGCACCTGCATCATTCAACGGCGATCTCGTCGGTCATGCATCGTGGACAAACACTACCAGCAGCAGAAAGCAAGTTGAGACGGCGGTAGAAAAGATTCGTAACGCCAGACCAATCAAAATCAACGAGTTTCGAGTCACTTCGGCCGCTCCCGGAAACCCGACGGATTCATTCATCGAGCTCTACAACGCAGGTTCTCAAAGCGTCGATCTCTCCAACTGGACATTGACCGAGCAGCCAGCCCACCAGGCAATCTTTTCGGCGGTAAAGATCCCGGCTGGAACGAAGCTTGCAACTGGCGGCTTCTACCTGCTCGGCCTCTCCAACTCGGGGCTGGCGGTTCCCGCACGCGCAGGTGACAGCATCATCCATGTCAGAAACACCGAGGGAATGTCGGTCGGCGACACGATCAACATCGGCACTGGTGCCAGTATGGAAGCGCGCAAGATCGCAAGCCTCGGTACGGCTGCCAGCAACCATACAACTGTGTGGCAATCCTTGCCTGAGAAACTGGTGATCACAGTTCCTGCCGGCTCGACTAATGTGCCCGTTGAGGATGCATCCGGCTTTGTTGTTGGACAGAAAATTGCGCTTGGCTATGGCTCGACCTATCCGATCGCTGCAAATACCGTGGAAGAGTATGAGATCGCGACGGTGACCGCGGTCGGCAAGCGAGGCACACAAGCGTATCTGGCGATGGAAGCGCCAGCGGGAGCCACCAACATCCAGGTGACATCTCTATCCGACATCTCCGTAGGTGACAAAGTCAGGTTGGATATCGATAGCGTTGGTCATGGAATCGAAACCGTAACGGTGACGCATGTCGGCACGGCGGCAAGCCAGACCAATCTCTCAGCTCCTGCGAGCGCCGGAGCGACCCGGATCAGCGTGCGCCGTGGGGAGGGTTTCGCTGCAGGCAACAAGATCACGGTCGGCACGCCAGCAAGCCAGCAGGTCGTCACCGTCACCGCCGTGGACACCCCAGGGCCGGATGGTACCTCCATCGACTTCACACCCGCCCTTGCCAAACCTCATGTAGTCAGTGAATGGGTAGTATCTCCGGGAACAGGCTTGGACCTGGCAATTCCTTTACAGTTCAATCATGCCGCCAACCTTCCGTTCAGCGATCGCGGAACAGGAGTCAGCTTCCAGCCCGCGACTGCTTTTGCCCATTCGAGCAATGAGCCAGTCCAGGCGCTTGGGACAGGCATAACACTCGATAGACCACTGACCAACAACCACGCGATCCACGCGGCTGTACGCGATGCAGCAGTCAAGACAGCGGGATACCAGGGCACGCCCGCGCCCAACCAGTGGTTTGGCGGACCGGAATTAACCACAAAATCCCCGCAATTCGGCCGTACACTTACCGTCGAAGAAGGTAGCATCGTGCTGCGCGACGCTTCGGGAGTGGTTGCCGACAGCCTTAACTATGGAGGGCTCGTCGATCCATGGGCCGCCGAAGGGGATCAGGCTGTCTCAGGGAGCTCAGATAAGCGGCTGCTACGCCCCGGCACCCGGTTCAGTGTTCAACCCCTGGTCGACAGTTGTGGCGCCTGTTGCCATCAATACGAGCGCAGGACGGTTCCCTGACGGCGCCGATACCGACAGCAACTGTACCGACTTTTCAACGCAGGCCGCTGCCTCTTTGTCGGCTACGTCGGCCGCGGGTGCAACGAACATCAAGGTCGCCAGTACGGAAGGCTTTCGCCCTGGTCAGACAGTCCATATTGATTCTGGTGCAAATACTGAAACCGCCGTCATCGCCGCGGTTGGAACAGCAGGCGCCACGACGGTACGCACTTCTACTGATGCTGGAGCAACTCTTCTCCCTGCCGTAAGCGTGACTGGCTTTGGTAAAGGCCAAACAATCACGATCGACGAAGGAGCAAATTCTGAGACGGCTGTTGTTTCTTCAATTAGAGCCCGTGGCGCCGCCACCATCACAGTCGTCGCACCCCTCGCTCGTGGTCACGCAGCTGGCGCGCAGATCTCGGGTAGCGGCATCAGCCTCACCACTCCACTGACCCGGACTCATACCGATGGAGCGCAGGTCTCCGACAGCGTTCCAACTCCTGGCGCGCCGAACCAATATAACGGTAGAAATCATTGAGCGGCAGGAACTGGGACTTTTACGAACGGATCGGCCGAAATCGAGCGTCTCGAGAACCTGACGGGCCACCGCTAGGAATGATCTCCTAGGGAGGGGAACGGAATCTCAGCCAGAGGCGCTCACGCGGCTTGTGATGTCAAATAGCTGGCGTCGAAATGTACCTCCTTCTTCCAGACGATCAATGTGATCGCGGCAATCTTCCTCGCCATGGTCAGGCGCGCCATCGTGGGTTTCCTCCCCTGAGCCAGCAAATGCTCATAGAAATCGTGGAGTGGCCCATGGCTGCTGCTGCTGACTCTAGTGGCTGCACCCTTGAAAATATCTTTGAGGTCGTGATTGTGGTCCTGATTCAGGCCACGAAGCGTTACTGGTTTCTTAGAGCGTAGTTGTCCTTCGACCACGCGGTATTGTGCACTGTCATGTGTTTCTAACCCCAGACCACTATAGGTCCACAGTTGTCGTTTGGTGCGGAACCGGTGCGGGGTCTGGATCAGCGCGATCAACAGGGCCGCCCGGATCGGGCCGATCCCAGGAATCAGGCCGAGCAGTCTCCATGCCTGGTGCTTCTTGCTTTCCAGCAACAGATCCCGACGTATCTGCTGGCGCAACAGACGTAAGACATCCAGCTGCTGGTAACAGTGTTCGGCGCGTCGCCGGACGCCGGCTTCGCTGATCCTGCCCAGCCATTCCGAGCGGTGACGTGGTGCATACACATGGGTGCCGGCACACGCTATGCCCCAGCTGCGATACAACGCCTTGAGCCGATTCATGACCCGCGTGACATCCTTGCTGATGGTCAGATAGCTGCGTGCCAGCTCTTTCAATGTGCGCAAGCCATGCTCTCCGTGATAGACCGGTTTAAGATGGTTGCCACGCAAGAGTTCAGCCAGCTTGCGCGCATCGATTCGATCACTCTTACTACCGTCTTTTAGCAGGGCATTCTTGCGTGGATTACAAACCACGACTTCGCTGACGTGCGGCTTCAGCAGGTCGTACAACCAAGCCGCCCAGGTCCCTTCTTCAAAGGTGACGCGCACATCTCCACGCAGCCCGTCGATGAACTGCAGAAGCATGCTCGCCTTCGTCTCGATGACGCATTCCATCACGAATTTTCCAGTAGAATTCATCACTGCGATCGAAATACTTTCCTTGTGCACGTCCATGCCGATATATTTAGCAATCGTCATAAAGGGTGTTCCTTTCTGGAGAGGTTGAGCCAAACACTCCACACTTACTCCTAAAGGGGCACCTTTTTATAATGTGTAATTGTCGATTGACGAGAACAGGGCGAGTCCCTCATCGAAGCGGACTCTTGAAAGGGGTGGCATTGGAAGTGCCTCGATACCATTTGCCGACATCCGCCGCAAAGTACCCTTAGCCGTCGATCAAATGTTGTGGCAAGATAGGATCGTGTGTGCGCGAGGATGGCTTTCCATACGTGACTGAAATCGGTCGACTTGTTGAGCGGGAACAATACGGGAACAACCTGGGGAGGAAACCATCCCAAACGATCCCAAACGATCCTAAATCGGCGCTGCTCTAACGTCTTTCGTATCAATCGCGTCGGCTGATTCTAAGCCACTTAGGTCCATTGGTAGGGGGCCCTGAAAAGGCCGGCGTCGGCGGTTCGATCCCGTCTCTGCCACCACATCACGAAATCGCTCATCCGCAGTTGCTCTTGCGAAACCTTATCCCGCACTGCGGTCCTGATGCGAAATTGGGCATCATCCACCGCATGGAAATGCTGCGAATCACGGATTAGATGAGGCAATCGTCATCCTTGAACTTCGAAAAGCAGGCTTCCGAAATGTCGCCCGCTACGACTTCACAAAAGCCCACGGAGAAGATTACTTCCTCGTTTTTGCGCAGGAGTAACCTTCCGCTTGTCCCTGAGTAAGCTCAGCGACATCCGGCCATTGCCGGATATCGACTTGGCAAATGAGCTCTACCATGAATGTTTTCTGCGATTGCAATCATCCGTGGACTACCCATTCCAAGCCGGCTGCTTGTATCCTAAAAATTCCAGGTTCGAGATGAGTAGAGACCGTTGGGTGGACAGGAAGATCAAGTTTGTTCTGGTTGCCTTGTGCCTCCTCTTTCACGCTTTCGCTTCCTTTTCCCAGGCCGCTATACAACAAAACCAAACGCTGGCGGCCCCTCGGGCAAGAGTCATTGTTTTTGTGCATGGCCTTCACGGGAGCCGCGAGTCCTGGCGTGCCTCAAACGGCGCCTATTGGCCAGATTTGATTCGGACGGACCCGCGCTTCGCCTATTCCGACGTTGAAGTTGCGGAGTATCCTACGCCTGCGTCAAATGGCAGGATGTCCAGTGTGCAGCTGGCCGACATCCTCTGGGCTCACCTTAAGCAGGACCACGTCTGGGAACATCGCGAGGTGGTTTTCATCGCGCATAGCCTGGGTGGCATCCTTGTCGAAGAAATGCTGTTGAGACATCCCGCGGAGGCGGCGAGGGTCAAGTTCATCGTGTCGTACGGGACCCCGCACGAGGGCTCGCCGATCGCTCGGATAGCTTCCATCTACGATAGAGACCCGGTGCTCAGCGATCTCAGCGATGCGAGCGACAATGCCTTCCTCACGCAGTTGGAAAACAACTGGCGAGGACACGATTCCGTAAATGGCATTCATCGGTTCTGCGCTTTCGAATCCGAAGACACGACGCCGGAAAACGGAGTTGGCCGCTATCTCAAAACCCATGCCCGCGTGGTCAGCTACTTCAGTGCGACCTATGGATGCGATGTGACCACACCGCCACAAGAAATCCATGCCGACCACCTGCACATGGTTCGACCGCTAGACCGGACATCGAGCGCCTATGATTTTTTCTACCGCGTGTACCGCGACAACCCGATCCTCGAAGAACAGGTTGTCACCCGAGACAACGTAATTGCGGGCCTGGAAGCAGGCTGCGATCAAAGCAACGCGAATCCCGACCTGCAAGTCCCGATAGCTCTCGATAGCGCAATGCACGAAAGAGTGATTGCGGCAGCCGCCTCCTTAGTCGACACAGTCGACCTCCGGGATGTGAATCCCAACCCGCCGATCGTCACCAAGATCGACCCTGACGGAGTGGCGCATGTTCATTACGGATTCAGCGGGCCAGCCAAGAAACTCTTCGTCTGCCTCGGTACTGCTCGCGCGTCCTTGAAGGTTCAATTTTCCATCGACCGGCAAGTACCGATGCGCGAGTCGAATTGAGTTCGGGAGGAGCGGCACGCGGCAAAATGTCGCGCCACCCATCTTGCCCAAAAATCGGGACTCGCGGGTGCGTGGGAATATCTCAATGATTTACGACATCCGTCATATTGTCATCTGAATCGCGATCAATCAGTTTATTGTATGGATCGATGCCCGCCCGTGTGGGCATCTGGTCGACAACGATTTCGAAGGTCTGCGTAGGTTGCGTGATGCCACTCTTTTTGTAGATAGAGTGGCTTCTCCTCGTCTTTCTTGCCGTTGAAGACGCCGATATCGATAAGGTCGTTGAGCGGCATGGGCGATTCATTGCCGCTCCCATCGGATTTGAGCTTTGCGGGCTTGAACAATCAGCGTGACCTTGTATTTGTGGTCGGGCGTTCGGGGTGACAGCCGCCGAGACCGCTTTGTTGTCGTAAAGAACGATGTTTTCGAATGCGTCGGTGATGTAGTACTGAAGGTCAGCGGGAGTCTGGGCGCGAAGCGCATCGATGAACTGGCGGGTATCGGGATAGGGTCCGGACTGCGAGTCGTTGCGTTGGCGTAACGATATTGCATGAGGAAGTTATGCAGAGCAAGGTTGACCTTATCCTCGCCAATGTAGTCGGCGAGCGTGTACATGACCTGGCCGCCCTTCTGATACCAGACATACGGCTCATTCTCGACAAGAACGACCGGGCGTTCCTTACGAATTTCTCCGGCACGGCCGCGCAGATAACGGTCGAGCTCGTGCTTGAGGAAGCGGTGCATATTGTCCCGGCCATACTTTTGCTGCATCACCATTAGCGCGGAATACTCGGCCAGCGTCTCCGAAAGCATATTGGAACCCTCAACACGAGCTCCGGTGAGTTGATGTGCCCACCACTGATGACCTAGTTCATGCGCTGTGACGAAGTAGGCAAAGTCGATATCCGTCGGCTTCTCTACACGACTAATGAAGCCGATGCCTTCTGAAAATGGAATGGTGTTCGGGAAAGACTGGGCAAAAGTACGGTAACGGGGGAATTCAAGAATGCGGTACTGGCGGAACTGGAAGGAGCTGAAGTTTTTTTCGTAGTAGGCGAGACCGGCCCTGGAGGCGGCAATCATGTCGTCAACATCATAGGTATGCGTAGGGATGTGGTACACCTCAATCGAGATTGGGTTGGCCGCACCCTGATACATCTCACGTCTAACGTCGTAGCGGGCAGAGACGAAAGCATAGAAGTCGAGTGTTCTGACATCTCCCATGTCGTAGGTGAAGTAATGGCGGCCGTTGGCGTGCCACTCGCGGGTGAGATAGCCGGGAGAGAGTGCAATCTGCGGCTTTCCTTCCGAGTCTGAATCAACGGTGCTGACGGTTGTGCGATAAGTGATCCAGTCTGAGTGAGGCGTAAAGAGATTCGTCACAGTGCCCACCGCGTCGCCGCGCTGCGGGAGAAGCTCCTGTTCGGCAAGGCGTTCTTCGCGCCGCCTGCGTGGATCGTCAATTTCAAAGCTATTGTCGTATCCAATTGTTGGGAAGTAAGTGGCATCGAAGAAAGTCCCCGAATAGGCAAGCTCGGGACGCTCGTTACCATCCTTAAATCCACGGCTCGTGTAGTTGACGTTGAAGGTCATATTCAGCTTGTCGCCCGGTGCGAGCGGCGTTTCGAGCTGATAGATCGTGTAGAGCGCACGCGAACTGGAGGAAATGACATGGAAAGTACGGTCGAACTGGACGTTCGATATGGACTGCATCTGGTTCGTAATGTGAATCTGGCTGATGGACTGCGGAGTCTTGTTCTGTAAGACGAAGTGGCCGGAACCGCTGAAAGAACGGCGTTCCGGATAAATGTCGATATTGGAATCGACGGCCACGATCTTAGGTTGGGGGAGATTCTCATACTTTTTGAACTCCCGCTCATAATTGGCCTGGATATCGCGTCGCGCTTTAGCGGGGAGGTATTCGTTGAGAACGTGAGCGTTGTAGAAGTACCAGATGCCGCTCCCAAGGGCAATCAGAAGGAACACTGCCGCGACTGGAATGAGACGCGGGGCACGTTGACGGGCCAGACTCAGGCGTGCAGACCAGGCATCATCGGAACCTCTACGTGCCAGTGCGATGGAGACGACGGCGAGTACCGCCGATATGGATACCCAGTAAGTGATAGACCAGAATAGTGCCGGCACGAAGTGGCCGTAGCCGTTCATGTCGGAGTAGGTATAAGGCGGCGTATTCCCGAAGAGATAAAGAGTATTCTCCCAGCCGAAGTTATAGAGGATCGGCGTTATGACGAAAACGCCGATGATGATGCCGTGACCGATGAATTTGTTGGGAACCACGGTCTGGATGAAGAGCGCGAGCAGGACGAAGATGAGGACCTGAGGGAAGGTGACGACGTACAGTTCCTTGGCATACTGGAGAAGCTCGTAGTGATAATAGCCGGCGATGGTCTGCATGAGGATGCCGCAGAGCGCCGCAACAGTGAGCATAACGAACTCGACAAAACAGATGGCGAAGAGCTTGGAGAGCCAGTCGGTGATTTCGTCTACGGGCAAGGCATCGTGAATCCCGGAAAAGCCGGTGTCGCGCTCACGCCAGATAAGCTCTGCGGCATAAAGGGTAGCGACAATATAGAAAAAGAGCGTGGCGCCACCCTCAACCGCTTGCAGCATGAGGTAGGTAACCGGCCAGACGTTCTGCTCGGCGACTCGTCCCGCGAAGTGGCCGTTGTTGATCGCTATTCCAGCCATGAGGAGAAGAATCCCCCAGAAAGGCACTTCGCGCACGATGTTCGAGACGCGCAAGCGGATAAGCGAGAATAGTTGCAAGAAAGTAGTTCTGAGACCGAAGACCTGATGGATCGCTGGAAGCCGTGCGGCTACCAGGCTTCGGCGGGATTTGGCTTCAGCGATATCCTGTTCGCGGGCGAGAGCTGCCCGCTTGCCGCTGGAAACAGAGGTCAGCGTTTCGACCGAAACAGGAAAGAGCTTCCAGACAGTCAAAAGCGCGAGTACGCCGATCGATCCCCAAAGAAGACGGTTGTAAAGAAAGACGCCGGAGGATGCGTGTACGGACCATGAGTAAAGCTGCGAATTGCGCTCGACGACGGTCCAATAACGGCTGATAGCGTCGCTATAGAGAAAACCGATTGGATCGAGAATTCCGGACCAGAAGTGCTCCAGAGACCGCGTGGCGCTGAAAGCGTTGATGCCGATGAGGTACAGCATGAAGATGGCCGCGCCCTGCAGATATACGATGAAAATCTTGCGCGAGAGGGCGGCGACAAGAAAGAAGAGAGCGCCGAGAAAGAATATCTGAAAGACGACGATCGAGAAGAAGGGCTGCAGGTACCAGGAAAGATGATTCGGTCCAATGCGGGAGTGATCGGCCCAGGGAGCGAGCGTGCCGAAGAACTCGCCAAACAGCAGGCTGCTGAAGGCAAAGACCGTGGCTACGAAAGATCCGGCCCAGCGGCCTCCAAGATAGGCGACCTTGGAGACGGGCTTGGTGAAGAGTATCTGGATAGTATCGCGTTGGAAGTCACGCAGAATGGAGGTACCAAAGATGGCCGCGATAACGATGATGCCAAAGAAACTGATGCCGATATCGTTGTAGATGTTCGCATACGGACCATTGAGGAGGATCTTGCCATTCGTATTCCCGATAGGGCCAAAGCTCTCACTGGCAACAGAAAGGAAGCTGAAGGTGAACCAGAGCAGGAAGTAGATGTAGGTAGAGATACTCTTAAAGCGGAACTTCAGCTCAAAAGTAAAGAATTCCCAGAACATGGCCATATCTCTTGTCTCCTATGTCGGGGACTAGTTCTTCGCCTGTCCGGCGAGATTGAGGAAGTAGACATCTTCGAGGCCGGATTCAACGGGCCGGAAACCATCGCCTGGGTTGGAATCAGCGTAGACACGAATCTCATGCAGGCCGCCAATCAGGTGTGTCGAGATGACATTGAAAGTGGTTTCCAGCGTGCGCAGCTCATCGTCAGTGGGGACGACCTTCGACCATATCTTGCCATCAAGAGAGGCCAAAGCCTCGGAGGGTGCTCCTTCGAGCAGGAGTTCACCATTCGAGATGATGGCCATGCGGGGGCACAGCTCGCGCACGTCTTCGACAATGTGAGTGGAGAGAATCACAGTGACGTTCGACCCGATAGAACTCAGCAAATTCAGAAAGCGGTTGCGTTCGGCCGGGTCAAGGCCGGCTGTGGGTTCATCCACAATGATGAGCCTGGGGTTCGCAAGCAGCGCCTGCGCGATGCCGAACCGCTGCTTCATCCCACCGGAGTAAGTGCTGAGCGCCTTTTTGCGGGAGTCCCATAGGTTCGTCTGCTTCAGAAGTGCCTCGACCATCTGGGTACGCTCCGTCTTGTTCGTGATGCCTTTAAGGACGGCGAGATGGTGAAGCATATCGAGCGCAGACATCTTTGGGTAAACACCGAACTCCTGTGGTAGATAGCCCAGAATCTTTCGCACGTCGCTCTTCTGCGCCAGAACATCCAGGCTGTCTAACTGGATAGTCCCGGAGTCTGGATCCTGAAGGGTAGCAACGGTCCGCATCAGCGTGCTCTTACCGGCCCCATTAGGACCGAGAAGGCCAAACATGTGGTTGCCAATTTTCAGAGACAGATTCTTGAGAGCCTTTACGCCATTGGGATAGGTCTTGGATAGACCTGTAATCGTAAGTGCCAAGCGAGCTACCCTCCGAGATGTGATCGGGGGAGTTCTTAGTGTAAAGAACGTATCACATGAAGTATAGAGATACCTGAAGTGTCCGACATACCGAAGGCTATATCGCGAGTGGCGAAAGTGTCATCGGCGAAGGGACCGCAGCTACAACTATCTGTGGTTCCGAATTGCGCAACGAGTATGAAGGCAGCCATTTCAAGAACGCGATCACGCAACCCGAGCAGCCGCCTTAACCGGATCAAAAGTGACTGCCATTGCGCCTTCGCCTATGGATTAATCTGACTGCGATATCAACATGACACCGCAGTCAATCGAACAGTCGGGCAAGATACGAGGTTTGTTTGGTCCAGCGATCTGCAGTTGCAGCACGTGTGCGAAAGCGCAAGAGTAAACCGAGTGCCATCCTTATACACGGGACTATCGCGACACTCGCACTCGCAGCACGGTGGACTTGTCAGGCAATGACACATGCCGTTCGTCCCCGTTGAGCCGGCGGGACGATATCCATTGGTCAACTTGAAAGGTGCCCTCCTCAATGGAGATGAGCTGTGCGTCGCGCAGTGGGCCTTCCATTTCGCGGAACGTCACATCGAATCCGGTCCCCATGACGACGAAATCGTCCGGGGCGAGTTCGATGATCATGCCGCAGGCTCTGCCTTTTGCTGGGTCAAACGTGGCAGTGAAGTCAATATTCGCAGCCAGCCCCTTGCCGACGCGAATGGACTCTTTCCAGTCTTCCCCATTCGCCAGTCCCTGCAGAATGGGGTGAAGTTTGCCGGTGTATTGGTAGTGGGCGATGAGCGGGAGCAGGGGCCGCAGCACACGGTAGGTATCCTCAAATCCAGCGCCAATCGCCGCCCCGGTCGCGTTCCTTTGGACATCGTCGATTCCGAAAGGGCTGAAGCCGATCCCGTTGAAGTTGCCGAATGTCGTATAGGCAAAGCCAACGAAATAGGGATTGAAGTTTGTCTCCGGAACGAAGAGGGGGTTATCGGGTCTGGTGTATTGCGAAGCGACATCGTAAAACTTGGGGTAGTAGATGTCCGGTGCCAGGATGTCGATGGAAGGCGCTGCTGCTTTCCACACGTCGAACACATTCACCGTGGCCCCGCCGCTCGGCCATCTGCCTGGACGTTCAACTCCCTCGATTAGCCAGACGTTGACATACATCGGCAACGGGTACTTATGCTTGCCGGCAGCCGCAACGGTATTGACGTAATTTGAGACCAGCCACGCGCTGAACGCCTCCGGTGCCAGTTCCCCGAAGACTTGTTTCCAATTGCCCGACTTCGGAGAATTATTCCATACCTTGACCATGGGGGCCGAGAGCTGCTGGCGATGGCTCTCCAAAATGCTGAGCAGTTCTTTCGGCACCGGTCCGTCAAACAGGCGGTTGGCAGCCTCGGAGTAGTCGCGGTCTGTTCCGAGAAGCCCCGGCTCGTTTTCTACTTGCACCATCAGAACCGTGCGCTCTGCCTCGTCGATGCTCTTCACGTGCTGCAGCAACGCCGCGAAGGCACGCGCGTCGGCTTCCATGGCAGCGCGACACAGAGGAGAAATGATCTCCGTCTCGTTGCCCCGCGGTCCTTGTACGCGCGCGTACTTTTGCTTGTCACGCTTCACCCACTCAGGCGTGTAGTGGCTCTCGCCATTTTTCCAGGTGCCGAACCACAAGAGCACGAGATGCAGCTCGCGCTTACGCGCAGCCTGGATCGCGAGATCGACCGAGCGAAAATCGAATTGTCCAGGCTTGGGCTCAATCGCTTCCCAATAGATCGGTACCTCGGCGGTATTGGCATGCCAGCCGACAAGCACATCCAGAGCCTTGCCGAGGTCATCCGCATTAGACGTGCTGGAATTGTGAACCTGGCCGCTAAGCATCAGATAGGGGCTGCCATCGACGAGAAGTCGGAATGAGCTATCTTTCTTCTCGATACTTGCGATTGGTTTGGCGGCAGACTGCGCGTTGCCGGCAATAGGCAACGCCAGAAGAAGCAGCAGGCCGTAAACAAGTCGAGCTGGTGTAGGAAGGAACGCGATCATGTCATGTCACCGGAAGGTTTCTAGGTTATCAGGAAGAGTCAATTTCACGACGGCCATATCGGTCAGGACCGTAGAGTGTCAGCAACCAAGAGAATTTCATCCCACTTCCCTTCAGATAAACAGTCCTGATCTTCGGGGTCTCTAGCTCTAGCACTACTCGGCGTCTCTCTCATGTGGGTCGCCCTAAACCGAGATGGATTTGTATACTTGCGGTCGGCGGCTGAACGGGCCTGAGAGGCCGCAGCTCAATCCTGGATACATAGGGCCAGTTGGGTTGCGCGCATAAGGGCGGCGGCGAAGAAATGGGGTGTCAGCTTGGCCAATCGAGAAAGGAATGTACGCATGCGGCATGCGGGTTTCCTTGCGATGCTTGCCGGGGGCTTCGTTGCTCTAGCGGGTTTCGCGATCAGTCAGGAAGCGCCGACCAGCGAGAATGGTGTGTCGCAGCAGAAGTCATCTCAGACCCCGGAACAACGAGCCGCTGCCACTCGCGCATTTCTGGGACTGGGTCCAGAGCCGGATAAAGCGGCTGCGAAGCGCGGGGAGCCGCTGTTTCAGCAAAACTGCGCTTTCTGCCACGGACAGCAGGCGCGAGGCGCGACAGGGCCTAGTCTGATCACGTCGGACGAGGTGCTCAGTGATGACCACGGGGAGCATCTGTTGCCGTTGCTCAAGAAGGGGCGGCCGGAGAAGGGCATGCCGGCGTTTGCGACGATGTCCGACGACCAGCTGAGGGGTATTGCCGAGTTTCTGCACTTGCAGGTCGAGGAAGTCGCTAATCGCGGAACGTATCTTGTTCTGAACATTCTGGTGGGAGATGCAGCACAGGGGCAAGCCTATGTAACTGCTCACTGCATGTCGTGCCATACAGCGGAGACGTTCGCGCACATCGCGAATCAATTCCGCTCACCTGAGCTACTGCAGCGCGGCTGGATCTGGCCGACCCGTGCCGGGGACAACTCTCTGGCGACCACAGCAACTGTGAAGGCACCAGACGGCGATACGATCACCGGTCGCGTCACGCAGGTGAGCGATTTTCGCATCACGATCGTGGACAGCACGGGCCAGGTACATGTAATCGACCGCGAGCCGGGTGTGGAAGTGCAGATCAAAGATCCGCTCATGGCGCATCAGGAGATGATCATGACGTTGACCAACAATGATATGCACAACGTGACCGCATACCTGGAGACTCTGCGTTGAAATGGGCTAGCGGAGTTTGTGCGGTGATCGCGACGGCCACCCTGTCTGTTGGAGCGCCCGATGTTCCACACGTTTCACTGGATCCGAACACCATTGGCAAGGCTCCGGTCACCAGCTGGCCCACGTTCAATGGCGATTACAGCGGCCAGCGCTATAGCACGCTTACCCAGATCGGACCCGCCAATGTGAACCAACTTGTCCAGCGATGGGTCTACAAGATTACGGGAATTGGGGCGCAGCGGGGAGTGCCTGCTCCCGTCATCAAGTGCACGCCACTCCTCGTGGATGGCGTTCTCTACATCACGATTCCGGATCACGTATGGGCGCTCGATGCGCGAAGCGGCAACCCGCTGTGGCATTACGATTGGGTCGATCATGGTGGTCATCTGATTGGACAACGTGGCGTTGCGATCTGGAAGTCGACGGTGTATTTCCTCGAGCCGGACAACTGGCTCATCGCCTTGAATGCGAACACCGGTCAGGAACTGTGGCGGAAGAACTACGCGGATGCACGCAAGCAGTATTTCTCGACAGCAGCGCCGTTAGTGGTAAAGAACCATGTGATTGTAGGAGTGGGCGGTGATGCGATGGATATGCCCGGCTTCCTCGATTCCTTTGATCCTGTGACGGGCAAGCTGCAATGGACCTGGTGGTCGACACCGCGTAAGGGAGATCCGGCCCTGAAGACGTGGCCAAGCGAAGCGACGTCGGAGCACGGCGGCGGAATGACGTGGATGCCGGGAACGTACGATCCCGAGCTCAATCTGCTGTATTGGCCCACGGGGAATACCAACCCCGTATTTGCCGGCCAAGGGCGTCCTGGCGCCAATCTGTGGACCGAGTCGATTGTCGCGCTCGATCCGGATACAGGGCAACTGAAATGGTATTACCAGGTTTCGCCTCATGACACGCACGATTTCGACAATACGACAGCTCCGATTCTTTTCGATCGCGTAGTGGACGGAAAGCCGCGTAAGTTGCTGGCGCAGGCCGCGCGCAACGGGTTCTTCGTAACGCTGGACCGGGTTACAGGCAAATATCTGGTGGTTAAGCCATACGTGCCCTTGGATTATTACTCGGGACTCACGCCGCAGGGCGAACCTATTCCCATCCCGGACAAGGATCCTACGGTTGGCGGCTCGATCAACATCGTGAACGCCACGAATTGGCAGGCACCGTCGTACAGTATGAAGACCGGTTTGGTCTACGTCAACTCGCTCGAAGGAAAGGCCATCTACTACCTCACCGATGACAACGAGCAGCCCTCCGGTTACGGAGGTACGGGGGATGCAATCGGTCGTGCGCAACGGGTGCTGCAGGCGATCGATCCACTCACCGGCGATCCTGTGTGGAAACATGTGTATCCAAACCTGAACAGCGCGCCGTCTACGGTTGGTCCCAGCATTGTGACGACCGAGAACAATCTGCTTATCACCGGTGACGACCAAAAGAATGTAATCATCTACAGTGCCGATAAAGGGCAGGTGCTTTGGCACCGCGAAATCGGCGCGAATGAGTCGGGTGGCGTGATTACTTACCTGCTGGACGGAAAACAATATATTTTGCTCGGAGCGGGTGACAGCCTCTATGCGTGGAGCCTGCCTAAGTGAGTGGAGACGGCGAGTTTCGCCCCGAGATTTCCGAAAGGAGACGTAAACATGAAGATCGATCTGGCAGGACGGACCGCTGTGATTACCGGCGGGAGCCGCGGTCTGGGCGAGGCGATGGCGAAGGCCCTCTCCGAAGCGGGTGCTCACATAGCGCTCGTCGCGCGCGATAGCAAGCGCCTGGAGTTAGTGCGCGATGACATAGTCGAACGTGGCGGAACTGCTGCCTTCTTTGTCGCTGACGTAACGCGTGAAAACGAGGTCGCCCGTTTGGTGGACGCCGTAAATCAGCGGTTCGGAGCTCCGCAAATTCTGATCAATAATGCTGGAACGAATATCCGGAAGAATCTGGTGGACTTTTCGCTCGAAGAGTTTCGTAGCGTTCTGGATTCGAGTCTGATTTCGACGTTTCTGATGTGCAGGGCGTTCGTGCCTGGCATGAAAGATTCCGGCTACGGCCGCATTCTGAATATGACATCGATCATGAGCCATGTCTCGCTGCCTGGACGCACCGCTTATTCCTCGGCGAAGGCGGCGCTTCTCGGGTTCACGCGGTCTTTAGCGCTGGAATTGGCCGGCGATGGAATCACGGTCAATGGCATCAGTCCGGGGCCTTTCGGCACGGACATGAATGCGGCGGTGATGAACAATCCTGAAGCCAATGCACAGTTCCTCGCGAGTTTGCCGATTGCGCGGTGGGGCAAGATTGAAGAGATTGGCGCTCTGGCCTGCTATCTATGCTCGGAGGCGGCAGGATTTATTACGGGAACTGACATCCTCATCGACGGCGGCTGGACAGCAAAGTAACGACGGCTACTTTCCCGTTCCAGACGGCTGCGTGCTCGTCGGAGTCGGCGGCACATAGTCGACCAGTGAATCGACCGGCTTCTTACCGGCCCATGCGATGCCACGCAGCAGCATTTGCTGGATCTGATAGTTGTCGAAATTCGCGTACTCATGCCCCTGCATCCAGACGAACGCCCGGGCTGGCTGGCCGCCGGGGAGCGTATGTTCATAAGTCCAGATTTGTGGCACCACTTCGCCCTTGTGCGGGCCAGCGCTGGGCGTGCCCGGTATAACGGTCGTGGCCAGCACATGGATGCTGGGATTCTGTGCCCAGGTCATGTTGTAGAAGGCTTCGTCGAAGATGGTGATGTTTGACATGCTCTTCATGATCGGATTGGCAGCGTCGACTACTGTGTAGGGAATGGGCGCCCCTAAGGTGTAGTTAACCTCGCCATGTTTCTTCGCGCCACCGACTAGGTTTGCGAAATAGGCAGGGTCCGGGCCGCACAACGAGTCGTGAATGCTGACCAGTCCACCTCCGCTCCGGATATACGCCTCAAGGGCGGCTTTTTCTTCATCGCTGAGATAGCCTGCGTCACCCTTATAGAGGACCACGACGTCGACATGCTCGAGATCGGCAGCGCTCGGCGCGTGTAAAGCACCGTCGACCACGGCGCCATGCTCGGTCAGGATCTTGCTCCAGTCAGCGAGGAATTGGGGATAGTCGTGTTGTCCAGGAAGGTGGGATTTGAGTCCCGTCCATATATATATGTGCATACCGTTGGGATTCTGATGCCATGGGCGCGGTGATTGCGCATTGGCAGCGCTGGTGGCCTGGCCGTCGGCTTGCTGGGTCAGCAGAGAGCTGAAGGCAAGCGGAAGAGCAAGAGCGAGAAGGCGGCAGTTGAGCAGCCTTGATCCGCAGGATCTTTTCGGTCGATTCATTTCGGTCCGCCTGCAGAGATTGGATCCTTCACGATCAGAAGGTACGACAGTGCGCCAAGAATCGAGACCATGGCACAGATTACCAAGGTGAGATGGAACGAGTGTGTGCGATCGAGCAGCCACCCGGTGATGATAGGCGCAAACGAGGCGCAGATAAAGCTGCCGAAGTTCTGGATTGTCGCCACCGAGCCAACGATTCCGGAGGGCGCTATGGACTGCACCAGACCCCAGCCTGAGTTTCCCGCGAGATAAGTAAAGAAAAGCGCCATACCAATGCCAAACGCAGCACCCGTTGCTCCGGGAATGTATGGAACCAGCAACGTGCACATGGCAGAACAGGTCATCCCCGTGATGAGAAGAGTTTTATGGCTCTTGATCGGAGGAATTCCACGGCGCACAAGAAAATCGGCGATGATGCCGCTGAGCAGCATGCCCACAGCCCCGCAAAAAAATGGAATGACAGCGATCATTCCAGTTGCCGCAACGCTCACGTGATGCTCGGCTTCAAGGTAATTCGGCATCCAGGACATGTAAAGCCATACCGTGTAATTGACGCCGCCAAAGCCGAGCATCATTCCCCAGATAGTGCGCAAGCGAAAGAGACCAAGCCATTGGGAAAAAGAGATGCGGGTGAGCTTGCTCCTTGGGCCTGAGGCTTCGAGGTAGGCTTTCTCAGCGTTGCTCAAGGAAACATCCTTGCGATCGCGGTAGAAGAGATACCAGGCAATGGAAAGGAGCAAGCCTGGGACGCCGATCAGCATGAACATCCCTCGCCAGCCAAACGCCAGCATGGTCACAGTGAGGATCGGCGGCGCGATGGCCTGCCCCGCGGTAGTTGCAGAGTTGACGATCCCCATCGGCGTAGCGCGATCGCGGACGTCGAACCAGTCGTTGACCGTTTTGACCGCAGATACGACGAATGGCGATTCACCTACGGCCAAGCCTACGCGTGCGACTACGAAGGACGCGAAGCCGCTAACAAAGCCAGTTGCCATCTGCGTGACAGACCAAAGAAACATTCCCGCGCCCAGAACCACGCGCTCGCCAAAGCGATCCAGGAGAACTCCAATCGGGAGTTGGGAGATGGCATAGGACAGCGAAAAGATCGATAGCAAGGCTCCCATTCGAGTAGCGGAGATGCCGAGATCGGCCCGGATGGTAGTGTTGGCGATGGCGAGGGAGCCGCGATCGACATAGTTGATGACGCCTGCGATTGAAAGGATGGATACCGCGACTATCTGGATTGTCGCTACGCGGCGGGGTTTGTGAGGCCTGGGTTCAGAAGCCATGCTCGATCAAATCACCCGTCTGTAGGGATCCTACGGCGCAGGGCCAGTGTAGAGCATTTATCCACCTTATTCCTCTAGGGCGCTGGTATTCATGCCGCGCTAATCCGCAATTAGTCATTTTTCACTCGTCAGAACATAGGACTGGGTTTGAGCGCCTCCGCGTGATACTTTGTGGCATCACAAGATCGATCCTCTTGTCTTTTTCAAACTGGAGTGAAGAATAACCCATGCGCAAGCTTTCTTTGCGGTTGATATGTTTTGTGTTTTCGATGGCGTTCTCCGCCTTTGGACAGGCGGGGACGACCACCTACGTCAAAGCGGGCAAATTGTTCGATAGCCAGAGCGGTAGCTATCACTCCGACGTGGTACTCGTGATTGAGGGGGAGCGCATCAAGTCAGTGGAGGCCGCCGGTTTCGCGATTCCGGCAGGTGCACAGGTCGTCGACCTTTCTCGCGCTTACGTCTTCCCCGGCTTGATTGACTGTCACACCCACCTGGGTGCACGCGCCGACCGGTATGATCCGATCTGGGATTTCAGGGACACCCCTTTTGATTCAGCAATCGCAGGGGTGGTGAACAGCAAGAAAACGCTCGAGGCCGGATTTACCACAGTGCGGGATGTTGGCTCGCTCCCGTTTCTTGCCGTTGATTTGCGCAATAGCATCAACGCAGGCTTCATTCCGGGTCCGCGTATTATAGCTTCCGGACCGGGCATTTCGATCACTGGCGGACACGGCGATCTCAATGATTACTCGCCGCAAACGAGGGTCATGATGTTTCCAGAACAGCGTGACTTTCAGATCGCCGACGGTCCTGAGCAGGTGCGGCAGACGGTCCGCGCGCAGGTGAAATATGGCGTCGATGTAATCAAAATTCTCGCAACCGGAGGTGTACTGAGCCGGGGTGATCAGCCGGGCGCTCCACAATACAGTTTCGAAGAGCTGAAGATGGCGGCGGATACGGCCCATGCGGCCGGACGCAAAATTGCCGCGCATGCCCATGGCACTCAGGGGATCAAGTGGGCCATCGAGGCGGGAATCGACTCGATCGAACATGCTTCCCTGGTCGACGATGAAGGTATCCGGCTGGCTAAGGAACACGGCACCTATTTCGTTATGGACATCTATGACGACGACTACATTCTCGGGAAGGCGAAAGACTTCGGCATCCCCCAGGAACTCACCGATAAAGAGCGGGGCGTGGGGCGGTTGCAGCGGGAGAATTTCCGCAAGGCATTTGAGGCAGGAGTGAAGATGGCTTTCGGCACCGATGCCGGGGTCTACCCGCATGGCGACAATGCGAAGCAGTTCCACTACATGGTGATTGATGGGATGACCTCGGCGCAGGCGATCCAGGCTGCGACCTGGAATGCCGCCGACCTGATTGGTCGCGCCAGCGATGTGGGATCACTTACACCCGGCCATTACGCGGACCTGATCGCGGTGACCGAGGACCCGCTGCAACGTGTCGAGGTGCTGGAACATGTGCAGCTGGTGATGAAGGGCGGCGCCGTCGTGAAAGACGAACTGACGCGCAGATAGCGAGTGGGTAGTCCGATTCGTGAACAAGAATCGGCGCTACGCATGTCTTGGCCCGAAACTGTTGCCTGGACTTTACGCTATTCTCGATCAATTCAAGCAGAAACGGCTTGCTTCAATCCCGGCATACATTGCGGCGGCGTGTTCGCTGTCTCGATATACTGAAGACATGCCACGGCTGAATGTGGCAAAGCTAAAGCGAAAGTGCGCAGATGACTAAGGCCTACCAACATCCTCTTCAAAAGATCCTCGAGAATCGAATCGCGATCATCGACGGAGCGATGGGCACGACGATCCGCACCTACGGCATGAAGGAAGCTGACATCCGGGGAGAGCGCTTCAAGGACTCGAAAAAGGACCTGCTGAATAACGGCGACCTCTTCTCCCTAACGCAGCCGGATATGATCTGCGACATCCATCGCCGGTTTTTGGACGCTGGGGCGGACATCATCGAGACGAATACCTTCGGCGCGACCAGCATTACCCAAAGCGAGTTCTTTGTGGACGATCCGCGCGAGCACGGCGGTCGCAAGGACCCCGAGTTCTACCAGAAGATCATCGAGGATCCTTTCCTCGACAGCCTGGCGTGGGAAATCAATGAGCAATCGGCGCGGCAGTGCCGGGAATGGGCAGATCGTGTCGCGAACGAGACGGGACGTCAACGGTTCGTCGCTGGAGCGATCGGTCCGCTGACTGTGTCTCTCTCGAACTCGCCCGATGCCGAGGATCCTGGCTTCCGGGTGGTCACCTTTGATCAGGTTAAAACCGCCTACGCTCAGCAAGCGCGTGCCCTTATGGCAGGCGGTGCAGACCTGCTTCTGGTAGAGACGATCTTCGACTCGCTAAATGCCAAGGCGGCACTCGTCGCCATCCGCGAGGTATTCGATGAGGACGGCAAGGAACTGCCGGTGATGATCTCGGCGGCGGTAGGGCGTGGCGGCGAGACGCTGATCTCCGCGCAAACCACTGAGGCGTTCTGGAACGCGGTGGCGCACGTGAAGCCACTGTCCGTGGGGCTCAACTGTTCTCTTGGTCCCGATCTGATGTATCCGTTCCTCGAAGAGCTCTCGGAGAAGGCGAACGTCGCGATCTCGTGCTACCCGAATGCCGGATTACCGAATCCCCTCTCGGCGACCGGGTTCGATCTGGGGCCGCAAGACATGGCACGTTATCTGGGTGACTTTGCACGGGGAGGGCTGATCAACATTGCCGGTGGCTGCTGCGGTAACACCCCCGAGCACATCGCGGCCATCGCGAAAGCACTCGAAGGCCAGGCACCGCGAAAGTGGGAGACGACGCCCGCTGAGGAAGCTTACGCTCGCCAAAGCGAGGGCAGAGCGTGAGTGTGATCGAGAGCGTGAGCGTAGCCGAGGCCATAGAGACGAAGCCACTCCGCCTGTCAGGATCGCAGCCATTTGCCCAGCAGCCTGGTGTCTACATTGTGATCGGCGAGCGGACTAATGTGGCCGGTTCTCCCAAATTCGCAAAGCTGGTGAAGGAAGGCAAATTCGAAGAAGCGGTCAGTGTGGCCCGGCAGCAAGTCGAGAACGGCGCCAATGTCATCGACATCTGCATGGACGAGGGCATGATCGATGGCGTCGCGGCAATGTCGCGCTTCCTGCAGTTGCTGGGGAGCGAACCCGAAGTCGCCAAGGTGCCCTTTATGGTGGACTCCTCTAAATGGGAGGTCATCGAGGCGGGGCTCAAATGCCTGCAGGGCAAGGGAATTGTGAACTCGATTTCGCTGAAAGAAGGCGAAGACAAGTTCCGCCGGAATGCCGCCACGGTGCTGAAATATGGCGCGGCGGTTGTGGTGATGGCTTTTGATGAACAGGGCCAAGCCGCGACATACGAGGATAAGATCCGCATCTGCGAGCGCGCTTACCGGATACTGGTCGACGAGGTTGGTTTCCCGCCGGAAGACATTATCTTCGACCCGAATATCCTCACCGTTGCCACCGGCATGGAGGAGCACAACAACTACGCGGTGGACTTCATCAACGCCACGCGCTGGATCAAGGCCAATCTGCCGCACGCCAAGGTCAGCGGAGGCGTCTCGAATATCTCATTCAGCTTTCGCGGAAACAACAAAGTGCGCGAGGCCATGCACTCGGCGTTTCTTTATCACGCCATTGCAGCAGGCATGGATATGGGTATCGTGAATGCCGGGATGCTCGAAGTGTACGAGGAGATTGAGCCTGAGCTGAAGGAGCTGGTCGAGGATGTGCTACTAAACCGCCGTCCCGATGCGACAGAGCGGTTGGTAGACCTCGGCGAAACGCTGAAAAACGTTGGCAAGGCAGCCAGTGAGAAGAAGGCTGAAGAATGGCGTCACGGCACGGTCGAGGAACGTCTTTCACACGCACTGGTCAAGGGAATCGATACGTACATCGAAGCCGACGCCGAGGAAGCCCGCGTCAAGCTGGGCAGACCGCTGCTGGTCATCGAAGGGCCGCTGATGGACGGTATGAGCGTGGTGGGTGATCTTTTCGGAGCGGGCAAGATGTTCTTGCCCCAGGTGGTCAAGTCTGCCCGTGTGATGAAGAAGGCTGTGGCCCACCTCACGCCGTTTATGGAGGCGGAGAAGGAGCAGATGGCTGCGTCTGGCCATGTGGTCAAAGCGCAGGGAAAGATCGTGCTCGCAACGGTGAAGGGTGACGTTCACGACATTGGCAAGAACATCGTCGGCGTCGTACTCGCCTGCAATAACTACGACGTCATCGACCTGGGCGTAATGGTTCCCTGTGAAAAGATTCTCGAACGCGCCAAGGTGGAGAAGGCGGACATGATCGGCCTCAGCGGCTTGATCACACCGTCTCTCGATGAAATGGTGCATGTGGCCCGCGAGATGGAGCGTCAGGGGTTCAAGTTGCCGCTGCTCATTGGCGGAGCAACCACAAGCCGCGCACACACTGCCGTAAAGATCGCGCCGCACTACAGCGAGCCGGTGGTTCATGTGCTGGATGCCAGCCGAGCAGTGCCCGTGACGACCAGCCTTCTGAGTGACGAGGGCAAGCCCGAGTTCGTGGCGCAGCATCGCGCTTCCTACGAGGCGCTCCGCAAGGCCCACGCTGCGCCGCGCCAGCCAATCGTATCCATTGAAACCGCTCGCAAACGGCGGACTCCGATCGAGTGGCGTGCCGAAGACCTGCCCGTGCCCGCGTTTACCGGTGTGCGGGTGTTGGACAATTTTCCCCTGACAACGCTCCGCGAATTCATTGACTGGACGCCGTTCTTCCACACCTGGGAACTGAAAGGGGTTTATCCCCGCATTCTCGAAGACGAGCGGCAAGGTGCGCAGGCGCGCCAGATCTTTAATGAAGGCCAAGCGCTCCTAGACCTCATCATTGAGAAGAACCTGATCATGGCGCGCGCTGTATATGGCTTCTTTCCCGCCAATGCCGTGGGCGACGATGTCGAGTTGTACACAGACGAGACACGCACAAAGGTGCTGCAGCGATTCCACTTCCTCCGCCAACAGGCGAACAGAGAAGGCAGCGAGCCGTGCCGATCACTCGCCGATTTCATCGCGCCGAAGGAAACCGGGCTGCCTGATTACATCGGCGCATTCGCAGTAACCAGCGGGATTTGCCTGAAGGAGCTATGCGACCAGTTCAGGGCCGAGCACGACGACTACAACGCGATCATGGCGGAAGCGATCGCCGATCGCCTTGCCGAAGCTTTCGCCGAATGCCTGCACAAGCGGGTGCGGGACGAGTGGGGTTACGGTTGTGACGAAGGCCTGAGCAACGCGGATCTCATTCAGGAGAAATACCGGGGAATCAGGCCGGCCGCGGGTTACCCGGCGTGCCCGGATCATACGGAGAAGGGCACGCTCTGGCGTCTGCTCGACGTGCAGGAGAACACCGGGATGTTGATTACCGAGTCGTTTGCGATGTGGCCCGGATCGAGCGTGAGCGGCCTTTACTTCGCCCACCCGGAATCGCGTTATTTCAGCCTGGGCAAGATCGGGCGCGATCAGGTCGGCGACTATCACGAACGCAAGGGGATGAGTGTAGCTGAGGTCGAGCGATGGCTCGGGCAAAACCTGAACTACGACCCTGCTGAATAGTATGCGGGCCTGGCCGCTCTAGCTCACCTTCACATATGTCGTATAAGGCAGGTCTCCCAACGACGTAAAGGGCAGCAACGTCACCAGCCCGTTCGCCGCGCTCGCCTGCCACTGGCGTTCACTCACGCGTTTCGCCGCCAGCAATTGTTCCCTTGTCAGCCTCGGAACGGGACTCTCCTGCTCCTGTTTGACCGCCATTAGTACCAGCGGCCCACGGAGCAACGCTACCGTGTCTGTGTGTCTCGCATTGATCGCTTCCAGCCTCATCTTCAACGGAATATCCAGTTCAACGCGGTCTCCGGATTTCCACTCGCGCCGAATGGCCGCAAACTCTCCTGGTACCGCCAACCCCTTCTGCCGCGTACCGTTCACAAGAACCGACGCTCCGTCAGCCCACGCTGGGATGCGGAAGTGCAGTGTCAGCTCCGTTGGCTGGGAACTTGTAACTGTGAAAGTTACATGATCTTCGTAGGGATAGTCGCCCTCCTGCGTCAGCGAGAGTGCTGCACCGTTCTCAGTCCAGCGCAGCGTCGAGGGCAAGTAAAGGTTCACGTACACCGCCTGCGGTCCGCGAAAGTACATGTTGATCCGATAGTCGGTTGCCACCTGCGGCAGCGTGCCTGAGCAGCATGGCCAGCGAAACTGCTTATACACGCGCTTGGCATCATAGTTGTAGTCGGCGTAGTAAAAAGTCTCGCCATTTTCCTGCAGTGGTTTCGCGCCGAGCACGGTATTGTACATCACGCGCTCCATGCTGTCGCCGTAGCGGGAATCGCGGGTCACGCGCAACAGATACCGCGTCAGCTTGAAATGAGCGTACGAACCGCATGGAGTTTCAAAGCTGTGGTGGGTGTTCGTCAGGCTGGCGTAAACGTCATCGCTGCCTGGCGCGCGCAGTAACTCATCCGGCCCCCATCCACCTGTCGCATAGCTCTGCTCCTGCAACATGACAAAGGCATTCCGGGCAGCGCGCAGATGCTTTTCGCTCCCCGCAACCATGTAGGCCATCATCGCGGAGCACAGCGAGTTCACATAACTGTACGCGTGCCTGCCTTTCAGAACATTTTCGTTCCGCGACAGCGGATCAAACCAGGTCTTGTCGTCGAGGTATTGCAGGCCAAGGTCGTAGTAGCGCTGGCCCGCGCCGCGCTGGGAAGCGAGAAACAGATTTTCGGAGATAGTATAGGACTCGTCCCAGGTCCACGAGGGGTCCTTGCCCTTATCGGTCCGCCACGGAACGTCATGTTCCACCGCATGCGCCGGCAGGTACGGCAACGCTGTGTTGGTTGTCTGCTCCAGAATCGCCAGAGCCTGCGGGTCTTTCACGTAGGTATGTGAATCGAGCAGTCCCAGCAGGAGCTTGTCATAGGTGTAGGCCGGAAAGCGATTTTTCACATAGAAGTCCGCCGTGATCGTCTCTGCGTACAGCCGGTTCAGCCGCAACACCCTCTCACGCGTAGCCTGGTCACCGGTGATGGCATAGGCGCGGGCCAGCGCCGACACCCATTGTCCAAAGGTGCACGCCGGCGCAAACCCATAATCGAAGTCCTTGCTATTGTCATAATCCGGATCGTAGTGGTACCACCCGCCCAGATCATCGCCCGGTGCCGGGAGCCCGGACATCTGCCGCAGCGGCTTCAATAGACTGTCATCGCTCAGCGCCATCAGTACCGCAGTGGTGTTCATCAGCTGCGACTCAGGCAGGTCGGTGGCGATCAATACATCGCCATAATCAAACTCCGCAAGCGTCGCCGCCTCAGAGGTCTCCGCACACCACGCCAAGCGGTCCCACGACCCATTGCTTGCAACCGCCGCAGCCGCCAATGAACTCGCCTGAAGAAATCCCCTGCGTGAAATCCCTGCCATTCCCGCGGACCTTATACTCATTCGGACGAACTACCTCCGGATTCTCCCTTACCATCATGCAACCGAGTTCGCATAGCTCTCACGAGGAGTGTATTCCCACTCGCATCTTAAAACCCCGGCATGAGGACGCTGGCGGAAAAGTCTGTTCGCGACAACCAAACTCAATTTCGTGTGTAGCCGCAGCGTACAAGCGCCACCGCCGTCAGGTCATCGTGGTTACACCGCTTACCGGGATGCAAGAAGCTGTAGACGCGCGACCATGGATGATTCCTGAAACTATCGGCGTCGCGCAGCACAGCCTCACAGATACTGGATGCCGAATCCGTGTTGGAGTTCTCGAGGAGTCGCTTGATACGCTCTTCCCCAAACACGGTTGCTCCTCGTCGGCTCTCGGTGATTCCCTTGGTCACGATGAGCAGCTTGGCCTGCGGCTCGAACGCCAGAACGGCCGGTTCGTATGTGCTGTGAGTAAAGAGCCCCAGCGGAATTCCGCCGGGCTCGAGAACACGCACGCTCTCCGTATCGTGGAACACGGCGAGGAGGCGACCCGCATTGTGATACGTGAGGATGCCCAGTGCCAAATTGAAGCAACCAAAAAAGGCAGGAGCAAACCGCACGCCGTGAGCAGCCTCAATCAGCGAGCGATTGACATCGTGCGCCAATGCGGCGATGCCATCAGATTCATTTGCGCCTGGTGGCTCGAACAGCTCCCGCGCTCTTGTTCGGAAAGCATTCTGTACTTTGACTGCGATCGCAAGAGTCTCCGGTCGGTTTCCCGCGATGTCCGTCAACAGGAATACCACGCGCGAGCCGATCGCAAGTCCATCGAAGAAGTCGCCCCCGCTGCGGTCCGAGTAGTATCGGGCTTTTAAATCGAGGCCCTCTAGTTGCGGCAGGTTGGGCGGAAGTAGGGCGGGATCAGGCGGGCCCAATGGTGCGCCTAACTCTGACAGAGAAGAAGCCATTCTGTTCTCCCGCTTGCAAGCATAGTATCTGAGACAATCAGCCTCCGGCGAAACTTCCCGACGCCTGATGCGCCGTGACATTCGTTTGTGACGTAATACAAATGAGAGGTGTTATTGCAGGGTCACGCCGGAGGAATTTGCCTGCTCGTGGGCGTGATACGACGAGCGCACCAGCGGACCGGACTCGACGTGGCGGAAGCCTATCTTGAGCGCCTCCTGCTTCATGAAGGCAAACTCATCGGGCGTGTAGTAGCGCGCCATCGGTAGATGGTCTTTTGAGGGCCGCAGATACTGTCCGATAGTGAGTACATCAGTCCCCACACAGGCAAGATCGCGGTAAACCTGCAGCAACTCATCCATTTCTTCCCCGAGACCGACCATCACGCCTGATTTGGTCGTGATCCTAGGATCAAGTTCTTTCGCATATGCGAGCAGACGCAGCGTGCGTTCATAGCGCGCTCCGGAGCGGACAGCGCGATAGAGACGGGGCACAGACTCTGTATTGTGATTCAGGATTTCCGGGCGTGCTTCGACCACGGTCCGAATGGCTTCTTCGTTGCCTTGAAAATCTGGAATCAGGACTTCCACCTGGCAGCCAGGCGCCTGTTGGCGAATCTCGTCGATCACCATAGCGAAGGCTTGTGCGCCGCCAAGTATATCGTCGTCGCGATTGACGCTGGTGATCACGGCAAACTTCAGCCCCAGCGTAGCGACAGCCTCAGCCACTCGGCGGGGCTCATCGAAATCGATCGCGTCGGGCCGGCCTTTGGGCACAGCGCAGAAACCGCAGCGGCGTGTGCAGGTGTTGCCCAGCATCATGAAGGTGGCCGTGCGGTGGTTCCAGCACTCCCCAATATTGGGGCAGTGCGCCGATTCGCACACCGTATGCAGATTTAGGCTGCGCGCTAGCTTCTTCAGGTCATGATAGTTATCGCCCACCGGAGCGCGGGCCTTCAGCCAGTCCGGCTTGGGTGCGGGTTTACGCGGAGCGAGGTCGATCTGTATCAGTTCGGCGGCGTTAGCCATAGCAACTTTTAATTGTACCGTCTGGGGCGGATTCGCCTAGTGCTGCATTCCCATACCGTCCTTGCTCATAGGGACAGTGTCGAAGGCAAAGCGTTTGTGGCTCACGGGGTCGAGTTTCGATGCGCCTTCATTAACGTGAAACGCGCGGTCAACGGCAACGTTCTCAAACGCCTGCGTCGCCTTGGAGACAGGCCAGAAAATTTCGACCTTCTCAATCGAACCGGCTTTCCCTACGCCAATATGTTGCCGGAGAGGATTTCCTCCAAAACTGGAGCCATAGCCTACTGTTCGATAGACGTGGCGTCTTATGCCCTGGTCTTTGAAGGTAAGAGCGATGCGCGCGCCAAATGCAGCTCGATTCGTCTCGGCACCCTCCAGTTCAAGCGTGATCCAGTGGTTTCCATGCCCAGGGTTGCGGTAGAGCACAGGTTGATATGTGTCTCCGGGGAGTGCGCCGCCCATCTCTTCCAGGACATCTTCATTGCCGTTGTTCTCGAAATCTGCAAACGCGATCCCGTGGCCCTTTTGCAAATGACCGAATCCTCCGGAGGTGGTCACATCCTGAAAATCGTTGCCGTCGCGATTGCGAAACATGCGATTCGGAAGCAGGGCTTCGTATGCAGGCTCACCGGTGCCGAGATAGATGTCGAGCCAGCCATCATTGTCGAGATCGCCAAAGTTTGCGCCCATCGCCAGAATTGCGCGATCGAGATGCACTAGCTTTGTTACATCCGCGAATGTCCCGTCGTGATTGTTGCGGTAGAGTCTCGGCGTCTCAGCCTTATACGGATGGCCGATTTCGAACGCACCCACATCGTTCAGACTCTGCATGGAATAGCCGGCGACGAAGATGTCTGGCCAGCCATCATTGTCGTAGTCGAAAAACCATGTTGCGAAGCTCTCATGCTGTTCGGCAACGTGGGCTTGTTGGGTTACATCCGTAAACTTCCACTGATCCGCGCGCGGATGCTGCGGATCGCGAGGGCCATCATTGCGAAAGAGATGGTTTGCGCCGCCCTTGACCGAGACGTAGAGATCTGGGCGCCCATCATTGTTGAAATCGCCCCACGCGACGCCCTTTACGAATCCCAGATTGGCGAGTCCGTTGGCTGCACCCACTTCGGCAAACGTTCCATCGCGGTTGTTATGGAAGAGTTGCGAAGGGTGCGGGTCGTCTGGGCTTGATTCATGACCAACGAAGAGATCGAGCCAGCCGTCGTTGTCGAAGTCGGCCCAGGCCGCGGTCTGCGTAGGATGCGCCGAGAGCAGTCCGGCATCTTCGGTCACGTCGTCGAATGTGCCATTGCCGTTGTTCCGGAGCAGCGACATGGGATATTCACCGAACTTACCCCACCAGCCTCCGCGCAGCACCAGCACGTCCGGGTGGCCGTCGTTGTTGTAGTCCGTCTCGATTATGTTGAGGCCTCCCAACTCGCCGGTAAGCCCGGCTTGGCGTGTGCGGTCGCTGAAAGTACCGTCGCCGTTGTTGTGAAAGAAGCGAAGCTGATCGAGCGGTCCTGAGGATGACAGCATCACGTCGAGCAGGCCGTCGCCGTCAAAGTCGTCGACTATGACGCCGCCGGAGTGTTGAGTTGCAAGAAGATTCGCCTGGGCCGCAACATCGGGAAACTGGCCGATATCGTAATCCGATACGAACCGGCTTTCGGGAATGAGCCACTGCTTCGGTACTTGCGCTGGATACTGGCCCAACTGCATGTAGGCAATGTTCAAGAGCCATCGTGACAGGTCGTCCTTCGGGTTGGCTTTGAGCAGAATGGAGAGTTCGCCTACGGCGCCCTGTGCGCCGCGTGTGCGCGTGTGCACGCCGGAACCCTTAATGGGAAAGATGCACGATCTTTGCCCGTGCATGTCGTTGCAATTCTCCTGTTCTCCTAGCCGCAAATAGGCGATGGCAAGGCTTTCGCGCCACTCTTTCTCAATATCTGGAGGCAACTGGATCTCCTTTTCACGGCAGAATTGTCCGAGTTGTTCCAACTCATCGACGGAAGCGGCACTGTCGCCTGAGCGCAGCAGTTCTTTGCCTATCTCCATGCGCACGGTGACCTGCTGCGCAGGAGTCAGATTTTGCTCAAGCAGAGCCCGGTAATATCGGACCCGCTCGGCTGGCTTATTGGGGTCGGCCTTCCAATCGGTTTGCGCATAAATTTTCCGCAGCCGGACTTCCATCCTGGCTGTACCTGCGGACTGATAGAAGCCGGCTTCGTGCTTCTGTTGAGACAGAGCGGTAGTCGCACAAATGAAAACGAAAAGAAGCAGGCGCATCGATGGAACTTTAGCACCAAAAAACATAACAGTTTGCCGCAAGCTTTCTAGCGCAGCCGCTCGATTACTTCCGGCCTTACGAGGTAAAGAAAGAAAACCAGGTTCACTACGACCATGACGATCAAAGGAGGCTGATGAAAGCGCACGAGCATGTATGCTCCGTAACACATGGAAAGAAAAGCCGCGGCCAGCGAGAGAGCCCATCCCCAGCGGCGTTGCCGCAAGAGTCCGCTGGAGGCTGCGGCGAAGAACGCGCACAACACGATCGCCGCGAACGGCAATTGATGGATGATGACACCGTAAAGTCCAACGCCGCAGAGCAGCAACATCCAGAGCGCCACGGCCGCCATACCTGGTAGTGGATCGCCGATTTGTTTCGGGGTTGTCATAGTGTGTGCAAATACGCGAGCAGCACTTGCAGCTGGTCGTCGTCCATCGAATTTCCCATCGCGGGCATCATGCCGCGCCCATGCAGGATCACGGCCGTTACACGCTCGTCGTTTGCAGGAGCGCCGCTACGCAGATATCTTCTGCGGAAGAGGGCAAACAGTCCCGGGCCGTGCAGGGAAGAATCGCTGTTTGCATAGTGGCACCTTGCGCAGTGACTGGAATAGACCTGCTGGCCGCTCGCTTCTTCCGGAGTCAGTTCACTCAGCGGCTTTGAAGGAGCGAGCGCTGGACCGCATCCATTTGCCATCAGCCCCGCCGCTGCTATCAGCATGACGATGCCTAAAAGATGTTTCTTCGTTCGCGACAAGGCTGTTGCCATGATAGCAGCGCGGACAGAAGACATTGAGTTGCTTAGTTCGCCGCTGCAATCGCGGCTACGATGTTGTCCATGGGGGCGCGGGTTGTGTCCGTAACGGGTGAGTGATTATTGCACAGAATCGAGAACACCAGCGTGCGTCCGCTTGCTGCTGTCAGATAGCCGCTCAATGCGTGCACTTCAGATAGTGTGCCGGTCTTGGCGAATACTTTGGCCTTCAGGGACGCTTGAGTGAAGCGTTTTTCGAGCGAGCCGTCGATACCGCCGATGGGCAGCGAGGCGCGATACACGACACCCCAGGGCTGGCGTGCTGCATAGGTTAGCAGGGTCGTTGTGGCGCGAGGCGTGATGACATCCTGCGGCGAAAGACCGGAACCGTCGTAGAAGAAGAAATCGGTTGGCTGGACTCCAGCGGAAACGAGAAACTGCCGCACGACCCGTGCTCCCTGCGCGATAGAACCGTCTTCGCCTTCGATTTTGCCAAGCATTCGGAGCAATATCTCGGCATGCAGGTTCTGGCTGACCTTGTTGACGACGGCGACGATCTGGCCTAGCGGTGGAGAGGTACGCTGGGCGACGATACTTGCGTCGGGAGCCAGAGTGAAAGGAAGTTGTTGTGCGGCCGTGAGTGGTTTGAGCGCGAGCGACTGCTGTGCCTCCTTTTCGAAGATTTGCGTATCCCCTGACGGGCGATGGCTTGCCTGTGCGGCTGGATTTACCGTTATGCCATGCGTTTCGAGCGCTTGCGCGAATCCATCGCCTGCGAATATGGCTGCATCCTGCACGGCGATGGCGAAGGTTGCCGGCTTGCTGCCTGCCGGAATCGTGCCGTAGGCGCGCAGGAAGGTCTGATCGGGTTGGCGGTCCAGGCCGAGATGCTGTTGACCACCTGCCGGGGAGGTGGTGGCCTCGTTCTTGAGGGTGGCGGGATCGTCGGGGAGGGGTGGGTTCCAGCTGGCGATGACGGGGTCTCCCACTGCGGTTCCGGGAGTGAGGGTCAGGTAACGGACGTTGTCGTTTACGGTCAGGGCGGAGACGGGGGCGCCGTAGTCCCATTGCAGGTCGTCCTGCGCCCAGCCCTGGCCGTAGCGTTCCCAGGAGAAGAGCGTGTCGTCGGCGACTATGGTTCCGTCGAGGGCGCGGATGCCGCTAGCTGCTACCTGCGCGGCCAGGTCGTCGAGGGCGTGGAGCGGCGGATCGGAGCGTTCGGTGTGGCCGTTGTAGGGATAGGCTCGGCCGGAGAGAGTGGGATCCCCGCCGCCAATGAGCCGGAGGGAGCCATGCAGATGTCCGTCGGGTGAGATTGTGCCTTGGGCTACGACGTAGGTCTTCATGGTGAAGTCGGGGCCGAGGAGCGCGAGGGCTGCTGCGGTGGTGAAGAGCTTGGCATTCGAGGCGGGTTGGAAGTACTGCTGGTCGTTCAAGGTGTAGATGGGAGCGCCGTCAAGCGTGACCACGGATATTCCCCAGTGAGCGCGGGCCACGGCCGGATCGTTGAGGATAGCGGCGATGGTCTGGGCCAGACCGGCGGCCTTCGGCTTAGTGTGTTTCGTTCCGGCTAAGGCTGTGGCGCAGCAGAGAGCTGTGAGGCAGAGAAGCAGGGAGCGCTTGTGCGCCGGCGTCCGAACAGTGGTCAGCATGATGGTCCTGCCGCGAAGTGTAGCATTACCTCGTATGTCGTTCACTCGATGGGGCACTCGACGGGGTGAGTTCAGGTGGCAGCTGCGTACGCGGATGCTGCGGCTGGGCAAGAGGACGTTGGTCATGGGAGTCCTCAATGTCACGCCGGATTCGTTCTCCGATGGCGGGTTGTATCACAACGCTGATGACGCGATCGAGCATGGCCTGCGGATGCTGGATGAAGGCGCGGACATTCTCGATATTGGCGGCGAGTCGACGCGACCGGGCCAGCAGGAGAGTCTGTCGGCTGCCGCGGAGCAGGCGCGCGCGCTTCCGGTGATGACCGCGATCCTCAAGGCGCGTCCAGATGCGCTGATCTCGATTGATACTTACAAGTCTTCTACTGCCAAAGTTGCTGTCAATGCCGGCGCGGAGATCGTTAACGATGTGAGCGGCTTTCTCTGGGATAGCGATATGGCCCCCACCTGCGCTGACCTTTCCTGCGGTGTTGTACTGATGCACACTCGCGGCCGGCCGGATGAGTGGAAATCGCAGCCCAATCTGGCCGCTGAAGATGTCCTGCCGCTGGTCCGGCGTGAGCTTGGCGATCGGCTGCAAACGGCTCTTCATGCTGGGGTTGCACGGGAGCAGATTGTGCTCGATCCCGGTTATGGCTTTGGCAAGCGCTTTGATGAAAACTATGCGCTACTGGCGCGCCAGGCGGAGCTGCGGGAGCTGGGGCAGCCTCTGCTAGCCGGGGTTTCACGGAAGTCATTTCTGGCCCGGACGCTTAGGCCGCTTTATGGCGGGGCTGACGCTCCTATGGAGGCCAGACTCTACTCCACCCTGGCGGCGACGGTTGCCGCCATTCTTGCTGGGGCAGATATTGTCCGGGTGCACGATGTGCGGCCGGCGGTGGAGGCGGCTCGGATTGCCGATGCCCTTTTGGAATCTCTCCCGCCTGCCCCCCAGGATAGCTAAGTTACTGATTCTGTGCGCCGTGAAGGCGCTGGTCCACAGCGGGGATTAAGCCCGCCCGGGAACTGGTTCGCTCCACCCGGTAGCAATCGGAGCAGTAGTGGAGGAAACGAAACTGCTGAAGCCTCCGGTGCAGAGGGTCGCTTTGGCGACTCGGCGAGCATGCAGGCCGTAATGTGAGTAAACGCTGTGCAGGCCCCGAAACAACTAATGCAAGAGCCGACCCTTCAGAATCGTGGGGAAGGCCGCAGTCGATGGGATGGTGCGAGCGAATGGAGTCCCATCGGTCTTGCCGGGGTATTGGCGATGGCATGTATGCAAGGGGGACCAGACGCAACACGGGAAGCCCCCGCGGTGATTCGCAGTTGGGATTAACTGGCAACTCGTGAGAGCCAGGCCGGGCCGCGTGGGGTGACGGTGAGGTTCGTAGTACCGATGAAGCCGGGTAATGCCGGGGGAGGGAAGGAACCTTAGTTGGAAATCAACGCAAGAAGTAACGAAGACGGAGGGATTGGTGATGAGCTTAACAACCCCAGAAAGCGTTCAGAAGTTACAGGCAGCGTTACACGACAAAGCGAAGAAATCGCCTGACTTTCGTTTCTATGCGCTGTACGACAAGGTGTACCGGAAGGATGTACTGACGTTTGCCTATGAATGCTGCAAAGCTAACGGTGGAGCAGCCGGAGTAGACAACCAGACGTTCGAGGACGTCGAAGCGTACGGAACAGAGCGATGGTTGGACGAACTGACGCAAGAGCTGAAAAGCCGAACGTATCGACCACTTCCCGTGCGGAGGGTCTTCATACCGAAGCCGGACGGGAAGAGTCAGCGTCCGTTAGGAGTGCCCGCTATCCGTGATAGAGGGGTGATGATGGCGGCGGTTGTAGTCCTCGATCCCATATTTGAGGCCGATCTACAACTGGAACAGTACGCCTATCGGCGAGGCCGCAGTGCACTGGACGCCGTGAGACATGTCCATAAGCTAATCAACACTGGACATCAAGAGATCGTTGACGCAGATCTTGCCAAGTATTTTGATCTCCTTCCACACTCCGAACTTCTAAAGTCGGTAGCCCGCCGTGTCGTTGACGGCGCCATGCTCCATCTGATCAAGATGTGGCTGAAAGCGCCGGCAGAGGAGACGGACGATCGCGGAAAGAAGCATCGGAATACGAGCAATCGGGATGAAGGTCGAGGGTCCCCACAGGGCTCTCCGATCAGCCCGCTGCTCAGCAATCTTTACATGCGCCGGTTCGTGCTCGGATGGAAGAAGTTGGGGCACGAGAAGCGTCTTGGAGCGTACATCGTCAACTATGCCGACGACCTCGTGATCTGTTGTCGAGGCCGAGCGGATGAGGCCTTGGCAACGATGCGGGTCATGATGACGAAGCTGAAGCTGACGGTGAATGAAACCAAGACGCGGGTCGCGAAGCTGCCGGAAGAAAAGTTCGACTTTCTGGGCTACTCGTTTGGTCGCTGCTACTCGCCGAAGACGGGACGCGCCTATCTGGGCACGGTACCGGCCAAGAAGCGAGTGATTCGCATCTGTCAGGCGATCAGCAGTGAGACTGGACGCAATAGAACCCTACTGGACCATCAGACAGTGGTGACGAAGCTCAATCAAATGATGAATGGTTGGGCCAACTACTTCTGTCTTGGGTCGGTCAGCAAAGCCTATCGGGCAGTCGATCGACATGCTCGTAAGCGGCTGCGTCAGTGGTTGTGCGCCAAACACAAAGTGGCTTGGCCGGGGACTAAGAAATTTCCGGAAACCAGCCTGCAGAGTAAGTTTGGTCTGGTCCGACTCACTGAGCGGACGCACAGCTTTTCGTGGGCGAAATCGTGACTTTTCCTCCGAGAGCCGGATGCGGGAAAACCGCATGTCCGGTTCGATGAGCGGGATGTGGAAACGGAGCACGGTCCGGATAATGAGGCACCGGCAAACTAAAGAGCCGGAAACAGATAGGCCAGACCTAAACTACCGCGCCACATCTCGACTCTACACTTGGTTTGGCGGTTGAGTCTCGCTAAAGTATTGATAACTCGGATGTTATGCGCAAAATATTGAAATTATTATGACTTAGCCAGTAGGCATTCCGAGAGCCTGTCGGAGATGTTCATAAGCGATACGAATGTCAGCCGCCGTTCCTTCAACTTTTGGAACAAACTTGCTCCAGTCACCGTGCTGACAGCCCTCTACGTCTTCTTCCAAATTGCCAATCACTGACCCAAGATTTTCGATCGCATTTTTTACCTTTTCATTGATTGGGATGGTCGCGGCAGCCTCAGGCTTCGGTTCGGACTCGCAACCATTACCAGGCCAACAGCAGGGAGCAAGATGGAAAATTGACGGCGGTTCATGCTCGATATCGTACTTCTCAGCGAATGAGCCTATCACCGGAATTTTTCTCTCAACTCCCCTATGTCATTGCGAGATTTCAGGCTTAAGGCTACCTGGAGGAGTGCTACCTCTCATTGGATTCTTCCCCTTCGTTCCTCAGGGGTCAGAATGACGTTTGTGATGGATGACATTCCTATATCTATTCTAGCGGATTCATCGATATCATTCGGCAATTACCACGAGGTATTTATCTTTTGGAATGAGTCGGTTACCGAAATTTTTTGGCTGAGGGGCTTGACAAGATTTATCGATCGCTGCGCTTTTGGAGGTCGAGGCAGCTGAAGCAAACCGCAGGTCCATTCGACTCGGCGCTGCGCGCTCCGCTCGGGATGACAAATCTGTGGGGAACGATTCTGTTGGGAGCGATCTCGGATTCTACAAAGCCGCCTTTGTTCGGTCCGCCTTGATTCAGTGCCTTTCCCGTTCGCCGGTGTCGTGGATGCGGCTGGCTTCGAAGCTGACGATCTTCCACTGGCCAAAGCGGCGGTTGTAAACGCGGGTATATCGGTATTTGCCGCTGATGTCGCTCGCTCCATTTGTTCCTGCGAGGTCGGCGCGGGAGGTGACGACGGCGGTGTCGCCATAAATGCGGACTTTCAGGTCGTTGAGATCGAGGGCGGTGATGTGGAGGGTTCCGGCGCGGCGCAGTGCGAGGGCTTCGGGCTTGGTTTCGATGGTGCCGCTGGCGCTGATGCCGATGTAGTCGTCGGCCAGGAGGCGGTCCATCACAGCTACGTCATTGCTGAGCTGCGCCTGCCGCCATTGCATTTCGAGCGTTTCGATCTCTTTGTGCAGTTCATGGTTGGGGTGGTGGGGCAGGGCGGCAAAGGCCGGCTGTGTGAGTGCCCAGAGCGCAAAGCAAAGCAACAGAAGGCACATGCCGGGAGGTGCCGAAAGCGGGTTCCGGACGCGGAATTGTCTGCCCATGTGCGTACTGGATGGTAGTCCGTCGCGAAAGTACGAGTCAAAAGGAATGGCCAGACCTGCGGTTTTGAGGGTTGAAGGGCTCATTCCCTGAACTGGACGGAGACGGGCTGACATGCTGTTGTCTGCGATGCGTTCGGGCCGGGGGATGTTGTGCACAGGGGATGCTGGGTATGGGTTCAACAGATTTAGATGACGGCGGTCAGGTTTTCGACCGTGCGCTCGCGCATGAGCTGGTAGAGGCCGCCGACGGCGTATTGGTTGAAATGCGAAGTGGCACGGTGCGCGTCGAGCGATTTGCGGTCCTTGTACTGCTCATAGATGAGAACGGTGTTGGGATCATCCTCGACCCAATGGGGAACATACGAGACGCAGCCGGGCTCCTGGCGGGACGCAGTGGCCAGTTTTTCGAGCATCTCGGAGATCTGCGGGCGGTCTTCGTCGGCGAAGCGCATTCGTACAGTGAAGCTGACCATAGTTCAGGGCTCAAAGAAGAAAGTACGATAAAATCGTCGCCTAGGGAAGTGTGAAAATCAGGGGTGCGCGGCCGTTCATTCGATGTAGGACGAGATTCTGAAATCGAAAGTTCTTTGACCAAAGAGTAGGGCGTCTGCCCTCTACTTGACATCCCAGTGGAAGAGCGTCATGCTGTTTCCCTGGAGATTACTTGAATGTCTAGTGAAGAAAAGGAACCCATCCAGCTTCTGCAGGGGACATTGGACCTGATCGTTCTGCGGACTCTGGCAAGCATGGGAGCGCAGCATGCCTACCAGCTTGCCACCCGCCTCCATCAAGTCTCCGAAAGCCTCCTGAATCTGAATCAGGGAACGCTCTATCCCGCTCTGGTTCGGCTTGAACAATATGGATGGATCAAAGGCACCTGGGGCAGGACCGAGAGTAATCGGGAAGCCAAATACTACGCGATCACCAAAGCAGGAGAAAAAGCGCTGAACGAGGAAACGCTGCGCTGGCGCAGGATGGCGGGGCTGGTGGAGCGGTTGCTGGTTGAGGATTTCCAGTGATGAGACATCTCAGGCGTCTTCTGTCGAAATGGCTTAGCTTATCTCGTCATGATGAAATGGAAGCGGAGCTGGAGCGCGAAATCAATGCCCACCTTGCACTGATGGAAGAGGATTTTCTACGAGGGGGCATGAGCGCGGAAGAGGCGCGTCTCGCAGCCAGGCGTGCCTATGGGGGCGTCGAACAGGCAAAGCAGATGCACCGGGATGAACGCTCGATTCTCTGGCTCGAACATCTCTCGCGGGACATCCGCTACGCAATTCGCCAGATCAGAAAATCGCCAGGCTTTGCTATCACCGTCATTCTTACCATCGCTCTCGGAATTGGCGCCAATACGGCAATCTTCACGTTGATTCACTCCATCCTGATGAAGTCGCTCCCGGTGGGCGATCCGAAGTCGCTCTATCGCATCGGCGATACCTACAAGGACTGCTGTTTCACCAATGGACTGGAAAACGATAACGGAGAGTTCGACATTTTCTCCTATGAGAACTACCGGCATCTTCGCGAGTCCACACCAGAGTTTGAACAATTGGCGGCGATGCAGGCCGGCCAAGCATCCGTCAGCGTGCGTCGCAGCATCGGCGCAGCTAAATCAGAACCCGGCGAGTTTGTCTCTGGAAACTACTTCAGTACCTTTGGCGTTGGAGCATTTGCCGGCCGCGTGTTCACAGACGCAGATGATAAGGAGAGCGCGCCACCGGTCGTCGTCATGAGTTATCAAACATGGCAGTCAGACTATGCAGGTGACCCGTCCGTGATCGGCGCTACGTTCTATTTGCAGAGCCAGCCTGTCACCGTGGTTGGAATCGCACCGGCTGCATTCTATGGCGACCGGATCAGCGCAAATCCGCCGGCATTCTGGATACCGCTTTCATCCGAGCCTCTGCTCCGCCAGGCAAATTCGATTCTGCATCAGCCAATCGCGTGCTGGTTATACCTCATCGGGCGAATACCGCCCGGTACAGCTCTGGTGCCGCTGCAACAGAAAATCTCTGCAAGCCTGCGTCAATGGCTCTACACGCAGGGCGAATATTTGAGCCACGGTTTTCCCCCATTGATCCCGAAGGTGCATGTGGTATTGACGCCCGCTGGAGCGGGCATCCAGAGCCTGCAACAACAGACGGGCAGGAAACTCTATCTCCTGCTATCGATCTCTGTTCTTGTCCTCCTGGTAGCGTGCGCGAATGTGGCGAATCTCATGCTGGCGCGAGGCGTGAAAAGAAAGATCGAGATTTCGGTTCGGCTGGCGCTCGGCTCAGCACGCTCCGGGCTGATTCGGCAAATGGTCACCGAGAGCGTGCTTCTCGGCTGCCTGGGCGGCGTGGCTGGGCTGGCCGTGGCTTATGCGGGAACGCGGATGATCCTTGCCCTGGCATTTCCCGACTCACTGCACAGCGCCATCGATGCGACGCCATCCCTCGCAGTACTTGGATTCGCGTTCCTGTTGTCGCTCTTGACAGGCGTCGTCTTCGGCATTATGCCGGCGTGGATCACCTCCCATGCCGATCCGGCAGAAGCCTTGCGTGGATTGAATCGATCCATGGGTGACCGCGCTTCGCTGCCGCAGAAATCTCTGATAGCCTTCCAGGCGGCCTTCTCGCTGGTGCTGCTGGTGGGCGCTGGTTTGCTGACGAAGAGCCTCCAGAATATGGAGCATCAGGACTTTGGCTTGCAGACCGCCAACCGCTACGTGCTGCATCTGGATCCATTGGGAGCGGGGTACAGACCGGAGAAACTCGCGGCATTGCATCAGGCTCTGGAAGAGCAGTTTGCTGCCATCCCCGGAATGCAGAGTGTCGGGCTCGCGATGTACAGTCCCCTCGACGGAAACCAGTGGACCGATGGTGTTTACATCCCGGGACGGCCTGAGCCAGGTCCGAACGACGACAATGAGGCTGAACTCAATCGGGTCAGTCCGAACTTCTTTGCAGCCGTTGGCCAGTTAGTGATCCGGGGACGCGGCTTGAGTCAAGGCGACACCGCGAACTCACGCTTCGTTGCAGTGGTGAACCAGGCCTTCGCGAAGAAGTTTTTCCCCAATGAAGACCCGATCGGCCGTCACTTCGGAATCTACGAGCGGGATGACATCGGAGCCTATGAGATCGTAGGTGTAGTAGCGAACGCAAAATATGCCTTCCCGCAAGACGAAGTGAAGGCAATGGTTTTCCAGCCGCTTTCGCAGTGGCAGCAGAATTTGAAAGACCCGATCTTTGTGAATCTTGAAACGCAGACACACTACATTGGTTCGATTGTGATGGACTTCCACGGCACGCAGCCGAATCTGGAAGAGGCCGCACGCCGTATCCTGACAAAGATCGATCCAAACCTGGCCGTCATCAACCTGCGTTCTCTCGATTTTCAACTCTCAAGCAATTTCACCCAGGAACGCCTGATCGCCCGCCTGACCATTCTTTTCGGGCTGCTCGCATTGCTCCTTACGTCGATTGGACTCTACGGCATCACCTCGTATCAGACGACGCAGCACACGAGCGAAATCGGGCTGCGTATGGCCTTCGGCGCAAACCGGAATCGCGTGGTGGGCCTGGTGATGCGCGGCGCCTTTGCTCAAGTTGCTCTCGGCTTGGCTGTTGGAATTCCTATCGCCCTGATCGGCGCGCACATGATTGCAAACCAACTCTACCTGGTGAAATCGTATGACCCATTGAGCCTGCTCGCGGCAGTTCTTGTTCTCGCGGGGGCTGCCGCAATTGCAGGCTTTGTTCCTGCCCGCCGAGCAGCGTCCCTCGATCCCATGCAGGCGCTTCGTAACCAGTGAGCATTTAAGGATGCCGGCAACGTTCTTATGGTCGGATTGCATGTGGAACACTGCCGGAGCGAAAAATTGGCGGTGGGAACAGGATTTAGTTGTGTGCTGCGGCGAGTAGTTCCTCTTCCGGTTCTACATGAACCAACACCTCGGCGACACGTGGGATGGTTTCCAGGATATGAGCTTTTACTTCGTGGGCGATATTGTGTCCTTCCCGAACGGTGAGTGCCCCATTGACGACGAGGTGAAGATCGACATAAAAGCGGAAGCCCACTTTGCGGACGTGACATTTTTCAATCCCGATCACGTGAGGATTGCCGGAGGCTGCCGCACGCACCTCCTGTTCCATCTGCGGACCGGGAGATTCATCGAGCAACTCGCCCAGGGGATGGCGTAGTTGACGGCAGGCATTGAAAAGGATGATTGGGGCAGCGCAGAGCGCAGCCCAATCGTCCGCCGTTGGGTTCTTAATCCAAAGGGCGATGCTTATCCCGATGAATGCAAAGCCTGAAGTGATGGCATCGCTCAGATGATGCCAGGCATCGTTTCTTACGGCGCTACTGTCGATCTTTTCACCGACTGATGAGACGTAACGAGACAACAGAATTTTCAGCGCGACGACGGCCAAAAGCACCCACAACGTATATGGCTCGGGCAATGGATGTGGCGTCCGAATTCGTTTAATGCTGCCGGCGCCGATGAGGATCGCCGCGGCCACCAGCGCGAGGCTTACGATAATCGCTGCTATCGGTTCAGCTTTGCCGTGCCCATAGGGGTGCTCCTCATCCGGCGGCTTGATCGCGACCTTCAGGCCAAAATAGACAACGCTTGAACTCACGACGTCCGATAACGATTCGATACCGTCTGCCACCAATGCGAAGGAATGACCTAGAAATCCCGCACTGCACTTGGAGAGGGCCAGAACCAGATTCATTCCTATGCCAACCAGGGAAGACTTCAAGCCTCTTCCTACCAATTGCTCAGTGCTTTCGGCGTTGTTTACGGCCATAAATCATCCGACGGGAAATTGTAGTCGCTTCCTCAGTTTAGCCTCAGGGGATTGGCATTTGATAAAACTTCGACTAAACGATTGCTTCAGAAACTCCACCACACAAGCCCGTTAGGGATAGACTCCGATCGATTCGTCCCCGCCAATATCACGCCGGCTGTTCTTGCCTGGCAGCAGGAGCAGGCTTCAAAAACTTAAACAAAGAGGCGTTCACCAGGATCGTTACCAGCGAAGCAGCCAGCGTGGCATTGTACACATCGCGCCCGATGACGCCGGACTGCAGAGAAACTTGGGCAAGAATGAAGGAAAATTCGCCGATCTGCGTGAGACCAATACCTACACGCATCGCCGTCTGAGTAGGGTAGCCGAAGATGCGAACAACCGCGAACCAGATCGTGAATTTACCCGCCAGTACCAGCGCCGCAATCACAGCCAGGAGCCGCCAGTTGGAAAGCCATGTGCGCGGGTCAATGAGCATTCCGATCGTGACGAAGAAAAGAGCAACAAAAGTATCACGAAGAGGAAGAGTTTGGACGGCCAGTTTGTGCGCGTAACTGGAGCTACCAAGAAGCATGCCGCCCACAAACGCTCCCAGCGCCAGTGACAGGCCCACCGCCTCCGTGATTGCGGCGATGACAAGGCAGATCGTGAGCGACAGAAGAAGCGATAGCTCGTCATTGCAGGCCTTTTCCACGCGAGCGAGCAGGCGCGGAACGATTTTCCAGCCGACGAGAATGACAGGAACGAGCAGGAGAAGGGCCTTGCCGATCTTCCACAGTACCTGGAGATAGTTCGCACTGCTCGAAGAGCCGAGAGTGGGAAGCAGAACCGTGAGAATCACGACAGCCAAATCTTCTACCAACGTGAGCGTGACCATCACCCGACCTGCCTCCGAGGTGAGCTCTCCGCGGTCCATGAGCAGGCGCATCAGCACCATGGTGCTGGCGACCGAGATGATGCAGCCAATCGCAACGCCCTGCGGAAACGACCAGCCGAGAAGCGCGCCCACGCCCACGCCCAGCCCGATCGAAAGGAGAATGCCGATCGGCGCGCCAATCAGCGCAACCCATTTCACGCGAAGCAATTCGGGAATGGAAAACTCGATGCCAATCGAGAACATCAGGAGAATAACGCCAACTTCCGCCATGATCTCGAATGTGTGAACGTCATGTACGCTAGGACCAGGCGTAAGCGGACTAAGAAGGAGACCGGCAAGCACGTAGCCCAGAATGAGCGGCTGACGCAAACGCCAGAACAGGAAACCGGCGACAAAGGCGGCGGCAAACACCATCGCGATGTCGCGAAAGATAAACATCGGCTCGGTCACAGCAGCACTCCGATCAGATAATGGGGGCGCCGATCTCTACAACAGTCGGGCGGTGTCATGCGCATCATGAGGGGTCATAGGTGGTTTGGAGAGTTCCCTGCGTCGCCTTCTGTTTCGTTCTCAGCGACGGCGACAATTCTATCTCAGCGTTCTTTCGATATTTGAAAAAGGATCTTCTAGAGCCGCGTGCCGCAGCGCTTGCAAAAGACCGCATCCCTGTCATGGGGTTGCAGGCCACAGGCGGAACAGATTCGGACGGGCCCGGCGGCTGAGGCTCGGGCAAACTCGAAGGTTACGATTCCGGTCGGCACCGCGATGATTCCATAGCCCACAATCATCAGCATTGAAGCCAGGATTCGTCCAACCACTGTATGTGGGGAGATATCTCCGTAGCCGACCGTCGTCACCGTGACGATTGCCCAATACATTGCAGTGGGAATGCTGGTAAAGCCGTTCGCGTCTCCCTCGATCTGATACATCATTGCGCCGACAATGATGACGATGGCGAGGACGGCAAAAAGAAAGACGACGATCTTACGAATGCTCTCCTGGAGCGCGACACGCAGAACGGCGGCCTCGCCGATGTATTCGGTCAGCTTCAATATGCGGAAGACGCGGAGGAGGCGAAGAGAACGCACGACGGTGAAGGAGTGCGCTCGTCCAAGCAGAAAACTCAGACCAATCGGTGATATGGCGAGAAGGTCTACGATGCCAAAGAAGCTGGTGGCATAGCGTTTGGCATCCCTGGCGGAAGCGAGTCGAGCGACGTATTCGATGGCGAACAGGGAGGTGAACGTCCACTCCGCGGCGCGGAAATAGAATCCGTAGTTTTCGCGGATCGAACGCACGCTTTCGAGCAGCACGTTGAGAACGCTGAGCAGAATCAGCGTGAGAAGAACAACGTCAAAGAATCGACCGGCGGGTGTGTCGTGACCGAAGATGACCTCAGCCCATTTGTCTCGCCAAGGAGCGCGCTTGCCATCGATGCGGTGCGAGTCAGCCATAGGTGAGAACCACCCAGTGGCGCGACTTGAACGCCTTCCTATTATCCGAGCAGCGAGAGGAGCTAATCATGTTCGATGGAACAGCTTACTTGCTGACGATGAGCAGGGTTACGCCGTGTTTGGGGAGGGTATCGGTGAAGACGCCTGCGTGGTGGCCGAGGTCCTGCTGCGTCCAGACGTCGCGCAGATTGGCGCCGCTCTTGAAGCCAATGTCGGCCAGATCGACGGAGACGTCACGGTTGTCCCAGCTGCGGTTGAAGAGGCCGACGGCGACGCGCCCGCCGCTGAGAGGCCTGGTCCATACGTCGAAGTCGCCACTCTGGTAGAGGCGGTCGCCCTGCTTGCCGAGCGGGTCCTGGTCGATGGCGAGGGCGTCCTTGTTCATCAGGATGCTCTTGTCGGTATCGGTCATCTTGCTGAGGTCGTTGCCGGCGAGCAGTGGCGAGGCGAGGATGACCCAGAGGCTCATGTGGGTCTTGTATTCGTCGGTGGTCATTTTGCCGTTGCCGACTTCGAGCATGTCGGGGTCGTTCCAGTGGCCGGGGCCGGCGTACTTTGAGAGGCCAGCCTGACTGAAGCCGATGGTGATCATGCGCCCGTATGAGTCGTCGATGTCGTCGGTGGTGCGCCACATCTGCGCGCCTACGCCGGGGCCCCACTTCCAGGGCTGATCGACTCCGTACTGGCAGAGGCTGTAGACAATGGGGCGGCCAGTGGCTTTGAGGGCGTCACCCATCTTGCGGTAGGCGGCGATCATGAGGTTATTTGCCGCGTTGGGATCGTTGGGGTGGTCGGCTTTGACTTGATTCATGTTGGTCTGGAAGGAGCAGAGGTCGTACTTGAGGAAGTCAACTCCCCAGCTGGCGTACATCTTTGCATCCTGCGCTTCGTGGTCGAGGCTTCCAGCGTATCCGCCGCAGGTCTTTGCGCCGGGCGAGGAGTAGATTCCGAACTTGAGGCCTTTGGAGTGGATGTAGTCGCCGAGGGCCTTCATGTCGGGGAAGCGCTCATTGGGATGCAGGACGCCCTGGGCGTCGCGCTGGCCCTGCCAGGTGTCGTCGAGGTTGACGTAAATGTAGCCCGCGTCGCGCATGCCGGTGCTGACGAGCATGTCGGCGGCGGAGCGGACGTCTGCATCGGTGACGTGCTCGGCGAAGTGGTTCCAACTGTTCCAGCCCATAGGGGGCGTCGAGGCGAGTTTCTGGCTGAAAGCGGGGGCGACGGAAAGAAGGATGGAACAGGCGAAGGCGGCGAGAGTGCGCATTAAGACAACGCTCCGAGGAAATCGATTACACGGCGCGGATAATCATACAGCGCAGAGGCTGTTTAGCGCAGTCTGGTTCTGTGCGCCCCGGGGTCTCCTATGGCTGTCTTTTCGGCCGCGTGGGCTAACAAGATCGACGCTATCGCTTCAGGAGCTTCGATCTGGCACTGGTGCCCTGTTTGTACTTCGTGGCAATCCCAGTGGCGGCGTCGCGCAGATTCCGCGAAAGGTCTGAAGATTTCCCCACCTGGATATGCGACGGCGTGCACGAACGTTCCTGGGAGGTCGCTCACATCGCGGGTGATCGAAAGCTTCTGCTCGAAACAGTGAAGAGAAAAGTCAGATAACCGCTCGCGCGCAAAATCTCGGGCAGATCCGGATGGCAGACCCCAAATATCCAGCAATCCATCATTCGCGGGAAGGCGCCAGCCTCCGCCCTGGGCGCTGGCCAGGTCGCGAAACAAGGCTTGAATATCGGCTGGCAACAAATCGAGCGCTGACTGACCGGTCTTCGGCAGAAAAGCATCGAGGTATACCAGCCGGCGCAACTGCTCACCGCTTCTGTCTGCGACTCCAGTGATCACCATGCCAGCATAGCTGTGGCCAATCAGGATCACGTCGCGGAGATCCTCTTGCGTCAACACCCGTATTACGTTGTCGATATGCGTCGTGAGATCGATGGCTGAAGACAGTTGAGCGGCATTGTCTCCGAGACCTGTGAGGACGGGAGCAATGACCTTGTGCCCCTGCTCTTGAAGCAGAGGAACGACTCGATCCCAGGTACGTGGCCCCTGCCATGCTCCGTGAACGAGGACGAATGTGGACATCGCGGGGCCCGCCTTTCTAAATGGCCGATCGGCGTCTGTGAGACTTCACTCTCATTGTGTGCCCAGTGCCTCGTGCGCGTAGTCATCCACACTCTTGAGCTTGATCCCAAATTCCTTTTGGATCGATGCCATCTCCATCGCATCTCCGTGCAAATACCCCAGCATCAGCGCGGCAAAGCTCTTTTGCATCGAATCTGTGGCCGCGGCAAACTGGGCGCGCAGAAATTCTTCTGGGACATGCTCGACTTTAAATGGCTTGCCACCGATTTTTTCAAAGCGCGCGACCACTTCCAACGGGCTTAGTTGCTCTGGGCCACCAAATTCAATCGTCCGGCGATTCGCTGCCGGATTTTGCAGTGCGAGGACGCACATTTCGGCAACGTCGCCAGACGAGACCCAACTGATCGGACTCGTACCTGGGCCATAGATGCGGGCGGTTGCATTGGCGTAGTCGAATCCGAGGTGAGGGCCCAGCCACACTTCCATAAACCAGCTTGCCTGGATGGTCGTGAAGTTCATGCCGGCAATCGCGTTCTCGACATGCGCTTTCGCCTCCGCCAGAGGAACGGATATGCCCTTTGGCTGGCGAAACGAAACAAAGACAAATCGATCGGCGAGAGCGGTCTTCGCCGCTTCTGCGAGACTCAGTTGCCCGGCCGCATCGACGGATTCAATGGAATCTCCTTCCGCGCGTGACAGGGTGGAGCTTGCGGTGGACACGATGGCGCTCACGCCGCGACACGCAGGGGCAAGCGATTCAGGCTGCTTCAAATCTCCAATGCACAGCTCGACGCCCGCTGCCCGCAGCGCTTCCACCTTCTCCTTGTCGCTTGTCACGCGAACAAGCGCTCTTACCTTTTCGCCCCGCTTCGCCAGCCTTCGGCAGACGTCACTCCCCACGAGTCCTGTTGCACCCACGACAAGAATCATTGGATTCCCCTCGGCGAGCGCAATATACACCACAACCTTGAAAAAGCAGATTATTTTTTGAGTGGTGGTTAGACGCCGAATTTTCGGCGGTATGCGCTGGGAGAGACGCCGGTGTGTCGCTGGAATATCTTGCGGAAAAAGACGACATCCTGATAGCCAACGGCGTCACTGATTTCCTGCATGGTGCGATGGTCGTTCTCGAGCAGACGCTTGGCGGCGGCGACGCGCAGCTTTTGCAGGTAGATTAAGGGGCTGTCTCCGGTGGCCTGCTTAAAGCGGCGAACGAAATTGCGCAGACTCATGCCGACCCGTTCGGCGGGGGTTTCAAGCGGGAAGGTCTGGTGAAAATTCTCGTGCAGCCAGTCCTGTGCGTGGGAAATGGTCTTGTCGGAATGCTCGGTTTTGAGAGGCACGATGGCGAAGCCGGCCTGCCATGCGCGCGGCATCTCGATGAGCAGCGCTTTGGCGCTCTGCATGGCGACGTCGTGGCCGCAGAAGCGCCCGACCAGATAAAGACTGAGGTCAAGAGAAGCGTTCACCCCCCCGCCGCAGTATAGGTTGCTGTCCTCGGTCACCATCAATTCCGTCATCCAGTGCACATTGGGATATTTCTCGCGGAATCGCTCGGAGAGACTCCAATGCGTGGTGGCGCGTTTTCCTTCGAGCAAGCCGGCGGCGGCGACAAGTCCAACGCCGGAGCATACGCTGGCGATGGCTGCTCCGCGCTTGTGCCAGCGACGCAACCAGGGCACGACAGCCGCGTTGCTCTCGGCTACGTTCTCGACATCGAGACCGGTTGACGGGATGAAGATGAGGTCTGTCTTGCGGATGGCTGTGATGGCAACTTCCGGCTGGATATGAATTGGTCCGTCACAGCGGACGGCGCGCCCGTCGATGGATGCCGTAGTGACGCGAAAATGAGCACACGGTCGCGCTCCTGTGAAGTTGTTCCACAGCGTGCCTGCATGGCGAAAGACCTCCATGGGGCCAGTGGCAGTGGAAGGAAAAGTCTGGTCGGGAAAAAAGATGGTGACGTCGATCACTGGAGACTCCTGCAGAGATGGCTTGATCGCCTCTCTATAATGTCAAATCTGCCATCTTGTCTCAAGGCCCGCTTCGATCTACTTTGGAGACGAACCTTAACTGTTCCATAGGTTTTGCATGACAGGGCGTAAAGAAAAGAGGAGAAAGCAACGATGCCGAAGTTTGTTATTGAGCGAGAAATTCCAGAAGCAGGCAAGCTGTCGCCTGAGCAATTACAGGCGATATCGCAAACATCCTGTGGCGTTCTGCGAGAGATGGGGCCACAGATTCAGTGGATTCAGAGTTATGTTACGGACGACAAGATTTACTGCGTGTACATTGCCCCCGATGAAAATACAATACGCAGACATGCTCAACAGGGCGGGTTCCCAGCCAATCGGATCTCGCAGGTTCGATCGATGATCGATCCGACAACCGCCGAGTAGGACGTTGCGGCACTGAGCTTCACGCGTTGAGGGCCACAAGCATCCGGGCAAACGTCCCGGATGCGAATACATCTCAATCGGCAGGATCACAAAAGTGTCGAACACTGAATTGACTTCCGTTCTCCTGGTCCTCCTGCTCCTGGTTGGGCTTGCCCAATTGCTGGGCTACCTGTTCGTGAGGCTGCGGCAACCCAAGGTCATCGGCGAGATTCTGGCAGGCGTCGTCCTGGGTTCTGCGGTTCTTGGCCGGCTACCGTTCGCTTCCCGGATGATTGAGAGCGTCAGACATCAGGGAAGCATCCTGGAATTTGTCTACTGGCTTGGCTTGCTTTTGCTGATGTTTTTGTCCGGAGCGGAAATGCAGCAGCTGTTCACCCGCGAAGAGCGTCGAGAGGTAGGGTGGCTGGCGATTGTGGGCACAGGCATACCCTTCCTGCTCGGACTGGGCTTCGGACCCTGGCTGATTCGCCCGTCGCTCGCGGGTCCGAATGGAAATCGCGTTTCGCTGACCATTGTTCTCGCAGTCGGCGTGGCGGTGACCTCCGTTCCGGTTGTCTCGAAGATCTTTGCTGATTTGAAGATCCTGCATACGCGATTCGCGCGGCTGGTTCTGGGTGTTGCGGTGCTCGAGGACATCGTCCTGTGGCTGGCCCTCGGGGTGGCAACGGCCATGACCGGGACAGCGGCGCTTCATCCACGCGCGATGTCATACCACCTCATCTCCACCGTGGGCTACTTCGTACTTGGGCTTACGATCGTTCCCCGGCTGGTCAAGCGGATCAACAAATCGCGCTTCAATGTTTTGGCCAGGTATTCTCCGACGGGTTATGCGATTGGAATTCTCCTGACATATTGCGTGGTCGCCGGGGCGCTCGATGTCAGCCTCGTGTTCGCTGCCTTTCTTGCCGGTTTTGCTGTTGTGCACAAGAAGCGCAGGCTGTTCGCAGACGCGCTCGACGCGATCGGCAAAGTGTCCTTCGCCTTCTTCATCCCCGTCTACTTCGCGATCGTAGGTTTGAAGCTGGACCTGATTCGTGGTGTATCAGTGTGGATGATGGTCGCGTTTATCGCTGGAACATGCATCATCAAGATTCTTTCCGTGTCGCTCGCTGGCCGATTCGCAGGATTCAGAGGACTGGACCTGATCAACCTTGCAATTACCACGAATGCACGCGGCGGACCGGGCATCGTCTTGGCCAGTGTGGCATTCGACGCCGGGATCATCAGCTCGAAGTTCTATACAACACTGGTTGTCGCGTCGATCCTCACGACACAGCTTGCCGGGGCCTGGCTGGACTACGTGCTGCGCAAAGGATGGCCGCTCCTGAAGCCGGCTGTCACCAGCGAATCTATGGACGTCTCGTCAGAAGATCCGTCGCCAGCGTAAACAGGTTTATTCGCAGCGAAGTGCCTTCATCGGGTCAATCTTTGACGCTCTTCGGGCCGGGCCGACACATGCAATTGCAGCAACGATGCTCAGCAGGAGTGTTACGCCAAGCAGCACAAAGGAATCGTGGGAGCTGTCTTCAAGCCAACGGGCAAGCAGCTTGTTGAAGGCCAGGGTCAAGGCGAGTCCCACTGCGATTCCGCTGGCTACGCTCGTCACCATGGAGATGAAGACGATGCGGAGCACATGGGCGCGCTGCGCTCCGAGCGCCATGCGGATGCCGAATTCGTTGGTCCGCTGGGCGACGATGTAGGAGACGACGCTATAGAGTCCCACAGCGGCCAAGGCCAGGGCCAGAATCGCGAAGGCGCCGAAGAGCCATGCCACGAGATTCTCCTGTTCCCACTCCGGTTGCGTGCTGATCCAGTGATCGAGATCGCGGACCTGGCTGGTGATTTGCTGGTCGGGATCGACAGAGTTGACCTGCGCGGCGATGGAATGTAGCAGCGAAAGCGGCGGCACATTGGAATGTACAAGAATCTGGGTGTACATACCCAGATTCAGCGTGTAGGGCAGGAAGACTTCGGGAAGGATCGGATTTCTGAGGCCGTCATCACGCTTGTCGGCGATGATACCGATGATCTCGAGGTAGCCGCTGCCTAGCTGGGGTGTGAGGCTGAAGGGCGGCACGTCTTTGATCTCGGGGACTTTGAACGAGTGGCCGAGGGCGTTGCCTTTGGGGAAGTAGCGACGGGCCATGGTCTGGTTGATGATGGCGACGTGGGCGGCGTTGTGGTTCTCGGTCTCATCCCAGATGCGGCCCTGAGCGAGCGGGATGTGCAAGATGGGGAAGTACTCGGGGCTGACGAGGTTGATGCGAACCTTCTGGTCGTCGCGCGGAGACTGGCCGAGGATCTCGATTCCGGTGTCATAGCCATTGTTTGGGGGCGTGGCGTTCGAGGAGATGGCGTTCATGGTGACGCCGGGGACGGTTGTTATTTTCTTCTTGAGCGATTCGAAGAAGGCCGCGCGCTCAGGCCACGTCTTGTAGGTTCCATCGTGGATGGGAATTCCTACTGACATGATGTTGTGCGGGTCGTAGCCAAGCGGCGTGTGCAGGAGACGCAGGAAGTTTCGGATGGCGGCGCCTGCGCTGGCGAGCAGAAGCAGGGTGAGCGCGATCTGCCCGGCGATGAGGGCGGAATTGGTGGCGCGGCCGCGGATGCTGCCGGAGACCGTGCGCGAGGCGGACTGCATCACCTGAGTCACGTCGGGTCGCGAGTATTGGAGTGCCGGCGAGAGGCCGAAGACGATTCCGGTAAAAAGCGAAATGGCTACGCTGAAGAGTAAGACCGGGAGATTGATTTGGATCGATGCTTCGTGCGGGAAGGAGTATTGGGGCAGCATCTTCACGATGAGCGCGAGCACCTGATAGGCGAGAAGGACGCCGAGCGCGGCTCCCGTAAGCGAGAGCAGCAGCGATTCAGTGAGCAGTTGGCGGATGATGCGGCGGCGCGTGGCGCCGATGGCGGAGCGCAGCGCGAATTCATGCTGGCGGGCTGTGCCGCGGGCGAGCAGGAGAATCGAGACGTTGCCGCAACCAATGGCAAGCAGCAGCGCGACGGCGCCGAGAAGCAAATAAAGCGTGCCCCCGAGCCGCTGCACGAAATCTTCATTCAGACCCTGGACGTGGAATTTGAAGTTATCGCGCGGGAAGTGGTCGGGCGATTCTTTTTTGAACTGATCGATCAAAGGTGCGAGGGCCGCGTTGGCTGCGGCGTGGCTTACGCCCGGCTTGAGGCGGATGCCGACGTAGTAGGCGCGCACAGGATCGGGGGTGACCTTCAGCGGCAGGTACACATCGCCGTCATCCCAGGTGAAGCGGGACGCGGCGACTCCGATGATGGTGTAGTTCTTGCGGACGAGCTGGATGGTCTTTCCGATCACTGATGGATCGCCGTTGAAATGGCGCTGCCAGAATTTGTAGCCGAGCACTGCGACGGGCTGCGGGTCCTGGCCATCGATGGCGTCAGATGGCAGGATGCCGCGGCCAAGAAGCGGAGGAACACCCATGAAGTTGAAGGTGTTTGAGGTCACGTAGTCAGCCTGAACGTCCTCGGGAAGATCGTGACCGGTGACGGTAAGGCTCCACTCGTCAGTCATGAAAGCGTCTTCGACGACGGGCGATTTCCTGATTACCTGCCATTCGGACGCGGTGAGGCCGAAGTAGCCTTGCAGCCCACTGGGAAGGGTTGCGCGCAGGTGGGCCATGCGATCGGAGTTGGCATAGGGGTAGGGATTCATGAGGATGGCGTAGACGACGCTGAAGACCGCCGTTGTTGCTCCTATGCCTAGGGTCAACGAAATGATGGCGGTGATAGTGAAGCCGGGGGTTTTCTTTAGTTGGCGCAGGGAGTAGCGCACATCCTGAAGCAGGCTCGTCATAGGTCATCCCCTTTTGAGAACCAATGCAATGAAGCTCTCTTGCATCTGAGCTGCCAGCATTCGGGAGGGCTTATGTCGCTGATTTTTCTAGAACCGGACATCAAGAGAGTGGAGGGTGTTGTCCGGTTTTATGACCCGTCTGTTCGCAGTTGGACAATGGGTGAGCCGATATCTGGCCATCGGGGATTCCGTTATCTTCCAAGTAACCTCTCGTTCATCGTCGGGATACAAATCTCTGACAGGAATTCGAAGATAGTCTGACGATCGCATGACAACTTCGTTTTTTCGAACGCCTACCTTGTGTCTGGGCATGTAATGCCCCAAAGGCAGGAAATCCCCAATGAAAAAACCAATGGACGTAAACGAACGCTCTGTGAACAGGCGCTCGTTTCTGAAGACGGGAGTATTGGCAGGAGGCGCAGCGACCCTGAGCGCGGGGCTTGTCGCGAGTGGCGTCCCGGCGTTTGCCGACGATCACGATCACGATAACGAAGAGCGCCTGACCAGGGGCGACGTTGCGATTCTTCGCTTCCTTGCGGCGGCGGAACTGCTGGAATCCGATCTGTGGACGCAGTACGCGGAACTGGGCGGCGTGACAGACGGTACGCAGAATAACTATCAACTCGCTTTGCAGTTTCTGGATGGAGATGGTTCGCAGTACATCACCAGCAACACGCTCGACGAAGTAAGCCACGCTACATTCATTAACGCCTACCTGGAATCGAAGGGCGCTGATCCTGTGAACCTTGATCGCTTCCGCAACCTCAAGGGAAGCAAGGCTACGGGCGCGCAGAACATCGGCCGCCTTACCAACCTGATGCACCTCAATGTCGATACGAGCTGGTATATCCGCTATCGCAGCACGACCAATCCTGATTTCGGCGCGACATTTCCCCAGGCCATCAACATCACCAATCGTACGACGATTCCGCGGACAGACGCCGACTTCGAAGGCGAAGATCACATACAGGCGATCGCAGACTCCGCGGCGTTTCATTTTGCATCGATTGAGCAGGGCGGCTCCAGCCTCTACCCGGCTCTTGGCCAGAAGGCGACCAGTTCTGAGGTGCTGCGGATCATCTTCGGCATTGGCGGAGATGAAGTAGCGCATTTTCTCGAATGGGTGGATTTTGCCGGCAATGCGGTGCAAGGACCGCCATTCGATTTCAACAATCAGCAGTCTCCCGTAACGGACAACGGCCTTACATTCCCCAATTTCAACGACCCCCCGAACCCCCTTCTGCAAACGAATCTTATCTTTCCCGTGCCGTGCGAATTCATCAGCTCATCGCTGCCGAAATGCGCGGTCATCCGTCCCTTGTCCGATAAGTTTGGAGGAGCTTTGGCTGCGGTCAGGGCTCTTACAGGAACCAATCTCTTCCTGGGGCAGTCTCCGGAGTTCTTTGCGACTCTGGGCGCTCTGGCGATTGAAGCAGACTCGGCGGTTCGAGGACGGTAGCGAACCGGCTGCCGATCTTCGGAACCGTCGATCTCCGAACCATGGCCCGAGTCCGCAGTTGCTTGCGGGCTCGGGTATTTTTTTATCTGGTGGTCACGGACGTAAGTCCCAGGGCTTGCACATAGCCGGCGTTGACGCGCGTGTTGGCGAACTGAATGTTCTTGAGCAGATCGTCGAAGGCTTGCTGTGCGTCTTCCATGGAGGGGCGTGCGGCGATGCGCTTCTCTGCGTTGCCTGTGCCGGAGGCGAGTTTAGCGAAGGCCACGATTTCATCCCAGTGCGCGGGGCGATCGAAGGTGACGACGGATGAGGTGGCGTCCATCTTCTTGTAGGGCCAGAAACACCAGCCTACGTGGTTTGCTTCAAGCGTTTTGGTGAAGGCGGCGATCCACTCGTCTTTGTTCTCGCCGGATTCACCGAGCCAGATGGGCACGTGGTACTTTTCGCGAAAATCAAGGTATGGCTGGATGACGCTGACGTCGGGCGCTGTCCAGTATTTGTGGAAGGTGTACATCACGTTGGAGTCAAAGGGCTGGCCGAAGACTTTGAAGTTCGAGTCCCACTGGGCGCCGCCGAGGATGACGACGTGGTTGCGGTCGACCTCGCGAACGGCGGCGACAATCTTGCGGTACAACGGCTCGAGATCTTTGTTGTACTGCTGCAGCTGCTGGAAGTGCGGGATGGGTTCGTTGAGCAAATCATAGCCAAGGACGATGGGTTCATTGCGGTAATGCGCGGCGAGCCTGCGCCATATGGCGATGGTGTGTTCCTGCTCTTCGGGGCTGCGGTAGAGCCAGGGGTAGCCGAGGCTGTCGTCGATGTTCGTGCCGGTTTGTCCGCCGGGAGCGCAGTGGAGATCGAGGATGACGTAGATGTTGTCCTTGCGCGCCCATTGCACGAGGCGGTCGAGCAGGCGGAAACCGTCGGCGTTGTCACTGTCGAAGAATTTCCAGTGCAGCGGAACACGCACTGAGTTGAAGCCGCTCTTTTTGAGCAGATCGATATCGGCCTCTGTGATGTAACTCTCGCGCCACTGCTTCCAGAAGGCTTCGGACTTTTCGGGGCCGATGAGTTCTTTCGTCAGGGTTTCGATCTCAGTTGTTGATTGCGGGTTACCTTCGAAGTGGAACATATAGCCTTCTGGCTCAAGCCAGTTACCGAGGTTAGTCCCGCGCAACATTAATGGCTGGTCGCTCGCATCGACGAGGTCCGGACCTTTGATATGCACAAAGCCGCGCTGTGCGAGGACCACGGGAGAAATGAGAAGGAGCACGGACAGCCACGCAATTGAGCGCTTAATCATTGAGTTCAACATGGGCCACAAAAGCATATATCGAGAGACAAGCGGTTGTCTTATCAGGAGTGCCGAGACTGTTTACGCCTGGAATTTACGTGGGCAGGAACTGGGATCGTCTCCAGCCTTGAAACGGAGACTGCAAAAAGCAGACGAAAAGTGAGCGGCACGGCAGGTTTATTTTCTGAAGGCCGCCGTATAACGGAATAGCGGCTCTTTAATCATCTGCCACTCGGCGAGCCGCGGCGCACTGCTGCTCGTTGTTTGTCCGCCAAAGCACTTCGCGGGAATTGTGACGGATCGCTATAGAAATGTCATGGATGCGCAGTCGATAATTTGGCCGTGTCTATTTCGTAGAGGCGGGAAGCGATGCACACCATTTTGCGGGATTTTCGTTATGCGCTGCGTCAGTTGTTCAAGTCTTCCGGATTTGCCTTAACCGCGATTCTCACGCTTGCTCTTGGGGTAGGCGCGAACACTGCAATTTTCAGCGTTATTTATGGGCTGCTGCTGCAGACGCTTCCCTTTCGTGATGCCGGGCGCATTGTCGCGATCCTTGAGACGCATCCGCAGTTTGCGGGCGGCGCGGAGGCTACGTACCCTGACTATCTCGACTGGCGCTCGCAGCAAAAGACCTTTGAACAGGTTGCCGCTTATTCAGTTGTGAATCCGAGCACCGTTTCGCTTGTAGTAGGCGGCGCGGGTGAGCAGGTGCACCGGGTACTTGCCTCTGGGAATTTTTTTTTCGTGCTTGGAGTCTCTCCACTGCTTGGGCGGACGTTGAATGAGCAGGATGAGAAGGCGGGGAGCGATCATGTTGCGGTGCTGAGCGCGACGGCGTGGCGACGCTACTTTGGCGGCGACGCGAATGTCGTTGGGCGCAGCATCGATCTGAATGGAGCGAGCTACACCGTCGTTGGCGTGCTGCCGCCGAGTGCTGCGTATCCAGCAGAGGGTGAGGTGTGGCTGCCGCTGTCGCTGCTTGACCCGCCGACGCAGGCTTCGCGCGTGTGGCACTCGGTGAATGTGCTGGGGCGGCTGCGGACTGGCGTTGGATTGGCTGAGGCGAGAACCGATATGCAGACGATCGCGGCGCGGATCTCGGCTGCGTATCCGGCGACGAACCGGCTGGAGGGCGTGGCGCTGAAACCGCTGCGCGAGCAGTTGGTGGGAACTCTGCGGCCTGCGATTCTTTCTCTGATGGGTGCCGTGCTGCTGGTGCTATTGATTGCGTGCGCGAATGTCGCCAACCTCATCATGGTGCGGGCGACGGCCAATCAGCGCGAGGTTGCGATTCGTCAGGCGCTGGGCGCGGACCGCGGTCGGCTCTTTTCGCAGTTCCTGGCGCAGACAATGATTCTTTGCCTCATCGGAGGCGCGTTGGGAACGGCGTTGGCGTGGCTAGCTTTGCCGCTGCTGCGTCTTGCGCTTTCGCACACGGCGGGTGTCGATCTTGCCCTGGTTCAGACCATTCGACTGAATCTTCCAGTATTGCTGCTCACGCTCAGTGCATGTGTAATGACGGCTGTGCTTTTTGGGCTGCTGCCGGTTACGAAGACTTTTTCGAGTCTGGCGGAGGCCTTTCGGTCGGGTGATCGCGGCAGCACTGCGGGAAACCGACGCAGCCGCGGAGCACTGATTGCCGGGGAGATTGCGATTGCGGTGATTGTGCTGTTTCTTGGCACGCTTGTCGTTCGGAGTTTTCAGAAGCTGGTTGCTGTCGATCCCGGGTTTCGTACGGATCACCTGCTCAGTTTTGAGATGACCCTGCCGGAGCCGCGGTATTCGGATAGCGGCGCCGCAACGACGCAGTTCTATGAACAGTTGCTGGATAAGATTGGGCAGATACCGGGCGTCGTGTCTGCGGGGAGCACTACGGCGGTGCCGCTGAATCCGTCGATGGTGATGACGCGGTTTTTGATTGAAGGTGCGCCACCGCTTGCTCCGGGGTCGTTTCCGTATGCGCAGATTCGGTACGTCAGTCCTGACTTCTTTCGCACGATGGGAGTTGGCTTGCTGCAGGGGCGGGTGTTTGACCGGAAGGATGTGGATTCGCCGACGGGTTTCTTTGTCGTCAATCAGGCGTTTGCGCAGCGGCATCTGGCGGGGAGAGATCCGATTGGCGCTCATGTCTTGATCGGTGTGATGAGTTCGCAGCCTTCGAGTATTCCGGTGATTGGCGTGGTGGCGAATGCGCATGATCTAGGCGTCGAGACGGAGCCGCAGCCGGAGATTTATTTGCCTGGATATGGATTGCATGCGGTGCTACTGGTGCGCACGTCCGTCACGCCGGAGAGTATTGTGCCGATCGTCAGAAGCGCTGTGCGAGACCTGGACTCAAACGTGGCAATCTACAATGTTCAGACTGTCGATGAGGTGCTTTCCGATTCGATGGCGCGGCAGAAGATGACGGCGGTGCTGCTGGGCATCTTTGCCGTGGTTGCGGTGGTGCTGGCGGCTATCGGAATTTATGGCGTGCTGGCTTATTCTGTCGAGCAGCGGACGCGGGAGATTGGCGTGCGCATGGCAGTGGGCGCGCGACGCGAGGACATTTTGACGCTGGTGCTGAAGCAGGCTGCGGTATTTGTTGTTGCGGGGATTGTGGCCGGCCTTGCGGTTGGGTTTGCTGGGGCGCGGTTGCTGAGTGGGTTGTTATTTAAGACCAGTACAGCTGATCCCGTTTCTATTTCGGTCACGATTGGCGCGCTGGTTGCGATTGCTGCTTTGGCTGTGAGCCTGCCAGCGCAACGCGCTGCCTCGGTCGAGCCGACTGAAGCGTTGCGCGCTGAGTGATACTTACTTCTTCACCCAAAAGACATTGGGACACAAAAACGAGCTTGACCACGGTCCATGGAGTACTCGCTTCCCCTGATGGCTAGCCATATCGAGCCACACTATCGATGGTTCCGGGTTTGATGATTTGTTGAAAGCGCTACTATTAGCTGCTTGCCGTCGGGTGAAAAGATCGGATCTAGGAATCCCATCTTGTCGTCCCGGGCGAGCTCCGCGAGATTTGTTCCGTCCAGATTCAGACGAAATATAGTCGATGTATGCTCCCGTCTTACGGCGAATACGATATTCCGTCCGTCGGGATACCAAGTAGGTTCTGTAAAAGCATATGTATCTTCGAATATCTTCTTTGCGTCAGAGCCGTCGGCGTTGGCGATCCAGATAGAACCCTTGGAGCCACGTGCATCTGAATAGCGCAAAAACGCAATGTGTGTCCCATCCGGCGACCAATGTGCCGCAATGCCTTCGATGATTCGAGTGACATGATCTCCGTTCTTGTCAGCGATATGAATCATTGGTGTCTTGCCATCGAAAACAGTGAAAGCTATTTTTTCCCGATCAGGAGACCATCCGGGAAAGCAGACGCCTCCACTAGGTATGTTTGTGAGCTGTTTCTGGCCCGAACCATCGGCATTTATGACCTGAAGTTGTCCCCAGTGATGCGCAGTCTGGACGCAGTAGGCTATTTGCGTGCCGTCCGGAGACAAAGCTGGACGTGCTCCTTCGGCAAGCTTTCTGGGCTTGGAGCCCGGAAAATCGATCACAAAAATGTCGAACTTAACCTGTGACGGGACAATGTCCCCGCGTGAAGGAGGAAATGGTGATAGAGAAGGAGAAGGAGAAAATTCTTCAACCTCAAACGCCAGCGTCTTTGGCTTCCAACCTGTGATTCCGTCGGAAGTTTGGCAATAGGCGACACGGCACGGAGTCGCAAAATTCAAAACGAGAACAAAAAGCAGCAGAAAACGGGGCCTGAGCATTGCTGGAAATTATCCCATACCGCCCTAGAAGGAATGCACTTCAATCTTCAACTGGTTGTTTGCGCGCGTTACTTACGCGTGTAGTTCATCTAACGCTGCGGCGAATTCGGGGAGGAGCATGGTCTGGTCGCGGTCGGGGCCGGTGGAGATCATGCCGATTTTTGCGCCGGATTCTTTTTCGAGGAAGCGCAGGTAGTCCTGCGCGATCTTCGGCAGCTTGTCGAATTCGGTGATACCTTCGGTGGACTCGTTCCAGCCCTTTAGTTTTGTATAGACGCACTCGATCTCGAGGAGGCCGCGCACGTCTGCGGGCATCGTGTCGATCAGCTTGCCGTTGATCTTGTAGCCGGTGCAGACGGGGATTTCCTCGAGGGTGTCGAGGACGTCGAGTTTGGTCACTACCAGCCACTCCGTTCCGTTGATCTGGTTGGAGTAGCGAAGGAGCGGCAGGTCGAGCCAGCCGCAGCGGCGCGGGCGTCCCGTGACGGCGCCGAATTCCTGTCCGCGGGCACGCAGAAGCTCGCCTGCTTCGTCGAAGATTTCGGTCGGGAACGGGCCTTCGCCGACGCGGGTGACATAGGCTTTCGTCACGCCGATGACGGTGCCGATTCTGGTTGGGCCGACTCCGGTGCCGGTGACGGCTCCGCCTGCGGTGGCTGAGGATGAGGTGACGAATGGGTAGGTTCCGTGGTCGATGTCGAGCATCGTGCCCTGTGCGCCTTCAAACATGACGCTGCCGCCCTGATCGATGGCCTTGTTTAGGAGCGAGGCCGTGTCGGTGACGAAGGGCGCGACCTGTTCGGCGGCGTGGGCGTATTCGTCGTACATTTTCGCCGGGTCGAGGGGTTTGGCGCCGAAGAGCGCATTGGCGATGGTGTTCTTCTCGTGGCAGGCGTTTTCGATGTGCGTCTTGAGCAGGTTGGTGTTGAGCAGATCGACGACGCGGAGGCCGTTGCGGGCCATCTTGTCTTCATAGGCGGGGCCGATGCCGCGGCTGGTGGTACCGATTTTCTGACGGCCGGGGGCGCTTTCGGCGGCGAGCTCGATCATGCGGTGGTATTCGAGGATGACCTGGGCGCGATTGGAGACGAAGATCTGTTGGTCGACGTTGACGCCGAGGTCGCGCAGCTTGCCGACTTCGCGCAGGAAGGCCATGGGATCGAGGACGACACCGTTGCCGATGACGGCTTTGCACGCGGGGCGCAGGATGCCGCAGGGGATGAGCTGGAGGACGAACTTCTGGCCGCCGATGATGACGGTGTGCCCGGCGTTGTGACCGCCGGCGTAGCGGGCCACGACGGAGAAGCGCTCGGAGAGCACGTCGACGATCTTGCCCTTGCCTTCATCGCCCCACTGGGCACCGAGAACGACTGCTGTTTTTGCTCGCATCTGTGTCTGCACACCTTACGTTGAACTTGGGCCTGCCTTGCACACGTTACCTCATGCGATGGACGTTAGGAAATGACCAGAAGCGGGCGCGTAGAGGCGTGTGCCGGATGGCGGCCAAACTTCTATGATATACGCGGGCTCGCGGCAAGCCAAAAGCTCATGACGGGCAGGAAACAGCGCGCACAACCCCCTTCACGCGGCAGCCTTCGTGGCGGTAGAATGGTTGCGTCTGAGGTTCGGAGCCATGCTAGTGGAGGTTGCCAAGCCGGTCGCCTTGTTGTTGTGCATGCTGTCGTTGTTCGCTGTCTTCCATACGGCATTTCTGGTTCCGGGAAGCGATCTGGACGAGAAGATCTGGGACTCTCTCAAACTGCTGGCGCTGGCTGCCGGAATCTCAATGGTTAGCGGGTTGATTTTTTGCGAGTCGGCATCGGACTCAACCGATGACAACGCGCGGCTCACGAGCACACTACCCATTCAGGTGTTCTGCTGGGCTGTCAGCATCATGCTGGTTCTCTTTATCGTCTCCTGGTATCTGGAAACTCGCTGCATGTTTTATCGGGACATTCATCTTCCACGCTAGAACCAGCGTTCTTCTACGATGGCGTGGGCCGGAGTTGAAGGTGTTAGCCTATGTGCGAGGTGAGGATGATGCGACGGATGATGGTCTGTGCTATGGCGGTTCTTTTAGCTCCAGTGGCGGTGTTCGGGCAGGCGGCTGCAACTCCAGCTCCGGCGGCGACCGCGAATCCTATGTCGGCTGAGGTGCAGGGGCGGTATGCGTCGCTGAAAGGGTTCATTCTGAAAGCGGCGGACACGATGCCGGCCGAAGACTACAGCTTCAAGCCGACGCCCGACATTCGGACGTTTGCCCGGGTCGCGAATCATGTGACCGAGGCGCAGAATCGCGGCTGCGGCGCGTTGAATGGGACGAGTGCGCCGAAGCCCGCTCCTGCGGAGACTGCGGACAAGGCGACCATTGTGGATGCGCTGAAGGCCTCATTTGCCGAATGCGATAAGGCGTTCGGCGCGCTGACTGACGCGAACATGACCGAGATGGTGCAGGTCGGGCCGGCGAAACACTCTCGACTGGGAATTGCGTGGGGAACCGTCTCGCATGACAACGAACAGTATGCGACGCTGGCTCTGTATATGCGGTTGAAGGGGCTTGTTCCTCCGAGCAGCGAGAAGTAGTTTCGGTCTGTAGTTTAGTTCTAGGGAGTCGCTCCGAAGAGCGCTCCTGCACCGGCGGTAACGGCCATCGCCAGCGCTCCCCAGAAGGTGACGCGCATGGCGCCCTTGATCAGGCTTGCACCGCCGGCGGATGCGGCCCATGCTCCGAGCACTGCGAGAAAAACCAGCGAGGCGATCGCTACAATCGGGATTAAGAGATTCAGTGGCGCGAGGATCGCGCCCGCGAGCGGTAGCGCCGCTCCCACAGTGAAGCTGGCGGCTGAAGAGAGTGCCGCCTGAATTGGGCGCGCCGCCAGGGCAGTTGATATGCCCAGTTCGTCGCGGGCATGAGCACCGAGCGCATCATGCGCCATTAACTGTTGTGCGACCTGTTTCGCGAGCGATGGATCGAGACCGCGGGCGACGTAGATGCCGGCCAGCTCTTTGTGTTCACCGAGATCGTCCGTTTTCAGTTCTTTGCGTTCGATGGCGAGATCGGCCGCCTCGGTGTCAGCCTGCGAGTGTACGGAGACGTATTCTCCAGCCGCCATCGACATGGCTCCTGCGAACAGGGCGGCGATGCCGGCAACCATGACGCTGCGATGGGTGCCGTGGGCAGCGGCCACGCCAAGCACGAGGCTTGAAGTGGAAAGAATCCCGTCATTTGCGCCCAGGACTGCGGCTCGCAGCCATCCAACGCGGTCGGTGCGGTGTTGCTCCTTGTGCCGTCGAGCCATATTGCGATCTCCGTTCTCTTGAGCGATCCCAGGGCACAAGTAAAAGTACCCTCTCGGGGCGCGGAATGCATGCCTTTCCTGCTGGGTAGGGGCCGATTTTCATACTCGGCGTTCTGGATCGCGGCTGCGAGTCCGGAAAGCGACCCCCTCCCCCCGCCATTTTGTACGGGGATGCTTTGCTTTCAATAGTTTAGACAGATAATTCCTGTACGGAGATCGTTTAGTTTCAATGATTTAGATGATCTGGCTGTACGCTCGTTGTACTCGGGTGGCTTCCCCCCGGTATGTTTTTGGTAAATTCCTGAGAGGACGTGGTTTAGGGTGAAGGCTACATCCGGGGCTGATCCCCATCAGGTTTGCTGGTTTGACTGGCCATAGCCGTCGCCTGTGTGTCCTTCACCCCGAAAACACAAAAAGCCCGCCGGTTTCGGCGGGCTTTTTCTCTCTATATCTAGTTTAGCAATTTAGGGGGAAATAGTCGGCAAAATTGGCTCGGGTTTTTCTCTTTGGATTGTGTGGGTTAGGAGATTTCTTTGTCTGGAGGGGGTTGACATGGTTTGGTGGCGTGTTCCTTTCCGAAGGTTTGCGAATGTCGCTTCGGATTCGCCCGCGCTTGGGCCTACGGCAGTGAGGTAGTCGCCTGCGGCGACGCTTTGTTCCGGGGACTAATTGCGAGAGCCTGGCATATCACTTCTCATCTCTCTCGGTTGTTTTTACGAGAACACGTTCCGTGTCCCACACACGCTACGTCCACGAATTCCATAATTCCACGGGCGTTGAGAACTTGTAACGAGCTCCCTCCGCATCATCTGCACATACCACAATGTCTCCGACATGTTCCGGATTATCGCTGCCGGTGTTTCTTGGAGGGCTTTCCTTAAGCTCGGCACATCTTGGAAGCGTGCTTGTTCTCCAGGGTATGAGGTTGGCTTCAGAACCTTCTCTCCGTTTCGGGCTTCCAGGCAGGGAAAGTAGTTCTCCCACCACGCTATTTCACCAACTCGGGAATTGATATTTGCAATTGACACGTTGTATAGGTTCTGCGACCACACATTTCGAATCTTGAATCCTACAACTTCATCTTCCTCTCTAGCTAGATCAATGACGAACTCAGGGATAGGTTTCGCGCGATGGACGGCAAGTTCATTCTTTTGTTGCCGCCAAAGCCGGAAAGCACGCTGTATCACCACCATCAAGAGAACCACGAGGCCGATGCATAGCCAGATCGCCGGATGCCAATGAGGGAGTAGCCCTTTGAGTTCAAGCTTCTTCTTCCAAGCTTCAGATGCAAAATTGTCCCGCCACCAGGTTGTTACAGAGAGCAGTGTGAACAGCGTTCCGGTGGTCAAGAGTTCCCAAGTCGGCGTGAAAAGGACGGCGCGCAAGTATGCCCATCAGCCGTCGATTCTAGGCTGTTCTCTCACGACGCAATCGTATCAGGGAGGTGGCGAATCTTAAGTAGTGGCTCTATTTGCATTGTTGAGATTCTTCCTCCCGTTGGTCGTCAGAATGACGGCTGGTTTGAGTTGCGGTGAATAACGAGGTGATGGCTGGTGCCTCCACGCGGTGTCTCCCTCGACGTATCGCTTCGTTTGATTTTTCCTGGAACTGACTTTTCAGCCTTGCTGCGCAAGGCAAATGGCGCACGAATTTCATTCGTGCGGGTCATTCGACTCCGCTCCGCTTCGCTCAGGATGACATCTCTTGAGGTGGCGATAGTTGGTGTTTCCCGAACCTAGATTACTTCTCCTCAACGATGGCTACATCCCATGGTTGCAGCGTGATTTTTCCTGAGGCGGCGATGGTGTTGTTGGTGAGCAGGTCGGTTCCTGCTTTGTAAGGGTAAGTGAAGGTTTGCTCGCTGCTTGAGTAGTTGAGGTAGTAGTGGAGTTGTTTGCTTAGTCTGTTGACGCCGTGTTTTACGTGAACTGGTGCGGGGAGTTGCTGGTCGGGGCCGGTTAGCGATGCTTCTTTGAGGACTTGTTCTACTACTGCTTTTTGCAATGCGTCGGTTAAGTATGTTCCTTCATACGTCAGCGTGCCGTTGCCGTAGTTGTTTTCGGTGATGGCGGGCCACTTTCCGAAGAAGGGGTGATCGTAGTAGGCGAGGGCTTTGGCGTGTTCGGGCATTAGGAATTCGGCCCAGTAGCTTACTTTGTTTTCTTCTGCGCCTGCGTGGAAGGGGTCGTCTTTGAGGGCCAGCGGCTTTTCTAAGTTCGAGAATTCCTGGTAGCTGAATCCGGCGGCTTCGCGCAGGAGGCCAGGGGCGCGTACCCAGCGGACGGCTGAGTTCTCATTGGCGAATCCACTCTTGAAGGTCATGAGGACGTGGCCGCCGTTCTTTACGAAGTCTGAGATTTTTTGTAACAGGGCGTCGTCGGCGATGTAGAGCATAGGCACGATGAGGACTTTGTAGCGGGAGAAGTTGGGGTCTTCGGGGAAGACGAAGTCGGTGCCTACGTTGAGATCGTAGAGCGCGGTGTGAAGCTGCTTGGCGAGCGAGGCGTAATCGGCGGAGGCCGGTCCAAAGGCCCAGCGCGGGCCGGTCGAGGCGAAGGGCATGAAGTCGATGGCGTTGAGCGAATCGACGCTGCGCAGGATGGCGACCTGGTTGGTGATCTTGAGGTCGACGAGGTGCGGGCCGATTTTCTGGAGCTCGTGCGCAGTGCGTGAGACCTCGGCGTAGGGGCGGTTGGGTTCGAGGTCGTGCGAGAGGACGCCTTTCCAGTAGGTTTCCTGACCGGAGTGGATGGAGTGCCAGTGCCAGTACTCGACCATGTTGGCGCCGCTGGAGAGATGGGTGTAGACGTCGAGGCGGAGCTGGCCGTCGTAGTACGGGTACTGGAAGGTTGAGGCCCAGTAAGTGGTTTGCGCGTTGGTTTCAGTCACGAGGTAGTTGGCGTGCTTGAGGGAGCGGTAGAAGTCGCCGGCCTGCGATTGCTCCTGTCCGTCCATGTGGTCCTGCGTGCCGTGGTAGGGATTGACGGAGACGATATCGAGGGCTTTCGCGACTTCGAATTCGTTGACGTCGCGGTGGACGGCGTCGGAGAAGTCTTGCGTGACGAACTGGTCTGGGCGGCGGTACTCGCGGACGATGGCGGCCTGCCAGCTTAGGTAGTCGGTGACGCGCATCTGCTGCCAGCGCGACCATTCGAGCTTGTAGCCGGTGCTGGTGGCGTTCTGGCGCGGCGGCATGTTCTCCCAGCCGTTGACGTCTTCACCCCAGTAGTTGAGGAACCAGGCTTTGTTGAGGTTTTCGGTAGTGCCGAATTTTTGCTTGAGGTGGTCGACGAAGCCGGTGAAGACCTCGGGGTTGTTGGCGTTATAGGCACCCGTTTCGTTGTCGACCTGCCAGCCGATGACGGTGGGGTTGTTGCGGTAGTGCTCGACCAGATTGCGGATGAGGCGCTGCGCGTAGAAGCGGAAGGTGGGGTTGGTGATGTCCATGTTTTGGCGCATGCCGTAGGAGGGCTTGGGGCCAGTGAGCGGGTCAACGAGGACTTCGGGGTGCTCGTGGTACATCCAGGTGGGGATGGAGTAGGTGGGGGTGCCGAGGATGACCTTGATTCCGGCTTTGCCCATGGCGTCGACGACGCGGTCCATCCAAGCGTATTCGAAGCGGCCGTCTTCGGGCTCCCAGAGACTCCAGGTGGACTCGCCCATGCGGACGACGGAGATGCCGGCTTGTTTCATGAGGGCGATGTCTTTGTCGAGGCGGCCTGGCTGCAGGTCTGCGGGCATGTACTCGTTGTAGTAGGCGGCGCCGTAGAGAACGTTTTCCCATGGGGCGGCGGTGTAGGGCTGGGGTTTGGTCTGGGCCAGGGCGGTGGTGGCTAGGATGGTCAGGGAAAGGATTGTTGCGGCCTTCATCTTTTTCAAGTCGGACATGTTTGTCTCTCGGAAATCCTTCAAGACTATCTATGACTTGGTGGCGGGAATCAAGTGGCTGCTTTAGGGTTGTGGTTCCGGCCCTTCGCTCTTTGAGGCCGCCTACACTTTTTCGGGCGGCTGCTTGGAAAAGACCGGGTTAGCTTCGCGAACCCGGGGCACCCGGTTCGTGCTGAGCGAGAGAAACTGCAGGTCCCTCCGCTTCGGTCGGGATGACAAATCTCACCAACTCGCTTTCCCTGCGAAAATAGAGAGTCTATGCCGGAACTTCCTGAAGTCGAGACGGTAGCGAATGGTGTTCACCAGCGAGTGCGGGGCGAGGTGATTGAGTCGGTGTGGCTGGGGTCGAAGCCGGAGCCGTTCAAGACTCGTCCAGAGGAAATGGCGGAGGCGCTGACGGGGCGGCGGATTGAGCGGGTTTATCGCGTTGGGAAGCATGTTGTCTTTGATCTGAATGCCGAAGGCGGGGATCTCGCCAGAGAAGATGGCAAGGGCGAGGCACAGTGGGTTGTTCATCTGGGGATGACGGGGCGGCTACTGGTTTCAGCCGGCTCGGTGGCGGTTCCGGCGCATACCCATGCCATTTTGAAGCTGGCTTCGGGGCGGGAGGTGCGGTTTGTTGACCCGCGGCGGTTTGGGCGGCTGGCGGTTCACTGGCGCGGATCGAGTGACGGCTTTCGAGGGTCCGGGCATGAGCCGTTAAGCATTTCTGTTCAGGAGTTTACGGCGCTTTTTCGGGGACGGAAGACGCCAATCAAGGCGGCGCTGCTGAACCAGAAACTGCTGCATGGCGTGGGCAACATTTATGCCGACGAGAGCCTGTTTCGGGCGGGGATTCGGCCTACGCGCATGGCTGGACGGCTGACGAAGGAGCAATTGGGCAGGCTGCGTGAGGCGCTGCAGGTGGTTCTGAAGCATGCCATTGAGCTGGGTGGGTCTTCGGTGTCGGATTATGTGGATGCGGATGGGGTTCGGGGGTTTTTCCAGCTGGAGCACCGGGTTTATATGCGGGGCGGGCAGCCTTGTCTGGTTTGCGGGACGCCGATTCGGAGGATGGTTTTGGGAGGACGCGGAACCCACTATTGTCCGACTTGCCAGAAGTGAACTGTGGGGTGAATCGGAACGGGCAATGTATGGATTTATGAAGACGGCGCGGTGCAGCCTTCCATAATCTGAAGACCTGAGCCGGTAAGCACTGCGTAACTTATTGATTATAAACATCCGAAGATGCGGCATAAAAATTGCTTATTACATAAGTGCCAGCGACGTACGTGTTTTCCCGGGATAAGAATCGGGAAGCACGATAAAAGACAGACCTCGGCACTGTGAGAGATGGAGCCGTATGAGGCCCACCCCAGCCGGGGTCGTTGCCCAGAAGCCTAACGGCGGACGGGCCTTCAGGGAGGCCAGTGATTGGCCATGACAGAGCGGCCGCCCATAGAGGCGGCCGTTCCGTTTTGGGCCCGGTTTATAAATTCCTGCAACCAACTACTTGCAAGAACCATCAATAACAGATAGTATCGTCTTTGCCTATCGAGCGGCTGATGCCGGAAAATTCCGGAAAGTTCGCCGCATTTCTCGACAGTCAAGAATTCAACTGGCGCGTATCACCTTGAGTTTGTCTTCGTGTGGCGGAAGCGATGGCGTTAAGGTGAAACACCCCAAGATAACGATAGCGAGTTGAAAGTTCAGATATTTGGACTCCGTGACACACAGTGCAGGCCAAGACCCGGTTCCTCCCTCGACAACCTAGGTGGCGCCTAATCTTGTTCAGGGGTATGAATCAACCGATCTCCCGGCAAACCCGATGAGTAGAAAGTAGCAGCGGCTTTGTGCCGGAATTTTCGCTGCAACCAAGTCAACGCACCAGGAAGTGCAAGCATGACAACAGAGCAGAACGAGCCCCAGGCGCAGCCGCCTCAGGGGCAAGCACCACAGGGCCAGCCCCAGGGGCACCGCCGTAGGCGTCGCAGACGGAAGGGCGCTAAAGGCCAGCCGAACTCTCCCCAGGCGAACGGCCAGACAGGCCAGCAATCCCAGCAACCGCAGGGACAAAAACCGAAATACTCCAACCAAAACCGGCAATACCAGAAGAATGGCAGCAACGGTCAGGGCGGAGGTCGCCGCAAGAACAAGCAGAGGCGGCAGCAGGTTTTTGTCGGCCCGATGGACCACAGCTACCGTGTTGCGAACGGCAATATCGCGGATGGACCTCCCTCGACCATCGAATATCGGAATGGCAATACTCCCCCGAATGGCTTTCATCCTGAAGCTGTGGTGGAAGCGCCCCCGGCACCGGTGCGTGAAGATGCGCCGACGCGGATCTTCTGCTTCATCGACGATCTTTTCTTTCTGGCCAAGATTCAGGAGACGGCGCGCAAGCTGGGCGTGAAGGTCGGCTTTGTGAAGGCGGACAAAGACATTGTGGCGAAGCTTGTGAATGCGCCGGAGGATGCGAAGCCTTCGCTGATCGTCTTCGATCTGAACAATGCAAACGCGAAGCCGCTGACGCTTATCCCAAAACTGAAGGCGAAGCTGAAACGTGGAACCTCGGTGATCGGATTTCTCTCGCACCTGCAGGGTGATCTGAAGGTGAAGGCGCTGGAGGCTGGATGCGACATGGTGATGCCGCGTTCCGCGTTCTCGCAGAACCTGCCGAACCTGCTGCGCCGGCATGGGCTGGATGAGGAACTCGAAGCCGCTGAAGCGTAAGCGAGTATTTCGTACGAGCGGAAGATCCCACTCTTGGCGGACTGCAGGCTGTTGACAATTCCCGGTAGTGGGTTACCTTGCTCAGCCTGACCCGGCATCAGAAGGCACATCTTCGATAAGCCCGTTATACGGACAACTGCATACTTCCGGTTAGGCGGTTATCCGACCGGAACTGCGAAATCTGGCCAACTTTCCGCTCTAGTTCTCGACGAGTGACTTAGCGATTTGGCGCTCGTTGAGGTGAAGCCGAATGGCTCGTCCTCCGTTTATGTCGCTCCGAATGATCCCCGGAATGCCGATCCTGGCGGCGAACCCCGGTCATGGCGCAGGTGCAGAATGCTCTTTGTCCTTCGGTGTGAAACAAGTGAATGACTCTTCGATGTGCTTCGTGGCTGGGTCGGTGAAGGGCCAAAAGCACGTTCACGTCGAGCAGATAGCGACTCAATAATCCTCCGCCTCGAGCCGCTTCACCATCTCTGTTGTGATCTTTGGTCCGTCTTCTGGCTCGTCGAACACAGGAGTTCCGTGCTCGTACCGAATGCGCATTTCTTCTGAACAGTTTGTTCCAATATTTCAGATACGGCCTTAACTCAGCGACACATCACAGCTCTCCGCATAACGCTGTGCAATCTCGTAAGCTTCATCCGATAAGTTAAGAGTCGTTCTCGATACTTCGACCACACTTTGATGCCAATTCCTATAAAGTGCATCAACCAGGCCCATCACTCATCATGCAGCAACCGAGCCGGCTCAGCCGACAGCGCCCGGCTAGCCGGAATCGCCGCCGAAACCAGCCCGATTAACCCCATCGTCAGCACAACCGTCGCAATCACCCACGGATCTGAGGCCGTAGCCTGATACACAATACTCGCCAGCACCCTGCTCGCTGCCACCCCCAGCAGCAGCCCCGCAGCCGAGCCGATCCCCAGGAGCAGCACCGCCCGACCCAGCGCCGCCCGTAGCACATGCCGGTTCTGCGCTCCCAGCGCCACGCGAATGCCCAGCTCGCGCATGCGCTTTGACACCGAGTAGCTCGCCATCCCGAAGATGCCCGTAATCGCGAGCATCATCGCCAACGCGCCCAGTACACCCAGCGCAATTGTTGCCGCGCGCGCCGGAAAGGTGACCAGGCTCAGCACATCCTGCCACGTCGTCAGGCTGAAAACCGGAAGCGCCGGATCGACGCTCGCAATCGCCTTCCGCACTGCCGGAATCATCTCCGCCGAGCCGCGCTGCGAGCGCACCAGCAAAACCGTGTCGCTGTTTCCCCGCTGCGCCAGCGGCCAATAGACAACCGGAGCCGGGTCCTCGGTCAAAGTCACATACTTTCCCGCCTCCACCACGCCTATGATCAAAAACCGATGTCCAGGCCCATCCGGATACGTCTTTCCTACCGCATCGGTCGTCCCAAACAGCCGCTTAGCGAACGTCTCATTCACAATCGCCACATCCGGCGACTTGTCGTCATCGTGATCGGTAAAGTCGCGCCCTGCCAGCAGCCGCGTTCCGGCAACCGAGAAATAGTCCGGAGAGACTTCGTAGTAATTTGTCGAGAACGCCTGAGTCGCCGCCGTGAACGTGACCGTGCCCGGTGGGTACACGCTGGTCTCGCTCTGATTCAGCGACAGTGGAATCGAGTTCGCTACCGTCGCCCCCGTAATCCCCGGAATCGCGCGCACCCTCTCCAGCAGCCGCTTCTGAATCTCGGATGAATGCTCATACCCGGCAAGGTGCGTATCTAGAGCCGCAACAGTCACGCCCTCCGGACGAAATCCCAGCGGCAAATCAAACGTGCGCTGCAAGCCACGCAAAGCTACAAACGAAGCCGTCACCAGCAGACAGCAAAGCGCGATCTGCACTGCCAGCAGAACATCGCGAAGCGAGAACCTGCGCAGCGCAATCGTCTCACCACCAGACGCCTTCAGCACCTGGTTCGGATTCGTTTCCCACACCTGCCGCGCCGGAATGATTCCGAAAAGCAGCCCAGTCGCCAACGAAAGCAGCCCAGCAAACAAGTAGACCCAGGCATCCGGCTCAACCAGCAACTGCACCGGAAAATCCGTCTGCGGACGCCACAGCGCCAGCGCATGCAACAGCCCCGCCGCCAGGCATGCGGAAATCGCGCCTCCTAGCAACGACAGGCATGCCGACTCCGTCACCAGCTGCTGCAAAATTCGTCTGCGCCCCGACCCAATCGCAATGCGAATCCCAATTTCCTTCGCGCGATCGGAGATGCGTGCGGCAAACAGCCCACCAAGGTTCGCGCACGCAGCCAGCAGTACGAGCCCGGCCAGCAACATCACGCCCAGCAGAAAGTCGTGGATCGGCCCTCCCATCATGTCGCCCAGAAAGCCAGGCTGCGCGAGAACCAGTTCGAGTCCCTTAGCTACATCCGGATACTGCCGCGACAACTGCGCCGCGATATTCCCAAGATCCGCATTCGCCTGTTGCGGCGTTACGCCAGCCTTCAGCCGCGCCACCACCCATGCGTTATAATCGCCGCGATAATCGATCCAGTTATAGCCCTCAATCTCCGGCTCGTCATGGATCGGCACCCACACCTCCGGCCAGATAAACCGCTCTGTCCCATTGAAGCCCTTCGGCGCAACGCCCAGCACGATAAACTCATGCTTGTTGATGCGAACCGTCTTCCCCGCCACACCCGGATCGCTCCCGAACTGCGTCTTCCAGCAGTTGTAGCTCAGCACCGCATAGGGCTCGCCGTTGGTCTTCTTGTCCTCAGCTGGAGTAAAGAAGCGCCCCAGCATCGGCTTGACGCCGAGCATCTCGAAATAACTCCCGGAAACCTCGTAACCCCAGACCGGCCGCGCACTCCCACTCGTATCCAGCCCCATACGCGCAATTCTGACCACAGAAACGCCGGAAAACTTCGTATTCCGGTCGCGAATGTCTTCAAAGTTCGGATAAGAAATCGCGATCCCACTCTTCGGCTGGATCGAGTAGACGCGGCTCGCCTCAGGCACTGGCAACGGGTGCAGCACCAGCGCATTCACCACGCCAAAGACAACGACGTTGGCTCCGATGGCCATCGTCAGCGTCAGAATAGCGGTAAGAGCAAAACCGGGCGAACGACGCATCTGCCTAAATGCGTAGCGAAGATCCTGCATGAAAGCTTCCATTGTGGCCTCACAAGGAAAACGTCAGAGAAGGTTCCCCGCACGCCTCCATCCAAATACGGAGCACCGGCGCCCACTGATTCCACGCAGGTTAGTGTAAGAAGTCAATCGCACAGCGAAGCGACGATGTTCGATTCCGAAAAGACTGCGTCCGATTCCGAACAGAGCAACTGCGGAGCCTTCCATGCAGGCTGTCAACACAGAATTACGTCCGTATTACCGGTGGTCTGTCCAGAACGCGGGTACCTCAAAGTCTCGATAAGCGCATTAGCGATTTGACGCTCGTTGAGGTGAAGCCGAATGGCTCGTCCTCCATTGATGTCGCTCCGAATGATCCCCGGAATGCCGATCCTGGCGGTGAACCCTGTATTTGCACATGTGCGCGTCCGGGGACTCTAATGTCGAATAGTGATTAAGGTCAGGCAAATTGTGGGATACGAGGACTCGGTTTTATCATTGAAAGGGGCTTCGTCTCTGCTACCGACTTGTTCTTTCCCCCGTTTCTTGACAGGAATGAGAAGCGGACTTTGATAGTATCCGGGCCAGACTTAGGCTTTTGACGGATCCTCTGCTATGCGAAATCGTGGAGTGAACAGATGCTCACCAAATTGACTGTCAACAACGTGGCCGCGACGGTGGACGTGTCACCGGATATGCCCCTGCTGTGGGTGCTGCGCGATGTATTGAACATCAAAGGTCCCAAGTACGGGTGTGGCGTGGGGCTATGCGGGGCTTGCACGGTAATCGTTGGCGGCGAGGCGGTGCGCTCCTGCCAGACGACGGTGAGCAGTGTCAGTGGTCAAACGGTCACCACCATTGAAGGGCTTTCGCCGGATGGCCTGCACCCGGTACAGGTGGCCTGGGAATCAATCGACGTGCCGCAGTGCGGCTACTGCCAGGCAGGCCAGATCATGTCGGCCGCGGCCCTGCTGCATCATACGCCGCACCCTACCGATGCAGAAATCGATGCTGCGATGAGTGGGAATCTCTGCCGTTGCGGAACGTATACGCGTATTCGCCAGGCGATCCATCAAGCAGCACAAGCGGGCGCGGTAGCCAGCAAACAGTAAAGGACGAGCATTCTTATGCGCATGCACCGGAGATCGTTTCTGCAGTTGACGGCCCTTGCGGGCGGCGGCCTTGCGTTGGGTCTTTATCGCTCCCCTCTGGCTGTAGCCCAGGGTCCGAAGAAGTCGCCGGAACTGACGCCGCAGGCCTTCATCCACATCGCCCCGGATGGCGCGGTCACTATCATGGCGCGCGCCTCGGAGTCAGGCCAGGGCATGCGGAGCATGCTGCCGATGCTGATTGCCGAGGAACTGGATGTCGACTGGAAGGACGTCCGAATCCAGCAGGCCGATTTGAACGAAAAGATATACGGCCAGCAGTTTTCCGGAGGCTCCGCGAACACGCCAGAGGGCTGGGAACCGATGCGCCGCGTCGGCGCAGCCGGACGCCAGTTGCTGATCACGGCCGCTGCGCAATGCTGGGCCGTGCCAGCGGCAGAATGCACCACTGAATCCGGCCGCGTGATGCATGCGGCCTCGGGGCGCTCGGCGAGTTATGGGGAGTTTGCCGCCAAGGCTGCTGCGCTGCCCGCGCCCGACCTGGGAACCGTGAAACTCAAAGATCCCAAGGATTACCGCATCATCGGCCACTCGCAGCAGGGCGTTGACACTCGTAAGATTGTCACCGGCAAGCCGCTCTTCGGCATCGATGTCGAGTTGCCTGGAATGCTATACGCAAGCATTGAAAAGGCTCCCGTATTTGCCGGCAAGGTGAAGAGCGCTAACCTCGATGAGATCAAAGCACTGCCCGGCGTACGCCATGTCCTGGTTATCGATGGCGGCATCACCCCCGCAGCCTATACGCCATGGGAGCCAGGCATGGAACCGGGCATCGCCGTCGTTGCCGACACCTGGTGGCAAGCACAGCAGGCGCGCAAGAAGCTCAAGGTCAACTGGGACCTTGGCCCCGCAGCGACGCAGAGCAGTGAAGGATTCGCCAAAAAGGCGGCTGAGTTGCTGAAGGCGCCGCCGGAAAATACTGTGCGCCGATACGGAGATTTGGACGCGGCGCTCAAGTCATCGGCGAAGGTTGTCGAGGCGACTTACGAATTTCCCTTCATTGCCCATGTCACGCTTGAGCCCCAAGGCGCCACTGCGCACTGGAAAGACGGCAAACTGGAGATGTGGTCGACCAGCACGCTGCCGGCTGATGGTTGCGCACTGGTGGCCAAGACACTTGGCATCCAGGAGAGCGACATAACGACGCACATGGTGCGCTCAGGAGGGAGCTTTGGCCGAAGGCTGCAGAACGACTACCTGGTCGAGACCGCGTGGATCGCGAAACGCGTGGACGCGCCGGTCAAATTGCTCTGGTCGCGCGAAGATGACATTGCCCATGACCCCTTCCGTCCAGGCGGGACTTTTGTCCTGAAAGCAGGCCTTGATGCGCAAGGAAAGATGACTGCCTGGCGGCAGCATTTCGCCACCTTTGGAGACGGCAAGCACGCAACCTCCGGTGGGGGCATCGGACAGGACGCCTATCCAGCTGGCTTCCCTCCCGCCTATGCGCTTTACACATCCATGCAGCCCCTCATGCTGCGGACGGGAGCGTTGCGCGCGCCCGGCGACAACGCCTATTGCTGGGTGGCACAGTCCTTCCTTGACGAGGTGGCTTGTGCGGCTGGGTGCGATCCGCTCGAATTCCAGCTCGCCCTGCTAAGTAACAAGCAAATCCCGTGGTCTTCAGGGGAACATGACGCCGTGGGCGATCACGAACCGACGGGACAGTCAGTTCTTATCCCGGAGCGATACAAAGGCGTGCTGGAGTTAGTCGCAGAAAAGTCAGGCTGGGCGAACCGGAAGAAAGCACCTGGCCGGGGAATGGGAATAGCCGCATGGTTTTGCCACCTGGGGTACTTCGCCGAGGTTGCCGACGTCAGCGTTGACGACAAGAACCAGGTAAAAGTGCATCAGGTCTGGGCCGCTGGAGATGTGGGCAGCCAGATCATCAATCCCAACGCGGCCGAGAGCATGGCGCAGGGTGGAATCATGGAAGGCATGGGCCACATGGCTCAGGAAATCACGCTGAAGGATGGCCAGATACAGCAGACAAATTTTTATGACTATCCACTTATGAACATGAGCCAAGTACCAAAAATCGAAGTCTATTGGCGCAAGACCGACTACGCACCGACGGGGCTTGGCGAACCGACTCTGCCGCCCATTCTGCCTGCGGTTGGTAATGCCATCTTTGCCGCTACTGGCAAGAGAGTACGCACCTTGCCGCTTCAACGCAGCGGATTCAGTTGGGCTTAGAGACTGCTCGGCGCGTGATCGAAAGACGTTCGTTGATTTGCTAAGACCACAGGAAGGGCATCCCGTTCTTCCTGCTCAACCAGAAACCGTGAAAAGAGCCGAGACTACCGCAGAAGCCGGCTTATAGATAACTTTGATTCTCAGTTGACGATAACAGGGTATAGCACTTAACCAGACGGGCTGAATCTGGGTTCCGGTTGGTTTGTCGCCTGTCCGGAGTTACGTCCCGTTGTTGCCGTATTGCCGGTCATACGCTCTCTTCGCCTGCGAATTGTGTCGACTTCCCCTTATTTGCTCAATTTTCCAGCGCCTCGATCTCGTGTTTTTCAGTGCAGGGCGGGAGAGTAGCTCCGACTTGGTCCGGGGAGAAATCTCGCCCTTGCCGTTCGACTTGCCGCGACGCCTCTCAACAACCGGAAGCGCGTCCTCGATGCCGCTTCCTGAGGCTCACCTGAAAACCTCAAAAAACCTGCTTGTCAGACTTCGATTGGCGTATACTTCAGGCCTAATTTTGCTGTTGCAATAAAGAGAGCATTCATGAAAATCGTGGTCATCATCGCCCGCATCTTGTTAGGCGTCATCTTTGTCGCCTTCGGCCTGAATGCCTTCCTGCACTTTCTCCCCAAGCAGTTTCCTCCGAGCATTGCAGGTCTGTTCGTGGGCGCAATGTTCCAATCCCACTACATCCTCTTCGTGAGCGCACTCGAGGTGATCAGCGGCGCCTTGTTGCTAGTAAACCGCTATGTTCCGTTCGCCTTGGCTATCCTCGCGCCGATCATTGTCAATATCATCGCGTTCCTCCTTTTGTTGCCGCCCGTGGGATGGCAACCCGGAGTTCTCGCGGCGATCTTGTGGATTATCCTGTTCATCCACTACCGCAAGTATTTCTCGGGAATATTCACGCAGCGGGCATCCTGATTGGCAATCGCGGCGCCCGAATTGCGCATAATTCTGGCGGTTACCTGACCTTAAGCTGGTTAAGATGGCCGACGCGAACCTGTTTTCGTATGATTGCGCCCGTTTTCCAGCGGGCGCTTTTTTGTGCCTGCGGTTGTGGGTACCGCAATTATTTAGCGTTCTGGACTCATGGTGATCTACACAAAAGAACGCTGGATCGTCCTAGTAGTTGTATATAGTCGCCTAACCGGCAATTACTGCTTGGTTACTGCCGGTTGGGCGGTCATCCAGGCACAATCCCGGGAGACGAATGCTGCTCGGCCGTTTGCTGCGGTGATGAATCCTTTCAGGTCCCTAGTGAATCTGGTGATGTTAGGGAGAAGAGAGATGGCTGTTACTCTCACCGCCGTTTGCGCTCTCGTGCTGTTGGTCGTTCTTAGGATCAAACGCCTGAAAGACCGGCAGGAGATGGAGCAGCACTCCATCACGCCGGAAGTCCTGCATACATTGTTGGCTTCAAATCGAGATGTGCTTGTCTTTGATGTTCGTCTTCCGCTCGACTTCTTAGCTGATTCCGAGATCATTCCTGGCGCAACGCGGCTTTCACCAAAAGAAATCCTTCAGAATCCCTCGCTCATCCCAAAAGACAAAGACTCGGTCGTTTACTGTACGTGCCCGAGTGATGAAACCATTCGTACCATCCTGCATCGAGCTTTAGCCCTGGGCCTTTTACGGGTCAAATTCCTCAAAGGTGGGTTAGAGGGGTGGAAAGCTATGGGTTACTCTGTCGAGCCGTACCAAGAGTCTTTCCGTCTGGACACAGGCACGTAGCCTCTGCAATGGACGCACCCGATCGGATTATCGGAGTTCCCAGATCGTTGATGTCGATAAGACCTCCGTTTTTCTTTTTTCTTTGCTGGTTTGCCTGTACGGCGATAGCTCAGCAGATTTCCGTTCCGAAGCCCAGGAGCGGGTCCATTATCGGGACGGTGACGGACGTGCAGGACGAAGTTGTTCCCGGCGCTACGGTGATTCTGGACGGCGGTGGCGCGAGCGGGCAGCAAGGCCATCACTAACCAAAACGGTTTTTTTTCGTTCAGTGCCGTGCAGCCGAGTGTTCCCTACCATGTAGCCATTCACGCCAACGGCTTTGTGGACTGGACCTCACCCGCGATTCAGATCACGCCGGGACAGTATATGGACATGGGCTCCATCCGGCTGACGATCTTTGTGGCGGCAACGACAGTTGTCGCTCTTCCTCCAGAGCAGATTGCGACCGAGCAGGTTCATGTCGCGGAGAAGCAGCGTGCTCTGGGCTTTATTCCGGCGTTTTATGCGGTCTATGATCCGAATCCGGTGCCGCTGACGCCGAAGCTGAAATTCACTCTCGCCTATCGTACGGCGATCGATCCGGTCACTATGCTGGGCACGGTCTTCATCGCGGGTATCGATCAGGCCTCCGACACGCCCGACTATGTTCAGGGGGCAAAGGGCTTCGGCCAGCGTTTTGGGGCCAACTATGCCAACGATCTGACGGACGTCTTTATTGGCGGGGCGATTCTGCCCACGATTCTGCATCAGGACCCGCGCTACTATTACCAGGGCACGGGCAGCACGAGATCACGCACGTGGCATGCGATGCGGAACCCGTTTGTCTGCAAGGGGGATAACGGCCAGTGGCAGCCGAACTATTCGAGTCTTGGCGGGTACCTGGCTTCGGGCGCGATTGCCAATACCTACTATCCGACAAGCAATCGCGGACCTGGGCTGGTATTCACCACGGCCGGAATCGATATCGGCGCCGACATGGCCAATTCGATCATTCAGGAGTTCATCGTTCACAGAGGAAAAAAGTGATTCAGTCCTGATGCGGGGCAGGTGAGCGAACCTTTCCTGCACACGTTGTTGAGCAGAAACTTAGAGGCCATTTTCCGAATTGTGTCTGGATTCGGCGACCCGGAAGTAATCGGCAGTTGTGGGCCCTTTAAAAATCGCCCCCGGCACCTCCGCCTCCCGAATCTCCCCCACCGAAGCGGAAGTCCGGACTGCTTGTTTGCGGGCTTGGCGTTATTGACTGGGGCGATACCAGGCCCAATACGGCGGACCCGGCGTTCATCCAGCGTTTGTCCTTTCCCGATAGGCGCGCGGCGGTAAAGCCGTGGCGAATTCCGCCCGGGCCACGGGCAAGCCAGCGTCGAATGAAGAATGCGACACCGGTCAACAATATGCCCAGAAGCATCGGGTCCCAGGTATGCCGCTGCCAGCCGAGATAAGGCTTATTGGTGACGAGGGTCAGGATGGCGGCGATCGCGCCCACCGCGATGACGAAGCGGTCCTTCTGGCGAACGCCGCGCGCGAGTACGACGGGCGGCAGGCACCAGATCAGCACCCACGTGGTCCAGTAGAACGGCCTTGCGAATTCGGAGGCGGCCCGAGTGCCGCACCCCACCACTGCGCGGGCAGGTTCAACGACGAAAGCTGGAGGTTGATGGCCAGGTAGATGCCGAGCCAGAGGAACGCTTCGACGAGCGAATAAGCATCCTCGAGGTAGTCGAAGCGGTGGCGGGAGCGTACCGCGGTTACACATATCAGCCCGGCTGCATAGAACGCGGCGACGATCACATGCTGCGCCGAGTGGGACGAGGTCCAGTAGCCTGGCAGAAAGACGACGAAGATCATCGCGGCGAGAAATGCATACGGGAGCCCGAAGCGACGCCATATCCAGAGCGAAAAGATGGCGCCGGCGGCGGGAACCAGGAACTGGATTCCGTCCGGCTTCGGCGAATAACGGCTGCCGCTGAAAAGAGCGGCCTGCATTCCCGCGCAGAGAAAACCAACCGAGCAGACGGCGAGGGCTTCCTCGATCCCGTAGCGATAGAGCCGGGCTTGGGAAACGGCGACTTCGGCAGCCGCATAGCAGACGGCAGCGAAGATCAGGAAGAAAATGCCAGTGGTTTGCTCCGATGGTCGCGAAAGAAAAACCACGAAGAACAGCGCGGCGGCGGCGCCCACGATGATCAGGGTGAAGAGGAACAAGACCAGCCGCAGGAAAATGTTGGTGCGTGCGGAGATCGGAGACGGTTTCCTGTTCCAGGCGCTGGTACTGCGCCTCGGTGAGGAAGCCCTCGCCGGCCCAGTCCTTCAGCAGATTGCGGGCGCGCAGAGCTTCTTCGCTGGATGCGCTGTAGAGCTCTCACGCTGCCCTCCCGAAGCGGCGCGCGATCTGGACCAGCACCACGAGCATGGCGACTGCCGGTAATGACGAAATAGCTCAGGACAGCGGTCTCGCCATTGATGCCGCGGATGAGGATCGAACTGACGCCCACGTAGCCGTAGACGGCGGCATAAGCAACGAAGGCAAACTGCCGGCGCGCCAGGCCCCAGGCGAGAGACGCGCCACAGGCGACAAGCAGAGCGAGAAACCATAGGCCGTAGCCCTGCCGATTGAACACGCCGGAGAGCAATGCCCAAAAGAGAACGTTGGCCGCGATGTTCAGATAAGTGCCGAAGAAATGCGGTTTCAGGCCGCGGCGCTGAAGAAGCGCTCCGCCGCCGCCGACCAGCAGGCAGTAGAGAATGGCATATTGCGCGGTACGCCGCGTCCTGATGGGACGGCCAGTGCGAGATGGTGAGCCCGAACCATCCGGCGAGCGAGGACAAAGCGAGCGACAGCACGAAGCGATTGTCGAAACGATAAGCGAGGAAGAAAAAGAGGCCGGCGGTCGCCAACAGATAGAGATCCCATTGTCCGGAGAGCACATGGAACCGGTTCTCGAGGTAAGCGAGTTCCACGGACCAGATGAGGCTGCCGAGGTAAAGCACGTAGTCGAAGACCGGACTCGGTGAAGGCGTTTCCGCGGGGGACCAGGCGGGCGCGCGGGAGAAGCAGTACCAAAAACAGGCGGCGAGCATTGCGGAGAGGACGGTCAGGACGAGGACGTCACCGAGTTGCTGCGACCAGGTGGTGACGGTCCAGCCGAGTCCGGCAACGAACGCCAGCACACCGGCGTAGAGGAGAATGTTCAGCTCAAGAAAAAGGGAGAAGGGTTCTCCACGGGAGAGGCCTGCCAAGATGCGCGTGCTGCTCCGGCGATATCGCGCCTTGCTCCTTCCATTGCTCTAAGCGGGTGAGGATGGTCATGAAGTCTTCGTTCTCCGGACCTGGGACAGCGTGTCCGTGCTCGGCATGGATCCCGGTACCATCTGTTCGGCCCATGAGTCTACTCATCGTACATTCCAATAGGCTCGCCGCGCTGAAAAACACGCCCGCAAGCGTTTTCCAACTAATTCATCGACCATCCGGAAGTCCACCTGGACGGTAAGTCCTAGTGCTGTATCTGGAGCGCCCCGCGACGGCAGTGCGCAGTTGCATGCTCTCAGAGCAGGGCGCTTCGGATACAGCGACTTGAAGGAAGCCGCCCCCATGGAAGGCTATGAACTTTGAATGGCGCTGATCGGGTGGAGAAGTTTGACCAAGTCGTTAATCTGGGCATGATCTGCGGCTTTTAAGTCGTGATGGAGCGGTGAAGGATCGCAATGTGGCATCCGGCGGGGGCTGAAGAGATGAGCGACCGAGCGTCCCGGGACAGATGAGACAAGGAACCTGCATGCGTGCCGAAGCAGGGGCAAAGGCCGAAGATGGGGATAGAGGTTCAAGCTGCGCACCGGTTTGGTTGAGGTGGAGAACGAAGCAGCAGTTGCGCAGCGGAAAGCCGTTCGACAGCGCGCATGGTTCCGCCACAGACTGGGCAGTTCCAGAGTAAATGGGTCTCTTCAGTGGACATCGAAGCTGCCGAAGCAGCCTTTTGCTCTGAGCCGCTGAGTAGTCGAGAGCATAGCGGCAACAGGGTAGCGCGGTTCCGGTTGGCGAGGAACCCGAAGTTGCGGATGCGGACGAAGCCTGGCGGCAGCAGATGGAGCAGGAAGCGGCGCAGGAACTCTTCGACGGCCAGAGTCATGAGCCTCTTCTTGTTGCCGTGGGCAGAGTCGCGCCAGCGGAAGGTGACGTTGCCATCGGAGAGCGCAACCAGCCTGCTGTTGGAGATGGCGACGCGATGGGTATAGGCGCCGAGATAGCGCAGCACGTGTTCAGGGCCGCCGAAGGGAGGCTTGGAGTAGACGACCCAGTCGTGGCGGAACAGTACACGCAGCCATGCGGCGAAGGTGCGTGGCTGGGCAAGAGGCAGAAGGTTGCCGTAAAACTGGAGTTCGCCTCGATGGAAGGCGCTACGGAGTCCGGCGACGAACTTGCCGCGGAAGACACGGCTGAGCACGCCGATGGGCAGGAAGAAGGAAGGCCGGGCGGAGATCCATCTGGAGTGATCTGGTGCGAGGCCGCCGGCGGCAACGACACAGTGGATATGGGGATGAAACTGCAATCGCTGATTCCAGGAGTGGAGCACGCTGAAGAAACCGATCTCGGCTCCAAGATGTCGAGGGTCGCGAGCAATCTCACGCAGCGTCTCGGCACTGGCGTGAAAGAGCAGGTTATAGATGAGCCGCTTGTTCTGTAAAGCGAGCGGGGCCAGTTCCCGCGGCAGAGTGAAGACGGCATGGACATAGCGGGTGGGCAGCAGTTCTCGTTCACGCGCCTTGAGCCAGCGCAGGCGCGCGTTGCCCTGGCACCGTGGGCAATGCCTGTTTCGGCAGGAGTTGTACGAGATCCTGGTCGTATGTCCGCAGCCGGTACAGCGATCGCGATGTCCGCCCAGCGCGGCGGTGCGACAGCGCGTGATGGCCAGCAACACTTTTCGGTGTTGCCAGTTGATCCACTTACGGCTGTGTTCAAGAAATGCGTGTCCTGCACAGCGAACAATGTCGGCCATCTCCAGCGGAGGCCGGCTCATGAACTGTGCTTGCGTCCTCCTTGTCGAGAGAACGTGAGAGCATCAAGCGGGCTGGCAGTTGCGCTGAGATGCCGTTGGGACAGATGCAGGTAGACGGTAGTGACCTCGAGGTCTCGGTGACCGAGCAGTATCTGGATCGTTCGCAGGTCGGCGCCGGCTTCAAGAAGATGTGTGGCGAAGCAGTGACGTAGAGTATGCGGATGGATGTGCCTGTTGTCGAGGCCGGCGCGTTCGGCGGCGATCTGGCAGGCATCCCAGAGGACCTTAGTGGTGACAGGGTAACTTGCCGTGTGCCAGCGGTTGCCGGGAAAGAGCCACTCCTTCGGCTTGCGCCGGAGGCCGCGCCAGTAGAGGCGCAGCGCATCGAGCAGCTTCGGGCTAAGCATGACATCGCGGTCCTTGCCGCCCTTGCCCTCCCGGATATGAACCACCATCCGCTGGCTGTCGATGTCACCGACCTTCAGGTGGGCCGCTTCCGCGCGCCGTGCACCCGTGGCATAGAGCGTCATCAGCAGGATGCGATGAAACTGCGAGTCTGCTGCGTCAATGAGGCGTGCCACCTCCTCCTGGCTGAGCACCTGCGGAAGGTGTCGCAACTTCTTCGGATAGGGCGTCTCGGCGATGCTCCAGCCGCGCTTCAACACGTGGATATAGAAGAAGCGCAGCGCCGCCAGCCGCAGGATTACGGTGTTCGGACTGAACTTCAGCTTGGTGAAAAGCATCGCCTGATACTTGCGAATGTCCTCGGGGCCAAGCTGATCGGGCCGGCGATGAAAGTATCGGCTGAAGTGCTCGACACCGTGCAGGTAAGTGCGGATGGTCGTATCGGCGAAGTTGCGACGCCGCAACTCCTCAAGCATGAGCTGGCGTAGTTGGTTCACAGAGAATCCTCCTTCTCTGCGCACCAAGCTACCCGGTAGCCTCAAGTGTCAGTTCAGTAACACGCGGATGCGTCCGCCGCCGCCGCGGCTTCGTTCAAGTCCGCATATAGGACAAGTGACATTTGACCGATCCGAACGGGCCCATGCACATGTCCAGATTGCCGGTTAGAACGAAGTCGCTGGCGCGACGGACGCTGCGCGTGCGATACTTCCGACATCATGCGCGGTCATAGCGTCCTGAATCGCTTTTCGTCTCTTTGTTCTAACTCTTTATTATTCTTCCTATTGCAGGCGGTAGCCGATTCCATCCCCATAGCATAACCGCATCCGCCGCAAACGCCAGCGTCTTCCTTCAAACCGCTCTATCCGACCTGCTCCGCGCGCGCTCCGTCTACTGAGCGCAGCTGATCTCGCGGAGCAGCTCCGATAGAGTTACGGATGGGCCTTCGACCCACCCATAGAGATGAAAATCGTTTCGAGTACAAGCGCTTACGATCGAATTAGCGTGGAACGGCAAAGGCCGTGAGGACTCTGGAGCAGTTGAGGCCGCGATAGAGTTTGGCCTGGGATGCGTGTTTGAACCAATCTGTGTCGCGCCATCCATCCTGTCGGGAGGTTTGGTAGCACGTGACGGTGTCTGATGTCTTTGCGCACGCTTCCTGCCGCTTCCCCGCCTGGAGGTTGCGATGGCCGATAAGATTGCAGGAATCGACGTGCACAAGAAGGTCCTGATGGTGGTGGTCATGGATGCGCGGACGCCGGAGTCGAAGCCGGAGCGTCGGCGGTTCGCCACCATGCCAGGTGAGTTGCGCCGCTTATCGACATGGCTCAAGGAGCTGGGCGTCGAAGAAGCGGTGATGGAATCAACGGCGCAGTACTGGCGATCGGTGTGGCTGGAGTTGGAGCCGCATATGTGCTTGCATCTGGCGCAAGCATTTTCGAACCGTGCTCCGCGCGGGCGCAAGCATGACTTCAAGGACGCGGAGAGGCTGGTGCGACGGCTGATTGCAAAGGAACTGATTCTGAGTTTTGTACCAGATGGGGAGCAGCGCATCTGGCGCAACCTGACCCGGATGAAGCTGCAGCTCGTACGCGATCGGGTACGCCTCCAGAGTCAGATCGAGTGTCTACTAGAAGAGATGCGCATCAAGCTGTCGATTGTCGTCAGCGATCTGCTGGGATCGAGCGGTCTTCGTATCCTGCATGCTCTGGCCAACGGTGAGACCGACGCAAAGAGCCTGGCGTTGTTGGGAGACGATCGGTTGAAGTGCAGCGAAGAACAGCTGGTCGAAGCGTTAACAGGAAGATCGCACCCCATGCACCGGCAAATGCTCGTACTGCAACTGGAGCGGCTGCGGTTGCTTGATGAGCAAATGGCAAAGCTGAACAGTCTGATCGCGCAGGCCATGAAGCCGCATCAGGACGCCGTGATCCGACTGGCGGAAGTACCCGGTCTGGGCATCGATTCAGCGCAGCAGATGATCGCCGAAGTAGGGGTGACGGCCAGCTCGTTTTCCTCCGCGGCCGAGTTCACTTCCTGGGTGGGAACTTGTCCCGGAAAGGAAGAAAGCGCCGAAGAGAACTCCAGCAGCCGTTCGGCGAAAGGCAACAAGTACATGCGCCGGGTGCTCAACCAGGCCGCTCATGCTGCTGCCCGGAGCAAAGGCACCCACTTTCAGGCAGTGTTCCGGCGTCTGCTGCCGCGCCTGGGTTATAAATCCGCCGTCTGGGCCATCGCACATCGCCTATGCCGCCTGGTCTGGAAGATTCTTCATGAGGGAATCCGCTACATCGAGCAAGGCATCGAATCCGAACCAAAACTCCTCATCTATCGAGCCCAATCTCTGGCCAAACAGCTCCGCAAATTCGGCTACAACGTTCAGATCACTCCCGCCAACAGGGCGCCAGCATAAGACTCGCGAGCGCAACACTGGAGGAGGTGATTTTCGACGGAGTCCTGACGTTTATTGGACACATGGACTACGTCGTACTTTCTCCATCGACAACTCGTGGGTATCGATGATCGAACAAGGAAACGGACTATAGACTGACCAGCTTCGAATGCGGCAAAATCAAGCTTCAGCGGCCCGGGGCCAGGTAACCCAGAACTACGTTCCATCAGCATCCCGCAGAGCGTACTGCTGCGGGTTCACGTTCGGCTGCGCTAGCCGGGCGAACTCCTGGCTAATGCAATGCAAGAATCTGCGGAGAGTACGGAAATGAAATCGCCTGAGAAAATCAATCACTTATACATGAGCTGAGGCCGGAATGATTGAACATACTTTGGTCGCCGATCCGTTTTCGATCCTCACCGTCGTGGCAGCCCCGGCAGTGCTCACCAATGCATCGTCCGTTTTGGCGCTGGGCACGAACAATCGTCTCGCGCGCGTGGCCGATCGCACTCACGCCGTGACCACGCAATTAGCAAAGGTCGAGGCGGGAGCCAAGGATCGTGAGGTCTGGGCCGCCCAGCTCCCACTGCTGCAAAGGCGTGCTCAACTGCTGTTACGAGCGCTTCGCTGCTTTTACCTGGGTCTCGGACTGTTCGCCAGTTCGGCTCTCATCTCGATCGCCGGTTCTATAGGGGTATCTTACGGCCGCCCGGCAGCGTTCCAGATAGCCGCCGGAATTGGCGTTGTGTGTGGAGCATCAGCGGTCATCGCGCTGGCTTGCGGCTGTGTCCTGATGATTCGCGAAACGCAGCTTGCAATCGAAGGCTTGGCCTACGAAGCAAAATCTCACATCAGCTAGTGACGATTTTTCTGCGGTGGCCGGATGGCCGCCACGCTCGGAGTGGTCCGTCATTTCGGTGCGCCTCGTTTACTCCTCGAAACCGGGGGAACCGGCAGTTCAAGAACGACGAGGGGAGCAAGCCTCCGATTCAGAAGCTCCCTAGATCTCTCCAGAGCATATAGACGGTAAAGAGGAGCAGCAGCCCTATCAAGTCATTGATGACGAATCCGAAAATTGATTTCGCCTTGAAAAGGGCGACCGCATCAATAATCGTAACTATCAGCGCGATGGAGAGGGCCAGCAGGAGCCCGCGAAAGTTGTGAGTGTAAGCGAGACCGGCCGCGATGAGACCCAGTACAATTTCGCGTGCTGCCAATATCGCCATCATAGGACGGGACTCATTGCGCAGGAGGGGCACACCGCGAGGACCTGTCGCCAGTTCCGGCTTCAGCAGCAGAATCAGACCAATGCCATTTAAGAAGATAGCCAGAAAGTATGCAATCACTCGAGCGAGAATCACGCTTGTGCCCCACCTTTCGAAGTTTTGTTCTGGAAAGGATAGTCTTGACCTATTCCTGAGGGCCAATCTCCTCTCGAGATTGCAATCATCGCATGACAGATATTGAATGATTGAAGGACAACGCACCCTATGGGAGATTCCTGGCATCGAATCCTTAGGGATCTGCTGGAGGTGTCTCGTGATCGACAGATGCTTCAATCCGGCGTGCAAAAGAAAACTCGACTATTTACGTGATGGACGAGTTGTGCGCGTGAGTCGGAAAAAAGACGAAGATATTTCCGTGGAGCATTATTGGCTTTGCGGCCCATGCTACGAGACTCACGATTTCGAATTTCCAGCTGACGGCTCAGTTCTCATAAGGGAGAGATCGGGTAGCCAGCATCGCGGGGAATTCTATTTTAACGACGTGCTTCTGCCCGAGTGGAGAAAGACCAAAAGAATAGCGTTTCCCGAATAAGAGTCTGCCGAAGTTGAGTGTAGGCCACCCGCTCTAAATCGTATCCGCACCAGTCTATTGATAGAAATAATTTCAACGTGTCCGGAAAGCCGGTTCTTCCGCCAAGTGGTTTTCTTTGGATTGCTTCCCAAGCCGACTCCCCGATACCGGTCGCGCTGTTGAGAGCGGAAAGTCGCCACTCCACACCAGTCTCAAACCAGCAAACGCTATGACTGGAAATGGCTAGATAAGGCTTTCAGTTCTCTCTCGCGGCGGCTTCCAGCGCGGGCAGGTCCATCTTGATCATCCCCATCATGGCTTCCATGGCTTTGGGGTTACTGATCAGCTCGCCGATATTGTGCGGCACAATCTGCCAGCATAGGCCGAAGCGGTCTGTGAGCCAGCCGCAGGCCATAGGTTTGCCGCCTTCGATCAACTTGTCCCAGTAGCTGTCGATCTCTTCCTGAGAGTCGCAACGGATGAAGAACGAGAAGGCGGGGTTGAGCTGGTGCGCGGGGCCGCCGTTGAGAAAGACCATCTCCTGGCCCTCAAGCTCGATCGTGATCGTGGCAATCTTGCCCACGGGCCAGGGACCGACACCTTTGGAACGCAGCTCATCGAGCCTGCGCGCGTGCGGGAAGACGCTCAGGTAGAATTCGGCGGCCTCTTCGGCGTTGTCGTTAAACCAGAGGAATGGCGCAAGTTTATTCATGGCTTGCATGGTACCAGCTAGGAGTTCACTTTCGACAGGCCGACCTGCGAGTGCCAATTCTTTGACGTCAGTCGGGCGGCGGAGATCGTCAGATCAGAATGCAATATTCGGGCAACTGGCGTTTCCTAAACCTGGCTCTAATGAAGTAGAGCAAGCGAGGAGTGAACATGGTTCATGAATGGATCAACGGAACCTATCGTCAGACGAATCTCACAACTGAATCCGAAGAATATCTGGCCCGGCGCGAGGAATTGCGCCTGGCGGAAGTCGAGTTGATTGAGCACCGCGAACAGGTGGCGGCGCTCCGCCGCGCCTTGCCACAGGGTGCGACCTTGCCCAATTACGAATTCCTCGAAGGCCCAACCGATCTAGGCATGGGCGACGAACCAATACACATCGTAAAGTTCAGCGAACTTTTCAAAACGGCAGACCGTCCGCTCCTCATCTACCACCTCATGTACGGCAAGAAGCAGACCCAGCCTTGTCCCATGTGCACCATGTGGATTGACGGAGCGAACGGGGTAGCGCACCACATCGCGCAGAACATTGATTTCGCGATCGTCGCTGCCGCGGATCCCAAGGCATTGCGCGAACACGCCCGCGCACGGGGCTGGAACAACCTACGTTTACTCAGCGCCGCCACCAACACGTTCAAATACGATCTCGGCAGCGAAGACGTGGACGGGGCACAGGATTCCACCGTCTCCGTGTTCACAAAGGATGCCGATGGCACGGTCCGTCACTTCTACACGGCACATCCTAGAATTGCGCCGGATAGGAAGGAGCGCGGCATCGACCTGCTTACGCCGGTGTGGCATTTCATGGACCTTATACCGCCAGGTCGCGGGGACTGGTACGCGTCGCTTGCGTACGGGATCAAAGCTCTGACTGATCAGTAACGCGAACGGCGCTTGTGAGAACTTGCCAATGCTGCCGACAGCAACCCACCCTACCCTCTCAGGCGGCAGATTCGCGATCCTTCTTCAGATCGTCGATGCTGATTCGACCGGCTCCGAACTGCGTGATAAGAAGTGCTGCACCGAGCATGGACAAATTCTTGGCAAACATTGCTTGTTGTACGTGAATCACAGCCGGATCATTCTGTTTCCAATATGCGTGCATCATCCATGTGACGGGCACGAGGAACGCTACTAAAACCCAGGCTCCCCAGCGTGCTTTGTAACCGAAAGCGACGCTCAATCCGCCGACAATCGCCATGACTCCGGACAAGGGAACGAGCAGGTGAGCAAAAGGCACGCCTAAATTTGCGGCGTGCCCTATTCCCTCGCTTGAGAAATGACGCGGAGCTGCGGTAATGAAGATTAATGAAAACATGATTCTCGCGATAGGAAAGAGTATGCGCATGAGTCGCCTCTTTTATATGGCCAAACGTTAGTGACGCTTGTATCACTATAAGTGATAGCACTATCATTAGTAATTGAGTGTTGTCAATATTCTCATGACCAACGGCAAGAAAAGACTCAAGGCTGACCGTCCCAGACGGGGCACACCAGCGCAAACGCGCGCGCGCCTTGTGGCGACGGCGGCGGAGATTTTCAATCGTGTCGGCTATCACGGAACCGATTCGAATCGGATTGCGAAGGAGGCCGGATACGCGACCGGCACTTTTTATAAGCATTTCAAAGACAAGCGTGAAGCCTTTCTCGCTGTTTACGAGACGTGGATTACGTCCGAGTGGGGCGCAATCGATTCGGAACTGTCGGCCGGGAGGAAACCGAAAGAGACGGCACGAAGACTTGTCGAGCTAGCCATCGATTTCCATACGAAATGGCGCGGTCTGCGAGCGTCATTGATTGAGCTGGTTTTCACGGATGCGGAAGTGCGGCGGTTTTATTGGAGCCAACGTCGCAGACAATTGGATGCAATGGCTCAACTCCGTCTCCGCCACGGAATTCCGGCAGGCCGGCGAGAGGACGACGCAATCCATTTATTCACAACAGAACGAACCTATGATGCGATTGGACAGGGCGCACTCAAGGCCCTCGGTCTCGATCACAACATCGTTGTTGAGGCGATGGTCGAGAAGGTGTCTGCGCTATTAAGTTGACTGTCTATTCTGTCTGGCTTCTGCGTAATTTTTCCCGTGCCCGGTGCTGATGGGATGTTAGTTGATCATCGTGCTTTTCTGCGTCAGGCGTTGCGCTGGACCCATTGGCTGCGCCAGGCCGGAGCCTCGAAGGGATCCGCGAAATACTGTGTTTCATGCACGACCTTACCGTTGCGGAACTCCATAATGCTCACTGTATATGCAGGTTGCCCCTGGTAGGTGATTGTATATTCCGTGATCCAGAGATCACCTCTTCCGACAATTCGCTTGACGGTGAAACCTGACGGCTTGCCAGGATGATGACTCCGCAAAGCCTGTAAATTGCTTCGCCCGAGGATGCGCTCGCCTGACTGGGGATAGTCGCAAATGGCATCGTCATCGTAAATATCGTGCTCCGCGTTTGCATCGCCAGCCGCCGACGCGCGCCAGTGCGAATTCAGGGCCTCACGTATTTGCTCCTCTTGCTTCGATTGCTCTGAAGAGTGTTCAGCTTTCATGTTCATCTCCCTTGTGGAATGAAACCTGGGCTGCCGGTCTTCACAACCTGGTTGAGCCTCTGTCTGGTCTGAATGCGATTGATTTCGTCTAATGCGTCTTCAGGAAGGGGGGAAATGTTGAAATTTTCTCTCGCGCGAGCTGCAGATTTGGGCGTGGTAAGCAAAGCAGTGCCTCGCTGCACCGCCCAACCCAGCAGCACCTGCGCCGGCGTCTTTCCAACTCGTGTGGCGATTGCTGTAATGACTGGATCTTCAAGCGGCCCGGGTCTGGTTCCGTGGCCCAACGGCGCGAAAGCCAAAAGCACAATCCCCTTCTCCTTGCAGAATTCCAGAAGCTCCGTCTCCGGCAGATACGGATGTGACTCGACCTGGACCACAGCCGGCTTGATTCTCGCCGATTCGTAGAGGGGCAAGAGTCCGTCCAAGCTGATGTCAGACAGTCCGATGGCGCGGCATTTGTCATGCTCCACAAGACTCTCCATCGCCCTCCAGGTATCGAGCAGAGTCACGCCGTCGTCGTAGATGACGTTGCCGTTTTTGTCGCGCGGATCCTGCTCGTCTCCCGGTTGAAACGCAAACGGAGTGTGGATCAGGTAGAGATCGAGATAGTTGACCCTGAGTCTGTCGAGGCTCGCCTCAAATGCCGGTTCGACGCGCTCGGGCCGATGATTGGAGTTCCACAACTTCGTGGTGACAAAAATGTTTTCGCGTGCGATCCCCCCAGCGGCAAGTCCCGCCTGCAACGCCTCGCCTACCTCGCGCTCGTTCTGGTATCGCTCAGCGCAATCGAAGTGTCGAAACCCGGCTTCCAGCGCGTCTCTGGTTGCAGTTATCGTCACAGCTGGGTCGGGAATCAGGGTGCCAAAGCCGAGCGCGGGTATATGGCCGCCTCCGTGGTTGAGCGGTATTCTCGTCGTCCGAAGCTCAGAAGATTCAGTCATACCAATATCTCGACCCTATTTTGCTCCCTGCATCACGGCCCGGATTTGAAGATTTGATGCCCAGCCCCAGAAAAAAACGTCAACAAAATTGTCAAAGGTGTTCCCAAGGTCTGCTTACCGTATGGAATGACGAAGGGAATCGGTATCGTCATTGACCACTTCTGCTGCAATCCCTAAGTTGAGAACATGCGTCTTAGCTTGCTTCTTGCTCTCTTTGTCTGCCCCGCGGTCGCTCAGCATCCTCTCCAGCAACAGATTCGTAACATTGCAGCAGACGCGCAAGGAAAGGTATCCGTAGCCTGCTCGTTGCCCGGTACGCCGCTGAACTGCGACGTCGATGCCGAAGCCCACCCTCCAATGCAGTCCGTGTTCAAGCTGCCGCTTGCTCTGACGATCTTGCATCAGGTGGAACTGGGAAAGTTCTCTTTGGACCAGTCGATCCGCTTCCAGCCGGAGGATCTCATTCTGCCCAAGCCGTATAGCCCACTGCAGGACAAATACCCGCAAGCAGGTGTCGACATACCGTTGCGAACTCTGCTGCAGATGACGGTCTCTCTCAGCGACAATACAGCGGCAGACATCCTGCTACGACTTGCGGGCGGGCCAAAGACCGTCGGGATTTATATTGCCGCCCTGAGCGTCACGGGGTTTCATCTGCAGGACGGAGAGCGCGCTCTTCATCGCGATCATTCTCTCCAATATCGGAACTGGTTCGAACCACGGGGAGCCGTTCAGCTTCTTCGCACCATCAGCGATCATTCGCCGCTGACAACGGAGCACACTGGGCTGCTGCTCGACTGGATGCGGTCTTCAAGAGCATCGCGTCTCGGCCTGGACCTTCCCGAGGGAGCGACGGTGGCCCATAAGGCCGGAACTTCGGACACAGACAATGGCGTTGCGGGTGCTACCAATGACATAGGGCTGATCGCATTGCCAGATGGACGGCAGCTTGCGATCGCCGTTTTTGTCACCGACTCGATCGCCGATGAGGCCACTCGACTCAAGGTCATCGCCCGAATCGGCAGAGCAGTCTACGACTCCGCGACACAGAATCGATAGTGCTTCTTATACTTAAGACATCAGGGTTTGACGTGCTTTGCCGAGGCTATCACTCAGCTTGCGGTTCGTTACGCTTGGCTTAACGTCTTAACCGGAAACATTTTGTAGCATATTCGACATCGTGTTGTAGAGAGCGGTATCGATTTCCTGGTGAGGCTGCGTTCGCGTATTGCAAAGCGCTGCCAAGCAGGAGCCATCCGGGTTGTGGGCCATAAGCGAAGTTGAGCCAGGTAGACTTCCGCTTTGCCACCAACTCCCGGCGCCGTTACTGCTGACCATCCAACCACGGGCATAACGGGCGCCGCCCTGGGGATAGGCTGGAACTGGGGTAGTCATGGCTCGGATCGTTTCCGGCTTGAGAAGTGCGGGAATAGCGGGCGCTCCGGCCACATGATTGAGAAATTGAATGAGTTGTGTGGAGGAGGCGATCCATCCATCCGCTGAATCCATACGATTGATGTTGATCTTGTAAGGATCTTCAGAGTACTGACCTATATATATGACCTCGTTCGAAGCGCGGTCCCGCTCGCTATTGCGGGCAATCTGCATGCCGGTGATTCCACACGGCGCAAGGATATTGGTCTGAACGTACGTCTCGTAGGGCTGACCTGTTATCTGCTCGATAATCCTTCCGAGGAGACAGTATCCAAAGTTCGAGAATATCCATTGCGTGCCGGGCTGACTTGTAAGCGCGACATTCGCAATGGTTGAGGTAATCAGCTTTGCCTGGTCCCAGCCGTTGTTGTGGATCATTGGGTCGTTCGCGTCGGCAGCCCACCCGCCAGCGGTGTGAGTAAGCAGGTCGTCTACGGTAATGTCCGCTACGTAAGGCTTGTAGGGAGGCTTGCCGTATTTTGTGTCGAGTATTCCGGCAGGGCCGAAGACTTTGTCGGTGAGGTTGAATTTGCTGTTTTCGATCAGAGAGAAAATTGTGACCGCAGTGATTGGCTTGGAAAGGTCGGCGATGCGGAAAAGGCTATCCTGCTGGGCCTGAGTCATGTGCTGACGATCTGCCATGCCGCCTGCGTGATCGTAGACAAAGCGCCCACCCTTTGAGATGGAAACCGACATCGCGGGTACGTGGTATTGCTGCTGAAAAGCTTGCGTATATTGGCCCAGTCCAACACGGCGTTGACCCGAATTGTCATATGCTTGCGCGAGAGCGCTGAGTGCCGGCGTACCGACAGCCGTGCAAGCAGCGGCGCGCAGCATATTGGCGACGACGGATCTGCGGGTGAAAGTATGTATTGGCATAAGAATGGCTCGTTTTAGGGATTGATTGTTACTGCGTGCGCTGGCCCTGAAATGAGCCTGTGCCTCCACGGTCGTGGAACGTTCCGTTGAAGGTATTGCCCTGAACAACTCCATTCACTCTTGGTCCATCCACTCTTCCACGAAATACTAGTACCACTCTCGTTTTGGTGTGAACGACGAGATGTTGCTCGTTGATCGTGCCTTCCACACCTCCGGACTGGTTCGGACCCTTAAAGTGCCCTTTGATGGTGGTACCTTCCTGTTGGAGATCGAGATATTTCGACGAGGTAGTTCCGTTCGGATCGTTGCAGTACAGCGTCCATTTCCCGGTAACATTTGCGGGGGGCATTTCCGACGGAGCCTGCTGAGACCGTGCAGCGACCTGATAGAAAATCATCAAGAGCCAAAAACAGACATAACGATAGCTTTGCTTTTTCATTTCTGCATCCTTTTTCACTTCTAGTAGCTGAATAAAACGAAGATGTGTTGTTCTTGGAGCGCGCTGCAGTTATTGGGGGTCCGCGCTGTTATCCATTCGCGGTACCGTCGTCATTTGCGTGATCTTCAGTAGCCGGATTTAGATTATCGAAAGTGCAATCGCTGAACTATAGAGGGCACTACACATCAACCATGTGGTTCCACATGGTTGATGCCAGGCTTACTCATTGCTTCCACGTTTATCGGTAATGAGCACCACATCCGAGCTGGTCTTCAGCCGCACCACCGCCAACTGCTTGCCCGAAGGCGACCAGCCAAAGTCGGGAATGGTTTCGTGCATCGGGTCGAGCAGCAGGTGTGGGGCCGACCCGTCCAACGGCTGATACAGCAGTGTCCTGCCGGCGTTGCGAAGAACGGAGTAGACCGCAGCGCGGTTGTCGGGCGAAAAGCGCATAAAGCTGGAGCTATCGCTGCCTGCGTCGCTGGTATCCAAAGGAATCTCGTAAACCGGCCGCCCTGAGGCCAGGTCGAAGATTTTCCACCGAGCATTCGGTATCGAAGCAGGGATGGTCCAGCCGGCCAGCCTACCATCAGAGGAAATCGCATAAACCTGAAGACCTTCCGGCGGGAGTATTTGTCGTGGCGTCCCGCCACTCAGCGGCACTCCCCAAAGTGAGGCCTTGGACATCTCATTCTCCTCCACAAAATAGAAGACCTCCCTGCTGTCGGAGGAGCATCCGGGACTCGGCGCGATTCCGCTGGTGGCCAACTGGACGATGTTTCCTCCATCCGCGTCCATATGAAAGACCCGCGGCTCGGACGCTCCCTTGGGAAAACCTGTGAAAAGGATGTGGCCATCTGGGCAGGTCGTTATGTAGTCCCCCGGCGCGGTCTCCCCCAGATCGAAGGTATGCACCTCGCCGGTCGCCCGGTCGATCCAGCCGATGTCGATGCGCGGAACGCTGAAGAGCAGCCGGTCTTCGTTAGCCCAAGCGATGTTTTGGGGGGTGATTCGCAACGGAGTAGTTGAAACAGGCGCTCCGCCGTCGGGCTTGTACCAGGCGATGCTCGAATCGATGTTGGTGAGCACCGTTGCCAGGGTGCGTCCATCTGCTGAGAGTGCCAACTCGCTGTAGGAGCTGACGTCATTGGTCACGGGATGAAAATCGCCGGAGGGCAGCGTAACTATCCCGATCTGGGCATGATCGCTGTGCGGTTTGAGGTAAAAGGCCAGCAGGTGCCCGCCGTCGGGCGTCCACACCACGTTAGATAGCCCAGAGAAAGAGATGTCCTGCGAAGACGCCACCTTAATCAACTTCTTCGAAGCGATGTCGAAGATTTGTAGTGCGTACTTCGCAGGGCCGTCCGTGCCAATCCATGCGATCTGATTGCCCTTGGGCGACCATGCTGGCGCACCGCTCTCTTCCCGTGTCGCATAAATCACCTGGTTGGCGCTTCCGTCTTTGTTGGCGATGAGGATCTCCGAAGACTGTTCCTTTCGTCCGGGAGTAAAGCGGAGATAGGTAAAGCGTTTACCGTCCGGCGAAAAACTGACAGTGCTGTCGACATCCGCGATCAACTGTCTGGGTGTGCCGCCGAAGACGGGCATAACGTAAAGCGCGCCCACAATGTCATTCTCCGGAGTTACCCGCGCAAAGTAGAGGTAATTGCTGTCCGGCGAGAAAGTGAGTCCTGTATAGTTGTTGCCGAATGCGCCCAAAATCTGAGTATCGGTGTTGGTCGCGGTGTTCCTCACCCAGAGCGTCCGCTGGCCTTTGTCGTTCTTTACCTCAGCCAGAAAGCGCCCGTCGCCGGAGAGCGCAAGGCGTTCGATCGTCCCAACATTAGTGACCTGATCGACGGAGATCGTTGCAAACGGCCGAGGTCGCGGCCATAAGCGCCACGCGGCATATCCAGCCGCCAGAACCGCTGCACCAACCAGGGCGACCACCAGTCCACGCGATCTTTTGGTTGCGAGCACGGCGGCGGAGTTCGAGGAGCCTTGAGACGAAGACACTCCCGACGAGGTCGCGGCTGAGCCGCTCCCCGAATCGCTCTTACGCTGCAGCCGTTTCAAATCGGCGCGAAGCTCGGCTGCGGACTGGCAGCGAAGCTCCCGGTCTTTTTCCAACGCCTTGTTGAGAATGCTCTCGAACTCAACCGGAAGTTTCGGGTTGAGCGAGATGGGCGCGGCCGGCGACTCGTTCAGAATGCGATCGAAGACCACCGCGGTTGTAGCGCCGCTAAAGGGATGCCGTCCGGTGGCCATCTCGTAAAGTACGACCCCCAGCGAAAAAAGGTCGCTGCGGGTATCCAGAGGCTCGCCGCGCGCCTGCTCCGGCGACATGTAAGCGACCGTACCCATCGTCGATCCCGAATCAGTGAGAGGGCTTACTGCAGTCGACGCTTCTGCGTTGGGGCCGGCACTGTCGAGCTTGGCCAACCCAAAATCCAGCAGCTTAGCCTGTCCCGAGTTGGTTATGAAGATATTTGCCGGCTTGATGTCGCGGTGCAGAATACCTTTGCGATGCGCGGCGTCGAGGGCATCCGCCAATTGCACACCCATCTCCAGCAACTTCGGATATGGCATCGCCCGGCCGCGGTAGAGCTTTTCTAGGCTATTGCCTTCCATCAGCTCCATGACGATAAACGGAGAATCCGCTGTCTCGTTCAGCTCGTAGATCGTGCAGATGCCAGGGTGGTTCAACGAAGAAGCAGCACGGGCTTCGCGCCAAAATCGATCCAACGCGGCACTGCTGTCGCTGGTGGCTCCGATGAGCTTGATCGCGACATGGCGCCCGAGCTTTTGGTCGGCGGCCTCCCACACCACACCCATACCGCCCTGCCCCAGCAGGCGGACGAGCTTGTAGTGTCCAAGGAGAGTGCCGGAGGCGAGTTCATCCACCCCAACATCTTGACCCCTCCCCGCCGAATGCAGCAAGCATTAGTTAGTTGTTTATGCCCACGAGCTGATCTCCCACTCAGCACGTCTGGGGGTATGATGACGTTGACGCCAGGCGGGTGGTCGATTTCGCACTCACCTAAGATTCCGGTGAATGTGAAGGTGCAGCTGCATCCAGTGCTGATCTTGTGTTGCCTGGTCTTCATCTCGCCCACACAAGCCGCTGCCCAACAGACGAAAGACGCTCAAAACCATCCTTTCACAATCGATGTGACTGTAAACCGGGTGCTGGTGCCAGTCGTGGTTCGTGACAGACAAGGCCGCGCTGTGAGCGACCTGCGAAAAGACGAAGTTCAAGTCTCTGCATTCAGCAAAGTTGGGACAACTGGAGTACAATTCGTGCTCGTATCGCGTGGCGGCTTGATCGGGGCTCCCTGTAATGGCCATAGGTGCTTCGCTGCTGAACTGGTCCAACCAAGACCCCCAGGTCGGGCACGCAATCTCACTTGCGAGGTCCCTATGCGTAAAGCACAAAGAATGCTCCTGCCGTTTTTGACCATCGCACTGCTGGCTGTTGCCGGGTGCCAGCGTCATTCGCATTCAGAGATGTACTACCTCATCTCTAACAACCTGAAGCTCGCGTACTGGCAAACGGCAGCAGCAGGATTTAATCAGGCGGCGGCCGAATATCATGTGCAGGCGAAAGTCGTTGGACCGGACACCTATGATGCGCAGGCTGAGCTGACTGAACTGGAGCATGCCATTGCCGCGAAGCCTGCCGGGATCCTGATCTCAGTCGCGGACGCGACCATGTTTCAAACAGAGATCAACGCTGCGCTCGACGCGGGCATTCCGATCATCACGATGGACTCGGACGCTCCGCACAGCCATCGGCTGTTTTTTATCGGCACGAACAATCTGGAGGCGGGACGCCTGGGCGGACAGCGCCTGGTAAGTCAGCTGCCCGGCGGGAGAGGCAACGTGGTGTTTTTCTCGATGCCCGGCCAGCCGAATCTTGATGAGCGCTTTAAGGGCTACCAGGAGATTTTTTCCGACCATCCTGGAATCAAGACGGTGGAGGTGGTGGATATCAAGGGCGAAGCGACCGCGGCCTTCGACAAAACCCAGCAATACATGACGCAGACGGGCGATAAAAAGGTCGACGCCTTTGTCTGCCTGGAGGCCTCGGCGGGAAAGGAAGTGGCGTCGGTGCTGCAGAACGCCAACGCGAAAGACCGCGTATTGATCGCCATGGATGTCTCTCCCGATATTCTGAACCTGATCAAGAGTGGTGTGATCAATGCGACGATCGCGCAAAAACCTTACACCATGGGGTATTTCGGGTTGAAGTCACTCGCTCAGATCGCTGAGGATGGACTGAAGACCTTCCGCAGCGATTACAGCGTCGATACGTTCTCGCCGTTTCCGGTGTTTGTGGACACGGGAACAGCGGTGGTGGATAAGGTGAATGTAGACCTGTTCAGCAATTCAGCCGCAGCGGCGCAGAAGTAAAATCTGGGCCTGTGAACAGGGCCTAGCCTGGGGGCCAGTGCATCTGGCGCCCGCCGATGAGATGCAGATGGAGATGGAAGACTGTCTGGCCTCCGTCTAAACCAGTATTGACGACCGTTCGATAGCCGCCGCTGAGCTGGTGCTCAGCGGCGAGTTTTTTTGCGACTGCGTGCAGGTGGCCGAGCAGCGCGGTGTCGGCTTCATCTATCTCTGCGAGCGAAGGGATGTGCTTTTTCGGCACGATCAATGCGTGTACGGGCGCTTTGGGATCGATGTCGGCAAAGGCGTAAGCGAGATCGTCTTCGTAGAGCTTTTTTGAGGGAATTGTTCCGGCGATGATTCTGCAGAAGAGGCAATCCATGGCGTCAGGATAACGCAGTGGGAGCGGGCCGCGGGGAGTGTCTCAGTTCGAACCGCCCCTATCTCGGTCGACCGAAGAACAAGACATACCCATCTGGGTCAGTGATCTCGAAGCCGCGCAGTCCTTCGTGTGTATCTTTGAGCGGTACGCTGAATGCTACCCCGCGACCGACGAACTCCGCAGCGAGCGCATCAGGGTCATTCACGAGGACATAGGTGTCCCATCGCATAGCGGGATCGCGCTTCGGGTTAGGCAGAGGCTCAGCTTCGCCTGACTTCATAAAAAGCATCGCCCCGTCACGACCGACGATGGCAAAGAATGGCTCGTGCTCTGGTTCCAGGTGCCAACACTCAAATCCGAGCTTGTCACGATAGAATGCGATGGCTTGACCGATGCTGCTTACAATGAAGAACGGGCACATCTTTTCAAGCTTCGGTCCAGTCACGGGCGTTCATCTCCTGCCTGCCGCCGACTTAAGACGGCTCTCGCGTCTGCTCTCCAACTATTATAGGAATTCAAACTGAGATACTACCCTGCCACGTTACAACTATTGGCTAATCGGCATTTCCGTTAAAATCAAGATAACGAGTCAAATCAGCATGTATTTTTCTTCGCGATATGTTTTCAGGTTTCTTGCGGCATGGACGATTGCGCTGGCCGCAACTGCTGCTCTGCCGGCGATGGGTCAGTTTTCGAATCCGTCCGCTGCTCCAGGCACGCCGGTGCACAATGCCAAGGCGCTGCGCCCGCCTGCCGGCGCGCGAGTTGCCATTTATGAGTTTGAGGACCTTGAATGTCCGGACTGCGCGCGCGCGAATCCGCTACTCAAGGAAGCGTCAGAGAAATACCGCATTCCTTGGGTGCGGCATGATTTTCCGCTGCCTTTCCATACCTGGAGCTTCGATGCGGCGGTAGCGGCGCGGTGGTTCGATACGAAGTCGAAGAAGATGGGCGATGATTTTCGCGACGCCGTGTTTGCAAACCAGGCAAAGATTACGTCGCAGGACCAGCTGCGAGCGTTTGCGCAGAAGTTTGCCGACGATCATAAGCTGGCGTTTCCGTTTGTGGTCGACCCGCAGGGCAAGCTGGCGGCTGAGGTGAAAGCGGACTACGACCTGGGGCAGAGTATCGGGATTCAGCACACTCCGACGATCTGGATCGTCACGAACAAGACGAGCGGCACACCATTTGTTGAGGTCGTTGACCGCGCGCGGCTTTATGAGCTGATCGATCAGGCGTTGGCGGAGACCAAGGCCGGGCCGGCTGCGGCGCATCATGCGAGCGGGAAATAATCCGCGTTTGAATGAATTTCGTTTTTTGAGGGGAGTCATCCGTGCCGCTGTACGAGTATCGGTGTAAAGCCTGCGGGCATCAGTTTGAGAAGATTCAAAGCTTCAGCGCTCCGGAAGAGAAGGTGTGTCCGGTGTGCGGGGGCGAGCTAGAGAAGTTGCTGTCTGCGCCCGCTGTGCAGTTCAAGGGGTCGGGCTGGTATGTGACCGACTACGCGGCTAAGGGTGGCAACAAAACTGCGGCCGCTTCGGGATCGACCGATGGCAATGCCAGCAAGAGTGAGAGTGAGAGCAAGCCTGCGGCCTCTAAGGAGAACAGCACTCCGGCGTCGGCGCCTGCATCGACGCCTTCCTCGACGAAGAGCGAATAGCGTCAGCGCTTCATCAGCAACTGTAGAGGGTCGCCTGGGCTGCGGAGCTGAAGCACGAAGGCCTCGGCTCTTTTGTAGCCGCTTTCTATGCCTCGGAAGGCTGCGACATCATCCTGCAATTTGTAGTAGCGGTCGGGGGTCTGGCTGGCGTGCGCGTAGCATGCAGCATGCTTTACCGGTTCCTGATCCGTGATGTCGATGTAGTGCGTTGGCGAAAATTGCAGCGTGTCTTCGCCGTCTGAAACTTCGTAATAGTAGAGCCCGAAACTTTGCTTCGAGTTCTTCCATGCGTCGTAGGTCAGCATGGTGATGGCGCGGTGATCGCGGTGGTTGTCGATGGGCCACTGGGTGAAGACGAGATCCGGTTTCTCCGCGTCGATGAGTTTCGCGAAGGACTCGTAGTGAGCGTTGTCGACGATGGCGTGGCCATTTTCCTGATCGGCATATAACGGGCGCGCTTTCAGGGCTTCGCAGGCCTTTTTCGCCTCGGCGATGCGCGCTGTTGGCGGGGTCGGCGGCCATCCCCCGTTATTGAGATAGAGCAGGACGACTTCATGACCAAGGCTGGTGAAGCGGGCTACTGTTCCGCCGCAGCCATATTCGGGATCTCCAGGATGACCGCCGCAGACGATTACTTTTAGCTTGGGCTGATCGCTCAACGCTTTTGCTTGTGGCGCTCCGAGAGCGATTGCTGAGGCCGTTGCCGTTGCCAACATTTCTCGTCGTGTCAGGTTCTTCATGTCGATGCGGAGCCTTTCTGGAGGAAATGCTTTGGGTGTTGGTGCCTGAAATACTCAAGTCTCGTGGCACTGCTGATATCGCATGGATTCTTTCCTTCAGCTTCGGCTCAGGACAGGCTCTCCCGTTGCTCGTCAGAATGACGTCTGCTATCTCTTGTGGCCACGGTAAGAACGCCTAGAGGTTCAGTTTCTTGAAAATCGAACCGGGGATCGAGCGGATGATCAGCATGATCAGTGCCCAGATCGGCGGCACATAGGCTACATCCTTACGCTTTTCTATGGCTTTGAGAATGCCACGGCCTACTGCGGATGGATGCGCGAACAGGGCGTTCTGCGGCAGATGGGCTGTCATTGGGGTCGATACGAATCCTGGCTTGATGGTCAGGACATGCACACCGCTGCGGTCAATGCGGTTGCGCACGCCGTCGAGAAAGATGTTCAGCGCGCCCTTGGATGCCCCGTAGATGTAGTTGCTCTTGCGTCCGCGGTCTCCGGCTACGGATGAAATGACGGCCAGCGTTCCCTGGCGCGTCGCCTCGAAATAGTTTGCCAACCAGGTAATGAGCGAGACGGCGGAGAGGAAGTTTGTCTTCAGAATGGCTTCGGTCGCGGTGTAGTCGGCTTGGGCTTTTTCCTGATCGCCGAGCACGCCGTGTGCGAGAAGCGCGAGGTCGATGGTTTCCAACTCTTTGATTGCTTCAGCCAGCATCGTCTGGTGCGCGGCGGTGTCGTCGAGGTCTATGGCCTGCATGAAGACTGCGGATGCGCCGCGCGTGCGCAGATCGCTTGCCACTACGGTCAGCTTCTGAGGGTTGCGCGCTACCAGATAGAAGCTGGCGCCTTGCTCGGCCAGCGGACGCATAACGCCGGCGGCGATGGCAGATGTTGCACCGAGAATCAGAACGCGAGAAGGAGATTGTTTGTGCGCGCTAGCCACGGCCCGTGACCCTTTGCCAGAACGCCGAGTCGAATGCAGGGTCGATGTAGCGCGCGAATGCCTGCCATTGCGGGTAGAAGGACTGGAACTGTGCGGCGCTCATGCGCGCGTCCTTGGCGGGGTAGATACGGCCTCCATGTTCCTCAGTGATGTGTGCCAGCCGGTCGAGGAGGTCGAAGCTTACTTCGGCGCGAACGGGGAAATCGAGAGCGAGCGTGATGCCCGGCGCGGGGAAGGAGAGCATGCCGGGCGACGGTACATCGCCAAATACCTTGATGACGGCGAGAAACGAGGCGAGGCCGGATACGGTGATGGCCTTCATCATTTTGACGATGCCCATCTGCTGATCCGCCTCCCAGGGGAGCACGCACTGGAACTGCAGAAAGCCGCTTTTGCCATACATGCGGTTCCAGTGGAGAAGGCTGTCGAGGGGATAGAAGAACGGTTCGTAATCGACAAGCCCTGTTTTTTCCTTGCCGAACTGCTTGTTGTAGTAGAGCGCGTTGAAGAGGCCGATGGTGAAGTGGTTTAGGGCAAACTCCGGGAGATCGAGGGGAAGCGTGAGCCAGGGCTCTTTGCTGCGTTCGAGCGGAGCGGATTGTTCGCTGTGATCGCCCTGCATGAAGATGCCGCGGGCGAAGTTAGTACCTGTAGCCACGCAGTCGAGCCATGCGACGGTGTATTCCGTATGCGTGCTGGCTGCGGACAGCGCGACAAACTCTTCGATGCCGACGAATTTTGTTCCTCTGTATTGAATTCTGCGCGAGACGATGGGGCGCAGGCGAACCTCGGCCCAGGTGATCAGACCGGTCAATCCCATGCCGCCGACAGTTGCCGAAAACCAGTCGGTATTTTCAGTTGGACTGCACTCGAAGCGCGCGCCATCGGAGCGGACAAGCTCGAAGCGCAGCACATGGCGGCCGAAGGTTCCGGCGACGTGGTGGTTTTTGCCGTGAATGTCGTTGGCAATTGCTCCACCGACGGTTACATATTTCGTTCCCGGCGAGACGGGCAGAAAAAAACCGCGCGGCACGGCGAAGTCGAGAATTTCCGCGAGCGTGACGCCGGCCTCGCAGCGCAGGACGCCGGTTGCGCGATCGAAGTGAAGAAAACGGTCGATGCCGCGCGTTTTCACGAGCGTGCCCTGCTCCAGCAGGCAGACATCACCGTAGCTGCGCCCTGCGCCTACGGGCAGAATTTTTGTTTCCGGAGGATGCGGAAGGGGGAAATCGGTGGTCCAGCTTAAGGGGACCACTTCGGCGGCTTCCAATTTCGGATAGCGTCCCCATGATTCAAACTTCGGCTGCGAGTTGCGTGGCATTCTTCTCCATCGTAACGGATGAGGGTTGTGGATAGGTCCGCGTGACGTCTCTGAAGTTCATGCCATATTTGCAAGAATTGGCGGTGTGCCAATGATAGGAAAGGCAGATCCTTCCCCTTCACTCCGTTCAGGGTCTGGATGACAGCATTTGGTAGTGTCTCAGTTTAATTGACCGAGGTCACTCAATGGGCCCGTGCGCCTAGAGGGAGGCGAATGCCGCGACGACGGCGACGGCCAGTCCCATCAGAAGGCTCATGCGGTCGGTCACGGCAAAGATGACCGGGTCTTCGTTCATCTGTCCGCGCGAGGCAAGGAGCCATACTCGGCTGATCCAGAGCAACATCAGTGGAACGATCAGCCACAGGCGGACGGGGTGAGCATAAAGCCTGGTGATGTTGCTGCCGTTAATGTAGAGCGAAAATACGACGACCGCAGCGTAGGCACTGGCCGTGCCGAAACTGCGCAGTTGTTCAATGTCGGAGATCACGTACCCACGTCCATTCGACGGCGCGGTGCCTTGTTCGCGCAGGTTCTGCATCTCGCTGAAGCGTTTGACTATGGCGAGACTGAAGAAGAGGAAGACCGAGAAGCCGGCGAGCCAAGTTGAGATGGCTGTGCCGGTGGCTGCTCCCCCTGCGAGCATGCGTACCGTGTACAGGCCGGAGAGAATAAGCACGTCGACCAGGACGACTTTTTTCAATACCAGCGAATAGCTCAGGGTGACGGCGAGATAGAGCACCAGCCAGCCGCGAAATTCCTCGGGCAGGAGTAGCGTACCCAAAAATGCTGCGATGAGGAGCGCAGTGGCGAGGACTACGCCGGTTGACGCCTGCAAATCTCCGGCAGCAAAAGGGCGGAAGCGTTTTTTAGGGTGCCTACGGTCTGTTTCAATGTCGAGCAGATCGTTGACGATGTAGGTAGCCGAGGCGCAGAAGCTGAAGCAGAAAAAGGCGAGAAGAGCCTGGAAGATCAGAGACAGCTTCAGAGTATGGGCCAGCAAAAGCGGCACAAAGATCAGCACGTTTTTCGCCCACTGGTGTAGGCGAATCGCTTTGAGAAGCGCTTTTCCTCGCGAGACACGGTCTTCGAAGTGCTGGTGGATATTGATGTTGCGAGACTTGATGAGGACCCGCAAGGACGCATGGGGATTGGCCAGCATGGCCGCTCCGGCGCTTTCGAGGAGCGGCAGATCGGGCTTGGCATTGCCGATGTAATCAAAATCCTGGCCGTGAAATTCAGCACGAAGGCTTGCCAGCTTGTTGCCGCCGGTGAGGTTGGTGCTGCCGTCGCTGGCCAGCACGCCATCGAAGATCCCCAGATGCTCCGCAACCGTCTCGGCGAGTCGGGCATCGGCGCCGGTGGTCAGGTAAATCCGGCGGCCGTGCTGGCGTTCCTGTTCGAGATACCTAAGCAGTGGGCGGTTGTAAGGGAGATGCGCCACATCCAGCGAAACAATATTGCTTACCTGCTCTTTGAATGCTGCCTTACCGTCCAGTACCCAGCGGAAGGTTTTGAGGGCGCTGCGCGGGTGCGAGCGCAGGAGCACAAGCAGGGAGTCAACCAGCGTGTCGCTTTTGACGAGCGTGCCGTCCAAGTCGACGCAAAGGGGATGTAGCAGATCCGAATCGGGCTGCGGCTGAATTTGCGCGAGGGAGTGCAAATCAGTCTCCTATATTTGATTATCGCCTATTTGATTATCGCCCGGATGGCCCGCTGGGAAACAAGTTTTTGACAATAGGCCCGGGCCCACTGTGACTTTTAATGTTTTGCTCACAATCAGATCGGGGATCTGCGGCCTGATGGCATGGTCCGGTTGTGACATGCTCCGGCAACCGGCGGTTGATGCGCGCCCTTCATTAGAATGGAATCATCAGCGATGAACGAAGAGCAGTCTCAACATCCGAGCGGCCCCTCATGGGCGACCATGCTTGTTTTGCTTTTCCTCGCGATTGCAGTAGCGACCGGCATTGCCTATTGGATGATCTTCCCTTATGTCCATCGCTAGCCAGTGGGCTGTTGTGCGCGATCTGCCAGCAGGATTGGAATCCCGTCTTCAATCGGGTACCTGCGCTGGCACTGACCGCAGCGTATCTGGTTGCTTTCCGCGACCAGGCTGCCGTGGCACACAGGACAGGCCAGCATGGCCAGTACGTCCGGGGAAAGTCCCTTGTCCTTCATGCCAACAGTGTACGCATCCTTTACCATGAGCAGAGATGACAACACCACGATTACTAGATGGAAATGCGATTGCCGCAGAGATTAAGGCGGAAGTCGCGGCGGAGGTTGAGCAGCTGGCGGCTCAGGGCATTCGGCCTGGCCTGGCGGCTGTGCTGGTTGGAAATGTTCCGGCTTCTGAGATTTATGTTCGCAGCAAAGTTCGTACGAGCGGGCAACTCGGGATTTATTCGGACCTGATTACGCCGCCTGACACGGTCACGACCGAGGAGATGCTGGAGCTGGTTGCGCAACTCAACGCTCGTGAGGACATTGACGGGATTCTCATTCAGCTTCCGCTGCCGAAGCAGGTGAATGTGAAGCGGCTGCTGGAGGCGGTTTCTCCGGAAAAGGATGTGGACGGATTTCATCCAGTGAATGTGGGACGACTGCAGGCTGGTCAGCCGGCGCTGGCTCCGTGTACTCCGGCAGGCATGATTCAGATGCTGAAGCGCAGCAACTTAGCGATTGCTGGGCAAAATGCAGTTGTTATCGGGCGCAGCGATATTGTGGGCAAGCCGATTTCGATACTTCTACTGCATGAAAATGCGACAGTCACGATCTGCCACAGCAAGACGCGCGATCTGGGCAGCTTCACTCGTAACGCGGACATTCTGGTGGCGGCGATTGGGCGTCCCGGATATGTGACGCCGGATCTGGTGAAGCCCGGCGCGACGATTCTCGATGTGGGTATCAATCGCATTACGACACGCGAGGAATTCGACAAGTATTTTGCGGGTGATGCCAAGCGCGAAGAGATGTTTGTGCTGAAGGGATCGACCATTGTGGGCGATGTGCATCCGGGGGCGTTCAAAGTCGCGGGCGCCTATACGCCGGTTCCGGGCGGGGTGGGACCACTTACCATCGCCATGCTGATGTCGAATACCGTTCGCGCGGCCAAGCTGCGGCGCGGGCTCAAGGCCTGAAGAATCCGATGCTGCGCGTGGGGCTTACCGGCGGGCTGGGCAGCGGCAAGAGCACCGTCGCAGAGATGTTTGCTGCGCATGGCGTTCATGTCATCTCGGCCGATGAAGTGGGACGCAGGCTAATGCAGCCGGGCGAGACGGTGTATCGGCAGATCGTTGAACATTTCGGACCGGAGGTGGTTCGCAGCGATGGAACCCTGAACCGCCCGCTGCTGGCCGATCTCGCTTTTCGCCACGGCCGGCTCGATGAACTGAACCGGATCGTTCATCCGGCGGTGATCGCCGCGCAGGAAGGGTGGGCTGATGAGTTGCTTGCCCGTGAGCCGGATGCGATTGCCATGGTCGAATCGGCGTTGATCTTCGAAGTGGGAGAAGCGGGCGAGGCTGGAGGTTCAGGCAGCGTTCCGGGATGGCGCGACCGTTTCGACCAAGTCGTGCTTGTCACGGCGCCGGATGATTTGAAGGTCCGGCGATTTCTTGATCGCCTTGGCGCTGCAACGCAGGTGAGCGCGGAACAAGTCAAGGTCTTTGAAGAGGATGCGCGCTCGCGCCTTGCCGCGCAGATTCCGGATCGAGAAAAGATTCCCCTCTCTGATTATGTGATCGACAATAGCGGGGCGCTGGAGGGGACGCAGCGCCAGGTGGAGGAGGTCTTCGGGCAACTCCGGCAAGCCGCTCATCGATAGGAATCATAAATTCCCGTGGCGAAGTGCGAAAAGCAGATCCTTCGCTGCGCTCAGGACGACTCTTGCTTGAGGTGACTTATGCTTCGGAAACTCACGCGATGTTCCCCTACCCCCTAAAATAGAGAGTGATGTTTTCGCTTTGGGTGTCCATATAGGACACAGCAAATTTTTTGAACGGATGATGTGGCAATGATTTTTCGCAGGATTGTTTTGGTTCTCGTGCTGGTTGGCGGCTTCTGGCTTCTTCTCAATCGAACACGGCCGAGCAGCCAGCCGCTCCCGTCGATCGCTCCCGGCTCCTTGCACCTGACCGAGGCCCACGCCGCGCCCGAATATGATTCTGAGGAACTGAACAATATCTCTGTCTACAAAAAGGCCCTGCCGTCGGTTGTGAACATTACTTCATCTGCCGTGGCCTTCGATTTCTTTTACGGTCCGGTGCCGCAGCAGGGGCAGGGTTCGGGCTTCATTCTCAACAAAGAAGGCCAGATTCTTACGAACTATCACGTCATCGCCGATGCCCAGCAGGTGGAAGTGACGACATTCGATAAGCATCGCTACAAGGCGCGCATCATCGGCCGCGACCGTCATCATGATCTGGCATTGCTGCAGATCAGCGCGCCGAATCTTGTGCCTTCTGTGCTGGCTGATTCGCGGAATCTCGTCGTGGGGCAGAAGGTCTACGCCATCGGCAATCCGTTTGGACTGAATGGCACGATGACCACCGGCATCATCAGCGCCAAGCGGTCGATTCGCGGACCGAGCGGCGATTTGATTGACAATGCTATCCAGACGGATGCAGCGATCAATCCGGGCAACTCGGGCGGCCCGCTGCTCAATTCGCGTGGCGAGGTGATCGGTATCACTTCGCTGATTGCCACCAATCCGAACCAGGACGTTGAGCAGAATGCGGGCATCGGGTTTGCCATTCCTATCGACACGGCAAAGGCTGTGCTGGGAGATTTCCAGCGCTACGGGCGCGTGCGCAGGCCTTCGCTCGGCATCGTTTCTTATCCGATTGGACCGGACCTTGCCGAGCAGATGGGGCTCGCGGCTGACTATGGCGTGCTGATTCAGCGCGTGCTGTCAGGCGGTCCTGCGGAACGCGCCGGGTTACACGGCGGCAACCAGACGGCGTATCTGGGCAACATGCAGATTTATCTGGGCGGCGACCTGATTATCGGCATTGACGATCAGCAGGTTACGAATACGCAGGACATTGACGAGATCATGGATCGGCATCAGGCGGGGGACGTGGTGACTGTCACTTTCCTTCGTGGGCGCCGTAAGCTGACGACGCGGCTGACGCTGGGTGAGGCGGGAGAACGTTCGACATAACCGCATGACGCTACGCGACCAACTCGATATTGCAGAACTCCGCGTTCTTGATGGCGGCATGGCCACCGAGCTTGAACGGCGGGGCTGTAATATCAGCGGGCCGCTGTGGTCGGCGCACGTGCTGGCGGAGAGTCCTGAGACGATCGAGGACGTTCACCTGAGCTACCTTGAAGCCGGAGCCGATTGCATTCTTACTGCGGGCTATCAAGTATCAGCGATGGGCTATGCAGAGCTGGGCCAGCCGGCTTCCGCTGCTGTGGCGGCCCTGCGGCAATCGGTTGATTTGGCTGTTGCGGCTCGCGAGCGCTACCGCCAGCAATCGTCGCGTCCGGTCTGGATCGCGGCTTCGCTCGGGCCTTATGGAGCGGCTTTGCATAACGGATCGGAGTACCACGGCAAGTACGATGTCAGCTTTGCCGAGTTAGTCAGGTTCCATGCGGAGCGGCTTGCGGTCATTGAAACTACGGAGGCGGACTTCGTGGCGCTGGAATCTGTACCGTCGCTCGAAGAGGCCGAGGCGATTGTCGAGGCTCTGCATCAGCATCCGACGATCCGCGGCTGGATTTCCTTCACCTGCAAGGATGAGCAGCACATCTCGCACGGCGAAAAGCTGGCGCACTGCGGTGAATTTCTCGACAAGCAAAGACAGGTCATCGCTGTGGGCATCAACTGCACGCAGCCCAGGCTCATTCGTCCGCTTATCGGCGAACTGAAGCGGACGACGCGCAAGCCCATCGTTGTCTATCCCAACTCGGGCGAAGGCTGGGATGCCGAGCATCGCTGCTGGACGGGAACATCCGATGCGGTGGGATTCGGCAGCCTTGCACGCGAATGGGTTGAGGCGGGAGCGCAGATCATCGGCGGCTGCTGCCGCACCGGGCCTGAGCACGTCCGCGCTATCCGCGAGGGCCTGTCGGAGATTTCGGCTTCGCGCTGAAGAGATTGCTGAAAAAGTCGAATGGAGCGGAGTTCGTATATCTCAGGGGCGCTAAAGTCCTTGCCTACCTAGAACCAGACTTTTTCAGCAGTCTCTGAAGGCCGGTGGCAGGTTGCTACCCTGTTCGTAGGCCCGCTTAATTACTGCGATATCGATCTTGACTATTGCATCATGGCTTTCATGGCTCTTTGTCAGGGTTCCTTCATGTTTCTCTTTTGAGGACTTGCTGAGGGCGTTGCCGGGCTGGAGAGTAAGCCGCGCTACGACTTAGCCATCCAGCCATGCGACAATATAGGAGTAACCGCCATGAAATCTGAATCTCTCCCTGTAGCTCCACAGGCTGCCTCGGTCACCCCTGAGCTTTTGGCTCAACACAGCATCACACCTGATGAATACGAGCGCATCACGGCAGGTCTGGGGCGTACGCCAAGCCTTACGGAGCTGGGAATTTACAGCGTTATGTGGAGCGAACACTGCTCCTACAAGTCCTCGCGCGTGCATTTGCGGCGGCTGCCTACGAAGAGCGACCGCGTGGTGCAGGGACCCGGTGAGAATGCCGGCATTATTGACGTTGGCGATGGCTGGGCCTGTGCCTTCAAGATCGAGTCGCACAATCATCCTTCGTACATTGAGCCGTTTCAGGGAGCGGCCACGGGCGTCGGCGGGATTCTGCGCGACATTTTCACGATGGGGGCGCGTCCGCTGGCGGTCATGGACTCACTGCGCTTCGGGCCAATCACGGAAGACAAAGAGACGCCGCAGAGGATCGTGCATAAGAACCATTCCATTGTTGAAGGTGTGGTGCATGGCATCGCCGGGTATGGCAACTGTTTCGGGGTGCCCAATCTTGGCGGCGAGACCCGTTTTGAGGAGTGCTACTCGGGCAATCCGCTGGTGAATGCCTTTGCGCTTGGCCTTGTGCGGCGCGATGAGATTTTCTATGCGAAGGCTACTGGCGTTGGGAACCCGGTGATCTATGTCGGCGCCAAGACGGGGCGGGACGGCATTCACGGCGCGACGATGGCCAGCGAAGAGTTCAAGGAGGGGTCGGAGCAGAAGCGGCCGAATGTCCAGGTAGGCGATCCTTTTATGGAGAAGCTGCTGCTCGAAGCCTGCCTGGAGGCGATGAAGACAGGGGCGATTGTCGGGATTCAGGACATGGGCGCTGCCGGCCTCACCTCTTCGAGTTGCGAAATGGGAGCGCGCGGCGGTGTCGGACTCGAAATGAATCTAGATCACATCCCGCAGCGCGAAACCGGCATGACCGCTTACGATATGATGCTCAGCGAGTCGCAGGAGCGCATGCTGCTCGTCGCCGACAAGGGCCGCGAGCAGGAAGTGCTCGATGTCTTCGCCAAGTGGGGACTGGATGCGACTGTCGTTGGCACGGTGATTCCGGAGCCGCGACTGCGCATTCTGCATCATGGCGAGCTGTTCGCGGATATTCCGAACCAGTCGCTTACGGATGATGCGCCGGTGTATCACCGTCCGGTTGGCGAATGGAAAGCGCCTGTGCCGGTAGAGCCGACAAAAAGCGCGCTCGAAAAGCTGGGGTACGAAGACAGAGACACGACGCGAAACTATACCGACGATCTGCGTACTCTGCTGGCCTCGGCAAACATCTGCTCGAAGAACTGGGTGCACGAGCAGTACGACACCATGGTGCAAACCAATACGGTGCAGGGGCCGGGTGGCGAGGGCGGCGTGATGCGCATCAAGGGGACAAAGCGCGGCCTTTCGATGGCGCTTGATGGCAACAGCCGCTGGTGTTATCTCGACCCGAAGCTGGGTGCGCAGCATGCGGTTGCGGAAGCGGCGCGGAAAGTGGCGTGTACCGGAGCCACTCCAATCGCGGCGACGAACTGCCTGAACTTCGGCAATCCGGAGAAACCGGAGATCATGGCGCAGCTTTCCGCTGCCATTGACGGGATTTCGGAAGCCTGCATCGCGCTGGGCACACCGATCACGGGCGGCAACGTCTCGCTTTACAACGAGACGCGCGGCGAAGGCATTTATCCGACACCGGTGCTTGGCATTGTCGGCATCATGGAAGATGTGGCGAAGACTGTTCCTGCTGCTTTTCAGAAGGCTGGCGACGTGGTTATGGCCATCGCTCCGGTGAAGCTGCCTACGATTGAAGAACGCCTGCGCGAGTTTGGTTCTTCGGAATACGCGAAGACGGTTCTTGGCGAAATGTGGGGGACGCCGCCATCGCTTGATCTCAGCCTTGAAGCTGCGCTGCAGAAATGCCTGGTGGAGTTCGCTGATGCGGGTCTGCTGCATTCCGCGCGCGATATCTCGGATGGCGGCATCGCGGTCGCACTTGCGGAAGGGGCCTTCGGTAACGGCATTGGCGTCAGCGCGCATCTCGAGGAAGGGCCGGATCTACCTGTTGGGTGGCGGCTCTTCGGTGAGACTCCCACGCAGGTCATCGTCAGTTGCGATGCGTCGGCTGTCGAGAAAATCAAGGCGATTGTGCAGAAACACGCGGGACTGCTGGTGCACTACATCGGAGAAACCGAGAAAAATCTCTTTCGCATCCAGGTGAATGGCAAAAGTGTGATTGACGAAAGTGTTCACGGGCTGCAGCATGTCTGGGCCGGCGCTCTGGAAGCGAGGCTCTACGATGAGGTGCTCGGGTGAGCCGTTTGCTGATCGAAGGTATTCCCGGGGAAGCAGAGCGGCCAATCGTCGACAATTGCGGCGAAGGTGCGTCCTGCCATGAAGAGGGCACCGACAAGCTGCGGGAAGAGTGCGGCGTCGTGGCCATTCACGGCCACCCGGACGCGGCACATCAGGTGTATCTCGGCCTCTATGCCCTTCAGCATCGCGGACAGGAGTCAGCCGGAATCGCCGCTGCTGACGGCACCAATCTTTCGAATATCAAGGGCATGGGCCTGGTTGCCGACATCTTCAGCGAAGAGGTGCTGGCGAAGCTGCACGGCGACATGGCCATTGGGCATACTCGCTACTCGACGACAGGAGATTCGGCGCTGCTCAACGCGCAGCCGATTCGGGTCGATTCGACCAAGGGTCTTATCGCCATTGCACACAATGGCAATCTGGTGAACCTGGGTAACGTGCGCGCGAAGCTCGAACGCGAGGGCGCATTCTTTCAGACCACGAGCGACTCGGAGATTATTGTCCAACTCATCGCGCATTCAAAGGAAGGGACGCTGGTTGATGCCATTGCCGATTCGCTGCGCCAGGTCGACGGCGCATTTTCGATTGTCATGATGACGCGTGACCGCGTCTTCGCGGCGCGCGATCCCCGTGGGTTCCGCCCGCTTTCGATGGGGCGCATTACGAACCCCGATGGCCCGGACACGATCGTCTTTGCTTCGGAGACCTGCGCTTTCGATCTGCTGCGCGCGAAATTCGAGCGTGATGTGCAGCCGGGCGAACTCGTGATGGTCACGCGTGATGGTGTTACCTCGCGGCAGTACTCGACCGGAATACCGCAGTCGAGCTGCATCTTTGAGCATGTCTACTTTGCGCGGCCGGACAGCAAAATTTTCAACCGCTGGGTGCAGGAGAGCCGCGAAGAGATGGGCCGCCAGCTGGTGCGCGAATCGCATGTCGATGCCGATCTTGTTGTTCCGGTGCCGGACAGCGGCGTGACGGCGGCGATTGGTTATGCCGCTGAGAGCGGACTTCCATTTCGCTTTGGGCTCATCCGCAATCATTATGTGGGGCGGACGTTCATCGAGCCGGAGCAACGTGTGCGCGATTTCGGCGTGAAGCTCAAACTGAACCCGGTTCGCAATCTGCTCGAAGGCAAGCGCATCATCCTGATCGACGACTCGATCATTCGCGGAACGACGAGCAGGAAAATCGTGCGCATGGTTCGTGCAGCGGGCGCGAAGGAAGTACATCTGCGCATCAGCTGTCCGCCGACGATCTCGCCTTGTTTCTATGGTGTCGATACGCCGCGCAAACGGGAATTGATCGCTGCCAATAATTCCATTGAAGAAATCCGGCAATACATCGAGGCTGATTCGCTTGCCTATTTGTCACTCGAAGGGTTACAGAAAGCCTGCGAGGGCGGCGAGGGCAATCACTTCTGCGTGGCATGCTACACCGGAGAGTATCCGACGCAATGGGTCGATGTCGAAGACATCCTGCCGGCTGCGATTGCACGTTAGATTCTCTCCGCACAACCTACAACCTCGTGACTGCTTCCCATTTTCAGGGAGGTATGTATCGTGGCGACAAAGAAGAAATCCAGTTCCCGTAAATATGGGAAGTCTGCGTCGAAGTCCGTGGAGCGCGAGATGCGCGCCATGAAAGAGGGGAAGCTGAAGAGCGGTCGCAGCAAGAAAAAAGTGACCAGCCGTAAACAGGCCATTGCCATTGGTCTCTCGGAAGCGCGCAAGACGGGTGCAAAAGTCCCGAATCCACCTAAGAAGAAGAGCGCGAAAGAGAAAAGTTCCGCTTAGAAGTCGGCAGCGAAAATGTAATTTGCGGCGCGGCGGCAAAGGAGAGCAGCAAGCCGGGTAGCTGTCTGATGTTGGACGAGAGAGAACGGCTTTGTTCTCCGACGAGCATGACTGCGTTTTGCATGACATGCCAGTGAAACATCGCCGACACCAAGGTGAACGCCAACGCGCTCCAACCCAGTGCATGAGCGTTGATGTGATCCAGCAGCATGTGGGCAAGCACGTCGATGCCCAGCGAAGTAAGCGGCACCATAACAACGACGACGAGCCAGGAAAAATAACGGGGCCTGATGCCCAGCGCCTGCTGCTGCCAGGCTGAGAAGATACCCGCAGTCAGGAGCACATAAGCCATTTCGACGGCGCTGAAGTGCTGGCGCGCATGAGGATGGACGTGCGGCAATGCAGTCATGCACGCCGCGCTGAGAAATATCGCAGTGATGACAGCGGCTTTCCAGTTCCAGTGTGTGAACGCGAAGAGCCACGAGCGGTTGTCTCTTGTCGTCTTCATTCGTCGATAAGGTAGCCTGCCTTGAACAACATGCCATCAATGTGGCTTACGATTCTGACAAAACAACGCCAAAACACCTAAAAAGACATCAAGGTGGCAGCCGCACAACTTTCTGTCACAGGCCGTGTTACGAATGGAAGCGTTGCCAGCGGTTCGACGCATTTACTGGATGCCTAATTCTCTGACCAAGTTCCTCTTCAATGCCGGCACGCTGGTGTCGGGGCAGTATGTGTCCATCGGAGGGCCTGCAAGCGGAGCATCGAACCCGCAGGCAGTCACGGCGAAGCGCATTGTGTTGCGACACAGGGGCTATAACGGGACCGTTGTTTCGGGAAGCGTAAATGACCGCAATCGGACTTTCCAGATGAATGTAACGGGATTTGCCGGCTTGCTGGTGCCCGGTCCGATAACCGTGCTTATCACCGATGGCACTCACTATCGGGGTGGGTTGACCAAGCTTGACGACGTGAGCTCGGCAACCAAGGTTCGCGTGGTGGGGCTGCTGATCAAGGGTTCGTCCTCAGGTCAACTGGTACTGCTTGCTCATTACGTTGACGGTAGGGATTCCTAGAACCGGTCTTTAACTCTGACGACGAGGGGATGGCAGCAGCAGTTCCGTCGTTTGATTTTTGCGACCATACGGTTCGCTTTTCGCCTTCCTTTTGCGGTACAATCTTCCGCGAAGGGCCGGGTCTCCCCGGACACCGCACCGTGCCGTCTGCCAGCAAATTGACGGGCGAGATGGCTGCGAGCCCCAAGCTCCCGGGCGCCTGGCCGGATGCAGAATGGCTAGTTGCATCCATCTGGACTTCTGGTTCAGAGGAGGCAGTCATGAAAGACCTTCGTTCGTCGTTGACTTCACGCACATTGTCCGGACTGGCAGTTGTTTCGCTCATGTGTGCCCTCACATTGCAACCTATGGCGCAAACGCCGCGACCCTTCCTCGCAAATGGCAGCTTTGCTCAACAGCCTCCCGCCAAGGCCGTGGACGCGACACCGAATTTTCAATTGAGCCCTGAGACCCAGGGCGACATCATGATGGCGCATCAGCGTTATGTTGCCGCGATTGATGCTTACAGGCAGGGGTCGTTGGATTCCGCTGTGCTGTGGAACAAGATGGGTATCGCGAACCACCACATGTTCAATCTGCGGGAAGCACAGAGAGATTACGAAAAGGCGCTTAAGCTGAACCCATCTTATCCGGAGGCGTTGAATAATCTGGCCGCGGTTTACTACGGACAAAAGCTATACCATGACGCGGATCGCACGTATAAGAAGGCTATCAAGCTCAGCCCAAAGGCCGCGATGTTCTACAGCAATTTGGGCACAGCCTATCTCGCGGAGCACAAGTATAAGAAGGGCGCCGAGTGCTATCGTACTGCGCTGGCTCTTGATCCCAATGTCTTTGAGAGCGACCCCGCGGCGAGAATTGCAGAGACGGGACCGACGCAGGAGATCGCGACCCTAAACTATCTGCTGGCGAAGACCTATGCACAGGCAGGCAGAAAAACTGAGGCTCTCCTCTATCTGCGAAAAGCTATTGACGAAGGATTCAACGACCGCAAGAAGATACTCGAAGAGAAAGAATTCGCGATCCTGAAGGACGTACCCGAATTTCAACAAATGCTCGCTGAGAAACGAGAATAGCCTCCAGGCTTCCTCAAACGGTATTCTGCTTGGAGTGAAGACGTCGATCAGCGTTTCCAAAGAGGACTATCTTAAGGCGGTTCTGGAAGCCGAGAGCGAAGGCCAAACCGTCATCTCCGCTACCCTTGCGCACTGGCTGGACGTATCGGCGCCGGCGGTTTCGATGGCGCTTCGCCGGCTGAAACGTGACGGCTTTGTCGATGTAAAAGCGGATGGCATTGTCCGGCTGACGGCAAAGGGCAAAGAGACTGCTTATCGCACCGCGCTGCGTCACCATCTCATCGAGCGTATGCTCTCAGAAATGTTCGGAATGCCCTGGTATGAAGTGCATGACGAGGCGGAGCGGCTGGAGCACGCTGTTTCGCCGGCCTTTGAGGCCCGGTTGCTGGAAAAGTTAGGCGAGAAAGGCACCTGTCCCCATGGCAACTCCGTTTTGCCGGAAACCCCTGCGCAACGCAGAAAACAAGGCGTAACGCTGCTTTCCGAGGCGAAAGAGCTGGCCGAATATACCGTGTGCAGCCTGTACGAGCGCGATCCCAGGCTGCTGCGGTTCCTGAATGAGGCGGGAATCGAACCCCAGGGAGCGGTTCGCATTGTCAAGAAAAACTACGATCAGACGGTCGCTATCGAGACGGCAAAAGGCAGTTTTACGATCGGCGCTCCCGCCGCGGAGAAGGTCTGGGTAAGACGGCGTCGCGGCAAGGCGTAGTCGATTTCGTAATGGGTCAGTTTGAGTCCGCCCCCTCCCCGTATGTTGATAAATTCTTGCAAAATTAGGGGGTTAGGAGTGCATTCACATTTCTGTATTTTGCATCTTTGACACAAAGCAAGAAGCCCGCCTGGACCAGGCGGGCTTCTTTTGTACTCTATCTCAATGATAGCAGCTTGACGAAATAAAACGGCAAATTCGGCACAAAATAAGTGGTTTTACTTGCAGCAAGTTACGAGAAAAGTTGCAAAAGAGCCTCTTGACAGAACTTTGCGCTCGTCGAGGAACGTCTGATTTACCCCCTGTGGCAAATATGTTTTGTTGCAAATACATTTGTCCGACGTGAAGGCTTCATAGACAAGTGGGTTACTTCGGGTGTGGCGGCTATACGGAAAATAATGGCACACGAGTCTGATATGCCAATGTCGGAGCCCAATTTACTTAAGAAGTATAGATTGGACACGTTCGATTATTTCTTAATGAGGGATAGGCAATGGGTAAGGCTCGTCAGAGTGAGGTGAAAGAAGAGGTAAACCTGGCGCTTAACATGAATCTTCCTGTTAACCCGCCCATTTTGCCCATGCTGGCCAAGCGAGTGGACGAACTTCCCACAGGAGAAACCTGGATTTATGAACCGAAGTGGGACGGGTTCCGTGCATTGGTTTTTCGCGACCGCAAGGAAATTCTGATTCAGAGCCGTGATGAGAAATCATTGAACCGTTATTTTCCGGAACTGCTTGAGGCGTTGCAGTCGCAGTTGCCGTCCCAATGTGTTCTTGATGGCGAAATCGTCATTGCGAGGAATGGCGCGCTTGACTTCGAAGCCCTCCAACTCCGTATCCATCCAGCCGCATCGAGGGTTAAGCTGCTCAGCCAGCAAACGCCTGCTTCGATTGTGTTCTTCGACTTGCTGGCGGAAGGTACGCGGGATCTGAGGGAGCAGCCATTTTATGAACGGCGCAGAGAACTGGAGGCGTTGTTGTCATCTGCGCTTCCGCCACTTCATATCACCCCGGCAACGGAAGATCCGGAGGTGGCTCGTGACTGGTTTCGCCGATTCGAAGGCGCAGGATTCGACGGCGTGATATCAAAGCCGAAAGATGGCACATACGAATCCGATAAGAGAGCGATGTTTAAGGTGAAGCATGAGCGCGACTGCGACTGTGTGGTTGCAGGGTTTCGCTGGTATCGGAAAGGCGACCGTCCGGCTATCGGATCATTGCTGCTTGGGCTTTATGATGATTCCGGCGCACTCCATCATGTGGGAGTCTGCGGCAGTTTCCCGCTGGCAAAGCGGTTTGAGCTAGTTGAGTATCTGGCCCCTTATCGTGAGAACGCGCTTGCTGACCATCCCTGGAAAAGTTGGAGCGGGGAGGGAGCAGCTGACGAGAGCGGCTCATATCGAATGCCCGGCGGACAGAGCCGCTGGAGCCAGGGCAAAGATCTCTCCTGGGAACCTTTGCGCGTTGAATTAGTAGCTGAGGTGGCTTACGAACATATGCAGAGCGGCCGCTTCCGTCATATGGCGCAGTTTCGAAGATGGCGGTTTGATAAGAAGCCGACGGACTGCACCTATACTCAGCTCGAAGTCGTTCCACCGGAAGAGTTGATGGCGATCTTTCCTCAAAATCGCTGACTCAAGACTGCTTTTTGGAAGCGCGCCGTTTGGACCACTCGCGCGTTGGATCGTCGTCGGGATCGGGCGATTCCTGCACCGGTCGCAATTCCTCGGGGACGTGTCGCAGGTTCACCCGGATACGCGTCCAGGTAGAAAACCTGCCTCGCATCGAATCGACTAGCACATCGTCAACCGCCAGAGATTTGGCTGCTTCGGGATATTTGGCCTTCCATCTTTCAAGGCCGGCAAGAGCGGCATCTTTATCTGGAGAGTTTGCCACCACCAGAAGCGGCATCTTCGTTCGCGGTTTCCTGGTGGCACTTTTTGCACGCGAAGGTGCAACGCGCGGTTTTTCGTCTGCCTGTTTGCGAAAATGCGGCGGCCATGGAGCATCGCCAAGACCGGCGGCATCATCTCTGGCGGCAAATTCGAGGAGCTTTTCAAGTGACCCTGAGTTAGCGTCCATCTCCGCATGCGGATCGCCGATTTCTGCAAACCGCTTCGGAATTGTGAGAAGGGTGAAATCTGCAGGATTGCTGTCGGGTACTTCATTCCAGAAGAGCGGAGCAGAAACGCGCGCGTCCGGGAGCGGCCGCACCGAATACGCGGAAGCTGTCGTGCGGTCTTTCGCATTCTGGTTGTAATCAAGGAAGACGCCGTGCCGCTCTTCTTTCCACCATCTGGAAGTGGCAAGAGTTGGCACTCGCCGTTCGATCTCGCGTGAGAGTGCAAGCGCGGCACGGCGTACCTCTACAAATGTCCAGCGTGGTTCGATCCGCACATTGACATGCATGCCGCGTGAGCCGCTGGTCTTGGGCCAGCCGCGAAGTCCCACGTCCGCAAGAAATGAATTCACTTCCATGGCAACCTGACAAACATCTGCCCAGGTGACGCCAGGGCCGGGGTCGAGATCGATACGCAGCTCATCAGGATGGTCCAGATCGATTGAACGGATCGCGTGTGGGTGCAGTTCAATGCATCCCAGATTCACTATCCAGGCGAGGCCTGCGGCATTCTCCACAATAAGCTCTTCGGCTGTTCTTCCTGAGGGAAAAGAGAGCGTGACGGTTTGCAGCCAGGAGGGGTGGTCGGCTGGAGCGCGCTTCTGGTAAAACGCCTCAGCCTCTGCTCCGTTGACGAATCGCTTGAGAACAAGCGGGCGCCCTCGAATGCCAGCAAGAGCGCCTGGAGCAATCGACAGATAGTAACGCACAAGGTCGAGCTTGGAGAGCTTTATCTCCTTTGAGAAATAAAGCTTCTCCGGATGTGTGACAAATACTTCATGTCCATCGATGGTTAGCTTCTGCGCTTCCTCTTTCACTGAGTTTCTTTGACTCCAGATTTTCGGACAATCGAGCAACTGATAGCAGTTTAGATATTGCTGTGGGCTTTTGGGGAATGAGTTTAGAGTCAGAGGCACCGCGGCCTTTCCTCTTTGGGGTTGTCCGGATTCGGACAATCATTCTCGAAACCGGACATGGCTCTCCCACTGCGGGCACGGCCGTCTAAGCCTTTCCCTGCAATCAGGTTGCACCGATCCAAATTTCTTTGGAAGAAAACGTGCATCTTCCATGGCGATTCATCCCAACCGGGCGGAGGATTCCATGGGTTCCTTGTTCCAGGATCTTCGGTTCGCCTTGCGCCAACTCCGCAAGTCTCCGAGCTTCACCATCACCGCGGTGCTTACACTGGCCCTCGGCGTTGGCGCCAACACGGCCATCTTCAGCCTGATCAATTCGCTTCTGCTCAAGCCGCTCCCCGTGCCCCAGCCCGAGCAGATCGCGACCCTCGCCCCCCGGGACAACAACGGCCCCCTACAGCAAACTCTCTCATGGAACGAGTACAAGCAGGTCCGCACCCTAAGCAAGAATTCCTTCAGCGACCTCTTTGCCTACACCATCTCGCTCGATGGCCTCGCCATCAGCGGCCAGCAGCCCGACCGCATCCTCACCACGTACGTGAGCGGAAACTTCTTTGACGGCCTCGCGCTCAAACCCGCTGCCGGTCGGCTCTTCCTACCTAGTGAAGGCGAGGTCCTCGGCAACGACCCGGTCATCGTGCTCAGCTATGACTACTGGATGAAACGCTTCAACGGCGATACGAGTGTCGTGGGGCGCCCTGTCAACCTGGATGGACACCCTGTGACCATCGTTGGCGTGACCCCAAAGGGCTTTCACGGTATGTCCAGCTTCCTGAACATGGCTGCTTATTTACCGTTATCTGAGCTTGCCATCTCCGGCACTCCTGCGGACACGCTGAACAACTGGCAGAGCCGGATCCTCATCGTCAACGGGCGTCTTCGTCCAGGCGTCAGCTTCAAACAGGCCACCACCGAACTGAACCTCGCCGCGGAAAGCATCATGCGCCTGCATCCGGACGTTGAGAAGGGACTTACCATTCAGGCGTTTCCTGAGCCGCAGCTCCGCATCAATCCCGGTGATCCCAATACGATGCTCATCATCGCCGGTCTGTTTCTATCGCTCGCTGTCATGGTGTTGCTGCTGGCCTGCGCAAATGTTGCCAATCTGGTTCTGGTCCGCGCTACGGTGCGCGAGCGCGAAATGGCCATCCGCACCGCGCTCGGTGCTGGCCGCTCCCGCCTCATCCGCCAGATGATCACGGAAAGCGTCACCCTCGCAATCATGGGTGGAGTCATGGGAGTCGTCCTGGGCACATTCGCCAGCAGCGCGCTCAGTCACATCGACCTGCACGCCGATCTTCCCGTCCAGTTCAAGTTCGACTTCGATTGGCGCATCTTCCTGTACTCTTTCGCCGTCGCTTTGCTCGCCGGCGTCGTCGTCGGAGTCGCACCCGCCTTGCGCATCGCCAAGGGCAACGTGACTGAAATCCTGCACGAGGGCGGCCGCGGCGTCACCGCGGGGCGTCATCGTCTGCGCGATGGTCTGGTTGTCCTGCAAATTGCCGGCTCGCTCGTGTTGCTTGTGGTCGCCGCTCTCTTTGTGCACAGCCTGTCCGCCATGCAGACCATGGACTTCGGCTTTAAACCGGACCACGTGCTGAATTTCGCAATCGATTCGAACGAGATCGGCATGACCGATGCCGAAGCCCGAGAACTGGCCGTCAACATTACCAACAGTCTCCATCAGATTGCCGGCGTCGACTATGTCAGCCACGCCAGTTCCACTCCGCTCGGCTACTTCAACAGCGGCGGCGACCGCATGATCATCGATGGAGCTCCGCTCCCAGCCAATCCCGCCGATGCAAACGCTGCCGAAAACATCGTTGGGCCTGAGTATTTCAAAGTGATGGGCATCGACATTGTCAGCGGCCGCGAGTTCACAGACGCCGACAATGAGCACGGCGCCGACGTGGCCCTAGTGAGTGAAAGCACGGCAAAAAAGTTCTGGCCCCATCAGGACCCCATAGGCCGCACCTTCCGCTTGGGCAGCGAGAAGGACCGCAAGCTGCGGGTCGTGGGCGTCGCGCGCGACGCCGAGTTCCAGATCTTTGGAGGCGCCAAGGCCCAGCCGTTCTTCTACATTCCTTATGCGCAGCACTCGAAAGGGAGCAGCCTGATGGTTTTCCAGATCAGGTCGCGGCGCGATCTGCTCTCTCTCATTCCGGCAGTTGAGAAGAGGGTCCACGCGCTGGCTCCTCAGCTTCCCATGTTTCAGGTGCAGACCATGCGCCAGGGCCTCTACACCATGAACGGCCTTTTGCTCTTTCAGATCGGCGCTTCCCTCGCCGCAATCCTGGGCCTTCTCGGATTGACGCTGGCCGTCATCGGCCTCTACGGCGTTGTCTCTTACACTGTAGGCAGGCGAGTGCATGAGATCGGTTTACGCATGGCGCTTGGCGCCACCCGCGGCGTTGTTTTCCGCATGATCTACCGCCAGTCGATCGCGATTGTCGCATTCGGTCTGGGCATCGGCATGGCTGTCGCTCTCCTCGTAGCCAAGGCCGTGGCTGGCTTCGTCATCGTCAGCGTCTGGGATCCTTCGATCTACGCAGGTGTCGGATTGGTCCTGGCGCTCGCAGCCCTTGCTTCGTGTTATTTTCCTGCGCGACGTGCGATGACAGTGGAACCGATGGTCGCGCTGCGCGAAAGCTGACTTTCTACGGTTCCGATTTCCAATCGTGGAACAAATACCAGCCAGACACCAAGTTGCGGGACACTAGACTCACCAGGAGTTCGCCCCGTACCATCAGGCATCCTTTGAAGGTGCCAAGCTGATGATTGCCACGACGATTTCGCACTATCGCATCCTCGAGAAGCTGGGTAGCGGTGGTATGGGCGTCGTCTACAAAGCCGAGGACATCGATCTTGGCCGCTTCGTCGCTTTGAAGTTCCTGCCCGACGCCGTGGCGCAGGATCCCCCGACACTTGAGCGATTCCGCCGGGAGGCTCGTGCCGCCTCGGCACTCAACCATCCCAACATCTGCACGATCTATGAGATCGGCACGCACGATCAACACACCTTCATCGCTATGGAGTTTCTCGAGGGTGCAACCCTGAAACACAGGATCGGCGAAAGAATCATCGAGACCGAAGTGTTGCTGGGCTTAGCCATAGAGATTGCAGATGCGCTGGTCGCCGCTCACAGCAAAGGGATCATTCATCGCGACATCAAGCCCGCGAACCTATTTGTGACAATGCACGGTCACGCCAAGCTTCTCGACTTCGGGTTGGCCAAGGTCGCGACGAGTTCAGCGGGCCCGATCGAGCTGGACAGCGTAACGGCGACGTTGGAGCACCTGACCAGCCCCGGAACCACCGTGGGAACCGTCGCCTACATGTCGCCCGAGCAGGCCATGGGGAGGGTACTCGATGCGCGAACCGATCTCTTCTCCTTCGGTGCCGTATTGTATGAGATGGCCACCGGCGCTCTGCCCTTCCGTGGGGATAGTATCGCCCTCATCCTGAAAGCCATTCTGGATGGTAAGCCAACGCCACCGGTGCGGCTGAACCCGAACCTGCCTGCCGAATTGGAACGGATCATCGACAAAGCACTGGAGAAAGACCGCGATCTGCGTTACCAGAGCGCCACCGAAATGCGAACCGACCTTCAGCGGTTGGCACGGGACAGCAGAAGGCTTGAGTTGGGCGCACAGTTTTCAACTCAAGAGGAACTGGAGAAAGCAGATTCACAACATGTAACCGCGGCGCCGAAATCGAGGTCGTGGAAAGGCTTTTACTATATTGCGGCTACACTTCTCGTTTTGGCGGTTGTGGCAGCAGCCTTTCTTTTTCGCCGGTCATCTCCGGGTCCCCTCCCCGCAAGCACGCAGTGGGAACAACTGACGTTCTTTACCGACTCGGCGGTATATCCCGCTCTATCCTCGGATGGACGTATCCTGGCGTTCATTCGGGGAGGCAATTCATTTGCCACCGCCGGAGACATTTATGTCAAGTTGCTGCCCAGCGGCGAGCCGGTCCAGCTCACCCACGACTCGAAGAAAAAGCTATCGCCGTCGTTTTCTCCGGATAACTCGCGTATTGCATATGGCGTCACCAGTCCATGGGATACCTGGGAAGTGCCTGTTCTCGGGGGCGAACCTCATTTGCTGTTGCCTAACGCTTCATCCCTCACTTGGATTGAAACAGGGAAGCGGCTGCTCTTTTCTGAGATCAAAGAAGGGCTGCATATGGGGGTTGTGACTACGGATGAAGCCCGAGGAAATAGCCGCGACGTCTATCTGCCTGAGGGCAAACGCAGCATGGCCCATCACTCCTACCTTTCGCCGGATGGCCGATGGGTAATTGTCGTCCAGATGGACAGCCGAGGCGACATTCTCCCGTGCAGGGTTGTCCCCTTCCACGGCGAAGGCGACGTTAGAGTTGTCGGCCCTCCCAACGGAACGTGCCTTTCGGGCGCGTGGTCGCCTGACGGGAAATGGATCTATCTCACTGCCAAGACGGATGACTTCCATATCTGGCGGCAGCGGTTTCCGGATGGAAAGCCAGAGCAACTGACCTTTGGTCCAACGTCTCAGGAAGGCATTGCGATGGCGTCCGACGGCAAATCGCTCATCACATCCGTCGGCTCGGAGGATCACACGGTGTGGCTGCACGACAAGGACGGCGACCATCAGATCTCCTCGGAGGGGAACGCTTCGTCGCCAAGCTTTTCTTCCGACGGCAGCGGCCTCTATTTCCTGATGGCTAACGACCAAACGCATGGCGACGAGCTATGGATCAAAGACTTGAACAGCGGAAAAGTGGACAGGGTCCTGCCGGACTACCCAATGCAAGCCTACTCCGTATCCCGAGACGGTAAAAAAGTTGCATTTGCGATGAATGACCAGAGCGGCCGTTCAAGTCTGTGGGTTGCGCCAACCAGCCGTCGTTCGTCCCCCATGCACATCTCTTCCGCAGTTATCGAAGATACCCCTTTTTTTCTGCCAGACGGCGACCTGATCTTCCGCGCAATCGAAAGTGGATCGAACTTTATCTATCGCATGAAAATAGACGGTACCGGCCGTCGCAAGGTCATTCCGGACCGCATTCTGGATATCACGACGGTGTCACCGGATGGGCGCTGGGTTGTTGCCTCGACGCCAAACTCCGACGAAGAGTACCCGGCTGTGACCAAGGCGTTCGCGGTGGATGGGAGTGAGTCGGTGACGTTGTGCGCCACTTATTGCCTGCCCAATTGGGACGCGACGGGGAAAGTTATTTATTTCTCCCTCCCGCCGCTGGGTGATGGTGGTTATATATTCCCGGTGATGCCGGGCATCGGCCTACCGAAGGTCACACCGACTGGAATCGCGCGCCTCGAAGATCTTGCGAATGCGAAAACGATCCCCTGGCATGCGGAGTCAGCCCTAAACTCCTTGGTTTACGCCTACACGCGTGAAAATATTCGTCGGAACCTCTATCGCGTCCAGCTCCCATAAGGGCCATCTGACGAACTTCTCCTCTTGACATTCGACCAAAAGACACATAGTCTTCAGGTCGAATGACGACTAGAGAACCAGACGACTCCCTTGGTCTCCTTCAAGGCACACTTGATTTGCTTATTCTGCAGACGCTTGCCTTTGGGCGTGCGCATGGACATGCCATCGCCAAGTCCATTGAACACCGGTCGGAAGAGGTGTTGCAGATAGGCCACGGCTCGCTCTATCCCGCATTGCAACGGCTCATGAAACATGACCTGATTGCTGCCGAAGACGGTATATCAGAAAACAATCGCAAGGCCAGGTTTTACCGGCTCACAGCGAAGGGACGGAAGAAACTGTACCGCGAAACTTCGAGATGGCAGCGGTTCTCGGATGCCATTGCGCGCATTCTCACTCCCCCGGTTCAAGAAGGCTAGTAACCACAGTTCTCAGCGAAAGGGCGCGTGTCATGACTTGGTGGAAAAGGCGTAGCGACCGGCTGGAAGACGAAATCCAAACCCACATCGATCTTGAGACCCGCGAGAATATCGAAGCGGGAATGTCGCCGGAAGAAGCGCGGCATGCTGCGATGCGGAAATTCGGTAATGTTCTGGCCGCCAAGGACAAGTCTCGCGACGCGTGGGGTTGGGTGTGGCTGGAGCGGCTTTGGCAGGATGTGCGCTACGCGCTGCGCGGCTTCCGAAAGAATCCCGGTTTCACGGCAGTGGCGCTGTTGTCGCTGATGCTGGGCATCGGGACGAGCATCGCTCTCTTCAGCGTTGTGTATGGTGTTTTGATCGCGCCTTATCCGTATGCAAAGCCCAATGAAATATGGGCGCCGGCTGTTGTGGGGCCGAATGATCCGGTGCGGATGTGGCACCAGTATCCGTTGCGCGAAATGGTTGAGATGCGGAAACTCCCGGCGTTTGCGGATGTGATGGCCACCATTCCGAAATCCGTTGTGTTGTCTGGCGGCACGAATCCAGAAGGCTTTTATGGGGTGTATTTAACGGGCAACGGGTTCAACTTTATCGGAGTGAAGCCGCTGATTGGGCGCACGATTCAACCGTTTGACATTCATCCCAGCGGGGAACCTGACGCTGTAGTGGTGCTCACCTATCAGTTCTGGCAGCGCTATTTCAGCGGCGACTCGCACGCGATCGGGAAAAAGATCACGCTCAACGACCTTCCGTACACCATCATCGGCATTATGCCACCGCGATTCGGCTGGTGGACAAACGAAGCGTTCTGGCTTCCGATGCCGATGAATCTCGCGGATGATACTTCAGTCAATGTGATTATGCGGCTGCGGCCGGGCTTCACCAAGGAAGTAGCCGAGCAGCAGTTGCACCAATTGAATGTGCGCCTGGCTGCAGAGCATCCGCAGGAATTTCCTAAAGGCCAGTTGCGCACGGTGCTGCTGAACTACATGGATATCACCCAGGCCAGCGGTCAGATGCGCTCAAGCTTGCATCTATTGTTCGCTGCCGTTGGACTGCTGCTGCTGATTGCTTGTGTCAACGTCGCGAATCTGCAACTGGCCCGGACAACCACGCGAGCGCGTGAGATCGCAATGCGCCTGGCCATTGGAGCGGGCAGAGGAAGACTGGTGCGCCAGCTGCTGACGGAAAGCGTCATGCTATCTGTCCTCGGCGGCGTACTGGGCGTGCTGTTCGCCATCGCCGCTACGCGAGTGATCGTCATTCTGATCCCGCCCGACTATGTGCCCAATGAGGCGCGCATCACGATCAACGGATATGTGCTGCTCTTTTCGCTTGCCATATCCATGTTGACCGGCATTCTTTTCGGGCTCGCGCCGGCGCTGCGTTCTTCCCGGCCCGATCTTGTGGAAACGCTGAAAGATGGTGGCAATGGCGCAACCGGCAGCACGCGGGCTCAGGCGATACGCAGCTGGCTGGTTGTGGCTGAGATATCTCTATCGGTGATGCTGCTGGCCGGAGCCAGCCTGGCGATCCGAAACTTTACGCAGCTGCTCAATACTGACCTGGGATTTCAACCTGAAAGAGTGTTGCACATGAGGCTCACGCTACCGCCCAAGCAATACAACACATTTGAACAGCGGAATCTCTTCGATCAGAACCTGCTGGCAAGCATCATAAACGTCCCTGGTATAGAGGCCGCCGCGCTGGGAAATGGAGGAGTGCCCTACAGCGGATGGGAATCCTCTTACGCACTCGACGGGCGCAAGCCGCTCTCTGACGATCAAAAGCTTGTCGTGTCGCTGGTCAGCGAAAAATACCCGCAGACGATGGGCATTCCGTTGAAGCGCGGACGCGAATTTACGGAAGCTGAAATCGAAAATGTATCTCATGTTGCGCTTATCAATGAGAGCGCGGCGAAGCTCTGGCCTGCTGGAGTCGATCCAATCGGCAGGCACTTGCAGCTTGATGCTCTTGATAAGCCCCTGCCCCCTTCTGTTCTGAGGCCTGCCGGGAACAATTCCGACCTGATGATTGTTGGCGTAATCGGCGACATAAAAAACAGTGGTATGGCCGATGCAACTCGTCCCGCAGTCTATCTGCCTTACACGATGATTGCGCCGCCCGAACGCCAAATCATAGTGCGAACTGCCGGGCCACCGTTGGCCATGGTCAGTGCCGTCCGTGAAAAGGTGCGCGCGCTGGATAAGAACTTGCCGCTTGGGCGGCCTGTGACACTCGATGAAGTGTTAGGTGAGGAAACGCAGCAGCCACGTTTCAACATGGCCCTCTTCAGCGGATTTGCTGCTTTAGGACTCACGCTGGCAGCTATCGGAATTTATAGTGTCATCTCGTACACGGTAACGCAGCGGGTGCATGAGATTGGCGTCCGCATGGCGCTGGGGGCAAAGCGGGGAGACATTCTGAAACTGGTCCTGTTGATGGTCGCAAAGGTCGCCGGGCTCGGACTGGTGATTGGTTTATGCGGAAGCATCCTGCTTGAGCGCATGGTACGTTTTGAAGTATTCGCAAAAACTTCATTCGACTTCGCGTCTTTAGCTGCGGTGATTCTTACCCTGTCAGCGGTTGCATTGCTGGCAGCGTGGATGCCAGCATCCAGGGCCGGGAAGCTTGACCCGGTGACGGCACTGCGCCACGAAGCGTAGTCAAAGATTTGCGAAGGATCTGTTGTAGCTACGATCGATTTCTCCACCTTTTGGTGGAGTGTGCTCCCGGCCAATGGGTGTGTAGTATTCGTATTAGCCCGTAAATGCCCATTTGTCGCCATTTCTGGAGTGTCTGCTGTGCAGGGCTGCTGCTTCTGGCCAGTTGCAAGGCGGTCGCGCTCGATCCGCACTACCCCCTCCAGCATTATGGCTACCAATCGTGGCAGACCGATGACGGGCTGCCCCAGAACACCGTGCATGCCGTTCTGCAAACGCGAGATGGCTACATCTGGTTTGCAACCGAGGCGGGACTGGTGCGCTTCGATGGCGCGCAGTTCACGGTCTTTGACAGGAAAAATACGCCTCAGCTTGGCAGCGATCTGATCTACAGCCTGTTTGAAGATCGCCAAGGCGGATTGTGGATCAGTACTTCCGGAGGGCTCACTCGCTTCGAAAACGGCGAGTTCAAGGTCTTCACAACAAACGACGGATTGCCTGCCGATTCCGTCTGGTCGGTTTATCAAAGCCGCGATGGCACCGTGTGGGTGCTGACGACTGCCGGGTTGGGTAAATTCGCGGGCGGACGTTTTCAATCGCTGGCAGCTCCGCAAGGACTGTCAGCCGTCAGCACAGTTGTAGAAACCCCGGACGGAGCTATTTGGGTGAATTCAGGGAACAGCTTGCTGAGAGTTGATCCGGCGCGTGCATCCTTCACGACGGTCATAACAGGCGGAGAACAGATACAGGCTCTGACTTCGGATGGCCATGGAAGAGTCTGGGTCGGCTCGCGCACTGGCTTGAAAGCCGTTTCTCCGGACGGCGCACAAGATATTTTCCCCTTGCCTGATGCCATGAGGACTGACGTTACCTGCGTGCTTAGTGCTTCGGACGGTCATCTCTGGATCGGCACGGCAAATGGGCTCGGGGAATACGATGGCAAAGCGACGCGCAGCATTACGGTTCGCGATGGATTGCCGGGAAGCCGCGTGACCAGCTTATTTGAGGATCGCGAGCATGCCCTATGGGCGGCTACAGATCACGGCGTCGCCCGCATCGTCGAAGGCCGCGTCTCAGCGCTGACTCCCAAAGAAGGCCTGTCGAGCAACCTCGTGCTGGCCTTTTTCGAAGATCGTGAAGGCAGTCTGTGGCTTGGGACGGAGGCGGGCGGCGTCAGCATATTACGGGATCGAAAATTTACAACCTACACCACGAAAGACGGATTGACCGATGATCTGGTGCGCTCGGTATTTCAGGATCGCCGAGGAACGATGCTAGTGGGAACCAACAATGGCGGTGTTAATCAGTACGAAGACGGCAGGTTTTCGTCGTTGTCCACGGCGAACGGTCTAGCGAGCAATGTAGCGCTCGCTTTGACAGACGATGCGAACGGCGACGTATGGATCGGAACACCAGACGGACTCAATCGCGTACAGGGCAATCGCGCAACAGTATTTACCTCTGCCGACGGGCTCGCCGATGATTTTGTGCGTTCACTTTATACGGATCGCAACGGGACGTTGTGGATTGGGACGCGTCATGGACTCACGCGTTATGGGAACGGAAGTTTCACCTCGTATTCGGCGATGGATGGATTAGGCAGCGATCTGGTGGGAGCTGTTCTTGAGGACAGAGATGGCAGCTTCTGGATTGGAACGCTCGGTGGACTTACACATTTAGCGAATGGCAGCTTCACCAACTACACGACGCAGGAAGGGCTTTCGAGCAACGTAATTACAGCGCTCTATCAGGACCCAGACGGAACACTGTGGATTGGCACGGACGGCGGCGGATTGAATGCGAGAATCCATGGAAAGATTGTAAGTTTTCCATTGGCGAAGACATTGCCGCAGGATATCTATGGAATTCTTGGCGATGGAAGCGAGAATCTCTGGCTTGGTTCCAGTAGAGGCATCTTCCGCATCAGCAAGAGTCAATTCAACGGGATGGCGGTGGGAGACACCACTTCGATTTCTGCGGATGTCTATGGAACGGCGGATGGCATGCGCATCAGCGAATGCAGCAGTGGCGGCCATCCTGCGGCGTGGAAAGCGAAAGACGGGACGCTGTGGTTTGCGACATTACGCGGAGTTACGACTGTCGATCCTGCTCATATGCCCGTCAATCACGTGTCCCCGCTGGTGGTTGTCGAACAGGTATCTGTGGACGATGCCACGCTGCCGATAAAGAGCGGCGCGGAGATCGCACCCGGTCATACACGACTCGCGTTTCAGTATGCCGGCTTAAGTTTTGTTGCGCCGCAGAAAGTCCGATTCCGCTATAAGCTCGACGGGCTGGATCGCGACTGGGTAGACGCGGGCACGCGGCGCGTGGCGTATTACACGAACATTCCTCCGGGCCGCCATACATTTCACGTGATGGCGTGTAACAACGATGGTGTCTGGAGCGAAAAGGCTGCCGCTTTCAGCTTTCGCCTACGCCCGCATTTTTACCAGACATACTGGTTTTATCTCTTGCTGATTGCTTCCCTGGTTCTTCTCGCCTATGAGGCGTACCGATGGCGCGTCCGCACGGTAGAGTCGGAATTCAGCGCTGTGCTCGCAGAACGGAATCGGATCGCGCGCGAAATTCACGACACCCTGGCGCAAGGGTTTGTCGCAGTCTCTGTGCAGTTGGAGATAGTGGCCCGACTGTTAACCACTTCTACCTATGGTGCGCGGGAGCATCTGGAGCAGGCGCGAACCTTGACGCGCGAATGCCTGGCAGAGGCGCGAAGCTCTATCTGGAACTTGCGTTCGCAGGGGGCCGCGCAGAATGATCTGGCGTCGGCGCTGACTCATGCTGCGGAACGAATCACAGCGAACAGCAGCGTGAAGGCGCGCGTGCAGGTGAGTGGAACGTTCCGGCCCATTGATTCACGGATTGAGTCGGAGATGCTTCGCATCGGTCAGGAAGCGATTACGAATGTCGTGCGCCATGCCCAGGCTCAGCACGCCAATATCACCTTGCTGTTCGAGGACAAACTTCTGCGCATGACGATCCGAGATGATGGCCGCGGATTCGAAGGCAATCCCGGAGAGCCCCGGCAAAATGGCCACTTTGGCCTCACCGGCATGCGCGAGCGCGCGGAACAGATCGGCGCGCGCCTCACGGTGACGAGCGCCAAGAATGAAGGCACGGAAATTCAGGTAGATGTCGCAATTTGAGAAGGAACATATGACTGAACTGATTCACATCATGGTCGTAGATGACCATCACATTGTGCGGCAGGGGCTGGTCGCGCTTATCGGGACGATTCCGGACATGAAGGTTGTCGCCGAGGCGGCGGATGGTGTGCAGGCGGTCGAGTCATACCGCAAGCACAGCCCTGACGTTACGCTGATGGATCTTCGTCTGCCGAATAAGAATGGCGTGGATGCCATCATCGAGATCCGCCGGGAATTTCCTGGCGCGCGCATTATTGTTCTTACGACGTTTGACGGCGACGAGGATATCTACCGCGCCCTGCAGGCCGGAGCAAAGGGATATCTGCTGAAAGGCATGAACGCCGATGAGCTGACTGAAGCGATACGAGTCGTACATGCCGGCAAGTCACGCATTCCGGCGGTCGTGGCGGAGCGCCTTGCCGAGCGCATGGGCGGCCCGTCGCTTACCGGTCGCGAACTGGATGTGCTGAAGCGGATTGTCGGCGGCCGCAGCAACAAGGAAATCGCGGGAGACCTGTTCATCTCTGAAGCGACCGTAAAGACGCATATCAACAGCATTCTCAGCAAGCTGGGAGTGAGCGACCGTACGCAGGCCGCGACTACGGCTCTGCAGCGGGGGATTGTGCACCTTGACTAACGCTAAAACCTATATCAGAGTGCTTGCGGTACTTGCGCTTCTGGCCATTGCGGCTGGGACTTTCGCTCAGGAAACAAGGCCCTGGCGCGCAGCAACGGATACAGAACTGAAGGCACTCATTCCGGCGCGAGCGCGGGTCATTCAGGAGCGCATCGAAACCGAATTACGAACTGCTTCCGGAATTACGGACGGCAAGGGGAAATATGTTGCTGGCGTTGTTTTGATCACTGCGGGATATTCCGCGGAGGGCAAGTATTCTCACTATTTCATCGCACAGGTACCGATGAAGATCGGCGATATGCAACTGAGTGCCGGAGAATATCTGATCGGCTGGAAGCATAATGAAGATTCGCTCACAGTCAATTTCTATGAAGCTGCCAGTGGTAAGTTTCTTGCCAGCGTAGAGGCCCTCAGAAACGCTTCGATTACGCGGGTCGAGTCTTTTCGCGTATGGCCTCCGGGGGATAAATCGCTGATACAGATCGGCAGGTTCACTTTTCCCTATCAGCTTGGAAACTAAGTGTGGCGATGTATGGGGCTTCACGATAAAGCCGGACAATGCTGTCCGGCTTTGTCGCGCTTCCCACGAGCAGCTATGGCTGGGGCAGAACCAGAACCTCAACACCTGAAGCGGCATCTCGATCATGGAAGACGGTCTCAGTTGCTTTCTTAAAGTCTTCCGGCCTGGCATGTGGAATGTCGGTGAACGTTTGCGGGTTGCGGTCGACGAGCGGGAACCACGAACTCTGCACCTGCACCATGATGCGATGTCCCTTGCGGAAGGTGTGATTGAGGTCGGGCATGGAGAAGTCGACTTCAGTCATCTTTCCCGGAGTCATCGCTTCGGGCGTCTCCCAGTTGTTGCGAAATTTGGCGCGCATGGGCTCGCCGCGCAGCAGTTGCTGATAGCCGCCCATGCGCAGCGCGGGTGCGTCGATGACGCGCTTGCCTATCGTGCTACTTAAGTCCGGATCGGGATAGTCGTTGGGATATACATCGATCAGCTTCACGACGAAGTCGGAATCTGTGCCTGTGGTTGTTACTTTCAGCTTGGGGGAGATCGGCCCGGCGATCGTCACGTCTTCAGTCAGCGGATCGGTCTGATAGACGAGCACGTCGTTGCGGGAAGATGCGAAGCGCTGGTCGTCCACCATGTAACGTTGAGGTACGGTATCGGTCGTGTATCCGACAAAGGGAACGGGATGCGCGGGGTCGCTGATGTATTGGTCCGCCCCTTCTTTCTCCGCAGGCGGATCAAATGAGAGCTTGCCGCTCGCGTGGAAATAAAGCGTCTTTGGCTTTGCCTGCGCCGGTGGCCAGGTGTCATAAGTGCGCCATACATTTATTCCGGTTTCAAAGACGTAGGCCTTCGGCAGGGGTGAGCCTTTGCCCTTCAGGTAATACTCGAAAAAAGGGAACTGAATATTCTTGCGAAAGAACTCGGCCGTCTTTGCATTGAACTGCGCGTCTCCGAGATGGTCGCCATCACTGCGCGCCCATCCGCCGTGGACCCAGGGGCCTTCGACCAGCGTCGTGGTTGTTTCCGGGTTGAACTTGTTAATGGCATAAAAGGTGTTGTACGGGCCTGAGAGATCCTCCGCGTCAAACCATCCACCCACGACCAGGACGGCGCATTTCACATTTTTCATGTGCGGTGCGAGATCGCGCGCCTTCCAGTAGTCGTCATACGTTGTGTGATAGAGCTGATCGTTGAAGAGAGGATTCGACCCTTTCAGATATTTGTTGTCGAGATTTTCCGTGGGGCCAGCCTGCAGGTAGAAATCGTATGCGCTGGGTGTGCCCATGTTGAAAGGCACCTCGTGCTTCGGCAAAGAAGGCTCGTCGAAGGGCTTGAAAAATGTGTAGAAGCCAAAGTTTGCGTCCAGCATGAAGGCTCCGCCGTGATAGGCGTCGTCACCTTTAAAGAGGTTCGTCATCGGCGCCTGCGGTGATGCCGCTTTCAATGCAGGATGCGAATCGATGATGCTGGCCGAGGTGTAGAAGCCGGGATAGGAGATTCCCCAGATGCCTGCTTTGCCGTTGTTGTTCGGCACGCGCTTCAGAAGGAATTCCAGCGTGTCGTACATGTCGGAGCTGTCGTCGACATCCTGCGGCGACTTCTTATCATCGATGTGCGGACGCATCTCGACGAATTTTCCTTCTGATAAATAACGTCCGCGCACATCCTGATAGACGAAGATGTAACCGGCCTTCTCGAACTCATCGGAAGGTCCAAGGTTCTTTTTGTATTGATCTTCGCCATAGGGAGCGACGCTGTACGGAGTGCGGTCGATCATGAAGGGATAGCTCTGCGACGCGTCTTTCGGCACATAGACAGAAATAAACAGATGCACGCCATCGCGCATGGGGATGCGGTATTCGTATTTTGTGTAGTGCGCTTTTACATAGTCTTCTTCGGGAGCAGCCAGTTTTTCCTGGGCCGTTGCTCGTAGAGGAAGCACACTGGCAAAGAGACACAGCCAGATCAAGTGAATCAAATGGGCTTTCTTCATAGGACCTCAATGATGGATGAATCGGGAAAAAGATAGTCTACTGGATAGGTGGGCGAATCATGCTCTTTTTATGCACACAGGCTCATAGAGGCATGTGCTCGTAGTACTCCTGCAGCACAGAAAACGCCTTTTTCTTCTCGCCTTTGTCAGAGATAAGGCCCTTGCGGTTGTAGTAGTCCTGGATGCCGGGAAGCAGCCGCATCGGCGAACGGAAATCCATTAACACCCACGGAGTCATCCCTGCGAGGAAGGGGATGTTCTTGAGCATCTGGAACTGCTGCTGGAAGACACTTGCCTGATACTCTTCGCTGAAGCGGTAGTCCGCATCTTTGTGCAGGCCGGCCTTTGCACCTGCCCCGAATTCGCTGATGATGAGCGGCTTGTGCATCGGATTTTCCCACTTGATCTGCGGAATATCGTTTGGCTTGTCGCTATACCAGCCAAAGTATTCGTTATACCCAAGCACATCGAGATACTGATCCAGAGGATCGTCCATCACGATCGTCATGTCGCCTGCATGACGGTGCGGGATCACCATAGCTGAGGTAATTAATCGGGTGGAATCCTGCTGCCGCGCTAATCCGGCCAGCTTGCCGATGAATTCAGTACGCTCGGGCCTGATCGGCGTTTCATTTGACATCGACCACAGGATGACCGAGGCCTTGTTGTTGTCGCGCCGGATCATTTCATGAAGCTGCTGGCTGGCGACGTCGAAGGTGTGTGGATTTGTCCACGCATTGCCCCAGTAGACCGGAATCTCGGACCACACGAGGAGGCCAAGCTTGTCGGCGACGCGCGTCATGTGTTCGTCATGCGGATAGTGCGCGAGGCGCACGAAGTTGGCGTCGAGCTCATGCGCCCAGCCAAGAAGCGTTTCGGCATCCTGCTCCGACCACGCGCGTCCTGAACGGTATGGTGCTTCGGCGTGTATGCAGATGCCGCGCAGGAAGAGTGCCTTGCCATTCAGCACTATCTTTTCACCCAGAACTTCAACTGTGCGGAATCCCACGTCATCCTTAAGCTCATCACCGCCTGTGCGCATTTCGATGCTGTACAGTTTTGGCGAGGTCGGCGACCAGCGCTGCAGGCCGGCAGCGTCAACGGAAAAGGCAGCTCGACCGGAGCTGTCGGTTTCGGCGGTCTGCTCGATCTTGAGTTCGGGGATGCGCAGCGTCACTTTCTCGCCAGTCGCCGCTCCAACGACATGCACGTAGCCGGCGAGATGATTCTCCGTGCCCTTCTGCAACTGGAGCGAATAGTCGTCGATGAAGCTATCCGGCACTTCGACCAGAGAAACTTCTCGGGTGATGCCGCCATAGTTCCACCAGTCCGACCTGATGCCGGGGACGCGCTCTACCTGACGCTGATTGTCGGCCGCTACGACGACGAAATTAGCGCCGGGTTTCACAACGCCGGTCACGTCGCAGTCGAAGGGAGTAAAGCCGCCTTGATGTTGACAGACGTAGCTATCGTTGACGAAGACCTGGGCTGCGTAGTTCACCGCGCCGAAGTGGAGAAAGACGCGCGTGTGCGGTTTCGGCTGATAGTCAAAGTCTCTCTGATACCAGAGCATGCCTTCATAGAAAAAAAGCTCGGGCTTTTGCGAGTTCCAGTCGCCGGGAACTTCGAGCGTTGGCGATTGCGCGAAGTCATACTCCTGCAGTGCGCCACCCGGAACTGGACGAGCATTCTTCGCGTAGCCGTTCAAGTTTGGTTTATCTGGTTGATTGCCGATGCCATTCCTGTATGGGTCGACGATATAGTGCCATGGGCCATTCAGGCTTGTCTGTTGCCGGTGGTCCACGTCGACGAGCAACGTGGTGGGCTGCTGTGCCTTGAGTGACGTGAAAGCGACGAGGAAAATGAAAAAGAAGGCAGTGGTCAGACCAGCTTTGCGCATGGCCAACATATTATCGCTTCCTCGAAGTTAAGGCTTCTTCGAGGCCCCGAGCCGAAAGCGATTGGCCAATTCGAATTCGTCGCGGAGTTCCGGAGTCTTCAGGTGCTCGCGCAGATGCGCCAGGCGCTGTTCTAGTGCGAGCAGGGTAGCGGCCACGGCATCTTCATTCGTGTGGGCAATGTCGCGCCACATCGAGTATGGACTGGCGCCGAGCCGCGTCATCTCACGCAGAGCGCGGCCGCCGATGGCGCGCAGGTCTTCGTCGTGTGGAAACTTCTCTTCGAGCAGCGCGCTCAGCGCGGTCGAGAGATACTGCGGGAGATGACTGACCCATGCGCAGAGCTCATCATGACGCGCAGGATCAAGCTCAAGAATGCGGCACCCAAACTTCTGCACCCACGTCCGCCATTCGACTGATTTCTTGAGCGCTTCGGGCGACATGCCGGAACTGTTGTCGCATTCGGTGAAAATCCATACCGTGCCTCGGAAAAGCTCTCCATCGGCATTCGCCGCTCCGCCCACCTCCTTGCCTGCCATGGGGTGACCAGGAAGAAAACCGGGTTTGTCGGAATGGTTGTAGCGGCCGGCAGCGTGCTGGCAAAGTACGCCCTTGACGCTGCCGACATCCGTTACAAGCTGATGCGGTCGCAGGATGGAAGCGAGCTGATCGAGGTATTCAAGAATGCTGAAGACTGGACCGCTCAGCAGAATCAGGTCAGACTCGGCAGCGGCTGTTAGCGGTTCTTCTGCAATTACATCAACCGCCATCCGGCTTAGAGCGATTGCAGTCTGAGCGGGGTCGCGATCCCATCCGACGATGGTGCCGCTGAAGCCATTCTGGCGCAGCGCCATTCCCACCGAACTGCCGATCAGCCCTGTGCCGAGAATGACGATGCGCTCGATAGGCATGGTTACTCGATCGTTCTCTCGACGGCGGAGGCAATCACGCGCAGTTCCTGCATCAGCTTTGCGAACTGTTCCGGGAAGAGCGTCTGTGCCCCGTCGGAGACTGCCTTGTCAGGGTTTGGGTGCACTTCGATCAAGAGCCCGTCTGCTCCGGCTGCGACTGCGGCGCGTGCCATGGCTGGAACCTTATCACGAAGACCGACGCCATGGGATGGGTCGGCGAGGATGGGCAAGTGAGAAAGCTTCTTGACGACCGGAATGGCCGAGATGTCCATTGTATTGCGAGTATAGGTTTCGAAGGTGCGAATGCCGCGCTCGCAGAGCATTACCTCGTAGTTGCCGCCGGAGAGGATGTATTCCGCCGAGAGCAGCAGTTCTTCAATGGTGGCCGCGATGCCGCGCTTCAGCAACACAGGTTTGCGGACCTGCCCGAGCTCACGCAGCAGGTTGAAGTTCTGCATATTGCGCGCGCCTACCTGGAAGACATCGACATAGGGCATCATCAGCTCAATCTGCGAAATCTCCATCACTTCGCTGATGATGAGCAGTCCGGTCGCATCGCCTACCTCGCGCAGCAGCTTGAGCCCTTCAAGGCCCATGCCTTGAAAGGAATAGGGCGAGCTGCGCGGCTTGAAGGCGCCTCCGCGAAGGAATTTTGCGCCTGCGGCTTTCACTTTTTCTGCAGCAGAAAACATCTGCTCGCGGCTTTCTACTGAACATGGCCCGGCCATTACGACGACTTCTTCGCCGCCTACGGTGACTCCGTTCGGGAAGCGAATGACAGTTCCTTCCGGCCTGAAGTTTCGGCCCGCGAGCTTGTAGGGCGAGGAGATGCGATAGGCGTCTGCGACACCTTCCAATACCTGAAAGTCTTTTACGTCGAAGGCGGCCGGCGTTCCTACCCCTGCGAGAATGGTCTGGATTGCGCCGGTGGTGCGATGCACCTTGAAGCCCAGTTCGAGAAGCCGTTCGGTGATACCTTGTATCTGCTCTTCGGATGCATGCTCTTGCATGGCAACGATCATGATTGCTTTCCTGTCTCCCCTGCTCGGGCGTCCTGTTTAGCCGACGCGGATTTCTGTGAAGCCAATTCATCCGACTGCAGAGCTCGCATCACGTCGATGATGCGCTCGTAGATGTGCACCAGCTCGATATCGGGCAGGGGCCCTTTATTCGCTGCACGCACTCTTTCAAAGATCACACGCTCGCGGTTTGGCTCATACACGGGCAGATCAGTGGCCTGCTTCAGCTTGCCAATGGCCTGCGCCGCCACGGCGCGCTCGCTGAGGAGCGCCACAATCTGAAGGTCGAGTGCATCGATCTTTTCGCGCCAGCTTTCAATGTCCATGCGGTCCTTCCATCGAGCGCGGCTGTACGCCTGCGCCGGAGTTGAATTGCCAGGAGTCTTGAGCGGAATTAACGGGCCAGCGCCACAGGTCGACGCAGGCCCTTGATAAATCGTGCGATTGAATTCGGTGCTTCCTGCGGTGTCGACTGCTCAATCAAGGCAACGATGGCGCTGCCGATGACGGCGGCATCCGCGAATTCGCCGACTGTTGCGAAATGCTCCGCGTTTGAGATGCCGAAGCCGACGGCAATGGGCAAATCCGTAAACTTACGCAGGCGCGCGACCAACTGTTCTGCATCCGTCGCCAGCGTCTGCTGCGTGCCGGTAATGCCGGTACGCGAGATCGCGTAGACGAATCCCTGTGAAGCCTGTGCAATGCGCTGCAGGCGGACATCCGGGCTTGTGGGGGCGGCGAGAAAAATCGGAGCAAGGCGATGGCGGCGCAGATGCGCCAGATATTCGTCGGCTTCCTCGACGATCATGTCGGTGATCAACACGCCATCGATGCCCGCTTCTTTCGCGGCAGCGCAGAAGCGCTCCAGACCAAAGCGCAGGACAGGATTGAAATAGGAGAAGATGACCAGGCCGGCATGAGGGCGTTTGCTCCGCAGATCGGCGGCTAGTGCAAGCACGTCGGAGAGCTTCGTGCCGTTCTTCACTGCGCGTTCGCTGGCGCGCTGAATCACCGGGCCGTCTGCCAGAGGATCGCTGAAAGGTACGCCTAGTTCGAGCACTTCTGCACCCGCATCAATTGCGGCCAGCGCGATCTCGCGCGTGGTTGGCAGGTCGGGATCGCCAGCTGTCAGGTATACGACCAGTCCCGGCTTGCTGAAACGAATCGGCATGGCTTTAAGCGCCCTTGAGGTTCAGTTCGCGCGAGAGGATGCCCATGTCTTTGTCGCCGCGTCCTGAGAGATTGATTATTAGTATGTCATGCCGAGACAACGTGGGCGCCAGCCGCAGGCACTCGGCTACCGCGTGCGCGCTTTCGAGCGCGGGCAGAATGCCTTCTGTACGTCCCAGCGTTACCGTTGCGCTCAGTGCTTCTTCGTCGGTCGCTGATGTGTACTCGGCGCGGCCGGAGTCGTGCAGCATGGCGTGCTCGGGGCCGATGGATGCGTAGTCGAGCCCGGCGGAGACGGAATGCGTCAGAGCAATCTGTCCGGCCTCATCCTGCAGTACATAGGAGTAGGTTCCCTGCAGCACGCCGGGCGATCCGCCCTCAAAGCGCGCAGCATGTTGTCCCAACTCAGGGCCGCGTCCACCGGCTTCGACGCCGATCAGGCGAACCTCTTTGTCTGTAATGAATTCGTAGAACGCGCCGATGGCGTTCGATCCGCCGCCTACGCAGGCGATGATTGCGTTGGGGAGACGGCCTTCTTTTTCGAGAATTTGCTGACGCGCCTCTTTGCTGATGACGCGATGGAAGTCGCGCACCATCATGGGGTAGGGATGTGCGCCCAGTACACTGCCTAATAAATAATGTGTCGTGCGGACGTTCGTCACCCAATCGCGCATGGCCTCGTTGATGGCGTCTTTCAGCGTGCGCGATCCGGAACTGACGCTGCGCACTTCAGCGCCCAGCAACCGCATGCGGTAGACATTCAACTCCTGCCGTCGCATGTCCTCCTCACCCATATAGACGACACATTCAAGCCCCAACAGCGCGCAGACGGTTGCCGTTGCCACACCGTGCTGGCCTGCGCCTGTTTCAGCAATGACGCGCTTCTTGCCCATGCGTTTGGCGAGCAGGCCCTGACCGATGCAGTTGTTGATCTTGTGCGCGCCGGTATGCAGGAGGTCTTCGCGCTTGAGATAGATCTTTGCGCCGCCAAGCTGTTCTGTCAGGTGAGAGGCGAAGTAAAGTGGCGTCGGACGCCCGGCATAGTCACGCAGGAGCGAGTCCAATTCAGCGTGGAAGGCAGGGTCGGCCTGGGCTTCACTGTAGGCATGCTCGAGTTCTTCGAGCGCGGCCATCAGGGTTTCTGGAACATAACGCCCGCCGTAGGCGCCAAAGCGGCCAACGGCCTTGGTGGCTGGATGTGTCGCCGTGCTCATGAGCGGTTCCCCTTGTCTTTTCAGCTTACGCCATCACCGCGACGCGGTTGCGACTTCCTCCGCTGCCGCTTTTGCCGCAGTTACAAATGCTTTCACGCGGGCTGGATCTTTCCTGCCCGGCGCGGACTCTACGCCGCTCGCTACATCCACACCCCATGGGTGGAGCGTGCGAATGGCTTCTGCGACGTTTTCGGGCGTCAACCCGCCCGCAGCAATCAGCCGCAGTTGAGATGCAGAATCCAGAAAGCTGCGGCTCGCCGCGACCCAATCGAAACGAGTGCCGGTGCCGCCCACTGCGGTCGCTGTGCGGGAGTCGACCAGCACGGCATTCACGGCCTGATTGCGCCGTAGGCCCCTGAGCTGCTCTTCGAGCTCCTGCGTGTAATGTGTGGCCCTCAGAATACGCAACGATGGGCCAAAATGTTCGCGCAGCCTGAATGGCATGAGCAAGTCGTGGCTCACCTGCAGTTGCACTCCGGTCAGGCGGCTCTCTGACACTGTCCGGACAATCTCATCAAAGCCAGCGTCGACAAATACGCCGTATTTTTCGATCGCATTCGTCAGATGAGGTGTGATCGCGCTCACTTGTGCCGCACTGGCACGGCGCGGGCTCTCGGCGAAGACAAAGCCCACAGCGTCTGCGCCTGCTTCAACGGCAAGCTGTGCGTCTTCGAGATTTGTATTGCCACAGATTTTGACCCACATCGCACTACACTCGCGTGGCGGCAGACGGTTGCAGCAGTTGCAGGAGCGCCGCGCCGGGTGATGGCTGCCGCATCAGCGATTCGCCAACGAGAAATGCGTGATATCCCGCCGCGCGCAGACGTTGGATGTCGTCAAAGGTATGAATTCCGCTCTCGGCAACGTGCACTGCTCCCGCGGGCAAATGTTCGACCAGATCGAGCGCGTTCTCCAGCCGCACTTCAAAGGTCTTGAGGTTTCGATTGTTGACTCCATATGCGTCGCAGCCCAGGTCGCGCGCGCGCGCCAATTCTTCGGCCGTGTGCACTTCGCACAGGACGTCGAGTTCGTAGCGAAGGGCGGCATCTTTCAGGTTCTTCAATTCTAAATCCGACAGGGCGGCGACGATCAGCAGGATTGCGTCCGCTCCATGCGCTCGGGCTTCCACGATCTGGTACTCGTCCACCATGAAATCTTTGCGCAGACACGGAATCGCAACCGTGGCGGAGGCAATTTCCAGATTCTCCAGGCTGCCTTGAAAGAATGGCTCGTCGGTCAGCACGGACAAAGCCGCTGCGCCTGCGTCGGCAAGCTCCGAGGCAAGGGTATGTACATCAAATGCGGGCCGGATGAGCCCCTTGGACGGCGAGGCCTTCTTGAGTTCGGCGATAATGGCGGGCGTTTCTTGGGCCCGCGCACGCAGAGCGCGAGCGAATCCGCGTGGAACGTGCCGCGCTGCGCGCTGTTCCAGGTCGCGGACAGGGACGCGCTGTTTGCGCGCGGCAACTGTTTCTCGGGTTTTGGCCAGAATGCGTTCCAGATGCACGGCTTCTATCCCATTGAAGAGCTACCTATTTAGTATAACTTTTGAGAGAGGAATTCCCTGCCAGGCTAGGATCTGCATTGGCTCTCCGGCGCGCATTGTTTGTGTCGGCTCTATGCTTTCGCCGCAGCTGACTTAAAGGCAAACGCAGCTCCATATTCTGATAGAAACGTGCGCCGATATGGCCTCTGTTAGAGAGAGGCGAGGTTGGATATGACCTACCGTGACCGGAATGGCCTGTCAACCTCTTCCAGCGGTTACCTTAGTGCATACGTCTGTAATAGATAATGCTTTAGCCCATTTGCGGAATTCCAACAGCAGTTATACTCACCGTAGTTTCCCAGCTAGCAGCTAACAGCGAAAGATGGCAGGTTATCACATACGTGTCTATCCAAGACCATTCGTCCGGCATTAGACGCGTCGGTGAGTACCTAGTCTCCTCTTTAAAGAGGTCGCGCCACAGTAGACCCCAAGCAAGTTAGTGAGCTTGTAAGTAGATTGTGGTCGTGTCTCGACGAATTGGCGAAAGCCATGCAGCCGAGAAGAGCATGGGTTCGGTATGTCTACGTAGCACGGAATGGTGTGAAGAGGCATACCTTAGGTGCAATTTTGTTGGAGTATGCTGATGCACGTTCTCATCCTTGGTACGCGCGGCATTCCCGCTCGTCATGGCGGATTTGAAACATTCGCCGAGGACCTGGCCCTTTACCTGACTGGTCGGGGCCACGAGGTCACGGTGTTTTGTCAGGTAGAAGCAGGGCAGCCGGCAGGAACCGACTTTTGGAACGGGGTGCGCCGCATCCTGGTTCCCGCCGGGGACGGCGCGATGGGGACGATCGCCTTTGACTGGGGAGGGGTAAACCATTTACGGCGCAAGCTGCAAAGAGGTGTGGTGCTTACGCTCGGTTACAACACTGCCATCTTCAGCCTACTGCACTTGCTGCGCGGCATACCGAACGTAATGAATATGGATGGCATCGAGTGGAAGCGGGAAAAGTGGTCCAAATCTCAGAGAGCGTGGTTGTGGTTGAACGAGCTTTGCGGTGCTAAATTTTCTGACCATATCATTGCCGATCATCCAGAGATCGCCCGGCACCTGCAGAGGCATACGCGATCTTCCAAGATAACGACGATACCGTATGGGGCGGATGCCCTGATGTCTGCTCCGGTTGAACCGCTGGGCCAATGGGGGCTGTCTCCGAAGGGATACTATCTTCTGATTGCGCGGCCCGAGCCGGAGAACTCGATTCTGGAAGCGGTTTCTGCTTATTCGCGCAAGCGCCGCGGGATTCCTCTTGTCGTGCTGGGAAATTATCAACCCGAATTCAATCCGTATCACGGACGGGTCCTGGAGGCTGCCAGCGAAGAGGTCAAGTTTACTGGCGCGATCTATGACAAGGGCGTCGTGCAGTCCCTGCGCTTTCACGCTCGCGCTTACGTTCATGGGCACCAGGTGGGAGGCACGAATCCTTCTCTTGTGGAATCGCTTGCCGCCGGCAATGCGGTGCTGGCTCACGACAATCCGTTTACGCGCTGGGTTGCGGGTCGAGGCGCACTCTATTTTAAGGATACGGATTCCGCCGCCGGCCTCTTCGATCTTTTGGCTGAGAGGCCCGAATTGTTGTCTCCCATGGAAGCGGCAAGCCGATTGCGGCACGAGCAGGAGTTTTCGCAGGAGAAGGTGCTGGGCGAATATGAAAATCTGCTATTGAGTTATGCGCAGGTATCTGAGGAAAGAACAAGAGAATACAGCGCTCCTCTGCTGGAAGAGACTTAATGCGCAGATTGTTTGTGGAAGATAGTACTTAGTGTTTCTATATAAGTGGCTGTTGGGTTATTAGACTGCATTTTCAAGACATTAAAGGTGAGCATATTTTCACCTGCTCTTTTCGATGGTTTTGATGGGTAACAACACTTATCGACTGCTTCCTTCAATGAGACTAGGCCGTTCCCGCTGGCAGCAGGGGATAAGACCATCACTGTAGTTCTGTCATAGGCCGCTGATTGGGCTCTTGTTAGTCTCTGACAGATTTCTCGTATAAATCCAACCGCCGATCACGGCGCTCTAGGGAGAGCACTCTTCGGCGACGTCACTTACTAAGGGGTGCACTACAGATGGATGACAATTTTACAATTACAGATCTTCTCCAGATACTTCGGAGGCGCCGCCACATTATCGCGGTTACCGTGGTCTGTTTCATTGTTCTTGCAGCTGTCGTCTGCATCGTGAGCACCCGGCGCTATCAGGCCGAGGGCACGTTGCAGGTGCAGAAGGAGAGCTCTGACATGCTCGGCCTCTCCGACATGATGGGGGGCGCCGCCGGAGGCATGGACGATGCGTCCGACGCGCTGAGCGCCAATATTACGATTCAGACGCAGGCCAATATTCTTCAATCGGATACCCTCGCGCTGCGCGTCATCAATGACCTGAATATGGAGCAGGCGCCAGGATTCAAGAAGACAGACGTGCTGGGTGAGGTAATCGGCTGGTTTATGCCGCGCGGAGTTCCCGATCCCGTCGGGCTTCCTCTCGAGCAGTCGCCGCATCGCCGCGCCAAGGCTCTCAAGATATTTTCGAAGAACCTGGATGTAAAGCCGGTCAGCGGGACGCGACTGATCACGATCAGCTATTCCGATCCTGATCCAAAGCTTGCAGCTGCGGCCATTAACCGCCTGATGCAGGACTTGATCAGCTACACGGTGGAGACCCGCTTCACTGCGACCAATCAAGCTTCGGAGTGGCTGAACACCCAGCTTGGAGATTTGAAGAAGCAGGCGGAGGATCTTCAAGCGAAGGTCATGACTCTGCAGCGGGAATCAGGGGTTTTCTCCCTGGGCACGCCCGACGCCACCGGGAAAGAACAGGTATACAGCTCAGTGCTGGATCGGTTGCAGCAAGCGACGGCAGCTGTGACTGCGGCGGAATCGAATCGAATCCTGAAGGGCGCCATCTATCAATACGCCAAAGACGGCAATGCGGAGATGATCTCGGGGCTCGGCGGAACAGCGGTAGGCGCTGCCTCTCCATTGAATAACTCGCTGCAGCTTCTGCAGAACCTGCGTATGCAGCAGGCGACCGTCGCGGCGCAGATTCAGCAGGACCAGGCCAAGTTTGGAGAGAATTACCCCAAACTCGCTGAACTGAATAAGAACAAGGCGAGCCTCGATCAGGCTATCCAGCAGGAAACAGAGCGCATCGCAAATCGCGCCCAGAATGATTTTGCGATTGCTCAGAAAGCCGAACAGCAGACGCGCTCCATTTATGAAGAGCAAAGGGTGGCGGCCGACCGATTGAATGACACGGCGATTGAGTATGCCATCGTCCGGCAGGAAGCAGACGACAGCAGAAGCCTCTACGAAGATTTGTTGAAGCGGCTGAAAGAGGCCGGGGTAATGGAGGGTCTGAAATCGACTAACCTGACGGTGGTCGATCCGGGCCGCACGCCAGACAAGCCAGACTCGCCGAATGTTCCCCTGTATTTGGCTGCTTCGATGGGCATGGGATTGTTTTTTGGAATCACGGGCGCGGTGCTCCTTGATGCGCTGGACAACAAAATTCGGTCAGAGGAGAATCTCGACAGTCTGGATGTTGTGCTTTTCGGCATTCTTCCTTCCTTTGACCATAAGCTGGTTTCTGCCAAGCTGCCCCTGTTGGGAAAAGAGGCGACTGACAGCCTGGCCCTGCCGGTCACGGTCGATCCGAAATCTCCCTACGCGGAAGCTCTGCGCAGCCTCGCTCTCTCGATCACGATGGCGCGCGGAGACAGGCAGCCGCGGAGCCTGTTGATTACCAGTTCGATTCCGGGCGAAGGCAAGACAGAGACCTCCGTTAACATCGCCGTTCTTTTCGCGCAGCGTCACAAGAAGGTGCTGCTCGTGGAAGCCGACATGAGGCGGCCGCGGCTGCGGCGCCGTTTGAAGCTCGAATCACCCGGCGGCTTGAGTTCTCTGCTTTCCGGCAGCGCGGAGACAGTCGAGCCGCATAGCGTTCCGGGGTTGCCGAATCTGCATATTTTGCATTCGGGCCCAACGCCTCCCGATCCGGCAGAACTTCTGGAATCGGATCGCATGAAGAGCCTCCTCGATGAATGGAGCCGGTCGTACGACATGGTTATCCTTGACAGCGCACCCATCCTGGCGGTCTCAGACGCAGGCTCTCTGGCAAATCTCGTGGACTTGTCACTGGTTATCACGCGCTTTAACTACACAACACGGCAGTCGCTGAAGCGGTGCCTGCACAACATTCGCCAGGTATCGCAGCAGCCGATTGGGGTGGTTCTGAATGGAATGGAATTCGGTTCGAACTCCTATTACGAGTACTACGGCTACAAGGGAACTTCCTACTATGGCGAGGAGACTGCTTAGATGAAGAAGCTGCTTTCTCTATTGATTGCGACTATCCTGTTTGCCCTTGGTTCTCAGCTTCATGCGGATACGACAGACGAAAGCCTGCTGATCGGGCCGGGCGATCTGCTACATATTCAAGTCTTCGATACTCCGGAGTTGGATCAAAGCGTTCGCGTGACCGACGCGGGCGAGATTCATCTCATGCTCGGACCGACTGTTAAAGTAGCGAGTCTTACTCCCAGCGAGGCTGCACAGCAGGTCCGACAGGCTTTTGTTGCGGGCAAATACATGATCAATCCGCGCATCTCTGTCGTGGTTGAGCAGTATGCCACGCAGAGCGTCTCCATTCTGGGTCAGGTGAAGGCTCCCGGAGCCTATCCGATCGGCACACCGCGTTCCATCGTAGATGTGCTTGCGCTTGCGGGTGGACTAAACGACGCCGCGGACCGGCACCTGACCATCGAGCGCCGAAGCGATCCAAACCAGCGCGTCAGCTACTTTCTTTCCAACTCCGCGGATCAGGCGCTGAACGAGAGCATCAAGGTTTATCCGGGAGATACGATTGTCGTTCCCAAGGCGGGGGTCGTGTATGTTCTTGGCGACGTGGGGCGTCCGGGCGGCTATCTGATGAACGGTAACGACTCGAAGATGACGCTTCTGCAGGCCGTAACCATGGCCGGCGGGACGAACAAAACATCTTCCCCGGCTCACACCCGTCTGATGCGCAAAACCGGCAGTGGTTATGAGGAACAGGATGTCCAGCTAGCAGATATGCAGAAAGGCAAGCAGGCTGACATGGCAGCGCAGCCGGACGACGTCATCTACGTTCCATTCAGCTACATGCGCAACATCGTCGTTAATTCTTCGGCCATTCTTGCGGCTGCTGGTACGGCCGCGGTCTACACCTTCTGATGCGGAGTGGGAATGCCAAAGGTTAGCGTAGTCATCCCCACGCTCAATCGGCCGGAGATTGTGCAAGTGGCCATTCGCAGCGTGTTGAACCAGACTTATCGCGATCTGGATCTGCTGGTTGTGGTCGATGGACCCGATGCGGCGACAGTCAATTCTCTGCAAGGGATTGCCGATCCGCGCATGCGAGTGATCGTTAACGAGGAAAATGTCGGTCTGGCGGAAGCGCGCAATGTCGGCGTGCGCCACTCAGACGCGGAATGGGTTGCCTTTCTCGACGACGACGATGAGTGGCTACTGGAGAAATTGGAGAAACAGGTAGCGGAAGCAGAAAGGCTAGGCGGCACGCATGTGTTCGTGCCAACCAGATTTATCGAAAAGACAGAGTCGCTGGAAAGAATATTGCCTGAAGTGCTGCCTACGACAACTCATCGATTCAGCGAATATATGTATTGCCAGCGCGGTTTCCTGCTGCCCTCGTCCTTTTTTGCTTCACGGCGGCTGCTTCTCGAAGCGCCGTTCACAAGGGGCTTGCGGCACATGGAAGACATCGATTGGCTGCTCAGGGCAACGGCGCATCCAGCGACGCAAATCTCAGTAGTCCCCGAGCCGATGGTGATCTATAACGATCCAAACGTCCCGAATCGCGAGAGCAAAAATGTGCCGTGGACGGTCTGGCTCAACTGGGTCGTAGCCAATCGCAGCCTGCTGACCCCGCGCGCATTCTCTCTCTACATTTCCAAGCACTGCGTGCGTGCAGCAAAGGAAGGCAAGGAGCCGTTCCGCGTCTTCTGTCATTTGTTTCTTACAGCGCTAGTGCTTGGTTCCATGACCTTCGCGTGCCTCACCTCGTTCCTGGCGTGGGGGCTGTTTCCGGCTGCGTTCCGCCGCAAAGTGCGGCGGATTTTCTCCGTTCAGGCCAGGCGAAGCACCCGGATAGCGAACGCGGGTTGAAGCATTTTCTCAAAACAGGTTACGCATTACAGTGGGAACTCTAAACCAATTCGGACGACCTGAAATATCTCTTCGCGAGCCGCGCGTGTATTCCAGAGGGAAGAAGAAGTCTGCGCCCACGATCATTGAGGGGAAACAGGCTCGAGTCTCTCAGCTGCTGCTTTCATGGTTGCTCATGGTTCCGTTGGTCTACCTCGATGTCGGCAGCCTGACTTCCTTCCAGACCTCCGGAAGCGGCGGCTATGGCGGGATGGAACAGGACCAGCAGTTCTTCCAAAATAACTCAGCGTCGATTGCGGCACGATTGGTCACCCTGCTGGTGTGGGCAGTCTGTTTCTACGGCATCGTTACGTATCTGCCTCGCGTGCTCAAGACATGCTGGGAGATGAAGACGATCAGTTCTTTAGCTCTGCTGAGTATTGTGTCCGTGCTGTGGTCGCAAGATCCAGGGTTGACCTTTCTCAAAAGCATTCTGCTCATTTCCGGATTGCTCTTCAGCTACTACCTCGTCGAGCGCTTCACGCCCGATGAGCAAATGCAGCTTTTCTTATTTCTGGGCTCAGTTGTTCTGGTTCTTTCGGTCCTGGTTTCTGTGGCGTTGCCGAAGTACGGCGTTGATATGACCGGGGCGTGGAGAGGCATATTCAATCACAAGAACAGACTTTCACGGGGCGCGCTTCTCCTGCTGCCACCTGCTCTGATTCTGCCAGCGCGAGGCTTCCAGCGAATCACCCGCGGTCTTTATATCCTGATAGCTCTGGCCTGCATTGGGATGTCCCAGTCAAGAACCGGCTGGGTTGTTACGGGAGCTTACTTCGGGTTCTTTTTCACGCTGCGTCTCTTTTCGCGGTTCAAGAAAAAGGACATGGTCTCGATCCTGCTGATCTTCGCGGGCTTCTTCGGTTACATTCTCTGGCTGGTCATCGATAACTTCGCCACGCTGACTCGGCTCTTGGGCAAGGACCCCACCATGTCTGGCCGTACACAGATATGGTCGGCAATTCTCGATTCAGGTCTAAAGCAGCCACTGCTCGGATTTGGATATGGAGCATTCTGGCGCGGACAAAATGGAGAGTCGCTCAACATCTTTCTTCAAACGGGATTCGCATTGTGGCAGGGGCACAATGCGTTTCTTGATATCTGGCTGGATCTTGGGCTGGTTGGACTCGGCCTATTTCTGCTGACGCTCATCAAGGCTTTCCGGGATGGTTTCTATTGCCTTAAACCCGGCCGGCCCCGATCCGTGGATTGGCATCTCAGCACAGTATTCATCATCGTGGCCCTCAGCATGACGCAAGGCCAGCTGCTCATCCATAACAGCATCATTATCCTGCTCTATTTCATCGCCTGCATCGGGCTTCATCGAGCGCGGAAGGAAATGATGACCAGGCCCCCTGGCAGATCTCAGGTTGCGCCTGCCAGGAACGCCTAGGCATGACGATGACTCTCTCACGCCTGCGCAACAGCTCGATTGCGAAAAACGCGGGATGGATGATGGCCGGCCAGGGCTTCTCCGTAGTCATCCAGGCGGCCTATTTTGTGCTGCTGGCGCGTCTTCTCGGCAGCACGCAATACGGCGTATATGCGGGCGCCGCAGCGCTGGGCTTCATCGTCAGTCCTTACTGTGATCTGGGTTCGGGGCTGCTGTTTCTCCGCCACGTCAGCCCTGCGCATGAAAAGTCCCCCCAATATTGGGGCAACATTTTGATCGCGACTTTTGGCACCGGAACTCTCTTTGTAGCGCTCACCGTGCTCACTGCGCACTGGACCATCAGTTCCGCAGGTGCGCTCCTCGTGTCGCTGACCGCGATTGCGAATTGTATCGGTCTGCCGATCTCCACTTGTGCCGGCCAGGTCTTTCAAGCATTCGAGCAGATGAGATACACGGCAGTCCTGAACCTTCTGCAGAACGCTCTGCGGCTCGTGCTGGCTGGGGTCATGCTGATTGCCATACGTCGCGCCAGCGCTCTCGAGTGGGCGTGGGCAGCATTTGCGGTTTCTTTAGCCGGCGTAATTCTTTCGATCGTTCTTGTGAACAGACGCTTCGGCAAGCCACGGTTTTCCTTCCAGCTGTTTCGCTCCAGCTTGTCTGAAGGCTTTGGATTTTCCTTCGCGGGTTCTACCAGTTCGCTCTATAACGACCTGGACAAGGCGATGCTCAGTCACTACGAAATGAATGCCGCGAACGGCATTTACAGCGTCGCGTACCGGGTCATCAATATCGCGACGACACCCGTCCTCGCCATCTATTCTGCGGCATATCCCACCTTTTTTCGCAAAGGGGCAGAGGGGATCAGAAGTACAGCTTCGTTCGCATGGAAGAGCCTGAAACATACGTTGCTGGTATCAGCTCCGGCGGCGGTCGCCATGTTCTTTCTTGCGCCGCTGCTCCCTCTCATGGCAGGACCAACCTTCGGTGAAAGCGCTTCTGCGCTTCGCTGGCTGTGCCTGATCCCGGTTTTTCGCAGCTTCCATATCAGCGCCGGATATGCCATGACCGGCGCCGGTTACCAGCCGTTTCGCACGGCTTCTCAATTCCTGGCTGCGGCATTTAACTTCGGGCTGAACCTCTACCTCATTCCCAGGTACTCGTGGATAGGAGCGGCATGGGCTAGCCTCGCAACCGATGGTGGCTTAGCCGTCATGAACTGGCTGCTGCTTTTCTATCTGGTGCGTAGAACGTCATTGCGCATGGTGCCGGTTCCATCTCCGGCAGTCAGATGACGGTCACAGATAAGAAATTCAGCTTCAACGAAGTACTAACCCAAAATTTTGTGGAGCGGCTTCAGATGATTTTCGACCAGGCAACCACCAGAGTCTTCGACGGGCTTAAGGAAAATCTCAGCGCCATTACAAGCGAGTTTGATACCTCTGCGCGGGCTGTCTATGTGGACTATCCCGTTCACCTGAACATCGGCGATCTGTTGATCAATCTCGGCGCGGAGCAGTTTTTCAAGGACAACAACATCCACATCTGGCGCCGCTATTATGTGCTTGATGTGCCGGAAAAAATCTCCGGCGTCGACGATAACGTCGTCTTCATCCTGCATGGGGGCGGCAATTTCGGAGACATCTGGGAGCGCCACCAGAGCATGCGGGAACTGCTGCTCGAACGTTATCCGCGGAACCGGTTCGTTTTCCTCCCGCAGACGGTGCACTTCACCAACGAGGCCAGCGCGAGTAAGTCTCTGCGCCGGATAGCGGCCCACAAAAACAGCAAAGTCTTCGGCCGAGATCACCGATCGTCGGAGATTTTGTCTAAAGGAGGCATTCCCGATGTTGGGACACTGCCAGACATGGCTCATCAACTCTGGGGACATTTGCAGCCCGAAGCTGTGACGGCTGCTGCAGAACCACTCTATCTGATCCGAAACGATCGCGAAACTCGTGGGAAGCTAGGCATCATACCTGAAAATGCGGATCGCCTGGATTGGGACCAGGTCATCCGTCCCGTGCATCATTTACTCGCAGGCTTCTCCCACCGCTTTATGCATACGCAGGCCCGGTTGCGGCTCCCGCTGGAGAAATCTCGATTCTGGTATCCCGTTCGCGACCGAGCTGTGCAGGATGGAATTCGTGCGCTCTCCGGCCACAAATCGATCGTTACGGACCGCCTGCATGCGATGCTACTGGGGCTTTTGTTAGGGCGGCAGGTGACTGCGGTGGATAATTCTTACGGAAAGCTATCTACCTATGCAGATGCATGGCTGCAAGGGACCCCGCTATTGAACTTCGTCAGAAACAGCGCGTAGTTCAGAGCTAACGGTCGCATCGACTTCGCGTCTGGATGTCGCTCTGATGTAGAGCCGTTCTAGGTCTTGAATGTAGCGGTCGACGTGATACTTATCCCACGCTCTTATCTTTGCAGCCGTTCCTAAAGAGTGCAGATACACTCGGTCTCGAAGCAACTGCATGACTCCGTTAGCGAGAGCTCCTGGGTCTGCGGGTTTTACGAGCAAACCGCTCTCGCCATCGACGATCATCTCTGCAGGGCCGCCGTGCTCGGTCGCAACGATCGCTTTTTCACAGGCCATGGCCTCGACGACGACCAGTCCGAATGGCTCGGGTAAGGTAGATGGCAGAACAAATATGTCGAGAGCCTGTATAACATTTGCCACGTCCGGACGATAGTCGCGGATGATAAACCTATCTTGAATCCCTAGACGGCTGACTTCGTTGACGAAGTTATCCATGTAATAGCGCTCATCATCGAATACTCCGCCGACTGCCAGAAAATAGGCATCAGGAAACGCACCCAGAACTTCTTTCGCGGCTCGGGCAAAAACCATTTGACCTTTCCAGCGTGTTACTTTGCCCACCATCCCAACGAGAGGCGCATCGGCAGGAATGCCATATTCGGCGCGTATCTCGGCGCCATCTGACGCAGTCGAAAATTTGTCGAGGTCAATGCCATTGGCAATGATGACAGTCTTGTCGGCCGCAGATCGCTGATCTGCGAGATAGTGGTTTCTTACCGCTTTCGAGATACAAACGGTCACGGTAGAAAATCTTGCGACGGTGGCATGCAGTAACTTACGCAACAAAACGGGATCAACGAGGATTTCGTGAACGTGCCAGACGTGGGAAATCTTCTCAAGCTTTGCCGCGATCGCACCTGCACATACTGCCATCGTGTTGGTGTGGACTACATCAATTTTCTTTTCCCGTATCAGCCGCCGCAGTTTGCGGACAGCGGTAGCAAACTCGACGACAAAGCGGGCAACAGTTCCCGGTTTCAGGTATTTCCGGCGCATCACACCGAGAGGCACAAAGTGATGCTCGATACCGTGCTCAGCCAGGTGAGGGGTGAGCCGTCCGATGTGCCGTGAGTCTTCCGGAAGTACGACAATCGGGTGGAATTGCGTCCTGTCTATGCGCTTGACCGTCTCCAGCAAAACGATATCTGCGCCGTACAGGTCATTACTATGATGAACAAAGAGAAGATTGCGCATTTTCCACCTTTTGAGTCGCCGACTCAGCCTACTTCAACCATCTCTTGTCGATTGCTGACAGCAAGTCTGCTCTTCTTCACCTTTGCCGGTACACCGGCGATCACGGAGTACGGCTGTATCGTGCCGCGCACCACAGATCCGGCAGCGATCACGCATCCCTGGCCGACATAGCAGCCGTCGAGAAATGTGACGTTCGCTCCGACCCAGCAGTCATTTTCTACAGTGATGCCGGTCTTGGTGACGCCCTGATTACGAATAGGCACATCGGTCGAATCGAAGATATGGTTCTCGGCGTGAAACGCCACATGTTGGCCCATAATGACGTTTTCTCCGATAAAGATCGGCCCACCCGCGCCGATGAATGAATAAGCTCCGCAGCCGGAATTCTTTCCGAATCGCAGCCCGGCGCCAAGGCTCGTCAGCATGCTTGATCGAATCTCGGAATAAGCCCCGATCGTTACATTATCTCCAAGATGAACGCCGTTATAAGACAGTCCATCGAGCAGCACGCCTTGCTCCAACGTGACCCCTTTGCCGAAATGGCACATGGAAGCATTCCGGAGACTGACCCCGGAGGCCATGAAGACTGCGGCTGGCCGCCATGCAAAGACGGTGGTTTTGATCGTCCCCCGGACCAGCCACGAAGCGCGGCGGAGCAGGATCATGCACATCAGGCGAAACGGTATGCGGTGGTCGAGCGCATACGATCTCCCTTTCGCTCGGCTTAAAACGCCTTCGAGTATCTGGTAGAAAAACCGGGACATAAAATTCCTCCAGCGTTTTGTTTCAACGACAATCCGTCCGCGAAAATACTGGTGGCATAGTGTTCGTTTATCAAGATATGACTATCAGATTTAGGACGCTTATCCAGGTCTCAGATGGCTGCGATATGTGGCATCTAAGCGACTCGCTTAAGTTAGCGGCGAGCCACACCGGCAGATTCTTTGTGGGAAATTGAAAGAAGGCGAAACTGCACTCTATAAATCCTGAATCTCTCCTTGTGATTTTACTTTTCTGCTTCTCCATTCACAACTCTTTCTCCGCTACAACCTAAACCGAAGTAACTTGTTGCCGATAACACGTTCGAGCGGGCTTCCCGGTCCGCTGGAGCGGTTATGTTTTCTGCGCGCAATGTTCAAGGTCTGTTCCCCGCCACTCTCGTTCTTATGCTCTTCGTCCTGGCTGGCTGTGGGAGTCAGAGCACCATCGGATCAAGTGGAAGTTCGCCCGCCAATGAAACGTTAGTCTGGAGCGACGAATTCAATCAAATCGACGGGAGCAGCCAGCCCGACTCCTCGGACTGGGAATACCGCACCGGAGTCGGGAATAGCCCGGAGCTGGAAATCTATTGCAATAGTCAGGCATCCGCCTCGCCCTGTGATAGCAGCCTGCCCAACGCATACGTAGGCAACGACGGCTATCTGCACATCTTGGCACGCCAGACAGTGGCGAATTCATATACCTCTGCAATGCTCTGGACTCAGGGTCTGCAAAGCTTCCAATATGGGCGGATTGAAGCCCGCATGAAGCTGCCATCCGTGCCTGGTTTCTGGCCAGCTTTCTGGATGCTCGGCAATAATTTCAATCAGGTCAGTTGGCCCGAGTGCGGTGAGATTGACATCATGGAGACGCACGCGCTGAGTCCAGCCATGGTTTTCGGCTCCATTCACGGCTCCGGTTTTGTGGGGCAGCAAATCAGTCATAGCTATGGTCTGCCGGAAAGCAGCAATGTCAGCAGCGGATTTCATACGTATGGCGTCATCTGGTCGCCGCAGAAGCTCGAGTTTTACGTGGACGACCCTTCCAACGTCTACAACTCCTTTACTCCAGCGAGTTTGCCAGAGGGAGCGGTGTGGCCGTTCGATTCGCAGAAGTTTTTCCTCATCCTGAACCTGAGCGTGTGGCCGCCGGCTTCGGCCAGCGAGGAAGAGATGCTGATAGACTACGTGCGCGTGTAGAAGGAGCAGCCAATAACTAACGACTAACAGTTCGTCCTTAGGCGAACGGCCAGTACCGGATAGGATAGGCTGCCATCCAGGAAAGGATATTACGGAAGTAACATCTCGTGTAACCGGGATAAGTTCAATCAGGATACCCTACTTATGGGCAGGTGAAACGTCTGCGTGCTGCTCAAAATCGCTGAAGCTTAGAGAGACCGATCCCGTGCGTCAGATAGTCCTGCTTTCTCTTCTCCTACTCTTTGCTTCGGCTGCGATTGCGCAGCAGCCTGCCGCCGGTTTCTCGACAACGGGCGAATGGCGTTTCAGCAACCTTCCCGGCCCTGTTGCTCAGAAGTCAACCCTTTGGTCAAGTGATGGCAATGCCACGGCTACTTGGAATCCGCAAATCAGGAGTGTGGGGCCGATACGGATCTCGTTCTATGTCGTGGGTTATTCGGCCAATGTGACCGCTGCCCGGATAGAGATTGTTCACGCCGGGAAAAAAGAAGAGCAAGTCGTCGATATGTCCCAAAGTGGATCGCGCTGGATCACTCTTGGTACATACGATTTCAGTGGTACGGCCCCGGAGTATGTGCGGCTGATGCACGGACCCGGACCGGGCAACGTTCGCGCGGCAGCACTGCGCATGGAGATCCTGGACAGCAAAAATCCGAACCTCGTCTGGCAGGATCTTCTGCTCGATGATCTTTTGCCGGTGAATCCGGCTACGCTCCAGCCGAAGAGCGTGCAATTCCGCGATATGAGTGGCAGTTCCGCCGCCGCAGACGTGGGCTATCTTGCCGCAACCGGCGTGTTGCCAGGCGTAGGCGCATCTCAATTTGCGCCGGAGCAGAGTTTGAGTCCTGCGGAGCTACGCACAGCTCTTAACCGGCTGGCCCAGCAGGCGCAACTGACTCTGGCTTCCACCACATTAAACCAACTGAAGGGCCAGAGCTCTTTCACTGGAAATCAACTCCTCGCGATTCTGGAGGAAGCAGCGAAATCGAGCGGGAAGAACCTCGACTGGCTGCATGTATCAGCCAATAGCGTACAAAACATCGCGATTGCGCTTGGCCTGACGTTCAACACAGACACCGAGTTCAACGCGGATGCGTCCGTGAGCCGGGCAGAAGCCGCTGTGCTGTTGCGGCGTTTTGAACGGGCAATTGTAGAAGCAGGACCACCCGCAACGGCGCACTGGCGGCTTGCGTTCGACGACGAGTTCAATGGAAACTCCGTAGATTGGTCCGTCTGGCTAAGCGCGCACGGCGAACTTCGCAGCCTTTCCAGCCGCTGGCCGGAAAACGCCGTGGTTTCCGGTGGTCAGCTTCACCTTGTCACTCGCAAGGAACGCCGCGGCGAAGCGCAATGGACCGCCGCCAGCATCTGGACGAAAGCGTTTCAGCAGAAATATGGATATTGGGAAGCGCGTTACCGTTACGCCAAAGCTCCGGGCCTGAACAACGCCTTCTGGATGATTCATAACAACACGAGCAACGACGGCTTTGAAATCGATGTGAACGAGGGGCACTATCCCAACGAGGTCAACGCCACGCTGCACCAGAGCGGAATGCCCGACGACAGTACACGCTATTCCGCCTCGGATGATCTGTCGCGGGATTTTCACGTTTACGGATGCAAGTGGGACCAGCAGCAGATCATCATCTACTACATGGACGGGAAAGAGATTGCGCGCAAACCCAATACGAAGGCGAATCTGCCTGTCCCAGCAATGTTGAGCACCGCCGTGCTGCCGTGGGCAGGCGCGCCGTCGGACGCGCTCAACGGCACAAGCATGGATGTGGACTGGGTGCGTGTATATACGCCCGCGCCCTAGCAGCTTAGACCGTTCAAGCCCTTCTTGCGTGATTCTCAATATCCTTAGACTAATGTGTGGAAGTGGCTGAAATTCGGTGGGCTTTGTGCGGCATAATGCTACTATGTGTAACGTTATGTTTCGTAGCATATCCATCTTTCAGGCCAGCTGGTGTGTATTTGTGCATTTTGTTTTAATTCGGGAACAAGCGAGGGGCAGGAAGCGTACCTCCTACGAAGAGCTTCGTCTTACTACGGTGGGAGTGTGACATGACAATCAGCTGGCCGAATCTTGCAGTGGGGTCTGTGGTGGGCGCAATCCTGGGCGTTATCGCCGATTGGCAGATTGGCGCCAGATGGCGGAAATGGTCTGAGCGGCGGGCGCTCAACAGAGAGTACGGCTCTCTGGGTGGTCATTATTTGAACTTCCGCATCCTGGATGACGGGACGCATGAGCCGACTGGCGGAACTGTTGAGCTCGTATGGGAGCCACAGGATGGGCTACTCGAAGCGACTGGCTTTCACGCGGGCGAGAAGCCGGAATGGCATAGCTACCTCAAAATGAGTCTGGAATACGCGGGAACTGGCACGGGGCACTACAACAACGTGAATTCGATCCACGGCGGAATTCAACAGGTCATCTACTCGAAACAGAGCCACTCTTTCAACGTCATCGGAATCAGCCATGCCCGGAAAGAGTTTGCTCATTGCTGGAAACTCAAGGGATAGGTTCGCTGGTCTTCTTAAGACCTAGGACGTTAAGCCTTTAATTTGTGTAGCTTGTCACGAAACAAACCTTGGCCATTTGGTCCGAATGGGACCCGCTTTCAGTTGCCTGCAAAAGCCTTTAATTTAAGGACACTTGCGTTCGTAAGCGGATATAATCCCGCTAGATAATCAACTAAATCAATTGGACACCTCACCTTTGCTTCGCTTGCGCCCGAAGAATCGGCTTGTTCTTTCTTCCATGCCGCTCGTCATTTTCACCGTGTCCATGTTCTTGAGCGCGGCTCTGCTATTCGTCGTTGAGCCGTTGATTGGCAAAATGCTCATGCCGATGCTGGGAGGCACTCCTGCTGTTTGGAATACGTGCCTCACATTTTTTCAGATTCTTTTATTGGGGGGATACCTTTACGCTCATGCGGCTTTGAGGTTCCTGGGGCGAAGAAGCCAGATTGTTGTCCATCTGGCGCTTGTGTCGATGCCTGTGCTGATTGCCAGCTTGCTACCATTGCACCTCCCATCCGGATGGGAACCTCCGGTGGACAACAATCCAATAGGTTGGTTACTGCGGTTGTTGCTGATTGTTGTCGGACTTCCATTCTTTGCACTCTCCGCCACTACAACGATGATGCAAAGATGGTTTGCCAGTTCGGGCCAGAAGGACGCCAATGATCCGTATTTTCTCTATGCGGCCAGTAACGCTGGCAGTTTGCTCGGGCTGCTCGCCTATCCTCTGATTTTGGAACCAGTATTGCACCTGAAGGATCAAAGCCGGCTCTGGAGCGTCTTCTACTTCGTGTTTGTCGCTTTGACGGCAGTATGCGCTGCTTACGCGTGGCAATGGCGGAATTGGTGCGCGGGCGCGGAGATCGGCGAAGTTAAGGAGACGGAGGCGAATTCGACCAAGGCGGCGGATTCGGTTGCGTGGAGAACACGAGGGCTGTGGATTGCATATGCCTTTATTCCCTCAAGTCTGATGCTGGGCGCGACGAGCGCTATCACTGCCGACGTTCCCGCCATTCCATTGTTCTGGGTGTTGCCACTGGCCGTATACCTGGTCAGTTTTGTTCTCGTTTTCACAAAGAAGCCTCCGATTTCGCATCAGTGGCTGGTTCAGCGGCTTCCTTTCCTCATCATCTGCGGATTGTGTCCGACAGTCGCACAAGCCAAGTTTTCTCTCGCCGTGCTTCTGCTGCTGTACCTGACGGTCTTGTTTGGTATTGCGCTGGTTTTTCATGGAGAACTTGCCAGGAAGCGTCCGGCGGTGGAGCGCCTGACTGAGTTTTACCTTTGCCTTTCGATTGGCGGTGTGCTGGGTGGTATTTTCAACTCACTCATCGCGCCGAGGATATTCCATACGGTATTGGAAGTGCCCCTGGTGCTGATCTTCGCTGCTTTGATACGGCCCAGGATCAACCAGGAATCCTCGGCGAGTATCGCGAGTGTCTGGATCCGCCGGAATGACTGGCTGCTGCCTTGCGCGCTAGGGATTTGTATGGTGGTTGTGATTCTTGGCGTTGCGCGCGCTGGAATCCAGCCTGGACACACAGAGACGACGCTGGTTTTTGGTTACTCGATGTTGTGGTGTTTGAGCTTCGGGACAAGGAAAGTTCGATTTGCACTTGGCCTGATCGCGCTGTTGGCGGCCAGTTGGTTCTATGCTCCCTTTGGCAAGACGCTCATCGCCAGGCGCAGCTTTTTTGGTGTCTATCGCGTTAGAAATAGCCCGGACGGGAGATTCCGTCAGATTTTCCACGGCGGAATTCTCCATGGCGTTCAAAGCCTCCGTCCGGAAGCGGAACGCGAGCCGCTCGCTTACTATACTCGCAGTGGGCCTGCGGGCGCCGTTTTTCAGGCGGTGCAGGCCAGGATGCCCAACGGAAACTGGGCGATCGTTGGATTGGGTGCCGGAGCTATGGCGTGCTACATGCAGCCTGGGCAGACTCTGACGTACTACGAGATCGATCCATTAGTGGCAGAGATCGCCGAGGATCCGCATTATTTCACCTTTCTTAAACAGTGCGCACCCGGGGCAAGAATTGTGCTGGGCGATGCACGGTTGAAACTTCGCGAAGCACCCGATGGCAGCTACGGCCTGATTGTTCTCGACGCCTTCAGCGGAGACTCAATCCCCACTCACTTGATGACCCGAGAAGCTCTTTCCCTTTATCTTCGCAAGTTGGCTCCCGGCGGCCTGATTGTGTTTCACATCTCGAATCTCTATTTCGATCTCGCACCGACACTCGCGAACCTGGCGCACGACGCCCATTTGGTCGCGCGAATTGGGAATGACGTTTACGTCACAGAAGCCCAGCGTGAGGCGGGAAAGACGCCGTCCATCTGGGTGGTGATGGCCCGCGAGCCAGCCGACATGAATACCCTGATCTCCGGCACGAGAGCGCCCTTTCGTTGGGAACTCCTTCGTAGCCGGGCTAATGCCCGACTGTGGACAGACGACTATTCAAACCTGTTAGGTGCAATCAAAGTTTTCACCAATGAGTAGTGAGCGATAACAACGTTAGAACGAAGTCGCTGGCGCGACGGACGCTGCGCGTGCGATACTTCCGACATCATGCGCGGTCATAGCGTCCTGAATCGCTTTTCGTCTCTTTGTTCTAACTCTTTATTATTCTTCCTATTGCAGGCGGTAGCCGATTCCATCCCCATAGCATAACCGCATCCGCCGCAAACGCCAGCGTCTTCCTTCAAACCGCTCTATCCGACCTGCTCCGCGCGCGCTCCGTCTACTGAGCGCAGCTGATCTCGCGGAGCAGCTCCGATAGAGTCCTGACGTTTGTAAGGATCAGTCGGATTAGTTGGCCAGGTTCGCGCGCGCGCCGGTGAATGTCGGCGGATCGTATGGGAGCCACGGGCTACTCGAAGCAGTTCCCAGCCTGACTCACGAGTCTGTAAACGCCCGCCTGTAAGCTGCTGATAATAGGATCTTTATATTGATTTAAGGCGAGTTATACTTTTGCTTGGTGCCGAAGAAGGGACTCGATTCACATTGTCTGTAAGTAATTGATAGTAATACATATTTTGTGGTAATTCTTGCTATTGTCATGATTTTGTAATGTTCTGGAAGGGGACAATGGCCAAGAAGGTTTCGTTGGTACGTCTTTGTAAAACGGACGAAGGATGGAAGCGGTATCCAGTAGTAATTGGCGGAAACGGGAGGCTCAAACCCAACTACGTCTCAGTAGATGGCGTTCCGATCGAGTTCAAGCAGGGTCACTACGAACTCCGCTATTATCAGGGGCCAAAGCTTGTCTACGAGAACGTCGGCAATGATGCGCCAAAGGCACTTGCCGCGTTGGAAAAGAAGCGGCTGACCTTTGTCGCTAAAGAATCCGCGTCTGCTGCGGGAGTGAGGATAATCGAGGAAAAAGGTCGCGTGAGTCTCGCCGTGGCTGCGAAACGCTTCGTGGAGCGCACCAAGGCCAAAGGGGCTTTGGTGGCAGCAGGTGCTCAGAAGCAGGCTATTAACGAATTTATTCAATCTGTCCCCGCCGCGTTTGTTGACGAGGTATCGGAAAACATGGTGCTCACACACTATTCCGCCCTTAAACGGATGGGGAATGAGCAACGGACGATCTTCAATAAGCACACACATCTGAAGTCATTCCTGAGATGGGCTGGCCTCGAAGTCAAGACAGTCATGCAACACCTACCACGCTATGTAAAGAAGCGGCCTGAGATATTCGCAGACGAGGAATTGAAGTCGTTCTTTGCAGCTTGCGATGATCCTTATCACCGGATTGTTTTCCAAGTGCTCTTGAAGACGGGATTTCGAATGCAGGAAGCCATGTTCTTGCAATGGCAGGATATTGACTTTGGCGGGTCTACGATCACGCTGCGCTCGAAACCCCAACTAGACTTCACGCTGAAGGACTTTGAAGAACGCACAGTTCCCGTGCCAACCGATCTGGCGGAACTACTCAAAGAACGGAGGGCACAGCGTCCGGACTCACTTCTTGTGCTTGGCACGCCACGCAACGATACGCCTAATTGGAAGTGGCTCCAGATGCTCAAACGAATTGTGGCCCGTGCCAAGCTAGGTTGCGAACGATGCGATGGATGCAAGCGTAGGGAATGTGAACGCTGGTTTCTTCACAAGTTCAGAGCGACATACTGCACAAAGCTTCTGCGCTCAGGGATCGATGTCAAAACAGTCCAGACTCTCATGGGCCATAGCGATCTGGCGACCACAATGAGATACCTTGCTCCAGCAGAAGACACCCACATCCAACAGAAAGTTAACGCGATTACGTGGGGACTGTGAGACGTTCGCGCAGCCAATCAGCGGTGCTTGCGGGGCACAGACGTATAGCAGTTCCGATCTTATATGCGGGTAGCGATCCAGATTGCACCAGATCATATAAACCGCGTGACGAGAGTGACAGCAACTTCGCTAGCTTGGGTATCGTCCAAGCTGAATCGCTGGAAGCAACGATCGAGGCGAGATCACGAGGACGAATATCATTATCATCTTCGTCATCTTCGCAAGCTCCCGCTTGGATGCTTACGAGAACACCGGACTCTGGAAGGTAACGAGATTCAAAAGACTCAAGGCCAGCCTTTAAGCGCGGAGCTATATCAGGAAACTCTACTGTTAGGGAAGCAAACCTGCGGATGAGTTTGTCGGCTGCTTCGCTCAATTTGTCGGACATGTATCCAGTATCTCTTAGCCGAGGACTCAATGCTGCCCTATGAAGAATGCTACAGGGTCCCGAGACGCGCTGACAACGTGCGGATGAGGGGGTCGTCTGCCCAAAAGCCTACGAATCGCTCCTAGGGCATTCTGAAGCGATTGCGGAGCGGTGTGGCGAAATGGAATAACCGAATCGATCTACAAGAGTTGATTGTTCTCTTTTTATTATTGTGTGGCCAAGGAGAAGAAACCCATTCACGGTCGGCAGCAGTGCGTAGAACGGCGTTTTCGCTCCACCCCACCCATTGGGAGGTGAACTTTTTATTTCGACGGAGTGTACGCGAGACTGTCAAGCGGTTCCGGCTCGGTCAATAGTCGGCATCTTTTCGACCCCCTACCCCCGCGACTAAGCTTTGAGATGGAGCGGGCCAAAGAAGCGCGTGACGCCTTTAAGCGAATCAATACGTCGGATGAATCCGTCGGGATCGGCAAGGAGGGCACGGTAGTTCTTTGTGATCCTTCGGGGAGTTGCCCACTTCGTGCAGTAACGGATGAGTCTATCGAGATGCTCATCAGTAACGCCAGCATGTTTGGCTACAAAGCTAGCGTGTTTCCTCGGCTTGGTCGGCTGCCGTCGTTTGAGAGGAATAGACAAATCGCGTTTCCGGGCCAGTGGACAAGCCTGTTCCCACATAAGAATCCAATCTGGTTCCGAGATACGATACCGCCCTTTGTCTAAAGGTTTCGTGACCACCAGACTGTGAACGTGAGCGCAGGGCTTAAGACGGCCACGTTTGAGAGCGACTTCCAGAACCGAGAAGTGAGCAATAACCCGAGACTTCAAGCGTGGATTCTTTAGCATCTCACGCATGCCTCTCACGGCAGCCTTGGCGTGAAGGTTTACCTCATGGCTGTCGTCAGCGGCACCAGTCAGAAACCAAAGCTGGGAACCGGGATGATTCCGCAAGGCAGCGGGTAGGGCTTCTTCGAGGTGTTTCCTTTGCTTGTAGACCCTGCGGCTCATGCATTTAATGCAGTACGGTTGCTGGCAATGCTTGTGACCGTAGCACTTGTTTATGCGAATGCTCTCGCGGATCAGGTTTCGTTTCAGGAGGTGGGCGGCAATGTCGGAAGAGACGCGATCAATCGAGGTAAGAGCAACGGACACGTAGTATCAGAATCCTTTAAGGGAACAAAACGAATTTACAGGGCGAGAATATCAGGCGAGGCCGTTAAGAGCCGTGTGAACAACGGCCCTGAAGGCAAATACCATAGGTTCCGGAGTATGTATACAAGTCTAATGTATTAACAAGTACACACACAAACCCCCTCCCCATTTCTATGAGCTAAAATGAGCTTAGCAAAATCGGCGGCAATGTCAAGCCCCAATTTCCAGATAGCCAAGGATTGAGGGTTATTTCCGTATTGCCGGTCATCCGGCACCATGGGCTTGCTGGCAATTGAGGAAATCTGTGAACGCATTCTTGAGGTCGGCTTCGATACGCCCCCATTGAGAGCGCGGGGCGTTCTTAGCTTCCTTCGATAGATTCACGACACGCCTGAGCGCGTCTGGCGGATCACCGAGTTCGCATAAATGAATGCGAATGTGCGTAGCCTCGTCGAAAACGTTCGATTCCCCTTTTAGCGCCCTGTTCGCAGATTCGATAGCGAGTACCATCCGCGCCTTGTCTTTGGTGATCGGAGCGTTCACACCCATCTCATGAAATGCCGAATCGATCTCTTTTGCTCGGACGTCGTCTGCTCGAATCTCGCTACCGATTCGATTCGCCAGCCCTGCAAGCCTCCTCAGCGCAGGGCCGTCGTAACCAAGTTGGAGTGCATCGGCGGCGATCTGTGGAAGCTTCCAATACTGCAGATCGCCAAAATAATACTCAACCGCGAGCTTTGCCGGATCGAAGGGCATAGAGAGGGACGGTGATTCCAGTTTCTCCAGCATAAAGGGATCATGAGTGGTTTGTCGGCAACACGGAAGTGTGCGCTGAGCAGCGCACTGTTCAGGAGGGTTGAAGTCCCTCTGGCGCTCAAATGAGGGGCGCCATATCCAAAAGTGGGGTTCACAGCCTCGCTGGCCGGAGAAGGTGGAAGGTATGGAGACGTCTAAACGGGCACGAAGGCGAAAGCGGGATACAGCCAAGACTGACCTGGAGCCACCGCCTGTTGGACTCCGGAGGGCAGGGTGTCCACCGCGAGGTGGAATCCGAAGGGCATGAGGAGAAGTACCGGGCCGTAATCGATGGGGAAACCCAAGATGAACCGGTCGGCCAAAGGTGGGACAAGGTCGAGTCTGCACTTCTGAGACGAAGGCGTTCTCATTCACCCACCGCACCAAGGTGATTGCGGACGGCACGGTACGGAAGAACAATGGGTGACCTCAGGAGAACTGGCGGAGTCTCTGGATAACACCGGAGTAAGTGAGCCTATAAGCGAAAGCGAAGTGGCGAGCAATGCTCGGTCAGTAGTCGGACTGCCAAATAGTACCTTAAGCGCGGCGAAAGCCGCGTGACCGAGTGATCGGCGACTGAGTGGGTCGGGGAAGGTGGCAGGCGAAGGCAGAAAGGAAGAGACGGGTAGTCAGCAGAGTAAGGATGATGAGGTGGATCAGTTCGCTTAGCGAAAAACCCGTACATCATCGTCCGAGGATACTGAAGACCCGACCCAACCCGACGGGTGAAACGAATGGCCCACTTGTTTGTTGCCTTTTCGTTGCATCTTGGAGTCCCGTGTCTTCGTGAAAGCCGTGTGCGGGAAAACTGCATGCACGGTTTGGGCGGCGGACGGAGGCCAGCGCGTAAGCGCGCCTCCTCCGACCCGACTTCGACTGTTACATTCCGTATTGCTGGTGATACGGCAAAAACAGTGCTCGAAGCGTCGTTTTGAGCGCTATCGCCTGTTTACACCAGCAAACCCCATTCACTAGTCTTAGTCCAATGCAACCTCCAATGACAGAAGTGATTGCGGTTCGCCGGTTCTGGTGGGAACACGAATCAAGTCGGCAGTTACTGGTGAGTCTTGGCAAGCCAACTCAATCGCCAGACACCGAAGGTGCGTTTTACTGTCCGATACAAACATCGGGGTTCGGTAATGATGAGCGGGTCGAGGCGATATTCGGCGTTGATGCTCTTCAGGCTCTCGAACTTGCCATGCGATACGTCGGCTGGAGATTGTCCGCCATTGACCGCGAGAGCGGCGGGCGCCTGCGTTGGGAGTTCGGTGACGATGGTCGAATACCAAAGGAATGGGAGCAGAAACCCATTGCGCCCGATTCGTCCGTGTGAGTTGCTTGGAGTATTGTCGGCAATACGGAAGTTTGCCGGATCAGGAGGCGCGGCTTCGGGTGTGCCGGTGACTCAGCAACTGAGTGTACTCATTCCTCAGTTGGTTCGTGCTGGTATGTATCAAAAAACCCCTTGATAATTTTGCGCCGTTGGCGTGGACTTCAGAGGTGATTTTTAGTGTTGCAATAAACGATCGTTTAATGATACAGTCTTTCCAGTGAGGCGACAGGATGAAGGCAGCGATCTATTGCAGGGTGAGTTTAGAGGATGGACGGCAGACCGTCGAGAACCAGCGGCACCAGTTAACAGACTTTTGCGCAAGGATGGGCTGGGAAGTGGTCGCAGACTTCCACGACAACAAGTCTGGCAAGAATTTAGACCGTCCCGGCTTCAAGAAAATGATGGAAGCTGCCAGCAAGCGCGAGTTTGATGTGTTGGTGTTCTGGGACTTATCGCGGTTGTCGCGGTCTGGTGTGCTGGATGTGTTGAATGTTCTGCAGCAGTTAAAGGGTTGGGGCATCGCTTACCGGAGCATGCAGGAGTCCTATCTTGATTCCCTTGGCCCGTTCAGCGATGTGGTCATCAGTCTGCTGGCAAGCATCGCCAAACTGGAGCGGGAGAAGATTCGGGAACGGACGCTGGCAGGACTGGCTCGGGCGCGGAAGCAAGGACGAGTGGGTGGACGGCCAAAGTCTGCCGACAACTACAAACTGGTGAAGAGAGTGGGTGAATTACGGGCGGCTGGCAAGAGTGTTCGCGCCATCGCCAACGAGTTGGAGATCGCACCCGGGACGGCTCAAAAGTTGGTAAGAGCAATCAGAGACTAGTGCATGTTACGATTCTTGCCACGATGAACAAGCCGGAGTTTGACGAACTTTGGAGGGGAGAAAAATCGATCATTGACGACATACATTTCTCTCTTTCGAAAGGATTTACGGATGTTTGGTCGTTTGACGATGTAGAGATACATGGGACTTCATACGAGGGACTGTTTGTAAACGCCAGCTTTGCCTGCGATACCGGAAGCGTTGTCTACAACTTCATCATCAAAGGTCTAGGAGGCGTACACCGATATTGTTTGGGCGGCACAGTGCACGGTGATGCAGGACGTTATCACCAGCACATATTGTCGGATGAGAATGATGTCCGACGACAATTGCCGAATGTGGTTCCACGAAATGATTTGAGGGGATTGAGCACTCTCCAATCGTGGCGATTAGTTTGCCAAGAAGCTAATATTACCCATACTGGAGAGTTCTTCGAGGCGGAGGGATTATGCAAATGAACAACGATTGCACTTTCCTTGAAAGAATTATCCACACGATCTCATTGGTGCGGGAATGCGATGTGGTACGAAAGGGAGCCCTTCGCTTGTCCACGCCTTTTGTTTATCCGAACGGCGAGTACATTGACGTTTTCCTTCGTCAGGACGACACAATCTTTCGTTCATACCTCCTTAGTGACTTTGGACAGACCGCACTTTACTTAAAGAACGCTCAGGTAAGCATCGATAGCAGCGCGAGGAAGCGGGAAATAGTCGGAGACATATTGTTTCAACATGGTGTGAGGAAAAGCGGGAATGACATCATCGTGGAACTCAACACCAGCACCCCCGAGGATATTTCTGATGCAATAATGCGTCTTTCCCAAGCATGCGTTCGCATTTCTGATTTCGCTTCTCATCAGAGACTTAGGTCGTCGAACGCCTTCCGGGACGATGTGGAAGATTTTTTTGATGCGCATCGATTCAGCTACGCTGCGGACGTATTAGTTAGGGGTGCTTTCGGCAAAGATGTGCGGATGGACTTTGAGGTCACGAGCGGTTCTCGCCGATCTTACGTGCTCATCCTTGCAGCGATGAACGAGTCGTCGGCCCATGCATCTGCGAATGAAATCTTTCGGAAGTGGTTCGACATTATTGAGTCAGGTGAGCGGACTCATCGTCTTGTAACCATCTACAACTCTGCCTCTGAATCGGTGAGGACGGAAGACGTAAAGCGACTAGCCAGCTATTCCAACACCGTTTCTTATCCCGAAGAGCAAGACTTCTTAGTTTCAATTCTGCAAGGGGAGCAGTCGCAAACTGTCGAGGTATCAGTCTAAGGAATTGAGGTCAATTCGTGGTGTCCGCCAATTTCTCCACGAGATAAACATGCCCGCCGTTCCACCGAACAATTTCACGACCGCAAGTACAGTGCTCTGAATCACTGTCCCTGAAGCCATATAAAGTCTTGTGCTCGGTAACCTTCCATCGAAGTCCACACTCGCAATCGTGAACGTACTCTCTCTTCATACCCACCTTTTTTGTAATGTATCTCTGATTTTGTAATGTTTTTGATCTCGCTGCGCGATATTGGGCGCACTCGGCGCGCTCAGCGCACAACTCAGCGATCTTACAAGTGGTTTATTTTGTTAATATTACGAATAAAATCACTAAGATAGCTTTGTAGCTGGTGCCGAAGAAGGGACTCGAACCCCCACACCCTTGCGAGTACATGGACCTGAACCATGCGCGTCTGCCAATTCCGCCACTTCGGCACGGGAAAGAGTCCAGCGCGAAGGGCTGGACGAGCAGTAATTTTTAGATTACTTTGCTGCTGAAATTGTGTCAATTGCGGCACATAATGCTGCTGCGCACTCGTCAATTCATATTGGAATGATTGATGATCGTGTCTGCGTTTGATTACCGTTAATCAGGACCTGCCTATGACCGAGCAAGCTAAATCGCAACTGATCCCATCAGCGTCGGCGCTCCAACTGCGCCAGCTTTCCCACGATCTCAGCAACGCCCTGGAGGTCATCCTTCAAACAAGCTATCTGCTAGGTACGATCGAGCTGGACGAAAACGCCCGTCAGTGGCGCCAAATGCTGGATCATGGCGTGCAGCAGGCTACGACTATCAATCGCGACCTGCGCGAGTACCTTCGCGCGCATAGTGAAAACGCCGCAGTGTGAGCTGCGGCGTTTTCACAAACAAAATCCCGAAATTTCGGAAGGGCGCGTTTGCTCAGACGAGCTTTGCGTCGAGCGTGACGTCTGTATTGCCTTTGAAGAGGCGAGAAATCGGGCAGCCGTTCTTGGCATTCTGGGCCGCCGTGTCAAAAGCCGATTCGCTGGCGCCCGGTACCTTGGCGCGGGTCGTCAAATGAATGGCCGTGATTTTAAAACCATCGTCTGTCTTTTCGAACTTGACGGCGGCTGAGGTCTCAAGCGATTCAGGTGTCAGGTTTGCACTGCCCAACTGCGCGCTCAACGCCATGGTGAAGCACCCCGCGTGGGCTGCCGCAATCAGTTCCTCAGGGTTAGTGCCGATGCCGTTCTCAAATCGTGTGCTGAAAGAATACTGCGTCTCTTTTAAAACGCCGCTCTGGGATGAAATCATTCCTTTGCCGTCTTTCAGTCCACCCTTCCAAACGGCACTCGCTGTACGTTCCATGACTGCTCCTTTCGCTGAAGAAATTTATCCGCTTTGTGCGTCTTCATTTCTTCGATGCAACTTCGAGCATATCAACCGAGACTGCCAGCGTCGAATGTGCACCTTTGGTTCAGCATAGTGAGTAAGCATGGCCTCTTCGTTGAATTTTCGGTAATCTTGCCGTGTGTATCCACAGGCTCCAAAGCCCGAAGCTCGCAATGGCGATTCAGATCCGGAGCCCGTCGCAGCGCGACACCATTCGGTCTATTGTCCAAACTGCTCAACGCAGTTGACGGGACATCGCTGCAAGCTTGTCTGTAATTGCTGCGGCTATTACCTCAGCTGTGCAGATTATTACTGAGTTAAGAACTCGTCGGCCTACTTGTGCTGCGGTGTTACTTTACGGCGCAATTGCTCGTTCTTGTCCAGAAGCTCTACGACCAGCGATTGCAGATATAAGTTCCTGGTCTCCAGCTCCGTAACGCGAGCCTCAAGACTCAAGCCGGCATTTTCTTCGTGTTGAGTGTCTCGCCGTTGATGTTCAAGCGGAGACACAAATGATTCTCGCCTAGATGGATTCAATTCCCTTGGCAGCGGCATCGATAATCTCCGCAATTCTGTTTACCTGTTCTTTGGTTAAGTCTCCCTGCGCGAAGCGAAGCTTAAGCGCAAGCTTGAAATTGTGCATGGCGCGCATAATCTGCGGCGAACGCCCCCGGCCAAAGGCAGAGCCTACCTTTTCGATACGCGCGAAGATCGCGTCGACCATCACTTTGTTGGCCTTCAATTCCTCGCGGCCGGCTTCGGTGATGGTGTAGAGTTTTTTTGCGCCGTTGGTGGAGGCGACGGTAGCGAAGCCTTCTTCCTCAAGCATGGTCAGCGTTGGATAAACGACGCCGGGGCTGGGAGCATAGACGCCGGATAAGCGCTCGCCGATGGCCTTGATGATTTCATAGCCGTAGCTCGGTTTTTCCGCGATCAGCTGCAGGATCACAAAGCGAAGCTCGCCGTTATCGAACAGCCTTCCGCCGAAATCTCCGCCGAGGCGCTGGCCATGGCGCCCCCACATCTCGCCCATTTCTCCGAGGAAGCCGTGCCGTCCTCCGCGAAAGTGTTTCCAAGAGCGAGGCCCGCAGGCTGCATGCTCTTCGTATTCATGTTTTTGTCGAAACATAGTATTTAAATATCCTTTCTTAGACTTTCTAAGATACATCTAAAGATATATCTGATCCTCCCGCTTTTGCAAGCTATTTTAGATATATCTTTTATTATTTTGGGCAACCGTCCTGAAGCGGCGGCTCGTCTCAAAGAGAATGATGGAGCGTATCGATTACTGGAGAGGTTTTACCGGCGGCTTGCTTGCCGGAGTCGCCATTGGAGCGTGGGTTTATTTTTCCCCGCGCACGTCTCGAGAAACTGCGAACTTTGACCGAGAAGAGGCTGATGATCTTTCCCTGCGTCGTGAGTCAGCCGAGAGCGCGGGCGATCCATCCCGGCTGGTTCCGCAAATAACGGGAGCTGCGCGGATGGATTTTGAGCGTCCCGGGCTGTAAATACAGGGATGGCAGCTATCCCAACTGCCGTCCCGATTTCAAGCTGACTGTCCGCCGGGATTCGGTCTTTTGAGTGTTATCGTGCTCGATGAGGTCGCCGGTGAGCAGGTAGTAGCCATCTTCACCGCGCGTTTTACCGGGGCCACGGACGATCGTCCCCTGAAACGAGTACCAAACGCCGTGTATCTGCCGAGTTGTGAATTTGAGTTCCTGCCCTCGCATCGAAGTCTGCTCAAAGAAAAAGGTGAGCGGGGTTCCGCTGTCGCTTTCTCCGTCGCCTTGGCGGGAGATGTAGCCGCTCAGATCGCCAAATTGCATGATGATCTGAATCAGCTCGCCCGGGTGCCCGAGCTTGTATTCGCCGGATGCTTCTTCGGGAATGGCGGAATTGGTCCTGCCCTGTCGCAGGACGACCGGGCGATCTGTCGTGCTGGGATCGCCGCGATGATGGAGCGACGGATCCTTCACGCTTTGGGCGCTCTGGGCGCGCGAGCCGAGAGGCGAGAGAAGCAGCAAGGCTATGACAACGGCATGCCATATCTGCTGCATCATCTCGCCTCCTGCTAGTTGCCCTTCTTGCGGGCGGCTTCAAACTCATCGCCAGGCTGCCAGCCGATTGTATGCGGCAGGGACGACGCTTCCCATCCAAGAATGAACCCGAACTGCGCCATTTTGGCATCGCCGCGGAAGTCCATTTCTGGTTTGTACTCATCCGACGGCTGATGGTAGCGATGGGCTACGAAGTCCTCCATCTGCTGCTTGCCCCACTCTGGCGTCTGTCCTTCGAAGGTAGTTCCCTGGCCTACGGAGAATGCGGGTACGCCGACACGGGCGAAGCTGAAGTGATCAGAGCGGTAATAATGCCCGGCGCCGGGGAACTGGTCGGGCTCGATGGTTAGGTTGAAGGCCTTGGCGGTCTTCTCTACCGCCGGATAAAATGTCGTGCGCTCGGCTCCGCTGATTTCAGCAGCGGTGGGGATGCCGATGGGGTTCAGCATGTCGTAGTTCAAGTCGAGGGAGATCTGTGAGGCCGGTACCGGCGGGTGCATGCCGAGCCACTGAGAGCCGAGCAGCCCCTGCTCTTCGGCCGTGACTGAGGCGAAGTAGACGCTGTGCGGCGGCTTGGTCTGCGAGAACGCGCGCGCTAGTTCGAGCAGGATGCCGCAGCCGGTGCCATTGTCGGCGGCTCCGTTGTAGATGTTGTCGCCCTTCGCATCCGGGTCGATGCCGAGGTGGTCATAATGGGCGGAGTATAGGACTGCCTGTCCGTGTTGCGCGCCGGACACTTCGGCGATGACGTTATCCGATTCGTAGCGGCGAACTTTACTGGCGATGTGCGCCTTGAAATGGACAGGCAATTCGATGGCGTGGAAGCCGGGCTTTCCGGCTGCGTCGATCATGGCATCAACGGTTCCTTGACCTGCGGCCGTGAGCAGCTTCTGCGCTACGTCGTGCTGGATCCAGCTTGCGGCTTCAAGCGTGGTAGTCGGATCGCCTTGCAGGTAGGACTTCTCGATGGCCTGCGAATCGCGGACTACGTGCCAGGGATAGCTGGCGAGGTCGGTTCGGTGAATGATAAGCACGCCGACCGCGCCTTTGCGCGACGCCTCTTCATACTTATAGGTCCAGCGGCCGTAATAAGTCATCGCCTTGCCCTTGAAGAAGGCGTCGTCGGTCGAGGGCGGCTCGTTCACGATCACGAGCAGGACTTTGCCCTTCACATCGACGCCCGCGTAGTCGTTCCAGTGGTATTCAGGGGCGTCGATGCCGTAGCCGACGAAGACAATGGGCGCGTCGATGTCGGCAGAGGCTGATCCGGGCTGGTCTTTGGCTACGTAGTCTTCGCCGTAGGTAAGCGGGATCGGCTGGCCATTCTGCGGGACGAAGGATGCTGTGGTCTGATCTTCGACTGTGTGGACGGCATAGAGCGGGACCTTCTGGAAGTAGGTTCCGTTGTCGCCTGCGGGCTTCAGTCCGTCGAGGGCGAACTGCGTTGCGATGTATTCGGCGGCGATCTGCGCGCCGCGCAGGCCTGGTCCGCGGCCTTCGAGCAGGTCGCTTGCGAGGAAGCGGACGTGAGCGCGTATCTTCTCGGGGTCAATGCTGTCGGCGGCGTTGCGCGCCGTGTCGGGCACTCCGGGTATTGCCGGGACTTGCGCGTGGCACACGGCTGCGGCAGCGGAGAGAAGTGTGATGGCGCAGGCCAGACGAAGAGATGGGGTCATTTATGCTCCTTGGGATCTGTAAATCCTATTCTGCTACAGATCGCTCAGGGAAAGGGCAGTTTCGGGGCGGCGGCTGCGTCGCCTTACTGAGGGGCGCGCTGGAGGCGCTTCCGGGAAGAGCCCGAATCGCTTGAGCGTCTTTCGCGTGAGGCCTGTCAGAGGCATGTTCGGCAGCTCTTCGGCTTTGGTCCACTTGCGGGTTCTGTGCTTTGGCAGCAGCAGCTCTTTGTCTGGAGCAAAGCGGAGGATGCTGACCTGATAGTTGATTGTGGTGATGGAATGGCGCAGTGACAGCAGAAGACGGTCTTCTTCTTCGGCTGGAGTTTCGAGATGGGGGAGTTCCCACATTCCGGCCATGAGTGGTGCGTTGTGCGGGCGCTGTTCGAGCAGAATTTCGGTGCTGCTTTTGCGCTTTTTGCGCTCAATCCATGCGAAATGGATGCGTTTTGACTGCTGTTTCTGGCGCGGAATTGTTGGGTGCTCACCGCGTGTCCGGCATTGCTGGTGGACGGGACATTCGAGGCAGAGCGGGTTCTTTGGCAGGCAGAGGGTGGCGCCCAGTTCCATCACGGCCTGGTTCGAGTCACCGGGCCGGACGCGGTCGAGCAGCGTCTGGGCGGTCTCGTGTACCGCCTTCGCCGGCAGATTCATTCCGGTCAGGCGCAGGGCGACGCGCTCGACGTTGCCGTCGACGACGGCGACCGGCTTGCCGAAGGCGATGCTGGCGATGGCGGCAGAGGTGTATTCGCCGATGCCGGGGAGTTTTCTCAGGGCCTCGACAGTGTCCGGCAGCTTTCCTGCCAGATCGGCCGCGACGATCTTTGCTGCTTTGTGCAGCATACGGGCGCGGCGGTAGTAGCCGAGGCCGCTCCAGATGGCGAGGACTTCGGGCTCGTCCGCGTCGGCCAGCGCCTGGACCGTGGGGAAGCGGGCCATGAAGCGCGCGTAGTGGTCGAGGACGGCGTTCACACGCGTTTGCTGGAGCATGACTTCCGAAACCCAGATCGCGTAGGGATCGGCGGTGCGGCGCCAGGGAAGGTCGCGGGCGTGGGCGTCAAACCAGGCGAGGAGCAGGCGGCGGAAGTGGCGAAGCCCGGCCGGAGTTCTGAATTCGTTCCTGCTCATCAGTTGGATTGTAGGGCGTGACGTTGCTCCAGTACTAGCCCTTTCCCGGGGGGGTGGGGAATGTCTAAGTTATTGGAAACAAATGGTTCTCCCTAGATCTGACTGCTAAAATATTGAAACAGCTTGGGTTACCGTTAAAGTCTTTGGAATCAATAGGGCATTGAGGGGCTTCTTTTTCTGTACCCCTATTTCTATTTTAGCGAGTTCGAGTAGAAAATCGGCAATTTGCTGGCACTTTAGCTGCCTTATTTTCAATGAGTTATAGAAATCTTAGGGCTGAAAGCCTTGACAAGTTGGGGGGTGTCACGAGCAATGGGTCAGTTCTGGATTATGAGTAATCAGGCGCTCGCGAAATTTGCTGGCTTGCACGGACTAGCTGTCTCGCCTCACGTATTTCTTATACGCAGCAATCCAGTCGGTTGCGAGCTCCCGTTGCGCCATGGCCAAGTCGACAGTTCGATCACAAACCATCTGGTGCAAGTGCTGCTCCAATTCGTCCTTAGCATGTGCATTCCAGATGGAATTTGAATAAGGTTCCGGCCACAGATTTCTTATGTCGCTCGTTCCACCTAACTGAGGATTCACCAGATAGTCGATTTGATAGTTCCGCGCGGTTACACCAGAAGGAAGGCCATATTCCTGAAGGACAGCTCTTTCTGTTGCAGGAGATACTCTTGGGTCGAGGTCATCGTCAGTAGAGGAGCATATGTCGTTTAACGTGACAGCGTGCACTGCACCCGGAGTCAAAGCCCGGTTCGGGAGGATAGCCTCTTCCTGAGAGCTCAATACAGATGGTTTGACCTTCCAGATTTTTCTCCCACCATAGAAGGCGAATCCGATCAAAATCAAAGCCATCACGGCTACGATCGGGAGGCGAAGATGAAAGCCTGCGATATGACGGCGCCAGAAGGGGTGATTCCTGCGATCTTCTGTGAGTTTTTGCCGGAGCAGGGTGCGAGATCGCGCCGCCATTGAACTCGATTCGAACTCTTTCGAAGTATAGAACTTGTTCACGGTATGCAGCGTGCCTTCTATCGATGCCTGCCGGTCCTGGCATTTCGCGCAAGCCGCCATATGTCCGCGAAGGCGTTCTGCACGATCTGCCGGAAGCTCATTGTCGATGAATTGAAGGACCTCCTCATCAGAGAGGTGTTGAGAATGATCGGACATGTTTTACCTCTTATCAACTTGCTCCAATCGTGCGAGAGAACGGCTGAGCGACGCAGATACGCTACCGAGTGAAATACCAAGTATGTTGGCAATCTCTCGATAACGAAGTCCCTCGGCCCGGAGCCTCAGGCACGATTGATCCTCGATTGATAGCGCCCGGAGAACTGATGCAAGGCGCGCGTGCCTTTCGCGGAACAGCACGCACTCCTCAGGATCGGGATTCGGATCCAATGTTTCGAGCTGCTCTGTATCGCCTCCGGCCGGCTCGCTGAATATTTTCATTCGTCGCTTCAGCGCCAGATTGTGGGTGACGCGAAAGAGCCAGCCGTGGAGGTTGTCGTCGGATCGACCTCGCTGCAAATGATGAAAGAGTGCGAGAAACGTCTCCTGAACAATATCTTCGCCATCCTGCATGGTAATGCCAAAGCTAACGGCATATCTCAGCAGCCGTGTCCGCATGAGATCGGACAGCCTGAGCACTTCGCCTTCCGATGAAATGTCTCGGTTTATCCACTCGACTGAGGAGCGGAGAGCAAGACCAAGAGCTGTGTTGGCTGATAGAGAGGACATTGCATCCATAGTATGCAACGTCAGACAAGCCCGGGGCGACGACTAAAAAAGACTGAACAAATTCGCAACATCCGGAATACATGTGCAGAGGCCCAAGAACAGGATGGGCATTATTTAGCGCTGCGCCACCCAGAGGACTAGACAGAATGCCGCTGATTTTTCGCTCAGGCATGTTCTGCATCGCCTTTCTGCTTTGTATCGGACATCTTGCCTACGCACAAACGGCGGCCGCGCCATCTCATGGAAACGTCGGTGAGATCCGGCTCGAGGTAAACGGACCTTCGGGCGGCTACTTGCGCGCCAGTGGAAGTCTCACCGGGCCCGGTACAAACCGTATGTTCCAGACGGACGCGCTGGGCGCATTTTCTCTAAGCGGTTTAGCCTTCGGACGGTATCAGCTACAGGTTTCCAGCATTGGCTTTGTTTCTCGCACCATCACGGTCGACGTGAACTCGGCGACGCCTGTATCTCAGCAAGTAACTCTTCTTGTCCAAGGCCCCTCGACCAACATCACCGTATTTTCTCCGACTCCAATCGGGCAGGCTGACCAGTCTCTCGATCAAATTCCGGTGCCGGTGCAAGGGTTAAACGCAAAACAACTCGAGGACAGCAATGCGCTCGATCTTCCGGACCTTATGAACAGGCGGCTGACCAGTGTGTATATCAATGAGAATGCAGAAAATCCATATCAACCGGATCTCAATTATCGAGGCTATACAGCGTCTCCCTTGTTGGGAACGCCGGAAGGGCTATCTGTTTATCTCGACGGGGTGCGCCAGAACCAGCCCTTCGGCGACATCGTCGCATGGGACTTGATTCCCAAAGTGGCCATCCGAGACATGGCGTTGATTCCCGGTTCAGATCCGGTCTATGGCTTAAACACACTGGGCGGCGCGATCTCGGTGCAGACTAAAGATGGCCTTAATACTCCTGGCGGTTCCCTGCAGCTAACTGGCGGCAAATTCGGTCGCCGTGCCGGCGAGGGAGAGATGGGCGGTGTGTTACCCAAGGGCTTCAACTATTACCTGGCAGGCAATCTCTATCGTGAAGACGGATGGCGGCAATTTTCTCCTTCCGAGGTTCGGCAGGCTTTCGCCAAGGTCGGATGGACGGATGCCAAGACGAGTGTGTTTCTGAACGGCGCCTACGCAGACAATTGGTTGACCGGTAACGGCACCTCGGACTACCGATTCCTCGCGACGGACTATAGCTCTGTTAACACGATTCCAGATGTCACGTGGGACCATTCTCCCTCATTGACCTTGAACGTTATCCGCGCACTCACAGACAGCCTGACCCTCTCCGCAAATGCGTACTATCGTTATGTCCGCACCGACAGTTCCAACGGTGACCTGAACGACGATTCGTTCGGCGAGGATCTTTACGATCTGAGTCCCGACGATGTTGCTGTGCTCACCGCTGCGGGATACTCCGGCTTTCCAATCACAGGCGACCCCACTACCGAGCCGTACCCTTATTGGCTTTGCCTCGCGCAAGTGCTTCAAAACGACACTGAGGGAGTCCCGTCCGAAACTTGTAATGGCGTCATCACGCGGACTACTGATAAAGAGAACGCCTATGGTCTCTCCGGTTTAGTCACGTGGCAGACAAAACATAATAGGCTTTCCGTGGGTGCCAGCTGGGATCGCGGCACATCAACTTACCATCAGCTCACACAACTCGGCTATCTCAACACCGATAATGTTTCGTTTACACTCGTCCCGATCTACCTGAATGGTACGACGTTCGATGACGACGGAGCTCCCGTAGATAGCCAGGTGCTTCTGCACGGAACAGTGAACACGCCAAGTGTTTATGCCACCGATACATTTGTTCATGGTCCCTGTGCAGTTACGCTCTCGGGGCGTTACAACCATACCTCGCTTGACAACCTGGATTACCTTCCCCCTTCTGCGGCGCGCGGTAATCTCACCAGCAACAATCTGTTCCAGCGCTTTAACCCGGCAGCGGGTTTTACTTATAAGCCTTCCCGCTTCTTCAACACCTACTTTAATTACAGCGAGGCAAGCCGTTCGCCGACATCCATTGAGCTTGGTTGCTCCGATCCCAACGAGCCCTGCAACCTGCCAAATGCGCTCGTGAGCGATCCCCCTCTGAAACAGGTGGTCTCGCGGACTGTGGAGGTGGGCATCCGCAGTAACGAGAATCTCTCGCTTCACTGGAGTGCCGATTATTTCTTCGGCCAGAACGCTAACGATTTACTTTTTGTCGCCTCAGAACAAACCGGGTTCGGTTACTTCCTCAATTTTGGCAAAACACGCCGGGATGGCATCGAATTGGAGCTCTCCGAGGACTGGACGCATTGGAGTGTGGGCAGTAACTACACCTTCATGAATGCCACCTACCAAAGCCCGCAGACTATCGACGGCGGCAGCAACAGCACTAACGACAGCGCACTGGCAGGTCAACCCGGTATCGATGACAACATTCACATCGTACCCGGCGATTTCATACCGCAGGTTCCGCGCAACATATTCAAACTCTACGGACAATACAGGCCTTCACCCAAACTGATCGTAGAAATGGACATTCTCGCTGCGGGATCCTCATTCGCGCGCGGTAACGAAAACAATCTGGATCAGCCAGATGGGATTTACTATTTGGGACCGGGAAAATCCCCTGGGTACGGTATTGGTAATATCGGTGCTCGGTACCAGATAACTGACAGGATTCAACTCTTCGTGCAGATGAACAATCTTCTCGATAAGCACTACTCGACAGGTGCGCAACTAGGAACTACACCCTTCGATAACAACGACCGTTTCGTCGCACAGCCCTTTGGCACACCTTATGGCAACGACCCTGATAGCATTCCCATCCGCTCCTCTTCCTTCCAGGCACCTGGTACACCCTTCGATATCTATGGCGGATTGAAAATTACACTCTGGAAGAAGAAATAGCTTCCGCATGCCAAAAGGTGAGGGTCGTCCATCCACTGACGCTACGGGCGATCGGCGTGACGTCAAAATTCCTACCTACCTAGCTAGATCTCTCCAGAGCATATAGACGGTAAAGAGGAGCAGCAGCCCTATCAAGTCATTGATGACGAATTCGAAAATTGATTTCGTCTTAATTCAGCCGGAAGATACCTTGGTCGAGGCCCATGCGGATCCGCCGGGCGGACCCTGCGTCCGACTCGTCATCACCGATTTCGTGTTTCGGGAGACCTTCGAACATCGTGTAAAAGCCACGATACTCGTTGTAATCTGCAATCTTTCCTTCGGGCCGGGCAGCAGCCCGCTGTTCACACGTCGCGATGCTGGGCCTCAACATCACAAAATCAAGCGGTATTTCCTTCAGGATCTTGCGGGCTGTGTCGAGGAAGTCCAAAGGAAAAGAGAAGTCCAGCAGCACCTCGTATCCACCGCGCGCGAGAGGAACGGCGGCTGCCGTCACTGAACGCATGAGCAGGCGGAACCGCTCTCTTCGAGGCTTCATATCCGGCTTCGCGAAGAGCGACCAGAAGGTATCACCCTCGATATAGCAGATCGGTGCGGGAGAGATTGCCAACAGTTCCCGCGCGACAGTAGTTTTTCCCGCCCCAACGGGACCAGAGTGCATTACAACGGCCATTGAGAATCTCCTCGTTATCTGATTCTTGCTGGAGTGGGCCAGTCGAGGTTCATTGCGATCGTCTTGCGTGATCGTCACTTGCTCAGAAAACCTTCTAATTGTAACCACTCAGCAAACCTGTCGATCCAGTGATCCGTGGGAAGGTTCTGCTGCCGCATTCCGAAGCCGTGGCCACCCTTGGGGTACATATGCAATTCAGCCGATTTGTGAGCGGACAACCACTTCTGGTAAAGAGCAACACTTTGTGGCGCGACCCCGAGTGAGTCGTCGGTCGCGGCCGCAACAAACATAGGCGGCGCGCCCGATGGGACGGGAGCATCTTTCAAAATTCCTCCCGCGTAGATCGGGGCGACAAACGCGGGCCTGCCGCCGGGCGCGTACTCGGTAGCGACCTCGGCCGTGACCGCTCCACCCGCGGAGAATCCGATGATTCCGACACGATCGGGAGAAATCCCGAATTCCGACGCGTGCTGCCGGACGTAGGTGACCGCCGCTAACCCACCCGCGACGGACATGGGTTCGACCTTCCGCAACATGTCATGAAACTTATGCCCGTCTGCTAACCACTCACCGAATTCCTGAGTGGCGTCCTCGCCCGTGTGTGCAATGCGATATTTCAATACGAACGCGGTCACGCCTTTCGCGGCCAAATATTTGGCCACGTCCGTGCCTTCGCTGGCGATAGAGAGGGCCATAAAAGCGCCGCCCGGGCAAATGACTATCGCAGTGCTGTTTTTTAATTCTGGAGAGGGCTTGAAAAAGGTCAATGTGGGTTGGTCACGTTGGTGACAACGTCTGTGTTCCATACTTTGGAGAAGTACTGCTTCTCTGGATAGTTCTCCCGCTTCGAGCCGGGCGCGGTGCCGGGATAAAGAGGAATGACATCCTGCGCGCGTGCGACGGCCACCAGCAACAGCGCAATACAGTGAAATCCAACGGCGAATGGTTTCATGGCCGGACAAGTCTATCAGCCACTGCCCTGAAGGCAACTGGTTCATCAGTCATGCTTCTTACATTACCGATTCGCTTTGACGTTGCCGCCCAGCGGCGAGATATTTGCCAGTGCCGGAGCAATCGCTACAGAACAAGCGGCTGCGAGAAGTTGTCGTCGACTATAACGCGAATGGAGATCGGTCATGTGCTGGTCCTCGTTCTTGTGAAGCTGCCTTCGCTGGACGGGTTAGGAGAGTCATTCGCGTTTACCAGATATTGCCCGCACCCGGGGTATAGGAATTGGCTACAACGGAGTCGGTTATGACCGTGTTTGCCTGAACGACGCCGCTGAACTGGGTCATGGCTGCGTTGATGGTCAATGACGGGGCATTGATGGTGAGCTTCGCCGCCGTTGTGATGGTGACGCCGGTGGCATCGAGGCGGACTGTGTTTCCGTTTGCGTCCTCAATCAGCACGGATGCCGGGGAGTTTTGCAGGGTGACGTGCTGACCTGAGGCTGTCTCGATGACCAGCACCTCAATGCCTTTGACATTGGTGCGGCGGCAGCAGGGAAGATTCGGGAGGGTGGCCATGTCTTTGGGTGCTCCTGGGGGTGCTCCTGATAAGCCTTGGGAGGACGTTATCCGGCGATCGGGGATTGGTCAAGAAAAGACGAGGGTCGTCATACACTGAATACGCATGTCGCTAGAGAGAATTGTGTCCGGAGGCCAAACAGGAGCCGACCGGGCTGCGTTCGATGTTGCTTGGCTGCTCGGCTTCGAATCGGGTGGATGGGTGCCGAAGGGAAGGAAAGATGAGCGTGGAGTGATCCCTCTGGAGTATCCGAATCTACGAAACCGAGACCGACGAATGGGACGAGCGAACGCTCCGGAATGTTCGTGATTCGGATGCGACGTTAATTTTCTCGCATGGGAAATTATCCGGTGGATCGGAACTTACCCGGAAGTTTGCCGTTCAACTCGAGAAAGAGTGGATGCACGTTGATCTGGATCGGAGGTCCTTTGCGGATACGGTTGCAGACGTCAGGAAATGGCTGGCCAAGGTTAGTCCGAAACGTCTGAATGTCGCCGGTCCGAGAGAAAGCGAGGACTCGCGAATCTATGCCGATACAAAAGCAGTGTTATGGGCCGCCCTCGCGAGCATTGATCCTAATATTCTCTGCCATATTCGCGGCTCTATTCTGGATCAATGTGGCAGGTGGGACCAGATCAGGTGGCAAGTTCCGTCGTGGTTCAGCGCTGTTGGAGCGCTGGCGTTAGGCTTTGCTGGCCGTACGGGTAATTCATTGAGCATGATTTCGTCTCGACAGCTCTTCGTCGTGCTTGGATTTCTTGGTGCTTTCTGTTCGCTTCTTCTCTCAACCTGATCCGCTATGAAGTGAAGATCGTCGGCAAATTCAACGATCAGCTCAAGCAACAGCATCGCGATCCGGCTGTCAAAAGCAGCCTGGAGATCAAGCAACCTTATGACTTTTCCTTTCCTCGCGTTCTTCGTACGGCGAGCCTTTGGTTCCTTCTGTATACAGTGGTTTTGACCGTGCTGCTCTTCGTTGCGTTCTTCAGGCCGGTTCATTTTTGAGTGCTGTCAGCCGGGCCAGGCTGCCCTGTGGGTAGCGCGAAAGGACCTCCGGCTGCTATGCTTCTTCGCCATGAAGCTGAGGCCCTATCTCGCTTCGGGTCTGTTCGCTGTCCTGATGTTGGCTTCGGGACGTCAGCCCTTTGCCCAGCAGGCCGATCCGGCCATCGCATCCCTGTCTGCGCGACAATCGCCGGAGTGGCTCAAGTCAGGTGTGATCTACCAGATCTTTGTGCGTTCGTTCTCGCAGGCAGGCGACCTGAATGGCGTAACGGCGCGTCTCGATGACCTTCATGCGTTGAACGTCAATATTCTCTGGCTGATGCCGATTCATCCGGACGGGCAGGTGAAGAAGAAGGGCTCGCTGGGCAGTCCCTACGCCGTTCGCGACTACTATGCGATCGATTCGGCGCTGGGCACCAAGGATGACCTGCACAGGCTGGTAAAGGAAGCCCACAGCCGTCAGATGAAAGTGATCATCGACATGGTCGCCAACCACACCGCATGGGACAGCGTGATGATGGCGCACCCGGATTTCTACAAGAAGGACAAAGAAGGTCACGTCACTTACCCCTACGACTGGACTGATGTGGCGGCACTGGATTACTCCAATCCGAAGCTGCGCCACTACATGACGGACATGCTTGTGTACTGGATTAAGGAGTTCGATCTGGATGGCTACCGCTGCGATGCTGCGAGTGAAATTCCAACCGACTTCTGGGAGCAGGCGCGCGTGGAACTGGAGAAAGTCAAGCCGGACATCATGATGCTGGCTGAGGCTTCAAAGCCTGAGTTGTTGCGGAGTGCCTTCGATATTGATTACTCTTGGCCACTGCTCTCGACGATGAACGATGTTGTCATGAGCGGTACGCCTGCGACTGCGGTGCAAAGCACCGTAGAACAGCAGCGAGACTTATTTCCGAAAGGCGCGCTGCACATGCGCGTCAGCGACGATCATGACGAACTGCGCGCTACGACTCGTTATGGATATCCCGGCGCGATTGCCGCGTCGGCGCTGATGTTTACTCTCGACGGCACTCCCCTTATCTACAACGGCATGGAAGTAGGCGACTCCACGCAGTCGCGCGCGCCAGCGCTGTTTGAGCCGCAAAAGATTTTCTGGGGAGCGTCGGAGTGGCATCCGGATGATCTGAAATTCTATACGGCGATTGCTTTCCTGCGGCGACAACATCCGGCGCTGCAGCAGGGCGAAACGATTTGGATACACAACTCAGATGAGCAGCACGTCGTGACATATCTGCGGCGTTCGGGTCAGGAAGAGTTTCTGATCGCGGTGGATCTCTCGAACACTCCATTTCGTGGGACGGTGGAAGCAGGCGGGAACTGGAAAGAGATTGAGCTTCCGGGCTCGAAGCCCACGGCGACTGCGGTTCCCTTTGTTTCACTGGACAGTTTTGGGGCCAGGGTATTTCAAAAGATTCAATAGGATCAGCCATGAGCGCATCACAAGCAAAACCGGGCGACGCCATTACGAGCGAAAGCCTTGCTACGCCCGTCGCGCACAAAGTGACTCATTTTCGTAAGCCGCAGCGAAGCTTCTGGCAGATATGGAACATGAGCTTCGGGTTTCTTGGTATTCAGTTTGGGTGGGGTCTGCAGATGGCGAATATGAGCGCCATCTATGAGTACCTTGGCGCGAGAGCCGATCAGATTCCGATTCTGTGGCTGGCTGCTCCGCTTACCGGGTTGCTGGTTCAACCCATCATCGGCAATGCCAGCGATCACACCTGGGGACCGTTGGGACGGCGACGGCCGTATTTTCTTGCGGGCGCCATTCTCAGCTCGCTCATGCTGCTTTTCATGCCGAATTGTTCGGCGCTGTGGATGGCGGCGGCCATGCTCTGGATTCTTGACGCTTCGATCAACATCAGCATGGAGCCGTTTCGCGCGTTTGTCGCGGACATTCTGCCGGAAGGGCAACGAACCGCCGGGTTTGCCATGCAGAGCCTGTTTATCGGACTTGGTGCGGTGGTTGCGTCAGCGCTGCCGTGGCTGCTAACGAATGTTTTTCATATGCTTCAGGTTGCGGGAGATACGCGGGCTGTTCCGACGACTGTCCGTCTCTCCTTCTATATAGGAGCCGCGGCGTTTATCGGCGCGGTGCTGTGGACGATCGTGTCGACGCCGGAATATCCGCCGGAAGACATGGAAGCTTTTCGCAGCGCGAAAGCAGCGAGGGTTGGCGTTCGGGCGAATGCGAGAGAGATTCTGCGCGCCGTTGCCGAAATGCCGGAGACGATGCGCAGGCTGGGGCCGGTGCAGCTGTTTACCTGGCTTGGACTCTTCTGCATGTGGCTCTATTTCCCGGTTGCGGTTGCGCACAATGTCTTTGGCGCGAACGATCCCAATTCGCTCACTTACAAGGCGGGCATCGAGTGGGGCGGGATTTGCTTCGCGGCTTATTCGGCGGTCTGCTTCGGGTTCTCGTTTGCGCTGCCGAAACTGGCACGGGCTCTGGGCCGGAAGAATACCCACACCTTATGCCTTCTGTGCGGTGCTGTTGGCTTAATGTCGGTTGCGTTCATGCACAGCAAGTACCTGCTGCTGCTCACGATGCTGGGAGTGGGCATTGCCTGGGCAAGCACGCTTTCGATGCCCTATGCGGTCCTCGCGGCGTCACTGCCGCCGGAGAGGACAGGCGTGTACATGGGCATCTTCAATTTCTTCGTGGTGACTCCGGAGATATTGGCGTCGCTCTTCTTCGGATGGATCATGATTCATTTCCTTCACAACAATCGCATCTACGCCATCATCGCGGGCGGCATCTTCATGTTGATTGCGGCTGCGCTGATGCAGCGCGTGAATGACCCGCAGACCCTGAGCGTTCAGGACCTGTGAGCGGTTGGCTCAGTATGTTCTTCCTGTCTGCTTCCTGGCCGTTTGTCTAGCCGCCTGTGCCATAGGCCACTTCTTCTTCGCGTGTTTCCGCGACTGGGGCTGGCTGAAAACATTCGTTATGAAATCGCTGATCGAGGCAATCGAGCCGGCGAGCAGGTCCTTCTCGCAGACGCTCAGCCAGTCCAGCGGCTCGGGACGCCAGCCGTCGCGGCCCAGCGTTATTGGAAGTCCGCAGGTTCCGTGTAAATCGAGGACGTCTCCTTCGAGCCGCACCTGGCCGTGCAGGCGGCGCCGGTCGCCGGCAAGCGCAGCAGCGATGCACTGCAAGGTCGCGTTGGAAGTTGCATTGGGGGTCGAGTGCATGGAGCGCACGGTAATAAAGGGTTCGACAAAGATGCGGGCGTCCGGCAGTGCGTCGCGAGCGGCTTCGTATGCCTCGGCAACCTGACCTGCCATTAGAAGCTGATTTGCTTTGTCATGAAGCGCTGAGACTCGTTCGCGAAGCGGCACTTTGGTGCTTTGCTCCTTAAGGCGGTTCAGCGAATCGAGGAGGCGCTGGCTGGACGCGAGTATCTCGACCGTGCTCCAGAGCGGGACCATGGCTTGTCCATGCTCACCGAGAACACTGGCGCGTACGTCGCGGCGGCTTATGCCGAGGTCTTTCGCGATGGCACGGGCGAAGCGCAACGAATCCTGCTCGGCACCCATGCCGATCACTCGCCTGCGGTCCAGCCTGCTTGAGAGAATGTGCACGGCGAGTTCTACCGGATTGCTGACGACGATGAAGAGCGCTTCCGGGACCCTGATGGCGCATTGCTCGGCGATGTATTCGAAGATGCCGCGATTCACGACGCCCACGTCTCTGCGAGTAGGGCATTTAAGAGACACGGAAACGCCTGCGGCGACGACAACGATGTCGGCATCCACGTCGAGAATTTTGGGCACCACTTCAATCTCGACACGCTCGTCATCGAAGGCATCGAGCAGATCGATGCGCGTGCTGAGCAGCTTGCCTTCGCTGGCGGGTGATCCATGGCCCACTAGCTGAAGCCGGTCACCAGGCTCAAGTATCTGACTTCTCAACACCTGCGCGGCTAACGTGCTGCCCACAGATCCCGATGCGCCAATAATAGCGATGGATGTTGGCATAGCCAGCATTATGGCAGAGCTAGGGCCTGTTCACACTTCCCGATGGGCAGCGTTGCGAGGAATTACAGTTGCAGGCGGATTTTGCTTCTGGTGAGAAGCGCGGCGATGGCCAGAATACATGAGGTGAATACGACTGCCCTCACCACGCCGGGCCATCCGAAGTTGAAACGCGTCTCGAAATAGGTGAAGCCGACGGCAGCGGCGATGAAGTAATAGAAGTCCGGCAGAAGATAGGTGAGCAAGGTGTTTGAGCCGGCGGGGCGAGCAAAGAAGGCCCAGCCGGTTTTCTTTTTCACGTCGCAGATCCAGTAAAGAAGAGCGAAGGCCGCGACCGAAGCCGCGATGCTGTAGAGACACCAGGTGGGGGTGGCTCGGATCTTCGAGATGCCGAGTGGCGTGAGCAGACGGCCTGCGGCCAGCGCCGCCAGCGCGAAGCCTGCAGCCATTGACATCTTCTGGCCGAGCGACTTCCATGGATGCTCGCCGAGGAAGATGACAGAGGTGACGATGCCGCCCATCGTCATGGAAGAGAAAGCTCCGTTGTCGAAAGGCCAGAAGTAAAGCGGCAGATGGCGCGGCAGGACAATCCATTTCGCTGTGCACAGTGCGTTGAAGGTCACGAGCGCAATCAGCCATGCGAGCGGAGCCCACAGCCAGCGGCGCGTGGGAATGTAGAGGATGGAGACGGCGAGAAAGGTGTAGCCGATAAGTCCGAGAATTTCAGGATACGAGCCGTTGATCCACGAGGCGTGGCCGTCTTGTGTGGTCCGGCGGAAGACGGCGTACATGAGAACAACAAGGATGAGCCCGAGAATGCGGAGCCCCTTGTGCACAATCTTTCCATCTCCGGAGCCTGTGTAGACGCTGAGGTAAAGCGCCCCTCCCAATAGGGCGAGGATCGCCCAGAGGTTGGTGCTGAAGCCGATGCGCACCGCGTCGCCTTTTTCCGCGTTAGCGAGGATCAGGCCGAGCACGATGAGGCTGACGGAGCGGAGGAGGACGTGTATCCAGAGAGCCGGCTGTGAGGGATTCTTCTTCAGCCGCGCTTTTACGGCGAGCGGAAGTGACAAGCCAACAGCAAAAAGGAAGAAGGGAAAGACCATGTCCACATAGGTCATGGCGTTGATTTTGGCGGGCGCATGATACGTCCACCAGGGCAGGCCGTGAACGCTGTCAAGGTCGTTGACGAAGATCATAACGACCATCGTGAGGCCGCGAAAGATGTCGATGGATGCGAGACGTACCGAGGTGGATGTGCCCGTTGCCTCTACGGATTGTGCTTGCGCGGCCGTAGTCATAATGTGTTCGTACCTATTCCGTGAACCGTTGCCGCCCAAACGGCTGGGTCAGACTATTTCAAGCCTACGACCATTGAATCAGGACCGACAAGGTGTTCCACGAAAGCATCACGGAATCCGGCCTCCTTCATCCAGTGAATGCACTCTGCGCCTGTGTAGTCGAATCCGCCGGGGGTCTCGATGAGCATGTTCAGACTCATCAGCAGGCCGAAGGCGTTCTTCGAGCGGTCGTCGTCGATGATCGCGTCGTAGACGACCAGCGCTCCTCCCGGATTGAGCGCCTCGTAGGCCTTGCGGACGAGCATTTTCTTTTCTTCGAGGTTCCAATCGTGAAGAATGTGTCCCATAGTCAGGACGTCGACCTTGGGCAGCGCTTCGGTAAAGAAGTCTCCCGGCTGAAAAGACACGCGATTGCCGACTCCATTGGCTTCGGCATACTCTTCGAAGGTCGGGCCAACCTGCGGCAGATCGAAACCAATTCCCTTCAGATGAGGATTCGCGAGCGCGATCTGGACGGCGAGGTCGCCCTGCGCTGTTCCGATATCTGCATACGTCTTGTACTTCGACCAGGGCACCATCTTCGCAATTGCCATGTTTGCGCCGCGGCTTATGCCTGACATGGCGGAGAGAAATGTCTTGAGCCGCGCCGGGTCGGCATACAAGGCTTCAAAGGGAGACTCTCCGCTGTCTTCTTTGGCCTCATTTTGCTGCCGGCCGGTGCGGAGAGCTTCAGTGAGGTGATTCCAGAATCCGAAAAGGCGTGCGTTGGCCATCTCAAGTACGCCGCCGATGTAGCTCGGTTTGTGACGATCGAGGAAGAGATCGGCCTCGGGCGTATTGGAGTACGTTCCGTTCGATCTTTGCAAAAGGCCCAATGCAACCAGCGCGTCCAGATAATCGCGCGATGAGCGGTGATGAAGGCCCAGGCGGCCGGATAAGTGATCGAACGCCTGGGGACCGTTCGCCAGTTCTGTGAATACCCCCATTTCAACGGCACTCAAAAGCGCCTTCGATGCCCAGAATCCCAGGCCAATCTGCATGATGTGGTCCGGAGCCAAACGTGCTTGTGAACTCAATCGATACCCCTCACCCTAAAACCCGTTGATTATAGCCGGCCTCAGAAGCGGGGCGCAGCAGAAAAAGATGAGTGTGCACTTCTTGCCGTACAGGCACCGATCACCCTAACCGAAGTGTTGGTACTCACTCCAGAACTTAGGCCACGGCAGCCGCGGCGGTCCGCATACGAAGATGTCCGGATCATACTTGCTCTCTTCATTCTTTACGCCCTGGGAGTTGCCGTTGTGTCCGACGAGGCGGCATGAGGTGAAGGCGTTCTCTGCTTCTTCACGCGAGAAACCGAGCACGATCAATGTTGTTGGCGGTGGTGTGGGATAGCCGCGCAGCCATGCTGAGTTGGTCATGCTGATGAGTGCGGGCAGATGATAGGCCTGGCCGAGGATTTCAATGGCTCCCTGCTCGCCGTAGTTGCCGACTAAGATGCCGAGGCTCGCCTGCTGTTCGGGAGGTAGTGAGTCGCGGATGCTGGCGACGGTTGCGACCAGCTCGTTCCAGCCGATTTCTTCGCGCAGGTCACCATTTCGGCCAAGAGCAAATTTTTTCAGCGAGCCGCTCGATGCAAGCGGGAGAATCAGAGCGCAGACGTAGAGGCCGACGACGGCGACTCCGGTGAAGTAGACGACTTCGATCGTTCGCTGCCACAGCTTCGACAGGGAGGCAGACCAACGCTCGCCTGCGACTGCGCCCATCGCCGTCAGCATGGGATAGGCCGCGGCGAGGTAGTAGCCGCGTCCTTTGCCGAAGAAGAAGAGCATGAGCGGAATGAGGTACATCCACGCGAGCAGGCGATAGCGGCGGCTGCGCAGAAAACTGATGAGACCGGCGAGCCACAAGGGAGCGGCGAAAAGATTGGTGCAGATGAGGAACTGATGGAGCAGGAATCCATCGGCGCGACCTTCGCCGACGTCGCGTTTGTGGATGTGCTGGAGGAAGTGATACGAGATGAATCCGTGATGCACCTGCCAGAGCAGGTTGGGGAGAAAAATCAGGAGCGCAAGCGCGGTTCCTACCCAGAACCATTTGTCTGAGAAATAGCGGCGCGCCTTGGTCAGCAGCAGTCCGCCGAGAATACCGGCGATGTAGAAGCAGATGCTGTACTTTGTCTGCAGGCCGAGGCCTGTGGTGATGCCGACTGCGAGCCACCAGCGTGGGTCCTCCGTCTTGAGCAGTCGAATGATGAAGTAGGCGATTAGCACCCACCACAGATAGTCGAATGTCGAATACTGGAACTCGGTGCCTTCGAAGAGTGGCAGCGGCGAGAGCGCGGCTGAAAATGTCGCGGCGATCTGGGCGCGACGGCCGCCGCCGAGTTCGCGCGTCATGAGTCCGGTGACGACGATGGCCGATGCCTGCGCGATGACGGAGAAGAAGCGCAGACCGACGAGCGAAAGGCCGAAGAGGCCGAGACTGATGCGCTCAACAAAAGGCGTGAATGGCGGATAGGCGACGAAGCCCCAGTCGAGATGACGCGCATCGCTCAGGAACTGGAGCTCATCGCGATGGAAGCCATAGCGGTTGTTGGTGAGCAGATGGACGAGCGCGACGGCCGCTGCGATTGCCAGCACGGCAACTGTGCCAGATCGGGAGCTGGTGTCGATCGTTTCCGGGGCCTGATCCGCTTTGGTTGCCGTCATTCAGCTCCGCTCCGCCGTTCTACGTTCCGGACACACAGATTCTCTCATTGCGTCTCCACGTGCCGCGGGCTTATTTAGTTCACGCCTTTATTTTGGAGTGAATTTTGTCTGACGACTCACGCGCGAAAAATGCCCGCACCCTTCTTTTGCTGAAAGTGTGCGGGCATCTTTCGGTGCTATTTCGCTTGCCAGTTAGCGCCAGTGGCCTTCGACGAAGACCCATTCGCCGTGGCGTTCAGACCAGTGGGCGGGCACCCACTCGGCGTGCGGGTGGGGAGCTACAACGTAGCGGCCCGGCACCCAGACATAGCGGTTTCCGTCCCAGCGATGATATCCACCAGTCCACACATATCCCTCATGCGGGGGCGGTCCGGGATGCTCAATGACGACCGGGGGCGGGGCGACGCGAACAACGACCTGCGCGAAAGACGGCGCAGAAGCAAGTGCGCAAGCGAGTATTCCGAGAAGTGCGAATTTCTTCATGGTTGTTTTTTCTCCAGTGAGCGCGATTGCCGAGCTACGGGAGCTCGTCAGTTTGCTCAGTGAGGTAGAACACAGCTGCCAGAAGAGAGTTGCCTCGCCTTTTCCTGTCTCGCCGACACGTTAGTAATGACTGCCATTGACGGCAATTGCAACAAAATGTTGGCGAAGTATCTTTAGTGTGATTGCGGGAGTGTGTCGTTGTAGGAGTGGTGCGCCCATCCCATAAAGTGCGGGTCTGCGTGGTTGGCTTCGTCTAGTGCTTTGAACATTCCGGGTAGCTGGTCTTCGTAGTCGGGTGTGCGCAGTGCGATGATCATTTTTGCCAGATGCGGATCGTGCAAACCTTCATAAGCCATGGCGAGAAGCTTCTGGCTTTCGGTCTTGAGTTTTGCCGTCTTGGTTTCGATGCTTTCTCCGTCGTTGGGGCTGCTTAGTTCGTAGAGCATGAGCGTGAGTTGTGGCAGCGATGTGAAGAGCATTTTTCGTTCATCGAGATTTCCCTTGAGCAGCTTGTTTTGAATATCGGCGTTGACGGTCAGGTGCGCCGGCTCGGCCAGGGCGAGCACAGCACGGTACGCGTCGACGAGTCCGGGCAGAAAGCGAAGATTGCCCGCGCCCTTGTTCTCCTGGCGCTGTTGCGGTTCGATGTCGAGGTGAATGCCGTCGAACTGGTTCTTTGGGTGGCTCTGGTTGAATGTGAGAATTCCGCGAACATGATCGAGAAGCTTGTCGCGATGCTTGCCGGGCTCGTCTGCGTCTTCGCTCGAGAGCAGGGCTTCCACGCGAATGTTAGATCGGTGGAGCAGATCGATGAGATGTGCAAGGCGAGATTGTTCCGCGGCGCCGTCACGCGTTGAGATCGAGACATAGACTTCATTGATGCCTTGCGACTGGCAGAAGTCCCGCAGGTGTTCAGCCGCGTGCGGAGCTTCGAGAACAGATGAGGTCTTCCATACCCACAGACCGTGGACCTCAGCGCTTGCGAATGCGGCGAAACATGTAAAAAGTATTGCTACCAGGAACAGGCGGACGATCATCGGTCGCTTCGCAAATGCAGAAGGCTGTCGTTCGCGAAGGTCGTCTCTGCTGGGCATGGCCTGGCGGCGTGTGTATCCGTGGCTCGCAATTTTGTCAGAAGCATCTTTGGAAAAGCAATGTCTTTTGTAGAGCCTGAAGTCTTCAGTCCGGGCCGCACCAGCGATCTTTCTATCGTCAGGTACAATTCGTGCGATGAAAGTGACCGGGGTTTTTCGGAATTAGCGCGGGAACAAAGACGGTACTGTCGCGAGAGAGGACATGGGGCGCATGGGCGAGCATCGAGTCGCAGGATTGCTGAATTTTGTTGTGGCTGCGGGGGTTACCGCTGTTGCTTATACCGACTGGGTGATCCTGGCGAACGTCTCGGTCGGATATCTGTACATTTTGCCGATCTTTCTCTGCGCGCTAGTGAATCCTCTGCCAGTGACGATCGCGTTGGGCGTGGTCTGCACATTCTTGCAGGACATCTTCGGACCGTCCGCTGGTTCATTGGGCTGGCGCATCTTTCATGATGCGGTTTATCTGGGAAGTTTTGTGGTTGTCGGCTTTCTCGTTACGCTCATTGCGCGCCAGCGCGACCGTCTGGCGGAAGAGATACGCCGCCAGCGCGATGGATATGAGCGCGATCTGGCGTTGGCCGCGCAGGTGCAGCATCGGGTGTTGCCAAAGCCGCTGGCGCTGCCGGGAATCGATATCGCGGCGGAGATGAAGACGGCGCGGATGCTCGGCGGAGATTATTACGACTTTTTTCCTGTTTCGGACGATGTGGTTGACGTTGTGATTGCCGATGTCTCGGGCAAGGGCGCTGCGGCAGCTCTGTTGATGCCTTCGCTCGCGGTGGCGCTCCGGCTGCGCGCAAAGGAGCTGGAACGACCGGCGGAGGTCATCAAGGACCTCGATGAAATATTGAGGCAGATGACCAATTCTGCGACGTTTGTGACGATGTTCTATGCACGGCTGAATCGGGTCAGCCGCGTTTTGCAGTATGCCAATGCCGGGCATAATCCGCCGGTGCTTTTGCGATCCGCGACATGCGAATCGGTCGAGTTAGATGAAGCAGGGGGTCCTATCCTGGGTATCTTGCCCGGCGCGCAGTTCTCCGACACATCGCTCACTCTCGCGCAAGGCGATGTGTTGACGCTCTTCACCGATGGCGTTACAGAGCAGGAGAATGAGCAGGGCGAGGAGTTCTCCGTCGATCGATTGAAAGAGGTCATTTGCAGAGAAGAGACGGAATCTGCCGCTGCGGTTGTGGCACATGTTTCCGAGGCTGTCTCTGCGTTTGCCGGTGAGAAAGAGCAGGCCGATGATTTGACGGTGGTGGTATTGAAGGTTCTGTAGCAAGACATAGCCGTGGAACAGCCGGCTGCCACCACGAGGCAATTTACACCATTTGTCTCACGTCGCGTTGAGACGCGGGACAGATCACTGCATGGAAGAATCCGTCGTCAGGCCGTCAGGTCGTCGATTGCGGCGCCGGGCGCATGTTCCTTGACGGATGCGATGCCACACTGCCCGAGCGGTACCCAGAGAGCTAATGCCTATCCTTGCCTGGATGAGGCAGCGATAAAATTCTCAGCCGAAAAGACAGACCCGCGCGTGAGGAAGAACCGCTGAATCAGGCATTCATGGAGCTGTGAGTCCAGATCAGCGCAGCAATCGCCTATGACAGCGAGACGGTAATCGGCGTCAGCAGCCTCGAGAAGCGTGGACAGGACGACGCCACTGGTCGCAATTCCGTAAAGAACCAGCGTATCGATGTCATTGGCGCGGAGGATCATCGCAAGATCGGTGCCGGTGAAGGCGCTGATCCGGTGCTTGGTGATAACAATTTCATTCTCGTGCGGTCCGATAGCATCCGTAATCGCCCCAAGGGGTTCCCGAAACAGCCGCTGATGCTGCTCCGAGGACTTAATGGTACCGAAGAGTGCATTTCGGGAGCTGATCTCAGGGAGGCCTGGTCGAAAACCGACCTGGATGTGGATTATGGTCATGCCGCTAGCGCGAGCATGATTGAGAACACTCCTGGCTCGAACTAGAAAAGCGTCTTCATCCTCCTTTGTGTAGATGGAAACGATTCCGGCTTGACAGTCCATGCTCAAGACGGCCGTGTGGGTTGGATGAATTGGAAATGAAGCAGTCACATCAAGCTCCCTTCGGCACAGCGTTGAGCCCTTTCCGGGCTTACTTCTTCCTGGCTGCCCGTTGCGTGCGTGCTGCGGAGTTAGCCGCGACCGCGGCGTGGATGAGTTGCCTGAAGGCAGTTTCGTTGATCTTCTCTCCTTCGCGGAGGTCGATCGCACGCCGCACGTTACCTTCCAGGCTGGAATTGAAAAGCTTCTTCGGGTCTTCGATGGAGGCTCCGCGCGCGAAGGTGAGCTTGACGACCTGCTTATACGATTCTCCCGTGCAGACGATGCCGTCATGGGACCAGACGGGGGTTCCCATCCATTTCCACTCCTCCTGGATGTCGGGGTCGGCGTCGTGGATGAGCTTACGGAGATGAGCGAGGGTTTTCCCGCGCCAGTCGCCAAGTTCCTTGATCTTCTCGTCGATGAATGCAGAGGCTGATTCCATGGGATAGGCGGCCTTTTCATGTACGGCTACAACTCTCACCTAATTTAGATGCGCTGAGCCTAACCTGCAAACCTTAGCAAGTGAATGCAACCCACGTACTTTCGCATCTGTGCTCGAGGGCTAGCAGATGGTCTTGCCGTCCTTCGCGTACGCCGGCATGCCGTACCAAGTGGCCGGTTGAAGCACCGGCGCGCTGCACAGGATGAGCGCGTGGAGGCGCTCACCCATGGCCCGGTAAGGCTCCGGCATCGCGGCGATCTTTGCAAGCACCTCGGCCTCGGCTTATTTCGCAGTAAGGTTCGCAGTCTTCGTCGCCTCTTCTCAACCATAGAGACTCCGCACTACCAGCGCATCAGCTGCGTCACCTGAATGAGATTGCCGCAGGTGTCGTTCAGCTTGGCGATCTTGGAGGCCGTAACATCCGTTGGCGGCATGGTGAACTCGGCGCCGTGCGCTTTCATACGCTCGTAATCGACCTGCAGGTCGTCGGTGAAGAACATGGCCGCCGGCTGGTTCTGCTGGAACAAGGCCTGCTGGTAGGCTTTGGCCGCCGGGTTGTCATTGAGCGCCAGCTGTAGCTCGGTGCCATCCGGGTCTTCTGGCGAAGCCACTGTGAGCCAGCGAAACGGCCCCTGGCTGAAGTCGGCCTTCTTTACGAAGCCCAACACTTCGGTATAGAAGCGCAGTGCCTTCTCCTGATCGTCGACGGATACGCTGGTCAGTTTGATCTTCATCGGTTCTCTCCTCTTGTCACATTCGCGGGTACTGCCGCGTCACTTCATCTTCTTTTTCGTTCGTGTTGATGGATCCGGTCACCGGTTCGCCGGCGCACAGACGGTGAAGAAGAACTCAGACTCTTAGCGAGCCACGGAACGCCCTGGCGGCATAGTAAGACTCCGCCCCGTTGTGATACATGAAGACACGGCCGAAGCGGCGATCACCAAAGAGGGCGCCGCCGAGCTTTCGCATATCAGCAGGTGTTTTCACCCAGCTCGACGTCTTCGTATCGAAATTTCCAAGCGTCTGCAGCTCTCGATATTGTTCTTCCGTCAAAAGCTCAACCCCCATGGACCCTGCCATATCAACAGCGCTATTTGCCGGTTTATCTGCTTTCCTGGAATCCAGTGCCTCGCGGTCGTAGCAAAAACTTCTGCGACCTTTAGGACCTTCCGGTGAACAATCAAAAAAGATATATTCGCCCGTCTTTTTATCATGACCAACAACATCCGGTTCACCGCCAGTCCTTTCCATTTCACTGAGTGACCACAGTTTTTCGGGATTAGCTTCCAGTTTTGCTTTTACTTTCGCCCATTCGAGAGCTTCATGGCGGTTCATATTGTTCTCAAAGCGCGCTTGCAATGCTCTGAGTAGTTCTTCGCGTTGTTCTGATGACAACTCCTTTTTTGCCTTATCGCCTTTCATATCGAGTTCCTTCTCATTGCTGCGTCTCGATAGTCCGGCCGTCTCGAAAAAAGCCGCCAAAGGAGATGGCCCTTCCACATCAACAATCCCGTAAGGACCATGAGAGGAAAGAAGACATACCGGGTAGGAGGGGCGTACTGTGGAAGTTTTTCAAACGGGCTATAAATATAGCCGTATATCGGGATTGCGAGGACGATGTGAATCCAACGAAAAATCGAACGTGGTGTGGGGATAGTTGCTCTCATGGTCAAGTCTCCTTTCGATGTCTACGTTATTCGAGCCCGGCGACCACTCGTTCCAGGCCACCGAGGAACTTCTTCCAGCCGTATTGAGCGCCCTTGTAGTTTGCTTCCTGATCGGGACGGAAACCAGACTGCTCCATGCGCAGATGAGTGCCGGCATCGGTCGGTGTCAACGTAAAGATGACGACGCTTCCCATGCCTAAAGTGCCCCAAGTGTAAGAAAGAGTCCGGCAGGGTTCTACTGCGAGGACCTCGCAGTCGATGACACCGTTCCAGTTCGGCACCGGGTTCGCGCGCAAACTGAACGCGTGCCCCGCGACTGGCTGAAAGTCATTCTTCATCAGCCACTGCTCAATCAAAGAGCTCTCGGTGAGCGCCCGCCACACTTTCTCTGGCGGATGAGGAAATTCTTTTTCCACGACAACGGAACGGACAGAAGTATCAGGCGTCGTCATTTGTCCATCCTTTCCAAAACGTCTCCGAGTTGTTCAAATTTGCTCTGCCAGAAGGCGCGGTAGTGGCTGATCCAGTCCGCGAGCGGCGCGAGCGCTTGCGGTCTGGCGCGGTAGTGGGTCTCGCGCCCCTGGCGGCGATTGTGAACCAGCCTGGCACGCTTCAGAGCGGACAGGTGCTTCGAAACCATTGGCTGAGAGACACCGGCGTGCTCCGTCAAAGCGTGAACGGTCTGCTCGCCATCGCGAGTCAGCCGCTCGAAAATGGCTCGGCGAGTCGGATCGGCGAGGGCCCTGAAGAGACTGTCTGCAGCGTTCGGCATTGACAAACCATAACCGTTCGGTTATGGTTTGTCAATAAGAAATTTGCGTCTCCTGCCCGCGATTTAAACTACCCACTCAATCCATAGAAGGCTTGAATGGGCCACCTATCCCAAATTGAAGACCTGGGCCAACCGCCCGGCTGGTTGTGTTAAGAGTTTGTAGTTGCACCGGCATTCGAAAAACGTATATGGAGGTTCCAATGCTGGCAGCCCTTGCGTGGATATCCCTCATTGCCGCTTTTGCGTGCGCGCTTATGATCACGGTGGATGAAATCCGACATCCGCAGAAGATGTGGATCATGAACCTGGTCTGGCCGATTACGGCGCTCTACTTCAGCATCTTCGCCGTGTGGGCTTACTACCGACTGGGAAGGAAAGCGAGCCGCGACGCGATGCGAGGCATGGACCATCGCGCGATGGCGCATGGCACTGAGAAACTCAATCCGACCTGGCAGCAAACCGCAATCGCAACGAGTCACTGTGGAGCCGGTCTGCACGCTTGGGGATATCATCGCCGAATTTTCCCTCTTCGGTCTTGGCTGGACTCTCTTCGGCTCGCCACTCTATGCATCTTTTGCCGCAGATCTCTTTCTGGCGTGGCTGCTGGGGATCGCGTTTCAATATTTCTCAATCAAGCCGATGCGCAATCTGTCATCGTCGCAGGCGCTGATTGCGGCTCTCAAGGCCGATACGCTTTCCATACTGGCTTTTGAGATTGGATTATTTGGCTGGATGGCGCTTGCCCACTTCGTCCTGTTTCCGCGCCCACACCTGGAGCCGAACCAGCCGCTGTACTGGTTCATGATGCAAATCGGCATGGTCATCGGTTTCTTCACGTCGTTCCCGATGAACCGGCTTCTCGTGCAGTCGGGTACGAAGGAGGCGATGGGGTGACGCTCGTGGCGATTCAGCCGGCTTCGGGAATACATCAACAAGAAATCATTTCGAGGACAGTTCCGGCACAGGGCGCCAAGTACTAGCTGCGTCTACAAGTGAACTGGCTGTAACTATTTCGGGCCGTAACTGAGCTTCGGATACCAGTCTGTGCCGCGGCCTTCCGGCGTCCAGTCGAACATCTGCCACAGCAGGTCGAGGTCCGGGGCGCCACGAGGGTCCTGTCCAGGGTCGGCCATCTCGCCGCTCATCTCGCTACTGTAGAAGTGGCGAATGGTTTTGCCTTGCCGGGTGAAGACGCTGAAGCCGGGGACATCGGCATCTTCAGGGTTGACATAGGTGTGGGTATACTCGCCGGAGGTGTCGGAGACAAACGGGAGGTTTGCGAAACCGCGCTGCTTCTTGTACTCAATCAGTCGCTCGATTGGCGAACGTGCGGTGACGGCGATGGCGACCCGCTCGCGCAGGTTGACCGCGGTTCCGTTCCAGCCGCTCAGACACGAGGTGCAACTGGGACATGGCGCTTTGCGCTGCGGCCCGAACATCATGCTGTAGATGAGCAGCGTGTCTTTGTCGCCGAAAAGATCAGAAAAATAGATCGGACCAGCTTCGGAGACGAGTTCGAAGTCCTGCGGAATCTCGCCGCCCTGAGGCAGGGCACGACGCTGCGCAGCGACTCGCTCCAAGTGGCGGCGCAGTTCGATCTCTTCGGCGAGGAGTGCATTGCGAGCCGGGCGATACTCGGCGCTCTCGTTCTGAAATTGGGCTTTGTTGGTGGCGGCGAGTTGCTGGGCGGGTGTGAGTGTCAGCGTGTCGGGCATGAAATCTCCAGAGATGACGACTCACATTAGGATGCCTCATGCAGATGACGATGCCTGAACGGTTCGTCGCAAATCTTTGTCGTGTCTCTGCACATCTCCCAAGAGAGCGGTGGACAAATTTCAACGCGTAAATCGAGACATAATATGGTTAACTATAGTTAACCATATTATGTATACTACGCATAATTGGTGTTTGGGGGAAATCATCATGAGCAGGAATCGCGAGAAATCACCTGTACGCGTCATCGCTCTCGAAGAAGCGTTCCTACACCCGAAGCTACGAGAGTTATATCCGACGCCGTACGTCAGGTTACTCGACATGGTTGGCAATCGTCTTACCGACGTTGGCGGAGAGAGAATCCGCCGCATGGACGCCGCCGGCATTGATTTGCAAGTGCTCTCTCATGTCCAGCCAGGCGTACAGACTTTTGAACGCGATCTGGCTATCCTTTTAGCCAGAGAGGTAAATGACTGGTTGGCTGATGCCATCCGCGAATTCCCCAGCCGTTTTGCCGCTTTTGCGATGCTGCCAACGCAGTCACCTACGGATGCCGCAGACGAGCTCAACCGAACAGTGACGCAGCTGGGATTCAAAGGCGCGCTCATCAATGGTCACACGCAGGGGCGCTATCTAGATGATGAGACGTTTGCGCCTATCTTGGAGCGGGCCCAAGCACTGGATGTGCCGATCTATATCCATCCGACCGATCCGCCGCAGGCGATTGTCGACACGTACTACAAGAACTCTCCAGCCTTGATGCAGGTTTGGGGATGGCAGGTTGAAACCGGGACACACCTTCTCAGGCTGATTTCGAGCGGCGTCTTCGATCGTTACCCTCGCCTCAAAATCATTGTTGGGCACATGGGCGAACTGATCCCGTTTACTCTGAAGCGCATCAATAGCGGGCTCACGATGGGTAACTGGCTTCTGGCCAGCCAGTCGAAAGAATGGATGGGCATGCAGAAGAGCGTTTCGTACTACATGCGCGCGAACGTGTTCATTACAACCAGCGGCTTTTTTGATCAAGCGGCCCTTCATTGCGCGATTGCTGAATTGGGAATCGGTAACATTCTGTTCTCGGTTGATGATCCTTTTGGAGACAATTTCGAAGGAGTGGATTTTCTCAGGAAAGCCCGATTACCAGACGAGGACAAAGAGAAGCTGGCGTACAAGAACGCCGAGCGCGTCCTTAAGCTTTCATCTGGAGCCAATTCTCGAAGGAGTTCAAGCCGCTCTCTCTTTTCTTTCAAGGCGAATGTCAAAGCGAAAATGGCTCGGATGGTGTTGGGGTTCTTAGTGAAGTAACGATTACGATAAAAACCGTTCCGCTACGGCGGCGGGAAGATGTTCGTCGTAAGCTATGGCAGCGCCTGATTTTACGACTCGACGCCCCCTTCGTGGCTTTCCTAGTAAGGCTTTTCCCGAGTACCTGCCGAGAGCGCAAAGCGTATACTTCTCAGCGGAAAGTCTTGACCAAACCCGATGGGGTACATGGCTCGACTCTCCATGCAGCATTCAGGCTGTGTAACTGTCCCGAAACTCTCCAACCCCGAGGAAACTCGGAACTCGCAAGTGCTCCGAGTGGTGGTCCTAACTCAAATCATCAAGTGACCCAAGGAGACTTATCATGAATCTGACTGCTGAAGAACGTGAACAGGTCGCGACTGAACTAAAGCGTTTCGCTGCGGACCTCAATCTAAACGACGAGCAGAAAGAGAAGCTCCACGCCGCTCTGGCGGAAGGCCGAGAAAAGATTGCAGAGTACCTCAAGAACAATCCCAACACAACCAGAGCCGATATCATCGCCAAGGTGAAGTCGCATCGCGCCGAGATTCGTCAACGCGTTGTCAACTTTCTAAGTCCTGAGCAACTCACCAAGTGGGACAACGAGGCTGCCAAAGCCAAGGAGTTCCTGGGCCAGAAAGTTGACGCATAAGAACTCAACCTAAAGTAGCCAACGCCTGGTGGCCGACGACCGAACGTGTCGGCCACCGAAATTTTTTGGAGGTGTGCTGACGCTTGTCAGTAATTTCCCAGGGGTTGCTCGGTGTTCTCGTCCAACAAGCTCGCACACGTTGCGCCAACTTCCGTCAGACTCACACTTACGAGTTCAACACCTCGTAGAATCACTTCCATGTAGGAGTGCTCGCGCATCATGTCGTCCGCCACGTTGTTGATCCACTCCCTGATCCAAGGTTCGTCTGCGTCGGCCATCGGCTCCCTCCTCGGAGTTCCATAAAAAAATGCCCGGACACTTCTCCGATGATCAAGCGTACCTTTCGGCAACAAATCATACATCCCGACATAAGGGATTTTTTACCTACCACTATCGGGGTGACACGGAGCTGTGCTAATTCCGCAAAGCTTATCCGAAAACATCGATTCTTCCTATATCACTTTCGTTACCTCCCTTAGTGCCGAGAGGCGCGCCCTGCTCTTCCAGCAAGTTCGTTCCAGCCTTGCCGCAGCCCAGTAGTCACCACGACGATATTGGCGGCACGCCCGATTCTCCAGCTGGGGGCCCATCCTCTCGCGCAGTTTGCGAAAGGGTGGGAGACCATGAGGCTTCGGTAGCCTTTCTACCTATCTGTTCCGGTGAAAAATCCCATCATGCCAAGGGGACTCACTCGATAGTGCGGCGGAGACGATCTCCATTTCATCACTTTCAGTTGCTACCATAGACTTCCATTTCTGGATAAAGCGGAAGAGCGGTGTGATTCTGAGAACGTCGCTTCGGCTTTGCTTGCGCTCGTGCCTACGGCAGTGAGGTGGCCACCTGCGGCGACGGCTTTATTCCGGGGACTGAAGTCCCCGGCTTCTCTCGCGCCTCTCTTGGTTTTGGGGCCTTGCTTGGGTGTAAGGGTGATTCGACTCTTTGCTCCGCGGGCGGGGTATCGGCTACGGCTTGTATCTGCGGAAGGTTGAGACTGATCGGATGCTTTTCTGATTCGGCGGCTGCGGCTTCTTCTTTGGCGATGCGTTCGGCGCGCATGGCTTCGGCTTCGCGGAGGAGGATTTCGCCGAGGCTGGGTGGACGTTTTCTTTCAGCGACTTCTTCCGGATCGGGGCTTTGTTTGGCGGGGCCGATAAGGGTTCCGTCCTCGTATACTTGGATCTCACGAACCGTCTGCGCAGCTGCTGTTTCTTTGGCGGCCATGGCGCTCCGGTTGCGGTGGTTTTGCGAGGCTACCTGGAGGCCGTAGATGAGGATCCGGGCGCGGCGGGGGTCGATGCGGTTGGCTGCCAACGCGAGGACAACATCAGACAGGGCTAACTGGATGGCGTCGGCGTCTTCGAGCGGGGTGAGATGGTGGGCGGTGTCCTGGGGCGCGATATAGGGCTCGTAGGCCTGGTCTTTCGGGGCGGGGCGTTTGCGATTGCTGTTGTGGAAGTAGCAGAAGTTTTGCTCCTTGGGCGCGGGTGACTGGCATTTCTTGCCGCTGGTGAAGATGTGTCGGCACTCGTTGTACATGATGGCTCCCCGGTATGTTTTTCTAAATTCTTGAGAGGGCGTGGGTTAGGGGGAAGGTATACCTCAGGGGCTAAAGCCCCATCGGGTTTGTTCGCTTGATTGCGAGAGCTGAAGCCCTCGCCTACTCTTCGCCTAAAACACGAAAGCCCGCCATTGCTGGCGGGCTTTTTTCTCTCTATATCCAGTGTAGCAATTTTCGCGAAATAATCGGCCAAATTTGCCTCGCTATTTTCGCTTTCGAATGTGTGAGTTAAAAGATTTCTTTCGTTGGAGGGGCTTGACAAGATTTGGATAGGTAACCCAGATTGCCGAGTTGGGGCCACGCGCCCAGCAATGAGAACCACGTCGCTCCGGCTTCGCCTGCGCTCGGGCCTACGGCAGTGAGGTGGTCGCCTTTGGCGACGGTTTTATTCCGGGGACTTCAGTTCTGGATTCTACCTGGAGGCGCTTTGCGCCTCTTAGCCGAAAGAAGGCTTGAATGCGGCACCCACGGCCTGCGCCCCCGCCCACACGCCCGGGTCATTCTGTCTCTGTAGAAATACGCTTGACCATTTCATTCATCGTGTAATGTACGATCCCAAGCGCGGTTAACACATAAGGTTTTGTGTCTTCGAAAGCAGACTCAAGCGTGGTTGGTGCCGCGGCCTTTACGGACATATCGTGGCCTTTTGCGCACGAATTGACCAACCGAATTGACGTCTCGCTCTTGTCTAATGACCCCGCCTGTACTCAATTCACGGATCAGGAACTTATAGAGGTCGGCGTCTGACGAATCCTCTCTCGGAATCTCCCCATAGAGCCCAGTCCAAATATCGAACCGCGTCGAACCGGGATTTTGATAGATCTCTCTGATGACTGCGAAATGCACTTCGTTGTAAAGCTTGATCCAATCTAGAAAAAGTCGAATCACATCGTCAGAACAGGCTCTTGTTCCGGCCGCGTTGGTGATGACATTGGAGAGTAGTCGGCGCTTTTCCTCGGTATCAGATTCGTCCCATATGCGGAACGCTTTGCGTACAAGCGCCAGATACTCCTCGCTCTGAACACGCTCATCTATTTCGTCTCCCAGGCTGTTCAACCGACTTACGATCTCCTCTAATGTTTGGCCAAGTACGGCGATTTTCTTCTGATGTTCCTTGAGCCACTCCGTTTGCAGATGATTCAGCCGATTCGTTCCTTCCTCAACTCGGAAATTTTCCGCCGCGCTGAGAACACCACCAACCCAGGGAATACTGCTCAGAGCTGCGAGAATAAATTTCTCTAGAATTCGAGCACGTCTCGAAGGTTCGGCTTTTTCGATTTCAGCACGCAGACTCTCAATCACCTGCGAATCGCGTACTAACGAGCGTTCGTCTCCATCATTCATGGCAGAGATATTTAACCATGAGATAACGGTGTTTGTTCCCTTGTTGGATTTTGCATATGTGATGAAGCATTCTTGCTTTCCCGCCCTTTCGCAAACTGCGCGAAAGGATGGGGCACCCGGCTCTTGTGCGGGCATGTAAATGGGCCTTGCTGCGCAAGGCAAACGGCGCACGAATTTCATTCGTGCGGGTCCTTCGACTTCGCTGCGCTTCGCTCAGGATGACATCTGTGGGGGGAGTAGGGTGGATTGGCAGGAATGAAAAAGCCCGGCGTTTGGCCGGGCTTTTGTTTTTGCGCGAAGCGTGGTTACCTGGACGGTCAGTCCCCCATTACGGGTTCTTCGGTGGGGGTGACGGCTGGCTTGGGGGCCGGGGCGATTGAGTTGATGGAGACCAGGCCTTCGACTGGCTTTTCCCCGAGGATGTGCTCGCGGTAGAGTTTCGCCATCTGCGCATTTTCTGCGTCCTGCTTGAGCTTGGCGTCGCGGGCGCGGACTTTTTCTTCGCGCGAGTTCTTGGCGATGCCCAGTTTGTCGAGGGTGTCGTTGGCGGCGGCGTGCACGTGCTCATCGTTCAGAAGCAGGGTGTGCTCGGCATTGCCCATGCCGACCTTCTTGCCACCGGCGAAGATTTCGTGACGGCCATGCTCGTCGTACCACTTGGTGAGCGTGGAGGTCATGTGCATCTTTTCGATGATATTGCGCCAGCCCACGCCCGTGTTGTAGGCACAGAAGCTGATCTCGCCTTCCTGCGTAGCGTAAGGAATGATGCACTGTTCAGTGCGGCGGAAGTCGTAGTTGAAGAGGTCTTGGAACCACATGCCGGCAATGAAGAGGAAGTTCCAGCGGTCGGCGCGGCGCATTTCGATGTCGGCCATGGTGCGGTCGGCCTTCACAGAACCGTATTTACGCTTGGTCGAGCCGGAGAACTTGTCGAACTTCTTCAGCAGGTCGGCGATGCGCATGTGCGTCGGCGCCTTGGTGGGATCGTAGTTCCGCAGCAGCGCGAGGGTGATGCCCAGCAACGAGAGAAACTTGCCGCGAGCGGCGTCGTTGATCTTAGCGATGTCCTTGGCCAGGCGGTCTGCATTGAGGAAGGCAGTGACGGGAACGGCTTCCTTCGTTTCCTTGTCGATCATGATGGCCATGCCGATGCCGCAGTTCGGGTGGCATCCGCAGGAGATCTGTCCCCAATCGCGGTCAGGGCCGTGAACGAGATCGGCAAAATCGGAGAAGGTGCTCATGAAGCTGATCGGGAACCAGTCGCGGGTCGGCTCGCCGATGCCCATCTGGTTCTTGACGTCGTGCGCGAGGTGCGAGAGCGTGTAGCGCTGCGCTTCGCGGCGGTCGTCGCTGACTTCCTCGTCGCGGCCGGTGAAGGAGACGGGCTGGAAGCTGAGGAAGTTGATCTTCTTGGGGTTGTCGAGGGCGAACTGGATGATGTGGCCGACCTGCTCGTTGTTGATGCCGTTGATGATCGTCGTAACGGGGACGATGTCGACGCCGGCTTCGTGCAGGTTGTGGATGGCCTGGAGCTTCACATCAAAAAGGTTGCCGACCTTGCGGTGCGAGTTGGCGGCGTTGCCGATGCCATCGAACTGGAGGTAGGCATAGCGCAGACCGGCTTCGGCTGCGGCGCGGCTGAACTCCTTGGACTTGGCGAACTCGATGCCGTTGGTCGCGGCCTGGACGGATTCGTAACCGACCTTGCGGGCGTAGGCGACAGCGTCAAGAAAGTAGGGCGAGAGCGTCGGCTCGCCGCCGGAGAACTGGACCGACATCTGACGACGCGGCTTGATGGTGATCGCGTTGTCGAGCATGGTCTTGATGTCGTCCCACGTCAGCTCGTGGACGAAGCCGACCTGGTTGGCGTCCATGAAGCAGGGGTCGCACATCATGTTGCAGCGGTTGGTCAGGTCGATGGTGAGGACCGAGCCACGTCCGTGCGTCACGGTCGAAGTGCCGTGGTTGTGGAGCTTTTCGTCATTGTGGGCGCGGATGTCGCGGCCGGGGAAGACTTCTTCGAGGTGCTTGAAGAAGGCGGTGTCGATGGACATGACGTCTTCAAAGTGGCCGTGCTTGGGGCAGTCCTTAACCATAAGGATCTTGCCGTCGCGCTCGATGATCTGCGCTTTGATCTCGCCAACCTTCTCATTCAAAAGGATTTCGTGGGGGAGCTTGCCGTCGATGATCTGCTGGCGGATCTCGGGGACGCACTTGGGGCAGAGAGAATCGGTGGTGCGAGGCCAGCCAAGGGGCGGCTTTTCCTTTTGATAGGACTTCAGCAGAGGCTTATCGGACCACTTCGGGGTGAATGATTCGTTGGGACTAATACTATTCAGTCTCTCGAAGACGGACCAGACGCCATTCGCGGCGATGGTGACCGCCCGCTCTGCATACTTGACGGCTTTTGACATTATTCTCAGGTCTCCTGACGCTTGCCTGCCAGTTGTAAGTGTTGGAAAACACGTTTCGGACAGGAAAGCCAAGCTTAGATGCTTACCCGTCCTCGGGGAAGTGCGGGCGAACGTAACTGCCGCTTCCAGAGGACTTTACCAGTGTTTAGCATAGCCGCGTAGGCAGGGTGAGAAGAAACGACTTTGGCCGAATGGCGAAAATTGGTGTTCGGACGGGGATCGCGGGGGGTGAATGGGATGTGAATTTGGGGTTAGTGAACAATTTACTTGTCCGAATGTGGGCCAAAATGTAACGTTCTCGTGCGGAATTGCGACCATTCCTCAGAACTGGAAAGAAGAATATGGCACTTTACGATCTTGTGTTTAAAGGTGGCGGCGCCAAAGGGATGGCGTTTGCTGGAGCGCTCCAGGTGTTTCAAGGCGCCGGCCATGACCATCGGCGCGTGGTGGGAACTTCAGCCGGTGCGATTACGGCGATGCTCACGGGCGCGGGTTACACTCCGGCCGAATTGACGGAGGCGTGCACGGCGACGGATGAGGATGGAAATCCGGTCTTCGCCAGCTTTATGGATGTGCCCGCCGAGTCGGATTTTACGAAGGGGATGATTGAAGACTGCGAGACGCTGACGCTGATGAAAAGAGCAGGGTTTCCCTTCTCCGGACTCTTTGAAGATGCTGAAGAAAGAATCATCAAGCTGCTGCTACACCTCGAGTTGTATCGAGAACTGTTCTCGTTTAACGAATGCGGCGGCTTCTACGCCGGAGATGCGGCGCTGAACTGGATGCGACAGAGGCTGGTGGAGAAGGGCATGGCGGCGGATATCACATGGGCTGCATTTGCCGCCAAGACAAACAAGGACGTCTCGGTCGTGACTACCGATGTCACGGAGAAGGAGATGGTCGTGCTGAATGCGCGGACGGCGCCGAATGTTCCGGTGGCCGAGTCGGTGCGCATGTCGATGAGCATTCCTTTTGTGTGGCGGGAGATGATCTGGAAGGAAGAGTGGGGCACCTACAACGTGCTTGGCGCCGATGGCAAAATAACAGCGAGAGACAAGGTCGATCACATTTTTGTTGACGGTGGTGTGTTGTCGAACTTCCCGCTGCGGCTGATTGCCGAGTCCAGTGCGGAAGTGGAGGCGGTGATGGGCAAGACCGATCCGAACGGGGCGGGGAATCTGGGACTGTTTCTCGACGCGACCGTGGCGGTGCCGGGAGCTGAGAACTCCAGTACGACACGGCCGCGGTTGCGGGCAGCAGACCGGGTGACGCGACTGATCGACACCCTGACGGACAGCTCGGATCTCGCTGTCATGCGGCAATACCAATCGTATGTCTGCCGGCTTCCGGTTGGCGGATTCGGCACTACGGAGTTCCGCATGTCGTCGGAGCGGCAGAAACTGCTGATCGGTTCCGGCACTACGGCGATGAAGGATTACCTGGCGGCTCTCGCTAAGAAAAATGTTGTTGAAGCCAGCACTGTCCAGGGATGACAACTGTCATGATGCTTTGCTGACAAAGCTTACTGCTACGCCTCTCGAAACGGTGCGATTCTGACCGTGTCACAAGGAGGCGTTATGAACAACGTTACGGGACAGCATCCGCAGCAGGAGATCGAAGCATGCGATCGATTCAATCGGATCGCCTATGGACTCGGCATGACTCTGTTCATGTTCGGAATCTTCGTCCCCGGCGCGCACACGCTGATGATGGTCGGCCTGGCTCTGCTCGCGATTGCCTGGGTCGTTGAGTGGTAAAAACTGAGTAGTAGAAGCCGGGTTCACGCGGCCGTGCTACACTTCGCCCGTTTGCCGGATACTTCCGAGTCTACGAGGGGAATATGTCTGTGGCCGATATTGCTAATGACCTGGTGGCGCTGTGCCGCGCGGGAAAAAACCTTGAAGCTGTCGATAAATACTATGCCGACGATATTGTCAGCGTGGAGTCAGCCGAAAGTCCGGAGGCGCCTGCCGTGATGAAAGGCATCCAGGCCGTCAGAGGCAAGAATGCGTGGTGGCTGGCGAACCATGAAGTCCACAGCGGCGTGGCGAATGGGCCATATGTCGGAGAGAACCAGTTCGCGGTGGAATTCGTCTTCGACTTCACGAACAAGCCTACCGGTAATCGTATGCAGATGAGTGAAATGGCGCTGTACACGGTGAAGGACGGGAAGATCGTGCACGAGCGGTTTTACTACAATCCGGGAGCTACGCCTTCTGACTGGTTGTAATCGTCTTAACTAGACGTAGTTCGATATCTCGATAAGGTTCTGATCGGGGTCGCGAATATAGACGGAGCGGAGCTTGCCCACGGCTCCGGTTCGCTCGACCGGACCTTCTTCGATGTGGACCCTGAGCGCGCCGAGGTATTCGATAACCTCTTCCAGTGGAGTGAGGGTAACGAAGCACAGGTCGGCAGAACCTGGCATGGGGTGAGTAGCTCTGGGTTTAAACTCGTGTCCGCGCTGATGGAGATTGATTTTCTGCTCGCCGAATCGGAGAGCCGTACGGCCATCGAAGGTGATCCGGTCCATGCCGAGAACTTCGGTATAGAAGTCGGTTGTGGCGTGGATGTTGGCTACGGTCAGGACGATGTGGTCCAGTTGTTCTACGGTAAAAGCCATGCTGCATTATGGACTGCCGCGCGCACGGCAAGAAATGCAGAACTTTTCCAGGTCTCCGGATGGAGCCTTATTTTCATCCCTCTGTGCTACACTTCGCGGGTTCGCCGGATACTTCCGAGTTAACGAGGGAATATGTCAGTTGCCGATATTGCTAATGATCTGGTCGCCCTTTGCCGCGAAGGGAAAAACCTTGAAGCAGTGAACAAGTACTATGCCGACAACATTGTCAGCGTGGAATCAGCCAGCGGCCCGGGCATGCCCGCTGAGATGAGTGGCATCGAAGCCATCCGAGGAAAGAATGCGTGGTGGATGGAGAACCACGAAGTCCATAGTGGCGCAGCGAATGGCCCGTATGTCGGGGAGAACCAGTTCGCTGTCGAGTTCATTTACGACGTTACGAACAAGCCTTCCGGCAAGCGTTTCCAGATCGCCGAGATGGCCCTCTATACCGTGAAGAACGGGAAGATCGTCCACGAGCATTTCTATTACAACCCAGGCAGCATGGGCGGAAATTAGAAATTAGATTTAGATATAGTTCGATCTCGATGAGTTCTTGTAGGGGGTCACGGATATAGACGGATATCAGCTTGCCGACGGCCCCGGTGCGTTCCACGGGGCCAACCCCTACGTGCACTTCAGGTCCGTCAGGTACCTGACGACTTCTTCCATCGGCGTGAGCGTGACGAAGCGGAGATCTGCCTAGCCGGCGGTCGGGCGGCATGCCTTTGGCTCGAATTCGTGTCCTCGTTGGTGGAGATTGATTTTCTGGTCGCCGAATTTGAGGGCGGTGCGGCCCTCGAAAGTGACGATGTCCATGCCGAGGACCCCGGTGTAGAAGTCGGTTGTGGCGTGGATGTTGGCGACGGTCAGGACGATGTGGTCCAGTTGCTCCAGGGTGAAGGCCATGCTGCATTATGGGGGCATGGATGAGCAGTTCGGAATGGGCATCTTGCCTAAAAATAGCTATGTTTGTGGTACATGAGCACCAAGAATACTGGGACCGTCAAATTTCTCCTGAGCAGCAAGAAGCTCCGAGCGCTGCCGAAGAAGAAGTTGGACGTGCTGCGCAAGCTGAAGGATGACGAGATCGACTATAGTGACATCCCGCCGCAGATGAATGTGAAGTGGACACGGCCGGGCGCGCTGGTTCCCAGAGAGAATAAGCAGCCGATCTTCTCAGAGGAATAGATAGCCGCTCTCTAATGCGGTCCGCACAACATCAATCGGAGTAAAGAATACCGAGAACCCACATGACTCCGAATGCAGTTGTTATGAGTCCAAACGGAACCCATTTCCAAGTCCGTTTGGCTACTGCTACAGCCAATGCAAGAAGACCCGCTACGATGAGTTGGCACTGCCACCGAAAATCACCCACGAGGCCAAATCGAGGCCAGACAAAACGCAGAATGTAGGGTTCTATTACTAAGCTGTCGAGCGCAAGTAGGACGCTCACATATGCGGCAACTTTTGCAAAAGTCCGTCGATGAACTGAAAGAATCTTGTTACCGTTTTTCGACCACGCCATAAAGAAGGTTAATGCCGAGGCTAGGACGCTGATCGCTACCGCCTCTTTGAGGCGGGCATAATCAAAGCTTGAAAAGCCCGACGCTTTGAGAGACAGCCACAAGATGGCGAACAGCGATACGAGGGAAAGCATAATGCTGATGCCCACCCTCGCCGGAAGCCCGAGTGGTGGGTCGTTTTTGTCCGTCTGATCGCTCAATCTTTGCCCCGTCTATTACGATAGAATCTCCAGCTTCTTCGCAATCTTCTCCAAAGTATCCAGCGCCTGATCGAGCTGATCCTTTGTGTGTTCGCTGGTCATGATGGTGCGGATGCGCGCTTTACCTTCGGGGACGGTTGGGAAGGCGATGCCGGTTGCCATCACGCCTGCATCGAAGAGTGCTTTTGAGAAGTCCATTGTTTTTTTGCCGTCGCCGATGATGATCGGTGTGATCGGCGTTTCGCTTGCGGGGGTGGTTACGCCGCCGATGTTGAAGCCGATGCGGCCCAGCTCTGCTTTGAAGTAGCGCGTGTTGCTCCAGAGGCGCTCGATGCGCTCCGGTTCGTTTTCCAGCAGGTCGAAGGCAGCGATGCAGGTGGCGGCGACCGATGGTGGATGCGAGGTCGAAAAGAGGAACGGGCGGGCGCGGTGGTAGAGGTAGTCGATGAGGTCGCGGCTGCCGCAGACGTATCCACCCAATGCGCCAATGGCTTTCGACAGCGTGCCTACCTGGATGTCGACGCGGCCGTGGCATCCGAAATGATCAATCGATCCGCGGCCATTGCGGCCCAGAACGCCCGAGGCGTGGGCGTCGTCGACCATCATGATGGCTCCGTATTTGTCGGCGAGGTCACACAATTTGTCTACAGGCCCGATGTCGCCGTCCATCGAAAAGACGCCGTCGGTGATGATGAGCTTGCGGCCCGGCTCGTTCGCGATTTCCTTGAGTTGCTCTTCGGCGTGGGCCACGTCTTTGTGGCGGAAGACTTTGATCTTTGCGCGGGAGAGGCGCGCGCCGTCGATGATGCTGGCGTGGTTGAGCTCGTCGGAAATGATGAAGTCTTCTTTGCCGAGGATCGATGAAACGGTGCCGGCGTTGGCGGTGAATCCGCTCTGGAAGACGACGCAGGCTTCGACATTCTTGAAGCGCGCGATCTTTTCTTCGAGATCCATGTGGATCTTCATGGTGCCGGCGATGGTTCTCACGGCTCCTGAGCCGACGCCATAAGTTTTGGTGGCTTCGAGAGCCGCCTCGCGCAGCAAGGGGTGATTGCAGAGGCCGAGATAATTATTGGAGGCGAGGTTGATGACCTTCCTGCCGTCGTAAGTGCAGACGGGGCCCTGCTCATCTTCGAGCACGCGCAGCTTGAAATAGGTGCCGCGCTGTTTCAGGTCGTCCAATACTGCGGTTAGGTGCTTTAGCTGGGGCCGCTGGGAGAGCGCTGTCGACATAGATGTGCCTCGCTTTTGCCAAAATCTTTTAACTAAGCATCCTATCCTGTAAGGGTGTGAGAATACCAAGCCGCCGGATGCTCCCGGACTTGTTCAGGGAAGCAGCGTTTTCCCCGCGGCATGGCATCCGAACGAAGCCCTTTAGGAGAACGACCCGGATATGCAGATCAGACAAATTCCACAGATAACGCTTTTGCTTGCAGTTGCGTTGATGGCCGGTTGCCACAAGAACTCTTCAAACCCTGAGAATCCGCCCGCGAGCACTCCGGCATCGACGCAACCGGCAACAAGCGACCAGACCACGGCTTCCGCTCCCGCAAGTTCGCCTACCAGTGCGGCGACGAGTCCGGCACCGGCGCAGCCTGCCGCGTCAGGTTCGACGGCATCTGCCACGACGCCAACTCCGGACCAGCCGGTCACACCACAGGAGGCGGCCAGCGCACCGGCATCCGCACCAGCGCCTCCGCCACTGCCTGAAGTGCCGGCAGAAACAGTGCTGAGCATCCGCATGAATCAGACCATTAGCGTAAAACATGCGGCGGCGGGGCAGCCCTTTACGGGAACGATCGTGAATCCGATTGTGGTGGATGGAAACACCGTTATCCCGTCCGGTTCGGGGGCGGAGGGCGAAGTAGTGCAGGCGCACAAGCGCGGCCACTTCAAAGGCTCGTCCTATCTCCAGTTGACGCTTACCTCGTTGAACGTGAATGGGCACCATTACCGCATTGAGACGAGCAGCATTACCGAGACCAAGAAGGGCAAGGGCAAGCGGAGCGCGGCGTTTATCGGCGGCGGCACGGGTCTCGGAATGCTTATCGGCGGCGTTGCCACCGGCGGCGTGGGTCTGCTGGTTGGCGGGCTGGCCGGCGCGGGAGCGGGCACCGGGGTTGCGGCCTTTACGGGAAACAAAGATGTCACGATTCCGGCGGAATCTGTGGTCAACTTCCGGCTCGCGGCGCCCATTCATCTGCGCTAACTTCCTGACCTGACCGGGCACTCTTTTTCCAAGAGTGCCCGTCGTTCATCCTGTTCATTTCCGGACACTGCCATCTCGATTCTGGGCGATCCGCCACGACTCCTTCTCTGAGCTGCTTGATAATTCTCTGTAAGGAAAGCATTTAACTCTGCCAATGTTTGGCGGAACAGATGCTGAACTATCGTCGTAACTGTATTCACGGGGGCCCAGATGTCGACATTCCTTCTTGACCTGAAATTTGCTTTCCGCACGTTGCGCAAGTCGCCTGGATTTACCGCTACTGCGGTGCTGATGCTCGCTTTCGGTATTGGCGCGACGACCGCCATTTTTTCCATCGTCGAGGGCGTGCTGTTGCGGCCATTGCCATTCCCTGATCCGGACAGACTGGTGGTTCTGGCGGACCGCCTTCAGGGAGCGGATGTCGGCGGTAACGGTGAAGCAGGCGTGACCGTGCCGGACATTCGCGCCTACTCGCGCGATACGCATTCTTTTACGAGCCTCGGCGGATATCAATTTGCAGGGTTTGAGCTTTCCGGCAATGGAGATCCCGCGCAGGTGAACGCTGCGCGCATGAGCGGAGGAGTGTTGCCCGCGCTGGGTGTGGCTCCGCTGCTGGGGCGGGTCTATACGCAGCAGGAAGATGACCAGAGTCAGCCGGTAGTGGTTCTGAGCTACGCCACATGGCAAAGCCGTTTTCATGGCGATCCGAAGATCCTTGGCACGAAGATTCTGCTCGATCGCAAACCTTACCTCGTGATTGGGGTGATGCCGCGCAACTTCGAGTTTCCGCTGACCTCAGGGCACCTCAACCGCATTGAGCTTTGGGTGCCGATAAGTTTCCGGCCTGATGAACTAGCGCCCGGATCTGCTGCTAACTGGAGTTACCAAATGGTGGGCCGCTTGAAACCCGGCGTCACGCCGTCCCAGGCGCAGAGCGACGCCAATCGCGTCGCGCAGGACATCATGCGCGGCTATCCGTCGTTTATGGCGAGCCTGCACATCAGCTCCGTGGTGCGTCCTCTGCAGGAAGAAACGATCGAGCAGGCGCGGCCACTGGTGAGGACGCTCTTCTTTGCAGTAGCCATCGTGCTGCTGATCGCGTGCGCCAACCTGGCTGGATTGCTTTTGGTCCGCGCCATTCGCAGGCAGCGGGAAGTCGCTGTTCGTCTGGCCCTGGGCGCGCGCGCAGCTACGCTTCTGCGGCAGGCCATTCTTGAAAGCCTCATCCTCAGCGTATTGGGCGGGCTGCTTGGCGTCGTGCTGGCGGGTGTGGCTCTGAGCGCGGGCAAGAATCTGCTGCCAGAAAGTTTGCCGCGCATCAACGAAATCAGCCTGAATTGGATCGTGGTGAGCTTCGCGCTGCTGCTTGCAGTGGTCACCGGCTTTGTCTGCGGGCTCGCTCCGGCGTTCGCCGCGCTGCGGACCAACGTCAACGAAACACTAAAGGAAGGCGGGCGCAGCGGGTCGGCTGGCGGAGGCCATGCGCGGCTGAGGTCGGCGCTGGTAGTGGCGGAGATCGCCGTCGCATTGATTCTGCTCACGGCGTCGGGTCTGTTGCTGCGCAGTTTCGAGAAGATGCGCTCGGTCGATCTCGGCTTCCAGCCCGACCACATCGCGACTGCCGCCTATTCGCTGCCGCAGAAGCAATATGCAACCCAGCCCGTAGTGGATACCTTCAATAAGGAACTGCTGCTGCGTTTGCGGCAGGCCCCCGCCGCACAGGCCGTGGGTGTCACCACTTTTCTGCCGGCGTCGGGAAATAACAGTAATCAGGCCTTCGTTCCCGAGGGCTATGCGTCGAAGGGCACTAACCTGAACCTGGCCACCGGCGCCTCCGTCATGGGCGACTACTTCAGCGCGATGAAGATTCCCCTGCTGCGCGGGCGGTTCTTTACCGATGCCGACAACGCCGACGCACAGCTGGCCGTGATCGTGAACCGCAAGCTTGCGGAAAAGTATTGGCCGAATCAGAACCCCGTCGGCAAGCGGATGCGTGTCGGAACACAGGAGATGCAGACGCCGTGGCTGACGATCGTGGGAGAAGTCGCCGATGTAAAGCTCAACGCTCCCGATGCGGAAACGAAAGAGGAGTTCTACATGACCGTCGATCAGACGGAGAAGGCCATCGGCTCGCTTGGCCAGCCCACCGACCTGAACGGCAACGGTGGCTATATCGTCCTGCGCAGCGCGTTGCCGCCGGAGCAGATGGAGAATGTTCTGCGCGCAACCGCTCGTTCCCTTGACCCGCAGCTAGCGCTGACGCAGGTGCAGACCATGGTGCAGAACGTTTCTGATACGGAAGCTCCGCGCCGCTTCAATACGGCCATCATCACGGCATTTGCGGCTGCCGCTGTACTGCTCGCCGTCCTCGGCATCTACAGCGTCATCGCCTTCTCTGTCGCTTCGCGCGTGCAAGAGATGGCCATCCGCATGGCGCTTGGCTCGCAGCGTACCGGGATCATCCGGCTGATTCTCATCTCTGGGGCGAAACTCGCCGCTATTGGCTGCGGTATCGGCTTGCTCGGCGCGGTGGGAGCCTCCAGCCTGCTGCGGTCCTTTCTTTTTGGCGTCAGCCCCTTCGATCCTGTGGTGTTGACGATGGCCGCTGTCGCCGTGCTGCTGCTGGCTCTGGCGGCGTCGGCGCTTCCGGCTTCGCGGGCGGCGGCGATTGATCCCATGGAATCGCTGCGCGGAGAATAAACCCCGGTCAAGAGTTTGCTGCGTCTAACAGATGCATTTCCGGCGCGGGGAGCCGTCTCCTGTTTCCCGCCACATCGCCGATTTTGCGCCGCGCAGATACAATTGGGTATTGACAAGAAATCCTGTTGGAAAAGAGCAGAGAACCGGACGAATGAGTTTGCAGTCAAACAGCATCTGGAAGTGGAGATTCACAGCAGCAATCAGACGTGGGTCGTATCTGGCCGCAGTTCTTGCTCTTTTCCTGGTTCTTCCGCAGGGTCGCAGCCAGACCATCGGCACGCGCACCGCTCTCTCGGTTGCCACTGAGGCAGCGAAGACCACGCTGACGGTCACGGTCAAGGACCCGACCGGCGCGGCTGTTTCTGACGGGACTGTGAGTTTTGTCAGCAATGGTCTGTCGCTTGGCTCGGCCATCGTGGGAGAAGACGGCACCGCCACGCTGACGCTCGACAAGGTTCCCGCCAGCGCGAAGCAGATCACGGCTGTCTATTCGGGCAGTGAGCGCTATGTTGCCTCTGCCTCGGCCAGCACGAAACTTCAGGCCGACGATACGGCCGGGCCGCCGGACTTCTCGGTTGCGGCCAATCCAACTTCACTGAGCCTGAACCCCGGCGACTTCGGCACAGTCATCATTACGGTGACGCCGGAGAACGGCTTCACGCAGTCGGTCACGCTCGCGCTGGCCGGACTCGGGTTGCCGACGGCAGCCGCTTCGCGCTTCACGCCGAGCATCGTTACCCCAACCTCGAACGCGGCGGTGACGAGCACGCTGCAGATTCAGACCACGGCGAGCTCCACGTCTTCGCGGAATGAGGGCGGCCCGTTTGGCGGGAACGCTTCGCACCTGGCCTACGCCATACTCGTTCCCGGGGTGCTGGCGCTGGTGGGAATCGGCGCGTTGCGGAAGCGGGATGGCAGTGGCCTCCGTCTGCTCGGCGTGGCCCTGCTTCTCGTGGCCAGCGCTTCCGGTCTCACCGCCTGCTCGCAGCGATACAGCTATCTGCACCATCCGCCGACGCCCAATACGGGAACTCCGCCGGGCACCTATCTCCTCACCCTCACTGCGTATTCGAACAATGGCGGCGAGGTCACCACTCACAATCTGCAACTGACCTTGATAGTAAAGTAGCCCTAGCCGGCCATTGCCGCCGCCAGCTTTTCAATCACGGCGATATTGGAGACGAGTTCCTGCGGCAATCCATGCCGCACGGCAAGATAAGCGGGAGCGGTCCAGGATACGGAGACGCTCCCGTTTGTGTCTTCGGCGATCAAAAGCTTCAGTGGCAGATCGATGGCGATGCTCGGCGTGGCAAGCATGAGAGGCGTTCCGCCTTTGGGGTTGCCGAAGATCGCGAGCCTGGTCGGCGGCATCTTCAATCCGGCTTTTTCCGCCTCGCCACTGTGATCGACCAGCGTGAAGAGCTTGATGCCTTTTTCCTGAAGGATGTGCTCCAGGCGCGCCACCGTCTCATCGACCGAATAGCGGCTGGGGATGGTAACAATTCCGTTTGTGTCCGCCATGTGCGCGGCCTCCGCCTCGGCCATTGTACGCGGGGATTATGAGGCGGGCGTAAGCGCCGCGAGCGTCTTTTCAAGACTCGCCTCATCTCCGACGTGCTGCGCGTGCTGCGAGCGATCAATCTGCCGCATCAGCCCGAAGAGCACCCGGCCCGGACCGACTTCGATGAAATGCGTCGGCCTTTGCTCGATTAAGAGCCGGATCGACTCGACCCAGCGTACCGCCCCCGTAACCTGCCTCACGAGCGCGTCGTGCAGTTGCTCGGCATCTGTCACCAGTGCGGCGTCCACATTCGTTACTATCGGCACGGTTGGGGCGGAGAAGCTTAGCTGCCGCAGATCTTCAGCGAGACGGTCCTGCGCGGGCTGCATCAGCGCGCAGTGGAAGGGTGCACTTACCGCCAGCATGATGACCTTCTTCGCTCCGGCGTCCTTGGCCAGCACACCGGCCTTTTCAACCCCGGCAACGGCGCCTGAGATCACCGTTTGTTCCGGTGAGTTGAGATTCGCTGCCGAGACGACAGCGCCCGTCTCCGCCGCTGCTTTCGCACAGATATCTATGACCGCCTCCGGAGGCAGCCCGAGAACCGCCGCCATCGCGCCCTCGCCTGCGGGCACGCCTTTCTGCATGTAACGGCCACGGTTACGAACTGTCTTCACAGCTTCGGCAAAGGGAAGGACACCCGCGGCCACATCCGCCGAATACTCGCCGAGCGAGTGCCCGGCCACAAAGCTCGGCGTGACGCCCTTCTGGGCCAGCACGCGCTGCGTCGCGATGGACGCCGTGAAAATCGCAGGTTGCGTAAACTCGGTCAGTTTGAGCTGCTCTTCCGGGCCTTCAAAGCACAGCTTCGAGAGCGAGAAGTCGAGCGCCTCGTCGGCCTCTGCAAAGGTCTGTTTTGCGATGGGAAATTTTTCAGACAGATCGCGGCCCATGCCAACAGCCTGCGAGCCCTGTCCAGGAAATAGGAATGCTAACTTGCTTTCACTCATGCCTTGGGTATTTCAAATGATTCTGCGGCCCGGCGCAAGCGCGGGAATTTGCGGGTAGTGGGTCGTTGTGATCTGGAGGTGAGAAGTTACCGATAACGTGACTTTGCAGGAACTGTCCGGTTTGGCTCCGAATCTCTACCGCTGCGTTGCTGGCTCCGTTAGACTTACCTCGATGACTCAGGTTCAAGGCGTTCGAGACGCTACATCGGCCACTTGCAGCGCAAAGTGGGCGTATCTGCGTCGCTGGCAACGAGCGTCCATCGCGACCTTCCCTCTTTTGTTTTTGCATGATCATCGTTTGGCGATCAAAGCAACGAACCTGGGTAAGCTTGGCTTCTTCATTTGCATCATCCCTTGTATTACTGTGTGGGCGTTCATGAACCAGAAATGCGCTGATTTCAGCTGTCCCCGCTGCAAGATGCGCTTTTACAAGTGGCAGATAGGCGGTTTTGGTTACAACGTGTTTTCCAGACGCTGCCAGAACTGCAACTTAAATAAGTGGGATTGCGAGGGCTATCAAAGCAGGAATCCGTTGCGCCACTTTGCTTGGTCACCGGCGCAATGCCAGCAAGGGCCCTCAAAGCGTGATAATCCCGGAGGGAGAGGATGTGTGCTCCTTCGGCCAGCATGGTCGCGGTGATGAGGCGTCCAACACCCGGCAAAGAGAGCAGCACGGGGATGTCACGATGTTCTTGCGACATCGGGAAGTCATTCGTCGAGGCAGCCATCTGATCCAAGAGCTGGGGGGTCCGATCAGCGACTTGCTTACGCTGCAGGTGAAGCAGGCGTAATTGCGGCAAGAGCAGAAGTGCATGTTCGCTGATGGCTTCCGCGCTCCCAGCCGCCAAGGGCAGTGGCGGAGCGGTCAGAATTTCGCCTACCTTCTCGGCGGTCCAGCGGCGGATGCGATGTTTTGCGAGCAGTTGTTTCAGGCGTTTTTCCGTCAGTTTGGCGGCTCGCTGCGGCGTCGGCGCTAACTCGAGCAGGGCCCAAAGCCAAGGCTCATCGGGCGTCGAGCAAAGCCGCAGCAGTTGCGGAAAGTAGCGCAGTAGCAATTGGGAGAGCTGGTTCACGCACCGGCCTAGGTCGATGCCAAGAGTCTCTTCCGTCCGGGAGAGTTCGCGCACGCGAATGAGATCGGATGGTCGGCTCACGCGGCGAAAACAGTGCTGATCGGTGCGCAAGCAATCCGCTGCAACCAAGGCATCCCGGCGATCGTCTTTTGCTCCCGCAACCGTATGCCGGTCGCGGAAGCGATCCAGTTGCTTGGGATGGATCGAGAATACGGCGTAGTTATGTTCCAGCAAGGCCTCTACGATCGGTCCGCGTGGAACTTCGATGGCAACCGCGAGTGCAGACGCTTCGCCATGGGTCAGTGCTGGCAAGAAGTCACAGAACTCGAGCATGCCGGGGCCACTATGTTCGATGCGGCGCTGGCAGATCTTCTCCCCGTTTGCATCCAGGATGCAGGCTTGGTGGAACTCCACTCCCCAGTCCACGCCAACATAGAAACAGAACTCCTCCTTCATGGCTAAACCTCCTTGCTGGTGGCGCTCGACCTCCGTAGCCAACGTCAGCCCTGTACTGGCGCTCATTCCACCTGCGGATGGCGCAAACTCCCCACTGGACTTTCGGCTACGGGCCACCCAACCGGGTGCTGCTCCGTTTTAGGCGCTGGTTCCATCCCTCGCTGGGGTTTTAGTGGCACTCCCGCTGGGCGGCCGAGCTGTCTATCTGCTTAGCTCACCCCGTAGCTGCTGGGAAGGGTACAGGGGTTTTCAGTAACTTCAACCACGTAGGAACTTAAGCTGTCCCACCACTAATTTTCGAGGACCGCTTACGCTTCCGGTGTAATGTTTTGCTGTGCAATTTTTCCGACGCTTTCTGCCGTTCGTTCTTCACTGTACTAGCCTCATGCGCGCACGCGCAGCGCTACGTGGAAAGCGAATTCCTCATCCCATGGGGGATGGCCTTTCCGAACGGCCTCGACGCGATGCTTGTTTACGCGGATTTGCCCGGCAAGCATCCCCTCGTCGTGCTCAAGGATGGAACCTCACGCAAACCCGAGGAGCGCGCCGAGGTTACTGTCTGGCAGCTAACTCGCTTTCACTCATGCCTTGGGTATTTCAAATGATTCCGCGGCCCGGCGCAAGCGCGGGAATCAAACTCCGATCTGATTTGTACATAAACTGCTGCTTGTTGAGTCGAGAGAAGGCGAACTATTTGAGACAGGATCTGTAGTTTTGAAAATATCGACTTTGTATAGTAGCTGAGATGATCAAAAGAAAAACTCTCGGGACACTTGTCGCCACTGCCATTTCGTTGTGCGGATTCTGCCAGGAAAGACAACCACTGACCTCTGAAATCTCGACATCAGCATGGAGCGACGGCCGTTTTCAGGTGGATGTGCCGAGCGTAGTCGGCCGGTCCGACATTATTCTTCAACGCCCCAATTCCGATCCAAAAGAAGCAATGCCTCTGGGCAATGGACGGCTTGGGCTTGGTGTCTGGTCGCAGGATGGTTATACGGCACAATTGAACCGCGAAGACACATGGCCACTTCGCTTGTCCCCGGGGCAAGTATCCATTCCCGGGCTCAATAAGCTTATTGAGGCGTCCGACTATTCCGGGCGGCTTAATTTGTATAACGGCGAGTTTGAGGAGCATGGTGCGGGGATCACGGCGACTACATATGTTGATGAGGCAGAAGATGTCATGGTGGTTGATGTGAAAGGCGCCGACGCAAACCAACTGCAGACAGCCGAGCTCAAACTGTGGCCGGGTAGAAATCCGACTGTGACCGCCTCAGATCAGTTGGGCGTAATCGCAGAAACATGGCGGGATACAAATGAGATGGGCGCCAGCGGACTTACGTTTGGCTCGTTGAGCGCAATGCGAATCGATGGGCGTGAGGCCCACGCTTCACTTGATGGCTCTCTCGCAGTGAAGATCACTTTTCGGCCAAAGAGCGACGGTACCTTTCGTGTTTTGGTTGCTGCTCCGGAGTGGCGCGGAGGGGATGCCCTGGGTACTGCTTCCGCGCTTCTGAACAAGGCATTCTTGCTCACCCCTGAGGATCATCGCAAGTGGTGGCATTCTTTCTGGGCTTCGGCGGCGCTTCTCAAATTGTCTTCACCAGATCACCATGCGGAATATTTCGAAAATCTTCGCATGATTGATCTTTTCACCACTGCTGCTGAAAGCCGCGACCGCTTCCCCGGTTCGCAGGCGGGGGTTGGAGATTTGTTTTCTTCCTTTGGCGACAGTCACCACTGGGGACCATCCGCATACTGGCATTGGAATTTGCGCATGCAAGTTTCGGCGAATCTCGGCGCGGGGCTGGCACAGTTTAACGAGCCATATTTCAATCTCTATAACGACAATATGGATGCGATTGCACATTGGACACGCGAACACATGAACGGCCTTCCTGGAATATGCGTTTCCGAGACAATGCGCTTCAACGGTGCCGGATATGAAACTGAAGCCTGGCTGAAGGCTGAGGGTATCAATTGCACTGCCTATGGCCGGCCTTATTACAACGCCCGCACCATTTCGACAGGCGCTGAAATCGCCCTCTGGGTATGGCAGCAATATCTTTATACGGACGATCTGAGCTTTCTCGAATCGAATTATCCCCTTATGCGGAATGCTGTGCAGTTCCTGCTGGCATACGCACATCGAGACAGCGATGGAACGCTCTACACGTACCCTTCTAATGCACACGAATCAAACTGGGATGTTCGCAACCCCACCACGGACGTAGCAGCAATGCATGCTCTGTTCCCTGTGCTGATTCAAGCCGCGGCTACTCTGGGTAGAGAAGATGAGACCGTTGAAGCTGTTCAGAAAGCATTGCCCCATTTACCGGATTTTCCTCTCGTCATGCCTGGTGAAAATAAACTGCTCTCAAAGTCCGAGCACGATCGTTCCGGAGCAGTGATCGCGAATTCATATTATCCAGATGCCATCGCTCACAATGAGGAAAACATTGGACTGGAGCCTGTATGGCCTTATTCCCTTATCGGAGATGATGGTCCTCTGCACGCGATTGGTGTGAACACCTATATGCGCCGACCAAACAAATCGGCCGCCGATTGGAGCGCTGACCCTGTGCAGGCGGCGCGCCTCGGGTTGGCGGATGAAATGAAATCGGCGCTCGAAGCGATTACAGAACGCTATCAGCTTTATCCATCCGGTCTTGCTCAACTTTACGGTCCTCCCGAATTTTATGTAGAACAGGTCGGAGTAGTTGCAGACACCCTGCAAAATGGTCTGGTACAGGATTATGACGGGCTTGTCCGCATTCTGCCGGCATGGCCAAGAGACTGGGCTGCTGATGGTACCGTGGTCGTGCGTCACGGCCACCGAATCCATTTACAGATACGCCAGGGAAAGATCATTACACTCGGAGTAGAAGCCGTAAAAACAGCAGATATGGACATACGTAATCCGTGGCCTGGTCAAGCCGTAGTCATGGCTTCCAACGACGGCACAACAGCCTTAGTTACTCCGAATGCTGACGGAATTTTAGTTTGCAAATTACAAGCTGGGCGTTCATATCAACTTTCACCCGAACGTGAGCACGGTTCCAATCTGCAACATGCAGCTGTATCGGGCACAGCCTCAAGCTCTCCCAAAATGCTCGGACCGCGAACCATCGGCCTAAGCGCCAGATAGACCGATTTTGGAGCGCATCAGGCTTGTCATAGCCTCAGCTTGGCGAAGGCACCATATCCAGCTGGAAAATGTTTCAGAAGCTGAGCTTTGTGCTTCGCACAAGATGGAAGGTGACGAGTCCTCGTAAGCGCGCTACTAGTTACTTGGACGTATAGTCCGCATCTCGGACAAGTGGCGTCCCGGAGTTCCCGGAAAACGGCGTTATCGCTAAGTTCAATCCGGCGATTTGCCCCGGACCGGGAACTTACCTATAAGCTGGGCGGGCTCAACCGGTCGATGCAACACAGGCTTGCAGTTTACTCGCCGGCGTTTGAAAGCCCAAAGTTTGTCGCGGGCGTTGATTGAGGCGCAGAGCGACCTTGTTGAGATGGGCTTGAGTGTAAGCGGACAAGTCGGTTTTCTTAGGGAAGTACTGTCTTAGCAGGCCGTTTGTATTTTCATTGGTGCCGCGCTGCCAGGGGCTCTGCGGATCGCAGAAGTACACTTTCACATGCGTGTCCACCGTGAAGCTCTTGTGTTGAGCCATCTCGTGCCCCCTGTCCCACGTCAAGGAGCGCCGCAGGGTCGCGGGCAGTTTACGCACGTGCTTGCTCAGCGCGGCGACGACCGTCGTTGTGTCTTTGCTGGGTACTTTCACCAGCATGGTGAAACGCGAATGTCGTTCCACCAGGGTTGCGATGTGACTGTTCCTGCTGCCGCTCAGCAGGTCGCCCTCCCCATGGCCGGGAATAGCGCGGTCTTCAACCTCCGCAGGTCTTTCCCGAATAGAGATGGCATCGACGATCTGCCCGCGGGACTGCCCCTCAGCCCGAGCGTGTCGTGAGCGACGTAGAAGCCGCTTGGACCTGAGGTGCTGAATCAGCTCTTTTTTCAGCACTCCCCGGGCCTGGATGAATAAGCTGCGGTCGATGGTTTCGTGGGACACACGCATGCTCTCGTGGCTGGGATAGTGGACCTTCAACCATGCTGAAATCTGTTCCGGCGACCCGTCCAGGATCAGTTTACTGGCCACCATCGTCCGCAGCTTCTCGTCGATGGCAAGAAGGCACACCTTGGGTCGCAGAGCCGACTCCCAGGCCCGACGATCGGCTTCACTGGCTCGATAGAGTGGACGCCCGCCATGACGCGACACCTCCCGGCTCACCGTCGACACAGCCCGCTGCAACCCTTTAGCGATCTCACGAATCGACGAACCGGAAGCCATGCCTCGTGAGATGTCTTCCCGCTCGGCCAGCGTCACCGTTCGCGGCGAACGCCGACCAGCAGCAGGAACTATCCCGCCGCGCTGCGTCAACAAGAACCGGATGGAACCATGGCCCTTACCAAAGGCGCGGCCAATCTCATGCAACGACTCGCCCGCCTTCCAGCGACGCCACATGTCGATCCTCTGCTCCGTGGAGAGCCTGTCCCGTTTTCCTTGTGCCATAAACACCACCTTTAGAAAAATGATTCATATCAGATGGTGTTGCACCGACCGGTTGAGACCGCCTGACTTTAAGGGCACTTCGCCGATAGATTCCGCTTCGCCAGTTATTCGGGAGAAGAAGCGTCATTTCCCGTTACCCGTCCCTCGATCAAATTGACTCGAATTTCCTGTGCCCAAGCTTCGTTCATAACTGACACGGCTACCCAATCCGTGCAATCTGCCTCGAAGCCTTCGTCAGGCTCTACACAGTTCGCAAAGAACCATAAGGCTTCCGAGAGAGATTCCTTAGAATGCCAAGTCGTCATCACAATTCGTCCCTTTGGCTCCTCGGGCATGCGCTCCATGTCGAACTGATCATGTGCCCTTTCACAATCCGGTCCCCATACGCAAAAGTAGGCGGCCCCTCTTTCCAGCAAGAATTTTGCAGTCTTCCGTAATGTTCCATCATTAATTGGCGTTGCATCAATGGCCAGAAACAGAGAGTAATTGCTTGAAACCGGCTCAATAGCTAACGGGACATCCTCAAGGCTAGGGACGATCCCAACGCAATATCGTCGGGCAGGGTTGTACTTATCTCGTCGTATTTCAAGCATGAGATTCTCCGAGGATGGACGAAGATTATCACTGGTTAAGTGTTCCACCTACGACCTCTCTGTTGGCTACGAGCACCACTAACCTCGGGCTGCATGACGAAGTGCCTCAAAAACGGCGTTATGGGTAACTACAACCTGGTAGGAACTTAAACTGACCCACCACTAATTTCCGAGGACCGCTTACGCTTCCGGTGTAATGTTTTGCTGTGCAATTTTTCAGACGCTTTCTGCTTTTCGTTCTTCCGCTTGTACTAGCCTCATGCGCGCACGCGCAGCGCTACGTGGAGCGCGAATTCCTCATCCCGTGGGGGATGGCCTTTCCGAACGGTCTCGACGCGATGCTTGTCTATGCGGATCTGCCGGGCAAGCATCCCCTCGTCGTGCTGACGCATGGAACCTCACGCAAACCCGAGGAGCGCGCCGAGGTTACTGTCTGGCAGCAGATCCCGCAGGCGCTGTGGTTCGCCCGGCGCGGCTGGGTTGTGCTCGTCGTCGTGCGCCGCGGCTACGGAATCTCCGGCGGCGATTCCGATACGCATCACGGTGGCCGCTGCCCTCAAACCGATTACCAGGAAGCCGGAGAGTATTCAGCCGAGGACCTGCGTGCGGCTATCGACTACGCGCGCAAGCTGCCGCAGGTGGATGACACGCGCATTCTCGCGGCGGGCATTTCTACAGGCGGATTTGCCACCGTCGCGCTGACCGCCAAGCCGCCCGCTGGCCTCGTCGCTGCCATCAACTTTGCCGGAGGCCGCGGCTCGCAGGCCGATCACGATGTGTGCAACCCAGACGATCTGGTGCATGCCTACAAAAGCTTCGGCAAGCATTCACGCGTGCCGATGCTCTGGATCTACGCGCAGAACGACAAATACTTCTGGCCGGAGCTGGCGCAGAAGTTCGATGCTGCCTTCCGCTCGCAAGGCGGCCAGGACCAGCTCGTGCTCGCTCCCGCGATCGGACAGGATGGGCACTCGCTCTTCCGCCACGTCTCTGCCTGGTCTTCGACCGTGGATGACTTCCTGAGCACGCAAAAATTGACGCCTTTGGCAGAGCCCCTGCCCGAGATCAAGCCGCCGAATGTTCCTCCACCGCCGGGCCTGAGCGAAGGAGGCCTGCGCACCTTTGACGGCTATCTGCTGCTCGGGCCGCACAAGGCGTTCGCGGTATCGCCGAACCACTACGGTTTCTCCACCGCGCAGATGACCGTCGATGAGGCGCGCCACAAGGCTTTGGAGAACTGCATGCGCGCCGCGCAGCAAAAAGAGCAATGTACGGTGGTCTCAGTCGATAACGCGGCAGTTTCCAGGTGAGTACCCGACGTATCTCCTAAAAGCTTAGTTGACAAATTCCCGAAAGAGGCCTAATCTCCTAATCCATTAGGAGATCCTCTGTGGGAGAACGGGAAAACGAACCGCTGACCAAGCTTGAGTTACAGATCATGCAAGTGATCTGGAGGCTTGGGCCGAGCAACGTAAATGCCGTGCAAGCCGGCCTCGAGCAGCAGCTGGCTTATACGACCGTGCAGACGATGCTCAACATCCTGCAAAAGAAAGGCAAGCTGAAGCGCAGGCTGCGCGGGCGCGCCTACGTCTATAACGCTACGGTCACTCAAGAAAAGGCCCTGGGCCATGCGGTGCGCGACCTGGTCGACCGTATGTTTGGCGGCTCCAGCGAAGAGCTGGTCATGAGCATGATCAAAAGCAAGCAGCTCGACGCCAAAAAAATTGGCGAACTGACCAAGCGCCTCGAAGAGGAAGGAGGCAACTCATGACCGCCCTAGAATCCTGGCTACTTGCGTATCTGCTGAACTCTCTGTGGCAGGTCCCGTTGGTATGTATCGCAGCGTGGGTTGCTGCGCGCCTGGCGCGACAGATCGGCCCGCGCATGGAGCATCGGATATGGGCAAGCGCGCTGCTGCTTCAAGCGATTCTGCCTCTCTGCCGTTTTCATCTCGGCGACCTGTTGCAAAGGGCCTGGGGACTGGTGCTGTCGATCTTCGGCGCTGCGGCAGGAGGCGAAACGCGCGTCATTGTTGGGGCGAGCTCTGCCGCTTCTTCAGCGATGTTGCGGCTTCCGCAATGGGCGATCACCGCAATGGTGCTCGCGTATGTGGGCAGTTTTCTTTACTTTGCCGGCCGCCTGGCATGGACGCTTTGGAGAACAGAAGAGATGCGGCGGCAGGCAACGCGCGTGACCCTGACCGACGCTCAGGCGCAAGAGCTGGACCGCTGCCGCCAACTATTCCATATCTCCGAGCACCAAGTACAGGTTGCGATTTCTCCTTCGCTCTCAGGACCAGTAACGGTCGGCATCAGGCGGTGGGCGCTGCTGTTGCCGCCCGGTTTTCTTAGCAAAGTCGAAGCTGACGATCTGGATGCGGTCTTCGCGCATGAGTGTGCGCACCTGCGCCGCCGGGACTTTGCCAAGAATCTTCTCTACGGATTGGTTGCATTGCCCGTGGCCTGGCATCCTCTGCTGTGGCTGACGCGCCTGCGGCTTGCCGAAAGCCGCGAGCTTGTATGCGACGCCATGGCCGCTGAAGCGATCGCAGGCAGGGAGAGTTACGCAAATTCGTTATTGCGGCTGGCGTCAATGCTATCGAATCGCATGGCCGCGGAAAACCTTCACGCCATCGGGATCTTCGATGCCAACGTCTTCGAGAGGAGAATTATGAATCTGACCCGGAAGCATTTTGAGATAAGCGGCCTGCGGCGGTTTGTGGTTGCTGCAGTCTGCGGTGCAATTGCAGTGGCAACCTGCGCGTCGGCGATGGAGTTTCGCATGGATGTGGATGATACGCCGGCCGCAGCGCAGAAGGCTCCGCCAAAGCAGATCCATGTGAATTCGGACAACCTGAAGACCGTGCGTAAAGTGCCGCCGGTTTATCCAGTGGATGCAAAGAAACAGAAGATTCAGGGCACCGTGGTTCTTGATGTGGTCATCGGCAAGGACGGATCGCCCGAGAATATCAAGATCACGGGCGGTCCCGATGCACTGCAGCAGAGTGCGCTGGATGCGGTGCGCGAGTGGCGCTGGCAGCCGTATCTTCTGAATGGAGATCCGATCGAAGTGTTGACGACGATCAACGTCGTCTATCAGCTGGCGGGTTAGTACAACTTTCAGTCATGGTGAGTCGTTACAATCGACTCACCATGAAAATCATCACCAACCATGTGCGCGGCTGCCGCAAAGGCCCCGAAGCCTACTTCACCGGAACCGTCTGGATCGACGAAGTCATCACCACGCCGGCTCCGGCGCGCGTCAGCGCGGCTTTCGTTTCCTTTGCGCCGGGAGCGCGGACGGCCTGGCATACGCACCCTGTGGGGCAGTCGCTGCATGTCGTTTCCGGAGTGGGGAGGGTTCAACTCAAAGGTCATCCGGTGCACGAAATACACCCCGGCGACTCGGTCTGGATCGAGCCCGGAGAAGAGCACTGGCATGGCGCGGCTCCCGACCGAACCATGACGCATCTTGCGATTCAGGAAAGCGACGACAGCGGAGCGTTTGTCGTCTGGCTAAAGCATGTGACGGATGAGGAGTATTCGGGCTGATAGTTCCTCAAAAGGGAAGGCCCCGCTTTCCTTTCCAGGAAATACAGGGCCATCACTGCAAGCAGCCTGTAAGCCGAATTTTGTCGAGGACGGTCATTCCTCTAGGCGACGCATTACTGCGGCGCTCAAGCGACCTACCCGAAGGTTTCCGCTCCACGCGATGGCTGACGCCATCCGTATGGAGGACCCACGTTGGCGCGCCGGGCAGGCACGCCGCGCAGCTATCTGGGTCTCGCTACGCATCCCTCCCTATTTGGTCTTGCTCCGTGTGGGGTTTACCCTGCCCCCGAACGTTGCCGCCGGGGCGGTGCGCTCTTACCGCACCTTTTCACCCTTACCTTGCGCCTTGCGGCGTAGGCGGTATCTTCTCTGTGGCACTAGCCGTCTCGCAGCCTTAAAGCTTGCGATCCCGGACGTTATCCGGCACACTGCCCTGCGGAGTTCGGACTTTCCTCTCCTGATCTTGCGATCAGCAGCGACCGCCCAGCTGCCCGCTTGGTTCTATGTTAACGCAACTTTATTGGATATCTGCCGGTTAGTGTGCCTCGGAGGCGATAATCGTTGAAGCAATCACTCCGGTTGCGACGGCAGCAAGAACATAGTTGCCGTCTACCTCGCGCCACTCATAGCCACGCGGTGGCTCCTGAAGATGATAGTGGTGATAGTCGACGCGCTCACCGCGATCCCAATCCTCATGGCGCATTTGGTAGCCCTTCTTCCATTCCTCGTGATGGACGTAGGCGTGATTGTCGTGGTGATCATCGTGGTGATCCTGAGAAAACGCGAGTCCTCCGGGAAGCAGGATCGCAACAAGTGTGGGGAAAATGAAAGCCTTTCGAATAGAGTTCATTAAACCTCCTGACAAGATTTGATGTGATGCCACGTATGCTGCGTTGTTTTGGAATCGATACTGAACCAGAGTGATTTTTCGATCAGCCCTCTTTGCGCACATTAAGAAATCGCCAGTGCTGACAACCCTTTCAGCGCAATCGACATCTACTTGCGGCTCTCCTTGGATTTGTCCTCGATCAGTTTCTTCGTCAACAGAACAAGGCCGAAAAGCTGCGTCCACTCGGAGACGTTGCCGACAACCTGGCCCCATTTCCCTTCGGAATTCAACCTTAAGAAGCCTGATGAAGGAAAATGAAGAGCAGAGCTTAGAGTTAAGAAAAATGGAAATCGTCAGACTCTCAACGCGCTGCGCCTGCCTGTAGCGCCATCCCGTTGAAGAGCTTCAGCCGTGCTGTAGCCACTTCCTTGATCGCCGCGACAACCTCGTTGGGCTTGGCGGCCAGACTCTTTTCCAGGCTGCTTCTCCATGCCACGCGCAGTTCGGTGTTGATGTGGATAATGCTGATGCCGGCTGCGATGGCCTTGCGGAAATCTTCGTCATCCGTTCCTGAGCCGCCGTGTAGCGTCAGGGGAACCTGGACAGCTTTCTTGATAGCGGCGATGCTCTCTATGTTCAAATGCTGCTTCGAAGCTCCCTGAACCATGCTTCTCGACATGCCGTGCATGCTGCCTACCGCCGGGGCAAGAATGTCGATGCCGGTTGCTTCGACGAATTGCCGCGCCTCTTCCGGAGTCGTCAGCGCCTTTGAAAGGTCGGGCATCGCTTCGCGTACTTCGGAGCCAGAGCCGATATCGCCGATCTCCCCCTCAACCAACATCGAAGGGTGAATTGATTTGAGCGCAACGACTGCCTCTCTGGTCTGGCGCACATTCTCTTCGAGCGGCAAAGCGGAGAGGTCGAAGACAATCGAGTCAAATCCGGCCCGCGCTACCTCCTCACCACTGGCGAGGGAATGCGTATGGTCCGCATTCAAATAGATCGGCAGATCAAATTCCTCGCGGAAGCTCTTGACGAGAGCCGCGATCTGGCGAACCCCCATAAAGCCGCGCTCTCCTTCGGACGCGCCAACCAGCACGGGTACATTTACTTCGCGCGCTGCTTCGACGACCGCTCTTAACTGGATGAGATCAGAGATATTGAAATGACCGACTGCAACGCCGTCTGTCTGCGCCTGCTCCAGAACATCTCTTAATATGTGCATGTGCTTTTTCCTTTCCGCTAAATGAGGAGTCCACTCCAGCCAACCGAGTAAGAGTGAGCATAGCTCGCGTCAGCCATTCTCCTCTGTTTAGATGAATCGTCTCTACCGATCGGATTCGAGGTCACGTTTTTTAACGAAATCTTTGCGGTCATGACGTTTGGGCAATCAAATTGGATGACTAAAGTTTCTGGCGCAGGGCTCATTTGACAAAGCCTGAATTGACTTCCCGAGAAGCTACGGTACGATTCTTAGACACGAAGAACCTTCGTGGGTAATTTCGAGACACTCTAATTCCTAAGCAGCCTCGCAAGTGTTGCACACCCGGCTTAGGGTCATTGATTCGCCATCAGGCCAGCGGCATCGTGGCAAGGGTCAGAAGAGGAGGGATTGTCTTGCCTGGAAATAAACATGGAGCAAAAGCATAATTGATTTCTGGACTAACCGAGTTTGTAAGGCCTTCAGTTGTAGCTTTGTGCGGAAAGGTTTGCTATGCGCTTCTTTCCACGAAGCGGACAGGTTCTCATTTTCTCCGTACTTTATTTGTTCTTTTGCGGTTTATGTACTTCATCAGGAATGGCGCAGGGCAGCGATCCAGGGCAACAAGCATCAGGGACGGATTCATCCCCGCCTCAAAAGGACAGCAGGCCTGCTTCTGCAGTGACTGGCGTGCCTGAAGTTAAGCAGACAAAGCCGTTCGGCCAGGTAGAGAGCACGATCGAAGTTCGTGCCGATGACGTTGCCAATCAGATTTCGCCTGTACGCCAGGGAACTCGCGAGGAGATACAGTCTTCCGCCGGAACCTTCGGCGACTTTAGCCGCTATCTGCTGCTCATGCCGGGCGTTGTGGCGAAATCAGATTCGTTCAACGACCTGCTGGTAAGAGGCGGCCATCCCTCAGAGAACCTTTACGTAGTGGACGGCATTGAGGTCCCAAACATTAACCATTTTGCAGTTGGCGGAACGACGAGCGGGTTTACGCCGATGATTAACACCAGCACGATCAGCAAGATCGAATTGCAGCCGGGTGTGTATGACGCCAGGTATTCGAGCCGGCTGTCATCCATGGTCGAGATTCAAACCCGGGACCAGGATGAATCCGTGCGCCGCGGTGAAGTGAACCTGGGGATCGCAGGCCTGGGAGCCTTCTGGGAAAGCCCCCTGGGCACCCATGTGAACGCATTGTTTGCGGTGGACCGGAGCCTCTTGAACCTGGCAAGCAACGACGTGGGATTGAATGGCGTCCCGATCTACACCAATGGGATGGCCCGCTTTGAGTGGGCGCCCGACAACAAAGATTCGATTTCTTTCCTGAGCCTGAGCGGAGGCGACTCGATAGATGTGCATCCCTGCCCCGGGGACCCCGAGGAGACGCTCGACATCGACACGCAGTATGACGGGTTGCAATCGACGAGCGGTGCAATCTGGCAGCATACGCATGGCCCGACTACCGTGTCCAAAGCCACGGTGAGCTTCTCCCTGCAGAAACGGAACATCAGCCAGCAGACGCAGATCGTCGATGGCGTCCTTCCGCCGGGGACTGGTGCCCGAGGTTGCACGCCGCCGACAACCACTCCCATTTACAGTGAAGCAACCTTCGACCGGATAACATCCTTTGGCTATAACCTGCAGCACGACATCCATCACTGGCTGCTTTCCGTGGGTTCTACGGGGCAGCTGCAGCAACTCGACTACAACGTCAGCCAGCCTGCCGGAACCCAGTCTCCGTTCAACCCCGACCCGAACTGGACAGATGCCGTCAGCTTTAACCAGAGCCCGACAACCTGGGAGACCGGCAGCTATGCCGAGGTAACCGGACGCGCAGGTCAGCGATGGACCGCGACAGCAGGTCTTCGCGTTGAAACCTTCGAGTTGACCTCTGCCACTGCGTGGGAGCCGCGCGCAGGCGTTGGATTCCTGATCAACGGCCATCAGGGCGTGCATGCTGCTTATCGCCGCTCGGCGCAGCTGGCACCCTACGTTGACCTGCTCAGCTATCCGCAGAATCGCAATCTTCCGCCTATCCAGGCCGACCAGCTCTCTGCGGGAGCAGATCTTTGGCGCACGGATATGTTTTCGCTGAGCCTCGAGGCCTACCGCAAGAACTATTCCAATGAGCCGGTAAGCACCGAATATCCGAGCCTGATGCTGGCCAACATGATTTATACGCCGGGCGAGCAGTTCGTGTGGCTGCCGTGGAAGACAGGAGGAACTGGCCACTCAACCGGGCTGGAGTTATTTCTACACGGACGCCTGACGGATAACATGTCCGGGATCGTCTCGGTAACATACTCGCGCACGCTGTATCGAGCCGCCGACGGAATCCTGCGTCCGGGAAACTACGACTTTCCGCTGGTTGGCAACGCCATGTTTATCTTCCGGCTGCCGCGGGCGTATAAGCTTTCGGTCCGCGAGAGCTACAGCACAGGTCGCCCTTACACGCCCTACGACATTCCGCTCTCACTCGAGCAGGACCGAGGGATCTACGATCTGAGCGAGGTGAATGGAGTCCGCGGTCCCGCGTATAACCGGGTGGACATCTCGGTCGATCACAACTATTACACGCGTGCCGGTGTGGTGAATCTGTACGTCGGCCTGCAGAACATTTTCGATCAAAAAAACTTTCTGGGGTATGTATGGCTGCCGCGATGCCAGCAGGATCCCTCTTGCGTGACTGCCACCGATGGCACGCCTACCCAGGAGATCGATCAGATGCCCGCCTTCCCGGTTGCTGGAGTGCGATGGGATTTTTGAGACTCGGAGCTTTCACGATGCAGCATCAGAAAATCGTGAATTAAGGAATTCGTCAATGGAGCCAAAAGTTGTTCCCCCAATATGTAACAGATATGACTACATATTCAACTTGAGGATGGTAGACGTGCTGAACACTCGAATACTTGTAGTAGTTTTATTTGCCTGGTTTGGTTTTACGGGGCGTTTCGTGGCCCATGCGCAGGAGACGAGTCCTGCCGAATCCACAACACAGGAGCAATCTGCAGTTCGCTCCAATCCATCCCCTTTGCCTGAAGCTCCAACGGTTGCACGGCTTTCTAACTCTGATTCCAGCACAACTGACAATGCTGGCTCGAGCAAAGATGCTGCACCCCACGCCGAGGCGGCCGTTACTCTGCCCCCGCCGCCCACACCCACACCGCATCGCTCCAAGCCAGCGCGCGAAATTGCCATCGAGAGCTACGTCTCCTACGGCAACTGGCAGATTTTTGCCGCCGGCGAGTCTGAATCGCTGTACTGGTCAGGGATCGAATACGACCGCAATTCCTGGGACCATTTTCTGGGCGCGCAAATGGACTATGTCGCCGAAATTCTGCCGTTTGTCTTGCTCAAGCAGCCACGTGTCCTCGACAAATGGGGAAACCGCGTAAGCAAGGACGACGTGTACCTCCACGGTATTGGGTTTTCTCCAATTGGTTTGAGGATGCAATGGCGCTCCAATAAAGCCATCAAGCCCTACTTCACGGTCAAGGGCGGCGCAGTCGCCTTCACGCAAAAAGCGCTGTCGCCGGATGCCACCTATCAAAACTTCAGTATGTCGGAATCGATCGGTTTCTACGCCAGGGTGTCCGAGCGATGGGACATGCGCGTCGGCCTCTTCGGCGACTACCATTTTTCGAATGCTTTTATCACCAGCTACAATCCCGGCCTCGACGTCATGAACTCAAGCATTGCATTCAGCTATCACCTGGGCGGCACGGGCGGCGCTACCAAATAATGTGTCGGGCACTCCTCTACCGATGGTGAACCTCGCCGCTAAGCCATTTCACGCGCACTTGAAATCGCCGTAACTCGGTGGAAAATGTTGAGGTCGCTAAAGGATTTTCGGGATAACCCATGTTTCCAGCAATCGCCGAAGATACTCAGCCTTTTCGATCAAAGTCTCGGGCTGTAGGCGGCTCATCTCCAGCACATGTGGAAGTTCGAAGTAGAGAGCGGGCAATCCCAGCCAGTCCTCGATCTGCTCGCGGATCCACTTGTTGTATGCAATGGGATAGGTGCGGTGCGCGATGAACAGCGCCTGGAGAAATTCCTGAAAGGCGTGATAGAGCCGGTCGAAGGCATAAAAGTTGAGGCCGCGAGCGACGAGAAACGGAATGCGCTCGAAATCGAGAAGGCAGGCGTCAGTCACCATCTTCAGGCGCGCGTTTCGCAGCTCGTCTCCGTAATGAGGGAGCCAACGCGCCCGCAGGTCCGCGAACATTTTGCCGCCTTCCCAGAGCGGCGTGGAGTGGGCGACGCGATTGCCGATTTCAATCTCGAAGGCATCCGGGCCGCCGCCATCGTCCCACACTTCCGGCGTCCATTGTCCATCAAAGAAATCGAGATGCACACAAGAGAAGCGGCCAAGCTGCTCAAGCTCTCGAAAGATCGGGGCGGCCTGGTAGCGCTCACTCCATGCGTGGTCGAGATGCTGCCTGTCTGAAGCAGGCAATTCCGGATCGATCAGCAGCGCGACGTCGAGATCGCTCTGTGCCGTGGCCTTGCCTCGCGCGCAGGAATTGACGAGCAAAGCGGCGTGCACGGGAAGAGTCGTGGCGAAATCGACGATTTCTTCGGCTGCTTGCTTGTGGATGCTAGTCGGAAATTGCGAGCTGTTAGGCATGGATCCCTCGCTGCGCCTTGCATGATAAGGCCCGGATGCCTTATAAACTTTCCTAATATTTCCACTAATAGGCGTATCTTTTCATCTCAGGGGCGAAAGATCTGATGAGCTGCCGTTGCGAAGTATCGCCCGGTAAACAGATTGCATGTCTTCCGGGCAAGCTCAGACCTCGGTTTCTATCGGGATTAACGAAGGACGAGCTCAGCTTGATCCTGTCCCTCGCCAAACATCGGCAATACCGCGCATCCACTGTGGTCATCCATGAGGGAGATCCGGCGGAACGATTCTTTCTGCTCACGAGTGGTCATGGCAGGCAATTCGTGACGTCGAACGATGGGCGGAGAGTACTTCTGTTCTGGTTAACTGCCGGACAGGTAGTCGGGGGCCTCTCGATATTGCATACCCCAATCCAATATCTTGCCAGCACGGAGGTGCGGTCGGACAGCTGTGCGTTGGTGTGGGACCGTCACACGATGCGCGAACTCGTCCACCGCTATCCGAGACTACTGGACAATGCTTTGTCCATCGCAGCGACTGAACGTATCGCGTGGTTGATCGCGTCGCACGTCTCATTCAGCTGCGACGATGCGCGCGGGCGCATTGCGCACCTGTTGGTGAGTCTCGCGTGCGGAATCGGTGAACACACCCCAAATGGGGTCGAATTGGAGATCACGAATGATGATCTGGCCTCCGGAGCGAACGTGACGCCATTCACCGTCAGCCGTTTCCTGGGAGAGTGGCAACGCGCCGGGGTCCTGATGAAGGGCCGCGGCAAGGTCGTGCTGCGAAGGCCCGAGCTCCTGGCGGACGCCGGCTGAAATCGTAGAAATCTTCTGTTCTCTTTCTTGCTCTGGAGCAACGACAAGATCAGAAGCCATGTTAGGATGAAGTTAATAACAACGAACTAGAATATTAAGTAGCAATGGTAGCCAAAAAAGTGGGCAGCTGTGAGGCATTTTGCTGCCCTATTTCATTGCCCGCAGCCCTGAGGGTCTTGAGGCTTGATTTGGTCACCGTTTTGTTTATTTCCACATCGGTATTTCCCCATGCGGGGTTTCTTCCCAGGTTAAAAAGCTACTGACAAGGGCCTTCTTAGAAGAAAACCTTTTCCGTGCGCTTAATGTCCCTAACCGGGCAGTTAGGCAGCGGAAGTTTTGTGCATTGATGGATTGCAGTGTGGCTTGGAGATCTTTTCCAGGCTGCATGTACAAAGTGCCTGGACCGAAGCCTTTTTGTTGGGCCAGGCATATTTTTTCGTTAAACGGGAACGGACGAACGCAAAAAATGAACAAAATAATTCTTGCCGATAATCAGGCTATCTTTCGGGCAGGCACGGCCAAAATTCTGGCTATGGAAGAAGATTTTCGCGTCATGGCGCAGTGCGCCGATTCGGATCGGCTGTACCAGGCCATTGATGCCTTTCCTGGCGTAGTGCTGATGTTTGCAGCCACATTAAGAACAGACCTCGGGATGTTGACGGATAGAGTTGCCCGTGTCGGCAGTCGTTCGATCGCCATTCTTGAAAACAACGACTCAACTCAGCCCTATCTGGCAGCCGGCATCGAAGGGCTGATCTACCGCAACGTGAATGGTCCATGCTTGCTGGACTGTGCACGGCGGGTTGCGGGGGGCGAACGCTTCCAGCAGCCGGCAACCGCCGACTGCGAACCGGTGGAGGAGGACATGGTAGGCGCACGCGTCCGCGATCGTCTCACCTCGAAGGAGATGAAGATCGTCGCTCTCATCACCCTGGGCTGCAGAAACAAGGAAATTGCCATCAGGCTGGGAACAACCGAACAGGTGGTGAAGAACTATCTGCGCGGCATATACGACAAGACGGGAGTCTCCGACCGGCTGGAGCTGGCTCTCTTCACCATGCACCACAAGAAACTGGCACAGGCTGCCGGAACCGTCGGCGATCAGATGATGGAAGTACTGATATAGGTTCTTTGGGTTCCCGACACGGCCTGTTAACAGGCCCGGGAAGGGCCGATTTCGATCGGCCCTGATTTTTTAGCACGGCTTTCCACAACAAGCGTATCTTTCATCGTGGGGGCCGGAAGATCCTGTGAGTTGCTGCTGCGAGTTGTCGCCCGGGAAGCGGATTGCAGGCCTTCCCAACAAGCTCAGACCTCGATTTCTATCGGGGTTGTCGAAGGCGGAACTGAACTTTGTTTTGTCCGTCGCCAAACACCGGCAATTCCGCGCGCCGTCTGTGGCCCTTCACGAGGGCGACCCTGCGGAACGCGCCTTCCTCCTCACCAGCGGTCATGGCAGGCAATTCGTGACGACGAAGGACGGGCGAAGGATAAGTCTGCACTGGTTGACCGCCGGACAGACATTCGGTGGCAGCGCTATCGTGGCTGGCCCAATGGGATACTTTGGTAGCACGGAGCTTCTGTCGGAGAGTTGTGCGTTGATGTGGGACCGTCAGACTATCCGGGAACTGGCGTTCCGCTACCCGATACTATTGGACAATGCTTTGTCTATCGCAGTGACAGAATATATGGCGTCGCTGATCTCCACGCAAATCTCACTCAGCTCCAATGATGCGCGCGGGCGCATTGCTCAGTTATTGGCAAGTCTCGCGTGCGGAATCGGCAAAGCTACTTCGGAAGGGGTCGAATTGCAGGTCACAAACGAAGATCTGGCTTCCGGAGCGAATGTGACGCCATTCACCGTCAGCCGTTCCCTGGGAGAATGGCAACGCGCCGGGGTCCTGACGAAGGGCCGCGGTACGGTCGTGCTGCGAAAACCCGAGCTCCTGGCAGACGGCTGCTGAAAGTTTCCTGGTTGCTCTGGAGCAACGACGAGATTGGCAGTTAATGTGAAAATCGATTTAATACTTATAGTCACTACTGACTGCAACAATGGTAGCCAAAGGGCAGAATGGAAGTATACTTGCTGCCCAATGTGGCCTGAAGGGTGCCTCGCTGCGCGCTTCCTGAGTTCCATGTCTCAGGGAACGAGGTATGAGGCACCCGAATTTATTTAGGCTTGGCCTCATCGGCTCTCCATGCTTCACTCCCCCCATAGCCGTGTTCAGCCTCTACCGGCCATCCGGTCCATCGCAGCATCGGATAAGCGCCATACAACCTTTCCCCCAGCAGGCGTATCCTCATGCGTGGAGGTGGCCGATGCAGAAGGAAATTGTTGCCCACACTACGATTGCGGGAAAGAGTCATGAGCATACGGACTGGCTCGATCTGGAGTCGATCGCTCGCGTCCAGCTCACCTCGGAAGACCCGGCCTTCCCGATAGAAAATGCCCTGAGCACGAACCCGGAACGCAATGAGCTTGGATGGCGCGCCGCCGGTCCCGGGCCGCAGACGGTTGCGCTCGTCTTTACTGTGCCGACCCATCTGCGGCGGATATTTGCGTCTTTCATCGAGCACAAAACGGAGCGCTCACAAGAATTTGTGCTGCGCTACTCGTCCGCAACGGAGACGGACCGCGAGATTGTGCGCCAGCAATGGAACTTCAGCCCAATCGGATCATCCCAGGAAGTCGAAGATTACACTGTCGAGCTGGAATCTGTGACGAAGCTTGAGCTTGCAATCGATCCTGACCGCGGACGCGGTCAATGCCGGGCGATCCTCAACTCATTGCGGCTGGCTTAACGACTGATCCTTCGAGTGAGCCGGGATCGTTATTCTAGCGGCCGCCGACATCGATCGAAGCAAGCGCCGTGAGCCCCAGCCCGCGCCCGCAATCGGTCGCGTAGGCAACCGTCGTCTCATTCATCCACGCCGGTGCAAATGCGTTGCAGTCTCCAAATGTAAGCTGGCGCTCCTGGCGACTGGCGAGGTTGATCACTATCAGCTGCCAGCGATTGCGCAGCAGTCTGCGAAAGACGAGCCGTTGCCCGTCCGGAGAAACGTCGGGCGCATCCGCTTCTTCATGACCGGCGACAAGAATTGCGAGCGGCCCGCCGGGCGTGATCCGATAGATGTTTGTCGTGCCGTTAATCCGCGCTGCGAAAACAAGATCGCCGGAAGGAGAAAAGACGACATCGCGGACATCATAAGGGCCCCCCACGACCTCGGCATCGTCCGCAACAGAAATTGCGCTGGAGGATGACGCAAGGTGGAACATCCGGAGACGGCCTCTGCCTTTGTTCTCACGGATATAAGCGAGCGACAATCCATCTGCAGAGATCGCCGGAGATTCGGCATTCCGGATATTGAAAGCAGGCGCATCCTGAAGGGCGATGCGCGAACCGCTGTTGTCCGCCACTTCCACGAAGACCGGAGAATGATTTGCAGTTGCGGCGGAAGAGAGCTGATCGCTTCCTGCTTGTGTAAGAGGCCACACAGCCTGTCCGTTCTGGTCGGCGATCTGGTATTCCGACGGCGCCATCACTGTTGCCACAAACCCCCCGGCCCGGGGATGAATGCCGGTTGTCAGCAGCGGATGGATAGGAAGCCGCAGACGAGCCTGGATGTCTTCCTCAAGGTGAGCGAAGTGCCGTTGATAACCGGTAAAGCCTGCGATCCAGAAGACGCAAAGGACCACAGAAAGCAGGAGCGCACGCAGGCCAATAGCTTTGCGGCTTTCCTGCAATGCATTCTCGCGCCATAGATAGAGCAGCAGAAACAGCCAGAGCAGCAACCCGATCCATAAGCGAGAGAACGCCAGCACAGTAACCAGCGAGAATCCATTGCTGGCCCCCGCAGGCGAAATAATCACACCGCAGATCATCCAATAAAGCAACATCATGATTGCCAGTCGGCCATGCTGTCGCCTCTTGACGAGCACATCCGCTGCGAGAATGACGGGCAGAATCATCACGACAAAGTGATAACTCGAAGGCACCGGCGACAGTATGAGAAGAGCAAGCAGGAAGACGGCCCATTCCAGCTTTTCCGTGTCGCGATCATGAGACGCAGGCCGGATGCTCAGAAAGAGCGGGAACAAAACGGCCGCCTGCCACAGCGGATAAACAATCGAATAAAGTGCCGGACGATTCCACACCGGCGCAGGATTCAAACCCGGCTCGAAAATGAAGAGCCGATGCAGGAACGCAGCGGCAGATGCAGCGCGAACGTTGTACGGATCAATGACCTCGCCCTGCATGCTGTGCGGAAAAATCTGCGTTAGGTAGATGTGCATGACGCGGCTGCCCATGCACGCATAGCCAACGCCAACCAGCGCCACCGTGGCGCAGGCGACGGAAAAGACCTCGCGCCACTGCCGCTTCCACGCGAAATAAAAGATGAACAGAAGGGGATAGACCTTCAGCGATCCTGCGAGTGCCACGCAGATTCCGCACGCAATTCCTTGCTTTCGAGAGAGAAAGAAAAAGGCGAGCGCCAGCAGGAACAGCACAAGAATGTGCATCTGCCCAAGCAGGAAACTTGAACGCAGCGGAATGATGGCAAGTAGGCTCAGAATCCAGATGCGACGCCGTCCAAGCTGTGTCGTGCGCTGCAATGTCTCGACCGTCCCGAGCAGAAACAAGAGGTTCGCAACGATCCAGAATCGCTTGGCTGTCAACGCTGCAAGGGCGGCAACCGGCAGGATGGGCAGCGCTGAAAGTGGAGTCAGCCCGGCAAAGCCTACAAGAGGCTGGTCCAGTCCCCAGTGGTCCTTGATTCGCTGCAGCCACACCCAATCGTAGATTCGATCCAGGCTGAATCCCTCGCGCAGCAGCCGCGCAACGAGATAGTAGTTGGGAAAGTCACTATTAAGCCGGTGCCAACCGGGCAGAACTCCCTTGCTGACCAGAAGGCACGCCAGAATCGCCAGGCACGCCAGCTCCACGCAGCGCCATATCTTCGTCGCGATCATTGGCTGCAGACCAGGCGAGAGATCCTTCATAGACAGTTCCGACTCTACAGCAACGGTCGACCCCGCGGCACCTGCTATCCTCACCCTCATGCAGGCACTCCCATCATTCCAGCTCACTGGACAAATCGCCCTCGTTACCGGCGCGGCACGCGGATTGGGCCGCGCTATTTCACTCGCACTCGCGGAAGCAGGCGCTGATGTAGCCATTGGCCTTCGCGATATCAACGCCGACTCCGGGCTGGCTGCGGAAATCACCGCGCGCGGGCGTCGCGTGCTGCCACTCCAGATGGAGATGACCAGCCTTGCGCAGATCACAAACGCTGTTGACGAGGCTCAAAAACACTTTGGGCGGCTCGATATTTTGGTGAACAACGCCGGCGTCGCTCCCGACAACCTCGCCGAGAACGTCGTCGAAAAAGATTTTGATTACACACTAGCCGTTAACCTGAAAGGGACGTTTTTCGCCGCCCAGGCCGTAGGGCGCATCATGATCGAGCAGAAGTACGGACGCATCATCAACATGAGCTCGCAGGCCGGGTTCGTCGCGTTGCCGACGGAATCTGTCTACTGCATGACGAAAGCGGGAATCGCGCACCTGACGAAATGCCTCGCTGTCGAGTGGGGCAAGCACAACATCAACGTCAACGCCGTGGCTCCGACTTTTATTTACACCGACGGAACGCAGCCTGTCCTCACCGATCCCGCGTTCCACGCCGACACCGTTGAGCGAATTGCGGCACTGCACCGCATCGGCGAACCGGTTGAAGTCGCGGGCGCAGTCGTCTTTCTCGCTTCGCCCGCTGCATCGCTCATCACCGGCCACACGCTACTGATCGACGGCGGCTGGACAGCACGCTGATGATGGTTCCTCGGCCGCAGTGACATTCCTGTTCCCAAGCACCGCCGTCAGAAGCTGCTTCCGCTGAATCGTCTGCTGACCCATGCGCATATGATGCCGGTGTATACCGCAAAGATTCGCAGTGGATATATGCTGGTTGGCATGAAAGTAGGCGTCTTCACTCCATTGCTATCTCAACTCCCCCTCGATCAGGTTTTGACGAAGCTCAAAACTCTCAGCATCGACACGGTCGAACTCGGCACCGGCAACTATCCCGGCGACGCGCACTGCAAGCTCTCCATGCTCGACGATGCTGCCGCACTCGCGACATTCAGGCAGGCGCTCGGCGATCAAGGCGCAAGCATCAGCGCGCTCAGCTGCCACGGCAACGCTCTGCATCCGAATAAGGACATCGCGCGAAAGGCGCACGCAGTCAGTTGCCAGACGATTCTCCTTGCAGAAAAACTCGGCGTGCCCGTGGTCGTCGATTTCTCCGGATGCCCCGGCGATTCACCCGACGCGAAGCAACCGAACTGGGTTACCTGCCCGTGGCCTCCTGATTACAGCGACCTGCTCAAGTGGCAATGGGACGAAGTCGTCGCGCCGTACTGGACGGAGCATGCGAAATTCGCCGCTGATCACGGCGTGAAGATCGCCATCGAGATGCACCCCGGCTTCGTCGCTTATAACCCCGAGACGATGCTGAAGCTGCGCTCGATCGCAGGTCCGAGCATAGGCTGCAACTTCGACCCCAGCCATCTCTTCTGGCAGCAGATTGATCCGATCGCCGCGATTCGCGTACTCGGCGACGCCATCTTCCACGTCCACGCCAAAGACACGCAGATCTTCGAGGCAAATCTGCCCGTCACCGGAGTGCTCGATACCAAGCCCTATACCGATGAACGCCATCGTGGGTGGATCTTCCGCACCTGCGGCTACGGGCACGGCGAATCCTGGTGGCGTGAATTTGTGTCCACACTGCGTCTCTTCGGCTACGACAATGTGTTGTCTATAGAACACGAAGACAGCCTGCTTTCACCCGAAGAAGGTTTGACGAAAGCCGCAAGCTCTCTCAACTCAATCGTGATTCGCGAACAGCCCGCTGCGGCGTGGTGGGTGTAGTTGATGGCAACATTACTTGAGGTGACCGCTTTCGGGTTGCCTCAAGTGTCACTTTAATTCGCCCCTAATTGTAAGCTATTTCACTTACAAATGCGGCAACACGAGGGCTGCAGGCTGCTTCCCACTTACATGCTCTATTCGTTCCCCGGAGAAGTAAGTCATGCGCGCTACAGCGCAGCCAACAATTTGTTTGCTTATTCTCAGTGTCGCCGCACTTATTTCACCTCTGGCCTGCAAACGCGGGCATAGCCAGGTCGCGGCAGCATCTGTAACTCCAGCACCCGCTACCAAGGCAGCTCCGCCTACGCCACTCGCAATCAAGAAAGCAGAGCTGGGCGATGACACAACCTGGAACCCGCAATGGGATCAGATCGTCGAAACTGCTATCCCGCCGGAACTGCTTTCAACGCAGGTGCCGCGCGATGTGCGCCGCTTCTGCCCGCGTTTCTATCAAATTAGCGAAACCGACAAGCGCGCCTTCTGGGCGTATTTCTTCCAGGCCATGGCTGGCGCGGAAGCAGGCCTCAACCCGCGAACCAATGTGCGCCACACCGAACCGGAGATCGCTGTAGTCGACGGTGTCACCCATCAGATGGTGCACAGCGAAGGCCTGCTTCAGCTTACCTATGAAGATCAGCAGCGCTATGGCTGCGACTTCAACTGGGAGGTCGATCGCCATCTTCCGCCGCACGATCCGCAGAGGACCATCCTCAACCCGGAAAACAATCTGAAGTGTGGTATCAACATTTTGAGCAATCAGATCATCACCCTGCACAAGCCGATTTTCGCGCAAACCTCATACTGGTCAACGTTGCGGCCGGGTACAGTCAGCTATCGCGTCTTCGCGAAGCAAATGACGAATCCGCCCGAAGCGTGCGGCCTCCGCAAGCCCGCATCCGCGCACCATTCTCCCGATAAGGGCACAACGGTGTTGGCTTCGTCCTACAAGTGAATCAGCCGAAGAAGCCGTTCCAGGGAAACCCCGCCTCGCCGCAGATCGTGAGCACCGGGCACCTGGCGGCTGCCAGCACTTTGCAGGTCACGCCCGCCGGAACGTGCGTGCTCATATGAATTGCCGGCCGCACGCCCAGCACGATCAGATCCGCGTTGCCCTCGTTGGCAAGCTTAAGGATCATCGCCGCCGCCTCGCCCTGCTTCACCACGCACTCCGGTGAGCACCACTCCCTCACTTCTTCCGGGACCATGCAGTTCAGCTCATCGAGAAATGCATTGCGCAGCGAATCGGCGCAATCTGCCATGCGCTCCGGAATGATATGGCACAGCGTCACCTTCGACTTGTTCTCCTGCGCCAATGACAGCGCGAAGAGTGCCGCGTGCGCAGTATCGGGCGTGAAGTCCGTAGCATAAAGAATGTGCGACCAGGAAATATCGCTGCCCTCCGGAATCACGCATTGCGGACCAACCGTCAACGCCGGGCAGGAAACATGCCGCAACACATCCTCAGCCGTCGACCCAAGGACGAAGCGCTCCAGCTTTCCCTTGCCCCGGGTGCCCATCACAATGAGGTCGGGGTTCAATTCCTGCGCAAAGTCGATGATCGAACCTGCAGGATTTCCTCCGGTCAATACAATCCCATTTTCGACGATGTGGTCGCCGCGAAGGTCGCGTCTCACCTTACGGATGCCCTCTTCGCCAATCTCCCTCAGGTCCGGCAGGGAGAAACCTATAGCCGCTTCAGGCGACCGCGTCGCGACAGACAGATCGATGACGTGAGCGGCTGTTACTGCCGACCCAAAATGGTGAGCGAGCTTCTTTACATAGGAAAGCGCCTTCTCCGAGCTTTCAGAGAAATCTGTGGCAAAGAGTATCTTTTCTACGCTCAATGCGATGGGCTGACCGATGACTGGCATATCGTTCTCCTTTTCTCAATCTGAGCATCGCGCAATCTCGCCAATCCTGCTGTGATCCCGGGTACTGCGCAGTGTGATCGCCGTCACATACAGACCTACCTCTTCATTGATAAACAGGTTTGTGCACTATGCGACCCCGCAGGCGCATACTGGATGTGCATCTTGATTACCGCTATGCCCGGACTACCGGCACCATCGACCGATTCTTGTAAAGACTGCACCCTTCGCGGCCTGCGCATGTTCTGCAACCTGCGCGAGGACGCCCTTCAGCATCTGGATCGGATCGGTGTGCAGGTCCGTTACCCCCCGCGCGCCAACATTTTTCAGCAGGGCGAAAACGCGCGAGCGCTCCATGTTCTCTGCTCCGGCCACGTAAAACTCTCCACCACTTCGCGCGAGGGCAAGACTATGATCCTCAAGATCGCGTGGCCCGGCGACGTGCTCGGATTAAGCGCCCTATTAAGCCAGGGCGAGTACGAAGTGACGGCGGAAACACTGGAGCCATGCCAGGTCAAGACGCTCCGGCGCGATGAGTTTCTTGCCTTCATTGACGGCTTCAGCGAAGTCGGACGGCACTCGCTCGAAAGCATGGCACACGAATACCAGGCCGCCTTCCGCGACGCGCGCCGCCTGTCGCTTGCGGCTTCCGCTGCTTCCCGCCTTGCAAATGTATTGCTTGAAATGGCGCAGAACGCAGCCTGCGGCAAGACAGAGATGCGTTTCACCATGGCGCTTACGCATGAGGAGTTGGGCAATCTCGCCGGTCTCTCGCGAGAGACCGTGACACGCCTTCTGGGAAAGTTTCAGCGGGAAGAACTGCTCACCATCAAGGGCTCATCGATCACCATTACCGATGCCAATCGCTTCAGCACCCTGACCGAAGCTTGAAGCGCTTCACCAAGGATCGAAAATCAAGACCTGTTCCTCCTGCCGCCGTATAGAATGGCGGCGCACGCATCTCATCGCTCCCGGTGGTTCAGAGATGGACGTCTATCTTCACGTCAAAGTTCTGTTGAGCATGATCCTCGGCCTGGGTGTCGGGCACCTGCTGCGCGGAGTCTCGCGCATCGTCCAGCACCCCAGGAAATACAGGATTTACTCGGTGCACCTGGTCTGGGTGCTCTTTCTTTTTCTTTACCTCATTCACTTCTGGCGGTGGGAATTCTATCTGCAGAAGGTCTTGCAATGGACCTTCCCTCTCTACTTCTTCATCGCCCTCTACGCCACGCTGCTCTTCTTGCTGTGCTCGCTTTTTTTCCCCGACGAAATGGGCGAGTATGACGGATATCGCGGCTACTTCTATTCGCGCCGGCAATGGATCTTCACCCTGATGACGATCCTTTTCGTCGCCGACGTCATCGACACCTTCATCAAAGGCAGCGAGTATCGCGCGCATCTCGGAGTCTTCTATGACGTTCGCACCGGTGCCTACATTCTGCTCAGCGCGCTTGCCGTCTGGATAAGAAGCCCGCACTTCCATGCGGCCTTTGCCGTCTTTGCTTTAGCAGTGGAAGCGCTGAACATCCTCAAACTCTACCTCACTATTCATTAATTCCGGTCTGAGATGGTCACGCGCCTGGAACAGAAACGCGCGAAGGAGTCTACATGCGGTTGAAGCATTCCCTTGCAGGAAAAGCCTTATGCCTTGCCACGCTGGGATGCCTTGCTTCATTGCAGCCGCTTCGCGCCCAATCCACGGCCGACGAAACATGCCAGGGCTCGACCGTAGACACACAAGGCCCGAAGACGGCGAAGGCCGCGCGCGCCTTCCTTGCCAGCCTCCAGGCCGCCTTGAGAGCGGACGACAAAGACAAGATCGCCGGCATGGTTTCCTATCCGCTGAACTTCATCCATGGTGGCAACCGCGTCCGCATCCGCGACAAAGAAACCTTCCTCACCCGCTACGACACCATCTTCGACGTTCACATTCGCAAAGCCATCCTCAAGCAGTCGTCCCACTGCCTCTTCGGCAACGCAAACGGTGAGATGATCGGCCGCGGAGAAGTGTGGTTCAGCGAAATGCAGGACGGCTCGGTAAAAATCATCACCGTCAATCCTTCGGCCGGAATGTAACTTCCAAACTAGCCACCAGGTTATTTCGCCGCCTCAAGCCGCGTCAGAAAATCCTCAAGCTCAGCAGGCAGCGGCGCCGACAGCTCCAGCAGCTTGCCGGTGCGGGGATGCGCGAACGCCAACTCCGCCGCGTGAAGAAAATTGCGCTCGAGCGAGATCGATTCGGTGTCGCGGTTGCCTTTCTTTGGTGCAGCGATCCGCGCCGGCGCGCCGTAGAGCGTATCCCCTACGACAGGGTGCCCGATCGAAGCCATGTGCACGCGAATCTGGTGCGTGCGGCCCGTCTCGATGCGCACGCGAACAAGAGCGAAATTTCCAAATGTCGAATGGATGCGCCGCACAACCTCATAGTGCGAAATCGCCATGCGCCCGCCAGTCACGCGCCGCGTTGTCATGCGCGTACGGCGAATCGCATCGCGGCTGATGGCCGCGTTGATCGTCCCCGCATCCTGCTTCAGCGCGCCGTGCACCAGTGCAATATAGGTTTTGCGCATCTGCCTGCGAGAAAACATCTCGGCCAGCTTCAGGTGCGTCGCATCGTTGCGCGCAACAATGATCAGTCCGCTCGTCTGCTTGTCGAGCCTGTGCACGATCCCTGGCCGTAACTCGCCGCCGGTCGAAGACAGCTGCCGGTAATGATGCAGCAGCGCATTCACCAGAGTGCCGCGATTGCGCGCGTCCTCGGTCGCGCCCGAACCCGCATGCACCATCATGCCCGCGGGCTTGTTCGCGACGGAAAGGTCGTCGTCTTCATAAATGATGTCGAGCGGAATCGCCTCAGCCACAGCGCGCAGCGGGGCCGGCGCAGGCTCGCCAACGACTTCGACTACCTCGCCGCCGCGCAGCTTGAATGAAGCCTTCGCAGGCTTCCCGTCCACCGCCACGCTGCCCTGGGAAAGCAGCAGCTGCACGCGCGAGCGGCTCACGCCCTCAAGCTGGGCAGCGAGCCACGCATCCAGACGCTGGCCTGCGGCGTCCGGTGTAACAGGATACGTGGCAATCTGCGGCATAGTGTGAGCTGATTCTACAAGGACGCTGCGGCTAGGGCTTGCCCGGTCCCTCAAGCCCGGCGGGCCATGCAGGATAGTTCGCCGCCACTGGCGGTAATGGCGTCGCATCCTTCGGCAGCCACTTTTCGTGCATCAGCCAGTTTCGCAACAGCAGCGGCCATGTCGCCAGTTCAGGGATCGACCCGCACAGGCCGCACCCATGATCCGCATAGTCGTAGATATGAAGCTCAGCCGGAACATGCGCACGCTCGAGCGCGCGGTAAAAGTCGAGACCGTTTTCAACCGGAACCGTCGGGTCGCCTGTCGTCGCGAACAGGAATGTCATCGGCGTCTGCGCATTTACTCCGAGTTGGTTGGAAAATTTCTGCTGCATCTGCGGGTCGGGAGTCTCGCCGAGCAGGTTCTTCTCCGAGCCGCCGTGCGCGATCGGGCCCTGCATATCGATCACCGGGTACGACAGGATCATGAAGTTCGGCCGCGCATCCGCCTCGTCGACGGTATCTGTTTTCTGTGACAAAGGCGCGGCATCGTTGCCATGCACGCCCAGCGTCGAAGCAAGATGGCCACCCGCCGACGATCCCCACACGCCAATACGATTCGCCTCTACTCCATATTCCCAGGCGTGTGCGCGCACATAGCGCATGGCGCGCATGCCATCCTGAATCTCCACCGGATATTTGTATGGCGCGACGCGGTAATCGAGCACAAACGCTGTCACGCCCAGCGCGTTCAGCCAGCGCGCATACTGAATGCCTTCGTGCCCGATCGCCACATGCATATATCCGCCGCCGGGAATCACCAGTACCGCCGTCGTTGTCGATTTCGTCTGGGGAACGAATGGATAGAGTCGGGGCTTGTCCGCTTCCGCATCGCCCAACGCTCCGGGCGCTCCATTCGGCCAAAGAGGAATGGGCTGAGGCAGGCTCTTGAGAATCTCTGCGGGTGTAGGCGCTGGTGTTTGTGCCGTAGCTGGAACTGCAGGCGCCATAAGAAGGAAAGAAAGCACCCCAAAAGAACAGAACGCGAAAATCTTCATCCGCAGCAGTATACGTGCGTCCGGTTTGAGCGCGTCTTGACGGACGGCCGTCTATATTGGTGAGCCTTCCGCCGGCCATGTAAAATGACGGCAGCCACAATGATGACGGTCTTTGTTCCAAAGTTTCTCCTGCCTTGCGCGCTTGCCGCTGTTTTTCCTTTGTCCGTTGCGACTTTTTCTTCGGCGCAATCACAGACGGCGCCGCCTGCCACTCCGCCGCCCGCGCGGACGCAGCCTGCTATTCCCGCCCAGCCGAACGCTCAGCAGCCGAACGGCCAGCCACCGGACGACAAGCAGTACACCATTACCACATCTGCCAACGAAGTCGATCTCGTCTTTACCGTCACCGACAAGCACGGCCGCTTCATCAAGGACCTGCAGCAGCGCGACTTTGCCCTGCTCGACGACCAGAAGGCTCCGGCGCAGATCTACAGCTTCACGCAGCAGACTAACCTTCCGCTGCGTGTCGGCATCGTGATCGACACCAGCACCTCCATCCGCCAGCGCTTCCAGTTCGAGCAGGAGGCCGCTGCCGAGTTTTTGTTCAAGATCCTTCAGCCCAGGAGCGACAAGGCCTTTGTGATGGGCTTCGACGTGACGCCCGACTACAAGCAGGATTGGACCAACAATCTCGACTTGCTGAACGTCGGCATCAACGCCCTGCGTTCTGGCGGTGGCACCGCGCTCTTTGATGCCGTGTACTCAGGATGTCGCGACAAGCTGCTCGACTTTTCGCGTGAACGGGAGCCTGTACGCAGAGCAATGATCCTGGTCTCGGATGGCGATGACAACCAGAGTCACGCCTATCTTGATGACGCCATCAAGGAGTGCCAGCGCGCCCAGACCATCGTTTACGCCATCAGCACAAACGTCAGCCCCAGCCGCGACCGTGGCGACGACACGCTGCAGAAAATCGCCGAAGCCACGGGCGGCCGCGCCTTCTTTCCCAAGCGCCTTGAAGATATTTCGCTAAACTTCCAGGACATTGAGGACGAGCTGCGCAGCCAATACGCACTGGTTTATAAACCCGCCGATTTCGTCGCGAACGGCGCGTTCCGCACCATCTATCTCTTCTGCCTCGACCGCCGATTCACAGTGCGGGCCAGCAAGGGATACTTCGCGACCAAGTAGCGAGTAAGGCATTGCAATGAAGACGCGGCGAAAGATCATCGTCTACATCGCGACGAGCGCCGACGGTTACATTGCCCGGCCAGATGGCGATGTCGAATGGTTAAATCGCCGGCCGGACACCGTCGATTACGGCATGGGCGCATTCTACCGCACGATTGACACAATCCTGTGGGGACGCAAGACCTGCGACTGGGCTCTCGACTATGACAAGAAACACGGCAACAAAGGCGGGATCTTCGATACGAAGCTCGCCAACTACGTCTTCTCGACGAAACCGCCGAAAGTTGAGATCCCAGGCGTGCAATTCGTCTCGGACGCGGTGAAAGCCTTTGCGCAGCGCCTGCGGGCGACGCCGGGAAAACACATCTGGATGATGGGCGGCGGAGAATTGATCGCCTCATTTCTCGACGCGGGCGAGATCGATGAGTTCGACATCCATGTCATTCCCACCTTGATCGGCGAGGGCATTCCACTCATTGCGCCGCGCCATCGGGACATCCCGCTTCACCTGCGTTCGGCCAAGAAATACCCGGACGGCGTCGTCCGCCTGCGTTATGAGGTCGAGAGGTAGCTGCGGACGGTGGTCTGCAGCAGCTGACTAGCTGCCATTGAGCAAGTCCAGTAGCTTCGCTTCATCAATCACCGGAACCTTCAACTCCTGCGCCTTTTCTAGCTTCGATCCAGCCTCTTCGCCAGCGACCACGTAGCTCGTCTTCTTGCTCACAGAACCCGAGACGCGCCCACCCGCGGCCTCAATCCTTGCCTTGGCATCCTCGCGCGAAAGACTCGGCAGCGTTCCGGTCAGCACAAAGGTCAGCCCTTCCAGCTCGGATGACTTCTTCCGTTTTTCCGCCGTGAACGTAAGCCCGGCCTCGCGCAGATGTTCGACTAATTTGCGGTTCGTCTCCTCATCGAAGAACTCGCGGATTGCCTGCGAGACGCGCGGTCCCACTTCATTCACGCGCTCCAGCTCTTCCTGCGAAGCGGCCATCAGCGCATCCATCGAGCCAAACTCCTCAGCCAGCAACTGCGCCGTCCGCTCTCCGACGAAGCGGATGCCGAGTCCGAAGAGCACGCGGTTGAGGGGAAGCTTTTTCGAATCTTCAATCTCGTCTAGGAGGTCTTTGCGCTCTTTGGGGCCGACGAGCGACTGTGTGCGCGTCTTCTCCTGGCCGTTTTTTTTATCGCGGGTTGTGACTTCGTGCTGGAGCTGCGCGAGTGTAGCGTCCGTAAGCGAGTAAAGACCGGCGATGCTGGTAACGAGCTTGCGATCGACCATCTGGTTGACCACCGCCTCGCCCAGCCCCTCAATATTCATTACTTTACGAGAAGCATAATGCAGCAGGCTCTCGCGCAGCCGCGCCGGGCAATCCGCGTTCACGCAGCGATAATCAGCCTCACCTTCCGCGCGGACAATCTCGCTGCCGCATTCAGGGCAATGCGTCGGAAAATGAAATTTCGTGTGCCCGCGCGGATGCTCCTTGTCCTCTACCACTTCAACCACTTTCGGAATCACATCGCCGCCGCGCTCGACCTTCACCCAGTCGCCGATCTTCAAACCCAGCTCTTCGATAAAGTCGGCATTGTGCAGTGTCGCGCGGCTTACCGTTGTCCCGCCAATCACCACGGGCTTAAGCCATGCCACCGGAGTCAGTTTGCCCGTGCGCCCCACCTGCACCTTGATGTCTTCAACCTGCGTAGTGCCGGCGCGTGCCGTGAATTTGTAAGCAACCGCCCAGCGCGGCGCGCGGCCCGTGTAGCCGAGCCGCGCTTGCAGTTCCGTCGAGCTCACCTTGATCACAACGCCATCGATCTCATACCCCAGATCCGCACGATGCTTCTCCGCGCGATCCACAAAGCCCATTAGCTTGTCGAAAGTGTGAATCGCCTCGCGATGCGGATTCACGCGAAATCCCGCCGCGATCAGCGCATCGAGCGCATCGCTCTGCTCGGTAAAGATGCTCTCGCCCGTCGCCGTCAGCGCGAAGTAGGCATAGAAATCGAGCCTGCGCTGGGCGACGATATTCGGCTCGAGTGTGCGAATCGTGCCCGCCGCATAGTTGCGCGGATTCGCCGCCGCCGTAAGCCCTTGCGCCTCGCGCTCCTCGTTGGCTTTTATGAATGCCTTCAATGGCATCACCACCTCGCCGCGCACTTCAAATGTCGCGGGTAGCTTCGCCTTGCGCAGCTTCGCCGGAGAGACTGACAACGGCACCGACCGAATCGTGCGCACATTCGTCGTCACATCTTCGCCGATTGTCCCATCGCCTCGTGTCAGCCCGCGCGTCAGCTGCGCCGATCCATCCTTAGCCTCGGCATAATGCAGCGCCATCGAAAGCCCGTCCAGCTTGTACTCGCAGACATAGCTGATCTCAACGCCTTCGCCCACGCGCTCGCGCACGCGGCGGTCCCAGTCGCGCAGCTCCTCTTCGCGGATCACGTTGTCGAGCGAGAGCATCGGACGCGAATGTGCGACCTTGGGAAATCCTTCCTTCGGCTTGCCGCCTACGCGCTGCGTTGGCGAGTCCGGCGTGATGAGATCCGGATGCTCTTTTTCCAGTGCCTGCAATTCGCGCACGATCGCGTCATAGTTGCCGTCTGATATCTCGGGCGCATCCATTACGTAATACAGATGCTCATGGTGCCGTATCTCATCGCGGAGTGTCTCAATGCGTTCTGCGGGTGTGCTTCTGGCCATGAAGGAAATTATATGAAGGAGCTGAAGAGCGGTCAGCTATACAGCGGCCAGCTAACCGTCTTTTAGCTGACCGCTTTTCAGCCGTATGTTACGTTGGCAAAACGAGCCTATGGAACCTGTCACCCACTTCCTCACCGGAGCCTGCCTCGCCCGCGCCGGCTTCAACCGCAAGGCCGCATACACAACGCTCGCCATGACGCTGGCCGCCGAAGCGCCAGATCTCGACGTGCTTTGGGCCTTGCGCGGCCCGGTCTCGGGATTCCAGCATCACCGCGGCATCACCCACACCTTCGTCGCCGCTCCGTTCATTGCTCTGGTCACGGTCGCCGTCGTCTGGCTGATTCATAAAATACGAAAAAAGCCGACGCAAGTCCCCATCCGCTGGGGCCTGCTCTGGTGCTTCGCGCTTATCGCAGCCCTGAGCCACCTCCTGCTCGACTTCACCAACAATTACGGCCTGCGTCCCTTCTTTCCCTTCAATCCCCGCTGGTATTCGTGGGACATTATCTTTATCTTCGAGCCGCTGATGTTCCTCGCGCTGCTGCTCGCGCTCGTCATGCCCGGCCTCCTTGGCCTCGCTGATCGCGAAATCGGAGCAAAGCGCGTCAGGTTTCGCGGACGCGGCTGGGCGATCGCCGCACTCATCTTCACCGGGCTGCTCTACGTCGTCCGCAACGCAGAACACGCGCACGCCATTAACCTCGTCCGTAATTCGAGCGTCATCAACGCGCCCATCCTGAGCGTCGCTGCCGAGCCGCAGCCCATCAACCCGTTCCTCTGGAACGCCATCATTGAAACGCCCGAATTCTACCAGCGCGCCACAGTCCGTACGCGCTCCGACCAGATCGAAACCGACTCTGCTGAAGATGTCCTGTACAAGCCGCCCGTCACCATGGCCACGCTCGTCGCCAAGCGCTCATACCTGGGCCAGGTCTATCTCGACTGGGCAAAATGGCCCGTCGTCGAAGACAAGGGCGCGATGCCGGCGCCCGGCTACAACATTGATCCGCCCGACCCCAACTGGCACACCGTCCAATTCCGTGACCTGCGCTTCGACTACCCGATCTTCTCGCAAAAGCCCAACGACGCGATCCTCTCCGGCTGGGTCTACGTCGGCCCACAACAGGAGATCGAAGGCATGTTCATGAGCGGCAGGGAGCAGAAGAATTGATCCCTGCCCGAAGCACGGCGTTGCACACCCTCATTGTTTCAGACCTAGGCCACTCGCCCGGAATTCGGGATCGCCGAAGTTCCAGAGAAAGAAGGTGAAGATGTCGGTCCAGTCAGAAACCTACTGGTCGATAGTGTCCGTGATGCCGTGTCCTGCATCGTAATTTACCCGTAACAGGATCGGCTTGCCGCTCGATGTGGCTGCCTGCAGCCGAGCCGCCATCTTGCCTCCCTGCCATGGATCGACGCGAGGATCATTGGCGCCGGCAGTCACCAGCACCGCCGGGTATTTTGTTCCGTCTTTGACGTGGTAATAGGCACTCATCTGGTAGAGCCCGCGGAAACCATCCTCAGTTTTTACTGAGCCGAATTCGGGAATGTTCGGCGGCCCGTTGGGCCCGGTTTCCTGGCGTACCATGTCGGAGCAGGGCACGCCATCAACCGCGGCGGCAAACAGATCGGGGCGCTCCGTGATGCTGCGGCCAATAAGGATGCCTCCCGCACTCTGGCTCCAGATGCCGAGCTTTGGCGTCGAGGTGTACTTGTTATCGATCAGGGATTGGGCGGACGCAATGAAATCCTTCCAGGTGTTCGGCTTGTTCAGCTTTTGCCCGGCTAGATGCCAGGTCTCGCCATACTCGCCGCCGCCGCGCACATGGGCGACCGCCAGGATGCCCCCGCGTTCAATCCAGGCCGAATACCTGCGGCTGAACCCCGGCTTCCATACATCGCCATACGAGCCATAGCCAATGAGCGCAGTAGGATTGGACCCGTCGAGCTTCATGCCCTTCCTGTAAATGATGGAGAGCGGAACGAGTGTTCCGTCCTCAGCCTTGACCCTTTGTTCTTCCGAGACGAATTCCGTCGGATCAATCGAGTTTGGCGGAACGAGTCCCGCAGAGTAAGTCTTCCCCGTCGCGGGATCGTAGCGGAAATAGTCGCTCGGCCGAGTCCAGGAAGCCATCTCGAGAATGGCCCCAGGCTGACCTGCATCCGTCATCACAGAGTCTACGCTGCCATCCAGTGGCGGAGGTATCTCCTGCGCTTTGGCACCCGGCCCATACGGCAGGCGGAACACTTTACCGATGCCACCCTCTGCCTCCTGGATGTAGAGCGCATCTGCAGCCGTCTGCAGCGCGCCCTGTCCGACATAACCGCCCGTTAAGACGGCCTTCGACTCAGGCACCACGACTTCGGCTTTGGCGAGGTCAGGATTGGCGGCATCCAACCGCAGCACCTTGCCATTTGGAGCATCCTTCAGAGTGAGCAGATAAACGTCATTGCCCTTGATAGCGAAATCGGAAACCTGATCGCTATAGCTGGCGATCTTCTTCCACCCGGACTTTTTCTCCAGCGCGTCTGCCTTGGCGATGTAGATTTCCCTTTGCGGGGCCACGAAAGCGTATACAACCCCCACAGCATACGAAGATACCGGAGTGACCACTGCAAACCCCGCCTCCTCAGGCGGTATTTTCACATCATCCGACACGCCGTAACCGAAGATGGCCGTATCATTCGCTGTATCCGACCCCAGGGTGTGTGCATACTCGCGCATCTTCTTGTATTTGTCCGTGGCCGGAACACCCGGAGCCAGCTTTTGCAGCTGCATATAGTAGACAGTCCGGTTATCGGGCGAAAAAAAACCGCCTTCGAAGCGCTCGAACTTTTCAGGAAGCAGCCGCGCGGTCGCCGTCTCGATGAGATAGCCGGTTTGATCTTCTGAGCCTCCAAGTGAGACGCCCACGCTCACATATTTGCCATCCCACGAAGGCGCGTACTGGTCGAGCGTGCCATGGTGCTCCGCCGTGCCAAACTTGTCGGGATCCAGCAGTAGGCGCTCCGCGCCCCCCGCCAGTGGACGCACATAGAGCAACGCTTGGTTCTCACCTCTCTTGCGCTTGCGATAAAAAAGCAGATCGCCGCCAATCTGCAGGTCGCTAATCGTGAAATCCGCGGCATTCATATATTTCTTCATTTCGGCGACCCACTGTACGCGGCCGGGCATACTGTCCAGCACGGCGTGCGTATAGTCGGCCTGCGCCTTCATCCAGGCAATCACGTCGGCGTTCTTCTGATCTTCGAGATAGCGGTACGGGTCGTCGATCTTCTGGCCAAAATATTCGTCAGTGACGACGCGGACGGGAGCGACAGGCGGCGTTGTGGTTTGCGAGTGAAGGCTGGAGATGCTGAGGCATGCCAGAATGAGCCAGCGATGACGAATCATAGGGACTCTCCGACTGAAAAATTGGGGGGCCGTAATGGGAGTGAGATAGCTTCCAGATGTCCCTGGGGAGGCGATTCAGCTTAGCGAACTAGGCAAATGTAGGCAAGAAAAATCATGAGCGGCAGGGAGCAGAAGTAAGAAGTAAATCGCGGGTCAATTTGCATCCAGCGAAGCCGATCACCATTTCTTGAAAACCATGAAAACAGCGCCGATCAGCAGTGCGAAACCCACAAAGTAGTTCCACTTCAGTTCAGCTCCCAGATAGAGAACCGAAAAAATCGCGAAGACGGTAAGCGTTATGACCTCTTGAATTGTCTTGAGCTGTACAACCGTGAACTCATAGGACCCAATGCGATTGGCAGGAACCTGAAAGCAGTACTCCAGAAACGCTATCAGCCAGCTGATAAGGATTACTTTCATCAGCGGCGTATTGCGGTATTTCAGGTGGCCGTACCAGGCGAAGGTCATGAAGATGTTGGAAAAGGTGAGAAGCAGCACGGTTTTCATAGACGCATTCTGACACGGCCCGGGGAATCAATTCTCAATTTCCTTGCTCAGCCTCGCTTACACTATCTACTGCCATCCGCCAGGGGTGTCTCGGAGCTATGTCTTGAACATCCATCTCGTCGACGGCACATACGAGCTGTTCCGCCACTATTTCGCGCTGCCCTCCGCAAAAGATCAGGACGGCCGCGAAATTGCTGCCGTCCGTGGCGTCGTTGCCTCCGTCCTGGGCATGATCAGCGGAGGAGCGAAGCACATTGCCGTTGCCACCGATCACGTCGTCGAATCGTTTCGCAACGACCTGTGGCCAGGCTACAAAACCAGCGAAGGAGTGCCCGCCGACCTGCTGTCGCAATTCCCGCTGCTCGAAGAGGTCCTCGCAGCAGCAGGCGTTGTCGTATGGCCGATGGTCGAGTTTGAAGCCGATGACGCACTGGCAGCCGGAGCCGCCCTTGCTGCTCAGGATGCGCGCGTCGAGCAAGTCATCATCTGCACTCCCGACAAGGACCTCGCCCAGTGCGTCAGCGGCACCCGCATCGTTCAACTGAACAGGCGCACCGGCGAAACCCGCGATGAGTCCGGCGTCATCCAGAAATTCGGCGTCTCACCCGCCTCGATTCCCGATTATCTGGCGCTAGTCGGCGACTCAGCCGACGGCTACCCGGGTCTGCCTGGCTGGGGCGCCAAGTCGTCCGCCGCTGTCCTCGCCAAGTTCGTCCATCTCGAATCCATCCCTGCCGACAGCAGCGAATGGAGAGTGAACGCCGCAAGTGCCAGCGCCCTGGCCGCCACGCTGACTCGTGATCGCGACCGCGCGCTGCTTTTTCGCACCCTCGCCACCCTTCGCACCGACATCCCGCTCTTCGACAGCGTGGATGAACTGCACTGGGAAGGCCCCACATCCACCTTCACCGCGATTGCAAAGCGAATGGACGCGGCAGTCACCGGCGCTCGCAAGTCTTCAAGACGCGCCCCCTGATTCCCTCATTTCATTTCATCGCTTCAACTTTCGCACGATCTCTAGGAAACATCCTCCCGGGCGTGAAATAATAAGCTTCTCAAGTCTTGCCGAGGTGAGAGCCATGTCCGCTTATCTTTTGATCCTGTTTGCCATGCTGAGCCGCGTTGCCGTGGCCTCGCATCACAGCTGGCTCAACTTCACCGCCATTGGCGGATCGCTGCTCTTCTTCGGCGCTCGCCGCCCGCTGCGCCAGGCTATTCTGCCTGTCCTCGCACTCGCCGGCCTCGACTACTACATGACTGTCTACGTCTACAGCTACCCATTCGCGATGCAGGATTACCTCATCACCTGGGCCTGGTACGCAGCCGTCATCGTCCTCGGCCACCTGCTCCTGCGCGACCGCCGCTCTGTAGGTAGAGTGGGAGCCGCTGTCATCCTCTCGTCGACCAGCTTCTTCCTGGCCAGCAACTTCGCCGCCTGGACCATCCTGCGCGGCATCTACCCCCACACCTTCAGCGGACTGATGACCGCCTACGCCGCCGGCCTGCCCTTTTACAGAAACGACCTGCTCTCCACCACCCTGGTCGCCGGATTAGCCTTCGGCCTGCCCGCCTTGATCGAGCATTATCGCGGTCACGAAATCCCGGCGCACAAAGCGGCATAAATATCCAGAAGCCGCATGCGGGCGATGATCTCCGGTCGCGTAGTCGCGCCTCAAGCAGTGCCTGCCCCATTCAACCCTCTGCTGGCGTGAATAGGGAGTTCAACCGCACGGAGTCTTCCCACAGCCCTTTCTAGCTTTTTGTGGTCCCCACTCGCTTCCCATCATTGCTCTTGGGCAACGATTCAATCAACGTTAAGTGCCATCCTAGATGTAATCAGTTCAGCACAGCCAAGCATGGCCTGGGTGAACGTTTGCCTGAAGGGGGCCTTTTGCAATTTGGCGACAGTTCATATTTTCATCGTGGATGATAGCGAGCCCTGGCGGCGCGCTGTGCGCTCACTTCTCCAACGAGACAAAGATTTGGAAGTTATCTGTGAAGGCTCGGACGGCTTAGAGGCAGTTCAGAAAAGTGCAGAATTGCAACCCGACCTGGTTTTACTGGATATTGGGCTGCCGAACCTCAATGGCATGGAGGCCGCTCGCCAAATCCGCAAAGTTTCACCAGGATCCAAGATCATTTTCCTGACCTCGCACGATAGTCCAGAGCTGGTGCAGGAAGCCCTGAGAATTGGCGCGCTGGGTTTCGTGATCAAATCGGATGCTGCATCCGACCTCTTGCGTGCTGTGCGTGCTGTCATCCGGAATCAACGGTTCGTCCCTCAAAGACTCTGCTCTATTCCTTGGATGATCCAGGATGCTTGAGTTGCCACCGCGGGTGGAACTGCCCCATTCAAGCCATCGTCTGGCTTAAGTGGGATAGTTCCACATCAGACAGTTTCGCAATCGGAGCCACCCGCCTGAGACAACCTACCGTCCGCCAGTGATCGACACTTCGGGCTGCGCGGCGTGCCTTTCACCTTTATCCAGCACCGGTGTTTCCCACGTGGCCAATCGGATACTGCGCAATTCATGCGTGCCATCTGCTTCGTTGTCGAATTTCAACGAGAGGAATGGCATCTTCGAGTTATATTCCGCAGGAACCGCGATCCACATAAAGGATTTGCGTGTGTCGACTTTACTGAAGAGCTTCAGATCGTTACAGGTCGAGTCGAACTCCACCGCATACTTCCCGGCTGGATATGACTTCCCATGGCTTTCGAAGCTGAAGGGAACATTGACGGTCATCGTTTCAGAAGCAAAGGCCGCAGTCGCGCTTGCTGCGACGGCCGCCATCAGGAACGTACGAATCATCGGTCGCATAGTTCTTTCTCCCTATGCACACCTTACAAATTCCCGCTCCGCCAGTCGTCAAATCGCCATCGAGTTACTGTGAAATTTGACGAAGCGCTCTTGACGCGAATCACCGATGAAAGAATCGAATCAGGCGGCTTTAGCCGCTGAGGTAAAGACTCCTCCGCCTAAGCCTTCCCCAAAAATCCATGCCCAATAGTGTCATCCGTGCAGACTGCCGTGCAGCTCAGGATGCGGCCCCTGCTCCAGTTGATCGAGCTTTTTCTTCTGGTCGTCAGTCAGAATCTCACGAAGTTGTTGATCGGCCTTTTCGCGCAGGGGCCTTACTTTGTCCAGCCGTTCTTCGCGCGTCAGGCTTTCGTCCTGCGCCACCTTCATGCTGCCGTCGTGCAGCTCTTGCAGGATGGGTTTGGCCTTGGTCTGCTGATCGCTGGTGAGATCAAGCTTCTCGCTCAGTACCTTCAAATGCTGTTCGACAGTCGGCACGCCCTGCGCGCTCTGCTGGCTGTGCTCGTCCGTGCTAGCGGATCCGGTAGCGGTCTGTTGCGCGGGTGCGGTCAGTGCGGCCACCAACATGAGCCCGATGGGAAGTAAACGGAAGCGACTCATCATTCTTCTCCTTTGCCAATTTTTTGGACGACGCCGATCAAATCGAGGAAATCAGAAAACGGGCCGATCTTTAGTTCCGCTGTGAGCGGCAGTCTGTCATATGATTCGCACTGTAGCCGTCACACGCAGCCGCGTCGAGAGCGAGTTCCGCGTTGTTGAACAAAGAGCCGGGCAATGTCCAGCAATGAGCCTCCAGATCGCAGAAAGCAGCAGCGAAAGCCCGATGAACGCATCCGGCGCACGCACGAGCGGCTCGGCGCCGCTCTCGTCGACTTGATCCAGGAAAAGCCGATCAATGAAGTGACGGTGCAGGAAGTGCTGGATCGCGCGTCCGTCGGCCGTTCCACCTTCTATCTCCACTTCCGCGACAAGAACGATCTGCTCCTCAGCCAGCTTGAGAAAGCCCTCGAAGGGATGAGCACCGCCCTCAGCGTTCGCAAGGAAGAGTCGCATCGCGTCGTCGCCGTGGCGGAAATGTTCGAGCACATCGGCGGCCAGAATAAGATCTATCGCGCGCTGGCCGACGCTGGCCGTCTCAATGATTTCTTCGAGCTCGCGCAAGGCTACTTTGCCCGCGGCATTGAGCGCCGTCTCAGAGAGTCCAGGCGTCTTCCAAAACTTCCGCCAAGTGAAGTGCGCGCTCGCGCCTTTGCCTTGGCCGGCAGCCTGCTCTCATTGCTGCGATGGTGGATTGATCGCGGCGCGAAAGAATCACCCGCTCACATGGACGAACTCTTCCACCAGATGGTGTGGAAGGGGCTCCAATAGCCGCCCTGCGCGTCGGAGTTTTACTTAACGAAGTAATCGCCACGATCAGGGCTCACCAGTAGTTCTGTCCTACCATGCCCGTTCTCTATTTCGAATCCGGTATTTTGAGGGTCGGGGTTGGATAGTTCTTCGGGTGATCGCGGACCCCAATCATCAAGATGCCAAGGGATAAAGCCGTATATCGTCACCGACTGCTTTTCTTTACTGATATCCCATCTCCCGTGTTGGCTTTTTGTCTCATCTGAGGTCCGGATCTCCGTAAAGATGATAGTAGCTCTTATCTTGATTAAGAACTAAGACATCCACACCATGCGAATTTGGGGATGTCCTACGTTGGAAAACATAGATACCTATGAGAGACATATCGGATATATCTTTGCTCGGTGCACGGCCAGCAAGAAAGACCAGTAAAAGCGAGACGGTAATAATTTTCCTAACTAAGGGCATGGAATCACCAATTAATAAGTTTGGGCAGTAACGGGTGCCCCATTCAAGCCTTCTTTTGGCTTGAGTGGGGTAGTTCGGCTGCAACAAGCACCCACTCAAGCAAACGGCAGATAATTCTTCAAATCGAGCCAGGGCGGCTCGACACCCTGCGTCCTCAGCAGCACAGCAATTTGAGCCGTGTGCCGCATCTCGTGAAACATGACGTGCCAAAGCAGGCCATCCACCGTGTACGTCTCCTCCGGAGCATCGTGCACAATCACAATCCGCTTCAACTCATCGTCCGTCAGCGTAGCCAGATACGCGAGAGTGCTCTGCTCCACAGCACGCCAGTAGTCGAGCAGCGTTCCGAGCTCAAAACCCGCGTAAACCGGAGCCCACGGGCTATCCCCAAAGACGGGAAAAGTATCCAGCACTGGCTTCTCACGCAGAATGTCCTCGTGAAGCCAGCAGTCCTCGACCACGGCCGTGTGAAAGATGAGGTCCTTGATCCGAGTGCAGCCGCTTGCCGTCGAGCACCTGCCGCGATAAAACCTCGTCCGGCACCCCCTCAAGCGTTGCCCACAAGTCCCGGCGCGCGCGAACAAGGTAATCGTAGATTTCCGGAACGGTCATCCATCCCTCCCGCAAAGGATTCGAACAAGCAAATTCTAAGCGGAAGTTGGCGAATCTTCCGTGTGCTATCGTCGGTGCGGAGGCTGACCATGGAACCTGACCCTGCCAATCTGTCAGAACCGACCCGCGCCGAAGATGTTGTAATGCGCCTCAGCGAAAGGCTGGCGATGACCGCCAGCGCCCGTACCGTCTATGGCGATCCCGTCCATGCCCACGATCGGACCGTAATCCCGGTCGCCAAATTTGGATATGGCCTCGGCGCAACCTCCGGCGGCCGCAACGGTGAAAATGTTGGCGGCGGTTCCGGTGGCGGCGGGGTGGGCGCTAAGCCCACCGGCTACATCGAAATCACTGAGCAGGGAACAAGGTATGTGGATTTCTGCGCGTCCCGCCAGATCCTGGTTGCTGCGCTTGCTGGAATGGCAGTAGGCTATCTGGTCGCGCGTTTAAACCGATAGGGCGAAAATCGTTGTCAAGCCCCCGTGCGCGGTAAACGCACAGCAAGCTGCTGCAAATAAATGACTTGCCTGGAAACGCTGCCTGCCGAGAATTACCGCAAAATTTGCTAAAATATAAGAAGCGCCTCCACTCACATAACTGGAGGCGCTTCTTATTTTGCGGCAAGGCGCATAACCCATTTGTTTGCATTAATTTACGTGGAGTTACAACCTTAGAACCGCGTAACCACATCTAGAATGAGTAATTTAACAGGAAATGACGGGGGGCCCCTCCCTAATTCTCGAACTCCCCCGTTCTGCGCTTACTCATTCCCTTGCGAACCGCGATCAGAACCAGCAACCCCAGCACCACCCCGATTCCGGCCAGCATGGCGGCCAGATGCTTCTTCGCCACCTCATGAACGACCGTGACGATCTGCGGCCCGTAATAGAGCACCAGCAGCCCTTCGGCGGTAAACCGGACAAGCCGGCCAAGGAAGACGGCAGCGAGAAAATTACGGACCTTCATCTCGAAGACGCCCGCGCCGAACACAAACAGCTTCCACGGAGTCGGCGGCGGCATCATCGAGGGAACGAACAGCGCAAAAAACTCCTGCCGCTCGAAGCGGTCCCGAAGCTGTTCGTAGCGAGCGCGGTCGACGCGCTTCAACAGAAACAACTCGCCTCCGGCGCGGCCCAGGTAGAACGGCAGCAGTCCGCCGATCGTTGAGCCGATCGAGGCCATCAGGCAGTAAAGAAAGAAATGGCGGCGGTCCGCCCAGACGTACCCGGAGATGATCAGGTCCATCGGCACCGGAATGGTGCTCGAATCGAGCATGGCAATGGCGCCCGCGCCCCAGAAGCCAAGCGGCTTCAGGATGGCGACCAGCCACGTGCTGAACTTTAGAAAAAGGGAAACGAGATGCTTCAAAATCGTGGGGTACTTTCTTCAGACTTTTCTTCGGCTTCCGGATGCGGTGCCGCTTCGCCGCGGAGCAGAGTCAGGGCATGAGAAACCAGTGGCAGGACCGCCGTGAGCGATGTCACCGCCCCGCTCGGGCTGCCCGGAAGGTTAAGGATGAGCGATTGCCCCAGCGTTCCGCATAAAGCCCGGCTCAGCGAGGCATAGATCGTCTCCGCTCGGCCCGTGGCGCGCATTACCTCCGGCACGCCATCAATCAGGCGCTTGCAGACAGTGCGCGTGGCCTCCGGCGTAACGTCACGGGGTGCAATCCCGGTCCCGCCAGTGGTGACGACGAGCTCAGCCAGTCGCGCGCAGGTTCGCAGAGCGTCCTCAATCGCCGGCTGCTCATCCGGAACCGTGACCCGCTCGACGACCAGAAACCCACTGGCCGTCAGCACTTTGGCCACCGCCGGACCTGAGCCGTCGACACGACTGCCCTGATGGCAGGAATCGCTGACGGTGATGATGGCGGCATGAGGCATACTATTCGATTGTAAAGGCTTGCCGCGAAAGCAGTTTCATTTCAGATAAGTCCATCAGCTGTCAGAACTTTTTGCCGCCGGGCACGTCTCAAGAGAGTAGGTTTTGTACCCGGACGCAGCAGTGTGTATGAGAGAATAGAAGATATCCCTGAGCCAAAAACAGCGGCCTGAAACCGTTTCACGAATGCCCATCACTGAAGCCCCAACCAGTCCTGCAGGCGCGCCGCCCGAGCCGCCGCGGAAAACAAGAAGCGAACGCTACGAACACCTTGACCACCATGAGCTTCTCCAGGTCATGGACGACCTTCGGGACGAGCGGGCGCGAGCGCGGTTGCGTGAGGTTTTCTGGGTATCGATCATCATCCACATGATCATCTTTTGGTTCCTGCTATATGGACCAAAATATGTGTGGCATCGCAACATCCGCGTCGTCGATCCATCGGAGATCCTGAAGCAGCGCGACAAAGAACTGACCTATCTTGACCTGCCCGACGCGCTCAAGCAGGTCAAGCCAAAGCAGTCGGACGTAATCTCCGACAAGAACCGCACAGCGGAATCGAAGAAGCCGACGCTCGACAAGAAAACGCTCGAACAGCTGCAGGCCATGAGGCGCGCGGGCCCGCCCGCCCCTGCTCCACCGGCTCCGCAGCTGGGGCAGACGCCGCAACCCGCAGCGCCGCAGCAGGCGCAGACGCCTCCGCCGCCGCAGCCCATGCCGCAGCAGCGTCCGCAGCCCCTGCTTGAGGCCCCAAAACCCGCGCCAACACAGCCGAACTTCAACACCGGCGCATCCACCGCCGGCCAGGCCGTCCAGCAGGCCGCGCGCAATGCCATGCGTCCGGGACAGATCGGTGGAGGCGGCGACATGGGCGCAAACGCTCCATCGCAGCATCCCGGGGAGAGCGGTGCCGTCGACATCCTCAGCGACACCATGGGCGTCGACTTCGGCCCCTACATCCACCGCGTGATCTTCGACACGGAGCGTTCCTGGTGGCCGATCATCCCCGAGTCGGCGCGCCCGCCGCTGTTGAAGCAGGGCAAAGTCGGCATCCGCTTTCGCATCCTGCCCGACGGCAGCGTGAAGCAAATGATTCTGGAGTTCCCCTCCGGCGACGTAGCGCTAGATCACGCAGCATGGGGCGGCATCACCGGCGCATCGCCCTATCCGCCGCTGCCAACGCAGTTCAAAGGGCCGTACCTAGAGCTGCGCTTCTACTTCCTCTATAACATCCGGCCTGATGAATAGCGCGGACGAATATCGCAAACGCCAGATCATAGGACTGTTACTGATTGCCGCCGCGATCCTAGGCATTGCGCTCCTGCGCGCTCCCAGAGGCACCGTCTTTCCTCAGGATGGCACGTTTGGTAGAACCTGACCCGTTGTTGATCGTGCTGGCCGGACCGACAGCCAGCGGCAAAACTGCTCTTTCCCTGCATCTGGCCGAGCGCTTCAACGGCGAAATCGTAAGCTGCGACTCCGTCGCTGTCTATCGCGACATGGAAATCGGCACCGCCAAACCTGACAAGGCCGATCGTGAACGCCTGCCGCATTATCTTATCGATGTAGTCGACCCCACGGAACCCTACACCGCCGGAGATTACAGCCGCGCAGGCCGCGCTGCCCTGGGCGGGATCGCCGCACGCAACCGCATGCCAATCATCACCGGCGGGACGGGACTCTACCTGCGAGCCCTGATCGACGGCCTCTTCGCGGGGCCGCAGCGATCCGAATCACTGCGCGAGCGCCTGAAGCTGAGCGACAAGAAACGCGGACGAGGGTGGCTCTACAAAATCCTGATGCGTCTTGACCCGAAATCCGCCGAACGCATCCACCCGAATGACAAGCCCAAACTCATCCGCGCACTTGAAGTATGCATTGCCGCGCGCCAGCCCATGTCCCATGCCTGGGAACAAGGCCGCGAAGCGCTCAAGGGCTTTCGCATCCTGCGCATCGGCCTTGAACCCGACCGCGACTTCCTCTACCAGCGCATCAACAAGCGCGCCGCGGCGATGTTTCAGAACGGTCTGGTCGAAGAGACGCGCATGCTGCTCGAAAAATATGGCGAAGCGAGGCCCTTTGACTCCCTCGGCTATAAACAAGCCCATGGGCTGCTACGCGGCGACCTCCGCGAAATCGACGCCATCTCCCTCGCCCAGCAAGGTCATCGCAACTACGCCAAGCGTCAGCTGACATGGTTCCGCCGCGAGCCTGACATGTACTGGCTCCACGGCTTCGGCGACGAATCGCGTATCAGAAGAAAAGCCGCTGAGCTAGTTGACGAGCAATTGAATAAGTCACCAGGCTAGCAAGTCAGCATAATTTCCCGGCTGTCATCCTGAGCAAAAGGGAAGGATCTGCTTTTCCGCCGCGTAGCGGCGTGCGCCCGTGCGGCCAGCACCTGATTTATCCTCAAAGAGATCATGTCGCAAGAAGGAATTCCACCATTAAGCGGCTACAGTGAAGCCGCACTCGACCAGGCATTTGCCGAATTAGCCCGCGAGGTCGAAGCCTCCGCGCAGTCGCTCGCAAGCGCAGAGGCGGTCGAGCAGTTCCGCCTGCACTGGCTGGGCCGCAAGCAGGGTCGCCTCAAGTCGATCAGCGACGCATGGCTTAAATCGGCGCCCGCCGAAGCGAAGAAGCTCATCGGACAACGCTTCAACCAGCTCAAAGGGCAGATCGAAGAGCGCCTGGAGAACGCCTCAGGCTCAAGCACCCAGAACGTCCTTGACGCCGAAGCCATTGATATCACGCTCCCAGGCACGCGCCGCGCGCTCGGAGCCGAGCACCCGCTTATCAAGACCATGCACGAGATGGTCGCCGTCTTTCAGCGCATGGGCTACTCCGTCGGCGTCGGCCCTGAGGTCGAAACCGACTACTATAACTTCGAGTCACTCAACTTCCCGCCCGGCCACCCCGCGCGCGACACGCAGGACACCCTCGTTGTTGCCAATCAAGATCGCAAGCCACTGCGCGACCGCCTGCTCATGCGGACACACACCTCTCCGGTACAGATCCGCACGATGGAACAGCAGCCGCCTCCGGTGCGCATCGTCATTCCGGGCAAGGTGCACCGCAACGACGCAGCCGACGCCACGCACTCGCCCATCTTCCACCAGATCGAGGGCCTTTGCGTCGACACCAACATCACCTTCTCCGACCTGAATGGCACGCTCGACCACGCCATGAAGGAGTTCTTCGGCTCGAGCGTCAAAACGCGCTTCTTCCCATCGTTTTTCCCTTTCACCGAGCCCAGCGCCGACGTGCAAATCAGCTGCCCCTTCTGCGGAGGCAAAGGCTGCCGCAAGTGCAAGTACTCGGGCTGGATCGAGCTGCTCGGCTGCGGCATGGTCGACCCCGCGGTCTTCGGCTTCGTGCAAGGCAAGCAGGCTGCCTACGACCCGAAGAAGATCAGCGGCTTCGCCTTTGGCATGGGTGTCGACCGGATCGCCATGATGAAGTACGGCATCAGCGATATCAGTTTGTTGTACTCCGGCGACGCGCGCTTTCTGGAGCAGTTTGGTTAACGGCGGCGACAATGAGCAGACAATTCCGCTTCTACCTATTGCGGCCCCAGATTGAAGAGCTGATCTCTGCATTGAAAGAGCAGGTAGGTTTGCGGCTTATCGCCACTCGATCGCAGACTCAGAAGCCAACAGAACTCAATTCCGTTTTCGAAACTCTCATTGACAGCACCTCTGGCCAACAAACCGTCCACGTGCATTGCTATCTCGTACCACCGTTTGAGGCCCCGCTCTCAACCGTATATACGCCGCGCATGAATGATTGGTTTACGGAGAGCGATCGCAGCGAAGTAATCCAGTTCAGTGGTTGCGAATATAACGGCAAGAAACTGCACATAGGTCCGTTTCTATTTCCAAACGAACTACTTAAATGAAGCAAAGGATGCCCTGGTTCCGCATCGCGACGAGTTCTTAAAGTGGGGAGATCAAGTTTTCCAGGCTGCAAAGCGCCGATTGAAGTATTCGCGACAGCTTGAAGCATATCTGGATGATGAGACGGAGCTATGGCGACAGCAAGGTGGCAGTTTGGCTGGCATCTATCTCTTGGGGAGAGCACAAGCGTTCTGAGATTAAGGAATTATGAATGAAAATTCTGAGTAAATGGCTTCGATCGTACCTGCCAAAACTCGAAGTCACTGACCGTCAGTTAGCTGACGACCTGACCTTGCGCGGCATCGCTGTCGAAGGCGTCTTCGACCTTGGCCCAGACGGCTCCCTCTTCGAGATGGACATCACGACCAATCGTGTCGATGCGATGAATCACTACGGCATTGCGCGCGAGGCCGCCACCATCTACGGTTTAAAGCTGATCGATCTTAGCCCAAAGCTCCCTGTAGCAAAGCCAGCAGCGAAGCCGTATCCGATCACGATCGAAGAGCCAACTCTCTGCGGACGCTTTACAGCCCGCGTTCTCCGCAACGTCAACATCACGCAATCGACCGGTATCGTAGCCGAGCGCTTCCGCTTGCTCGAACAGAAGCTCATCTCGAATGCCGTCGACGCAACGAACTTCGTGACAATGGCAATGGGCCACCCAACCCACGCCTTCGATCTCGACAAGCTCGAAGGCGGCATCATCCTGCGCTGCGCGGGCAAAGGCGAAAAGCTCAAGACACTCGACGGCATCGAGCGCACCCTCGACCCCGACGATCTCGTCGTAGCCGACGAAAAGAAAGCGCTCGCTATCGCCGGAGTCATGGGCGGTTGGGACACGATGATCACGCCCGAGACGAAGAACATCCTCGTTGAAGCTGCCTGGTTCGATCCCGCCAGCGTGCGCCGCAGTTCCAAGCGGCACCTCCTGCACACGGACGCCTCCCATCGCTTCGAACGCGGAGCCGACTTCAACGCACTCCCCATTGCCTCGGCTTTAGTCAGCGGCATCATTCTCGAAGCCGGAGGCGAAATCGAAGGCGACCTCGTTGATGTTGTGATTCCCGAAGCCGAGCGACGCACAGCCAAGCGCCCGGCGATCACCTTCGCCGTCAGCGAAGCACGCAGAATTCTCGGCGCAACCGAAGACGCCGAAGGCATCACCGCGGCGACGGCGGAAGCAATTCTGACCGGACTCGGCTGTGGGCTCAAGAAGAATGGCGCACAGCCCTCAACGCCCACCCTTCAGGACCTCGACCCATCACGCGCAGTTTCCGCACCGACGGCGAATGTCGCAGAGTATCAGGTCATGCTGCCGAGTTGGCGTCTCGACCTCGAACGCGAAATCGACCTGATCGAAGAGATCGCGCGCGTCTACGGCTACAATCGCTTCCGGAACACGCTGCCGACCTTCGCTGGAGCGGTCGTCGAGCTTCCCTGGGCGGAAAAAGAATCAACCGTCCGCAGCGCTCTGCTTGGCCTCGGCTTTACAGAAGCCGTCTCCAGTACATTCTGTTCTGCAATCGATGCAGTTATATTTGCGCCGCAGCCGAATTCAGCCATCCGGCTCGGCAACCCTCTGAGCGAAGAAGCAGGTATGCTGCGCCCATCGCTCGCGTCGGGAATGCTCGGCATGCTCGCGCTCAACCTGAACCGCGACATGGAAGATGTGATGCTCTTCGAGCTGGGCACCATCTTTTCAGGCTCAACTGATAAGGTCGAAGAAAAGCCATCGCTCTCGATCGGCGCAACCGGCAAGCTGCCTCTATCCGGCTCGCACCAGCCTCCGCGCGATCTAGACTTCTACGACATTAAAGGAAGTGTCGAGATGCTGCTGAACAGGTTCTCTGCAAAATCTTTCTACTTCGACCGCTTCCCATCCGACTCAGGCCTGATGCCCGCATGGCTGCATCCGGGCCGCTCCGCGCGCGCCGTGATCGACGGGGCGACGGTCGGCTACTTCGGCCAGCTTCACCCCGCCGAAGCCCAGCGCCGCAAGCTCAAGCAAACAATCTTCGTTGGCGAAATCTACCTCGACCGCCTCTATAGGCAGACCCTGCGCCAGCCCATCGTGGGCGAGCTTTCGCGCTTCCAGGCCGTACGCCGCGACTTCTCCTTCATCCTCGCCGCGACCACGCCATGGGCACGCGTCTCCGAAGCGCTGACCGCGCTCGGCATCCCGGAGCTGCAACGCTTCGAAGCCGCAGAAATTCTGAGCGAAAAAGACTCGAAACTCGTTCCGGCGGGACACATCTCGCTGCTGCTGGGAACTGTCTTTCAGGCGCAGGACCGCACGCTTCAAGAAGATGAACTGCAAGACTATGCACAACGCGTAATAGCAGGCGTCGAAGCGCTGGGCGGAAAACTGCGCGGCTAAGTCGAATGGATACGCATGCTTCGCGAGGTCAAGCATGCGTATCCGTATCTAACTAGTTGCCCTTCGTCTGCATTCCCGCTCTTTCCATAATTTTCCTCGGTGCAAAACCAGCTATACTGCGCGAAGAACAACTCGAATTTCCCCCAAGTAAATGAGGTACCCGATGTCCACCGTTGCCCTGAACGATACTGAATTGAATGTGACTGCCGACGATTTCAACGCGCTCGAACAACGCGTCCTGCGCGCCGTCGAGCTGCTCAAGAAAGAGCGCGAAGCCCGCGTCACCGCCGAGCAGAACGCCACCACCCTGCAGCAGCTACTCGACGAGCAATCCGCGCAGCTCACGAAGGTGGAGGAGCAGGTCAAAGCCTTCGAGCAGGAACGGGAAACGGTGCGCCTGCGCGTCGAGCGCCTGCTGAACCAGCTGGACGAAATTTCTGCCTGAGAAAAATCGAAACAGGAGTAGCTGTCATCCATGGCCGATTCTCAAAATGAAAGCATCGACACCGCGCAGTTCGTCACCGTAGATATTTACGACCAGACCTATCGCCTGCGCGGACAGGATCCGGCCTACATCCAGCATCTGGCTGAGATCGTCGATACAAAAATGCGCGCCGTCGCCGCGCAAGGCAAGTCAGTCGATTCGCTGCGCGTGGCCGTGCTCGCTGCGCTGAACATCGCCGATGAGCTGGCCTCGCTCGAACGGCGCTACGACGCTGTCATCGGCACCGAGAAAGAGAATGTCCGCAGCCGCGCGAGCAAGCTCACCGGTTTGCTCGATGCCGTGTTGAGCGAAGACCGCAAGATCGGCTGACGATTTTTTTCCGCCCACACGTGCGTCACTTGCAATCCGCGCCATCTCCCGCTAGCATCCAACATAGAAACCGGCCTGCAAAGCAGGTGGTAGCGATTAACGTCGGTTGAACCAACATTCATTGAACAGGGAGCTCGACTCGACAAATCGGCTCGGTGTGCAGTGTCCGCCAGTCCGGAATGCCTAAAGAGCCGCGGAGAGTTCCCACCGTCTAGGACGGGTTCACCGGCGCATCGCTCCACGGCCCCGTGGGTCGGTTTTTACCTTTTCAAATTTGAGACGCTGGCGCGTCATGAAAAGACTTATCATCCTGAGCCGGTAAGAAATAGTTTGTCATTCTGAGCGAAGGTTTCTCGAAGAACCTGCGGTTCGCTTTGACAGCCGCGAATTTTCTTCCGCGAATTTTCATCGTAGACCTGCTTGCATCCACGCCTCTTCCAGCTCGGCCACATTGCCATTCCAACCTACGGCGTCTTCGCTGCCATCGCCCTGATCGCAGCCCTTGCCATGGCTACGCATACAGCGCGCCGGCTGTCACTCGACGCTAACAAAATCTGGAATCTCAGCCTTGTCGGCATCTTTACCGCACTGCTCGGCTCACGCCTGCTGCTTATTCTTTTTCATCTGCGTGATTTCCTGGCCCACCCGTTGTGGATGCTCGGTCTAGTCGCCATTCGCAGCCGCGCCATCTTCTACGGAGGCGTGCTGCTCGCTATTTGTGCCTGTATCGGATACATATTCGCAACGCGCCTGCCTCTGCGGCGCACGCTCGACGGCCTGGCACCGGCAGCAGCTCTCGGTCTCGCCATCTGCAGCCTCGGTGACTTCGCCGCTGGATCAGACTACGGCGCCCCGACGAACAAGCCCTGGGGCGTGACCTACAAGCACGGTCTTGCCGCACTTTGGGCCGGCACGCCGCTTGGAGTACGCCTGCAGCCTGTCCAGATCTATGAAGCCCTGATCGTCTTCCTGCTGCTGGCGTTTCTACTCTTCTGGCTTCCACGACGCGCCCAGGATGGCGACCTCGCCGGTACGTTCCTCTTCGTTTACGGAATAAGCCTTTATTTTCTCGACTCCTATCGCGGCAATCGCAGCTTCGTATTCCACGAAGCCCTCAGTGTCAGCCAGCTTCTGGCCATTGCACTCGTGCTTGCAGGTGCAACGCTATGGATTCGTCGAAAACCCGCGGCGTCCTCATTGCATCCATTTCGATATGATTCGCAAACTCAAATCCGGTGAATACCGCCTCTATTCGCGCAAGAAGGACGCATCCACTGGCAAGCGCCGCAACCTCGGCACCTTCTCCTCATTGGAGAAGGCACGGCAGCACGAGCGCGAGGTCCAATACTTCAAAAAGCACTGAGCGTGGGAAAATGGCCCCAAAAGCGAAAACGCCCGTAGACAGGTTATGTCTACGGGCGCCCGATTCAGTAGCCCTCCCCCAAGTGCTACTCAACATCTAAACTCTACCGCACTGCCGTCCAGCTTCCTATCCCACATTTGGTTTTTCTATCCACTATGTCGTAATCGAATTTGCGTTACTTGTGTACTCTGAAGACATCCGCACCGCCAGATGCTAAAGGACGCGCACCCTCAACCGCCCGATGGCCCACATTAACAGCTTCGTCCGCATCCCGCTGCTCGCCATGCGCCAGCGCATCCGCCCGCTGCCGCGCATCGGCGTTCTCGACGAAGACCGCATCCGCATGCGAGTCTGGCCCAACGACATCGATTTCAATTTCCACCTGAATAACTCTCGCTACCTCAGCTGCATGGACTACGGCCGCATCCATATGATGGCCTCGAACGGCATCCTGACACACGCAATCAAACAGCGCTGGATGCCGCTCGTCGGCTCGGTCGACATCACCTACCGTCGGTCTTTGGATCTATGGGCCACCTTCGAGCTGCGCACGCGCACCCTTTGCTGGGATGAGAAATGGATTTACATGGAGCAGAGCTTCCATGCGAAAGCCGGCCTCGCGGCCGTCGCCTGGGTCAAAGGCCTCTTTCGCAATAAGGAAGGAAACATCCCGCCACGGGCGATTGTGGATCTGGTTGCGCCGGGATTGGCTTCGCCGTCTGTGTTGGAAGCAATTGCACAGTGGAACGAGATCACAAAGCAAAGGCTCAATGGCTCCTGGTGACTGACGAGTCACAGTGAGCGTCAGAATTGGCTGTATGACCGGTCTTGATTGGCTCATTGGACGCTAAAATATCTTGTGCGAAAAGTATTTGTTGCCGTTCTCGTCCTCGTCGTTTTGCTGCCAATCATCATTTTCCTGGCCCGTTCATCCACGCCTGTTGTAGACGTGCCATCTCCTGTCGCGACTCTCGGACAGGCCACTCCAATCACCGTGCACGTGCGCGATCCGCGCGGCATTCGCAGGTTGCAGGCGTCTGTCGAGCAGAACGGCGTCCGCTATCCCGTTTGGGAAGCCCCTCCGTCACACACGACCGACGGCACCTGGAACTTCACCGCCGGAGTCAAATCCACACCGCAGCTCAAAGACGGCAAGGCGAAGCTGATCGTCGAAGCCACATCGGACGATCTGCTCCGCAAGACGGGCCGCTGGGAGCACGAGGTCACCGTCATAACGCAGCCGCCCAGCGTCAGCGCCGATTCCGACCAGCACTACCTATACCTGGGCATGGCCGATCTGGCGACCCTCAACATCTCCGGTGCATGGACCGAAGCGGGCGTCCGCGTCGGCGACCAGACGTTTCGCGCGTGGCCCATGCCCAACGGCAAGCCTGGTTACTTTTCGCTCTTCGCCTTCGCCTGGAACATGCCCTCCGATACCGTCCCGGTAGTCTATGCGTCGAATGGACCGGGCAACGAGGTAACCAGCCCGCTCGTCTTCCAGTTCCCGAAGAAAGAGCAGCCGAAGTACACCGTGCACGACCTGCAAATCACCGACGCCTTCATGAACAAGGTCGTCAACGAGCTTGATCCCAACGGCTCCGGTGATCCGGTCGCGCGCTTCGTAAAAATCAACAACGAAATGCGTAAGGCTAACAACAAGACCCTCTTCGACCTTCGCACCAAGACGGCCGACCACTTCCTCTGGTCGCAGCCCTTCGCGCGGCAGTCACGCGCACAGGCCGAGGCCACTTTCGCCGACACGCGAAACTACATCTATCAGGGCAAAAAGATCGACCAGCAGACCCATCTCGGATACGACCTCGCTGTCACACAGCACGTCGGCGTCGAAGCCTCAAATGACGGGCGCATCGTCTACGCAGCCCCCCTCGGCATTTACGGCAACTGCATCGTCGTCGACCACGGCTATGGGCTCATGACCCTCTACGGTCACCTGAGCCGCATCGACGTGCACGAAGGCGACATGGTGAAACGAGGCCAGGTGATGGGCATCAGCGGACAGACAGGAATGGCCGGAGGTGACCATATCCACTTTGGGATGTTGCTCGACGGCATCCAGATCGATCCAAAAGAGTGGTGGGACCCTCACTGGATTAAGGACCACATCGCAAAGCGCGTAGACCTGCCCGGATTCAAAGAATAGGGAGCTGCTCCTATTGTGCCGTGCGGCTCGCATCGAGCAGCACGAAAAAGGGTACTTCCTATCCTTTCGCGCATTTTGCGAAAGGATAGGAAAGCAATATTCCCAGCGAAACCACTGTGTCTCAACGGGACGCAGTGGTGGTGGCATATACCTTGATCCAGTGGCTCCTGACTAGTGGTTTCACGCTTTTGCCTTGCCAATCGAAAACAATCATATTCGTCTCCAGCCTGGGCATATGACAATCAACGCAGTTGTTCGATACAGGGTGGCCCGGCTTTGAGAATGTCGCGGTGTCCGACTTGTGGCAGCTCATGCATCGCTGAGAAAACTCCGCCAGATCATGCTGCGGCGCATGAGTATCGTGACATGTCAGACAGGTCATGTTTGATGCCTGAAAGCAGCGACTCTCTCTCAGCATCTCCACTTGACTGCCATGCACGTCCAGCGGCGCATTCGGATCAGGCTGCGGCAGAAGGATGTACCTCTCAAGCGACTCGCCTGGTTTGTATGAAAAGGTCGGCAGCAGAGTCCGCCCATGTCCCGCATGGCACCAAGCGCAAAGGTCCATCTGCCGCTCTCGCGGGAACCGCGCCGGGTTCAGTATGCCGCTCCCTGAAGACGCAGCCGTCTTCGTTGCCTCTCGTTGCACATGTTCTCTACCCGGCCCATGACATTTCTCGCATTGGATGCCAAGAACAAAGCCCGCGTGGCTATACCGGTTCGACGGCGGCGGTAGGCTTTCAAAGTATGTCGCGTGGCACTCCAGGCAGCGGGGAATGATCGGGCGGTCGAAATTGGCGAATCCATCTCGGTAACCGGGACTGTTCACCCAGCCCAGATCTTTCCAATACGACACCGGCAATTGAAAAAGCAGATCGTCGTTCCAGTACAAATACGTCTGCCCCTTACCGCCTGATCCAATCACAAAGGCAAATTGTTCAGCCCGCTCGCTCGTATGCGGAGGCGTACCCGCCACCGCCGTTTGAAAAAATTCGGTCTTCCCGTCCGTGTGGCGCTCATCCATCCTGAAAGACAGGTTGGGATTCGCAGTTTTCAGAAGGTTGTTTCCCGCCGCAAAGCTACCGAGAATCAATTTTTCGTCCGGCATTCTGGATGTGAGGGAGTGCGCAGTCTGATGAAATGAATCGACTTTGTCCGCGTGGCAAGACAGGCAGGCATCGTCACCTACGTAGTCCGCGCGTGCATCGTGCTTAACATCGGGCAGCGTGCCTGACTCCGCCCACGCCGAGGCGGCCATAAAATTCCATCCTGGTCCGTTGCCGCGCGTCGGAGTCACCACAACGCAGAGGACGATGACGAAGACTCGAAGTACGTATCGGAGGCGCGAACGTCTGCCCATCGGGTAGTTCAGGCATCTGTGAGCCTTTACAGGACAGGCCGCAGCACCTGATCGATGGGTTAGTGCTGAGCGAGGCAACGGCATGTCAGATTGACGAAGCCCGCACTACTTGGCCGAAGCACTTCTGCTCAGGGTGGATGACATCAACAACCTTCCGCGCTCTCGGCGACACCTTCGCACCGCAAAGCGCCTGGATGTAATGCTGCAATCTGGGCACGACTCCTATTGCCTTTCTGTGTAGCAATCACTTTCCTGATTACATCACCGCACCGATCTGCCAGGGCACGAACTCATGGTCGCCGTAATCATTCTGTTCGCTGAAAGTCCGCTCTCCTGAAGCGACCAACAGCATTTTGTCGAAAATGAGCGTGCCGATCTCTTCGATCGTTTTCTCTCCGGTAACAATGCCGCCGCAATCAAGGTCCATGTCTTCTGACATTCGTCCATAGAGGGGAGTATTCGTGGCGAGTTTGATGCACGGCACCGGCTTGTAGCCCGTAGTCGATCCGCGCCCGGTCGTAAAACAAAGCATGTTGCAACCGCCCGCGATTTGGCCGGTCACTGCAACCGCGTCATATCCTGGCGTGTCCATGAACACGAAGCCGTGTTTCGTAACCCTTTCCGCGTACTCGTAAACAGCTTCCAATCTGCACGAACCGCTTTTGGTAATGGCGCCGAGGGACTTCTCGAGAATAGTGGTTAGGCCGCCCGCCTTGTTGCCGTGCGAAGGATTGTTATCCAGATCGCCCTTATTGCGTCGCACGTAATCGCGCCACCAGTCGATCCGATCCAGCAGCTTCTGAGCCACTTCCGGTGTTGCGGCCCGGCGCGTCAACAGGTGTTCCGCGCCATAGATCTCCGGAGTCTCCGCAAGAACAGCCGTGCCACCATGCCGCACCAGAAGATCTGACGCGTAGCCGAGTGCGGGATTGGCAGAGATTCCGGAATAGCCATCCGATCCGCCGCACTCCAGCGCAAGCACGAGCTCTGACGCAGATTGAACACTGCGCTGATGCGCGTTCAAAGCAGGCAGCATCGCTCGCACCGCATTGATTCCGGCTTCAATCGTTTTTCGCGTGCCTCCGGTTCCCTGGATAGTCATCGTCCGCAACGTCGGCCCCGCAGTAAGCGACTGTGTTTCGAGAATCGCCGGGATTTGATTCGTTTCGCATCCCAGGCCAATCATCAGGACCGCTCCCACGTTCGGATTGCGTGCATACCCGGCCATCGTCCGGGTCAGATTCATATATCCTTCGCCGCGTCCATCCATGGCGCAACCGCCGCCGTGGGTAAAGGCGGCAACACCATCGACATTCGGAAACATGGCGAGTTCACCAGACGAGCTGAAATGCCTGGCAATCGCCTGGCAGACAGTTGCCGAGCAATTTACGGATGAGAGGATCGCTAGATAGTTCCTCGTTCCAACTTTCCCGTCACTGCGCTCGTATCCCAGGAAGGTAGCGCGCTCTGTTTTCGGAAGAAACTCCGGAGCTGCAGCATCGATGCAGAACTCATGGTGCAAATGCAGATCGCTAATCGCAAGGTTGTGCGAATGCACATGGTCGCCAGCTTCAATCGGCTGCGTCGCATGACCGATCACTTGGCCATATTTGATAACCGCTTCCCCGGCGGAGATAGCCTTAAGTGCGATCTTATGTCCTGAGGGAACCGACGTCCTTGCGCTGATGCCGAAATCTGATAGAACCGTACCCGCGCCTACCGGCACTATCGCAACAGCGACGTTATCCGTGTCGTTGAGTCGGATCAGTCGAGACTTTGTCGTGATGATCGTATGTAGACTCGTCGGCAATGCGTCCTCCAGAACGCCTCGACGCCACCAGCACCAATGGCAGATCGTACCCGCCAAATACAGGGCGCTCAATTCCCACAATCTTACGCCGCATACGAAACATATCTACAACCAATAGCCAGTCGCGTCTTGCCATCCTGAAGGGACGACCCTCGTTTACACGGCGATACTACTCGCAACGCAAAGCTATTTGCGGATTCACTCCGGCAACGCGGCGCGCCGGTATCCAGCAGGCAAGCAGGGCAACAGTTGCCAGAAACAGCGGCACGGCTGTAAATGTCACTGCGTCGTGTGGACGAACTCCGTACAAAATGCTGGTCGCGAATTTAGCCAATGCTAGCGCACAGGGCAGACCAAGCGCGACAGCAATCAATGTAAGGATCATGCCTTGGCGTACGATAAGGCGCTGAACCGCGCCGATTTGCGCACCAAGCGCCAGCCGAATACCTATCTCGCGAGTTCGGCGGCTGACAGAATAGCTCATGATTCCATATAGGCCAACCGCAGCCAGCAACAGGCCGGTGAAACCGAAGATGCCGAACAGCGTGCCTGCCAACCTAGGGAGAAAGAGCGCGCTGCGAAGATGCTCCTCCATGGTTTCAGCATTGAAGATAGCCATCGTGGGATCTAAAGAATGAATCTCGTTGCGCACCGCGCTCTCCAGAGCCGCGGGATTTCCCTCCGTATGCACGAGAAGCGATATGCCTCTGAAGTCAGGATCGCGACCGAGATCCTGTTCCACAGAGCGGTAAAGTACAGGCCGGGAACTCTCACCCAAGGTCCTTGATTTGCTGTCCTTCACTACGCCGACAATCTCATAGGTCGCGCCCGTCCCGGTTACACGCTGGCCAATCGGATTCATCCCGTCTAAAAGCTGTTTGACGAATGCCTCGTTCACAACTGCTACTCGCGCCGAATTGGCGCTCTCGTGCGCAAACTCTCGCCCTGCGAGTCGGGCAATCCCCATGGTTTGAAAATAACCAGGACTGATCATGTAGAGATCCACAATGGTATCCGGCCTAACGGGTTTCGACCGATCAGCGACATTAAAGTTGTCCCACCTTCCGTCCATCGATAGGGGTACTGGATCTACAAAGGCAGCCGAAGCGACACCGGGAAGAGCGCTCACGCGCCGGCGCAACTCCTCCAGAAATTGCGCCGTGTGTGCTGTTGAGTAGCCGTTCAGTTGGGGATCGATATTCATCATCAGGATGCCGCGTGAGCGGAAGCCGATATCGATATTGGACGCGCGTTGCAGGCTGCGCAGAAAAAGTCCGGTGGCGCAAAGCAGCACAACGGACAGGAACATCTGGGAAGAACGAGGACGTTCTGTAAGCTCCAGCGGCGCCGATGATCGGCGAACGCCTCCTCGCCTTTCAACGCTCTGCTGAGGATAGGCCGAGACGCCGCCAGCGCAGGAACGATTCCAATCATCAGCCCGGTTCCAATACTGAGTGCCGAGGTGTGGAAGAGGACTTTCCAGTCGATGCCGATGGCGAGGTCGATGGGCAGAGGTATAGGCAGATGAAACGCGGAGAGCGCAGATGTAGCCCATAGGCAAAGGAGAAGGCCGAAGAGCCCGCCGCCCAGAGCAAGCAACGTGCTTTCGACAAGCATCTGTCTCAAGAGTTGGTTTCTGGTTGTGGGTGCGATTTTCCGCATGTCACTTTAACCAAAGGCGAGTGGGTTGGATACCCCAAGATAGAGGTAGACGATCCACAGTGGGAAGCGGACGAACGGAAAAATCGCGAGGCGTTGGTTGCTTTACTGCATGGAAGTGGAGAAAAAGCTATAGAGCTCTACGGGGTTTGGTTGAGCGATGATGTTGACTTCGCCAAACCAGCCCAAGTTCGAGAGGCAATTCCCCTTATGAAAATTCTAGAACCCGACTTCCGCTTCAAAGAGCGTGGCTTCTACGAAGTGAGCTTGTAACCTGAAAGAGACTAACTCGGCGCCATTTCCTTCTCCCGCAACTCCTGCACCCGAGCTCCAATCGCATACTTCAGCGCATCCACACCCAGCCCAGTCACAGCGGAAATCGCATAAAACGCCAGCTTCTTCCGCTTCGCCATTGTCTGCAGCTTCTTGAGCTTCTCCGGGTTCGCCACGTCCGCCTTCGACGCGACCACGATCATCGGCTTCTCATCGAGGCCATGGCCAAAGCTCTTTAGTTCGTCCACTATCACCTTGAAGTCCTCAACCGGATCGGGCCGACCGCTCGAATCCGAAACATCCACCAGATGCACCAGCAGCCGCGTGCGCTCAATGTGCCGCAGGAACTGCATCCCTAGCCCCGCGCCGAGATGCGCTCCTTCAATCAGTCCAGGAATATCGGCGACAACATAGCTTTCTTCGTTTGGATATTCACCGATGGAGACGACGCCCAGATTCGGTTCTAGCGTCGTGAAGGGATAATCAGCAATCTTCGGTCTGGCCGCCGAGAGGCGCGAGATCAGTGTCGACTTACCCACATTCGGATACCCGACCAGCCCGACGTCCGCGAGTAGCTTCAGCTCCAGCCGGTACTTCTTCTCTTCACCCGCGCGCCCCAGCTCATGCTCGCGCGGAGCCTGGTGTGTCGACGTGGCAAAGTGCTGGTTGCCGCGCCCGCCACGTCCGCCGCGCGCAATGACAATGCGCTCGTCGGGACGCTCGAAGTCGTGCACCAGCTCGCCCGTCTCTTCGTCATAGAGCGACGTGCCGACGGGCACTTTCAGCACAATATCCTGGCCATCGCTGCCCGTGCAGTTGGAGCCTTCGCCGTGCCGCCCGCGATCCGCTTTGTGCTCCGGATTGAATCGAAAATGAACGAGCGTATTGTGCCGCTCGCTCGATTCCATAATGACATCGCCGCCATGACCACCGTCGCCGCCGGAAGGCCCGCCGCGCGGCACAAACTTCTCGCGACGGAAAGCCATGCATCCATTACCACCGTCACCGGCCTTTACCCGGATTCTTGCTTCATCAATAAACATTTCTATTATTTAGTCTATCGAATCGCGTAATCTCGCATCACGATTCCCAAAATTAGATAGTAGGGCGGGCAGGGCGCCGGATAAAAACCGGCGCCTGGAGAGTGGCCTGCGACCCGGCGGCCCCGGGCCTTTGCTGCGTTGCCTTGGAGATCAAGTGTTGAAGCTTCGCATCGCGCTGCTGTGCGCGCTCCTGCTCTTCCCTTGCCGCTGGATCATCGGCCAGTCCACTACCGGCGGAGCCATCGCGGGCACAGTTCTAGACGCGTCAGGACGCGCCATCCCCGGCGCTCAAATCGCCCTGCGCAACCCGGCGACAGGATTCGAGCGCAACGCGAAGACCGCTGAAACAGGCAGCTTCTAGTTTGAGGAGCTCACGCCCGGAACCTACACCATGATGGCCGGGGCCGACGGCTTTGCGCCGCTGGTAGAAGAATCCGTCACTGTTGAAATAGGCCGCCTCACCCACATTGTGCCAAGATTGACAATCGGCACCGCGCAGGAAACAGTCCGCGTCAACGGCGACGCGCCACAGGTCGACACTACGACAGCAGCCGTCACGCAGAACATCAACCAGACCGAAGTAGACGAACTCCCGAGCAACGGTCGCCGCTGGTCGAACTTTGCCCTGCTTGCCTCCGGCGTTACACCCGACCAGAACGGCTACGGCCTGCTCAGCTTCCGTGGCAGCAGCGTCCTGCTCAACAACAACACTATCGACGGCGCAGACAACAACCAGGCATTCTTCTCTGAAGAGCGAGGCCGCACGCGCATCGGCTACTCTACAACGCAAGCCGCCGTCCGCGAGTTCCAGGTCAATACGTCGAACTTCTCCGCCGAATACGGTCGCGCCGCTGGAGGCGTCGTCAACACCGTCACCAGGAGCGGCGGCAACGACCTGCACGGCCAAGTCTTCATCTACGACCGCGACAACAATTGGGGTGCGACGAATCCCTTTACCGCGCTGACTTCGCGCACGAGCACAGGCAACTTCGTGACTACTCCCTTCAAACCTTCCGACGTCCGCAAGCAGTGGGGCCTGAACGCGGGAGGCCCCATCCGCAAAGACAAGCTCTTCTGGTTCTTCGCCTACGATCAATACCAGCGCGATTTCCCCGGCGTAGCCCGCGCCGGCACTCCGGAAAAGTTTTTCGAGGCGCCCTCCGCCCAGCAAATCCTTACGCTCGCCGGACGCATCCAGCAAACGCCCGCGCAGGCCCTCCTGAGCTACAACAACCTGCTCAACAACCTCAACAGCCTGCTCGGCAACGTTCCGCGCAACGGCGACCAGATCATCTTCTTCCCCAAAATCGATTGGCAAGTCAACGAACGCAACCACCTCATCTTCCAGTACAACCACATGCGCTGGTCGTCGCTGAACGGCGTGCAAACCGCTGCGTCTGACACATACGGCGTTGCTAGCTTCGGCAACGACTACGTGAAAGAAGACTGGGGCATCGTCCGGTGGCAGTACTTCCTCACCGCCAACATGCTCAGCGAGGCCCGCTACCAGTACGGACGCGACACCGAATCCGAATTTGCCCCTGCGCCCGCGCCCTTCGAGCAAAGCCTGTCGAAGAACGTCTACGGCCACGCGCCCCAGATCAACATCGCGCGTCATCGAGTGATGGGTTCCGCTTCGGCAAGCCCGCTTTCCTCGACCGCCCCGCCTACCCCCGACGAACGCCGCCATCAGTTCGTCGACATGGTCAGCTGGATTCGCGGCAACCACGCCATCAAATTTGGCTACGACTTAAATTACGTCACCGACTACACCGACAACCTCTACGACCAGAACGGCACCTACGACTACACCGACCCGTTGGACTTCGCCGCCGACTACTACTCGCCGAACCACTGCACCGGCACCACAACCGGCGTCGGCAACCTGCCCTGCTATACGTATTTCCAGCAGGGCGTCGGCTACACCACCTTCCAGTTCCAGACCGCCGACTACGCCGGATTCATCTCCGACGAATGGAAGCTACGCCACGGCCTGACGCTCTCCTATGGCGTGCGCTATGAATACGAGCAACTCCCCAACACTAACAAGAACCTCGTCAACCCTGACATCCCGCAGACCGCGGCCCTTCCCCACGACCGCAACAACTTCGGCCCGCGCCTCGGCCTCGCCTGGGACATCTTCGGCAAAGGCAACACCGTCTTCCGCGTTGGATACGGCATTTGTTACGGACGCATCATCAACTCCACCGTCTTCACCGCGCTCTCGTCGACGGGATCGCAAAACGGCCAGCTCACCTACTTCTATCGCCCGACAGACCTCGGCACACCGCCTTTCCCCTACGTCTTCAGCAGCAAACCCGTGCTGACCGTCGCACCGAACGCTGTCTACTTCGACCCGCGCTTCCAGAATCCGCAGTCCATCAGGCCGAGCTGTCCTTCGAACAATCACTGAGCCACAAGACCACGCTCACCCTTACCTATATGGGCAGCGCAGGACGCGAACTGCCCAACTTCATCGATACCAACATCGACCTCAGCGGCAACCAGCCCTTCAGCACCATCACCTACACCATCGACGATGCCACCGGAAAAGGCCACTCCACGGCACCTACACGACAAATTTCTTCTCACAACGCATCAACCCCAACTACCAGCAGATCACCGACATCTTCAGCGAAACCAACTCTGCGTATCAGGCCGGAGTCGCCAAGCTCAGCCATCACTCACGCGCGCTCGACCTCACTGGCTCCTACACCTACGCCGACGCCGCAGACTACAACCAGAACGAGAGCACCTTCGCCGACCTCAACGACGTTCTCGATCCTACGAATTTCAAGCTCGAATACGGCAACTCCAACTTTGACATCCGCCACCGCGTCACCGGCAGCGCCGTCGCGCATGCCCCCTGGCGCATTCATGGATTCTGGGGCTACCTCGCCAACGGCTACCTCCTTGCACCCGTCGTCGAACTCCGCACTGGTCTGCCTTTCACGATGCGTACCACAGGCTCCGTTCCCTACTTGGAATGCTCTTACGAGCAGTTCCTTCTCGGCATCTGCCCATCCACCAAAGTCAGCGGCCTGGGCGCCAGCATCAACGGCTCCGGTGGCGACAACCGCATCCCCGCCGTTGGCCGCAATACCTTCCGTTATCCGCGCATCTACAATGTAGACGCGCGCCTCGCCAAGGACACGCACATCGGCGAACGCTACAACCTTGAAGTCGTCGGCGAAGTCTTCAATGTACTCAACCACCAGAACGCCACCGACATCGACACCACCGGCTACATCATCGACGGAGCCAGCGCACCTGGCGGCAACGCGCGCCTCACGTTTCTGAGCGGGGCAAATGGTAACGCCCGCTTCGGCACCATCACCAATGCCAACAGCACCACCCTCTACCGCGAGCGCCAGCTCCAGCTGGCCCTGCGCCTGCGCTTTTATCTGGCGCAAATCAAAGCTATCGCGGTTATCATGGAATGAAACAAAGAGCTGTCACGACCGCCTCTTAACCAGCCTTTAAAGCAGTTATGTGAGTCTGATGACGGCTGTCTCTGGATCCTTGCGCTGGTCAAGACTTCGGCGCCCAGAGATGGCAACGAAACGTGCCTGCGCGTCAGGCACATCCAAAAATGTCAAGTCTTACTTTTAGGAGAGCCAAATGCTGCAACCCCTACGGCGAGGATCACTCGCGGCACTGTTTTTATTTCTGTTAGCTTGCGTATGTTTGGCCGCCGCCCACGCGCAAGGCACAACGCAGGGCGCTATCGCCGGTACAGTCCTCGATACCAGCGGCGCGGCAGTCGCGAACGCCACAATTAAAATCCACAACAACGGAACCAACGCGGAAAATCAGCTGACGGCCGATGAAAGCGGCTATTTCAAGGCGCCTCTGCTCACGCCGGGCGTATACACGGTCACGGTTACCGCCCCGGGATTTAACGACCTCCGCCTCGATGCCGTTATTGTCGAAGTCGGCAAGCAGACCACCTTGCAGCCGAAAATGACAGTCGGTTCCGTCGCAAATACGGTGACGGTCTCAGGCGCAGCGCCGATGATCAACACTGAGACGCCCGACTTCGCCTCGAACCTGTCTCTGCAGACCATCAATAACCTGCCCATCAATGGACGCCGCTGGTCCGATCTCACCCTACTCACGCCCGGCGTCGTCTCCGACTCGAACGGTTTCGGCCTGCTTAGCATTCGCGGCATCAGCCCTCTGCTCAACAACGTCCAGATCGACGGCGCGGACGACAATCAGGCCTACTTCTCCGAGGAGCGCGGCCGCACGCGTGAGGGCTACTCCACGCCGCAGGTCGCGGTGCAGGAGTTCCAGGTCAACACCGGCGTCTACTCCGCTGAATACGGCCGCGCTCTGGGCGGCGTCATCAATTCCGTCACCAAGAGCGGCACAAACCAGCTCCACGGCCAGCTTTACTTCTACGACCGCGACAATGACTGGGGCGCAAAGAATCCCTTCACCAAGCTGACCACCTTCGACGCCTCCACCGGCACCACCACCACCATCCAGTACAAGCCCAAGGACTGGCGCAAGCAGTGGGGTTTCGGCGTCGGCGGTCCGCTCATCAAGGACAAGCTCTTCTGGTTCTACACCTATGATGGATATCAGCCGTAACTTCCCCGGCACGGCTGTCGCCTCCAACCCCGGCGCATTCTTCCAGGCGCCCGACGCCAGCAATTCCGCGGCGGCTATAGCTGCGCCACCATCATCGCGACATCCGGCAAGACCGCGCCATCGAACCCCGTGGATGCTCAGGCTTGCGTGCTGCAGGCGCGCCTCAAGCTGTCCACCTATACAGCCGCGGTGAACCTGTACAACACTGACCTGGCTGCGGTTGCCACAAACCTGGGCCCGGTCCATCGCACCGGACGATCAGACCATCAACATGCCCAAGATCGATTGGCAGATCAACGCGCAAGAACCACGTCAGCTTTATCTACAACCGCCTGCGCTGGGATTCGCCCGGCGGCGTGCAGACGCAGGCGACCAACACCTATGGCCTCGACGGCTTCGGCAACGACTATGTGAAGCTGGACTACGGCCTGGCCAAGCTCGATACGTTGCTCACTGCAAGCATCGCCAACGAGCTTCGTTATCAGTACGGTCGCGAGCTGAATGACGAAAACGCGCAGCCGCTCAGCGCCTATGACGCCCAGTTCGTGAACTCGACCTCGTATCAAGGCATGCCGCCAACCATCTCGCTGCAGAGCTCGAATGGCTTCATCAGCGGCATCCAGTACTACTCCTTCCGCCCGGCCTATCCGGATGAGCGCAAATGGCAGATCGCCGATACGGTCAGCTGGATCCATGGTCAGCACACCTTCAAGTTCGGTGGCGACGTCGTCCACAACAACGACCTCATCAATAGCCTGGGGCTGGCTGCCTACTCTCCAAACGGCGACTTTACCTATACCTATCTTGGCAACTTCTTTGCCGACCTCGCTCAGCCCAGCGGAACCTGCGGATCAAGCGCCAGCGAATTCAATATCGGAACGCTGCCCTGCTATTCCACCTTCGGCCAGAACTTCGGACAGGCTAGCTTCACCCTGAATACCGTCGATTACGGCTTCTTCTGCGCAGGACGACTGGAAGATCATCCCCAGGCTGACGCTGAATCTCGGCCTGCGCTGGGACTACCAGAGCATTCCCGGACCCTATACAAACCTGCAGCAGCCAGTCGGATCCTATACTCCGATTCCGCAGATGCTCGAGCATCCCTCCGACAAGAACAACTTTGGGCCCCGCGCCGGTTTCGCCTATGATCCGTTTTCGGCAAGGGCACGACAGTCCTCCGCGGCGGCTTCGGCATGTACTACGGCCGCATCGTCAATGACGTCAGATCCTGACCGCGTACTCGCAGACCGGATCTCCGAACGCCAGTTCTGCCGCGAGCTTCCGGAACAATCAGGGCGGCCCGCAGTTTCCGCAGATCATGCCGCCCAACTTCACGCCCACCAAGCTCGCCGCGCGCAACTGTTCAATACCTCGACAACCACATGCAGAATCCCATGGCGATGGAGTACGACCTGACCCTGCAGCAGCAGATTGGCTCGCAAACCGTATTCTCCCTCAGCTACCTCTCCGCGCTGAGCCGCGAGCTGCCGAACTTCGTCAACATGAATCTCATCAACACGCCTGCCCCCAACAACAACACCAACAACGGCAGTGGCTACACCACCGTCAATTATGTGGTCCAGCCCGCCAGCAACGGCAATTGCGGACCGCTGCAATGCGGAAGCACGTATTCGGCGAAGGTCTATAACGGCTACGCCAACCCGAACTTCGCCGCGATCACCGACGTGGTGAGCAACATCAACGCCAGCTACAACGCCCTGGTGGCCGAGATCAACAATCAATCTTCACGCTACGTGACCTTCGATGCGAACTACACCTGGTCTCACTCACTCGACTTTAACCAGAACCAGTCCACCCAGGCATCGACAAACCAGCCGCTCGATCCGAACGCAAGCCTCAGATCGCAGTATGGAAATTCGAACTTCAATGTGCCCAACCGCTTCGTCGGATACGCCTTCCTCAAATATCCGAATAAGTTCCAGGGTTGGCAGAGTTACCTGCTCGATGGCTGGGGACTCAATCCGCTGGTCCAGCTGCAGAACGGCCTGCCCTACAGCCTGGTCACGAGCAGCTTCCCCAATGCCACCTCTCCCAGCTCCGGCTGGAACGGAGCCGGTGGCAGCCCGGCGTATATTCCCGTCGCTGGGCAGGGACACGTTCACCTTTCGCCGCGCAGCGGTGTTCGATCTGCGCGCGCAGAAGAATCTGAACTTCCACGAACGTTACAACCTGCAGCTGCATCGGTGAGTGCTTCAACGTCTTCAACCACCAAAACGTAACCAGCGTGAACACGACCGGCTACACTTTCGGCAGCCCGGTTCTGGGCAACTCATCCAAGGGCTACACCGGAGACCAGACCTACACCACCCCGCTGACTTACAATCCGTCGTTCGGTACCGTGACAAACGTCAACAGCAATTATGCGTACAGCCCGCGCCAGGTGCAGATAGCCGTTCGTCTGGAGTTCTAAAGTGCGGCTAGTCCAACAGGAACGCGGCGGCTCCGGCCGCCGCTTTTTCTTTTCGCCGTTTTTCCTTTCTTAGTCTCGATCAGTCCGGTAATCGAGGTTGTCCTGCTGAGCGAAGACGATTACCGGTAAAATAGAAGCTACGCAATGTCATTTCGAGAACAGTACGATGTCGTCGTCGTCGGCGCCGGACACGCCGGCTGCGAGGCGGCCATGGCCGCGGCCCGCATGGGTCTGCGCGCCGCCTTGTTCACACTCAACCTCGACCTCATCGCGCAGATGTCCTGCAACCCGGCCATCGGAGGCATCGCCAAGGGCCATCTCGTCCGCGAAGTTGACGCCCTCGGCGGCATCATGGGCGAAGTCGCCGACGCCGTAGGCATCCAGTTCCGCCTGCTCAACACCTCCCGCGGCCCCGCCGTGTGGTCGCCCCGCGCGCAATGCGACAAGCAGCAATATCGCGTAAAGATGCGCGAAATGCTCGAATCGCAGCCAAATCTGTTCATCAAGCAGGCCGAAGTGTCGACGTCGTTTTTGCTTCCACGGCTGAAGAAGAATCGCGGGTGCCCCATCCTTCGCAAAGCGAAGGGCGGGAAAGCAGTGATCCCAACAAGCGTCGCATCATTGGCGTGAAGCTCCGCGACGGCCGCATCGTCCACGCAGGTGCAGTCGTCATCACCACCGGAACATTCCTCAACGGCCTGATCCACTGCGGCGAAGAGAACTATCCCGCAGGACGCAGCGGCGAGCCGCCCAGCGTCCTGCTCGGCGAAGCCCTCAAGCGCCTCGGCCTGCGCGGCTGCCGCCTCAAGACCGGAACGCCGCCGCGTCTCGACGGCCGCACCATCGACTGGAGCAGGTTTGACGAGCAGCCAGGCGACGCCGATCCGACTCCCTTCAGCTTCCGCACCAAAGAGATCCCGCAGCGCCAGGTCTCCTGCCACATCGCCTACACCACGCCGGAAACACTGCGCCTCATCCGCGAGAACGTCTCGCGCTCGCCCATGTATTCCGGCCAGATCACGGCCATCGGGCCCGCGCTACTGCCCATCGATCGAGGACAAGGTCGTCCGGTTCCCCGACAAGGAGCAGCACCAGTTCTTCCTCGAACCCGAAGGCCTGGACACGCACGAGGTCTACGTCAACGGCATGTCTACTTCGCTGCCGATGGACGTGCAGTGGCAGATCGTCCACTCCATTCCCGGCCTCGAAAACGCCGAGATGCTGCGCCCCGGCTACGCCATCGAGTACGACGCCATCGACCCCACCGAACTCGACCGCAGCCTGCGCGTCAAGCAGTTCGCCGGCCTCTATCTTGCCGGCCAGATCAACGGAACCTCAGGCTATGAAGAAGCCGCCTGCCAGGGCCTGATGGCCGGGCATCAACGCCGCTCTGCACGTCAGAGGCGAGCGGCCCTTCACCCTCGACCGCACCGAAGCCTACACCGGCATACTGATCGACGACCTCATCAGCAAGGGCACCAACGAGCCCTACCGCATGTTCACCTCGCGCGCCGAGTTCCGCCTGCACCTGCGCATCGACAACGCCGACCGGCGCCTCACGCCCCACGGCCGCCGCCTCGGCCTCATCACGGACGAAGCCTGGGCCGACTACGAGCAGAAGCAGGCCCGCGCCGTCGCACTCGAAAAGCTGCTCGCCACCAGGAAGGTCGATCAGAACGCCTGCAAGTGCTCTTGCCCGAATTAGCCCCACAACTCGGCAACATCGCCGGCCAGACCTACGCGCAACTGCTCAAGCGCCCCGAGGTCACCATCGATACGCTCTTTTCTGTGATCCGCGAAGAACTGAGCGATCCCATCTTCGCACCTTGGCTTGTATCGCCAACAGACACGCATCTGCCTGCCCGCGTCCGCAATGAACTCAAAGCGGTCGAAACCGAAATCAAGTACGCCGGCTATCTCGACCAGCAGCGGAAGTCGATCGACAAGCTCAAGAAAGCTGAAGAGCGCTCCATCCCCGAGTGGTTCGACTACAAGAACGTCAGCGGCCTCTCGCGCGAGATGCAGGAGAAGCTCATGCGCGTCCGCCCGCAGACCATCGGGCAGGCCAGCCGCATCCCCGGCGTAACACCCGCCGCGCTCTCGCTGATCAACGTCTACATCGAAATCCAGGCCAGGCGCGGACTGGCCCGAAGCGCCGGCTAACTCCTTTAAGAAGCCAGCAACTGAAAGATGTCGGACTTTGCCTCATTGCGACGACCGGCGTGGGCGTGTGCTCTCAGTGTGCACTTCCTGTATTCCCAACATAAACAGTACTGATGAATGGATGAAAACGAGAAAGGTAATCGACAAGAAGTGTAGTATCTAGAGCCAGCAGCCCAGAACAATAGATCCTTGGATTGCACTACCCAGTAAGGTATACCGGGGTTTGTGAGTGCCCTTCGAAACGCCTGATATAAAACGAATCCGGCGCGTGGTCTTGACGGTCGCGCTTCTTGCGCTCGTGATCGGAACCACGTTCGGAACGGTCTGGCATCGTCACATCAATTCCTCCACTGAGACATGCCCAATCTGCCATTTGAGCCATCAGGCCATCGAGCCGCCACTGGCAAGCGCACGCTTATCTTTCGTTCCGACAGGGCCCGGGCCTGAGCCTGCACGCTACAATTTCACGCCGCGTTCTATCGCTCGATACATTCCCGCGCGAGCCCCTCCCGCCTAACGAGACGCTCTGCCTCGTGCTGGCTGCAGCACACCAATCTGTGAATGCCCTCCTTCAGAAGGCGACCGCCCATGCGTTTACGACGTTTGTGTTTCTCTGTTCTGTTAGTCACCGTGCTCTTTACCGGAGCTGCGGGCGCGCAATCCCCGCCTGCACAAAGCCCGGCGCCATCGCCTCCACAAGCGCTTGCGCAAAAACCGGGCACCGTGACCGTTTCGCTCGACGATGCCATACAGATGGCCCTCCAGCACAATCACAATTTGCTGGCTGCACGCACTACGATCCAGCAGAGCGAAGCGGAAGAAACGACGGCGAATCTGCGTCCGAATCCGGTTCTTATAGGCGACGCACAGTTCCTGCCGATTTTCGATCCGAGTCAATTCAACTCCGACTACATCGACAACACCGCTCAATTTGACCTTGGCGTCAGCTATCTGTTTGAGCGCGGCAAGAAGCGGCAGCACCGCCTTCAAGCGGCGAAGGATGTGACCGCCGTTACCCGGTCGCAAGTCGCCGACAATGAGCGAAGTCTTGCGTTCAATGTTGCCTCGGAATTCATCAATGTTGAACTCGCCGAATCGACTCTCGAGCTGGCCATGCAGGACCTGAGAAGCTTCCAGAACTCTGTGGATATCAGCGAAGCGCGCTACAAAGCCGGCGATATAGGTGAGGGCGACCTCCTGAAGACCAAGCTACAGCTGCTTCAGTTTCAGACAGATGTATCGGCAGCGCAACTTGCCAGAGTTCAAGGGCTCTCGGACCTGCGACAGCTGCTCGGATATGAATCGATAGCCGCGGACTACGACGTAGCTGGAGCTTTCAATTATCAGCCGGTTAAGGGCAACCTGGAAGACTTTGAGGCAAAGGCCTTGCAGAACCGGCCGGACTTGCGGGCGGCGCAGCAAGGAGTAGTGGCCGCGAACAGTCAACACGAATTGCAGAAGGCAATCGGTAAACGCGACGTCACCGGCCAGGCCAACTACACGCACGTCAGTTACACGAACACGGTTTCCCTGTTCGGGCAAATTCAGCTACCCATCTTCGATCGCAACCAGGGAGAAATCGCACGCGCGGGCTACGCCGTCACGCAAGCCCAGGAGCAGGAGAAATTCGCGAACGGTCAGGTGCTCACCGATGTGCGGGACGCTTTTGAAAGTCTCCGCAGCAATGACCAGATTGTCGGTCTCTATCGATCGGGATATCTCGACCAGGCGCAACAGTCTCGCGACATCAACGAATACGCCTACCGGCATGGCGCAGCGAGCCTACTTGACTTCCTTGATGCTGAGCGCAGCTATCGAAGCACTCAACTCGCCTACCGTCAGGCGCTCGCTTCGTACCTGCTCGCGCTCGAACAACTTCGTCAGGCGGTCGGAACCAGGAGCTTGCCATGAGGATAAGAATGACCGTGTGCAGCAACTGCAGCCTTCAACGTGTGATAGCGCTCGCTCTCGTGTTTGCGCTCATGGGCTGCAGCTCGAGCGACCGCGAGCGAGCAAACGAGATGACGTCTTATTCTGCTAAGGCCTCTACGTCTGCGACTCCTCAACTCTTCACCATCCCGCAAGACCAGATGTCGCATGTGCAGGTGGTTACCGTTCAGCCCACGACCCTGACGCGCACGCTCCGGCTTACAGGCAACGTGGCCTATAACGCTTTCGCAACCACGCCGGTCATCACTCAAGTCGGAGGCCCTGTCAGCCGGATACTCGTAGTGCCCGGGCAGCACGTAAAAGCAGGCCAACCTATGCTCGAGGTAAGCAGTCCCGATTATTCCCAATTGCTGGACTCGTATTTGAAGTCGGCAGATTCTTTCCGCCTTGCGAACAAAAACTACACACGTGCGCAGGACCTGTATCAACATCACGCCATTGCCGAGCGCGATCTTGAGCAGGCCGAATCGGATCGCAACCAGGCACAAGCGGACCTGAACGCGGCTGACCAGGGAATGAAGATCCTTGGCATCAAGAATCCCGCGGACCTGGCGAAGGCCCCAAGTTCGGCGCAAATTCCCGTGCTTGCTCCCATCGGCGGGGAAGTTGTCGAGCGCCTCGTCTCGCCCGGTCAGGTGGTGCAGGCGGGGCAAACGCAAGCCTTTACGCTTTCAGATTTGGGCACGGTTTGGGTCCTGGCGAACGTCTACCAGGCCGACCTTGCCTCTGTCCGCAGCGGAGACGACGTCGTAGTGCAGACGAGTGCATATCCCGACAGCTTCCACGGGCGAATTTCTTATGTCTCCCCTGCCCTCGATCCAAACACCAGAACACTACAAGCGCGCATCGTGGTAGACAATCCAGGCGAGAAATTGAAGAGGGACATGTACTGCACTGTCATTGTGACCGCAGGAACCATCTCGAATGCCATCGCGGTGCCCGACTCTTCCGTCCTACGCGACGACAACAACCAGCCGTTTGTATATGTCGCATCTAGCGCCAATCAATTCGGCAGACGCGATGTGGAGATCGGCCAAAACCAGGATGGACGGACGCAAATTCTTAAGGGCATTTCGGTTGGTGAGAGGGTTGTGGGCGATGGCAGCTTGTTTCTTCAGTTTGCCAACTCGCTGCAACACTGAGGAGGCGGGTTCGAATGATTCATCGCATCGTCCACTTTGCGTTGCGCCAGCGGTTATTGGTCCTGCTGTTTGTGGCGTTCATTGCCATCTGGGGAGCGATCTCGTTCCAGCACATGCCGGTGGATGCCTATCCTGACCTTTCTCCTCCGATGGTGGAAATCATCACCCAATGGCCTGGGCACGCGGCCGAGGAAATCGAGCGCCTCGTTACCGTGCCGACTGAAGTGGAAATGAATGGCGTCCCAAAGATGTCCGTCATGCGCTCGATCTCTCTGTACGGGCTTTCTGATGTCATCCTGACATTCGACGAGGGCACTGACGACTATTTCGCGCGCCAGGTAGTCTTCCAGCGATTGAGCGAGGTGACTTACCCATCCGGCGTAACGCCTACGCTGTCGCCGCTCGCGAGTCCATCGGGACTCGTCTATCGATATGTCCTTCAGAGCCCCGACCGCACGCCCCTGGAGCTGAAGGTCTACGAAGACTGGATCATCGAGCGCGAATATAAACAGGTGCCGGGAGTCGCGGACGATTCCGGCTTTGGTGGCACCGTGATGCAGTACCAGGTGCTTCTTGATCCGGCACGACTCTACGGATACCACATTACGGTGCCAACTGTGCTGCAGCAACTTTCGGTCAACAACTCCAATGCCGGCGGCGGATTCTATTCACAAGGCGGCCAGTTCTACTATGTGCGCGGCCTCGGGCTTGTTCACGATACCTCTGACATTGGCGACGTCATAGTTGGCACGCAAAACGGAGTGCCGGTGCGTGTCCGCGACATCGGTGAGGTGACCATCGGCAATGCCCCGCGTTTGGGCGAATTCGGCTTCAACAAAACGGATGACGCGGTCGAGGGCGTCATTATGATGCGGCGCGGCGAGCAAACGCAGACCGTGCTGAAGGGTGTCGAAGAGAAAACCCGGCAACTCAATGAACAGATTCTGCCTCCGGACATCAAAGTGCAGCCCTACTATGACCGAAGCGATCTAGTGCAGCTGACCATCGACACGGTCGAACACAACATGCTGCTGGGGATGGCTCTCGTCCTAATCGTCCTGATGTTTTTCCTGGTCAGCGTTCGCGCCGCGGTGATCGTTGCACTTACAATTCCTCTGGCTTTGCTCTTCTCATTCGTCTTCCTGCACGCGCGAGGTGTCGCGGCAAACCTGCTTTCGATTGGCGCCATCGATTTCGGAATTCTCATTGACGGCACTCTCGTGATGGTCGAAAACATCTTTCGGGTACTAGGCGAGCGCGAAGGCCAGAGCTACGATCTGCACGACGTGATACTGGCGGCGGCGAAAGACGTCGATCGCCCAATCTTCTATTCGGTCGCCGTCATTATTGCGGGCTATCTGCCGATCTACGCGCTCACCGGACCCTCAGGAAGGCTATTCAAGCCGATGGCGGATACGGTTTCGATCGCGCTCGTCGGCGCCTTGATCCTAACGCTGACGTTCGTTCCTGTTATGTGCTCTTACTGGTTTAAGAGGGGCGTGCACGAGCGAGTGAACAAGCCCTTTGAGTGGGTGCGCAGAAAGTATGCGGTCCAGCTCGAATGGTGTCTCGACCGTCCGAAGCTCACAATGCTTGTGGCCACCTTGATTTTCGCTGCCACGCTGCTGCTCATCCCTTTCATCGGGGGAGAGTTCATGCCGCATCTTGACGAAGGCGCGCTATGGGTGCGGGCAACTATGCCGTACACGATTTCGTTCGAGGAAGCGAGCAAGTTTTCGCCCAAGGTCCGCAGCATCCTCATGAAGTATCCAATGGTCACCGACGTTGGTTCCGAGCTTGGCCGCCCGGACGATGGCACCGATCCCACCGGGTTCTTCAATGACGAGTTTTACGTTGGACTGAAGCCATACAGCGATGCTTCCTGGAAGGCAGGCCCAATCCACAACAAGGCTGAATTGACTGAAGACATCCAGAACCAGCTCAAGGCGTTTCCCGGAGTCATCTTCAACTACACACAGCCCGCTGAAGATGCGGTAGACGAAGCTTTAACCGGGCTCAAGAGCGCGCTGGCGGTAAAAATCTATGGCCCTGATCTGAACGTTCTCCAGAGCAAAGCGCTCGATATCAAGCGCCGTCTCTCGCAGGTCCCCGGATTCACAGAGCTGACGGTCGTGCGCGAGCTTGGGCAGCCAAGCCTGCTGATCGACGTCGATCGTGACAAGATCGCCCGTTACGGCATCAACGTCGCGGATGTCGAGGCAGTGGTGCAAGCGGCTGTCGGTGGTCAGGCTGCCACCCAGGTCATTCAAGGCGAGAAGCTATTCGACCTCGTCGTGCGCATGAAACCTGAATTCCGCGAGAATGCTCAGGAGATCGGCAATCTGCTCGTCGGAACACCCGCAGGTCAGCAGATCCCTCTCAGCGAGCTCTCCAATATTCGTGAGGCGGGTGGCGCGTCGTTCATCTATCGCGAGAACAACTCACGATACATCGGCGTGCAGTACAGCATCGAAGGACGCGACCTTCAAGGAGCCGTGCTCGATGGTCAGCGCGCCGTCGAGGAAATTACCAAATCGCTACCGGCCGGCTATCGAATCACCTGGGGCGGCGAGTATGGCGAATTCCTCGAGGCGAAGCACCAGATGGAATTGATCGGGCCACTTGCTTTGCTCATTATTTTCATGATCTTGTTCGCGCTTTATGGCAATTTCAAATTTCCCGTGACCATTGCTCTCGGTGTCATCTTGACAGAGCCTGTGGGCGCTTTAATCGCGCTCAAGCTGACGCATACGCCATTCAGCGTCTCATCGGCCCTTGGCCTGCTCGCGCTGATGGGCGTTTCGGTCGAAACCGCCGTCATCCTCGTCTCCTATATCAACAAGCTGCGTCTCGAAAAGAAAGACATCCGCACGGCGACGCGCGAGGCTTCGCTTCTGCGCTTGCGGCCCATCATGATGACCGCACTGGTCGCTTGTCTGGGTCTTCTGCCGGCGGCGCTCTCCACCGGCATTGGTTCGGATACACAGAAGCCTTTTGCCATCGTCATCGTGGCCGGCTTGATCTCTCGGCTCTTCCTCGGCTTCTTCGTCAATCCAGTACTGTACGAGATGGTCGCCCGCGACGGCGATGTCTTGCAAGTATGATGTCTCTTCCGAGCGCGATACTGAAAGCAGCGGATTACTCCGAACGCAGCGCCTCCACCGCATTCACCCGGGCGGCGCGCGCCGCGGGCACAGCAGATGCGATTACCGCTGCAGCCAGAATTACGACAGCGGACGCGATAAGAGACAGTGCTCCCGGCGGATGCACCTCCGCGACATACTTGCCGATGGCCCGTGCGAAGGCGAAACCACCACCACACCTGCGGCTACTCCGATGCCGGCGATCATCAAGCCGTCGAAGAGAACATCGGTGAGAATGTTGCGCGGCTGCGCGCCCAGCGCAATGCGGATGCCAAACTCACGCGTGCGCCCGCTCACAGAAAACGCAAGAACGCCGGCCACGCCCACCACGGAAATTAACAGCGCCACCGCTGCGAATCCGCCAAACACAATCGCATTCAGTCGGTCGGGGGTTAGAACCTCCCCGCGAATATCCTCGAGCGTGCTGGCTCGCTCCACGGGCTGGTCTACTGCTACCTCGTGAATCGTACGCGTAATGGCGGGAACGAGCGTGTATGGGTCCCGCTTCGCGCGCACGAACAGGCGGCCTTGCCATCCTTCCTGGTCGGTCGGCTGATACACCGTCATGGCCGGCGATGGGATGATATTTTCATCATCGAAATCAGGCACTACGCCGATGATCCGCCGCGGCTCGTAGCTGATGCCGATAAACTTCATCACGCCGTCCGTCCACCGCAAATTGCGGTTCAGCGCATCCTGACCCGGAAACAGCGTTTGCGCAACGCTCTGGCTGACGATCACCACACGTTCGGAGCCCTCCCGGTCGGTGTCCCGGAAATCGCGGCCTTCCACAAGCGGTATTCCCAGCGTCCCGAAGAATCCCGGAGAGATGGACCGGAAGCTTGCGCGCCAATCGTCCTGTCCGTTCCTGCGTGTCGCGCCCTGCACCGCGAACGCGAACTTGATGTCGAGCGCCTGATCGTCGCGCCATGGAACGCCGAAGCCGGTAGACACGTGTTCTACTCCCGGTAGCGCGCTCACCCGGCGTTGCACGTCACGGTAAAAATCCTGCACCTGCTCCGGCGTTTTCCCATACGACATGACCGGCAAATTAACGGCCAGAACCTTGGCGGTATCGAACGGCGGCCGCGTTTTCTCCAGCTCAAACAGAGTCCTCATCAGCACGGCAGCTCCAGCAAGCAACAGAAAGGAAGCCGTGATTTGCATAATGGCGAAAATGCGAAGCCGTCGGCTGCTTCCTCCCGCGACGCGCGTTCCCCCGCTGACTACCCCGCCGCTTCGGACCGCGTCCGCCGAGGGCAGCTGTGGAATAAATGCCAGGAAAACCGCGGCGGTCAGCGCCAGCGCGATTCCAAACCATACCAGGCTGAAATCGAGCGTCAGGTTTTCGGCCCGCACCGAGAAGCGCGACGCATAACGGCCCAGCACGGCCACCATGGGGGCAGCAATCAGGGCCGCCAATGCTCCGCTTCCGCACAGCACAATGCTCTCCGCCAGCAACGAACGGCGCAGCACGGCCGTGGATGCTCCCAGCGCCGAGCGCACGGCCAGCTCCGGTTCGCGGCGCACGGTTCGCGCCAGAACAAGATTGGCGACGTTCGAGGACGCAATCACAAACAGTAGGCCCGAGGCTGCGAACAGCACCCACAAAATCATGTTAGCGCGGGAATTGATCTGATCATGCATGCGCGTCACATTGATTTTGAAATGATCTTCGGGTTTGTACACTTCAGGATGTGCGGATAGCATAGCCGCGTATGTCGTGCCGAGCTCGGCTCGCGCTGAGTCGAGCGTCGCGCCGGGAGCCAGCCGGCCGAACACTTCCGTCATGCGATGTTCACGACCGGTCACTATCGTGGCGGATAGGTGATGGGGGCTGGTCACGACGTTGGCGATGATCTCAGTTGCCACCGGATAGGGCACCGACGGCTCCAGAACACCAATGATCACCGCGGAGCGTGCGCCGCTGACGCTCTCGAGCCGTACCGTTTTTCCAATCACGCCGGGGTCGGAATGCAGCGACGTGCTCCAGAATCGATACGTCAGCACAATCGCGCCCGCTGCATTAGGTCCGTCGTCAGCGGGAGTCAGCAAGCGCCCAAGCACGGGACGCAGACCCATCACCTCGAAGTAATTGCCATCAACCACCCCGGCGGGGATCTCGCGCGGCGTGCCGAGCCCTACGAGGGTGAAATCGATCGCGGAAAAGGTGCCGAGATCCTTGATGCTCTTCAGCCCCTTGCCGATGTCCTGAATTTCCGGAACGGAGAAAGTCTCGTTGTTGACGCCGATCCCAGGAGCGCTCTGGCGCACGTATCCATAGCGCAGATACTCGCGCCAGGGAACGCACCGCAATTTTCAATCACGCAGGAACGACATATGGGTCCTCCATTCGGGAAAATTCCTCCACCTGCTTGGCGATCTCCCTGATGTCCCGCATCCTTCTCGAGCCATTCCTCCTGCTCTACGACCTTCAGCCGCATTTTCATGGCTCTGGTCGTCATCGTAACTCCATCTCTGGCCTTTGATCCATTTCTCAATATGGCTTGACCGCTCAGGTTGATCTCCCTCTATTCACACGTCGAACACAGAGTCGTGAAATCGACAGGTTCAGAATCTTTTTTTTCGAAAATAGACGAGGGGCTGACTTCAGAGGTGTGGGTCAATGCTTTCCCACCCTTCGGCTTCGCTCAGGGTAGCCTCCTCCCTGAATCCCGGCGGCGTCAAGCCGTGTGTGGATGGGCTAAGTAGTGCTGCCTCAACAGATCCTTTCCGTAGTCATTTCCGTTGGGCGTTCGCACCATACAGTGAATGTGTTGCTGGGTCGGCTTCTTGGGATCGCCCACAAACTTTGCCAGGTTTGCCGGCCGCTGGTGGTCGAATTCAATCAGGATCACCGGGCTTTGCACGCGGTAATAAAAGACGCTGTCTGCCTGGGTGCCGCCGATCCATGTGAACCAGGTGTTGTCGAGGTGGCGGTCGACCTCGTCCATCTTCACTCGCGCATGCCCTTCGTCCATGTTGCTGACGTACAGCTGCGTCAGGTCGCGCAGGCGGCTGCGCGCCGCACCCGTCAGATCGTTTGCGTGCAACCCTGAATATTCGATCACCACGTTATCCTTGAAGGCCTCAGTCAGATTGTTGTTGCCGGTCTTTGAGAAGCTAAGGATTGCCTTTTGCCTCTGCGCGTCCGAAAGCGTTCGCAGCATCTCCAAGCCGTCATTCTGTTCCTGCTGCAGAATTTCTAATCCCTTGTATTTGCCAGACGGCGCTCGCACCGGCTCAGACCCTAGAAAAAGCGGCGTCATCACCACCTGATCGCCCAGCACGAAATAGTTAATGATCGCGTGATGGCCATCCAGCTGCCAGCCCCACGGTTCGGTTGCCGACGGCTTGCCCAGGATGGTGAAGTAGTACAGCCATTCGCCCAGAAACACATGGTCGTCCGATAGCTCCGCCAGCGTTTCGTTCAGGCGCATGATGTTGCGCGTCAGCTCGATTCCTCTCGCGCTGAGCGACGCCTTCATCAGGCCGAAGGCCGCATCCCGCTGCGCGTCGGTCATCTCAGCGAGGCTGATCCCCTGGCGCACATAAAAGTGCTGATTCATCCATTTCCGCCACTGAACGTCATCGACCGGGAACATGGTTCTGGCCAGCTGCACGCTCGTCAGCGAAGCGATAAACTTCTCCGCGGCATTTCGTACGGGTTCGGTGGAAACCCCGCTCGGTCTGATTTCAAACAGGCCGGGCATGACGTCAGAGTTTGTCGTGATACCCCTGAACGGCGCTGCCAGGCCTTCCCGCTCATAGTCCTCGGATATCTGGCGAAAGCGCTCAGCCATATCGGTCCCGGTCGGAGCTTGTGTCTGTCCGAAGGCCCATGGGGCAAAGACGGCCGCGGAGACGAGGGATGCAAGAAAGTCGCGACGCGTGGGGAGCCCCGGCGCAGGGTGGGTATGGGAGTGATCAAGATGATGATGCGTGCGCGCCACGTGTACCTTCCCTTTCAAAAGACGCGGAACAATAGCATGAGCAGCACAGCCGACGCAATCGGTGAAATCATCTGGGTCTTGCTGTCTATGGTGTTGTGTAGAGTCAGAGTGAACTGGCCGAGTCAAGAACGCCGCGTGCCAGAGAACCTTCAGCATAATAGGTACATGCGTTGGAAACTGGCGGTACTGTGGACCGGATGTGCTCTATATGCAGCGATTGCCTTCGGCTCTCCAGTCATTCACCTCGCGAACGACGACACCTCTATCACGCTTGGGGCTCGCCCCGCATCGCCAGCAATTTTGGGTCTGACGCAATCCGGATGTCCGACCTGGAATGGAGAGTCTGACGAGGTCTTCGTCGATTCCGTTGAATCTGGATCGGGCGTCCAAAAGATCTCGTGGAAGCTGAATGCAACCCTCACTCAGATCAGTCCGACAAGCGTGAGCCTCGTGTACGAAACCTCGAAGCCGCATATTCGTCTCGTTTCCGAGTGGCATAGACGCGCGTCGCACGGACCTCTGGAACATTCCATCCAGATTCAAAATCTAAGTTCGGAAGATATCTGGCTTCCCATGCAGGATAGTCTTCGATTTGCATGGCAGGTTCCGGAAGATACGCAGATCGATCATCTTTGGATTGAAAAGGGAGCGGGTGGCCCATCGGCGGAAGGAGTTCACTGGAATACGATCCGTGATGGTTACAAATGGACCGGCGAGTCAAGTACCTATGCGCATCCCGCAGAAGGCCGGCAGCGGGAGATGATTCCCTACGCGCTGGTTCAACGCGCCGACCAAAGGGGCTGCGGATGGTATGTGGGAATCGAGTTCAGCGGAAGAACTCGAATCGCTGTCGATCGCAAGGGCAACCTGCTTACCACCATTGCGGGCCTCAATCCAGAGCCCGGCCCCTTTCGCACTCGCATTGAACCGGGGAAGAGTTTCTATCCGCCGACGGTGTTCATCGGAACCTTTCGCGGCGGCGCCGATGCCGCTGGCAACATCCTTCGACGATGGATTCGTGAAGTGTTGAACCATCGCGACACCGTTCAGTCGCCAACCTACCCGATGGTTGTAAACAACAGCTGGGGCAGCGGGATGCAGATCAATGAATCGCAGGCACGCAATATGATCCGGGATTCTGCCGAGCTGGGATTTGAGATGTTTCATCTCGATGCCGGCTGGTTTCGTGGAGTAGGTGACTGGTATCCCGACGCGGTGAAGTTTCCGCATGGCCTTGCGCCTGTTGCCGATTACGCGCACCAGCTCGGTCTGAAGTTTGGTTTGTGGATGGATTGGGCCCAAGCCTCTCTGGATAACCATCCCGGTTCGCTCTCTATCAATGATCCCCAGGTGCGCCAATGGATAGTTGGCGATCCGCCGCCCCACTATAAGCCGGGAGATGCGTTCAAAGGAATCACGATTGATCTTGGTGTGCCGGCCGCGCACGATTGGGCAGCGGCGGAGGTGCAGCGCGTCGTCAGAGACTATCACGTTGACATGCTGGAGCACGATGGATACGTGGTGGCGCAGGGCTGCAGTCGAAGGGATCATCCCCATGCGCCGCCCGATCCCGCTCATCTTGCAATTTACTCGGATTCCGGGTTCCTCTGGGCCGCCAGTTCGAACGATACCGACGTCAGCTATCATGCAACGCCGGCCTATTACGACATCCAGTCGCAGCTGCGTAAGCGCTATCCAGATCTTCTGCTCGAGATATGCAATGACGGCGGCAGAATGGTTGATTTCGGAAGCGCGGCGCACGGAGATTACTTCTCCATTTCCGACGCCTATGATCCGTTATCCAATCGCCGCGCCTTTTACGACGCCAGTTACGTGCTGCCGCCGGCCATGCTTGAGACGTATGTCGAGAAGTGGCCGGCAGCGAATCTCGACAACTTCCTATGCGTTTTGCGAAGCGGCATGATGGGCTGGTTCACACTGATGCTCGACACGACCGCATGGAATGAAAACGAACGCGCTGCCGCGCGTGAAGCCATCGCGCTTTATAAGTCAAAGCTGCGGCCATTGATTCGGGATGCCGATCTTTATCATGTTTCGTCTCGACCCGATGGCGTTCGTTGGGATGGCATGGAGTATTTTGACGCCGCGCGCGGCAAGGGCGTCTTGTTCGCTTTTAATGGATCATCGGCTGCGGAGGCAAGGCACACTTTCATCTTGCAGGGCTTGCGTCCAGGCCGGATGTATCACCTTACATTTCAAGGCCACAGTTCGCAGGATCAGAGTATTTCCGGGCGCGTGCTACTGAGTCGCGGGTTGGAAGTATCCCTGCCGGTCGCAAACTCTTCCGAACTGGTCTTTCTCAATGAGATGGCAAAGTAAATTCGTTTCGTACACATTTGACATTGTGGAAGGACGCCGACCCCGACATCCCTATTCTTCAGCAAGCTAAAGCGGAATACGCCAAACTGCGGTGAGAGACGCATCATCGCCGGCTCAACGCGTATAGGTATATGTGCCGCACAGAGCCGTCGAATTCGAAATCGCATCCAGAGTAAAGACAGGGGCTTTTTGTCCGGAGAAGAACGCAAGGTGCAGAGTGCGCCCTTCAACGTAGGTCACCAACCACTGAGTATCTTCACCTCCGCACAGCGTGTTCTTGTGCATAAACTTTTTGGAGGCAGGTATGTCCAGCTTGTATAGATGGCCTTTGGTACTGGCGTTGCTGTCTGCGTCGAAAACCGAGCTTACCTGTCCCGGTTCAAGATCGGCTGCGAGTACGATGTCAAAGTTGGAAAAGTTGATCGCGATCTTCGCGTCTGAAAATCCCACATCACCTGTAACGGACTGCGCGGTCGAACTCGATGCTCGCCAATATCCCAGCTCTTGCGCCGTGGCGAACACACAGCTGGTCAGCACCAATCCAATCATCGCCCCGAAGAAACGTCTTTGCCTCATCTCTTAAGAATGACATTCATAGCTGCCTTGAGCAATTCGCGGCTGACTCGTCGCGCCGGGTGCCCCCATAATGTGCTTCGTCGCTCCATTCTCGCTTTCGGATCTATGTTACGTGCCACCCCTACACCAGGAACGAAATGTCCTCAGAAACGCGCTTGTGTTCAATAAACAGCCGCAACCTCCCTATGGGCTTTTAGACACAGGCCTCCATCTCACGAATCCTGAAAAATTTCTGTCAAGTACCCAAAACCTAAAAAATCTTCTAACCCACACATTCCAAACAGAAAAAACCCGAGCCAATTTTGCCTACTATTTCCCCAAAATTGCTAAACTAGAAGTAGAGAGAAAGAGAGCCCGCCCTGACCGGTGGGCTCTTCTATTTGGACGGCACTTCCGCAGTAAATGCATCTAAACCATGCAAAAAGAATAATTTAGCAAAAATACGAGGGGGGGGGGTGGCTCTTGGAGATTGATCAACAGCGATCATCCTCATGTCAGCCCCCAGACTCGACGTGCGCCTGGCATTCGGGGCACAATGATCTGTCTCGAATACCGGGAGGAATCAATGGCGCAAGAAGCTTGTCCGCACGTCAAGGATCACGTAAAGAAGGTCAAGCCCAAGACCAAAGGCTGCGAGGAGTGCCTGAAGACCGGCGACACATGGGTACATCTGCGCATGTGCACCGAGTGCGGCCACGTCGGCTGCTGCGACTCCTCGAAAAACCGCCACGCCCGTGCGCACTTCCACGTGACACAGCACCCCATCATCAAGTCAGCCGAGCGGGGCGAAAGCTGGAGCTGGTGCTACATCGACGATAGGTACCTGGAATAGGATCGCTACGATGGGCAAGATCAGAGCATACGAAGGCAAGGACATCACCATTCTGTACGACGTGGCCCGCTGCTTCCACGCCGAGGAATGCATCCACGGCGCGCCAGGCGTCTTCCGGAAAGATGCTCGGCCATGGGTCCACGCTGACGGCGAAGACCCGTCCCAAACAGCAGAAATTATCCAGCGATGCCCGACCGGTGCTCTGCACTACCGCGCGAAAGACGAGGCGTTCAACGAACGGCCGCATGCCGAAAACATCGTAACCGTGACCGCAAACGGCCCGCTGCTGGCCCACGGTGACATGGAGATCAATCTGCCAGACGGCCCGCTCCAGGAAACACGGGCCGCATTCTGCCGATGTGGAGCCTCTGCGAATAAGCCCTTCTGCGATGACTCCCACAGCCGCATCGGATTCAGCGACTCCGGCCCGAACGCTTCCGCTGCGGCAACAGACGCGAACGCATCAGGCGGAAAACTTGCCCTGACTCCAGCCCCCAATGGGCCATTGCTGGCGAAGGGAAAGGCCATCATTAAGAATGCCGCCGGGGAAACCGCCTCGATCCTCAATCAGACGGCGTTCTGCCGCTGTGGAGCCTCGGCAAACAAGCCATTTTGCGATGGCAGCCACCAGCGCATCGGATTCGTCGGCTGACTCGATGAAACAGATATCCTGTGACTGACTCGTATGAAACAGGATCAGGCACTGCAACTCCTAAGCGAGGCCCTACCGAAGCTACAACAAGCCTTTGCGCATCTTCCATCGTCCGCTGAATCGGCTGAAGAATCATCGACCGATGCGATGCGGTCGGTTTTGGCGCAGCTGACGGAACGTCTCGCAGACAACTACCCCTACTTTCATCCGCTCTACGCCGGACAAATGCTCAAACCGCCGCACCCGGTCGCCCGCGCTGCCTACGCGCTGGCCATGTGGATCAACCCCAATAACCACGCCCTGGATGGAGGCCGCGCCAGTTCGCGTCTTGAGATCGAAGCAGTCCGCGAAATCGCGGCGATGTTTGGCTGGACGGAATATCTCGGCCACCTGACCAGCGGAGGAACCTTCGCCAATCTCGAAGCCCTGTGGATCGCCGGGCAACTTGCTCCGGGAAAGAAAATTGTCGCGTCAGAAAATGCCCACTATACACACAACCGCATCAGCGCTGTTCTCGGCCTGCCGTTTGAGAGCATCGCAGCGGATGTGCGGGGACGCCTGGATACCGCCGCCCTTGAATCCACGCTGCAGTCAGGGGAGGTCGGAACGGTTGTCGTTACCATGGGAACCACCTCCGCGGGTGCGGTCGATCCCCTGGACCAGATATTGGAGTTGCGCCCGCGTTATGGGTTCCGGATCCACATCGATGCAGCCTACGGCGGCTACTTTAAGCTTGTCTCAAACCTCGCACCCGACGCCGCACGGGCGTATACACGCATTCACGAAGCCGACTCGATCGTCGTCGACCCCCACAAACACGGTCTTCAGCCCTACGGCTGCGGCTGCATTCTCTTCCGCGATCCCTCGGTTGGCCGGTTCTACAAGCACGACTCTCCTTACACCTACTTCACCTCCAACGAATTACACCTCGGCGAGATCAGCCTGGAGTGCTCGCGCGCTGGCGCCGCCGCAACCGCCTTATGGGCGACCCAAAAACTGCTGCCTCTGATACCAAACGGTCAGTTCGCGAACGGACTCGCATGCGGCCGAATGGCAGCCTTGCACGTCTATAGAAAATTAAGGCAAGATGGGCGATTCCTTACTGGTCCCAAGCCCGAATTGGATATTTTGGTATGGGCAGTGAAAGCGTATACATTAAAGGAGTCGTCGCGGCTGGCTACCGCGATCTTTGATCTTGCGGCGGAGCAGGACCTTCATCTGGCCCTCGCTCAGGTTCCGATCAGCTTCTTCGGGCCTGACGCATGGCCCGGCGCACCTTCCGATGGCAAGGTTACCTGCCTTCGGTCGGTGCTGATGAAGCCGGAACATCTCCACTGGATGGATGCGATATGGGAGAAGTTGAGCCACGCAACCTCGAAAGCGATCGGATCGACGAATCAATAGAGCAGGTTGTGCTCGAAAACGGCGCGCTGCGCGTAACCATATTGCCTTCGCTCGGCGGCAAAATCGCCTCCATTCAGATTTTGCCTGGTGAAGAAGAATTGCTGCAGCAGCCCCTGCAACCGTATGCTCTTCGCACTCGATATATGAATTTTGATGCCAGCGACGCCAGCGGCTGGGATGAATGTCTCCCCTCCGTAGCCGCCTGCGATATGCAAACCGCTTCCGGGATCGTGTCGATTCCCGACCACGGGGATTTTTGGCAGGTGACATGGAAAGCGAGTTCGGGAAACGGGAAAAAGCTGGCTATGTCCGCGGACGGCTTCAGCCTTCCATTACGATTCAGCAGGATCTTGAGCCTCGATCGGAATCGCCTTCACATCGCCTACACTCTGCGGAATCTGAGCAGTGAGGCGGTGGAATATGTATGGTCTGCGCATCCTCTATTTGTAGTCGAGAAGGGCGACCGCATTGTCCTGCCCGACTCGATCCGGGAGGTCACTGTCGAAGGCTCTGCGCAAAATAGACTTGGCCGGCGAGGAACGAAACAGACGTGGCCGAAGGCCACGTTGATGAATCAGGAGATCGCGGATCTCGCTCTTGCCGGCGAAGTTGCCGATGGAATTGGCGACAAGCTTTTTGCTGCCTCTCCGCCGGAAGGGTGGTGCGCGATCGAGCGCAAGCGGCTGAAACGTCGCGTTGAGTTGCGGTTCGCCCCTCAGGAGCTACCCTATTTAGGACTCTGGATTTGCTATGGCGGCTGGCCAGAGCATGGTGTAAACCGCCAGCAATGCGTGGCTCTGGAACCCTGTACTGCCGATGGCGACTCGCTGGCATTAGCGGCCCTGCAAGGCCGGGCGCGGCGACTTGCGGCGAAGACGGAAGCTCATTGGTCGCTCGATTTGGATGTGAGTGGTGTATTGTGAGCGTGGGCTTTTTATTTTTCCTGAGGCTCGAAGAATGCTAGATGTAAGCGGTATCAGTAAGCTTCACAGAGAAAAATTCGGTAAAGCTCCTGTTGTCTTCATGGCTCCCGGGCGCGTGAACCTGATCGGCGAGCATACCGACTACGCCGATGGCTTTGTGATGCCGGCCGCTATTGATTTCGCTACGTTCGCAGCAATCTCCCCAAGCGACGACCAGAACGCAACGGTTTTTTCCAGGAACTTCGGCGAAGCGGTTGGTCGCGGGCTCGATACAATCGGCACCCGCGGTTCACATCATTGGAGCGACTATCCCTTCGGCGTGCTTTCCATCCTGCAGCAGGAGGGAATTGCCGTTCCCGGTTTTCATCTGACACTCGACGGCAATGTTCCTCTGGGCGCGGGGCTTAGCTCTTCAGCATCGATTGAAGTCGCCAGCATGCTCGCGATGCTCCACATTGCCGAAGCTTCGCTACCTCTGCCCAAAATCGCTCTGCTTTGCCAGCGCGCGGAAAATGACTACGTAGGCGCTCCATGCGGAATCATGGATCAGTTTGTATCGTGTTGCGGGGCTGCTGATCATGCTTTGCTTCTGGACTGTCGCAGTCTTGCCTATCGGCTTGCACCCATTCCAAAACACTTGAGTCTTGTGATCTGCAACACGATGGTGAAACATTCCCATGCTGGCGGCGAGTACGGTTCGCGCCGGGCCGAAGTTGAGGAGGGCACGGCCATCCTCCGGCGCCATCGCCCAGAGATTCGCCTGTTGCGGGATGCTACCGTCGAGGATCTCAAACGCTGGGGCTACGAAATGCCGCCTGACGTGCTTAAGCGATGCCGACATGTCATCACCGAGAATACCCGCACCGTGGCTGCGGCAGATGCCCTGGAGGCGAACGACCTGACGACACTAGGGCGTCTCATGGCAGAGGCTCACGCCAGCTATCGCGACGACTTCGAAGCAAGCTGTCCCGAGGCCGACATCATGGTCGAAATTGCCAACAAGCAGGAAGGTTGTGTGGGTGCAAGACTCACGGGGGGGGGATTCGGAGGCTGCACCGTGAACCTAGTGGAATCGGTGCACGCGGTGCAATTCGCCTCAAATATTGCCGCCAATTATAAGGAGCTTACCGGCATCCATCCTGAGATTTACGAGAGCCATGCATCGGCGGGCGCACACGAAGTGGAGCAACGCGCGCCCTTACCACAAAGTTAACTCGTTCTTTTCCAAAATTATGACAACTCGATGACTTTCTACATTCCTTTTGTTCGTTTAATCCTCTGATGCGCTTGCTAAAATTCATAGCTGGATTGCTGATTGGTGTCGCCGCGAGGAGATCGCGGCGGCAGCAGAAATTATATCCGTGCAGCCATTGGATCGACAGCGACGATTCGTTGATTGTTGTGCACGGGGAGATGAGTTGAATGAGTCTTTTACCTGGTTTTGCCTCTCTCAACACTAATGAGAGTTCGCGTATCGCCTATTTTTCCATGGAAATTGCAGTAGCTCCGGATATGCCCACTTATAGTGGGGGTCTGGGTGTGCTTGCCGGTGATACTTTGCGCTCCGCCGCCGATATGGGACTGCCTCTCGCCGCGGTAACGCTCGCGCATCGCAAAGGCTACTTCAGACAGCGCCTAGATCTGGACGGCCTGCAAACTGAAGAGTCACAGCCGTGGAATATCGAAGAAAAGCTGTCACTTGAGGAGCCGGTTGTCATTATCACGATTGAAGAGCGTGAGATCGCACTGCGCGCGTGGCGCTATGACCTGATCGGCGTAACCGGCCACAGGATTCCGATTTATTTTCTCGACGCAGACCTTCAACAGAATGATCCACGTGATCGCACCCTTACGGATCAGTTGTACGGCGGCGATGGCGATTACCGGTTGCGTCAGGAAATCATCCTCGGCATTGGCGGAGTGCGTATCCTTGACGCCCTCAAATACAAGGCTACGGTCTATCACATGAATGAGGGACACGCGGCTCTGCTGACTCTCGCCCTGATGGAAGATCAGCTGAAAGGCGCCATTCTTGCGTCGGCGACCGATAACGACGTAGCTGAAGTCCGCCAACTTTGTGTCTTCACGACGCACACGCCGGTACCTGCGGGTCACGATCGGTTCTCCCTTGAGCAGGCCGATCGCATTCTCGGCCGGGAACGCGTCTCTTTCCTTGAACGCAAAGGTTGCATTCACGAGGGCCTGCTGAACATGACATACGTTGCGTTGCGCTTTTCGCGCTTTGTAAACGGCGTGGCCATGCAGCACGGTAAAGTTTCCCGCGCGATGTTTCCGGACTACGACATCAGCGCCATCACCAATGGGGTCCATGCAGCCACGTGGACTGCGGCTTCTTTCCGGGGTGTCTATGACCGTCACATGCCTCGCTGGCGGCAGGACAATGTAACGCTACGGTATGCGATCGACATCCCGGAAGAAGAAATCGAGAGCGCCCACGCGGCCGCCAAACAACTGCTGATCGACGCCGTGGCTCAGCGCGCCGGTGTTGGGCTAAGGCCTGACGTCTTCACGATTGGCTTTGCGCGCCGCGCAGCCACCTACAAACGGGCCGACCTTCTCTTTACCGATCCGGAACGGCTCGTCCGCTGTGCACAGGAACGCGGAGGGTTGCAAATCATTTACAGCGGCAAAGCGCATCCGGCGGATGCGCCGGGCAAGGCAAAGATCCGTCATGTCATCGAACTGGCAAAGAAGCTGAATTCCGATACCTTGCGAGTCGTCTATCTTGAAAACTACGAATGGACGCTCGGCGCGCTGCTCACGGGCGGAGTAGACGTGTGGCTCAATACGCCCAAGCGCCCGTATGAGGCATCCGGCACCAGCGGCATGAAGGCCGCCTTGAACGGTGTGCCGAGCCTCAGCATCCTTGACGGTTGGTGGATTGAAGGCTGGATCGAAGGCGTAACCGGCTGGGCGATCGAAGACCATGAGGATGAGGCCGCCGAAGCAAACTCCCTGTACGATCAGCTAGAGCACGTGCTACTTCCGCTTTATTACCAGCAGCCGCAACAGTGGCGCCGCATCATGCGCTCCACGATCGCTCTAAACGGGTCCTTCTTCAATACGCAACGCATGTTGGAACAATATGTTGTCAACGCCTATTTCCCGGAACAGCGAATTGCCGAGCCAATCGAAGAGCCTGAGCCTGCCCTGACGAGGTAACCACTAGAGTCACGCGGAAGTACTGAACTGGAAACAATCGTAGTCTTACGAAAGACTTTGATTGGGAGAACTAATACTGCGTCACAAAATGCATGAAACAGTGTTTCAATTTCCGATAGCCGGACTTCTGAACGTCTAATAGTACGAGGAGTGCGCGATGGCGGATAAAAACATGATCGAGAAATTTTCCATGGCAGAGCTCTCACGGTTGCGGCAGGAATTGATGCAATCGGGAATCGACTCAAGACAGGCCGCGGAAATGGTTACCGCATTTCTAGGCGCGCACGGATATGGCGTAAATTCCGCATTGGTTCCCGATGTGCTTCCGCGCCTCGAAGGCTTCGGCTGTTCGGTCGATTGTATTCAGGCCGAACTGGAGCGTGTCGCCCTGGTCATGTGACGCTGTTATTCCACGGCTGGGTCCGCCGGTTCGCTCAGTACCGCAACATCTGGCCAAGGAACTCTTGGAATCGGCCATGAGCTTCTGCGGTTGGACACGCTCAAGGCTAACGGGCCTCGTAGCCCACTTCGTTATTCCAGCAGGGTTCCCGCGAACTTACAATCTGTCCTCACATACAGGAAGTCGCGCGCCAATGATGAGAAAATTGCAGCGTTGGCTCTATCCTTAAGGTAGCTTTACAGCAGAAGCTTCTGTGAAACACTTAGGGTTTTCGAGTTCGCGATCCTGGGAAGTGCGAGCGAAGAGTCCATATCTGAGCGGCATGAGGGTGGATGGGTTTACAGGTTGCTCTCAATCACCGGACGCAGTACCGATATGACAAGGCCGTTTCGCTCGGTCCGCAAGTCATACAGTTGCGTCCTGCTCCGCATTGTCGAACACCGATCCTCAGCTACTCGCTTAAGATCACTCCGGCCCAACACCTGCTCAACTGGCAGCTTGATCCGCACGCCAATTATCTGGCGCGCATTCTCTTTTCAAACAAGACGAACGAGTTTGTCGTTGAGGTGGACCTCGTCGCAGAGTTTTCTTCCTTCAATCCATTCGCTTTCCTGTTGGAACCGGGAGTCCAGGATTACCCGTTCGAATACGAGCCGACGCTAGCTAAGGATCTCGAACCGTACCGTTCGGTCGATCCGGCCGGTCCTTCGCTCCGGGCTTTTCTTGAGACTTTTTCCGACGAAAAGCGCGGAACGATCGGCTTCCTGGTGGACTTGAACCGAAGGGTGCGAGACTACGTTGGATATGAGACCCGGATGAACCCGGGCGTCCAGACATGCGAAGAAACTCTGGACAGGCGCATGGGCTCCTGCCGTGATTCGGCGTGGCTCCTCGTACAGGTTCTACGGCATTTGGGATTCGCGGCACGCTTCGTCTCCGGGTATCTGATTCAGCTGGCGTCGGACGATCCGGATCAAGGCGGTCCGCAAACCGACTCCGCAGAATTACATGCCTGGGCGGAAGCATTCCTGCCGGGTGCGGGATGGATCGGGATGGATGCAACCTCGGGCCTGTTCGCGGGCGACGGTCACATCCCACTTGCCTGTACGCCGGATGCTTCAAGGGCCGCGCCTATTGGAGGAACGGTCGAGCGTGCCAACGTGGACTTCAGCTACTCCATGTCCATTCGCCGCCTGAATGATGCGCCACGAACTTCCAAGCCTTTCACAGAGGAAGATTGGGTGCAGCTGGAAGAGGTCGCGCATAGCATCGACGCCGATCTGAAAGCGCAGGATGTACGCCTGACTATGGGAGGCGAGCCAACCTTTGTCGGCATCGACGAGCCCGAGAGTCCGCAGTGGAACATTGATGCCCTTGGCGAGATGAAACGCACCCGCGGATTGAGCCTCATCCAAGGTCTGCGCGAGAGAATGGCGTCCGGCGGCCTGCTTCATTACGGACAGGGCAAATGGTATCCGGGCGAGCCGCTGCCGCGTTGGGCGCTGAGCTGCTTCTGGCGCGTCGATGGTGTTGCGATCTGGGAGAAAGTCGATCTCATCGCCCGCGAAGATCAGGACTACAGCTTCGGCACGACGGATGCTTTCGCATTTGTGGAAGCGCTTACGCGCCGGCTTCAGGTGAGTTCTGGAAACCTGCTGCCAGCATACAACTCCGCCGAGTCGATGGAGCCAGCGGGGTACATTTTGCCAATCCGCCGCCGACAGCCTTCTGGCCACTTATGCTGGTCGAGTCAGTTGTGGTTTCCTCGTCCGGCGCGTCTGCAACTGCTGCCTGGGGATTCGCCCATTGGTTATCGCATTCCGACCGAGTCCTTGACATGGGTAGCTCCTGACGAACTCGATTACGAATATGAGGCTGCACCCAACGCGGATCTGGTCAAGCTCCCGCCACGTCCGGCGCGTGGCATCGATCTGTTTGGGAAAGAGCCGATCGCAGATCCGCTGCCGGCTTTATCGAGCAAGGCGGAGACGGCGCCGGAGTTGATACGGCCAGCACTCTGCGTAGAGGCTCGAGAAGGCCGCCTGCATGTATTTCTGCCATATGCGCCCAAGCTCGCAGATTATCTTGACCTACTTGCAGCCGTCGAGGATACCTGCCAGTACCTCCACAAACCGGTGTGGCTGGAAGGTTATCCTCCACCATTCGATCCGAGGCTGCGCTCGTTCAGCGTCACTCCCGACCCCGGCGTTCTGGAAATAAACCTGCCCCCCGCGAGCAATTGGGACGAACTCCAACGAATCAATACGGTGCTTTTTGAGGAAGCGCGCAAAAACAGGTTGACCGCTGAAAAATTCGCCTACGATGGCAGCCATCTCGCCACCGGCGGCGGCAGCCATATCGTGATCGGCGGAGCCACCGTTCTGGACAGCCCTTTTCTGCGTCGCCCCGATCTGCTGCGCAGCATGGTCGCGTTCTGGCAGAATCATCCATCGTTGTCGTACCTGTTTTCCGGCATGTATGTCGGTCCTACGAGCCAGTATCCGCGCATCGACGAGGCGCGGATGGATGCACTGTATGAACTGGAACTTGCCTTTCAGCACTTGCCTTTGAGCGACTGCCCACCGAGTACGATGGATGGACTATTCCGCAATTTACTCGTGGATGTCACAGGAAACTCGCATCGCGCCGAGTTCTGCATCGACAAGCTTTATGCACCCGAAGGTCTTGGATTGCGCCTCGGCCTTCTCGAATTGCGTGCCTTCGAAATGGCTCCGCATGTCAGAATGGGGCTTGTCGAGATGCTTCTGATCCGTGCTCTGGTCTGTATGTTCTGGAAGCGGCCTTTCGACGGCAGCCTGGTCCATTGGGGCACTGCACTCCATGACCGTTTTATGCTTCCGCATTTCGTCAGGCGCGATTTTTCTGATGTGATCACCCAGTTGCGCCGGTTCGGCTACAACTTTGAGGAGAAGTGGTTTGCTTCGCACTTCGAGTTTCGCTTCCCCAAGATCGGTTCGGTCGCTACGGAGGGTGTCGAACTGGAGCTGCGTGAGGCCCTCGAGCCCTGGAACGTGCTGGCAGAAGAGACGACTTCCGGCCGAACGGTGCGCAGCGTTGACTCGTCGCTCGAACGGCTCCAGGTAAAGGTTTCAGGATTCACGACGGAATCCCGCTACGTGGTTGCATGCAACGGACGCCGGGTACCGCTCAATCCAACAGGTGATCCTGGAGAGGCAGTAGCGGGCGTACGGTATCGCGCTCGACAACTATCGGCATCGCTATACCCTACTATCCCTGTGCACGCGCCGCTCGTCTTCGATATCATCGACCGCTGGAACGAGCGTTCGATTGGCCGATGTATCTACCACACCAAGCCGCCCGACGGTCGCATATACACAGCCCGGCCCGTCAACGCAAAGGAGGCAGAAGATCGCCGCCAGGAGCGCTTTCAGGTATCTAACGATCCTCCCAACCTTATGACCGCGCCGGAAGACGAGATCAACACGCACTTCCCGATGACTCTGGACCTGAGGTTGCCTGTCGCCGCCGACAAGCGGCGCACTGAGAAGCAGGACCTCGTCTGATGACTGTGGATCTCTATCAAACCCCACTCCGCTATGGAGGCGCCTACGACGAGTTGTCGGCGGACGGCGTAACTCCTCGGCCGCACTGGGCACACCTGATGGAGTCGCTGCTGACGATCGGACACGCCGAACTGGAACGGCGCTGGTGCCGTGCCGAGCGCCGTATTCGCGAGAACGGGATTACGTACAACATCTACAGCGACCCTCTCGGAGCGAATCGCGCCTGGAAGATCGATATCATTCCGCTGCTGATCCCGGCGGACGAGTGGCGCTACATCGAGGCGGGCATCATTCAACGAGCCCAGTTATTGAGTCTGCTTCTTGAGGATTTATACGGTTCACAGGATCTCGTGGCGCGTGGGCATTTTCCTGCGGCGCTTCTCTATGCCAATCCCGCATTCCTTCGTCCGCTGGTCGGGGTGCATGTTCCCGCGCATAGCTATCTGCACATGCTGGCCATTGATCTTGCCCGCTCGCCGGATGGCCAATGGTGGGTGCTCGCCGATCGCACACAGGCGCCATCGGGCAGCGGCTATGCGTTAGAGAACCGCACCATCGTCTCCGATGTTCTTCCGGATCTTTTCCGCTCATCGAACGTCTTGCGCCTAGCTCCATTCTTCCGTGCACAACGCGAAGCACTTACCAACCTCTCCGAGCGCGACAATCCGCGGATCGTGCTGCTCACTCCGGGGCCGTACAACGAGACTTATTTCGAACACTCATACATATCGCGATACCTTGGATTCACTCTGGTGGAGGGAGCAGACCTGACGGTTCGCGATCGACGAGTGTATCTTAAGACTGTCGACGGCTTGGAGCAGGTCGATGTCATATTGCGGCGCGTAGACGACAGCTTTTGCGACCCTCTCGAGTTGCGTAGCGACTCTCTTCTGGGCGTGTCCGGGCTGGTCGACGCCATCGTCGCCGGCAACGTGAAAGTTGCCAATGCGCTGGGAAGCGGCCTGATTGAGACAGCCGCGATCATGCCCTTTCTTCCCGGCCTCTCCAAACAGTTGCTGGGTGAGAAGCTCAAACTTCCGTCCGTCGCGACCTGGTGGTGCGGGCAGTCGTATGCACTCGATTGGGTACTTGAACATCTCGACTCCGTTGTCGTGAAACCGGCGTTCCCATCACGCGGCATGGAACCGGTTTTTGGGGCCGAGCTTGCGCAGGCAGCAAAGGGCAAGTTTGTCGATCAGCTGCGAGCCCGCCCGCATGAGTATGTGGCGCAGGAGCAGGTCGCTTTATCCACGGCGCCGGTGTGGGGAAAAGGAGGACTGAACTCACGCAGCGTGGTACTGCGCACATACGTGCTCAATACCGGCAACGGATGGATGGCGATTCCAGGCGGCTTGGTGCGAGTTGCCGAAGCAGAAGGATCAGTCGTTTCGATGCAGCGAGGCGGCCACAGCAAGGACGCATGGGTTCTCTGGGATAGCCCGGTCGATACTTTCAGCATGTTGCGTCCGCGCAATGAACCTGTGGAGTTGCGCCGCGTGCCGCGCGTTGTGCCCAGCAGAGTGGCCGACAATGTTTTCTGGTTGGGTCGATATGTCGAACGGGCGGAAGACATCGCGCGGATCCTACGCGCAATGATCCCTCGCGTGAGCCACGCAGAAGAGTCAGAGATGGCATGCCTGATCCGTCTGCACGCTTGCCTGGAGTCACGGCATAGCAAGTTGCCAAAAGCAAAAGACAGACGCCCCACTTCACTTGAGCTCGAACGGGAAGTGATTTCGCTGGCGACAGACTCCAAGAGGCCCGGCAGCTTGGCTTCGACCTTGGCAGAAGTCGCTCGGGTTGGCGGCAATGTGCGTGAGCGGTTGTCAACAGATATGATTTTCCTCATCGGTCAACTACGTGACTCGATTCATATCGAGCGTGATACAGAGTTTCTTGAGTATCCCGCGATGCTGACTGCTTGCCTGGAACTACTTTCGGCGTTTTCTGGAATGGAGCGCGAAAACATCAACCGCGGATCGGGCTGGCTGTTCATGAGCATTGGGCGACGTTTGGAGCGCGCAATCTATCTGACGAGACAGTTGCGTGAGATTACCACACCGATAGCGGAGCAGGATTGGCCGCTCCTTGAATGCTTACTAGAAGTAGCGGACAGCTCCATGACCTACCGGGCGCGCTACTACACAACGCTGCAGCCATTAGCTGTGCTGGACGTGCTCATGGCAGATGATACAAATCCCCGCTCTCTGGATTTTCAACTCAGCCATCTCGCAGACCTCTACGAAAGGCTTCCCCGGCACGCCGACGATGACTTGCAAGCGATACGAGACGCGCTGGCATTGTTGAGGAGTTTTGACTTGCGGGAGTTGAAGTATCCATTGCCGGGCGCAACGGTGACGAATGGCTCCAATGGCCTGTCCCGTCTTGAACAATTTCTCAGAGAACTGGAGCGATTGCTGCCCTCGTGGTCGAATAACCTATCCAGCAGATACTTCAGCCATGCTCGCACCTTGCCCATCACAATAGGCCAATGATTTATAAAATCAGTCACCGAACTACGTACAAATACAAGTACCCGGTATCGGTAGGGAACCACGTAGCCTGCCTTTATCCGCGCTCGTTGCCTTACCACAAAGTGATGCGCAGCGAGTTGCACATCCATCCCACCCCGGCGACACGCACTGAGCGTGTAGACTACTTCGGAAATCTTCTCTGCTTTTTCACCGTTCAGGAACCGCACAAGGAATTGGTGGTAGAAGCGAGTAGCGAGGTGATCGTGGAGGGGGATGCGCCGCAGTGGCCGCCGCAGTCGCCCCCTTGGGAAGAAGCAGCGCGATCCCTCCCCAACGACCTCAATCCTGCGACTCTCGAAGCTTATCAATTTGGATTTGAGTCGCCGCGAATCCGGGTTCGGCCGGAGTTTGCCGCTTATGCGCTCGAGTCGTTCACGCCTGGACGTCCTCTTGCAGAGGGGCTTCTGGATCTGACCGCGCGCATTCACAAAGACTTCCGCTTCGATTCAAAGGTGACGAATGTCCGCACGCCCACCGAGGAGGTCTTTCGGAAACGGCGCGGCGTATGTCAGGATTTCTCGCATCTTCAAATCGCCTGTCTTCGCTCGCTGAATCTCGCGGCTAGATATGTGAGCGGCTATCTTCGAACCTATCCACCGCCGGGCAAACCGCGATTAGTGGGCGCGGATGCGTCCCATGCTTGGGTTTCCGCGTATTGTCCTGGCGTCGGCTGGCTCGACATGGACCCTACCAACAATCTCGTCCCGTCCAATAGCCACGTAACCCTGGCCTGGGGGCGTGATTACGGTGACGTAAGCCCGCTACGCGGCCTGATTCTAGGCGGCGGAGCACATGCACTTAAGGTCGCCGTCGACATGGAGCCGCTCGAATCCTAGTCCCGGGCTCCAACCAGCCAGGTCGACCGGTGGCGGGTCTTCATATTTTTCAGACTTGAATTCTGCGCGACTGACGCTTGCGTTGTGCCTTGAGGCAATTATAAGCACAAGGAGTAAATGCCTCATAACTCGATAACTAACTAAATATGAGCAACTTAAAATTAACCCCACCCCTCATGCCAGGAATCCTGATATTCTATACAGGCCCTAGCGGGGTCGGTTTGGAGGTGTAGTTCAGTTGGCAGAGGTTCGCGTGCAGGAAGGCGAGCCGCTAGAAAATGCGTTGCGCCGGTTTAAGCGTAAGGTACAGCAGGAGGACATCATCAAGGAAGTCAAGCGCCACTCCTTCTACCTGAAGCCCGGTGAAAAGCGCCGCGTAAAAGAGGCGCTAGCACGCAAGCGGAATCGCAAGAAGGCTCGTAAAGAGCAGGACTAACTTAGCTTCACCAAACCATATCTTGAAAGCCCCGTGGCGATTACAGAGCTTCGGGGCTGAATTACAAGAAGCAATGCCGCAGTTCCCTCGGCGTGCCCCTCGGCATGTCATACCGGTTCGCTTAAGGACCCGGTAGTCGCCGCCACTCACCGCGGCCAGGCCCCTTCGCAAAATAATCGTCGTAAGAAGTTCACAAAAAGAAGTTCGCTACGATCAGCAGCTTCGATTCACTATGCCTGTGAATTGGGGCTCTGAGCCGGCGCTGCGGTATCTCGGCAGTCCGGCTGGGGAACATGAGATGGAGTTCGTCGACAAGATTCTTAAGTGTGTGGATTGCGGGAATGAATTTGTATTTACCGCAGGGGAACAGCTTTTCTTTCATGACAAGCAATTCCGGAACGATCCCAAACGGTGCAAGCTCTGTAAGGCGAAGCGCGCGGCTGGCGGTTCTGTTGTTCGCGCGGAAACCCGCACGACTTGCTCGGAGTGCGGCCATGAGACCACGGTGCCGTTCAAGCCGACGCAGGGGCGTCCCGTACTTTGTCGCGAATGCTTTCAGCGGAAGCGGATTGTACCCGTTGCTGCTCAGCAGCCGCCGGCCACCTTGTAATTTTTGGGAGACGCCGGTTTTTGCCGGCTTCTTCGATAGAGAATCAGCTCGTCGCCACGGCTTTGCGTGGCGGCGTGCGGGTTTTTCTAGCGGAACTTCCAGCTGTGGAAACTAACCCGGGCTGCTTTTTGCCCGTGCTGCGCTTGGCGTCTTCGTGCGTTACCAGCAGGGCCTCGATTTGCACCAGCAGATCCTGGGTGTTCATCGGCTTCACCAGCATCTCGGCGGCCCCCTGGTCTTGCCAGTCCTCGCCGGGGAAAGGAAACGCCGTCAACATGGCAACGGCTGGCTGGTAGGGCGCTTTCTTGGCCGCCTGCACCACATCCAGTCCTGCGCTTTCGCTTTCCATGCGCATATCGGTTATCACCATGTGGTATTGGCCGTTCTTTATTTTCGATTTGGCTTCGCGGGCCGAAGCGGCCGTTTCTACCTCGAACCCGTTGATCTCGAGCACAGCCTTTAGCGTCAGCAGAATCGCCAGTTCGTCGTCCACCAGTAAAATACGCCGCTTCATATAAACTCCTGACTTTCCCCAACGTGAGTTGAAAGGAATTCATTCCGGTTAAGGCTGCATCCCCGCCAGCTGTGCGAAACGGTGCTCCGGGAATCCCGAGGCTGTAATATCCATTGTTACACTAAACAACGTGGCAGAATATCACGTCGAGAACTTTGGATGCCGCTCCAGCCGCTCTGACGGCGAAGCCATTGGGGCGGGACTGCGCCGGCACGGGCTGCATCCGGCGACGAACTGTGCCAGCGCAGATGTCATTATCGTTAATACTTGCAGTGTTACAGCCAACGCGGACAGCGGCGCTCGCGCCTTCATTCGCCGGGTTCATCGCAACAATCCGCAGGCGAAGATCGTCGTTACTGGATGCTACGCGCAACGGGCGCCGGAAGAGTTAGCGGCTCTGGACGGCGTCACCTCTGTGATTGGCAACAGTCACAAATCTCTAGTCGCGCCGAGCATTGTCGAGCCGTCGCGTTTTGTTCCACTGACGACGCTGGTCAATAGCGTACCGGTTTTTGTGGATGAAACTTTCGCACACGCCAATCTCGCTACCCTGCCATTCGCCGAAAATGCGAACCAAACGCGGCCAAACCTCAAAGTCCAGGATGGCTGCGCCAACCGCTGTTCCTTCTGCATCATCCCCGAAACGCGCGGCCCCAGCCGGTCAGTTTCACTCGCAACGTGCCTTGCATCCGTCGAACGCTTCGTGAAGAGCGGCGGCCAGGAACTTGTGCTGTCGGGCATCAATCTGGGCCGCTGGGGACGTGACCTGAGGCCGGCATGGCGGTTTGTCGATCTGGTTGCCGCTATTCTCGAAAAAACAGCGCTATCACGTCTGCGCCTAAGTTCGATTGAACCAATGGACTGGACGGCTGAGTTGCTTGCGCTCTTCACTACTTATTCCGGCCGGCTTGCGCGCCATGCGCACCTGCCCCTGCAGTCTGGGTCTGACACCATCCTCCGCCGCATGTATCGCCGCTACCGCCCGTGGCACTACGCAGAAAGGCTCGCTCAGATTCGCACCCTGCTCCCCGACGCGGCGATTGGTGCGGACGTGATGGTGGGGTTCCCCGGCGAGACAGAAGCGCTTTTTGAGGAAAGTTACGATTTCATTGCCGCGCAACCCGTCACCTACCTGCATCTCTTCCCCTTTTCGGCGCGTCCTGCCACACCGGCCGCCGAACTGCACCGCCTGCAGCCTGTTCGCGCGCAGCTAGTTAAGGAGCGCATGGAAGCCCTGCGTTCTCTGGCGGCGCAGAAAAATCTAGCATTCCGGAAACGATTCCTCGGGCGGGAACTAAGCGTAGTCACGCTGAAGGGAAATGACCTTCGGACAACCCCAGCGCTGTCGGACAACTTCATCAAGGTAGAAGTTGCAACGATTTGCCCTCCGAATCGCACTATGCGGGTGCGGGCTGATCATCTTACGGAAACCGGGCTCTACGCGAATCCGTTGCGGCAATAAAGGAGCGGGCGGCCTCGGCGCAATCCGCATCAAACAAGAGTGGGCCTGCTTGATATACTGAGTAGGTACGTGGCGCTGCCACAAAATTTTGGAGGAAACCCATCGCACAGTTAGACAAGCGTTCAGCCAAGCAGTTTATCCGTATCAATGAAAGAATCCGCGCGCGTGAAGTGCGCGTGATCGACGACAAGGGCGAGCAGCTCGGCATCATGCCGCCTTTTGACGCACTGAAGATCGCCCGCGAACGCGGCCTTGATCTCGTAGAAGTTTCGCCCACAGCGGTTCCTCCGGTCTGCCGCATTCAGGACTACGGCAAATTCCTCTACGAAAAAGACAAGAGCGAACGCGCTGCCCGCAAGAAGCAGAAGGTAATAGTCGTCAAGGAAGTCAAGTTCTCCGTGACCGTCGACGAACACGACTACCAGACCAAGAAAAATCAGGCTGTACGCTTTCTGACAGAAGGCGACAAGGTCAAGGCGTCGCTGCGCTTTAAGGGCCGCCAAATGGCCCATCGCGAGCTGGGTTATGCCATCATCAATCGGCTTATTCAGGATATCGGGGATGCCGGTACAGTCGAATTTATGCCGCGCATGGAAGGCACTACTCTGCATGCAATTCTTGCACCTGGCAAGAAGGACGTGCCGAAGAAGCCGGCCGCTCCGAAGCCAGCACCGACCGCAGTACCGCCAAGCCAGACCTCCGCGCAATCGTAGTAATCCCATCCTGGTCGGAATACGAACAGGATGGGAGACTCAGCGTTTACCTTGAATAGTTTTGTGCGTAGGTGTCTTGGGGTAAGCCTTCCTGAACAGCCTTGTCGCGCAAGCGAAATGCGGAGGCCCGATCCGTCGCCGCACCCAGCGTCACCAGATAGGGCGCGCCATTGCCTTTTGGCGAGAAAACACTTGCCTGCAGATCAGGATGCCGCTGGTTGATCGTGCTCGCCTTGTGCTCCGCCTGGTTCTGATAGTTATATGTAAAGGCCACGACGCGCCACGCACCAGCAGGAGACGCAACTGCCGTAGCCGACGAGCCTGGTGGCGTTGCAACCGGCACAGGAGAAGCCTTCGCCTTTGCTGGTTGTGGAACAGCAGCCGCCGCCGTGCGGGGAGCCGTCGTCTCCGGAGAAACCACCACCACCGGATTCTGCGCCGCTGCATCCTGCGGATGGTCCGGGTGGTGCAGCATCGAACGCAGCGCAAACCACGCCAGCACGAGCAACACAATGATGCCACCAACAATCAGCGGCGTCTTCCCAGAAGCGTTTCTAGCCGTCCTTGGCTCCGCCGGCCTCTCCGCTGCCGCAGCAGGTGCAGACGCCTTCACAGTTTCCACCCTCGCGGCAAGCCTCGGCGCCGGCTCCGGCTCGACCGGAGCAGTAACAGGAACCGCACCCGGACGCAGCAGCAGGGCAATATCATCGAGAGTCGCCGGTCCGCTCAATGTGCGGCGCACAATTTGCACAAAGGGCGACGGTAGCAATTGCAACGAGGGATCATTGCCGTCCGTTACGCGCTTCAGGGGCCGCTGCGTCAGGCACTGATGCAGCAAACTCCCCAGATCGCGCACGTCTTTGGCACCATAGGACTCGAAAGCGGCATCCTGCGGCACCAGTTGCAGATAATCGCTGCGCAGCTTGATGGTGTCGCCGGAGGCAAGCACGCTTGCGGCTTCGAGTCGTCCGCAGACAAGCCGTTCCTTGTGAATCGCGGACAGGGCGCTCAACAGAGCCTCGGAGATTTCCTTTGTCTCCTCGACTGAAAGTGCGCGTGTGCGCAACACGTCTTCGAGATTCTCCTCGGTGTATTCCATGACGGCATACACCAGCGGCGTGTCACGCACTCTGGTTGCGCCTGCTTCGAAGATCGAGGCCACATTTTTGTTGCTGATCTTCTCCACGGTGCGCAGTCGATCGAGCAGCATGGCTTCATCATTCAACGATTCAATCAGGCTGATGATTGCTGCTTTCTCATCGAACCTTGTCTCGAACCATCCGCATCTGCCTTCAGAGCGCACAAGCTTGCCCAGAGGATAGCGGCCTTCTACAACGTCGGATTCAAAATCACTCCACAAAACGGCAATCTCTCTTCATGATGTCTTTGATGCTGTCGAGGCATGGCCTGCACGGTATGCTTCGGCACCCTCACGCAACCGGCTCATTCAGGCAGGAAAACAGGAGGAAAAAAACGTTGAACTACGCTACGGAGCTTTCAAGCGCAGCCGTGGTCAGCCTGGGAGCGGCACTTGCCCGCGCTAGCAGCAGCATGCCCTCCTGGGCAAGTTCGCGCGCCATCTTACGCAGCTCGTGGGGCCGCTCGTTATGAACATTGATCAGTTGGAAGAGCGCCACAGCCGCCTTCAATTTGGCGACGCCTTCAAATGCTGCGGAACCCGCCCCATCTGCGGCCTGCACAACATTATCTACGGTGACCTTGAAGACGTCATCTCCTTCGATAACGAAGGCTACAAGGTATTTTTCTGACGCTGGTGCGAATGGAGGAATGGTCGTCATGTCACAGATCCTTCGGGTAGGGAAATGAATAATAGTTACTGGGATGCAAGCCGCTCGCGTGGAGCACAGATCACTGTAACCCTTCATCGATAGTAAAGAACAGATGATGAGCAAATTGCCAATGCTGCAGGCATTTTTTTCTATGTCAGTCTTGATTCCTCCTCGCAATCGCACCAGCGAGCCGACTCACGAAGCTTGCAAAAATGCACGAGGAACATTTGAACGACGTGCTATGCTGGCCCCGCAAGCATCCCACGCTGGCACCCATGATCTAATAGGGCTCATATGGGAATCAACAGCCTTACGTATGGCAACGACGGGCTCGCGCTGACCGAGCGGTTTGAGGGTTGCCAGCTTGCCGCTTATCAGGATCAGGTTGGGGTTTGGACGATTGGGTATGGGCATACCGGCGCCGGGGTATGTTCCGGTTTGACCATCACGCAGGATCAGGCGGCTGCGTTGCTCATGAGCGATGTGGCTGCGGCTGCGGCGTATGTCAATCAGGTTGTCACTGTGGCTTTGCAGCAGAATGAGTTCGATGCGCTGGTGGACTTCGTCTTCAACCTGGGCCGTGGGGCCTTTGCCGGGTCAACGCTGCTCAAGCACCTGAATGCGGGCAATTTTGCCGCTGCGGCCGATCAGTTCGATCTCTGGGACCGTGCCGGAGGTCAGGTGGTGGCTGGCCTGCTGCGCCGCCGCCAGGCGGAGAGAGCGCTCTTTGGGCAAGGTGAATCGGCTGGAGGGAAGAGCTCCAATGCCTGAGCCATCCGACCTGCCCGGAGGACCAACATCTACGAGGCTGCAGGACCAGATTGACTGGTATGGCACCAAGAGCCGCAAAGCGCAGCGCGCCTTCAAACGGATCAAGGTCATCGAAATTCTTGCCGCTGCCCTCATCCCTTTTCTGGGCAGCCTGACGGTGGTTTTTAAGAGCCTCAAAGACAACGTCGCATTGATTACCGGCGCCCTCGGCGTGCTTATCACCATTCTCGAAGGCGTCCTGCACCTCAACCAGTATCAGGAGAACTGGACGAACTACCGCTCCACAGCCGAAGCCCTCAAGCATGAGAAGTACTTGTATCTCGGCAGAGCCGGACCGTACGCGAAAGCGAATGCGTCCGATCCGGACTCGCTGCTCGCCGAACGCGTCGAGGCTCTCGTCTCACAGGAGCACTCGCAGTGGACCAATATCCAGCAGCAGCAGACCGTGAAAGAGCAAGGCAGCGGAGCACACGACTGAAACTGCTATTTACTGTGCGCGGACGAATTCGAACTGATGCGTGTTACCCGCGCGCTGCCCATAGGTATTTTCGACCACCACCTCGAGCTTTCCTGTGCTTCCGGGGGAGATCGTCAGCGAGGCCACGCGACCTTTTTCCTCGCCAGTCGTATTGTTCAGAAAGCTCCATGTCGCCTTCGCCTTCTGCCCGTCGAAAACCGCGTTCTGCGAGCCCCAGTCACAGTTGCCCGGCTTGCACAAGCCCCAGGCGTGAATAGCGAGCTGATTGCCGCTGCCCGAGATATCGAGTTCGGCAATTGCGTTGCGTTCCGCCGCCGAAGGGTTTGTCCATTTACCGTCGAGCTGGCTGGTTCCGCCGTCTGTACCCTGGTGTAGGTCGTACACAATGGTAAACGCGAAGAAACCGATCACTGCTATGACCACGACCGCGAGCACAATCAGTCCGACCTTTATAGGCTTCTTCAGCTTCGTCCCCTCTGACGCGGCTTCCGACGCTGCATGCGGTGGTGGGAGTTGCACCGGAACGGTGGCGTGGACGGTGTCGCCTTCGGTCGCTTTAGTCGCGTGCACGTATTGCGTGAGCGCCTTGACAAGCAGCTGTACGTCAGAGTTCCAGCGTGCGTGCGTGATCTCGACGCTGTTACGGTAGGCCAGGTCTTTCAGGTTGTCCGGAAGCTGGTCCGCGTGCGGCATGTGAGCATCGTGCACCAGCACCGGAATGACGGCGATGTTGCGCCCGAGCGCCGAGGCGATTTCGAGGCGGACGTAGTCGTTGGCATTGTCGAGGCGCCGCAGGCCGTCTGATCCGGTAATCGTTGCCCAAGTCGGGCCAATCATCGCGAGCAGCACGCCGCAGCAGGCCACATTGTCGTCAATTGCCTTGCGAAAATCGGTTCCCGGATCGATGCCTGACACATCCATGAAGACGGCATCGCTGCCGAAGGCCCGCGTCAGATCGTCAAAGAGCCGTCCAGCTTCGCCCTCCGAGTCGTCACGGCGATAGCTGATGAAGATGGCATGCTCCACTGAATTCTCTCCTCTACTCCGCGAGGACAAGAATAGGGGTTGATTGGCGGAGGCGCAAGCGGCATCCCACCCTCTCCCTCTTTTCACAAGTGTATTGTTATGAGTGGGTTAGGAAATCGACTTCGACGCAAGTGATTCGTCATCAATGAGTTACATTTTAAATATAGAAGAAATAAGGACTTAGCGGGTACTGGTCTGATGGAAGTAGCAAAAGCTCTGGTCGCGAAGCGCGGGTGACTGGCACTTTTTCCCGCTGGTGAAGATGTGACGGCACTCGTTATACACGCTGGGACCCCCGGTATGTTTTTGTAAATTACTGAGAGGGCGTTGGTTAGGGGATCGTGAGATCGCTCATATGCGGAAGTAATGCCGGCTGGCCTGGGCGGCGAAAAATCCCAGGCTAAAGCCCGGTGCTTCTACCGTGCGCTTCGCGCGAGTCCGTGTCTCTACATCTAGTTTAGCAATTTAGGGGAAATAGTCGGCGAAATTGGCTCAGGGTTTTTCTCTTTGGATTGTGTGGGTTAGAAGGTTTCTTTCACTTTGGGGACTTGACAAGCTGAGCAACTGCCCCACTCAAGCCAACAGAAGGCTTGAATGGGGCACCCTGTCCGATTAGTCGACCTCCGGTTTGCGACGATCTGGGCATTAGGGGGCGAGATGGGCGTTTCCCAGTACAAACCAGAAACTGATGACTGCAGCCTCTAGACGCTCTTACAGCCGTGCAGGAATATTGATGCCAAACGTCCATTTCCAGGCATCGCCGTCCTTTACATAGATCGACGTCCCCCAAATAGCAGCATTGATCTTCTGGCCGTAACAGGTGCCGACGGCAGTACCCGTAAATGTCAGAATGCCGGCAGCCGGGGACAGCATCGTGCCGGCGGCGTCGGTGACGCTAACGCTCTTCACATCGCATCCGGCGCTTGTCCAGTCCTTTAACGCATCGGCCTTGGTCGGGAAGTAGGTGCCAAAAGCATTGATGAATGAAGCATCGGGAGCCATCACAGCCGCAAGTTTCCTGGCGTCGTGGGCTCTCCAAGCTTCCCAGAAAGGCCTTTCGACTGCGAGCATGGCCTCGGTGGCGGCATCGGGAGCCGTTGTTTTGGCCTCGTCTTTTTTGGGCGCTTCTGTCACCTCAGCCGGTTTTGCAGGGGCGGCTTTCAGATCGAAAACCGCAGCTTCGGCGTGGAAGACTAATTTCCATTGGTCACCATCGCGAACGTACACACTTGCCTCCCGGCTGTTATCCGGTACCTTTTGTCCGTCGCATGTGCCGTCAATGGTGGTCTTATACGTGAGCAGCGCTGCATGATTGTCGATCGGCCTCACCTGCTCGTCGGACAGAGCGTAACTCCTGATCTCGCAATCGGAGCCCGTGTATTCCTTGATCGCGGATGCTTTATCCAGCCTGCCAGACGAACCGTAGCCCACGAACTTGTCCGAAAGAGATGTTAGAACGAAGTCGCTGGCGCGACGGACGCTGCGCGTGCGATACTTCCGACATCATGCGCGGTCATAGCGTCCTGAATCGCTTTTCGTCTCTTTGTTCTAACTCTTTATTATTCTTCCTATTGCAGGCGGTAGCCGATTCCATCCCCATAGCATAACCGCATCCGCCGCAAACGCCAGCGTCTTCCTTCAAACCGCTCTATCCGACCTGCTCCGCGCGCGCTCCGTCTACTGAGCGCAGCTGATCTCGCGGAGCAGCTCCGATAGTCCTGACGTTTCCCAGAACTTCGCGTCCTTGGACTTCCATGCCTCGTAGGCACTCGTTTCGAGCGTCACAAGTGCATCCTTCGTAGCTGCGATCGCAGCGGTCGCTTCAGTCGTATTAACGGAGTTCTCATAGCTCGCCGATACATTTCCGGCGCAAGCCGCGAACGTGAGAGCGGCCGCGAAATGCTTGACCTTGACCATAGATTGGTCCTCCAAGAAACACTTTATCTGCATCGGAGATTGTGCGGACAGGAGACCGGTCCATAGAAAGAACGCGGCAAGTGAAAGAGCTGAGAACGGACCTCTGAGCATCACGGCTCGTGGTGGTGCCTGAGCATAGCAGTTCATCGCGTGGTTCGCGTACGATTCGGCGAAACGCACTTATCGATCGGAGAAGGGAAGCGTACGTAGCGAGCTTTCAGACGCGTTGCCGCCGTCCCGCCTTGGGTTCGTAGCGAAAAGTCCTGTGAAGTCCTAGTGCTGTATCTGGAGCGCCCCGCGACGGCAGTGCGCAGTTGCATGCTCTCAGAGCAGGGCGCTTCGGATACAGCGACTTGAAGGAAGCCGCCCCCATGGAAGGCTATGTACTTTGAATGGCGCTGATCGGGTGGAGAAGTTTGACCAAGTCGTTAATCTGGGCATGATCTGCGGCTTTTAAGTCGTGATGGAGCGGTGAAGGATCGCAATGTGGCATCCGGCGGGGGCTGAAGAGATGAGCGACCGAGCGTCCCGGGACAGATGAGACAAGGAACCTGCATGCGTGCCGAAGCAGGGGCAAAGGCCGAAGATGGGGATAGAGGTTCAAGCTGCGCACCGGTTTGGTTGAGGTGGAGAACGAAGCAGCAGTTGCGCAGCGGAAAGCCGTTCGACAGCGCGCATGGTTCCGCCACAGACTGGGCAGTTCCAGAGTAAATGGGTCTCTTCAGTGGACATCGAAGCTGCCGAAGCAGCCTTTTGCTCTGAGCCGCTGAGTAGTCGAGAGCATAGCGGCAACAGGGTAGCGCGGTTCCGGTTGGCGAGGAACCCGAAGTTGCGGATGCGGACGAAGCCTGGCGGCAGCAGATGGAGCAGGAAGCGGCGCAGGAACTCTTCGACGGCCAGAGTCATGAGCCTCTTCTTGTTGCCGTGGGCAGAGTCGCGCCAGCGGAAGGTGACGTTGCCATCGGAGAGCGCAACCAGCCTGCTGTTGGAGATGGCGACGCGATGGGTATAGGCGCCGAGATAGCGCAGCACGTGTTCAGGGCCGCCGAAGGGAGGCTTGGAGTAGACGACCCAGTCGTGGCGGAACAGTACACGCAGCCATGCGGCGAAGGTGCGTGGCTGGGCAAGAGGCAGAAGGTTGCCGTAAAACTGGAGTTCGCCTCGATGGAAGGCGCTACGGAGTCCGGCGACGAACTTGCCGCGGAAGACACGGCTGAGCACGCCGATGGGCAGGAAGAAGGAAGGCCGGGCGGAGATCCATCTGGAGTGATCTGGTGCGAGGCCGCCGGCGGCAACGACACAGTGGATATGGGGATGAAACTGCAATCGCTGATTCCAGGAGTGGAGCACGCTGAAGAAACCGATCTCGGCTCCAAGATGTCGAGGGTCGCGAGCAATCTCACGCAGCGTCTCGGCACTGGCGTGAAAGAGCAGGTTATAGATGAGCCGCTTGTTCTGTAAAGCGAGCGGGGCCAGTTCCCGCGGCAGAGTGAAGACGGCATGGACATAGCGGGTGGGCAGCAGTTCTCGTTCACGCGCCTTGAGCCAGCGCAGGCGCGCGTTGCCCTGGCACCGTGGGCAATGCCTGTTTCGGCAGGAGTTGTACGAGATCCTGGTCGTATGTCCGCAGCCGGTACAGCGATCGCGATGTCCGCCCAGCGCGGCGGTGCGACAGCGCGTGATGGCCAGCAACACTTTTCGGTGTTGCCAGTTGATCCACTTACGGCTGTGTTCAAGAAATGCGTGTCCTGCACAGCGAACAATGTCGGCCATCTCCAGCGGAGGCCGGCTCATGAACTGTGCTTGCGTCCTCCTTGTCGAGAGAACGTGAGAGCATCAAGCGGGCTGGCAGTTGCGCTGAGATGCCGTTGGGACAGATGCAGGTAGACGGTAGTGACCTCGAGGTCTCGGTGACCGAGCAGTATCTGGATCGTTCGCAGGTCGGCGCCGGCTTCAAGAAGATGTGTGGCGAAGCAGTGACGTAGAGTATGCGGATGGATGTGCCTGTTGTCGAGGCCGGCGCGTTCGGCGGCGATCTGGCAGGCATCCCAGAGGACCTTAGTGGTGACAGGGTAACTTGCCGTGTGCCAGCGGTTGCCGGGAAAGAGCCACTCCTTCGGCTTGCGCCGGAGGCCGCGCCAGTAGAGGCGCAGCGCATCGAGCAGCTTCGGGCTAAGCATGACATCGCGGTCCTTGCCGCCCTTGCCCTCCCGGATATGAACCACCATCCGCTGGCTGTCGATGTCACCGACCTTCAGGTGGGCCGCTTCCGCGCGCCGTGCACCCGTGGCATAGAGCGTCATCAGCAGGATGCGATGAAACTGCGAGTCTGCTGCGTCAATGAGGCGTGCCACCTCCTCCTGGCTGAGCACCTGCGGAAGGTGTCGCAACTTCTTCGGATAGGGCGTCTCGGCGATGCTCCAGCCGCGCTTCAACACGTGGATATAGAAGAAGCGCAGCGCCGCCAGCCGCAGGATTACGGTGTTCGGACTGAACTTCAGCTTGGTGAAAAGCATCGCCTGATACTTGCGAATGTCCTCGGGGCCAAGCTGATCGGGCCGGCGATGAAAGTATCGGCTGAAGTGCTCGACACCGTGCAGGTAAGTGCGGATGGTCGTATCGGCGAAGTTGCGACGCCGCAACTCCTCAAGCATGAGCTGGCGTAGTTGGTTCACAGAGAATCCTCCTTCTCTGCGCACCAAGCTACCCGGTAGCCTCAAGTGTCAGTTCAGTAACACGCGGATGCGTCCGCCGCCGCCGCGGCTTCGTTCATGTCGGCATGGCAGAAGTGATCCCCGGTGCGGTCTTCCAACTACTTGGTTTCTCCCGGTTTACCGTCTACTAGGAAGTAATGCAGTCGTCCGTATAACTGACTAATCGAACATGTGCTGTTCTCGATGCTGGATTCAAACTGACCCATTCAAGCCTTCTGTTGGCTTGAGTGGCAGTTCCAATGAGTGTCCGCGAATTTTAATGATCCGGGCCTGAAGACAACGTGCTATAAATGGCCGACCCATGAGCGACCAGCCTTCATCGCCCGACGTTGTTGCCTTGCGGCCATTCGTCCCGTCAATGGATTTTGAAACCAGCCTGCGCTTCTACGTGGATCTGGGCTTCGCCGCCCATCGATTCGACAAGGGACTCGCTGCGATCGAACTCGGCCCGTTCGGTTTCCTGCTTCAGGACTACCATGTTGAAGCATTCGCCGGGAATTTCATGATGCACTTGCTCGTGAATGACCTCGACGCCTGGTGGAAACACATCGAAAGCCTCGACCTCGTCGCGAAGTATGGAGTACGGGCCCCGAGCCCACCGGTAGTCCAGCCCTGGGGCCTGAGGGTCGCTTATGTAGTAGACCCATCGGGCATCCTTTGGCACTTCGCCCAGAAGCTAGTCTGACGTTCGGACCAACCCCCTATGCAGTCGGAAAATACCACAAATCTGCGTTTAAACGTGGGCTTTGCGAACGCCCCGAGGATTGGGAGTGGAGCAGCTTTCTTCATTATGCGACCGGGCAGGGGGGCGCGTGGAGATTGAGTCGGAATGGACGGCTCGAAGGCGTGAGCGGGTTGCGGGCAGGCTCTCTCCTGCTATCGAACTACCCGACTCAAGCCGAAAGAAGGCTTGAATGGGCCACGCGTCACTCCGGGTCCGTCGAATTGGCGCGTTCTTCGGCGGAAGTTTACGCCAGCGCCAGATTCATGTTGCTGATGGCCTCGTCGATCTCCCCCGTGCTCTTGAATCCGATCGTGGCACAGTCCACGCCCGCATTCCGGAAAGCGAACCTTATCGCTTTCACACGGTCGTCGTGGCTATTCTGGAATTGACCTCCGCCACACAGCTTCATACCGATCACACCGAGCCCTTCTTTCTTGAGCTGGTGGATGTGATCGACCACTTCGCTCACATTGTCGGGATGATTGGTGTCCTCGTAAGTCGGCCCGTCCATGCGCGCCCCGTTGTGATTGATGCGGATGAGTCCCACGTCGAGCCAGTTGGTGCCCGGCATCTGACGCAATGCCGGCAGCCCATGCACCGAGGCGCCATGCGTGCGGATGATCTTTCTTTGCTGCGCTTCGAGGATACCGTCCTGCCAGCGTTTCGTGGTCTCCGGCCAGTCAGGTGTGTGCTGCCAGTGCAGCAGCATGATGTCAAAGTACTCTGTCTGCGAGGTGCGCCGCAGCTCATCGAACTTAGCCTGAGGATTTATGCCTTCGTGAAACGTCGTGACCTTGCTCATCAGGCAGTAGCTGTCGCGGGGCAAGCCCTTCAGCGCCTCGCCCAGCATCCCCGGCGTCCTGTACGCCTCAGCGGTCTCGAAGAAGCGGATGCCGCGGTCATACGCATAGTGAACGAGCCGCGTGAACTCCTGTTGTCCCAGAGCGGCCTGCACTGAACCGCTGTCCGTCCCGGTTCCAAAGGCCAGCCGCGTCACTCCCACCCTGGAGCGGCCCAGCACTACTGTATCGGTCGCGGTACTTCCGGCGGCGCCCAGTGGAAAAGCTCCCACTGCTGCCATGGCCCCCGCGGCCAGACCTGTTTTGAGGAAACTACGACGTGTCGTTGGACTCATCTGGACCTCCGCGGCTCAAGCCGGTGGGCGAGCCGGATGAGTGGATGGTAGCACGGCAGATTCAATCCGGTCCGGCCCTTGGGCGACAGCTCCGATACCACCAAAGAATTCTCGGAAATGCTAATCGTTTTCTTGTGTGCGTCGAGTCCGATAAAGTACATAGTCTCTGAGGAGCCTCCGAGGTTGTTCTCTGAATCAGCTTGCCCGCTGAGTTCAGCTTCTTGTAACACCTCGCGCTCATCTTCGATGCTTAGCATTCAAACAATGCACTCATCGAGATTGCTGAGGAACCAGCCACTCTGGACGAGTGACCGCCGATCCAGAAGTTAGCCCCGATTTGGGGTAGAGGAAGGTTGGGCGACAATCCTCCCAGAACCCGCGAAATCATTACTATCGGCGCACTACCACAGAACGCGCATGCCCGCGATTCCGCAACCGGACTTAGAGTTACTGGGTCTCGCATTGCACTGTGGGACTAGAGCCGTCTGAAGTTGCCGACAGGGCGCCCATCATTCTGGGTGAGTTCAACGGTCCAAGGCTCCGGCTCGCCATTTGAGCCGGGTACCAAGCTGGTTGAAATGAGCACACCGCTCACACACTTGATACGAAATTATCGGCCGATACGATTGTCCAATTGTTTTACTCCCTGACCTCTGGCACAATTGCGATCGTTCCAGACGCATGTCAGATCGGGCTCAGAAAACTTTCTTTGTGAAGGAGAACACACGATGCCTGAACCTATGAGGGAATCTGTGGGTCTGCCGTGGATGGGCGGGTGGGGCGGAAATGATCGCCGCGTGACGGTAAAACACAGGCTGATGCTTGGCGTGATCAGTGCAATGCTGGGCGCTTTGCTTCAAGGCTGCACAGCGGGCAAACAACCTTCCCAGGAGGAAACCAGCCTGGCCAATGCGGCTAAAGACGTTACCATTCCGTTGGAGGCAGGGAAGATGAAGAACCCTCTGCCTGAGACGGATGAGGTCGTGAGCCAGGGCCAGGAAGTGTTTCTTGGGTCTTGCGCCCAATGCCACGGTCCGGAGGCGCGCGGTGACACGAACATCGGGCGCAATATGAACCCGCCTGCCATGGACCTGACCTCCGCCCACGTGCAGCACTGGAGCGACGCGGAACTGTTTTGGATCATACAGAACGGAGTTCGCCTCACAGGCATGCCTTCCTGGAAGTCGAGCATCTCTGATAACGACACCTGGAAGCTTACACGTTACATCCACAACCTTCTCCGCCTCGACGCTGCCTCCGCCTCCACAGCAGGCCCGTCACAGGCACAAACCGCCACTTCTACGCAGGACAAGTACACCCTCAAAGTACCGAATGGCCTCGCGTTCTCCGAGTTCAGAGGATACGAAGGCTGGCCGGTGATCGCCATCAGCCATAACGGAAATGCGGTCGCTGCGATCCTCGGGAATCCTGTGATGATCGACGCCTATAAGGCGGGCATTCCCGGTAACGGCAAGCCCTTTCCGGATGGCGCCAAGATGGCGAAGGTGCATTGGAACGCGAAAGTGGATGTCGGTGAACCCGGTGCACCGACGGTGCCAGGCCCCCAGCATGACGTTGATTTCATGGTGAAGGACGGCAAGAGATTCGCGGACAGCGGCGGATGGGGTTACGGCGTCTTCGAGTATGACGCCGCGTCCGGTAAGTTCAGGCTCGGCAACTTAACTGACAAGCCGCCGCAGGGGAACGATGCCAAGTGCGGGTTCACGTGCCACACGAAAGTGAAGGCAAGAGATTACGTTTTTACGGATTACGGGCACAGGTGAAGCGGTATGAGCAGACTGTTTTTGTGTACCGAAGGCGGTCACCGCATTCTTGCAGAATCAGAAAGGCCCTTGAGATAAATGGGGTTTGAAGTCAGGGTGCGGAATACATCTCTCTTTGCTCACGTCTGACGGAACCGCCTGCTGGGCAAACACTGGGAGGAGCGATGAAGAAGCAGTTTACGGCCAAACTACAGAAGTCGAAAGGCAAGGGCGGATGGACATATGTAGTAATGCCGGACTCAGTAGAATTCTTTGGGACACGAGGCCTTGTGAAGGTGCGGGGAAGCGTTGACGGGTACCCGTTCCAGAGTTCCTTCATGGCGCTCGGGGATGGTACCCACAAGCTTCCGATCAAAGCTAGTATTCGAAAAGTTCTCCGCAAAGACGAAGGAGATGTAGTGTCCATTCGTTTGGATGAAAGACTGTCTGGTTAGGCCATGTTGAGAAATCAAGTCAACACTAATCATGAGCCTATTCGGTTCGGACCTTCATGCGCGGGGAACTTACTGAAAAGCTGACTTCACAGGCATTTCGGATTACTTCCAAGCTTGACCGTGATCCACCCACAAACCGCGCGGATAACTCTACCCTTGGGCGATCAGACCGGAATTGTCGGCAGATGCCAACAGTATCTCATCAATGTTACGTTCTGCTTTGCAGGGTGGTGTATTGAATCACGCCATGTATCCCGACCTTAAAGGAAAGTTCGCGCTCATCACCGGGGCCAGCCGTGGTCACGGGATTGGCGCTGCAACCTGCCGTGCGCTGGCGATGCAAGAGGCGAATATTTTGTTCACCACCTGGCAAGCTTATGATCGGGATCAGCCGCGCGGAGTTGATGAGAACGGCCCCATGGCACTGGAACAAGCGCTGCTGAACTCAGGCGTGAAGGCCCGGCGCTTGGAAATCGACTTGGCACATCCAGACAGCGCGGCCCAGGTTTTGGATGCCGCGCAGGAGTGGCTGGGCTTGCCGGACGTCCTGGTGAACAACGCGGCCCACTCCGTGACGGGTTTGAACTGCTCGATGCAGCCAAGCTTGATGCCCACTACGCCGTGAACATGCGTGCCACCTTCCTGTTGGCTGCGGAGTTCGCCAGACGGGCTAAAGCGCTGGGCCGTTTGAGTGGTCATATCATAAGCATGAGTTCTGGGCAGGATTGGGGGCCGATGCCGGGCGAGTTAGCCTACGTCGCGACCAAAGGCGCAATTGAAGCCTTTACTCTCAGCCTTGCGTCTGAGTTGGCGCCTCTCGGCATTACGGTCAATGCAGTTGACCCAGGCGCAACCGATACGGGTTGGATGACGGAGCAAATGCGCCGCGAGTGGAGTGTGCCGTCGGGAGTGGCAAAATTCAATCAGCCAGACGATGCCGCTCGCGTGATTGTCTTCCTCGCCAGCGATGCCGCGCGGCATTTGACCGGGCAGGTGATTCACGCACGGGGGAGTGCGATTTAGCCGGGCCATCCCTTTTGCTAAACACTCCTCATAAACGGCGCTGGGTAGACCAAATTCACCAACTCCCATCGGTTTTGGGTAGTCAAAACACCAAACTCCAGAGAAGATGGAAGGCATAGCCTATCAGTTCATTGAAGAGCAAAAAAGTGTTCGCAGGCTTTCCGGATGTCGGTGTGGTACGAGTCCAGCAGGATTCTAGAAGGCGAGAGATCCTGTCGGCGCAGATGAAACTCCTGTTCGGCAATTCAAACATTGGACTTGGCGTCACTGTACTCGCGGCCACAACCCTGGCTTTCCTTCAATGGCGGACCGTTCCCCGATATTTCATCCTTGGGTGGTGGCTCTTCATGACTCTGGTTGCGGTTACTCGGAGCGCGCTTGCGCTGGCCTACAGCCGCGCTGCGACTGCATCCACCGAGGTTGGCCGTTGGCGAGCAGCGTTTGTGATTGGCGCCAGCCTGGCTGGCATTGGCTGGGGCGGAGCGGGAGTCCTCTTATATCCAGAAGCCGATCTCATCCATCAGCTTTTCCTTCTTTTCGTCCTGGGTGGGATGATGCTCGGCGCCGGGTCTGTGCTAGCGCCAAGGCCAGAGGCATTCCTCGCGTTTCTGGTTCCGACGGGACTCATCCCCACAATTCGTCTTGTTGTCGACGGCGATGAAATGCACTTTGCCATGGCGCTATTAGCCGCGGTGTTTACTCTTGCCACCCTAATTACGACATGGCGCGTCTATCGCACGGTCGACTTATCGCTCAAGCTGCAGTTCGAGAACCGAGACCTAGTGGACGATCTGCGAGCCGCTAAGAACCAGACCGAAGCATTGAATCAGGCACTAGAAGACAGAGTCCAGGAGCGTACGGCTGAATTACATAGATCCACCGAGCAATTAAGGGCTGAGATTGTGCAGCGGGAAGAAATGGAGGAGGAGCTGTTACGTGCGCGCAAGCTGGAATCCCTCGGAGTCCTGGCTGGTGGTATTGCCCATGATTTCAATAATTTTCTGATGGTAATACGCGGGAATATTGAACGGGCCAAGGCGCACCTGGATGTTGGAGATCCCGTCCAAGGGATCCTGGATCAAATCGCCGGCGCCTACCAGCGGTCGGCACTGCTATCGTCCCAGTTGCTAACCTTTGCAAAAGGCGGCGCTCCAATCCGGCGTCTGGTTCCCGTTGCCGATCTGGTCACAGACGCCGTTCACCTTGCACGTGCTGGCGCCTCAACCAGCTTTGCAGTCCATATCGCGGGAGATCTCGGCTTTGCTAACGTCGATCCAGGTCAGATTGGCCAAGCACTCCACAACATTCTTCTTAATGCCCGCCAAGCGATGCCCGAGGGTGGAATCATTGAAGTTCAGGCAGAGCGCGTAGAGAACGCTAAGTTTTCGGATGGCTCTGATGCTGCCCCATGCGTCAGGATCTCGATTCGGGACTATGGCTACGGCATTCCTGCCGATGTGATTCCCTGGATATTCGATCCATATTTCACAACCAAGCCAGATGGGAATGGCCTTGGATTGGCGACAACATATGCAATCGTCGCTAAACACGGGGGTCACATTTCGGTGGAATCGCAACCTGGGGAGGGGACAGTGTTCGCTATCGATCTGCCATCCTCGCCCGACCGTCCGGCAACAGAGGTTCCGATCGTCAACAATGTGCAGCCCGGAACGGAACGTGTATTAGTGATGGACGATGACGACGCCGTTCGGTACCTACTCGGGGTCGTTCTGAGCAACCTAGGTTACGAGGTTGAGACTGTCCGGGACGGAGCTGAGGCAATCGCGATCTACGAACGAGCAAAGCTAGCCGGGAAAAGTTTTGACGTTGTTCTACTGGATTTGACCGTGAGGGGCGGAATGGGTGGCATAGAAACCGCTGCCAAACTGAAGGAAATCGATCCGTCCTCAAAGCTAATTGTCACGAGCGGCTACTCGGATGCAGCGGTCATGTCAGAGTTCGCCAACTACGGCTTTGACGCCGTGATTACAAAACCCGCGACCGCCGCCGAAATAAGCGCCGCATTTCGAACGGTGCTAGTTGCGGATGGTCATCCCAAAACTGATTGACGTAATGGGCGTATTGGCCTGAGGTCGTTAGTTGTGGATTGAAGAAAAATGCATTTGGTGATGCAGGCTAAAGTGTTTCTCGTACCAAATAGGCCGCAGATACCGTAGAAGGAGCTCCCCCGACCTTCGTCATGAGCGAATATCAGGTTCTAGAAGGAAACAACCCGGTTGGAACAGATTGACATGACGTTATATTGTCATTATGCGAGCATCGACACTGTATGCCAGGATCGAGGAAACCATTGCCACTGAAATCGCTCAGGGAGAGTATTGCCCCGGAGATCAATTACCTACCGAAGATGAATTGCTTGAGCGATTTCAGGTGAGCCGCATCACCATTCGTCGTGCGATCCAGAATTTGGTTAGTCGAGGCTTGCTCGAGATTCGCCGTGGACTTGGAACCTTCGTTTTGTCGCCGCGGATCGAGGCGGAGCTCACAAAGCTAACGGGCTTCGTCGAGGACATGAAATCTGTCGGGCGAAGAGCCTCTGCCCGTGTGGTAAGTCATGGTGTCATTGCCGCTTCGGCACGCGTTGCACAACGCCTTCAATTGGTGAAAGGAACAAAAGTGATGCAGATCAAGCGGGTGCGGCTCGCCGATGACATGCCGATCTCTTTTGATGAGACATATCTACCCCTCCCCCTTGGAAAGCAGATCGTGCGCAACGATCTGCGGCTGCATCCGATCTTCACTCTTCTCGAAGAAGAATATGGAGTCCCTCTGGTCGAAGCAGACTATGAGTTGGAGGCGGTGATCGCAACCAAAGCTGTCGCTGACGCCCTTCAGGTTAGGGTCGGTTCTCCGATCTTTCAGATCGAGCGAACCTCGCTGACAACCGGCAATCAGCCGGTTGACTATGAGGTACTGTCTTATCGAGGTGATGTCGTCCGCTTCGTCACGAAGCTTCTTCGTCATCCGGAAAACTCGGCGGGAACTCAGGCGTTGCGCTTCCGCAAGCGATAGCTATCAATGGACCACGGGCCTGGGTTGAGGAACACGAGAGCCAGGATGCACGCGATATAGAGAAGGTCGCATTCGTATCCTGGAGGTCCGAATTGCGCCCGACCATCCACGATCGCTTTGATTTTGATGGAGCTGAAGCCATAAGGGAGATGGACCGTAAACATGGCTGTTAGAAGAACCACCATCATCGGAACGCTTGCCCATGCGATAAATGCGCCGAAAAGAAGCGCTGCTCCTCCCAGCAACTCTACCGAAATCGTGAGGTACGCCGACAGATGCGGGAAGGGGACGTGCAGGGACTGCAGAATCGCTGCGAAGACTTCCGGGCCCTTGATGATCTTCGCCCAACCGTGTTGCATAAAGCCTCCGCCGGCGATGGCGCGAAGTGGTATCGCGGCGTAACACTGCATGGCTGAAGAAATGCGAGTTGCTGCGGCAGGTTTGGATTGCGTTGGCATGAATTCCTCCTTCTGAATCGAACCTTGATCTAAGAAAGCCAGATGTCATTATGATGTTATAATGTCATCTGGAGTTACAGAATTTCCATGCTTGAGAGTCGATCGGGGCCCAGCGCCCATCCCGCCTTACGTGAAGCGCTCGGATTCTGGTGGAAACTGGGCTGGATCAGCTTCGGAGGCACAGCAGCTCATCTCGCAATCATGCAATCCGAACTGGTTGAGAAGCGGCGCTGGATCGATTCCGACCATTTCTTCCACGCACTGAGTCACTGCATGCTGTTGCCGGGACCTGAAGCGCAGCAGCTCGCCATCTACATTGGTTGGAAGTTGCACGGAAAAGTAGGTGGGTTCCTGGCTGGTACCTTGTTTGTTCTTCCCTCGACAGCCATCCTCCTGGGGCTCAGTTTGCTCTATGCCGGATACGGGACTGTCTGGTGGGTAACCCTTCTGTTCCACATGTTGAAGCCGATTGTCGTCGCTTTGGTTTTGCGCGCACTTTTTCAAATCGGTCGTCGCGCTCTCAGGTCCCGTCTGCAATGGTTTGTAGCAATCGCTTCGTTCCTCGCTCTCAGCCTCTTGCATATTCCGCTGCCCTGGATTATGGGAATGATTGTTGCCATCGGTGTCATGCTGGGGCTTCTGCAGCGCCTGAGAGGGATCGACCGCTCCGCATCTGAAAAGAAGACGGTAGGTCATGCACATGGCGCCGTGCTTTGGCGGATCATGCGCATCGTGGGTGGATGCGCCGCGATCGGAAGCCTTCCGTTGCTTCTGTTAGGGATCTGCGGACGCGATTTCCCGTTCTGGATGAGACTGTCCGCCTTTTTCACTCAAACAGCCTTTGTGACCATCGGCGGCTCATACACCGTAATTCCGTACGTGGCGCAGGTAGCCGTAATGAAATTCTCCTGGCTAAGCCATGCGCAAATGTTGGACGGATTTGCTTTGGCGGAGACAACACCGGGACCACTGATTATTGTTGTCGGATTCGTCGGGTTTATGGCTGGATTTCATCATTTTCACGGGTCCATTCTCATGGGAGCGATCGCCTTGCTGGTCACGATCTTCTACACTTTCCTGCCGTGTTTCTTGTTTGTTTTCATTGGGGCGCCGTGGATTGCGAAATCCGATGAAAGCCAGTTGGTCCGATCGGTGCTAAAGCTCATCACTGCCGCGGTTGTTGCTGCCATCCTGCAGCTTACCGTCTTCCTGGTTCGTGGAGTGCTCTTCCCGGCCGTTTCGAGGAGTCCGAACCTCTGGGCCGCGGTCTCGATTATCGGTGCGTTTCTCCTGATGCACCTGAACTCTCAACGCATGTCCCACAAGCCCGACCGTCTTTCAGGCGTCAAAAGGAACTGTGCTCAGAAAGCAGAAATCACTTCATCCAGCTGAGCGTCGCGTATTCCGGTTCTCGACGAGTGTAAATCGCCAACTCACTCGTCGAGAAGGTTTCGATTCATCGAAAGGCGCTTTCTTGGGATGTGGGAGGATCACAGCCTGTCGGAAGTGATGCAGTTGTCCGTATAACGGACTAATCGAACATGTGATGTTCTCGATGCCGGATTCAAACTGACCCACTACCAAAAGAGGGGTTGAATGGGCCACCCATGAGAGAGACAGCGTTGTCGAGCAAATCGTTCAGACGCCCGGTTTCCTACTCATCCAATGAGGTTCTGGCGGGGATATAAGGATTTGTATATAGCTCCACAGGGTCTCAAGGAATCTTAAGCCGATCTCGCTTCCCTTGGCTGCCATTTGGGTGGCAACCTGATAACTCGCTATTTCCGCATGACTTTTTTTCCACTCCGCGTTACTCTTGCTGTTCAATTTTGACCGCGAGTCACGCGTGAGCACTCTTTCCGTCACTTCCAAGAAACGTTCTCTTTGGCGGCCCGTATTCCAGATCGAGCTGACGGTGGTGTTCGTCGGGCTGGTGGTTTATGCCATCCTGGCCTCGATCAACCAGCGGGCTTCACTGTTCGTTATCATGATTGCCAGCCTCACGGTGGGCAACCTTCTCGTTCCTCTCCAATTCGCCTGCCGCCGCCTGTACGTGGCGCGCCCTTTCCCGTGGAACTGGGTCGCGTTTTTCCCGGTCCAACTCATGTTCGGGGTGATTTGCGCCGTGGCCGCGATTTTCTTCCTGCAGTTGACCAAAGTTGCTCGCGAGTCGTTCTCGTTTCTCTTAACCAGGATCGGTTATTTCGTCATCGTCGTCGCGGTGGTCACCAACGTTGTCCTGTTCGGTGTGGAAGAATTCCAGCGAAAGCTGAGAGAACGCAATCAACAGCTGGAGCAGACTGTCGAGAATGGGACCATCGCGCTGCAGCAGCAGGAGGAAGAACTCAAGCGAGCGCGCGAGATTCAGCAAATGCTGCTGCCCAGCACGTTGCCGCAGCTTGCCGGAGTTCAGATCGCCGGAGCCTGGCAGCCTGCGCGTGAAGTGGGTGGCGACTACTTCGACGTGATTCAACTGAGCAAAGATCGCCTCGGCATTTGCATGGGCGATGTCGCCGGAAAAGGAATCACCGCCGCGTTGCTCATGGCGAATCTCCAGGCATCCTTTCGCGCCTTCGCCACCACCGAGGCATCGCCTCAGGTGGTCTGTACCAAACTGAACAAGTTCCTTTGTGCAAACATCGCTTCGGGAAAGTTTGTAACTTTCTTCTACGCGGTGCTCGACGCCGACGCACGCACGCTCACCTACGAGAATGCCGGACACTCACCCGGACTTCTGTTGCGGAGCAACGGCACAACAGAAACTTTGCAAGGAGGAGGAGCAGTGCTGGGTGCGCTGCCTGATTGGACCTACCAGGACTACACCGCGCAACTTCAACCGGGCGACCAGCTGCTACTCTCAACTGACGGCATCACGGAAGCCGAGAACGCCAAACTCGAAGAGTTCGGCGACGAGCGCCTGCTGGAAGCCGCTCGCGCATGCCACGGAAGCGCGCTCGAAGTTCAACGCGCCATCATGCAGCAGGTCACGGCCTTCTGCGGTGGGAATTTCCGTGACGACGCAACCTTACTTGTTCTACGAATCACTTGAGCGACGCCGGGAAGCCACCCCCCGATACTCAGCGTCTATCGCGACTGGATGCGTTCCCTATCTTCAAAGAAGATTCGCAGCGCCATCAAAACCAGCCTCCGGACGGCTCGAGGCCATTGAGGCGCAGATACGTGACGAGATTGCCGTAATGCAAGGCGTCATGATTTGCGACTTGCGTCAAGATGAACATCTTGTTCGTATTGTGGCCCCAGAAGTCCGCCGGGTCATTGAGGTGCGCATCGGTGAAGCCGGAGTACGCGACATCACAGTACTCGAACGCGCCTCTGAGGTATGTGATGATCTCGGTCTTCGTGCCTTTTTCGGTAGCTATGACGGGGCGCGCCTCACTCTTGGCGTTTGAACACAAAACGTAGGAGATGTCCGCCACATGATTCAGGATCTCCGCAAACGAGCGAACGTCCTTCGTTGGCCGGTAGCTGTACTTGGACTCTGGCATCTCGTCCGCCGCCTTCATGATCTTGTCCTGCATATTGCTACGAAAAATAGATATCGTCGTCGTCAGCGGATTCGGCGCCTTGGTCGGATTGGGCATGTTCGGCGAGATTTGGGCGTTGGCCAAGGTCGCCAAGACGGAAACAGATACCATGCCGACAGGAACCATGACGCGAGCAATGGATCGAAACATTGGCGCAAGGACAACGCGCCAAGTCCCAACTCTTGCAGGCCGAGAAGGAATCAGTCTGGTAAGCATCTCGATTGAATTACGAATCGCGCAGAAGAGATTTTTCGGGAAGTGTTGCATTCGACGTCCTCCTGCCTAGCAACGTTTGCACGCGAGGTTCCAGATGGCGCGCTGAGCGCTCCCTCTTTGTAGTCAGCAGGATAACAAGATGACGACGGCTCTGGACTCTATGCCGCACTGTCCATTTTCGATGAACACTGTCCGCCAGCATTCAGGCAGTGGTCCAGGTGCCCGAGTTCCTAATGAACAGACAAAGTCTGAATGTTCTCTTGCGTCCAAAGTTTATTTGTTGCAACGAATATCATTACCAACCATCTAAAAGGGGACTTCGTTACGCAACTTCAGGCGAACGAAAGCAGAGGAGACAAGCCATGTTCTACAGCATATTGACCTTGCTGACCCGCAATCTTCACGAGGTCTTCGGTGAAAACGACCCCGTGCGTCGACGCGCGGCCATCGACGAAATCTACACCGAAGATGTCGTGTTCTACGACCCTAATAAGGGCGTTTACAGTGGCCGTGACGAGATCGATCGCATCGCGGGCGTGATCAAGGCTACTCATCCTGACTTTCAATATCAGCCCATTGCAGCGCCCGAGGAAGTGGGCAATGGCGGACGTGTCCAATGGGTATCGGGCCGCCCTGGCGAGGCCCCAGCTTACGCCGGGACTGACTTCATCATTGCCCGGGACGGCCGGATAGCCGCCATCTATCTCTTTTTCGACAAGCTAGCCTGAACTGGACTCCGACGCGACATGCGGCCACCGTCGAAGTCAGAAACTACCCCACTCAAGCCAAAAGAAGACTTGAATGGGCCACCCGTCAATCGTAGCCACAACTGGAAGAACCCCAATGACATTACTCGCATCCTCTGTATCGAGGAGGTGCTTGTAACGCTCGTTAAAGAATTCAATGGTCATGAAGTCACAACGTTTCATCCTCAGGTTGATCTCGTGGGAACGAATACGTAGGCGGATGATATAGATCTATGCACGTGAAGGTGACCTTTGGATTAGTACACAAACTTCAGAACCAATCAGCCGCTGTGGGCAGCGCCTGCAAACGAACACAGCCTCGGCGGTAGGCTGCTGATGTGCAGCTAAATGACAAACTACTTACGCCCGCATGACATCACCAACGATTGTGTCTGCTTAACTGATTCCCAACTGACATAGTTTCCCAGGCGTACTACGAATCAAGAAAGAGAATAATCCATGCATACCGATCTCACAGAAAAGATAAGACCGAAGACTGCTAGCCTGGTGGTAGCTCTTTTCGCAGGTAGTCAGGCGGCCCACGGCGCCCTCGCTGACCTGAGAGATGCCGGGTTTAGCAATGGTCAAATTACTATCGCTTTCTCGGCTGAAGGCAAACAAGCACAGTTGGGAAAGACTGAGACGCATTATCCAGGTCAAGACGCTGTCTCAGACGAAAGGACCAGCCTCGTCTGGAAGCTGAGGCGGGGCTTTGAGCACGATCTGCATCGCAGCGGAACGGCCCAGATGTCTGGACAGGATAAAAACCCATCATCTGGCGAACCCCTACAGAATTATTCAGAAATCGATCTGAGAGAAACGCTCCAGTCGATGGGAGTTGCCGAAGATAGGATTTTGCTGCTGAATCGCGAAATTAGCGAAAAGGGCGTACTAGTACTGGTCAACGCCGGCAACCGTACAAAGGAAGCCGAATCGATTATGGAACGAAATTCAGGCCAAATTCGAACGGATACCGCGACGGAGCGCCCACACTCTGCTGGTTAGCCTCGACCACTCATAGCTGCCACAGCGGAAGTAACCACACTTTGCCGTAAAACGTTAGGTTCCTATCGGGACTGCCCGCGCGAGATGACCGCCAGCCGGGGCAAATTCTCCGGGCAGTTTCGATAGGATCGTTTGAAGTGAGCCGGTGCGGTTTGCGGCGGACGCGGTGATCTATGTACGTCTATGGAATTTCAATTGTAGCTATATGATTACAGAGTATTTGCGTGGAAACAGCGTAGTCGCATGATACGTGCCACTATGGTGAGGGTCATGGCCAGCCCAGTATAGCGACCAGCTGGGATTTTGACCAGACGCCGTGACTTCGATCATGGCCCACGCGGCAGCGTCCGCCGCGCAGCGGCTTAGTTCAAACGGGCTTATCGGCCATGTGAATGATCACTCGTGGGAGCGCATCAACCATACTTTGGCAGCATGCATCTCGTTTGCACCGCTGATGGATGCAGTACCTCGGAGTGCATTGTTTTCGACCTTTAAGTGGTAGAGAAACCTGCTTTGGCCCATATTCATTTCGAACTGCGCGGAATCGGCGGCCACCGAACCATTGGTGATCGAATATCGTTCGGTGGAGTCTGGTCCGCCGGTGCCGGTTAGCTTTGCGCCCTCCTGCTGGAGGATGAACAATTGAGGGACATCGGTGCCTCCGCTTGTTGTTCGAAATGATCCGGTCCATATTCCTGAAAGGTTTGCCGCTATGGCAGCAGGCATCCGGTCCTGCGTATCGGAGGGGTTTGCGCCTACGAGTGGTTGGCCGCTCGCCGCGAGTGCCGCGTCTGCCGTAGCAAACCGAGCTTCGGTTGGGGCTCTTTCTGCGGAAGCACTTTCGAGAATGTCCGGCCGGATACCGCTTGCCGAATCAGGCGAGATGGGCCGATTGAGGTGCTCGATTACGAATTCAATGGGAGACATGGGCTCGTTCCGGCCGGGCGCTCGGTGCAGAACCGGGCGATTCAGCACATACGTAAATATGGCGAGTGTAGTGAGTGACAGGACGCTTCCAAGGACGACTGCTCCGCGTTGCAGAGGCTCTTTCTGAAGAACCCGGAAGAACGGGACTGCGTCGAAATGGTTCGTGAGCGAAGCAGCAGGTGCGACTTCTGCATACGAGTTTCGATACGCTTGCGGGAGCGCCCTGATCATGTCCTCCAAGAGGTCGAAGCAGAGACGCAGTCTACTGAAGAAGCCTCTCTCCTCGCTGAGCCGGTCGCGAAGTAGGCGTAGTGCCTCTTCTTCGTAGTGTTTGCGGAAGGCCGAAGGAAATAAGCGAAGCAGGCAGACGTATATCTTTTCAGACATTGTCCCCCCTTAGAATTCTTTTTGCCCGCGCCACGCGGAGCAAGTCGGCGAGTCTTTCGGCTTCGGACCGCGCCACCTTTCTCCCTGCGATCGTCAAACGGTAATATCGCCGCCGCTCATGAGCAGCAGTCAGTCTGTCGCTCCGGTCCACTTCCTCGATCAGACCGTCTTCCAGCAGTGCCTGAATCGAACTGTAGAGAGTCCCGGGCCCGAGTTGCATTCGGCCGCTCGTTTGCTGCTGCACCTGTCGCATGATTCCATAGCCATGAAGATCCTCATCAGCGAGGGAGAGAAGGATATGAAAGGCGGCCGAAGGTAAGGGGTCGAGTTTTCGTTTTGGCATATATAGCTCGATGATTGATATATCGAAGATCGAGCATAATCCTCAACAAAGTAGACGTCAAGCGCAGGTTTCTGCACTGATCGGAAATCCGCCAGCCTTCGGCTACAAAACCGAACTCCGTAAGATTACTCAGATCATTCGCAGCGCAGAGCCGTCATGGGATCGACTGTCGAGGCGCGTCTGGCAGGTAGCAAACATGCCAACGCGGCGACGATCAGCAGCAGAAAAGAGACGGCCAACAGCAGCAGGGGACTTGTGGAGGCATTTTCAATCCAGCGGGTGATTATGCGAGTGAGGCCAAAGCTCAGGGCGAGGCCCACCACGATGCCCAAGCCTACGCTGACCCCGGCAGAGGCGAAGACGATTTTGAGCACGTGCCGGCGCTGCGCGCCCAGTGCCATGCGGATGCCGAACTCGTTGGTGCGCTGGACAACTGAGTAGGAGACGACGCTGTAGAGGCCGACGGCCGCCAGCAGCAGGGCGAGGACCGAGAAGCCGCCGAAGAGCATGGAAACCAGCCGTCCCCGGCCATATACCGGCATGCTTCTGATCCAGGTTTCGAGCACACCGTCATTCCACTGGATGGCCTGCTGGTCAGGATTGACGGAGACAATTTGTTGCTTGACGCTGTGTGTGACTGCGGTCGGATTGCCACGGGTACGCACCAGAATCTGCGTCCACATCCACATATTTACGGAATACGGCAGGTAAATTGCGGGCTTGACAGGCTTGTCGATGCCATCATCGCGGGCGTCTCCTGTGACGCCGATGATCTGCAGCCAGCCGTCAGCGCCGGGCACGACCAGGCGGTTTGGTGGTTCATTTTTTAAGGCGGAGATTTTCAGGGAGTGGCCCAGAATATCGCCCGTCGGATAGTAGTGTTTAGCAAATGATTCGTTGACCACGGCCATGAGCGCGCCATGCTGCAGTTCCGTCTCGTCCCACAAACGCCCTCGTTTGACGGGAATCTCCAAGGCGCTGAAATAACGCGAATCGACGAAGTTAACGCTCGCTTTCTGGTCTTCCGAGGCTGTTTTTCCCTGCAGATCGAAAGACTGACCCCAGCCGCTGTCGGGAGGCGTGGCGTTCGTCGAGATTGCGGTCATGGTGACCCCGGGCACTGTCGCGATCTTGTCGCGTAGCTGAGTGAAATAATTGGACCGCTCCGCCCAGGTGGAGAAGGTGTTCTCGTGGATCGGAATGCCCACAGACATGATGTTGTGCGGGTTGTAACCGAGAGGCACGTGCATCAAGCGCACGAAGCCTTCGATGGCAGCGCCAGCAGCAGTAAGTAGAAGCAACGTGAGTGCAATTTGACCGGCGATGAGGACGGAGTGAAGATTCTTTCCGCGAACGCTGCCGGCGACTTTACGCGTGCTCGATTGCATGACCTGGCTGATTTCAGGGCGCGCGAATTGCAGCGCGGGAAAGAGCCCGAAGAGAATCCCGGTGACAAGAGCAATTCCAACGCTGAATGACAACACCGGCAGATTTACGTGGAAGGTCGCTTCATTCGGGAATGATTGTTCGGGCAAATGGGCGACGATGAATCCGATGCTCTGATAGGCAAGAAGCACGCCGAGTACGGCTCCGGTGAGCGCCAGAATGAGAGATTCCGTGAGGAGCTGACGAACGATGCGGACGCCACTGGCTCCGACTGCCGAGCGGACGGCAAATTCATGTTGGCGGGCGGTGCCGCGTGCCAAAAGCAGGATCGAGACATTGCCGCAGCCGATGGCCAACAGCAATGCGACAGCGCCGAAGAGCAGATAGAGAGTTTTGCTGATGGTGCCCGTTACCCAGTGGCTCAAGTTTTGGAACTCAATTTTCTTGAAGCCATTCTTCGGATAGTGGTCGGGCGTTTGTTTAGCGAATTCCTGGAAATATGGCTGCATCTCTGCCGCGACCGCCTCCGGCTTGACTCCGGCTCTGATTTTGACAACAGTGCCGTACTGTTCGGTCACGGAAGAGGAAACCTTCAGTGGGAGATAGACATCAGCACCGTAGAATCCAAAGCGCGGGGGCATGACCCCGATAATGTTGTAGGTCTTGTGCACGAGCTGGATCGTTCTGCCCACGACGGTCGGGTCGCCGTTGTAGTGGTGCATCCAGAACTTGTTACTCAAGACAATGACGGGCTGCGGGTCCTTGCCATCCGGCGCGTCAGAAGGGAGATAGTAGCGACCCAGCATGGCGGGTACACCAAGCATCTGAAAGAAATTGCCGGTGAAATACATGGCCTGAACATCTTCCGGGAGATCGCTTCCGGTGATGGTGAGGTTCCAGCCATTCGAAGCCACCACGTATTCGAGAGACTTCGCGTTCGCGAGTTCACGTGTCTGCGGGCCGTTCAGGCCGTAGCCTTGTCCCTCCCCGGACTTGTCGAGCAAGGCAAGGCTGCCGATGCGATCCGCTCCCTGGTATGGCCAGGGATTCATGAGCACGGAATAGATAATGCTGAAGACGGAGACGGTAGCGCCGATGCCGAGAGCGAGCGAGAAAATCGCGGTGAGGGCGAAGCCGGGATGGCTCCACAACTGGCGGACGGCGTAGCGAATGTCTTGCAGGAGAGTGGTCAAAGTCAGCCTCTTTCAATGGAAAATCGGGCCCACAACTTTATTCGCACCGTAAAGCTGTCATTGGATCGACGGATGAAGCCCTGCGTGCAGGAGCAAGACAGGCTACGACTGCAACGACGAGCAAGAGAGACGAAACGCTCACAATGATGAGCGGATGGCTTGTGGTGGCTCCCACCCAACTGGAGATAAACCGATGCAGGCCGAGGCTCAACGTGAGTCCGCCGGCAATGCCCAAGCCAACGCTCACTCCTGCGGAGGCGAGAACGATTTTTGAGACATCGGATTTTTGCGCGCCGAGCGCCATGCGGATGCCGAATTCATTCGTTCGCTGTGCGACGGAGTAGGAGACGACGCTGTAGAGGCCGACGGCGGAGAGAATCAACGCGAGAATCGAGAATCCGGCAAAGAGGGCAGAGATGAGGCGGCCGCGTGCCCAGACGGGTTCGTCGCGGATCCATTTTTCCAGGCCGGAGATGGCGCCGAAGGCGGCCTGGTCGGGATTGACCAAGGCGATCTGGCGGCGGAGGGCATTCTCAATAGTTTCGGGAGCGACACGTGTGCGGACAAGGAACTCTGAACCCATCCATAACTCAGTGGTGTAGGGGACGAAGATTGCGGGGCGGATGGGCCGGTCGATGCCGCTGTTGATGGAGTCAGCGACGACACCGATGATCTGCATCCAGCCGCCTGCACCGGGCGCTGTAAGAACGGCGGGCGGTTCGCTGCGGAGATCGGGTCGCTTGAGGGAGTGGCCTAAGACGCCGCCTTCCGGAAAATACATACGTGCGAAGGTCTGATTGACGATGGCCAATGGCGCGCCATCGTTGATCTCGGCAGGTGTCCAGATGCGACCCTGCACGAGCGGAGTTTGCAGGGTGCGGAAGTAGTCCGAGTCGACGAGGCTGAACTTCGCATATTGCGACTGAGGCGAGAGCGAGGGTTTGCCCAGCAGATCGAAGCGCTGCTCCCACCCATTATTGGGCGGAGTGGCGCCGATGGCTGCGGTTACCGAGACGACATCGGGCAAGGAGGCCAGGCTGGTGCGCAACTGCTCGAAGTAGTTCGCGCGCGCCTGCCAGTTGGTGTAAGTGTTCTCATGTAATGGTATGCCGACGGAAACGATGTTGTGCGGATTGTAGCCGAGCGGGATGCGCAGAATGTGGAGGAAGCCGTCGATGGCTGCTCCAGCAGCGGCGAGGAGCAGGAGGGTGAGCGCAATCTGCCCGGCCACGAGGGTGCCATGCATGCGCTTGCCGCGCACGCTTCCGGCAACTCGCTTGGCACCCGATTGCATGATGTGGCTGATTTCCGGCTTTGCCATGTGCAGTGCGGGCATCAGACCGAAAAACACAGTGGTCAGCAGAGCGACGCCGACGCTGAAGAGGAGCACAGGCAGATTGATGTGAATCGCAACATCGCGCGGAAACATGCCTTCTGGCAGCCACGCGACGATCAAGGACAGTAGGCGCCATGCGAGAAGGATGCCGAGGGCTGTACCTGTGACTGCAAGCAGGAGGGATTCGGTAAGTAACTGGCGGACGATGCGGATGCCGCCGGCGCCAACCGCGGAGCGTATGGCGAATTCATGCTGGCGCGCGGTGCCACGCGCCAGCAGCAAGATAGAGACATTGCTGCAGCCGATGGCTAGTAGCATGGCGACTGCTCCAAAGAGTAGATAAAGCGTGGTGCCCATGTTTTGCGTCATTTCCCAGTTGAGCGGGTGGATATCTACTTTGGCGTTCTTTGGGAAGTCGAGGGGGTGTTCCTGGATGTAGCGGTCGAGGAGAGGCTGCATTTCTGCGTTGGCGGCAGCAAGGCTGACACCGAGACGCAGTCTGACAACAACGCCGCCTCCGAGCCTGTTATCGATTGCTTGTGGCAGATAGATGTCTGCGAACCAATCCCAGGTGAAGTTGGGACCCGTGACGCCAATAATGGTGTACTGCTTGTGATTCAATTCGATGGTCTTGCCGATGACTGTGCGGTCGCCATTAAAGTGGCGCTGCCAGAAGCGATAGTGGAGCATCACGACTGGCTGCGGTTCTTGTCCGCCAGGCGAATCGGAAGGACCGAGGTTGCGGCCGAGCAGCGGTGGCACGCCAAGCATGGGAAAGGTCTCACCAATGCCATAGAAGGCATTGAGATTTTCAGGGATATCGCTTCCGGTGACGACGAGAAATCCTGGCCTCCAAGTGGCAATGCTTTCGAAAGCGCTTATCTTTTTCACTTCACGCAGTTGCTGCCCGGAGAACCCGGCATCGGAGATGTTTCCGTTTTGATCGCGGATGCTGAGGTTAGCGAGTCGGTCCACGTTCGCGTAGGGGAAGGGATGCAGCAGGACACCGTAGATCACGCTGAAGACAGAGACGGTGGCACCGATGCCGAGGGCGAGCGAGAGAATGGCGGTCAGGGCGAAACCAGAATGTTGGCGCAACTGGCGCCAAGCGTAGCGGATGTCCTGCAGCAGGGTTTGCACGGCATCTCCTTGAGAGGGACCAAGCCGATGATCTACGAGCAATTTCGTAGCCACGTGTTGCCGGTGGTAACTGATTGATTTGACGGCCCGAAACCGTAGCGGTTAGGCAGAAATGTGTACGCGGATGGATGCGACTGTTCGTCTGTGGACAGCGGCCAGGCCCGTTACTCGATACGCAGGGCCTTCATCGGCTGCACCAGCGAGGCGCGAAAGGCGGGCACGATGCAGGCCAGCAGCGCAACAGCGAACAATAACAGGCAGACGGCGAGAATCAGCCGTGGGTCGCTGATGCTGGTTCCAATCCAGTGCGAGATGAGGCCGTTGAGGCTGAAGCTAAGGGCGAGTCCCGCGATAAGACCTGCGCCCACGCTGATTCCGGCGGTGGCCAGCACATTCTGCAGAATATGGCGGCGCTGCGCGCCCAGTGCCATGCGGATGCCGAACTCGTGAATGCGCTGGGCGACCGAATAGGAGACGACACTGTAGAGTCCGACGGTAGCCAGCACGAGTGCGAGCACGGAGAAGACGCTCGAAAGTACGGCGATGAGATGTTCTCGTGCCCACACGGGCAACTCCTCGATGAGTTCCTTCATTGACGTTACCGGATAAACCTGCTGACCGGGATTGACGGTGGCGATCTGGCGAAGGACCGCGGACTCAAGCGTGGGAGAGTCGCCGGGCGCCCGCACCAGAATCTGCACCCACTCGATCATGTAGAGCGAATACGGGACGTAGATTTCGGGCTTTACTGGCTTGTCGATGTCGTCGTTGCGGGCATCTCCGACAACGCCAATGATGGGCAGCCAGCTGTCGCTGCCATCAACGGCGAATTCTGCAGGCGGATGATTTTGCAGACGGGGTATTCGAACAGAATGGCCAATGGCATCCCCGTTGGGGAAGTAGCGTCGGGCAAACTCCTTGTTCACCACGGCAAGGCGCGCGCCATGCTGGGTCTCTGCGGGTTCCCAGAGACGGCCCTGCAGCAAAGGAATATGCAGGATGGAAAAGAAGTGCGAATCCACGAAATCGATATTCGCCGTCTGCGAGCCCAAGGAATTCCGGGCGAGGATTTCGATGGGCAGGTCCCAGGGGCTGTATGGAGGCACTCTCAGCGCCAGAGATGTGTCTATCACGCCCGGTGTTTCAGCGACCTTGTCGCGCAGTTGCTGGAAATAATTTGCCCGCGACTCCCACGTGGTGTAGCTGTTCTTGTGGACCGGAACACTGTAGTCCACGACGTTGTGCGGATCAAAGCCAAGATCGGCATGAAGAACCTGCCGGAAGCTTTGAATTGCTGAAGCAGAGGCAGTGAGCAGCACCATCGCCAATGCGATCTGTCCGGCGATCAGGACGGCATGGAACCGTCTGCTTGAGACGCTGCCCGCGGCTTTTTGCGTGGCCGCCTGCATGACTTCACGGATTTCCGGATTTGCGAATTGCAGTGCGGGAAACAGGCCGAAGAGAAGACTGATGACAACAGCGAGCGCAATGCTGAACCCCAGCACGGGTAGGTGCACTGGTATCTCAAGTCCGTGCGGAAAGAGCAGTAGGGGAAGCAGGCTGACCACAAATGATGTGCTGCGGTAGGTCGCGATCACACCGAGTGCGGCTCCGGTAAGGCCGAGAATCAAAGATTCGGTGAGCAGCTGCCGGACGATGCGCGCTCTACCTGCCCCGACAGCGGCGCGAACTGCGAATTCGTGCTGGCGTGCTGTGCCGCGCGCGAGCAAGAGGATCGACACGTTGACGCAGCTAATGACAAGGAGCAGCAGAACGCCGGCAAATAAGAGATAGAGCGTGCTGCCCAAAGGACGGCGGAAGCGATCGTTGATGCCTTGCACTTCCAACTCAAGGCCCTCCATCCAATGAGTTGGATTCGCACGGATCATTTGCTGGAAGATCGGCCATGCCTCTTTTGCCGCTTCGGCATGGGTGACGCCGGGCCGGAGCCGCATGACCACCATATGGCTGCGATGGCCGGAACTCGAGGTATCAAGCGGTACATACACGTCCGCGTCCCACCACGTAAAGTGAGACGGCATGACACCCAGGATCGTGTAATTGCGACCATCTAGGCGCAAGGCCTGGCCGATGATCGCGGGATTTCCATTGAAGCGAGTCTGCCAATACTTGTAGGTCAATACCACGACGGGCTGCGGCGCCTGTCCCTCGGGAGCATCGGAGGACAGGAAGGTGCGGCCTATGTGGGCGGGAACGCCGAAAAAGGGGAATGCGTTGCCGGAGAGGTAGACGACGTCGACGTCCTGCGGGATGTCGAAGGTCGTGTCGGCGAGATATTCCTCATCCATCTCGACCATTTCTTCGATGGCGTGCGTTTTACGGAGATCGCCGAGGTAATTTCGGGGAACTAAGACGGCATCTTCAAAGCCATCCTTGCCGTGTCCATAAAACTGCGCGATGCGATCGGCGTGGACGTACGGCGAGGGATTGATCAACACGCTGTAGACGACGCTGAAGACCGATACGGTGGCGGCGATTCCAAGTGCCAGAGACAGGATGGCGGTGAGGGCGAAGCCCGGGTGCTTCCATAACTGCCGGAGAGCGAAGCGAATATCCTGCAGGAAAATTGGCACAGCCCCCCAAGAAAAGTAAGCTATTTTGACTAACTCGTGACTCCCAAGTTTATACGACTTAGGGCGAGGCGCACGGGCCCAGATTTGGGGAAATCAATAAGTGAGGTAACGAAGGGCACCGACTAAGTTAGCGGCCGTGGCTGCTAGTTGATATCTGAAAAACCAGGAAGCCCATGACGCCGAGCACAACGGCGGCGAACGCGAGTAGAAATCCGCCGATCACCAGATTCGCAGTGCGCTCTTGCTCGGGTTTTGGGCGCGTGATGCCGAAGGTGTCAATAAACAGTTCTGTGAGATAGGCCAGCAGCTTCATGGTTTTTCGCTTTCCGCAAGATTCAGGATAAAGGCAAATTCTTATTCTGCAGTGTGTTCCCGGAATTCCGTGCTACAGAGCGCGTCCTGCGGCTGCTCCTGATGCCCAGGCCCACTGAAAGTTGAAGCCGCCCAGGTGGCCGGTTACATCAACCACTTCCCCGACGAAGAAGAGGCCGGGAACGCGTTTGCACTCCATGGTTGTGGAGGAAAGTTCATTGGTGTTGATTCCGCCCGCGGTCACTTCGGCTTTGTCGTAGCCCTCTGTTCCGGAAGGCGCGACCCGCCAGCGGTGGAGCTGTGCTTCGAGCCCCTGGATCGCATGATTTGTCCACGAAGTGGGCTGCGCAAGCATGATGAGGCGGTCGGCGAGCCGCTGCGGCATTTCTTCACGTAGCAGGGATGCTGCTCTTGCCGCGTCACGGGCCGAGGCGCTGGCCAGCATTGGGATGAAAAGATGCTTCTCTGGGGCGAGGTCGAGTTCGATGGTCTTCGACGGCGTCCAGTAAGACGAAATCTGCAGAATGGCCGGACCGCTAAGGCCGCGATGCGTAATCAGCATCTTTTCACGAAAGCGTTGGCGGCCTATGGATGCGATGACCTCGGTGGATACTCCGGATAGGTCGCAGAGATTCGCGCAGTCTTCCACAGAGAGCGTGAGTGGCACCAGCCCTGGCCGGGTGGGAACGATGCTGATTCCAAACTGGCGCGCAACGTCATAGCCGAAGCTGGTTGCGCCCATCTTCGGGATGGAGAGGCCACCGGTTGCTACAACCACCGCTGGCGCGCGGAACAATCCTCTGCTTGTGTTCAGCGCGAAATCGCCTGTGTGCTCGATGTGTTCAGTGCGGGCGCCGAGAAAGATTTCGACACCGACGTCGGCGCACTCGGCCAAGAGCAGGTCGAGAATCTGCCGCGATGACTGATCGCAGAAGAGTTGGCCAAGCGTTTTCTCGTGCCAGGCAATGCCGTGTTTCCTGACGAGCGCGAGGAAGTCCTGCGGGGTGTAGCGGGCGAGCGCGGACTTGGCAAAGTGCGGGTTGGCGGAGAGGAAATTTTCCGGCCGGCAGTGGATATTGGTGAAGTTGCAGCGGCCTCCGCCTGAGATGAGTATCTTCTTGCCGGCGCGGTCGGCGAGCTCGAGGACGGCCACGCGGCGGCCTCGCCTCCCGGCTTCGATGGCGCACATGAGTCCGGCTGCACCTGCGCCCAGGACGGTGGCGTCGAATTGCTGCGTCACGTTAGCAGGCTATCGCAGTCAAACCGGCGCAAGATACTTGGCCGGTTTGAGTAGAAGCAGATCCTTCCTGTCACGTTGTTCAGGGTCAGGATGACAGCCATTTGCTCTGCGAGGTGCTAGCCGTGCAGGATGCGCGCCGTGCCGCCTTCTGGGCCTTGCACCTTGATCTTCTTTGCCAGCCCCATTGCTCCGAGCAGGCGAATGCACCAGTAGTTGAAGTCGAATTCATACCATGCCATGCCGTGGCTGGCTGAGACGGGATGCGCGTGGTGGTTGTTGTGCCAGCCTTCTCCGCCCGAGAGCAGGGCGACCCACCATAGATTGCGCGAGTCGTCGCGCGTGGCGAAGCGCTTGGAGCCCCACATGTGCGTGGCGGAATTGACCAGCCACGTAACGTGCAGGCCGAGCGCGACGCGGAAGAAGACGCCCCAGAGCACCCAGGACACCCCGCCGAAGATGGCGAGGAGGATTCCGACAACGGTGAGTGGAACCCAATGATATTTGCTCAGCAAGATGTAGAAACGTTGTTTTGCCAAATCCGGGGCATAGCGCGTGAGCAGTTCCTGATCGGTGTTGTGAACAGATCCGTAGAGAATCCAGCCGATGTGCGACCACCAGCCGCCATCGTGCGGGGAGTGCGGGTCGCCGGGCTTGTCAGTGTGTTGATGGTGGAGGCGATGCACGGCAACCCAGTAGAGCGGACCGCCCTGAAGCGAAAGTGTGCCGCAGATGGCCATGAAATACTCCACCCACTTGGGCGTGGTGAAGCCGCGATGCGTCAACTGACGGTGGTAGCTCATGGCAATGCCGACATTTTGCCCCAGAAGCCACAGCACGGCAGTGACGATCAGCGCCGACCAGCTGAAATAGAAGAAGGCCGCAATGGCCCCGATGTGAAAAATAGCGATCCAGATGCCGAAGACCCAGTTGAACTTTCCGGAGGGCTCTTGCAGGAACAAGTCTGCGTCCGATGTTACGCGGGGCGCAGCAGAGGCGGCGGTATGGGTTGCGGATGATTCTTCTGTCAGCACGGGCATATTGTGTCTCGGACCCTCTACTTAAACGATAGGACCAATAGGGGATATGTCTTGTAAGAGTTCCGTAATTTCTCGTTTCAAATGGTGAGCAATATTGACCAGAAGAGAATGAGTCGACGTCAGTTATGGTGACAGGGAAATCCTTCCCATTGTTTGTGTTCAGGGGCAGGACAAATGACGGTTAGGGGTTAAACATCAGCCGGAGACTTCGCGGATTTCTGCGGTGACACGCACTGTGTCCGTTCTCGGCTGCTGCTGCTCGTCCATTTTGCCGAAGATCATCTTGCCCGAAGCCGTCTGCAGTACGGAGGTAACGCTTATCTCGACCGAGCGGCCGATCATGCGGCGGGCGTGATCGACGACGACCATGGTGCCGTCGTCGAGGTAGCCGACGCCCTGGTTGTATTCCTTGCCTTCTTTCAGGATGGCTATGTTCATTTTTTCGCCGGGCAGCACGACGGGCTTGAGCGAGTTGGCGAGGTCATTGATGTTGAGGACAGAGACGTGGTGGAGATGGGCGACTTTATTCAGATTGAAATCGTTGGTGACGATCTTCGCGTCGAGTTCCTTGGCGAGCTCGATGAGCTTGAGATCGACTTCGCGGATCTGCGGGAAGTCGTCTTCGACGATTTGCAGGTTGAGCAGCGAATTGGATTGCATGCGTTGGAGAACGTCGAGGCCGCGCCGTCCGCGCTGGCGCTTGGAGCCGTCGGACGAATCGGCGACCATTTGTAATTCGTGAAGAACAAATTCGGGAATGACAAGCGTGCCGTCGAGGAAGCCGGTGTCGGCCATGTCGGCGATGCGTCCGTCGATGATGGCGCTGGTGTCGAGCAGTTTTACATTGCGTTTCGTCTGGCGCTCGCCGCTGAAAAGATCGCCGAGCGCCGAGAGGTTGAGCATATCGCCTTTACTTGTTCCCACGACCAGGCCGACATAGGACATGAATAGGAGGACGAATATTTGCAGTAGGCTTCGGGCACTGCCTGCAGGCAGGCTGCTGGCCAGCACGAGGCTGAAGAGGAACGCTCCGAAGATGCCGAGGATGCTGCCGATGACTGCTCCGATCAGTCGCCGCAGGCTGAGTGCGCGGACGCGCAACTCGAATACGATGACGAGTGCCGCGGCTCCCGCGCCAGTGAGCGCCGAGAGCCAGCCGGGAAAGTCGAGAAGGCGAAAGAAATAGCAGACAGCGGAGAGAACGAGGATAAAAAGAATGCGTATCAATACGAGGTCCATAAAGAACCGGGCTCCGATTAAGGACGATCTGACATACGGCGTTTCGGTATGAAAATGAACGCTCCGTCTGGCACGACGGGAGTATACGCATCAGAATGCTGGTCGGGCAAAAGGCAAAAGTGGATCAGGGATTCGGAGTCTGCTGGTCGTCGGCCTGTGCCTTGAACCGTGCCAGAACAGTTTTTCCGTTAAGCAGGACAAGGGTGTTGCCTTGTATGCGGTAGCGGGTAGTGCTGTTCAGGGCGTCTTTGAGCTTGTTTTCCTGCTCCATGACCGGACCGAGGCAGGCCATCATGGTAGTCGCAATGGGATTAAATTTCAGACCGCTTCCGGTCTTCTGGTATGCGCCCGTGAGCCGATTGCAGCCCGTGCTGCCCGCGACCCTGTTTCCCTCAGCGGTGAACTGCAGATACGCTGACTGATGCCCTGTTGCGGGTGGAAGCTGCTGGCCGGCTAGCTCATTCAGAGTCCAGTGCGTTCCTTCGAGCGGCGCGGCAGACTGCGGCGCCGGGGGTGTTGCAGGTACCTGTTGGACGACGATTCTGGCCTCCGAGGGAGCTCCGTGGGTAAGAACCGGATACCCGGTGGTCGAGGTGAACAGAAGCTTGTCATCTGCCTTGATGGTGGCGTGCATGCTGTAGCGGTGCGAGGGTTGCAGGTCAGATGAGGAATAGGCCCGATCGAAGGGAATCGGCACCTGCTTGCCTGCTGTGGGGATTTCGTTTTCCGCGAGGACCTTTGCCGGGGCGTCGGCGAGCGATACACCTTCGAGGGTGACTTTTACGACTGCGTTGGGAGGCAGGGCGATGCGCTGGAGATATGTAACCGTTCCAGTGACAGTTGTGTTTTGCGCGAAGGCGAATCCGCTGAAGAGCAGAGTGAGAGGAACAGCGAACGAGAGTGCTCGACGCCACATGGCCATTACTGTACAACAAAACGGCGCGCCCTAAAGCGCGCCGCTGGTCTGCGATATGAATGGAATTAGTATTTCGGCAGTTTCGGATCAACGTCCGTTGCCCACGCCGTGATGCCGCCTGCGAGGTTGGCTACGTTTTTGAAGCCGCTCTTCTGCAAGAGTTCCGCGGCGCGCTGGCTGCGGCCGCCGCTCTTGCAGTGGACGACGATCTCGCGGTTGGGATCGAGTTCGCTGAGACGATTGGGCAAGTCACCGAGGGGGATCAGCGGCGCGCCGATGTTTACGATCTGGTATTCGTGCGGTTCACGAACGTCGAGGACGAAGACATCTTCGCCGGCATCGAGACGGCGCTTTAATTCAACTGGCGTGACTTGTGGGATTCCGTTTTGCATGGGCTCTGGTTTCTCCGTTTTCTCTTCGGGGAAAATACCACAGAACTGCTGGTAGTCGATGAGCTTCTTCACCGTTGGGTGCGTGCCGCAGAGAGGGCAATCGGGGTTCTTGCGCAACTTCAGTTCGCGGAACTTCATGCCGAGCGAATCGACGAGCAGGAGGCGGCCGATGAGCGAATCACCTTTGCCAAGGATCAGCTTGATGACTTCCGTCGCCTGAATAACGCCGAGCAGACCGGGCAGAATGCCGAGCACGCCGCCTTCGGCGCATGAGGGAACGAGTCCCGGCGGCGGCGGTTCGGGATAGAGGCAGCGGTAGCATGGGCCGTCTTCTGTCGCGAAGACGCTGGCCTGGCCTTCGAAGCGGAAGATCGAGGCATAGGCGTTCGGCTTGTTTCCGCTCAGTACGCAGGCATCGTTGACGAGGTAACGCGTGGGGAAATTGTCGGTGCCGTCGGCTACGATGTCGTAGTCCTTGATGATCTCAAGCGCATTGGCGCTGGTGAGCATCGTTTCGTGCTTGACGATGTTCAGATACGGATTGAGCGCCTTCAGTTTTTCTGCGGCGGAGTCGATCTTGGGGCGGCCTATGTCGTTGGTGCTGTGGATGATCTGGCGCTGCAGGTTGCTCTCATCGACTACGTCGAAGTCGACGAGGCCGAGCGTACCGATTCCGGCTGCAGCCAGATAGTAGGCGAGCGGCGCGCCGAGGCCACCGGTTCCCACGCAGAGGACTTTTGCAGCCTTGAGTTTCTGCTGGCCTTCAAGGCCGACCTCGGGCAGAATGAGGTGCCGCGAGTAACGGGCTATTTCTTCGTTTGTGAGTTGTGGCAGCGCCACGTTTTCTTCCGTGAGTGTTGGCATCTTTGTTTCCTTAATCTTTCCTGACGTCGCTGATTTCTACGCTGGAGAGAATCGTCTCCAGGCTGGAGTGAATCTGGGCAAGTTCGCCAGTCCCGCCGGCGATGGAGGGGATGATCGAGAGCGAGTCTGCCTCGGTCACGGAGGTTGCTTCTTTTTCCGGAAGGTAGCGCACGTCTTCGTCGTTCAGGTAAACGTTCACGAATGCGCGCAGCTTTCCTTCGTCGGAGTAAAGATGTTTCTTCAGATCGGGATGCCGCGAGGTGAGCGCGCTGAGCGCTTCGGCGACAGTTTGAGCGTTAACCTGCACTGCGTCCTGCTTATCGGCATACACGCGCAACGGCGTGGGGATAAAAATCTTCATGGCAAAAATCCTTTTGGTGTGACGTTCGATTAGGTCACGCGCCGACGGGTCTAGATTCCATCGGGCAGGGGAGCGGCAAGCCGGCGATCAACATCGCCCGGCTACCAGTTCCTCCACCTGTATCGTTTCATCCTCAAAGGATTTGTCGTCTTCGCTCGTTCCGGTAAGCAGGAAAGAGTTCGTTTGCTGCGCGACGCCGCTGGCCACTGCCGTTATGACATAGGAGCAGCCGAGCCAGTGCGCTTCGGCGAAGTCGGTCTTCGACCACTGTGCCGGATGGTCCGGGTGCGAGTGGTAGAAGCCGACGATGTCGAGTCCGCGCTCGCGTCCCTGGCGCTGGATGCGCACCAGCTCCTGCGGAGCGATGTGATAACGGTTTTGGGCTGAGTCGGTGCGTGTGTTGCTGGCGCGCACTGCGTCTTCTACTTCGTTGACGCCATTGGAAGAGCAGCCCAGCAGCACGCCACAACACTCGTGCGGATAGGTCTCTTCCCCATGTGTCCGCAGTGTGTTGTAGATGGATTCGCTGAGCTTAAGCATTGGCCTGTTCTTCCTCCCAAAAGCGTTCACTTAAATACTTGTCCGCCGAATCGGGCAAAATGGTCACGATCACAGCCTCGCGTCTCGCTGCTGCCTCTTCTTCAGCAACTTGCAGCGATACAGCTACTGCGGCTCCGGACGAAACCCCAACCAGCAGACCTTCTGTGCGCGCAAGGCGCTTAGCCATACGATACGCGGCTTCGGTTTCAATCTCCATCCCCCGGTCGGCCAGGGATGGGTCGTAAATCCTCGGCACAATCGCGGTCGCCATGTGTTTCAGGCCTTCGAGGCCGTTGAAGGGCGAATCCGGTTGCATGGAGATGCATCGGATTTGCGGATTCAACTCTTTTAGTCGACGGGTGGTTCCGACAAAGGTGCCGCTGGTGCCGAGTCCGGCAACGAAGTGGGTAATCTGGCCTGCTGTCTGCTGCCAGATTTCATTGGCAGTCCCGCGATAGTGTGCCTGCCAGTTGGCGTCGTTGCCGTACTGGTCGGCATAGTAATACTTCTTTGGCTCGCCTGCGGCCAGCTCGCGTGCCTTGCGGATCGCTCCATCGGAGCCATCATTCGGGTCGGTCCAGATGACATTCGCACCGTATGCGTTGAGGATGCGCTTGCGCTCTGACGAGACATTGGACGGCACGCAGAGCGTTACCGGGAAACCCATCGCCGCGCCAAGCATGGCGTAGGCAATGCCGGTGTTGCCGCTGGTGGCGTCGAGCAGATGCTCGCCCTTGCCTAATCTTCCCTGTTTCATGGCAGCGGTTACGATCGACGAGGCTGCGCGGTCCTTTACTGATCCACCGGGGTTGGCCCACTCGGCTTTGCCCAGGAGCTGGATGCCGGGCAGATGGGCGGTCAACCGCTCCAGACGCACGAGCGGCGTATTGCCGATGCGTTCAAGAAGCGTCGAGCCCATGGATTGGGTCAGGAGCGAATGTGTCGCCATAAATGAATGCGTTGCAGCCAGCCGCTCAAATGTGCGAGAGTGAAAGCACACGGCAGCTTACCTCTAAGTGTAGCCTCTGCCGTGCCATTACCGCCATGCCCAGAAAAACAAAGCAGCTTACCTTCGACGAAATCCTCTCGAATCTCCGCGGCTCACAGTTTGATGTGCAACCGGTCTCCGGGGTCGCAGGTCAATATCGCGTGCTGAAGCATGGTTGTGCGGCGGTGATTACGGGCGGCGGGATTGGCGTCGCTTTTGTTGCCCGCCCGGGCCTTGTGTTGGCTGGTGAGATCGCCCATCTGCTTGATCGGGGGTTCCAGAAATTCTTGAAAACTAAGCATTTAGAGATTACCGCGACAGCCGATCACCTAAAGGCGATTCATCGCTTCAGCGCAGAGCTGAAAGAGATTGTCGGCTACCCAAGCCTCTACAACGAGTCCATTGGCACGACGAGCGATGATTACTTCTATGATCGCCTGAAAGGGCGTGACACGAACCCTGTGCCGCGCTCCCCTGCGCCGTGGGACTCGACGGATGCTCACTAGAGGTTGACGATGATCTGGCGAGGATCGATTGCGATTTTGGCTATCACCTTCGCAGGCTTTGTTTCTGCCCAGCCTGGTGCAGATCCTCCGGCGCATCTGACTGGAGATCTACAGGATGTTTACGCGATCTATTCCCTCCTAATGCCCGGCGCGGTGTTTACGAACCTGGGATCGAGCCAGAACCAGCGGTGGGCGATTGCCGATACCACAGTCAATATTGACGATATGAATCCGGCGCTCGCACCGGACGCGGCTCTGAAGCCGCCGAGCGGGGCCGACAGGCAGTTTCACGAAGCTGTTGTTGACTTCAATCTGCGGAAGCATCAGCGCGACCCGATCATTCGCGGCTTCAAACTCGACCGCTCCTATATTCTGCTCACGCCCTCAGAGGCAGGGGACTTTCGCACAGCTCGCACTCATGCAAGTCCGGGCGATGGGCTCGCGCAAAAATATGCCGGCTATCCCGGTATCAACTACTTCAGTGACGTGTATTTCGATTCGCAGCGCGACGCGGCTCTCGTCTACACGCTCAATTGGTGCGGCAGCCTGTGTGGGCAGGGCGAATGGGTGTATCTGGAAAAACAGAATGGGCGGTGGGTGCGGAGGTCGGGTCAGGCAGCGATCGCATCGGGCGCGCAGCCGTTTTAGACAATCATTTTCATAGAAACAAAGAAGCCCTGCTATCGACTCCGAGCAGGGCTTCTTTTGTTGTGACGGGGTTTAGTATCGGTAATGCTCGGGCTTGTAAGGGCCCTCCTGCGAAACACCAAGGTATTCCGCCTGCTTTGGCGTGAGTGTGGTCAACTTGACCCCGATCTTTTCCAGGTGCAGACGAGCCACTTCTTCATCCAGCTTCTTGGGTAGTGTGTAGACATCGACCTTGTATACGTCCTTGTTCTTCCAAAGATCGAGCTGTGCCAGCGTTTGATTGGAGAAGCTATTGCTCATCACAAAACTGGGGTGGCCGGTAGCACAGCCAAGATTGACCAGGCGGCCTTCCGCCAGGACAAAGATGTTGTGCCCATCGGGGAAGTTGTACTGGTCTACCTGCGGCTTAATGTTGATCTTCTTTACGCCGGTCTCATTGTTGAGGAGATCCATCTGGATTTCGTTATCGAAGTGACCGATATTGCAGACGATGGCCTGATCCTTCATCCCCTTCATGTGTTCAAGGGTAATGACGTCGAGATTGCCGGTGCAGGTCACATAGATATCACCGCGTCCCAGAGTGTCTTCGACGGGTGCGACTTCGAAGCCTTCCATCGCGGCCTGCAGAGCGTTGATGGGATCAATCTCGGTGACGATGACGCGGGCACCCATGCCACGCAGAGAATGCGCCGAGCCTTTGCCCACGTCGCCATATCCGCAGATCACGGCCACCTTGCCCGCGACCATGACATCGGTGGCGCGCTTGATGCCGTCTGCCAGCGATTCGCGACAGCCGTAGAGGTTGTCGAACTTCGACTTGGTTACCGAATCGTTGACATTGATGGCAGGCACCAGGAGCTTGCCCTGTTCCATCATCTTGTACAGGCGATGAACGCCGGTCGTCGTCTCTTCCGAAACGCCGCGCCATTCCTTCACAACGTTGTGCCAGCGCTGCGGGTCTTCGGCGTGGACACGCTTCAAGAGGTCCTTGATGACCTGCTCTTCGTGATTGGACGAGGGCGTATTGACCCAGTCATCGCCTTCTTCGAGTTCGTAGCCCTTGTGAATCAGCAGGGTTACGTCGCCTCCGTCATCGACGACAAGCTGCGGGCCCTTGCTGCTGGCATGCGTCAGCGCCTGGTAGGTGCAATCCCAGTACTCTTCGAGGGTCTCGCCCTTCCATGCGAAGACAGGGACGCCGGCAGCGGCGATCGCGGCAGCGGCGTGGTCCTGTGTGGAGAAGATGTTGCAGCTTGCCCAGCGTACCTGGGCGCCAAGATCGACCAGCGTCTCGATGAGCACGGCGGTCTGAATGGTCATGTGCAGTGAGCCGGTTACGCGGACGCCGGCAAGGGGCTTTTCCGTCGCATACTTGCGCCGGATCGACATGAGGCCGGGCATCTCATGCTCGGCGATGGAAATCTCTTTGCGTCCCCAGTCAGCCAGGGACAGGTCAGCTACTTTGTACTCGGGAGCGACACTTTCGAGTGTTGCAGTTGCCATGTAAAAGACCTCGTTTCAGAAGTTGAGGATACGTTAGCGATCGATTCCGTTCGCCCCTAATTCTATCGAAATGCGATATGGCCAATGTGAACGCTTGAAAGTTGAGGGCGACATGCGAGATGGGAGGTTCCGTAATCGGAATCGTCGCTGCATAAAGTCTATCATCACGAGCGCAACAGACGGATGACAACCTGCTTCTTGATTCCACTGTCGGCGACCGGAAGGACAATCAAATCAGGACCAATTAACGTCTTGCCCGTTCCCGTTGTAACTCGCGATAAACATCGCTTTTTGAAAGTCCACGCTCGCGGGCGATCCGCTTTAGAGCATCTTTTTCGTCGAGACTTTCCGATTGTTGCAACTCTTCGATGCGGTTGGTAATGCTGCCGGACGCCGTTTCTTGCGTTTGCGCGCGGGCTTCGACCAGCAGCGTGATCTCGCCGCGTATGCGTTCGCGCTGGCTTAGTTCGGCCGCGACTTCAACAACACTGCCGCGCAGGAACTCTTCGTGCAATTTGGTCAGCTCGCGGGCGACGACGACTCGACATGGCTCGCCCCAAACTGCCTGTATGTCTCCTAACGTTTCCACAATGCGATGCGGTGCTTCGTAGAAGACGAGCGTCGTGCCGTCTTCCGTGCTTGCGGCCAGCCGCTCTAGTTCGGCGCGGCGCGCTCCGGCTTTTGCGGGTAGAAAACCGGCATAGGCGAATCGCTCGGTATTGAGACCGGAAGCGACGAGTGCGCTCAGCGCGGCATTCGCGCCGGGGATGGGATAGACGGCAATGCCAGCCTCGATAGCCGCGGCGGCGAGATGCATGCCGGGATCCGAGATCCCCGGCATGCCCGCATCGGAAACGACGGCGATGCGCGCGCCTTTTAGCATTGCGCTGAGAAATTCGGGGATGCGCTCGGCTTCGTTGTGCTCGTGGCAACTGATCGTTGGGGTGGTGATGCCGAAGTGGTTCAGCAGCTTCTGCGTCTGGCGCGTGTCTTCGCAGCCAATGCGGTCGGCGGAGCGGAGCACGCGAATGGCGCGGAGTGTAATGTCTCCCAGATTGCCGATCGGCGTACCTACGAGATAGAGTCCGGGTGCGAGAGGCTTGTTCGGTTGTTCGTCGATAAGAGGTCCGCTCTCGTCGTCAGGCATCATCCATTCTCGCGCTTGAGTCTCCGATGCTCTGCCAGCATGCCCATGCTGTGCATCAGGTTCTGCAGCGTCACAATGCCGATGATTCTGCCCTCCTCGGTTACCGGAACGAGCGACATGCGGCCGCCAGCCATACGGCGAATCATGGAGCCGAGCGAGTCGTTGGGTTTCGCGACCTGGAAGCTGCGCGACATGACGGATTGCACGTAGCCATTGCCTTCATTGCGCAACGCTTCCAGAATTCCCTGCCGCGACACAATGCCGACCAGGCTGGCGCCGCGTACTACAGGGAATTCGTCCTGCAGGCTGTGGATGGCCTTGTAGAGCGCATCTTCGAGCGTGTCCGATGGCGCAAGAGTGGAAAAGTCGGTCAGCATTACATCGCGCATTGTGACCGTGTCGACGACGGACTGGAACATCAGGCCCTGGTCTTCGAGTTGGGCGCCGATAAAGATGAAAAAACCGCCCATAATTAACCATGGGCTGAGGCTGGTGCCTAATCCGGAGTTGGGGATGAAGAGCAGCGCAATGCCGCCGAGCACACCGACCAGGCCGAGAATCTGGCCGAGTCCGGAAGCGGCGCGTGTGGCCTGCGCTGCGCCCTTGGTGCGGATGAAGCCTCCGCGCAGGATGCGACCGGCATCGAGCGGATACGCCGGGATGAAATTCAGAATGCCGAGAATCACATTGAGCCAGACAGTGGAACGCATCAGGTGAGTCGGCGTGACCCACGGCTTGGCGAAGATGGCGACCTGCGGCGCGGCTCCAGCGATTAACGTGCCGACGGCGATGGCGAAGCCGAAGTTTGCCAGCGGCCCCACGATAGCCATTGTTGTCTGCACACTGCCTTCGCTGGCGCGCTCTGCGCTGTCGGGGTTTGCATAAGAGAACAGGCCGCCAATGGGCAGGAGCAGAATGCTGCGCAGCTGCACGCCGTGATATGCAGCCACGATTACACGCGCTACTTCCCGGACGACGACTGCGAGCAGCAGGATAAGCCAGAGCATGATTGCCCGCCATGACTGGACGTTGACGAGGTTTGTCGAGAGCAGGCAGAGGCCGAGCAGCAGCAGAAAAAAAGTGTGGATGCGCAAATCCACGCCCATCCAGCGACCCAGGGGAAATGACCAGCCGCGCATTTGCCGTTCGTCCTCGTTCCTTTAAAGCTGCTGTAGCAATTGTATGCTGGCGGGGATGGCGAACGCGGGTGCGGCACAAATCGTTTAGAAAGAGCTGCGATAGTATCGAAACGATGCGCGTCATCGCAGGAAAATTTCGCTCACGCACGTTGGTGACGCCGCATGGGTTCGATACCCGCCCAACAAGCGACCGGCTGCGCGAGACGCTTTTCAATGTGCTTGCGCCACGTATCGAAGGTGCTGCGTTTCTTGATCTGTACGCCGGGTCGGGCGCGAACGGGATCGAAGCACTGAGCCGCGGAGCAGAGCAAGTCGTGTTTGTCGAGAAGGCTGCGCCAGCGGTTGCCGCGATACGCGGGAATTTGCGTGCGCTGGGGATTCGGGAGGGCTGGCAGCTGGAAGCACGCGCCGCGGCTGCTTCAGTGAAGCGGCTCGTGGAACAGGAGCAACGCTTCGACATCGTATTTCTCGATCCTCCGTATAAAGCGGCAGGCGAATATACGCTGGTGCTCAGTCTGCTGGGAGGCGAGTGCATGTCGCTCCTCGCGGATGAATCGGTTGTCATCGCTGAGCATCATTGCAAACAGACTCTCGAGGATGAGTATGGAAACCTGCATCGTTACCGCTTGCTGGAGCAAGGCGATGCGGCTTTGAGTTTTTATTCGATCAGCCGGTGACGCTGCGGGTGTGTTCGCCGGTTTTCAAGTCGATGGCGAAGGCCGAGTCTCTGTCGGTCATCAAGTCCCATCCAAGACCACAGAGCGTGTCTCCAACGATGTCGGTGATCTCGATGCCTTCCCATGAAAGTCGCGCTGACTGCCACGCCTGGCCGTCGCGCCCCCAGGCGATGATGGAATGGTGGCCGATGAAGAGTAACAGTTGCTGTTCCGGCAGAGCGCGCACGTTCAGGACAGGCCGATACGGAATCATGCTCCGTTGCTGTGGTTGGAGCGTGTGGATGAGATAGGCATAGCCACCCGATACGGCGCATAGCCAGTCGGGATCGGGGCAGCTCCAGACGCCCGTGGGCGCCGTTGGATCGGCGAAGCCGAGAGCGCAGGTTGCGAGGAATGCATCTCCCTCGGCGGGTTTCACCAGAAGCTCCAATGCGCCTTGTTCCACTTCTTCTGCCTGCTGGGGATAGACGAATTGGCGCGCTGGGGCGATCAGCGGGCGTTTATCGAGCACGTCTACGGTCCAGTTGTGCACAAAGGTGAGATCGAGGATTGGCTTGATCGTCTGGCTTGCCATGTCAACTCTGAGAGCATGGGGCGAAGTGAAGGATCCAGCGGCGCTGGGCCTGTGTATCCGGGACAGGGCAGCCGCGGGCTTCTTCGATCAGACGGAGGGCATCGGCGGTCTTCCAGCCTAAGTCAATCAGCACGGAAGCTGTAACTACCGTGGAGCGCCCGATGGAGCCGCGGCAGTGTGCTCCAATATGTTTTCCAGCGCGGAGTGACTCAGCGAGATAGGAAACCAGTTTGCAAAACAACTGCCTGTTCTCAGGAGTGGTGCGGTCAGTGATCGGGAATGCTATGAATTCCAGGCCTGCCTTTTGCGCAAGCTCACTCTCTCTCCCTAACCCCAGATCGATGGCCTCATCTGGTTGCAGTAAAGAAACGAGAATGTCGATGCCGGAGGATTTGATTGACAGCAGGTCGTCGTAGAGACAGTCTTCACCGCGCGGCCGCGCAACAATCGCGAGTAGCGGCTTTTGTCTATGCTGGATCCAATAAACATTCTCCATATACCTACGCGACAAACTGCTCGACCCGCTCGCGTACGCTGGGGACATTTACAGGAAGCGGCACGCTGCTCCCTTCTTCGAGAATGGGAATCAGCTTGTCGAACTCCGGGCCGGAGTGCGCTCCAGTAAGTGCGATGCGCACGGGATGAAACAACTCTTTGCCCTTGGCTCCCGTTTCAGACTTGATCTCGTTCATCCACGTCTTAAACTGCTCTGGTGTGACTGCTGCCTGATGCGCGCGAACGCGCTGTGCAAAGGCGGAAAGAACCTTCTGCGTGGTTTCTGATTGTAGAATGGCCGCGTTCTCGGTGTTGGTCTTTGCCGCGGATGCGTCGAAGCTGAAAACGGAGTGCGCCTTCTCCGGTAACTGCTTCAGGCGGTCGACGGAGGGCAGAAAGAGCGCGATCAATTTTCCGAACCACTGTACTGTTTCCTGATCAGCAGCGGAACGCGCCGGCAATAGGCCTGCTCTTTCGAAGTAAGGCCACGCGAGGTCGAGAATCCTCGCCGTGTCAGCCTGTTTGAGGTAATGCCGGTTGAGCCAGTGCAGCTTATCGAAATCGAAGACCGCTGGCGATGCCGTCACGCGCTCCAGTTCGAATTCGGCAATCAGTTCGTGCGGTGTGAATGTCTCGGTCGTACCGTCTTTTGCGCCCCAGCCTAGCAGGGCGAGGTAATTGACCAGCGCCTCGGGCAGAATGCCCATCTCGCGGAAGCTGGCTATCGAAGTTGCTCCGTGACGCTTGGAAAGCCGCTCGCGATCCCTGCCGAGGATCGTCGACAGATGCGCGAACTGCGGGACGGGCCAGCCGAAGGCTTCGTAAATTGCGACCTGCTTGGGTGTGTTCGAGATGTGATCATCGCCGCGGATGACGTGCGTGATCTCCATGAGCGCGTCATCGACTGTGACGACGTAGTTGTAGACGGGCACGCCGCTTGACCGCACCAGGATTGGATCGCTGACGGCTTCGTTTGAAAACTCGACATCGCCGCGTACGATGTCATGGAAGTGCAGCGAGCGGTCGGGAATCCGCAGGCGCACGGCAGATGGCTCACCTGCTGCGGCGCGCGCATCGGAATCGGTTTTTGAAATCGCACGGCATTTGCCGGAGTAGACCTGCGGGCGATGCTCGGCTACAGCCTTCTGGCGTTCAGCCTCAAGCTCTTCAAACGTGCAGAAGCAGCGGTAGGCTTTGCCCTCGTGCAGCAGGCGTTCCGTGTGCTCGCGGTAAATGGCGAGCCGCTCCGACTGCCGATAGGGCGCATGCGGGCCGCCAACCGTCGGGCCCTCATCCCAGTCGAGGCCGAGCCAGTGCAGATCTTCGATGAGCTGTGTCTCGTGCTCGTCCTTGCTGCGCTCAACGTCTGTATCTTCAATGCGAAGAATGTATTTTCCGCCGGCGTGGCGGGCCACCAGCCAGTTATAAAGCGCCGTCCGGGCATTGCCTACATGCAGCAGCCCCGTCGGCGAAGGCGCGAAGCGAACGCGCGTCTTGTTCATGTGCATACATTCAAAATGCTAACAACAAATGCTCTTCACCGTTCTGGCCTGATATAGCGAGATACCTTTACCTTCAGCACTCGCACCAACTCCGGATCCATATAGCGATACTGATCAGGTATGCCAAGAACCATGAGCCTTTTCTTCTTGAGGATTGGACTGAACCGCTCATTCAGCTTCCGGCGATGAATGTTCTCCATGACGAAGTTGATGTCGGGCCCACGCCAGCAAATCCGGTGAGATTGGGTTGCCGGCATCAGAACTTGTTCCCGCAGACATAGCTTCAAGTCCGTCCAGCGCAGAAAAACTGCTTCTGCCGTGGCACTCCGAAGGCGGTTTCCGCTGCAAACAAAGAGTAGTTTCATCCAATTTAATTTTAGGCTAGCGGAAATGCTCCCAGCCGCCTGCGTCGAGCGGCGTGCGTCTGCCGTCTGAGCCGGTCATTTCGATGAGCGGTTTTCCCTTGCGATCTGCTTTCACACGTCCGATGGCCTGTACCGGCACACCAGCGATCTTCGCCGATATTTTCGTTTGCTGAGATGCGGTGAAAAGGAGTTCATAATCCTCGCCTCCGTGGAGTGCCAGGTGCAGCGCGGACGGGATCCAGCCATCTTTCTCCGCTTTCTTGGCCAGTGCGTGGACAGGGATGGCTGCCGCGTCGACAGTTGCGGATAAGCCGGACTCTTCGCACAGGTGCGCGAGATCGGTTGAGAGGCCATCGCTTACGTCAATCGATGCCGTTGCTGCGTGCAGCGCCAGAAGCCTTGCTCCGACCGCCAGGCGCGGCTCGGGATAGAGATGCGGGTGCGCCGGGGCGGATTTCGCTAGTTTGCAGAAGGCCTGCGGGTTTCGTCCCAGCGCTAGAAGTTCGGCCTCCGCGCCGCCCAGGGCGCCAGTGACGTAAAGGACGTCTCCTGCGTTGGCGCTGGAGCGCAGAAGGGCGCGACTTCTGGGCACTGATCCCACGAGGACGATATCCGCCGCCACCATGCCCGTCTGTTTGCAGCCTGCTTCATCGAAAAGGGGTGACTGCGCCGTGTCGCCGCCAGCGAGCGGAACACGATGCTGATCGGCCAGCGCCAGGAGCCCGTTCAAGAAGCGGTCCAGCCAGCTTAATCCCCGGTCCGCGACGGTCAGCTCCGCCGGGACAGCGAGTGAAAGGAATGCAGCGACCGGTTGCGCGCCCATTGCGGCGAGATCGCTCAGTCCGCGCGCTAAACACCGATGGCCGGCGGATTCGGGAGTGTGCCAGTCGCGCCGAAAATGGACCTGCTCCAAGGACAAATCCGTGGTAACAACGACTTCGCTGCCTACTGGAGGCCGCAAGATTGCGCAATCATCGCCGATGCCAAGCCGTACAGAGGCGCTGTGGGCCACAGGGCGTGCGCGAATGGCGGCAACCAAAGCCCGCTCTCCTGCAGACAACCGGGATTTTCGCCTGCCGGACACGGTGTCCAGCATACCGCCGCTGTCACGATCTGGCATGCCGTGCACAATAATTTGTTTCACCCGGCCGACAGAGCGAAACTGTTACCTTTGGCACACACGTTTGGAGGCATTGAGGCAACTTTGGTTGACCCATAGTCGTCAACCTGATAGGGTCTTCAGAGAATACCCGAAAACCAGTTCCAGTGACGTTCACAGATTCGTCGCGCGCGTTGCCGCAAGCGGATGGTTTTCAGTGAGATAAGCTTCCTCAGGCGAGAAGATTTTGCGTAAACGCTTCTATATTATTTTTGTTGCTCGCGAAGAAGATGGGCGACTCCGGAAGATTCCGGTTCCTCTGCATTATGCCTATATCTTTGTGGCGGCGGCGATTGTAGGTGCTTTTACGATCACCGGCATGGCCGGCTCCTATTCACGCATGCTGTTGAAGACGGCAAGCTTCAATCAGGTCCGCTCACAGCGCGAAGCCCTTCGCAAAGATTACGCGCAGCTGGAGCAGGTGGCTCACGAAAAGGAAGTGCAGGCTGCCTCTCTGGGCTCGTTGGCAAATGAAGTCAGTGCTCTTTATGGTTTGCGCCAGAATAAGCTGACTGCAGCGAAGTCAACAGCGACGGCCGCCGCTCCGGTACTCACTGACAGTTCGGACAGCTTCAGCCAACAAGCCTATTCGCAATCGCTCGATCAGCTTGATGCCTTGCGCCGCACCGCCTTGTCTGGCCAGGTTTACCAGCCATTCGGTCTCAACACGCGTCATCCCTTCGGCAGCCTGGACGATACCCTCAACCTCGCGAATGCGCCTTCGTTGTGGCCTGTGGTAGGTCCGGTGACGAGTTCGTTTGGCGAGCGCGAAGATCCGTTCAACGGTGAGGGCGCCTTCCACGCCGGGGTCGATATTTCCTCTTCGGTCGGCGAGGCTGTTCGTGCAACGGCGGACGGCACGGTCGAAATGGCGGATCGCGCTTCTGGTTATGGACGCGAGATAGTCATTGATCATGGTTACGGCGTCAAGACTCTTTATGGACATCTCTCCGGCTTTGCCGTGATAGAAGGCCAGCAGGTGACACGCGGGCAGGTGATTGGATATGTCGGCACGAGTGGCCGCAGTACAGGTCCGCATCTGCATTACGAGGTTCGCATCCGCAATACACCCGTGAATCCGCACAAGTATCTGCGTGAGACGATGCAGCAGCTTGCCAGTACAGGCAGTCCAACAGCGGCCGGTGGCGGCGCAAACTAAGACAGAATCCAAACGAGATAAAAGGCCGCCGATCTGGCGGCCTTTATTATTGGCGTGCGAAGTCGATGAGGATGCCTAATTGCCTGTCGGGATGATTCCCGCATTTTCGACCATCAGAATCACAGTTCGTTTCGGAGCGCGCGTGCGGTGCACAACTCCCTTTGGAACCACGAATGCCTGTCTTGGCAGAAGACTGATCGCGCGATATTCCAGGTGGATGAATAATTCGCCTTCGACGACGTAGAAGAACTCATCATCGTTGTCATGCTTGTGCCAGTGGTATTCGCCCTCGATGACGCCGAGGCGGACGACGGAGTCGTTCACCTGGCAGAGAGTCTGATTGAACCATTTGTAGGTGCAGGTGCTTGAAAGAGCCTTTTCGTCGATCAACTCGAGAGGCTCGTGGAGAATGTTGAGCCGGGTTTCGTAGGGAAAGTCTTCAGCCGTGGACACGATGTGCTCCTCCCTTCCTATTTTGCTGCGGCGCAGGATGGAAGGGAAGAGCACGGGAGAAAGCCTACAAATTATCTGCCGGTATAGGTGATGTGCCAGATTGATCCCGATCCGTCGTCGGTGACGAAGAGTGATCCATCGTCGCCGATGGTCACGCCTACCGGGCGTCCCCAGACGTGGCCGTCAGCTGTGGTGAAGCCGGTCAGGAAGTCTTCATACTCGCCTGTGGCCTTGCCATCTTGCATGGGCACACGGATGACTTCGTACCCGGCACGGTTTGCCTTGTTCCAGGAGCCGTGTTCGGCGGCGAAGGCATCGCCCTTGTACTGAGCGGGGAATTGCGAGCCTTCGTAGAAGTTCATCTCAAGCGAGGCGAAGTGCGGTTGCAGCAAAACGTCCGGCGTAGTGACTTTCGCCTTCAGTTCCGGATGCGTGCCTTGCAGACGAGGGTCCTGGTGCGGGCCCATATACCACCAGGGCCAGCCGTAAAAGCCATCTTCCTCAATGTGGGTGATGTAGTCAGGCACAAGGTTGTCGCCGAGCATGTCGCGCTCGTTGGTTGAGCACCATAGCTGTCCAGTGATGGGATTGATGGCTTCGCCTACGCAATTACGAATGCCATAGGCGTAGACCTTGATGAACTTACCTTCGGGAGTAAATTCAAGCACGTCGGCGCGGTGGAACTCTTCCGGATGCGTATCGGGATCATCGACGTTTGAGTGCGACCCGACGGAGACGAACATCTTCGTGCCGTCCTGCGAGAAGACGATGTCACGGGTCCAGTGGCCGCCTCCACGTAATAGGCCGCCGCCCGGCAGGTCAGTGAGTTTTTCAGCGGGTCCACGGGCTTTCATATCGCCATTCTGATAGGGAAAGCGCACGACGGAGTCTGTGTTGCCGATGTATACCCACTTCGGATTCGGTCCGGATGGATAGAATGCGATGCCGAAGGGCTGGCTTAGTCCGTCGGCAAACTTTTCCATGTGCTTTGGTTTGCCGTGCGCATCTATTCCGCGAAAGACCAGAATTTCGTTGCTGGAACTCATAGCTACGAAAAGGTCGCCATTGGGGGCAGTCCGAATAAGCCGGGGCTTGACCAGCCCGTCAGCATATAGTGTTACCTTGAAGCCGGCCGGGGCCTGGGGCCATGACGTGTCGGGACGCGGGACCATCTGTGCGCCGTTGTCGACCCCCTTCGTGGCATAAGGTTCCGGGAGGTCGGCAGTCGTTATTTTGCGGCGGATGCCTGGTTTCTCCTTGGTGTAATCAGTGTAAGCCGCCTTTCCCGAGATAACAGGGGCCGATGGTGGGCCATCAGCGTGCAAAGAGGGGACGGACAGCGCAATTGCAGCATACGTTGCGGCAACGGCGGCAACGCTCAGGGAGTATCTCCTCATACCTTCCAGTCCTCCAAGGATGTTTTGCGGTTCCGGCAGGGGTGCCTGCGGATCAGAGTGGTCTAACCACTAAGATGCCGCTCGAACGTGTCGTCGTCGCAAATTATTTATTGCCGCCGGCTGGCAGCGGCAGTTCCTGCAGCTTTCCCGGAGGTGTGACGAGCCTTTCGAGCAGCTCCGGAGCCAGGGTGGCATGCAGTACAGCTCGATCCCTATGTTGTTCAATTTGAATGCTATCGAGCAGCGGCTTCAACTCGGCGTCCGTCACGCCCGGAGCGACGGTTTCAGCATTGCGGACAAAACTTAACAGCATCTTCACGGATTGGGCTGACGAAGCAGCCGCCTCCTCGGTCGGGGCAACCTCTTCCACGCGCAACCGCAATGAGCCGGTCCAGCGTACGGAAGCGATGAACATGGAATCGAACGGTATTGGCAGGCGCAGGCCAAAAATACTCACGTTGCCGCTGTCGCCGAAGGGAAGACCGATCTGCCCGACACCCCAGGCAAGGGAAAGTAACGGCACCTCTTCATAGTGGTCGGTTAGAAGGCTCGAACCTGAAAACGGAAGCGCAGCGGAGCGATGCCGATCGAGCATGGAGTGAATTTGTTCGGTGGTCGGTGTGTTGCTCACCGCGACCATGTCGTAACCGATCAGTGTGACGCGAACGGTGCGCCCATCGATCGGGATGCTGTAAATCGTGTGTCCGGCATAGCTTTCCTCTGCCGTCGAGAGGGTCTTGAGATATTGCGTCAGCTTGCGACCATCGAAGTGGCCGACGAACACCTCAGAGAATGCGACGGGGCCATTCGGGCCCGAGGAGTTGGGGAGACGATGCAGGGAGAATGCGGCCTCATCCAGATCGCGCTCAAACTGGATTCCCGTAGTGTCAATGAAGTTCTGATAGTCCGGATCGTGCGTGACCGGATGCTGGTCGAAGTGGGTGACGGCTCGAATCGGGCGCAGGTTCAGGTATACGATGCCATCGGATTCCGGCAGCAGCCGCGCGGCTTCCGGCGGGGCTTTCACGCGCAGGTAGAGGGCGACGGCCATTAGCAGGAGAATGACCACGACTACGGCGATCGTGATCCTCGTGCGCCGGCGAATTCTCAAGGAGTTCTCCTTAGTGACCCTCCCATCATCTCATCCGGCGTGGCTTTGGCGCAGGATGACTCCTGGTACCCCTCCCCCTTTTCAACGGAGTTGTTTTATTATCAATGGTTTACAGAGCCATCCTGTACGGAGTCGCTTTGTTTTCAGTGGGTTACGGCTAAGAATAAGAAAAGGCAGGGCTTAGCGCCATGCCTTTTTCTCAAGTCTCTCTTCTTTCTCTATTATAGCTGATTTGAGGGTAATTCCCGGCACATTGGTGCTTCGGCTATGTTGTTTGCATGTAAAGGGTTACGGGAACGCTCGCGGCTGAGGGCGCTTGACAAGAGTTTCCTGAGGGAGAAAATACCCCGCGCTCTTTCATGACTCCACAGGTTCCAGCTGCCGCTTGGCAGTATCGTCAGGGCCAGCGGACATTCAGCGCGTAGATTTCCTGGGTGCTGGTGTCGCGTGTAAAGATTGTAGAACCATCTGGCGCGACGTTGATTTGGGTATACCCGGTCCTCAATTGACGAAAGTCTTTCAAGCTCGTGATTGTCTCTATCTGGCGGTCGGCAAACCGGAAGCGCTCAAGCTTTGATTCTGCGCCTCCGGTGGTGAAGTACAGGTACTTGTTATCCGGCGTGAGCATAGTGTTTTCGACTGTGGCAGCGAAGAGGTCAGTCCATTTCTGTGTCTTGAAATCATAGGTCAGGTACTTGCTCTGGCCATTTGGAGCATTGGTAGCGGCCACGAGCGTGTCCTGGGTGACCCAGTATGGTCCCCATATCTGCTGGGCCCCAGGGACGGGAGATGCCTTCCCCGTGTGCAGATCAAAAGTCTGTAATCCGTCAGGCGACATAAAAACCAGGGCGTTTTCATCCGGGGACCAGTACGCATCGGTACCTTTCTCAACAATCTTGTAGGGCTGTCTGCCATTCATGTCGATCAGAAAAATTTGATAGTTTGACGAGAACGTGACCTTGGTTCCGTCCGGAGAAATCCATGGCATAACCGTCTCCATCGGCGGGGAGGTCAGTTGCAGACGTTCGCTTCCATCGCTGCGGCTCCGCCACAGACTACCGTCCGGATAGGAACGATAGACGACCCATTTTCCATCCCTGGAAAATGTTGTGTCCGTCGCCGAGATCCCGCCGAGGAACGGCAGGAATTGATGCGAATTCAGATCATAGCGAACCAGTTCAGCACGCTCCTTTGTGCCGATGGCGAAGATCTGCTTTTCCATCGCGGCTCGGGTATGGCTCCCTGAAGGACATTGGCCCGGTTGTAAGCCGGATCGGTTCTCTTGAGCGGCGTGAAAGCATTCCTCCCAAAGGAAGGGCCCAGATATCTGATTGTTTTCCATTGCCGGATGAGTACAGGAGATATTTCCCATCCGAACTCCAGAACATAGCAACAATCATTTTTCCCAAATTTCAGGATTTCTCTCAGACCTGTACCGTCCGCCGCGATCTCGTGCAACAACTTTTGACTGTCGCGATTCTCCTCGAAAAGGATTCGCTGCCCGTCTGGAGAAACGTTGACGCTATAAGCGTAACCAGGAACGGAGGCGAGCTTGAGCGGGTTCAAGCCGTCTTTGTCGGCGATGAACAAGTCTGATTCTGTTCCCTTAGTATATTTTTCGTTAGTGAACGTCGTGAAAGCGATACGGTCATCCGGGAAAATATCCGCCCACTGTGCCTCATAGCCGCCGATTCGGTGCGCCTCTCCTGCCGGGAGTGGAATCATCCATAAGGGGGCAGGGAAATTGGAGCCCTCCCCATAAGCCAATAACGCGGAACCGTCGTGCGCCAATGCCGCGATATTGGGATCTGCAAACGTGGTTTCAATGAGTGCCGTTGGTCCACCGGTTACCGAGACCTGCGCAATTTTCCAATTCTTGGGCTGCCCCTCATTGAAATACATTCGCGTTCCGTCACTCACCAATGGTCCATGCTTTGACTCGCCATCGTCGGTGAGTTGCGTAACGGATTCCACCACCGGAACCGCAGGCGGAGTTCGCCACCATGCAATCAGGAGCGCAGCGAGCGCGACCGCGGCTCCTGCTGCCGCGGCCCATACCCAACGCGAGCGCGAGCCCTGGGTGGTCGCAGCAATCGTGGAGGCGCCCGAGTCCGACAAAGCTTCGAGCGCAAACGCCAGATCCGATGCAGAGTGAAAGCGTTGTTCGGGATTCTTCTCCAGGCAGTGATGTACCACTCGCTGCAGTCCTGGAGGAGTGGTCTGGACGATCTGCGAAATCGCGGGCGGATCGTCGTTCAGGATGGCAGTCATCGTCTCCGCCGAGGTCGACCGTTGGAATGCCCGTTTGCCGACAACACTTCGTACACAGGATCGCGCCGAAGGCGAAGATGTCGGCGCGATGGTCGGCCGGTTTGCCGCGAACCTGTTCGGGAGCCATGTAACCGACGGTGCCCATCACCATGCCAGGATCGGTTCCTTTTGTTTGCGTCGGCGCAGCTTCGGCTGAGTCCGGTTGGCGCTGCATCAGTTTCGCGAGGCCGAAGTCGAGAATCTTGAGATGCCCGTCTTTGGTGACGAAGAGGTTCTCCGGCTTGAGGTCGCGATGAACGATGCCTTTCTCGTGCGCCGCTGCCAATCCATGCGCGATCTGAATGCCGTAATCAATCGCTTTGCGAATCGGGATTGGACCGCGCTGCAGCAGTTGGCGCAGCGTGCTGCCTTCCAGCAGCTCGGAAACCAGATACGGTGCGCCTTCGAAGGTTCCGAACTGGTGAACGGCGAGAATGTTGGGATGGTTGAGGACTGCTGCTGCTTGCGCCTCCTGTTCGAATCGCCGCAGCCTGTCCGGATCCTGTGAAACAAAGGCAGGCAAAACCTTGATCGCCACCTCGCGCTTGAGGGCTGGATCGCGGGCGCGATACACCTCGCCCATTCCGCCTGCACCCAAGAGGCCGAGAATTTCATAGCCATCCAGTTTCGTGCCTGCGATCAACGGCATGGTGCGCGGGTTATACCGCTCCGGCCAATTGCCGGACAGGCCCTAGTTGTCCTTTGGTGCGGGGGTGAAACCCGGCAACATCCGCGACGTTGAATGGAAGATGTGATATTCGCCAAAGGCCATGTCGGTCAGGATTGTTTTATAGGGTGCATAGACTTTGAAGTTTTCGCCCCATTCATGAATATCCATGATTGTCCTCTGCCTGGAAATGGAAACGCTTCTTGTCGGGCAGATATAAGTAGTTCCACCCATTACGACTGGACCGTACTCGACCATCACGTCGGATTGTTCGAGGGGTAGTCTCGCTTCGAGGTCTGCCTGCGCGGTCACGCGAAGAATCGCTCCGCTCGTCGGATCGACGGCGAACTCTCCGTGAAACCGGGCCTTTTTGCTGGCAGTAATCATTATGTCGCTCTCCAGGTAGCCGAAGCCGACGAAGAAAAGAGGCGATTCCTGCGGGACTCGATAGCGGAAAACCGCCTGTGGTCCGTTCGCGCCCTGCTCCCATCGGCTCCAGGTCAAATCGCTGCCGGCCGCTGTGGCGCCCTTGAGGACCGTGACCAGAATGGGGCCAAAGGTCCCCACAGTGTCCAGGGTCCGTTCCCCCGACTTCAGCGGCCTTCCCTTGATAGCCTCTCCTTCCACGACCTCTTTGCCGTTGCTGAAGTGCAATGTAGCTTCGGAGGTCTCATCCGGATGCAGTGACGGATCGCCCATCGCGGTCTTCCAGGTTTGTGGCGTCACGAAGCTGGCCTGGATGCGGTCTTGCGGGCCGGAGAAAAGCGTATTCGTCCGAATAATGTTATCGACAGGGACATCATTCTCGCCATATTGGCTCGTCGTCCGGGTGGCAAAGAAATTCGGCAGCCCGGCAATGGTCTTGTTCACATAATCGACGGCTCGCGAGATGATCTGCCGTTGCGTTGCCGCGTCGGGTGGTGGGGTCGAGGGGATCTCACTCGCTGGGGGAGCGAGGAAGACCGATTCATCAGCCAACGCAACGAGGGCCTGCCGCGCCGCCTTCTTGCCCTTCAGGGAGGCCTCCAACACCGCCAACTTCGCGCTGCTCAGCCTTTCAGTCAGTTGCATTGCAGACAGTCGTCGTGCCAATTCGTTGTCCGAACTGGCATGTGCCGTCTTCAGCGCCTGCTGCAACTGTTCCACTGTCAGGCGTTCGGCTCCAGCAGGAGTTTGATCGTAGAAGACCGGTTCGTCGAAATACCCGTTGCGGGCGTGGGCCGTCAGATCGGGGTTGCGGACTTCCACTTTTAGAGAGTGAGACTCATCCACCTGATCCGTGCGCGGGGGATCGAAGGTCAACGAATAAAAGGTGCTCGCCTGCTCGACGCGTTTGCCGATCAGACCGGCAAGGTCGCTGTGTGTCTCTATTACGCCGCCGCCGCTTTGCGTTGCTAGTACGTGCAGCACCAGGTAATTCCCATCGATCGTTTCCGGTTTGACCCCTTCGAGAAAATCCTTGTAAACAAAGGTGGAGACGGGCACGGGGTTTCCACTGTAGTCATAGAGTGGCCACTCCGTGGCCATCCAGAGATCAATCCGAGCTTCGCGGAGACGGGTTGAGAGTTCGGTGAAAAGATCGAAGAGTCCGGTGTTCTCTTTCGCATCGATCTTCCAGCCAGGGCCCAGCCAAAACATCAGTTTTCTGCCAGGCCTCCGCCGCTCCTCGATTGCGATGGATCCAAGAGCTATCAGAGACCGGGGTATTTTTATTTTCCGCTTGGTGACCCTACCTCCTTCAATCGGGTCCAGATTCTCAGAGACCATTGGCGTTTTCCAGATCAGGTGCGGCTCTTTTCCCTTCGCGATCTGGTCGGCCAGGGCGTTCCCATCGGTGGAAGGTACCGCGGACGCCGAGAGTCCGTCCTGGGTAAGCCGGTAGATCGATACCGGCTGGTCAAGATGCCCCTGGTTCTGACGCAGGAAGTTCTCGGCTTCGTGCTTCGCATCCTCAAGCGGAGCCTCGCCGTGCTTCGGGGTGTCGCCCATGTTCAACTCATCGATCACCAGGATGACTTCGACGGGGGGATTGGGCCGAGTGGCGACTCCGTCGAACGCCTGAAAGGTGACAATCTTCGCAGGCTGGCCGTTGTCCAGCAACGTAAAGTCCTGTTGCCCCAGGCCGGCCACTGGATTTCCTGACTTATCCGTCACGACAACATCAAGTTTGATCATTCCCTGGGATGTGTCGGGGCCGGGCTTAGGGTCGGGCTCAACCTCGGTCGGCAAAGAGGATGCGCGCTGACTCGCCTGCGCAAATGCAGGAGCAGCCATAGATAGGAGCAGCACTGCACAAATGCGGAAGGGCGTCCACACGCCAGTCACCCGAATCACAGTCCCCCGGCTTCTTCGCAAGTATACTCGCGAGTCCGAACTAACCTACTCGGCTTGGCCGCGACCACTTCGCGGAGCATTACTGCTGTTTCATCCGGTGAAGAGGGGACTGCGATTTTCTCGGGTTCTGGCGATTGTTCCTCGTTACACTGGGGTCGCGGCTGGTCGGAAACTACTGTTCCTTATAGTCGTCTCTATACTGTTGCAACTTTTGTGAAGCAAGAGGTTCTCACGATGTTTAGATTTTCTCCACTACTGGCAGCGCTCCTGGCAGTAGTCGTATCTACTTCTGCACTGGCCGCGGAAGACCCCGTCACCACCACCAAACCTACGCTTCCACCGGCAGCACCTGCGCCGGCTCCGGATTCGACAACGGAAGGCTCTGTCACCGCCGGCGGCGCGCAAATCGCCTACCGGGCCGTTGCCGGAACCATCACCGTCGGAGCGACCGACGAGCAGGATGCGCAGCTTGGTCCCGACGGTAAGCCGCTGCCCGACACTGAAGCCGCGCTGGCGGCCGCGCAGTCGAAAGATCCGAAAGAGGCTCCGCCCATTGCGCGCATGTTCTACGTGGCCTATTTCAAGAAAGACGCGAATGCCGAGGAGCGCCCGATCACTTTCATCTATAACGGCGGGCCGGGCAGCTCGACGGTCTGGCTGCACATGGGATCGTTCGGTCCCAAGCACGTCGTTACCGCGGACGATAGGCATCTCGCGGGCGCACCGTACAAGCTGGCGAATAATACCTACACTCTCCTTGACGTGAGCGACCTGGTCTTCATCGACATGCCGGGCACGGGTTTCGGACGGCTGGTGGGCAAGGACAAGGAGAAGGCGTTCTGGGGCGTCGATGAAGACGCGCACGCCTATGCCCGCTTCATCGCGCGCTTCATCAGCAAGTACAGCCGCTGGAACTCGCCCAAGTATCTCTTCGGCGAGAGCTATGGGACGACGCGCTCGTCGGTGGTATCGAACATTCTGGAGAACGAGAAGAGCATCGACCTGAACGGCGTGATCCTGCTGTCGCAGATCTTTAACTTCACATCGGACATCGATGCGGCACGCGGCAATCCGGGCATTGATCTTCCCTTTCAGCTTGCCCTGCCCACCTTCGCTGCGACGGCCTACTACCATCACAAGCTGCCCAGCCAGCCGGCGGCGCTCGAGCCTTTCCTGAAAGAGGTGGAGGACTTCGCGATGGGCGAGTATGCGCACGCGCTGGCGCAGGGAACGGATCTTACAGCAAGCGAGAAACAGGCTGTCGCAGAGAAGCTGCACAATTACACCGGCCTGCCGGTTGCGTATCTGCTGAAGGCTGATCTGCGCGTGAGTGGCGGCGGCTTCTCGAAGAACCTGCAGGACGACCAGGATCTGACGACAGGGCGACTGGACACGCGCTTCTCCGGACCCACGATCAATCCGTTGAGCGAAGAGGCACAGTACGATCCGCAGAGCTCGGCGATCTCGTCGGCCTATGTCTCGCTCTTCAATGATTACGTTCGCCGCGACCTGAAGTATGGGGAAGGGCAAACCTATCTGCCAGAGGCCGACTTTGGGCACGCAGAGTGGGACCTGAAACATAACGGGAATCCCATCAACCTGAACGTGAGCGCGGATCTCGCGACGGCGATGAAGACGAATCCTCGGCTGAAGGTGATGGTGAACGGCGGTTACTACGACCTGGCCACGCCGTTCTACGCTGCGCTGTACGAGGACAAGCATCTGCCCATTCCGGATAGTCTGTCGAAGAACATTGAGTACGACTGGTACGAGTCGGGCCACATGGTCTACGTGCGCGACGAGTCGCTGCAGCAGTTGCACGACCGAGTTGCCGCGTTCATTCGCAGTACCGACGCCGGAAACCGGTAGTCCAGCCGGTCAGTGTGGTCGTTCTTTTGACTCCAGTTACCTCTTCAGGAGATTGCCTTGATGCTGATTTCTTCTTTCATGCTGCTTGTTTCCCTGCCCGCTGTTGCCGCTGTGCATGCACAGACCTCGGTTCCTACGCGAACGCCTACTATCGATCAATCGCTTGAAATGCAGAGCGTAGCGTCTCCGAAAATTTCTCCTGACGGAAAGCGCGTGATCTACGAACAGTCGCGGACGAACTGGGAGGCCGACGCCTTCGAAACAGACTTGTGGGTGGCCGACGTGGGAACGGGCGAGAGGCACTGCTTACGCTGCAGGCGAAGTTTTCAACTAACGCAGCCTGGTCGCCGGATGGCAAGTGGATTGCCTTTTCGTCGGACAGGCCGGGGTCGCTGGCGGAATCGCCAACAGACAAGAAGCAGTTGTATGTGATGCCCGCTGATGGCGGCGAGGCGCAACAACTGACAAAGATGGACAACAGCGTCGACGGCTTTGAGTGGGCGGCCGACTCGAAGCGTATTGCACTGAAGGCGCAAGCGCCGGACACAAGACGATGAAAGACCGCAAAGAGATTTCGGTGAATACCATGTGTTTCACGCGGATGATCAGATGATGCATCTCTGGCTCATCGAGCCGCCATCCTTCCTGCACGGTGGTTTCTGGCGGGTGGCGTACGACCGGTCGCACACCGGGCCGATGGCCACGGCCTTGGCGGCAGCCGGTTACGTCCTATGTGTGCCCGAGTTCCGTCGGACCGGGCAGCCCAGCGGCGGCTGGCCAGGGACGTTGGAGGATGTGGCCGCCGCGGTAAACCAGGCGCCCGGGCTGGTCAGGGAGGCGGTGGGCCCGGGGGTGATCGCCGACGGCCCGGCTCTGCTGGCCGGGCACTCGGCAGGCGGGCACCTGGCCCTGTGGGCGGCGGCGCGGCATCTGCTGGGACCGGGTTCCGCCTGGCGCCCCGCCCAGGGGGTCAGGGGAGTGGTGGTACTCGCTGGGGTGAGCAACCTGGCTGAGTGTTACGACCAAGGGCTGGGCGGCGGCGCGGCCGCCGCCCTGATGGGCGGCGGTCCCCTTGACTTCCCGCAGCGCTACCGGGCCGCGGACCCGGCGGTCCTGTTGCCGCTGGGCTGCCCGGTCAGGCTGGTGCACGGCTCACTAGATGACGCTGTGCCCGCGGCGATGAGCCGCGGCTACGCCGCCCTCGCCCGCGCCGCCGGTGACGACACCACAATGGCGGAGTTGCCGGGCACCAGTCACGTCGATCTCATCGACCCGCTCTCGCCTGCGTGGCCTGTGGTGATGGCCGCCTTCCAGGCCCTGGCCCCCACTGCCCACGCGTCCTCTTAGGCCCGCCGTGCCAGTACCTGGCCTGCCGACTTTGCCAAGCCTTTAGCCGGCACCCCGCGATTCGGTACCGCACACCAGGGGCGTGTATGCTCGCTTCGCGCGGATGTGCCAGTCCGGGGATTATCAGCCCGGGCCGCTTGATCAGACCGATCGGCCGGCCTGGCGACGTCCGGGCCAGCCGTGTGCCCCCTTAGCTCAGTCGGCAGAGCGTCTCCATGGTAAGGAGAAGGTCTACGGTTCGATTCCGTAAGGGGGCTCCAGGTCGTGGTGTATTTTCGAACATCTAACTGGGTACCACGTCAGCCGGAAAGTGCCACTCGAGTGGCACTCATGGTGCCGCCTCGCTGAGCGCTGGCGGACTTCTGGCAGATAAGAAGACAGCGGAGTGCTTCTGGTGCCGGGAACAGGTATAAGGATTGCCCGGGTGACCGTACATGGACGCTCGGCTAAATTAGCCCGCCGAGCTTATGCGCTGCGTAGGGTGAGTTCTTCGTGATGCCCTGAGCGCTCGCGGGGCGGCATAGCGCCGACTCGGTGCGTTTCCGCTGACAACCTCTAGGCCGTGGTCTGCGCGCAATATACCAGTTCTGTGCTTTCTGACGCCGATCAGCGCATCAGGGCGTGCGGCTAGCGGATCGGCGGCGGGGAGGACAGGGATTCGCAACCCCGCCGTCCTGGCACGGGGTGTCAGTACTCCGGTGGATACTGCCCGGCATGGCGAGATTTGAGGACCAGGACCTGACCGATGCCGAATTTCGTGAGTGCGACTTGACCCGCGCCCGTCTGATCGGGGTGGTGATGCAGGACGCTGTCATCGACGGGCTGGTCAGCAACCTGGTGGTTAACGGAGTCGAGGTGACGTCGTACGTCGAGGCCGAGCTCGACCGGCGGCATCCAGTGCGGCTGCTGATCCGCTCGGCCGATCCGGCCGACCTGCGGCAAGCCTTTCGGCAGCTGCGGGCCGACTGGGCGGCGACGCTCGGGCGGCTCCGGGGGATGCCCGAGGTTCGGAGCACCAGCGCGTCGGCGGCGAGTGGTCGGCGGTGGAGACCCTGCGCCATCTGGTGTTCGTGCACGACTCGTGGTTCCGCCGCTGCTGCCTGGGGTCGGCCAAGCCGTTCACCGCGATCGGGTTGGCGTCCGAGTTCGTCCCTGACCAGGAGGAGCAGGGCCTGGATCGAGCGGCGGCCCCGAGCCTCGACGAGGTGCTGGCCGTGCGCGACGTGCAGGGCGCCGAGCTAGAGCGTTGGCTGTCGACCGTGACGCCCGATGAGCTGTCGGCGCCCGCGCCAGTGCCGGCGGGCCGGGGCTGGCCGCCGTACGCCAGGGGCAAGTCGGTGCTCGAGTGCGTGCACGTGGTGCTGGACGAGGAGTGGGCGCACCACGGCTTCTGCGTGCGCGACCTCGATCTGCTCGGGTGCCCCTCGCCAAGTGTTGTGTCGAAGCAGGAACCCTCAGGCGAACGTTAGGCACCAGGGAGTACTCGCGTAGGCGGCACCCCGCTGTACGGCTGGCTCAAAGAGCGAAGCTTCCTCAACCCTGACAACCCGCCCCTGCGGCCCTGAACCGTAGCCCCGCTGGGACGATCATGGTGCACGAGACCTAATCTGCGTGCCGCAGCTGATGAGCGGCGAACAAGCGCTGGCCGCGCAGATCGGCGCTTGGCCTCAGGCGGTCATCGCAACGCCTCGTCCAGTGCCTGACATGGTGACTTCCATCCGAGCGTTTGTCGAGGGCGGTCGTTCAGTTCAGCGGCGACGGCATCGAGGTCACGCTGCGTGAGCGCCCGGAAGTCGGTGCTGCGGGGAAAGTACTGGCGCAGCAGCCCGTTGGTGTTCTCGTTGCTGCCCCGCTGCCAGGGGCTGTGGGGATCGCAGAAGTAGACGGGCACCCCGGTCGCCACGCTGAAGCGGGCGTGTCCGGCCATCTCTTTGCCCTGGTCCCAGGTGATGGAACGGCGCAGTCGGCTGGGCAGGCTGGTGATGGCATCGGCCAGGGCGTCAGCGACGACGTCGGCGGTGTGGCCGCCGGGCAGGCCGACGAGCATCACGAACCGGCTCTTGCGCTCCACCAGGGTGGCGACGGTGCTGGATCTCGTGCCGAACACCAGGTCGCCTTCCCAGTGCCCGGGCACGGCCCGGTCGCTGGCCCCGGCGGGCCGCTGGGAGATGTGGACGGTGCCGCGCAGCTGGCCCTGGCCGTTCATCACCGACAGCCCGCCGGCAGGCGCCGGGCCCGGCCCCGGCGCAGGTACCGGGCCAGCTCCTTGCGCAGCGCCCCTTTGGACTGCACGAACAGCGACAGGTAGATGGTCTCGTGGGACACCCGCATCTCCGGGTCGTCGGGGTAGCTGATTCTCAGCCAGGCCGCGATCTGCTGCGGTGACCAGCGCAGTTCCAGTCTGCTCTCCACCGCCTCGCGCAGCCGCGGGCACCGGGCCAGCTTCGCCGGCTTGGGGCGGCGCATCCTGCGCACCGCCCGCCGGTCCGCCGCGCACGCCCGGTACTGGTCCCGGCCGCCGTTCGCCGCCACCTCCCGGCACACCGTCAACGGGGCGCGCCCCAGCCGCCGCGCAATCTCCCGCACCGGCTCGCCCGCGGCCACCCCACGGGAGATCTCTTCCCGCTCGGCCAGCGACAGCCTCAGCGGCGATCGTCGCGGCTCCCGCTTCGGCGGACGGTGCAGCGCCACAACCGCTCGCCGGATCGCATACCGGGACCGGTTGATCTCCTGATGCAACCGCCATACCGGCGCGCCCTCGGCCAGCAGCTCGGCTATCCGCTGCCGCTCGGTATCCGAAATCCGGTCCATTCAGCCACCTCCGCCAAGATCCAACTAGATCCAGGACGGGGGTGTTGCGATGATCCCCTGAGACCAAGGCGGCTACTTGCGCGCCAGGAGCAGTCCAGCACCAATCACAGTCAGTGACGATACATCGGACGTAGCGTGACGCCAGATCGCCGACTCTGCGCGAGGCGATTTCGTGTGTTCCAGCCCGATAGCGCCGCCCAGATAAGCCAATTCTGCACCCTGGTTGTGGCCTGCAGTTTGGCGCGGCTTGGGTGGTGGCAACGTGTAGCGGTGTCTGGCGGGCCGTCGATTCCGCTGAGATCCCTTGCGGGCACCGGCGCAAGGGCGGGCTGAAACGGTCAGTGGCCACCGAGGGCCACGGCATCCCGCTGGGCATGACCTCCGCAGGAGCGAACCGGCACGACTCGCCGCTGCTGGCGCCCACCTTGCAGGCCGCCAGCCGCCAGCTCGACGAGATCCTGCCCGGGCGCCGCACCTGCCACCTGGACCGCGGTTACGACAGCACCGTTACCCGCCAGCTACTCAACGCCCTGGGCTTCGAGGGGCAGATCGCTCGCAAAGGCATCCCAGCCCCGATCCAAGGCCGGCACCCGCTGGGTGGTGGAGCGAACGCACCCGTGGATGAACGGCTACGGCAAGCTGCGCCGCTGCACCGAGCGCAACGCCAAGATCGTGGACTCCCCTCTACCTCTACCTCGCCGCCGCCCTCGTCACGATCCGGCAGCTGATCCAGCGGGCCCGCACCGCTACCGCTGGGACACCCGCCCGACCACCAAACGGCTCAAATGACACCTATTGCCGGGCGCTCTTAGATGTCCGGCAATAGTGGTCATCGCCGCGGACCGGCGGACGCTGCGCCGACGCACGGTCGGCGGTGCGATCGCGGGCGCTTCCAAGTTCAGCGGGCAGCCCCAGGCCCGGCGCGCTCCGCGCGCCCTTGAAGTTGTATGTAGAGCAAGTCCTCACAGGGCGGATGGGGGTTGCCTCACGGCGTGCCTCAGGCTGCCTCAGGCACTGAACGGGGACCGGATCCGGCCGGTGTCCTGCGGTGTCGGTGTCCTCTCCGTCCAGCCCGGCCTGGCACACGATACGGACAACACTCGTTGTTCAGTTGCCCTTGCCAAGCACGACACGCGAACGCGGCAAGCCAGGCGGCTCTCACGGCTCGTCATGCCAGCAGATGCTGGCAGAACTACGCCGAAGGCAACGCGAGCCGCATGATGACCTCGCCGTTGTCGTCGTACTCGCCGGTCGGCACGAACCCGAGCCGCTGGCAGAACCCGGCGAACCAGTCGTCCTCCGGTACATAGCTGGTCAGCAGTTCAGTGGCGCCCTCGGCCCGCACCAGCTCCGCGATCTGCCGCACCACCGCTGCGGCATAGCCGCGGCCCTGGTACCGCTGGTCGATGAGCAGCTTCCACAAGAACCATGGCCCGATGATCTCCGGCGGCTGCGGCTCGCAGTTCCAGCTGACCATCACGAACCCGACCGGCCCGGCCGGCTCGCCGCTGGCGAAGACCGCCCGGTACCACGGCCTGGCCTCCGGGTAATCGGCCGCCGCGGCCAGCGAGTCCTCCACCGAACTCACGAACCGCTCCTGCCCGGTGCCACGCGCAGCGCAAGGACCGCCTCGCGGTTCTCGTCGGTGATCTCCTCAGGGTCACGGCCACAGCGGTCATTTCTGTGCTCCTTCGGGGATGGGCTGGTCTGGGGGGAGCCATATGGGTTCCATGAGGCGTTCGCACGACATGCCGAGCCGGTCGCTGGCCTGGATGACGGACGCCCTGGTGGGGCCCTGGAACAGGCACAGCACCAGGTCGTCGGTGGCGAACAGCAGCGAGCCGAGGTAGGTGACTCTGCCGCTTCCTGTGCCGGGCCCGGCCCTGGCGCGTTCGGCGACCTGCTCGAGGCCGGCCCGGGTGACGCCGGGCCAGTAGCACTTGGCCGCATACAGCATGCGAGTAAGCGTCGCCTGGCGGTGTTTCAAAATTGCTTCAAGGTTGTCTCAGCCCCGCGAGCTAGCCGCGACTGGCCGTTTTAGCGGACACTGCTGGTGGGGGGCGGCGTGGACACTGGCCTGGTTTTCGGGATCCTGGGGCCGCTGGAGGTGCGGCTCGGCGGAACGCCGGTGCCTGTTGGCGGGCCGCGGCAGCGGGCGCTGCTGGCGTTGTTGCTGTGTCACGCCAACCGGGTGGTCTCCCGGGACGAGCTGGTTGATGAGCTGCTCGGCGATCAGCCGGCCGGGTCGGCGGAGCGGATGCTGCGGGTGCAGGTCTCCCGGCTGCGCAAGGCCGGTCGCCGGGGGGCGGTCCGCCGCGGGTGATCGCCCGGCCGCCCGGGTATCTGCTGCGCGTCGAGCCAGGTGAGCTGGATCTTGATGTGTTTGAGCAGCGGGTGGCCGCTGGCCGGGACGCGCTCAGCCGCGGTGATCCGGGCCGGGCGGCGGTGCTGTTGCGGGGGGCGGAGTCGCTGTGGCGCGGTCGGCCGCTGGCTGATCTGGAGTTCGAGCCGTTTGCCCGATTCGAGATTCAGCGGCTCGAAGCGCAGCGTCTGCTCGCGGCCGAGGACCGGATCGAGGCAGAACTAGCGCTCGGCCAACACGGCGCCCTGTGCCCGGATCTGGAGCTGCTGGTGGCCGAGCATCCGCTGCGCGAGCGGCTGCGCGGGCAGCTGATGCTCGCGCTGTACCGGTCCGGGCGGCAGGCCGAGGCGCTGGCGGTGTTCCATGACACCCGGCGGGTGCTGGATGCCGAACTGGGCATCGAGCCCGGCCCGGCCCTGCGTCAGGTGCATGAGCAGGTGCTGGCCGCCGACCCCCTGCTGGACCTGCCCACCCCGGCCGGGGCGGCAGCGACCCGGACCCTGCCGCGGGATATCGCCAGCTTCACCGGCCGCGAGCGCGAACTGGCGCAGCTGCTGGATGGAATCGACGGTCAGGCCGCCAGCGGTGCGGTGGCGGGCATTCACGCGATCGACGGGATGGCGGGGATCGGCAAGACCACCTTCGCGGTGCACGCGGCGCATCGGCTCGCCGCGGGCTTCCCCGATGGGCAGTATTTCCTGCCGCTGCACGGCCATACACCCGGCCAGCGGCCGGTGGACCCGGCCGATGCGCTGGCCAGCTTGCTGCTGACCGCCGGGCTGGCCCCCCAGCAGATCCCGCCCAGCGTGGAGGCCCGCGCGGCGCGATGGCGGGACCACCTGGCCGGCAAGAAGATCTTGCTGCTGCTCGATGACGCCGTCGGCCATGAGCAGGTCCGCCCGCTGCTGCCTGGCACCGCCGGTTCGCTGGTGCTGATCACCAGCCGCCGGCGGCTCACCGCATTGGAGGACGTCGCGGTGGTCAGCCTCGATGTCCTGTCCCCGGATGAGGCGGCGGCGCTGCTCATCCGGCTGGCAGGCCGGCCCGGCCTCGGGGCGGAGGACACCGCGGTAGGGGAGATCACCCGGCTGGGCGGGTACTTGCCGCTGGCGATCGGGATGCTGGCCAGCCAGCTGCGCCACCATCCCGCCTGGCCGCCCGGTCGGCTTGCCGACGGGCTGGCCGCGGCGAAAGACCGGCTGGCGGTGATGCGCGCCGAGGACCTGTCGGTCGCCACCGCATTCGACCTGTCCTACGCCGACCTCACGGCGGCCGAGCAGCGGCTGTTCCGCCGCCTTGGCCTGGTCCCCGGTCCTGACTTCGACGCTCACGCCGCCGCCGCCCTCGATGGCACCAGCGTGGATGAGGCTCGCCGCCTGCTCGATGAGCTGTATGAACAGCACCTGATCGGCGAGCCCGCGTCCGGCCGTTACCGCCTGCACGACCTGCTCCGCGAGCACGCCCGTGCCCTGGCCGACGGTGCCGGCGCGGCAGATCGCGACGCCGCGACTGGACGGCTGCTGGACTACTACCTGCATACCGCGCTGGCCGTCGGCCAGCGCCTGCCCAGCTGGGACTTCGACGTCGGCTTCATGCCACCAGCCCAGCCGCCACAGTGCGCGCCACAACTGTCCACGCCCGGGCAGGCCGCCACCTGGCTGGAAGCCGAACGCGCCAACCTGCACGCGGCCACCGCCCACGCCGCCGCCTCCGGGCGGCTCCAGCACGCCATGCTGATCCCGGCCGCCATGCACGATTTCCTGTTTGCCGAAGGCCACTGGGACCAGCAACTCGCCCTGGACCAGATCGCCCTGGCCGCGGCGCGCCAGGGCGACGACCGGCCCGGCCAGGCCCGGGCACTGCTACTGCTGTCCGACCCGCAGTTCTACACCAACGACCGGGCGGCTGCGGTAGCCGCCACGCAGCAGGCGCTGGCGCTGTACCGCGACCTGGGCAACCAGGTCGGCCAGGCCAGCGCCCTCAACGGCCTGGGCTTTATGTACAGAGTCAGCAGCGACTATCTCTCCGCCGCCGCCTGCTGCCAGCAGGCGCTGGAGCTGTTCTGCGGTCTCGGCAACCGGCGGCGCCAGGCTTACGCCCTTATCCACCTGGGTGTGGTGCAGCAAGAGACCGGGGACTACCGGGCCGCCGCCGCCAGCCACCAGCGGGCGCTGGAGCTGTCACGCGACCCCGCCGACCTGTACGGCCAGAGCCTTGCCTTCCAGGAACTAAGTGCCGTGCAGCGGCTGACCGGCGACTACCGGGCCGCCGCCGACACCTTGCAGCAGGCCCAGGCGGTGAACCGTGACCTCGGCGACCGCTACGGCCAGGCCCTTCTCCTGAGCGAGCTTGGCGCGCTGCAACGGCTGACCGGCGACTACCGGGCCGCCATCGCCAGCCAGCAGCAGGCACTGACGGCGCTGTGTGACCTCGGGGAACCGGCCGGCCAGGGCTCCGCACGCAACGAGCTCGGCCTGGCACAGCAGGAAACCGGGGACTACACCGCGGCTGCCGCTAGCCACCAGGAGGCGCTGAGGCTGCTCTGCGACGCCGGCGAACCGTACGGCCAGGCCCAGGTACTGAACAGCCTCGGCGAGCTAGCGTCCCGGACCTCGGACACCAGCCAGGCCCGCGACCACCACAGCCAGGCGCTGGCCATCGCCGGCGATATCGGCGCACCCCTGCAACAAGCACGGGCCCTGGAAGGAATCGGCAACAGCCACCTCCAAGACGCCAACCCCAGCGGCGCCAGTACCCACCTCCAGCAGGCCTTCGCGATCTACCAGCGCATCGGAAGCCCCGGCGCCCAGCGCGTCCAGGAAACCCTGAGCCGGTACGGGCTCCCGCTCACCCCAACGCGACTAGGAAGCTCCCAATACGCGCGGCGGCTGCCATAAAGTTCACCGCGCATTGGGGCATCTCGGTGCGGTCGCCCGTCGCCGGCGAACCGCGGTATTTGCGCCGGGCGCCGCCGGACGGGTAGAGGTGGACGCGCGGGCACGTGAAGGAGGCCGCGATGGCGAGGGCCCAGCTGCACGACATCGTCGGTTCCGGGGACCGTGCGGCGGTCATGGGCCTGCGCCGTGGCCCCGGCCAGGACCAGTACCTCAACTCGATGGAGGAGATCTTCGCCGAGGCCGGCGAGGAGCAGCGCGCGATGCCCCACCCGTGGGCGGTGCACGACGCCGAGACCGGCACGCTGGTCGGCTTCGCGATGATCAGCGACAACATCCCGCAGCCGATGGACGACGACCTGGTTGGCCCGTACTTCCTGTGGAAGCTGCTCATCGACCACCGGTTCCAGGGCCGTGGCTACGGCGCGGCGACGCTGGATGCGGTCGTGGACTACCTCGGGACGCGGCCCGGCACAGAGGTGCTGTACACCAGCTGCGCGGACGGCCCCGGCTCGCCGCGCGGGTTCTACCTCCGCTACGGCTTCACCGACACCGGCCGGGTCATGTGGGGCGAGAACGTCCTCGCGCTCGACCTCGCGCCGCGAGGCTGACCGGCGGATCGCCTCGATCACCTCCACCGGCATGAACACGCGCAGATCACGCACATCTGCGCGCCTCAGTTGCTGAGCATGAAAGGAGCACTAGCCACCCAGAACGGCGGCTCGGCGCGCGTTCTCCTTGATTTCCCCCGTCACTCAGAGTGACGGGGAGATCGGTGTAGCACAAGGCCGACCTTCGGACCGGCTCAGTGTGACCGGTCCGCTAAGACCACCGTCGGCGAATGGACGAGGTGCTTGTCGATCCGGGCACCCGGTCGTCAGGAGGCTGCGTCATGCCTGGCCTGACGCACCATATGCGGCACCCATGGGGGCGACCGCAGCGGGTCAGATGGGGATGCCTGACAATGCCCGCTGCCTGCTGAACTTGCTACCCGGGCTGCGAGTCCGGCATGGACCTGCTCCCGGGCCTGCGGCCGCACGGTATCCCGTTCTCTTGGCCGGGCGTGCCGCGCAGCGATTGGCATCTAGCCAGGACTGGCCGCATGCCGGATGTGGTTCGGCTGCCGGCTCAGGCCCAGAAGTCGATGCTCGCCTGCGGGTCGGTGGTTGCGGTCCAGAACTCGGTGACCTTGCCGTCGCGGACATGGGCGACGTTGGCCACCGGGATCTCGATCGACTTATCCCCGCGCGAGGCCGACAGCGTACATAGCGTAACGGCGTGCTCATCGTTGGCGAGCACGTCGTGCACGTCCAGCCGGAACGTGCCAGCTGTCTCCTCGGCCAGCCTGCCGAAGAAACCGAAGACCTCATCCCGGCCGTGGTAGGTGCCGCTGAGCGGCCCGGTGCCCAGCACATGCCAGGTCACATCGTCGGCGAGCTGCCCGGCCAGCGTGGCCAGGTCTCCCTTGGCAAACGCTGCATAGCCTTGGCGTGTCAGCTCAACGTTCGCGTGCTCGGTCACAGCCGCCTCCCCCTGCCGGTCCCCATGGATCACGCGGATCCCCGTCTTCGCACCATAACCCCGCCGCCCGGCCCCGGCATCACCCTGGCCACGTGCAGCCGGGTTGCGCAGCCGCGCACATCGCGGCATAGCGGCGTCGCGGCACAGTCCTGGGGCGGCGCCAGCGGCGAATCTGGCGAGGCTGACAGTCCAGGAATCTTTGCTTGGGGAGACAATGGCCGCGTGCGCTCCCGGTACCTGGCGATCGGGGCTGCGGTATGGGCTGCCGGATACGCCGGGCTCTATGTCGTTGTCATCAGCGAGCAGGGCAACTCGCCCGCGTGGTGGTATCTCGCGCTGCTGACTGCTGGAGCGGGGTCGCTGGCCGTCGCTGCCACCCGGCGATGGCCGAGGTCGGCGTTGCTGTTCGGAGCAGCCTGCATGGCGCTCGCCGCGCTGGCCGGGGTCCTGTCGATCGGGATGCTCTTGGTGCCAGCAGTGGTGGCTGCGGCCGTGGCGACTGCGGGAACCTCCCACCGCCCGCACACCAGTGAGGCCGCCAGGTAAGCGGTCTCCGCCGGGGAATCATGCCAGCCGATGCGCGGCAGTTGCGGGCATCCGAGGTAGCGGCGGACTTCTATCAGTTGCCGGCGCGGGCGTGCTCAACCCAGCGCGGCAGGCCTTGGCCCCGAAGCCGCGCTACGAGCACGGCTGCGAAGGCGGCGACGGCCGTGCCCGCGCCCGAGGCGACGCGGGCCACCGGGCCGAGGCGGCGCACCCGGCCGATGCAGATGAAGCCGGCAGACCCGGGCCGGTTGCTGGCCGAACGTGCGCAGACGTCGCGCACGTCGCCGTCGAGTCTCACCCGGACCCACGTGTGGTCCCAAAGTCCACTCCGCGCTGTCATCGAAGCGAACCCGGGCTGTGTACACCAGCCATGCGTCGAATCCGAGCCGGCGCAGAATCTGGGCCAGCGCACCGTTGTACTGGGTGCAGAATCCCCGCCTTCGCCGGAACGCGGTCTCCGGTTGCTCCCAGACATGCAGCACCGAATACGTCGTGAACCTGTCGTGCACGAGCCGTGAGGCCTGGTCAACAAGGTCCCATCCGGCGGCCCCGCTTGCCCAGCACATGGACACAGCATCGGCCAGGCTGCCCTCCGTCACGGCAGTATTGTCCTGCAGCTGGCAGGCCCCATGAAAGCGCACGCTCATCGGCTATGTGAGCGAGCGGGCAGCCACGTCGGCGGCGCAGAGAGGCGTACAGATCACCCTGCTGGGCGCGGCACGGACGGCGTCCCGGCAGACGGAGGCTGGCGCGCGTAACGGCGGCTCGGCGCGCGTTCTCCCTGGCCTTCTCCATCACCCAGCGTGATGTCGTCCCATCGGCGGAGCCCGATGCCGACCGCAAACCCGTGCGGTGTGGCTGGCCTGAAGGCCGCCTTCGGGCGACAAGCCCGTCGATGCTGTGAACGAACGGCCCGGCTGCCGCGCGCTTGACCCGCCTAATCTGGCGCGCGCCCTATGCGGCTACTTATGTGGGCGGATGAGCTCGCGCCCTCAGCCACTCGATCGGTGGCCGGCTGGGGTGCTCCGCCCTCCTACTGCTGCACCGGTCGCGGTCGGCGACCGGAGAGGGCCTCCACGGCCTGCTCGATATCGGCAACGTCCCGCTCGACATCCTCCATGTACAACCGTCCAGCGACAATCTGATCGTCAGTGATCTCGAACAGCGTCACCCCGCGCATCTCAAAGGCCTGCCCGTCGCTGCGGGTGCCCGACCAGCGCCATTCGGTCCAGGTCGTTTCACCGTCCTGGACCGACCGGCAGATCTTGGCGTGGAAGTCCGGGACCCCCGCGAACATGGCCTCCCAGTTGGCGCGCATCTGGACTCGCCCGACGAAGGCCCTGCCCGGGTGCGCCGGCTGCTCGCTGCGGTAGTCCTCGTGGAAGAAACCAGCCGCGGCATCGAGATCATGTGCGTTCATGGCCACGGCCAGCCGGTCAATCACCTCGGTCATCAGATCCCCCCGGGCTCGCGGGCCATTGCGCCGACGCGTGTCGCCATGACCCCCGCCGTTGCGCAGGGAGTCCAGCGCTTGACGGCAGCGACCGTGGCATATGCATAGTAAGTCGAGCCGTCTCGGCACCTTCCGCTCATCGGCTATGAGCGGGTGCAGTCAGCGGGTGATTGCCTTTGCGCTGTCTCTACTGGCGCCGTGCCGGTCGCCAGGTTGCGCCGATGAGGACATGGGCGACGGGGCTCGGCTGCCTCGCTGAGGATACCTGCTGTCCGGGCGGGGAGGGGTTGTCTCGCGGGGAGGGTCGTCTGGTCTGGATTCGGCGCTTGCGGCTTGCTGCCAGATCAAGATCAAAGTGAGTGGCAGATTGAGTGGCAACTCGTGCTCGGGAGCGCCTGTCCTGGGGCAGTGGGCGCTGGTGTGAGCTCGCGTTTCGGCTGGTCAGCTCTCTGACCAGCGGCTACGGAACTTCGCGGTTATCTATGGTAAGGAGAAGGCCTACGGTTCGATTCCGTAAGGGGGCTCCAGTTCACAGATATTTTTCGATTGTATTTCCGGCTATCATGCCGTCCAAAAGTGCCACTCGATTGCCACTCGCGATGCTGACCGGCCTGCCCGTTAGCGCTCTTCTGTGAGGTGAGGAGGGCGGTGGAGCAATTCCCGGCGCCGGAACAGGTATAAGTTGGCTCTGGGACCCAGACCCTGGCGTGCTGGGTGACATTTCCCGCCGGGGGAGGCCGCAAGTGCTGGAATGCCGGCCGGCGTGTCGGCGGCCCAGTCATGACCCGCATGCGGCCAGCTCCGTCGTCCGCGGCGATCCGCGCAGTTGTGGCGTCACTGGTCACCTGCGGACCGATGCCTGATTATCCGGCGCAGATCGATCACGTGCTCACCGGCGGCGCCCGAGCCTGGGCCGGGGCAGTAACCCGCCGGGCCTGGCGTTCGCATGTCAGCGGCAATCGCGATCCGGCCTCCCGCGGCCAGCCTGCCGACCTGGTGCACTACATGGAGTGAGCAATGTCGCCGAGCCCTGGGTCCTCGGACGGCGACAGATCGCCCGGTCGGTGCGGTGGCCGCTGGCGTGCACGGCGACGAGGTCGAGGGTATGGCGGCCCTGGGGATGTAGTTCGGTCGCTCGATCCCACCGCTCTGGCCGGCTCACTGATCGTGGTTCACGCCACGAACCCGGCCGGCATGCGGGCCGGTACGCGGCTTCATCCGCCGGATGACGGCGACCTCAACCGGGCCTTCTCGGCTAATGCCGCGACGGCGACTGAGCGGCTCGCTGCGCTGTTCTCCAGACGGCTGAAAGGGCTGGATGCCCTCCTCACCCCGCACAGCTGGAGCAGGACCGGGGAGGCAGTCGCATACGCGGAGTATCCGATGGGATCGTCGGCCGTGGAGGTCGCAAGCCGGGCACTCGCCCGCGCCGTAACGGGCATTATGTGAGCATTCTGACACGCAACGCCATGCTCGCGACCGAGGTGTGGCTACCGACGAGGACAAGACGTTCCTCGATGGGGGGCACGGGCCCTGATACTGAACCGTGCTTGGCACTCATGACAGGTCCTGCTCGGTGATGAGTTCGGTTAGAGCACCTGACATGTCGTGGGCGCTGACCGTCTCAAGGAGGCGCTGTGTTTCGGCAGCCACGCCTGCGGCGCTGGTAATGGTGCGGGCGCGGGTGAAGGCCTGCGCCGCCTCGGTGACCCAGGCCGGGTCGCTGGTGGCGGCAGCGAGCCCGGCCAGGGCGAGGGCGCGGGCCTGCAGCGCGGCGACATTGCTGGCGGCGAGTGCCAGCAGCGCGTCGGCGGCGGTGAGCGCGCCGGCGAATGCCGACACAGCCTCGCCAATGCGGTGGAGTTCGAGCAGGGCCAGCCTTCCAGCAGCCGGATCACCGGCTCTTCGGCGGGGTAGACCAGCGGACTGCCGCTCTGCCCACGGTGCTCGCTCGCCTAGGAGATATTGCCGACCTCGGACACAACGAAAGCCGCACCGTCCAGCGCTACGTAGCGCTGCGCAGAAAGGCCAGAACGGCGAGTACTCTGCGGTGGTCGTCCGAGGAGCCGTCGATGCCGAGTTTCAGCAGGATGCTGCCGACGTGTGCTTCGACAGTTTTGGGACTGAGCGACAATCGCTGGGAAATGCCCAGGTTGGAGCGGCCCTCGGCCATCAGGGCGAGCACCTGGCGCTCGCGTCCTGTCAACCCCTGGAGTGGTCCGCGCTCGCGGCGGGCGATGAGACGGGAGACGATGGTCGGGTCGATGACACACTCACCATCGGCGACCCGCTGCAGCGCGTCGGCGAGCACCGCAACGCTGGAGACGCGTTCCTTGAGCAGGTAGCCGGCGCCGCCGGGGTGATGTTCAAGCAGCCGCAGCGCGTAACGCGACTCCAGGTAGTGCGACAGCACGAGCACGCCAACCCCGGGGTGAGAGTCCCGGATTTGCTGGGCCACGACGATGCCCTCGTCGGTGTGGGTGGGCGGCATCTTGATATCGACGATCGCCACGTCGGGCCGGACCTCGTCGACGAGACGGCGCAGCTCATCGGGGTTGGCGGCTTTGCCCCCCACGGTGAACCCGGCTTCAGTCAGCAGCAGCCCCAGGCCGTCGCGGACTAGCGTCTCATCATCGGCGATCACTACGCGCATGGCAGGCTCACCCGAATCAGTCCGTCTGCACCGGTTGTCAGGTGCCCGTCGAGCGCGGCGATCCTGTCCCGCGCACCCGCTAGGGCTCTGGCACCCTCCAGGGTGATTGCCAGCCGGCCGTCGTGGAGGACAGCGGTGACGGTCAAGGTCCCTTTGTCGGGTACGGCTCGCGCGATGACAAAGTAGGCCACGGTCTCAACGGCCTGACTGAGCCGCGTGGCAGGAAGTGCGACGATCCGCAGCGGGGCCTCTTCGGCCAGGGACTCCACGGCCGCGGCCAGGCCTTCGTCGGCGAGTATGGCGGGGAAGATGCCTCTGGCGAGCGTCCGGAGTTCCTCTGCGGCTGCCCGCAACTCCTCCTCCGCCTTTTCGAGGATCGCGTTGTCCGACCTTATACGGGCCACACCCACCGACAGCAGGAGCGCGGCCAGGTGTTGTTGGGCACCGTCGTGCAGGTCCCGCTCTAGCCGCCGCCGCTCGGCGTCGCCTGCTTCGGCGATGCGGGCACGTGAGGCGCGTAGTTCGGTTAGTTGCGCGTTCAGCTCTGCTTGTAGCCGCTCGTTCTCCAGCGCCAGCGACGAGCCCGCGACAAGTTCGTCGGCCAGCGCAGGGTCGTCGAACAGCCCGGCCCGGTGTGCGAGTACGGCAATCGTGCGGCCGTCACGTAGCAGTGGCGTTACCGTGGCCGTTTTCTGCTCGTGGTCCACCGTTACCGGCCTGCCGTTCGGCGTCGACGAGGCCGCCGTCGGGTAGTGGATAGGCCAGGTGCAAGGCGGGGTCGCCGAGCATGGCGGCCATCATGTCGCGCAGCTTACCCGGCTCCGGGGATCCGGCCAGTTCCACTACTAGGCGGGTCATCTCGCCCCGGGTCCTGCGAGCCAGTATCCAGGTCCACCAAACGGCGGCCGCGACCCCGATCAGTGTGACCGCTTCGGCGGTACGCAGGCTGGTGGTGAGGAAGCCTGCATCGAGGCTGAGCCAGTAGTCCCAGGTGACGAGCGCAAGGTAGACGATGACCATCACGGTCAACGGGGATTTGACCTTGCGCAGCGCCAGGGTGCAGCGCGCAAGCTGCAGCGCGAGCAGGCCGATCAGCAGTGGCGCCCACACCAGCCCCAGCCAGAGCCCCGCCCGGTTCAGCCCGTCGTATAGGCCAGGTGCATCGGCCAGAAGGAGCGGGTTGGCGGGGCAGCGGGAGCATCCCCGGGCTGCGGGGTCGAAGACCAGCGCGGGCAGCAACCCGAGCACCCCGGCGGCCGCCGCGTAGGCCAAGCCGAGCCCAGCCGCCTCGATGCGGGAAGGCCGCCCGCTCGGGAAGGCGAGCGCGGCTTGCGCGAGCAGAGGAGGCGCGACCCCATACAGGCACAACCCGATTGCAAAACCGGGTGCCGAGCCGATCGCCGGGGTATTCCAGTAGACGAGCAGCCAGGCCAGCCCCGCCGCAGCCAGCAGCGAGCCGGCTTGGCTCGCGGGCCTCCGCGCCCAGAACAGGAGCCCAGTTGCAGTGACGGACCACCCGGCTACCAGCTCGGACGCCGCGTCGAACGGGCTGAGTCCGCCCACCGCCACGCTCACCAAACCGACGACTAGGCCCAGTGGCCAGAACGCCGAACGCGCAGCACGCGCGAGGCTCATGGGAGCATTCTCGTGCGCCACTTCGGTGAGGGATAGCCCCTATCCGCTGCGGCGCAGCCGCGAGTCCGCCCCGATGCGGAGGACTGCGTCCCGGCCATACGTTCAGGCACGAAGGAGGGGGCGATATGAGAGCAACCAGAATGATCGCCCCGCTGCTCGGCGTTGCCCTCCTCGGGACGGGTTGCAGCGCAGGCGCCTCACCGGGCAGAGCGGTCATGCCCAGCCAGCGACCGGTCGTGCTGACCATGGCCAGCCCGCTGACCGAGCCCCTGGAGCTGAGGCACTTCGTCCACGAGGTGACTGTGCTGACCGGCGGCACCGTCCGGATCGACGTGAGGAGCCACTGGCGCAAAGGCCAGATCGACTACGAAAGCGGGCTCATCGCGGACGTCCGGGCGGGCAAGGCGGACCTCGGCGTGGCCAGCAGCCGGGCGTTCGACTCGGCCGGGGTTCTCAGCATGCGGGCGCTGGACGCGCCACTGCTGATCACCAGCTACGCGGCCGAGGAGGCAGTGCTGGCCAGCCCGTCGCGCCGAAGCTGCTCAGCGCGCTTCGCCCGGCGGGCCTGACGGGAATCGGAATCCTGCCCGGCGACCTGCTTCCGTCCGGACGGGGGCCGCAGGCCCGCTGGTCAAGCCGTCCGACTACGCCGGACGGCGCATCGGCACCCAGCAGTCATCGGTGGCCGACGCGACGACTGCAAGCCCTCGGCGCCCAGCCGGAATGGTTTCCCGCAGGGGGGACCGATCAGCCGGTTCGACGGCGTGGTGCAGCAATCGAGTCGATCGAGGGCTTCCAGTACAACAAGGCTGCCAAGTTCCTGACCACCAACGTGGCCCTGTGGCCGCGCCCGCTCGTGCGTGTTCGCCACCGGGAAGGCACTGGCAAAGCTCACTGCTGTCCAGCGCCAGGAGCTGCAGCAGGCCGCCATCGCGGCGCTTCCCGGTTCGATGCGGGTGGTGCGGGGGACGAGCAGGAGATCGGCGCAGGACCTGTGCCGCGGCGCGGGGCTCACCGTCGAAACCGCGACCCCAGCCGACCTCGCCGCCCTGCGCACCGCGGTCGCACCGGTCTACGCCCAGCTTGAGCAGGACCCTGCGGACCGGAGCGCGATCGGCTCCATCCGTGCCACTGGCTGACGGCGTTACGCCGGAGGCCCCGCCGTCGTGCCCCAGTCAGCATCGGCCCCGCCGCTGGTACGGCCCAGCTGGACGGCGTGTACACGATGGACACGAAGTTCGGCGACGACCCCGCCGACTCCGATGGGGTGCCGGAGAACTACGGGCACTGGGTCTTTGTCTTCCGCGGCACGCATTTCGCCATCACCCAGCAGTACCAGAACGCCTGCACCTGGGGATACGGCAAGCTCGCGGTGACGGGTGCGCAAATGGAGTGGACGTTCACCGACGGCGGCGGGGTCGCGCCAAACAACGCGCAGAACAAGCCCGGAGAGTACTTCGTCTTCGGCTGGAGCCTGTACCGCGGCACCCTCACGCTCACCCCCGTCCCCGGGCAGATCTCGCCCCTCAATTTCCGGATGAAGCCGTGGCACCGGATAAGCACCACGCCGACGTTCTCGTACTTGAACAAGAGCTGCCCGCCACCAGCGGATGCCCTGGGCTGACCTCACCTGTCACTGCCCGGGCCCTGCGGTCCCGGGCAACGGCAGCTCCACCGTCACCCGGGTGCCCGACCCGGGTGGGCTGTCCACCGCCAGGGCGCCCGCCGAGCGCCGCCATCCGGTCGGCCAGCCCGCGCAGCCCCGAACCGCCGCCCACCCGGGCGCCGCCGATGACAGCCCCTCCCGTCGTCTGATCTCCATCTACAGGTGCCTGTCCTCGTTCCCAGGCGCGCAGCCCCGCCGCCGTGGCGCCAGCGTGCGCGGGCGATGTTGGCCAGCGCCTCGGAGCACACGAAGTACACGGCCGCCTCGACACCGGCCGGGAACCGCCCGGGCGGGCACGTCAAGGGACACCGGAACCGGACAGAGCTCCGCCAGGCCGGGCAGCGCGGCAGGAGAGCCCGCCGCTGGTAAGGGCAGCCGGATGGATCCCGTGACCAGGTCGCGAAGGACGGCTTGGCCCGCTCCACCCCGGCCAGGAGAGCACCGGGCACCTCGCCGTCAGCGGCCGCCAAGGAACGTCGGCGGCCCGGGAGAAGGTGCCGTCCGGGACCCTGGCCCAAGTCCTCGGCCAGCGCCCGGCGAACCGCGTCGCCGGTCTCCACCAGCCTCCGGCGAGACGCGGCGACCTCCGCGCTGCGCGCCCGGACGCCCGCCCGTAGCCCGGCGTTGGCCATCGCCAGCCGGGCCGCGCTCGCGACCTCGGCGACCAGCGCCGGGTCGGCAGGCGCCGGCGTGTCGTGAATGAGCACCCCAGTCGGCTCGCCGTCCACATCCAGGAACGTGACCGTCCGCCCGGACCGGGATGTCGCGGCAGGCACCGGCACGCTCCTGCCCGGATTCGTCCACGTACCCGCCGCGCGCCGCTACCCACAAGCCGACCGTAAGGCCGGGGTCGCCAAGGGCACGGGCCAGCCGGTCACGCAGCGGCCCCGGCTGGGCGAGCTCGACGACCAGGCCGCTGACCGTGGCCCGCGACCACCGTCCCCAACGCAAGTCGGCCGCGAGCCCGACGGCGATCGCCGCGATCAGCAGGTCGTACGGGACCCGAAACCGCCGTCCCCCAGCGCGGCCAGCTGCAGAGCCGGGCCGGCCGACAGGGCGACCGCCAGCGCGGTCGCCGCGACCAGCGCAGCGGCCCGTGCCCGGCGCAGCGGGCCCGTGGCGACGGCGAAGCCGTAACCCGCAGACAGCACAAGCGCCGCCGCCAGCGCGAAGGCGGCCGGGCTGCTCGCTGTGAGCACCGGGCAGCGTCGCACATAGATAGCCCGCCGCAATGGTAAGGCCCACGCGCCGCGGCGCCGCGAGGCCGGAGGAACGGATAGACCGCCACCAGCTGAACCAGCGGCCCGCGATGCAGGTAGGCCGCCCACGACAGCCACATCACCAGCGAACCAGGCCAGCCCGGCCGCCAGCAGCAGCACCCCAGGTGGGCGCTGCCTGTTTGCCAGGCCGAGCGCGAGGAGAACCAGCCCGGTGGCCGCGTCCACGACTATCATCTCGGGGCGAGCAATGCGGTAAGGGCCGGCAGTGTCAGCTCGCTCTTGGTGAGGAAACCTGCCACCGAGCTGACGGCAAGGCGACCCCGGTAAGAACTTGCCCCGCGGCTGGAGATGAGCACGATCTCGGTCTGCCCAGCGAGCAGTTCGGCGACGGTGAAACCGTCCACATCCGGGAGCTGGATGTCCAGAAGCACCAGATCGGGACGAAACGTAGCGGCAGCCTGAAGCGCGGATCGCCCGTCCGCCGCCTCGGCGGCGACGGTGAAGCCGCCCGCCTCGAGAAGCGCACGAGTGGCCTCACGAAACTCGGCGTGGTCGTCAACGATGAGGACGGTCCGCACCATGTCGTGATCGTCGCACGAAACCGTCCGGGTCCGCATCGGGGCAAACCCCCTCCTGGGCAGCGCCGTCACTGATCGGCCGGCAGCGGCGGGCGCAGCCCCGGCCGGCCAGTTCACCGAGGAAGTCGCCCCGCGCGCCGGCGGACTCGGCGCCACCAAGGGCTAGAGCGGCGTTGCAGTTTGTGAAGTTCCTCGCAAGGCTCGATCCCGAGCCCGTCCATGAGCAGCTCCCGTGTTTCGCGTATACCCGCCAGCGCCACGCCTTGCTTGCCGGTCCCGGTACAGAACCAGCATGAGCTGCGCACGCAACCGTTCCTGGAACGGGATTCGCCTCCACAAGCGACTCCAGCGCGCCCACGATCCGAGCCTGGCCCGAGCGCAGGTCCGCGTCGATCCGCTCCTCCAGCACCGCCAGCCAGCGCTCGTTCAGCCTGCCCGATATTCGGACGCGCAAAGTCTTTATCCCAGAGCCAACACGCCGACCGCGGCATGCGCAAAGTTCACATGAGCATTCTCGGGCGCCACTTCGGTAAGGGATAGCCCCTATCCGCTGCGACGCATCGGCGGGTCCGCCCGATGCGAAGGTCTGTGTCCCGGCCGTAAGTTCAGGCGCAAGGAGGGCGCACATGAGAGCAATCGACATGATCGCCCTGCCGTGAGCCCCGAGGGAGAGTGGTCGCCATGGGGCGCGATGAAGGACAGGGTCTGGAGTTCGACCGCTCACCACGAGATCTGGGGGTGCACGAAATGCTGGCAAAAGGACTAGACGCATCGTTTGACCCACCGAACTTTGTCAAGGCGCACAGGCAGGGCTACCGCTTCATCGGGCGGTACCTGTGCCCGACGCCCAGCGGCAAGGTCATTGACCCGGACGAGGTGAAGCGCATTCACGCGGCCAAGCTCGGCCTGTTCCTGGGTTGGGAGAATGAGGCAGCCGACGCGCTCCGTGGCCATCCGGGTGGTCTGGCCGACGGCCGGCGGGCTCTCCATCTGGCCCGGAACCGGATCAAGTACCCGAAGCGCTCGGTGATCTTCTTCTCTGTCGGTGATTGCGATCCACAGCCGGGCCAGTTCCCGGTAGTCGAGGCGTACCTCGACGGCGTGCGGGAAGCATTCGGCGGATACTACAAGATCGGCGCGTACGGCGGCGCCGGACTGTTGCGTCACCTCAAGGCCAAACGTAAGGCCGCCTACCTCTGGCAGGCGTGCGCCTCGACGGGCTGGTACCAAAATGGTGCCAGGATGGCGGGCGCCCACCTTCATCAGACCAGGCTCGGCCTGCAGCGCGCAGACGGGACCGTCAACATCGATGAGCAGAACTTGCCCATGCCGTTCTGGTATCCCACTGCCGCCCCGAAGACTGCCCGTGTCCCTGAGGGCGCGGGCGCAAGCAAGAAGGCCGGTGTGCTGAACGTCTATTCGAACGTTGAACTCAACCCGACCGGCAAGCTCATTGCCGAACTAGCCTCGTATTTTCCCAAGGCCCATCAAATTTATGTGACGTCCGGCATGGACGGCGACCACGGCCAGAGGCCGGACGGCTCATATCATTACGGTCACCTTAAATACCATGGCTCACCTGCTGCTGCCGTGGACTTCGGCGCCTATGACCTTGCTGGCACCGCGAAGGGTGACCGGCGCATGCGCGACCTTGCGCGCTGGTTCGAGGAGGTGATGCCTGCGGAGGCACACATCGTCGAGCTCATCCACAGCACACCGTTCGCGGACGATAACGGCTTCTACGTTAAAAATGGTCAACGCTGTGCCGACTGCTATGACACGGACACCAAGAGGGCGCATCTCAATCATGTTCACCTCGCCATGTCCCGGGCACAGCTAATGGCTGCCTTGAGGCACGTCAAGGCTTCGACAGCCGGCCTGACCGCATCACTGCCTGGGGAGAGGCGTGCGACACCACATCGCCAGCACCTCACCAACCCCCGGGGCCAGCTCGAGCAGAGAAAGAAACACGCTGGCCACTCCGGCCGGTCCCTATGACCTTTGACCAATCGCCCAAATGATGGAGGCTGGCATGACCGAGTTCCTGGACATCGCGGGTGGGCGGATCGCCTATGACATCGCCGGTGCGGGGCCGCTCGTGCTGCTCGCCCATGGCCTGGGTGATATGCGCCAGGCCTACCGCTTCCTGGCACCGCAGCTGACCGGCGCCGGCTACCGGGTCACTGCCATGGACATGCGCGGCCACGGCGAATCCAGTACCGGCTGGGACTCCTACACCCGCGCCGACGGCGCCGGTGACATCCTCGCCCTGATCGGCCACCTCGGCGGCGCGGCGGCCATCGTCGGCCATTCCTTCGCCGGCGGCTCGGCCGTCATCGCGGCCACCCGGCAGCCGGAGCTGATCGAGTGCATTGTGCTGATCGACCCCTACACCCGGCCCCTGCAGATCAGCCCCCTCCAGCTGGCCGTGCTCAAGCAGTTCCTGCGCAACCCCACCCTCTACGGCCTGTACTACCGGCTCGCCTACCCCAAGGTGAAACCGGCCGACTTCGGCTCCTACCTGACCGCCCTTAAGGCCACGCTGCGCCAGCCGGACCGGATGGCCGCTACTACCGCCATGGCCCTGGCCGACCCCGCCGACGCCCAGGCAGCGCTCGCCGGCGTCCGGTGCCCCGCGATGACCGTCATGGGCTCCAAGGACCCGGTCTTCCCCCACCCCCGAGCCGAAGCCGAAGCGATCGCGGCCACGCTCCCGGCCGGTACCACGGTCACGATGATCGACGGCGGCGGGCACTACCCGCACGCCCAGTTCCCCGCCCAGGTCGCCGCCGCCGTACTGCCGTTCCTCGCAGGCCGCGCACAGCAGAAGCTGGCGGACAGGAGGCAACCGTGATCCGGTATGTGCGCCGCGCGGGCGCCGCCTTGGCCGGGCTGGCCCTGACGCTGGCGGCCGCGTCCGCCGCGGCCGCGTCCCCACCGCCCCACCTGACGCCGCCGAAGAGCTACTATCTGGCGCTCGGCGACTCCATCGCCTACGGCTTCCAGATCAGCAAGGCTCTCGCCGGGCTGCCACCGGAGGCCTTCAACACCGGCTACGCCGACCTGTTCGCGGCCCGGCTCCGCCAGCTGCGGCCACACATCGCCACCGTCAACTATTCCTGCCCCGGCGAGTCAACCATCTCCTTCCGTCAGCCGTGTATCTGGAAGACATCCGGGCACGCGCTGCACAACGACTACCCCGGTTCCCAGCTCGGCGCGGCGCTGGCGTTCCTGGCCGCCCACCGCGGCAAAGTCAGCCCGATCACGCTCTCGCTCAACGGCAACGACGCCAATGACTTCCTGCAAACCTGCCCCCCCGGCGATCTCGCCTGTATCCAGGCCGGCGCACCAGCGGCGATCGCCGCCTACCAGGCCCGCCTGACATCGATCCTGAGACTGCTAAGAACCGCCGCGCCCGACGCCGAGATCATCGTCGTCGGCGCCTACGACCCCAACATCGGCGCCTTCTCCTTCGCCGACCCGCTGTTCACCCAGCTCAACCAAGCCCAGCAGGCCGCCGCCGCCACCATCCGGGCCCGGTTCGCCGACCCCTTCCCCCTCTTCAACCCCCAAGGCGACGACGCGGCCGAAACCACAACGATCTGCACCCTCACCCTGCTCTGTACCGAAGGGGACGGCCACCCCTCCGACACCGGCTACCGCGCGCTGGCCGGCCTTGTCTGGGCCGCATCAGGCTACGCGAGCCTGCGGTGACCATCCTGGCCGGGCAGCGGCGCGCTGGGCGGGACGCGCCGGAAACCGGCCGTGAAGCCGTCCCTGGCCGCGGCTCCCACGGCCGGCAGCTCGCACCAAAAGCGCGCAAGCCGCCCGGGATCTATGGCGCCGATGACGCAGTGACAAATCCCGGAATATGCGAAAACCGGGATACGCATGGCCACACATTTGAGGAGGTAGTGATGCCGGCTGATGAGCCCAATCCGCGCGGGTGGCCGCTAATGCGGCATGGCACCGTGGCCAGAATCGCCCGCAAGACGGTCGTCGCGGCCGCGCTGAGTGCAGTTGCGGCTGTTACCCAGGCCTGCGGCGGCTCAGGTGCTAACGGCACCGCAGGCTTGACGGCATCAAGCCCGCCACCGGCTTCTGCCTCCGCCACCTCCGGCTCATCAGGGCCGGTCACTTACACGGCAAAGGTGTTCATGCCGGGGATGAAAGTGACCGTCCCGACCAGCGGGTGGACAGTCTATGAAGATCACCCCGGCGAGTTCAACCTGGCATCGCCCCCCGGCAAGATGGCCGGGACCAACATCCACTTCTGGCTCGATCCGTACGCTTCGACGCCCTCATGACAGGCCGATCCGAACAGCAGGCAGAACGCCGGCGGCGCTGATCAGGTGGCTCAGAGGCAATCCCGACTTCATCGTGTCCGCACCGGTAAGCCAGCCGGATCGCGCCCGGGACCGGAGCGGCAAGCGTGGACCTCAGATGTCTCGGCCACCGCGCCGCGTTCCGATCCCGGTTGCCCCGGCCCATGCCTGGCCTACTTTGTCTGGCCCCGCTTCGGCTTCGACTACGGAACGGCCCGGGGCGAGCTGATCCGGCTCTATTTCACATCACTTGGCACCGGCACCAAGACCCACACCCTCGTCATCTCGATCGACACGCCCAATGCCAAGACTTTCTCCGCCGTGATCCCCGCCGCCGGAAAGATCATCGACAGCGTCCAGGCTGCCCGCGACCGTGTCCGCGGGCTAGCCGTATCCTCCCCCTGGCTTCCTACATGCGATCACACAGATCTGGCAGTTCGGTATCCCTGGAACGAATTTGCTGCGCATCCTGCGACGCGCACTAAATCGGGCAACTAGTGGTGTGTAAATGAGTTTGTTTTAGTCTTCGCTCGCTGGATGCTGGCGAGGATCTCGTCGGCGTCTTTGGTCCAGGTGAAGGGCCGTGGGTGGTCGTTCCAGTGGTCGATGAAGACGCCGATGGCGGTGGTGAGTTCTTTGACCGAGGTGAAGGTGGCGCGGCGGATGGCCTGGCGGGTGATGACGGAGAAGAAGCACTCCACCAGGTTCAGCCAGGAGCAGCTGGTGGGGATGAAGTGCAGGGTGATCCTCTGGTTCTCCGGCCTGGCCAGCCACTTGCGGACATCGGCGTGCTTGTGGGTGGCGTAGTTGTCGCACACCACGTGCAGGTCCTGGCTGGGGTAGGCGGCGGCGACCTTCTTCAGGAAGCGCAGGAACTCGCCGTGGCGGTGGCGCGGGTAGCAAGCGTCGGTGACGGTGCCGGTGGCGACCTCCAGGGCGGCGAACAAGGTGGTGGTGCCGTGGCGGATGTAGTCATGGGTCTGCCGCTCGGGGATGCCTGGGCGCATCGGCAGGACGGGCCGGGTCCGGTCCAGCGCCTGGATCTGGGTTTTCTCATCCACACAGACCACCACCGCGTTCTCGGGCGGTGCCAGGTACAGGCCCACCACGTCGCGGACCTTGGCTTCCAGCTGCGGGTCGGTGGAGAACTTGAACCCCTCGGTGCGGTGCGGCGCCAGGCAGAACTTGCGCCACAGGACCGGAGATCGAGTCATGGCTGACGCTGATGCCCTTGGCCCGGTGCAGCCAGTCCGCCAGCCGTCTGCTGGACCAGTGCGTCACTCCTTGCGCCTGCAGCGATTCCGGGGGCGGGGTCACCGTCGTGGCCAGGATCTGGCACACCACCTCATCGGTCAGCACCGTCTTCGGGCCGCCCGGGCGGGGCGCGTCCTCCAGCCCGGCCAGCCCGGACTCGGCGTACTGGCGGCGCCACTTGATGACCGTCGGCTCCGTGCAGCCCGCCCGCTCAGCGATCTGCGGGCCGGTCAGCCCGTCGGCGGCCAGCAGCACGATCCGGGCCCGTTCCACCACCCGGGCCGGGGCCCCTTTCGACCGGGCCCGCCGCTCCAGCTCCGCCCGGTCGGAATCGGGCACCGTCAGGACGCGCACGCGATTCGGCATGCGCCATTGTCCCGCACCCTGAACTAAAACTAAAGCAAGACACTCGTCACTACACTAGCCCACACAGAGGATGGATACCTGGGCTTCCCCTCGTAGCGTGGAGACATCGCCTTAAAGGAGAACGGCGATGGCAGAGACACGCAGGAAGTTCGACCATGATTTCCGGGAGGGCGCGGTCCGGCTGGTCCGGGAGACCGGCAAGCCGATCGCGCAGGTGGCCCGGGACCTGGGGATCAACGCGGGCACCTTGGGCAACTGGGTGAACGCCGACAAGCGGCGCCGCGGCGAGGTGACGGCGTGCTGGGTGAGGATGAGCGGGCGGAGCTGGCCCGGCTGCGGCGGGAGAACGCCGAGCTGGCGATGGAGCGTGATGTCCTCAAGCGCAGCGTGGCCCTCTGGGTCAAGGACGCGATGGGGCGGTAGCGGTGGCCGCCTTGATCGCCGCCCAGAGGGATCAGCACCGGATCCCGCAGGCGGTGAGCTGCCGGGCGCTGGGGGTGTCCCAGTCCTGGTTCTACAAGTGGAAGGCCGGGCGGCCAGGGCCGCGGGCAGCGCGGCGGGACCGGCTCAAAGCCGAGGTCGCCCGCCTGTTCGGGGTGCACGACGGCAAGTACGGCTCGCCGAGGATCACCGCGGACCTGCGGGATGCGGGTGGCGGGTGAGCGAGAACACCGTCGCCGAGCTGATGCGCGAGCTGGGCCTGGCGGCCCGGCGCAAGAAGAAGCGCAGGGCCACCACCCGGCCAGGCAGGGGCCGGTGGCGGGCCCCGGACCTGGTCAAGCGAGACTTCCCGGCCCGCCAGCTCAACCGCAAGTGGTTCGGTGACGGCACCGAGATCGCCACCGATGAGGGCAGGCTGCACCTGGTCTCGGTCCTGGATGTGGCCTCCCGCCGGGTGCTGGGGTTCACCCTGGGCGAGCGCCACGACGCGGCAGCTGGCCTACGGCGCGCTGGCCATGGCGGTGGCGGTGCGCGGCGGCCAGGTGCCCGGGGTGGTCTTCCACACCGACCAGGGCAGTGAATACACCGCCCGGCCGTTCCAGGCCGCCTGCCAGCGGCTGGGCGTCACCCAGTCGATGGGCAGGCCCGGGTCCGCCCTGGACAACGCGGTCATCGAATCCTGGCACTCCACCTTGGAGTTCGAGCTCCGCTCGGTGGAGCACTTCGCCACCAAGGCAGCGGCCCGGGCCAAGGTCGCGGCCTGGATCGAGGACTACAACACCAACCGCAGGCACTCGGCCTGCCAGATGATGTCACCGGTGAACTACGAGAAGACACTGGCGGCGCCTGACATGCCCCCGCTTCTCCCGCCCACAAGGATGCGCCAGTGCTCGGCCTCATCCAGGTCGTTCCTCCGCGGGCCTGACGGCCCTTGCGGGGGCTCCACCTGGACAAGCGCCTGCGCTCTGGCGCTCTTATAGGGCAAGGGAGAACCGCGGGCCAAAACAAGATCCGCATTACAAAAGTCTCCACGGTTTCAGGGGAACCCCGTACCAGTGCTCAGCTACGTATCGCTCACTGCATTGCTGATCACGAATGGAAATGCAGACTTCTGCATAAGGATGCGCAGGCAGGACTCGCTCACATCGGCATGAGCGGGTGCAGTCAGCGGGTGATTGCCCTTGCGCTGTCTCTACTGGCGCCGTGCCGGTCGCCAGGTTGCGCCGATGAGGACATAGGCAGGCGGGGCTCGGCTGCCTCGCTGAGGATGTCTGCTGTCCGGGCGGGGTTGTCTCGCGGGGAGGGTCGTCTAGTCTGGATCTGGCGCTTGCGGCTTGCTGCTAGATCAAGATCAAAGTGAGTGGCAGATTGAGTGGCAACTCGTGCTCGGGAGCGCCTGTCCTGGGCCAGTGAGCGCTGGTGTGAGCTCGCGTTTCGGCTGGTCAGGTGTCTGACCAGCGGCTACGGAACTTCGCGGTTATCTATGGTAAGGAGAAGGTCTACGGTTCGATTCCGTAAGGGGGCTCCAGGTCGTAGTGGATTTTCGAACATCTAACTGGATACCACGGCAGCCGGAAAGTGCCACTTGAGTGGCACTCATGGTGCCGCCCCGCTGAGCGCTGGCGGACTTCTGGCAGATAGGAAGACAGCGGAGTGCTTCTGGTGCCGGGAACAGGTATAAGGATTGCCCGGGTGACCGTACATGGACGCTCGGCTAGCCCGCCGAGCTTGTGCGCTGCGTAGGGTGAGTTCTTCGTGATGCCCTGAGCGCTCGCGGGGCGGCAGATCGTCCCAGCCTGTCCCGGCGCGGCCGGGTTCCCCGTGTTGGCCAGCCTGACGATCGACTGGTCTGCCTGCCCCGCCCACAACCAGGTCAGAAGTTCCAGGCACGAGCACCAGCTCACGCACAGAGCAGCGATTCGGTCGCGGCATCGACGACAAGCCCGTGGGCCAAGACCGGCGCCAGATCGGCGGGTCGGCGCGCGTTCTCCCTGACCTTCTCCATCACTCAGCGCCATGCAGACACCCGGTAGCAGCCACAAGCGCTGCACCGGCGACGAGTGGGTGCGGCCTGCCGAGGCCGCCGCGTATCAGCCCGGGTCAAAATCCCTGAGTGGCGGCCTCGTACTGCTCGGCCACGCTCGCGGGGATGCGCCCGCGGTCGCTGACCGTGATGCCCTGGTCTTTCGCCCAGGCCCGGATGTCCGCGCTGCGCTCCCGGCTCGACGCGGTCCGCCCGGCCGGCGCCGCTGCCCCCGGCCCGCTTTGCGGGCGTGCTCGATAAAGGGCGCCAGTTGCCAGCGGAACACTTTGGCGTTCTTTTTGCTCAGGTCGATCTCGAAATCGGTGCCACCGAGCCCGAACCGCACCGTCTCATCCGCCGGGCCTCCATCAAGGTCGTCTTCGAGCGCGACGGTTATCTTCTGTGCCATCCCGGCCTCCCCTGTACGCGATCGGTCAGCTGCACCGTACAAGATCAACGCTATAGCGCGGTCACCGCAACGCCGTTCCCCTGCCAGCCGGTCCCACCGATGGACTTCACCCAGCGGCACCCTGAGGCGCACAGTCGCTGATATGACTGCATCCGGCCAGGATCCGAGGACTGTGGGCTAGAGCGATCGGGGCCGTGCGTACCAGTCTGACCCGCTCGGGCACGGAGCCGAGGCTCCGTCTCAAGAGGCACCCAACGCGCGGGTAGCGGCAGAATCGGATGTTCGCCCCAAGGTCGGCGATGAATAAACATACAGCCTGACTGGTTGCCCGCCGAGCCGGAGCAACCGGGACTGCAATGGCCCAACGGCGCGAAGAGCTCTTGATAACTGCGCGTTGAACCCGCCTAATGGTGGGTCAACGACTCTCTTTCGATCAAGACGGAAGCGCCCGGATTTGGACGTTCTATACGCCTGCGAGGCGGCCGAGGCCGGGGCAAATGATCTTCCTGGGCTGTGCTGCCCCGCCGGGGCGCGTGACCCACGCTTGGGAATCCCTCTCGGCGGGCCGGGTCGCTATCCCCTGGACGGCCGTTCTGCCAGCAGGGCAGTTGGCCGTCGCGGGAACGGCCCGAGTGGCTGCCGACTGCAACGACCGGGCCTAGCATCTACCGCCCTAGTTTTCACTGCTAGGACGCTGGGCGATATCACTTAGGGCGAGGAGTAGCCGCCGGTGCAAATGTTCTCGTATTGATTGGGATTGAAGGCCTGTCCGTGTTGCGGGAAGTACCATTCGACTGCCCGGTACATGAGCTTGCCGCCGCACAGCCCGAGGTTGAAGGCGACGACCGTGGCAGGTTCTTCGGTGCCCTCGGCAACGCTCTGGTTGGGGCCCACGTACAGGGCCGTGCCGGTGCCGATAGCTTGCGGGCCGCCCACGACTTCCAGGTGATGTGACTGACCATCCCGGTAGGGTCGCCCCCGTTGAAGATCTCCTTCGGCCTCACCTGCCCGAAGCCCACGCCGTTGATGCCGAAGCCGCCTGCGAACCGGCCCAGGGTGGGCACCGCATGCGAAGGAACCCGGGCCGGGCGGAAGTGACAAAGCCGCTGGAACGTCACGCCGGACGCCACGTAATGTGCCCACTCCGGGCCCGAGAAGTTACGTCCCGCGGCAGCGCACAGATGCGGCACGACATTCACCAGGTAGGAGACGTTCCACAGCCGGACAGTATGGTCGTCGCTGCCGGCGGCCAGGGTCGTGCCGGCCGGGCTGAACGCCACCGACGTCACCGGTCCGGCCTGGCCGGTGAGCGGCTCGCCGATTTGCTGACGGGTGGCTACATCCCACAACCGGGCCGTGCCGTCGCTGCTGCCGGTGGCCAGGGTTTTTCCGTCCGGGCTGAATGCCACCGAGGTCACCGGCCCGGTGGGGTCGGTGAACGGGCCGCCGAGCAGTTGTTGCCGGACCGGGCCCATCTGCCACAGCCGAACGGTGTGATCGAGGCTGCCGACGGCCAGGGTCCTGCTATGCGGGCGGAACGCCACCGAGGTGACCGGGCCGTGGCCACCGCCGAGCCCGATGGCGCCGAGGCCGGTCAGTTGCCGGGTGGTGGTGTCCCACGACCACACCTCGCCTGCTGTGGTGCCGGCGGCGAGCAGCTTGCCATCGGGGCTGAACGCCACCGAGGTGACCGGCCCGGTGTCGCCCGGCAGGGGACCGCCGATCCGCTGGTGGGTAGCTACGTTCCACAGCCATACCGGGCCCGTGGAATTGAGGAAGCTCTGGTGGGCCGGTGTCTTGCTGCTGGCGGTAGCAAGGATCGTGCCGTCCGGGCTGAAGGCCACCGACGTGACCGGGCTCTGCCGGTTACCGAGAGCACTGCCTATGTGGTGATGGCTGGCTACGTCCCACAACCAGACGGTGCCGTCGCTGCTGCCGGTGGCCAGGGTTTTCCCGTCCGGGCTGAATGCTACCGAGGTCACCGGCCCGGCGTGGCCGGTGAGCGGGCCGCCGATTAGCCGCTGCGTGGCCGCATCCCACAGCCGCGCAGTGCCATCCTTGCTGCCGGTGGCCAGGATCTTGCCGTCGCGGCTGAACGCCACTGAGGTGACCCCGCCGGTATGGCCGGTCAAGGGGCTGCCGGTCAGCCCGCCGGTGGTCACGTCCCACAGCCGGTCCGTGCCGTCGCTGCTGCCGGTGGCGAGGACCTTTCCGTCTGGGCTGAACGCCACTGACGTGACTGCAGCGGTCTGGCCAGTGAGTGGCCCGCCCACGGGCTCATGCGTGGCCACGTCCCACAGCCGCGCGGTCCCGTCTGCGCCGCCAGCGGCCACGGTCGCGCCGTCCCGGCTGAACGCCACCGATGTGACCGCGCCGGAAAGCCCGGTGAGCGGGCCGCCCACCGGGCGGCGGCTGGTCACGTCCCACAGCCGCACGATCCCGTCCTTGCCGCCCACGGCCAGGGTGTTGCCCCGGGGGCTGAACGCCACTGAATTGACCCGGCCGGTGCCGACGCGGAGCGGGCGCCCCGCCGGCTGGTGGGAGGTCACGTGCCACAGCCGCGCGGTCCCGTCCGAGGCGGCGGCGGCCACGGTCGCGCCGTCCCGGCTGAACGCCACCGATGTGACCGCGCCGGAAAGCCCGGTGAGCGGGCCGCCCACCGGGCGGCGGCTGGTCACGTCCCACAGCCGCACGATCCCGTCCTTGCCGCCCACGGCCAGGATGCTGCCCCGGGGGCTGAACGCCACGGAGGTAACCGGGCCCGTGCGGCCCGGAGTGGGCGGCCCACCGGCTGGTGCGTCGTCACATCCCACAACCATACGGAGCCGTCGCCGCTGCCGCCCGCCAGGATGTTGCCGTCATGGCTGAAGGCCACGGCAAGGACCGGCTGAGATCCCGCGTCAAGCACACCGGTCCGGCGGCCGGTGGTCACGTCCCATAGCCGCACGACGCCACCGCCGCTGGTGGCGGTGGCCGGCGTCCCGCTGCCGACAGCGAGCGTTGTGCCGTCCGGGCTGAACGTCACCGAGTGGACCGGTTCGGGGGCTTCGGCGAGCACCCGGATCGCGGGCATCGCGGCAGCGGTCAGCATGGCATAACGGGCGGCGTCGCTGGAGCGGTTGAGATGCCATGCCGCGATGCTCAGCAGCCTGGAGATGACGGGGGCAGCCCCGCCCAGGAGCTGGCTCTCGCTGCTCAGCTGCCCCGAGATCGCGACGTTACGCTCATGGATGGCTTCCTGCCGTTGGTGAATGGCTTCCTGCCGTTGGATGTTAGCCAGAACTCCCAGAACCGAGGCGAGCAGGAACAGCACCGTCAGCGTTGCTATCACGGCCCGCACGATCCGGCGGGTCCGCCGCTGCTGCCGGACATCCTCACCCTCAATGTCTTCCTTGGGAGCCTCGCGGATGGCCGCCGCCAGCGTGGCGATCTGGTCCCGGAACCTGGCATTCCGCAAAGTCAGGCCCGCATCGCGGTGGGCCCAGGTCATATCGAGATACTTGGGCTCGGCTGGGAAGACACCGCGGAGTGCCGGACTGCTAGCGGTGGAGACGGGGCTGAGGTCACCGCTGGCTTTATCCCATACCCAGCTGCCATCGGTCACGACGACCAGCAGATGATCGGTGCCCTTGCTGGACACCCAATGCGTTATCTCTTGGCCAACCCAGTCCGACTGAGCGGCCTCGGGTGAAGCCAGCAGCACCAACCAGCGCGAGGCATCAAGCGCGGCCCGGATGGTGGGCCAGAGCCCAGGGCTGACCGCAAGACTCGTCTCGTCCCGGAACACCTCCATCGCCCGGCGGCGGTTCCACGGCTTGGCCAGATGCTGCAGCCCCCGCTGCACAACCGGGGCGAATACCCCGTCGGCGTCGTGAGCGTAAGAGATGAAGGCGTCATACGCCTTGCGCGGCCCTTCCCGGCGAACCGCGCCAGCCGCGGCATCCGATCCCGCAACCTTCATGTTCGGTCAGCCCCCAGACAGCCAGTCCTTGAACGCCGAACGACACGCATGTGGGCGCAGCCTACGGCGCAGCTAGGCCGGCGGTTCAGATTCAGCATGCTCGCTATCGCATTACTTGACCACATACCTTCCGCTGCCTCGCGTGCCGACTCAGAAGCAACCGCAGCTGACCTCCGGCCAGACGAGATTGCTAACGGCGTGTCCGTCAAGCCACATCGCTACCACCCGAATAACACGCTCTGGACAGGCGCTCAGAGCTAGCCAGACCTGGGCAGCGGCCAGCATGAGGCCCCCAAGGGCAAGCCTGATGGCGCATAACATCGGCGCCAGGCCGATGGCGGCACTCCTCGCTGCCTGGGTGCGGGCAGCGGCTGCTGATGGAAGAGTTCCTGCCCAGCTGTCAGGCCCAGCGGTGGTGCAACCGAACGAAGCCCATAATCGACTGATCTGCATACGCTCACTAGCGCGGCCGACCCGGCTGTTCGCCGCGCCGAGTCGGCGATTTGGCCGCTTCGAGATTAGGTCCAGCGCTTGGCCGGATATGTCCAGCGGGATTGCCGATCGCGAATAATCATGCTGACCTGCGCATAAGAATGTACTAACGCAACGCCCTCTTTTCGGCTACCGTGTCAGCCTGTCGTCCACAGGCCATGGCGGGAGACCAGCGGCTGTCCCTGAAGCCGCCTGGGGGACGGGGTGAGCGGGCCTGGGTACCGGCCGCGGTTTGACTTGGAGCGTGCTCCAAGTCCTAGCCTCGCGGTCATGAGTGCTTCGGCGATGAAGGTGCTGGTGACCGGCGGGACGAGCGGCCTGGGCCTGGCGATGGCCTCCGCCCTGGCCGCGGCGGGAGCGGCGGTCGCGCTGACCGGCCGGTCCGCCGCACGCGCGGCCGCGGTCGCCGCGGAACTGCCGGGCGCGACCGGCATCGGCCTGGACGTGCGGGAGGAGTCTTCGGTGGCCCGGGCGGTCAGCCAGGCGTGGTCGCGGCTCGGAGGCATCGACATGCTGGTCAACAACGCCGGGCTCGGCATGCGCGCGGTCAACCCGCGCTTCATGACCCATCCGCAGGGCTTTTGGGAGGTGTCGGCCGACCGCTTCCGTGCGGTGATCGAGACCAATCTGACGGGCTACTTCCTGGTGGCGCGCGAGGTCACGCCGCGGATGCTGGCCGCCGGCGGCGGCCGCATCGTCAACATCTCAGTGAACCATTCGACCATGCACCGGGCCGGGTTCGTCCCCTACGGGCCATCCCGGGCCGGCAGCGAGGCGCTGTCTCGGGTCATGGCCGCCGACCTGCGCGGCACCGGCGTCACCGTCAACCTGCTCCTGCCGGGCGGCGCGACCGTCACCGGCATGCTGCCGCCCGGCGCCGTGCCCGAGGGTCAGGGGTTCCTCGAGCCCGCCGTGATGGGGCCGCCGATCGTGTGGCTAGCCTCAGACGAGGCGGCCGGCGTGCACGACGAGCGCATCATCGCCGCCGAATTCGAGCGCTGGCTGCGCGACAGAAAAGGCAGACGGTGAGGCGGGGCTGACGCCGCCAGCGCCTCGACCAGGCAACGGCAGAAGAGTGCGCGCAGACAGGGTCAGAAGAGTGCGTTCCTGGCGCGCCAGACTCGCCCCATTTGACGAAGTTCCGGTCAAATCGATCTACCTGTACCTATTTAGTCATCCGGCGTTCCATACGTCCGGCCCCTTCGTTGATCGGCGATTCTCACATGGTTCCTTCAGCTTCAACTCCGTGACGGATTCAAGTGCTGGCCAGTCTCTCGATGCCCTGGGTGGTGATAAGGCGGGAAACATATTGACGGATCCCACCGACTCCACGACACTGCTCACTAGCACAATCTGGCGGCCCGCAAAGGAGCCGCGTTTCACCGCGGGCATCTATACGCGGGGGTGGGGGACGATGGCTAAGGATGCTGTGGTGCTCGGGCTGGACACTGCGACCTGGGCCTTCGCGCCGGCCGATCAGACTAGCCCGGCTCTGGCGGCACGGGAGGGTGCGCTTTTTGACACGACGCTGACCGGTGAGCGTGTTACGGAGTTGCGCATTCACGGGGTCTCGGGATCGGATGGCCCGACGATGCTGGAGCACCCGACGGCGCTGCAGGTGGCCGGCGATGCCATCGCGGGGTTTTTCCGGCGGTGGAACCCGGGCGGCGGTGGTCGGCCCAGCGTTCGCTGGAAGCTGGAGGCGTATTCGTGGGGCGGGCTGACCGAGCGGCCGCTGGCGTCGGCATCCTGGCAACTGCTGGCGCCGTTCATGTTGTACAACCTCGCCCATTTCATGCTGCCCCCGGCGCCGCAGCCGGGCGGCGGCGTCCCTACGCAGGAGGCGCGGCCGGGCGGGGGTCACCGGGTCGCGCGTGCGGTTCTGCGGCTGCTGGCGCTGGCGGCGACCGTTCAGTTCGTCACCGCGGCCGCGACGGTGACCGTGAGCACGGTTGCCTGGCAGGCGGCCGGCCATCCCGGCGCGCTGCCCGCATGGATGGGCTGGTATACCCAGCTGTCCCCGGGCTGGCGGGTTGCCATCGCCTTGCTGTCGGTCTGCGCGGTAGTGGCCCTGCTGTGGGTGATCAGCGTCGTGACCGCCAACAAGTACGAGGCGCGACCAAGCAGGCGCTGGAAGGAGATGGATGGCAGTGGGGCGTGGAGCAGCTGGCCGTTGGCCCAGCCCGGGTTCTGGAAGGGCATGAAGCTGGTGAGCGGCCAGCGCTTCATCCATGCGGCGGCGGCGCTGGCCGCTGCCGCGCTGCTGGTGTCGTACCCGGCCTCTGACCCGGTCTGGGGACAGCGGACGACGCTGGTGTTCGCGGCGGTCGTCCTCGCCGCGGCGGCCGTCGTCATCGCCTCGCCCGCGTCCGACCGGCACAACGTCACGATGACTGGCAGCCAGCCAGAGCAAGCGCAGGTCCGCTGGTGGCACTGGGCCCTGCTGGCCGCGGGCGTGGTTGCCATCCTGGGCGCCGCCGCAGTGAGCGGCTTTACCGACCGGAGCGCCGATCCGCAGTACCGGATGTTTCCCGGCGCGGGCGCATACCTCCTGTGGCTGCTTGTCGCCCAGCTGTCGCTGCTCCTTGTCTTCGGAGTGGTCGTCGCCGTGCTCGCGCGCCGTGCGCGGGCGGCGGGCGACGACGGGTTCCGGCCCTATCTGGGCGGGCGCCTCGCCGCGCTGATCGCGCTGCTGGCCTTCCTATTCGGCGGGCTGCTGACCGCCGCCCTGAACCTTGGGGTGGCCGGCCTGCTGGGGACGGCGCTGCCGAGCGAACTCCTTCTGCGACCCCCGGCACCGGCCAGCAGGCTGTACGTGCCCTGGCCGGTGTACGCATTCGGGGCAGCCGCCATCGGCATGCTCGTCGGCGCCCTGGTGGTGGGCCTGCCCCTGTATCTGAGGTACCGCGGGAACTGGAACCTCTTCAACCGGTCCGAAGGCGCCGACCCGCAGGCCGATAGCGCGGGCAAGCCCCTGGTGGCCGACGATTACGGCCGCGATGCCGCCCTCGCCGCCCCTAAGAATGGCGAGAAGGTCGCGAAGGCGTGGGCGGTCGGGCTGATAGCCGACGACGCCGCGCGCGCTGTGGCATGGCTGGCGGGCGGCGGCCTGATCCTCTTGCTGGCAGTGGAGATCCTGGCGCTAACCGCGGACGCGCAGTCGGCCCGGCTGCACGTGAGCGTCGGCTGGCTGCATCAGATCGTCTCGGTCATCAGCCTCGTCACGGTGGCGCTGGCCGTTTGGCTGGTCGGCCTGCTGCGCGCCGCGTATACGAATCCCTCAGAGCGCAAGACCATCGGCGCGTTGTGGGACGTGGCGACGTTTTGGCCGCGGGCCGTGCACCCGTTCGCCCCACCCTGCTATGGCGAACGGGCGGTACCCGAGCTCGTCAACCGGGTCCTGCTGCTCATGGGCAAAATCACAGACGGCGAATACTTTCCCGGTCAGCAGGCCCTGGCCACCGAATACCGGCTCACGGTGGAAAGCGGCCCGGTTCTGCTGACCGGTTACAGCCAAGGCTCGATCATCGCTCCCGCGGTCGCTGCGCAGCTGCCGCAAGAAGTGCTCCAAGGGCCAGGCTTCGCACTGCTGACGCTCGCCTGCCCGGCCCGGAGGCTCTATGGGCGCGCGTTCCCCGGCTATTTCGGCAAGCAGCACCTCGAAGAACTCCGCGGCCTGCTCACCCATGGTGGCCCTGATCGCTGGCGGAACGCCGTGCGCCGCAGTGACTACATCGGCTCGTGGATCTTCTCTCCGCCCCCGCCGGTGCAGGACAGAGAATACCTAAAGGAGCACCTCGACCAGCTGTGCTGGGACCCAGTGATCCTCGCCCCGGACAAACAGCCCACCTCGCCGCCGATTCACCGGCACTCCGGATGGTGGCAGGACCCGCGCACCGACGAGCTCGGCTCCTACCTCGTAGACCTGCTGGAAAGCGTGCCACCCGCTGGCCCGCCTCCCACAGCCGCCCCCAGCGCCCAGCAAGGAACATCGCACGGCACCCCAAAGCCAGAACTAGAGCGGGAACCGCAAGGGAGCCTGCCGACCGGCGCGCATGGAGCGGAAAACGACCTGACCTGACTCGCTGAGATTGGTCCGCGGGCCGCCAGTCATCCGGGAAATGCGCCGCAAGAACACACCCGGGGCTAGCAGCAGGGCTCCTGCGTGTTCCGTGAATGTCCGCTTCTGTCCTAATCGAGGTCGTGGAGGCGGGGGTGGTATGGTCGCGCCGGCCTTCGGGGATGTGCAGGTAGCCGGCGTCTTTGAGGGCCGCGATGACGGCGGCGCGGATGGGGGCCAGGTTGGCGGCCTGCTGCCGTTAGGGGAGACGGCGGCACACGAGCGGCGCAGGTTGCCGCTTACGCCCGGCTCGAGGAGACCGGCGTGCTGCGGCGTACGATCACAGCCGGACCCACTGGCTCTCGCTCGAGCCCGCTGTGCTGAGCGAAGCGACGGACTGGATGGATCGCAAGCGCGCCTGTGGGGGCGCCGGTTCCGACATCGTCGACGAGTACCTGAGGGAGGACAGCCACGATGAAGACTCCGCCGATCGTGTCACCGCAGGAGTGGGATGCCGCCCGCGAGGAGTTGCTGGTCGAGGAGAAGAAGCTGACCCGCGCCCGCGATGCGCTGGCCGCCAAGCGCCGCCGGATGCCGTGGATGGCGGTGGAGAAGGAGTACCGCTTCGGCGGCCCGGCCGGCCAGGTGAGCCTTCTCGACCTGTTCGAGGGTCGCCGGCAGCTGATCGTCTACCGCGCCTTCTACGCGCCAGACGTCACTACGTACCCACAGGGGGGCGGCGCCTACCCGGAACGTGCCTGCGTGGGCTGCTCGTTCCTCGCCGACCAGGTCGCGCACCCCGCCCACCTGAACGCGCGGGACACGACGCTCGCGTTCGTTTCGCGCGCCCCCCAGGCCGAGATCCAGGGCCTGAAGGAGCGCATGGGCTGGGAGCTGATCCCGTGGTACACGATCACCGACGACTTTGACAAAGACTTCGGCGTGGACGAGTGGCACGGGACCAACGCCTTCGTCCGCGACGGCGAGCGGATCTACCGGACCTACTTCGTCAACAGCCGGGGCGCCGAGGCGATGGGAAGCACCTGGAGCTACCTGGATATCACGGCGCTCGGCCGTCAGGAGGAGTGGGAGGACTCGCCGGAGGGCTATCCGCAAAACCCACCGTACGCGTGGTGGAACTACCACGACGCGTACGGCAAGACCCCGTAATCGTGGTCCGCCGGCTACTGCGTGAGGCCCTCCTTATCAAAGATGAGGAAGCGGATCGAACAACGCGTGAGCGCCTCGTGTGCGGCTCGATGACGCGGGCACGCCACGTGATCATATAGGTCTCTGAGGTCTACATGAACGAGGTGTGGCATGCCCGCAGTGGCACTGTCGCGCGTGGGCGCGCGCGTGGCCGAGTCTGGTCCCGGCGGCCAGGAGCTGGCCGCCGGAACCTGGCAGCGGCTGGAGGCGCTGCCTGACCCGCGCTCCCCGCATGGGCGGATCTACCCGCTGGCCTGCCTGGTCGCGATCGCTATCTGCGCGTTCACTGCGGCCGGGAACGACCGGTTCACCGCGGCCGGCCAGTGGATCAGGCGGGCCAGCCCAGGCCGACCTGGCCCGGCTGCGCGCCCCGTGGGACCCGATCGCCGGCCAGTACCGGGCGCCGGATGAGAAAACGATCCGGGTCGTGCTGGACCGCCTCGACCCGCGCGCCCTGGCCCGGGCCGCTCGGGCCAGGTCCGCGCGCCCGCCGCCGCTCCGGCGGGCCATCCCCGGCCAGCGTGCGCGGCCACCGTGCCCGGCGCGCCGCCCAGCAGGCAAAAATGCTGGCCCGCGGCCGGTTAAGGGCACTGGCCGTGGACGGCAAGACCTCCCGCGGGGCCCGCCGCGCCGACGGCACCCGGGTCCACCTGCTCGGCACCGCCGAACACGGCGGGCACCTGCTGGACCACCTCGAGGTCGGCGTCAAGCACAACGAGACCAGCCACTTCACTCAGCTGCTGGAACCTTTGGACCTGGATGGTGCCGTGGTGACCTTCGATGCCCTCCATACCGTGCGGGCGAACCTGGACTGGCTGGTCAAGGTCAAGAAAGCCCACTACATCGCCGTCGTGAAGCGTAACCAGCCGCTGCTGCACGCCCAGATCAGTGCCCTGCCCTGGCGGCGGGTACCGGCCGGCATCTCCGCCCGCGAGACCGGGCACGGCCGCGCCGAGACCCGCACCCTGAAGGCCGCCCACGTCAGCCACCTGGACTTCCCCGGCTCCCGCCAAGCCATCAAGATCACCCGGTGGCGGCAGGACGCCGCCACCGGCAAGACCACCCGCCAGACCGTTTACGCCATCACCAGCCTGACCAGCGCCCACGCCACCGCCCAAGACCTGGCCCGCCTCGTCCGCGAGCACTGGTCCATCGAGGCACACCACCACGTCCGCGACGTGACCTTCGGCGAAGACGCCGCCACCAGCCGCACCGGCGGCGGGCCCGCCAACCTGGCCACCATCCGCGCCGCCGTCGTCGCGGCCCTCAAAGACGCCGGCTACCTGCACATCCCCGAAGGCCGGCGCGACCATACCACCCCCGCCGAAACCCTCCGCCTCCACGACCTCGATTAGGACAGAAGCGGACATTCACGGAACACGCCGGAGCCCTGGGGCTAGCAGGAGACCCGAGCTGCTGCCATGGGGCCCTCCGAAGGCCAAGCCGCCAAGCAGTGAACCTACGTCAATGTCGCAATTGAGGATGTTCGCGGTGAGGCCCGTCGTGGCCTTTAGAGACTTGCCTCCGCCCGGAATAGACTCCGGCCAGCGGTGGTACCGATTCGGGTCGTCACGAAGGCGTGAAGGGGGATCGCCATGACACGTACCCGGCAGATCCTGTTCATCCAGGGCGGCGGCGCGGGCGTGCACGACGAGTGGGACGACAAGCTGGTCGAGAGCCTGAGGCGAGAGCTCGGGGGTGGGCACGAGGTCCGCTATCCGCGCATGCCCGACGAGGGCGACCCGAGTTATGCCCGGTGGAGCGCGGCGATCCGGCGCGAGATAGCGGACCTGGACGACGGCGCGGTCGTGGCCGGCCATTCGGTAGGCGCGGCAATCCTCGTCAATGCGGTCGCCGAGCAGCCGCTGGACAGAGGGCTCGCGGCGATCGTGCTGATCGCCGCCCCGTTCGTCGGTAAAGGCGGCTGGCCCAGCGACGAGTTCGAGCTGACGAGGGAACTCGGCGCGAGGCTGCCACCAGATGTGCGGGTGCATGTGTTCCACGGACTCCAGGATGAGACCGCCCCACCTTCGCATGCCGGCCTGTATGCGCTGGCGATCCCGCAGGCGCAGGTGCACCAGCTGCCCGGGCGGGATCATCAGCTGAACAACGACCTGAGCGAGGTGGCTGAGGCGATCCGTATCAACAGGCCAGGGCCCGCCACCGATACGTAGAGCCGAACCCACTTTCACGCCAGCGGCTGCGGGCGAGCCTGCTAATGCGGCACGGTCGTGTGTGAGCGCCCGGCGGCAGAAGAGTGCGAGCGGACAGGGTCAGAACAGCACGGCCATGCACGCGGCGCTGGCCTATACTCCCTAGCCTTTCAGATGATCCCGTGTAGTTCAGCGCAGTAGAACTTCTGGGATCGTGCGTCCTCGGGGTGCCCTCCGGGCGGAATCCAGGTTCCGGGCATCTCTGTAAATCCAAGACGTTTATGGAGCGCCTGTGAGGCGAGATTCCCGCGCCCGGCGACCAGCGCGCAAACGACTCTGGCTGCATGACAGCTATCCTCGCTGATCAGCACCCGCGGCAGGTCAGGGCACCGACTGCGGCATAGAGCGCATCGCGGCTTGGTGGGTTGCTGGCTCTGGGCGAAGGACTAGTGGTCTCGCCCGTAGGTTCGTCGGGTGTCAGGTCCAAGCGGTGGGGTCGTTCGGTAGAGGCCGCAGGCGGTGTCGAGGGCGTCTTGGCAGGTGCCGATGGGGAGGCCGGTGGAGAAGATCGATGGCGTTCGGCTGCTTCAAGCTGGCGGTCGTGCTGGAGGGCATCCACGCCCGGTTCCTTGAGCACAAGAGGGGTGCCGGTGCTGATCGAGCGTGCCCACCGGATGCTCGACGCTGACGGATGACGTCCCGGTCAATACCGGGAAAAGATCACGGCGCGGCGATAGGCTGCAAGCCAACCCCGTTCCTTGCCCGGGCCTACCGGCCCGGGCAAGAACTTTTTAAAGAGGCCCGGCGCCCGCTACGCCGAGCCTCTACCCCGCCGGGTCAGTGGCCCGGCGGGAGCATTTATGAGGCCCGGCGCCCCGCTCTCGCCGGGCCTCCATAGCAAGACGCGCGATTAAGAGGTGCGGTTGACATCCGTTGCCCGGGTTTCTGCGGGATTTTCCGCTACGGCCACGATCCTCGTCCTTGCCCGGATCGTGCCAGCTAGCTGGCGCAGGACGCTGGCTGGCAGCCTGATCTCTACCCCTCGACGAACTTATGGGCGGGACCACTAGTCTTCGGTGCGAAGGGATGGCAGGCGTGCAACCAGGGCAGCAACCCCAGTGGCGGCCGCTCAACCGCCAGGACAGCCATGTGGCGCAGCAGATGGCAGAGCGGGCGGCGGAACTGGCCCGCGATTCCCATGCACGGACCCGGCATGCCGCGGTGCTGGTGAAAGACGGCAGCCTGCTGGCATGGGGTAACAACGGCGTGCCCTTTCCCGGCGAAGACCACTGCTACTGCAAGTTCGGCGAGCTTGGCCACCACGACCAGTGCCGGACGCACGCCGAGCAGCGGGCGATCACGCTGGCACGCGAAGGTGATGGCTGGCGGGTGCTGCAGGGATCGACGCTGATATATGTGCGGCTCGAGGCGGACGACTCGGTCCGGCTGGAGGAGCCTCACTTTTGCGCCCGGTGCAGCCGCCTGGCGTTGTCCCTGGGTGTGGCGGAGTGGATCTTCGCCCTGTCGGAGGGCCTGGCCGGGTACTCCTCGGCTGACTATGACAGGGCCGCCCAGCTCAGGTGGTAGCAGTTATCGAGTCTTCCTGCACCCAAGACGCCGCACCAAGCCCGCAGCCTGATCTGGTGCCGCCCCAACAGCGGTTCTGACTGCCTCATACTCGGCCCGCACGCGGACAGCGGCATGACCGGATGATCGGCCATGACCGCCTGGAAATCACACGGTGCAAGTCAGGCAGCGCCTCACTCCTGAGTACCGTCAACGGCGCTAGTGTAGTGACGAGTGTCTTGCTTTAGTTTTAGTTCAGGGTGCGGGACAATGGCGCATGCCGAATCGCGTGCGCGTCCTGACGGTGCCCGATTCTGACCGGGCGGAACTGGAGCGGCGGGCCCGGTCGAAAGGGGCCCCGGCCCGGGTGGTGGAACGGGCCCGGATCGTGCTGCTGGCCGCCGACGGGCTGACCGGCCCGCAGATCGCTGAGCGTGCGGGCTGCACGGAGCCGACGGTCATCAAGTGGCGCCGCCAGTACGCCGAGTGCGGGCTGGCCGGGCTGGAGGACGCGCCCCGCCCGGGCGGCCCGAAGACGGTGCTGACCGATGAGGTGGTGTGCCAGATCCTGGCCACGACGGTGACCCCGCCCCCGGAATCGCTGCAAGCGCAAGGAGTGACGCACTGGTCGAGCAGACGGCTGGCGGACTGGCTGCACCGGGCCAAGGGCATCAGCGTCAGTCATGACTCGATCTCGGTCCTGTGGCGCAAGTTCTGCCTGCAGCCGCACCGCACCGAGGGGTTCAAGTTCTCCACCGACCCGCAGCTGGAAGCCAAGGTCCGCGACGTGGTGGGCCTGTATCTGGCACCGCCCGAGAACGCGGTGGTGGTCTGTGTGGATGAGAAAACCCAGATCCAGGCGCTGGACCGGACCCGGCCCGTCCTGCCGATGCGCCCAGGCATCCCCGAGCGGCAGACCCATGACTACATCCGCCACGGGACCACCACCTTGTTCGCCGCCCTGGAGGCCGCCACCGGCACCGTCACCGACGCTTGCTACCCGCGCCACCGCCACGGCGAGTTCCTGCGCTTCCTGAAGAAGGTCGCCGCCGCCTACCCCAGCCAGGACCTGCACGTGGTGTGCGACAACTACGCCACCCACAAGCACGCCGATGTCCGCAAGTGGCTGGCCAGGCCGGAGAACCAGAGGATCACCCTGCACTTCATCCCCACCAGCTGCTCCTGGCTGAACCTGGTCGAGTGCTTCTTCTCCGTCATCACCCGCCAGGCCATCCGCCGCGCCACCTTCACCTCGGTCAAGGAACTCACCACCGCCATCGGCGTCTTCATCGACCACTGGAACGACCACCCACGGCCCTTCACCTGGACCAAGGACGCCGACGAGATCCTCGCCAGCATCCAGCGAGCGAAGACTAAAACAAACTCATTTACACACCACTAGCGCAGGATAGTCTCACGCTCTTGTTCTCAGGGCATGCAAGCGTACGATAGAGAATATTAACTGATCCAGCGAGAATTGGACCCCTCTCCGGCTGGCGGTTCATGCAGACGTCGGAAATACCACAAGGAAAGAACGAATGCCATTAATTAGCTGTCATTGGCCACAAGATGGCTACACCGAGCCGGGCTTAGCCGGGCACGGGTGCTTAGAAAGGTATCGCGATGCGCCGAGGTGTCCTCATCACGCTAGCAATCATTATCGCAATCGCTGTACTTGTGATAATAATAATTAGTGTTAACAACCTAGCTCCTGGAGCCGGGTACGGCTAAGGCATTCCGCTCAGTCCCTGCGGGCCTGCCTTCTCAGTCATGGTCCTGGGGCACCGGATAGGTACAGAGGGGCATAACTGGCACCAGCTTCCACTGGCTCGCGAACGCGCGTAGATCCAGCCTATAGCCAGTGCGTGATCAACGGCGGGACAGCCCGCCAGCGGCCAGCAGTGCGCCAATCTCGTTGCGGTCCACCCGATGACTCGCGGCTCATAACCCAGGCGCGGTCGCCTGACACGCAGTATCCGCGAGCAAGGGCCATCTCCCAGGCGAACGCGATGGACAGCTACCCTTGCTGTCTTAACAGATATTGGGAGCTTCGGGATCGTGTGGTTGAGGAGGCAGCAACGTTTAAGGATGCAGTATGGGCCTAACATGTCACGAAGTAAGCTAATCACCGTCTGTCTCGACTGAGAAGGGTCGCGCTCACATCGGCATGAGCGGGTGCAGTCAGCGGGTGATTGCCCTTGCGCTGTCTCTACTGGCGCAGTGCCGGTCGCCAGGGTTGCGCCGATGAGAACATGGGCCGACGGGGGCTCGGCTGCCTCGCTGAGGACGTCTACTGTCCGGGCGGGGAGGGGTTGTCTGGTCTCGCGAGGAGGGTTGTCTAACGATCTTCAACGGTGGGGGTTACCGCTCCGTCGCGGTCGGCCCGCCGCCATCGGGATACCTCATGACTCAGCCGTAGCGCACTGCGCGTCCGGTCACCAGAGGGGAAGCCCGCCAGGGCCAGTAACCCCCCGGCTATTGAGTGGCTGGCTGCCAGCGTCCAGTGGAGCCGCCGCAGACTGTGGTCCGGGGTCCTTCGGCGTGACTGCGTTGCGCGCGGTTTGGTTCGCCCGCCTGCGCCGGTCAGCGGTGTCCGGTCTGGGTCGCCTGTTTGGCAAGCGAGCGAGCGTGGAGTGCTGCGAGCAGTCGTTCGGCGGCTGGGTTGGGCCGGTGTCGCTTCGGGAGGTAGGCGCCGACGTAGCGGCTGGGCTGGGGGGTGATCTGGAGGTCGCGCACGTCGGGGTTGCCGGTGAGGGCGAGGCTGGGCACCAGGGCGACGCCGACCCCGGCGCCGACGAGGGCGCTGATGAAGCGGTAGTCGCTGGAGCGGCAGGCGACACGGGGCTGGAAGCCACTGAGGGCAGCGAGCATGTCGATGACAGCGCCGGTATCGCCCCACCCATGGATCCAGCGTTCGCCGGCGAACTCAGCCAGGCTGACGGCCGGTCTGCCGGCCAGCGGGTGGCCTGCGGGAACCAGCAGCCGGAGAGGGTCAGCCACCAGCGCGGTGTAGGTGCCAGGACCGGCCGCGGCCGGCCAGGCGCGCGGCGGCTGGGGAGTGTGGAAGTGGTAGACGAGCGCGAGATCAGCCTGGCCGTCGCGGACCGAACCCAGCGCCTGATCTGGCTCGGCCTCGATCACGGTGACCTCGATGGGGTGGCCGGCCGCGGCCGTCATGGCGGTCAGGGCGGGCGCGAGCAGCGGCTCCCCGGCGCTGGGAAAGGTGACTACGGTCAGGGCTTGCGGCCCGTCAGCCTGCAAGGCGCGCAGCTGCTGCGCAGCTATCAGCAGCTCGGCGTGGATCGCGTCGGCGGTGGCGAGCAGGACCCGGCCGGCGTCGGTGAGGGTGACGCCGCGCGTGCTGCGCTGCACGAGCATGACGCCCGCACCTCGTTCGAGCGCGGCGATCTGCTGGGACACCGCCGACGGCGTGTGGTGCAGCACCGCGGCCGCCCCGGCGAAGCTGCCCGCGTGCGCGACTTCCCACAGCACGGCCAGGCGATGTGCGTCGATCAACAGTTCTCCTAATGGCGTCACCCGTATTCTGCCACTTCCGCTAATGTCCTCCCGGCCCCAGGCTGGTCTCCATGCAGGGTCTGAACAAGCAAGAGCGCACCGGCGCCGGGTTGGCTGCCGGTTCGATGCTGCTGGTCGGCGGGTCCGTGGCCGCGTCGAGCCTGCTGGACGGCTATCCGGTCCTCGGCGGCCAGGCAGTCCGCTACCTGGTGGCGGCACTTCTCCTGGCGGGCTGGGCGCGGCTACGGCGCACGCCCCTGCCCCGCCCGGCAGGCCGGGAATGGGCATGGCTGGCCGCACTGGCCGTCATCGGACTGGCCGGGGGCAGCGTGCTGCTGATCGAGGCCACCCGGGTGGCCGACCCCGCCAGCGTCGGGGTCGTCATCGGAGCGGCCCCGCTGGTCATCGTCATCGCCGCCGCGCTCGCCGCAGGCAACCGCCCCACCCGCCGGGCCCTCCTCGCCGCAGCCGTGGTAACCGCCGGATCCGCAGCGGCCCAACTCGGCGGCGCCACCGGACCGACCTGGAGCGGAACAGGGCTGCTGCTAACGGCCGGGGCGCTCGGCGGTGCCGCGGGCACATCCCTGCTGGCCGCACCGGTACTGCCCCGGCTCGGCGCATTCACCGTCACGATCTACGCCTGCGGCCTGGCCGGCATCCTGCTGCTGGCCGCCGCCGCCGTGGCCAGCTCCGCCGGCGGCCCACCGATCCTACGCACACCCACCGCGACCCAACTGGCCGCGCTGTCCTACCTCACGGCCGCGGTCACCGCCGTCGTGTTCATCGCCTGGTACACGGCAATGGAACGCCTCGGGGCGGACCGCACCGGACTGTTCAACGGGCTGATCCCCATCGCCTCACTGGCCGCCGTCGCACTGACCGGCACCGGCACCATCACACCGCTTCAGTTCCTCGCAGCCCTCACCGTCCTCGCCGGCGTGATCCTCGGCCTCGGCCGTACTCCGCAAGCTCCCGCCGGCACAGTGAACCAGGCCGGTCAGCGCCCTCAGCCCAGCGCTGAAACGACACCCGTCTCCCCGCAAAGTCAGCCCGCACCCTCACCGAGCGCAGTGACCGACGCCACACCCGAGAAAGCGGCGGCATGAACGCCCGCCTCGAACCGCTGGCACCCGGCCCAGCCTCCTCCGTGGCTTCCTTGCCAAAAAACCGGGCTCGATCTGAGTAACCTCCACCATTGAAGATCGTTAGTCTGGATCCGGCGCTTGCGGCTTGCTGCCAGATCAAGATCAAAGTGAGTGGCAGATTGAGTGGCAACTCGTGCTCGGGAGCGCCTGTCCTGGGCCAGTGAGCGCTGGTGTGAGCTCGCGTTTCGGCTGGTCAGCTCTCTGACCAGCGGCTACGGAACTTCGCGGTTATCTATGGTAAGGAGAAGGTCTACGGTTCGATTCCGTAAGGGGGCTCCAGGTCGTGGTGTATTTTCGAACATCTAACTGGGTACCACGCCAGCCGGAAAGTGCCACTCGAGTGGCACTTGACATGGCACTCATGGTGCCGCCCCGCTGAGCGCTGGCGGACTTCTGGCAGACAGGAAGACAGCGGAGTGCTTCTGGTGCCGGGAACAGGTATAAGGATTGCCCGGGTGACCGTACATGGACGCTCGGCTAGCCCGCCGAGCCTGTGCGCTGCGTAGGGTGAGTCTTCGTGATGCCTGAGCGCTCGCGGGGCGACAGAGCGCCGAATATTTGCTGCGTGTTGATGACGAGTCCGCGTGAGCTGGATGGCGCAGAACTGCCAGTTCTGCTTGGCCGGGCGCCCGGAGGGTCTACCGGGCGCGTGGGTGAGGAGTACCGATCTACCCGGGGCGGGGACTTGGTGTGCGTCAGGCGCAGCGGCGGGCGGTGCCCCCGCCCTGCGGGGAAGGGCTTACCGGCGCGGGTACCACAGGTCAGCTCGCCTTGAGAGACGACTCGGCGCGGCGGGCGACGACTTTCAATACCTCGCGGCGAATCGCGCTACTGCCCGGCCGGATGACAAACCAGTACGCGGCGAAGGCCCGCCTGGTCTTCGGGTCCGTCGCGACAACGCGGGTCTCGGTGCTCAGCAAAGTTCCTGCCGAGACCGGTTCAAGGCGAAATTCCATTCCGGCCTTGATCCATCCAGGCTGGGACCAGGCGCGCAGAGCCGCCGCGTCCAGATGCGGCGGTATCGATCCTCCCAGCAGGCGCCACGCCTGGCTGAGGCCTGCGGAGATTACAACATGGGGTCGCTCGGAGAACAGCACCGGAATGGGCGTTACGTCGAGAAAGGTGCGGCCGGCCATGGGCTCGAGCTTCTTGCCGGAGAGCCGGGCAGGCAGGACGCGTACGCCCTCGAGCGCATGCCCCAGGGGGAGAGCCGACATGGTAACTCGGTGCAGAGCATCCCACACAGCGACAAGCGGGGCGCGGGCGACGCGGGAATGGCAGATCTGATACTGCGGGTTGGGTATCACGTCGTCGAGATCCATGACGAGCTCGCTCCTGCATGGTGTTCCGCAATGCCTGCACGGTACAGCCGAAGGCCTGGCCCGCCTGCGGCGCCGTCACCGTCGCCGGCTCCGAACTCATCCGCATCCCTTCACCTCGAGGAACGCGCCCAATGAGGACGCGGACTCGGCGGGCTGCCCCGATCACCGGGTCAGGGCGTCTCCCGCAACTCGACCTGGTCCTGGGCACTCGTCGCCGTGACCGCCTGGGACCCCATCACCGTCCTCCCCGCCCATCCTGACCAGCATCAGGCCACCCCGGCGATCAAGGAAGGAACCCAGGGCCCGTGGAACCCCGGCCACCCGGCCCGCCAGCCGCGCCATCGTCATCCTCCGGGCCTAAATCAAGATCCACAAGATGTCTGCAGCCGCCGACTCCACCGGTTACCTGTCAGTCGTTGAGGGTTGACAGGTGAGAAGCGATAGTCCTTGCACAGTCGGCGGCGCTGGCGGCAGTGGTGTCCACGACCAGGTCATAGACGACGCCCTCGTGTACCCGCGTGGCCTGGAGACGAGCCATTCCGCCAACCCGGTCCGACCGGCCGTGCTCTCGGGCGACGGCGACCTCGCGGTCGCAACGAACCCCGACCCACACCACCGGAAGGCCTGCCAGGGCTGACGCCAGCCGCTCCTGCGACGACCGGCCGCCCATGAAGACCTCATCGAGGATGAGGCCCGTCCCGCAGCGGCCTATCGTTGCTACGCCTGCGTACCAGGACGCTTCGGCGCGGCGGAAGTCGTCTCCGACGGTCACAGATCCGTCCGGTCCGAACTCGATGGAGCCTTCAGTGCCCATCGGCTCGTCACCGTCCTGTTGCGCCCGGAAGAGGTCATTGACTTTGTCACCGCCGGGCAGCGCCCGGACGAGGTCATCGACACCGAGCGTCATCCAGGTCGGGCCGAGCAGCCGTTGGAGGCAGCGAGCGATCGAGGTCTTGCCCGAGCTCGAGCCTCCGTTCAAGACGATCACCGGTTTCACCCGCTCGACGATAGCTGGCCGCTGCAAAGAGGCACTTCACCGGTCAGGTCGGACAGAACTGGCGCTCAACAAGAGCCACATTGAGCTTCCCCCGGTTTCCGGCGGCTGGGGCCGATCGGCGGTAGTGAGCGCGGCTGGGTGTCTGTGGTCTGGACGCGCGGTGATTGCTGTCCGGCTGATGGGCGCGAGATAGCGTTGTTACCCAGGCTGGGCCAGGAGCCAGGGAGCGTGATGATGGCGCTGACGGCAGCATATGACGAGATCGCGGACTGGTATGAGCAGGAGTTCCTGCCCAGCACCGCCGCCGCGGGCGCTGATCCGCTCGGCATCGGCGCCGCCCTGGATGCCCTGCTGGGCCGGGGCCACGGTATCTGCCTGGAGATCGGCTGCGGCACCGGGGTCCACGCGAGCCGGCTGCGCGGCCTGGGCTGGACTCCCTGCGGCATTGACCTTTCCGCCGCCATGCTGCGCTACGCGAGCGGCCGCCTGCCGGCGGTGCGGGCCGACGCGGTGCGGCTGCCAGTGCGCGACGGCTGCCTTCCGGCCGCGATCACCGTGATGGCGCACACCGACATGCCCGCTTACCCGGCGGTGCTGGCCGAAGCCGCCCGGGTCCTGGTCCCGGGCGGCAGGTTCGTGCACATCGGCGTGCATCCCTGCTTCTGCGGCGGGTTTGCTGACCGCAGCGACCCCGCCGCCGTGGTGATCCGCCCGGGCTACCTCGACGGGCACTGGACCAAGGCGTCCTGGACCACCCGGGGTGTCCGGGACAAGGTCGGCGCCACCCACCTGCCCCTGCCCGGCCTGATGCACGCCCTCCTGGACGCTGGCCTGGCACCCGAACAACTCGCCGAAGGCGGCCAGCCCACCCCCGCCATGCTGGCCATCCGGGGCCGCAAACAACCGTAAGGTGCAGGTAGGCGGCTCAGTTTGCCCATGCCAGATCGCCTAGTTCGGTGCGTCCCGAGCAGTTGGCGGCGCGCGCGCACCACGAATACCGAACGGCGGATTGGCGCGCTCAGCCGGGGTGACGAGTGGCCACGGTCGGTGACAGCCCTCACCAGCAGGAAGCCGGACCAAGGGCGATAGGTGGGGCTCACCGGCGCCTTGGCGGCGTAGCGCGTTCCCACCAGTCGATGGTTTCCGCGTCGGCGGCCATCTGGTCGAGGACGCCGGCAATGAACTCAGCGTGGCTACCCCCACCGCCGGAGAAGCAGAATTTCCAGAGTTCCCCGGCGGCGCGGTGGTAGTGGTGGATCGTCTCGTCCAGGGTGCAGGCGTTGACCTCGTCAGCGCGGTAACGATCGACCGACGCCACGACGTTCGTGAGCAGTTCGGCCAGCTCCGCTTGGTGGTAGGCGCTCACACGTTCGCGGGCGGCCTGCCGTTCGGCCTTGGTGCCCATGATCTGGGACGGTACCGTGTCCCAGCCGATCCGGCGCGCGCGGCTGCGGCCCGGGCACTAGCAGTCGCTCGGTGCGCGCTCGTGGCTTGTTGCCGCTGGGATGGGCGGGGCTGAAACGGGGCGCCGGGCGGCTCGCGGCTGCTCGGTGCCGGATATCCGAACTGCCGCGCCGGCGACTTCGCCCCATGGGCCGGGGCGAGGAACCCGGGGAGCTACCACCCAGGCTGATAGACGCGCGGAACGCGGCATAGAAAGACGTTCTGCGTGTCGGTTGGTGACGTGGGAACGTCCCCCTGATGCGCTTCGGGCTTGGTGTCCCACGCAGCAGGAGGACGTTCATGGGTAACGGTAGTGGCGTGTCCCGCGGTGACCGCAACCGCAATGCGCGGCTGGAGCGGCTACGGGCCCTGGTGCCGGTGGCGAACGCGATCGCCGGGATCGACCTGGCGGGCAGCAAGCAGATGGTCGTGGTGACCGATCATGATTCGAAGGTGATCGCGCGGCGGACGTTCCGGTGCCGGGCCTGGGATCTTGGCTCGGCGCTGGACTGGGCCGCCGGCCGCGCCGCGGCGAAGGGCTGGGCCGGGGTGACGGTGTCGTGCGAGCCGACCGGGCACCGGTGGCGGGTGCTGGGGCAGCTGGCCGCGGACCGGTCGATGCCGTTTGTGTGTGTGCAGCCGCTGGTCACCTCCTGGTCGCGGCGCACCGAGGACCTGACCGTCGATAAGACCGATGAGAAAGACGCGGTGCTGATCGCCCGCCTCACTGCCCAGCTGCGCTGCTATGTGCCGGAGCCGGCCGGTGAGACGTGGGGCCGGCTGCGGCATCTGGGCACGCGCCGGGAGCAGCTGATCACCGAGGCCGGCCGCCAGATCCAGCAGATGCGGGATCTGCTGGAATGCGCGTGGCCGGCCGCGCTGGACACCGCCAGGCAGCCATTCCGGTCCCGCACCTGGATCGCCGCGTTGCCGGTGATCGCCGGCCGGGACGGCGGGGACTTCGCCCGGACCCGGCGGCTCGCGATGCTCCGGTTCGAGCGCGCGGTGCGGCGCGAGATCACCCGCCGTGGCGGGCAGAAGCCCTGCCTGCGGATCGTGCGCGGGCTGTTCAGCGCGCTCGCCGACCCGGCCGGGGTGATCGCGCACCGGGCCGGCGCGCTGGAGCGGGTGCAGCTGCTCATGGAGGACTGGCAGCTCACCAAGACCCGGCTCAACGACACCGAGCGGCGGATGACCGGCGTCCTGGACGAGCTCAGGCTGACCGCGCTGGCCACCTCGATCACCGGTCTGTCGCCGGTCGGCGCGGCGGCGATCTTGGCCGAGACCGGCGACCCCCGGCGGTTCGCCACCGGCCGCGCGGTGGTCAAGCACGCCGGCCTGGCCCCGCGGGAAAAGCTGTCCGGCGCGTTCACCGGCCGGACCCGGCTGACCGGCCAGGGACGCCCCGGGCTGCGGCTGGCAGCCTGGCGGGCCGTCTGGGGAGCCCAGCGCGCCAACCCCGTCTACCAGGCCCGCTACCAGCACCTGACCAGCAGGGGCCAGAACAAGCTCACTCCCACCCAGGCGCAGACCATCATCGCCGCCGCGATCTTGCGGCAACTGCACGCCGTCATCACCACCGGACAGGCCTGGGATCCGGCCACCGCAACGCACGGCACTCGGCGGGAGGCCGCTGCGCTCGCTGCCTGACCTTGCCGGCGGTCCGTCAAGCTGGCGGCCGGGGCGAGCCCTCCGCGGCATTGAGACACCCCGGTGATCTCGGCGCTCATCATGGGCAGCCCCGTCCGTCGTCTCCTCAACCCGATCACGCGCTGCCGGGACAAACCCCATAACCGCTATGCAGGGACAGACGACGGACGAGGCACCGGCCAAAACTTGACGCGAACCGTCTCACGCTGATGAGCGGATGGTCGCGGTAGAGGGCTGCTTTGGTCAGCCGAGGCCCCTCCAACTGTCACTCCTCGGACGTTGTCGTGGACGGGTGTTGTCCGGCAAAGTCGGCGCGTGTGAGTCCATCGGCGTGGCCGGGCGGCCACTGAACTAGTTCGATCCGGTAGCCGTCGGGATCGGTGAGCCAGGCGGTCCAGAAGTCATCGGAGCCATTGGGCGAGCTTGGTGCTCCGGCCTCGATGGCGTTGGCGGAGAGCCGAGCGATGGTTGCGTGCAGGTCATCCACCTGTACGACGAGATGGTTGAGGCCGGCGGGGTGGACCGGCCCGGCCGCAGGGTCGTGGACGAGTTCGAGGCTGACGAAGACGTCGTCGGGTAGCTTGAGCATCGTCAAGCTGCCGAACTCGGTCTCCGACACCGTGCCAACGACCTCGTAGCCGAGGGTGACGTAGAAGTCGAGTGAACGCTTGAGGTCCTCAACCCGAAGGCCGACGTGCAGGGTCCTCATCCGTGCTCCCGACTCGACAGGCCGGTTACGGGGAACACTAGGTGGGTGACGCGGTCGCCCTGGATGCGGACGCTCGGATCATCCAGAACGGCGTCGTTCACTGACAGCTCCCCGAAGTACGGACGGCCTTTGCCCATGACAACGGGTACCAGGTTGACCGCAACCGCGTCGAGCAGCCCGAGCTCAAGGCACTGCCGCGCGATGGTGCCAGCTGCCACGGCCACCGTGCGCTCTCCGGCGATAGTCCGCGCCAGCGCCAATGCAGCCGCCACCCCGTCGGTGACGAAGTGGAATGGAGCCTCCGGGTGGGCCTCGACCCAGTCCGTCGGTATCTGGTGAGTAACGACGACGACCGGTACGTCCATCGTGTGCGTACCGCCCCATCCGCCGGTGAAGTCGAACAGCGTGCGCCCGCACACGAGTGCGCCCAGCCCGTCGAGCCATTGCTTCAAGTACTGGGCGCTGGGCGGGCTCAGGTGAAGAGTGATGTCCTCATTGGCGGTCGGGAATTCCACGGTTCCGTTCTGCAACCAGTCGAAGAGCCGGCCGATTGTGTTGTCTTCCTTCGCGATGTAGCCGTCCAGCGACATCGACGCGGACGCGATCACCTGTCCCATGTCCCACTCCCTTGTCCGAAGGTCCGGTTGTACTGACGTGTGATCCGCCTCGAGCTCATCGAACCGACACGAGCGGTCATCGACGGCGTTGGCGTCGGCACCGCTGTTCGGCGCAGATTCACCGTCCGAGCAGGCCCGCTTTGACCCAGTGACACTCACCCGAGGCAGATCATCGCGTTCCCGGCGTGTAGTGATCCATGGCTGAGCTTCCCGGTTCGCAGACGCACTGGCCGTCATGCCCACCGCGTCGCCTCCTTGACAAGGAGGAATGCGCTAACAGATGACCTCGCACAGGTGCTTGGATCGGGTCACACGCCGCGACGAGCCGGACGTCATTCAAGCGCGTGAGCTCCGACGCTGAGACCGGACTCGTGCGAGAGCGCGGCAAGCATCCGCTCATCGGCTACCGCGAGTTTGGGAAGTCGCCAGCGCCACGCAGATCACCCGTTCCGGCGCGGCAAACGCCGGGCACTCTGGCGGCCCTGGTTGCCGACCAGAACGAAGCCTCTTTGTCGTCAAGGGCTTTTCGGGGTTTTCTTGGGAGCCGCTGCCGGGACGGGTAGGTGCGTGTCCGGCCGGGGGTCGTAGGGTGGTGCCACGGCACGGAGCACTTGCTCGTCAGGTGCAGACCAGTGCCAGTCGCGGTACGTCATCTAGTCTCTGACGCAGCGTGACGCCAAATCGCCGAATCGGCGCCGGTCCTCGTTGCTTCTACGTAAGAGATTTCCGAAGACATATATGCCGGATCTGCGTTCTACGCGGCTGGCGCGGGTAGGACCATGTACCAGGTGCTGCCGGAGCCGGTCACCAGGATCGCGCCCAGCCTGATCAGCTATATGCGCTCCTTCGACGACGTCTGGTTCGGCACGCTCAGCGAGACCTACGACTGCTGGACCGAAGACAGCGCAGCCCTAGCTCCAGGCCAACCCCCCCCGCGCCGGCGCGCCTGCTCTCACACTGGGGCTAGTCGGGCTCCGGCCTGGTACTTGAGAAAGCAGGAGAGATGACGCTGCAGTTGCCCGGTAATGCCCGGATGGCCGTCCCGATCGGCGCCGACTTCGATGCGCACTGCCTGTGGAAGGGAGTCTTCGACCGGACCAGTCCGTCGTATTTGTCGCGGGGTGAGTTCGGGGCTGAGGTGGGCGTGCCGCGGTTGCTGGATCTGTTCCGCCGCTATGAGGTTAAGGCGACGTTCTGTACGCCGGGGCACAGCATGATGACGTTTCCGGATCGGATCCAGCAGATCCTGAAGGACGGGCATGAGGTGGCGAGTCACGGGTGCTATCACGAGTCGATTCCGACGGTTGACCCGGTGCGGGAGCGGGAGCTGATGGAGATTCAGCTGCGCCAGTATGCCGAGGTGGTGGGCGGGCGGCCGCGGGGTTACCGGTCACCAGCGTGGGACTTCTCCGATGCGACGCTGGGGCTACTCGAGGAGTACGGCTTTGAGTGGGACAGCTCGCTGATGGGCCGGGAGTTCGAGCCATATCATCCGCGGCCGGTGACGCTCAACTGGGAGGGCGCGAACCAGTTCGGCGCTCCGAGCCCGATCCTGGAAATCCCGGTGTCGTGGTATCTGGCTGACTTCCCGCCGCAGGAGTACGTGGCCGGCCTGAACGCGGGCCTGGGCGATCACGAGCTGCTGTTCCGCAGGTGGAAGGACATCTTCGACTACGCCTATGAGCATGTGCCGGGCGCGGTATATACGCTGACGCTGCACCCGCAGTGCAGCGGCCGCTCGCATCACCTGATGATCCTGGAGCGCCTGATCAGCTATATGCGCTCCTTCGACGACGTCTGGTTCGGCACGCTCAGCGAGACCTACGACTGCTGGACCGACAATGCCGCTTAGGGCTTGTCGATTATTAACGCGCTGGTTTGGTTTGGACGTGAGCGTGATGCCCTGGCCTGATGCGTATGCGGTGAGGTCGGCCAGTGTGGTGAGCCGGGTCGTGGCGGGTTCGATGCTGCGGCCGGCTCGCTTCAGCAGTGGCTTGATCTGGCGTTCGGCTGTGGCGATGGTGCCGGCGCAGACGCCGAACAGTTCGGCCAGGACGGGTTTGGGTACTGCCAGGCGCCGTCGGGCCGGCCCAGGGGCCCGCCGCCGCCGGGCATCGGCTGCGGGTGCCGGGTTAGGGGAGCAGGCCGAGCTGGCGGGCCCGGGTCACGGCCTCGGTGCGGTTGGCCGCGCCGAGCTTGCCCAGCAGGTGGCTGACGTGCTTCTTGACTGTGTCGAGGCTGACCACCAGCTCGGCGGCGATGCGCGGGTTCGGCGCCCCTGCCGCCAGCAGCGCCAGGACCTCCAGCTCGCGGGCGGTCAGCTGCTCTGCGAGGCCCGGCACCGCCGCGGCGGTGCCGCGCCCGGCGCCCTCCGCGTCGTGCCTGCCGCTGAACGGCCGCAGCACCCGGGCCAGGCAGCCGAGCGGGACGCCGCGGGCGGCGGCGTGGTCTGCCCGCTGGGCCGCGACCAGCGCGCCTAGCAGCGTGGCCATCGGCGGGCCCTCGTCGGCGAACACCCGGACATAACCCTGCGGGCAGGCCAGGGTGAGCGCCCCGGCCAGGGTGTCTACCGCGGCGTTCTCCTCGCCGGCGGCCGCCAAGGCGAGCGCCTGCAGGGCCCGGATCTCGATGACGCTGCCCGCCCGGTCTTGGCTGACAGCTGCCGCGTGCAGCCGCTCCAGCAGCGCGAGCGCCGCGCCGGGGCGGTCCTGGGCGAGCAGCACCCGGGCCAGGACCAGGTATTCCGGCTCCCGCGGGTAGCCGGGTTCGTCGTCCGGGCCGAGGCCGCGCTGCTGTGCCCAGCGGGCGGCCGCGGCGACCTCGCCCTGGGCCAGCTGCAGCCGGGCCCGCTGCGCCGGGACCGGGTTGAGCAGGCCGGCCACGCCCGGGCCCGGCGCGGCCTGCCCGGCCTCTTCCATCGCCTCCCGGGCGCCGGCCGCGTCGCCTTGGGCCTGCCGGATCCACGCCAGCGTGGCCAGGCCGGTAGCCAGCGGCTGGGTGAAGTTCATCTGGCGGCACGCCCCGATTCCCTCGCTGACGTGCCGGAGGGCCGTGTCGAGCTCGTTCCGCTGGTAGGCCACCTCGGCCAGGCCCACGTACGCGATGCCCGCGGCGGGCAGGGCAGTCCGGCTGGTCGCTGCGGTGATCCTCGAGCGCCTGCCGGTAGGTGTCGGCCGCGGTATCCAGGCGGCCCTGGGCCCGCTGGACCTGGCCGAGGTCCTGGTAGCCCCAGGCGGTCATGGTGGGCTGGCCGGCCGCCCGCCCCTGGGCGATGCTCGACGACAGCGCGCGCTCGGCCTCTGCAAGCCGGCCGCGCAGCCACTCGGCCACGCCCAGGTACCCGTTGGCGTGGGATGTCAGCAGCCACTCGCCCTCGCCGACCTCGGCCAGGGTCCGGCGGCCGAATGTGATCGCGCGTTCGGCGTCGCCATGGAGCACGGCGAGGAGGGTGCGCCCGAGCGCGATCGCCGCGGGCACGTTGGCCAGGTGGCTCGCGGCCCGGCCGACAGAAGGCTCGAACGGCTCATCGGCCACGCCCGGAGCGCTTGCCAGCGCGCGCTCGGCGGCATCCAGCGCGACCTCGGCCGCCTCCACGCGGTGGCTGAGGAGAGCCAGGCGCGCCTGGGCCAGCAGCAGCCGCGGCCGCGAGCCGGCCAGGCCGGCGGGCAGCGCCGCAAGCCACCGCTGCAGGGTCGCGCCTTCGCTGCGCAGGAGAAACGCGTCGGCGTGCCGCTCGACCAGTCGCATAGACCAGGCGGCGTCCCCGGCGGCCAGGGCGTGGCGCACCGCGTCGTCGGCGAGGCCATGCTCCTCTGACCAGGCGGCCGCGGCCCGGTGCAGCGCCGGAACCCGGCCGGGCCGTTGGCTGCTGCAGGCGGGCGCGGAGCAGGTCGGCGAACAGATGGTGGTAGCGCCACCAGCCGCGCACCTCATCCAGCGGCACCAGGAACAGGCCGGCCCGCTCCACCTGCTCCAGCATCGCCTGGCTGCCGTCCCGGCCGGTGACCGCATCACACAGCCCGCCGGACAGGCGTTCCAGCACCGAGGTTTCCAGCAGGAAGGTGCGCAGCTCCTCGTGCTGGCGGTCCAGCACCTCCTCGGCCAGGTAGTCCAGGACATAGCGGTGGCTGCCGCTGAACGCCGCCACGAACCCGGCGGGATCCGCCTGCCCCGCCAATGAAAGGGCGGCCAGCTGCAGCCCGGCCGCCCACCCCTCGGTGCGGGCCGCCAGCGCCGCCACCGCGGCGGCGGGCAGGTCCGCGCCAGCCGATTCGCGCAGCAGCGCCGCCGCCTCCTCCGCGGTGAACCGCAGGTCGGCGGCGCGCAGCTCGGCCAGCTGCCCGCGGGCCCGCAGCCGGGCCAGCGGCAGCGGCGGGTCGGCGCGGCTGGCCAGCACCAGGTGCAGGCCCGGCGGCAGGTGCTCCAGCAGGAACACCAGCGACGCGTGCACCGGCTGGGCGTCGATCAGGTGGTAGTCGTCGAGGACCAGCAGCACCTCGCCGTCGCCGGGCTGGGCGGCCAGGTCGTTGATCAGCGCCGTCACCAGCCCTACAAACGACGGCGGCGCGGGCGGGCCCAGCAGGGGGCCGGCCCGCTCGGCGATCCCCGGGCGGACCCGGTCCAGCGCCGCGACCACGTGACGCCAGAACCGCACCGGGTCATTATCACCAGCGTCCAGCGACAGCCACGCCACCGGCCGGTCGCCAGACGGGCCCAGTCGGCCAGCAGGGCCGTCTTGCCGAACCCGGCGGGGGCACAGACCAGGATCAGCCCCCGCGCCAGCCCCTCATCCAGCGCCTCCACCAGCCGCGGCCGGGCCACAAACCCCGGCTGCGGGCCGGGCACGTGCAGCTTGGTGGCCAGCAGGACATCCTGCTCAGCCCCGGCAACCACGGACGGGGTCACCGCAGGCGGCTCAGCCATCGGCGACCTACCACGCAGCGCATCCAGCGATGACCAGCATCGCTGCCGGGTCCGGTCAGTCTAACCGCGCCGGGCGGCACCGTCGTGCCCGGCGCCTGTTCAGAAGATTCCACCCGCAAAGGCACCTTCGGGTGACGCCCACCTGCGGAGGGCGTTCGTAGCGTGCGGGTGAACCAGACATGCACCGGCAGGAGGAGCAGCAATGGCCGTTCTTAAGCTCGACCGCTTCGTGACCGGCTCGGCCGGACCGGGGAGATGCTCACCAGGCACGCTGCCTGGACCTCCGGGCGCGGGGGCGGACAGGCGTGAACGGCCCGAGGTGGCCCGCCCGCTACGAGATCCGCGTCAACAGCGTCCTCGACGACCAGTGGGCGGGCTGGTTCGGCGGCCTCCAGCTCGGCAGCGACGGCACGCAGACGGTCATCATTGGCCTGCTTCCCGATCAGCCCGCACTGCACGGGCTGCTGGCCAAGATCCGCGACCTCGGGCTGTGCCTGATCTCGGTGTGCCGGCTCGACCCCGGCGACGCCGAAGACCAGGCGCAGCCATGATGTGCGATCCCGATCCGGACCGGCGGCGCCGGTCACCAAGCCCGCGGCACTGTGGTGCCCGGCCTGGCCGCGAAGATTCCACCGGCACCGGCACCTTCGGGTGACGCCCACGGCAACGCCGGTTCGTACCGTCTTTGCAGAACCCGCCCTGCAACACGACCGGGGCCCAGCAAGACCAAACACGTCCGCAGCCCCAGAACCAGAGGTCCGCAATGTGCCCGCACCGGCCCCCGTGCCCCCAGCCGACCGCCCGGACCGCGACGCCGCCCACACCATCGCCTTCCACCCCGAGCAGGGGTGGAGCCTGCTGTGCAACGGCGTGATCGTGTTCGACGACATGGGCGAGATCCTGCCCGACGGCCGGGTAGTTCCTGCGCACCACCCGGCCCGCGTCCCGCTGCCCCTCGCGGCGTGAGAAACGCGGGAGGGCGCTCGCATGCCGGGACGTCGGCTGATGAGCCGGACAAGCGTGAGACGAGGCCACGATGATGTTCCTTAGCTGTCCGGCCTACCTGGATCAGGACAGCACCGTACGATGCGGGCTGCCCGCCGAGATCAGGTGCCGGTTCACCATGAGCTCAACCGACGGGCCCCTCGAAAGCGTCATGATCAGGTGCCCGGCCGGCCATTACTTCAACGGGTCCATCGAATTTCTCACCCGGGACAGCACGGACAAGCACGATCCGTGCACTGCCGGACCCGGTTCCCGCGCTGGGCGTGACAGCCTCCAGAGCCGTCATGATGGCCGTGACAGTGACAGCGGATCCGCCCTCCAGGATTTCCCCGCCGAGCCGGAGCGGAAAGCTCGCCGCCCGAACACCGCTCCCGCCTACTACCTGGGCCACCCGGCCGGCCTGTGGATCACCGCCATGCGCCCGCGCCGCAGGCCCACCGCATCCCGTGACCTGATGCTGGATACCGGACATGGGCATGGCGCACGTGGGCCTGACCGAGGTCTTGTACGAGCGGGACGAGCTGGCCGGCGCCCTTGACCACGCCACCCGGGGGGTCACGCTGTGCCGGAAGCTTGCCCTCACCTCGCCGCTGGCCACCGGCCTGGCCGTCGTGGCCCGGATCCGGCAGGCGCACGGTGATGCGGCCGCGGCCCGGGAGGCGATGGGTGAGGCCGGGCAGGTCGAGCTGAGCCCGCAGGTGATCGCCCTGCTTAACCCGGTGCCATCGCAGCGGGCGCGGCTGCTGCTGGCCCAGGGCGATGTCAGCGCGGCCGCCCAGCGGGCGAAGGCGCTGACCTTGGCCCGGACGACGAGCCGGATTACCCCCGCGAGCCGGCGTATCTGGTGCTGGCCCGGGTGCTGCTCGCCCAGGACCGCCCGGCTCAGGCGCTTACGCTCGTGGAAAGAATGCTCGTGGCGGCGGCCGCCCAGGGCCGGACAGGCAGCGTCATCGAGATCGGCGCGCTGCGGGCGCTGGCGCTGGCCGTCCGCGGCGACCAGGACGCCGCGGTGGACGCCCTGGCCCGGTCGCTCGTCCTGGGCTGCCCGCAGGGCTATGTGCGGGTGTTCGCCGACGAGGGCCCGCCGATGGCCGCGCTGCTGGCCCGGCTGGCCGCGGCGTAGAAGGCAGAACGCGCCGCCGCCCGCGGCGTCCCACCCGTCGGCAGAGGCCCGTCCCGGGGAACGACATCAGCCATCCGGCGGATGTCCCCAAGG
>CAWGND010000009.1:0-383908 GCA_963823845.1 Terriglobales bacterium
ACAGAGCAGCGAACTTACTGAAACGCCGTTTTACATGCACTTCGCCGCCTTGAGATTATCATTCAGCGCAATTACCTTCCGGGTTGGCGACGACTCGCCCAGAATCGCACTAGTCCGAGTCTTTACGGCGTGGCTTCTGTTTTTTCGAGATTGATCGAATGACCAGTTTGCCTCTGCCGCTCCCAGGCAACGGCCCTTCAGCATGTTTGATGGCGGCGGCAATAAGTTCCTCAACCTCTGGACGCGTCAGCGTCGCCGTCGATTCGATCCTGATAAAGCGGTTTTGGTTGCCGCTGCCGAGAAGCAATCTATGCGGATCGGGTAGCGTGGCTCCGTGATAGAACGACAGCCCAACTCCGTTCGCGCCTGCAGCAATGGAGAGGATGCAATCGGACGGTCGCTCGGTCGAGCAGTATCCAATCACGAAGAAGTTGTAATTGTCGTAAACCAGCTCATTGGCTGTGGGTAGGCGCTTGCGCAATACTTTGCGCACTGAACGAATCAATGCTGCGTTTTTCGAGTCAAATTTCTTGATAAAGCCAGCAAGTTGCTGCTCGCCTGTCGCATCGGCTTGCGAAGCTATTCGTTTGATGGTCTTCATGGATAGTGCATCCGCCTCTTGCCCCAAGTTCAACGGTGAGTATAGCGCCTTGTTATCGTCTTCTACTGATGTTCAGCTCAGGACGCATCACGAACAATCCGGAAGTGACCATGTGCAGTGCCAGTGAAGTCTGGCGGGCTCAACCGGTCGATGCCACACAGGCTTGCAGTTTACTCGCCGGAGTTTGAAAGCCCAAAGTTTGTCGCGGGCGTTGATTGAGGCGCAGAGCGACCTTGTTGAGATGGGCTTGAGTGTAACCGGACAAGTCGGTTTTCTTAGGGAAGTACTGTCTTAGCAGGCCGTTTGTATTTTCATTGGTGCCGCGCTGCCAGGGGCTCTGCGGATCGCAGAAGTAGACTTTCACATGCGTGTCCACCGTGAAGCTCTTGTGTTGAGCCATCTCGTGCCCCCTGTCCCACGTCAAGGAGCGCCGCAGGGTCGCGGGCAGTTTACGCACGTGCTTGCTCAGCGCGGCGACGACCGTCGTTGTGTCTTTGCTGGGTACTTTCACCAGCATGGTGAAACGCGAATGTCGTTTCACCAGGGTTGCGATGTGACTGTTCCTGCTGCCGCTCAGCAGGTCGCCCTCCCCATGGCCGGGAATAGCGCGGTCTTCAACCTCCGCAGGTCTTTCCCGAATAGAGATGGCATCGACGATCTGCCCGCGGGACTGCCCCTCAGCCCGAGCGTGTCGTGAGCGACGTAGAAGCCGCCTGGACCTGAGGTGCTGAATCAGCTCTTTTTTCAGCACTCCCCGGGCCTGGATGAATAAGCTGCGGTCGATGGTTTCGTGGGACACACGCATGCTCTCGTGGCTGGGATAGTGGACCTTCAACCATGCTGAAATCTGTTCCGGCGACCAGTCCAGGATCAGTTTACTGGCCACCATCGTCCGCAGCTTCTCGTCGATGGCAAGAAGGCACACCTTGGGTCGCAGAGCCGACTCCCAGGCCCGACGATCGGCTTCACTGGCTCGATACAGGGGACGCCCGCCGTGACGCGACACCTCCCGGCTCACCGTCGACACAGCCCGCTGCAACCCTTTAGCGATCTCACGAATCGACGAACCGGAAGCCATGCCTCGTGAGATGTCTTCCCGCTCGGCCAGCGTCAGCGTTCGCGGCGAACGCCGACCAGCAGCAGGAACTATCCCGCCGCGCTGCGTCCACAAGAACCGGATGGAACCATGGCCCTTACCAAAGGCGCGGCCAATCTCATGCAACGACTCTCCCGCCTTCCAACGGCGCCACATGTCGATCCGCTGCTCCCTGGAAAGCCTGTCCCGTTTTCCTTGTGCCATAAACACCACCTTTAGAAAAATGATTCATATCAGATGGTGTTGCACCGACCGGTTGAGACCGCCCCGTTTTTGAGGCACTTCGTAATTCACGTCGGCTTCCAAGCGATAGGACTTCCCGGATTGGCGACGACACAGACATTTCGGGCCGAATCGATCTAAAATTTGCTGGAATAGGGATCGTTGCAGTGTTTGGAGTTACTCCCTGATCTGGAATCAGTCGAAGACAGCGCCTAAAATATGCAAAGGATCAATTGAGGAAGTCAATCATGGTGACGGTACAGGCGGAGTTCCAGCCCGCAACCAGAACCAATTACGATCACAGATTTTTCTCCGGCATGGCGGCGCTGATCCTCGTCTCGGTATTCGTCGGCTTCGCGCCAACGTTCTTCCTTCGAGGCATCGTTAGAATTCCCGCCCTTCAACGCGACTTCATGTCCGTCGCCGATCCTTTGAGGCCATAGCGAGACTCTTTCCTCCTGCCGACCCACGGATAGCCTTTTTTCTGGCTGCGACGCTTTTTGAGACACTGGAATTCGCGCTGCTCGCCTGTTTCGGCTATTTTCAACGCCGAAATCCCCCGGCGCATAAACGATTGATGCTGCTCGCAACAATTTGCCTCTTGCCCCAGGCTTTCTTCCGCTGGCCGATCTGGCCAGGGCACGACTTGAGGGCGTCTACTATCGGCTGCTGGGTGCTGCTCGCGCTGATCGCGTGTTATGACCTCCGGGCCCTCCAGAAAATACACCTGACAACGTTAGGCGGTGCCGCGGCCATAACTGTGACAAGCCTAATTGTGGCGAGCCCACTCGTCGCCAACGCCTTTATCCATAACTCGCTTTGGTTTCACTTCGCGCTGCAGATGCAGGCGCTGGGCCGCCATCTGCTCTGACTGCGGTGAAAACGAACATTCTTGGCGGATAGCCGCCAATCCAGAAGGAATCCCGAAATGCCTGTGAAGTCAGCTTTTCGGGAAGTTGCCGGCTCTGCCTAGGGAGGCCAATCGCAATCCTCATCTGCGGTGGTGAGTGGGGTAGTTATATCGGTTCAGTGAACGGCAACGTGGATGCGCTGAAGGCGACTGTAACATCGCGATTTGCTGCCGCGCTGTGCCCAATTTGTGCCCACCGCCTGCATGTCTGCCACTTTCTGCATATCTGACACAATGAAAAATCAGTAAGTTATTGACCAGCAATTCGAACCGAAAGTTCGAATCCCCCTCCCTCCGCCACTGCTAACTATTTATATATCAATAAATTACGTCGAAATAGCCTGCCAGACTGGTGTGATTTTCAATACTACGTCTGTTTCCCATGTGCTCCGCGCTCCATTCTCGATGAGCGGATGGGCGATTTAGCCTCCACTGGGATTCTCCAGCGTCCTCACAAGTTCTCTGCACTCAGGATCAACGGGCTTCGGCAAGTTCCTGTTTGCATCAACTGAGAATGAGTTTCCAATTTATCCGCTCGCGTGCAGGGACTTCGTCCGTTCGATCAATGATCGCGAACTCACGAACGGGCGTTCGACACGCCAGTAGTGTGCGGTTTGCTAAAGTTCTTCGCTATGGAAATCTTCATTGACCGCCTCGCACTCCAACCATCTTGCTTTTGACCGGTTGACAATAATGCCTCTCGCATCCAGACTCCCGTTATGCGACTGCCCGTCATCTGCCTCGTAGTAGTGAGTGCAATGTTGTGCCCGCCGTCCCGGGCGCAGGTCCCTGTCTTCCAGGCTACTCCCATCCAAAGCTCAATCCGGTTCAATACGACATCTTCGAGGCCCTTGACGGGCAATTTTGACAAATGGAATGCGACTCTGACCTTCGCGTCACGCGACCCTACGTCGGCCGTATTCCAAGTCGAAATCCAGACAGCGAGCGTGCATTCCACGAACAGCAAGAACGATGACGAACTGAAGAGCAAGGACTTGCTGAACGTCGTGCAGGACCCGGTCATTTCGTTCAAATCCAACAATGTTGTCCAGACGGGGAAAACCACCTACGACCTTGTCGGCACCTTCACCATGCGCGGCGTTTCCAAGTCGGCAACGCTGAAGTTAGTAATCGCCGACCAGGGTGGTGGCTCAGGATACGTCCAGGGAATCGTACCCTTCGACCTTAAGGACTACGGGATGACCGGCAGCAGGAAGATCGATGAGCGCGGCGAGGTCGATCTCAACCTCAAGGCAAAGCAGGTGAGCGGACCGGAATTGATTCGCAAAAGGTTTCAGTAAACGCATGGCCGCCCTCGATCCATAGCATCGACTCGACCGATTCCAACCCATATGGGCTCACCGGGGATATACGTCGAGATCATCATTCAGGACGACGTGGAACATATTTGGCGGCGTAAGACGATTACAGGAGGCTTCGGTGTCTGAAGATCGCCGGCTCAGAATTAATAAGGATACGAAGCTTTGCATATCACTTGCCTCGCGGCCGGGCAACTTTGGCACGCGTCTGCACAATTTTCTATATGCGGCGATGGACTTGAACTACTTGTACAAGGCGTTCACCACCACAGATTTGAAGAGTGCAATCGGAGGTATTAGAGCACTTGCGATTCGGGGCTGCGCTGTCTCCATGCCGTTTAAAGAAGAGGTGATGCAATACCTCGATCACATCGATCCTTCTGCTGCGCGCATTAGCGCAGTCAACACCATTGTGAATGATGACGGCGTTCTTACCGGATTCAACACCGATTACACCGCCATTCACAAGATTGTTGCCGATAGAGCTGTGCCTTTGTCTGCCCGCATCTGCGTTTTCGGGAGCGGCGGAATGGCCAAGGCGATCGTCTCCGCGCTGGACGAAGCGAGATACAGAGCAGTCAGCATCGTCGCGCGTAACGGGAAGACCGGCGGCCTGTTGGCCGAGGAATATGGCTATCGATGGTTCCCTGAGACTTCACAGGAGGACCGATTTGAGGTATTGATCAACGCATCGCCCGTGGGGATGTTTCCGGACACGCAGAGCTGCCCGTTCTCGGAAAAACTGGTTAGAGAGGCAGAAGTCGTGATCGATTCCGTCGCGAATCCTGTTCAAACCCAGCTCATACGGACTGCGGTCACGCTAATGAGAGCGTATGTCACGGGTTTCGACATCACGATCATCCAGTCGATAGAACAATTTCACATGTATACCGGAGTCCTTCCGGACGAACTAACGCTAAAGGCCGCGCGTGAATTTGTGCAGGCTTCAATCTAATGCGTGCAAAGTCGCAAAGCCCCGTTTTAGGAAGTGCCCCGGGGATGACTCTGCCATTCGGCGCTTTACTAAAAATCGCGGAAGGCTTTTCGAGATCACCGAGTTCCGGGTGTGCGCATCAGGAAAGCGATATCGTCCACTTTGTAAAGGACCTTGCCCGGGGAATCTGGAGTGGGAGCGACCTTACCAGAGCGCACGACCTCGAACGCTGACACCAGACGTGGGAGTATTGCCGGCGACGCTACGGGAATATTGTGCGCTCCCAGAAAGAGCCTGACTTGTGGAGCAAGCGCGGCCAGCCGCTGAATGGAGGCGGATGCCGGAACTGAACGGACTGGAGGTCATCGCTGAAATGGGAGCCGAACGTATGCCGCTCACCGTCTTTGTGACCGCCTACGATGAGCATGCCATCCGCGCTTTCGAAGCAAATGCGCTTGACTATCTCCTGAAGCCGTTCAGCGACGAGCGCTTTGAGATGACCATGGCTCGAGTCAGCATTCGAATGGATGAACGCAGCGTACGGGAGTTTGGACGGCGCATTCTTCGCATGGTTTCCGCAGCACCAGCACGGGATCTGCCACTGGACCGTCTGGTGGTGAAACCGGAGGTTCAACCCGCTTCATACGGGTGGCCGATATCGACTGGATCGAAGCTGCAGGCGTTTATGCGAACCTGCACATCGGAGGAAAAGAGCTGTTGTACCGGGCCTCACTGAACGAGCTTGCCGAGAGGCTCGATCCTGTTCGTTTTGTCCGCGTCCATCGTTCGGCTATCGTCAATATTGAAAGCATCCTGCGCCTTGAGCCGATCTCCCATGGCGAATTTGAAGTGATACTGAAAGACGGTTCGAGATCGAGAATCAGCAGAACCTATCGCGGGCAGCTGGAAAAGAGATTGGGTCAATCGCTGTAGTCTGCTCCGCGATGGTGGATCGGGAAGACAGGTCATGACGCCGTGGGCTGGGCTGGCGATGAGAAAGATCTTCCTACGAGTCAAGCTTCCGTTTTGCATAGAATCCTTTCCGGGAGAGCGGAAGTTCAGACATCCGCTTGATCCCGGAGTAATTCTCCCAAACCTTAAACCATGAATGATTGTGATCCGGCCACGGGACGTCGCTTTCCTGCGGAAGTGCTTTCAGCTTTCGCGGACGTCGTGGTTGGCTGAGGATCCCTTGATGTCCGTGCCACTCTGGACCTCCCTTCATGCAATATTCTGATCATCATTCCAGACCAGCCCAACAGAAGGGCGAATGGGGGGACTGCGGCGTTTTCTTGAGCGGCACCCTTGGCTGGCGGGGCACGCGAAGGGCACAAGTGCTGGTGCCTTCGCGTGCACAACCTAAGTGTTCGTCTGACCCGGGGATTAAACGGTTATTCAGTCGGCCGGAAGAAGTAGTAGTCAGCGGTGTAGGGCACGAGCTGAGTCTGACCTACGGTGCAGGAGCTGTTAGGAACAGCTCCGCCGCTGGTGTTCAACCGTTGGATGAAAGTGGTCTTCGCCAGCAGGTTGCCGCCCGTGGGGCCTTTCGCGTTCCCCACCGACTGCAACTTGAGGCATTGAATCGAGCCGTTGTTCGGGCAGCTCGCGGGGTCGGAGCCGGCATCGATCCCGGCCACCTTTACCATCCACACCCTGCTGCTATCGAGGGAACTCTGCCACGTCGCGTTCCCACTTTGGGGGACGGAAACGCCGGCTTTGGGGTTTTCATTGATGCTCTGGAAGTGAGTGATGATCTGGAATTGCTGCCCGAAGAGATCCGTAAAGAGTGTGGCTTCGGGGCGAGCGGTTGGATTCCAGGCAGCGCCACCGGCGCTCGTAGGCAGGCAAGTATAGCCCTGACTACCGAAGGCGTGGCCTACCAAATACGCAGAGTTTCCCTCCGGTACTGCAATGGTGTCCGGAACGGATGGAGGCGTGACTTGCGCCCCGGCATGGGTGACCGTGGCGAATGCACATCCAAGCACGACGGCGGCCGCTAACAGGCTCCGAACTCGCGCAGTCTTTTTTGTCTGTTGACCAAATTTGAAGCTCATTGATTCTCCAGTGTTGTGTGATCGTTTCGGTTGAGGTTGTCCGAGACACACGTCCAGCAAGGCCGTTTGCCGCATTCCTGCACGCGGCCCAGCTGGCTACATGTGTCCGTTTGGTTTAACGGTTGCCTGGGAGAGGTAAGTTGCCCTACTGGACATCACGAGATCCCGGGAGAGTTTGCTTTTTCGTCGAAGCAGATTTATTCGTGGCGTGGAGAGTGATGCCTTCATGATCGCTGCTGGAAGTGGTTGCCCTCGCTCAAAGCAGAAGAGCAATCCAGCGATGACATCGCAAATTTCTTCCGAAATACCTCAACATCAGCGCTTCAAGTGATTGTCGAGAAAATTTTCGACAAGCACCCAGGTGGTGTCGACGGCCTCCGGGTTGTAATTCCTTCCTTTATTGAAAAGTGGTTGCGCGTAACCGTGGTCCGCACCGGGATAAATGAGCATCTCTACGGTCGTTTGCCTCTTTCATGCTGGAGAGAAAATTGATGGCTGACTGCATGGCACCAGTATCTTCGTTCCCGGTGATTGCCAGGACAGGACTCCTGAGTCGTTCGAGCCTCTTCGAATCGATTTTGCCAAAGCCAGCCCCGTAAATCATCACGGTCGCGCTCACCGCTTTCGGGTCATTTAAATTTGCATTGAGCGATTCAAGTCCGCCCATGCTAAATCCGATGGTCGCCACCTTCCTACCGGTTTGCTTCAGATAATCGAGTTCCAGCCTGCAGAATCTTGTCAGTTGCCTTTCGGTCTAAGGACTGCATCAGTTTCATCGCCTCCTCATGGCTGGTCGCCGATTTGCCTTCATAAAGATCGACGCCGACGGAGCGGTATCGAAGAGCGCCGAGGCGTTCCACGGATTGTTTCGTGGCATCTGAGACGTCGAAATAATCGTGAACGATTAAGACGGCGGCCTTGGCGTTTGCCGTCCAGCGACAAAGGCACGGAATTCGGTTCCGTCGCTCTGCTTTAGAGTGACGAAACTGGCCGGCTCCGCAGCAGAATGATTGTCTTCGCCTACGACCCCCGCGGCAAAAGGCAACATCAATAGCAAAAGCACAAAGGAACTCAGGATCCTCATTCATCTACTCCATTTCCAATTCGCCAATTCGTTGGGGCCCTGAATTCAGTGCGATTCCGAACTCCGGCTTAAGGCTCGGCTTGCGGTTCTCTCTGCTGCCACCACGCGGGCTCGGGGATTGTTTATGCGTAGAAGAGCTATTGCACGACGGGTTCGACCGTATTTCCCTGAACCCGTAAAGGAGTGGGCGTTTGACTCAAATCGCGGTCTCTCATCGCGGAATGGCAAACCATGCAGGATTGCTGCGTGCTCTTTCCTTCCTCAGAAACCAAGGCATAAGTCAGACCGTGCGCCGACCAGGTAACAACCTTGTAGCCTTCGACCATGGCGTAGTGAAAACTCACCTTCTTGAAATCGAGCTCGACGCCCCCGGAAGCGACAGCGACCGAATCGGGAGTCACCATCAGGCTTGCGGCGCTCTGCTGCCCTTGATAAGCGATGTAGGCAGCGGTCTTGCTGCCTACTTGCACCAGTCGCGCGCCCTCCAGATGGTAAGGCCGCTGCTCGCCCGGAACCGCGGGCGACGCCGGCAATGCCAGGGAAAACTGTAGCTTCGATTGAAACCATTCATTCAGCTTCTGCTGCGAGCCCGAGAGTACATCCAGCGCCAGGAGCCCCCGTTTGTGCTGCCTGTGGGTATTCACAGCGAATTCGGCAAACTTCGGCCCAGAGATGGGCGTCCGAGATGGCAACGGAATCCTATATAACACTCCGACGATCACTAGGAGCGCCATTGCGGGAGCCAACCACTTCATGAGCTGCCAACGGCGCGAGGGCCACACACGCGGAGCCATGCGATCGGACGGCGCCGGCATCTTCAATTCCGCCTTATCATTCGCAGACGTGGCACCGCGAAGCAGCGGGCCGCAGTGGTCGCAGAGGGCGGCATGCTTGATCAACTCCCTGGTCTTCAGTTCGGGCCACAGTCCTGTGGCTACTTCATGCCAGTCAACATCTTCATCCCTGGGACAGCTGGCGTTCCGCGGTGCTGCTTCCCGAAAGACCGTATTCGGAACTCGGTACATCAGTCGCTGGTACTTCGACACCTTACTGCTGCAGTCGGCGCAGAAAAGCACGTGACACTCGGCCTCACGAACGGCGTCCGGAGAAAGGCGCTGCAGCTCGTGCGTCGCCTCGGCGGACGAGGGCACGAGAGCGTTCAGCTCATCGTTATCGACATGTTTATCGAATGGACGCCCCAAATCCCGATACTCCCATATAGCGAATACGACTTCCCGAGGAAATTTGCTTTTCGACTTTATCCTTCTTCATCCTCGGAATCGGCATGGATCCCGAGGATCTCGTCCCGAATCAGATGTTTCAGCCGTTCAATGACACTCCCGACTCCCTTCGCGCCCAGCTCAATCGACGGCAGGGAGGCAATTTCTTTGGCGCTCATCCCTTGCCGGAAGTAAAGCCAGAAGATCGTGCGGTCGCGCTCCTGGTCGAGTCCGCTCAGGCAGTCCTTCAGATGTTCATCGATCTCATTTAAAAAGACGCCCCAGGAGATTTTTTCCTCGCTGCCATGAGTTTCTTCCCCTGCTTCGGGGTCTACATCACTGGTGGAAACATGGAGTCTATCGCCGCCGGATAGTTGACTGCGGCCATGCTTGAAATAGTCGTGAGTGGCGTTGGCAGCAGTTCTCTTTAAATATCCAAGAATTGCTTCGGGACGCTCGACGGCAAAGTCTTGTAGGAGGTGGCGGCCTCCTTCCCAAAGTTTCAGGTAGGTTACCTGGATCAGGTCCTCCACTACGGAGCGGGAACGCTCGCCCCACAGAGAGGCTGTGTGCATAACGATGAGACGGATTGGCTTTCCGACCCGGGAAAGGAATTCCTCCCACGCTTCATCATCACAAGGTCCGGCGCAGAGACAGACTACTTCCTTCAGGGACATCGACGAATATCGAGTCGCTCTCGGGGTGTTCGACATCGACATTCGGTCATCCTTCCTCAGAGCGGGCGCTTGCCAATACTCTGTGTTTCATTCCTCGGATGCTCCCGGCTTTAGATATCGCAAATGGCAGGCAAAAGACGACAAAGGACAGACAAATATCGCGTCCAGCCAGAAGTACTCCAATTGGACGTCGTCCATGAAATTAGGGGCCGCAGCGTCCCATTCTGTTGTCCCAATTCTTATAGCTGGCAATCACGAGGGATTGAGCACATTCGCCCTGCCTAGTCGGCCAGTGTTCGCCGGTCTTCTTGGACAAGATCCTCGATTGACGGCACGTTTCCAGATCGCACTTCTCGAATTGATACTCGGCGATAACCCACTCATGGACGATCTCTGCGCCATCCTGCCAAGGCACCGGGGCATATTCGGTGAGAGCATATGCGGAGCTCGCCCCGGCGAGGATATTCAGTAGCTACAATAGGCAGCTTCAATCCCGCGTCGTTCCAACGCAGCGGGACTGAAGTTCAATGGGCAATCACACTTCCGCGTGAGTGGCCGCCGAGCATCTTCGCTGCTCACTTCAAAGCCACTTCGAAGGACGAGTTCTGTGGCGCCACTCCTTTCGCAAATGTCCGTTCCCGCTTGAGTCCTACAGCTAATTCGCTGTGAACATTCGTTCCCGCGATCCAGACCTGCGTCAAGTAGTTGCGTCCTCCGTCACGGCGGAAAATGAGGCGGCCCTGCGTCTCAATGATCCGTCCCTCTTCCGGACGAACCAACAGAATCTCGGTCTTGTCGGTCTTGATATTGCGAAGGGACAGGAAGCGGTCTGACAGAAACTGCACCTTGTAAGAGCCGGCGGGAGCCGAGTGGTGATTCGCCGAAAACGCGAATGGGATGGTGACGGACTGAACGGATTGAGCTGAGGCGTTGGCGCCTGCACCAAGCAGGCCCGTAGCCAAGGAGAGGCTGAGAATCAGGTGGGTGAGTTTTGCAGCGCGACGTGTCATGGTAAACACTCCATAATTGGATTTGCGACCGCCGGGACCCCGGCACCCGCTGGTGATGTTTCGTAACTTGCGCCCTCACTGCATTTCTCACCATGCACTGGAGGTAATTCCGTCATCAAATGCGTGTTGTCGCCGAGGCAGCTGAAAAATAAAGACTTAAGCTGCGCGATGCTTCGCGGTATATCCGACTCCGGTGGTGTGGAGGCCATGCTAAACTCCCGGACAGGAGGCGTCGGGGGAGTGAGTTCGTGGCCACGCCAGCCAACACGAATCAAACCTGGCGTTTCGGCGTCTATGAAGTCGACGTGCGGAATGCGGAATTGCGCCGCGGCGGGACGCCTGTCAAGATGCGCGAGCAATCCTTCCGCATCCTGGTTCATCTCCTCGAACATGCCGGCGAGATCGTTACCCGCGAAGAACTGCGCCGGCTGCTCTGGCCCTCGGATACCTTTGTAGACTTCGACCACAGCCTGAATACGGCGGTCATGAAACTCCGCGAGGTGCTCGGCGACTCCGCCGAGGCGCCACTATATATTGAGACCATCCCCAAGCGAGGCTATCGCTTCATCGCCCCTGTATCTCCGCCAGTCGATCTCCCGAGCGGGGCTGCAAAACCTGACGGGGATTCTGCCTCTCTACCGATCAGCGAAACAACTGGAGCACAGGACCCTGCTTCCGCGCCAGCCGAGAGTCCAGCCCACCGTCGCTGGATTGGACGATCCGCCGTCGTCATCGCGCTGGTGCTGCTCGTCGCAGTTGGATTGGCCGCGTTTCTTCTGGCACATCATGCTCCAGCCTCGCGCGATGAAAATCAGGTTTCATCTGCCATGCAAATTGTGCCAATCACCACTGCGCCGGGCGACGCGATATTTCCTACCGTCTCGCCCGACGAGCGCGAAATCGCCTTTGCCTGGGACGGCACAGAACGAAGACGATACGACCTGTATGTGCAGTTGGTGGGCTCAGACATGCCACTCCGCCTCACCTACAGCAAGAGCGGTCTTGTGGGTTATCCCGCATGGTCACCCGATGGGCGCGAGATCGCCTTTACCCGCTGCGATGATGGAAAGAGCGACGGCGGCATCTATGTCGTGCCGGCACTCGGAGGCGCGGAACGCAAGCTGACGACGGTCGGCTGCGTGGACACTCTCCCTGGTCCGCTCGCTTGGCTTGCCGACGGCAAGGGGATGTTGATGATCGACCATTGCTCGGCGGACGGGCCGTTTGGCGTGGTGCTTTTTTCACTGGCGACTGGCGGAAAGGAATGCCTCACGAATTCCGAATCCCCGAGCAGTGCTGATAGCGCATATCGATTTTCCCTCTCACCCGATGGCAGGACGATCGCATTCACACGCAGGGTTTCTTCTATATGCTGCAACATCTATACGGTTCCACTCTCCGGCGGGACAGCCCGGCTGCTGACCGCCGATACTCGAGTGGGCTGCAATAGCCTCAGCGAGTTTCGCTGTGGTGCGCTCATGTGGGCTCCCGATGGCAAATCGATTGTGTTCGCCTCGAACCGCGCCACGCTTCCCTCGCTGTGGAGAGTTTCGGCAAACGGCGGAGCGGTAGAACGCGAAACAACATACCCAACAATAGGCAGCTTCTCGAAGACCGGCCGGCGTCTCGTCTACTCCGAAAAAAACAGCACCGAAGTTGCGGCCATCTGGCGGGCAGACCTGACGGCTGCGGGGGGGCCAGTGCTGGGCAACAGGAAGCTGATCAGTTCGCAATATCCGGAGTCAGACGCGCAACCTTCTCCGGAAGGCGCACGGATCGTTTGGATGTCAGTGCGAACAGGCTCTGAGGAGTTGTGGTCGAGCAGCGCGGCAGGAGAAGACCTGTTGCAACTGACTCGCCTCAACCGTTATTCCGGCACCCCGCGGTGGTCGCCAGATGGCAAATGGGTCGCGTTTGACAGTTACACCCCGAGCGGCGCCCAGATATTCGTTGTCGATTCTGAAGGCCGAAACTTGCATTCGATTACCACTGGGACTTATGGCAATGCCGTGCCGAGCTGGTCGCGGGACGGCAAATCCATCTACTTTGCATCGAAACGCACTGGAAGCTGGCAGGCCTGGAAACACTCTCTGGCAAGTGGCGCTGAAACACAGCTGACGGAGCACGGAGGCTTCGATCCTTTCGAATCGTATGACGGCAAGACGATCTACTTTTCCAGGTTTGATCAGGCTGGCATCTGGAGCATCCCCGCGAGCGGCGGAGCCGAGTCGCCCGTCGTAGCCGACAAGCCCCAGTTTGGATATTGGGGATATTGGGCTATAAGCGAACCCGGCCTTTACTTTTTGGATCTCGCGGCCGAACCAAGACCTACCATTGAGTTCTATCGCTTCTCGACCCGCCGCACTTCACCGGTTCTCACGCTCGAGCAGCGGCCCGAGCGCGAGGAACCCAGCCTGAGCGCCACTATAGACGGCCGGACGCTTTACTACACGCAGCACGACCGGCAAAACGTCATCAAGATGATGGAAATCTCGCACTGAAACGGATTGTCGGCTCTCGGACGTCGACTCCGAACTCCCTGAAGAATTCGCTTTCAGGTAAGAATGCGAGCCACGCATTCTTGCCGAAACCCCCTGTACATTTCCCAGCCCCTAGGGTCTTCTAGACCTGGGATTCCAATTGTCTAGCCCCTGTCGCCTAACACCTCCAGATAGTCCGTGACTTCGGGAGCATTCAGGGCCATAATGCCGTCTCCAGAGAAGCAGGCCCAGTATAGTTGGTGTGCCGATCCCGACTGCTACCGAGGTGATGCGGGTTGGTGGTCACGCTACCGCAAATCTCACAACGGAACGCCCGAAGCGATGACATAAGCCTCCTTCAGATGGACTGTCGCCCTGCGCCAGTGGCGGAGCGCGAAGACGCCACCTTTTGATTTTTACCATTGCGAGGCGCACAACGTTTCAAAACGAAAGAGCACATTGGCCGGAATTCAACGGGGCAGATCTGAACGCTGCTCGCGCGGTCTCAGGGCTTACGCAGATAAGTCACCGGAAGTCGACTTGCTGTTTACAAATGCATCTTTGCCTAGCTCTTGTTTTCTCCTTGACAGTTTAGGAGTGATGTCACTATACACCTAATCAACTTAGGAGGGATAGTGGCCGACTCAGCTCAACTTCTTCCTGGCACCCTCGATCTCCTCATCCTGAGGGCGGTCTCACTCGGCCCGCTGCATGGGTACGGCGTCCTTCTGCGCATCGGACAGATCTCCGACGACGCGCTGTTGATCGAACAGGGCGCTCTCTATCCCGGCTGAAGCCGGGAGTCACTCCGGCACAGGCGACTGCCGATCTGAATTCCATTGGCGCATATCTGAAAAAGACTTACCCCAAAAATGAAGGCAATGTAACCTTTACCTTGGCTCGTCCAAGCCTTTACGGCGATTATCTTGGCCGTCCGGTACGGGCATTTCTTGCAGGATTGATGCTGCTTGCGGGTCTGATTCTACTGGCCGCGTGCGCCAACCTGGGCAGTCTGTTCGCTGCGCGCGCCGCTGACCGCTCGCGCGAAGTCGCTCTTCGGCTCGCACTCGATTCAGCCGAAGGCGCATTCTGCGGGGACTCTTCACCGAAGCCGTACTCATTTCGCTCGCCGGAGGAGCAGTCGGACTCCTCGGCAGCGTAATCTTGCTGCGCGGACTGAGCGCGTGGAAGCCATTTCATCAATGGCCCATGATCCATGCGCCTGTGAACCCGGATGTACGCGTTTATTCAGTAGCACTGCTGCTGGCCTTGGCGAGCGGATTCCTCTTTGGCGCCATTCCGGTAAGGCAAGTACTCCGCACCAATCCCTATGAGGTGGTCAAATCCGGGTCAAGCGGCGGAGTAGGGCGGCGGAATACCGCCCGGGACCTGTTGCTTGTCGCGCAAATTGCCATCTGCGCCGTGCTGGTCACGTCTTCGATGGTGGCCCTGCGTGGATTGGTTCGCTCCCTGTACGGCAATTACGGTTTCGATCTGCGGAACACAATGGTGGCCAGCACCGATCTGAGTATGGCCGGTTACCGTGGCGACAAAGTGCCCGCTATGCAAAAGCGCATGATCGAAGCAGTACAGGCAATTCCTGGCGTCGAGTCTGTGGGATTGGCCGACACCGTGCCACTAGGTGCGGGCTCGAACGAGTCGATTGTGTTTTCCGACAAAACGACTGATCTGAGGCCATCGAATGCTACAGCTAACGCCCTGATGTTCAACATTTCTCCTGAATATTTCAATGCGGTCGGCACAGCTTTGCTTTCGGGGAGAACTTTCACATGGCATGACGACCAAAGCTCGCCACGCGTAGCGGTAGTGAATGGAGAGTTCGCGCGCAAAGTCCTCGGCCCTTCAACAAACGCCGTGGGCGGTTACTACAAGATGCGGGATGGAACCCGCGTACAAGTGGTAGGCATTGCTGAGGACGGCAAATACAACAGCCTCACCGAAGATCCATGGCCGGCGATGTTTCTCCCGATCCTGCAATCACCGTCGAGTTCGACGGTCCTCCTGGCGCGCTCCAGCCGCGATCCGCAGCAGCTGGCCGCAGCCATAAGGAGAACCCTGCATGACCTGGATGCGGGGCTGCCCGTTGACATTCAGACGCGGTACCAGGGACTCGACATCATTCTGTTTGGTCCACGTATGGCGACCATCGCTCTGGGTTTAATGGGCATCATGGGCGCAATGCTGTCCATCACCGGCATCTTCGGAATGGCCGCCTACTCTGTCAGCAAGCGCCTGCGCGAGATCGGAATCCGCATCGCCCTCGGCGCGCAGCGTAAGGAAGTGTTAGAGGCAGCGTTGGGACGCGCCGTCAAATTACTGGCTTTTGGTTCGGCAGCAGGCTTGCTCCTCGAACTCCTGGCGACCCGGGTGCTGGCTTTCATCGTGTATCAGGCCACTCCCCGCGATCCGCTGGTATTGGCTGGCGTTGTTCTTGGAATGTCCTTGCTGGGGCTACTGGCAACGTGGATTCCAGCGCTACGCGCGCTGTCGGTTGATCCGGTGATACTGCTGCGCGCGGAGTGAATCGGGGCCCGCTTCTAAGTTGCCGTACAACCGACTGATCGGCAAGTGCCCACTTTGCGGTTGAAGTGAGCGTCATGCCGGTGTTGTTGGGCGGAGGTGTTTCGCTCCTGCCATCTCATGTTCAGCGCTGGAACTCGGTAGACTGAACTACGGATGAAAGCCATCGAATCCAGTACCATTGCGGTCCTGGCCGAAAAACCTTCTGTCGCACGAGATATTGCCCGTGTCCTCGGAGCCGACAAGCGGGGCGAAGGCTATGTCCAGGGAAACGGCTATGTCGTCACCTGGGCGATTGGACATCTGGTTTCTCTGGCACAACCGCACGAGATCAATCCTGAATGGCGGCAATGGCGCTTCGATCTATTGCCGATCTTGCCCGGGCAGTGGCCACTGGTGGTCTACGAACGAACCAAAGATCAGTTCGAAGTAGTGCGAAAGATCCTGACGTCACCACGGGTGTCGCGGATTGTGTGCGCAACGGACGCCGGGCGGGAAGGGGAACTGATCTTCCGCTACATCTACGAAGCAACTGAGAGCAATAAACCGGTAAGCCGACTTTGGATTTCCTCACTGACTCCGGATGCCATCCGCAAAGGGTTCGACAAGCTTCGCCCAGGCAGTGAGTATGATCGATTGGCCAACGCCGCCAGTGGACGAAGCCGGGCCGATTGGCTTGTTGGCATGAATCTGTCGCGTGCCTATTCGATCGTCTACAGTGAGGAGCTTTCGGTCGGTCGGGTACAGACGCCGACCCTGGCCATGGTTGTCGATCGCGAACTCACTCTCAGGCGCTTCGTCCCCGAAGACTACATCGAGGTCGTCGCGACGTTTCAGGGACGGGAAAATCCGAACCAGGAAACATACGAGGGTACATGGTTCCGTACGCAAACAGAGTCGGGAAAGGACAAAGAAGCCCAGGCGAACATCTCTCGATTGCCTGCCGATTCCCAGGAAGCCAATAGCATCCTCCTTCGGGCTCGTGCGGGAGAAGCCGTCATCGAGTCACTTTCATCTGAGACGCAACGGATGCAACCACCACTGCTCTACGATCTGACAGAGCTGCAGCGGCATGCCAATCGTCTGTATGGCTTCAGCGCTCAAGAGACCCTCGACACAGCGCAGACTCTCTATGAGCGGCACAAACTGATCAGCTATCCCAGAACGGACAGTCGTCATCTTTCTGCTGATGTTGCCTCTACCGCTTCAGGCATTGTTGCCGCAGTTTCGAAAAGCTATGAGAAGCAACTGGCTGCTGGAACGGGGGAGCGGCCTCTGGGAAAGCGATATGTCGACGACAGTAAGGTCAGTGACCACCACGCCCTCATTCCCAATGTGGTTTCGCCCGAGAAGGCCCAACTCACTCAAGAGGAACGCAAGATTTACGATCTCATCTGTCGCCGCTTCCTCATGATGTGGCATGACGATTACCTTCAGGCCGTCACGACTGTGATTACCACAATCACACATGGAGAATTCGTCGACCGCTATCGAACCACAGGAACCCTCGTGCAACAGATGGGTTGGAAGGTCCTGGACATTGGGACAGAAGGACGAAAGCGAGAGATGAAAGGCGGTGCCGAGGAGAAAACTCCGGAGCAGATCCTGCCGGTGGATCTTGCCAAAGGACAACTCCAGGACATCGTAGATATCGAAGCCCGGAAAAAGAAGACCAGGCCCCCGAAGCGATTCACGGAGGGCACGCTACTGACCGCGATGCAGACGGCAGGCCAGAGCCTGGACGTGAGAGAGCTGTCCGACGCAATGAAAGAGACGGGCCTCGGTACGCCTGCCACACGGGCGGCCATCATCGAAGTGCTATTGAAACGCGGCTATATCGTTCGTACGGGCAAGAGCCTGGAGGCGACGGAAAAGGGGATCCATCTCATTGAAGTGGTTCATCCCGAAGTTAAGAGTCCCGCGATGACCGGCCAGTGGGAAGCATTTCTCAAGAAGATCCAACACGGTGAATGTCAGCTGGAGCCATTCCTCGATAGCATCAGTCAGTACGTCCGTTCCGTCGTCGGAAAGGTTCGTCAGACTTCGCCCGTTCAACCAGCGTCAGCGGTTCCCTCTGCACCTGAATCCGATTCTCCTGATTTGCCAAGCCCAAAGATTATCCCCAACAGCGCAAGTCTCACCGAGCTATTGCAAAGCGCATTTGGCTTCTCCAAGTTCAGGCCCAATCAGGAAGCCGTCTGCCAGGCAGTGGCGGCGGGGAAAGACGCGCTGCTTGTCATGCCGACAGGCTCAGGCAAGTCGCTCTGTTACCAGTTGCCGGGAGTGGCCCGAGGCGGGACGACTCTCGTGATCAGTCCACTCATCGCTCTGATGGATGATCAGGTGCTGAAGCTGAAGGAGCAAGGCTTCGCCGTTGAGTGCATTCATTCAGGTCGCGATCGCGAAACTTCCCGCCGTGTCTGTTCCGACTACCTGAGTGGCAGACTACAGTTCCTCTTCATTGCTCCAGAACGGCTTCGGGTGGCTGGCTTCCCTAAAATGTTGGCCAAGCGAAAACCCTCGCTGATCGCCATCGATGAGGCGCACTGTATCTCGCAGTGGGGCCACGATTTTCGACCCGACTATCGGATGCTTAGCCAACATTTGCCAGGTCTTCGTCCCGCTCCGATACTGGCACTCACGGCCACTGCGACGCCGCTGGTGCAAAATGACATTGCAACTCAGCTAGGTTTGACCGCACCCACGCACTTCATCCATGGCTTCCGCCGCGAAAACATAGCGATCGAGATCGTAGAAGCCTTGCCTTCACAACGTCCTCAGCTCGCGCGGGAGATCCTGCTCGAAGAGAAACACCGGCCAGCCATCGTGTACACCCCGACGCGCAAGCAGGCTGATAGCCTGGCGGAAGATTTTGCAAGCGAATTTGTGGTAGCCACTTACCATGCAGGGCTGGATGCTGAGCGGCGACGACGCGTGCAGGAAGAATTCATGGCGGGCAAGCTGGACGTCACGGTGGCAACCATAGCGTTCGGAATGGGAATCGATAAGCCGGATGTTCGCACCGTGATTCACACCGCCCTGCCAGGCAGTCTGGAAGGGTATTACCAGGAGATTGGCCGCGCGGGCCGCGACGGAAGGCAGAGTCGCGCCATCCTCATGCACTCGTATGGAGACCGTCATACCCATGACTTCTTCTTCAGTCGAGACTACCCGGATGTTGCGCTACTGGATCGATTGTTTGACACGCTTCAAACTGAACCCCAACCCAAGGAGGCGCTCCGCAAAGCCTTGGCGATGGAGGCAGATCTCTTCGACAAAGCTCTCGAGAAACTTTGGATTCACAAAGGCGCGGTGCTCGACTTCGCAGAGAATGTAAGTCGGGGCGATGGACTATGGCGTTCGTCCTACATTCAGCAGGGTGATCAAAAACGGGCGCAGATCGATCAGATGATTCGCTTTGCGGAGAGCAATCAATGCCGCATGACATCCCTTGTACGGCACTTTGGTGATACGTCGGACAGCGCTACAGCTTGTGGTGTGTGCGATTTCTGTGCCCCGGCCAAGTGCGTTGCCCAGAGATTCCGAACCGCCACGGAAGAGGAGCGAACAGCTCTCTATCGAGTGGTGCGCGGCATGCGGTCCGTCCTTACCAAATCGACCGGCAAACTGTACGCCGAGCTTTACCCAGGAAACGAGATCAGCCGAGACAATTTCGAAGAAGTCTTGGGAGCCATGGCCCGGGCGGAACTCCTCACGTTTGCAGATGCCGTGTTCGACAAACAAGGCAAACAGATTCCCTACCGCACTGTCAGACTCACTCCAACCGGACGAGCCGTCGATGAGTCCGTGCCGGTACTCTTCGTCATGAAGGATGCTACAAGGCCTGTTCCCAAGCGCAAAGGAAAGAAGAACTCAAGTAAGTCCAAGGCATCTCCGAGAGCTACAGGTCGAACGCAATCTGGGCAGGCAAGAACAGGAGCAGATGTGCCCGAACCGAAGATTCATATTGAACAGGCTTTGCGCGCGTGGCGATTGATCGAGGCGAGGCACAGAAAGATTCCCGCATTTCGGGTCTTTGGCGATCGGGCTCTGCGCGGTATCGCTGCGACCTGTCCCCGAAGCGATGCGGAGTTATTAGCTGTACCGGGAATCGGGATGAGCATCGTGAAAAAATATGGAACACAGATCTATCGTCTAATTGCAGGTTCAAGTTGATTTCGAAATATGGCAGTTCGCGTATGCAGCCTCAGTTCGAGGGATCATTACGCTTGATCGTCTCCAGACCCTGAGACTATCGAGACGTCCGCAACCTTCTTGCATGCGCCCCTTTCACCGTCATTTGTTGCATGAGCTCTCCCACGCCTTGGTCGGGTTTTCAGGCAAAAGCGGGACAATCTTCCGCATTTCGTTGCCCACTCAACTCTTGGCCTCGCCATCGCAGGACGGGTCATACGTCGTAGATATCGGCAGAAAGACGCGAACGGTCGTGCCGTGATCTTCTCTGTTCTGCCTGCTTTCAATCTCAACCTGGCCCCCGTGGCCCTCGACAAACTGCTTTGCGACAAATAAACCGATGCCTGTACCCACGGTACTGCGAGTGGTGAAGAAGGCTTCAAACACTCTTGGAAGATCAGATTCTGCGATTCCTACGCCGCTATCCTGAAAGGTCAAGACGATGCCATCTGGCGACTCGGCGGCATCTTCCACCGAGATGGACATCACGCCGCCTGCTTGCATCGCGTAAATCGAGTTCATGATCAGGTTTGAGACCACCTGCATCATCTCCCCGCGACGCAGCACTATTTTCCTTGATGAATTAATCGCTTTCTTAATCTCAATGCCCGTAACTGTACACCGTGGCTCATAGATCGTGATTGCATGGAGAACGATTTCCCCGATTGAGGCAGTGCTTGCCGGCGCAAGTTCGCGGTAATAACCAAGCGTCTGTTTGGCGATATGAGAGACACGACCGAGTTCCGTCTCGACTGACTGGAAGTAACTGATTCCTGCCGGGTCGGCAATCATCGGACGAAGAAGGTACATCAAGTTCATCACGGCTTCGAGAGGGTTGTTGATTTCATGGGCGATCGTCGCCGCCATGCGGCCCGTTGCCGCAATCTTTTCTGCCTGCAACAGAGCTTGTTCAAGCCGTTTGCGCGTGGAGATATCGCGCAAAATCTTGGATGCGCCGATAACCCGACCATGCCCGTCTCTAATCGGAGAAACGGTGATGGACACATCGAGCAATTGACCGCTCCTGGTGCGACGCACGGTCTCAAAATGCTCGATTCGGCGTCCGGCACGGATATTTTCCATGATGGTCTTTTCATCGGAGTGAAGATCCTCTGGAATGAGCTTGAGAATCGACGAACCGATCATCTCTTCCGCCGAATAGCCGAGAACACGTGTGGCAGCAGCATTCCAGCTTGTAATGACGCCGTTCAGGTCTTTACTCAAAATCACATCGTCGGAGGATTCGACAATGGCAGCAAGTTGGCCAAGTCGCTTGGAACTCTCTTGCAGCATTTCTTCCTTTTCAAACAGGCGATCCTCTGTCCTCTGATGTTCCGTGCCAAGCAACTCATAGTCCTGTTCGAGCCTTAGATTGCGCTCTTTCAAATCGCGCAAGGAGATCAGCTCGTCTGAGATCCGACGAGCCAGCTTGTTATCCGGCAATACGGGCGGCTCTGCAAGGACACATTTAGCGATAGCCTCGTGGGTTGCTAACAGCTGATTGATGTCGTCTTCCAGAACCAGTTCGGGATGTATCTCGGTCCAGTAGTGGGCTGTGCGGATAAAGGCCAGAAGAAGCTTGGTGTACTCCAGCGTCTTCCTATCCAAGACACACTTGAGGACATGGAGCGACCTCGACGCATCGGGAGTTTTCAGGAAGACATGTGCTGCGCACGCAAAGATTGCTCTTTCCTGCGTGCTGTTCGGCTCTGGGGGGAAAGATCCCATGCCCAGGCCTTCACATAAAGCGAGGTGCTGATCCAGATCGGACTTGAAAGGAAGATCTCCCCGGAGCAGCGGCAACACTTCGTCGATCGATTGCGGCAGGCACTGTGGGTCGCCCGCGGGACGACCCAGACCTACCAAGAACCCCAGATGTCTGGCGATACAGTACCGGACCTCGCAGAAAGGGATAAGTAAACAAACAATCTCTCCTTCAGGAGAGAAGGCAACGGGTTGTCCAGGTATGCGAACTGAGCGAAGCCCCACAGGTTTTCTGTGATCTTCGGATCGTCGGTGGTGAGTCGAAAGAAATTTGGGAGAACTCCAAATCGTGCGGCAACTCTGGACTCCAGTTCAGTTCTCATTTTGCTTCGTTGATGAGCATTAACCCTTCCCTCGTTTGGAAGATTTGCGAGGTGTGTCAGAGGTAGGCGCAACAGTGGGATCGGCTCTGCGATCGTTGACGAGCTCTCTACGCTCACGGTGAGACTCAAAGCGAAGCGAGCCGCTGTTCATTTCACACTGCTGCTGACGCCTCGCCGCGCAAATTGGGCAAGCGAAATTTAGCGAGACGTCGCTTGTCTTCATTTCAACGTTATACCGCTGTTAAATCAACGATCATGGTCAATTTTGAACAATCCATGTCGTAAACGGTGAGAAGCGGAGAGAAGCGGACGCTTACGGGTCGGACAAGGACTGCCGGAAAGGTTTTGTGACAATTTAGGGGTTCACCCCACCGCGCTGTGCCCAATTTGTGCCCACCGCCTGCATGTCTGCCACTTTCTGCATATCTGACACAATGAAAAATCAGTAAGTTATTGACCAGCAATTCGAACCGAAAGTTCGAATCCCCCTCCCTCCGCCACTGCTAACTATTTATATATCAATAAATTACGTCGAAATAGCCTGCCAGACTGGTGTGATTTTCAATACTACGTCTGTTTCCCACGTGCTCCGCGCTCCATTCTCGATGAGCGGATGGGCGATTTAGCCTCCACTGGGATTCTCCAGCGTCCTCACAAGTTCTCTGCACTCAGGATCAACGGGCTTCGGCAAGTTCCTGTTTGCATCAACTGAGAATGAGTTTCCAATTTATCCGCTCGCGTGCAGGGACTTCGTCCGTTCGATCAATGATCGCGAACTCACGAACGGGCGTTCGACACGCCAGTAGTGTGCGGTTTGCTAAAGTTCTTCGCTATGGAAATCTTCATTGACCGCCTCGCACTCCAACCATCTTGCTTTTGGCTACCTCCACAACTCCAGCGTCACTCTGATGCGGACGACGCCGGAAGAGTGTGCAGAGATCGGACGCATCACAGCCATCAAGCTCAACCGCGCAAGCGGACCTGTGACTGTGCTGATTCCTCTACGAGGTGTTTCCGCCATGGACACAGCCAGGGGCGCCGTTCTATTCGCAAGAGGCGCTCAACGCCTATCGTCGCGCCTTGAAAATGGCGCTCAGCCCAACCATCCGGCTGGTGGAGCTCGACGCGCACATCAACGACGAAAGATTTGCACGTGTGGCCGCAGAGCTGCTGATGGAATCGCTCGGCACCTCAACTGAAACTAGGCGGCGTGTTCACCCTAAATGAGACGATGCGCTGATCGCGTGGCTACAGAGCTAAACACCAACAGTGACGAACCATAAGGCGCGCGCAAAGACGGCAAAAGCCGTGAGGAGGTCGACTTTTTTTGGATCGGTGACGCATGGCGGAAGAAACTGCCAAAACATCATCGAGAGTGTGCGCATACCAAATTGTTCATCCCACACAATGACGGCTGCATGGAACCTGGAGCCGCGTTTATAGTCGGGTGGTACATCCACAGGAAGCCCATCGATATTGCCGAATCGAAGGCTTCGGCAATACGTTGCTTATCCGCCCTGCGCTGATATCGACCGCACATTCTGTGATCCTAAATTACTTGCCACGCTATGGGACCGGAGACATCTCATACAGTAAATCTAGCAACATTGGGCAAGTTTGCCGACGTGGTGAATACAGGCAACTTTGATCTGTTCAAAGAGGCAGTTGCACCCGGATGCGTCGATCACGATCCCGCTCCAGGCCAGGCATCCGGGCCGGATGGCTACCGAATGTTCTTTTCACAAATGCGCACAGCATTTCCCGATCTGAGTGTCGCCCCAGAGGCACTGGTCGCAGATGACGAGTCAATCGCTTTTGCGTACACTGACCGGCACACATCAGGGACCGCTTGGAGGGATCACACCTACGGGAAAGAAGGTAAAAATCAGGGGGATGCAATTTTCCAAATTCAAAGATGGCAAGATGGTCGAGCGTTGGGGAAGCTCGGATGAACTGGGCCTGCTTACTCAGCTTGGCGTGACCCAATTGCCGAAGGGTTAGCTCCCTCGATCTGCTCGGTCAGTGGTCTCGGCGAGAGCACTTGTACAAACTACTCAAAATGCGAAACGCCAGTAAACGGCTTGTTCACTGGCGTCACAATTTTGTAGCCTTCCCCCAAGTGCTATTCCAGCACCAAATCGCGCTCTCATCTCATTAACTATCTAGTGCTGCAGCAAAGCATAGACGTGCCTCCTTAGTGATCCACATCTGGGAGCGTTAAAAATACTTTTACAAAACTTTCCCTCGTAAATTCTATGAGTTAGGCCGGGTTGCAACGATTTCACTGCATTTCCCCTATTGACGGGCAGGCATGGGCTTAGGCGAACATAAGGCGAAGCCGATCCTATATGCCTACCGCCTCCGCAATCCGACTCCAGATCGAAACGGCTCTGTCCGGGAAGATTCCCTCAGCGCTGACTCCCCATCCGAAGGTGATTCGCCCGGTCGTTAAGACCGGCATAAAAGGGCTGGATGATCTTCTTCACGGTGGACTCCCGATAGGCGCAGTTAGTGAGCTGACGGGACCGGAGTGTTCCGGTCGAACCTCCGTCGCGCTCTCATTTCTTGCCCGCATCACGCAAGCCAATAAGGTATGCGCCTGGATTGATGTCTCGAACGCCTTCGATCCTGCATCCGCTGCTGCTGTCGGAGTTCATCTCAAGAAGTTGCTCTGGGTTCGATGCGGTGTCCGGGGACTCGACGCGGCACCGGCCAATCGGCGTTTCATCCTGCCCGATAAATATTTCGTTCCACCTCCCATCAAGAGAGGTTTGCATGGCGGCGGGTTCGGACCGCATCCGCGTACCGAAGTGCAAGGGTTGCCGGAGGCGGTCGATGATTTGTTCTCTCCTCACTGTGCTGAACCGGAGCATCCTCCGCGACCAAAACAGATGACTGCCGAGCCCAGTCTGAAGCTCGTGACAGAACCTGTGCGCCCGCGGAGGCGCGCCAAGCAATACGCTGCTATCGAGCAAGGGTTGCGCAGTGCGGACCTGCTACTGCAAACCGGCGGATTCAGCGCCATCGTGCTCGATCTGGCGTGCATGGCGCCAGCGTTCATCGCGCGAATTGAGCTATCGACCTGGCATCGGTATCGTCTTGCAGCCGAACGAACGCAATCCAGCATTCTTCTTCTCACGCAATATCCATGCGCGAAGATTAGCTCTGAGTTGCAACTCAAGCTATTCTCGGCAAAAGAGTTTGTCGGTGATCCGACCGTTTTCGCCGGCATCCGGCCTCAGGTGGAAGTCGTGCGTCAGCGTTTCACACATGAGGAGAGCAATGTCATTCTTCTGCGTAAGCCACCACATAGCACACGCACAGCATCCTGGGAGAATCACACGACCTGGGCGGTGCGCCGATGAACAGCCCCGCAGAACTCTATGCCTGCTTATATGCGAAGGAGTTTCCGGCACAAGCCTTGCTGCGTCTGCGCCCGGAGTTGCATGACAAGCCGTGTGTCGTCATGGAGGGCGAACCACCGCTCGAAGTCATATGTTCCTTGAACACGAAGGCACGATTGCTGGGCTTACGACACGGCATGACGCGGGTAGAGGTCGAGACATTCGTCGGACCTGTCATGTTGCGGCGTTCTCTGCAAGCGGAAACAACGACACGAGCTGTTCTTCTCGAATGCGCAGGCGCGTTTTCGCCGGGTGTCGAGGATCGCAGCGAGGCAACAGCTTTTCTGTGCGGCATCGATATTGCCGGAACGCACAATCTGTTTGGTCCACCGGAGATGTTGGCGAAAAGCTTACGCCAGAGAGTCCGGGCACTAGGTATTTCGGTGTGCGTCACCGTCAGCAGCAACCTTCGTGCTGCTGTCTGCCTTGCCAAAGGTTTGACGGGATCATCGTTGCAAGTGGTCCCACTTGGAGACGAGACAAGAGCCCTCGCTTCTTTGCCTCTCTCTGTATTGGACCTTTCTGAGAACCAAGCGGAGACTTTTGCACTCTGGGGCATCCATACGCTTGGCATGTTGGCAGCATTACCGGAGAAACAGTTGATTGCCCGTATGGGGCAGGATGGCAAACGGCTTCGTCAACTGGCCTGTGGAGAGCTGCCGCATCTGTTTCAACTCATCGAAGTTCCATTCACGCTCGAAGAGCGTGCAGAACTCGATTTTCCTTTGGATGACCTCGAGTCCTTGCTCTTTGGGCTTTCGGTCCTGCTGGAGCAACTGATTTTGCGTGCGCAGGCACGCATCGCGGCACTGGCCTCGGTGACGATCACACTGCATCTGGACGGTGGAGGCTCGCACAGCCGGACAGTACGACCTGCACTGCCGACAAACTACAAGCAGCTCTGGCTTAAGCTCCTCCATCTTGACCTTGAAGGGCATCCGCCTCAGGCGGCCATCCTGACGGTCGAGCTTCACGCTGAACCCGGCAATGCCAGCAAGGTCCAACTCGGATTGTTTTCCCCACAACTCCCGGAGCCGGGACGTTTGGACGTAACACTGGCGCGTATTGCGGCTCTGGTTGGTGAAGGTAACGTAGGACAGGCTGTGCTCGACGATACCCATTCTTCAGATGGATTCCACATGGAGCCTTTTCGAGTATCGTCTGAGGATTCCTCCGCTGAGCTTCCGTCTCAGGTCTGTCTTCGTCAGATTCGGCCACCACAACAACTATCCGTGATGCTCAAAGACGCGCATCCGTCGTCGTTCTTTTTTCGCAATCAACGCTGTGTAGTGGAGCGAGCGTATGGTCCATGGCTGACGAGCGGCGAATGGTGGGAACAAACGATCTGGGGTCAGGAGCAATGGGATCTAGTAGCACGCACACAGGATGGTGGAATGCTCTTCTGCTGTGTGGTCCGTGACCTCATGCGGAATCAATGGCAACTGGTGGCGCTCTATGACTGACGGCTACGTCGAGCTGCACGCTGCGAGCGCATTCTCCTTTCTTGAAGGCGGCTCGCTGCCGGAGACTTTGGCAGAACGCGCGTCTGAGCTGGACATGCCGGCAATGGCGTTATTGGACAGGAATGGCTTCTATGGCTCGGCGCGCTTTCACAAGATCGCTACTGAGAATGGCATGCGCGCACACGTGGGAGCCGAGATTGCGGTATCGAATTTCGGTCAGCGGCTCAGGCCTCCGGTATGGCTGCCGCACCAGCACCTCTCGGAACCGCCGCGTCTCCCTCTGCTCTGCGAAACACGGGAGGGCTATCAAAACCTGTGCCAGCTTATTACCCGTTTCAAGATGCGCGAGACAACGAAGCAGGAGGGCTCGGCAAACTTCTCTGATCTGGAAGAGTATGCCCCCGGCCTCGTTTGTCTGACGGGAGGAGATGAAGGCCCGCTGGCCGCGGCCCTGATGCGGGGCGGCGAAAGGGCCGGACGGGAAGTCGTCGAGCGACTGGTCCACATCTTCGGACCGAGGAATGTTTACGTCGAATTGCAGCGGCATCGTGAACGCGATGAAGAGGCACGCAATCAGGCGGCGATTCGGATTGCCTATTCTCTGAAACTTCCGGTCCTAGCGACGAATGGCGTTCGGTATGCGAAGAAATACGACCGGGAGATTCTCGACCTCTTCACGGCGATACGGAACCATACGGAATTGGATCGCGCTGGACGGCTGCTCGCGGTCAACAGCCAGCGACATCTGCGTGCAGCAAAGACGATGGTTACTCTCTTTAGCGATGTCCGCGGAGCGTCTGAGAACACTCTAGGGTTATTGTCACGTCTTAGTTTTCAATTGTGCGACTTGGGTTATGAGTTTCCACGCTACCCTGTGCCCGATGACGAGACAATGGACAGTTTTCTTCGCAAGCGGGTGGAAGAGGGAGTGATTCGTCGTTATGAATCCAGGCGAAGTACGGATTTACTCGCGCGCGCGAAGAAGCAGATAGACTACGAACTTACACTGATCGCGAAGCTTGGATTTGCTGGGTACTTCCTGATCGTCTGGGACATCGTGCAATTCTGCAAGCAAAACGACATTCTTATTCAGGGGCGCGGTAGTGCAGCGAATTCGGCCGTCTGTTACGCCCTCGAAATCACTGCCATTGATCCGGTCGGCATGGAGCTGCTGTTTGAGCGTTTCCTCGCGGAGAGCCGTGGAGAGTGGCCGGACATCGACCTGGACCTACCATCGGAAGAGAAACGTGAGCAGGCGATCCAGTACGTGTACCGGCGTTATGGCGAACTGGGTGCTGCCATGACGGCCAATGTGATTACCTATCGTGGCAAGTCAGCAGCACGCGAAGTTGGAAAGGCCCTCGGCTTTGATCCTGAATCCTTGCAGCGTCTCTCTGCGCTCGTAGCCAATTTTGAATGGAAAGGGCCAAAGGACACGATGGCAAACTCCTTCCAAAATGCAGGCTTGGACCTGAATCACCCGCGTATTGCGAAGTATCTGGAGCTCTGTATGCGGATTCAGGATCTGCCGCGCCATCTTGGTCAACACTCGGGCGGTATGGTGATTTGCCAGGGCCAGCTCAATCAGGTTGTGCCGTTGGAGCGCGCGTCAATGCCCGGGCGTACGGTCGTCCAGTGGGATAAGGAAGACTGTGCCGACCTTGGCATCATCAAGGTAGATCTGCTTGGACTCGGCATGATGGCGGTTCTTAAGGACTGTCTGGAACTGATTCCGAAGCATTACGGCGAGCCTGTCGACCTGGCACAGCTTCCCGAAGATGACGAGGTTTATCGTACCCTACAACGCGCCGATACAGTGGGCATGTTTCAGGTAGAGAGCCGAGCGCAGATGGCCTCACTGCCGCGCAATCATCCTGAAAAGTTCTATGACGTGGTGGTGCAGGTGGCCATCATCCGGCCTGGCCCTATCGTGGGCAAGATGATGCACCCGTATATGCGGCGGCGCCAGAAGAAGGAGGCGGTGTCCTATCCTCATCCATCGCTCGAATCGACGCTCAAACGGACGCTCGGCGTACCTCTCTTTCAGGAACAGTTGCTACGCATGGCAATGGTCGTGGCAAACTTCAGCGGCGCGGAAGCGGAGGAGCTGCGTCGTGCCGTTGGAATGCGGCGCTCCTGGGAGCGAATGAAAAACCTCGAAGGTCGGTTGCGCGCCGGCATGACGGGGAATGGTCTGGACGCAAAGACACAGGACACTATCATCGAAAACATCAGTTCGTTTGCACTCTATGGATTCCCGGAAAGCCATGCTGCCAGCTTTGCTCTGATTGCGTATGCGTCGGCATATTTTAAAGTGAAGTTCCTTGCAGCATTCACTTGCGCCATTCTGAACAATCAACCAATGGGCTTCTACATGCCCGCTGTGCTGGTGAAAGACGCACAGCGGCATGGACTGAGGTTCCGACCAATCGACATTCAGATGTCCGATTGGGAATGCAGAATTGAACACGACAGTGATGGCGAGCTTTCCTTACGCTTAGGGCTTGGATATGCCAGGGGACTGCGACAACAGCCCGGAGAAGCCATCGTCCATGCGAGGAGAACCGAGGGTTTGTTTTCCTCAATAGAGGATCTGGTTGCACGTGTTCCGTCACTGAATCGGAAGGAAATCACCTTGCTCGCCAGCATCGGGGCGTTGAACAGTCTGGATGGAGTTGCGCATCGCCGCGATGCGCTGTGGCAAGCCGAGCGCGCCGGAAAGCTGGAAGGGCCGCTATTCAGGCAATCGAGCGAACTTCTTCGGGAAGACTCCTCGCTCACTCCGTTACAACAAATGACGACGGAAGAACGCCTGATAGCCGATTACGCCGGAACAGGTCTCACAGTCGGGAAACACCCGATGGCATACCGCAGAGAGGAGTTGCGACGTGAGCACATCCGTTCGGCAGACGAGTTGCGAGAACATCCTGATGGTCATTTCGTACGAACCGCAGGCTGTGTGATTGCTCGGCAGAGGCCCGGTACAGCACATGGCTTTATCTTCCTTTCGATGGAAGACGAGACGGGCATCGCGAATGTGATTGTTACGCCTGACCTTTATGAGAGGAGTCGCATGGTGGTGACCCATAGCAAGTTCATCCTCGCCGAAGGGCCTCTACAAAACCAGGACGGCGTGATCCACGTCAAGGCGAGCCGTTTGCAGACTCTTTCGAATTTGTCTTTGGAGGTTCGCTCTCATGACTTCCACTAATTCCGGAACAAGGTTTGGCGGTTATCGCCGCGAAGTAGATCACCAGAAGCTCGGACTGGCGCTTCTCATCGCTTCAAATCTGGTGCTGGCCATCAGGACGGCACGATGGACTCCAACGTACAGCGAGGATTAGCGAACACCGAGGTGGGAGAAAGAGATTGAGCACAGTGTACGGATCGCAAAAACTCGTGTTGTCACACCTCACATCGCGCTAGCCAGCGCGTCATTCGGGTTTTTTCGTTAACGGAATCGATCTATGGAAGCCGTGAGCGCGCTCTGAATTGGCTCCGCAAACCTCATCCGCGCCTCGATGAACGAACGCCACTCTCTCTTTTGAAGACGGATACCGGCAGCAGGATCGTCGAAGAGCTGTTGATTCAGATCGACGAGGGTATGTTCGTCTAAATGGCTCTGTGGCGAATCAGCCGGCATCGTGACCTCAGTGGAATGGGCGGTCTCAAAGCTGCTGGGCGCTGGCACCATGCCGGTCACCTCATTGTGTATCTGACCGAGACCCCAGCCTCTGCGCTGCCCGAAGTCTACGTTCATACCAGCGCAAACGATGTGCCTCCTGAATTCACGCTGCTGAAGATTGAGGGGCCCGATCTGGAGGTCCCGTCCATTAAAGCCGACGAGCTGCCAGAGGACTGGCTGACGCAACTGGATGTGACTCGCGATCTGGGAACCGCATGGCTTGAAAAGAATGAGAGCGTTCTTTTACAAGTGTCTAGAGTGATTGTTCCTGAGACGCTCAACTTTCTCTTCAATCCATCCCATAAGCAAGCTGCGAAATTTCGCATCGCGGAGTATTCTCATATCCGTTCGACGTACGCCTCAAAACGTAGACGGAGTCTCTTAGGGGATGACTACGGACGCCATCTCCGGCAAACATGCCCAATTCAGGATTCAACTGGTTGATTCAGTACGTGGCTCGACCGCCGCTGAGATCAAAAACAGCACCAGTTGTAAAAGAATTCTCCTCCGAAACCAGCCAAGCTACCATTGCGCTCACTTCGTCCACTTCTACAAAGCGGCCGCGCGGAATCTTCGAAAGCATGAATTCGATGTGTTCCTCAGTTATCTGCTCAAAGATTCGTGTTCGGGCCGCAGCGGGGGTTATGCAGTTGACTGAGATGTTGTGGTTGGCGGTTTCTTTGCCCAGCGATTTCGTAAGCGCAATTACGCCGGCCTTTGATGCACTATACGCGGAAGCGTTCGGATTTCCTTCCTTGCCTGCGATAGACGCTACGTTCACAATACGCCCGTAGTTTTGACGCAGCATGTATGGAACAACTGCACGACAACACAGAAAGACTCCTGTCAGGTTGATATCGAGGACATCCTTCCATTTATCGATGGGATATTCCCAGGTTTTGTGATTGGGGCCAGCGATGCCGGCGTTTGCTACCAGGATGTCGATTCGGGCGTGCTCTTGAAAGCATGCTTCTGCTGCCGCCACAACATCGATCGCATTCGAAACATTAACGACTTCGTAGGAAACCGCCGGTGTTGGTCCGAATGTCTTCGCAGTAACCGAGAGCAAATTTGCGTCACGGTCCCAAAGAGAAACGGAGGCCCCCGAGGCGTGAAGGCGTTTGGCAATGGACAGGCCGATACCCTGAGCTCCTCCAGTAACGACTGCGTGGCGCCGAGTAAGATCAATCTGATTCATTCAGCCTCCGCCAGGACAGCGCACACAATATAACGTCAAAATGATTGTGCCCTTTTGGTTTATTCACGTCACAAAAAAGCGGACGCAGGCCTGATAGTGCATGTATCGCCGACGAAGTCGCTTGAATGCAGACGACTATTTGAAAATCGACTGATGTTCCGATCATTTTCCTTCAAGGTAACTTCAGACGCTGATCACCAGTTGGTAATTGAGCCGTCGGGCCTGAAGTAGGTTTGAGCACGCGCTGTCACTGGTTCTGTAATTTCAGCCACCTGTTTTAGTTGCTTAAAATCCAATTCCACGCCAAGACCGGGGCGCTCGTTAGGATAGAGCTTACCATTCTTGAAGTCGAGACAAACGGGCAGATGCGGAAACGTACGTCCTTGATAGTTGTACTCCATGAGAACCGGGCCCGAGTAGGTCCCCAAGCTGTTTACAAGGGCTGCTGTGGCGATGGGGCCCGTGAAATGCGGAACGATTCCAATAAAATGGGTCTCACACAGAGCCGCAATCTTCATCATCTCCGTTATGCCGCCCACATTGGGCAATGTGGCCCGAACAAAGTCAATGTTGTGGTGCTCGACGAGCGGGTTGAAGTCCCATCGATTACCCCACTCCTCTCCCGCTGCCAGAGGCACGTTGACCTTGCTACGCAAAATAGGCAAATCCTGCAGGAATGCCTCGGTGCGGACCGGGTCTTCTACAAAGAAGGGAGCAAGGCCCTCGATTTCATTGCAGCCTCGGATGGCATCTGATAAGTCGAAGCGTTGGTGAAAATCGACGATCCAGTCTCCATCCTTGCCCACGCCCGCTCTTGCTGCTGCGCATTCTTCTGTAAGGTGCGTGATCCGTTCGCTCGTGTTGAATGTGCTTTCATCGAGCGGCAGATCCATTGCTCCAAAACGAAAAGCGCGATAACCCGCCTCAATGGTAGCTCGGGCGCGTTCTTTGATTGGAGTGTCGGCCGTGACACCCGGAATGATTCCGGCCGTGTTGTAACATTCGCAATAATTGCGGACCATCCCACCGAGCACTTCATGCACTGGTAGATTCATCGCCTTTCCCTTGATGTCCCAGAGCGCAAGGTCCAGCGCTCCGATCGCGTCCGTTCTCTCGCGTCCGGCCGGATAGAAGAAAGCGCGATTCATGTCCTGCCATAGTCGCTCAATGTACTGTGGATCACGCCCGATCAGCCTTCCGGCCGCCGGGGACAGTAAGTCCCTCGAGCCGCCTTCGCCGATGCCTAGGATCCCTGCATCGGTTTCGATAGTCACGACCATATCGCTCTGATTGAACAAGGGATTGGGATTCGGAGGCTGAAATGCCCTCACCCGCGTAATCTTCATCTTCGGGAGGCTGGCAAAAGCGCGAAGACTGCTGGTGGCGACAACTGCCAGCGTGGCTGAGAGCGATTTAAGAAGTGCGCGTCGCTTCATCGACCAAGACTCCTCTCTCAAAAACATTCGTCGGTGATTTCACATCCGGTCAAATCTACAGTCAGACAGCTAGAGGAGGAAACCTGCTCCGCGCAGTACTCGGGCTGGATCGTTCAAGGTGTTAGCTAGTAGTTCAAGAGTTTACCGGATGAAGCCCTGTGGTGACACCGCAGTACCAGTTCGAGACAAAACCCGGTCGCATCGAAAATCCTCTTCAAGGTTGTCTGCTTCTCCTGGGCTTTAGGAAAATCAGTTAAGTTGGAAAGCTCCGGGTTCTCAATCTTAGAATCGGCGTCCCGGGGTATACAGGCGAAAGGGGTCTCGATGTTCATGAAGTTGTCGAGCGCACGGTTCTCCGCAGTGCGTTTGTGCCGCCATAGGGAACATTCAGAAAACCGATCTGCTTAGGCCCCTCATTTTCATGGTGCTTAGTTCTGCACCAGTTCGTTGGGGCTCCTGCCAAGTTCAGATTTATGAGACGCTTTGCAGGAGTCGCAATATGTGAAAGATGGGAGTGAGAAGAGGACATGGCCAACGGCATCGACAATGAGAAGCCATTTTGGGATCGGCGGGACTTTCTGAAACTCGGCGGCGCTTCGGTAGCAGCCTTAAGCGTGCCTGGAACTGCGGATGCCGTGGTGGGAACCGGAACCGCGCCGGCAGCGGGAGCGTATGCGGTGTCGGCATCTCAATGGGCGTGCCGACGAATACGTTCTACCCGAAGCTTTCTATCATCACCCTCTATTCACCGCAAAAGCTTGCCTTCGCCGCGCAAGCCGGTTACGAGGGCGTGGTGGTCACACCGGGTCCGGATTTCCATCCAGGCTTGAGCGACAGCGCGATTGATCATATTTTGGCAACTGCGCGCGATGTAGGCATTCGCATTGTCTGCATGCGGATTTCTGCCGGACGCTTGCGGCAACTGGTGCAGGTGGGGATATTCAAACTTAACTTCTCCTCTAACTCTTTCATCAGCACTTTTGTGCCTCCTTTAGAACGGGGCTGTTCGCTGGTGTACGCGAACATATCCAAGCTAGCCTGACTTCCGGCTGACCTTTGGCTGACTTTGCTAAGAACAGAGCATCGCAGAAATAAGGCTATATTCCTGTCGCCCTTGAGGGTTATTCCTTCCCGTTAATCGCCCAAAAGCTCCGGACGCCAGCCCAGCAATGCGGCTTCCGAATCTGTAAGCTCAAGTTCCCCCATCCAGCCTTCAATGGATTGAGCCTGACCAAGAACCTCCGCAACATCCGCTGTACCTCCCAAGATTCGTTGCAGGACTCCGACGACCTCGGATTCATCGTTATGCCATTTTTCAGAAACGAGAGAGCCTTCCGTTGCTCGATCAGCGGGGAAGATGACGCTTCGATACGGATCGCCTCCCTCGTTCTTGACAGCGAAAATTTGAACAAGAAACTTCCTCTGCATAGACAAACCCGATGATTGTCCGTGCATTCAGACTCGCTTTCGATGGTCAGTGAACTGCTGAGTGAACAGATGTATCAGCGGACCAGAAGAGAACTTCCGTTCCTCAAAGAAGATTCTTGCGAATCAAAAATTAAAGGAAGCTTAAGGTCATTTCTCGCGGGCGCATGAACGATAACACCAACTGCGCCAGAACTCATTGTCGGTCAGGCGAGCGTGAAAGTTCCGTGTTTCCGGTCACACAGACATCAAGGTTGATTTAAGAGTTCTTGCGGGCAGCGGCTACCGCAAAAGTGCATACCGCAGCAAGGAGAGGTGTACACTCGGTGCATTGCTCAGGCACGGTGAGTTTAGTTATTAACTGCTCACATAGGTGGTTCGACGATGCAGATTTCTGATGAACACTTACGAGGACGAACAGTAATTGCGGCTGACGGACAGGCGATCGGCGAGGTGGCTGCACTATTTATCGACACCTCCACATGGACTATCGTGGCACTCCAGATCAAATTGAGTAAGTCGGCCGCCGAGCAACTCGGTGCAGCCCGGGGTCTGCTCCGCGCTGCCACGTTCGAGTTACCAGTCCGAATGGTCCAATCCGTAGCCGATACCGTCCTCCTAACAGTTCCGACGATGGAACTGCGGCAGGCTCCTCCAGATGCCGCCGAACGGCACGAGGAAAAGTCTTAACTCCAAGAGATGGTCTGCAACCCTTCCCTACAGTTAGGAAATTGTGATGGAAACCGACCCGAAGTCTGACCAGAGCGAGTAATGTCTGGGTTGTCGGTGATACACCCAGAACCCCAAAAATACCAGCTAATTGGTCCTGGTGCTACTTTAATCAGAACTTGAAGCGGTTTCCGTTGTTTTCGGCTAGCGTCCCTTCATCGTTTCTCCACGAGCGCTCGATTTCGCGTTGATCTCTGCTCCGATGAGACACGTACCTAATTTGGCTCAGGCTTGCATCCGGTTGCGCAATTCGTGGCTCCAGCCGCTTTCCACAAGATCATTTCGGAAGATGATGATGCAACTGTGACGTTTTGGCCGCCAGACTCTATTAAAGCGATCAGTCGCATTGGGCCCTTAAGTTCTTCTGGGTCGGAGAGCTCACGTCTCGGCTCAAGATTCGCGATGAGCACCAAGAGGACATCCGTAATGCGAGACTTCGAAATAATGGATGCAATAGTGACCTGCTCCCGGAAAACTCAGCCAGGGAAAACTGGAGTTCTCTCGTAAATTGAACGGGAGGACGGAGCATGAAGAAGAGCCGGTACAGGGAAGAGCAGATCATCGGGATTCTGAAACAGCATGAGGCTGGAGTAGAGACAGCTGACCTGTGCCGGGAGCCCGGGATCAGCGAAGCAACGTTCTACAACTGGAAAGCGAAGTTCGGCGGACTGGACGTGAACGAGGCGCAGCGACTGCGGCAGATGGAAGAAGAGAACCGGCGGCTGAAGCAACTGGTCGCAGATCTGAGCCTGGACAAGGAAATGCTGAAGGCGGTGATCCGAAAAAACGGCTGGAGCTTGCCGAGCTGAGGAAAGAGGTGGCGTTCGTTTCGGCGCAGTTCGGGCAGAGCGAAGGCACGGCCTGCAAGCTGCTGGGCGTGGATCGGTCCAGTTACCGCTATGAACCGAAGCCGGACCGCAACGCAGAGCTGCGGGAGGAGCTGATAAAGCTGGCGCGGCAGAAGCCGCGGTTCGGCTATCGACGCCTGCACGCGATTCTGGAGCGGCGCGGAGAGGCAGTGAACGTGAAACGGATTTATCGTCTGCATACCGAAGCCGGGCTGGCGGTGCGCCGTCGCAGGCGCAAGCGGCTGGCGCGCGATCCGCTGGCCTCGGCACGACTGCTGCGAGCCAATCAGGAGTGGGCGATGGACTTCATCGTGGACGGGCTGGCAAACGGGCGCATGGTGCGCATCCTGAGTGTAGTGGATGCGTACACGCGGGAGTGCCAGGAAGCTGTGAAAGAATGTCTATTTTCGGAAGGCTGGTTGAGTCTCCCAGCAACCTTGTGTAAATGAGGTTCTCCACTGTAAAAGCGGCGGCTATACGATCTAACGTTAGACGGAACTGCTGAGCTTGATGTACCTCTGGAGGTTATACGTCAGGACAGCCAACAGCGCCTCACAAGTAACCTTCGACGTCGTCCGGCATCGGAATTGCCGTAGTCCGCATTTGCTTTTGATCCAGGCGTGAGGAAACTCCGCCACTCGTGCGCGTTGACGATATATCTGCTTTGCTTCGGAGGTGCTCATCCGTTGATCGAACGCTTGAACCGGCATCCGATCTTCTGAGACAGTGATTTTGCGTCCTGTTTGTTTCAGTTCGCTATTTCCGCAGCAAGCCTGTCGCCAGGGACAGGCGTGGCATTCTTCTTTGCGAGCGATGTAAACGCGGATGGTGCGACCAGGATGGCGATCGAAACACTTCCGCATGTCAACTTTTAAGCCTAAGATACCGAGCCATGAAGCTGATACCTGCTTTGGTGCTTTCTCTTTTGGTGATCCGCGTAGCGTCCAGCGAAGATGTCGACCTGCATAATCGCGCTGACCAGATCATGAACCGCGCGCTTATTCAGAGCAGGCTGACAATGCCGATCAACATTCGCACGACCGTGTCATTCTCCATGACGAGCAATGAAGGCACACCGACGGCTGGGAGCTATATCCGCATTCGTAGTGCGGACAACGCGCTGCGTGAAGACGTTGCTCTCGGTGATTACTCAATGTCGCGCATTCAGGAACAGGGGAAGGTCGCCACACGTGGACGATGAGTCGACGTTCCGTATCCGGTGCGCAAAGTCATGGAATTTGTGCCGTACTTGCCAATTCGCTTTGATGCCTCAGACGTAATCAATGAAATCAGTGAGACAGAGGTCAATGGTAAGGTCGCGGTTTGCATTCATTTTGTCACCGTCCAGGGCGACGATCACACTCCCGGCGATGTATGTGTCTCGCGGGAGAATGGCACCGTGATCGAGTGGCATGATCGGAATCATTCGTTTGAAGCGCTCGAATACCGGAACGTGAAGGGGGCCCAGCTCCCATCTCATTTCGTCTATCGCGAGGGAACCGCACTGCTCATCGACGCGAGCGTGCGGTGGACGCTGCTGGATGCGCGTCCAGACGAAGCTTTCGTTGCTTCAGACGACTGGCAACAAGCGTTTTATTGCAAGACATTTTCCATTCCGGTGCCCACGTCCGCTCCCCAACCTGCCGGGATGGGGAGTGTCGATGCGCCGGTACTAACCGTCGAGGTGCGGGTGCATGTGCGTCCCGATGGGACGGTAGGCAGCGCCGAGGTGCTGAAGCCGGTCCGGGACGACCTAGATTCCGAGGCGATCAAGCTGGTTAAGACGTGGATCTACCAGCCCGGCACCTGCGAGGGAACGAAGCGGGAAATCGCCATCGATGCTGCGGTGCATTTCCAGGGAAGGTAAAACCGCGGAATCTCCCCCGATTTGTGGGACGCTGCAACTGCTGATAGCGGAGTGCCTAAAAATCATTACTTTGTTGCGCGCAGTGTCAATAAGGGAATCGAAAGCATGTTGGTGGCGTATTAGAAGAGCTGCGGGCCTGCGCCGAGGTGCGGCGGGTCAGCTCGATCGTGGTGGCAGTGCGCAAACCGGAGCTCTTGCACGGATTTGAGCCGGAACTGCCGTCGTATTTGTTTTCGGTGCGGTCGAATTACCGCCGACTCGTCAATTACCACTTCTTTACTGAAGGGTGGCCCACATTCCACCTGATATGTATGGTGTAGTCGTAGTGAACTTCTAATCGCATGTCTAAACGAGGAATTTCTCGAGCGGCTCCCAATAGTGACTTCTCCACCCTGCTGCGAGGTGTTCCGCCAAGCCTTCGGGAAAGCCCATATGGTCAAAGACGATCTTGGTTCCGGAGCCTTGCTCTCTTAGTTCGAACTTAGCAATGGAGTACACGCCCGGCTCCCAATCGACCACTCGCCATGCCTGCACAATTCGCTCGTTGGGCATGAGCTCGATCTGCCTGCCTATGATGTGCCCGCCGAAGAGTATGAACACGCCTCCAGTCTCACTACTGATTTTTGTGGGTTCACTGCCTAGAGCCATAGACGCACCCCCGAGCTTTATAACCTTGTCGAACTGTTTGGTGTCGGTGAGCGCTTCGTAGACGCGCTTCCGGCTCGCCTTGAAGGAAGCCTCCTGGTGAATGGATTCCGCCGTACGAGAAATCTCCTCCTCGACTTCTGCCCGAGCTTCTTTTGTGCTTAGAGCGAGTCCGCCGAACGCCATTGCAATACCTGCGATCACTTGCCGCCGGGTGAGCTCATTGGCTATCGCTTCCCGATTCGTTTCACAGCCCATCATCGTCCTCCCGAGTCCTTAACCTCAAAACACCCCACCAGAAGAACAACGGGAGAAAATATGTTCAAGATAATATTTTCCCGGCCAGGTGAGTCCCATTCGAGTCATACTTCAGTGCCCGAAGAATTAAGGAGCATACATGTCTTATCCCGCTGGCCATCGCGAGACAGTAAAGAAAAACATCATTGATAGCGCACGGAGGCTGTTCAATCGGCACGGCTTCGAGAACGTATCTCTCCACCAGATCATGGCCGGTGCGGGCCTGACACACGGCGGCTTTTATAGCTACTTCAACAGCAAAAGCGATCTCTATGCCGAGGTATTGGGCTGCTTCTTCACCGTCCCCGAGTGGAAAAGCTGCTGGGAAGGAGTGCATGTGGATCTATCCTCGACCGATGTAGGTTCGCAGGTTGTCCGCGCTTATCTATCTCGTCAGCATTTCGAGGACGTGGAGAACTCCTGTCCCATGGTTGCATTGCCGACTGATGTCGCCCATAGCGGCGAAAGCGCGAAGCGCGCCTTTGAGACCGTCTTCAAAGCAATGGTAAGCGTCTTAGAGCGCAGCTTGATCCAAAATGGACGTAGTCGCCGCACTACAGCCCAAAGCATCGCAGCCCTGTCCATCGGAGGCATGATCGTGGCTCGCACCATGGTCGACCTCGCTCTCGCGGACGAATTGCGCACTGCCTGCATGACTGTTGCGCTCGATCTCGGCGGCTGGACCAAGAAGAAAAAATCGAAACACGATATTTCCCAGCGACCCAAGCTGCGCCGGGCGACAGCTTTCTAGTTACACCGGGCTCTACGATCTGGGTCGTACGGGACAGTGTGGTGTATCGCCGCAGTGACAGAGCGATGACGATCAGCATCGACTGGGGCGGGTCGGAGATCAACATCTTCGCCCCGACCGCGAACAGATGGGATGATGATCCATCCGCCGAAGTAGACGAACTGACGAAGGATATGGTTCTCGATGATGTGAGGCGAGCACTGGAGTGGAAGGGGCTGAAGGTAAATCTGCTTTCCTACATAGGCTGACACTTGCCGTATCACCGGCAACACGGAAACAATAGTCGAAACTTCCAGATTGCCGACCAACCGTACATTACTCAACGCTAGGGCGTTTGAACTAACTCGCTGGCGCGAGGGACGCTGCAGCATGGGCTTTTCCCCGGGGATCGTAGGCCGTGTAAGGCTCGGGTCACAGGAGGTTCCCGTGACCCATCTTCGGCAGGTGATGCTGGATGAGCTCCAGCGTCGCAACTACTCTCAGAGCACCGTACGTTCCTACATCTACGCGGTGGAGGACTTTGCGAAGTACTTCCGCCGTTCGCCGGAACGTCTTGGCCCGGAGCAGATACGCCAGTACCAGGCGTATCTGTTCCGAGAGCGCAAGCTTTCTCCCGGAACCATCGAAGGCCGCAGTGCGGCGCTGCGTTTTCTGTTCGTCAAGACGCTGCGCCGGCCCTATCTTCCCGATCACATTCCATTTCCCAAGCGTCAGCGACGGCTGCCGACCATACTGGACCAGCAAGAGGTGGCGCGTCTCATTGATTCGGCCGGGAACCTGATGCATCGCGCCATGCTGATGATGCTGTATGCAACGGGTCTTCGCCGCGCGGAGATGTGCCACCTCAAGGTCTCCGATATCGACAGCCAGCGCATGGTTATTCATGTGCGCCAGGGCAAGGGTGGCCGTGACCGCGACGTGCTGCTGACCCCGAAGCTGCTCGAGACCCTGCGCGAGTACTGGCGCTGGATGAAGCCCCAGACCTATCTGTTCCCTGGTACGGTGAAGGGCTGGCGGGCCGATGTGCCCATTACAGAGAAGATTGTCTGGCAGGCCGTGAACGAGGCCGCCAAGCGTGCCGGCATCACCAAGCATGTATCTCCGCATTCGCTGCGACATTGTTTCGCAACCCACATGCTGGAAGCCGGCGCCGATCTGCGCACCATCCAGGTTCTTCTCGGCCATGCCAAGCTTGCTCACACCACCGTCTACCTGCACCTGTCCCGACGCCATCTGCAGGCGATTCCTAGTCCGCTGGAAGCGATCGAAGTATCCAGCCCTGACGGGGTCAAGCGTTCCAGGAGGAAGATCAGGCGATGAGCCGGCCCACCCTCGAGGTGGCCGACATCATCCGTCGAACGGGCAACGGTTTTGGGAGCAGCAGCAGAGGCATCTTGCATGGCCGCATCGCAAGGTGCTCGATGCCATCGTCCACTGCCGCACCGCGGCACTGGGCGGTCATCGCGATCAGTGCGTCCGCTGCGGCCATCAGGCCATCTCGATTCCACGAAGGCACGCTCCAGTTCCACGGCAGCTTCAGATCACTTGCAGACCCGCGCACCTTCTCTTCCTGGCTTCGAAACTTGTTCCGCAACCACTGGGTCGTCTACGCCAAGCCACCCTTCGGTGGCGCCGAATACGTTCTCAACTATCTGGCCCGCTACACCCATCGCGTCGCCATCTCCAACCATCGTCTCGTGGCCTTCGAAAACCATCGCGTTTCCTTCCGTTGGCGGGACTATGCTCACGGCGGCAAGAAGAAGGTCATGACTGTTTCCGCTCATGAGTTCCTGCGCCGCTTCCTGCTTCACGTCCTGCCCAAGGGGCTGGTCCGCATCCGACTCTTCGGCCTTTGCGCCAACCGCAGACGTAGTGCCGCACTCCAACGTCGCCGCGCTCTGCTCGACACGGCTACCTCCGTCGATCCGCCAGAGATAGCAGGACCGCGCTGTCCCGCTTGCTTCGGCGCGATGGTGATCCTTGATCGACTCCCCAGCAGCCAGCTGTATTTCTGCTCCAACCTCACATGGTCCGCACAACGGAGCCGTGGCGATGACAGCTCCTGAAGAGACTCATGATTTACTGTGGCCCTATCGATCGCCTCTGCTACCGCGTTCCTGCACGCAATGCCGGCCTGCGCTCAAGAACGAGTTTCAACACGCGCGCGATCGCTTCGAAGATGAAAATCAGACATGCATTTCATCTCGATGTGAGCTGTTCTCCGCTCCATCCATTGCGTCTGACCCACGCACTACCTTCGCTCAGTTCTTCTGCGCCGATTGAAATCCCATAGCTAAATCACCGCATCCCTCGCAAGCACCAGTGACTTACTTCAAACGGCCCTATCGAAACTGCCCCAGAGAAGAATCCGGACTATCCCCACCTCTCGCGTCGGGGCAGTCCCGATAGGGTTCTAACGTTTCCCAGTACTAATCTCGGAGCGAAGCTCAAACAGAGCTCAGAGTGCTCGGGCCTGTTATCCCTGGCTGGCAACTGGCAATATCAAATGGAACCGCGGGTCTCGAGCAAGCGTACAACCGATACAAGCCTGAGAACACACAAAGAAAAGGCAAAGGGGGAAGCGTGAACGCCGATATACGGCTTGCTTTACGGCAATTGCGAAAGGCACCTGGATTTGCCCTGACCGCGGTGCTCACGCTGGCATTGGCCATCGGCGCGAACGCTATCGTATTCAGCGTTCTCAACGCGCTGATATTGCGCCCGCTCAACGTACCGCACCCCGAGAACCTTTTCATGCTGGAGCGTGCCTACGGGTCCGATACAACTCCGTCAGAGTCGTATCCGGATTACCTCGACCTGCGCGACAGGAATCGCAGCTTCGATTCGCTGGTGCTATACGACATTATGGGCGGCGTCGGGCTCGATACCGGTCACGGAAATCCTTCCGTGGTCTGGCCCTACATGATTAGCGGCAATTATTTCGATGCCCTCGGCGTTCAGCCCTACCTTGGCCGATTCATCCATGCTTCCGAAGAACATGGGCCGAACAGCGTGCCCGAGATCGTTCTGAGTTATGCGCTCTGGCACAGCCACTTTAACGGCGACCCCGCCGCAGTGGGTCGTACTGTTCAGATCAATAAGCATCCCTTCACCATCGTTGGTGTTGCTCCACCCGACTTCCGCGGCACCGAACTCTTCTTCGCGCCCGATTTTTGGGCTCCCATAGTCGATGCGCACCAAATCGCCGATTGGGACTCACTTGAAGAGCGCGGCAACCATAACGCCTGGGCGATAGGACACCTCAAGCCCGGAGTAACACCAGCCGCAGCTACCTCGGACTTGAACACAATTGCAAATTCGTTGGCGAAGACATATCCCAAATCTGATGATGGCCTGAAATTCTCCTTGTCCCACCCCGGACTCGCCGGAAATACCCTCGGCCGGCCCACGCGCGCTTTCATGTTCGGGCTCATGCTCCTGGCAGGCCTTATTCTGCTTGCCGCGTGCGCCAATCTCGGTAGTTTGTTCGCCGCGCGGGCAGCGGATCGCTCGCGCGAAATCGCAGTCCGCATGGCGCTTGGATCGCGTCGCCAGCTCATCCTCCGCCAGCTCCTCACCGAAGCCGTTTTGGTTTCTCTGGCGGGGGGTGCTTTAGGTATGGCGGGAGCTGTGGTCATCCTGCGCACTCTCAGCGGGTGGCGACCGATTCCGAATATCCCGATCAATGTCCCGGTAAATCCGGACGCGAAAACCTATGCTCTGGCCTTCCTGCTGGCTGTTTTCAGTGGGTTGTTCTTCGGCCTGGTTCCAGTCCGCCAGATTCTCCGCTCCGATCCCTGGCAGATCATTCGCTCCGGGACGACAAGCGTTGGCAGCACGCGCCGCTTTACACTGCGCGACATACTTCTTGGTCTTCAAATCGCCATTTGCGCAGTTTTAGTCACCGCTTCACTCGTCGCCGTGCGCGGCCTGGCTCGTTCGCTTGAGAGTAATTACGGTGTTCAGCCTAAGGGAGTGATGCTCGTGCAGACCGATCTGCAAATGGCTGGATATGATCCCGGCCAGCGCGTGCAAATGCAGAAGCGCATGCTCGAGGCCGCCGCCGCGATTCCAGGCGTCGCTGCCGTGGGATATGCCGATCGCCTTCCACTCAGTCTCGGCGGAGGGGATTCCGACGTATTTACCGACACCACCACCGATTTCCGCCCGACGAACGCTGCAGCCGATGCCCAGAACTTCAATGTCTCGCCTGACTATTTCCGTGCAGCTGGGACTGCGCTCCTCGCCGGCCGAACCTTCACCATGCACGACGAAGACAAGGCTCCTATCGTGGCTGTGGTGAATCGCGAATTTGCCCGCAAGGTCTTCGGGTCCGCTGACAAGGCAGTAGGTAACCATTTCAAGTTCTGGGGCGGCAACCGGGCGGAAGTTGTGGGCGTAGTGGAAGACGGAAAATATGAAACGCTGACCGAAGATCAAAAGCCGGCCATGTTCTTTTCCTTCCTCCAGCACCCTTCCAGCGATACTTGGCTCGTCGTTCGATCGCAGCGCGATCCGCAGGAGATTGCCGCAGCCCTGCAACGCTCGATGCGCAGTCTCGATCCAGCGCTCCCGCTTGAAATCAGGACCTGGAACAGCGAGTTGGATTCCGCACTTTTCGCCGCCCGCGTAGCGACGGTTTCCCTCGGCGTGCTTGGATTGCTGGGCGCGATGCTTGCTATCACCGGCATCTTTGGCATGGCCTCCTACACCGTCAGCAAACGTCTCCGAGAGCTTGGTATCCGCATAGCGCTCGGAGCCGATCAACGGAAAGTGCTCGGCGCGGCCCTGGGACGTACCTTCCGGTTACTCGCCACCGGCTCCATAGCTGGCCTGATCCTGGGCGTACTGGCCACCCGTCTCCTTTCGTTTATCGTGTATCAGGCTACGCCGAAAGACCCGGTCATCCTCGGCGGCGTCATTCTTACCATGCTCTGCGTGGGTGTCGTCGCTGCTCTTGTCCCCGCGCGACGTGCTCTCGCGGTTGACCCGATGATCCTGCTGCGCGACGAATAAATTTAAGCAGGCAAATGACAGGCGACAAGTGGTCACTTGCCGATGCACACATCGACGCGACGAAAAGTTGTTCTCCATCCGTTGGATCGCCATGTGCTCCATGGTAACGAATCTAGGTTCGAGTCGCAGGGAAGGGCGCGCGTGTGGAAATTGGGTTCAGTAATGAGTCGGCTTCTCGGAAGTAATGCGTAGCTGGAGAGAAGCGCGTTAGAACGAAGTCGCTGGCGCGACGGACGCTGCGCGTGCGATACTTCCGACATCATGCGCGGTCATAGCGTCCTGAATCGCTTTTCGTCTCTTTGTTCTAACTCTTTATTATTCTTCCTATTGCAGGCGGTAGCCGATTCCATCCCCATAGCATAACCGCATCCGCCGCAAACGCCAGCGTCTTGCTTCAAACCGCTCTATCCGACCTGCTCCGCGCGCGCTCCGTCTACTGAGCGCAGCTCATCTCGCGGAGCAGCTCCGATAGAGTTACGGATGGGCCTTCGACCCACCCATAGAGATGAAAATCGTTTCGAGTACAAGCGCTTACGATCGAATTAGCGTGGAACGGCAAAGGCCGTGAGGACTCTGGAGCAGTTGAGGCCGCGATAGAGTTTGGCCTGGGATGCGTGTTTGAACCAATCTGTGTCGCGCCATCCATCCTGTCGGGAGGTTTGGTAGCACGTGACGGTGTCTGATGTCTTTGCGCACGCTTCCTGCCGCTTCCCCGCCTGGAGGTTGCGATGGCCGATAAGATTGCAGGAATCGACGTGCACAAGAAGGTCCTGATGGTGGTGGTCATGGATGCGCGGACGCCGGAGTCGAAGCCGGAGCGTCGGCGGTTCGCCACCATGCCAGGTGAGTTGCGCCGCTTATCGACATGGCTCAAGGAGCTGGGCGTCGAAGAAGCGGTGATGGAATCAACGGCGCAGTACTGGCGATCGGTGTGGCTGGAGTTGGAGCCGCATATGCGTTTGTACCTGGCGCAGGCATTTTCGAATCGTGCTCCGCGCGGGCGCAAGCATGACTTCAAGGACGCGGAAAGGCTGGTGCGACGGCTGATTGCAAGGGAACTGATTCTGAGTTTTGTACCAGATGGGGAGCAGCGCATCTGGCGCAACCTGACCCGGATGAAGCTGCAGCTCGTACGCGATCGGGTACGGCTCCAGAGTCAGATCGAGTGTCTACTAGAAGAGATGCGCATCAAGCTGTCGATTGTCGTCAGCGATCTGCTGGGATCGAGCGGTCTTCGTATCCTGCATGCTCTGGCCAACGGTGAGACCGACGCAAAGAGCCTGGCGTTGTTGGGAGACGATCGGTTGAAGTGCAGCGAAGAACAGCTGGTCGAAGCGTTAACAGGAAGATCGCACCCAATGCACCGGCAAATGCTCGTACTGCAACTGGAGCGACTGCGGTTGCTTGATGAGCAAATCGCAAAGCTGAACATTCTGATCGCGCAGGCCATGAAGCCGCATCAGGACACTGTGATCCGATTGGCGGAAGTACCCGGTCTGGGCATCGATTCAGCGCAGCAGATCATCGCCGAAGTAGGGATGACGGCCAGCACGTTTTCCTCCGCGGCCGAGTTCACTTCCTGGGTGGGAACTTGTCCCGGAAAGCAGGAAAGCGCCGAAGAGAACTCCAGCAGCCGTTCGGCGAAAGGCAACAAGTACATGCGCCGGGTGCTCAACCAGGCCGCTCATGCTGCTGCCCGGAGCAAAGGCACCCACTTTCAGGCAGTGTTCCGGCGTCTGCTGCCGCGCCTGGGTTATAAATCCGCCGTCTGGGCCATCGCACATCGCCTATGCCGCCTGGTCTGGAAGATTCTTCATGAGGGAATCCGCTACATCGAGCAAGGCATCGAATCCGAACCAAAACTCCTCATCTATCGAGCCCAATCTCTGGCCAAACAGCTCCGCAAATTCGGCTACAACGTTCAGATCACTCCCGCCAACAGGGCGCCAGCATAAGACTCGCGAGCGCAACACTGGAGGAGGTGATTTTCGACGGAGTCCTGACGTTTATACGGTACTAATCGGTCTTTCGGCACACAAATTATTCTCAATGAGTCCTATAAGAGGGGATGTCAAGAAAGAAATCCCCCACTTGCTCTCTAGAGGGAGACGGAGTGGCTTGCATCCAGCCCAATCTCAGTTCTGGAGAGGCTGTAAGCTCGCGGCGTATTAGGGACAGGTCAGGCAGTTGTCGGTTTGAACTCGATGGTTTCATGACGTTCTTGTCGTTCGATGCCTTCGGTTCTGGAAGCTACGCAAGCAGAGGTGTTGGCTTTAACGGGCCAACCATGGTCCTATCTGAGACTCGAGGCCTACAGCTTTTTTGGGTTATGCGAAGGGGCATACGGTGCTAATGGAGGCTCGGTGCTGAACGACTGCACGCAGGGCCTAGCTCATTGATTGATACTCACCCTCGACCCCGAGCGTCGCAAGAACCGATGGGCTAACCATCGGGTAAGTAAACCTGGATTTGCCTGGTTCCTGCAGACGCTCAAGCTGCTTGCGATTTCAGATGTTCGGCGTCGAAACGTTCTCCTTTCTTCCAAAGTGTCAACGTGATGGCCGCGATCTTGCGTGCGAGCGTAAGGCGAGCCATTTCCGGCTTCATGCCTTTGGCCAGCAATCCTGCGTAAAAGTCCTGCAGGGGCCCGGCGCAACGGCTGGCGCTCATGGCTGTACTCTTGAAGAGCTTCTTCATCTCGTGGTTGTGATTTTGATTCAGACCGCGGATCTGTTGTGGCTTTTTGGAACGTTGCAATTGTCCGTCTACATAACGATGCTGCGCGCTGTCGTGCGTCTCCACTCCCAGACCACTGTAGGTCCACAGCTGCCTCTTGCTGCGGAACCGGTAGGGCGTCTGCATCAGGGCCAGCAGCAGGGTAGCCCGCAGAGGGCCGATCAAGGGAATCTGGCGCAATATTTTCACGGCCGGATGTTTCCGGCTCTCGGCTAAAAGTTCTCCTCGCACGGTGTGCCGCACCACCGACAGTCCATCCATCTGCTGATAGAGCAGCTCTGCTCGGCGGCGCACGCCGGGTTGCGTAATCCTGCTCAGCCAGCGGTCGCGATGGCGTGGGGCATAGACCTGCCTACCCGAGCAGGGAATGCCCCAGCTTCGATACAGCGCCTTGAGCCGACTCATCACCCGCGCCTGGTCTTTGCTGATGGTCAGATAACTACGCGCCAACTCCCGCAGCGTCCCCAGTCCGTTCTCTCCGTGGTAGACCGCGCGCAGCATTCCACTCCGCAGCAGCTCGGCCAGCCTTCGCGCATCGATCTTGTCGCTCTTGCTGCCTTCTTTCAATAAGGCGTTGCGACGTGGATTGCAGACCACGATATCCGCGACATGAGGCCTGAGCACGTCGTACAGCCAGGCCGCCCAGGTCCCTTCTTCCAACGTCACATGGAGCTCTCCGCGCAGCCCATGCAGGAAATCGAGCAGAGTGCTGGCTTTGGTTTCGACGATCGATTCCATCACCAACTTGCCGGCGCCATTCAGAACCGCAATTGCAACGGCTTCCTTGTGAACATCCAAGCCGATATACTTCACATTGCTACTCAGCATGCTGAGTACCTCCTTGGGGGGAAAGGTGATTCTTCGCTTGGACCACTTTCCCCCAAGGTTTTAGTGTCATCCCTTCAGAACCCACTGCAAAGATCCGCCTCTTATCTCTCCGCAGTAGAATGAGCCCGAACTGAGCGGAGGATAAGGCAATGCTGGGAAGCAACCCGAGCGCCGTCTCAGTGGCCTCGACCGATCGATAAGGCGGGATGCTTCGGCATCCCCCTTTTTCATCCGTTTTCCTGCAGCGAGCCCAGCATCGGGAGAGGCACCAAGCGATAAATCCTGGGGGTGCGGGGGCAAAGCCCCTGCGACCTGCGCCGGCCACAAAGCTCATTCCGAAACAGGGCGACCTCTGATAATGCGTGCTTTGGCCTGAAGTCATCAAGTGAGGTTGAAACTTCCTGTTTGCCGGTCATCCGCCGCCGTTCACTCTCTATTCCCGCATCGCTGACCTACTCAAACCGCAATGCGCTCATCGGATCCACCCGCACCGCCCGCTGCGCCGGTACCCACACAGCCAGCAGCGCCACTGCACTCAACAACACCGGCGTCACGATGAACGCCAGCGGGTCCCAGGCCTTCACATCAAACAGGAACGACGCCAGAAAGCGCGTCATCCCAAAGGCGCCCGCAATCCCGATCACCACGCCGATCAGCGCCAGCACCATGCCCTGGCCGGATCACCATGTTGCGAATGTGCGAGGCCTGCGCGCCCAACGCCATCCGAATACCCATCTCCTGCGTCCGCTGTTGCACCGAGTACGCCATCAGCCCATAGATCCCGATCGCCGCCATCAACAGTGCCGATGCGCCGAAGATCGTCAGCATCAGCATGTTGAAACGCTGCCGCGATGTGTTCAGCACCACGATCTCTTCCATCGTGCGAATATGCGCCACCGGCAGGCCGCCGCTCGCCACCCGCAGGGCCGCCGCCATCGGGTTCGCCAGCGAATGCGGTTCCACCTTGCTGCGCACAATCCAGAACATCGGCGCAATCCGCGAGTTCAGCGCCGTCATCCCGTCCGGCATCTGCGCAATCGGCGTGTACATCATCGGATCGGGCTGACGATCCAGTGCCGCATGACCGCGTGTCGCCGACGATGCCGATGATCTGCCGCGCCGGTTCGGCAAAGGCCGGTCCTGCACCGGGCGCAATCAGCAGACGGTCCTTCAGCGGATCGCCCTTCGGCCAATACTGCTTCGCCAGCGCTTCGTTGATGATCACCACGCCCGGCGCCCGCACCGTTGTCCTGCTCGGTAAACATGCGGCCGCGCAGCAGCGGAATCTTGAAGGTGTTGAAGTAATTCCACGACACCGTCAGGTATCCGCCGCCTCCCGTAAAAGGAGCGTCGCCCTTCGGCCGCCCTACAATGTTGAAGGGCAGGCCAAAACCGCCGTCGAGCGGCAGGCAGCACGCCGCCGCCGCGTTCGTCCACTCCCGGCAGCGCCGTCAGCTTGTCCGTTCCGTCCTTCACCAGTTGCGCCACGCCCGCCGTCTTCTGGAAGCGGTCGCCGCTGATCGACATCGCCATCGTCAGCACATTGCGCGTGTCATATCCCGGATCCACCGCTTGGAGCTTCATGAAGGTGCGGATCAACAGCGCCGCCCCAATCACCAGGATCAGCGCCAGCGCCATCTCGCTCATCACCAGTGCGGAGCGCAGCTTTCCGGTTCGAAAGCCCACGCCGCTGCGGCTGCTGCTCTCATTCAGCGCGGCCACAAGATTCGGTCGCGACGCGCTGATCGCCGGCGCCAACCCAAACAGAATTCCCGTCAGCACCGACACGCCCAGCGTGAACAGCAGCACATGCATATCTGGAACGTACCGCTGATCCATTTTCTCCGACATGCGGAATGTAAGTCGGCGCCATCGCCAGCAGCAGCCGCACGCCCACCGACGCCCAGCACCAGCCCCAGCATGCCGCCGGTCAGCGCCAGCGCCAGGCTCTCCGTCAGCAACTGCCGCACAATCATTCCGCGTCCTGCGCCCAGCGCCGCGCGCGTCGCCAGCTCCCGCTTCCGTCCTGTCGCGCGCACCAGCATCAGGTTCGCCACATTCGCGCACGCAATCAGCAGCACAAATCCCACCGCGCCCATCAGCACCCACAGCGAAGTGCGCGAATCGCCAACCCACGCCTCCGCCAGCGATACCACGCCGAACCCATCCTGCGGCCCCATCGCCCTCGGCCCATAGGTGCGCCGGTACTCGTCCGCCGCCAGCTTCAGTTGCGCATTTGCCTGCGCGTATCGTGATCCCCGGCTTCAGCCGCGCCGCCACCATAAAGTAGTGCGCCTGGTCCTGCGTGTTCAGATCGAATTGAAATGGCAGATAAAGATCGGTCGGCGTATCCGTCACAAAGCTTTTGCCGATCACGCCCACCACCAGATAGGGCTGTCCGTCCAACTGAATCGTCGAGCCCACAATCTTCGGGTTGCCGCCGAAGCGGCTCTTCCATAGTGCGTAACTCAGCACCACCACTCGGCCGCCGTTCGGCGAGTCTTCTGCCTCGCGTGAACGTGCGCCCCAGGATCACCGGCGCGCCCAGCATCGAAAAGTACTGCTGCGTCACGTGCACGCCCTGCACCTGCTGTGGCTTGTCGCCGCCCGTCAGGTTCAGCCCTGCGCCGCCGAAGTCAAATCCCGCCACCTTCGAGAAAATGCTCGTCTGCTCGCGCCATATCTTGAACTTCGGGACATTCGCTCCCGGCCGCCGGAGCCTCGCGGCGACGTGTTCATCAGGTCAACCAGCGAATCCTGATCCGGAAATATCAGCGGCTTCAGCAGCACCGTGTTGATCACCGAAAACACCGCCGTGTTCACCCCGATCCCCACCGCAATCACGACGAATGGCGATGATGGTGAAGCCCGGCGTCTTGCCGAGTCCGCGCACAGCGAAGCGCAGATCGCGCCAGAAGTCTTCCAGCCAGGGAAACGAACGATAGCGCCACACCCTCTCGCGAGTCGTGCGCGGATTTCCGAAACGCACATGTGCCTGCCGCCGCGCTTCTTCTGAAGAAAGGCCGCGGGCTGCATTGGTATCTTGTGCATGCGCGAGATGGGATTCGATTTCCTCGGCCAGCTCTTCATCTTTCCTGGTGCGGTCTTGTGAAACGCCGGAAGCTCATCTGGATTTCCCTCCTCCTGTTATTCGTGCGATTCGCCAAGAACAAGGCCAATGGCGCGAGTCATCCTCCGCCAGCGGCTGGTAGCTGCGCCCAGTTCTTTCCTTCCCTTGCTCGTCAGCTGGTAAAACTTCGCTCTGCGGTTGTTCTCACTCACACCCCACTTCGAGGAAACCAGGCCACGATCTTCAAGCCGATGCAGTGCCGGATAGAGCGATCCTTGCTCGACTTCCAGTGCATTTTCCGAAGTGTGTTCAATAACCTCCGCTATCGTGTGACCATGCGCTGCTCCCATCACCAGCGTGCGCAGAATAAGCATGTCCAGCGTGCCCTGCAGAATAACTCCAGCATCAGGAGGTCGTTTCATTTCCACAAGCCTGCACTCCACTCGAATGACTATGGAAAGAAATAGTACTCCACTCGGATGACTATGGGAAAGTAGGAATTCAGATGTATCGAAGAATGGAGTCTTTCGATGTCCATGATTGGCTTCGCAGGAGCTGGAAGATGGGTTGGCGAAAACGAGCTGAGCAAATCAATGCTCTCTGAGTTAGGCACTAGATCGAGGATCAATACTTGCAGACGCAGCTTATGTTCCGCAATTTCTGGCTTGTCGGCTATCCGGAAGATTGGGGTGCCTTATAAAAGCTCGACCGACGCGAATCGCCAAGTCACTCATCGAAGTCGGGTGATCCTCAAAAGTCCTAGTGCTGTATCTGGAGCGCCCCGCGACGGCAGTGCGCAGTTGCATGCTCTCAGAGCAGGGCGCTTCGGATACAGCGACTTGAAGGAAGCCGCCCCCATGGAAGGCTATGAACTTTGAATGGCGCTGATCGGGTGGAGAAGTTTGACCAAGTCGTTAATCTGGGCATGATCTGCGGCTTTTAAGTCGTGATGGAGCGGTGAAGGATCGCAATGTGGCATCCGGCGGGGGCTGAAGAGATGAGCGACCGAGCGTCCCGGGACAGATGAGACAAGGAACCTGCATGCGTGCCGAAGCAGGGGCAAAGGCCGAAGATGGGGATAGAGGTTCAAGCTGCGCACCGGTTTGGTTGAGGTGGAGAACGAAGCAGCAGTTGCGCAGCGGAAAGCCGTTCGACAGCGCGCATGGTTCCGCCACAGACTGGGCAGTTCCAGAGTAAATGGGTCTCTTCAGTGGACATCGAAGCTGCCGAAGCAGCCTTTTGCTCTGAGCCGCTGAGTAGTCGAGAGCATAGCGGCAACAGGGTAGCGCGGTTCCGGTTGGCGAGGAACCCGAAGTTGCGGATGCGGACGAAGCCTGGCGGCAGCAGATGGAGCAGGAAGCGGCGCAGGAACTCTTCGACGGCCAGAGTCATGAGCCTCTTCTTGTTGCCGTGGGCAGAGTCGCGCCAGCGGAAGGTGACGTTGCCATCGGAGAGCGCAACCAGCCTGCTGTTGGAGATGGCGACGCGATGGGTATAGGCGCCGAGATAGCGCAGCACGTGTTCAGGGCCGCCGAAGGGAGGCTTGGAGTAGACGACCCAGTCGTGGCGGAACAGTACACGCAGCCATGCGGCGAAGGTGCGTGGCTGGGCAAGAGGCAGAAGGTTGCCGTAAAACTGGAGTTCGCCTCGATGGAAGGCGCTACGGAGTCCGGCGACGAACTTGCCGCGGAAGACACGGCTGAGCACGCCGATGGGCAGGAAGAAGGAAGGCCGGGCGGAGATCCATCTGGAGTGATCTGGTGCGAGGCCGCCGGCGGCAACGACACAGTGGATATGGGGATGAAACTGCAATCGCTGATTCCAGGAGTGGAGCACGCTGAAGAAACCGATCTCGGCTCCAAGATGTCGAGGGTCGCGAGCAATCTCACGCAGCGTCTCGGCACTGGCGTGAAAGAGCAGGTTATAGATGAGCCGCTTGTTCTGTAAAGCGAGCGGGGCCAGTTCCCGCGGCAGAGTGAAGACGGCATGGACATAGCGGGTGGGCAGCAGTTCTCGTTCACGCGCCTTGAGCCAGCGCAGGCGCGCGTTGCCCTGGCACCGTGGGCAATGCCTGTTTCGGCAGGAGTTGTACGAGATCCTGGTCGTATGTCCGCAGCCGGTACAGCGATCGCGATGTCCGCCCAGCGCGGCGGTGCGACAGCGCGTGATGGCCAGCAACACTTTTCGGTGTTGCCAGTTGATCCACTTACGGCTGTGTTCAAGAAATGCGTGTCCTGCACAGCGAACAATGTCGGCCATCTCCAGCGGAGGCCGGCTCATGAACTGTGCTTGCGTCCTCCTTGTCGAGAGAACGTGAGAGCATCAAGCGGGCTGGCAGTTGCGCTGAGATGCCGTTGGGACAGATGCAGGTAGACGGTAGTGACCTCGAGGTCTCGGTGACCGAGCAGTATCTGGATCGTTCGCAGGTCGGCGCCGGCTTCAAGAAGATGTGTGGCGAAGCAGTGACGTAGAGTATGCGGATGGATGTGCCTGTTGTCGAGGCCGGCGCGTTCGGCGGCGATCTGGCAGGCATCCCAGAGGACCTTAGTGGTGACAGGGTAACTTGCCGTGTGCCAGCGGTTGCCGGGAAAGAGCCACTCCTTCGGCTTGCGCCGGAGGCCGCGCCAGTAGAGGCGCAGCGCATCGAGCAGCTTCGGGCTAAGCATGACATCGCGGTCCTTGCCGCCCTTGCCCTCCCGGATATGAACCACCATCCGCTGGCTGTCGATGTCACCGACCTTCAGGTGGGCCGCTTCCGCGCGCCGTGCACCCGTGGCATAGAGCGTCATCAGCAGGATGCGATGAAACTGCGAGTCTGCTGCGTCAATGAGGCGTGCCACCTCCTCCTGGCTGAGCACCTGCGGAAGGTGTCGCAACTTCTTCGGATAGGGCGTCTCGGCGATGCTCCAGCCGCGCTTCAACACGTGGATATAGAAGAAGCGCAGCGCCGCCAGCCGCAGGATTACGGTGTTCGGACTGAACTTCAGCTTGGTGAAAAGCATCGCCTGATACTTGCGAATGTCCTCGGGGCCAAGCTGATCGGGCCGGCGATGAAAGTATCGGCTGAAGTGCTCGACACCGTGCAGGTAAGTGCGGATGGTCGTATCGGCGAAGTTGCGACGCCGCAACTCCTCAAGCATGAGCTGGCGTAGTTGGTTCACAGAGAATCCTCCTTCTCTGCGCACCAAGCTACCCGGTAGCCTCAAGTGTCAGTTCAGTAACACGCGGATGCGTCCGCCGCCGCCGCGGCTTCGTTCATGTCGGCAGGCTCCGGTAATTCCCGAAGTGCCGTTTGGGGGAACGCTGGCGCGTTTGCCGGTACCGAACCGGAAAGTGTTTACTTCTATATAACTGACGAGTGGGCGACAATTCGCTCGCTACTGTATCAATGGAGTACTCGGCTCGTTGTCGCAAGACGAACGGCTGCCATTCCTTGCCACCATGTCGCTGCGCTCCGACTTCTTTGGCCGTCTGCAGCAGGAGCCGCGACCTGTCTTCCTTGGCGGCTTCTCTCCCGACGGCAAGCGTCTTGTCACGGTGAGCGATGATCAGACAGCGCGAGTTTGGGATACCCCTGACGGCCGGCTGCTGGCCACGCTTGCCGCGCATACTAAGCCACTCTCGTCCGCCGCCTTTTCTCCCGATGGGAGGCGCATTGTCACCGCCAGCTTTGACAATACGGCGCGGGTGTGGGACGCCGGGAACGGCCGTCTAATGGCCACGCTCGGGCATGCTGCTGCATTTCGCTCCGTCATCTTCTCCCCTGAAGGCAACCGCATTATGACGTCTAGCAGCGACGATACGGTACGGATGTGGGATACTCAGAGCGGCCAGCTATTATTCACGCTAACCGGGCAGACCCATCGGGGCAATCCGGCCGTCTTCTCTCCCGACGGCAAGCGCATCGTAACGGTGGGCAGCGGGTTATCGTCTTCGCCGCGGGTGTGGGACGCCGAGAACGGTCATCCGCCCTTAACGCTCAAAGACGATCTAGACAGTTCCGCTGTTTACTCTCCCGACGGCAAGCGCATCCTCACGGCAAGCAATGACAAGCTGTCCCGATTGTGGGACGCCGGGAACGGTAGTCTACTCACGACACTTACCGGGCACGGTGAGCAGGTCTATTCCGCCGTTTTCTCTCCCGACGGTAAGCGCATCGTCACGGCAAGCGAAGACAGCACGACACGGATATGGGATGCGCAGGACGGCCGGCTCCTGGCCACGGTCACCGGGGACGGTTATGTGGCCTTTTCAGCCTATGGGGCCCATCCCGCTGCCTTCTCTCCCGATGGCAAGCAGATTGTGACAGCAGCGAGGATGGGAACGCGAAGATCTACATGGTGGACTTGGATGAACTGCTCGCTCGGGCCAAGCAGCTTCTCCCTGTCGACTCCGGCAACTGACCGCGGCAAACCCACCATATCACACCTCCGTCGTCGGAAATCTCCAACGCACTTAACGACGAGTTCTGAGAGTTTTGTACATCGGCGTTTGTGAATGAATTGGTTGATAGCTTAGTGGCGTTCTTCAAGCAAGTGCGCTATCCGTTCAGTGCTTGCTCGCGCCCAGGCGGTGTTTGACGCAAACCCCAGCACTAGCACCGTCGCGCCGCATGCGGTCATAACCCACCAGATCGCGTGAGTCGATGTGCTGAAATCCGTACCGCGCGCATGACTTATTGCCACCACCGATCCAGACACTGCAACCCCGATCGCAGCGCCCACCTGCCGGCTGGTCGAAGCGATAGCCGCCGCGACGCCCGCTTGCGACAACGGCATTCCAGCCACTGCGCTGTTGCTGATCGCCGGATTGACCATCCCCAGGCCCACGCCGAAGAGAGCGTAGGCGGCCACCAGCCATCCGACCGAGGTGTGTGGGGCCAACCGTGTCAGCATGAGCGTACTCAGCGTAAAACCGGCGCCGGCGGCCAGTAGCGACGGCCGTGTTCCGTAGCTCCCGACCAGCCGCCCCGACCACGGCGCACACACGATCATCATGATCGCCAGCGGCACCGTGAACAACCCGGTGTAAAAAGCGGAAAACCCGCGTACCTGCTGCAGGTACAGCGCGCTGAGAAAAAGAAAACCCGCAAAGCACGAGAAGGAGCTCAGCCCCAGAAGCGTCGCGGTGGAGAAGGAGGCACTGTGGAAGAAGCGCAGGTCCAGCAGAGGATCGCGGCGTCGCGGCTCGTACAGCACAAACGCCAGCAACGCCGTCACCGCAATGAGGAACAGACTTATGATCAATCCTGATCTCCATCCCTCATGCGGCCCCTCGATAACGCCCCACGTCAGCGTTGCGAGCCCGATCAGCACGAGCGCCTGTCCCACGGGGTCGAAGGCCCGCGCTCGCGCCGCTTTCGATTCCGGCACAAAGCGCGCGGCCAGCAGCGCTGCCGTAATCCCGATCGGCACGTTGATCCAGAAGATCGATCGCCACCCAGTCGTCTCCGTCAGCGCTCCTCCGATCACTGGTCCGATGCCGAGTGATAGACCTGCCACGGCGCCCCAGACGCCGACCGCCCGTGCACGCGCCTTGGGATGAGGAAATGCATTGGCGATGATCGACAGTGCCACCGGATTCAGCATCGACGCCCCGAATCCCTGCAGCGCACGAAAGCCGATTAGTTGTTCGATGGTCGCTGCCCGGCTGCAAAGCAGCGATGCGAGCGTGAAGATGCCCAGACCGATCTGGAACACTCTCCTGCGCCCGAAGCGGTCGGAAATCGATCCTGACAGCATCAGGAAGCTCGCGACGACCAGAGTGTAGGCGTCGAGGATCCACTGCAGCCCGGCGAGCCGCGCGTGCAGGTCTCGCTGGATCGCGGGCAGAGCGACGTTCACAATCGTCACATCCATGCTCAGGATCAGCACGCTCAAGCAACAGATCGCAAGGATCAGCTTCGGATGGGAGGCACGTTTTGGTGGATCAACGACAACACTACTCGTCGCGCCAGTACTTAGAAAAGATTGGTCCTTAGTCTTCGACAAAGTGTCTCCACCTGAGAGATGCAAACCAAGCCGCGAAGATGAAAAAGCGTCGTGGTACTGACAAGGCAGCCATCCGTTCATTAGCATCAGCACAGCGAGGATCAGCAAATAGTTGCTGGTGAGCCAATGGATCGTCCCTGGCGTCCTGTGCAGCGCTGTCGCCAGGCTGGAGAGCGATACGGTCATTGCTGTCGAGTCGATCTGCGCCCGCAGCGATCCCATAATGGCGACCGGGGGTACTTCCCAAATGTCTGCCGGAAGGCCCGTCTGATTGGGAACCTTGACTAGGCAAGGGCTTCGAGGACCTGCTGCGTGTTGCGGACATACGAAAGCCGCGGAAAGATCGTCTTGAAGGCGAAGTCCTGCATCTCTGGCGAGAAGGTGCTGCAGGCGTCCTCCACCGTGACGAACGCAAAGCCGAGGCCGGTGCCTTGACGCAGCGTGCTTTCCACTCCTATGTTGGTGGCGATGCCCGTGAGCACGATCGTTTCGATGCCGCGGCTGCGCAACTCCTGCTCGAGGTCCGTCTGTGCAAACGCTCCCCAGTGACGCTTCGTGATCAGCAGGTCCCCGCCCTGCATGCCCGCGGATTCAGCAATTTCACTCGCTGAGGCAGGGATGTCCTTCGGCAGGTTCATGGCCTCGTCAGTGGGCAGGGAGAGCATCTTGCTGATGAGAACACGCACGTAGACGACCGGCGCTCCTTTCGCACGAAACGCCTCCGCCAGTGTGCGCGAGCGCTCGATCACTTCGCCGGCCGCGTAGGGCTTGGTGTCGCGGCTGACGATGCCGTTCTGCAGATCGATCAGCACCAACGCGGTCTTCTTTGAGTCCAGGTTCAACGTCGCACTCATCTATTTTCTCCATTTTAATAATGTGAGGCATGCCTCATGTTTACTGAGATAGAATACGAGGATGCCCTCACATTCGTCAACTTCGGTGCGGCGCGCTCCACAGCAGGACCGCTCTACCCGGCGTGTGACGGCATTTCTCGAAGCGGCCGAGGCGCTGTTTGCCGAGCTCGGGTTCGAAGCGGCGACCATGACGGCGATCGCAGAGCGAGCAGGCTCGTCGATCGGTGCTCTCTACAGCTACTTTCCGGACAAGAAGGCGATAGCGCTGGCATTGCTGGACAGATATGCCGGGCAGATCAAAGAGCACTGGCGAAAGCTCTTCGATGAGGTCGCGGCGTACTCCGCCAAGGACTTCTCCGAACAGTTCATCGACCGCTTTCTTGACTTTGTCGCCGAGCATCCCGCTTATTTGCAGCTGCAGGCAGCGCCCATACGGTTACGCCGAAGCACAACCGCCAAACGTGCCTTCCGTGCATCTTTGGTTGAAGCGTTGCGGCGGCGGGTCCCTGCCCTTGGGCAGCGGCCAGCGGAGCTATACGTGGGAGTGATGCTGCAGATTGTGCAGGGAATGGTTCAGATGTATAACGACGCAGACCCTTCCGAGAGGGCGACCGTGATCAAGGAGTTCAAGACGGCGCTCGCCAGCTACGTGAGCACTGTGTTCGGCGAACCATGAGCTCGCCGGCGAATACCAGTTGCAGGGGAGCTCCGTCTGAAAGTTTTTCCACGAGCCAGGCTATGGACGCCGGCCGGTCACTCACCGCAAGCCCGTTTTTCGGTACTAATCTCAAGATAGAATGGCGAGCATGCACAGGCACGCAAAGCAGTTCGTTTTCTTTTTCGGCACGATTCTGGCAGCAAGCCTCGCCACCCGCCCCTTTGCGCAGTCGGCGGAGGAGCAAGCTGTGCTGGCGCCGATCCATGCGATGTTTGATGGCATGTCAAAACGAGATGCCGCGGCGATCAAGGCGCCCACGTTGCCGGGTGGCACGATGGTGCTGATGCGCGACGGCAAGCCTACGCAGATGACATTTGAAGCCTTCGCGGAACGCGTAGGTAAACCCGGTACGACACAGATTGAAGAACGCATTCACAATCCACTGGTCCGGATCGATAACGATCTCGCCGTAGTGTGGGCGCCGTTCGACTTTCTAGTCGAGGGAAAGGTCGATCACTGCGGAACAGACCTATTCAATCTGGTTCGTGTCGACGGAAGATGGATGATCGCGAGCGTTGCCGATACCGGTACGAAGTCCTGCTCCGCGAAATGAAGGTTTGCGCCTCGGGTAGCGCAGCACGAATTGAATCGCTACTACTGACGAGAAGCCCTTTTTTCGTTACCGGTGTATGCTCATTCCGCTGAGCGCACTTCCAACACCCTGCACTCACCTAGGATCACAGGCGTTCCGCGCCTCAACGTGTTGTGAATTTCGGCAACCGAATCCGTGTAACGCATGAGATCGAGAACTTCCTCTCTGCTGGCGTTCGATTTCAACGCTGCCCGATAGCGGATGTCTTCTGCCGCCTCTCCTTTGCACTGAGCTGCCGGTCACCTCAACCTCGACCGATGAAACCAGATCCATAGGAAAATCAATAAAGTTTTTTTGGCGTGCAAAAAGCGCTTTCGATGTTTTGTTCGGAGGACAGTCACAGTTCGGCTCCCTGGGAAAGCCCGTAGAAGCTGTAATCGAAGTTGACAATTAGCTAAGAAACCGAGAGACGCTCACAGCGACCCGGTGGCATCGCACCCAGCTCGATAAACAAGACTTGAATATTCCGCGAGCTGCGTTAAAACGAGAGTCCGCGAAACCAGGATTCATAAACCGAGATAGCAGTGAAGTTAAAGTCTCCGCCGCGAATCAGTGTGGCTTAATCCGTCCTGCCCAGCGCATTATGTTTCCGAAAGGATCCAATAGTGGGTCTACCCAAAGTATTTCTTCAGGGCTAACGGCCATGGAAGACGCTTCAACTTGCGAGGAAGTTGTTGGTTTAGAGCGTGGAAAACTAAGTTCCGGGTATGCTGGTGCGTGCGCGAGGCGAGCAGGCCGAAATACCACATGGAATGCTGATACCTGTCGCGAACATGCTGAGAAAGCAGGCCAACAAACTCTTCTGGCGTGCAGCGCTTTTCCTGAAGGGAGTTGGACCTGGTGTCTCTTGCGAGATACACCACTTTCTCATCTGTCACCTTAAGAATGCGTTTCTGAGCAATTGGAAGTCTGCGGATATACCTCCCCGCGTATCTTATGAAGTGCTTCTTTGAAATTTAAGCTTAAGGAAAAACAAATTTCTATTTCAAAATCAGCGACACGAGCACCTTGTTTGTTAGGTCTGTGATCGCTTCTGACGATCAGTGTTGGAAATGGGAAGGGGCCAGTCGGTCTGAACATGGCGAGGGAAGCAGGACATGGGTGAATCTCCTGGACCAAAGTGATCATCTTGTCCGCAGGGCTATCGGACTGGATTAGATGTGGGTAAGACCGATGGGCTCTCTCCGGCCTACTAATTTCATTCGGATCTGTGCCGAAGTCCCTCATTATTGAGTAGGCCCAACTGGGCCGCACAGGCCGGGGACGCTTTTGCTGCCCTAGCAAGGCAAATATGGTGGCTGAAAGCCGGCCTTGCGAACGTGGCGACATAAGGCCGAAGTATCCGATGGCATGTTTGTAGTGATCAGGTAGGTGGTCAGCCAATGTTTCGATAAAGTCTTCCGTTCGATAAACGGTCAAAACTTCACGACGCTGTTTGTGGTCGTTGGTTCGGAACTTCACATACTCGTCGCCGACTTCAACAAATCGATACTGTACGATTGGAGGGCGACGAACATATCGGCCGGCATATCGAAGAAAGTGTTCTTTCGACTTGAAACGGTCGATGTAAATATTCCACCAGCGCTCATATTGGCGGGTAAGGATCCGCTTCAGCCCTGCTGGGCTAGAGGAGGAGTTGAGCAGATGTGCATGTAAAGCCTTTCGCAGATAAGTAATGACAGCATAGCGCCACCGGTGCATGAGAGCTTTTTTGTCAAAGAGCAAAGAGGGAATCCAGCGGCCCTCTTGTTCGCAAAATCCAGAGGCCGATACCAGGATATGCAAATGAGAATTGAAATTCAGATGCCGGCCGAAGGTGTGCCGGACAACCATTACGAGAAGCTGGACGCCATACCTCTCTTTTGCCCATTGCTGGATAACTGCCGCACCCAGAACTGGCAAATCATTGAGCAGGTGTCTATTCTCGCGGAAAATTGGCCAGAGTACATCTGGCATGGTAAAAACAACTCCCGCATAAGGTATGTCCGGCAAAGCCGCCCACTGCTCCCGTTGCCAAAGTTTCGTCGCGCGGTGCCCACAGCTTGGGCACGCCCTTGATTTGCAGGTATGGTGAACAATCTTTTGCTCCGTGTCCGAGGCATACACTTCCGATCCCAAAGCAGGAGTCCGCCACTTTATCACTTTGTCAAAGTTTGCCCGGACGGCCGCTCGCGTTCCAGCGTGATCCCACTGGCTCCGGGCATTGGACAGGATCGCCTTGAGGTATTCGTTACTCTTCATTGGGAACATCCTGCGGCGTGCTCAACGTACTTGGATCCTAGCAAGCAAATCGTCGACTGTCCGAGTGGACAGACGGCGATCGCCTCGGAGCTCTGCAATCGCTTTAAATAGCGGATCTCATCGCAGAGAACGTCGACGGAGATACCTCCGCAGTGCGTGGGGTAACGCTCGTGCCGCGCAAGTGCGGCTTTTAATATCAGCACTGTTCCCAGCGGATTATTGCGCTGGAGGTGATGGAACGCTGCAGTCACCTGAATCAACCCGGTATGATGAGGCATACGGACTGCTGGGATTGTCTCTGAACTTGTCGCAACATGGCGGTTAACCATCGTAATTCGTCGATTCTCTGATCCTCCGGAGTGGCTATGAACGGATTTTGGGAACGAGTAGTTTTCGCCTTTCGGTGTTTCCTTTCGATCCTGTTCCACGCTGATATACCCAACGACATCGCGCAGAAGCTGGTCAAGCCCGCCATCCCGGTTTCGCCGGCGCCAGCAGCTGCGGCACCTTCCGTCTCTCCTCTAAAGGAAGTTCAACGACCAGCTTTGGGAGAGTTCGATCGCGCCGTGCAGATGCTTGCTCTGCTGCAACGAGATGGGCGGCTCATCGATTTCCTGGCGGAGAACATCTCTGCCTATCCCGACGTCCAGCTTGGAGCCGCCGTCCGGACAATCCACGACACTTGCCGGCAGGCGCTCAACCAATATGTGAAGCTGGAGCCGATTCTCGACTCCGAAGAGGATCAACCGGTGACCGTACAAGCGGGTATTGACCCGGCAGCCATCAAATTGATCGGCAACGTGACCGGAGGGCCGCCGGTTCGCGGCTTGCTACGGCACAAGGGCTGGCGCGTGAAGGAAGTCAGTCTGCCTCCGTTGCCGCTGGCCGCTGGCCGGATGGTCGTTGCTCCGGCCGAGGTCGAACTCTCGTAACGGCTGACATCCGCGCAACAAAATTTGGCTTAAAGGAGATCTCGTTGGCGGCCAAGTACATCGTTGGCATCGATCTAGGAACCACAAATTCTGCGCTGGCGCGCTGCGATGCTGTTGCTGAAGAGGAAGGCCGCATCGAGGTCCGCAGCATTTCGCAACTGGTGAATCCGAACGAGGTGGCGGAACGGACGCTCCTGCCGTCATTTATCTATATCCCGGGCGAATTCGATTTTCCTAAAGGCAGCGTAGCCTTGCCATGGGATCCCGAGCCGAAGCTTGTCATCGGCGAACTGGCGCGCAAACGCGGCGCTGAGAGTCCAAACCGCCTGGTAGCCTCCGCCAAATCCTGGCTTTCGTACGCCGGGGTGGACCGTACTGCGCCGATCCTGCCGTGGCAGGCACCCGAGGAGGTTCCCAAGCTATCGCCTGTCGAAGCTTCATCTCAGTTTTTGCAGCACTTGCGCACTGTGTGGGACAACGGCGAGGCGGGGCAGCAGGTCGCTCTCGCAGACCAGGATGTGCTTCTAACCGTGCCCGCGTCGTTCGACGAAGCAGCACGCGAACTGACCCGGCGCGCCGCGGAGCAGGCCGGTTATCAGCACGTCACGCTGCTGGAGGAACCCCAGGCAGCCTTTTATGCGTGGCTCGAAAGCCAGGGTGATGCCTGGCGCAGCCGAATCAAGGTCAATGACCTCGTTCTCGTATGCGATATCGGCGGCGGCACCACGGATTTCAGTCTCATCATGGTCTCCGAAGAAAACGGCGATCTGACGCTCAAGCGCGTTGCCGTTGGCGACCACATTCTGCTGGGCGGCGACAATATGGACCTGGCGCTGGCGCAAGTCCTTCGGCAGCGCCTTGAAGCCTCGGGTTACCGCATCGATACCTGGCAGTTGCATGGCCTGTGGCATCAGTGCCGCATTGCGAAGGAAAAACTGTTCGAATCCCCAAAGACGCAGAGTCGACCCATCACGTTGATGGGCAAGGGAACGAAGCTCGTTGGTGGAACGATCAAGACGGAATTATTGAAAGAAGACCTCGATCAGCTCTTGGTCGAAGGATTCTTCCCCAAAGTCGCGAGCAGCGAATTGCCTGCGCGGCAACGACGCGTTGGCTTCCAGGAGTTAGGCCTGCCGTACGCGGCCGATCCCGCCATCACCAAGCACCTCGCGCGATTTCTCTCGGAGCAGCTTCGCAACAGTCCCGAAGCGGCGGCCATCCGGCGCGGCCCCACTGGACTGGCATGTCCCACACACATCCTGTTCAACGGCGGGGTGATGAAAGCAGCGGTGCTGCGCGATCGGGTGGTCGAGGTACTGAACAGCTGGTTAAGAGAAGAAGGATTCGACGCCTTCGGGGGAGAGCATGTCCTGGAAGCTACCGATTTGGAGCACGCCGTTGCTCGCGGCGCGGCCTATTACGGGAAGGCGCGTCGTGGTCGCGGCGTTCGTATCCGCAGCGGCGCCTCGCGTACGTACTACATCGGAATTGAAAGCGCGATGCCTTCAGTGCCCGGCATGGAAGCTCCGCTCAAGGCGCTCTGTGTCGTTCCCTTTGGCATGGAGGAAGGCACCGAGGCCACGATTCCGAGCAGAGAGTTTGGTCTCGTCGTCGGCGAACCAGCCGAGTTTCGTTTCCTGAGTTCCAGCGTCCGTAAGCAGGATCACGTCGGCAGCCTGCTGGAAGATTGGGGCGCCGATATCGAGGAACTCAGCCCGCTGGAGGTCACGCTCAAAATGGATGGCCAGCAGGGAACGGTTGTACCGGTGCGGCTCGAAACCCGTGTTACTGAGCTCGGCACCCTCGAGGTCTGGTGCGTGTCCCGCGACGGCACGAACCGCTGGAAGCTTGAGCTGAACATTCGCGAAAAGACCGGGAGGTGAGGTAGTCGGTGCCTTCTCGTTATCTGATCGGCATCGATTTGGGCACGACAAACTCTGTCGTGGCTTACATCGATACTCAGGACGGCGTTGATGCAGGCTCCGCGATTCATGTGTTCCAAGTACCGCAGTTAGTGGGACACGGGGAAGTCCGCGCCCTACCGGAACTTCCTTCTTTTCTCTACTTCCCCAGCCAAGATGAGCTATCTGCCGGAGCCGTGAGCGCCACGTGGGATGAAGATCCTCCGATGGTCACAGGCGTGCTCGCGCGCGACCAGGGAGCGCTTGTACCGAGTCGTCAGGTGTCGTCGGCCAAGTCGTGGCTTTCTTATCCCGGCGTGGATCGGCGCGCCCGGATCCTTCCAGCCCAGGCTGACCCGCCACAGCCGATGATTTCCCCAGTTGAAGCGTCTTCGCGCTACCTCATGCATCTGCGTGACGCTTGGAACGGTGCAATTGGGACTAACGCAGAAACGCGTTTTGAGCATCAGGAAATTGTCCTCACGGTGCCAGCTTCGTTCGATGAGGATGCGCGCGAGCTGACAGTCGAAGCCGCCCGCAGCGCCCGACTCGATAAGCTCACTCTCCTCGAAGAACCGTTAGCCGCGTTTTATGCCTGGATCGCCTCGAATCGGTACGCACAGGCCGGTGGCACGTATCTAGCGAGGGATGAGAGCAGTGAAAACCTCCGTGATGGCGACCTGATTTTGATCTGCGACATCGGCGGTGGCACAACCGACTTCAGCCTGGTCCGGTCTTACCTGGTGAATGGCGAGCTGCAGTTCGAGCGAACCGCCATCGGTGAGCATCTCTTGCTCGGCGGCGACAATCTCGATTTGGCCCTGGCCCGTCGCGTGGAGGAGAAGCTCAAAGACATCGAACTCACGCTACGACAGCGTTATGCGTTGCGTCGGGTCTGCTGTGCCGCGAAAGAACAGCTGCTGAGTGATTCCTCTTTGGAGCGTGTGCCGGTCACAATCCTGGGCGGCGGCCGTGCAGTCGTCGGACAGGCACTTAGCGTTGAGCTGACGCGCAGGGACGTGCTGCAGACACTTATAGACGGATTCCTGCCCATGACTGCGCCCGATGAGATGCCAGCGCGCGGCCGGCCAACAGCGTTACGCGAACTCGGCCTGCCATACGCCAGCGATCCTGCGATCACCAAATACCTCGCAGCATTTCTGACGCAAGCCGCTATCGCCATGAACAGCTCGCCTGCAAACCACCGAATGGCTCGACCCGATGCCGTCCTCTTCAACGGCGGCTTCTGCGCGCCTGCGGTGACTCGCGAGCGGATTGTCGAGGCAATCTCCACATGGTTCGGCGAAACCCCAAATGGCTGGCGCCCCAAGGTTCTTAACAACGAAGAGGTAGATAGTGCGGTTGCTCGGGGCGCTGCTCATTACGGACGCGTACGGCTTGGCGCTGGATCGCGCGTGAGGGCAGGCAACGCACGCTCATACTACATCGGCTTGCCTTCGAGCAACGGTCTACAGGGCATCTGTGTCTTGCCTGCCGGAGTCGAAGAAGGCACCACACTTCCGCTGCTGAACCGCGAATTCTCCGTACTGGCGAATCGCCCGGTGTCGTTTACGCTGTACAGCTCGCGCACGCGGCACGATGCGCATGGCGAGGTTGCCTCGTTGGACGAAGCGGACGTACATCGTCACGCGCCGCTGGGAACTATGTTGCGCTACGGCAGGAAATTGCGCGAACTGTACTTGATTGTGCGCATCAGGGCCAGTTTCACCGAGGTCGGCACCCTCGAACTTTGGTGCGAATCGCGGGACACGCAGCATCGCTGGCGGCTGCAATTCGAACTGCGAGGCGAAGAGGCTCAAGCAGAGCAACTCGATACGGCGAAACCGCAACCCGTGCCAGCACCTTCACCGGCCGTTACGGCTTCCGATGCAACGGTCGAGTCTGCTGCGCGGCTCATCCGCAATGTTTTCGGTGGCTCCGCTGATGGCGAAGCACCGGCACCCGAGACTCTTGCAAATCAAATCGAAGCAGCGCTGGGCGCGAAGAGAGACTCATGGCCCATCTCAGCCATTCGCCGGTTCAGCGACGTACTCATCGAGGTTGCCGCCGGACGCAAAGAGTCTCCGCGCTATGAGGTACGTTGGCTGAATCTATCCGGCTTCTGCTTGCGGCCAGGGTTCGGAGTACCAGGTGACGACGCGCACGTTAAGCATGTGCGGACCATCGCGTCGAATGAGGCCATTTTTGTGGACGATCTGCAATGCCAGGTCGAGCTGTTAGTGCTGTTGCGTCGCATCGCCGGCGGCATCAACGCGAGCGAACAGCAGGCGCTTTATCGCAAACTTATTGGTCGTGCCGATCTCAGAAAGAAGGGCCGCGTGAACCGACAACTCGAGTACGAGCGGTGGCGCCTCCTCGCGAGCCTTGAGCAACTACTGGGCAGCGACCGTGCTTCGCTGGGCGATGAAGTGTTGTCGAAGATCAGAAAGGAACCTGAAAATGCAATTTGGCTGTGGTCGCTCGGTCGGCTCGGTGCTCGCATTCCGCTGTATGGGCCGCTGCACTCCGTCGTGGCGCCTGAAATCGCCAGCGAGTGGCTGAAAGCCCTATTGGACTTATCGGCGTTCACGGCGGCAACAGCTTCAGCCATTGCACTGATCGCGCGGCGCACCGAGGATCGCTCGCGTGACATCGATGACGCAATTCGCGAGCGGACGATTTCCCGCTTGACGGCACTTGGGATCGACGAAGAAATCATCCAGCTTCTGTCACGGTACGTCCCGCCCGACCGGGCAGACGCAGTCCGCAGCTTCGGGGAATCCCTGCCGTCCGGCTTGCAGGTAGTCGGCTCTTCGAACTGCTTGTTGTCTATACCCGCGTTGCACAGCGCTGGTCCGTCCTCTTCGACACTGGCGGTATCTCAGGTGGTCGTCGGGGATGACTAGACTTGCCATGTTGCCGAAAAGTCTCCTTCCGCTAACTTGCCGACGCAATGAACGTCGATGGGCACGCAGGCGCTGCGCAACATGATTTCACGCGGAGAACTCATAGGTGTGGCTGTTCTTATCGTTATCGGCGCGGCTTCGATCGGGCTCGCGCCAGCGAAGCAGCCTATAGGGCCCGCCTAATACTGTCGTATATGAACCATATTGCCGATAGTTGCCGAACCCTGGAAGCGGGCCGCCGCCTTGTCCGGTGATCATGGCTCCCGGATCACCGTTTATTTCGAAAGTGAACCTCGGCGACTGGATCACTTCCTGACTAGTTCTGAGCGATGCCGAAAGTGGAATCAAGCGTGTCATATAAAGGTTCTCCGGGTTGCGTTGGATCGCTGGTTGCGGCCGCGGTAACGGCGAGAATACGGATGCGTTCGTTGAGAGGAAGGGTCAGCGTCTTTGCACCGGGCGGAACATTGATCGTATAGGCAAAAAGATACGAGTAGTTGTAGATCTCGTTGCTGCCATCGGTGCCGTGACGATGTGATGCATACCAGGCCACAGGTGAGCGCTTGATGAAGCCCGGCGTGAGTCCGACCATTGCGGGAGCCATCATCGGACCATGAGCGTCGATATAGGCAAGCATGCGCCTGGCACGTTTGGCCTGTGGGCTTTCGTCTCCCGCTGCCGGGGTTGCTGGAGGAGGCACGGGAATCGTCTTCCACTGGCGGTTGTCCCATTGGCCAATGTAGCCGGTCCAATTCTGAATTGTGAGATCAACCGGCGCGTCGCCAATCTGGAAAGTTGCTTTCTGGTCTCCTGCATAGGCAGCAGCGAGGAGATATAGGCGGTTGAATTTGCCTTCAGGCAACGTGATGGTCTGGCCACGCGCTGTCACCGCGTTGGCTTTGCCTTCGGCGGCCGGAGCAAGATCGAATTGCACACCATCGTAGGCGATCGCAGCGGGCAACAGTTCAGCCGGCAACGCATGACCCACATCGTCGAACCCGCCAGCGGAAGGACGTCCATCGAAAGTGGCGACGGAGACATCGTACGGCAACAAGACGGGCTTGAATTGTTGAGCAGACAATCTCGCCTGAGATGGTTCGAGTTTTAAGGCAAAGGTACGGGGTTGATAAGGAGAGAACTCTGTGATCAGCTCGCCCTTGACGAAGGTCGCCGCTCCAACTTCTTCTTCAGCGCCGTTGATTTCGCGTGCGGAGGAGACAAAAGCCGGGAACGCCAAGTGGACGTCCTTTTGTGGCCTGCCTGTTTCTTCAACCAGGCGAACGACAATTTCGTCGCCCTGCTCGGCTTTCTTCACCGCCATCACGCGCACGTGACTATTGTTGATACTCAGCAGCGAAAAGCTTTTTCCTAATGCACCCTCATGTTTGGGGCTTTCAAAGGCGATGAGCGGTTGATTCAGGCGAATTCCCTGCCAATTCGTTTCTCCTTGTTGCCAATCTCCGGCGTGACCGGCAAGCCCGTACTTGAATTCATGATGTCCCCAATCCTGTGTTGACTGATCGCTGTAGGCCATGCCTCCCGGGCTGATGCCTGGAGTGCGCAGAAGAGTAAGGCGAAGGGTGTGGTCATCCGGTTTGTCCGAACCGTGTTTGTAGTCGGAGAGGACCGTCACGCCGTAGGCTCCGCTCTTATCGGTCAGATCGAACCACTGATGCGACGCCACTTCGAACTTCCGTTCGTCGTTGTTGCCGCGTTCGATCTTGCCAATGTCCCAGTTGTAGGTAGCCTTCGGATTCGATGCGGTAAGCGGAAAGGTGGCCTTCAGATTTGCTTCTGCCGTCTTCCAATCGACCACATTGCCAAATTCCACACGATTCCCCGCATCGCCAGCCGCAAGCCTGATGGTCTGCACAAACGTTGAGCCTTCGGTCTCGCGCTCGACCTGCAAGGCGACACGCGCCGGGCCGCTTTCGAGGATCTTTACCTTGACTGGACCCGAGACATAGGCACGGGGCGGCTTTTGCTGATCCGCCCAATCCATGTTCCATGCGGGCCATTCCTGCGGCTTATCCGTCTTGATGGCGAGGCGGGCTGGGGCTGAGAGGAGTTCATGCTGGATTGACTTGTCGTAGATGCTGGAGACGTCGCCGTTTTCGTCTACTTTCACCCGATAGCGGGCATTCTCCAAGGATGATTCGGTGATCTTCAAAGTGTTCGCGCCAGAGGCCGCGACTGCAGGCTGGACGTCATACACGGCAAAGCCGACTGAAGGCACTTTGGCCAGGAAGATAACCTTGACACCATCCTTGGTTGACTCTGCTGTTTGTGCCGTAACCTCCTTGCCATCCGGTCCAACGACGCGCGCAGCCTTGGGAGCGCCATCGGTGAAGACGACGTTCGCTTCGACAATATCTTCGCGGCTGATCGACAGCGGGTTGTAGACGACTACAGCCGTGCCTTTCACCTGCGTATTGAGGCCGGAGGCAGTTGCGTCGACAGCGCTTTTCAGCACCAAGCCGAACTGGTTCAGCGCAACGTTCTGGTCGTTCCACGCGTACTCATATGCCTTGGGAGTCGCTGTGCCCGGAATGAGGTCATGGAACTGTCCGCCCATCACCAGCGTCCAGGCGTTTGTGAGCCGCTGCTTTGGATAGGGCCTGCCACCCAGCCACTCGGCTGCCACAGATGCACGCTCGGCGGCATCCGCCAATACTTCGTTCTCGCGGTTCCAGCGCTTCATGTACGCTTCTGAGGTAAGGGATCCGGCGGAGTGTTCAGTAAGCTCTAGGTCACCCGAATAACGAGGCAGGTGACTTGCCTCTTCGGGTGTGATATCCAGGAACATCTGCTCCGAAGTCGCCTGCACCACACGAAGTGGCCCGTCGCCGACTTTGACAGCTGCCTCTTTCGCCGTTGGATCCGGGGGATTCGGAAGTACCGCGGTGCCTTGAGTCACGATCGCCTCCATCAACTTGACGGAAGGTTCGCGTGGAGAGCCACCAATATCGCCGGTTCCGTAGTAACGGTAGTCGACATAAAGCCCACTCGACTTGCCATCGTTCTGCGCGCGCCGGATCCAGGTATTGCTCTTGGTCAGATCTTCTGTAACGTTGCCGCCATAATCAGTGGCGTTGAGGGCGGCGATCACGCTCTTGCCATCCAGCCCTTCCCACACGCCGACGTTGAACGGAATGCCCTTCGCTGTATCTTGCGGCGAACCAGGCCCGCCCGCAGTGGTCGCCGAATGCCATGTCAACTTCTGCGTGGAGAAACCCTTTATGCCGGTGTGCGCCAGAATGCTGGGTAGCGATGCGGGAAATCCAAAACAGTCCGGCAGCATGTACTCTGCGCTCGTCCGGCCAAAGTCGCCGCGGAAGTACTCCTTGCCATAAAGTATTTGGCGAATGATCGATTCCGCAGAGGGGTTGTTGACGTCATTCTCTTCCATGGAAGAGCCCGCGACAAACCATCTCCCGGCCGCGACATACTTTTTGAGCTTTTCGTAATCAGCCGGGTAGTACTCCTTCATTAACCGATAACGATTCGCTCCGCTGAAGTTGAAGACATAATGCGGATACTTCTCAAAGAGCGCGAAGTTATCCCGCATGGTTCGCGACAGGTATTCTCCGATGACCGTCGGGTATTCCCACCGCCACTCAGTATCGAGGTGGGCATACGGCACCACATAGAGTGTCGCGTTCTTGCCGGAATCCAACACCGCGGGAGGTTCTGGGGCAATAACAGGTTTGGGTAGCGGAGGTGCCGCGACTTCGGCTTCGGCGACCGCACCTTGCCGCGCCGTGAATGTGCCCTGCATGTCGAACGGATCCACGAACAGCGCGCCCTTCATCTCTGCTTTCGAACTCAGCGTGCCGTTGAACGTAATGATCAAGTTGGTGCCACCGTCATCGATCCCATACTGGAACATGACCTGATCGTCCTTGATCGATCCAACAACGTCGACGGGCTGTTCACCCTCCATATAGCAGGTGCCCGTGACCTTCTCCCCTTGCTGTTTCAAGTTGCAAACGGATGTGAACGTTTGCCCGGCCACAGAACCGCTGAACCGCCATACTCCGGGAATATCTGATGCGGCGGCAGGAATCGCCGCGAGCAAAACGATTACCTTGAAAACTTTCATGCTTGTCCTTTTCATTTCTGGATATGTTGGTTCAGCCTCACCCATCCCATCGGCAGCTTTTCCAGGGTTAGACATCAGGAATTGGAGACCCTTTTCTGAAGATTGGCCATATTGCTCTGAATATTCCCGTCAATCATACGAACTAACAGCTAGTTGCGGAAGGCAATGCATAATTGCCTGGCAAGTGGTGCGAAGGCTAGAAGCTGAATTTCACTTGGCGATGAGCTTGGCTCGATCGGTGAATGAGATTTGTCAGCTTTTGAATAGCCGGATATAGGCGAGTTACGCACATCTACGCATGATTAGGCGCCGTACCAAACAAGAGGATTATCATCCGCATATCAGGGGAACTTCTCTCGCCATATCCAATGTGGATCCAAGTGGGATTCGAATCACCCGGCTAGTTCGGGGTTCATTGCCAAATGAGAACTCAGGGGGTTTCGCCTATGGGAGGCGTCGTAATGCTCCGCGTCTGGGAGTGAGGTGATTCGGTCGGAAGACCTAGTCTCAGAAGTATGTGTGCATCTTTTTAATCAAATCTCCCCGCTCTTCACTTGGAAGCGGCATTTCGGTTCATAATCTCGCGGGGTCAACCAAGTTGAGAGATTGTCCTTCCTTGAGTCCGCTTACCTTGTGCAATTGCACGCACGATTCGCGCCTATTTTCCTCTTTGACAATGAAAAGATCACAGCTAGTCCCACATTTCCTTTTTGAGTTGGCGTCAGTAGCCGTATAGTGGCGTCGTGATCCTAGCTGGCAAATGGGAGAAACGGCATAATGGACCGATTGGTTTGTCTAGAGCGATGGCGGGCGAATAGCGCGGGGGGAACCCCCATCGTCGGCGCGGGTGCGGGCACTGGAATTTCCGCCAAGTGCGCCGAAGCTGCGGGAGCCGATCTCATCATCGTCTACAATTCCGGCCGATACCGCATGGCCGGGCGAGGATCTTTGGCAGGGCCTCATGCCCTATGGGGACGCGAACGCCATCGTCATGGAGATGGCACGCGAAGTACTGCCCATCGTTCGCAAGATACCAGTGCTGGCCGGCGTCTGTGGAACCGATCCCTTTCGCGTCATGGATCTATTTCTTCGCCACCTGAAACAACTCGGCTTTTTCGGAGTGCAGAATTTCCCGACGGTGGGGCTGATCGATGGCGTTTCCGCGAGAGTCTGGAGGAAACCGGCATGGGATACGTACAGGAAGTTGAGATGATTGCGCGAGCGCATGACCTGGACCTGCTCACCTGCGCGTATGTCTTCAATGAAGACGAGGCGAAGGCCATGGCAAAAGCAGGCGCAGACCTTTTGATCGCGCACATGGGATTGACCACAAAAGGAACAATCGGCGCCAAGACAGCCATCACTCTCGATCAATCGGTTGACCGCATTCAAGCCATCCAGGAAGCAGCCATCTCCATCCACCCCGAGATTCTGGTCCTTTGTCATGGTGGCCCGATTGCTGAGCCGGACGATGTTCAGTACATCCTCAGTCGGACTCACGGCGTCTGCGGATTCTTTGGCGCCTCGAGCATCGAGCGCCTACCCACCGAGCGCGCCATTACCGAGCAGGTAAGGAATTTCAAAAGTCTGAACATCCACACGGACCACAGCTAAAGGAGCAGGCATGTCTAAGCTCGCCGGTCGCTGTTTCATAACACCCGCCGCTGTCGAAACGCAGGTCTTTGAATGGGGAACGATCAAGTGGCTCAGCGAACCACGTGTCACCAGTACGGTGCGTTTCACCATGGGCGTCGTGATCTTGCAACCTGGGAAGGGTCACGCGCGGCACAATCACCCTGGTACCGAAGAGGTTCTGTACGTAGTTTCCGGGGAAGGCAAGCAGATGATCGACATCGACGGTGAACACTGGGAATCCATTGGCGCCGGGGATATGATTCACATTCCTGCTGACATCTTCCACTCCACCGTGAACACTGCCTGGGAGCCTTTGAAATTGGTTGCCATATATTCGCCGCCCGGCCCCGAGGCGCTTCTCCGCGCGATGCCGGAGTGCCGAGTGCTAGCACCCGGCGAGCTGCCGGCAGGTTGACGCGATGATTACCAAGACCGTTGCGCTGATCGGCACGTTCGACACCAAAGGAGAAGAGTTCTCCTTCCTGCGTGAGCGAATTGAGAGCGCGGGCCTGCGAACGCTGATGATCGATGTCGGTGTGCTTGGCAGTCCACCCTTTGAGGCCGACATCTCGCAAGAAGAGGTGGCCGTTGCGGCAAAGGAGAATCTCGCCGCGCTCAGAATGGAGAGAGACAGAGGTCGAAGCGTCACCGCCATGGCGGTCGGGGCGAAGGCGATTCTTGGGCGACTTTTTGAAGAAGGGGTCATTCACGGAGTGGCTTCACTGGGCGGTTCTGCGGGTACGGCAATTGCGACCGCGGCCATGCGTGCGCTCCCCTACGGCTTCCCAAAACTGATGGTTTCCACACTAGCCTCCGGCGATATCAAGCCCTACGTGGGAACTAAAGACATTTGCATGATGCCTTCGGTGCTCGACATCGCGGGGTTAAATCATGTCTCCCGCCGAATCATCAGCAATGCGGCTGGGGCGATTTGCGGCATGGTTACCTTGGAGCCAATTGGCGCTCTCGACGAGAAGCCCGCGATTGCGGCGACCATGTTTGGCGTCACAACACCTTGCGTCACGGCCGCTCGGCGCACCCTCGAGGAGAGAGGCTACGAAGTTCTGGTCTTTCACGCTACGGGAGTTGGCGGACAAGCGATGGAACAGTTGATCGAAGACGGCGCATTCCGAGCTGTTCTCGACATGACGACTACGGAACTCGCAGACGAGGTGGTAGGCGGTGTCATGAGCGCGGGACCGCACCGGCTGGAAGCGGCGGGCCGCAAGGGCATTCCCCAGCTGATCTGCCCGGGCGCGATCGACATGGTGAATTTCGGGCCTGAGGAAACGGTACCGCCCCAGTTCCGGAGCCGCAACTTCTACCTCCACAACTCCAGCGTCACTCTGATGCGGACGACGCCGGAAGAGTGTGCAGAGATCGGACGCATCACAGCCATCAAGCTCAATCGCGCAAGCGGACCTGTGACTGTGCTGATTCCTCTACGAGGCGTCTCCGCCATCGACAGGGCAGGGGCGCCGTTCTTTTCGCAAGAGGCGCTCAACGCCTATCGTCGCGCCTTGAAAATGGCGCTCAGCCCAACCATCCGGCTGGTGGAGCTCGACGCGCACATCAACGACGAAAGATTTGCATGTGTGGCCGCGGATCTGCTGATGGAATCGCTCGGCACCTCAACTGAAACTAGGCGGCGCGTTCACCCTAAATGAGACGATGCGCTGATCGCGTTGCTACAGAGCTAAACACCAAGAGTGACGAACCATAAGGCGCGCGCAAGAAAAAGCCGACAAAAGCCGACAAAAGCCGACAAAAGCCGACAAAAGCCGACAAAAGCCGACAAAAGCCGACAGGCTCCTATAATGGGTCATATGGCCGGTTCTCGCGGCAATGCTCTCCACCAGCTTCAGGCTTTCGTCCACCCGCACGTGAAACACGTCATTACACAGACGTTTCGTGCGGAAGATGTGGAAGACTCGGGCGATCCGGATGGGTTGTATATCCATATGTGGCGTCAGGCAATCAGAATCCAACGCGGTGAACAGATGGACCGGATAACGGCGTTGCTGCCTGAGACGTGCGATCAACACAGAAGCCGATCGTACTGATAAGTCGCACTATCGAAGCAATCGCGCCTTCTATCCTGCAATCGTGAGCTCAACCGCCTGCAAAATCGGGTTTGCGGCAAGTTGCCGTTTGGGGCAACTCGCCAGGTTGAACTTACCGAGACCGCCCCGTTTTCCGGGATCTACAGGACGCTACTCTTCCCCTAGCGAACTTTTACAACTTCTCGTTTGCTGACCGCACGGAGAACCCCGACACCGACGCTATTTCGAGAATACGTTAGCTGATCCCATTGGTAAGCGGAAGAGGGGTCAAGCCGATTGCCAAATGAATGTTCTTTAAAGGGTCCTTGAAAGCTATGACCCGCGACGTCCTTTTGAGACAACTGAACATTGAGGAATGCTATGTCCTTTGATTCAAAATGGACGCCGAAGTGCTTACTCTGCATTATTGAAAACACAGGACCACGATGGCGTCAAAATGCTGCCTCAAAGGTGTGGATTTTGAAATACACCCTCGATCGCGGTTTCCAGACGTAACGTCCTGGCAGCGCAAACATCGGGCATTGGCGTTGACACGCCAGTTCTGAGCGGATACTCTCGAAAATATTTTTTCCGATTCTCTCATCACCAGACTCGTTTGCGATCGCGCGGGTAATCCCCCCAGTCTTCCCGATCATGCTTTAGCGAGGGCCAGGTTCTATGTGGGAGGGACTCCGAGTCCTGATTGCCCTCATAGAAGAACGCCGAAGTATGCGAGCGTCGGGGGTCTCACAGTTCAAATTAAGGGTGCTCGGCGAATTCTCATGAACAGACTGGCTTCATACGTCACAGGAATATTGATACTGATCGGTTGCGGCCCAGCGGCGTTTGCCGTAGCCGCGCCGACAAAAACGAGCTTAACAATGAGCTCCGGCCCTAGTCCCGTGGCGTCGAGTGCCTCGATAACTTCCGGTAGCGAATTGACTCTGGTGGCTGCTGTAGCGTCAGGTTCGAGCAATGTGACTGTTGGCCAGGTGAATTTTTGCGATGCCTCAGCAGCATACTGTACCGATATTCATCTATTGGGGGCCGCACAGTTGACGAGCGCGGGGACTGCTGTGCTTCGTTTTCATCCTGCCGTCGGTACTCACAGCTTCAAGGCTGTCTTTGCTGGCACACCCGATGGTCTGACTGCTTATGCTGGCAGTAGTTCAAGCACTGTTACCCTCACTGTTACCGGCAAATATTCCTCTACAACGGTTATCGAACAGAGCGGCTCCGTGGGAGACTACACGTTTAGGGCAACTGTGAGCGGGTCCGCGAAGGGCATGGGGCCCACCGGCAGCATTTCTTTTCTTGATACCAGCGTCAACAACACAGTCTTGGCGACCGCTACGTTGGGCGATCCGATGATTGGACCTACTCTGGTCAATGTAAGTAATCCTCAGGTGGGCAACGAGCCCGTTGGGCTGGTAGCCGCAGATTTTAACGGTGATGGAAATCTGGATCTTGCGGTTGGAATAAACAGCACCAGTCAGTCGGTGAGTATTCTGCTCGGTGACGGGACAGGGAACTTCACGGAAGTGACGAAAAGCCCTATCACCGCGAGTGGAACCCCGGTTCTGGTGCAGGATTTCAACGGTGATGGGATTCCGGATCTTCTCCTGTCTAATCACTATCTCGGCCCTGACTCACTTACGGTGCTCTTGGGCAATGGAGATGGAACCTTCCAAGAAGCTCCAGGGAGCCCAATATTTACTAATTACGGGTCCTATCCCGTCGTTGCTGCGGATTTCAATGGGGACGGCATTCCCGATTTGGCTGCAGCTGGGGGTTACTATTTGGTCGTGTTGCTCGGTAAGGGGGACGGGACCTTCACCGAAGTACCTATAAGCTCGTCGATAGCGCAAGCCGAACTTTTCAATTTCATGGCAGTGGGAGATTTTAACAACGATGGAATCCCAGACTTGTCCACTATCGATAGCGTTAATCAACAGTTATCGGTTTTCCTGGGTAAAGGAGACGGGACCTTCGCCCAAGCCCTCGGAAGCCCTCTGGGCTCGACAGGTTCGAACGCCTTTGAAATTGGTGACTTCAATGGGGATGGAAAACTGGACATAGCTATCCCGTTCTATGGTGGCAATAGTGTGGTTGGTATTGCGCTTGGCAACGGAGATGGGACCTTCCAGACCGCCTCGACCAGTCCCACCACAATTGGCACAACACCTTTTCTTGTCGCAGTTGGAGATTTCAACGGGGACGGCATAGCCGATCTTTTTCTGGGGGCTCAGACCAACGGAACAACATTGAATATACTTCTAGGCAACGGAGACGGAACATTTAGCCAGATGCCGATTGGATCGGCACAGCTTCCGTGTTGTTCGAATACGATCCTCGGCGACTTCAATGGAGATGGTCTCACGGACATTGTTTCGTCGAGCTTCTACTTCAACGCTGCAAATGTACTCTTGACAGAATCTGTCCAAGCTACTGCTACTGTTTCTGGCATTTCTCCGACTGGGCCAGGGTCACACGAGGTAGTTGCTAGCTATCCCGGAGACAGCAATTACAATGCGAGCGTTTCCGCCACAACAGCGCTCAGCGTTCAGGTCGCGGCGCCGACTTTTTCACCAACGCCTGGCACATATACTTCAGTTCAAACGATGAGTATCACGGATGCCACGCCGGGAGCCACAATTTACTACTTAGCTCTAGGTACGGGAGGATATGTTCCGTATACCGGCCCGATTACGATTTCCAGTCCGGGCAGCAATCAGATCTACGCATACGCCACTGAATCTGGATATGAGCAGAGTCCGACAGCAATAGCGACCTACAACCTGAGTCTGCCGGCGACGGCAACGCCAGTCATCTCGCTCGCTTCGGGAGTATATTCGGGCAGCCAAACGGTCACGATCTCGGATGCCACGCCGGGAACCACGATTTATTACACGACGAATGGAACCTTTCCGGGAACCAATGGGGTGAAATATACCGGCCCGATTACAGTCTCCTCGTCAGAAACTCTGGTGGCGATTGCCACTGCTGCTTATGGCTATTCAGGAAGCAGTACCGCCAGCGCGCAGTATGTGATTGCCTCTGCTCCGGCGTCATTGATCTACACCGTTGCAGGCAGCCTAGCCGCGGGATATAGCGGCGATGGCGGTATAGCAACCGCTGCCGAACTAAATATGCCCTATGCCACAGCCTTCGACAAGCTCGGCAACCGGCATATCGCGGACACTGAAAACAACGTGATCCGTAAGGTTGCGGCAGGAACCGGAATCATTAACACCTACGCAGGCATCGGGACTGCCGGTTACAGTGGCGATGACGGGCCGGCAACGCAGGCGCAACTCTCGTACCCAGTCGGGCTGGCGTTCGACGGCAGCGGTAACCTGTACATTGCCGATTCCGACAATCAAGTGATTCGTAAAGTTGCAGCGGCTACTGGAATCATCACTACATACGCCGGCAACGGAACCTCGGGATACAGCGGCGACAACGATCTGGCGACGGCTGCAAGCCTCTCCTATCCAGAAGGGGTCGCCACCGATACAGCCGGCAATCTCTACATTGCAGATGAAGGGAATCAGCGCATCCGCGAGGTCATTGCAGCTACCGGAACCATAAGCACCGTTGCGGGCAACGGACAATATGGCTATACGGGCAATGGAGGGCCTGCCACCAATGCGGCGCTCGCTACTCCAACAGGAGTCGCTCTCGATCGTACCGGCAACCTCTACATCGCCGATTCATACAATTACGTTATCCGCCAGGTCAACACAAACGGAGTGATTTCCACCGTTGCCGGAAACAATCAGCGAGGCTACAGCGGCGATGGAGGACCGGCCACCAGCGCAGAGTTGAATTCCCCCCAAAATGTAGCGCTTGATCCCGCTGGAAACCTCTACATCGCAGACACATACAACGTCGTGATCCGGGAAGTTACTGCGAGCAATGGAATCATCGCAACCGTTGCAGGAAATGGAAGCCCGCAAATTTGCAGTTCATGGGGCGGCGACGGAGGATCGGCAAGCAGCGCCGGCTTGTGTTACCCGATCGGTATTTCCGTCGACATGGCTGGAAACCTGTACATTGCGGATAGTGGTTCGGACCGCATTCGTGAGGTGACGGCACCGGGTCTTCCGCCCACTGCGCTCACCGCCGCGCCCACGTTCTCGTTATCAACAGGCGCATATGCCAGCTCGCAAACCGTTACCATTGCTGACGCTACACCCGACGCCGCTATTTATGTAACGTTGGACGGAACATCACCAACAACACAGTCGCAGGGCTACCACGGACCTATCAATGTTTCCGGCTCGGTTACCATCAAAGCGATCGCGGTAGCGCCTGGCTATCTGACCAGCCCACCAACGACAGCTACGTATACCATCACAGCTCCACCTGTCTCAGTCATGTCGACCGTCGCCGGGAACGGGACCTTAGGGTTCAGTGGGATTGGTGGTCCAGCCACGAGCGCTGAGATTGGCCTTATCCAAGGAGTAGTACTCGATACTGCAGGCAATCTCTACTTTTCTGATTCGTGGAACAACGTCGTCTGGATACGATCCGCATCGACAGGAAATCTGTCGATTGTTGCGGGAGACAGCATAGCTGGTTACAGCGGCGATGGCGGCCCGGCAACCAGCGCTCAATTGAACTCGCCTCAGGGCCTTGCGGTCGATAAGAACGGCAATCTCTATATCGCCGACAGCGGAAACAATGTGATCCGCGAAGTCATAACGACCACTGGCCAAATCGCAACAGTTGCAGGCAACGGACAGACCCGATCCCCAGGGTATTACGGTGATGGCGGCCCAGCAACCTCAGCGACTCTGGCGCATCCTAGCAGCTTGGTGCTCGACAGCACAGGAAATCTGTATATCTCGGACACATATGACGGTGTTATCCGATTCGTCTCCGCAACCAGCGGAATTATATCCACCGTTGCGGGAAATGGAAGCAGCGGATCGAGTGGCGATGGTGGGCCAGCTCTCAGTGCGGCAATAAGCCAGCCAGGCGCTGTCGCTATGGACAGTCTGGGGAATCTCTATATCGCAACTCCGCTTGTGGGTCGAATCCGCAGAGTAGCGATTTCGACCGGCATCATCACGACAGTAGCCGGTAATGGTAATGCTTTCGGTGGGAGCGGCGATGGCGGGCCCGCAACCAGCGCCGAGATTTATCCCATGGGTCTGGCTGCTGACTCAAGCAACAACCTCTACTTTTCAGACTTTTCCGGCACGATTCGGGAAGTCGATACCGCTACTGGCCTCGTTACGACTATCGCCGGTTCCGGATACGTAGGTTACAGCGGCGACGGCGGCTCGGCCACCGTTGCCGAGCTTGATTCTCCACAAGGGATCGCATTTGGTCCCGACGGCAACCTCTATATCGCCGACTATGGGAACTACAGAGTCCGCGAAGTAATGTTCCCATCGTCGGCAGCTACACCGGTTTTTAGCGTTGCTGGCGGTACGTACTCGTCGCCTCAGGCCATAAGCATCTCAGACAGCACACCGGGAGCGACGATTTGCTACACGACCGACGGGACTACTCCGACTACCAGCTCCAGTGTCTACTTAGGTCCGCTCACCGTCTCGTCATCCGAAACCATTCAGGCGATCGCAACCGCCAGCGGCTATCGCACCAGCGCCGTGGCATCGGCGTCGTATACGATCAACATTCCCGTCGCAGCTAGGCCGACGTTCTCTCCCGCAGAAGGCACTTACACGACTGCCCAATCGGTGACCATCAGCGACACTACTCCGGGAGCCACTATTCACTTCACAACAGATGGAACCACTCCGAATCAGAACTCGCCTCTGTACAATGGTGCCATTACGGTCTCGTCGACAGAGACGATTCAGGCCATTGCAATTGCGAGTGGGTACACACAGTCCGCAGTGGCGACCGAAACCTACAGCATCAACATTCCGACGAACCCGGTCCCGGTGCTGGGCAGCATAACGCCTGCATTTATCTCTGAGGGCACCCTTGGGTTTTCGTTGGCCATAAACGGTGCAGGATTTACTTCAAGCTCTATTGTTTACTGGGGCAACACAGCTCTGTCCACGAAATATAACAGCGCCACCAGCCTGACGGCGCAGGTCCCGGCAGCGAACATCACCGCCGCTGGCATCAGTATCGTCACCGTCGAAACGCCCACTCCCGGCGGAGGCTCGTCAAATTCGCTGCAATTTGAAGTCGATTCAGCGACCTCTAGTTCCGTAATACCGCCATCTTTTACCACAACTAAAGCCACAGTGGCTCCCGGATCGACTGCAACTTATCCAGTAACCTTTCAGTCCTCGGCCACGAATGTCTCAGCAAAGTGTCTGAACCTCCCCAGCGGAGCTGCGTGCAACTATTCGGCTACATCAGCTGCAGTGACAGTCACCACCTCTAGCTCAACGCCAGCGGGAACTTACCAGATAACCGTAGTATTTACAGAAACTCTCCCGGGCGCAGCCTCTGCCGTTGTACTGTTGCCGATCACGTTCGTGCCATTCCTTGTTACGAGAAGAAAAAGACCTTTGACCCGGAACCGGATTGTTGCCTGCCTCGGGCTGGTCCTCTTGGCGGCGACGGCCTACATGACCGCTTGCGGAGGTGGCAGCAGTTCTGTATCTTCACCAACGCCGCCGTCGAATCCTACCCATCAAGTTACAAGCTCGGGAGTGGTGAGCCTGACTATTCAATAAGGGAGATCGAGGTGAAACTCCCTTTATTGTATAGAACACGGTCTTGGCTTACGTCTGGAAACCGCGATCGAGGGTGTATTTCAAAATCCACAGATTTTGGAATGGTTTATTGGTCAAAACTGGCCATTGATTCCGTTGAAATTAGAGGATCGGTTTTCAGCCCCCTTTTGAAACGGCGCTCTCGCAGTCCGGGTTTCCTTGCGCTCGATTCGGCTCGTCATATTCCAAGTATGATCCGGCGATAGCCGGCTTTTGGTGAGGCTGACTCGAACTGCCTGTAAAGTCCCGTTTCGGTAACTTCATCTGACCCTGGCAGAGCTCGCGGCAAGTTACCGAGAACCGCGTTTTTCCAGCACTTCGTAATTCACGTCGGCTTCCAAAGGATGTGATTACATTCCTTTTTATAGGACTTCCGGGTTGCCGCCAACTCGCTGCAGAGGCACTCAGAAAGCGTATTGCCTCTGGTAGGGCTGCGGGTGTCTGACTTTGCAGTGATAACGCGACCTGCGTACCCGTGCCAGTCCGAGTTGACCGCTGGTCCGCCCAACCGCTGACAGCAGGGCTTGGAACTCCCCACAATGAGCACGGGCAAGTTATTCCGTCCTCAGAGCCGCCACGGGATCAAGCCGTGCGGCCCGCCATGCCGGGATCAAGCAGGCTACCGCGGACACGATAATCAACGTCAGAGAGACCAAGGCGAAAATCTCCGGATCGCCGGGCAGCGTCTGGTAGAGCTGCGATTCGATCAGACGGGAAACTCCTGCGCTTGCGCCGAGGCCCAGAACCAGGCCGATCAGCGCAGGCCGCAGGCCATCGGACAGCATGAGAGTCAGCACCTGATCACGCCGGGCGCCGAGAGCGATGCGCAAACCGATTTCGGTTGTGCGCTGCGCGGCGAGATATGAGATCACTCCGAAAAGCCCCACCGCGGCCAGCAGCAAAGATACCAGCGCGAAGATGACCAACACGGTCGCGTTGAAGCTGGCATCGAGAGTCTGCGTGCCGATCACCTGATCCATGGTGAGAATGTCGGTGACTGGCAAATCCTTGTCGAGTTGCTGAAAGATTTTCTGCACAGGCAGCGCAAACGCCGTCACATCTTGCTGCGGTCGCAGCACCAGGGCCGCGGATCCGATAAAGTCTTGTTGGTTTGGAGTGGTCAGTGCATAGATCGGGAAGTACATCATCGGCTTCGCCGGCTCGCCAACCTGATCCAGCGTATCTCCAACGACGCCGACAATCCGAAACGGCCGCGCTTCCCCGATCAGCAGGGTCTCGCCCACAGGGTTTTGCCCTGGAAAATACTGGCGCTGAAATTCCTTGCTGATGATCACCTCCGCCCCAGGCCGGAGCTGCTGATTGTCGTCAAAGCTGTCGCCATTCTCAAAGGGGATTCCGATCGCCGAGAAATATCCCGGATCGACCCAGCGGCGCAGCGCAAGCTGTCCCTTCCCTTGCGGCAGCGGCGGGCGTCCCTTGATCGTAAAGCCGTTGTCGCCGCCATAACCGCTTCCCGGCACGTTGTTTACTAGGGCCGCCGCCTGAATCCCAGGATAGCTGCGAACGCGCGCGAGCAGATCCTGATAAAAGTGCACGGCCGTCGGAAAGTCATACCGCGCCGCGGGCAACGAGAAATCCATCGTCAGCACGTTGTGCGTGAGGCAGCCGAGATCGGAAGAACGCAGCCTCGAATAGCTCTTCATCAGTAACCCCGCTCCAACCAGCAGCACCACCGTCAGACCAACCTCCAGCGCCAGCAGCACCCGCCGCAGACGAGTCCGCGCGTGTCCCCCGCTATAGGACCGCGATGACTCCCGCAGGGCGCTCAGCACCTCCTCGCCTCGGCTCGAAAATGCGGAGACCAGCCCCGTGAACAGCGCACTGAGAATGATGAGCCCGGCCGTGAACGCAAGCACCGCGCCATCGATGTGAATCGCCTCGATCCGTGGCGCATCCTGGCGGAGACTCACAAACCACCTCACCAGTCCCGCAGAGAGAAGCAATCCGAGGGCGCCGCCTGCAAGGCTGAGCAGCAGGCTCTCCGTCAGGTGCTGCCGCAGCAGTTCGGCGCGGCTGCCGCCCAGAGCCGTTCGGATCGCCAGCTCCCTGCGCCGCCCAACCGAGCGCGCCACCAGCAGATTTGAGATATTGAGACATGCAATCAGAAGAACGCAGCCAGTCGCGCCTAGCAGGATGTTCAGCGGAGCCCGGATATCGCCGACGATCGATTCCAGCAGAGACCGCCCGTTGGCGCCCTCGCTCACAAACGGATGGTCGCGGTGGGCATCGTGGATGCGTCGCGTGATCAGGGAAAGATCCGCAACGGCCTCCCTGAGGGTCACTCCAGATTTCAGCCGGCCCACAGCTCGGTAATGGTGGTCGTCGATCGCCTGCGTTTCGGCGGGCAAGTCCTCGTGGTAGACCGGCGTCCACAACAGTGTACTGCTGTCAGGATAAGCAAACCAGGAAGGTGCGATGCCGATCACCGTGTACGGTTTGGCATCGAGAAGAATTGTCTGGTTCAGAATCGAGGGACTGCCGCCGTACCGCCTCTTCCAGAAGCCCCAGCTCAGTATCACGGTTCCATTGGCCGAGCGCTGGTCATCGGCTGCGATGAAGTTGCGCCCTAGCGCCGGCTGCACGCCCAGCAGCGGCAGCATATTCCACGAAAAACCGGCCGCTGGCACGACCTCTGGGAGTTGTCCCTGGGTGCCGGAGAGGTTGTACCTGGCATGTCCGCTAATGGCCATGCCGCTAAAGCTGTGGCTCTGCTTTTGCCATTCGGCAAAGATCCCACCCGCATTCTGGTTGTACGGGAAGCGGTGGTTGAACGTGTCTTCATACAGACGCACAAGCCGCTGCGGGTCCTGGAACGGCAGGGACTTGAGCAAAACACCCCGCACCACAGTGAACAAAGCGGCGTTGACTCCGATTCCCAGAGCGATCACCAAAATCGAAACCAGAGCAAACCCGGGAGACCGGCGCAGCGCGCGCACCCCGTACCGCAGATCGCGCCCGATGCTGTCCAGCAAGGCGATCGTGTTCTGTCGCCACAACGTTTCGCGCAGTTGCTGCGGATTGCCAAATTTCACGAACGCAGCGCGGCGCGCCTCTTCCGCAGACCGGCCCCGCGCCTGGTTCTCCTCGGTTTCAGCTGCCAGATGGGCGTTCATCTCCTCTTTCAGCTCCGCGTCAGCCCTGGTGCGGCGGAAAAATCTGCGCATGCTCATGACTCCGCCTCCTGCGATCCTTTGCCCATTACAAGACCGATGGCTCGCGCCATCCGGCGCCAGCGATTCGCCTCGCGCTGCAGCTGCTTTTTCCCCGCCGGAGTCAGCCGGTAGAACTTTGCCCTACGGTTGTTCTCCGTTGCACGCCAGGACGACGAAAGCCATCCACGGTCTTCCAGCCGGTAGAGTGCGGGATACAGCGATCCCTGCTCGACCTGAAGCACGTCCTCCGAATTTCGTTCGATGATCTTCGCGATCGTGTGACCGTGGGCGTCTCCCGTTTGCAGTGTGCGCAGGATCATCATGTCGAGCGTCCCCTTCAACATTTCCGCATCCGGCCTGGACTTCTCTGGCACGCGTTCCTCCTTTAGAACTTCTAAAGAAAGCAGCGTACACCACTCGAACATCTAAAGGAAGAAGGTAGATACCGATTCGCTTAATTGCACCAGCCGCAAGAATTGTCTCGGGCGAGTGACCGCCAATCCAGAAGTCCCGAAATGCCTGTGAAGTCGGGTTTGCGGTAACTTGCCGGCTCTGCCCCGGGAGGCCAATCGCAATCCTCACCTGCAGTAGTGAGTGGGGTAGTTTATATCGGTTCAGTGAACGGCAACGTGGATGCGCTGAAGGCGACGGTAACATCGCGATTTGCCTGCCCATCTGTGGACTGACCCCTTAAATTGAGACACTCGCAATTGGCACACTATGCAGGGAAAGGGACTGCGAGTGGCGAAGAAGCGAGCAGTGGGTCGTTACCCGAAGGCGTTTCGGAAGATGGCCGTGGAGCGGTTGAAGAGTTGCGACAACATCGTCGCGCTGTCGGAGGAGTTGGGCGTTCACCGGCGCCTGCTCTACAAGTGGCGAGATCAGCTGGAGCCGATCGAAGACGGCGAGGCGCCGCCGGCGAACTCCCGGGAACGTGAGTTGCGGCAGCAAGTTTCACGATTGAAGCGCCTGGTCGCCGACAAGACAATGGAGGCGGATTTTTTCAAAGGTGCCTTGCAAAAAATCGAGGCTCGACGCCAGAGCAGAGGCAACTCTGGCGAGACGGCATCTACGAACAGATCAGAGAAGTGATGCCCATGCAAGGCAGCCTGAGTATCGAGCAGATGTGCCGGTTGAGCGGCGTCAGCCGGACCGGTTTCTATCGTAGCCTGCAAGAACGAATGCCGGTGGAGGAGGATATGGAAGTCCGGTCGGCGATTCAACAGATCGCCGTCGAGCACCGGCGGCGCTATGGCTACCGGAGGATTGCGGCCGAACTGCGGCGGCGCGGGATGCTGGTAAACCACAAGCGAGTGGCTCGGATCATGCGTGAGGATAACTTACTCGCGGTGCAGCCGAGAGCCTTCGTCGTAACCACGGACTCGCAACACGCCTTGGAGGTCTACCTGAATCTGGCTAGGCGGATGAAGCTGACCGGGATCAATCAGCTCTGGGTGGCTGACATCACCTATATCCGGCTGCATCGCGAGTTCGTCTATCTGGCCGTGATTCTCGATGCCTGGTCACGCAAAGTGGTGGGCTGGGAATTGGACCGAACGCTGGCGGCACGGCTGGCGATAGCAGCGCTGGAGAGAGCCATCGCGGAGCGAAAGCCGCTTCCGGGCCTGGTGCATCACTCCGACCGCGGAGTGCAGTATGCCAGCGACGACTACGTGAGACTCCTGCGGAAGCACGAGATGATCCCAAGCATGAGCCGGCCGGCGAATCCCTACGATAACGCCAGTTGCGAAAGCTTCATGAAGACTCTAAAAAGGGAAGAGATTTACGCCAACGAGTACCAGGACCTCGATGACCTGCGCACCAACATCGAGGGGTTCATCGAGCAGTATTACAATCGCCAGCGGCTCCACTCAGCGCTTGGCTACCGGCCGCCGGAAGAGTTCGAGCAGGTCATCGAGCCGGGGGCGGCATCGACCGGAGCGACGATGAGTTTTTTCAGGCATAAGGAGATCTTTCGATCCGATGTAGACTCTTTCGAAAGCGGGGAGACGGCCGAAACCGCCTCCCCGACTCATCGTCTCGATGAGTCTCCGGCTGGCTATTCCTTGGCGGGTTGGTCTCCACCAGAGCCCGCCTCCGCTTCACCAACCGAGGGCCATTCTGGAGGAGATGAGGCTGTTTGAGTAGGAAAATCCAGCGAACGGCAAGTGTGCCAATTGCAAATTGTCTCAACAGAGGGGTTCACCCCAAAGGACTGTGCCCAATTTGTGCCCACCGCCTGCATGTCTGCCACTTTCTGCATATCTGGCACAATGAGAAATCAGTAAGTTATTTACCGGCAATCCGAACCGAAAGTTCGAATCCCTCTCCCACTCGTCCAGAGACATTCACAACGGCGCGCCTATCGTCCGGAATGGTCATGCGAGCCCGATTCTGCGCCGGCATAAGCCGATGATTCTTCTGGCGGATGTTGGGCGAAGTGGTCCAGGACGCTTTGCATTTCTAAGAGAAGCTCGTCGGCCATCGCTCGCGTGAAACCATGGCGGATGAGGATGCGCTGGATGACGAGATCTTCGCGATTGGGCGGCATGGAGTAGGCGGGAACGAGCCATCCGCGCTCACGCAAACGGTCGGCCACGTCGTAAAGGGTGAAGCTTGAAGAGGCGGGGTCTTTCAGTTCCCAGCAGAGGCCTGGGATTCCGCCGTCGCCGTCGTAAATGATCTTGAACGGGCCGAACTCGGCGATCTTTTCGGCGAGATAACGGCCCAGGGCAAAACACTCGTTTTGGATTTCGCGGTACCCCTCTTTGCCAAGACGCAGGAAGTTGTAGTACTGGCAGACGATTTCGCCGCCGGGCCGCGAGAAGTTGAGCGCGAAGGTAGGCATGTTGCCGCCGAGGTAGTTGACATCAAAGATCAACTCTTCGGGAAGGTCATGTTTCTCGCGCCAGAGAGCCCAGCCGACGCCCAGCGGGGCGAGGCCAAATTTATGGCCGGAAGCATTGATGGATTTCACGCGGGGCAGGCGGAAGTCCCAGAGAAGGTCCGGCTGAACGAAGGGCGCGAGAAAGGCGCCGCTGGCTCCGTCGACGTGGATGGGGATGTTGAGCCCGGTCTCCGCCTGCAACTTGTCGAGGGCGAGGCTGATTTCGTGGACCGGCTCGAACTGGAGGGTGAAAGTGACGCCGAGGGTCACGATGACGCCAATGGTGTTTTCGTCGCAGCGCTTCAGGACCTCTTCCGGAGTGAGCAGGAGGCGGTCGTCTTCCATAGGGACTTCGCGAATTTCAACGTCGAAGTAGCGGCAGAACTTGTGCCAGCAGACCTGAACCGGGCCCATGATGAGGTTCGGAGTGTCGATGGATTTATCTTTTGCACTCTGCCGTTTGCGCCATTTCCACTTGAGGGCCAGGCCGCCGAGCATGGCCGCTTCGCTGGAGCCGGTGGTGGAGCAGCCGATGGTGCTGGCTGCTTCCGGGGAGTTCCAAAGATCCGCGAGCATGTGGACGCAGCGCTCTTCGATGGCCGCGGTCTGCGGGTATTCATCCTTGTCGATCATGTTTTTGTCGGCGGACTCGTCCATGATCAGCTTGACTTCGGGCTCGATCCAGGTAGTGCAGAAGGTGGCGAGATTCTGCTGCGAGTTGCCGTCGAGGATCAGCTGATCGTGGATGGTCTGATAGACGGTTTGCGGGTCCTGCTTCGCTTCAGGGAACTCGTAGGTCTCGGCCTTCTCGTTGTGGATCTCAGATTCGAGCGCGCTGGTCGGGGGAGCTTTGAGCTCTTCGGTGTTGTGCAGGGGCATGGGGTACTCCTGTTTGTCTGAATTCGAAGTGTATTTGCTGCTGGCCGCGGTGGGGAAGAAAAGATGGTGAATCGGGAGTGGATGCAAGGGCACCACCTCAAACTTGAAGCAGGCTCGAAGTCTCTGTGGTCTGACCACTCATGTTTTTCTGAATCGAAGATTGGTCTGACGGCATCCATTTTGTTGTATTGATTCAGGTTGCGGGTTCGGCTTTTTCGCATGCTGGGCCGTCTACCGTAGAATGGAATTATTGGCGTGTCTGACCGAATCGGCCCAGACCTACTGGAGAGCAACTACCCAATAACAGAGTGTTTCGTGCGACGAACCCCTCTTGCAAGACCGGATTCATTCATTACTTATTGCGGCTATCCCGTACCTTCCGCTAAGAGCGTAGCGGCCGGCAACCGGGAGGCTGTCCTTCGTAGCCTGACGGACCGGTTGAAAGGTAGACGGTAAGAACAGTTCCGCACGGAAATACCCACCCTTTTCCGGCCGTACACGCAGGCGTCGATAAAGGCGTTGCAGGCCGCAGGAGAGATTGACGAACTATGTGGATTGTCCGCCTCGCACTGCGAAGGCCGTATACATTTGCTGTATTTGCTCTGCTCCTGCTGATCCTGGGCCCGATCTCGATCATGCGCACGCCCACGGATATTTTTCCGAATATTGATATCCCGGTTGTCGCCATGGTGTGGCCTTACACCGGCCTGTCGCCTGAGCAGATGGCGCAGCGCATTGTGTGGCAGAGCGAGCGCACCCTGACAACTACGGTCAATGATATTGAGCATGTCGAGTCGCAATCGCTCAACGGCATCGGCATTATCAAGATTTTCTTCCAGCCGAAGGTCAATATCGCCATGGCGGTCGCCCAGGTTGCAGCGATCGGGCAGACGCAATTGCGTCAGTTGCCGCAAGGAACCACGCCGCCGCTCATCCTTCAATACAGCGCATCCAGCGTTCCCATTATCCAGCTGGGTCTTTCCGGCGAAGGGTTGTCGGAGCAGCAACTCAACGATTACGGCCTGAACTTCATCCGCACCCAGCTGGTCACGGTGGATGGCGCTGGCATTCCATATCCCTACGGCGGAAAGCAGCGTCAGGTCCAGGTCGACCTCAATCTGCAGGCGCTCCAGTCCAAAGGACTGTCGCCCTCCGATGTCGTCAATACCATCGCGGCCCAGAACCTGATCCTGCCTTCAGGTACGGCCAAAGTCTCCGAATTCGAGTACCAGGTTGAAACGAACAGCGCCCCCGCGGCTGTGCAAGAGCTGAACAACCTGCCCATTCACACTCTGAATGGCGCGACGGTATACATACGCGATGTAGCCCATGTGCGCGACGGCTTTCCGCCGCAAACCAACATCGTTCGCGTCAACGGGCAGCGCGCTTCGCTCCTGACTGTTCTTAAAACGGGCGACGCGTCAACGCTGGACATTACAGAGGGCATCCGTGCAAAACTGCCGGCGATCAAGGCGCAGCTTTCTCCGGCACTTAGAATCACACCTTTGGCCGATCAATCGGTCTTCGTCCGTGCTTCCATCAATGGCGTCGTCCGTGAGGCGATCATTGCTGCGTGCCTGACAGCCGTCATGATTCTCGTCTTCCTCGGCAGCTGGCGCAGTACAGTGATCATCGCGGTTTCGATCCCGCTCGCCATCCTGTCGTCGCTGCTTGTTCTGAGTGCCCTGGGCGAGACCATCAATATCATGACCCTCGGCGGATTGGCGCTCGCCGTCGGTATTCTCGTCGACGACGCCACGGTTGAAATCGAAAACATCAACCGTAACATCGAGATGGGCAAGGCGGTTGAGCAGGCAATTCTCGACGGTGCCGCGCAGATCGCGGTCCCGGCCTTTGTCGCCACCATCTCCATCTGCATCGTCTTCGTGCCAATGTTCTTTCTCACGGGCGTAGCGAGATATCTCTTCGTTCCGCTGGCGGAAGCCGTTGTCTTCGCCATGCTGGCTTCCTATCTGCTCTCGCGCACGGTTGTGCCAACCATGGCCAAATACCTGCTGCAAGAGCACGACGATGAGGCCCACGAGCGCAAGCTAAAGAGCCGCAATCCTCTGGTCCAATTTCAGCTGAAATTCGAGCACTACTTCGAGAAATTGCGCGTAGGTTATCGCGGAATTCTCGAAATGTGTCTTGAGCATGCAGCAGTCTTCATGATCGTTTTTTTCGTCTTCACGATCGGATCTGCAGTACTGCTCTATCCGTATCTTGGCCAGGATTTCTTCCCGTCCGTCGATGCCGGACAGTTCAAGATCCATTTACGCGCCCACACTGGGACACGGATTGAAGAGACGGCACGCATCTGCGATGAGGTGGACCGGACCATCCGCGAGGTGATTCCTCAAAACGAAGTGGAATCCATTATCGACAACATCGGTCTGCCCTATAGCGGTATCAACACCACGTACAGCAACTCTGCGGCGATTGGTCCCGCTGATGCCGACATTCAAGTGTCGCTCTCAGAAAATCACCATCCGACGCCGGCATACGTGCAGAAATTGCGCTCTGAGCTGGCGCACCGTTTCCCCGGCGTGATCTTTTATGAGTTGCCAGTCGACATGGTGACGCAGATTCTAAACTTTGGCCTTCCGGCGCCAATCGATATACAGATCGTAGGCCCGAATCTCTACGGGAATCGCGCCTTTGCCGAACAGATGTTGAACCGCGTGAAATATGTTCCCGGAGTCGCGGACACGCGCATTCAACAGCCGTTCGACAATCCACGTCTGTTTGTCGATGTGGACCGCACCAAGGCACAGCAGGTCGGTCTCGAACAACGCGACGTGGCGCAAAGCCTGCTCGTTGCCACCAGCGGCAGCTTCCAGACCGCACCCACCTTCTGGCTGAATCCAACCACAGGCGTCAGTTACAGCATTGCTGTGCAGTCGCCGCAATACGATCTGGATACGCTGCAGGATCTGAAGAATATTCCGCTCACAGGCACCGGCGGTAACTCGCCTTCGGTCCTCAGCAATGGCGCGGGGAGTCCAATCCTGCCCGCGAATGCGCCCATGGGCGGACCGCCTATCCAGATTCTTGGAAACGTGGCCACAGTTACTCCCGGTTCGGAGCAGGGCACGCAGTCGCACTACAACATCGCACCCGTTATCGATATCTACGGCAACGTCGTCAACAGCGATCTTGCCAGCGTCGACAAGGGAATTGAAAAGATCATTGCAGATATGAAGGGTAAACTGCCGCGCGGTTCGCAGATTGTAGTGCGCGGCCAGGTCCAGACCATGCGGACGTCGTTTGTCGGCCTGATCGGCGGTCTCGTGTTTTCGATCCTGCTAGTCTACCTTCTCATTGTCGTCAACTTTCAGTCATGGCTTGATCCTTTCATCGTCATTTCTGCGCTGCCTGCCGCGTTAAGCGGTATCGTCTGGTTCCTCTTCATCACACATACGCGCATCAGCGTCCCGGCGCTTACGGGCGCCATCATGTGTATGGGTGTAGCCACGTCGAACTCCATTCTGGTGATCAGCTTTGCGCGCGAACAGTTGGAAGAAACGGTAGGCGACGCCACTGGTGCTGCGCTGAACGCGGGCTTCACTCGCTTCCGGCCTGTGTTGATGACGGCGCTTGCCATGATCATCGGCATGATGCCGATGGCGCTTGGCCTGGGCGACGGCGGCGAACAGAATGCGCCACTCGGACGCGCTGTTATCGGAGGACTGTTGTTTGCCACGATATCGACGCTGTTCTTCGTTCCGACATTCTTCAGCGCCCTGCACGGGCGCCGGGAGAAGAAGCGCCGCGCAAAACAAAATCGCCTTGAACACACTCTGCCAGAGACAGAGGAGAATTAAGAAGCCATGAGCAACGCACCTGAATCGCACAACCCGCAGACCTCGCAGAAAGGACCTTCGAAGTCCCGTGGGGGCACCATTGTTCTCCTGATTGTGGTTTTTGCTGTGGCCGTTATTCTCGCCGTCGCCGGTATCTTTGAGCGGCTGCACGCGCGCACAAAGCTGGAAGCCCAGACCACCGATCTGGCCGCGCCCGACGTGTTGGCGGCGCCACCGCAACAAGGCAAGCCGACAGAAGAAGTCGTGCTGCCCGGCAACATCTTCGCCTACGTGGATTCGCCGATTTACGCCCGCACCAACGGCTACCTCAAGAAGTGGTACTTCGACATTGGCGCGCATGTAAAGAAGGGCCAGCTTCTCGCAGAAATCGAAAGCCCCGAGGTCGATCAGCAGCTCGCGCAGGCCAAGGCCGATCTGCTCACGGCAGAAGCCAACGCAAAATATGCACAGGTAACCTCGGCCCGCTATCAGGACCTCGTCAAGTCCGATGCCGTATCGCAGCAGGACACGGAAAACTTCACCACGCAAGCCTCGGCCACAAGCACTGCAGTCAAATCGGCGGAAGCCAACGTGCAGAGGCTGAATGAACTTGTCTCCTTTGAAAAGGTCTACGCACCCTTTGATGGAACGATTACTGCACGCGGTATCGATGTGGGGCAGCTGATCGACTTGGGAACCACAAAAGAGATGTTCCACCTGTCTGCTGAGCAGACGCTGCGCGTCTACGTGAACGTACCGCAGGTGTATTCTCTCGCTTGTAAGCCGGGGCTTGGTGCCGAACTCACATTCGCCGAATATCCCAGCCGCACGTTTCAGGGCAAGATCGTTCGCACAGCCAAAGCTATTGATCCCGCGTCGCGCACCCTGCTGGTTGAAGTGGATGTCGACAACCGCAAGGGCGAACTTGTCCCCGGCGCCTACACCCAGGTCCATTTCAAGCTGGGCACCGAACAGCCTACGGTCATCATTCCTGTGCCCGCCCTCATCTTCCGTTCGCAGGGTCTGCAGGTGGCAACGGTTGTAGATGGCAAAGCAAAACTCGTTCCCATCACCATCGGCCGCGACGATGGCCGAACCGTCGAAGTGATATCCGGCTTGCAGTCCAGCGATCAAGTGATCCAGAATCCGCCAGACTCGATCGTGGATGGAGAAGTTGTACACGTGGTGCGGCCGGAGCAGCAGAATCCCCCGGCACAGCAAGGTGGAGGCAAGTAAGCATGACGATGTTCCGCCTCCAAACCGTCGCTGCCACGGCAGTCTGCGCGCTGATTGCAGGCTGTACGGTTGGCCCCAACTACAAACGGCCCACTGCGCCCTCTGCGCCCGCATTCAAGGAAAACGCTCCGCCGCCGAGCATTCCCAATGGATCGTGGAAGCAGGCCCAGCCAAGCGATCAGGTGCTGCGTGGCAAATGGTGGGAAATCTATAACGATCCGAAGTTAAATGCGCTGGAAGAGAAAGTTGCGATTTCCAACCAGACGTTAAAAGCTGCGACTGAACAATACTTCTCTGCGCGCTCCGCCGTCCAGATCGCTCGCGCGAGCTACTTCCCAACGCTCAGCGCCGGTCCTTCGATCTCGCGCCAGCATCTGTCGGAAAACCGGCCGACCGCCGTCCCTGGCGCAGTATCGCAATACAACGACTTCTCGCTTGCTGGACAGGCCAGTTGGGAACCTGATCTGTGGGGACAGATCCGCCGTACGGTCGAAGCCTCGCGCGCCAGCGCACAGGCCAGCGCGGCCGACTTGGCCAACGTGGAATTGAGCGTTCGATCGGAGCTGGCGCAAGACTACTTTGAGCTGCGCGGCCTCGATCTGCAGAAACAATTGCTCGATAACACGGTCAAGTCCTACACTGACTATCTGGCCCTGACGCAGAGACGCTTCAAAGGTGGCGTTGCTACTGATTCGGACGTAGCTCTGGCTGAGACGCAACTGAAAAGCACTGAGGCGCAGGATATCGACGTCGGCGTAGCACGCGCGCAGTTTGAGGACGCCATCGCCACGCTGATTGGTGAACCTGCATCGAGCTTTGGTCTTGCTCAGTCGCCGCTCAATCTCCCGCTGCCACAGGTTCCTGCCGGTGTCCCATCGGAGCTTCTGGAACGCCGACCGGACATCGCGGGCATGGAGCGTCGCGCCGACGCCGCCAACGCCCAGATCGGTGTCGCGATCTCTGCTTACTACCCCAACATCACCCTCACCGGAGTTGGCGGTTTTGAAAGCAAGAATGCAGGCACGTGGATTCAGGGCCCGAGCGCGTTATGGGGCTTGGGGGCTTCGGCGGCGGAATTGCTTTTCGATGCAGGTCGTCGCCATGCAGCGACTGAACAAGCGCGAGACAACTACGAAGTCACCGTCGCAAACTATCGCCAGAGCGTTCTGACCGCCTTTCAGGAAGTGGAGGACAATCTGGCGGCTTTGCGTATTCTCGAACAGGAGTCGGCAACGCAGGCGGCCGCGGTCGCATCGGCGCAGCGGTCGCTTCAGATCAGCACCGTTCGATATAAACAAGGGTTGGATGATTATCTGGTGGTGCTCATCGCCCAAACTACATTGCTCACCAACCAGCGCACACAGGCCGACATCACCACGCGCCAGTTCGCCGCCAACGTGCTGTTGATCAAGGCCCTCGGCGGCAGTTGGGATACAACGCAACTGCCCAGGCTGTAGCCTGGCTCCAAATACAGGCCCGCTAAGGTAGCGGGCCTGTATTAAACGCCTCCAACACGTGCCCGCTCGAGAGGCGATAGATGCCGAAAGATCTGCCTGTCTTTCCTCGTAGCTCAAAGATCAATTCCGCGCGGCCATCGCCATCCGTATCCGCGGCGTCGATAAGACGCATGCGTGGAACGATGTCGAGCGCCTTGTCGCTGGTCAACTGCTTGAAGAAGATCTGAGGCGCGCCATAAAAATCGGGCTGGGCGATCAACGTAATATATTTCGCCACGCCGTCGGTGCCAGTGCTTTTCGCGGTTAAGACCAGGGTAGCGCCTCCATTGTAGGAAAGCTCGAAAACATTGAATTTCTCATCTTCGAGCGGAGGCAGTGCGGGAGGCGGAGCCTTGTGTCGTACCGATGTTGATTTTGTAGCCGTCTTTGTTACATTTGTCGGCTTTGGTGTCGTCGCCGTGAAACCGGCAGCGATTGCCTTCTGCGCCAGGTCCTCCATCGCCGCCTTGATTTTGGCCGCGTCTTCTGGATCGGCCCAGCTATAGGTATACGGATGCTGCTCGCTCGTCTTCACGTCAGAGATGGCAGCCATCTGGTTCATGTCCGTCGGCAGCCCTTCAAGCTTCGATGGCTCGACGCTTCCCTCCAGCGTTTGCGGTCTTCCGTAACGCAGCTTCGGACGGTCAGGGTCAACAGGAAAGCTGACTGGACCGCCCGCTTTGCTAGTGTCCTGACGCTTGTGAAGAGTAGGCCGGTCTGGATCGATGCTGGGGGGAGCACTCTGCGAGTCGTCGCTTGAATCCTTCCGATGCAACGTGGGGCCGTCGGAGCTGGCCGCGGGTGTGCTCTGCGCGCTGGTCGAATCGCTGCTCGAACCAGATCCGGAACTACTGTTACTCGAATCGCGGCGGTGCAGCGTAGGTTGATCCGGATCGCCGGACGATGTGCTCGACCCAGTGCCACTGCTGGACTGAGGGCTGCTGGATGTGTTGCTCGAAGGCGATGCCGAACCGCTGTCGCTCCCGTCTTTTCGGTGCAGCGTGGGCCGGTCAGAATCAGTCGTGGATGCGCTGCTGCTTGCGTCTTTCACCACCTGCGGTGGATGCTTCGACATGGGCGGCTTTGCCTTGGCTATGATCACCTCGGGCTTCACTGACCCAACTGCGATCCACGAGCCGCCCAGATTTTCCGCACCGTTCACGCTGAAGAGCCCTTTCGGAGCGCCCGCCTGCTCCAGTTCGTAGATCGTCCCGGTAAGAACGGTGAGTGGCGCAGGCTGCGCCAGATACAGGCCGCCGGGTTGATATTGTTGTCCATCCCACACGGCCAGCGGAATGAGACGGCCGGCCTTGGGCTGTGCCAGATCCCCCGTCCACTCAAAGACACCCGAAGCACGCAGCGTGGGGGTGGTATCTGCATTTTTGCTGATATGGCCGGGATATTGCGCGTGCGCGGCAGCGCATATAAGCGCGATCATCATCAACAGGATGAAAATGGACCGGTTTGCGATGGCCGGCCGTGACATTGACTCAGGGTCTGCGACACAATCGACTTGACCCATAACGTTATTCCTGCGGAAGGACCCATTCATGGAAGTTCACGATAAAGTTGCCGATTTTACGCTCCAGGACGACCAGGAGAACACCGTTCATCTATCAGATTACGCCGGAACGCCCGTTGTGCTCTTCTTTTACCCCAGGGCTGATACCCCAGGCTGTACCATCGAGGCGTGCGGCCTCCGCGATGCCTTCAAGAAAATCCAGAAGACGGGCGCCATTGTGCTGGGCATCTCACGCGACACACCGAAGGCACAGGCGAAATTCAAGGCAAAATATGACCTTCCGTATCCACTCCTTGCTGATGTAGACGAAAAAGTCTGCAAACAGTTTGGCGTGCTCAAGGAAAAGAACATGTACGGCAAGAAAGTCATCGGAATCGAGCGGACAACCTTTCTCATCGGTCCCGACCAGAAGCTGCTCAGGATCTTCCCCAAAGTGAAGCCGGAGGGCCACGCCGAGGAGGTTCTGGAGGGATTGAAGCAACTCAAGTAACGTCAAAACGTGGCCCGGAGTTCTGCGTAGAAGGGCCGACCTTCTCGTTTCTGGTTTTCTACGTGATATGAACGGCTCAAACATTCTGCCACGGACGTTTTACGAGCACTCCCCGGATGTCGTGGCCCGTGCGCTGCTGGGCAAGCTCATCGTCCGCGAACGGGAAGGCGAACATCTTATCGGCCGGATTGTGGAAGTGGAAGCCTACTTTGGCACGGAAGACCCAGCCGCCCATACCTACGTGGGACGCACGGCCCGGAATGCAGTGCTTTTTGGGCCGCCAGGGTTTGCGTACGTCTATTTCATCTACGGTATGTACTACTGCCTGAATGTGTCTTGCGAACCCGACGGGCAGGCAGGCGGTGTGCTTATCCGTGCCCTCGAACCGCTCGAAGGGCTGGCGACCATGGCAAAGCTCCGCAAACTGCCGCCCCATCCAAAGCCGCAACTGCTGACCTCCGGGCCCGGTCGATTATGCCAGGCGCTCGACATCAACCGTGCCGCCCACAACGGACTCGACGTGACGGAGGTCTCATCCTGTTTGCTCATTGAGGACGATGGCTATCAGCCAGAGGGTATTCTGGTGACACCCCGCATCGGCATCCGGCATGCCGCCGAGCTTCCTGCGCGGTTTCTTATTGATAAAAATAAATTTGTTTCCGGCAGTCGGTGACCATTTCGCAGGCTTGCCCGTATACTGGGCAACACCAAAGTTGCAGCACCCGAACCAATCATCAAGAAGAACGGAGTCTGGCCGGATGAGACGAGCTATTTCTTTCGCCACGTTTATCGCGTTTCTTGCCTGTGTAAGCCTTACCTCGATCGCTCAGGACACGCCGCCGCCTCAGCAGCACCACGCCATGCCCGCACCGACAAACCTCCAGGTGCTGCCCAAGGACATTGCCCCGCCGGATCTGATGAAAATGATGGTCGGGTTTTCGCAGGCTCTCGGTGTACGGTGCAACTTCTGCCATGAGGTGAATGAGCAAACGCACCAGCCGAATTTTGCTGCCGATACGAAGCCCGAAAAAGCCTCCGCCCGCACCATGATTGCCATGACTCAGGAGATCAACTCAAAGTTCATGACCCAGATCAAGGATGCGGATGCGACTCCGGCAGACAAGACAGTGACCTGCGGCACCTGCCACCGTGGCGATCACATGCCCGCCCCGTTTGTGCCCAAGCCGGAGGGCGGCGGTACGCCAAAACCGCAGTAGCTCTTTTCTGTAAGCAATAGCACGAAAAAAGGTGGGAACCACGCCACTCAGATGAGCGGTCTAGTATTCCAACAATGTGTTGTCGATTAGCCGTGTCGTTCCCACGTGTGCCGCGACCGCAACCAGCGTAACGCCAGAAACATCGAGCACTTCTTCGAGAGTGGCTGGATCGACAACGGCGATGTAATCCACGCGCACATCCGGCTCCTTCGCAAAGACGCCACGCGCTATTTCGATCAGTCTTGACGAAGACTTCTCGCCGGAAGCCGCTGCCTCTTCAACACTTCTGAGCGCGCGATGCAGCACCAGCGCCTGTTTGCGCTCTTTCACTGACAAATAGCGATTGCGCGAGCTCAGCGCAAGCCCATCCGGCTCCCGCACGATTGGGCAAACAACAACCTGCAGCGGAAAATTCAGATCGCGCACCATCTTGCGCAACACGGCCACCTGCGCCGCATCTTTCTGCCCGAAGAATGCCTTGTGCGGCCCGACAATATGAAATAGTTTGCTGACGACAGTCGTGACTCCGCGGAAATGTCCCGGCCGCGAGGCCCCATCGAGCCGGTCACTCACGCGTTCAACCACCACAAATGTGTTTGCACCCGCGGGGTACATTTCCGCGACCGTTGGAGCAAAGATCAGTTGGACACCTTCGCGTTGCAGCAGCGCGCAATCCTCGTCAAACGTGCGCGGGTACTTCGAGAAGTCTTCGTTCGGCCCAAACTGCGTCGGGTTTACAAAGATGGAAGCAGCCACGACGTCGCATGCCGCGCGAGCGGCGCGCACCAGCGAAAGATGACCCTCGTGCAGCGCGCCCATGGTCGGCACCAGACCGAGGATGCGGCCATCACCACGCAGCTGCGCGCAGGCAGACTGCGTCTCTGCAATCGTGTGGAAAATCAACATGGCGGTTATGCTTTGCGACGAAGCGGCGACGCCGATTCCAGTGCCGCGCGTGTCTCTTTCGGCAAGTGATAGCTTTCGTTCTCGCTGGGAAACTCGCGCTGCTCGACATCATGCAGATAGCCGTCAATGGCCGACCGGAACAGGCCCGCAGCGTCGCCATATTGGCGAACAAACTTCGCCGGCTTCGAAAAACTGAGATTCACGAGATCGTGAAAGACCAGGATCTGCCCATCGCAATCAGGGCCTGCGCCGATCCCTATGGTCGGAATATTCAGCCTGTGCGTAATGTGCTGCGCAACTTCGCGAGGCATGCCCTCAAGCACGATGGCAACTGCTCCCGCATCTTCCAGCGCAAGAGCATCCTTCAGCAGGGCATCCGCCGCCGCCGTAGATTTCCCCTGCACCTTGTAGCCGCCCATCCGATGCACCGACTGGGGGGTTAGGCCGAGGTGCCCGATGACCGGAATCTCAGCGTCCGTCAGGCGCTCGACCAGCTCCACACGGTTGGCTCCGCCTTCGATTTTGACCGCCTCCGCCCCGGCTTCCTTCATGAAGCGCGCGGCATTGCCGACGCTTTCCTCAACTCTTATGTGATACGAGCCGTAAGGCATATCAGCAACGACGATGGCATGCTTAACCGCACGCCGCACAGCACGCGTGTGATGCAGCATCTCGTCAACCGTGACCGGAAGCGTAGTGTCATAGCCAAGCACAACCTGCGCCAGCGAATCGCCGACGAGAATCAGATCGATTCCGGCTTCGTCTACGAGCCTCGCGGTCGAGTAGTCGTAGGCTGTGAGCGCGGTAATTGGCCTGCCGCTCCGCTTTTTTTCTTGAAGTGTCTGGAAGGTCACCTTGGGGCGAACGGCCAAGGAATTTTGCGCATCCGCGCTGCAGAAATTTGTCACACTCATCATTGTCTCCAGTGCAGCTCCCGGTGAGAGGATGCTACCCGAACCCAATCTCAAACTATACGCTTTAGATGCGAACGGCGTACAGTCGATTCGGGCTAGGCCCTGCCATTCCCACATATCAGGCAGAATGGAAGGGGCTTCTCTATCGCATATGACGAATCCGTGGCTCCAGTGGTGGACAGATTCCGCGAGTCTTATGCATCAGGCGACTTTCCCGCGCCTTCTGCTGGCCTCCTGCCTTGGTGCAATGATCGGCGCCGAACGGCAATGGCGTCAGCGCGCCGCTGGCCTGCGCACCAATACGCTCGTCTGCCTGGGAGCTGCGGCTTTCGTGGATCTTGGTACTACCGTAGCACCCACATCGCCGCAGATCATTGCTTATGTGATTTCGGGCGTGGGCTTTCTCGGTGCGGGCGCCATTATGAAAGACGGGGGCAGCGTTCGCGGATTGAACACCGCCGCCACGCTCTGGTGCTCAGCTGCCGTAGGCGCTTGCGCGGGCGCGGGTGAAATGTTCGACGCTGTCTTTGTGACAGCGCTGCTCATTGCCGTCAACTCGTTGCTTCGTCCGCTCGCCCGCTACATAGATCAGCGTTCCCTGGCCACCTTCCACGCGCACACGCTCTATCGTGTGCGTCTGACCTGTGCAAACGAAGATCTGGCAGAAGCCGACGTCCACCTGAAGCATGCTATTGAAGCCCGATCGCTCACGCTTCGCAAAATGAGCACAGAGCAACTGGACGACGAAGATCGCTCTATGGTTCAGGCGGTTGTTGAATCCACGACACGCGACGCTGAGGTGATGAACGCGCTGACCGAAGAGTTGCGCGCTTTCCCCTGGGTTCAGTCGGTCGACTGGATCGAAACCGAGGGCGAAGCCGAGTAACTTAGCCTTTCGCGGCCGATGCAGCAGCAACTGCGTGCGGCTGCGGCTGATAACCACCCACTTCCGGACGGAAAGCAATGGCAATGCGGTTCCAGCTGTTGATTTGCGTGATGGCGAAGGTCAGTTTGGCTAGCTCTTCTGCGGTGAACTGCAGCCGTGCCTGCACATAGACCTCTTCAGAGGCGTGACCGTCTTGGATATTCGTGATCGCTTCCGTCCAGGCCAGAGCAGCGCGCTCCCGTTCAGTGAAAAACGGCCCTTCCTGCCAGGCCGAAAGCGCATAGATGCGCTGCTCAGTTTCGCCTTTCGCGCGCGCGTCCTTAGTATGCATATCGATGCAGTAGGAGCAACCGTTCAGCTGCGAAGTGCGGATCTTCACCAATTCATACAGCAGAGGCTCAAGACCGCTGCGACGAATGATTGCTTCCAGGTGCAGCATCCCCTGCACCCCCTCGGGGAATGCTCTCTGATAGTCCACACGTGGTTCCATGGAAAATCCTCCGACATTCTGATGTCTGAGAATCGATTACGTCGCACCAAGAGGAAAAATTACGGTCCGACGTAAAGTTCAATCGGGGAGAAGCCAATCTGTTTGGTTTTGTTATCCACGCGAAGGAAGAGGGGCGTTTTGCCGCCGTTGACATTGACCCCCATCACGATACCGTTCCCGACAGCCTTTACGATGACGATCTGGTGGCTGCGAATCACACCATAATCGCTCGTGGGTCCCCAGTCCTTTTGAAACTGATTGAAGTCGTAGAGTTTGTACTGATCGGGATGGTTCTGCCAGTCGGGATCGTTGTTCCACTGGCCGTAGGCCTTCGTAAAATCCTTCGTTTCTACCGAATCAAGGAACTTATTCACCCTGTGTTCCGAGGGCACCGTGCTGAAAAACCACCCGTGCCCGGTAAGGAAGCCAAGGAAACCGGTGACAGCAATCAACAGAATGACCGCGACGACAGCAATCAGTAGATTACGGTTTCGGTTTGCCAGGCGGGCGTTGTATACAGGTGCATCGAGCAGGGTCATGAGGAGATGCTACTCCTTTCCGTTTGAGGACACAGATCTCACACTACTTCTGACACCGCAAGCTTCAGCCAGGTTCCATGAACACGTGTAGTCAGTCCTCAACGCGAATAACTGGTACGGTCCTTTTCCGTGCGGCGTTCAATCGCAAGCTGAATCAGCCGGTCGATCAGCTCTGAATACTTGACGCCCGACGCCGCCCAAAGTTTCGGATACATGCTGATGGCAGTAAAGCCGGGCAGCGTATTGATCTCATTGAGATAAATACGGCCCGTTTTACCCGGATCCATTAGAAAGTCGACGCGCGCAAGCCCCGAGCAGTCGCAGGCCCTGAATGCGTCGATTGCCATCTGCCGGACCTGCCTGGTCTGTTGGCGCGTAAGCTTCGCCGGAATGATCAGGTCCGATCCTTCGCTTAGGTACTTTGCCTCGTAGTCGTAAAACTCCTTGATGGGCACAACTTCGCCGACAACCGAAGCCTCCGGATCGTCGTTCCCAAGCACGGCTACTTCCAGTTCCCGCGCCTTGCCGCGTTCCCCCCCAACGCCCTGCTCGACAACAATCTTGCGATCGTAGCTGGCCGCCAGCTCAATCGCTGGCGAAAGCTCCTTCCGGTCATGCGCTTTGCTGATTCCAACTGACGAGCCAAGATTCGCAGGCTTCACAAAGACGGGATACTTCAGCGCCGCTTCGATCCGGCTGACAATCTTCTTCGGCCCCGCTTCCCACTCCCCGCGCAGGAACGTGACATGCTTCGTGATCGGCAGCTTCGCCGATGCGAACAGCCGTTTCATCACATCCTTATCCATGCCGGTAGCCGACCCCAGCACGCCCGAACCGACGTAAGCGAGCCCCGCCAGCTCAAACAGTCCCTGAATCGTGCCATCTTCGCCAAACGTTCCATGCAGAACGGGAAAAATCACATCGAGGCTGACCGCTGGATGCGCCGGTTCTCCATGCGTCTCAAACGGAACCAGCGATCCCGTCTTGTTCTTCGAGGGAACCGGCGGAACAATAATCGCCTCGCCCTTCGCCAGCACCGCAGCCGGAGCCGTCGCCTCAGGATCGCCTGCGCGAAGATGCCGCGGCGGTAGCATTTCCCCGGCAAGCAGCCGCTCGGCATCCATGGCCGTGACCCAGCGGCCTTCTTTCGTGATGCCAATGGGAATGACTTCATACTTCCTGGGATCAATAGCCTTAAGAACCGAAGCAGCCGAAAGCAGCGATACCTCATGCTCGCCACTGCGGCCACCAAAGAGAACACCTACACGCAGCTTGGACATATCGAACTAAACCGAGTGTATCGTGTTCGCATTGCAGCCGAACACCAGCCGCAAGCGTATTAAATAACAACTATGGTTCATTCCACCGAACAAAGAAGCATGCGGCAGGTGTATCCCACCATTGCCCTGCTGTGCTGCATTGCTGGCTCCGTCGATGCGCTCGCCTATCTTCGTCTGGGGCGGTTGTTCGTCGCAAATCTCACCGGGAATACAGTCTTCTTCGCCTATCATCTGGTTGAGCGCCACTGGCTCGCGGCATTAGAACGGCTGGCGATCATCCTGTCCTTCTTTAGCGGCATCATCACAGATCGCTTTGTCCAGCGCTGGATTGCCTCAGGTCGTCGCACATGGAACCCCGCCGTCGTGAGCCTGGCCATCGAGTGCGGCGTTCTTTGCGCGCTCGCCTTTCTCGGCACTTACGCGTACTTGCAAGCTGTTCTGCTGATAACGTTGACGTGGACCATGGGTCTGCAGAACGATGCCTTTCAGACTGTTGGACCCGTGAGCCTGAACACAGCGTTCATCACCGGAGATATTCAGAAACTGGGCTCAGCCATCGCGAGCCCGGCAACGGATGAGCAGACAGCGCAGAAGCGCCGTCATCAGGTGATCTCCCTCACTACCGCGTGGCTGGGTTATGTAGGTGGTGCGATTCTGGGCGCGGTGGGCAGTCGGGCATTCGCGCTGCGCGCCCTGCTCATTCCTGCTGCGCTTGTTCTGATAGCGCTGCCAATGGAGTTACGCGCCAGAAACTAAGAATTCAAAGAATCTTCTTTCCAAACGCAGACGAGATCAATTCAACAGCAAGGTCCGCGGTCCGGTTATGCTCGTCAATCACAGGGTTGACCTCGACAACTTCCAGGCTCAGCATGAGCCCATGATCGGCGATGATCTCCATTGCCAGGTGCGCCTCACGATACGTAGCCCCGCCGCGAACCGGCGTTCCCACACCGGGAGCATCCTCGGGATCAATCCAATCCATGTCCAGCGAGACGTGGTAGCCGGCTGTGCCGCGTCCCGCAACACGCAGAGCCTCCTCCATGACGGTGCGCATGCCGCGCTCGTCGATATCGCGCATGGTATAAACCTCAGTCAGCCCCGCGCGCTTGATATTTTCTTTCTCGGTCGCGTCGATATCGCGCACGCCAATCAGCACCGTGTTCTCAGGCAGAACCTTCGGCGAAAAGCCGCAAATGTTCGCCAGGGATTCCGGCCCGAGACCAAGCAGCGCAGCCAGCGGCATCCCGTGAACGTTGCCGCTCGGCGAGGTCTCCGGCGTATTCAGATCGGAATGAGCATCGATCCAGATCAAGCCGATCTTCTGGTTCTGACGGCGGTAATACTCTGCAACTCCCGAAACACTCCCCGCAGCCACCGAATGGTCTCCCCCGAGGATGACCGGAGTCATTCCTTGCTCTAGAGTTTCGATCACCTGATCGGCCGCCCGCGTACATGTCTCGGTGATCTCTTTCAGATAGCGCGCGTCTTCTTCGCCGATGTGTTTCGTCTCCGCAATGGCCACACTGATGTTGCCGCCATCGGACACATTGTGGCCGAGCGCTTCAAGCCGTGCCTCAAGTCCGGCAACACGCACAGCGGAAGGCCCCATATCGACGCCGCGCCGCGCCGCTCCAAGATCAAGCGGCACACCAATGATGCGGATTTTGCGCGGCGGAAGAGATTGCACCCCACTCTTGATAGGCCCGACTACAGAGCCGGTAACAGCTGCTTTTTCGTTGGCGAGTGTCTGAATGATCTTCGACATGCGGCGTTCCAGATACCTCAGCGGCAAAAGCCGCTCTTACATTCCATAAGAATGCGCGGGCCGAAGACCGCGCCGATATTTTCCGCAAATGCGGAATGCCCAACGCTAAATACTATGCCCTTTAGCTCGAATTAGGGATAAATGCGGTTCAGCGTCCTCGCAAACGGAATCGTCTCGCGCACATGCTCCAACCCGCATATCCACGCCACGGCCCGCTCAATCCCCATCCCAAAACCCGAGTGCGGAACCGAGCCATACTGCCGCAGATCGAGATACCACTTGAAAGCATCGAGTGGCAAGTTGTGCTCCTCAATCCGCTTTTTAAGCAGATCGTAAGAGGCAATACGCTGCGACCCGCCAATGATCTCGCCATACCCCTCCGGCGCCAGCACATCCACGCACAGCGCGTACTTCGGGTTCGTCCGGATCAGGCTCCATGTAGAACGCCTTCACCGCCGCCGGATAGCGATGCACCATCACTGGCCGATCAAACTGCGACGAGATATAAGTCTCATCCGGCGAGCCAAAGTCGTTGCCATACTCGAACGGTTGTTCCAGCAATCCCTTGGCATGGGCATCGTTCAGCATCTGCACGGCTTCGTCATAGCTGATGCGTGGAAACGGCGCCTTGATCGCCTCAAGCTTCGATGATATCGCGGCCCAGCACTTTCATATCAGCCGCGCGCCGCGTGAGCACCCGATCGACGATAAAGCTGATGAACTGTTCCGCCAGTCCCATCAGGTCGTCAAGTCCTGCGTAAGCCCACTCCGGCTCGACCATCCAGAACTCGGTCAGATGCCTCCGCGTCTTCGACTTTTCAGCGCGGAACGTCGGTCCAAAGCTGTAGACCTTGCCCAGAGCCAGCGCTGTGCTCTCGATGTAAAGCTGGCCGCTCTGCGTCAGATAAGCCTCATCGCCGAAATACTCGACCGGAAAGAGCGTGCTCGTGCCTTCGCACGCGGCAGGGGTCAAAATCGGCGGATCGGTAAGGATAAATCCGTTGTCATCCAGAAAATCCCGCGCCGCCTTGATGATCTCCGCGCGAATCCGCAGAATCGCCGACTGGCGCGGCGTGCGAATCCACAGATGGCGGTGCTCCATCAGGAAGTCAGTGCCATGCTCTTTCAGCGAAATCGGAAACGGATCGTCTTCTGGCACCCGCTGCACAACTTCGACATTCTCGACATCAAGCTCATAGCCGCCGGGAGCGCGCTTGTCCGCACGAACTTTGCCCGTAACGATGACACTCGATTCCTGCGTCAGCCCCTTAATTGTCTCAAAGACCTCAGGCGGAACAGCGGCCTTGGGCACGATTCCCTGAATCGTCCCCGAGCCATCGCGAAAAATAGGAAAGAGCAGCTTGCCGCTCTCGCGCAGGTTGTAAAGCCAGCCCTTGAGCGTAACCGACTTGCCTTCATGCTCGCCGATTTTGGCGATAGTCGTAACGGGCGTTTCTGATGCAGTGATGAACGTTTCTTCTGACATACCAATTTTTGAACCCGCAAAAGTTTGTCTCACCCGAAGGTGACCGTTTAGTGTAGCGCCGGAGGAACTGCCTTGGGCCGAAGGCTCCTACAACCCGAACTTCTCAAACGCAGCCTGCGCCTTGCTCACCACGCTCTCCGGCGTCTCCTCAAGCGCATAATGGATTTCCAGCACCCCAGCCGGAGCCTGCGGAGCCGACTTCAACTCGCCGATCGCCTCATCCCACGCAATCGTCCCATCCCCCGGCCAGAGATGCGCGTCGCGGTCGCCCTTATTGTCATGCAAGTGAGAGCTGCGGATGAGCGGACGCAATTCGGAAATCGTCGTCACGACCCCATCGCCAAGATGCGCATGGCCTGTATCGAGACACACCCCGATATCTTTGAAATGCCCGACATTAAGGATTTCCAGTAAATTGTGAGGCTGCGTGACTTCGTTCTGAATGTTTTCAACCAGAAGCTTTACGCCAAGAGGATTCGCAAAAGCCCGCAGGTGCTCAAGCGCGGTCAGCGAGTTCTCAAGAGAGCGCGGGCTCCACGCATCCTCGCGTTCGCCCAGATGGATAATCAGATACCGAAAAGGAACCTGCTCGGCAACCTCAAGCGCGCGCTTGATTTCGTCCATGGCGTCGATGCGACGCGACTTTTCCGGATGGATGACATTGACGGCGGGTGCTCCGCCACGCCCCATTTCAAGATCCGGAAACATCGGCGCATGCATCGAAAACGCATCCGCCGGATTCGCCTTGAACCAGTCGGCAATTTCGCGGATATGAGCACGGCTTGTGTAATCAAAGTGTTGGCGCGCGGCAAAAAGCTCTACGCCCTGCGCTCCCGCCCTGGCAAAAATATCGAGAAGACCAGGATGCAGACGGCTGCGTAGAAATACGTGTGTAGAGATGACCTTCAACATAGATGAGTAGTAAGTCCTGCTCTATCTTCTCATCTATGCTCGAAAGGTAAGTCAGCGGCAGCCTGTTAATATCCGGCAGCCTTCCCAAAGCTATGCCGATGATCCTGCCCACCTTCCAGATCTCCCGTTGCAGGATCCACCGCGATGCACTCGCCATCGCTCCAGTGACCCTTCGCGACATTTACGTGATAACCCAAAGCGCGCAGCCCTTCCAGTGTCGAATCGGAGAAGCCTGGTTCAACAGACAAAACATCCGGCAGGTGTTGATGATGAAAGCGTGGCGCATCCACAGCCGCCTGAATATTCAGCGCCTTGATCGGCAGCGCTCAGAAAGATGTTGGCGACCGTGGTGATGATGCGTCCGCCGCCCGGCGATCCTAGCACCATCGCGACCTTGCCGTCCTTCAGCACAATCGTCGGCGTCATGGCCGAGAGCGGACGTTTGCCCGGTGCAATCGAGTTTGCCGGTCCCTGGATCAGCCCATACATATTCGGTACACCCTGCTTCGAGGCAAAATCATCCATCTCATCATTGAGCAGGAAGCCGAGTTTCTCCGCCGTCACATCCGAACCAAAATTGTTATTGAGCGTCGTCGTCACTGCCACAGCATTCCTCTCGGCATCAACCACCGAAAAGTGCGTCGTCTGCGATGATTCATGCCGCACATCGGCCATCGTCGGTGGCGGAGGAGTAAAGCCAGCGGGGCGCTTCAGGCTTGCCGATGCCGTTGCCTGGTCTTCCTCGATGCTGGCGCGCCACGCTGCCGCATATTTCTTGTCCGTCAGCTGTTCGACGGGAATCTTCACATAGTCCGGATCTCCCAGATAATCCGAGCGGTCCATGAAGGCACGTCGATAGGCCTCGGTTATAAGGTGCATCTCCGGAGGCGTACGGTCCCCAAGGCGACCCAGGTTATAGCCTTCCAGAATATTCAGCGCCTCAATCAGCGCCACGCCACCTGACGAAGGCGGAGGAGCGGCAACTATCGTGTGGTCCTTATAGGTGCCCAGGAGCGGCTCGCGCTCTTTCACTTCATACGAAGCCAGATCTTTCTCCGTAATCAGGCCGCCACCTTTTTGCATGTCGGCCGCCAGTTGCTTTGCAATCTGCCCGTGATAAAAATCATCCGGGTCTTTAGCAATGCGTCGCAGCGTTGCAGCAAGCTCCGGCTGCCTGAAGGTGTCACCTGTCTGGTAATAATTTCCGTTGCGCTGAAAGATGTGCTTCGATTCTGGGAAGCGCTCCAGGTCGGAGTCGTGCAGTTCCTTGGCTTCCTCTTCCGTAAGCGCAAAACCATCCGAGGCCAACTTGATCGCGGGCTCCATGACCTTGGCTAGGGTAAGCTTGCCGTATTTCTTTTCTGCATAGGCCATCCCAGCCACCGCCCCCGGAACACCGACAGCTTTGTAACCAACCAGGCTGGCATTGGGAATAATCTTGCCCTTGTCATCCAGATACATATTCACCGAAGCCGCCAGTGGAGCCTTCTCGCGATAGTCAATAAAAGTAGACTTCCCGGAGTGCAGATGAATCAGCATGAATCCGCCCCCACCAATATTCCCCGCCTCTGGATGCACAACCGCAAGCGCGAAGCCTGTTGCGACCGCCGCGTCGACCGCATTACCGCCTTCCTTTAATGTCTCAACACCAGCATCCGTGGCAAGGTGATGAATGCTGACCACCATGGCATGCTTTGTGCGGACGGGAGTCTCATTCTGTATGGCCAGCGAAGGGTTGACGACCTGTTGCGCATGCAGGTTAAGGCTTGCAGAAAGACCAAGCGCGGCAGAAAGCCAGAGGAGGCTGCGAGTCATGGTAGCCGGTAGTTTAACCCGATTTTTTCAAAACGCTACAATCCATTCTGGATGCCCACGCACGTTCGTTCATTTTCGAAGATCAACCTCGGGTTAGCTATCGGCCCATCGCGCCCCGATGGTTTCCATGCACTGACGACTCTGTACCAGACGCTGGCCGCGCACGATCTGCTAACCGTCGAAGCCCGCAAACTGAGCAGCGGCACGAGCAGTATTACTCTCACAACGAACGACAAGCGTGTTCCCACCGACGAACGAAACACAGTTTGGAAGATGCTCGACAAAGCCCTGACCTTCGTCGGGATCTCCGCCGAAGTCCACGTCCACATCAAAAAGCGCCTCCCCGTCCAGGGTGGCCTGGGCGCAGGATCAGCCAACGCCGTCGCCGCGCTCGTCGGGCTGGAACAAGAGCTGAATCAACAACTTCCCGGAGCAGAACGCCTGAAGATCGCGGCGAAAGTAGGCTCCGACGTCCCGTTATTCCTCATCGGGGGAGCAGTCCTCGGGCTGGGCCGGGGCGAAGAAGGCTATCCCATGCCCGACCTGCCCGAGACCCACTGCGTCGTAGCCTTGCCCAACGTAGGCGTGTCAACCCCCCAGGCCTTCCGCGACTGGGATTCCCGTCATGCAGAAAGATTGACCCAAGAGGCATCCTCCGATAGACTGAAAGAGTTGAGTCGAGCTCTCTCTGCATGTCTTTGCGAGCCGCACTCCTCCGGTGTCTTCTCCTCGGGAGAAGACCGGCCCGGGAATCCACTTCTCGCGCTTGTCCGAACCGGGATCGCAAACGACTTCGAAGAGGTCGTCTTCCGTCAGCATCCCTCACTCGGTGACATTAAGCGCATACTAGTGTGTTCCGACCACCCGGAGCAGGCGGCTCTTTATGCTGCGCTCTCAGGTTCCGGATCGGCCGTCTTTGGCCTGTACGAAACCGAAACAGCGGCCAAAGCCGCCGAGGAGCGGTTATCGGCCAACGGTATTGCATCGATGCGGGCAAAAACCTTGCCCCGCGAAGCATACTGGCGGACGATGATAGTAAGTTCTGAGCAATAGCAGTTTTGGGCGATCGACTAATGGTAGGTCAAGTGCCTTTGGAGCACTTTGTCTAGGTTCGAATCCTAGTCGCCCAGCCAGGTTTTACGCTGAGTCATCAAGGGTTAACCTCTTGCGATGACGCGGTGATGACAACAGAAGCCGCTGGCCATGCAGTCCGGCCAGCATGAGTGACAACCAAAGCAAACCAGCTTGGGGGTTTCTTATGAAGACGGAAGTAATGACGGAAGTATTGACGCCAGAAGCAGCAACCGACGGACGCGTAAAGCCCGCGCCCGAGCGTAAACGGCAGCAGAGATTAGCTGAGGACAAGCGCTTCAAGATCTTCTCCGGGACGGCAAATCGCCCCCTGGCGGAGGAAATCTGCAAGCACATCGGCGTGCCGCTTGGGGAAACCAAGACGCAGCGTTTTGCTGATGGCGAGATTTACTTTCAGCTGCTGGAAAATGTGCGCGGTGTGGATGTGTTTATCGTCCAGCCCACATGTAATCCGGTAGATCAACACCTGGTGGAGCTGCTGATCATGATTGACGCGCTGAAGCGCGCATCGGCTGGCAGAATCACCACCGTTGTTCCGTACTACGGCTATGCGCGGCAGGACAGAAAAGACCGTCCGCGCGTTGCGATTTCGTCCAAGCTGGTCGCAGATTTGCTGACGACCGCCGGCGCGAATCGCGCGTTGTTTATGGATTTGCACGCGGCCCAGATTCAGGGGTTCTTCAACATTCCGGTCGACCACTTGTTCGCAAGCCCGGTGATGGTGAGCTACTTCAAGGAGTTGAACCTCCCGAATCTGGTCGTAGTATCACCCGATGCGGGAGGCGTGGAACGCGCGCGCTTCTTCGCAACGAAGATGGGAGTGCCTCTGGCGATTGTCGACAAGCGCCGGACGGACATCAACGTGACGGAAGTGATGCACGTGATCGGCGATGTGAAGGGAAGTACCTGCCTCATCATCGACGACATCATCGATACCGCCGGCACGCTGGTGAAGACAGTCGACGCGCTGCTCGAAAAGGGCGCGACAAAGATTTATGCGGGAGCGTCGCACGCGGTGCTCTCGGGCCCGGCAGTGGAGCGCATTGCCAAATCAAGGTTGGAGGAGTTGATCGTTACCGACTCCATCCCCCTGAGTGAAGAAGCGCAGAAGCTGTCAAAGATTAAGGTGCGATCGATCGCCGGTCTCTTGGGAGCGGCCATCGAAAGCATCCACATGGAGACGAGCGTCAGCACGCTGTTCAGCTGAGCGCGTCTGGTTCGTAAGTTCGCGATTGAGTTAGCTTGGTCGCCAGACAAAGGGAGCGGAAAGCCTCCGTGCCCGAAGGAAAAGGACAGAATGATTACTCAGGAAGTCGTAGCAGCAACACCCCGCGAGGGCAAGTTCAACAAGAATGCGGCGCGCCGCGTGCGCGTCAAGGGAAGATTCCCGCCGTCGTTTATGGCGCGCAGGAGCCGTCCGTCGCCGTCGAAGTCGACCCGAAGCAGATTCTCCGCATTCTGCACTCTGACTCCGGTCACAACTCGATCTTCGATCTCGAAATCGGCGACGCCAAGGCCAAGGCCATGATCGTCGACTGGCAGTATGAGCCGATCAAGGGCTCGCTCCTGCACATCGACCTCAAGCGCATCGCTCTCGACAAGGCAATCCGCGTCGAAGTGCCGATCCAACTCGTCGGCGTTCCGGTTGGTGTTAGGACGCAAGGCGGCATCCTTGACCAGGTGCTGCGTGAAGTCGAAATCGAGTGCCTGCCGACCGATATCCCCAGCCACATCGATGTCGATGTTTCTGAGCTGGCCTTCGGCGATGTGCTGCGTGTCTCCGCCCTGCCGCACTCGGGCAAGCTGAAGTTCCTGACCGATGAGAACAGCACCGTCGCGCACGTGGTTGCGATCAAGGAAGAAGTAGTTGCGACGCCGGATGCTGTTGCGGTTGCGGCTGCAACCCCGGCAGAGCCGGAAGTCGTCAAGAAGGGTAAGCAGGAGACGGCCGAGGCCGCTGCTCCAGCCAAGAAGTAAAGCTTGGCGGACGAGGCAAGTAAGAGCGGCGTGTTCCTGGTCGTCGGTCTCGGCAATCCGGGGATCGAATATCAGTTCACGCCGCACAATGCGGGTTTTCTGGCGATTGACCGCATCGCCGACGATTACGGCGTGCAGCTAGTGAATCGCCGCTGCCGGGCAATAACGGCAACGATTCGCATGGCAGGCCGCGAAGTGGTTCTGGCCAAGCCGGAGACGTACATGAACCTCAGCGGCATTTCGGTTGAGGCTCTGGTTCATGAGTTCGAGCTTGATCCGGAACGCGACATGGTTGTGATCTACGACGAGCTGGCCCTGCCGCTGGGTTCGCTCCGGGTAAGAACAGGCGGCAGCTCCGGTGGTCACAACGGAGCAAATTCGATCAACGGTGCGCTGCAGTCGCAGGAATGGGCGCGCATCCGGATCGGCGTAGGACCGCAGCCGGGCGAGTTGAGCGGACGGCGCGGAAAAGATTATCTGCTGACGCCGATGCGCAAGGCAGATCTGGCCGAGCTTGATCCGGTATTGGACAAGGCGGCCAAAGCAGTCGAGATGATCCTGACGCAGGGCATCAAGGCTGCGATGAATGAGTTTAACCGCCGCGAGCAAAACGGCCCGGCGGAAGGTGAATGAAGACTAGGAATCCGTAACGGTCACGGTTGCATAACGGCAGCCGCGATGCGAGAGAAGAGAGAAACGAATGCAACGTGTTTACGAAGTAATGTTTATCGTTCGTCCCGACACACTGGACGAAGATGTGGACAAGCTGATCGCCGGCTTTGAAGCCACTGTGACCAACGGCGGCGGAATCGTCCGTTCCACGGAGAAGCTGGGACGTCGCAAGCTGGCCTACACTGGTGCGCAAGTTCAACGATGGCAACTATGTTCTGCTCACCGTTGAAGCCGACGGCAACCTGGTGCATGAGCTTGAGCGCCGCCTGCGCGTCTCCGAGCCTGTGATCAAGTTCATCACCGTGCGCATGGATGAAGAGCAGAAGCGCATCGACAAGATCAAGGCCATCCGCGCCACGCGCAAGAAGCTCAGCGCCCAGCCCGTGCCTGCTCCGGTAGAAGCGGTCGAAGCGCCGGCGGAAGCGACCCCGGCAAGCGCATAACAGATTTTTTGAATTAGATTCACGCCGCCGGCCACTGGCCGGCGGAGAAGGAAAAAGAAATGGCTGACGAAACAACAACACCGAGAGCGCCCGAAGGCGGCGCACCTCACTCAGGTGGCCCCGGTGGCCCCCGCGGTCCCCGCACCGGAGGCCCCGGTGGACCGGGCGGTCCTGGCGGACGCAAGTTCTTCCGCCGCAAGAAGGTCTGCAAGTTCTGCACCGAGAAGATCGACGCGATCCCGTACCGCGACGTGCGTTTGCTGCAAGGCTTTGTGGCCGAGCGCGGCAAGATTGTTCCCCGCCGCCTGACCGGCGTGTGCACGACGCACCAGCGCCGTCTGACGCGGGCAATCAAGCAGGCCCGCAACATCGCCCTGCTGCCCTTCGCCGCCCGCTATTAGTTTTAGTGCCTGTCATTCTGAGCGCAGCGAAGAACCTGCTTTTCTCAGAATCCGGCACGAAAATGGGTGCCCCATCCTTTGCGAAGCAAAGGGTGGGAAAGCAAGGCATCATCCTGATCGATAAGTCAGGATGTCATCCTGAGCGGAGCGCAAAGCGCGAAGTCGAAGGATCTGCTTTTACCTAAGTTTTTGAAAGACGGCGCAAAGCGCTCTCATTTGGAGATTGGCAATGGAAGTCATTCTGAAAGAAGACGTAAACAACCTGGGCCACCGCGGCGACGTGGTGAAGGTGGCAGACGGCTACGGCCGCAACTACCTCCTGCCCAAAAAGCTCGCCATGGAAGCGACCGCAGCGAACAAAGTCGTCATCGAGCAGATGAAGGCCTCAGCTGTCCGCCGCTCGGCGAAAGAGAAGAGCGAAGCCGAGCAGCTGGTCACCCAGCTCAACGACGTGGCCCTCGTATTCGAGCGCAAGGTCGGCGAGAACGATCACCTCTTCGGCTCAGTCACCTCGGCCGACATCGCCCACGGACTCGAATCCAAGGGCTTCAACATCGACCGCCGCAAGGTGCATCTGGATGAGCCGCTGAAGTCCCTCGGCGAATTCCTGATCCCGGTCAAGCTGCACCGCGAAGTCACCGCTCACATCAAGGTAACGGTGAAAGGCGAAGAAGCCGCCGCCGAGTAACCGCAGTAAGAAGCAAAGACAATGCCTCCGGCGGCGGACTGGCCGTCCGGGGCAAATGAAAAGCCCCAGTGCGTACTGGGACTTTTCATTTTGTCGGATATCAATCGCTCACCGGACGCTCCGTGCCTATCTCGGCAGTTCATACCACCACCGATGTCATCCTGAGCGGAGCGCGAAGCGCGCAGTCGAAGGACCCGCACCGCAGGTGCACCTTTTGCCTTGCGCAGCAAGGCCCGCGGGATTTTCATTCTTGCAACTACCTCTGTCCTCGGCATTTCACTGAATCCCAACTATCCGCGCCTTCCACGAATACCCAACCTCCGCCGTCTCAAAAACAATCTCGAGCCGAACATCCCGCCGAGGCCGATACACCAGCGCAGGCCGAAAACAAACGAGGCAGGCATGCCCAGCTCGTCGCACGCTGGGATACACCAGCCCATTTGAGCCATCGGCAATCAAGGCCCGAGCTAGCCGCTGTGAAGTAGCGTAGCAATCCGGCACCGGCTCCGCTTCCAGGCAATCCGCCCACTGCTGCGGTGGATCGAGCGTGTGAAACTGCGAGCGAAAATCCGCCAGCCAGTCATCGTATGTCGAAACATCCCGGTCCGGACGTTCGCCCGGCAGACCCGGAACAACGATCTCCCCTAGTCGCTTCGCCTTGTGATACGTCACCTCGGCAAGCGAAGTATCGAGCTCATCCGCCGCATACCACGCCCCGCGCGTCTCATCGTTGAAGCGCGATCCCAGCGCAGCCGCGTAACTGAAAGCCGCGTTCACGATGTGCGCGTTCGGAATCCCATACACCAGCTCATACGTGCTGATACCGATCTTGCCACTCTGCTCGGTCTGAATGCGCTCATTGCTCGCCCCATCGAGCAGGGTAATGTCATCGAGCATTGCGTTATTGTCAGCAATGTCGGCCAGAACGGTTCGCTTTTCGCTGTAGCGAGACGGGATGAGGCGATGCATCCCATCGGCAAAGAAGTCTAAAACCGAGGGAAGGGTGGGAGGAACCCTCACCTGCCGCCTCTCCATGTGTCCAGCATCAGCCGAACCTGAACCATCCCCGGCTGCCCGCGACGGAGCATGTAATCAATCGGAGCAGTGCCCGAGAACAGCGAATTGCGGTTCCCCAGCGTAACCCACCGGTCCGCCCACGGCTGGCCGAAGTAGATGTGCAGCGCCTTGTAAATGCCAATCACAAGCGAGATGCGCATCAGCGTGTCCTGGTCAAGCTTCCGGCCCTTTGGCTCAGTCTTCCACGCGTGATAGGTAGAGGAAGCAACGCCGCCCAATAGCCCACGAGCCTGCGCCTCCGTCAGATCCCACTTCTCGGCGATATTGACGAAGGCTTTGATCGCGCTGGCACTCAACTTTTCCCGCTGCTTCGCGTCTGTCAAATCGGGAGACCGATCAAAGAGTTGAGCCACATTCGGAGAAGCTAATACTGTCGACATATGATTCCTCGATTTCGTATTTTATTATTCTCGATTTCGTATAGATTGGCAATCCCCAGTTGCTGCCCACTTCGACCTGTCGCTGATGCCTATATGATTCTGTCAAGACCTCTTCCTGAAAATCTTATTTAAGTCATTAAAAACAAGCTGTTTATAGGAGCAGCAATTTGCCGATTATTTTGCAAAACTTGCTATGCTTGAAGTAGAGGGATTTTCTTCGAAGCGCAATCAGAGGAACAAGAAGAAGATTCGTAAATTCCCTGGAATCAGGATATTACGGGGAACTCCGAGCTAGGTTATTGAAAACAAGGAATTAGCCAAAAATATACCGGGGGGAGGGTCACCCGCTCCGGGAAAGAAGGTTAGCGTGCCGAAACCCATCGCGATTTATTACGAACAGCAACACTGGTTCAAGCCGCTTTTCGCCGAACTCGACCGCCGCGGCACCGACTACGTCAAACTCAATGCCATCGAGCACACCTACGCCATCGAAGAGCACCCCGAACGCCGCTGGGCGCTCGTCGTCAACCGCATGAGCCCCTCGGCCTGGAACCGCGAGCACGGCGACGCCATCTTCTACACCCTCGGCTTCCTCGATCACCTCGAACGGCGCGGCGTCCGCATCATCAACGGCCTCAAGGCCTTCCGGACGGAGCTGTCAAAAGCAGCGCAACTCTCGCTCCTCGACGAGCTTGGCCTGCCCTATCCCAAAGCCCGCGTCATCCACCGCCCAGCACAGGCCGTGCCGGCAACCGAGGGCCTGCGCTGGCCCATCGTTGTCAAGCCCAACATCGGAGGCTCAGGCGCAGGGGTCAAGCGCTTTGACACGCCGGAATCTCTGCAAGCCGCAGCCGAAACAAATGAGCTGGCCTTCGGCCTCGACTCGACCGCACTCGTCCAGGAATTCATCCCCGCGCGCGACTCCCACATCGTCCGCTGCGAAGTGCTGAACGGAAAATTCCTCTACGCCATCAAAGTCCACATCACCGGCGAAACCTTCGACCTCTGCCCCGCAGATATCTGCCGCACACCCACCGGAGTCGAATTGAACCGCGCAGCCTGCCCCGTCGACGCGCCCAAGTCCGGCATCAGCGTCGAAGGCTACGAGCCGCCGCAGGAAGTGATCAAAGACGTCGAGCGCATCATGCGCGAATCAGGCATCGAACTTGGCGGCATCGAGTACATCACCGACGACCGCGACGGCCAACGCCTCTACTACGACATCAACGCTCTCTCGAATTTCGTCGCCGACGGACCGCGCGTATCGGCTTCGATCCCTTTGCCAAGCTGGTCGACTGGCTCGAAGCAGAAGCCGCAAAGGTAAACGAAACCGAAGCGGTAGGAGTGCGTTAATGCGCTACGGCTTCTGGCTGCCCGTCTTCGGCGGATGGCTGCGCAACGTCGAGGACGAGCAGATGGAACCCAGCTGGGACTATGTCAGCAAGCTCGCCAAACGCGCCGAAGAGATCGGCTATGACCTCACCCTCATCGCCGAGCTGAACCTCAACGACATCAAAGGCGTAGAAGCGCCCTCGCTCGACGCGTGGTCCACAACGGCAGCGCTCGCAGCCGTCACAATAAAGCTGGAACTGATGGTCGCCGTCAGACCCACGTTTCACAATCCAGCCCTCCTCGCCAAGCAAGCCGCGAACATCGACCACATCTCCAACGGCCGTCTCACCCTCAACGTCGTCTCCAGCTGGTGGGCCGACGAGGCGACGAAATACGGCATCCAGTTCGACCGGCACGACGACCGCTACGCCCGCACCTCGGAGTGGCTCGAAGTCGTGAACGGCTGCTGGAACCAGCAAGGCTTCTCCTACCAAGGCAAGTACTATCGAGTAGACGACAACGTCCTCTCACCAAAGCCAGTAAGCAAGCCAAGACCAACGCTCTACTCAGGCGGCGAATCCGAGACCGCGAAGAATCTCATTGCCGCCAAGTGCGACGCCTACCTCATGCACGGGGACCCGCCAGAGATCGTAGGCAAAAAGATCGCCGACATGCGCCGCCGCCGCGAAGCCGCCGGCTTGCCTCCAATGACCTACGGCATCGCCGGATACGCCATCGTCCGCGACTCAGAAGCCGAAGCAAAGAAGGAAGTCGCCCGCATCACCGACGTCCAGCAATCCGCGCAAGGCTACGCCAACTATCAGCAGTGGATCACAGGATCGAATCTCGAACAGAAAATCTCTCTCGAAGACTACTCCGTCTCTAATCGCGGCCTGCGAAGCGGTCTCGTCGGAACCCCAGAACAAGTCTCCGAACGTCTGGAAGAATTCGCAGCAGTCGGCGTCGCCTTGGTGTTACTGCAGAGCAGTCCACAATTGGAAGAGATGGAGCGCTTCGCGTCTCAGCTGATACAGCCGAAGTCAGCGACCGTCGCGCAATCGGCTAGCTAAACGATCCGGCAACCCGGCACGAATAATCCGCATTTGCGCCAAGCGCACATCGTAAGGAACACGATAGAACGTCACGATCCGTTTTACATCGTCATAGATGGCAAACGCAGAGCGCCAGTCGCCATCGCGCGGCTGCCCAACCGATCCAGGATTGATCAGATAGCGCACACCCTCGCGCAACTCGATCTCATATTCCTCCGGCTCGTCATGCGTCGCGTAGTCAGGAACCAGCTTGTACCAGTCATCGCCATTCGTGGCGAAGCCGCCCTGCAGATGTGTGTGACCGAAGAAGTTGATGGCAGTCGTTACCTGCTGCAGCGGTTGCCACGCGTCGCGAAGGGAAAGGATGTACTCATCCTCATCGAGCGGCGAGCCATGCGTGCAGGTTACCTGCGGTCCATCCGGCATGATCGGACCAGTCGCCAGGTGCCGAAGCCACGCAATGTGTTCCGCCGAGAGCACGCACTGCGTCCACTTGGCGGCGCGGCTGGCAATGGGATTGAAGTCCTCCATGCTGCTGAGTCCGCTGCAGACTCGGTCGTGATTACCACGCACGAAGCTGCTACCGATAGAGCGCGCGCGATCTATTACCTCGTTGGGGTTGGCGCCATAACCGACAATGTCCCCCAGGTTCCAAACCACGTCATGCTCGGGCGCGGCAGACATAACTGCATCAAGCGCCTCCAGGTTGGCATGGATATCGGAGAGGACGAGTGCGCGCATGACTAGAGGACCAATCTTTCACTCTAGTCCCAAAACGCGCACATTCCAAGTGGAGCCTGCACCCCTTAGCTTCTCACCCAATGACCAGCGTCATATTCCCGCAACTCGCCCGCACCCGCCTCGAACGCGGCTGGCAGCGTCGCCAGCGGCTCAGTCGTATCCGTCTGCAGCGTAGGAATCGCGCCCAGCAGGCTGCGCGTGTAAGGATGTTGCGGCGACTGGAAGATAGCCCTCCTCGAGCCCTCCTCCAGGAGCAGGCCATGGCGCATGACGGCCACGCGGTCCGCGACCTGCGACACGACAGCAAGATCATGCGAGATGAAGAGCATCGCCAGCGAGTAACGCTCTCGCAGATCGGCCAGCAGTTCAAGAATCTGCGCCTGCACGGTGACATCAAGTGCGGTCGTCGGTTCATCGGCGATCAGAAGGCGCGGGCGGTTGACAATGGCCATCGCGATGAGGACACGCTGGCGTTGCCCGCCCGAGAATTGATGAGGATAATCGTGCATGCGGCGTTCAGGTTCGGGCAGCGCGACGGCTTGCATTGCCTCGATCACGGCATCACGTACTTGTCGCCGGCTCTGCTCAGGATGATGCGCGCGAATGGCCTCCGCGATCTGCGCCCCGACAGGCATAACCGGATTCAGAGCCGTCATCGGCTCTTGAAAAATCATTGAGATTTCGCGCCCGCGCACATGTTGCATGGCCCCTGGAGCCAGTGAGAGCAGCTCACGGCCATCGAAGCGAATGGAGCCGGCCACCTGCGCGGCAGGATCGAGGAGGCGAAGGATTGCCAGAGCAGTGACTGATTTCCCTGAGCCGGATTCGCCGACCAGGCCGACCACTTCTCCGCGCGCAATGCTTAGGCTCAGATGATCTACAGCGTAATGCTTCTTGAAAGTGATGGAAAGCTGTTCGAGTTCCAGCAAAGCGCCCACGAGACAATCATATCGCCTCGTTGAAGCCGTGATGGATGCTGCTCAGTGCAGGCTTTCCAGAATTGGAGCAGCCCACGAGAAGAGGTATTTGCCAATGGCAGGAAAGAGCGTGGCGAGGACCGTAACAATTGGCAGTCCTCCTACTGCAAGCATGTGTTTCAGGAATGCCATGTAGCGAACCTGGCCTGGCGTGCTATTGCTCATCCTGCTGAGAATAGAATCACGGTCCATTTGCGCCAGCACCGTTCCAACAGTAAAGAGCAGCGCGGCGAGAATGAGCGTAGCAGACCACGCGATGATCTGCGGCCGGTCAAACGGATAGCTGATAGCGGCAAGCAGCGTGAGCAGAAAGCCCAATGACATGAAGGTCATCAGGTTCTTCATTTGCAGCGTGATGTAGCGAATATAAGCCCCAATACGCATGGCGATAAATTCGTTGCCAATCTCTACCAGGCAATTGTCCTGACCGAAGTCAGTGCCACACGGTGAAGGAACATCGGTGCGGGACTGCGGGCAGCTGGCGGGTTCTTTGTGTTCTGCTTCTTCTGATTTTGCAGGCTTGCACGAGGCCGAGTCCGCGACGGAGCAGTCGGGGCCACCGCGTTCCCAGCTATTGCGAATGGCTGCTACGTCGGAGAGCTTGATCGCATATTCGTTCTGCTTATGGCTGAACCTTCCATAGGTCTTGTTGTCGAGCCATTGCCCATCACGCATTTCCTGGTGGATCGTGCGCAGCTCCTGCCAGTTCTCGGTGAGAATGGGCTCCTTCTCACCTCCGACCGGCGGAGAAACCAGCAGATACTCAAGCCAGCGCATCGGCAATGTGACAACACGGCGCAATCCGGAATACGACCAGATCGGATCGACTGAAAAAATGGCGGGAAGCCGGGAGAAGGCGAAACGTAACGGAGAGCCCTCCAGACAGTCAAGGCCACCGCGCAACACACCCCAAATCCGGATAAAGCGCACCCACAGCCATAGGACGGTCCACATACTGAGGACAAAATTGAACGTGTAAAGCCAGCTGATGTAAGTCGTGTCAAAGGATGCAAAAAGCTTTTGCGGATGCAACAACAGGCAGGCAAGCAGGACCGTTGCCGCCAGCACGACGCCGTCTGCGCCGGGGAGCCCGTACCAACGCTCTGTAAAGCTGGCGAGTTTGGATTGCCATGAAGCCAGATCGAGATATGGCCAGTGAACCAAAGGCACAGCAGGATTGCGCGCTACCGCCATGGTCAGCGCATTTAGGTTCACAACGGCCGCGATCAGGAAGCCGACAGACACCAGCAAAAGAGGCAATATAGGACAGGCGCCAGAGGACAGATGCAGACAGCGCGATGCGAATGCGAACCCGGTTTGCGTGTCGGCAAGCTGCAGACAAAAAAGACTGAGCGACAGAAAAATCCAGAATAGAGATATGCAGGGCAGCAGCAAGCCCTCGAAGCGAATGAAGAATCCTCTCCCTAATTGCGCGCAACGCCTCGATAGAAGAAGGAACAAGGTTCCAGCCATGCAGAATTGCAACATGAGCACAATCAGGGTGAAACCGGCAAAAAAGGTTGTTTGTATGGGGAAGTGTCTGATAGCGGCCCAAACAGAGGTAATATCCTGCACCTTTGCCTGGTATGCGAGGACCGGAAATAACAAGTAGGAAAGAAGAAGAACGAGCTGTGTGCTCACGTTCAACAACCACCAGCACTGGCCCGTAAACAGTCGTGACTGTTCGCATGAAGGCGTGCCTGGCATCAGGTAGTAGCTGAGCATCCGATGCAGGGCTATCTTCCTGGCCCAGGCTTGCCTGCTATGCCGCAATCTGGCATGTAAAGGGATACCGGCAAGAAAAAACAGAAAATGAACCACCGAAATGGCGAGAACGGCAAGCGTAACCAGCGTCCACAGAACAGGCAGTCGCTCTGGCGGTGTATCGGTGAGCAGCAGAACGTTATCTGGCGCCTTCCGGTCAGGAGCGACGAGGTCGCTCCCCAAATAAGCGACTGGCCAGAAGTCTCCTCCGGAGGCTACTCCGATCCAGGGAGCCATTGCATAGCGCCGATGCGCGAACGGTGATTGAAGGAGAGGAAGACGGCCGGGCTCTATTTGCAGAAGTGCAGCTAGAAAAATAGCCTCCTCCCGGCTGTTCGTAAATGTCAGCGAATGGCGGGACTCGCCGCGGAACGGCGTTTGCAGGTAAGAATTCTGAAACAGGGGAAAACGGGTGACGATCAACGTTCCGTCAAGATCGTAATCACCTCGCAGGCGTGTAAGGAGGCGCTCTGCATTGAAAAGAACGAGCCGGCTGTCTGGGCACTCCTGTCGAAAATAGCGTGCGAGAAAAAGCTGGTCCAGCGGGTCGCTGGTTCTGATCACAATGGCGCGTGCATGTAAATGCTTGATGCTTGATGCGATTGCGGCAAGGGCGCTTTCATTGGATACCGGCGACTGTGGCGCAAATTCCGGCGCCGCGTCGAGGGGGTTTTCCAATTCATCCTGGAAACTGAGAGCAACATCGCCACTACTAGAACTCTCCGGCTGCTGGCTCGCCGCGGCGTTCTTGAGGGTGTTGCCATAGACGCGGCGTACATGTGAAATGCCCCGCGGGAAGGTGAAGCGGCGCACAAGATTCGGCAATGGATTGCATGGATTTGTTGGAACTGTTACATCGGATATGTTGCCGCCGTAGGCTGTTTCGTCTTCCTGCAGTACCACTACTGGCTCGTCCGAATGCATGCCGCCGCGCCGAGCCTCCTGACCGAGAAACCAGCAAAGAGAGTCCTGATCAAGCTCAGTCAGCGTTGCCTTTGTGCGGCTCGCCGTTGGCCCCATCTTGCCATCCTGGCCGAGCTGCACAAGAAAGGCATTGGCAGAGCCAGTGCTGACTGTCCCGCTCAAAACGTCCAAAAAAATGTGCGGTTGAGTTTCCTGCTCGAGAGTACGCAATCCCGGCGCGGATGCGGAATAGCTCGGACCAATCCAGCGTATGCGAGATGCATCTTCCCACTCATCTAAGTGTGTTGTGCGAAATCCGTGGCTCCTGAGTGTGCTGATTGCGCTCAGAGCTTCCCGCCCTGCAGTAAGGTTGAGACCGTAAATTGGAGATTCCGGTACTAGCACCAGGAGCAACAGATTGTCGGGATCCTCAAGCCGAACTCTGCCGGCGCGGGTACGTTTGCGAAAAAGCAACGCGCCGGGTTGGTTTCCCAAGCGCTCGCGGTAACGATCTACCTCTCGAGCGTCTTTAAGGTCCTTCGGCTCTGAGAGGTCAGAGGTCTGCCACGGCGTCGCGATCCTTTGGAAGTCATATCCTGCGGTGGAAGCCGCTTCCTGCAATGCGGCTATATCGCGGTCAAATTGTAATGCCTCGGATGACTGCAGCGGGTCGGGAACAGTCGCAATCAGCACTTCACTTTTCTGAGCGCTAATTTCCGGAAGGCCGGAGGGAAAGATTGCAGCGAAATTCGATGGAGTGCAGATTCGAGGATTGGTGGTCGAAGGTTCTTCCTGGACTTTGCCAGCGTCCGGCTGCGACGAGGGTTCTGCCAAGCCGGAATAGAGGCGTAAGGCCTCAAAAACATAGCACGTATGCTGGCCCGCCTCTACGGCGGAACTTGGTGCGGGAGCGGTACTCTGAACGCTTGATCCGCTACGGATTGAGACGGCCCCTCGGCCCGGTCCGGCAACGTGCGATATCGCAGAGGTAACGAGCAGCAGCAACAGCGCCGAACCACCAAATTGCCTGTACATAGAGGCGCACTCCCAGAAAGGCTTTTGCCAACATGGGGACGGCAGGACTGTTGATCGTTACGGCAAAAGCATATGTAAACGTGCCCAATCATAGCGCAGGAGCGTAGCTCTTTCGAAAATGAGGCGTTCCATGAACCAATCCAGTCAGAGCGGAGCTAATCGAGGATCATGGTGGGTCCGGAGGGATTCGAACCCCCAACCAAGGGATTATGAGTTTCCGGCCATCGCTGTAAGTCTATGAAAATAAAAGAGATGTTAGCGTAATTAGGCGTAGCCCTAAGTAGTTGAGCGACCGTAATTTAGATCGATTTATCCAAACAGAGAAAAGCTGATGAGTGTACCGCTGCTGTACCTGCAAGTTTCATGAATGCGGTAGTTCTCTACCGCAAATGCAGTAAGATAATACTTCAATGATTTCTCTGCGCTCTGACCTGCGGCGTAAGCTTCTGACGTATTTCTACACGAATCGTTCAGCGCGTGTGTATGTCCGGCAGTTAGCGAGTGCTTTGGGCGTGGATTCAACCAATCTGTCCCGCGAACTGGCGCGGCTGGAGCGGGAAGGACTCCTGCGGTCTGAGATTGAGGGCAGGCAACGCTATTACAGCATCAACTCGCAGTACCCATATCTGAAAGCCGTCTTTTCACTTCTTCAGGGAACGATAGGCATTGTGCCAACACTGGCAACTGCGCTGCGTCGCGTGGAAGGCATCGAAAAGGCATACCTCTATGGTTCCTTCGCCAAAAACGAGGCCGATGCGTCCAGCGATATCGACCTGTTGATTGTGGGACATCCCGATGCGATCAGCCTGGCAGCGGAAGTCTCCCGCCTGGAGAAAACGCTTCATCGAGAAGTTAGCTACACGACACTGAAGCTACAGGAACTGAAAAGAAAGCTTGCGGCGCACGACCCGTTTCTTACAGATGTCTGGCAAGGAAAGCGAGTCGAGCTAATCGGCCATGAACAAAACGAAGCCACAGCGAATTGACCCGAAGCAGGTCAAACAGTTTTTCGCGGACGCACAGAAGCGGACCTCTGCCGCTCGTAAAAACCTCGCCATCGATGCCGAGACGGCTTTTCAAATTGCCTATGAGGCGATGATTAAAGGCTCTCTGGCACTCATGCTCAGCCACGGACAACGGCCACGCAAACAGCTCGGCCACCACATCGCAATCATTGAGTTCGCGCAGAAGAATCTGCCTGTGTGTCCAGCGGGTACCTTTGCCCTGTTCGATCGTATGCGTCGCAAGCGTAACGATGCATTTTATGACATCGCCCTTGTCACCGATACAGAAGCTCAGGAAGCAGTCGCAGCAGCCGAAGCATATCTGGGTTTTGTTGAGGCGGACCTAAAACTGAGAGTGCGATGACTATAACTCGTGGCCCTCCCAAGCTAGCCACTAAATCTGCGGGTGACGGCCGGGCCTTTCTGTCTATTTCCATTGGAGGGGCCTTAGGGAATCAGTCGCTCAGCTGATAACGGGGTTGCCTTCCGCCTCGAACAGGATATAAGCTGTGATACCTGCCGAAATCGCCCTCGAGCTGCAGTTGGCAAGTGAACCCACGGAACTCCAGCCATGAAAGCTGTTGCTCTGCTTTTCTTGTGCATCTGCCTATGCGGTAGCTGGACTGTCCACGGTCAATGGACAGGGCCCGACCGTGACAACGCCGAGAATTTGACGGCTATGATCAATGCCTACTACCAAGGCCGCTCTGATCCAGAGTGGGGTGCCGGTATCATTGTTGCGCATCGTGATTCAACTTTGTACATTGCAACCGCGAAACACGTTCTTACAAAGGGTAGGCTATGGAAGATAGACGTTGCTTTTCGGTGGATGAATTCGAACTCCGAGGATAAACGGCTGCGCACCACTACGGCTACGGTTGCCAAGCCGCTTGAATCACTCGACCCGAGCCTGGACTTAGCCGTTATAAAGGTTCAACTCACTCCAGACCTCGCTCCGTCTCCAGATGCCCTCTTATTTTCATCCCTGGCGGACCCTGGCCATCTTAAGACGAATGCTGCAGTTCGACCCGTTGGCCACGGGGATGGCAAACTTTGGCACGCCTGTAATAGCGACACCTTAGATACAGTGAGTCAGGATTCCAACGAACTAGAGCAATACCAATGATGGTGTAATGTAGAAGAGGCGAGACTCTGCGGCGAAGACGAGGATGGCGAGAGCCTACGAAGACGACCTGCGGCGCAAGATATTTGAGGCGCACGCCAAGGGGCATGGCAGCTTCCGGACGCTGGCGGCGGTGTTCGGTGTGAGTCTTGGGTATGTGGAGAAGATCTTCCGTCAGCGGCAGGTGAGCGGACAGTCAGAACGGGTGCGCTACAAGCCCGGACCGAAGAGCCGTCTAACTGCTGAAGTATCGGCCCGGATCGCCACTCTGGTTGCGGCGCATCCGGATTTGACGGTAGCCGAGTTACGCGAACGACTCGCCCATGACATCGGCGTAAAGATGAGTTGGTCGATGGTCCGGCTATGGTTAGGACAGCTGGGTCTGCGACTGAAAAAAAGTCGCTCCACGCCCTCGAGCGGGACACGGAAGCAAACCGCAAGCGTCGCGAAGAGTTCATCGAGCGCATCCGGGCCATCCCGCCGGAGAGGCTGATTTACCTGGACGAAAGCGGTATGACCACCTCGATGACACGACGCTATGGCCGCTGTGCTGGAGGTCGGCGCATCCACGAAGCGACGCCCGGCGGCCATTGGAAAATCTTGACCATTCTGAGCGCCATGAGCACCCGCGGCTTGATCGCGACGATGACCATTGAGGAGCCCACAGACGCAGACATTTTTCTCGCCTATGTCCAGCATGTACTCTGCCCGGCGCTGCGGTCCGGCGACGTCGTGGTGATGGACAATCTCTCCTCGCACAAAGCCGAGGGCGTGCGCATCTGGATCGAAAACCAAGGTGCCAGGCTGATCTACTTACCGTCCTACTCGCCCGATCTAAACCCGATCGAAAAGGCCTGGGCCAAACTCAAACAATTGCTTCGCTCCACCAAAGCACGCACCCGCGAAGTCCTCGATCAAGCCATCACAGACCTACTCCCACAAATCACCGCGCAAGATGCTCAAGCTTGGTTCAGGCTCCGCTTTGGCACATTACGGTAACCATGATATCGCTTTAGAGATAATCTTTGACTCTCATTGCATCGCGCAAGGTGACTCAGGCGGTCCGCTCTTCGACGAACATTGGCGCATTATTGGCATGATAATTACGGATCAAAATCACGGATCAAAATCCGGGTACGGCACCAATCGGTTCCATCATAAAGACGCTGGAAAGTTGGAAGATACCCGTGGACCTCGTACACAGTAATCCTCCACAATCAAATGAATTCATCAGTCTGAGCGTCGGAGTAGAAGCTGCTTGTGGCGTCACACGCACTAATCGTGTGTTTTGTTGGGGGCGGAATGAACATGATGCGTTGGGAATTGGAACAGAAGCAGATGTGGAAACCGATATTGGATTGCCAGTTGCAGATTCCCATCTCTTCAGCCAAGTGAGTGCCGGATCCGACGGTGCATGTGCTCTCACGCTAGGCAACCAGGTTTTATGCTGGGGTGCGGGCTTTGGTCCCCGTCCCGTTGCTATAGCCAGTGCAGTAAAATTTACTTCGGTCAGTTACGGTTCGGATCAAATATGTGGCCTCACAAAAGATGGAGACGCCTATTGTTGGGGTGCGTATTCTGAGAATCCGGTTCCAACCCGAATTTCTTCGACAGTCCAATGGCTCCAACGGGCATTTCATCACTTCCGGGATGGAATCTGCAGGAGAGCAAGTGTACGAGATACAGACTCTTCGGCCATGTGCCTCGAGGATCTGAATAATAAATTCCCCAGTGTGGAGGTCAGCGTCCTATCTTCAAACATCGTCTGATGTGACGAACTTCTTGCGGTCGGCTACTGCATCCCGAGGTCGGCTAGCAGTTTAGGATTGGCTTCGTCAACAGCCAATAGATTATGACAGACGGAGCAGTCGTTATTGATACTCTTTCCGTCCTTGGCATTGTGGCTTCCATCGTGGCAACGAAAGCATCCCGGATAGTCGTTATGCCCGATGTTGTTCGGATGTGTTCCCCAGGTGACCTTCATAAACGGAAAGACATTTTCGCCGTAAAGCCTGACAAGGGTCCCGGCTGCCTGGTCGATCTGTTCCCGTTTTCCACTCCACACAGCCGGATATTGTGACTGGTAGAAATTCTCGAGACCTGCAGTGATTTTAGACGCCGCGTCTTCCTGTGAACTGTAGTCGGCTTTGATCAAAGCGATCCCCTCCTTACGTACAAAGGGAAGAGATGCATTCGGGCTCCCGGCGGCCATGGCTTTGTTCAGGGCTGCTTCCGGCGTATCAAAGGAATGGGCAGCGCGATTGTGGCAGTCGATGCAATCCATCACCCGCTTCTCACCGGCGATCGGCTCTTTGGCATCGCTAGACACAAACTCAGTTGTTGAGCCATCGGCGTTGATCTTGCTGACCCAGGGAATTGTTTGATGCGTCGTATCGGTCGCGATGTATTCGATGTGGCCCAAGTGCGCTCCATGGATTCCACTCAACTTCCCAAATTGATCGCGTCCACCCATATGCAACAGAACCAGCGTCCGCGTCATCGAATTCTGTTCGTCATCGGCATAGGAGGTTTTCACGAGGAGTTTGTTCCCGATGTATTTATTCGGGCTATGACAGTGCAGACAGGTGGTATTCGCAGGAGGCACCTTGCCCTCTGCCATGATGGGGCGAGGATAGTCGCCCAATGCCACGTGCACAAGCTGCCGCGCTCCGTTTAGCTTTGCACTCACGTAACCCGACATCCCCGAAGCGATGTGGCATTCCGTACAGGCTACATGCGCATGGGACGATACGTGATAAGCGCTCCACTCCGGCGCCATGACGTGACAGGACTGGCCGCAGAACGACGGCTTGTCCATTTGGGCAACGCCGCGAAAACTTGCGGTGCCTACGATCACAAAATTGATAAACGTGGTGAGAACGACAAAGTTCAAGGAACGGCGGATAACAGGATTGGCAAAGTCCACCTGGGGATAGGTAGACGGCAGCTGACCTGTTGCCTTCAGCCGACGTCTCCTCCACCAAATCCCAATTGGGATAAGCAATAACCCTAAGACAAACAGAGCGGGCAGACAAAGGTCAAAAATAATACCGACATACGGATTTGCAGAGCCGCCATGGCCAAAAACGGCGATAACCCAGAAGCCGATTAGAGTCAGAGCTGACGCGGTCGTAAGTCCGACTCCAATCAAGCTGATTGGGTTTTGCGCAAAAAAGACAAGCGGCCTAAGCCGATTCACTCTGAATCCTCCAGATTGAGCCCATCGCTCAGCTTCTCTTGGCTTCTATTTTTTTTGCAGCGTACGAATGTAAGCAACGACATCTTTTATTTGGTCGTCTGTAAGTTTGCCTGCGTACGCGGGCATCTTGCCTTTCCCATTTTTTGTATCCGCGATGAGATCTGCATCCGAAGCACTCACAATATCCGGCGCACTGAAGGACACTACCTTCATCGACTTGCCCGCGGGAGTATTTCCAGTACCGTCAGCCCCATGGCAACTCTGGCATTTGGCTTTATAAGTGTCTGCACCAGACTTCTGAGCAAAGCTTAAGGTGCTTACTGCAAGCAGGCTTACGACACCGACACAAGTGACGTATTTCAGCATAGTCATTAGTTCCTCCAGATCAACGGTTGACAATCATAGCGCAGATTAACTCAGTCTAAAAAGCGTAATTTACACTGAGAGTGTATACATTCCCTCGAAAACTTCGCGGAAGCGTTGGGCCAATGGGCGTACCTTCGCCGTAACTGTAATAGTTGTAGTCTGCTTTCCAAGTCCAGTTCTCCGCCATTTGTATGTATAGTCCCCCATAGGGCGATTGGAACTGCGATTGTAGCGAGCCCGGCACCTGACGTATATTGATCATTTCGGATGTGCCATTCACATCGCTCATGCGATACCCCGCATTTGCATGCACCCGTTTCACCGGCGAGAAAGTGAAACCGATCGAACCAAACTGCATCGGCGCATTGTAGTAACCATTGCTTTGGTACGGCGTGCCGGCTGCAGTGCAGACTGGCGGGGCAGTGACGGCCCCGGGAGGGGGCGGGGTAGATGGGTAGCACTCGATTGTGGTCGAGTACACGCTGTCATAGGCATAGCTCAAGTTCAGCGACCATTTCTCACTTGGAGCGATCGTTGCGCCGAACGAGTAATCGCGATTGTGTTCGAGGTGATTCACAGTCTCAACGTTGTCGCGTGCCTCGTAGATGTTCACAGTCCCCGACACCGTAAGCCATGGATGCGGCTGATAGGTAGCCCGCGCTATATAGTGCTGCAGTTGACGAGGGCTGATGCGAGTGAACGCATTGTCAGCGTACATGCCATCGAAATTGAAGTTGATTCGCAACTCAGGAATGGGCCGCAGGGCGGCGCCAAAAAGCCCCCAGTTTTCATGTATGGGGATGTCGTCCCCGGCAGAGTCGGTAATGAGTCGGCTTCGATACCGATAGCCAACCGAAATGCGGGCTTTTGGCGTCACGTCCCACGCTGTCACAAACGTGTTGGCCTGCGTTTTCTGATTCAGCGCCTGATAGTCAGTCGCTGTTGTCGTTGTAGCCGCTCCCGGAGGCTGCAGCAGCGATGTCCCCTGATAGCTCGTTGTTGTGAAGCTGTTGATACCTGGTATACGGAAATACCAGAAGTCGTAGACATCCGAAGCCGAAATTTTAGGTGTGATCTGCCATACAGCAGCGATATCACCGTTGACGTTCACACGCTCCACGCGGGCGTTCCCAGTCACGACCGATTGACGCAGTGAAGGGGTATCCAAGCCGTTGAAAAATTCATTGTAGTTAGCGAGAGTACTGTTTGAACCGTTGTAGAGCAGACGCCCATTTAATGTGAAGTTAGGAATCGCTGAAGTCTGGAAGCGCGCCTGCTCGGTTGGGAAAAGAGTTCGCGTGGGTGCGGACCGAGTGTAGCCAAGAAACCCCTGGCATGTTGGATTCACTGTTCCATCAGGATTGAATGGGCTGGAGCAGGGAGAGCCCCATACTGAAGACAGATTAACCCCAAGACTGACGGGCGTGCCGTTCGGGAGGAGGTAATTTAAACCAGTAAGTTGCCAGCTCGTGTTTCCTTTATAGTGAGTGACGAATTGGTCGTAGCTGAAAGTCGTCTTTGGGTCCGGCTTCCAGTCGACTCCTCCAATCCAATTATCTGTAGAGTAGCGCCAATTTTGGGAAAGGAGTGCATCCGTCCCGAGATGAACCGTGCTATTCGATGGCCCCTGGTTGATGTTGTGGTTGTAGCCAAAGCGTACGCTCACCTTCGACAAGGGAGCCAGAGTTAGGTTGAGATCAGTCATCTGACGCACCGTATTGTAAAGGTGCGGCGAAAAAAGAGCCGGAACGAATGGATTCGACTCAGGCGGAATCAGCGGATTGGCGAGCAGATCGTAGTCAAAATATTGACGATAGCGCCGATAGCTTCCACGAAAGTCATAAATACGCCCCTTCGACACGTTTAGATATGTGACGTTAATTGCGTCGCCACCATAGCCAAAGCTGCTGGTTGAAAGCTGATCAAAGAAGATCGCGTGCGCCGGATCTACGGCGTGCATCGTGAGTGATTGGTCAAGAATGCGCGGTCCGGATGCAATATTGACCAGAGTGGCGTAGACGGGGCCGCTGCCGGAGTGTTCCACAATACGACCACCAAGATCGACCGACTGGTGTATCAGATAACCGTGATAAATCTTTTGGCTTGGCGTCGGCTGTGGTTGAGGTTCTTGTGCTGCGGCTGGAGCTGCTGGGGCGGTTTGAGCGTCCTGGGCCCACGCGGCGCTAACAATGGCCATGCAGAAAATAATGACAAAAGCAGCACGTCGTAACTTAACCGGGGCCGGGATGAATGAGTAATTGCTCATCGTGGGGCCGCTCTCACTTAAAGTACTCATTGTCGACGTTCGAGCCGTGAATCTGCACATGGCAAACCGTGCAGGCTTGATACTGCCTCGCCTGGTTATGAAACGACGGAACGCCAGGCGCGGTAAAGTTCATCGAAGCTGAATGGCATTGTAGACATAGCGAATTCACATTGTTGCGCGTGAGCAGACGAGGATTCGGCGATCCATGCGGGGAGTGGCAAAACGTACAGCCATCCGTCCTGATCGGCTGATGCTCGTAGACGAACGGACCTGCTGTTTCTGCGTGACAGCTTACGCAGACCGCATCGCCTGCGACGCTGCTATGCAGTCCCTTGTCCTTGAAGGTCCCATGCGGATTGTGGCAATCGCTGCAATTTATCAACCCTTCATCCACCTTGTGATGAAAGGGCTGCGAAAAAGCCGGCTTCACATCAGTGTGGCAGGTATAACAAAGCTTCGGCTGCGAGACCTTGAGAAGGCTGGTCTCGTCTTCAAATTTGTGAATGCTGTGGCAACTCGTGCAACTTACGCCTGCATCGCCGTGTGCGGAGCGCTCGAAATTAGGATGTGCCGCGGCGTGGCATTCCAGGCACTTTTTATCAGTTGCCTTCGGTGTGGCTTTGCTAAACCGGAAGATTTTCTCTACATCGCCGCCACCCTCCACATGCTCTCTGCCGGGCCCGTGGCAGCTTTCGCAGGTGACACCTTTGCCTCCATGCATCAGCGCCAGGCGCGAATGAGGATTTTGGGCAAACTTGTTCACCACATCTTCGTGGCAGGCCATGCAGGTGTCGGAGCCCAGGTAATCGGCGGATTTATCCGCAGTTGTCGTCTGCTGATGAGCTGGTTGCTGGTCCTGATTAGGCGCTGCATTCACGCTGCTTACCCGCCACAGTCCGGGCAGCAAGACCAAAAGGACGGAACTGTATAACAAACGCTTCATCCCAACCTGCGTCTTGGTCACCGCCAGCCTTACAGTCCGCGCAACTCCTTTTCCTGTTTGTGCACATGACCTTGGCCGTCGGGCAGTCTTGTCGTTCTCTCGTCTGTTTACGTGGTCGACACCCTCATAGGTAATCCGGTGCGAATCAGCCTAACATATCCGCCTCTTATAGGTAGTTTTTGGCCTTTTGCGAGACCGAAATTCTGGTGCCTCAATGAGAACACGATTGGGAGCAGTTCGACACCTGTCAATTCGTACAGGTATGGTCTGGTGTCTGGGATAGTCATCGGTTTGTGGACCAGTCACGCGCGAGGTTGAGAAAGAGGATCTTTCGCATATTGGGACACTGACACTCACCGCGACACCGTTGGCTATCTTGTGAAGGGTGTAGCGCTGCGTTCGTCCTCAATCTTTACATTTGATTAGAAGACCTTGAGGCCCTCCGAGCGAAACTGCGCGCAGGCACTCTCGACCGCTTCAATACTCGGAGACTGAACATCGTTGAGCGTGTAGTTGAGTTTTAGCTCTTTCCACTTAAATCGGCCCATTTGATGAAATGGAAGAACGTCAACGCGTTTCACGTTCCCCAGGGTCGCGGAGAATCTGGCAATCTTTGCGATGTTCTCAACATCGTCGCTTAGTCCGGGGACCAGCACAAAACGTACCCAGATTGGCCTTCCGCGCTCGGCCAGTCGCCGCGCGAAATCCAGAACCGGGGCATTGTCCATGCCGGTAAGATGACGATGGCGCTCTGGATCCCACATCTTGATGTCCAGCAACACCAGATCGATCTGTTCCAGTTCCGCATCACTGAGGCGATTACCGAGTGAGCCGTTCGTGTCCAGCGCGGTGTGGATTCCCATCGCCTTAGCGGCAGTAAACAACTTCACGGCAAATCGGTCCTGCATAAGAGGTTCGCCGCCGCTCAAGGTGAATCCTCCGGACATGATCTTCAGCCCATGACGATACTTGCGAAGTTGCTCAGTTGCACGAGCCAAAGCAACGGGGATGCCGTTGCTCACATTCCAGGTGTCGGGGTTATGGCAGTACCGGCATCGGTATTGGCAACCCGTAGTCCATCCAACAACTCGTACACCCGGACCATCGACCGTCGAGCCGGTAGTGAATGAATGAAGGAAGCCCATGTCTCCTGTGGCCAGAGCTGACCGCACATCCGATTCGGGCGTGCCGGCGCCCAGGTTGACGCGTAGTTCGAAAGGGCTCTTCGCTTCGAGGGAAATAGTTTGTAGACCTTGGCTCATATCGTCGCTTGCCTTCCGTGAAATGTGCGACTGATCACATCCATCTGTTGCTCGCGAGTCAGACGAACAAAGTTGACGGCATATCCCGAAACGCGGATCGTGAGGTGCGGATACTTCTCCGGATGGTCCATCGCATCCAGAAGCGTGTCACGATTCAGCACATTTACGTTCATGTGATAACCAGTAGCGCTGAAAAACGCGTCAAGCATGCTGCGCAAATTGTTGATCCGGTCTTCGGCGACTCTTCCGAGTCCTTCGGGGAGTAATGTTGCAGTGAGAGAAATGCCATCGGCGGCATCGCGAAACGGAATTTTTGCGACCGAGGCGGCCGAAGCGTGAATCCCATGCTTGTCGCGCCCGTGCATAGGATTGGCACCCGGAGCGAATGGTTCTCCGAGACGCCTTCCATCAGGAGTATTGCCGGTACTCTTGCCGTACACCACGTTCGATGTGATGGTCAGGATCGACTGAGTGTGAACCGCGTGGCGATAGGTCGGATACTTCCTCAGCTTGCTCATGAACGTGGTGACGAGCCATGAAGCAAGCTGGTCAACCCGATTGTCGTTATTGCCGAAGAGAGGAAAATCACCTTCAATCGCGTAGTCGATCACGAGCCCGGATTCATCGCGAATCGCCCTGACTTTCGCGTAGCGTATCGCTGAAAGGCTGTCGGCAACTACGGACATGCCTGCCATGCCGAACGCCATGGTTCGCAGCGGGGCGTAGTCGTGAAGGGCCATTTCAAGGCGCTCATACGCATACTTGTCGTGCATGTAGTGGATGATGTTCATGGCGTTGACGTAGACGCCGGCAAGCCAGTCCATCATCTTTCCGAACTTGTCGAGCACGTCATCGAAATCAAGGTACTCGCCCTTCACGGCGTCGACCTTCGGTCCCACCTGATCGCCTGTAATTTCATCTCTGCCGCCGTTGATGGCATACAGCAGACACTTGGCGAGGTTGGCGCGCGCGCCGAAAAACTGCATCTGCTTGCCCATGAGCATCGGTGACACGCAGCAGGCGATGGCTCCATCATCTCCCAGGGAACGGCGCATGATTTCGTCGCTTTCGAATTGAATAGAGCTGGTGTCGATTGCCACCTTCGAAGCGAAACTGCGAAACCCATCCGGCAACCGCGGTGAGTACCAGATGGTGAGATTCGGTTCGGGCGCGGGGCCGAGGTTGTACAGCGTCTGAAGAAATCGAAAGCTCGTTTTGGTTACCAGCGGTCGCCCGTCATCTCCCATACCGGCAATCGACTCGGTCACCCAGGTCGGATCGCCTGCGAAGAGGTCGTCGTATTCCGGCGTGCGCAGAAATCGAACAATGCGCAGCTTGATGACGAAGTCATCGATAATCTCCTGCGCCTGTTGCTCGGTAATGGTACCAGCGGCGAGGTCCCGTTCGAAGTAGATGTCGAGGAACGTCGATGTACGTCCAAGCGACATCGCGGCTCCGTTTTGTTCTTTCACGGCTGCGAGGTAGCCGAAGTACAACCATTGCACGGCTTCGCGCGCGTTGCGGGCTGGCTCCGAGATATCGAATCCGTAACTCGACGCCATCTGCTTCAGTTCGTTTAGGGCACGAATCTGTTCACTGAGTTCCTCGCGGTCGCGGATGATGCTGTCGGTTGACATCGCAGAATCGAGGCTGCGTTTCTCCTCCTGCTTGTGCTTGATGAGCCGGGAAACACCATATAGAGCCACTCGGCGGTAGTCGCCGATGATTCGCCCGCGCCCGTATGCGTCGGGCAGACCTGTCAGAACGTGAGAGCTGCGACACCGCCTCACGTCCGCAGTGTACGCATCGAAGACTCCTTCATTGTGTGTCTTGCGGTATTTAGAAAAAGCCTCGACGACCTGGGGGTCAGGCTCATACCCATAAGCCTTGAGAGCCGTCAGAACCATCCGAAGACCGCCGTTCGGCATGATGGCCCGCTTCAACGGCGCCTCGGTCTGAAGGCCAACAATCACTTCATTCTCTTGATCGATGTATCCGGGACCGTGCGCCGTGATCGAACTGGGAACCTGAGAGATGTCGAGCACGCCCTTCTTGCGCTCTTCAATAAACAGCTGGCTCAACCGATCCCATATTTTCTTTGTCCGTTCCGTCGCCGACGCAAGGAAAGACTCATCTCCCTCGTATGGCTCATAGTTCTGCTGGATGAAATCGCGAACGTTGATCTCCTTTTGCCAGAGACCTGTCTTGAATCCATTCCATGGAGAAGTCGCCGCTTCTGGCGCAATCTGCTGTGAGGTGGCAATCGTCATTTGTAGTTCCCCCTGCTTCTGCCGGTTAAGAAACGGGCTGCATCAATCCAAGTAGCGACCAGGTGTGGCGCGCGATCATGAGTTCCTCGTTGGTCGGAACCACCCATGCCGAGACTTTGCTTTGTGCAGTCGATATCCGCGACGCGCCGCTGGCGTTCGCCTGCGCATCCAGGTCCACGCCCAGCCAGGAAGAGGCCTCGCAGATTCGGCGGCGGATTTCCGGCGAATTTTCTCCGATGCCTGCCGTGAACACGAGCGCATCGATGCCGCCCAGCACCGCGGTCAAAGCGCCGATTTCCTTCGCCGCACGATATACGAAGTAATCCACCGCCAGACGCGCTTCGGGTTCGCTTCTGCCGAGCAGATCGCGCATGTCGTTGCTGATCCCGGAGATCCCCAGCAAACCCGATTGCTTGTAAAGCATCGTCTCTACCTCTTTCGCGGTGAGCCCGAGGTTTTGGAAAAGATACAGAACCACGCCTGGATCGAGCGCGCCCGGCCTCGTTCCCATGCAGAGTCCGTCCAGCGCCGTGAAGCCCAGAGTGCTGTCAACGCTTTTTCCGTCGTTCAAGGCGCACAGACTCGCGCCGCTTCCCAGATGCGCGACGATGACCCTGCCTTTCGCAATCTCGGGGGCAACCTCCGGCAAGACGGAAGCAATGTACTCGTAGGACAGGCCGTGGAAACCGTATCGCTGCAGGCCCGATTTGCAGATGCTCCTTGGCAGTGGAATCAGATCTGCTACCTGCGGAATGGCCAGAATGAAAGCCCGTATCGAAGCAGGCGACCTGCGGCACGTCAGGCAGGCGCTCGAAAACCGCATCGATGGCTGCGAGATTGTATGGCTGGTGTAACGGAGCCAATGGGACGACTTCGTACAGATGAGAAAGTACCTGCCGCGTCACCAGCACCGGCTGACCGTATCGCATCCCACCGTGAACAACGCGGTGTCCGATACCCAGCACGTGTGCGCCGTACCACTTTGACCGGAGCCATGACGCGAGCGCGTCGATGGCTGCGTGCCCATCGGAAACGGTGACATCCAGACTGTTGTTTACAAGGACTACGCCCTGAGCATCCTTCGCACAGAGTCGTGGCGAAGTCCCGATGCCCTCAATCTGGCCGCGCGCTGCAACTTGCCAGTCTTTCTCGCCGGGTCGGTTGAAGACACAAAACTTCAGGCTCGATGAGCCCGCATTGAGTACAAGTGCGTAGTCGTCCATATACAACTCCTACGGTTGGTTTCGACGCGCATGCGCGGCCAGCATCGCGACGGCGCAACTTGCAATTCGCGACCGCACGCTATCGGCCCGGCTGGTCAGGATGATCGGGACTCTCGCGCCAAGCACCAAACCGGCACTGTCGGCTTTCGTCAGGAAGCTTAGTTGCTTGGCAAGAATGTTTCCCGCTTCGAGGTCGGGCGCCAGCAGAATGTCAGGATCGCCGGCGACTTCAGAGTGAATACCTTTGGTCAGGGCGGCCTCCTTGCTGATCGCGTTATCAAACGCCAGTGGGCCATCCAGGATGGCGCCTGTGATCTGCTTCCGCTCGGCCATCTTGCAGAGGGCCGCCGCATCGATCGTGGCCGGCATCTTCGAAGTCACCGTTTCGACTGCTGCCAGGATTGCGACCTTGGGTTTCTTAAGGCCAAGCGAGATGGCGAGATCGATAGCGTTCTGGCAGATGTCTGCCTTGTCTTCCAATGTGGGGAATATATTGATCGCACCGTCGGTGACGATCAGGACCTTGTGGTACGTCGGAATATCCATCACAAAGACGTGACTGATCCGGCGGCCGGTCCGCAGTCCTCCTTCACGGGAAACGACCGCCGCCATCAGTTCGTCCGTGTGCAGGCTGCCCTTCATCAGAAGTTCTGCCCGCGCCAAACGCACCAATTCGACGGCCTTTGCCGCGGATGCAGTGCTGTGCGGAGCGTCCACTATTTCAAAGCTGCTGATGTCGAGTCCCGCAGACTTGGCGGTGGCTGCTATCTTGTCGCGAGGCCCGACCAGGATGGGAATGATGATTCCCAGGTTCGCTGCCTCGACTGCGCCAGAAAGTGCCGACTCCTCGCACGGATGTGCCACCGCGGTTGGGATCGGCTTCATGTTCTTACACGTCACCAGCATCTGTTCGTATTTTCCAGTTCCGGTTCCGGCTTGGTGAATCATCCTTGCACCTCCTGCACTGCTGTTGAGGACAACGCTCGGGCTGCGGGGCCGGTTTCCTTCAGAAGAAACGTCAGGACGATTGCAACGGCAACCCCGAGGAGCAGCGGCGCAAACGCGGTCTGATAATGTCCCTTTTCCATTCGCTCAGCTCCACCAGACACGCGCTGAAGAATCCATGCGAAGACCGGACCAAGCAGAGCGCTGAATGTAAAGTTCAGAAAATTGATCACTCCGGTCGCCGTCCCGCCAAACTGCGGAGGATTCGCTTCCTTAATCACGGTGTAAGGCAGCATAGCTGCGCCCGATGCCATTCCGGCCGTGAGGCCGATCATATAAGGAGGGAAAACTCCAGTATCGCCGAAAAGTATCCATGCCAGGCAGCCCAGAAGCAGGGCCGCGCCTCCCATGATCACAGGCTTTCGTCGCCCGAGGCGGTCAGAGATGAAACCGAGAAGCGGACAGCCGATGATCCACCCAAAAGGCACCGCAGACGAGCGCATGACTGCTGAAGCATAGTCGAGGCCGTGCGCCTCCTGGAGGTAACGCACTCCCCAGATCATGTCGAAGATCGTGGTCGGGATAAAAAGCAACCCTGCGATCAAACCGCACAGGATCGACTGCGGATTGCTGAACACAATGCGGAAGGGTGCGACCGTGCTGCCCCACCAATTGTCGGGGCGCGCTTCGCCTTTCTGCTTCGGTAAGAAAAGGAAAAGGAGAGCGCCCATCCCGAGGCCGGCAATGCCCATGCCGATCCAGAAACGGTTCCACGCGAGGCCACCACCGATCAATGGTCCAACAACGAACTGTCCAGCCGATCCACCGGCCATTCCAAACATCTGCGTGGCCCCGACCAGGGTGGCGGCTTTGGAGGCCGGAAAATTCTTGGTGGCGATGTAGATTGCCCCCACTAGGGCAAAGACTCCGCCAGCTCCCTGAAGCACTCTGCCCACGCTCGCGGCGTCGCTGCGGCCCGTTGCGAACAACAGCGCCCCTATGCCGACTACCGCCGCGGCAATCGGCAGCACTCTCCGCGGTCCAAGTTGGTCCATCGCAGCGCCAGCGACCAGACTGAACGGCGAATACCCGTAGTAGAAAAGGCCCGCGATCGAGGCCACGCCGAGCGCGCTCACCCCGAAGGCCTCCGACAACTGCGGCATCATGACAGAGGGAGCCGAGCGGAGCGCGTACTGGTAGAAGTAGTAGATCGCAGTCAACACCCATGCAACGGCGGCGATTCGGAAACTCTTCCCAGTCTGCGGCTTGCTTTCTGATTGTGCTCTTACTTCCGACATATGCGTCCGTGTGACTGAGGCTGATATTTCACCTCTCATGTTGCTGCTCTCTAACAGAGCACTACAGACACCGCTAACCCGCCTTCCGAAGTCTCTTTGTATTTGGAATTCATTTCCTTAGCGGTCAGGGCCATCGCTGCGATCGTTGTATCAAGGTCGACGCGGCGTTCCTCCGGCACTTCTCCGCTGGCAATGCAGTACCCAGTCCATGCCTTGACCGCTCCGTAAGCGCAACGCTCAATACACGGTATCTGGACGTACCCCGCGACGGGGTCGCACGTCATCCCAAGATGATGTTCGAGAGCAGACTCAGCTGCGTTTGAAACGACCTTCGGGCCCGCGCCCATAGCTTGTGCGATCATTGCGGCGCCCATCGAAGAACCCACGCCGACTTCTGCCTGACAGCCGCCTTCGGCGCCGGAAAGAGTCGCGTTGTGCTTGCACAGGTAGCCAATCGCTGCCGCTGCCAGAAACCCGTCGCGAATGTTCTGCTGCGGAGTCTTGAGGTCGTTCAGTGATTTGAGGACCGCAGGTATGATCCCCGCCGAACCTGCGGTTGGAGCTGTGACGATAATATGGCCGCGAGCGTTTTCCTCACCCATGGCAAAGCCGTAAGACGCCACCTGAGTAATCGCGCGTCCAGCTGGTCCTTTAGTGGTGGTCTTCAAGCTACGTTGCAAGGCGGCGGCCTTGCTGTGCAGCTTGATGGGGCCGGGAAGAATACTCTCCGTAGTCAGTCCCGTGTCAACACCTCGCACCATGACTTCGGACACCTGATCGAGAAACTCCCAGATATCCTTCTCGTTTTTGCCGGAGATGGCCATCTCGTTTTCAAGCAGTAGTTTTGCTAAGGGGATCTTGTCGTCGATGAGATACTTCTGCAGATCCCGCGCGTTTTGGTAGAGGTATTTTGGTTGTCCTTTTTGCGGAGGCTGGTAGCCTTTCCACTCAATGAAGCCGCCGCCCACCGAATAGTATTCGAGTTCGTAGAGTGTCTGATCGCCCGCGAGGAGCACCCCCGTCATCGTGTTCGGATGAGGGAAATCGCCTTTGGGCGAGTCGTAGATGATGTCGTTCAGCGTGAGGTTAAGGGTTGTGGGGCCGATCGTAACCTTGTGCACCTCATTGGGATTGGATGCCAGCCCGTCAAGGAATTGGGGAGGGCATGTCGCCGGAGCTTTACCCAGCAAGCCGGCAAGCGAAGCTCTGTCTGTGCCGTGACCCTTGCCGGTCGCGCTTAGACTGCCGTACAGATGAACCTTGAGCGCGGTGGCCCGCTTCAGTTGATCTTCAGGAAGTTTCGAGACTCGCTGGAAGAAGTCATAGGTAATTCTCATCGGACCCATCGTGTGCGAACTCGACGGCCCAGGACCGATCTTGTAGAACTCTTCGAGCGTCGTCATGATCGGGCCCTTCGACTCCTTGACCACTTCGAGATCAGGCGACAGACCGGGGACCGAGCCGTTCCTCTCTGAGGGCGCCGCCGGCTGCGACGCTTGCTCCGTGGGCTTTTGTGTTGAGCACCCGGCAAGGATCGTCCCGGCGGACGCGACCAGAGCCGCGTACCCAAATTCCCTGCGGCTAAGAGTTACCGGCGCCGGGCTCGGGGCTGGTGCAGGTGAACAGGTCCCGCATCCTGTCGAATGGCAACCTCCGCACCCGCTTCCCGCAGCATTCATTACCTTGAGCAGTTCTCCCATTGTGTTTCTCCTTTCGAGGTCACCCTTTTGCGCGCCACTCAACCACCTCGCTGCCGTAATCCGCGTAATTGGAGAAGTGGGGACCACGCGCGTACGCATGGCGTCTCCCCCACTTGCCGGAAACATCTCAGATGGCTACACAGGTTGGAACTGTCAGTACTACCAGACTTTTTCACATGGGTCGTAGTAAGTGCTGTTCAACGATCCGGCTACAGGTACTTCAAAACCGAGCGTGGATGCGCCGCCTTTACGGTGCGATACCAACGGCATGCCGGGTACAGCAGCACAAGCATTACTGCCGAAATAATGTAGGTAGCTGCCAGCCCGTCGAAGCCTCGCAGGCCGAAATATGTTGCCGGTACTTCAAACGCCAGGCGATGGACGAGATAAAAGAACATTGCGGTCTGTCCGAACACATAAAACACGCCGTTTTCACGGAGGCCAATGCGCAGCTCGATCGTTCTGAGTAAAGCGAGGCACAAGAACAGAATGCCAAGTTCCAGAGAATAGTACGTGAGTGACGGCGGATACTTACTGACGTGAAGCCACTGTTGCCATGAGTTGTCTGCGGGTGCAGGAACATGTCGCGGTATCCGCCGATGCCGCGGACGACCGCGAAGACAATCAGGCTCATACCACCGCATATCCACAGCACATTCCTTCCTGAAACCTCGCTCTGCCCAGCGGCAGATGGTGCACGAATATTTCTTTGCTGGCAGCCTTGCATTCAGGGACAATCACGCACTTGCCATCGTAGTAAAGACGGGGGACGCGTCCAACTGGCAGAACTGTCAGTGTTTGGTGAAGTAGATACCAACGCCGTCAACAGTCAGGTTAAGGATGCCCACACGAACTTGTTCCATTTCATATTGACTGAATCTCTGGATTCGCCAAGCAAATTAAGTGTCCGATTTACTTCCCAGTTCGATCCGAATAAGAAAATGTGTAACTCCGAGTTGGGAGAGAGATAGATCTTAATTCTTGCTCGAAATTAGCGGATCGCAGCGAGTCTATATCTGGCAGAACTGACAGTTTACGAAAGCTTTCCTATTCTGACACCCTCCACTATGAAGTTGGCGGCTTCGCTATGACACAGAACCAAGCATTTGGCTTGGAGAGATCTTATACGCGACGGCGGCGGTGATGCCTGTGTGCGTGACGTCGCTACACGCACTTAGGGCTTTCCTGACTGTGCTCACCGCTTCATCTGCGCGAGAGTACCACTCGCGGACGTGAGTCCCGTCAGTGATTTGGAGGGAAGTTCCGGGGCAGGAGCTTTAATGAGATCGAATCTTCCGATCATCTTGAAACGAATCAGCACCGCCGTGCTGTCGCTATTCGTCGTTTCCGCCATCTGGATTCAGCCGGCGAGAGCGCAACCCCAGGACAGCAGGCAGCAACAGATACAACAACTGAAAGATAAGCTCGAGCAATTGGATCAGATGATGATGGAGGCAAAGAGCGAGCTCAACGCCCTGGAGCATGCGGCACCGCCCCCACCCAACGCCGCGGCAGCCGTACAAGCCCCAGTCAGGGCGAAAGAGGCGCCCGCACAGGAGATCGCCGTTCCATCGGAGGACATAGTCGCTGCGCCGCAGGCCGGAACCGTGCCGTTGGAGGGTGAAATAACGGAGGCAACCGCCAGCGTGAATTTCTATGGATTCACCATGCTCGACTCCGGATATGACTTCGGGCAGGTGAATCCGGACTGGTACGACGTACTCCGTCCCACCCAGTTGCCGTCCTATTACAACCAGTTTGCGCCGAGTGGAAATGTCTACGCCAGCGTCCGCCAGACTCGTTTCGGGGTGAAGACATCCACGCCTACACGGTTCGGCGACCTGAACACCATATTCGAATTCGAACTATTTGGGACCGGAGTTGACGCTGGCCAAACGACCTTCCGCCTGCGGCATGCATACGGCGAGCTGGGGCAGTTCGGAGCAGGACAAACCTGGAGCGCGTTCATGGACATTGACGTCTTCCCGAACATCGTGGAGTACTGGGGACCGAACGGGATGGTCTTCTTCCGCAACGTGCAGGTCCGCTGGATGCCGATCCGAAGCAAGAAAGGGAGCGTCACTATTGCTTTGGAGAGACCCGGCGCCAGCGGTGACCAGGGAATTTATGCCGACCGCATCGAGCTAAGCAACATACGGCCGCGGTTCAATTTTCCGGATCTTTCGGGAAATGCGCGGATTAACAGGGACTGGGGCTACCTTCAGATGGCCGCCATTGTCCGGAAGATCGGCTGGGTTGACACGAGCAATAACCCGGTCAACCTAGGTGGCAGCGACGTGGGCTGGGGCATAAATCTGACTTCCAATCTCAACCTGTCAAAGAAGAATGTCGCCAAGCTGGCATTTGCGTACGGGAATGGCATTGAGAATTACATGAACGATGCGCCCGTGGATGTTGGTATCGAGCACAATCCCCCGAACTCAGCCGTGCCCATTAAAGGCGTTGCTCTGCCGGTGTTGGGGGTCGTGTCGTTTCTCGACCACACGTGGAGCGAGCGCTTCACCAGCTCGATCGGATATTCGCTGGTGAACATCCAGAACTCGAACGCCCAGTTACCGTCGGATTATCACCAGGGCGACTATGCGGTCGCGAACTTGCTATACCACCCGATTCCGAGGGTCACCATGGGGAGCGAGTTCCAGTTCGGCAGGCGGGTGAACTTCAGCGACGGGTTCAATACCAACGATTACAGACTGCAGTTCTCATTCAAGTTTGACTGGGAGAAGAGTTTCAAATCTCCGTCGTTTTGATTCTGATCGCAGGTGAAGCCCGAAAGGAAATATCCATGTTTGTTCGAAACTGGGCTATAAAACTAGTTCTTGTCGCGACAATCTTTACGCCGTCTTTGCTTCCAATGTCGGCGCGGTCACAGGGATCACGGAGCCCGGTCGCTCCGCGGCGCGAGGTTGTGGAAGCGGTAGTGGGGGAGGCCTACGATAAGTTCCGGAGTGACACAAACGGAAAAAATGCTGACTACATTCCCTATCTGGCGCAGGTGGACTCAAAGCTTTTCGGCATCGCAGTAGTCACAACCGATAACCAGGTGCTGACTCTGGGAGACGTGAACTATTCCTTTTCCATCCAGTCCATCTCAAAGGTCTTTACCCTCGCCCTGGCAATGGAGGAGTTAGGTTCGGACAAGGTGTTTCAAAAAGTCGGGTCCGAACCGACTGGACGCGCGTTCAATTCGGTGCCAGCCGTTGTCGATATGCCAACGCATACGGGAGACCCGCTCGTCAACGCGGGAGCGATTGCAACCACCAGCCTCATATCGGGCAAAGACGCCGACGAAAAATGGAACAAGATTCTTGCCTTCTATGGCAAGGTCGCCGGCGAACAGTTGACGCTCATCGATGAAGTCTATAAGTCAGAAGCGGCCACCAATACTGGTAATAAAGCCCTGGCAATGCTCCTAGCCAAGTATGACCGTATTTATGCCGATCCATTTGAGTCCGTCGATATCTATACCAAGCAATGCTCCGTCGGCGTAAATGCGGCACAACTCGCCCGTATGGGAGCAACGCTTGCCAACAACGGCGTGAATCCCGCCACTGGCGAGCAAGTCATCAAGCGCGAAGATATCCCTTACATTCTCAGCACCATGACAATGGCGGGTCTCTACGATGGATCCGGAGGTTGGGCGTGGCATGTGGGCCTGCCCGCAAAGAGCGGGGTGGGAGGTGGCATTGTTGCCATCGCTCCGGGCAAAGGCGCTATCGCGGTGTTTGCTCCTCCCCTTGATGAGGCTGGAAACAGCGTAAAAGCGCAAGAAGTGATCGACTATGTCGCTCAGAAGCTGAACTACAACCTCTACTCACCGAGTTCGGTTGGATTGAAATAGATGTCCCCGAATTCCTCTGAGGTTGTAAGCAAGCGATGGTATGAACGGGGAAAAGCAATGTTAACGGGTTATGGTGCCGCCGCATTCACAAGACTAGCCGTCTCCGGATCACACAGGCCTGCATAGATCGACGAAACGGGTTACTCGAATCTTGAGAGGTCCGATTATGGAAGCGCTACGAGCTCGGTCTCTGAACTGGAGATTGGCCTGTCTTCTGCTCGTCGGCGCGCTGTTTTTGCTCTGCCATCCGCCTTTTGGCCAGACTCACCACTCTCCCCCAGGCATCTCAGTATGAATTCAACGACACTCACAGCGGCTGTTCGACCGCGCCAGACAACAGGTGCGCGCCTGGGAGCAGGCGCATGAAGTAATACCCCGGCGATATTCGCGGGCGGCAACCAGTGGTCATATACGCAGCGTTTCGCTTGCGGAACGTTCGGAAAAGGAGAACAAATTCATGAAACGCAACATTGGATACACAATCACGTTGCTCACGCTCGCAACGGGCCTTTCCTCCCCGTTGCCGGCTCAGCAACCCAGTGCCGAGAAATCAGACCTGATCGATTCCTCGGCGATTGATGCCTTGAACCAGATGGGCACCTACCTTCGCACCCTCAAGGATTTCCAGATTAAATCTAACGAAACATCGGAGGATGTTCTGGAGGACGGAGAGAAGTTGATGTTCGCTCGCACCACGGACATGCTTGCCGTTCGGCCCAATAAGCTCCGCTACGATATCCAGGGAGATCAGATGTCGGGTCTGGTCCTCTATGACGGCAAGACATTCACGCTCTTCGCCCGTGGTGCGGGTTACTACGCAACTGCGGACGCACCCCCAACCATCGGTGAATTGATCGACATTGTGCGCGAAAAGTTCGACATGGAGCTTCCTCTCGTGGATCTCTTCCTGTGGGGCGGGCCGCAGGCCTCCGCGAACCAGATCACCGAAGCCACCGATTTTGGTCCTGGCGACGTTGAAGGAACTACCTGTGAGCGTTACGCGTTCCGGCAGCCCGGCCTTGACTGGCAGGTCTGGATCCAGTCGGGTGATCATCCTCTGCCCAGAAAACTGGTTTTGACCACCACCAGTGACGAGGCTCGTCCGCAGCACGTTTCAGTACTGACCTGGAACCTCGCGCCGTCCTACAACGATGCAGCCTTCGTCTTTGATCCTCCGGCGGGTGTCCACAAGATCGTTTTCGCCGGACAAAATGCGGCCGCAACAGGCAGCAACTAGGAGCTACACATGAAACTCGATTCTAGACTCGTTCTATCGTTCTCGCTCGCGCTCCTTCTGGCAGGTCCATCCGTCGCCCAACGCACTAGCGGCGGTGGTGGCAACAGAGGTGGTGGTGGCAACAGAAACAACGGAACCGTCCGTTCGACTTCCAACAACAGCGTCAATCAGCCGAGTTCCTCAAGAAATGCTGCCTCGAACCGCAGCGCCAACGGCAACTCCAACACCAATGCCAACCGCAACGTCAACCAGAACGCGAATGTAAACCGCAACGCCAACGTCAACCAGAACGCGAACGTAAACCGCAATGTCAACGTCAACCAGAACGTCAACGTAAACCGCAACGTTAATGTCAACGGTGGGTACAACGGCGGATACTACGGCGGCGGAGGTTGCTGCTATCACCCCGTTGCGGCTGCGGCGACGGTTACAGCGGCAGTAGCAGTCACCGCCGCTGCGATCGGATCGATGGTGAATACGCTTCCGCCCAGCTGCCAACCCATCGTCGCCAATGGTGTCACATACCAGCAGTGCGGCGGCACCTACTATCAGCCACAGTTCTCCGGCGGGAACACGACCTATGTAGTGGTCAACCAGCCGTAGTTTGCGGCGTATAGAGACGAACGTGCCGGGGCCCAATGCGCCGCCAGCGAGATCGGCCCGCACTCGGCGAGCGAGAAATTGCGGGGAGATCCTCGTTGCATTATGCGGGTAAATCAGGTTCAAAGAGACAAGTCGTGGCGCCGCCAAAAAACAGAGGTTCTGAATTTAGAGGCAATTGCTTTGAGCAGAAGAATCCTCATGGACCAAGGGGAGGAAACATCAAATGACCCATAACCGCAGAATCATATTGTTATTTCTCCTGCTCATCGCTTTTGAAAGTTCTTTCCTGCCCTCTGCCAATGCATATCAAGCGAAGAAGCTTCCCAACGTCGTCATCCTGGCCACCGGCGGAACCATTGCCGGAGCGGCGGCCACAGGGACCCAGGCGGCTTACACTTCTGGCGCGGTGACCATCGACGCGATGGTTCGGCGGTTCCTGGAATCCGGGATCTAGCCAATATCAAGGGCGAGCAAATCTCGAACGTTGGATCACAGGATATGACGCTGGATATCATGCTCACCCTCGCTAAGCGTATCAATGTCTTGCTAGCACAAAACGATATCGATTGTGTTGTCGTTACGCATGGTACCGACACCATGGAAGAGACCGCCTTCTTTCTAAACCTGGTGGTGAAGAGTCAAAAACCCGTGGTGCTGGTGGGATCGATGCGGCCCTCGACGGCAGTCAGTGCGGATGGCCCTCTGAACTTGTTCGATGCGGTCGCTGTTGCGGCTGACCCAAGCGCGGCAGGACGCGGTGTACTCGTCGTGATGAATGACTGGATCCACGGCGCACACTCGCTTACCAAGACGAGCACAACCGCCGTCCAGTCTTTCATGTCTCCCCTGCGCGGCATCGTCGGTGTCTCCACTTACGGCAAGAATGACTTCTATAACACGCCGCAGTGGAAGCACACTGCGGAAAGCGAGTTTGACATATCCAGCGTCACCAAGTTGCCACGCGTAGACATTCTTTACGCCTATGCAGACATGTCTGCCGATCTCATTGACGCCTCTGTTGCCAACGGCGCGAAGGGCATTGTTATCGCCGGAGTCGGAAACGGAAATATGAACAAAGCGACGTTAGAAGCTGCAGGGCGGGTTGCTAAGCAAGGAGTCGTCGTGGTCCGAAGCAGCCGCGTGGCCACCGGAACCGTCGGGCGGAACGTTGAAGTGAACGATGATGACATGAACTTCGTGGCGTCGGATGAACTCAACCCTCAGAAGGCCCGAATCTTGCTTATACTGGTGCTACTCAAACCTCGCTCGACTGCAGAAATCCAGCGCTTGTTCTACACCTACTAAGCGCAGGGCGGCGAACCATGCTTCTTACGACGTAGGGGCCGTCACCCGACGGGAAGAAGCCTGCAAACGACGTCGGGATTTTCCAGTCAGCCATTCAGGCGAATCTCGAGGGGTCCCCACCATGAAGTGCCGAAGCGTGATTCTTTATTTTGCTCTCCTTATTGTTTCAACCTCCCTATTTGCACACGACAAAACAGACCGCCTGGTCATGAAGAATGGCGACTCTATGACATGTGAAATCAAGGGTCTCGACTCCGGCGTGCTGTACGTCAGCTTTGATTACATCGACGGGACAGCATCTGTTGACTGGACGAAAGTAGCCCGGCTGGAAAGTACCCAGTTGTTTGTTGTGAAAACAGAAGATGGCTCGGTGTACACGGGTGCTCTGAGAACAGCAGAGACGGGAGGTGGCAGGCCGGCGCAGATCCAGGTCCTGGAGCCTCCCGAGCAAGTGCACACTATGGAGCGATCACAGGTTGTCCGTATGGTGGCTACGTCTGAAAAGGTCTGGGAGCGATTCAATGGCGAGGTAAGCTTTGGGACGATCTATTCCAAGGGCAACCAATCGACGCAATACAACCTGGGCGCGCGGACACCGCGTATGTGCGGGAGCGCTGGGATGCGGGGGCGAACTTCGACTCCACCCTCTCTAAGAGCACCGGCACCACGGCTTCCACACGAAACTCGCTTACCTCCGCTGCCCTCCTTTTGATGCCCCAGAGGAAGTGGTTCATCGAGGGCATTGGCGGTCTGCTGCAGAGTTCGGAGCAAGGTATTACACTTCAGACTTTGCTCGGCGGGGGCGTGGGGCTCTATTTGAAGAATACGAACCGAGCGAGAATCCAGTTGGTCGGCGGAGCAGCGTGGCTGGATACATCGTATCAACAGTCCAGCGTGCCCATAAATCATCAGAACACTGCGGCAGCCTTGATTTACGCGGATGTGGCGTTCTTCAGGTTCAGCAAGACCAACTTCGATGCAACCGCCTCAGTTTTGCCCGCGCTATCTGATCCGGGACGCGTTCGTATGAACACGAATGTGAGCTATTACATCAAGATCATCAGCAACCTGAAATGGAATATCTCTTTTTATGGCAACTGGGATAACCAGCCGCCGCCAGGTTTTTCTGGCAGTGACTACGGAACCAGCTCCGGGCTCAGCTGGACCTACGGCCTGAAGTGACGAATGTCAACTCTCGCCGCGATTCGCTGCGACTGATTTTTCTTTGCGGGAGAAATGAAGGTACGCGCCGACGCTCAGGAAATTAATGAACACGCCGATCACGTTCCACAAAACCACTGGTCGCGACACGATCAACAAGCCGTAGTAGACCCAGAGAATCTGAAACGCGCCAATGATGGCGGCCATTCTTGGATTCATGCCGGCACTGGACCGACGCCTGAGCATCGAGATCAGGTCCGGCAAAGCAGCAAAGGTGGTTCCCAGACCCGCGGCAAAGCCAAAAAGGTCCGACCGGTGAAACTCAGGCAAGAGCAGGCTCTTCACGTCGCGTGGAAGCATGTCCTGACAGCCATCGAGCATGATTAGACACACCAGGGGAACAACGACTATCACTGAATTGAATCGGGCCATCCGTGCCTCCTCATATGAAGGGAGCGGGTAACAACTAATGTCATGAAGATCCTCGTCTCTATCCGAATCATAAACAGCGAGGTACAATTGCCAACTGTCAGTTGAAACAGGTTCCACCTCTTTATGAGCCGAGTTACCTCGCTAGCTCCGTAACTGAACTGCTTCTGCCAGGGCTGGGGTCTGTCAATTTCAACAGGTGCGCCGCGAAACGGTGCGACCTAAAATCACAAGTTGTGTCGAAACGACTCTGCGGCGAATTGCCGGGCACGATATGAGCGTGCCTCATCCGGAACGGGGAGGGAAGGTAGCCATGAACCCGGGACTAAGAACATTGGGTGCAGCAGTGCGACGTCTGCTGGTCATAATGTGCACAATTACCCTTGTGCCGGGCGACTCTCTAGCAGCTATGCCGTCGCCTCGGCCGGAACAGGCGTCAACAGCACAGGCGCCGGCGCCACAGGAACAGGCTGCTAAGATTCCGCCCGACCAATTGGATGCCTTAGTAGCTCCCATCGCCCTCTATCCCGATCCAATGCTGGCTCAGACCCTTGCCGCATCTACCTATCCTCTCGAAATCATCCAGCTCCAGCAATGGCTTACGAAGAACTCGAGGCTGAAGGACAAAGCGCTCGCCGACGCTGTCGCGAAGCAGCCCTGGGACCCAAGCGTCCAGGCCCTTGCCGGCTTGCCCGAAGTGGTCAAGCGCCTGGCAGACGACATCCAGTGGACCACCGATCTCGGCAACGCGTTTCTGGCACAGCAAAACGATCTGATGGAAGCCGTGCAGCGTATGCGCAAGAAGGCCCAGGGCACTGGCAATCTGAAATCGAACGAGCAACAGAAGGTAGAAACCAAGGTCATCGAGAGCAAGAGCGTGATCGTCGTTGAACAGGCGAATCCGCAGGTCGTGTATGTGCCTTCTTACAATCCGACGGTGGTCTATGGGCCACCGGTGTACCCCTATCCCCCTATCTACTACCCGCCGCCCGGTTACTACGCTGCAGGGATGGCGATCTCTTTTGGCGTCGGCGTTGCCATGGGTGCGTTCTGGGGCGGCGGCGGTTGGGGCTGGGGCTGCGGCTGGGGTGGCAACAATGACATCACGATCAACAACAATAACAATTTCAACCGCAACACCAATATTAACGGCGGTAATCGTGTGAACGGCGGCAACCGTGCATCTCAACTGCCCGCTCGTGGAGGCGTTGGGGGAGCTGGCGGTGTCGGGGGAGCTGGTGGGGTTGGAGGTGTTGGCGGCGCTGGTGGTGTAGGAGGAGCTGGCGGCGCTGGTGGTGTAGGAGGCGTTGGGGGAGCTGGCGGCAACAGCTGGCAGCACAACCCGGAGCATCGCGGTGGCGCCCCATATCGGGATCGGGCTACGGCGGACCGATTCGGCGGCACCGCTCGCGGAGATTCCCTGGCGAATCGCCAGTCTGGCGCCAGGCAGCAGGTTGGGCGGCAGGGCGGCAATCTGCCCAGCAATCGCGCTGGCGGTGCAGGCGTGAGCAATCGTGCTGCTGGCGGCGGTGCGGGTGCCGGCAACCGGGCCGGTGGAGCGGGCGTAAGCAACCGTGGTGGCGCTGGTGGAGCGAACAGCATAGGCGGCCGGGATATCTCGGGCGGCGGTGGCAACCGGAACGCTTTCGGCGGGGGATCCGGAGGAGGCTTCAACGGATCGAGCGCACGCGCGAGCAGCAGCCGTGGGTCCTCCAGTATGGGATCTCGTGGCGGCGGCGGCTCGCGGCGGCCGGTAAGGAAAACGGGAAATATCAGGAGCACAGAAATGAAATCAGCATCTGCGAATCGAAATCTTTCCGGACTTCCTTGGCTTGCGGCCGCAGCGGCCTTCATATGTGTGTCCACGCCGGTTCTTCTCGTTGCCCAATCCCCGGCAAAGGAAGCTCCGACTGCCACCGCTGGCCCTGCCGCGGCCGCCATGGGCTTTGACACGCCGCAGCAGGCTGCCGATGCGCTGGTCGACGCTGCCGGAAAGTTCGACGAGGCGGCGCTGATGCAGATCTTTGCTCCTCACGGCAAGGACATCATATTTAGTGGCGAAATCGCGCAGGACCGAAAGCGAGCAGCTGATTTCGCTGCCGAGGCCCGCGAAAAGGAAAGCGTTTCCGTAGATCCGAAGATCGGGAATCGCGCATTCTTACTGGTGGGCAATGAGGAATGGCCCTTCCCTGTGCCGATCGTAAAGAGGAACGGCAAATGGTATTTCGACAGCAAGGCCGGCAAGCAGGAACTCTTGTACCGCCGCATCGGATCCAATGAACTCGATGCCATTCAAATCTGCCGCGGCTACGTGGAAGCTCAGGACGAATACTCTCTCCAGCCGCGCGAGGGCTATAGCGTGAACCAGTACGCGCAGCACATCATCAGCACACCGGGCAAACAGGATGGTCTGGCATGGCAGAACCCCGATGGCACCTGGGGCGGTCCGATCGGCGAAAACATTGCTCATGCGATCGCGCTGGGTTACAGCAGCCGCGAGGAACCGTATCACGGCTACTTCTTTAAGGTTCTGAAGGGACAAGGCCCCGCAGCGCCGATTGGACAATTGGACTATGTAATCGAAGGCGTAATGATCGGGGGCTTCGCCCTTGTGGCCGCGCCAGCCGAGTATCGCGTGACCGGAGTGAAGACGTTTATTGTCAGTAATGATGGTGTCGTGTACCAAAAGGATTTCGGTCCCACCACCCTCGACGAGTTCAAGAAGATGGAACTTTTCAACCCGGATAGCTCCTGGACGCCAGTCGACGAAGACCAATAGGCGAAGACCAATAGGCGAAGACTAATACTTGATCAGATGGCGAAACGAAGATCTCGCGCCGGATCATAAGGGATCTGCCTCGACCGTCGGACAACGCTTGCACAAAGGCTGACGCGTTACCAGGTGCCATGTCATGCGCTGAGTCGCTTCCGATCCCGATCCTTAATTATTGACCTCTCTGCCCCGCAACTTGTTCTCGAGTCATCTCAGCCAGTACGCTTTTGTTTGACTTCAGTATTTCTTCCGGCTTCAGGCGCGCGGACAGGTCGAGAATGCGAGCGATCAGCCCCGTCCACCCGGTCTGATGGCTGGCGCCCAGCCCGGCACCGTTGTCGCCGTGGAAGTACTCGTAGTACAGGATGTAATCTCGCCAGTGAGGATCATCCTGAAATTTTTTCGTGCCTCCATAGACCGGGCGTTGACCGTTCTCATCGCGGAGAAAGATGCTCGACAACCGGCGGCCGATTTCTTTCGCTACCTCGAATAGTGTCATGTAATTCCCTGAACCAGTCGGACATTCAACCTTGAAGTCGTCGCCGTAGAAGGGATACATCGACAACAGCCCACGTATGATCAGGCCATTTACGGGCATCCATATCGGACCCCGCCAGTTGGAGTTGCCGCCGAACATGCCGGTGTTTGATTCAGCGGGAAGGTACTGAACTTTATATTCCTGTCCGCCCAGATTAAGGACGAACGGGTGTTCGAGATGATGCTTCGACAGAGAGCGGATGCCATACGGGCTGAGAAACTCGTTCTCGTCGAGCATATAAGCCAGAATGCGCTGCAGCTTTTCCTTGTTGCAGACCGAGACCATCCTTCGCTCGTCGTACCCGATGAAACTGTCATCTGCTATAGCGATCTTTTGCAACACCTCGGGGTGTCGCTTCCGGAACAAGGTAATCAGTTCAATGATGCGCGGATGATGCAGAAATGTGCCCGCCTCGAATACAGCCGCGGCACCGAGCGGCAGCAGTCCCACCATCGAACGGATCTTCAAACGCATGGCGTCGCCGTTCGGGAAATGAAGTAGATCGTAGAAGAATCCATCTGCCGAATCCCACATCTCGTCATGATTCGCGCCGATGCGATCCATGGCGTAAGTGATCCAGGCAAAATGTTCCATAAATCGGTAGGCAATCTCTTCGTACATCGGGTCGTACTCCGTCAGAATGAGCGCGATCTCCAGCATGCAAAGACAGTAGAATGCCATCCACGCGGTGCCATCGGCCTGGTCCAGATACCCACCGGTCGGGAGTGGCGCACTGCGATCGAAGACCCCGATGTTGTCGAGCCCGAGGAATCCGCCGGCAAACACGTTACGCCCTTGTGGATCTTTGCGGTTGACCCACCAGTTGAAATTCAGCATCAGTCCCTGGAAGGAGCGTTCCAGAAACCGCAGATCGGCCCGTCCAAGCTCTGACTCAATCCTGTAAAGGAACAGGGTCGCCCAGGCGTGTACCGGAGGATTCACGTCGCCAAAGTTCCACTCATAGGCCGGGATCTGCCCATTGGGATGGGCATACAGATTCCTCAACATCAGCAAGAGTTGTTCTTTGGCGAAGTCGAAGTCCACGAGCGAAAGCGCCAGCGTGTGAAAGGCGAGGTCCCACGCCGCGTACCAGGGATACTCCCACTTGTCAGGCATGGAGATGATGTCACTGTTCAGCATGTGGAACCAGTCAGCGTTGCGGGAGACCCCCGTACCGGATCCCGTCATTGGATGAGCATTATGCTCCGTCAGCCATCGATCGAGATCGAAATAGTAATACTGCTTGGACCACAACATCCCGGCCAGCGCCTGCCGGTGAACGCGACGCTCATCCTCGCTCAATTCCTTCGGAGTAATCCGCTCATAAAATTCGTTGGCATCTGCGAGACGGCTATCGAAAACCTGATCAAAGGTGTCGAATGCATCGCTCGTGGGCTTAGCGCTCAACCGCAAACGCACCACCTTGCTTCCGCCTGCTGGAACCTCAAGCACATAATGGGCTGCAGCTTTGGTTCCTGTCTTCGCCGGATTTACGGCATCGTGCGCGCCTGAGATCACGTACTGGTGAAAGGCGTCTTTCACATAAGGTGACGGATTAGGCTGTCCCCAAAGGCGACTGGCGTTGGATTCATTCTCGGTGAAAAGCAGTTCCTCTGCGCCTTCGCATTGCAGGGTGTATTCGCCGAGCTTGGGATGAGAAGCATGGATGGCCCCTCCATCGACCTGTCCCAGCACGGGCTTCTGCTCGCCTTCTTCCCAGGTCCAGGTATTCCGAAACCACAATGTCGGGAGCACATGCATCTGAGCGGCCTCCGGACCTCGATTGTGGACTGAGATCCGAACGAGGGTGTCTTCCGGATCTGCCTTGGCGTATTCCACAAAGACGTCGAAGTATCGATCCTCGTCGAAAATACCGGTGTCGAGAAGTTCGTACTCGAACTCCTCCCGGGAACGGCGCCGGCCGGTCTCCACCAAATCGCGATAGGGATATTCCGCCTGCGGATACTTGTACAGGTACTTCATGTACGAGTGCGAGGGAGTGCTGTCGAGATAAAAGTAGTATTCCTTGACGTCTTCGCCGTGGTTGGACTCGCTGTTCGTCAGGCCAAACATGCGTTCCTTGAGGATCGGGTCGCGGCCGTTCCACAGCGCCACCGCAAAGCAGAGCAGTTGCTTATCGTCGGAGAATCCGGCCAGCCCATCTTCACCCCAGCGGTAGGCGCGTGACCGGGACTGATCATGAGTGAAATAGTCCCAGGCGTTGCCGTCGGCGCTGTAATCCTCGCGCACCGTGCCCCATTGCCGTTCACTGAGGTAGGGCCCCCACTTTTTCCACAGAATGGATTTCTCGCGTGCCTCGTTGAGGCGTTTCTGCTCGGTCACTTCAACATACGAAAAAGGGGCATTTTGCTTCTCTTTCGCTGACATGGCTTTCTCCTGCACTTCGGCGGCGGTCGTCGCAAAATCTATCACCAGAACTTTGTGTGACTGGGGGGGCCTCAGTTTGGTGCGATCCTTCGGCCAATCTTCCTGCCAACTCCAAAGCCGAGCGGCTAACTCTCTCAGGCAAACTGCAAAAACTAACAGTCTCGATGAACACGTTCGAGAGGCTGCAGGAATTCTAGCCCATCTCTGAATAGTGCGCCTTTAAAGCATCAACAATGCGAAGAATCGCAACGGGAGAGTTCGCATGAACACCAAACACGGCCGATACGGACGCTTCGTCAGGGCTACGGAGAAATGTCCCAGACTCACTGGATTCTGCAAACTGTTAGTTCTGCCAGTGTCACACTTTCGTAGCGTGATACGTTTCCATGCGGTGATTGGGCGAGTGTACCGAAACTAGGCCCCATGAAAGGGCGTTAATAATTAGCCGATTACCTACGTCAGAATCGCATATTTGACACGCTAGGGTCGTTGAATACAAAGCTTGCCTTTGAGTGACCCTTTGACGGGTTTGCGCCCACAAAAAAGGGACTGGGCCTGCTTCCGCTGCCTGCACAGAGGCACGAAACAGGCCCAGCCGCCGAGAAATCGCGCCAAGAATTATGCGACTTTGCGAATCAGTCTTAGACCAAACGCTAACACCAGGCTCAAAATTCCCAGCAGCCCATATAGCGGCAACTCGCTTCCCGTCTTCGGCAAGGCTGCCGGAGCGGCTTCAGTAGTAGCCGTCGGTGCAGCCGGCGCCGCAGCCGGTGCCGGCGCTTCTTCCACCGCAACCAGGATTGCAACGTCTGCTGGCGGTGGAGTCGGCGCCGGCGGCATCTGGCCGGTCAGCTTTCTCTGCTGGTTAACCACTGTCATCGGCTCTTCGACAACCTTCGTCGCGGTGACCTTCATGCCTTTCTTCAATCCCCAGGCATCCACCATTTGCCCGTTTACGTCAAATTTCTGGCCCTTGGGAATCTTGAATTGCTGGTTCTTTCCGTCCTCCATGGTCAGGATGACTGAGAGAGGCGGCTGCACATGCCACACCGTGCCAGTAACACTCTGTGTAGTGATAATCATCTTAGGTACTGTGGTTGTGGTTATCGTTCTCTGGAGGGTCATGCCCGGTTTCAGATCATGAATCCCCAGTTGTTTGCCGTCCACGGTGACGCGGGCGCTTTCCGGCACGTTTGCAAAATGCCGGATCGTGCCGTCTGCCATCTTGACTACCAGGTCATTCCCATTGACACTGACCACTTGAGCATGCTCTACCTGTACCTCCTTGCTCGCCGCTCCAGTTGTGGTAGAGGTCGTTGTTTGTACCTGCGCGCTTCCGCTCAGGGCAAAGGTTAGGCAAACGGCTCCCACCGCGAGCACAAACCACCATCGTATGCATCTGTTACTTCGGTTCATTGTGTCCTCTCCTTGTTGGCTTTCGGAACTAGGAGCCGGAGCCCGTAGTGCCGGTTACTTAAAACAGCTGCTCACATTTGCGTTTCACACTTATTGATCCTTCTTATCAGCGCTCACACTCGTCGCGCCTGAGCTCGCCAGGGAAGCCTGAACTATGTATCGCTGAGGAGCGCTGCCCACGAAGTAGAACGGGTAGCAGGTCACCAGAGTTACAGAAGAACGCGGCCGTGGAGCAAGGACCGAGATATCACTCGGATTGACTATCGTGATCTGGTCAATCACATACGTGGTAGTTTCCTTCCGCGTCATGATCTCGATCCTGTCTCCTGTGGCTACATCCTTCAGTCCTCGAAAAAACCCGTCTCGATGCCCGGCGATTCCGATATTGCCGTCGCTGGTTTCTCCCGGTCTGGCCGTGCCAGCAATGTGTCCAACCGCCCGATTCAAGCTGAGATCATCAGTACCCTCGAGAACCGGAACTTCCAGATGAATCTTCGGAATGCGGAGCAGGGCCATCGCGGGCGTGAAATGAGAAGCCAGACTTTCCTGATAACCCTGAATGCGTTTCGGCGACCAGAGACTGAAATCGGGTGCCTTGCCAGTCGCTTCGGTTCCTTTGTTAAGTTCCTGGGCCAGCAATTGCTGACTCTGGAATCTCTTGACCTCCGCGCGCGACAGGACGAAGCCTTGGATGCGAGCTCCCACATAGACGCAGAGCATCAACACACCAAACATCAGCAACAGGCGCTCGAACTTCCTCATCCAGCGCATCGTGGCTTATCCTCGCCAACCAAGAGAGTGGACTTAGGCCTGCAGCACCCCTCCTGTCAAGACAGTACGGCTAACCGAGCAATGGCGTAACTGTCATTACTTACAGTCTGGAATGTGATCCGCGGCGCGGCCCATATGTGTCTCGTTAACCAGGTTCTCTCGCCGCCGCCACGCTTTGCAGCCACTACGATGCTAGCTAGGGAAGCAAAGACGACACTAAGGCCGTTCATAAAGCAAGGTGCCAGAAACAAAGAACTTGTCAGCCAATACGGCCTTAATGGCAGATATCAAGTCCTTGCTCAAACCTGACTTCACCACGTAGGCAAGTGCCCCTGCCCCAACCGCTGCGTTTACGAACTCGCAGCTTTTGTGCCCCGTTAGAAACACAACCTTTGAGGAAAACCCGGAATCACGAAGTTGCCGAGCCAGATCGAGACCGCTTATATCTCCGATAGAAATATCGAGCACCGCCACATCCGGTTTCAGGCGGAGACACTCTCTGACGACTGCATTCCCGTCCTTAACCGCAGCGACCACATCGTAGTCCCTCTCAAGCACCCTCGCCACTTCGTACAGAATATTGGAGTTGTCGTCGGCGAGTAGAATGCGTACTCTTGACACACTTGCTCCTTCCTGAACTCGGAAATTAGGCACCTTCGACCTCGCCGTAAACCTTCAGCGAAGTGCTTGCCGTCAGATCTATTCGGAAGAGAACTTATCCGATCCCTTGACAGCGCGACTACTGTCAAAAGTAACGGGGGCAGAACTCAATCACCTGTGCGCGGGTTTAAATACACGAGTCAGACGCTTGCGGGATTCAGCTTGCAGGACTTGCCGCGGGTCCATGGCCGCGACGGCGCGCAATACGGTTCGCAAGTGCGCGGGCCGTCGCGTAAGGCAAGGAGATCAGCACAGGGCCGAGGAGTAAAGCAGCGCCTGGATGAATCTCGCGAAAGATTAAATATTGCGAAATGATATCCAACAGGATCGCGAGGGCAACGAGATTGCGAACAGATTCAAGGGCGCTCCGCAGCAATTGTGGTCGATGCTCTCGATGGAAAACCAGTCCCCAAAGGAACGGGCGTGCTCCTGTCCGCGCATCCTTCACGCCGTCGCGCGAGCCCAGAAAAATAGCCACGACCGGCTGCAGGATGAAACGGAACCGGCCCGGTCCTGAAAGACGCGCCACCATATCCTGGAAGAATTCGCGCGTAAATAAGTAGGGGCTACCGGTTTGAATCAGCCGGTGAATGGCGCCGGGCAGTGTTGCCAACAGGATTACAGCAACAATCGCGGGTAATATCCAACTGCGAAGTGCGGAGCGCATAGAACACAATCCTCAAGTTGACTACCGCACTCGAGGCTCTTGGCTCAGTAAGCTTGCCACGAGCTTCCCGCTGCAGATTCGCCGTGAGAGTCTCGCGAAATCCTGCGACGTCCTCCGGGGAACGAATAGACCCTTCTCTTCTTCTCCAACTTTCCCCGGACGCTTAGCGTCGTTGCCCTGCATTCAGCAGTTACTTGGCCTTTGGCGGGTAGTCCTTAAAGAGTTTTGTAACTGCTTTTGTGAGATTCTTCTGGCGCTTGTCCGGCTTTGCCTTCGGATCGAGAGTCTTGCTCACGACTCCCCGCCAGACAAGGTCATGACCAGCCGAGTTATACATATCCACAGCGAGCTGCCCGTTATAAATGGTCGAGGTTTGGCCGGTTGTCATCCCACCTCCGCCACCATACCAACCGCGTCCGTACCATCCCGGCCCATATCCCCAACCGGTATCGTAAGATGTGAATTGCTTTTCAGCGCCAACCACCGCTTGATAGCCCACAAAAAGATTGGCGTCGTCTCCCTCTACCTTGCTCAAACCTTTTGCGGTTAACTGAGCGTCGATGGCCTCCTTGATCTGTTTATCTGAGAGATCGTCCACCGGCGTCGCGCCCTTGAGGACCACCCATTTGTAAGTCTTGAACTTCGAGAAATCGCTGTCCTTATCGAAGTTGTAGCGAACATCCTGAGCGAGCGTAGTGCTCGCGACCGTGAGCAATATTGCCATCCAGATAAACGAAATCTTCCTCATATCGAATCTCCGATCAATCGAGTTCGTTGCGGCCACGTCGACATTCCACCATCCGGGCTCGTCCGTTTTCGCAAATTCACGTCGATGCTAAGCGGCTGAAAACGTAATGTGAACTGTCAGTCCTGACAGATGCGCAAGGCTGAGCACCGTCATGGCTCCAAAGAGCACTTCGGAAATCCTCTCCATCGGATCGAGGAGCCTCTTTCTCGATTGCGTCGGCCCCTCAGGCATGGGCTTGGTCAGTCTTCTCCGCGAGAGCGCCGTCTTTAAGAAATGCGTTGACGCCTGAATCGACCCCGGGAAAGATCCGATGCGGCCCAACGCGTTCTGTAAATCCGCCGCGATCGAAAAGATCGCGAACCCGATCAGCGACACGCGCGAAGTAGAGCAGAATACCCGACTCCTCTAGTTCACTCCGCAGTTGCTCCAGCATTTCAAGGCTGGTCACATCGATTTCCTGAGACGCTTCGAGGTTTATCAGAACTGCGTGGAGCGGCCTCTCCGACTGCTTAGTGAGTTCGCGCAAATGGTTGCGAACGCGATTCGCATTCGCGAAAAACAGCATGCCATTTGGCCGGAAGATGAGGAGGTGGGGAATCTGCTCGGCCTCCGGATGACGACCGACATCGACAAAATTCCCGGAACCCGCCAGCCTGCCCAGCACAGAGTCCTGTGGGGCGCTGAGTTTTCGCATCACACCCACCAGGGTTAAAGCGACTGCGAAAATCAGCCCCTTGAGAATTCCCATTTGCAGAACACCGAGCAGGGCGATCAGTGCTCCCCAGAGACTGCCGCTGCGCAGTTTCGCATAGTGCTTTAGCGTGCCAACGTCTGCTAGGTGTGCGACGGCATGGACGACAATCGCCCCAAGAACAGCTTCCGGGAGATTGCGGATAAGAGGCAGCAGGTAAGCCAGCGTGAGGCCCACAAAAAGCGACGACGTGATGGTGGAAAGCTGAGTACGCGCCCCTCCGCTATCATTGGCTGCCGTCCCCGACATGCCCCCGCCTACGATGATCCCGCCAAACAAACCTGATGCGATGTTTGCTGCTCCCATGGCGCAGAGTTCCTGATTGGGATTGATCTCGTATCTATGCTTTGCAGCAAATGTTCGGCTGGCAGCGAGAGATTCGGCGGTAAGCACGAGCACGATTCCGATGGCACCCACGAAGATATCCGCCAACTGATCTTCACCGATCCTGGGCAGACTTAGCGAAGGCATTCCAGCTTGGATCGTACCGACGACCTCAACGTGATGCTGTTTCAGGCCAAGCCAGGAAACGAATAGAACGCCGAGTACCAGTACCACTAAAGCCGACGGCACTCGGGGAACAAATGCGCCCAGGAGGAACATGACGGCAATCGCGGTTGCTCCGACTGCACACGTCCACGGGCTCAGCTCTTTAAGTGAGGTGATCACATGCCACACTAATTGGAAGAAATTTCCCTGCCCCGAAGAAATGCCAGTGAGCTTGTGAGCCTGCTTCACCATGATGGTGAGCGCGAGTCCGAAGACAAAGCCCTGGAGAACCGGCTTAGAGATGAACTCCGAAACAGCTCCCAGCTTGAGCAGACCACCTATCAGGAAGATAACGCCCGCTGCAATCGCAGCGCCTGAAGCGAGCACAACATATCGGGCGGAGTCACCAACAGCGATCGGAGCCGCGAGAGCGGCCAGCATGGCTGCCGATGACGATGTTGACGTTACCGCGAGTTGGCGCGACGTCCCAAAGAGCGCATAAACAAACATTCCCGCCATCGCGGCATACAAGCCCATCTGCGGCGGGACTCCGGCAATGCCCGCATAGGCCATTCCCTCGGGCACCAGCAAGCCTGCAAGCGCAATGCCTGCGATCACGTCGGCACGTATGGTCTTCGAGGTGCAGTGGGGCAGCCAGTCGGCGACAGGAAGAAACCGGGATAGCTCGTACAGAATGTTCATGTCTCGCGACTGAATCTGCGCCTTCTTCAGTGGGCTTGATCGTCGTATCGTTTGCGGTTATCCCGAGAGGGCAGAGTCACTTTTTCTCGCGGAACCTTTTTGTAGGGAATCATACTCAGCAAGTGTCCTTGTCCCAGATTCCGTCACGGCTTTGCACTCATCGCCTTAATCTTTCCGCTTCATTTCGCAGCTGTTTGAGTTTTCTCAGGTCGCTCGCGATCATTATGTCTTCGTCTGTCGGAAATGACAAATGAGTGCACCTTGGAATCATCGTTGGTGACAGCCTCTGCAGTATCGCCGCGACCCGAAGATGAGCGTGTTAGTAAGGCCACTTCCAGCCGGCGACATCGGGCTTATCGATTCCGTTCCTGAAGGCATAGTTGCGGCATGCAATCTGCTCGTTCCGAAATTTTTCCTTGGCGTGGGCCCCTATTTTCTGCAGCTTTGGGACGCGCTTAATGGCATCCATCGCCAGATTGAAACGATCGATCTCGTTTTCAATCGCAAACAGTCGAATCACGACACTCTCATGTTGCTTGGGCCGAGACGCTACGCAATCGGGCAGCTTCAGTGAAGGCCTAAGTCCACCTGATTACGCGGAAACCATGTGATTCCTTACTGCGTAGCGTACCAGTTCAGCGTTACTCCTGGCGCCCAACGATTCCATGATCCGGTACTTATGAAAGGCCACCGTTCTGGTTGTCATGTTCAGGATGCCGCCAATTTCCTTCATCACCTTGCCTTCGGCCAGCAACTGCAATACTTCCCGCTGTCTCTCGGTGAGCCGCTCATCCTCTACCTCCAGTTTCCTGTCTTTCCGACGAAGGTAGTTGACCTCATCTTTGCAGAGAGTCTGTGACATATAGGATTTGCCGCGCAAGACTTCGCGAACAGCAGTCACCATCTCGGCCGCAGCGCAGGTTTTCAGCAGGTAGCCCGAAGCTCCTCGACGAAAAGCCTCTGCAGCGAGCTCAATGTTGGTGTTCATAGTGAGAAAGAGGATCTTGACTGCAGGCATTACCGCTTTCACTTGCTGGGCCGCATCCATGCCGTTGAGAACCGGCATGGCAATATCGACCACAATCACGTCAGGCTTCAACTCGCATGCCGATCGCACCATGGCACGCCCGTTGCTCACAACGCCCACTACTTCAAATTCTGTTTCGAGGAGCTTTCTGCACAACTCTGCGACGAGGGTGTGATCGTCGGCGACTAAAATACGAGGACGGTTACTTAGCATGATCATCCTCCTATCCGTTGATTCTTATGCAACGGCGCTTCCTGTGAAAACTAGGAAAACTCCTAGGTCACGTCAATCGGCCAGTTAGTTTTAGCCTTCAATCAGCGCAACACAGACGGGGAGACGAACGTATGGTCGGAAAGTGCTTCATGTATCGCGGGGATAAGATCGGTTACCAACCGCGATTTTGTGACGTAGCCGAGACCTCCCTCGGCGAAGCATCCACGCACAAATGCTGCGTCTTGATGAATGGTCAGGAAAACCAGCTTGGCCCGGGATCCAGCCTTGTTGAGCTCACGTGCGGCTTCAATTCCGGTAAGGAGGGGCATCGCGATGTCTAATACAATCACATCTGGTTGAAGCCGTTGAGCTTCGCTGACGAGGCTCTTTCCATCATTGACCATCCCGATCACTTCAAAGTGAGGCTGTAACAGAGAAAGGACACGTGCGAGCACGGGATGATGGTCGTCAGCAAGAAGGATCCGCGGCCGCGCCAAGTTCGGCCTCTCTTCTTCCGGAACTCCAAGGCCCGAATGATACATTTCCATGCCCCATGTTTTCGCTGGGGTTCCGAATCAGATTTGAAAGTGTAATCCTAACAAGATTGATGGCTGCCGCCACCTAGCAGAATTGACAGACCTTCTCGACACCGGATCAAGAGGAAATAAGGTGGCGCTTGAGCGCAAATAGAACCAATTCCGAGTTGTTCTTTAGGTTGAACGCCCCCATAATCTGATACTTGTGAAACATGACGGTTTTCTCGCTGACTTTAAGAATGTCGGCTATTTCCTTCATGGGACGACCTTCGGCAAGCAACTGAAGCACTTCTTGTTGGCGGCGAGTCAACTCCTTTGAGAATTGTCGAGCACGTGCCTTTCGGGTAGCCCAGTCGTCGGAGCGCAGTTTCAGCGTCACATAGGACCTGCCCTGCAGTACTTCGGAAACGGCCTTCAGCAATTCCGAGGTCGCGGCATGCTTGAGCACATAACCGACAGCCCCCAGGTCAAGAGCTGCGGCAGCAAGGTTAGGGTCATCTTGCATCGTCAGGAAAACAAACTTTGTGCCAGGAACAGATTCTTTTAGGCGTTCGGCTGCATCCAGACCGTTCAGCAAGGGCATGGAGATATCCAGAACGATCACGTCTGGCTTCAGCTTGGGCGCCTCAACCAGTAACTGTCGGCCGTCCTGAACAAGTCCTACGATTTCGCAGCTTTTCTCAAGCAGCGAACGAAGCCCCTCGGCCACAATGCTGTGGTCATCAGCAATCAGAACGCGCGGGCGCTTTGTAAAGGGTTTTGGATCCTGCATAGCACTCCTGCTGATAGCCCTGGATGCTTCGGATCTAACTCGTTTGCTGGCTGACGATAGTGAGTGGCAGCCACGCGTCAATTCTAGTGCCTTCCATGGGGCGCGCGTGAATCTGGAGGGTCCCTCCCAATAGCCGCAGGCGTTCCTCCATGCTCCGAAGACCAATGCCACCTTCGCTTGAACGCACTTTGGAGTCAAAGCCCCTGCCACAATCGGAAACTGAGAGATGGAGCTTCCCGCCTGCCACTTCCAGCCGAACCTCAGCCCGACCGGCACCGCTGTGCTTCTTTACGTTTCGCAGCCCCTCCTGAAGAATGCGAAAGAGACACAGCGACACATCTTCTGAAATACCGGTGGGAACATCGTCGTATGTAAAGTCAACCTCTATTTCCTGATAATCCGTAAACTCCTCGCAGAAGGCTCTCGCCCCCGCAACAAGTCCCAGGTTTTCGAGTGTGGAGGAATGGAGGCGGTGGGACAGAACATGCAGATCGGCGCCGAGTTCACAGACACGAGTCCAAAGTTCGTGCAGCTGCTGAGCCGCGTCCGCATCGGGATGCCCGATGTTCTCGGCTAGTTCTTCGAGGTCAATGGCAAGCACAGCCAGCCGTTGATTGTAGTCATCATGGATCTCACGAGCGATACGCCGGCGTTCTTCCTCCTGCGCCTCAATCAATCGCCCACTCAAACTAGTGAGGGCTTCTTCCGCCATTTTGCGTTGAGTAATATCTCGAATGATGACAGTGAATAGCTTTCTTCCATAGGCTTCTACCTGGGAAATCGATGCCTCGATTGGGAACTCCTGGCCATTTGCTCGAACTGCCCACAGTGCGCCCAGCGCACCCATCGCACCCATCGCACGATTTGTAACATAGGAAGTAGAAAAGCGGAGTATGTGTGCCTCGTGTTCAGATTGAAATCGTTGAGGAATGAAACGATTTACCGAGGTTCCGATGGCTTCGTCTACAGCGCAGCCGAACATTTTCTCCGCTGCGGCGTTAAACAACACGATCCGTTGGTCCTCATCGACCGCAATGATGGCGTCCATCGCCGAGGCGACAATGCCTGCCAGTTTTTCTTCGCTCGCATGAAGCTTCTCTTCCATCTCCTTGCGCTCAGTAATGTCCGCAACCACTGAGAGGACGCACGGTTCGTTGTCGATCTCGATGAGTTCTGCTGAGCCCAGTCCCATTCTCTTCGTACCATCCCGGCATCGAAGTTGGACCTCATAATTCCGAACGGAGCCTTCGGCAAGCAGTCGCTTCAAAAGTTCCACTCTTTCGGAGGGATTTTCCCAGAGGCTGATGTCAAATGGAGTCTTTCCGATCACTTCGTCCCGGTGCCAGCCCGTCATCTGTTCGAACGTCTCGTTCACATCAAGGAAACGATTGTCCTTAGCGCTGGTCAGGGTAAGACCCAAAGGGCTTTCTTGAAAGGCCCTGGAGAACTTCTCCTCAGACTTCTTCAAGGCCTCTTCCATCTGCTTGCGCTCCGTGATGTCCACCGCCATGCCCAGCATCCGCACAGCGCCGTTGCGGTCTGCGTAGTGGAATTTCCCCCTGGCTGTTATCCAGCGCAGGCTCCCGTCGGGTCGCACGACCCGGAATTCTGCTGCATATGGTTTCCGGTTCTCTCTGGCATCCTCAACCACGCTCGATACCATCGCCTGATCCGACGAGTGGATATTGCGCCTAAAGTCTTCAATCTCTCCGGCATTAGAGCCGACTGGTATTCCGAATATTGTCTGCAGGTCCCCGACCCGCCGGCCATTTCCGCTCTTGAGGTCCCAATCCCACGCTACGGACCCTCCGGCTTCAACAGCCAGGCGAAGGCGCTCGTTGCTGATAGCTAACTCGTTCTCCACTCTTCTTCGCCGCGCACGCTGCCACAGCAGACCCAAAATCAGCAGAGCCTCCACCACGATGAGTGAAATGCCGCCAGCGACGTACCTCCGATACGCTTCCCAGATCGTTGGCTGCCGGTGAAGGATGACGCTACCAGGTGGCAGATTGCTCTCTTTAAGTCCCCAGTGCTGCAGAGCGCGCCAATCGTACATGTCCACGTTGGCGTCTTTAACGATAGGGATATTCTCAGGTTTTTCTCCATTGAGAATCCTGGCCGCCATGTCGGCGGCAACCTGGCCCTGAGAGGTAAAGCTCAACACGTGACCGCCCACGGCTCCTCCACGCATATCAACATCGTCCATGACAAAGACGGGCGCGTTTGATGCCTGCGCAACCAACGGAACGGACTGGGTTGCATCGATGAAGTGCGAACCGGCGGCATCCTGAGTTATTGCGGTGTGATAGACGATCGTGTCACTTGGCAAATGCTTCAGTCGCTCAAGTAATACGGGCATGGCCAAATCAGTGAGATAGATGAAATCAAGTCTCGATTCGTAGCTCTTGAAGCTTTGCCTGGCGATTGACTCAAGTGTGCGGTCGTAGACTCCTGAACCTCCTACTACTGCCACGTGCCTCGTCAACGGTCGCAGGCGAAGGGCTGTCTGGAGAGTTTTTTCGGGCATCGCTACTCCCCACACGCCGGTAAAGTGAGCATCAGGTTTCGACTGTTCCAACATCTCTTCCGTGCTTCCGCAGAAAATGATCGGAATGCCCGGGAACGACTTTTCGTGGGATTCTACGAGGAACCTGAGCGGTTCCGGCCCGACGGCGATGATCACGTCTGGTTTGCGGTCGCGATACCTGCGGGTGTACGTATCACGGAACTCTTGTTGCGAAGCCTTATCCGGAAACAGGTCCGCATCTAGATCCTCGCTGTAAAGCTCAATCTGGTAGGGCGATTTGTCGAGGCCAGCCACAATCGCCTGGTCCAAGACAGCCACTCCGGGAGACGAAAGCGGCTCGAAAACGTTGAAAATAAGTACCCGCCGAACCTCTTTTTGAGGAGCGGCGCCGGTCAACGGTGGCAGCAGAAAAGCCGCTGCAATCAACAGAAGCGCACTTTTTCTCCCGCCCCCGTTTCTCCTTGCCTCAAGTTGCCTGAACAAGCGCCGGGAAGTCCACCAAAGGTAGCATCTGATCCGGTGTTCCACAGGAACTGCCACGGGAGCCTCCAGGGGGGCTTCTTACCAACAGGGGCCCAAAACAGTCGCGGAGAACCAATGTAGTTCTAATCAAACCTTTTAGCGAGCAAATCTACATTGAAGGTGCTGCGTATGTAACGGTAGCAAGGACACAGCAATTTAGATATAGTTGTGTCCGATTTCCCGCGGCATGGAGAAGACCTCGAAACAATAAGCCGCAGAGAAACGCTGAATGCATTAGTTTGAAGTTCGCTCGTTCCCCTGGGCCCGCGAGGATCGCTAATGTATTGATTTTAAATGAGCAACACCGTCGACTGTACTGGCGCTGGGCATGGGTGCTCGCGATTCTCAGCTTAACTGTGTCATTTCCGGGACACACAAATGGCCAGACACCTTCGACCGGCGCGCTGACCGGAGTGACTCTGGACCCGACAGGGACGGTCTTACCAGCCGTGGTTGTTCAGCTTACCAACAAGGACACCGGTTCAACTACCTCGGTCACTTCTGACAAAGAGGGCCGATTCAGTTTTCTCTTGGTACCTCCCGGCAGGTACGTGCTACAAGCCAACAGAACAGGCTTCGATACCCTCATCACCGCTCCAACAATAAATGTTGGTGTTACTGAGGCTGTCTACATCGAACTCCATCTCCGACTCGCAACCGTGTTCCGCAGTGTAGAGGTGTCTGCGCAGCCGACGATGGTCCAGGCCAACAGTTCAAGCCTTGGGAGGATTGTCAACTCTACAGCCGTTAGCGGCTTGCCGCTGGTAACACGGAACTTTGCTCAAATCGCAAGCCTTTCTCCGGGAGTCATAACCGGTGTGTACAACGCGGGGGAGCTTGGACTCGGTGGCACCGCACTGTCGCAGATTGCCCCGTCCAATGATGGAATCTTCGTGCACGGCACGCGGTCTTACGACAATAACTTTCTGATTGATGGCATCAGCGTGAGCGACGTGCAAGGGAGTGCGTCGGGCAGCGGCGGAATTCCCATTCCCAACCCCGACACCATTGAAGAATTCAAGGTCCAGACGGGACTTTACGATGCAGCCTATGGACGCTATGGTGGAGCCAGCGTGAGCCTGGTCACAAAAACAGGCGGCAACGCCTTCCATGGAACTGTGTTCGAGTTTCTCCGCAACGAGGTTCTCGATGCGAACGATTTCTTTCTGAACCAGACAGGCCAGCCGCGCCCTGTCCTCAAGCAAAACCAGTTTGGCTTTGCGTTCGGCGGCCCCATCAAAAAGGACAAGTTTCTGTTCTTTGGCTCATATCAAGGCACACGCCAGGTGAACGGCGTCGCTGCCGGTCAATCGAGGACTGCCTGCGCCGCCAGCTTAAGCGAGCCCCCACTCACGGATGACCGCACACCAGCAGCACTCGGAGCAATGTTCGGCGGCATAAGCGGAGCACAGGGGGGAGTATCGATCAAGCCCGACGGGTCCAACATTAATCCTGTAGCTCTGACCCTGCTGAATTTCAAGCTTCCTGATGGAACTTTTCTGATTCCGACGCCACAGACTGTGGACTCGCAAAAGCCTCTTGTGCAGCAGGGCTTTTCAGTATTCAGCGATCCTTGCCATTTCAGTGAGAACCAGTATTCAACGAATGTTGACTACCTTGCTCGGCAGAACAGCAAAATCTCCGCCCGCTTCTTCATCGCAGATGATAACCAGACCGTTACATTCCCCGGTAATGGCGCTAATCCGGCAGGCAATATCCGCGGCTTTCCGAGCCCCAGCGATTCTGACTTCACGGTTTTCTCGCTTGCCCACACTTACACCTTTCGTAACGACTGGCTCAACGAAGCACGGATTGGGTATGTCCGCACGAGAACGAACACAGAGGCAAGCACTGCGTTCAAATGGTCGGACGTCGGAGTTGCCGAAGGAGAAATGAGCGACAATAACGAACTTCCCAGCCTGAACATTCTCGGCTCCGTCAGCATAGCGTCCGGTTTTCCGCGAGACATCACACAAAATAGCTTTGTCGTTGGTGATGACCTCACCTTCGTCCGCGGTGCCCACGCCGTACGCTTGGGAGGATCTCTCATCAGACTGCAGGACAAAGTCAACCTCGTGGGACTCGGATCGCTTACGCGCTTTCTAAGCTGGCCGGATTTTCTGCTCGGCCTCAGCGCCAGCGGCAATGGCACCGTATTCAGCAATGTTTTTGCCTCATTCGATGACTTCGGCCTCACCACCCGTGAATACCGAGCGTGGGAGGGGTCAGCGTTCGCGCAGGATGACTATAGAATCCTCAGGTCACTCACACTGAACGCCGGCTTGCGCTATGAGCGGTTCGGCCAGTTTGCAGACAGGCTGGGCAGAAACTCGAGCTTCGACATCAGCCAGGCTGATCCCAATCCTCCGCCAGACGGGAGCGTCGCCGGGTACATCGTGGCCTCTAACTTTCCCGGAGTGCCACCTCCCGGAGTTGTCCGCTCGAAGAACGAGTTTGCAAACGATGCTGCGGGACAAAACTCCATTGCTCCGCGAATCGGGTTTGCGTGGCAATTCTTGCCTGGCTCAAGTTCGACGGCACTCCGAGGAGGCTACGGAATTTACTATTCCCGGCCCACCGGCCAGGCCTTCTATCAGAACGTGTTTGGCGCTCCGTACTCCGTCTTCCGGTTGAATGCCGGAACAGCGAACGCGGGCGCGACATTTCAAGCCCCTTTCGCGCAGCCGTTTCCTACGCCGGATTCCTTTCCTCTGTTTCCTGCCTACTCTCCGACCAGCACAACTACGATATATGCCGTGGCGCCCGGTTTTCGGCCCGCCATCATCCAGCAGTACTCATTGAATGTTGAGTCTGAGCTGCATGAAGGCTGGTTGTTGGAAATCGGATATGTGGGCACGCGCGGCACCCACTTGGTACGTCAGCGTTCTCTGAACCAGGCTCTGGCCGCCTCTGCCGACAATCCCATAAGGGGAGTAACTACGAACACAGTTGCGGATATTCCGTTGCGCGTTCCTATTCTCGGAGTGCCTCCCGACTCGCTGCAGGAAATGGAATCCGAGGGTAGTTCCTGGTACAACGGGCTCGAGGCTAGTATGACCAGGAGACTAAGCCGCGGTCTTCAATTCCTCGCGTCCTACACTTTCTCGAAAACGTTAGACACTGATGGCGCCGACATCAATTCAACGTCATCAGGGAATGCACTGACTTTGGGCGATCAGAATTCTCCGCATCAGCGCTGGGGACGGGCCAGTTTCGATCGCACACATCGGTTTATTTTCAGCGCTACTTGGGTACTTCCGAGCCCGAAGAGCGGCATATCGCGATCAGTCTTCTCCAATTGGTTTTTGTCTGCAATAGCCACCCTTCAGTCCGGCAGCGCTCTCACCATCGCTAATACGAATTCCACCAACGTATTTGGAATAAGCGAAGATCGCGCGCAGCTAAGCAGCGTATGCTCAACAGGTCCCCTGGTCAGAGGCGGTTCGGTCGAGTCGAAGCTGAACAGCTATTTCATTCCGTCCTGTTTTACCAGTCCTCCAGTCATCGGCGCTGACGGCATCGGGACGGCATTCGGAAACAGCTCGACTGGCATCGTCGACGGTCCGGGACAGGAAAACGTGGATTTTGCGCTTTCAAAAAGTGTGGCGCTTCGCTGGCCTCATGAGAAAGGCAGCCTTCAATTTCGCGCTGAATTTTTTAACTTACTGAACCATCCACAGTTCGCAAATCCCGACAGCAACTTCGCATCGCCCACGTTCGGCGTTATCAGTAGCACCTCCGTAAGTGCTCGCGTCGGGCAATTGGCCCTGAGATTCGCATTTTAGAGGATGATGACCAAAATTTATGCGTCGGTTCGATTCCTGTCCGTGGCCTCTACTTCCTTTGAATAACCTACGTGGCAGATTTACGTCAGTGCGGCGCTGGCACGATGCCTGGTCCGGTTCCAAGTCCACCCGCCATCGCCGTCGATTTCCAGCACTGCGTCGTACATATCAACTGATTCCGCATCTTCGGCGAAAGTTATATAGGTGATTGAGCTCTCATCTAACCGCCGCAGCGCCTCGCGGACCTGCGCCGGTTTGAGGGATGCAGTCACTCGATCAAGCATAGCGAAGGCAGGTCGGGCGAAGATCAGCCGGGTCAGAGCAAGCAGTTGCTGTTCCCCCAACGAGAGGATGGCCGACCAGTTGTGTTCAGTGTCCAATCCGACCACCCGTACCTGGATGGAGCCCAAGCCTGTATCATGCAGGGTATTCGTGATCTGACCGTCGGTGATGACCTGCTCCTGGTCGGTGAGAACGAGAAGATGCCGAAGTGTCCCCGGTGGCATGTAGGGTCGCTGGGGTAGAAAGAAGATCTTGTCCGACGGCGGGCGGATGAGCATCCCGGCCCCGGCGGCCCAGATGCCAGCGGTAGCCCGAAATAGGGCGATTCTAGCAGCTTCGTTCGGCCCGAAGACCAGCACCCTCGTCCCACGCGGTATCTCCGCGGTCAGGTTTTGGAGCACCTCTCGGCCTCCTTCGTGCGAGAACAGTCTCAGTCCCTCGTACGCGATGCGCGCGTCGGCACCGATGACAGTGACCGGCTTGTGGGCCGATGGCGATCCTTTCTCGACGGCCCCTACCAACTCGCTCAGACGGGCGATGACGGAGGCGAAAGAAGAGATGGACTGGAACTGGTTAACGATTAACGAGAACGCGCCGAGCAGTTGGGTGAAGGCCACCGCCGATTGCGGGATGACACCGAATTCAGTTAAACCCGGTGGTAAAAAAGCCCAGGTTACGGTTTATCGAGATGATCCGCCGAAAGTTGTCTGCGACGCTGTCGATACGCCGAAGGAGCCGGGTAGTTAGTCGGCCTTCGTGCTGCAAGAGGGCAATTGATTCGCTGTTCTCGCGTACGTGGATCAGCTCCGAGCGGAAGGCAGCCTCCTGATCCGACTGGCGATAATTCAACCGATCAGCGGGCGTCCCAGATAGATCGTCGCCGCCGTGCCAAGGAGAGCGTACCCGATTGTGATACCGAAGAGCAGCGGGCTGATTGTCCAGAGGACTCCCGAGAACGACAGGGCGGCGAGTACTCCGTTCATTAACATAAGCGTGAAAGAGAGGGAAGTGGCCGTAAACACACGAATGTCGTCGGCGATCCGCTGGTCGGGGTTTTCAATCGTAGCCGATTCTTGGAGGTTAAGATAAGTGCGATCCGCAAGGTACAGGCGGATGACCCGTCGCGTCAGCCACTCCCTCCAGAACAGCCCGAGCCGGTCCTCGGTAAATCGGTAAAAGACCGCTATCACAGTTGACCCGACGAGCAGTGCGACGAAGAGAATAGCTTCTCGAATGAATCCGGTCTGGTCGCGGTTGGAAATTGCGGTCATGAAATCGCGACCGACATAGCTGTTGACGACGTTCAGGCCGTTAACACTCAAGGCGAAGACGATGAGTAATGCGAACAGGCCTCGCGCTCGCCAGCGCACCTCGGACGTGAAGAAGTACCTGACGGTGCGAAAGAATCGCCCTACGGTTACCCGGTCAAAAGCGACAGGTTGTTCGCCCATATGCCATCTCGATAGTGGAGGGACACAGCAAACCTTAGGGTCCCTTCAGAAGATATCGAACTTGGGAAGTTCCGACACCTACTTGACCGAATAGCCTCGCGCATCCATGCAGGCTGAGAACGCCCGCTTGAACGTACTCATCTGTTGGTCATACGCAGCTTTCTGGTTTTGGTACTGCTGTTGCACGTCCGCCCCGGCCTGCGCCGAAGCCTGATCTTTGGAAGCCTCATTCGCTTTGCGCTGCTTTCTTCCGCCGTGCACGGTGCCTACACCAGCGCCTATGGCCGCACCTTTTCCTGCATCCCCGGCAATTCCACCAATCACTGCGCCGCCGACTGCGCCCTTGGCTGCACCCTTCGCTCGTCCACCTTTTTGTTGCGGCGCAGCATCAGCGGCCTGAGCCTGTGCTGCCTGAACATCAGCGGACGACGGCGGCTGCGGAGCCGGCGTATCCGCGTTGACGCCTGTCTGCTGCTGAGCCGAGTTATAACAGTCGGACTCATCGATGAGCTGCTGATCATGACTTTGGCCCTTTCCCGGATAGGCGTAAAGGCCCACTTTACTTGCGGCTGAGAAAGAAGGTACAGGTCCTGTCGGTGCAGCGGGTGCGGCCGGTTGCGCCGAGGTAGAAGACGGTTGGGCTGGTGCACCCGCCGGGGTCTCTGCATCAGGCGGCGTTTTCTTGCCGCAGCCAACGGAACACAAAGACAAAGTTGCAACGCAGAAGAGGGTTGTTACACGAAAAGCGTTAACGATCGACGTGGCATGCATATCGGCTTCCTTTCCTGGGTTATTGCATTCCCTTGAGCTTGCCTGGACCGAAGCGCACTGTTTTTTCCCCCAGCGCGAAGCTTTACGGGTGGGGAACCTCAAGCGCATATTGTGGCTGACCGCTCATTGACTCGCTACTGTCAAAACTGTCAGTCACAGAATCAGCCCAGGAAGTAGTCCTCGCGACTCTGATGTGACTCGGATCGCTTGCGTATCGGGGCCAACGTGTAGTCTGTCCGTTTTGACAGTTCCAAATGTGAGTTCTGCGCAGTAATTCTGGTGACTCCACGGGCCATCGCTCTGATCGATGTTCTCCATTCCCGAGTTGGCAGGGCTGCAACTTGTGATAACGGCCCAATGAAATCCTAGGAGTAACCTATGACAGTCAATCGCTTCCTCATCGGGTCTCGGTTCGTAGTCACATCCCTGTTTTGTGTACTTCCGGTGGACACCTTCGCTAACAACAAAGAGGAGAAGCGCGCGGATATCCAGGCGGATATCCAAAAGATGTCCGAAGATACGCTGCACCGCCTTTACAAGGCAGAGCCTCCAGCGAAGGCAGCCATCGAAAAAGCTTATGGGTATGCGGTTTTCAGCAACACGGTTGAAAAGATGTTCTTTGACGGTTCTGGAAATGGCAAAGGCATGGCCGTCAACAATAAGACCAAGAGTGAAACCTTCATGAAGATGTTTGAGGTACACGGGAATCTTGGCACGGGAGTCGATAAGTTTCGCTATGTCTTTGTATTCGACAACGAGAAAGTGTTCAACGAGTCCGTGAATTCTGGCTGGGAGTGCGGAGTGCAGATATCGCCAGTCGCCAAAACCTCTGCTGAGAAGGGCGGAGCCATGCAGGGCGCGGCGGCAGTTTCCAACGGCATCTGGATGTATCAGCTCACTGGCAAGGGAGTGGTTTTGAATATCACTGTCAAGAGCACTAGGTATTCACCAGACGATGACTTGAACAAATCATCGTGAGGCGAGATGCGCCCGCCTCCACTTCTTTTTGGGAGAAGGGCCAGGAACTGTCAGGCTTTCAAACTTTGTGCGCAATCCGATCGCATGATTTCCCTCATTTGCGCCAACATCAAGTCTGTCTGTTTTGACAGCTCCAAATGTGAGTTCTACGGAGTAACTTTTTTGGCTTCACAGGCCATCCGATCGATGTTCTCCATCCCCGAGCCCTGAGCGGGTTGACAACCCGTGAACAAGGCCCCAGAAAATCCATGGAGTGACCTATTGTGAGAGCATCCATTCGCCGAACTCCCTGATTTCTTTCTGTGCCGGTAACACTGTTAGTTCTACGAGGGGACAACCAGCTAGCTTCCGAATACCATGCCGTACGACGGGCTCCGAACGGTAGTTTCTTAAGAGCAGGCCTTTAGGACTTACGTGGTGTGGCCAACATATCTCCCCAGACATAGCTCACACATGTGAGGCGATCGGTCTCCTCTCTGGAAAGCTGCCGTCAGATGACGATGGTGCGAGCTCGTGAAAGGAGGAGCATGAAACTAAGAAGCTACTTTGTCTTTGCAGCTACAGCTCTGGGCTGGGCTGCAGTGTTAAACGCTCAACAGAGCTTTGTGGCATCGGTATCGTCCATCGTAAGCTGCGTCTCCAAAGGCAAAGACCGACAACAATGCCCGGCCGACACTCGTGCGGGCATAGTGATGTTGCGACCAACGGGTGAAAGTGCCTGCCTCCTGGGCAGGAACTGGGGCTATGACGACCAGGGGGTCTGGGTGTCGGAAGGCTGCGGAGGCGACTTTGCGACCGGAAGCACTTCTCGAGTAACTGTAACGGCAACGGCAACCAGTCCGGCGGAAGCGCTGGCTCAGGCCGCGGACGAAAAAGCCCAGATCGAAACCACCACAACCGGGACGAACCCTGCAGTGAACTACATGGGCGCCTTCCAGCCCTATGGGAGTCTTCGCAACATCATCTCCATTCCAGCCAACGGATCAGCGGAAGTACAGGACAACGCCTCCCGCGTCGGCATTAATTTCACAACGTTTGGACCCATTAGGGTAATTGGCACTACAGAATGGGGGGTGGACCTTGTTCAGAGCGAAACCACGTTGAACGCCGGCGCAACCACGTCGTCCGGCTTCGGCGAAGTGCAGCAAACGACTCAACCCGTCTTCGGCGCTCGCCTTGGTTTTTTTGGTGTTGCTTCCGACAAATTTGGAAATCTCACTTTTGGCAAGCAGAATTCCACTCACTACGACATAACGAGCTACACGACGGATCGCTTCAACGTTTTCGGCGGCCAGTCCACCGCCACCTACGTTGCGGGCACTGACGGCGGCCAATCAGGTACCGGCCGCGCCGACCAGACCATTCTCTATCACCTCAAGTTCGCCAAGATCTTCGACTTCGGAACGCAGGGGCAGTTGCGTACCACAGATGCTCCGCAAGCCTTTAACGGCTTCGGCTTCTCTTTGCAAGCGAAAGTACTTCCGGGTTTACAGATCGGTGGCGCCTACAACAAGACCTATTTCGACCATTTTCTTACCAGTACCGCACTCCATGGAGGCACGGATTACTGGGCCTTTGGAGGCAAAGGCACTTGGCGCAATCTTGAATGGGGTGCCGACTACGTGCGGGAGAACAAGGGCGACCTGGTATTCATTCCCGATCCCGCAGGCGGACCGGAGCAAATAGCGGTCGGATTTTCCGCAAACGGAATCGAGATCTATTCCAGAGTTAAGTTCGGAAAGTTTGCAGTTGTAGGCGGCTTTGACGACTACATCCCCTTCGACCTGAGTCCCCTCATCAACCCGAACTTCAAGACCAGATATGCAATTCTCGGTGCCGAATGGCACATCTCGCCATCGGGCTACGCGTATTTTGAATCAAGGTTGGGAGATACCACCGACGCCCAGGGGAATGGAGGTTACAACGCAGCAGCCCTCGGCTTCCGCTACGACTTCAGCTGGAAGACGCTGCATCTGCAGTAAACCGTTGGCTTCGTCCACTTCGGAAGGGATCGGTTCACGGTGAGCCTCTTTGCAATCTGCGCGTTTTCATTTGAGGTGTCCCGATCTGCAGTTAAACCCGCTCGCGCCGTGCCTGAGCGCTGCACACGTCGTGCGCAAACAACTAGTAGTTCTGACAGTCGTAAAACGTCTTATGTCCTGTTCCACTGTAGGGGTGGGGAACGGTTACAGGCAGACCTGACGTCGTGATATGCCCTGCAATCAACTTCTCAATGATAAGGAGAACGTCAATGAAACTCAGAATGATCGCTTCAAGCCTGGCGGTGATCCTGTTGGCTACCGGTTTGGCCAATGCCGCTTCACCCGAGGAAAAACGAACCAAGACTCGCAAGATGGCTGATAAAACTCTGCAGGATCTGTACAAACTACAGCCCACAGCTCAGGGAGCTATCCAAAAGTCCGCTGGATACGCCGTTTTCGATAACATGGGGACGAATCTCCTGCTGTTGAGCACGGCGCGCGGCTCAGGTATCGCCGTCGACACCAGTTCCAAGCAGGAAACCTTCATGAAGATGGTTTCGGCAGGCGCCGGTGTGGGTGTGGGAGTGAAGGACTATCGGCTAATCTTCGTGTTCGAAAACGATAAGGCGTTGTCTCAATTCCTCGATTCTGGCTGGTCGGGTTCAGCGCAAGCGGACGCGGCGGCCAAGGCAGGCGATAAGGGCGGAGCTTACTCGGGGGCGGAAGAGTTTGCCCCGGGCGTCTGGGTCTATCAAATTACCAAGAACGGTCTCGCCCTCCAGATAACCCTGCAGGGTACTAAGTACTACAAGAACGACGACCTCAACAAGAAATCATAGATCCCGATTGCTAAATGCGAAGCCACAAGAATTAGCCCCACACGCGCATGGTAATAGCTGAGGATTGGTTCGCTACGTGTCCCAGTGGCAGGTCGGACAGTTGGCCCAGAGATTCGGGGTCCCTGGATTTCAGTAATGTGCAGGTTCTACGTCTGCATGCACACGTCGCATTGAGATAAGGCTTTTGGGTCATTTTGCAGGGCTCTTCTTCCAGACAATTTATCTGCGCGAGACCGGCTTATGGTTTCACTCAAGGTTCTTCGTCGCATTTCAAGAAGCAGATGTGGGTTCCTGCTGCTCTGCCTCATAGCGGGAAATTCACCGCCTCTGTGGTCCGTGTGATTGTGGGTAACATTCCCCAGGACGCGGCGGTCAATCCGGTGACCAACAAGATTCTACGTCTCCAATAGCGGAGACGGAACGATCAGCGTGATCATCGGGGCAAATCCGACCGCCGCCCCTTTCACAGTAAACGTGGGAATATAGCTCGCGCTGCGATGGCTGTGAACAGCGTTACGAATATCGTCTACGTCGCTAATAAAAGGGAGTAACCCCGTCAGTGTGATTGACGGGGCGACCACGCAGTCACAAAACAGAGTAACCGTTGGATCAAGCCCGTCTGCGATTACGTTAAACCCTGTGATCAATAAAGATTTATGTCGCCAATCGCGTCAACAACGTGAGCGTGATCGACGGGGCGAATCCCCGCTGCGCCCCCGGTCAGTACCGGCGGTGCGATTCCAAAGGCAATCGCGGCGAACTCTGTGACCAACAAGGTCTACTTGGCCAACGGCGGGAACACCGTAAACTGTGATCGATGGCGCTATCAACGGAGTCGTTACAACCGTGGCAGCAGGGATTGGATCGATTGGCAAGTCATCGGTCAAATCCCTTCCTTCGCCTGCTCAGGGCCTTCCAGCCACGCGAGGAAGAGCTTATAGCCCACCGACAGAACGATGGCGCCCAGGAAAAGCCCGATAATGCCCACCGCAATGAATCCACCAATCGCGCCCAGGAAAACCACTGCGATAGGAACTGCTACGCCGCGCCCTAGCAGCATGGGCTTCAGCACGTTGTCCATGAGAGCGACAAACAGACACCAGATCAGAAATACGATTGCCTTCGTCGTACTGGCTATCGCAAACATATAAATGACAGGGAGAATAAGCACCGGCCCTCCAAGTTGAAGCACTGCAGCGAAGAGGAAGACCAACGTCCACAATCCGGCCCCAGGCAGTCCGGCCACCAGAAACCCGAGGCCGGCACATGTTGTTTGGATGACGGCAACACCGAGGATTCCGTTCGTAACGCTTCGAATGGTGGATCCCGCGAGTTCCTCAAACTCAGGACCCCGGTCACCAAAAAGGCGGCTGGCTAAGGAACGGCTGACTGTGGCGCAACCTGAAGCATTCGCAAGCAGAACTCCCACAATCACAATGGAGAGGACGAATTGCAGTACGGTGAGGCCGATTCCCGCCGAAGCAGAGAGGAGCCCAGGGACCAGCGCTCGAATCTGAGGAGCCAGACTTTGCAGCAAGCCGGTCAGGTTCGTAGAAGCCATATTCCATGACTTTGCCAAAGGCGGCCCGATTAGAGGCCAGCTTCCGACGTTGGAAGGAGGAGGGGGAATACTAAGGGTTCCATCCTTGATGTGAGTGCTGAGCGTTCCGATACCCTCGATCATTGTTTCCGTCAGCAACGCGACCGGAACGATCAATATCGCGAGAAAAAACAGGGAGCAAAGAACCGCTGCCAACGTCCCGCGGTCGCCTACGAGCCTTCGCAGTTTTCGATAGGCAGGATATATGGCGATTGCTATGACAATGCCCCAGACTACCAGAGGTAGAAATGGAAGCAGGATCAGCAGGCAAGCTGCGACGAGCAGCAGGGCCAATCCGACGTGGATTGTAACTTCGAGGGCGCGACGTACTTGAATCCTGTTGTCGTTCAGAGACTCTTCGATGGCCATGGTTAACTCCTCCGGGATACGAATGAGGCTACGGTCCTGATGCTGCTTCGTCGAAATCGTTCATGGGCCATTGATCGTCTGTGCGGTGCCACGTCTTGTCCGGGTTATATAGCCCTATCTGCTTGGCAATATTCAGAGCGTCTGGGCCCAGGTCTTTCTGATAGACGATTCCGTTCTAACTGACAATGAATGTCTTCACCCCGTCACACGGTATTAAGCAGGGCAGCGATCAGGGCAAAGCCTCCGATCATAGCTCCTTCGATCTCAATCCTACCCCTGTTCAGAAGAAGCCCGACCACCCCTTTTACAACCTGCCACTACCGTAAGAGCGGAATCTCTGAAGACAGTTGCAGGTTGATAATCAGGCTGAGCCTGTTGTCCACCTGATAGAACTTCGCTGCCCGCTTTCCGCCTATGGCCTTTTCGAATTTCGGCCAATACTCTTCCCGCAACGTAGTGGTTCTGGAATCAATACTGAACATTTGCTTGGCAAGGTCATCGGCTTTGGCATCGTCCAGAGTGTCGTAATTGGCCGCATAGTCCTTGATCAGCTTCCAGCGATCATCGCCAATGACCTGCTGATCGCGCGCGTAGTCCCGATAGACGGGCCAAAACGCCGCCGATTCCTGATCGTTAAACGCCATGGTATGTGTAATGATGTCGTTTTTCTCCGCCTGCACATCGGAGCGAAGCAGTTGGATGTCAGAATCGCTGAGCGGCTTAGCAGTAACCACAGCGGTTTGTGCCAGCGCCGATGGCATGAACAGAACACACATGGCACAAATGACAATTACTGTTTTCATACGCTTTTCTCCTCGTTGAATTTGCATTTAAGGGGTCTGCTCCTGGCCCTTTGTGTCGCAGCTACCAGCGCCAGCGTGGCGGTAATCGGGATCGCCGCGAGACCTCTATCCCTTGGGAAGTTTTATTGTCCGTTCGCTGAGAGAAATGGGATACTGGCAAATCTGCCAGTCATGCGACGTATCGTTCTCAAATGCCGCCCAACTGATTTCCTGTGAGCGACAACGAACTCTGATCGCACCGCCTAAAATGCCGGCCTGACTCGGAGGCTCGAATAAGGGCGCAGCCGTGTACGCTCTGTCTGCTCCGGCAGTCCTCGCCGGGGCCTCCGATTCGTTGGTGAGAAGCCGCTCACGGAATCCGGACGACGGCTGAAGTGGCCCAGCGTATGCTGATGTGGAGCCAGGATTGCGCACGGCGGAGGGAGGCAAGGTGAATTCACTTCCAGGAGTGTCCATGATCGGACGACGGATGCCGGCCGTCGCGGCGCTACTCGTATTTTGCAGCATATGCGGGCCCTACGCGGCCATGGCACAGGAACATCCTGCGCATGAATGGGGTTACAGCGGAAGTGACGGCCCTGCGCACTGGGGCGAGCTGAGTCCCGAATTCGCCGCATGCAAAAGCGGCCACCTCCAGTCCCCAGTCGACATTGACGGTGCTCAGAGTGCTGACCTGCCTGCAATTCAGTTCGAATACAAACCCAGCGCGCTCCACATCATCAATAACGGCCACACGATTGAAATCAACTACGCTCCCGGCAGTTTCATGAGAGTCGGTGACAAGCGTTACGAACTAAAACAATTCCATTTCCACCATCCCAGCGAGGAGACCATCAAGAACAAGCGGTTTCCCATGGAGGTCCACCTGGTGCACGCAGGTGCCGACGGGCATTTGGCCGTGGTATCCGTGCTGTTGGAAGAGGGTTCTGCAAATCCGCTTATTGAAACGCTGTGGGGGCTTGCGCCGAAGACGGCCGGTCCGGAGAAGACGGACGATAACCTGCAAATCAATGTCGTGGACTTGCTGCCTGCTAACCGTAGCTATTTCACTTTCGCCGGTTCGTTGACGACTCCGCCATGCACCGAAGGCGTCAGTTGGTTCGTATTCAAGACGCCTGTAACGATTTCGAACAAACAAGTAGCGACGTTTGCCGCGATCTATCCATACGATGAGCGGCCAACTCAGTCCCTGAACGGCCGCACGGTGCTTGTAAGTAAGTGATTGCCGACCGCCCAATCCCCACTGACCTGGACGAACAATGACGGAATCGGGGGGGGGCGCTGGTCCTAGAATACGGTTGGCGCTGATAGGCTGGTTCGCTCGGTCAGGAGATATATCTACGCATTCTGGCGTCATCCAAGGGGTTGGCGGTGACTCGGAAGTTAGCACATGGACATAAAGTCTTAGAGCTGTCGGACATGTGGCCTTAGGTTCTCAGCTTACGAGGACTGGCAACATGCGTTTCCAGGATCGGCGAATCTGGAAATGTGCCGCGGCGATTTTGCATGAATCGAGAAGACCACCCGGAACGCACGACTAGGCTACCCCCCGTTGGGAACAGACCCTAACTGCAACCACGTGGATCTTCCCGAGTTCGCAATTGGCAAGCCAAGGGTCACAACAATAGCCTGCCCATCGTCGGACGAAAACTGAAGACTGGCTCTGACCTGACTACGGCCATGGTGCGATTCGGCGCTGTACCGCCTGCGCACCTTTGTCTATGTCTGAACCTGACTTGGTGGGCCCACCAGGACTCGAACCTGGAACCAAAGCGTTATGAGCGCTCTGCTCTAACCGATTGAGCTATAGGCCCTGATGACCGAACCGGCCAGTTGACCGTAATCGAGCGTAAGGAAGCGTAATCTACGCAAGTTTAGCGCAAATGAGCCAATTATGAGTCCCCTGCTCTAACCATTGAGCTACAGGCCCTTCAATAATTTACAAAGGCAACAGGCTCGACTGTGGGAATCCCAGAGTCTGTTGCCTTGACGGTTTTCAGCCGATCATGAGCATGTCCGACTGCTCCCAATGTCGGGGTACGCAGCGCTGGCTAATCGTGACCCTGAAAATACCCCGCAATCGACTAATTGTAAATGCTTCCACTCCACCCTTACCCAGCCTTTAAGTCGGTCGACATCCGGGAGGGCGCGAATTTTGCTGAAAAATGTGCGCGAGACCTGTGGGCTTCTCGCAAATATCCCCAAAAAAATTGAAATCGTTCAAAATTCCAGTTTCAAGCATGGCGATCGCTGCCACTGAGGTTCGCTCTAAGAGTGTCGCTGGAACTGATGCCATGACGTGAGTAATGGAAAGGATTGTCGCGGTTCTCAATAGACCTTGAGTTGACGTATGAGAATCATGTACAGTTTTTTAAACATAACTACGTCCTATCGGGTTGTTGTGAAAAACATTTCGCGGGTTAACCCGTAACCATCTGCGAGATGTGTACGCCCTTCCTTGGATCATTTCCCTGCCAACGGCTCTTACAACGACTCGGACGCGTTGTGTTTTTCAACGGTGCCCCGCAGAGCCTTACAGGCGAAGCCACCGGCGTCTTACGAAAGGAGAGTTTTAGAGGATAGTAAAACGCAAGTAGCCCGTCTGGCACCGGAATCCCCCATCCGTAAAGGTTCAAGAGAATATGAAGAAACAGCTATTTGTTGCCCTTACTTTGGTCGCTATATTTTGTTCGGCGGCCTTTCCCCAAACCACGAGCAAATACTCACCTTATAAGCAAATTGATTTCAACTGGTCTTACACGCCGAACCTCCCTGCGTGTACCAGTACAGCCAAAGCCTGCTTCATGGGGTTCACGCTGAAAGACACAACGTCGGGTACAACCCTCGTTACTCCGAGCACACTTGGGCCGACTACCTTGAGCTATTCCTATTTCCCTGCCGGTGGTGTCCAGTATGGTGTCCATAAGTTCTTGCTCACCGCGAATGGTTACGATGAAACGGGAGCACCCACGGTATCCGCTGGAGCAACGGTGACAGTCACTGTTGCCGTCCCGAGCCTCGTTGCACCAACTAAGCTGGTTGGTGCAATGCAGTAGAGAAATGGGGTGAGGGGAAAATTCTGCACAACTTTCCCCTCACCCTAGTCAACCAAATCCATAATTTGTAATCCCTGCGAAGTGCCAATCACTTCGACGCAGCGGCGTCAGTCCAGAATTGATACGTGCGCTGCGTTATGCAGTCGAGATGCTGCCTATAGATCTGCGACAAAGCCTGGAAGAGTGCGGATGACTCCAAAGTCAGCCCGAGCAGGCGAAGGGATCGAAGCATACGCGTCAGGCGAAGATGATTGTGGTTGCCCGGGCTCAGCCAATTAGCTGATCGCGAAGGGAAATTCGCCGCAGCCTGTACCGACCCTGCATCGAGGTCAAACCCATAGAAGCGCATCATGCGCAAAAACGATTGTCGGAGCCGCTGCTGAAGTTCCATAGACTGGCGAAAGGCATCAATGGTCGCCGCGTCTAAGATCGGCGCGTCCGGATTGGCGCCGCTTCTCTCTGGGAGTGGGAAGAGCCACTGGATGAAATCATGAGCAGCCTCCAATTCTGCGTCAGGCCATGCAAGGATCTCGTCCAACGTGCGGCCTTCGTCGTCGCAGCCGCCACAGTAAAAGTCGAGGATTTTTCCGCTCATTTTGTTAGCGATGCTTACAGGTGAATAAAACCTTTAGCAATGGCAAAGAGAGATAGCCCAGCTACGACAATCCAGAGGAGTACGCCCTGAACCATGGGCCGGACCCCAACCTCCTTGAGCGTCTGACGCGATATACCGGTGCCGATCAGAAATAGTGTGACGGCAAGGCCGAGTTTCCCAAGATGATAGGCCGCGGTATAGGCAGTGTGGAGTTGCGGAATGTAGCTGCTCATCACGGCAGCGATGCAGAAATAGAGAATGAACCAGGGCAGATGAATGCGCGTCTTACTCTTTCTGACGGCAGCCGTCACTAGCGCCACCGGCACAATCCAGAGTGCCCGCGCAAGCTTTACAGTTGTGCCAATTGCCAGTGCCACAGCTCCATACTTGGCTGCTGCGCCAACCACTGAGCTGGTGTCGTGGATGGCGAGCGCCGACCACAGGCCGAACTGCGTCTGTGACAGGTGCATGGCGGCGCCTATCGCGGGAAAGATCAACAGCGCGATGGAATTGAGCATGAAGACGGTTCCCAGCGAGACGGCCATCTCTTCTTCGGTTGCTTCGGTAACGGGTCCAAGCGCCGCAATGGCGCTTCCTCCGCAAATTGCTGTTCCTGCAGAGATGAGGAACGACTGCGTCTTCTGCACTTGAAGCATACGGCCAAGCAGCCAGCCGAGAGCCAGCGCAAACGAGATGCCTATAGCCGTATAAAGAAAGCCCGAGCGCCCAACCTGGATCACTTCGCCGAGGTTCATGCCAAAACCAAGGCAGACAACTGAAGCCTGTAGCAGAAACTTCGCCAGTCGCTTGCTGTCGAGATGATAGGGATGCGTCAGCAGCAAGCCGTATGCAAGGCCTGCGCCAAGAGCCAGCGGGGGAGAGAGCAATCCGCTTGCTGCAAGGATGATGCCAACGAAGAAAAGGTTCTTTGCCATACATCCCGAGCTTGGCACTCAGGAGTGCACCGCGTCCAAGCGTGAATTGTGATGGGTGATTCGGTTTACTTATCGTCGCATGCGAGTCCCGCTCATTTCGGGGTTTGTGCAAGCGCGAAGCGTTGGAAGGCAGCGGCAACGCCTTCTGGCGCGGGGCCGAGTTTGCGAATGAGGGTAAAATTGCGTCGAATCTCAAGATTTTCTATGCAGATGGAAATAACTGTGCCCAGGCGCAACGCTTTGCCAATCGCCCACTCGGAGACGAATCCCATGCCGAGTCCTGCTTCGACGCCAGAAACGATGGCCTCGGTAGAATCAAGCTCCATGCGAATTCGTAACCGATTCAGTGACAGACCAGCTTTTCTGATCGCCTGCTCAACGACACGTCGCGAACCCGATCCCTGCTCGCGCAGAAGCAGCGAAACCTCAGTCAACGCTTGGAGCGGCACGCTTCCAACGCCTGCCCATTCATGACTCGCTGGCGCAATCAGCACCATCCGATCGTCGAGAAATTTCTCTACATGGACCTCCTTGCTCAGAGGAGGCCCTTCGATCATGCCCAATAAAATCGACTCGCGTAGAAGCAGTGCGACTATTTCTTCCGTGTTGCCGCTTACCACCGAGAGCGTGACTTTAGGGTTGTCTTTCAGGAAAGCGCCAAGGATGCGCGGCAATATGTACTGCGCGACCGTAGTGGAAGCGCCGAGCCGCAATTCTCCGCTGATTTCACCATCCAGCCGAGCCAGCGCCGTTTTTGCTTCTTCGAGCACGCGTGCCGAGCGCTTCGCATACTTGAGCAGCAACTTGCCTGCAGGCGTGAGCGAGGTATGCGTGCCACTGCGGTCAAACAGGCGAAAGCCCAGTTCTTCTTCAAGCGCATGAATCTGCTGGCTGACAGCAGGCTGGCTCAGGTGCAACAATTCCGATGCTTTGCGGAAGCTGGCCTGTTCGGCTACGGCGCGAAATACTTTCAGCCGAAAATTTTCCATTCCGCGATCTCGAAGCGTCCGTTACACGAGCCCGAAAGCCCCGGATGGGAATCCGAGGCCTTGGAACAAATCGCGAGGAAAGGGGCTAGACAGTGACAGCTTTGGCTGATTCCTGCGGGATAGCAACCGAATTCGGCTTGACGTCTGAGGATTTCTCATTTCCTGGCTTGCGAATGTCGATGCCGCCCTTAAAGAAGGCGCCGTCCTCAATCGAAATACGCTGGGCGATTACATCTCCCGAAAGCGAGCCTTCACTGCGGATGTCGACACGGTCGCTGGCGTTTACGTTGCCTTTTACCTTGCCCAGAACGACAATCTCGCGAGCCGAGATATTTGCTGTGACCTGCCCGTTGCGGCCTACCGTGACCCGGTTACCGGGTAGATTGATCGAGCCCTCTACCTTGCCGTCAATGTAAAGCGACTCCGAGCCGGTGACTTCACCCTTGATAATCAGACTCTTGCCAATGGTTGCCTGATCGGCGGAAGCGGGCTGGGCTGCGGCCGGGGCACTACTGCGCACACTTGGTTCAAAGGCGGGGGTTGCGGGGGTTGCCGGCCGAACTGGCTCGCTCGGAGTTGGCGAAGAGTTTCCGGTCTGATTTGGTTTCCACATCTGCTTGGTGTTTCCTTTCTTCTACTCGATATCACTCAACTAAGGAACTGCGGGAATCCTTCGCCCGCTCATGGCTCCTCCTGCGAAGTGTTGAACGTCGAACCTGATCCTAATTCGAGGGGTCCTTGCGCCTTCGAATCCGCGCAGTCAAGGCTGCTGTTTGCATCTTAAACACGGTTGCTTGAAAATTGCACCCCATTCGCAAATCTTTTCTGCCGAAGGTGTGGCTTGATATGGTTCCAAGAGGAACGCAATTTCCGCTGCCAATTCTATTATGACTGACCGTGAATTGATCCGCCATATCGAGCGTTCTGCCGGTCAGCGGGCCGGGTACAAACAGCTTGTCCGCGAATTTGGCCTGGGTGGCGGGCGTGAGCGGCGCCTGTTACTGGAGCATCTGGCGCGGCTCACGGCGCGTGGAGAGCTCATTAAACTTGACCGCGATCAGTGGGGACATGCCCGAAGGCGGCCGCGGCCCGCGACAATCTGGTGGCCGGGCGGCTCGACCTGCATCGCGATGGCTTCGGCTTCGTTCGCCCCACCGACAGAGCAAAAAGTGGCGAAGACGAATTTTTATTCCCCCAAACGAATTGAACGGCGCCATGCAGGGAGATCAGGTGCTGGTGGAACTCGCTCCGCCACGAGCCGACGGCCGACGTCTCGGGCGCATTGCACGTGTCCTGACGCGCAAAAATCCCACTGTGGTTGGCACATTTCGCTATGCGCGCAGCGAAAACGCTCAGGGGCAAAGCGTCCTTCCGTTCGACGAGCGTATGACGCAGCCGATTCTGATTCCCTTCGGTCAGGAACTGCCTTCACCGGAATCAGCGAATAGCAAGTCCGCATCGAGTTCTCGGGGAAGAAGCAAAACGGCAGAAATTCGACGATCTTGAAGGCCTTGTCGTCGATGTCGAGATTACCGAATGGCCTACCCCAACGCGAGCCGCAAAGGGCCGCGTCATCGAGGTGCTCGGCGACGAAGACGCCTTTGGCGTTGATGTCGAGATCGTCATCCGCAAACACCATCTGCCCCACGTTTTTCCGGAAAATGTGCTCGAAGAAGCAAGGGCCATTGCATTTCTCGACCCGAAGGTAGCCATGGCGCGCCGGGACTTTCGTGACCTGCCGATAGTTACCATTGATGGCGAGACAGCTCGCGACTTCGACGATGCCGTGTTGGTGCGCGAGCACTCGGACGGCTCTTTCGAGCTGCAGGTTCATATTGCTGATGTAGCCCAGTACGTCCTCCCGGGAACATCGCTCGATCTGGAAGCGCGACTTCGCGGCAACTCGGTCTACTTTCCAGACCGCGCCATCCCGATGCTGCCGCAGGAGCTTTCTACAAACATCTGCAGTCTGCGTCCGGACGAGGATCGGCTGGTGCTCTCATGCCTGATGCAGATTGACGTTCAAGGCGACGTTTTGAGCTTCGAGGTGACAGAAGGCGTAATTCGGTCGGCGCGGCGCATGACCTACACGCAGGTGCACGCAATTCTGGAAGGCGACGAAGCGGTTCGGGGCGAATTCATGGAGTTGGTTCCGGAGTTTGAGCGCATGCACCGGCTGGCGCTGATTCTGAACAAAAAGCGCGAGCGTCGCGGATCGATCGACTTCGATCTTCCGGAGCCAATCATCGAATTCGATGAGTTCGGCGCGATGAAGAGTGTCACGCGCTCGGAGCGTAACTGGGCGCACCGGCTGATCGAAGAGTTCATGCTCGCAGCCAACGAATGCGTTGCTTCATGGATCGAGAACCTCAGCATCGATTCGATCTACCGCATCCACGAAAAGCCCGAACCCCGGCGCGTCGTCGAATTCGAAGAGACCGCAGCCACCTTTGGATATTCGCTGGGCATCGGAAACCTGCCCGTGCGCAAGTTCGAAATGAAATCCGATCGCCGCGAGCAGCGTCGAGGAGGTCGGACAGCACGACAGCACGAAGTCCCGGAAGGCATCCCGGTAACGCCGCGCATGTACCAACGTTTGACGGCAAAAATCGCAGGCAAGCCGGAAGAGCGCATTCTTTCCTACCTCATGCTGCGGTCCCTCAAGCAGGCGCGCTACAGTGAGAAAAACGAAGGCCACTTCGCGCTCGCCGCCCCCTGCTACACGCACTTCACCTCGCCCATCCGCCGCTACCCTGACCTCATCGTGCATCGCATCGCCAAATCTCTTCTCGCCGCAGGAGTCAGCGGCGAGGGCAAGTTGCTTGCCGGAGAGCCTCATGCGTTGCGCTCCTCGCCATGGCAAGAGCACCACGCAAAACATCACCGTGAAGAAGAATCGCCCATCCCTGAACCCGAACTCGCCGCGATCTCACAGGAATCGAGCGAGAACGAGCGCCGCGCCGCCGAAGCCGAGCGCGAGCTGGTCGAGTGGAAGAAGGCGAAGTTCATGCGCGACCGCGTTGGCGAAGACTTCAGCGCCATGATTCTGAGCGCCACTAAATACGGCCTCTTCGTTGAACTGGACGACCTCTTTGTCGAAGGCCTCGTCCCGATCCAAACCCTGGGCCAACTCGACGGCGACTCCTACACGTATCGGGAAAACACGCGGCAAATCGTCGGCGAACGCTGGGGCCGCAAGTTCACCTTCGGCCAGCGAGTCCGCGTCGTACTTGACCGCGTAGATGCCGTGGAGCGCCGTTTGCAGTTCTCCATCCTTGAAGAGACGACTGCGGAGAAACCGCCATCGCAACCGCGCAAGAAGAAAGTCCCTGCGTTCGCTGAAAATGTCAGCAGGCCACCACACAAGCAGAAGAAGACGAAACGCAGCATGCAGCAGCAGAGCAAAAGACCAAAGAAATTCGCAGGCAAGAAAAAGAAACGCAAATGAAGCCATTATTAATGGGCGCCCCACATCTCGAAGGGATATGGGAGTGCTTGCCCTTATAGTGCTTTATATGAACGAACCGAAGTTAACAATCTTAGGCGTATACCGGCCCCAAATCAGCGCTGAAACTTGGCAGGAACAGTGGCAGGTCACAGCAGACGATAGACAAACGCAGGAGCATTTTGACCAGCTAGTCCTCATCGAAGCGATGGTGGAAGGACTTGCTGAACCATTTGATATGGGGAGCTTCGGCCAGATGCATCCGGAGTTTCCCGATGACCCTAGCAAGATGCTGGTCGGCTACGATGAAGGCCTTCTTTTTCCCGATGGTGAAATGCTCATCCAGCGTGACATGGACTGTGTAATTGGGACCGTTCCTTTGCGTTTCGCGGTATACCTGCACATGTATGATCCTGCTCGGCCTCTGCAGTGGCAATACGGAGAAGTATTATGCCCGCCAGTGGAGGACGCACCCGTTCGCCTGATGATGCTTATGCCATACCATGCATGCAGTTGACACCCAACTGACTCGCTAACTTGCCGCCCGCTGCTTACAATGGAAGAGAAAGGTAATCCCCACACGATGGCACATATGGTGTTTTGTTCGCGCTACAAGCAAGAGCTGGAGGGACTCGACGAGACTCCCTTCGACAGCGATTTCGGGCACAAGATCTATCACAATGTCTCCAAGAAGGCCTGGCAGGAGTGGCTGGAGCACCAGAAGATGCTGCTGAACGAATACCGCCTCCAGCCCTGGACGCCGCAGGCGCAGGAATTCCTCGTTGAGCAGATGGACCGCTACTTCTTCGGCGAAGGATCGGAGTTGCCCAAGGAATACGTTCCGCCCTCCAGCCATTAGCTCAAAGAGCCATTCATTTATGACCGATAAGAAAGCTGTTTCGACGAAGAGCGCGCCGGCGGCCATTGGGCCGTATTCGCAGGCCGTGCGTGTGGGCGATTTCCTCTATACTTCAGGCCAAGTCGGGCTCGACCCTTCGACGGGTGCCCTGGTCGAGGGTGGCATCGAGGCGCAGACGACGCGCGTGCTTGACAACCTGAAAGCGGTGCTCGAAGCGGCCGGAATTGATCTGATTCACGTCGTAAAAACGACTGTTTTTCTGAAAAATATGAGCGATTTTGCGGCTATGAACGCGATTTATGCCAAGTATCTCGCTCCGGAAGGCGTTGTCGCTCCAGCGCGCTCGACAGTCGAAGTGGCGCGGCTTCCTAAGGATGCCCTGGTCGAGATCGAAGTGATCGCCAAGTTGAAATGGCGCGGCTTGCCAGAGATCGCCAAAGTGTAACGTAGCGGTCCATTTCTCATCTAATACGAGCGGAGCACAAAATGGCTGATACAAAGGTCGAGAAAGTCAAAGTCCACAAGACAGAAGAAGAATGGCGTCAACTGTTGACGCCCGAGCAGTTCCATATCACCCGGGAAAAGGGCACGGAGCCGGCATTTACCGGCAAGCTGTATTACAACCACGACGACGGCATCTACCGCTGCGTGGCCTGCGGCGCCGAGTTGTTTACCGCCGAAAAGAAGTTCGAGTCTGGCAGCGGCTGGCCCAGTTTCTGGCTGCCGATCCCCGAGGCTGTCGAAACGCATGAGGACAACAGCTACGGCATGAAGCGCGTTGAAGTTACCTGCGCCAACTGCGGTTCGCATCTGGGGCACGTCTTCCCTGACGGGCCAGAGCCTACGGGGCTTCGCTATTGCATCAATTCCGCATCACTCGATTTCGAGAAGAAGCAGTAATACTTCATGAAGCGCAGGCGTTTGGCGACTGTCGCAGCCTGCGCTTTTCTCTTCGCTCTTGCTTTCGGCATTTTCCTGAAGGCGCAGTTCCAAGGCGGTCCTCCGTGGCGGCATCCTGTCGCTTCGTCACGGGTCATTCGAGTTGGAGACGCTACGATTCAAGTCGACTTCGGCCCGGGTTCGTTCGATCTTCCGACTGAGACGATTATGCAGTGGATCGAGAATGCTGCCAGCGCTGTTGCCACTTACTACGGCCGTTTCCCGGTGCAGCGGGATCGTGTGCTGATCGAGGCTGCTCCGGGACAGGGCATCTTGCGCGGCACCAGCTGGGGCGATGTCGGCGGTTTTCCTGCCTTTCATCGGATCGTGCTTGGCGAGCAGACCAAGCAGCCCGATCTCGACGAGGATTGGGAAATGACGCACGAGTTTATCCACTCCGCCTTTCCTTCCGTCGATGACGATCATTCCTGGATCGAGGAAGGTCTTGCGACCTACATCGAGCCGGTTGCGCGCGTGCAGCGCGGCTTCCTTCGCCCGGAACAGATATGGTCCGACATGATGCGGGACATGCATAAGGGCGATCCCGGCAGCTCCGATCACGGGCTGGACCAGACGCATACCTGGGGCCGAACCTACTGGGGCGGCGCGCAGTTCTGCCTGCTGGCCGACGTTACGATCCGCGAACAGACGCATAACCAGAAGGGCCTGCAAGATGCGATGCGCGCCATCGTCGATGCCGGCGGGACCATCGATAAGAACTGGCCGCTCGAAAAGGCGCTCGAGATCGGCGATCGCGCAACCGGCACGCATGTTCTCGTCCAGCAATATGACTCGATGCGGGACGCGCCAAAGCCCATTGATCTTGACGGGTTATGGCGCAAGCTCGGCGTGGCTCGCTCCGGCGACTCGGTCAGTTTTGACGACCATGCGCCCGAGGCCGACATTCGCAAAGCCATTACTCGGGTTCCGTCGAGTGGGGTGATTCCGGCGATTCTGGCGAAGCCATAAAATAAAAGGGCCCCGGAATTTCCGGGGCCTCGTGGTCGCGGACGGGGATCCGCGAGTTAAGCTTTTTCGACCTTGCCGCTCTTGATGCAGCTGGTGCAGACGCGCAGGCGCTTGTTGCCGCCGTTGACTTTTGCCTTCACCGGCCGGAGATTGACGTTCCAGCGCCGCTTGGTGATGTTGTGCGCGTGCGAGATGTTGTTACCGAATTGCGGGCCTTTGCCGCAGACATCGCAAACCTGAGCCATGACTCACTCCAAGAAATCCTGAACTTTCGCGCAGACCAGAACCCGCTGTAATTGCGTTCTTCGCTTGTGTGCGAGGAGGGCGGGCAAGCAGACGAACCACTGCCCGTACTGGCGCCGAATCTTAAGTATACCGCAACGCGAAAATGGCGGCAAGGCGGTATACCCCCCTGCGCCAAATACCTGAAAACAAACGCTCTTGGTCGAGATTCCGCTAACTATTTGATTCTGCTTTATTTATTGCATCTATTTCATTCTTAATGGCTTATACCATCTAATTCAAAAGGCCGCCATTCACTCCGGGCGACCTTGTAACTCTCTGTTTCTATTATAGCGGAACGGAATAGAAACTCGGCAAATCGTTTCCGGAGATAAAGCTCTATTTTGCAATGGGTTAGGTGAGCCAGAGCGTCGCTGGGGCTTGACAGAGTTTCGGATGGCCGCCGGTGTCGCTGAGATTCTTCGCCGGTTCGAGGACCTCGAATCGATTCCCTCGGAATCCCCTCACTGTACCGTGACGGAGAAGGCGCCACTGTCTACGTTGTAATCGGACGAGCCATAGTACACCATCCCATTCGCCACTGCGGGCGAGGATACAGAGTAGTATAAGTTGCCTGTCGCGCTCTGCCAGTTCAACTTCAACCCCCGTGTCTCCACACTGTCCACGCTGAGCACCGTCTCATACGGGTTCCAGCGCTGCATGTTGTCTCGGAGGAACTGCGTCCAGTCCGCGGGTGAAGGTGTGACGGCGGCGTTGGGCACAGCATTCGACGCCTGAGCATGCGCGGAAGTGTAGGCCGCGGCCATCATCATCCACAGCGGGGCAATGGCAAGCATCAAGCTCGCAATCCGGAAAGAAGTAATTTGCTTCCTGTTGGTGAGGAAAGATTTCAAGGCGCAGTCTCGCAGAGATTTCTTGCATCGGCAGGGAGCAGAGGCATCGCGCAGATGGGAGGCGTTGGGTTCCGGCCTCGGGGAAGACGAGCTATGCGGACGTCGGCGTTCCGGGTTCGGTACGCCCAACGGGAGGATTCTACTCTCTATGGGTGCGGCTTACCGTTTTTTATTTTCCCGGAAGTCTCCGATTTGTTTCTCGCAATCTCCATTCACTGCACCGTGAGGCTCACCGTCGCGGTGTTATTGGCCAGATTGGGATCAGGCGTATCGGCCATAGTGGCCGCATTTTCGGTGATCACTGTGCCGGCTGGGGCCGTCACTTTCACCGTCAGCCGTACTGTCCACGTGGTGTTCGCTGCCATGACGCCGTTTTCGTGGCAGACGATCTGTCCTGTCCTCTGGTATGGCGGATGCGTGCATGTGCTCAGTCCCGGCGTGCCGGAGATGCGGATGTAGTCGAATGTTGTGCCTGCCGGAACCTGCGTATTTAGCGCTTCGTGATCGGCATTCGCTGGACCCAGGTCCCAGACCGGGAAGGCATAAGTGAGCAGATCGCCCTGATGGACCGTCGTCAAAGTGGGTGTTATCCGCAGGAACAGATCGGCGCTGCCAGGCGCGAAGGCGTAGATATTGCCAGTTCCAGCGCCACCAATGGCGAAATTCTCGTATCCGGCACGAACGTAAAGCACCCCATCTACTATGGAGGGCGAAGAAATCAGATTTCCAGCTGTGTTATAACTCCAGAGTTTGGCACCTGTGCTGGCGTTCAGCGCGTACACATTTCCGTCAAGCGAGCCGACATAAACCACCCCATTTGCTACCGCGGGTGAGGACCACGCCTGGGCTCCAGTGAGATACTTCCAGCGAAGAGTGCCAGTGCTGGCATTCACCGCATGCACACTGCCGTCAAAGCAACCGATGTAAACGACGCCGTTTGCTACAGAAGTCGAGGCATACTTGATGACTGATCCCGTGGAATAGCTCCAGAGCCGGGTTCCAGTGCCGGCGTCGAGTGCATGCAAGCTGCTATCGAGACCCGAGCCGACATAAACCACTCCATTCGCAACACTGGGAGAGGAAGTCATATAGCTCTCCCCAGCCCCAGGCCCGACGGTATAGTTCCACAGTTTGGCGCCTGTGCTGGCATTTAGTGCGTAAACATTGCCGTCGTCCGAGGGAACATAGACCGCTCCGTTCGCCACTGCAGGCGAAGCTTCCACAGCGTCTCCGGTGGCGTAACTCCACAGCTTTTCTCCTGTGCTGGCGTTCAGCGCGTATACGCTGTGATCATTGGAGCCGATATAAACCACCCCGTTCGCCACCGTCGGTGAGGAAAACGATATGGCGCCTTGCGTAGCAAAGCTCCACAGTTTGGTGCCCGTGGCGGCGCTCAACGCGTAAAGATTACCGTCATATGAGCCGATATAGACTATCCCATTCGCCACCGCTGGCGAGGAAACCACGATGTTTCCGGTATTGAAATTCCACAGCGTTGCGCCAGTGCTGGCGTTCAGCGCGTGAAGGATGCCGTTGTCCGAACCGAAATAAACCACACCATTTACCACTGCTGGCGAGGACAAGACGTAATCAAAGTAGGGACCGATGGGATTCTTCCACTTCAAATGCAGGTTGCCAACGTTGTTGATGCCAAGCACCGTCTCGGAGGCGTTCCAGCGCTGCATATTATCGCGAAGGAACTGGGTCCAGTCGGCTGGCGAGGGAGAACTGGCGGAGTTAGAAACATTACCGGACATCTGACCATACGCAGACGTATTCGCAGCGGCCAGCATCAGGCAGAGCGGCGCGATGGCAAGCATTGAGCCCACAATTCTGAAAGAAGCAGTGTGCTTCCTGTGAGTGAGAGTGATCGGGAATTTCATGACCTAACCTCCAGAGGAGCCCTGTATCGGTAGGGAGCAGAGGTGCCGCGGAGGGAGTTGGAGGCAGTTCAGTTCTGGCCTCCAGAGTAGCGAGCAATGCGGACGCCGGCGTTCCGGGTTCGGTAACGCCCAATGGCGAGCACTCTACTCCTTGGCGGCATAGGGAAACAACAGGATTCCACGATGGACGGGCGTTGCCCCCTCGACAAAGACGGTTGGCGTATGGATACGGTCCGACTCTGCCGTTCCGGCGAGAACTACTGTACTTCACTGCACCGTGATGCTCACGGTCGCGGTGTTATTGGCCAGATTGGGATCAGGCGTATCGGCCATAGTGGCCGCATTTTCGGTGATCACTGTGCCGGCTGGGGCCGTCACTTTCACCGTCAGCCGCACTGTCCACGTGGTGTTCGCTGCCATGACGCCGTTTTCGTGGCAGACGATCTGTCCTGTCCTCTGGTATGGCGGATGCGTGCATGTGCTCAGTCCCGGCGTGCCGGAGATGCGGATGTAGTCGAATGTTGTCCCAGCGGGAACCTGCGTGTTCAGTACTTCGTGATCGGCATTCGCTGGACCCAGGTTCCAGACCAGGAAGGCATAGGTAAGCAGGTAGCCTTGATGGACAGTCGTCGTAGATGGGATCACCCGTAGAAACAGATCTGAAGTTCCCCCTAGCGCGAAGGCATCCACATCCAAACCAAAAGGACCACCGCCGTGAAGATAGATAACTCCATTCACAATGGAAGCTCCGGAAACTATAGGCACTCCAGTGGAATAGCTCCACAGCTTGGCGCCTGTCACGGCGCTCAGCGCATAGAGGGTACCGTCCGACGAACCGATATACACTACTCCATTTGCCACGGCAGGCATGTCAATGCTGCCTGTGACGGTATTCTTCCACATCATGGCACCGGTGCTGGCGTTTAGAGCATACACGCTGCCATCAGACAGCCCGACATAAACAACCCCATTCGCTTCAGCAGGCGAGCAGTACGCATGAGGCTCAGCGTAAGCACTCCACAGCATGGCGCCGGTGTAACCATTCAAGGCATATATATGGTCACTACCACAGCTATAAACTGTCCCATTGGCTACCGCGGGCGAGGAAAAGCCACCGAATCCGGCGTCGATCCACAGTTTCGTGCCCGTGCTGGCGTTCAGAGCCAGCAAGTCGCCGTCCGCGGTGCCAATGTAAACTACCCCATTGGCCACGGCTGGGGAAGAAAACAAAGCCACACTCTCGTCCCTGACCCGTACACTTTCGGTAAAATAGCTCCAAAGCAGCCTGCCAGTCCTGGCGTTCAGTGCATACAGGTTGCCATCGGTTGATCCGATATAAACCACGCCATTCACCACCGTGGGTGCAGATTCCAAATAACCTCCAGTGTTGAAGCTCCACAATGCGGTCCCCGTTATGGCGTTCAGGGCATGCACGACACTGTCTAAGCCGCCGACATAGAGTATCCCCTTCGAAACTGCAGGTGTGCTCCCTGCAGCGACGAGATCGCTCCACAATTTCTCGCCTGTCGCGGCGTTCAGCGCAAACAAGGTACCGTCATAGGCGCTGGCATAAAGGATGCCATTCGTCACTACAGGTGAGGTAAAAGAATATTCCTGGTCACCCGTAATACCCTCCGCGAAACTCCACTTCAACTTAAGGGTCCCAACATTCTTGACGTTGAGTAGATCCTCATCCTGATTCCAGCGCTGCATGTTGTCACGGTGGAACTCGGTCCAGTCAGCGGGTGAGGGTGTGGCGGACGTCTGCGCGCGTGCAGACATGTTGACCGCGGCCAGCATCAGCCAGAGCGGGCCAATTGCGAGCATCCGGCCCACAATCCTGAAAGAAGCATTCTGCTTGCGATTGGTGACAGAGATAGAGGATTTCATTCGCGCGGCCTCCGGAGATTCCTGGGTGGGTTAGGGGCCGGGACGGCCGCAGGATGGAGGCGTTGACGTCTGGCCTCCGGAGCAGCGAGCAAAAGCGGACGTCGGCGTTCCGGGTTCGGTAAGCCCAACGTGGAGCATTCTTCTCTCCACAGATTTGCGATAGTGGGATGCCTCACCCATCAACGGCGTTGCTCTTAATCAATGAGGCATCATGGGGCAGCGCTGCGGGCTTCGCTTCAACTCAGGCGAGGTCAGGATTCGTTTTCCTGTCAATCTTCGATCACTGCACCCTGACGCTCACCGTCGCCGTGTTGTGGGCCAGGTTAGGATCAGTCGTATCCCCTATGGTGGCTGCATTTTCGGTGATCACCGTGCCTGCGGGTGCCGTCACCTTCACCGTCAGCCGCACCGTCCATGTAGTATTCGGGGCCATACTGCCGTTTTGGTGGCAGACGATCTGTCCTGTCCCCAGATATGGCGGATGCGTGCAGGTTCCCAGACCCGGGGTTCCGGAAATGCGGATGTAGTCGAAGGTTGTTCCCTCCGGAACCTGCGTGTTCAGCACTTCATGAACAGCATTATCCGGACCAAGGTTCCAGACGGGAAAGGCATAAGTAATCAGGTCGCCTTGATGGACGGTCGTCGTAGATGGCCATATCCGCAGGAACAGATCGGCGCCCAGGGAAAACGCGTAGAGATTACTTCCAGTAGTAACCACGTCTTCACGAAGAACGAATCCAGCACGGACGTAAACCACCCCATCCACAATGGCGGGCGAGGAACTCAGAGAACTCGTGGGATAGCTCCACAGCCTGGCACCAGTGCTGGCGTTCAGCGCAAATAAAGCGCTGCCACTCATCAGAATGCTATTGTCTTCTGCGCTAACATAGACCACTCCGTTCGCCACCGCGAGCCCGGAATCCACAGGAATTCCCAGATTAGAGCTCCACAGTCTGGCGCCAGTGCCGGCGTTCAGCGCGTACACATTGCCATTCAGGTCGCCGATATAAACCACTCCATTTGCCACTGCAGGCGTCGAAAACACACCCCCGGCAGTAGCGGTGCCAGTATCGAAGCTCCACAGCCTGGCGCCAGTGCCGGTGTTTAACGCGTACACGTTGCCGTCACTCGAGCCGATATACACCACTCCATTCGCCACTGCGGGCGAGGAAGCTACATGCCCTCCTGCCGCGAAGCTCCACAGCTGGGCGCCGGTGCCAGCGTTCAGTGCAAACACATTGCCGCCGTCAGAGCCGATATACACCACCCCATTGGCCACTGCGGGCGAGCCAAACACAGCGCCTCCAGTGTCAAAGCTCCACAACAAGGCCCCGGTGCTGGCGTTGAGGGCGTAGAGGGTGTCGTTTTCAAATGCGCCGACATACACCACCCCGTTCGCCACTGCGGGCGAGGAACGCACCTCGCCTCCCCCCGTGGAATGGCGCCACAGCATGGCGCCGGTGTTGGCGTCCAGAGCATACACGTTGTGGTCGGAGGAGCCGACATAGACCACCCCATTCACCACTGCGGGCGAGGAGTCCACACGGTCTCCGGTGGCATAGCTCCACAGCTTGGCGCCGGTGCTGGCATTCAGCGCATACACGTTGTTGTCGTCAGAGCCGACATAAACCACCCCATTCACTACTGCAGGCGAGGATGTGAGGGCAAAGAACGCACCGTTTGGTACCTTCCACTTCAACTTCAGGCTGCCGGCATTGCCGACGCCGATCGTCGTCTCATACGGATTCCAGCGCTGCATGTTGTCCCGGTGAAACTGCGTCCAGTCTGCGGGTGAGGGTGCGGTGGACGTCTGAGCATTTGAAGACGTGGCGGCGGCCAGCATCAGCCACAGCGGCGTGATTGCGAGCATCAAGCTCACAATCCTGAAGGAAGCAGTTTGCTTCCTGTTGATGAGGAGAGATCTCATGGCACAGCCTCGCAAAGATTCCTGGGTGGGGAGGGAGCCGGGATGACCGCCGGATGGAGGCGTTGACGTCTGGCCTCCAGAGAAGCGAGCAGCGGACGTCCAGTGTTGCGGTACGTCCAACGTGCAGGATTCTACTGGTTGCGGGCGCGTCTCACCCCTTCTTATTTCCCGGAAGTCCCCGATTCGTTTTTCCTAATTGCCGTTCACTGCACTGTGATGCTCACCGTCGCTGTGTTGTTGGCCAGATTCTGATCAGGCGTATCGGCGGCGGTGGCCGCATTTGCGGTGATCACCGTGCCTGACAGCGCCGTCACCTTCACCGTCAGCCGCCCTGTCCACGTGGTGTTGGGAGCCATGGCGCCGTTTTCGTGGCAGACGATCTGTCCTGTTCCCTGGAATGGCGGAGTCGTGCAGGTGCCCAGACCCGGTGTGCGAAGATGCGGATATAGTCGAAGGTTGTGCCTGCCGGCACCTGCGTCATCAGCACTTCATGACTGGCGGCGACTGGTCCCAGGTTCCATACCGGAAAGGCGTAGGTAATCAGATCGCCCTGATGGACCGTCGCCGGAGTGGGTTGAATCCGCAGGAACAGTTCGGCTCCCAAGGAAAACGCCTCGAGAGAATCAAAAGTAGGGGGTAGGTCTGATCCGCTCGCACTACGGACATAAAGCATCCCGTTCGCAATGGTGGGTGAGGAGAGCCCAGCGTATCCGTTGGGATTGTTGGTAGAGCTCCACAGTTTGGCGCCCGTGCTGGCGTTCAGCGCGTATATGGGTCCATCGTTGAGATAGACGACCCCATTCGCCACTGCGGGAGAAGAAGGAAGACCTCCTCCCGAGCCTTCTGGAAAATAGCTCCACAGCTTGGTGCCGGTGCTGGCGTTCAGCGCATATAGGGTGTCGACGGAGTAGATATAGACTACCCCGTTGGCCACCGCGGGTGAGGTATCCACTTGGTTTCCTGTGTTATAGCTCCACAGCTTGGCGCCGGTGCTGGCGTTCAACGCATACACGTTATGGTCAAACGAGCCGATATAAACCGCCCCATTCGCTACTGCGGGGGACGAGAAAAACCCAGTGCTTCCAGCGGCAAAGCTCCACAGCTTGGCACCGGTGCTCGCGTTCAAGGCAAGCACGCCATTGGAGCCGATATAGACTACCCCGTTCGCCACTGCGGGCGAGGAAGTCGGATCGCCTCCGGGGGCGGACCACCGTATGGCGCTGGTGCTAGCGTCCAGCGCATATATAGTTCCGCCGTTCTCGACGAAATAAACCACCCCATTCACCACAGCAGGCGAAGATATCATAGAAGTGAGGCAGCACGAGCTTAGAGAACTATCCCACGCCAACGCCAGGCTGCCGACATTGTTGACGCCAAGGATCGTCTCATTCGGGTTCCAGCGCTGCATGTTGTCTTCGAGCAATTGCGACCAGTTGGAGGGTGCGGGGCTGGTGGTCGTGGTTAAAGTGGAAACGTCATTGCTCGTCTGCGCAGAGGTGTTGGCGGCGGCCATCATCAGCCACAGCGGTGCGATGGCAAGCATCAAGGTCACAATCCTGAAATGAGCAGTTTGCTCCCGGTTGGTGTGGAGAGATTTCATGGCGCAGCCTCGCAGACTTCTTACATCTGTAGGGAGCGGAGGCGTCGCGTGGGAGGAGGCGTTGGGTTGTGGCCTCGCGAGGGAGTGAGCAAAGCAGACGCCGGCGTTCCGGTTTCGCACCCAATGCGGAGGATCATACTATTTGCGAGCGCGCCTCACCCGTTTTTTTCCGTGAAATCCGCGCTCCCGTTTTCACTTTACCGTAAGGCTACCGGCGCTCGTGTCAACAGAATTCTCGCCTGTGCCGTTTCCGGAATCCGGAAACGCGCCTGGTCACGGCACGTCCCCCCGCTTCGTCAAAGACATCGCCAGTTTCGTTAACCCAGCCCCCGCGAAGCCGAAGATTGCCCACCAGGGCGCAAAGACCGCGAAGGCCACACCGGCCGTAATGGCCACTACCCAAAGCACGATTGCAAAGTAGACTTTATGATTCATAGTTGCCCACCCCCGTGGGCTACTACCATTTCCAGCTCGTCGAGTCCATGATCACGTCCGTGTCCCCGGCCTTCATCCATCTTCGGGATGATCTGCACCAGTTCGGCCAGGGCCGCGGCGCGCTCTGCGGGCAACGATTACGTAGCCTCTGACGCGAGTTCTTCCGGCAACACCTGGCAGCGCCCTTCGACCAACTGCGGCAAGAAGCGCCGAGGCTGGAACTCGGTCTAGTCCCCGGGTGAGGACGGAGCGGTGCTTGTGGCGGCAGCCGTATTAGACATCTGTGCATACGCGGAAGTGTTGGCTGCGGCCAGCATCAGCCACAGCGGCGCGATGGCAAGCATCCAGCCCACCATCCTGAAAGAAGCAGTCTGCTCCCTGTGAGTAAGGCAGAGAGAGAATTTCATAGCGCAGCCTCCAGAGATTTTCAGCATCGCTAGGGAGCCGAGGCGTCACGCGAATGAAGGCGGCTGGGGAGGCGGCTGGGTTCTGTCCTCGGAAAGAATTGAAGCAAAGCGGACGTCGGCGTTCCGGTTCGATAACGCCTAGTGCCGAGCACTCTACTCCTGAGCGGCGCAGGAAACAAGAGAATTCGCACATCGACGAGGACTGAGACATGGCGGCGTGCGCTCCGCATGCCTCCGTCCTTCCAGCGAGAACTACTTTTCCTGCACCTTCACGGCACCACCGTGAGGCTCACCCGTCGCCGTGTTATTGGCCATGTTGGGATCAGGCGTACTCGCCATGGTGGCCGCATTTTCGGTGATCACCGCCCCTGCGGGCGCGGTCACCTTCACCGTCAACCGCACCGTCCATGTGGTATTAAGAGCCATGACGCCGTTTTCGTGGCAGACGATCGGGATCGGCCCGGCTCCCAGGTAGGGCGTATGCGTGCACGCGCCCAGCCCCGGTGTACCGGAGATGCGGATGTAGTCAAAGACTGTTCCCTCCGGCACCTGCGTGTTCAGCACTTCCTGATCAGCGTTGTTCGGTCCCAGGTTCCATACCGGGAAGGCATAGGTGATCAAATCGCCCTGATGGACCGTCGTCGTAGTGGGTATTATCCGCAGGAAGAGATCGGCTTCCGCTGGCCCCGGTGCGAATGCGTAAAGTTGACCCGCAACTGTGTTGACATAAACCACCCCATCGACCACTGCGGGCGAGGACAAAACAGCCGAGCCGGTGTTATCGCTCCACAGCTTGGCGCCGGTGCTGGCGTTTAAAGCATACATGTTGCCGCCTTCCCCGTTGCCCGCTGTTTCGTAGCTTCCGACATAGACCACTCCATTCGCCACAGCGGGCGAGGAACGCACACCCAAATCGGTGGTAAAGCTCCACAGTTTGGCGCCAGTGCTGGCGTTCAGCGCGTACAGGTTTCCGTCGTCCGAGCCGATATAAATCACACCATTCGCCACAGCGGGCGAGGATTCTGTGCCACTACCGGCCACGCCCTCAAAGCTCCACAGCATGGCACCGGTGCTGGCGTTCAGCGCGTACACGATGTTTTCGCCCGAGGCGATATATACCATCCCATTCGCCACGGCTGGTGAAGACCCAATGCTCGTTCCGGTATTAAAGCTCCACAACTCGGTGCCCGTGTTGGCATTCAGTGCATACACGTTGCCGTCGTTCGAGCCGATATAGACCACCCCATTCGCCACTGCGGGTGAGGAAAACACATCTCCAGCGGCAGAACTCCACAGTTCGGCGCCGGTAGTGGCGTTCAGCGCATACAGCTTGCCGAAGCCCGAGTCCGGGCCGATATAAACCACTCCATTTACCACTGCGGGCGAGGAAAGTACTTCGTCCCCGGTGGCAAAACTCCACAGCTTGGCGCCGGTGCTGGCGTTCAGCGCGTACAGGTTGCCATCGACTGAGCCAATATAAACCACTCCGTTCGCCACTGCGGGCGAGGAAACCACTTGGCCGCCTGTCGTAAAGCTCCACAACTTGGCGCGGGTAGTGGCGTTCAGCGCATACACGTTGCCGTCGTCCGAGCCGACATAGACCACCCCATTTGCCACTGCGGGTGAGGACGAAGTTCCTAAAGAGGGGCTGCTGCCGATATCGAAGCTCCACTTCAACTCCAGCGTCCCAGCATTGCCGACGCCAATCGTCGTCTCATACGGGTTCCAGCGTTGCATGTTGTCTCGGTGGAACTGGGTCCAGTCCGCGGGTGAGGGGTTGGAGGTCTGAGCGTACGCAGGCGTGGTGGCCACAGCCAGCATCAGCCACAGTGGCGTGATGGCAAGCATCAAGCCCACAATCCTGAAGGAAGCAGTTTGCTTCCTGTTGACGCGGAGAGATTTCATGGCACAGCCTCGCAGAGTTCTTACATCTGTAGAGAGCCGAGGCGTCGCACAGGAGGAGGCGTTGGGTTGTGGCCTCGCGAGGGAGTGAGCAGAGCCGACGTCGGTGTTCCGGTTTCGGTGCACCCAATGCCGAGGATCATACTCTTTGCGTGCGGACCTCGCCCGTTTTTTTCCGTGAAATCCGCGATCCTTTTTCACTAGCCGCAGTTCACTCACTAGCGAGGGGCTCGACGCCGGAGACCCGGCAGTGCTGCTGCTAGACACCAACTGCTTTCTAAAGCCTAAGAGGCTCGATCCCCAATCGCTATGGAGTATTGACTGCCCGGCTCGATCCCGGGTGTTGATTCGGGGAGTGGATGCGATCTAAAGGGATCGCAGGAAGTTCAGCAGGTCCTGTTGTTGACTGGGCGTGAGCTGGTTGAAGTTCGCGACGACTTCGCTGGCCTCAGAGCCCGAGCTCGAATGCTGCTGGATCGCTTCGAGGAGGTCGGAGGTGCGGCCATCGTGCAGGAAGAAGATGCGCTGTCCCAAGCCCCAAAGAGGCGCGGTGCGGAATTCGTTGGGACCGGCGCCGCCCTGAGAGACGCCATCCGCCAGAGTGCTGCCCATGTTGTGAACCAGCAGATCGGAGAAGAGGTTGGCGTTCGCGCGGTTGAGGGCGGGCACGACACTGGAGGTCCCCGTGGTCATGACCGGGGTATGGCATAAGCTGCACCCGACGTTGTTGAAGTCGCGATTGCCGTTGGCAATGGACCACCGAGAAGGATTGCCGGGGATACCGGTGGTGGAAGTCAGCGGGGGCGCGAGCAGGCGCATGAACATTGCGAACAGCACGACATCGGACGGGACCTGGGCGTTCCGGGCAGCCGAGTCCGAGTTGGGAGACACGAGGAAGTTGGTCGCGTCTTCGGGTGTGGGATTGAATTTGCAGGGTGTGGGGAGTCCGGACAGAAGCTCTTCGTCGGGGCTGGGGCGCTCGTTCGGGAAGAGCTCGTTGGTAACGCCCATTTCCACGTTGTAGGCTTCGCCGGCGAACATCTCGAGCGATTTGTTCTGGGCCTTCCAGCCAAAGCGCGCGATGGTGCCGTCATTGCCACTGTGATTAGGGTGACCGGCGATTCCGAGGGCCGCTTTCTGCGACACGTTCTGCTGCATGTTGCTCAGGATGGTTTCATCGGGGATGTTTTCGATCAAGCCGGCGCCGAAGATGGGAGTAGGAATACGGAAGATCACGTTCCCGAGGGCGAGGTTCTGCGCGAAGGCCGGCTGCGCGAGCGTGCAACCAGCGGCGTCTGAGCGTCCTTGGATGGTAAACAAGTCATGAACGCCGCCGTCGGGGGTGGAGCTTACGGTGCCGTTGGAATTCAGGAGGTTGACGAAGCGGGCTTCGCGCGCCGGGCCATCGGGCGTGATGAAAGACGGGAGAGTGTTGGTTGCGCCGTCGAGAGCGTAGACCAGGGTTTCGGGATTGGGTCCGACAAATGGGTAGACAGAGGCGCTCGGGCTCGACCCGCCGATGTTCGGTTGAGAATGGCAGCCCGAACACTGGTTCGTGTTGAAGCGAGGCCCGAGGCCGTTGTTGGTTCCTCCGCGGACGACTTCGATGTTCGCGAACCGCCCCTGGCCGTTGGTGAAGAACTCAGAGGCGCCGGGAGTTTGCGAAAGATTTGCCAGCGGCTGGCCGGCATCCACCGCGTCGGTACGCACGCCGGGGTCATGTGCAGATTGAAATCCAGAGGGAGCTGCCTGTCCTTCCGCCTCCACATACTCGATTGTGGCCGGCGTCAACAATGTGAATGTCAGGACCGACATGACGAGTCTGAGGGTCCTCGCTGAAAACTTCAGTTGCAGCGAACGAACGGTTTGCCGGACTTTCATACGCAGGATGACGGGGAGGGTTTTCATCGTGGGGTATCCTCTGCACTGTGGAGCGTGCGCTCTGTGATCGGCTTGCGCTTCGGGATTGTCGTTTGCGCGCACATGTCTGAATTCGTCTCAAGACGAGCGTCTCCTTGAAGAAGAAACGTGCGCGGAAGCAATTTGTAGAGCAATCTCTGGATGGGAATCGTAAAGCGGGTGCATTCGCGAGGCAATCGTCAAACGGTGGCGTATGTGGTCGTTCTGTGGCGGGAGTTGATGGTGCTTGTGAGCGTAAGTAGCGGATGTTGATCTTCAGTAGCGGGAGTTATTCATGGTCATCTGAAGAAGGCCGCTCGCGGTCTCTGAAGTTCGTCGGAGCGTCGCCGTATATTTTCTTGAAGTCGCGGCTGAAGTGACTTCTGTCGCCAACGCCAAGGCTGGCAGCAATCTCCTTGACGCTGAGGAAGGATCCGTTGAGAAGGGCTTCAGCATGTCTCATTCTGAGATAGCGCACGTACTGCTTGGGCGAGAGCGAAGTCTCCGTCTTGAATAAGCGGATAAAGTGGCCGGTGGAAAGTCGGACCTGTTGTGCTAGTTCGTGCACCGGGACGTTTCGCTGCATCTCTTTGTGAATGGTTTCGATTGCGGCCTCGATTCGCCGGTCCATATCACGCTCCTTTTGTGGTCAGCCAATGACTGGCTGGAATCAGTTACAGAACAGAGACCACAGCAGGTATGGAGCACTGGAAGTCGAACATCGCCAGGGCAATCGGAGAGCGGAGCAAAGCGGAGACGGCTTTGCCGCCGCGCACATGTGTCAGACCGCTCCGAGGCGCCCTCAAGAAACTCGGGTCGGGCTGATATCAATCTTTAAGTTGGCAGAAGAAGCGCACGAAAGATTGCACGAACCTTCGCGCGAAAACGGCAGGGGAATCAGAATGCCCCTAAATCTTCATCTGCAAATCCTGCAGCAACAAGGCTAATCTGTCAATCGAATTTAGAGAATAACGGGTGGCTGGCGGCTCAATCCAGATACTTGATGAGTACGGCCTCGTTTCCGATCTCACTGTAGATCAACTCATCGACGGTGCCGGCGGCCAGAAGAAGGCCGTATCCCCCGGCGCGCATTCCTGCTTCTTCTCGCTGCGCCATGTGGGCGGCGGGATCAGACGGATTTCCGATGGCCGCATGGGTAACCGCTTCCGGGCGGAAACCAGCCCCCGGGTCACGGACGTAAAACACCATCGCTCGTTTCGTGCGAACGGCGGTGACCTCGACCACTTGCTCGGGATTAAACGCCGCTCCATGCTCCATGGCGTTCAGCAGAATCTCCCGCAACGCCTGCAGTATTCCCTGCTGCGTGTCCTCAGGCAGTTGAGAGCCAAGCTCTCTCGCGAAGGTCAGGAGTCGCTCTGCCGTGATGATGCGACAATTTACTCGTACCGACACCCACCCGGGCCGGGCCGATAGAATCTGCAGATCGTTTCGCCATTGACTGTCGGATGCAGCGGCACGGGCCAGGTTCGCGATCTCGCCCGGTTCAAAGGGAGGCGAGAAGCAGGCAAACACCCGGGCGCGCAGAGCGGCAATCACTTCCTCCGGAGTGCTGCTGCGAGCCAGGACGATGCACTTTACCCCGGGCCTGATGCCGCGCATCTCTTCGAGCAGCGCCAGGTCTTCATCGACACAACTCTCGGGATTGGTAATGACGACCCCGAATGCCCGCATGCGCAATTTTTGTAGCGTGTCGGCGTGGCCGGCTGAGTACTCGATCGGGAAATCGGCGGCCTGGAGGGCACTGCCAATCGCGCGGCCCACTTCGGTTTCATCTCCGATGACCAGAACTCTGCTCATAGTGCGCTCCGAGGTGATGAACAAAGCAATTCTAGCGGAGAACCTACCCGGACAGCGAACGGATCATCATCCCGTCATTCGGGAGACAGAATCCCGCATTCATTAAAAAGGCGGGCCGCTCGAATGAGCGACCCGCCGAGGTGATACACATTTGCAATTTACTTGACCGCTTTCACAACCTGATTGATGAAGGGCATGCCATTCGGCGTGCCCAGTCCGGTGACGTTATCCCAGCCGCGAGTTGTGGCAAGTGACGTGTCTGTCCCGAAGGAAAGCACAAACCAGCCAGTCGATGAGGGATCCTGGAACAACCCGCTCACGAATCGCTTCGTGGGTGCCTGAGGCCCTGCCAGAAGTGGCGCACTTTCGAAGACGGGAGGATTCGGCGGATTGAAAATTGTCCCTGACACATTCAGTAAGGTATCCACTGCCGTTACGTTTACATCCGTGATCGCGTTGTCGGGCAGTTTATAGAGAATTGGTGCAGCGTTTCCCAAAGGTCCTAAGCCCTCGTTCGCGGCGGCCTGGTTCGCGATCGACCAGAAGGCGGAGAACATCGGGGTGGATAGGCTCGTGCCCCCGAAGACCTCAACAAACACATCGTCGCCGGGAACGCTGGTGGGCGTGACGATAATTTCATTTCCGGTGAATGGGTCCGCATTCATCGAAATATCCGGCACCTGGCGGAACTTGACACCGCCGGTCGTGTTCCCTTTCTGGTATTTGGGTTTGGCGTAGACAACGCTGGTTCCGCCTCCGGATCCGCCCTGAAAGCCGAAGAATTGAGCGGGAACGGTTGGCGGGTTCGGAGTGGGTCCAGCGATTTCCGAAGCGTTGTTGCCCCATCCGGTTTGCAATTCGATGTTGTTCTTGGAGTCCAGGAAGGTACTGGTTCCGCCAACCCCCGTCGCGAACGGGGTAGCGGCGTTTGCCGTGACAGACACTGCAGGAACTCCATTCGCGGTGTCCTCGTCAAGAAAGTCGCCCGAATCTCCACTGGAAATGTTGTGAGAAATTCCTAAAGCGGCGGCAATCTCTGAAATACCGTTCTCGACCACGAGCTCCGCTGGGTCTTCTTGTTGTAAGAGGATCTCCGGAGCCCCGAAACTGTTCGAGAGCACGGTGCCAAGTTGATTCTGGATGGCAAAAAGGTTGGCAATATCGAGGTTGGTAAATTCGTTGTCTATCCCGAGGACCAGGGCGATATTGGCGCCCGGGGCAATCGCGTGCGCCCATTCAACGTCGAGCGTGGTTTCAAATTGCCAGTTCCCGGCGATGCAACCGTTGGTGCTGGTGCAGGTCGCAGAGCCATTGGGCTTATAGATTGTGAAATTCGACGACGTGAGCGGGGGCAATCCGTTAAGTTGAGAGAACAGGTTTGCGTCGTCCAGAATCGTATTCGAGCCAAAGGCATCGACGATCACAATGGTCTGGCCGGTCCCATCGAGGCCATTTTTATAGACCTTATTCAGGCCGTACGCTTTCTGCATTTCGGCTGCATCGTAGCCGCACGGCGGCAGATCTGGTGGGTTCATGTTAGTGATGTCCGCTCCATAGCGGTTGCCGGCGTAGATTGCCTTCGGCGCCTTTCCCCCCGTCGTGAAGGTCACTTGCTCAGGCGGCCGGAGACATTCTCCGCTAAAGAACAGGCCATTGGCCCCCGCGGCTGAAGGTGAAACGCCGGCATAGGGGATGCGGGTTTTCGGATTTACGGATGGGCTCACATTCGCGCGATAGGTGAGGTCGCTCAATCCCTGAACCGTCGATATGACTGCGCTTGCAGCCGGCTCTGCAATGGAAGGCGTGGATACATTTGTGTGGTGCATCACACCGTTGACCATGACGCGATTGATCTTGGTGTTAAATGCCGTCTGTGCGTCCCCAACGCGCCCTTGCGCCACGATGAAGTGGTTGTTCTTGTCAATCGAGGTAACCTTCATATTGTGTGCGGCGAGGAATTTGCTAACAGTGGCGGTGTCCTTGGCCGTTGGAGCGAATTGGGTTTTAAAGTCCTTCATCGTTAGAAACTTGTGATAGTTCGGTGAGCTCTTGTCATACATTTGTTCGACCGCAGTGTCCAAGGCTGCCTTGTTGTGCAGGTTTAACCAAACGGTCACTGAAATTGGCTTTGACTGATCTTCCGGGCCCAGATTCTTCGTCACCTCTGGGGTGGCGGCGAATGCGGAACTTACGATTAAGGCAAGAGCTCCCAGCGACAGGGAAACTCCGATTCCAATCTGCGACAGACGTCTACTAAGGGGCATTTGTTACTCCTCGGCGCTCTTCTATTTCGGTAGGGGGATGCAACACAATTTGGCCCACAACGCTGCGTTAAGCAACGAAACATTGTCCACGCAATAATGCCCGATGGGAAATTTCTGTCAAGAACTCATTTTCATGGCACGAAGTACTTGCTACAGCGGTGAGACCCGGCTGTTTTCAGCCGGTGTAACTAGGGCGTGTTCACACTAATTAGATTGTCAGCCTCATTGCACAATGAGACATGACCTCAGCCGTGTTCCCGGCGTCAGCGCGTAGTTGGACGCGACTCGACGGGGTTGATCTACTTCGATCGATCGCAGCCTTTTTCGTTTTGATGAACCACGTCAACATGCGTCTTCGCTTTGCTGGGGTGCCATACACCCAAAGCCTGCCGGACCAGCTTGTGCACTCGCTCGTCTGGAACGGCCAGTTCGGCGTTCAGATATTCTTCGCGGTTTCCGGCTTTCTAATCACATCAACGACGCTTCGCCGGTAGGGCGCTCTCTCAAAGGTCAGCGTGCGGGATTTCTACCTACTACGCTTTGCTCGTATCGCGCCGCTGCTCCTGTTGCTGCTGGCCGTGCTGAGCACCCTTCATGCGGCACGCGTGGAACATTTTGTTGTCTCAGCGGAAACGGGCGGTCTGGGACGGGCGCTGGTTGCAGTGCTTACTTTCCATGTAAATGTCCTGGAGGCCCGGCGCGGCTATCTGCCGGGCAACTGGGATATCCTTTGGTCGCTCTCAGTGGAGGAGATGTTTTATCTGTTTTTTCCTCTCGCCTGCCGCTTGCTCGGGCGAGGGAAGCTGATGATTGTTCTGTTGCTTTCGTTTGTAGTATTAGGGCCGTTCGCACGCACGGTTCTCGCGAATGGCAATGGGGTGTGGCGGGAGTATTCCTATCTGGGAGGGATGGACGCGATCGCTCTGGGCTGTCTTACGGCACTCTTCACCGCAAGACGTCACGTTTCGCGCACTGTCCTCTCTACGCTTGGCGGACTTGGTTCGGCACTGCTCGTCTTCATACTTGGATTTTCTCTCCGGGCTAATGCGTGGGGGCTTGGACGTAGCGGACTGGATATGACGATTCTCGCTGTTGGCACCTGCATGGTGATTGATGCGGTTGCGCAGACGAACTGGAGGAGTCCGCGAATTCTTAGCCCGTTTCTCAAGCTGGGCCAGCGCAGCTATGAAGTCTACCTGACGCATATGTTCATCGTCTTCGCTCTCTCTTCCGTCTTTGTAATGGCGGCTAAACAGATGAAGACTGTGCCGGTGCTTTTTGTCGCCGTCATTTTTGTCTCGGGCCTGTTGGGCGAACTGGTGGCGCGATTCTACTCGGAGCCGATGAATCGCTGGCTTCGCAAGCGCTGGGGAGAAGGACCGAAGAGGCTAGGCTCGGTGATCGAAACCTCCCCGGCCAATCCTTGACTTCATTTTCACGATCTATTGAACCATTTGCTGGTTGTGCCTGCGGGTGATCGGGACTAGGATCATCGGCGGCCTGCACTCGCCGCGAAAATCGTACTGTTCCGTGCTCTCGAATCATTAGGCCCAAATCCCAAGTCCCAGCTATGGAGAGAATCAATGCCTCAACGGTTGAGAACCATCCTCAATTCTGCGCAATACCTTGTCGGACTCGGACTGCTGTCCCTGTTCGGAGCTTCCACACTGGCCGCCGCTACTCTGTGCGTGAACCCTGGCGGAAAGTTCGGCTGCAAGTCCTCGATCTCCGCTGCCGTCGCCGCAGCATCTGCAGGTGACACCATTCAGGTAGCACACGGCATATATAAAGAGCAGGTGGTGATTACCAAATCGCTTTCGCTGGTGGCTCAGGATGGCCCACAACCCGTGATCGATGCGGCGGGTATGCCGAATGGCATCTTCGTCAACGGTCTGTGGGCAGCTCCGAATGCGGGTGTAGCCGACGTGCTCATCTCGGGCTTTAAGATACGCAACGCGAATTTCGAAGGCATCCTCGTTGTGAATGCCACCGATGTGACGATTGTCGGCAACGATGTCGTCGACAACAATCAGTCGCTCGATATTGCCGACGGCACCTGTCCCGGCATGCCCGCGTTTGAAACCAACGAAGGGGACGACTGCGGCGAGGGAATTCACCTGATGGCGGTGGATCATTCATCGGTGGTCCGTAACGAGAGCGAGCACAATTCAGGCGGGATTCTTATCACCGATGAAACCGGCCCGAACCAAGATAATCTCATCAGCGGCAATTCCGTCCATGACAATCCATTCGACTGCGGGATCACGATCGCATCCCATGGCCCCGCCACCTCGGTGATACCTTCCGCAAAAATCTCGTATGGCGTGAGCAGAATCACCGTCGCCCACAATGACGTCGAACGTAACGGTTTTCAGGTTCCGGGCGCCGGCGCTGGAGTCGGAATCTTCGCTCCCTTCCCCGGCACGACTGCCGCAGCCAATGTGGTCATCGACAACGATTTGCACAACAATGGATTGCCTGGAGTCACGATGCATAACCACGCAGCGGCTCCCGCTCCGGCGCCGCCCGTCAATATGAATGACAATGTGATCGTCGGCAACCGCATCTCCGGCAATGGAGAAGACACCCTGGATGCGGCCACCTCAGGACCAACCGGAATCAACCTCTTCAGCATGGCGCCGGTCACTGGGACCGTTATCTCGCAGAATATCTTTGAGGACGAGTCGATTGACATCGCCTTCAACGCGCCCGCGGGTCAGATCAACGCACATCTCAACGACTTCGACAAGGCAGTTGGCGTCGACAATATCGGCACCGGTACTGTGAGCGCTACATTTAACTGGTGGAATTGCCCGGCAGGCCCAGGCGGGAAGAGATGCTCGACCATCGTTGGATCGGGAGTAACCTTTACGCCCTGGCTGACTTCTCCCTTCAACAGCGATGACCGCAATCACCACTAGCAGCAAAGCAATCGCTGGGGCAGCCTGCATCCAGGCTGCCCCACATTTGTTTAGACACAGCTAAGATTGTGGACTTGTTTAGCTTTCTCAATGAAGCTTCGTGCGGCTTCACTGAAAGGGCTCTTGAAGGTTGCTGGCCAGTTGGCCTTGTCGGCGTAGAGGCGTTCGAGTCCGGCTTGGATCGCCGGATCGCCTCCAGTGAAAAGATTGACGAGTTCCTGGTGGCGTTCGATCAGCGAGCGAGCTTCGTCGCTGGCCGGGTCGAGGCCGTTCTTCGCGGCGGCTTCGATTTCCGGAATCAGCTTTGCCCATCCCTCTTCGCCATCGCTGCGAATTTTAGTGTTGCGGGCGATGAGCGTGGCCTGCTGTTCGGGCGTGAAGTATTGCAACATCCACGATTTGTCCTGTTCCATCTGAATCACCTCGATGATGTGTTGCAAGGCATTCCAGTCGGCCCGGCCGGATTCGGCGAAGAGCTTCTGCGCGCGGACAACTGCCCGGAGGGCACGGTCTAATGTCCGGCGCTTCCGCTCAAGCGCCTCCTGCTGGAGCTTGAGGGTTTCGCCGAGATCCGATCCAGGTCCGCTGAGGACTGCCTTGATTTCGTTGAGTGAGCAGCCGATGAATTTGAGCGTCGCGATCTGCTGCAAACGGATGAGTTCGCGCTCGCCGTAGAGGCGATAGCCGGACGCCGTGCGCCCGCCGGGCCGCAGCAGGCCGAGGCGGTCGTAGTGGTGCAGCGTGCGCACGGTAACGCCGGTGCGTTGAGCGAACTCCTGAATCTGCATGGAGGCGATGCTCTGGTCCATTGAATGGCCCCTCAAAGATGATGGTCAGGCGTGACGTTACGTCAGGGTCAAGCCACAAATTTACGCCCGCGTACAATTTTTTTGTGAGTTCTGAAAAGTTCGATACGCGCGGGAGATTTGCCGCGCCGTGGGTGGTTTTCTGGGTGGCGCTGGCTGTGCGGCTGGCGTATGTCATGCTGGCGCACAGCTATCGCATGCGGCCTTACGATGACCATTTCGGTTTCGGCTGGGAGATGGGCCGCATTGCGCGGGCGCTGGTGACGGGCTACGGCTACGCCGATCCGTTTCGCGGACACACCGGGCCGACGACCTGGGTGACGCCGGGATATCCGCTGATCATTGCTGGAGTGTTTCGACTGTTTGGAATTTTCACACCGCTTTCGGCATGGGTGCTGGTCGCGATCAACTGCGTGTTGAATGCGCTGATGGTGCGGACGACGTGGGAGATTGCCGCTCGGTGCTTCAATACGAGCGTTGCCCGGTGGTCGGCGTGGATCTGGGCGCTCTATCCGGCGGCGATGCAGTATGCCGTGAAGTGGATCTGGGAAATGTCGCTGACGGCGTTTCTCTTCTCGTGGGTGCTGGTGCTGGCTTTGCGCATGCGGGCCGTTGGCGGCGATGAGCGTGAGGGCGCGAGCGTCAGGCGGTGGGTCGTCTTCGGATTGCTCTGGGGGTTGATTGCTTTGAGCAATCCTTCGCTGCTGCTGTTTTTGCCGGTTTGCGGGTTGTGGATTCTCTGGGGTGTTCTGTTAAGGACCGCCACAAACGCGGGTGCCCCACGTTCGCGCCCGCTTCTGGCGCTAACGTGGGGTAGTTCCGGTCAGTGGCGGTTACAAATCATTGGTGTCGCGTTGGCCTCGGTTGTTTGCCTTGCGTGCATCGTGCCGTGGGTTTATCGGAACTGGGTTGTGTTCCATGAGTTTGTGCCCATGCGCGCAAACCTTGGGGCGGAGCTGTATCTCGGCAATGGGCCGGGCGCGATTGGATTGCTGATGGAGTATGACCATCCCTTTCAGGACGCGGCGCAATTGCGTCTGTACTCGCAGATGGGCGAGATCAAATATGCGAAGATGCGCGGCGATATGGCTAAGGCAGTCATTCGGGAGAACCCGAAGCATTTTCTGATCCTGTGCGCGAAGCGTGTGTACTACTTCTGGTTCAGCGTGCCGCATCCGGGTGATGAAGGCCTTATAGCGGAGTATGGGCGCAGCCTGAACTTTCAGCTTACGAGTATCACCGGATTGCTGGGGCTGGCGCTGGCGTTGAAGCGGCACGTTCCGGGGACGGTGCTGTTTGCGTGGGCTTTCCTGCTGCTGCCGCTGGTGTATTACTTCGTGACGGTACATGCGCGCTTTAGGCACCCACTGGAGCCTCTGATCGCGATTTTGAGCGTGTATCTCTTCCAGTCGGCGGAGAAAAGCTGGCGGGTGCGGTGGTTTGGAGTTGCCTAGCGCTTTTGACGAACCGTGCCAAATGGATACTATTGGCAAATACAATGGGAACCGCTGAAGTTACCGAAAACTGGGATGAGTTCTTCATGTCTTTTTGGGCACAACGACGGATGAAAATGGGGTTAGGCTGGGAAGTCGTGCACGCATGAGGTTGTGACCTTCAATGGCGCCGTGAGCCCGCAGATGAGTTTGACCCTGGATGCGTTTAGGAACAACGGACTGTAGCCTTCTTTCTGAGGAGCACGCGAGGGAGACTCTCGCTATCTAGGCATCCTTGCGTCGCACGACGGAGGAGGCAGCGATGGAAATACTCCACGACCGGTGCTGCGGTTTAGACGTTCACAAGTCCTCGATCACAGCGTGTGTCTTATTCGAACAAAAACACAAGCCGCAGAGACATCTTGAGCGATTCGGCTGTACGACTCGGGACCTCCTTGAGCTTGTTAGCTGGCTGAAGGGTTTCGGGGTCCGGCATGTTGCCATGGAATCGACCGGAGTTTATTGGAAACCGGTCTGGAACGTACTCGAAGAGCACTTTCAGATGCTCCTGGCGAATGCGCAGCATATCAAGACGGTCCCAGGCCGCAAGACCGATATGAAGGACTGTCAGTGGATTGCGGAACTCCTGAGGCATGGCCTGTTGCGTGGCAGCTACGTTCCTTCTCTGGTCATTCGAGACTTGCGCGATCTGACGCGAACGCGGGCTACCCTTTCACAGGAGCAATCAAGCGTCGGCAGTCGGATCCAGAAGGTTCTCGAGAGCGCAAATATCAAGCTGTCCAGCACGGCGAGCAACACGATGGGCAAGAGTGGGCGAGCGATGTTAGACGCCATCGTCAGCGGTGAAGAGAGTCCCGAGAGATTAGCCGACCTCGCGCTCGGCAAGTTGCGAAGTAAGATCTCGGAACTGCAACTGGCATGGGAGGGCCGCATCCGCGACCATCATCGCTTCCTGCTCGATAGCCTGCTTCGTCAGTTTCGCTTTCTCGGTGCCGAGATCAAGGCGCTCGACCTTCGTTTGGAGCGCCTCGGAGAACAACACAAGGAACTCGCCGATGCTGTCGCTCGTTGGATCACAGTGCCCGGACTGGAGCGGGTTGCTGCCTGGGCCTTTGTTGCCGAGATTGGGTTTGATATGGCTCCGTTTCCAACTGCAGCTCACTTGGCGAGCTGGGCAGGAGTATGTCCCGGCAACCATGAGAGCGCAGGGAAACGGCTCAGCGGCAAGAGCCGCAAGGGCAGCCCGTGGTTGCGCCGCATGGCCTGTCAGTCGGCCTGGGCTGCTGCGAGAACAAAGAACTGTTACCTCTCCGCGCAGTTCAAGAGACTGGCTGCTCGTCGAGGCAGCAAACGCGCCATCATCGCTGTGGCACACAGTCTGCTCGTTATCGGCTACCACATCCAGAAGAACTGCCGCGTCTACCAAGAACTTGGTGGCAACTACTTCGACCACCTCCACGCAGAAGGACTCAAGCGGCATCTTGTTAAACGACTGGAGAGCCTCGGACTGACCGTCACCTTGGAGCCACACACAGCATAGCGGACTATTTTCGAGGGAGACGGTCGCTCTGAGAAGAGAGAGACTAAGCGGATGAAAAAGCATACGCAGGACCTCATCGCGGAAGTACCCCGGGGCTGCTCTCAAGTTGGGATCACGATCGGCATCGACCTTGGGGATGTCTGGAGCCATTACTGCACGCTCAACGAAGATGGTGAAGTGGTCGACCGGGGCAGGTTCCGAACAAACCCATCCAGTGTCGACAAGTGGTTTACCGACCTGCCTCGCGTGCGCATCGCCATGGAGGCAGGGACACACTCGATATGGATCAGCGAGCAGCTTCAAGAGCTGGGCCATGAAGTCATCGTGGCCAACGTGCGCGAGTTGCGGGCGATCTCGCACAGTGATCGCAAGAGCGACCAGGTGGATGCGGAGAAGCTGGCGCGCTTTGCGCGGCTCGATCCGAAAATCCTCAGGCCGATTGCGCACCGCACAGTCGCCCAGCAGGAAGCCCCTCATGCTGATCCGCGCCCGCAATCTTATCGTTCGTCTGCGGACTGCTGCGGTGAACGCGGTGCGCGGGTTAGCAAAGCCCTGCGGATATCGGCTGCCATCTTCGTCCACGCTCTGCTTCGCCAAGCGATGCCTGGCCGCGCTGCCGCCGGGACTTGCCCGGGCGCTCGCACCGGTGCTCCATCAGATTGCCGATATGACGGCGAAGATCAAAGAGTACGACCGGGCCATCAAGCAATTGATCGAGACGGAATATCGCGAGACACAGGCGCTTCTCAAGGTCTATGGAGTGGGCCACCTCACGGCGTTGACCTATGTCCTGACTCTGGGAAGCAAAGAACGCTTTCAACGAAGTCGCGATGTGGGTTGCTATCTCGGCCTGCGGCCGAAACGGAGTCAGTCCGGAGAACGAGACCCTCACCTCGGTATCACCAAGGCCGGCAATGTCTACCTCCGCAGTCTGCTGGTGGAGTGTGCCAATCACGTCCTCGGGCGGCATGGAAAGGACTCAACTCTGCGACAGTGGGACTGAGCCTGGCATCACGCGGAGGCAAGCGATCCCGCAATCGTGCCATCGTTGCTGTGGCGCGAAAACTTGCCGTGCTGCTGCATCGTATCTGGGTCACGCAGCAGCCATACATTCCGTTTTATGCAAAGGCCGCTTAAGGAAAAATCAGGTTCAACCGTTGCGATGACCCCGTGTTCCGATGACTGCGTGTCGGGTTGGGCCTTAACAAGGCCGGCCGAAAACTGGCAGCATCGACTTCTCCTACTGAACCCCAAACGGCACAGAGCCATCACCGCTCACGCGAAGTGCGAATAGAAACCTGGCGGAGAACAACATGCGTCGCAACCAAAGCAAAGAACAAAAGCAATACTCAATGAAAGAAAAACACAGATCAGCTATTGACATCAGTGACCGTCTCATAGAAACGCGACTTTTCAGCCGCTACGCGGGATTATTTCTGGTTAGCCGGTGATTTCGGGAGCAATCCGGAAATTGCAAGGCAGCAGGTCCCAAGAACTCTGTCTTACGGTCTCTGAGCTCTAGCCGATTTTAGGGGCTACTCAACCGGAACCAAGGCGGCGGGATGGCGGACGGAGCGCCCAGGATGCAACTGCAATGCCCGTCATTACGATCGGGTACACGATCGTAATGACATCCATCAACCCCGTGGCCAATAGCGATGCAACAGCGCCCGTCAAGTCGAAGAGCACACCGGCGTAGGCCCACTCCTTGAGTCGGGGAAACCGCGGAATGACCAACGCGACAGCGCCGAGCAGTTTCCAGATCCCCAGGATGACGAGGAAATATTGAGGATAGCCCAACCACTCGATGAGGCCGCGAACCTAGGCACACGCAGAATATCCCATACGCCTCCCAAAGCCAGTTCGAAGACGACCAGAGCGGTGGTCACCCAGTAAGCAATGATGCGATTGCGCGAACCGAAGGCGGAAGTGGCGAGGTTAGGCATGGCGTCGATCTGCAAGGCACGAGGGCACTGCCTCGTTCGTGAATATTGTTGAATATTGTATTGACGAAGCGCGAAAAGCGGACGATCACGAACAGTCGAAGAGCAGGGTCCAACGTGAGAGGCAAACGTTTAAGTTGTCATCAGAATGAGTAAGTTCCGCCTGATCCGCAACTTTCTCCTGGTCGAACTCTATTTTGGTGGTGCGGCGGCGGCGGCGAGAATCGCCTGAGCGTCAGCAGCGAACTGACCATTGGGCTCGAGCTGAAGGTATTTGCGAAAAGCGTCAGCGCAACTGGATGGAAGAACCATTTTTTGTGTTTGTGGATCGATCGTGACTTTAGAGATAAGCGCCTGAGCTTTGAAGAAATAAGGTTTGGCGCGAGTGGGGTCGGCACCGATCGCCTTTTCCGCTGCCGCCAACTGGGCATCAGCATTGCCAACCTGATAGAAGAAAATCACTTCACTCTCTCGATAGGCTCCCTCCTGGGCAGGGTTGGACTGAGCGGCTCTATCGAAGGCAGACTGCGCCTCCACGAACTTCCCTTCATGGATATAGATCTCTCCGAGGCTGGCGTAGGCTGTACCGAGGACATCTGGCTGGCGCTGTTTGGTAATCCGCTCGGTATGAGCCGCCATGTCGCGCGAGACTCGTGTCGAGGCAACCCCATCGACTGCTTCTGCTCCCGCAGGCTGCTGATAGACATCAGCAGAGTGGGTAGCCTGTGGAGTTGATGGATCGGTACCGATGGCCATCTTGAAGCTTTTTTCAGCCTCGAGATATTTCTTGAGACTGAGTTGTGCCAAACCGAGCTCGACCCAAGGAACGACCAGCTCAGGCCGAGAGCTGGTCACCTGCAGCATAAGGGCTTCTGCATCGGCATAGTGCGTGTCTTTTGTAGCAGCTCGAGCAGCCACGATGGCCGCATTGACATCCGAAATCTTTTGCGGGGAGCGGCTGGATCTTACGGCCTGCGAAGCTGTTTGGACGGAAGGCGAGACAATCATGGCGCGGGGTTGTGAATCAACCCAAGAGGCGGCCTGATAATTTGAATAACTCGCGTCAAAGAGCGTACGGCGCTTGGTGAATTTGCCGAAAGAGTTTCCGCTAGGAACCATAGTCGTGAGCAGAATATTCCGAGTTGGGACCACATACGCTTTCCCGCCTACCTCGACTTTGTCGTAATCAATGCGAGTGTCTTCCTGCAGAATAAAGTCCGTGGGCTTCAGCTCTGCCTGGACAATCAGGCGCACGACAGTTCCTGTTCCAGGATCAACGAACAACTCGCCATGATATCCGACCGTGGAGTTGAACGGTTCAAAGAAGGTCGCGGTTCCAAGGTTTTCACTGGTCGGGGGTTTTCCTCCGGAGGAAACTCCATTCGGGGTCATCCCGATATGGCTGCCGACATTCTCTGTCTTGGGAAAGCAGCAATAGTTCACCTGATAGTGAGATTGTTTGCGATTGACCGCGAAAGAGAAGACAGCCAAGCGCTCACTACCTACGGTCTCCCATCGAAGCCAAGTCATCTTTTCCGGCCCCACTTCACGCAGAACGTTGCTAAGGATCGGACCAGCGCCAACTGGCGAAATCTGGCCACTTGGGCCGCCGGGATCCTGATTGCTGGTTTTGGGAGGTAGTTCAACGCCGCCCTGGGTGACGATCGAGGCGGAGGTCTGTCCGAAAAAACGCAGATATTGACTGGCCGGATCGAGTCCAAGATCCGAATGGGCCATATTAGATCCAGCCACATTGGCGGCCCGAACGAAATCTTCACCATTTTGGTAGCGCAAGGTGAGCTTGTCCGATGTTAATTTTGGTGCCGGGTCGAATTGCTTGGCGATATAGTCCGTCGCGCGAGCGATGATCGCTGTCTGGGTCGCCTGATCTGGGGCCGGAGTGTCAGGCAAGTCTGCGGGAGGCGGGGGAAGTAAGGCACTACTAAGGGCTAACACTCGTATCTGAACGATCGTCTGCGGCCCGGGCTGGTACTGGACGAAACTATTCATCATCGATGGGAGCAGTTGCTCGGTAAGCTCGATCTCTCTTAGTGCATTGGCGACCTGATCATCCGTCTTGGAATGCTTATGCATTTCGGCGAGCAGGCTGTCCAACTGCTGCACGGTGGCTTTGGTTGTGGCTGCGAGAGCCAGCGTTGGCGCGAGGGCAATGGTGAGAAGGATCAGAAATCGGCGCACGAATACCTCTTTCTCGATACGGCCAAGCTAATTGTTTTCATGGAATAGACCAATCTGCTGAAAGCCGTTTAGGTGTGCACCAAATTCGCAGCTGAACCCCATCGTTTCCGCCGCACATGTTCTCGGATAGTCAACGATCTTAGAAATGCGAGATTGAGTTTCGGCGGTATGGGTACGAAGGAAACCATACAGGACATCGCCATACTGTCCGTCGGAGAGATCTTCTAGGTTATGTGACGGGCAAAGGCGACGCATCTCAGCATTGTATTTGTTCCATACACTCGACCAGTCAACTTGTTTGCGCCTGCGCAGCGCCCCAAACGAAAATTACGGACAACCCAAAATCATTCGCACGACAGTCGAAGAGTAGTGCAAAACGATGCGGGTGTCACGTCTCGAAATGGGTAAGGGAACGAGAGAAGGTATCGCCAGGATTGAAACGATGGTGAAGCCGATCTTCCTTTCCGCTTCCGTGTAGATTCGTGTAGGAATGTAGAGCGGGTTTCAACGCTTTCCCGACAAATGAGAGGGGATCAGAGCATGTCGTCAAAAGTACAGCCTGACGTGGTGATTCGAACAGCCGCACCAGAGGATGGCCCAGTATGCGGGCAGATTTGCTATGACGCCTTCTTCACAATTAACGCGGCTCACGGGTTTCCTTGCGATTTTCCTGGGCCGGAGGTCAGTATCAGGTTGCTTTCGATGATGTTTTCCACCCCAGGCTTCTATTGCGTGGTGGCGGAAAGCGATGGCCGCATCATGGGCAGCAATGTCCTTATTGAACAGGCTGTGATCCAGGGCGTCGGCCCGGTCACGATCGACCCCAAAGCACAAAACCTCGGGATTGGTCGTAAGCTCATGCAGGCTGCGATGGATCGCGCGAACCAGAACGGCGCCGCCGGAGTGCGTCTGGTGCAGGCTGCCTTTCACAATCGCTCGCTCTCACTCTACACATCGCTCGGCTTTGACATCCGCGAGCCTCTTTCCTGCATGCAGGGACGGACTCTCGAACGGAGTATCCCTGGATGCGCGGAGCGACCCGCCCAACCCGCGGATGAGGACGCCTGCAATGCTCTATCGCGTCGCGTTCACGGATTTGATCGAGCCGCCGAGTTGGCGCATGCAATACAACAGGGCACAGCGCGTGTGGTAGAGCGTGGCGGCCGCGTGACCGGATACACGACGAATCTCGGTTTCTTCGGCCACTCCACAGCGGAGACGAACGTGGATATGCAATCTCTTATTGCGTCAGCAGAATCATTCGCAGGCCCGGGAATTCTTGTGCCTTCACGGAACAACACTCTGCTGCGCTGGTGCCTGGCGAACGGCCTGCGCGTCGTCCAGCCAATGACACTCATGAGCACTGGACTTTACAACGACCCTGCCGGGGCATGGCTGCCATCCATAGTCTTCTGAATCTTCCCTGGAACAACCTTCGGACGAATGGCGGGCAACTGGTACAGGGGCTCTCTTCTCTCGATGAGTGCATTGGCGATTTGGCATTCATTGAGCGAACTGGTCTCATGTCCCTAGGGTCTGGCTAGTTCAATGCCTTTGCGAGTCGAATGAGTCCTTGCCGTATCGCAAACTCGTCGAATCCCCCAAAGCCGAGGAGCAACGCATTCGGATCAGGACGTCTCAGAGTGCATCGATCGACAGCGAGAACCTCAACACCTTGGGCCTCCGCCAGCTTTTCCGCCTGTCGTGAAGTCATTCCATTCTTGAGGTACCCGATCGTGTAGAGGCCTGCCCTGACGTTAGAGATCTCAAGCAACCCACCCAGATGTTGCTTGGCCCCTTCCATGAGTGTTGCGAGGCGCTCCGCATACAGATTCCGCATCCTCCGCAGATGACGTGCCAAATGCCCATCGACGATGAAGTCGCAAAGCACCGCATGGTCAAAGGATGAATTCCGGAAATCGGTTCGGTAGCGAAAACCCAGGAAGAAATCTATCAACGGCGCAGGCAATACCACGTAGCCCACGCGTAAGGCTGGGAATAGCGTCTTGCTGAACGATCCGATGAAGATCACGCTTGAGTGATTATCGAGGCTTTGCAGAGCAGGCACAGGCGGTCCCTCAAACCTGTATTCGCTGTCATAGTCATCTTCGATAACAAAAGAGCCGGCGCGTGAGGCCCAGCGAAGAAGGGCCATCCGCCGCTCCAGCGACATCGTTACACCTAGCGGGAATTGGTGAGCCGGCGTTACGTACGCGCCCTTCGCATCCGGACAGATCTTAATTCCGGCGGAAACAGACAGCCCTTCATCATTCACTGGCACAGCAATAATCCTGGCTCCGACATTGTCAAACGCGATTCTGGCTCCGAAATATCCAGGATCCTCCATCCATATCGGATCGCTCTTTTTCAACAGCAGCCGTGCCAACAGGTCGAGCGCCTGTTGTATTCCGGAAACGATGACGATTTGTTCCGCAGTGCATCGCACCCCACGTGACGTGCGCAAATACTCGGCAATTGCATCGCGCAATGGCCGATAGCCACGCCGATCAGCCTCCTTCTTTAGCCATGACCTGAAATGACGTCCTCGATCTGCGGCAATACGTCCCCAAACCTCGGACGGGAATTCGTTGATGGCCGGAACCCCGATCCGAAAGGGTCGGATCCCCTCAACAAAAGCCAGGTCAATCCAGGGTTGCGGCCGTTTATATGTCGAAATGACGCGACGAATGTATGCCGGTATCGCGGTTGCCTGGCGGGCCGGCCGGGGCGCCTCCACACGATTGACCCACGTACCGAATCCGACACGGGAGGTGATATACCCCTCGGCTTGTAAACGCTCCAGAACACTGACGACTGTGCCCCGGGAGAGTTCATACTGGCTGGCGAAATCTCTGGACGATGGCAGCCGGGCGCCCGGCGCGAGCCGGCCTTCCAGAATGGCGGAGCGCAGTTCGCCATACAACCAATTGGTCAGGGTCTGATGGCGCGACCGGCTTTTGAGAGTGAGTTCGAATGAGCTAACGGTTTTAGGCATCTCAAATGGTCCAATAGATTTTAACAAAATGGCTCTGTTCGATGTACCACTGACGCCATAGTATCAGCACTAAAGTCGAGAAGCGCAAGGATCGTTATTGCCGTCTGGTTTCTTGCCGGGAGACTCATGGGAGATCAACAGATAAAAGTTGGAGTTTGGTTCTACGGCCTGGGCACTGTTCTCACCGGCGCTCTGAATATCGCCTGGGGTGCATTCGATGCCTCTCATCAGCCCATCCAATCCCTGGGCAAGAATTTTCCTGGTCAACACATACTGGCCTACGTCGCGGGCGTATGGCTGGTCGCAGCAGGTCTTGCAATTTTGTGGCAGCGCAGCGCAAGGATTGGCGCCGCGGCAGCCGCCATCGCCTACTTGATTTTTGCTGCATTATGGCTACCTCGGTACTATGCCGGTATTCATGCGCTTGGCTGGCGAATCGACGTCTTAATAGGCCTCTCTTTCGGGCTCGCTCAACAGTTAATGCTGGTCTCTCCGGCAGCAATTGTTTACGCGTCTACCGCCTCATCCGATTCCCCGTTGCAAAAGAGAGCAGCGATCGCCGCACGTTGGATGTTGGGATTGCCTCCTATCGTTTTCGGCTTATTCCACCTCACCAGCATTCGCATCTTCGCAAGCATCGTCCCGCAGTGGATGCGGTTTGGATATTTTTGGGCGGCGTTAACCGGAATCGCCTTCATCCTGGCAGGAAGTGCAATTTGCTCGGGAATTATGGATGTCCTGGCCGCCAGGCTTCTTGCGTTAATGCTGTTGCTGTTTGAAGGTCTTGTAGAAATTCCACCTATTTTTATCCGACTGCACAATCAGGGGACATGGGGTGCCGCCGTATACAATGTGGCTGCGATAGGGGCATGCTTGATATTCGCCGAGTTTCTCACAAGCCGCGCAGAACGAGGACGAATCGATCCCGCGGGGAATGTCGCCATGTCACGCCCCGATCCGGTGGTTGCGTGATTGAGTAGCGCGCGCGGAACAACACTCTGCTGCGCTGGTGCCTGGCGAACAGCCTGCGCGTCGTCCAGCCAATGACACTCATTGAGTACTGGACTCTATAACGATCCAGCCGGTGCATGGCTGCCATCCATAATCTTCTGAAACTTCCCTGGAACAAACTTCGGATGGATGGCGGCAACTGGTACGGGGCTATGAGTGACTTGGCGATTTGTCGTCAACTGAATGCGTTCTGGTAGCCCAATATGTAGTTAACGATGGAACACCGGGAACAGGTGCTGCGTAGGCACTGGAACAAGGAGTGGGCAGCCCTATGTCTCGTCGCAGTTGTCTAGCTGGTTCTGTGCTGCTCGCTTTCCTCGCGGTTCCCCTTCATTCGCAGAGCTTAGCCGTCTGGAGAGACCCATCACCCCACACTACGCGATCTGTAACCGTAGACAAGGACGTTCGGTTGGAGGTGCTCGATTGGGGCGGTTCTGGCAAGCCGATCGTTCTACTGGCCGGGGGCGGCAATACGGCTCACGTTTTCGACGATTTCGCGCCGAAGCTCACGGCTCACTACCATGTCTACGGCATTACCCGGCGTGGGTTCGGTGTCTCCGGTTATTCAGCAACGGATCACCCGGCAGATCGCCTCGGCGATGACGTAGTAGCGGTGATTGACGCCCTCAATCTGAAGAGACCCATCCTCGTAGGACACTCGATCGCTGGAGTGGAATTGAGTTCAGTTGCAAATAGCCATCCGAACCGAGTTGCGGGACTGGTCTACTTGGATGCCGCGTATTCTTATGCTTTTGACAACGGCAAGGGGGCGAGCATTATGGAAATCCAGAAACTCCAGGGACCTCAACCTCCGCCACCCAGTCAAACGGATTTGGCCAGTTTCAGCGCCTTGCAGAAGTACTATGAGCGAGTGGACGGATTCCTCTTCCCCGAAGCAGAACTTCGCGCGCAGATGGAATCCACTCCTGACGGAGGTGTGGGAAAACAACGTGATCTTCCCGGCACCGCCCTCTTCATGCCGCTTATGACGGGCACGAAGAAATACAGCGCTATTCCGGTACCTGCGCTTGTCATCTTCGCAAATCCACACAGCCAAGGAATCTGGGTTGGCGAGAATACAGATCCTTCGGTGCAATCCGCTGCCAAGACTTATTCCACCGCACTAGAAGCTTTAACCGAGAGGCAGGAGAAGTCGGTGGAAAATGGAGTGCCCACGGCGCATGTGATTACGCTGCCAGGCGCGAATCACTATGTATTTCTGTCAAACGAGGCCGAGGTGCTGAAGGACATAGATGCGTTTCTCACTAGTCTCCATTAGCTCCATTTCTCAATTCACGCTAACAGGCCGAGTCACTCATCGAGCTTTCATTCTCAAGTAAGCAAGGCACAACGCTCGTCCACGCTTTCTTCCTCTTGAAAGTTACTTTTCAAAAAGGGAAATCCAGGACACATCCTGGATCAGATCGGACTAGGTAGTTCTAGAACGGGAAACAATCTAGAAAAATATCATCGTCGCAACGACTACTGGCATACGATTATTTTCGTATCAGGTATCCTAGAAATAAGAAGCACGACAAAAGCCCGCTGCGGTCAGCGGGCTCTTGTCATTTCGCGAAGCACAGAACAAACAAACTGAAAATGTGACCAACCCAAGTACCTTTATTTGGACGAATTTACGAAAACATGGGGGAGGGGTGAAGGTTTAGAAGCGGTGGGTTTTAGCCCACCGAATCAGGGCTGGGCCAGAGGGGCCCATACCTTTACTGCCGTAGTCATGAGCGCAGGCGAAGCCGAAGCGGCCAGAAACATTGCTTCCGCAATAAACATGTTTCCTAACCACCTTTATTTGGAAGAATTCACGAAAACAGGGGGGAGGCCTAACCCCCCTCGAATGTGCTCTGAGGAAGCCGCAACCGGGTCGGCGTAGCTAGTTCAGTTCGGCATAGCCGGAAATCTTTCGGCGGAGCGAGCCTTTGCCTTCGCGGCCTCCTCTTCGCGGTTCTTGGGAGGCGCAGTGGTCTCGAGTGAGCGCAGGAGCCGGGTTGCGGCGGCGGCGACTTCGTCGATGGCGCCAAGAAAAGCTTCTTCATTCGTCTTCGATGGCTTGTTGAAGCCGCTGATCTTTCTCACGAACTGCAGCGAGGCGGCGCGAATCTCCTCCTCGGTGACAGGCGGGTCGAAATTGAAGAGGTTTTTGATGTTTCTGCACATGGGCCGGGACCCTCTTCACAAAGTGTGAGCGAAGGCGAGCCAGCGGGTCAATGCCCGAAGCTTTGTCAGGGTAAGGCGTTCGTCCTCTGTGGTAGAGTGGCGCTGCGTAAAGAGAAGGCCAGTTTTGCCGCGGAGGAAATTGAGTGACGCCCCAGGTCCGGAAGTCCGCATTGTCTGTTTTCTCTGCCGTAGTTTTCTCAGTAAGTTCAGTCTGCTTTTCGCAGAACACTCCGGCAGATGTTCCTCCGGTGCTCGATGTTCATGTACACGCGATGGACGACATTCCTGGCGCAATGCCGATGTGTCCGAACACGGCGAAGTTTACGGCCTCTGACCCGAGCACGAAGGAGTCGCCAGTCGGCTGGGTGCAGGAGGAGTGCACGCCGAAGCTCTATCCCGCAGCCAAGGGTGAGTACATGAAGGACGTGCTCGCCGAAATGGAGCGGTTGAACGTGACCGCCGTCGTCTTCGGCGATCCGAAGGGCGTGCAGAAATGGAAAGATGCCGCGCCGAACCGCGTGATACCGGGCACGGCCTTTGGAGGTGGCATGAGCGGCGGGCGCGTTCCGCTCGACGAGTTGCGCAAGGATTTCACAACCGGCGGCTTCAAGGTAATGGGAGAGATCGGCTTGCAGTACGAGGGCCTGTCGCCGAGCGATCCCAGCGTGGACCAGTATTTCGCGCTCGCGGAGGAACTCGACATTCCGGTGGCGATTCACATGGGCACCGGCGGCTCCGGCCGCGCGAATGTAACGACGCCGAAGTTTCGCGGCTCGATGGGCAATCCGCTGCTGCTTGAGGAACTGCTGGCGCGCCACCCAAAGCTGCGCGTCCAGGTGATGCATGCCGGCTATCCGATGATCGACAACATGCTCACCCTGCTGCAGGCAAACTCCCACGTCTACGTCGATGTGGCGGGCCTGATCTGGAGCTATCCGCTAAAGGAAGTGAACCGCTATATCGAGCGGCTGGTCGAAGGCGGATTTGAAGATCGCGTGATGTTCGGCACGGACCAACTGATCTGGCCCAAGCTGATTCCTTACTCCATCAGCATCATTCAGAATGCCGACTACCTGACACCCGAGCAGAAGCGCGACATTCTGTACAACAATGCAGCGCGCTTTCTACGGCTGGACACAAAGCAGGCGAAGTAGCTCAGGCTTTACGGCTGTCTTTGAGCAGGCCGAGGCGCACGAGACTTTCGGCGGTGGCGACGACAGCGTCTTCTCTTGAGCGTGGGGACCAGCCGAGCAGTCGCCGAGCCTTTTCGTTGGTGGCGTTCTTTACTTTGCCGAGTTCCGGCAGGATCAGCTTCACCGCCGGATCACGCAGCGCGGCGAGGCGCAACAACCAGTTCGGAAGTTCCCTGGTCGGGACCCGTTTGGCCAGCGCACCAACACGGTTCTTCAGAACCGCGGCGATTTCCCTGATCCACATGAAATCGCCCGCACTGGCGAGGAAGCGTTCACCTTTTGCAGCCGGATGTGTCATGGCGAGAAGATGCAGGCTGGCAACGTCGCGCACATCGACAACGCCAAAGTCGAGTTTAGGGCAGCCGGGCAGCGCGCCATCCATGAGTCGCTGGATTAACAGGATCGAGGCGGAGTAGTCGGGCCCGAGGACGGGGCCGAAGACGCCCACGGGATTGACGGTGGAAAGCTCGAGACTGCCGCCCTCTTTGGCAATGAAGTCCCAGGCGGCGCGCTCGGCCAGAGTCTTCGACTTTGTATAGGCGGTCAAGTCGTCTCCATTGATATCTGTCCAATCGGTCTCGTTGAATGGTGTTGTCCGCTGCATGTGGCCGTAACCGATTGCTGCGAAGGACGAGGTCAGCACGACGCGTTTGACGCCGGCATCGCGCGCTGCGTGCAGCACCCGGAGCGTGCCTTCACGCGCAGGGACGATGATTTCGTTCTCGTCCTTCGGCACCCTCGGAGGAAGCGGCGAAGCGACATGCAGAACGAAGTCGCAGCCAGCGACGGCTTCCGACCAGCCCGTATCGGAGGTGAGGTCAGCAGCGATGAAAGACAAACGATCGCCCGGCTCGGCGCCGTCTTGCTTGAGCATGGCGCGCACGTCGGCCTCACGATTGAGCGAGCGAACAGTCGTCCGCACACGATAGCCCGCATCGAGGAGTTGCAAAATGCAGTGGACTCCAATGAATCCAGATCCGCCGGTGACGAGTACCAGGTCGTTGGCCATAAAGAGAGTTTGCACCATTCCCGCTAAGGGGTCGTTTTAGAGCTGTGAGATTGACCCAAACCCCGACAACAAGTAAACTAATTAAGTTCGGCGATCCTGCCTGTTGCCCCGTGCGCATCGTAGTCCGGCGCATCCCGGCTCACCGTACTTTTGGGTTTGAGCACCTGGCGCCCGAGGTAAGCATGTATCTGCCCAGCTTCAATGAGTTTATGCGTCTTGGAACGAGGGCGCTGGAGGAATTATGTACGCGGTCATCCGCACTGGTGGTAAGCAGTATCGTGTCGCTCCGGGCGACGTGGTGAAGATTGAGAAGGCGGCCGCGGACGAGAACGGCACCGTTGAGTTCAGCGATGTGCTGGCGGTTTCCGGCGACGCAGGTTCGGTCGCAAAGCCAGAGTCGGCCAAGGTGATTGCCACGGTCCTCGGCGACGGTCGCGGCGACAAGATTCTGGTCTTCCACTACAAGCGGAAGAAGCAGTACAAGAAGCTGCAGGGACACCGTCAGGCGTTCACGCAGGTTCGCATCAACGAGATTCAGGTCGACGGCGCGTCTTATACCGCCCAGAAGTAGAACTGGCTGTCCAGCGTACGCGCTTTACGCCAGATGTCTGACAAAATTCAGGGTTCAGCTAGATACTTTCGCTGAAACCAAGTTTTTATAAAAGCCGGTAACGCCGGCGAGTGAGGATTGAGCAATGGCACATAAAAAAGGCGGTGGAAGTTCGAGTAACGGGCGCGACTCAAACGCGCAACGGTTGGGTGTGAAGGCCTTCGGCGGAGAGTTCGTCACCGGTGGATCGATCATTGTGCGGCAGCGCGGTACGCGCCTGAAGCCCGGCCTCAACGTTGGCCGTGGCAGCGACGACACGCTGTTTGCGAAGATCACCGGCAAGGTGAAGTTTGTCGATCGCGGACGCATGGGCCGCTTTGTGGCGGTCGAGCCTGTGCCGGCTAAGTAAACTCGCCGAGAGTATTCAGGAATCGAAGGCCGGAGCATAGCGCTCTGGCCTTTTTGCGTGCCTGGCGTTTGTGATGGAAGGCTTTTAGCACGAGAACGCGAAGGAGCGGAGAGGTTCGCAGCGAAATGATTCTCTATTTGCGGAGAAGAGCAAAAAAAGAGCCTCGGATCTTCTCGAGGCTCGTGTCGTTTCCAAAACTCTTTTGCTAGCCGCTCAGCGAGTTCTTTGCCAGTACCCGGTCGACCACGCTCTCGACGTCCTGTAGGAAGCCGCTCTGCTGCGTAGCGGGCGTTGGTGTGGTAGGACCGAGTTCCTGCGCTAGATCGTTCCAGAGCATCGCGGATGACGAAATCGCTGTCGTTGCCTGCTGCTTTGCGGGCTCCGGGAAGGCCAGGAACCCTATCCAGGTGAGAAGCGCGATGACGATGACGATCTCAGCGACGTGGGCTGGCCATGCGCCGACGACAGAAAAATGAAGTCCATTCACCATCAGGTCCATTGCGGTCAGTAGGCCAAGACCGAGGCAAAGGCCGAAGACGCGGTTGCGATAGGAAAGCCCGAGCGCGTGAATGGAAATCGCCAGAAATGCCAGCAGGCAGAGAGCCAGCATACTGAAGCAGACCGCAGTCTCGGTGAGAATCGCCGCCAGATGGTCGGGAACAGAGTTGGCCGACGCCAGAGTAACGACGGACGACAACGCGAGAAGCAAGGATGCTGCGGCAGCCCAGCGAAAGGCGGCCAAGCCAAGCCGCTTGAGTCCGGGGAGCGGGGCCATCATATTAACAAAGAGTTCTTGAAGCGCGAAAAACAGCGCGATGTATCCCGCCAGGCAGATCATCCAGTGGGTGTAAAAGTAGGTGGAGTGCTGGGCGGGATTATCCATGTCGAAGGCTACATTCATGCGCGACATCGCAAACAGCAGGAACGACCCGAGCATACGGACGCCGAGGAACACTCCAAAGGCTGTCAATGCAGCGTTTTTTCTGACACGGAAAAAGGCAAGGAAAGCCGCAGCCCAGAGAAAGGGTTCTGCGTTCGTAAGCATGTTCGAGATAGAAGATAACATCATGCGCTATTCCCAGCCAATGTAACTAACGATAGAAGCAATGTCGATGGGCGACAAGACTGACTTTCTACTAAGTAGTAACCGCGAAAAAGTTACTAAAGCTAGTAAAGTCTGGTGGATAGGAGCTGCGAGAACTGATCAGCTGAGACGCAGAACATTCTCGGAGCGTTGCTTCAAGCATACAAAAAAGAGCCATATCATGCCCTGAATCAATAACTTGTTGTCGATTCAGGGTAAAAGGGACACCGCGACCTATTGCCGGATGTTCGGGAAATGCGATCAGGGGACCCCAATGGTGGCTCCCGCAGCATGGACGATTGGCGACTTTCGTCACCCGATTCAAGCCGCGTTTTCCACCCTTTTCCACCCCCAGAAATCGGCAGCTTCGCGTGCTATAATTGACAAGAGAATCGAGGCAAAAACTTCTTCGCTTTCAATCTGTTAGTCCAATTCCAGCCAGCCTGGATGTGGGGCGATCGAAGGCTTTGCCTTGCCGGAGTTTCATGTCCACCAAAGAGCTTGCCGTTTCAACACTTCCCCCCGATGAACTTGAACTAGCTTCCCTGAAACAGAATGGCCAGAAAAAAATGAATGGTCAGGACGGTGGCTACACCGGCGACAACATTAAGGTGCTGGAAGGCCTCGAGGCGGTACGCCTGCGTCCGGCCATGTATATCGGATCGACGGGTGAGATGGGGCTGCACCATCTGGTGTATGAGGTGGTCGATAATTCGGTCGACGAAGCGCTGGCAGGCTACTCGAAAAAGATCGACGTCATCATCCACGTGGACAATTCGATAACTGTCGTGGACGACGGCCGCGGTATTCCCGTGGATGAAATGACACTGGACAATGGCGAAAAGATGTCGGCGGTCCAAGTGGTGCTCACGAAGCTGCACGCGGGCGGCAAATTTGATTCGTCAACGTACAAGGTTTCCGGCGGATTGCATGGCGTGGGCGTTTCCTGCGTTAACGCGCTGAGCGAAGAATTCGATGTAGAAATCTGGCGCGACAATCATACCTACGAGCAGGATTACGAGCGCGGCCATCCGGTCTCGAAGCTGCGGCAGACGGGCACGTCGAAGAAGCGCGGCACCAAGGTCCACTTCCTGCCCGACAAGACGATCTTTACCGTCACCGAATACAACTTCGACACGTTGGCGCAGCGGCTGCGCGAACTCGCCTTCCTGAACAAGGGGCTTGAGATCACGCTTACCGACGAGCGCACCACGGACCCGAAGACGGGTGAGGCGAAGCGGGCGGAATTCAAATACGCCGGCGGCATTGCCGAATTCATCAAGCACATCAATCGAGGCAAGCAGATCCTGCACGACAAGCCGATTGTGATGGAAGCGACGCGCGACGGCGTCGAGATGGAGATTGCGCTCCAGTACAACGACGGCTATTCGGACACGGTTTTCACGTTTGCGAATAACATCAACACGGTCGATGGCGGCTCGCACCTCTCCGGCTTTAAGACGGCGCTGACGCGCACGATCAATGCGATCGGGCAGCAGATGGGCCTCTTCAAGGACGTGAAGGAGAATCTCTCGGGCGACGACGTGCGCGAGGGTCTGGTTGCTGTCATCAGCGTGAAGCTGTCGCAGCCACAGTTTGAAGGGCAGACCAAGGGCAAGCTGAATTCGGATATCGCAGGAACGGTGCAGGCGCTCGTGAACGAGAAGCTGGGCATGTTCCTGGAGCAGAATCCACCTGTTGCACGCAAGATCATCAACAAGGCGATTGACGCCGCTCGTGCGCGAGAGGCTGCGCGCAAGGCCCGCGACCTAACGCGGCGCAAGGGCGCGCTCGATGGCGGCGGACTGCCGGGTAAACTGGCCGACTGCTCTGAGCGCCAGCCGGAACGCTGCGAGCTGTATCTGGTCGAGGGTGAATCCGCAGGCGGAACGGCGAAGCAGGGACGCGACCGCCGTTTCCAGGCGATTCTGCCGCTCAAGGGAAAAATTCTCAACGTGGAGAAGGCCCGCTATGACAAGATGCTGGGCCATGAAGAGATCCGCGCCATGATTACCGCGCTGGGCACGGGCATCGGCAAGGACGATTTCGATCCGGCGAAGCTGCGGTACGGGAAAATTATTCTTATGACGGACGCCGACGTCGACGGGTCGCACATTCGCACGCTGCTACTGACCTTCTTCTTCCGCCACATGCAGGAGCTGATCAAGCGCGGGAATGTGTACATTGCCCAACCGCCGCTCTATCGCATTAAGAAGGGCAAGTTTGAGCAGTACATCAAGGATGACCGTGAATTTGTGAAGGTGATGGTCAAGCGCGCGTCCGATGGCATGATCGTTCGCCACGGCGAGAACGCGACGAAACTCGAAGGCGCGGCTCTGACCAAGTTCATGGGGCAGCTGAATGAGTACCTCGGCTTCTTCGACAAGGTGAACAAGCGCTTGCGCAATGAGGAAATCACCGGCCTATTTGCCAAGCTCTTTGCGCATGAAGGCAAGGAGCCGGCGAAGCGCGCCGACTTTGAGGGCGATGGCGCGAGTGTTCCGGCGAAGCTGACGGAACTCTATAACGAGCTGAAGAAGATCGAGAAGAAGTACCAGTTCAAGGGGCTGGACAAGCCGGCGCATGAAGAGGAGCACCAGACATGGTCGCTGATCTTCCACGATGCGCAGGGCGCGGAACGGAAGATTGACTGGACCTTTGCTTCCGCTCCAGAAACACGGCAGATGCTGGCCAAGTATTCGCAGATCAAGGACGCGCTGGAGCCTCCGTTCCTGATCGAATACGCGAGCAAGGCCGCTGCGGCGGTTGAGCCCGATCCGGAAGAGACCGAAGGCGAGACGACGGGCGAGATCGAAGCGGGCAAGCCTGCTCCCAAGCGCGTTGGCCGCGCGTCGCACGAGCCGGTTGAGAAGCAGACTCCGCATGACCTGTTCGAGTATGTGATCGAGCAGGGACGACGCGAGTACCAGGTGCAGCGTTACAAAGGCCTGGGCGAGATGACTGCGACGCAGCTTTGGGAGACGACGATGGACCCTGAGCATCGTACTCTGCTTACTGTCAAGCTTGAGGACATAGCCGAGACGGAGACGATCTTTACTACGCTGATGGGTGAAGACGTTGAGGCGCGGCGCAAGTTTATCGAAGACAATGCGCTCGATGTAAAGAACCTGGACATCTAATCAGATCGGAGTGCTCACGCTGAGGCCCAATTCATCGCCATGAATTGGGCCTCAGCGTATCTTTGTCCATTTCATCCGGGCCTTTTGCAGCTATGATCTTCTGCACAGATGGCTTTCGCTTCCCATGCGCGAGGTTTGTTCCGGCCCGACTCCACCGAGACTGAAGCCTCTCTGCGCGAAGATACCGAGGCCTTTTGCGCGGCGATAACTTTAGCTTCCCAGACCAGCTGCTTCATTGAACTTTTTACCGGAATCTGGCTGCGACCCTCCGATCGCTCCTTCAGGTCTACCTTGATCTGCTGGATTGAGATGTTCGATCGTGATCCTGATCTTCGCCTGCGCTTCCAGCAGAGATGGAAGGAGATGCTCTGTTCGCTGAACTCTGTTTCGCTTCTGGCGGAAACGGGCCTTCCTGCTCAACATGCGCTGCTACCGGAAATTAGTCGGCGGCTCTTTCAGCGCCTGCTGCCGTCGCCGCGTGCAGACGCTGATGCGGCGCGCCTTTTCGAGGCTATTTTTGCCTCGCCGCGTGCGGTTCAACGGTTTCTTGACGCAGAGCCGGAGCTGTTCGCTCGCATGGCGGCGATTCTATGGGATGCGCAGGGCCTAAATGCCTACCCTCATGTGCGCGAAAGTTTTCACCAAGCACTGCGGCTACTCGCCGCACGCGTTTCCGGGCGAGGCACCGGCGTTGCGATCCGACAGCGCAGCGCAGATCTGCCGATCGAGCAATCCCCGTTCTATACCTTCGTCTTCGCTACCGAAAAGTTCATAGAGTCGGAAGACTCCGAGCCGCCCGTCGCCCGCATGGAACGCTGGCTTGAAGCTGTCTTCGCATGCAGAGGAGAGCTTGCGCTTGTGCGTCTCAATATGGAAGACGCTGGCGTGAGCACGGCGCTGGTTTTCGATCTGAGCGCCATGGATGCGTCGCTGGACCGCATGGAAATGCTTACGGCAACCATGGTGGAGCACACACACAAGCCATCGGTTGCAGCGCGCCTGCTTCTCAACAGCCTTGTGTGCGGCCTGCCTGAGGACACGCGCGTCACCTCGCTTATCCGGAAGAATGTCAACCTGTTGGCCCGCAAGACTGTGGAGCGCACGGGACACGGCGGAGAACACTACATCGCGCACAGCCGCCGCGAGTATTGGCGTATGTGGGGCGCAGCTATCGGAGGCGGGTTGCTGACCGTCTTCACCGCTGCGATCAAGCTGCACATTATCGGGAGGGAGTGGCCGCCCTTTATTGAAGCTGTCCTGGTGGGAACGAATTACGCGATCAGCTTTCTGCTGCTCCAGATCTTCGGCCTGGCGCTTGCCACCAAGCAGCCTTCGATGACGGGTGCTACGCTGGCCGATATTATTCGGCGCAATCGTGGCGACTCGCGCCGGGACAAGATCACTGAATTCGGCGCATCGATCAGCCGGACCCAGCTGGCAGCAGCGCTCGGTAATATTTCTGCTGTATTTTCAGGGGCCATTGTATTTAACCAGATATGGCGAGCGCTCTACCAAGCGCCCTATTTACCTGCAAATCAGGCGGAGCACGTCTATCAATCGCTGAGTCCTCTGGCGTCTGCAACGGCCATCGATGCTGCGCTCACGGGCATTCTGCTCTGGCTGGCGGGGCTAATCGGTGGATGGTGCGAAAACTTCGCGGTCTATCACCGCATTCCTGATTCAATCGCGCAGCATCCGCTGGGACGAACAATCGGCGCGCGCAGAATGCAAAAATTCGCGGACTGGTTTGACCGCAACATCGCTGCCTGGAGCACCAGCATCTCGCTAGGTTATCTCATGGGCTTTACGCCGGTGATTGCCGAGTTCTTTGGTCTGCCGCTCGATATCCGCCATGTCACTCTGAACACCGGCATGTTTGCATTCGCCGCCGCGCACTACGGTGTATCTGCATTCAGGCACCATTGGCTCTATTCTGCGATGATCGGCATTGCGGTGATGTTTGTGCTGAACCTCGGTGTCAGCTTCGGCATCGCTTCTTATGTCGCGCTGCGCGCCTACGATGTGAACCACGAGGAGCGATTATCGCTTCTCGGTTATGTGCTCAAGCAAGTCGTGCGTTCGCCACTGCGATTCCTCTTTCCCGTCGAACCGAAGCCGCCCGCCGTCGGGCCTGCGGAAATCGCCGAAGAGCCGGTTCCAGTGGCGGCCGAAGGGGCCGCAGAGAGCGGATCTACTGTGAGTGATTCCTCTACTTAAATGCGGAGTGTTTCTGCGAGTTGCCACTCGATTGACTGTTTCTTATAATTCTTCTCGGCGTTGCAAGACGCCTCCGGGCCCGCGGGAAGGGTTGAACCCACTTGCCAATTTACAAAAGGTTTCGAGCCTTTATGCAGCCGGATTGCGGGCCATCGGCATGACCACGCATGGAGGCAAGATGAAACAACTCCCCGAATTTCCTCACTTTTTCCATCTCAAAAAACAAGCTAAGGAACTGCTGCGCGCCTACAAGGAAAATGATTCTGCGGCAATCCAGCGCTTTCTTGAGTTTCTTCCGTCAGCTCATAGTCCTGCCCAGCTTGCTGGCCGCGAACTTCATCTGCATGATGCGCAGTCGTGCGTTGCGCGTGAATACGGCTTCGCGTCTTGGACGGAGCTGAGAGCGCATGTCGAAAATCAAGCTCTCCTCAAGCTCAGCCGTGAGGACGCGCTCAAGCGCTGGCTTCAACTGGTTTATGGCGAAGGCTACAACGCTCCGCGCCCCGCACTCGCTATCTCCATGTTGAGCGATCGGCCCGACCTGCTCGGCGACGATCCTTATCTCGCCTGCATAGTCGGCAATGAAACGCGCGTGAGCAAGATGCTTGCCACGAATCCGGATTGGGTCCATAAGGCAGGGGGCCCATTACAGATGCAGCCGCTTATCGCAGTGACACACTCAGCGCTAGTGCGCGACGCATCGTTCGCAGGCGTCCTGGTGAACTGCGCCAGATTGCTCCTCGACAGTGGCGCAAATCCCGACCAGACGTGGACTAATCCTGAATTTCCTGATTGGCCGTTGAGCGCGATTTACGGAGCAGCTGGAAAAAATCATCATCCCGCCATGACAAAGCTGTTGCTTGAACGCGGCGCCAATCCAAACGATAACGAGTCGCTCTATCACTCGATGGAGAGCAAAGACCTGACTTGTACGCGGATGCTGCTCGAGGCCGGAGCAAAGGTTGATGGCACAAATGCGATCGGCCACGCCCTGGACTACGACCGTCCGGAAGCCGTGCGGCTCCTGCTCCAATACGGTGGCAACGCGGGTCATCCGGGTGCTTCGGACTATCCAATCTTCCATGCCATCCGGCGCGGACGCTCCATCGAACACATTCAGATTCTGCTCGACGGTGGCGCAGACAAAAATGTGCGGAACGCACACGGGCAGACTCCGTATCAGTTTGCACTCTTGTATGGTCAGCCGAAAACAGCTGCCTTACTTCAGGATCCCGCAACGGCCGATGCGCTTTCTACGGAAGACGCATTCGTAGCAGCTTGCGCGCGAGGCGATCATCAAGGTGTGGCGAAGCATCTTTTTGAAACTCCAAACATGGTCCATCGGTTGTCGGAAAAACACCTCAAACAATTACCGAACCTGGCAGCCCAGGGGAATTTCGCAGCGGTAAAAACGATGGTGGAAGCGGGCTGGCCGGTCAAAGTGCGCGGGGGAGACTGGAACGCATCTGCATTGAATTTGGCCGTTTATCTCGGCGATGTGCAGATGACCGAGTTTCTACTGGATCACGGAGCTGACTGGCAGGAGAAGCATGGCTTCGGAGGCAACGCGATGGGTACTCTCGGCTATGCGTCGAACAACAACGCTCAAGACCTTGAAAGAGGCGACTGGCTCGGCTGCGCGAAGACGTTGATTGCGCATGGCATGCCGGTACCTTCGAACGACTATCAATTCTCTGACGATGTGACGGAATACTTTGAGAGCCTGGGCGGCGCGGCTGAGATGATCTGAGTGTCTTCGACTTTGTGAGGAAATGGTTGCCGCGAGAATAGCGGTGCCAGGGTGGACTATACTTCTGCCGATGACGAGAGAGATATCGCGTCGAGGATTTGTTCGTGGATGCGCGGGCGTGGCTCTCGCATCCACGTTGGGACGGAGTGCATTTGGCGGGGAGGCTAGAGCCGGCGATTTGGCGCACGACTCGAACCGGCCGCAGTTTCATCTGCTGCCTGCGGCTAACTGGATGAACGACCCGAACGGTCCCATCTTCTGGAAGGGCCAGTACCACATGTTCTTCCAGTACAATCCGCATGCGGCTGTGTGGGGGGACATGCACTGGGCTCACGCGATGAGTCCGGACATGGTGCACTGGGAGCATCTGCCGGTTGCACTGGCGCCGACGCAGGGTGGTCCGGATGAGGAGGGCTGCTTCAGCGGGAGCGCCGTTGTTTTCAATGGCGTGCCTACATTTCTATATACCGGAGTAGCGAACTCAACTGCGCAGGAGGCAACGCTGCGCGACGGCACCCACAATTTTCGCGAGGCGCAGTGTCTGGCAACTTCGAGCGATGCGGAGTTGAGAACATGGCAGAAGCTGCCGCAGCCGGTGTTGCCCGCGCCTCCGCCGGGACTGGCGATCACAGGATTTCGCGATCCCTGCCTGTGGCAGGAGGGCGATGCGTGGTACATGGGAATTGGCTCTGGTATTCGTAACCATGGAGGTTGCGTATTTCTTTACCGCTCGCCTGACCTTCGGCGCTGGGAGTATCTTCACCCGCTGGCCGGCGGCGAGTGGAATGGCAAGGCGGGCGGCGATCCAGTCGATACCGGAGAGATGTGGGAATGCCCGGATTTCTTTGCGCTGAACGGCAAGCATGTGCTCCTTTATTCGACTGAGCGCAGGGTCTTTTGGGCGGTGGGCGAGTATGACGCGAAGGAACATCGCTTCGCGCCTCAACAGAAGGGAGAACTGGACTATGGCCCGCGTGCCTACTACGCTCCGAAGACCATGCTGGACAAGGATGGCAACCGCATCCTGTGGGGCTGGATTCCGGAGACGCGTCCGGAGGCGGAGTATGCCCGCGCCGGTTGGGCGGGGCTGATGTCGTTGCCGCGCGTGCTGACGGTCAATGCGGATGGACAACTTGAGATGAAGCCGGTGCCGCGTGTTCAGGAATTGCGCGGTGATGAGCCTGTGCACTCGCAGAGCGGCGAGGACCGTCGAACGTGGCCAGTGCGTGACCTCAGGGCTGAATTGGAATTGTGGGCGCAACCGTTGCGTGGGCCTGTTCACATAGCCATCGGGACCGAAGCCGCACCTGCGATTCATTTTCATCTCGACGCAACGCATGGCACGCTCACTTTCAACGCGCAGACGGTTGAGGCAGTTGTGCCCCCAGGCAAGATGCGGGTTTCACTGTACCTCGATGGATCGGTTGTGGAGGTGTTTGTGAATGACAGGCTTGCGCATACGAGCCGCATCTACGACCTCGATCAGGAACGCACGACGCTGTCGATCACCGATCCCGGGCGAGCGGTTGCCGATGCATTTCTTTGGCAATTGCGGCCTATCTCTTCCAACCGGCTCACGACTTGAATTGGATCGACGACACGAAATCCTCTGTTTGTGAGGCTTGGCCGGTATACTGCCGTTTCACGAATCTTTTTGGAGGCAATTGTCCACCATGACTCTGGACCGTCGGGTCTTTCTGTCCACCTGTAGCCGATTTGGCTTGGCATCCACCCTCTTTCCTGGCGCGCTTTATACGCTGGCCGCGCAGGAGAAAGCTGGTTCCGATGCGAAAACGAAGATCACGCCGGAGATGATGGATGCGGCCGCGACGCTGGCCGGGGTAACCTTCACCGCTGAGCAGAAGCAGATGATGCTCGACGGGTTGAACCAGCAGCGCGAGGCATACGATGCGATTCGCAAGCTGCACCTGCCGAACAGCGTGCCTCCTGCTTACGTCTTTGATCCGCTACCGCCAGGCGCGAAGGTCAACACGGAAAAGCATGAGCCGCGCTATAGCAGCGCGCCTGCGGTGGCGACGGGGCCTGCCGATCTTAACGAGCTGGCGTTTGCTTCGGTCGTAGAGCTGGGCGATCTGGTACGACGAAAGAAAATATCTTCGACGAATTTGACAGAGATGTATATTGCGCGGGTGAAGCGTTATGACCCGACCCTTCATTTCGTCGTCACGATTACGGAGGACCGCGCATTGGCGCAGGCGAAAGAGGCGGATTCTGAAATTACGGCGGGGAAATATCGCGGACCGCTGCACGGGCTTCCCTGGGGCGCCAAGGATTTGCTTGCGGTGAAAGGCTACCCCACAACGTGGGGCGCAGGCGGATTTGAGAAGCAGATCTTTGATGACGATGCGACGGTGGTAAAGCGGCTGGATACCGCGGGCGCGGTGCTGGTGGCGAAGACCACGCTGGGGGCGCTGGCACTGGGCGACAAGTGGTTCGGCGGCCGGACGCGCAATCCATGGAACCCGAAGCAGGGATCGAGTGGCTCGTCGGCTGGCTCAGCGTCGGCGACTGCGTCGGGATGCGTGGCCTTTGCCATTGGCTCCGAGACGCTGGGGTCCATCTCTTCGCCTTCCACGCGCTGCGGCACAACGGGGCTGCGTCCTACATTCGGTTTTGTGCCGCGCACCGGCGCGATGGCGCTGAGCTGGACGATGGATAAGCTGGGGCCAATCTGCCGCGCGGTGGAAGACTGCGCGATTGTAATGCAGGCGATCTATGGTCCTGATGGCCAGGACCTGGCGACACGCGATGCGGCCTTCAACTGGAATGCGGATTTCGACTGGAAATCGCTGCGAGTGGGATATCTGCAGAAGGAATTTGAGCCGGAGAAAGAACGGCCGCCGCAGGAGGAAAAGCAGTCTGCGCCGCTGACCGATGAAGAAAAGAAGAAACGCGAGAAACAGCAGCAGGAACGGGCTACGGCCCGCGCGCGCCGCGCGTACGACCGCAGGTATGATCTGGCCGCGCTGGAAAAGCTGCGCAGCATGGGCGTGAATCTTGTTGCTGTGGAGTTGCCGGAACTTCCTTATGGCGCGATGACGCCGCTGTTGGAAGCCGAAGCCGCGGCTGCATTTGACGAACTGACCATGACGGGCCGCGACAAGCTGTTGACGGAACAGGGCGAGGATGACTGGCCGAATATCTTCCGTATGGCGCGTTTTTATCCGGCAGTCGAATACATTCAGGCGAATCGCGCCCGCACGCTGGCCATTCGCCAAGTATCGAAGCTGTTCGATCAGGTAGACGTGATCGTCGCTTCGACCAACAGCGAGCAGCTGGTGGCCACAAATCTGACCGGGCATCCGGCTGTCATTGTGCCGAATGGCATTCGCGGAGACGATGCGCCTGTGCCGCCGAAGGTAGATACGGGAGAGGATGATTCGATTGGCGGCCCGGGAACTCCGGTGAGCATCACGTTTCTCGGCGGCCACTATCAGGATGCCCGGCTGTGCGCGTTTGCCAAGGCGTACCAGGATGCGACGGGATTTCAGAAACTGCACCCGAAGCTTTGATGCAAGAATGATCTATGCCTCTTGTTGAAGTTGAGCATCTCTCGAAGGGCTATCCGCGTCGCGATGGTCTGCGCACCGAGAATGCGTTGGTTGTCGATGATGTTTCATTTGCGATTCATCGCGGAGAAACACTCGGGCTGGTGGGTGAATCGGGCTCTGGAAAGAGCACGATTGCGCGTATGGTGCTTGGTCTGATTGAACCGACATCCGGCAGCGTGACCTTCGACGGGCAGCCGGTAAGCGGGGTGCTACAGCACCGGTTGCGGGCGATGCGGCGGCGGGTACAGCCCGTCTTCCAGGACCCGTTTGCGGCGCTCAATCCGCGGATGCGGGTGGCGGAGATCGTCGCCGAGCCGCTGGTGATTCATCGTGCAGCGGCTCGGGAAGAACTACGGGCGAAATGCGCGGAACTGCTGCGCGCCGTCGGGCTGGATGAGTCGGCACTTGGGCGGTATCCGCACGAATTTTCCGGAGGGCAGAGGCAGCGCATCAACATTGCGCGGGCCCTGGCGCTGCGGCCTGAGCTGCTTGTGCTCGACGAGCCGGTGTCGGCGCTCGACGTGAGCGTGGGCGCGCAAATCGTGAACCTGCTGCGCGATCTGCAGCGCGAATTTCAGCTGACGTATCTGTTCATCTCGCATTCGATGCCGCTGGTGCGGTATCTCTCGACGAACATCGCCGTGCTGCGACGCGGCAAGCTTGTGGAGTATGGCACGCGCGACGCAATCTGCCATGCGCCGCAGGATTCCTACACGCAGGCTCTGCTTGCAGCGACTCCTGAGCTAAGGCTTGCCTGAGGCTGCCGATTCCTCAAAGCTCAGGTTTTTGGAAAAGAAGGGAAGCACCTTGGTGCCGACCCGCTGAGAAATGCCGCTCGTATGCGTGCCGTCATATGTCTCGTACGTATGCCGAATGTTATAAGTCTTCAGCTCACGATCGAGGATGACAAGGCTGGCGGGAATCGCCTTAAATTCATCGCGCGCGCCGGCATCGAAGGCAATTGCGTGCAGGCTCTTCAAATCGGGGATCGACTGATCGATCAGCACCATCGGAGCGTTCGCGACCCACTTCTGCAGGACGGTTTGCACGGGAGCAGATTCACCGAAAGGCAGATCGATATAAAAGGGCGGATTGTTGGGATTCGGCGACCATGCGGCAGAAATTGAGAAGATCAGGAGTGTGAAAAAGTCAGCCTTGTCGGCATCGCCCAGTGAATGGATATTAGCGGCGGAGGCTTTGACTCGCTCGCCACCAGAATCCATGGGCATCAGGCAGCAGGGGCTCAAGGCGTAAATGCTGGAAAAGATATCCGAGTGCTTTAGGCCGATGCGAATGGTGCCATACCCACCCATAGAGTGCCCCGCGAGGCCGCGGCTCTCGGGTTTGGCAATCGTGCGATAGTGCTGGTCGATGTAGCTGACGAGGTCACGCGCGATGAAGTTCTCCCAGTCGCCGGTGGTGACAGAACTGGAATAGAAAGAGCCGTGAAAGGCATTGTTGGCGTTTGGTACAACCAGGATCATCTCTTTCGAAACGCCACTGGTCATAGCTTCGTCGGCGACGGCTTTCAGGTCCATCCATCCACCCGGACCGCCGAACCATTTCAGATCGGAATCGGTAAAACCGTGCAGCATATATACGACCGGATAACGGCGCGTCGGCTCAGAGTTGTAACTGTGCGGCAGATAGACAGTGACGTGGCGGTCAGGCGAGTCGCCAAGCAGGTTGCCGGCAAGCGATGCTCCGCGGACTGTAATGCTATCGACCGTTCCTGCGGGCGCAGCCTGTGCTGTGGCAGGACGGGCATTGAAAACTGGCAGCCAAATCGCTGATAGGCAGAAGACAAGAGATCTGCGAACTGTCGACGTCAAGTCTGGGCTCCTGAAGAAACTGGAAATAGAAAAGTAACGGAGCGAATTGTAGCAGGCGCAATCGCGGCTTTCGATGAGACCTTACAATCGAATGAACATGCACATTTCATGGGACGGACGGAGCGTCTGGCTTCTGTTCGCGTCGCTGCTTGCCGGAGCTTTGAACGCCATGGCCGGAGGGGGTTCATTCCTGTCCTTTCCTGCGCTGTTGAACATCGGCGTGCTTCCGATTCAAGCGAATGCGACCAACACCGTCGCGCTGTGGCCGGGGCAGTTTACCTCGATTGCCGCCTATTTTGAGGACCTGAAACACAACCTGCGCCTCGTACTCCCGCTAGGCATTGCGGCGGCGATCGGCGGCGTTGCGGGCGGTATGGTATTGCTGCGCACGGAACAAAACACCTTCCTGCGGCTGGTTCCCTGGCTGCTACTCGCAGCTGCATTGCTGTTCGCGATGAGCACGCCAATTTCCCGCTGGCTGCAGAAACGCAGTCGCGGCAAAGCTGCCAACGAGAGCCACCCGTCGTATCTGCCGTTATTCTTTGGCATGGTGCTGGTTTGCTTTTATATCGGATATTTCGGTGCGGGCGCCGGATTTCTGATCATTTCACTGCTCGCAGTTTTTGGGATTGAAAACATCAACCAGATCAATGCTCTCAAGGTAGTTACGACCACGCTGGCGAATGGCGTTGCCGTGGTGGTTTTTATCGTGGAGAAGCAGGTGCTCTGGCAGCATTGCCTGCTGATGATGCTGACGGCGGCAATCGGCGGCTATGGCGGGGCGCGCTTTTCGCGCAGGCTCAATCCGCTCCTGATGCGCTGGGTGGTGGTCTGCCTTGGGCTGGCAATGTCGGCTTATTTCTTCTGGAGGCAGAGCTGATTCTTATGAAATTGCCGACGAATCTTATTGGTTTGATTGCCGCCTTTTCTACCACCACGGCATATGTGCCGCAGTTGGTCCGGGTTTGGAGACGAAAGAGCGCACGAGATATCTCCCTGTATACGTTTCTCCTCCTTTGCTTTGGCCTGCTGATGTGGCTGATTTACGGCTTATTGATCCGTTCTTTGCCGGTGATTCTGGCGAACCTGGTGACGCTCAGCATAGGGCTGGCCATTCTGGCGTTGAAGATCCGGTATGACTAGATGCTAGACTCGATGCGCGGCGATACACTGAAAGAGATGAGTCACGAGGGAATCCGCTTTGTCACCGAGGAAGAGGCGCGCCGGGCGCAGACCGCGGACAGCGAGTTGTCCGCGGACGCGAAGACTCCGGCCAAGGTGCGCGTGGACAAAACGGCGGGCTCCGGTATGGAGATCGACTGGAAGGACGGGCACACGAGCCGATGGAGTTTTGCGTGGCTGCGCGACGCGTGTCCTTGCGCGACGTGCCATGATGAGCGGCAGCATTCCGGGCGAAAGCCTGGCGAGCAGAAGCCAAAGCCGGTAACGCTGCTGCCGATGTATCAGGCTCCGCCACGGCCCGAGTCGGTGACGCCCGTGGGGCGGTATGCCATCAGCTTTCATTGGAGTGATGGGCACCAGAGCGGGATTTATTCGTGGGATTATTTGAGACGGCATTGCGGCTGCGGAGAATGTGAGAAATAACCCTGCCTCAATGAGTTCCTCTCAGTGCACATAATTATACAGCCTTACGCAACTCGAGAATTCGAAACCTCGGATCGCTTGAGGACGATAACGGTTGCCTCCTGGTCAACTACCCGAAAACCGAGGTCCTCCAGCTTCTCTAACAATTGAGCATTTTTCGCTTCCCCGATGAATCGAGAGTGTGTTTCGAGGATGATGGTGGCTGCGTTTTTCAGCACGTCCGCCTCATTGAACACCAAATCATATTCGCTTCCTTCGATGTCGCATATCAGGGTGAAAGAGTCAAAGTTCCTTTTCGTTACGATGTCGCGCAAAGAGGTGGCAGGAACGGTTACGAATGTCTCTTCTCCGCCCTCTTGTTGAAGCGAATTTGCACAAAGATTTAATGTTGGTCGAAATGTAACCGAGGGGACCCCGTACGCGACTGCTTCGCTTAATATCTCGAATTTGCATTGATTGCTATCTCTAGTCTCGACCAAGAACGGGATAGCAAGAGGGTTGGCTTCAACCACGACGTGAAGTCCGGGATTTTTCAACATTCGATTCGTAATGCAAGCGATAACTCCGATACATCCCCCCAACTCAATCACAGGTAACTCGGGTTCAAGATGCTTAGGCACCAAGTGGCGTTCTACTATCTCATATTTGTCATTCACGAGATCGAGTTTCGTTCTCGAATTTGGGATCCGCTTCAGATTGACCGTGCATCCATCCACAGTCACCGACGCGACTCTTTTCGCGGTAAGCATTTGCGTATGAAAGACAAAGCGCCAACGCAGGAAAGTGGTTACACCCGCGACCCCTTCTTCATGAAAGACATGATAGGTTTCGGAGAGTTTTCTAGTTACAGTGCTGAATTTCAGCATGAAGGCCTTCACTCCCAACAGTTTGATGCCGTTGACTGGACGGCGGCCGTGAAAATGGCGTCAAAAGAGTTTATTCGGGCAATCGACGGAACAAGATATGTGACTGACGGGCCTTGTACTAAGGACAATATAACGCAGGTTCACCTATTCATCCGATCAATTCATCGAGTTTCTCGTTATGAGATTTCCGAGTCTCTGAAGTTTTCCGATGAGTTAGCACTAATCCCAGTGCCGCTCCTGCCCTGTCAGCGATCTGAATCAGCGCGCGGTTTTCCGGCTTGAGGAAACCTTGCGACATGGCGTGATCGAGGAAGGCGAGAAAGCCGTCGTAATAGCCTTTGGTGTTGATGAGGATGCATGGCTTCTGGTGGATCTTGAGCTGCGCCCAGGTCACGATCTCGATGAACTCGTCGAGCGTGCCGTAGCCGCCGGGGAGCGCGATGAAGGCGTCGGCGTGCTCGTACATCAGGGCCTTGCGCTCATGCATGGTCTTGACGACGTGAAAATGCGTGACGCCGTGGTGTGCGATTTCGCGGTCCATCAGCACGTCGGGCATCACGCCGATGACTTCCGCCCCTCCGGCGATTGCGGCATCGGCGAGGACGCCCATGAGTCCGACGGTAGCTCCGCCGTAGACGAGACCCATGCCTGCGGCTGCGATGTGCTGGCCTAGTTCTTTCGCCGTCTCGGCGTAGGCGGGGGCGCTGCCATCGGCTGATCCGCAGAAGACGCAGATGCGGGGTGGGTTTTGCATGCAGGGTTAAGTTTACTGGGGTCGGGGCTGTGAATCCGCCGATTCGAAGAGCGATACACTAAAAGAAGAACACCCACCGAGAGAATTCCGAGAAATCCATTTTGCAGCATTTACTGGACAAGTTGAACCCGCAGCAGCGGGCCGGGGTTGAGGCCGTGGACGGCGCGGTCCTGATTCTGGCTGGAGCCGGGTCGGGGAAGACGCGCGTCATCACGCATCGCATTGCGTATCTGATTCAGGAGCGCGGGGTTTCGCCGGATGCGATTCTGGCCGTGACCTTTACGAACAAGGCCTCCGCCGAGATGGGCGAGCGCGTGGACAAGTTGATTGGGCATTCGACGCTAGCCAAGCCGTTGATTGCCACCTTCCACTCGTTCTGTGTGCGGATGCTGCGGCGGGACATTGAAGCTCTACGGATCGGAAATGAAGGGCTAACAAAGACATTCGCCATCTATGACGAGAGCGATCAGCAAGCGCTGGTGAAGCAGATCATGCGCCGCATGGGGCTCGACGATAAACAGTTGACGCCGCGCGTGGTGCTGTCGAAGATCTCATGGGCCAAGAACCATATGATCGATCCGCAGGAGTATTACCTGCAGTCGGCGGATCCGATGAGCGAAAGAGTGGCCCACATCTTTGAGGCGTATCGTATGGAGCTGCGCAAGAACAATGCGCTCGATTTCGACGACCTGCTGCTGGAAGCGGTGCGACTGCTGAAATCTTCTTCCGAGGTGCGGGAAAAATACAACCGGCGGTATCGTTATTTACTGATCGACGAGTATCAGGACACAAACCGGCCGCAGTATGAACTGATGAAGCTGCTTGCGGGCGAAGAGAAGAATGTCTGCGTGGTGGGCGATGAGGACCAGAGCATCTATTCGTGGCGCGGCGCGGATATCCGCAACATTCTTGAGTTTGAGAAGGATTTTCCCAACGCCAAAGCAATACGGCTGGAGCAGAACTACCGCTCGACGCAGACTATTCTGGAGGCGGCGGGCGCGGTGGTAGCGCGCAATTCGCAGCGCAAGGGCAAGCACCTGTGGACGGAGCGAGAAGGCGGAGCGCTGATCGGCTACTACGAGGCTCCGGATGGCGAGAACGAGGCGCTGTTCATCGCGGACTATATCCAGAAGTATCTGCGCAAGGCGGGTCAAGAACACGAAGATGTGCGCGTCGCCGTGCTTTACCGGACGAACTCGCAGTCACGCCTGGTTGAAGAGGCACTGCGGCGCTATGGCATCAGCTACACAATGGTCGGCGGCTTCTCGTTTTATGACCGTGCTGAGATCAAGGATCTGCTGAGCTACTTAAAATTAGTGCAGAATCCGCATGACTCGATTGCGATGCAGCGCGTGATCAATGTTCCGGTGCGCGGGATTGGGAAGGCGACGCTTGAGACTCTGGAGCGCATTGCGCTTGAAACCGGCACGAGCACCTGGAATGCGATTGGCCGGGCGCTGAGTGAAAGGCTGCTTCCGACGCGAGCGTGCATTGCTCTCGATACCTTTCGCAAGATGATAGAGGATGCGCGAGCGATGCTCGCTCCGGGATTTGCCGAAAAGCTGTCGGCCGATGTCGCAGATAATGACGCTTCGCTTGATATTGCGACGATGAAAGACGATGACACCAGCTTTGATTTCGGCGATGCGGAGCAGCATGGGCTGGCGTTTGGCGATGATGTTGCATTCGATGCAGCGGAGTTCAATCCGTTTACCGATGATGTAGAGAAGCGCGTTGAGCCTGAGCCCGCGGGCGAAACTGCTGTGCCGGGATTCCGCAAACCTGGCGACGCGGCGACGTTGCCTGAGTTGATTCGCTTCCTCATCGATCGCAGCGGGTATATTCGGGCGCTCGAAGAAGAGGGCACGCCGGAGGCTTTCTCCCGCATAGAGAACCTCAAGGAATTAGCCAATGCCGCGCAGGACGCGCAGGAACGCGGCGAGACGCTGGATGAGTTTCTCGACCACGCGGCGTTGGTGAGCGATACGGATCAATACAACGCTGACGCTCGCGTGACACTGATGACGCTGCATTCTGCGAAGGGACTGGAGTTTCCGCTGGTGCTGCTGGCCGGAATGGAAGAAGGGCTGTTTCCGCATTCACGAACGCTGAATGAGCCGGAACAGATGGAAGAAGAGAGGCGGCTGGCCTATGTGGGCATGACGCGGGCGATGGATGCTCTCGTGCTGACGCGGGCCCGCTATCGTCGGCGCTATGGAAACGATATGCCTGAAGCGTCGATGCCCTCGCGATTCCTGGAAGAGGTGCCTCCGGCGCTGCTTGAAGACTTGAGCGGCGGGCAGCAAAGGGCATCGAATTGGGGTGGATACGCCGCCGCTTCTACGCAGCGAGCTTCCTGGATGCAACGGCGCGAATATGATGACGGTTTTGAGGCGAGCCGCCACTATAGCTACGAGGATGAAGACCAGCGGCCGATGAGGCAAGGTAACGGGGGTGGTGGTTCCTCGCGCAATGTTGTCAGAAAGAGCGGCGGCGAATCGCTGGATAACATCGCACAGTTTTTTGGCGGGCGCGGAGGCAATGCACCGAGGCCTAAGATCGAAGTCGCGGAGCCCAAGGGCGCAGTCGGCTTCAAGAGCGGGCAGCGCGTCCGACATCCCAAATATGGCGAAGGCGTCGTCTTCCGGCGCGAGGGAGACGGTGAAGACGCCAAGATCACGGTACAATTTACAAGGTTCGGTGTGAAAAAGCTGGTGGAGAAGTTCGCCCAGCTGGAACGCATCTAGTTCTGTCCTCTGAAGAAAACTGTTGGCAAATCGAAGATCGTTAAGCTTCTTCGTCGCAGGCTCCTCAGAATGACGGCTCATGAGTTAGAAGGAGAAGAATGGCAAATACCAAGAAGATTGAAAGCACAGAAGAACGCAAGAAGATAAAGCGCACTGCGCGCAAGAAGGCGGCCCCCAAGGCCAAGCGGACGACTCCGCGCGGCTCGAACAAGAAGAAGGTCAGGAAACTGGTGCGCGGCACAAGCAAGCGCTAGAGGGATTTGCGGCCTGTCCTGCGGAATTTTCTTCGCGGGACAGGCCCTGAGCGGCTACACTCCCCTCATTAAAGACTGCAGGAGCCAGGTTCTGCCGACACAAGTCTTCGCCAGAAAATCGATTGACAAACTCATTCGTGACTCAGAGGCGCCGGAGCATAGCCTCAAGAAGACACTCGGGCCCTGGTCGCTGACTGCGCTGGGCATTGGCGCGGTCATTGGCTCGGGCATCTTCACAGTGATTGGGACGGCGATTGCGGGCGAGAAGTTCGATACGTCGTCGATCCTGAATACGCCGGTATTGGATTATCTGATTCATCACACGGCACTCGTCGGGCGCCCGGGAGCAGGTCCGGCTCTGGCGTTGTCCCTGGTGCTGGTGGCAATCGTCTGCGCCTTCACTGGGCTTTGCTATGCAGAACTCGCATCGATGATTCCGATTGCGGGCTCGGCATACACCTATACCTATGCGACGCTGGGGGAGTTAATCGCCTGGATCATCGGCTGGGACCTGATTCTTGAGTACGCCTTCTCGAACATGGCGGTGTGCGTTGGGTTTGCAGCGCATATTGTCGATCTGATGGACTGGCTGGGAATTCATCCGTCGGCGCGTTGGATTTCACCTGCTTACCTACCCAGTGGGTTACAGGATTTCGCGGGTAATACGCTTTATGCGCCGGGCTGGCACTTCGGCTTCAACTGGCCGGCCTTCCTGATCGTGATGCTGTTGACCATCGTGCTGGTGCGCGGCATCCGCGAGTCGGCGGAGACGAACAACGTTATGGTGCTGCTGAAGATTACGGCGATCCTTATATTCGTCGCCTTCGGTGCGCACTTCATCCATCCGTCGAACTGGCACCCGTTTTACCCGAATGGCTGGTCGGGACTGCTGACGGGCGGCTCGATCATTTTTTTCACCTATATCGGTTTCGATTCCGTCTCGACGGCAGCCGAGGAATGCAAGAATCCGCAGCGCGACGTGCCGATTGGCATTCTCGCGACCCTGGTAATCTGCACGACTCTCTATATTGGTGTAGCGGTGGTGCTGACGGGGCTGATCAAGTGGGATCAGTTAGTAGGTGATGCGGCCCCGGTGGTCAACACGCTTAGAAAGCTGTCGTTGACGACAGGCGGCGAGTCGCTGCACTGGGTGCGGCTGGTCATTCTTATCGGCGCCCTATTGGGAATGATCTCGTCGATCCTCGTCTTCCAGATAGGCCAGGCACGCGTGTGGTTTGCCATGTCACGCGATCGTCTGCTGCCGTCGGTCTTCTCGAAGGTGCATCCGAAATATCGGACGCCTGCTGTCTCGACGTGGGTCGCGGGATTTGTCGTTGGACTACCTGCCGGACTACTCGACATCGGGACATTTTCCGATCTCTCCAACATCGGTACGCTTTTTGCCTTTGTGCTGGTATCCGCCGGCGTGCTGGTTCTGCGGTACAAAGATCCTCATCGGCATCGCAGCTTCCGCTGTCCGGGCGGCCCGGTATTTCCGGTGCTCAGCATCTTCTTCTGCGTGTTGCTGATGGCCGGGCTGCCGATAATGACCTGGCTGCGCTTCTTTGTCTGGCTGGCGATTGGGCTTTGCATTTACTACTTCTACAGCTGCCGGCGGAGCGAGTTCTGTCCGCCGCACCGGGCGCGATAACCCTTTCACAGAGAGTCCGGTGAACCGCCAGCGATTACTGTCCGCTGCAAATACTCTTCGTTGACTGGGCGGAGCTTTGAGCCTTTGGCTCGGCTGCGATACACCAATTGCATGACTGCAGGGCCGAACGATTTCCTCCGTCGTCTTCCCAAAGCTGAACTCCATCTGCACCTCGAAGGCACGATCTCGCCCGAGACGCTTGTCGAGCTCAGCCGGAGGCACGATGCCGAGCCATTGACGCTCGATCAAGCGCAGGCGCTTTATCAGTACACGGACTTCTTCGGTTTCCTGATGGCCTTTAAGACCGTGACCGAGCGGCTGCGAGCAGCCGATGACTATGAGCTGATTACTTACAAGATGCTGGAACAACTTGCCGCCCAGGGCGTCGTTCATGCCGAGGCATACATTGCTGTGGGCCTCGTCTATTACTGGGGGCGCGGCGAGTTTGAGCCGATCTTTTCCGCTGTGGAGCGGGCGCGAGAGAAGGCAGAGAAAGACTTTGGCATCACTCTCTACTGGATTTTCGACGCCGTTCGGCACTTCGGAGTCGAGCCTGCTGTCCGCGTCTTCCGCAAGGCAATCGAGATGAAGAGTGAGTACCCAAGTATCGTCGGCATCGGGATTGGTGGCGATGAGCGCAACGGAGCAGCGGAGCTATTTCGCGACGCGTACAGCGAGGCGCGGGACGCTGGACTGCGGCTTACAGTACACGCGGGCGAAGCCGTTGGGCCGCAGAGCATTTGGGGAGCCCTGAACATTGGAGCCGAGCGCTTGGGGCATGCGCTGACGGCGATTCACGATCCGGAGCTCATGCATCTGCTAGCAGAGCGACAGGTTCCGCTTGAGATTTGCGTGACATCAAACCTGAAAACCGGGTGCTGCCGGCAGTTGGAGGACCACCCGGTGCGCCACTACTTTGACCAAGGGCTCATGGTGACGCTCAATTCCGACGACCCGACAATGTTCGGCAGCGATCTGCAGGGTGAGTATCTACTGGCGTATAGCCGATTTGGCTTTACCGAGGAGCATCTGCGCGAACTGGCATCCAATTCCATCGAAGCCAGCTTCCTACCAGCGGAACAGAAAGTTCGTTGGTTACATCAGATTGAAGGAACTGTCTAAATAGATACGCTTGGTTACCGATGGGCACTATACGGGCAGCAAGTGGTATGCGCTATGATTTCCGCATGGGACCGCTTCGAAAGCGTCGGCTTTTTCGGTCAGGAAAGAAGGCTGAGGTGATTGTTCTGCCGGGTCTAAAGAAAGAAGAGGAGTCGGCCGTTGCGCTGAAGGCGATCGGCTGGACCTCCGTAGCTGTGGGTGTTGTCGCCCTGGGTCTGTATGTGGGCCGCGAATTGCGTCAGCGGTACAAGTTCAATCGCCGCACACCGTATGATCTGTATTCGCATGCCGGCGATGAGATGCAATCCGATGCGTACGGGATGGGGATCTAACAGAAGCTAGGAAGCGGCCAGCGATATTGCGGTCAGCTCAAAAGCGGTTAGAGAACGTCCGGTCAGCGCTTGAATGGCTGACAACGACAAAAGCTCCAGAATGTACTGGAGCTTTGTCATTTTTGAGCTGAACGCTTATCAGCTCACTTCCCGGCCAACTGGCGCAGGACATACTGCAGGATGCCCCCGTTTTCGTAGTAGAGGATTTCCTGCGGAGTGTCGATCCGCACCCTCGTTTCAAATTCCCTCGTCTTGCCATCGGACGCAGTTGACTTCACCTTTAAAGCCTTTCCTTTCGCTAGCTTAGCGGCGAGTAGCGATTTCAGGCCGGGGAAGTCGAAGACCTCTTCACCGGACAGGCCAAGATTTTCGACGTTCTGGCCTTCTGCAAACTGCAGCGGCAGAATGCCCATCCCAACCAGGTTCGACCGGTGGATGCGTTCGTAGCTCTCCGCAATAACGGCGCGCACCCCCAACAGGCGCGGGCCTTTAGCCGCCCAGTCGCGTGAGGAGCCGGAGCCGTATTCCTTTCCGGCAAGAATGACGAGCGGCGTTTTGCGTTCGGCGTACTTTACGCTGGCGTCGAAGATGCTCATCTGCTCGCCTTCGGGCAGAAGGCTGGTAACGCCGCCTTCGGTTCCGGGAGCAAGTTTGTTGCGTAGTCGCACGTTCGCAAAGGTCCCGCGCACCATGACTTCGTGATTGCCGCGGCGCGAGCCGTAGGAGTTGAAATCGGCTGGCTTAACTCCGTGTTCGGTCAGATATTTGCCTGCCGGCCCGTTCAGTTTGATCGAGCCTGCCGGCGAGATATGGTCCGTGGTCACGCTGTCGCCGAGTACGGCGAGCACGCGCGCACCCTGAATGTCTTCGACGGGAGTGGGAGTTGCGGGCATGCCGTCAAAGTACGGAGCCTTGCGGATGTAGGTCGAGTTGGTTTCCCATTGATAGACGTCGCCGGTGGGAAACTTGAGGCCCTGCCAGTTGCGGTCACCGTCGGTAGCGGTTGCGTATTCCTTGCGGAAGATATCGGAGTCAATGGAAGACGCAATGACGTCTGAGACTTCTTTTTGCGTCGGCCAGATGTCCTTCAGGTAAACCGGCTGACCGTTCTTACCTTTACCGATTGGATCGCTTTCAAGATCGTGATCGATCCGTCCCGCAAGCGCATAAGCTACGACGAGCGGCGGCGACATGAGGTAATTCGCACGCACATCAGAGTTGATGCGGCCCTCGAAGTTGCGATTGCCGCTGAGCACGGATACAGCGACGAGGCCGTGGTCCTCGATGGATTTTGAAACATCAGTCGGCAGCGGACCGGAGTTTCCGATGCATGTCGTGCAGCCGTAGCCAACAACATTAAAGCGGAGCTTGTCGAGATAGGGCAGCAAGCCGGACTTCTCGTAGTAGTCGGTGACGACGCGCGAGCCGGGCGCGAGCGAGGTCTTGACCCACGGTGGAACGGTAAGGCCCTTTTCGACGGCCTTCTTCGCTAGGATTCCAGCGGCGACCATCACGGCCGGATTCGACGTGTTGGTGCAACTGGTGATGGCGGCGATGACGACTGAGCCGTGATCGAGGTATTTATCGACATCGACTCCGAAACGGTCCTTAATTGTTGGAGCATGGCCTTGCTCATGTACGCCGTGCGTAGATTCGGGCGTATCGGCGAAATGGCCGCCTTCACCCTCCCAACGGACAACCTGGCGGACGCCGTCCTTGTTGGCGTTGGGTCCGAGCAGGTTGGGAAGCTGCTTTTTGAAGCTGGCTTCCCGCTTCTTTGAGCAGCACGCGGTCCTGCGGGCGCTTGGGACCTGCAACACACGGCTCAACGGTTGCCAGATCGAGCGAAATGGTCTGCGAGTATTCGGCTTCCGGCGAATCTGCTGAGTGAAAAAGGCCCTGTTCCTTGTAATACGTTTCGACGAGTTGGATCTGCTCTTCACTGCGACCCGTGAGGCGCAGGTAGCGCAGTGTTTCCGCATCCACAGGGAAGATGCCGCAGGTGGCGCCGTATTCGGGGGCCATGTTCGCAATGGTGGCGCGGTCGGCCAGCGAGAGTTCGCTGATGCCGGAGCCGTAGAACTCGACAAACTTGCCGACAACGCCGAGCTTGCGCAGCATTTCCGTTACGGTGAGGACTAAGTCTGTTGCTGTGGCGCCTTCGCGCAGCTTGCCAGTGAGCTTGAACCCGACGACCTGCGGCACGAGCATCGAGACCGGCTGGCCCAGCATGGCCGCTTCAGCCTCGATGCCGCCGACGCCCCATCCGAGGACGCCAAGGCCGTTGATCATGGTGGTGTGGGAATCGGTGCCGACGAGCGTGTCAGGGTAGGCACGAGGCTTGTCCCCGTCGGTCGTGAAGACAACGCGGGCGAGGTATTCAAGATTGACCTGATGGCAGATGCCCATGCCCGGAGGCACGGCCGAGAAATTGCGAAAGGCCGACTGGCCCCACTTCAGGAAGGCGTAGCGCTCGCGGTTGCGCTGGAATTCGAGCATCGCATTGAGCGAATAAGAGTTATTGGTGCCATACTCATCCACCTGAACAGAGTGGTCGATGACCAGCTCGGCCGGTTGTAGCGGGTTGATCTTCTCCGGATTGCCGCCCAACTGCTTCATCGCGTCGCGCATAGCAGCAAGATCGACGATCGCCGGAACGCCGGTGAAATCCTGCATCAGGACGCGCGCGGGCATGTAGGCGATTTCCCGCGAAGGCTCGGCCTTCGGGTCCCACTTGGCAAGGAATTCAATGTCGTCGGCGGTGACGCTCTTGCCATCTTCCTGCCGCAGCAGGTTCTCAAGCAGGATGCGCAGGCTGTAAGGCAGGCGAGAGAGCTGGATGCCTTCTTTCTCCAGTACGTTAAGGCGGAAAATTTCGTAGGTGCGATTGCCGGCTTGCAGTTCAGACAGGCTGCCGAAACTGTTCTCAATCTGACTCGTAACTTGGCTCATGGGAGTCCTTCCTTTGCTGTGGCCATCGGAGGTGGCGCAGATCGTCTCACCGCGCAGGCTGCGAAGGAGAGCGCGGAGGCAGTCAACAGAAAAGCTTAATCAGATGCTGTGGATTCGTCCACGGTCCGGGTGGCCGCGACGAAAGCGCTGGAGGCGAGGCGGGACGAGGTTGATCATGGTCCTGCCAGTATTTTAACGCGGCTGTTACTCGGTTCCCTCCCAATCTGGCCAACTTGAGAGAGAATTCCACCAGTACGCCGAATTTTCTTGGGGGCACTCGCCAGGCCATGCGCCGATTTTCTTTTTCTTCGCTTCTCGCCCTGAGCATGCTGCTTCCCGGCCTGGGTATCTTTGGCGCGACCGGTAACTCGCCGAAACCGCTGCTGGTGGGCTATTTCCCGCAGTGGGGCATTTACGATGATCCGCCGTATTTTGTGAAGGACCTGATCACGAGCGGTTCCGCCCCGCTGCTCGATCAACTGAACTACGCGCAAGGTTTTATTGTGAATGCCCGCTGCGCGGTCGCCGATCCAAACGCGGATCTGAACCTGACCTATAGTGCGATCAACAGTGTTGACGGCAAGTCAGATCGTCCGGGATCGCTGCTGCGCGGCAGCTTTCACCAATTGCAGATGTTGAAAAAGCGCTTCCCGCAGATGAAAATTCTGATTTCGCTCGAAGGCAAAGCTTCGTCCTTTGCCGAAGCGGCGCAGCCTGCGAACCGTGTGGCTTTTGTCTCCTCGTGCATCAATATGTTTGTCCGCGGGCACTTTGCTCCAGGAGTCCACGCGCCAGGAATCTTTACCGGCTTCGACCTGGACTGGGAGTATCCACAGCCGGAAGACGCGCCCAACTATCTCGCCCTGCTTCAGGAATTCAGAAAGCAGCTGAATGCGACTCAGAGCGGGCTCAGGCTGACGATCGCAGCTGGTCCCAGCCCGCGAATGTATCACGACGTGGATTTTGCCGCGGTCGCAAATATCGTCGACATGGTTGGATTGATGAACTATGACTACGTCGGCCCATGGCACAAGGAGACCGGCTTTCATGCACCGCTTTACAGCGAGCACAGCGGCAACGCCGACAGGACGGTCCGTGAATATGAAGATGCGGGTGTGCCCCCTGAAAAACTGCTGCTCGGAATTCCCTTCTACGGGTATTCCTGGAACTCGGTCGGCAGCGAAAACCACGGGCTCTTTCAACCGGGAGAGCCAATGCATCAGGACCGTCCTTACCGATACATCCAGACGCTGATCGCCTCATCGACTGTGTATCGCGATGCAGCGGCGCAGGCGCCGTGGCTGTACGACGGCGATACGTTCTGGACGTATGAAGACCCGGTGTCGGCGCGCTTTAAGGGCGAGTATGCACAACAGCATGATCTACGCGGCGTGATGGTGTGGGAACTGGGCGAGGATTCAAGCGATGCGCAACTGTTGAAGGCGGTAAGCGCGGGACTGCGGATTCCTGCTGCACAGCCTCAGGCTGCTGGCGCGGCTTCGGTGACTTCGGGCGCCCCCAGCGTAGGTAAGGAGTAAGTGCCGTGTGATCGAGAGGAAAAGGCCCGGTGTTGCGACCGGGCCTTCTTTGTTTACCAGTGAAGGCCGCGCTGGCAGCCTGCCCCATCTTTCACGCCGGTGAGCGCATTGTTCGCCGCCGTGAGTGTGCGGCTGTAGCAATTGCCCAGCGAGTCGTTATAGACGTAGGTTTGCTTGCTGCTCTGCCCGCTGTTGGGACCAAGCGAGAAGCCCGTGGGGGAGGCAACGAACGTTGCTGTGTCTCCTGAGCTTACTTCGTTGCTTACGCTTGAACGGAAAACGGGAAGCCCTTCGAGTGTATCGGTCTCGTTGCGCTGAAAGTTCTGATCGACGGTCGTGACCTGGCCAATATCGCCGTTGCTTTCGAGCGTTTCAAGATAATTGATGTTGAAGGGATACGAAACGTCGTTCTCTTTCGTAGTAAAGAGGAAACCGTCCTGCGTCGTCGTCTTTTGGTTGACCGTAGAGGTCTGGACGACGCCCTGGCCGAACGTGTTTGCGGTGGAAGTGACGGTCTGGACGTTGCTGAAGTTCACATTGCCATCAACTTTCGTGTTCACCCGTCCGTGCGAAGTGTTCACAAAGCCCGCAATGGTGAAGCTTTGCGCGCTGGTTACTGTCGCGATGCCTCCACCGTTGCCCTGTGAATCGAACGTGACATTGCTCACGACTGTCGGGTCAGGAGCCGCCAGGGTGTCCTCTGTCAATGCTCCGGTTACCTGACTGGTTCCGTGGTCCTGATACACCAGAAGGGTTGCAAGGGTGCTGAAGAAGTTGAAGGCGTTAAGGACGGTTACCCCGACTGTGTGCTGCTGGCCATCGCTCAGAACCCCGGCGAAGGGCGTCAGGTCCACGCGATAGGGAAGAAAATTCAGTGTCTGCACTCCCGGGATCGGGATCCAGAGTCCGGGGTCCACGCCGCCTGTGTAAATCCAAGGAAAGATCGGAGCCACACCCGCGGGTTTGCCGTCAATGCTGATGTTTACTTGGCGGAAGGCTGTGTCGCCACAATCGCCTACGTCACTTGCAACGCTGTTGGGCAGGCACAGGAACCATTGCTCCTCACTGCTCTGACTCTCCGCGAGCACGTCAATATATGCGCTCTCGATATTTTTCGGCAGCGTGAAGGTTTGCGTGAATTCGGGAGTTGTATTGTTGAGGCCCACGGCGCCGTTCCCATTGTCCGGCAAAGGCAATACCATGTCGGCTGTTCTAGGCGCTGGATTGACGAAATTGGCTTGATAGAACTCGAGTTTGAAGGTGCCGAAGATGGTCGAGGTGAGCCCGTCGGCGCCTACGATGTTACCGAGGCTGGCGAAGCCGGTTTGCGGTGTCTTGAAGAGCGAACTGTAGTCGGTGAGGTCGCGTTCCACGTGCCACGTGTCAGTCTGGCTTTGCAGAGGCTCGGCCGTTGTGCCGAAGTAAATGTTCACATTTCCAAAGAAGACCAGCCCGGTGCGGTCAAACTGGACTCCTGGCTGGATAGAAAAGTCGCCGGTGAAGATGACCTTGGCCCAGGGGCCGGGGCAATCGGCGGGCGGCGTGAAGCTGAAGTTCTTGTTATTGAAGTCTGCAAATGCCTGGTTGGTGAGAAGGGTTACTTCGCAATGCTTGGTCTGCGGACGCTGCACTGGAGGATCGGCGGTAGCTTCGAGGGATGAGCCGATTGTGAATTGACTTGAAGCAGTAGATTGCGCCGAGCTAAAGGTTGAGCCTGCAAGGCCAAGAGCCAGCAGGACTGTGGATGCGATTGATGCGGACTGCGCCAACCGGGGACAAAAGCGCATAAAGGCCTCTCCTTTGGGTAAACAACAAGCGGTGGAAGGATACCACCAGCTATAGAGAGCTTGCCCTAAGCGTGCGGCGAAAATGTCTGCCAGAGAAGAAAGAGATTCAACGAGACGATGACGGCGACGGTGAGCCAGCCGAGAACGCGGGTTGGTTTGTGGTTGGCGAAGGCACCCATGAGCTCCTGCCTGCTTGTGAGCAGCAGTAGCGGCACCAGCGCAAACGGCAGTGTAAAGCTGAGGGCCACCTGCGAGAGGATAAGAATTTTCAACGGATCAAGGCCGATGGCTATGACGACAATCGCAGGAATAATGGTCAGCAGGCGCCGCAGAAAGATGCTGAATTTGACATCGAGGAAGCCTTCGATGATGACCTGTCCCGCCATAGTGCCTACGGTCGATGACGAAAGCCCGGAGCACAGGAGGGCAATGGCGAAGACGACGGCAGAGGTGTTCCCGAGCAACGGCCCGAGTGTGCGGTGGGCTTCTTCAATCGACATGCCGTTTTGCCACTGGCGACCGGCAAAGGCGGCGGCTGCAACGATGACCATGGCGGAGTTGACCAGCCACGCAGCATTCATGGCGGCAAAGACGTCGATGGTCTCGAATCGCAGGTGTCGCAGGCGCGCCAGGAATTGGCGGCGTGGCGTGTCGCTGATTTCGTTTTGAACACGGGGCTGCACTAAGGCCGAGTGCAGGTAGATGACATGGGGCATGACAGTTGCGCCGAGCATGCCTACAGCGATGTAGATGCTTTTGCTGTCGATGGTTGGAATGAGGGTATGGACAACAATGGCATTCCAGTCCGGGTGAATGAAGAACATCTCGACCGCATAGCAAACGCCAATGATGCAGACGAAAACCATAATGCCCAGCTCGAGCTTGCGGAAACCCCACAGTTCCAGCGCAAGAATGGCGAAAACGCAAACCGCCGAAGCAATAGCGGCGGCGAGAAGGATTTCGGTTTTGCTCCAGCCGTAGCGGGTGAGCCATCCGCCGACGAGCAGATAAAAGCCCAGTGCCGCACCCAGAAACTCGGCCATGTCGGTTGCCAGGGCGGAGATTTCGGCGGCGACCCATAGCCCGATCGTCGTTGGACGCGAGAAGTGGGCACGGCAGTTCTGCGGCAAAGTTCTGGCGGTGGCGATGCCGAGTTTCGCTGCAAGGTATTGAATCAGAATGGCCATGGCGTTTGACCACAGCAGGACCCAGAGCAGCCGGTAGCCGAAGCGCGCGCCGCCGTCAAAATTCGTTGCGAAATTGCCGGGGTCGATATACGCGATGCTGGCAACGAAGGCAGGCCCGAAGTAGTACCACAGCTCGGACGTGCGCATGCGCGGCAGCCTCTGCCGTTTTGCAACGTCAGCGAATTGTGTGGTTGGAGGGGGCATCGCGCTGGACCTGAGACCGAGTATAGGGTGGATTTTCCGGAAAGTAAACCATAGTTAACAAACATTTATTAACAATTATTCATATATTTGCGCCGGGCTTGGCGAGTTGTGAGCCGTGCGGTAGCCTTTGTTAAGCAATAGGGAGAGTTCAGCCAGGCATGAAAGTCCTCGTCATCGGCTCCGGGGGGCGGGAGCACGCGCTCGTATGGGCAATTCGGAAGTCGCCGCAGGTACGGGAAGTGGTGTGCGCGCCGGGCAATGGCGGCATCGCGCAGGTCGCGCGGCTGGTCAACGCCAATCAGAAAGACGTGAACGATCTTCTGCGCGCCGTCGTTGCCGAGAATCCGGATTTGACGGTGGTGGGGCCGGAGGTCCCGCTCGCTCTCGGACTGGTAGACGAGATGCGGCGTCGCAGCCTGGCCGTCTTTGGTCCCACGCGGGCGGCAGCGATGCTTGAAACGAGCAAGGCCTTCGCCAAGCGCTTCATGCAGCGGCATAAGATTCCAACCGCGAACTACGCCGTGTGCGCAACGCAGGAAGAGGCGCTGGAGGCGCTCGATCTCTTTCATCTGCCGGTCGTTATCAAAGCCGACGGCCTGGCCGCGGGCAAGGGTGTTCTGATCTGCAGCACGAAGAAGGAAGCGCAGGATGCAATTGCCGGGCTCTTCAGCGGCAAGCTGCTGGGGTCGGTCGAAACCAGCGTCGTGATTGAGGAGTTTCTTCAGGGCGAGGAGGTCTCGTTTCTCGTTTTAAGTGACGGTAAGCACGCGGTGCCGCTTGTTCCGGCGCAGGACCACAAGCGCATCGGCGAGGGCGATACGGGACCGAACACCGGCGGCATGGGCGTCTATTCGACCGATACCATGCTCGACCCGCAGATGAGCGAGTGGATCATGCACCACGTCGTGCAACCGACGATCGAAGGGATGGCGGCGGAGGACACGCCCTTTGTTGGCGTGCTCTATTGCGGACTTATGATGACGGCGCGCGGCCCGATGGTGCTTGAATACAACGCGCGCTTTGGCGATCCCGAGACGCAGGCAATTCTGGTGCGTCTGGAAAGTGATTTGCTCGACGGTTTGCGGGCGTGTGTGGAGGGCCGTCTGAGCGACACGGCGTTTCGCTGGCGCCGTGGGGCTTCCGCCTGCGTGGTCGCAGCGTCGCAGGGATATCCCGCCAGCTACACAACCGGGCAGCAGATCACTGGCCTTGACGATGCGGCGAAGATCGCCCGCGTCGAAGTCTTTCATGCCGGCACGTCGCTGCTCGAAGGCAACTACCTGACAAATGGCGGGCGCGTGCTCGCGGTTACGGCTGCGGCGGATTCGCTCGAAAACGCTCTCCAACTGGCGTATGAGGGCATCAGAAAAATCCACTTCGATGGCATGTACTACCGGCGTGACATCGGGCATCGCGCGCTGAAGAGGGCTTGATAATGATCATCAAAGACGATCTTGTGGCCGACATCGCCACCCCGACCGGGCCGATGCGGACTTACTTTTTCCACCCTGCCGCGGAGGGTCGTTACCCTGGCATCATTCTCTATTCAGAGATATTTCAGCTTACGGGACCGATCCGGCGGTTTGCGTCATTCGTTGCCGGACATGGGTATGTCGTCGCTGTGCCCGAGGTCTATCACGAACTGGAAGCAGCGGGCACGGTGCTCGCCTACGATCAGGCCGGCGCGGACAAAGGCAATGAGGACAAGTATGGGAAGGAGCTGTCTTCCTATGATGCTGATGCGAAGGCTCTGATCGATTATCTGCCCACGATGCCGCAGTGCAACGGGCGGCTGGGGGCCATTGGGATATGCCTCGGTGGACACCTTGCCTTTCGCGCTGCCATGAATTCGGCGATTCGCGCTGCCGCGTGTTTTTACGCGACCGATGTTCACAGCGGATCGCTCGGCAAGGGCAAGAATGACGACTCCCTGGCGCGCGCCGGGGAGATCAAGGGCGAGTTGCTGCACATTTGGGGACGGCAGGACCCGCACGTTCCGCTCGAAGGCCGGTTGAAGATCAAGGCGCGGCTGGATGAGGTGGGCGCGAACTATCAGTGGTTTGAGGTCAACGGTGCACACGCCTTCATGCGCGACGAGGGTTACCGCTACGATCCGGAACTGGAGTACCAATGCAAAGGTCTGGTGCTCTCGCTGCTGCACCGGCGGCTTGCTGTCTAGAAGCAGTTATGAGGCGCCAAGGCGTCATGCTTGAAAGATTTGCTTGCGGCCTGGCTAGCCGCCTCTGAAACATGACAATCGAATGACAAACCTCAGACATCGGGATGACATCGCCCCCCTGGGGCAGGGCATACGCTGATGCTGTACGGGTCATGTATGTACCAGCGACCGCGCGAAAGTTCAAAGTCTCCGTGAAATGCTCCTATGTCGATTGCCGCAAAAAGCCGTAGAGTGATTAAGCGCCTTGTATTTGGTGGCGACCCAATTCCCCAGAGAGTCTTCTTCGGGCATCCGAGCCCACAGACCGAGATATCGGTTTGGTTGCATGGAATGGGCTCTCCTCTCGATGTGACTGGCCGCCATACTATGGCCTGTGCCGATCCGTTCGTTCTTTGCGTGGCATTTAGAGAAAATCAGGGTCCGAGTGCGAAAGACGCGAAGCGCCTGACGCTGAAATTCTGCGAGCGGGATGGACAGAAGCGAGTGCTGGGCGAGATTGGCCTCAAGTGTGTTGAGCGCATCGCCATGAACGGCAGGGATTTCGTCCTGCTCCAGACATGGAGTGCAACAAACTATTGCCTACCTGCAATACGGCTGTGGGCTCACTACCTGTTTTATGAGCATGCACACCGGAAAACTAACAACACAGAAATCAAGCCATCGTTCCTGGAAAAACGAGCGATGGAAGTGATGTTCATCTGCCCTCGCCCAATATCGCTGGTGAGCGTAATCACCGACATTCAAGGCAATATGTTCCCGATGAACGTGATGGGCGACATTGACAACGACTACTTTGCGTTTGCGTTGAGAGACGCGAAAATGCCCGCACATCTCATAGAGGGTTCTGGCCGTCTCGCATTGAGCAGCGTTCCCTTTGAGCAGGGCTCATTCGCCTATAAACTCGCTGTCAACCACAATAAACAATCCATCAACTGGTACGAATTGCCTTTCGAAACCAGGAAGTCAAGCAACTTCCATATTCCGTTCCCCGCTTTTGCTTACAGGGTGAGGGAGATGGAAGTTGAGAAGATTCATCGACTCGGAAGCCATACCTTTTTTATTGCACGAGTCGTTTCCGACGAGAAACTTAACGCAGGCGCTGAGCTTTTTGTGGTTCACGGGTTCTACGAGGCGTGGCGACTGAGGAAAAATAAAGGGGAGTGGGGCTCTGCTCTGGCGGATCACGATACGATCACATCCGGCACATCTTACAAATCTTCGCCCGTCTAAGCTGGTATCTGTGAGCCTGGATTCCACTGATTCGCTTTAAGCATCCAGCTTCTTTGTCACCAATTCATTCAGCAGCGCAGGATTTGCCTGTCCCTTTGACAGCTTCATTACCTGACCGACAAAGAAAGCTGCTACGGTCTTCTTGCCTCCGCGATACTGCTCGACCTGCTTTGGATTTGCGGCGATGATTTCGTCAATCATCATCTCTATGGCTGCCGGGTCGGTGATCTGCTGCGGCTTCTCGCGCTCGTAGACAGCGCCAAAGTCTTCGCCATTCTCAAAGGCCGTGTCGAAGAGCTGCTTGAGCTGCTTGCTGGAAAGCTTGCCGTCCTCAAGGAGATCGGCGGCCAGGACGATTCCCTTCATCGTGATCGGCGACTGTTCAAGTTCAAGTGCCTTGGCCTTGAGGCGACTGGTCAGCTCGCTCTGTACGAGATTCGCAACCCGCTTGGGGCTTTTCGCTGCTTTGGCCGCAGCCTCAAACTGGTCTGCAAAAGCGCGCGTCGCGGTCAGAGTCTGCGCATCCTGCTCGCTGATCCCGTATTCGGCGATCATGCGCTTGCGGCGTGCTTCCGGCAGTTCCGGCATCAGCTTGGCGACTTCCGCCTTGAGATGCGGAGTGAGAATGAGCGGCGGAAGATCGGGCTCGGGAAAATAGCGGTAGTCGTGCGCCTGCTCCTTGGAACGCATGGAGTAGGTGCGGCCTTCATTCGCGTTCCATAGCCGCGTCTCCTGCACAACACGGCCGCCACTCTCGATCACTTCCACCTGGCGCTCGATCTCATATTCGAGCGCTGAGCGGATAAAACGAAAGCTGTTCACATTCTTGACTTCGGCTTTCGTCCCGAATTTTTCCTGTCCTCTCAGACGCACGCTCACGTTGGCGTCGCAGCGAAGCGAGCCTTCCTCCATGTTGCAGTCGCTGACGGCAGTGTAGAGAAGAATTTCCTTGAGACGCGTGAGGTATTCGAAAGCCTCGTCAGGGGTGCGAATGTCGGGCTCGCTGACGATTTCGATCAGCGGAGTGCCGCAGCGGTTCAGGTCAACGTAAGTGCGCGTCGCAGAATCGGGGAAGCCGTCGTGCAGACTCTTCCCTGCATCTTCTTCCATATGCAGGCGCGTGATGCCAATGCGCTTCGTTCCGTTTGGCGTTGGTATCTCGATCCATCCATGCTCGGCCAGCGGCTTGTCGAACTGTGAAATCTGGTAGCCCTTGGGCAGGTCGGGATAGAAGTAGTTCTTGCGCGCGAAGATCGAGCGCTCATTCACTGTGCAATTCAGCGCCAGTGCAGCCAGCGTGGCAAACTCGACGGCCCGCTCATTCAGAACCGGAAGCGCGCCGGGCAAGCCGAGGCATACCGGGCAGACATTCGTATTGGGAGGCGCACCGAACTGGTTCGAGCAGCCGCAAAAGGCCTTCGTGTTAGTCAGCAACTGGACGTGGACTTCAAGCCCGATAACCGGCTCGTACTTCGCCAGAACGTCCGGCGACACGCTCGCTGTGGTAGCCATAGATAGCTTGATTTTAGCAGCGCAAGCGTTCGCGGAAGTGGGTAATACGGAATGAGGAACCGCTGGTAGACTAAGAACTGCATGATCCTCCCGTTTGTCCGCGAGCTGTTGGCGGATCTGGAGCGCTCCTCATCATTTGAACAGGCACGGAGGCACCTCGCCCTTGCCCGTGGGCGTCGTCGTGTGTCTGGACTGACCTCGACCGCCCGTGCTTTGTACCTTCCACTCTTCGCGCGCGCGGCTAATGTTCCCGTCGTAATTGTCGTTGCGGATAACAAGGCCGCTGACACGCTGCAGATTTCTCTGCGGGCCGGATGTGAGCTGACAGGCGCGATCGCTCCCGAGCGAGTTCTGAAGCTGCCCGCGCATGATGTGCTGCCTTTCGAAAATCTTTCGCCTCATCCTGAAGTCCAGGAACAGCGCGCCGCAACGCTATGGAAGATGGCAACCGGGGCCGCTTCGATTGTGATTGCCCCAGTCGAAGCGGCGGCGATGAAGTTTTTCAGCGCGGATTACTATGCCGGCCTGGCGCGCACGTTGCGTCGCGGCGAAGAGATCGATATCGACGCGCTGATCACACACCTGACGAGCGTCGGTTATAGCTCAGCCGATATCGTCGAGATGCCGGGCCAGTTTACGCGTCGCGGCGGCATTCTCGATGTCTACTCTCCGGAGGTGGATCGCCCGGTGCGCGTCGAGTTCTTCGGCGACGAGATTGATTCGATCCGCAAGTTCGATCCAGAATCGCAGCGGTCTTCAACACCCCTAGATGAAGCAGTCCTGCTCCCGCTGACCGAAACCCCGATCACCGAGCGCCTGCTCGCCGCCGTGCATGCACGTCTGAGTGGAGAGCGGCTTGAATCCGGGGGCGACCCTGAGCTGATAGCCGAGGCCATGGCCGCGGGCGGCGTGAGTATCTTTCCGGGCTGGGAATTTTTTTCGACGGTCGCGGGAGCCGATAAAACATTGCTCGAGCTCTTCCCGCGCAGTGCGCTTTTTGTCGAAGAGCCGGCGATGATCAAGAACCAGACCGATCGCTGGTGGAACAAGGTCGAGCAGCGCCACGATCGGAGCGGCATCGGTTCGCTCATTGAGCCGCACGACATCTACATGCGGCCCGAGTTACTGCTGGCGCAGCTTGCGTCACATCCCGGCCTCGATGTCGATCAGCTCGGCGTAGTGGATGTGCTCGAAGAAGACGAGACGCTGGGCGAGATCGAGATCGCATCGCGTCCGACACTGCGCTTCCATGGGTCGATTCCTGCGTTTGTCGAGCAGGTTCGCACGTTAATGCAGCAGGAGACGCGCATGCTGATAGCCGCTCCTAACCAGGGCGAAGTTGAGAGGCTGGCGAGCCTGCTGCGCGAATATGAAGTGCCGTACCGCCTCGGCAGCCGTATTCAGCACGCCGGCAGTGAGACTATCTACGACGAGTCGAGTTATCTCGCCGGAGATCTGCGCACGCCGATCCTTGTCCGCAGCCAGCTTGCCAATGGCGTAAGCCTGCCCGAGGCGAATCTCGTCGTCTTCGGGGCGAATGATTTTTCCGATGAAGCCGATGTAACGGCGCGTCCAGCTCCGAAGAAATCGAAGACAGCGGCATTCGTCTCCGATTTCCGCGATCTGGCAGTTGGCGATTACGTCGTCCACGTAGAGCACGGCATTGCCCGCTACATGGGCTTGAGAGAAATCGCCCAGGACGGCGTCAACATCGAGTTCATGATCCTCGAGTTCGCCGAGCAGGCGCGCCTCTACGTACCGCTCACGCGACTCGATCTGATCCAGAAATACCGTTCGAGCGAAGCCGGTACAGCACCGGTGCTGAACAGGCTGGGCTCGCAGCAATGGGCTAAGACGAAAGCGCGCGTGAAGAAGGCCATGCAGGACATGGCCGACGAGCTGCTCAAGCTCTACGCGCAGCGCAAGGCAGCAGAGGGGCATGCCTTCACTGCTGACAACGAGTTCCAGCACGAGTTTGAAGACGCATTCGACTACAACGAGACCGACGATCAGCTGTCGGCGATCAACGACATCAAGCGCGATATGGAATCGCATATGCCGATGGACCGCCTGCTCTGCGGCGACGTTGGCTACGGTAAAACGGAAGTGGCGATGCGCGCGGCCTTCAAGGCGGTGCAGGATGGCAAGCAGGTTGCAGTGCTCACGCCGACAACTGTTCTCAGCTTCCAACACTTCGAGACATTCAAGAAGCGCTTCAAGCTCTTTCCCATCACGGTTGAAATGATCTCGCGCTTCCGTACGCCGAGAGAGCAGAAGTTGATTCTTGAAAAGGTCGAGTTGGGCCAGGTGGACATTCTCATCGGCACGCATCGCCTGCTCTCAAAGGACATCAAGTTTCACGATCTCGGTTTGCTCGTTGTCGATGAAGAGCAGCGCTTCGGCGTGCGGCATAAGGAGCGGCTGAAGCAAATGCGCCAGTCGATTGACGTGCTGGCCATGTCGGCGACTCCCATTCCGCGCACGCTGCATATGTCGCTCGTCGGTCTGCGCGACATGAGCGTGATCGAGACGCCCCCGAAAGACCGCATGGCGATTCAGACGGTTGTTGCCAAGTTCGACGAGAAACTCATCCGGTCGGCGGTTGAAGTGGAGTTGGAGCGCGGCGGACAGATCTACTTCGTGCATAACCGTGTGGAGACAATTTACGAGATCGCGGCCAAGATTCAGGAGCTGGTGCCGGCGGCGCGCATCACGGTCGGTCATGGGCAGATGGCTGAAAGTGAGCTTGAGAAAGTCATGCTCTCATTCATGCGCCACGAGCACGATGTCCTGGTGGCTACCACGATCATCGAGAACGGCCTGGACATTCCCCTCGCGAACACGATTGTCATCGATCGCGCTGATCGTCATGGATTGTCGGAGTTGTATCAGCTGCGTGGGCGCGTAGGCCGCTCAAATCGTCGCGCGTACGCGTATTTGCTGATTCCTCCGGAGCAGGAACTGACGGATGTTGCCCGGCGCAGGCTGGCGGCGTTGAAAGAATTTTCCGACCTCGGAGCGGGATTCAAGATCGCGGCGCTCGATCTTGAACTGCGCGGCGCGGGCAACATGCTGGGCGGCGAACAAAGCGGACACATCGAAGCCGTGGGCTTTGAAATGTACACCGGTATGCTGGAAGAAGCCGTCGCAAAACTCAAGGGCGAGGAGCGTGTAGAAGTTCCAGTGACGCAGCTGAACCTCGGCATCAGTCTTCGAATCGACGAGAGCTACATCACAGAAGAGAACCAGCGGCTGCGCATCTATAAACGGATTGCCGGAGCACAGACCGAGGGCGCAGTCGCCGATGTGCAGGCCGAGCTCGAAGATCGCTACGGCCCTGTGCCCGACGGCGTCAAGCTGCTGCTCGAAGCAGCGCTGTTGCGCGCCGAGTGCGAGCGCTTTGGCGTGGCGCAGGTTGATCGCAAGCGTGATCAGCTGCACATCCGCTTCACCGAGCGCGCCAGCATCGATCCCGGCCGACTGATGAAGTTGGTTGCAAAAAATGCCCAGCGCGGCGCGCAGTTTACCCCACAGGGTGTGCTGCGGTATCCGCTTTCACAGACGAAGCCGGACGGAGTCCTGATGGAAATTCGGCTGCTGCTCGACGAATTGACGATGGAGCAGGCAGTAGCACAATGAGATCATGTGCAGTTACAAATTGAAACGAGGCTGCTTTTGACCAAGAAATTAATTCCTCTTTCGCTCGCATTTGGAGGTTTGATGGTCGCAACGATTGCCGCAGGTGCGCAAGGGCTCGACGTAAACGCTCAATTCCGCACGCTCGCCGACCAATATTTCGAGCAGGCGACATTCGCCTATAACCCAACCTTCGCCACCATGGCGGGTCTGCATCAATACGATTCGAAGCTCGAGAACTACAGCCACGCAACAGTCGACGCGCAGATTACAACGCTGCATGATTTCGAAAAGAAGTTCAATGATCTGCCTGCGTTTCAGATGGACCAGTCGACACAGGCCGATCGCGCAATGGTGCTCGATGATATTCGCAGTAAGCTATTAACGCTGGAGGTCATTAAGCCGTGGGAGAAGAATCCTGATGCGTATTCAAGCGGCATCACCAACAGCGCGTTCGTGTTGATGGAGCGCAACTTCGCGCCGCCTGACGAACGCCTGCGCTCGCTGATCGCCCGCGAAAAGCAGATGCCCGCCGTCTTTGCGGCTGCGCAGCAGAACCTGAAGAACCCACCGCACATTTATACGGAGATTGCGCTCGAGCAGTTGCCCGGTATCATCAGTTTCTTTGAAAGCGATGTGCCTGAGGCATTCAAGGACGCAACCGATCCCGCAACCAAAGCCGAATTCACAAAGACAAATGCTCAGGTGATTGCGGCCCTCAACAGCTATGAATCGTGGCTGAAGCAGGACTTGCTGCCGCGCTCCAATGGCGATTTCCGCCTGGGTGCAGACACATTCTCGAAGAAGCTCGAATACGACGAGATGGTGGACACGCCGCTGCCAAAACTGCTTGAGATCGCTTATGCCGACATGCATAAGAACCAGGCCGAGTTTGCGAGGGTCGCAAAAGAGGTCGATCCGTCAAAGACGCCGCAGGAAGTGCTGGCCGAGCTGGGGAGCATTCATCCCGCCCCCGATCAGCTGCTGCAGACCTTTCGCAATACCTTCAGCGGACTGATCTCCTTCATCAATACAAACCACATCATCACCATTCCATCCGATGTCCGTCCAACGCTTGAAGAGACGCCGCCATTCATGCGCGCGACCACACAGGCTTCGATGGATCCTCCGGGGCCATTCGAGACGCACTCGACTACGGCATACTTCAACGTCACGCTTCCGGAGAAAAGTTGGACCGCAGAGCACATCGCCGAACACATGGCGGCCTTCAACGTCGGCACAGTGATCAGCACGTCTGTTCACGAGGCATATCCCGGCCATTACGTTCAATTCCTTTGGACGAACTACGCTCCGTTGAGCAAAGTACGCAAGCTGATCGGAGCAAATACGAATATCGAGGGCTGGGCTCATTATTGCGAGCAAATGATGCTCGATGCAGGCTACGGACAGCCAGGCACGGGCGCTAAAGACGAGCGCGAGGCGCATCTGATTCGCCTCGGCCAATTGCAGGATGCGCTCTTGCGTGATGCGCGCTTCATCGTTGGCATCAAAATGCACACCGGCGAAATGACCTTCGATCAGGCCGTCGATTTCTTCGTCCAGGAAGGCTATCAGTCACGGTCGGTTGGTACGGTCGAGACGAAGCGCGGCACATCGGATCCAACCTATCTCTATTACACCCTTGGCAAGCTTCAAATTCTCAAACTTCGCAGCGATCTCGAAAAGAAAGAAGGCTCGAACTTTTCGTTGCAAAGATTTCATGATGACTTTATGCGGCAGGGCGGAGCTCCCATTAAGATCGTAAGGCAGGCATTGCTGGGCGATAACTCACCAACGCTCTAAAACGTAAATCTGCATCCTATTTCGGTGGCCTTTGCCACGCCCACGAGCTGCACACATCTCGATCAGAAAGAAGCAACGACACACATGAACAAGAAAGTGCGCAAAGCAGTATTTCCGGCCGCAGGTCTTGGAACCCGCTTCCTACCCGCCACGAAATCCATTCCCAAGGAAATGCTGGCGCTCGTTGACAAGCCCATCATTCAGTATGGCGTGGAGGAAGCGCTCGCTGCGGGCATCGAGCAGATCATTATCGTCACGGGCCGGGGCAAGAGTGCAATTGAAGACCACTTCGACGTGAGTTTTGAATTGGAGTCAACCCTGGAGCGTCGTGGCAAGAAAGATCTGCTTGCCATTGCGCGCAATGTTTCGAATATGGTCGAACTCTCTTACGTGCGCCAGAAAGAAGCGCGCGGCCTCGGCCACGCCGTGCTGATGGCACGCGATTTAGTTGGCGATGAGCCTTTCGCGGTCATTCTGCCGGACGATGTGATTGACGCTCCCGTGCCTTGCCTGAAGCAGATGATGGACGTCTTCGATCAGCTACATGGATCGGTGCTCGCCACACAGACTGTTGAAGGACCTGCCATTTCAGCTTATGGTGTGCTCGATGGCAGTCCCGTTGCTAGGAATCCGCGCGTGATGGATGTGAGGGGCATGGTGGAAAAACCGAAGCCCGAAGAAGCGCCCTCAAACAACGCGATCATCGGCCGTTACATTCTCACGCCGAAGATCTTTGAGCTGCTGGAGAAGACACCGCTCGGCGCGGGGGGAGAGCTGCAACTTACCGACGGCATCAAGTGCCTGCTCGAAACTGAAAAGGTGTATGGGTACACGTTCGATGGAATTCGTCACGATGCCGGTGACAAATTCGGCATGTTGAAGGCTACGGTCGATTTCGCGCTCAAGCGGGAGGACCTCGGGCCGCAGTTCCGTGAATACCTGAAATCGCTGGCGCTGTAATTTGTTTCAGCGGAAAGAGCCTGGCTTCAACACCGGGCTTTTATTTCCATTTGATATTGCAACCGAGACTCGGTTTTTGAATCGGATGCACAGACTCACCTGTTAGCAGCGCGTCCATCGCACTGCGTAAATCACTGCCGGTGACAGGAATGCCATTTGCCGGGCGGCTGTCGTCGAACTGTCCACGGTAAACAAGTTTCAAATCGCCATCGAAAAGGAAAAAATCGGGCGTGCAGGCGGCGTCATAAGCGCGTGCTACTTCCTGCGTCTCGTCATAGAGGTAAGCAAATGAGAAGCCCAGCTCTCGTGCCTGCTCTGCCAGGCTCTCCGGCGCGTCATCGGGATAGCTTGCCGCGTCATTGCTGCTGACGGCGACGATGCCGATGCCTTTCCCGTCATAATCGTGCCCAAGTTTCGCCAACGCTTTCTCCAGGTGCTTCACAAAAGGGCAATGACGGCAAATGAACATCGCGAGCAAGCCCTTTGTGCTTGCTGCGGATCGCAAATCTATCATGGCGCCGTTCACAACATTGGGCAGGGAAAATTCGGGCGCCTGTGTGCCGAGCGCAAGCATTGCCGATTCTGTGCGCGCCATCCGGGTTCTCCTTTCAGAAGAGCAGCGAATTCTGTTTCCGGGGAAGGGGCAGCCCGAAATGTTCATAGGCCAATCGTGTTGCAACGCGCCCGCGAGGTGTGCGATCAAGAAAGCCAATCTGTATCAGGAACGGTTCGTAGACTTCTTCGAGCGCGTCTTCTTCCTCAGCCAGTGTTGCGGCCAGCGTGTTCAGGCCTACGGGACCGCCGTCATATTTTTCGATGATCGTCATAAGCAGGCGGCGGTCAAGCTCATCGAAACCGTGCGCGTCGACTTCGAGTAGTTTTAAGGCCTGCTCTGCAGTGGCGCGGTCGATATTCCCCGAGCCGCGCACCTGGGCGAAGTCGCGCACGCGGCGCAGCAGGCGGTTGGCAATGCGCGGTGTGCCGCGCGAACGCATGGCGATCTCGGCTGCTCCATCTTCATCGATGGGAACATTCATCACTTCGGCGGAACGCTCGACAATAAAGCGCAGATCGTCGTCGGTATAGAACTCAAGCCGCAGAAGGATGCCGAATCGCGAGCGCAGCGGAGAAGAGAGCAATCCGGGCCGCGTGGTGGCCGCGACAAACGTGAACGGCTTGATGTCCATGACATGCGTCCGTGCCGCTGGACCTTGTCCGATGATGATGTCGAGCTTGTAGTCTTCAAGCGCGGTGTAGAGTTTTTCCTCGAGCACCGGCTGCAGACGATGAATCTCGTCAAGAAACAGGACCTGGCGCTCGCGAAGATTGGTCAGAATCGCTGTTAGATCGCCCTGAATCTGCAAAGCCGGACCGGAAGTCTGCTGAAAACCAACGTCCAGTTCGTTGGCAATGATCGATGCCAGAGTCGTCTTACCCAGTCCCGGGGGCCCAAAGAGCAGGACGTGATCCAGCGCCTCGCCACGGTTCTTCGCTGCCTCAAGCGCAATTGCCAGCTGTTCCTTGGCCTTTGGCTGGCCAACAAACTCTTTCAGCCAGCGCGGGCGCAGCTTCAGTTCGAAGGAGTTTTCATCCTCGGCGCGCGCCGCGCTTACAAGGCGTTCCGGATCGTCTTTTTCTGCCATTCCCTCGGAGTGTAGCAGCTTGCGGGGAACGCATGCCGGTCCGGGTCTGAGGAATCGCTCCCACTCAGCGCGCTTGCATTAAAGTGGTAGGTATCATGCGTCCACCGGTGCTTGCCTTTTGCTGTTTCCTTCTCGTTTCCATGCTGACTCAACCTGCGGTCGCGCAGGCCGCCCCCGTGACCGATGCGCAAAAAACAGAGATGGCCCACCACGTCAGGCAGGAGTTTCTGCACGCGTGGGACGGTTATCGCCAGTACGCATGGGGACACGACGCGCTGAAGCCGTTGAGCAAGAAACCGCATGACTGGTACGCGCATTCCCTCCTGATGACTCCCGTCGACGGACTGGACACGATGATCCTGATGGGCCTGCAGCCGCAGGCCGATCAGGCCCGGAAGCTGATCGATACGAAGCTCAATTTCGACCAGGACATATATATTAAAGACTTTGAGATCACGATTCGGCTGCTGGGTAGCCTGCTCTCGAGCTATCAACTGACCGGCGACAAACGGCTGCTCGAACTGGCTGACGATCTTGGCCGGCGTATGTTGCCCATGTTTAATTCGCCGACCGGTATGCCATACGAGTACGTCAATCTGCGCACCGGGGCGGTACGTGGGGCTGACAGCAATCCGGCCGAGGTCGGCAGCCTGCTGCTGGAGTACGGAATGCTCGCGCGCCTCACGGGCAAGCAGATGTACTACGACAAGGCGAAGCGGGCTCTCGTCGAGATGTACAAGCGCCAGTCGAAGATTGGGCTGGTCGGGCTTGGCATTAACGTCGAAACCGGCAAATGGACCGACCGGACCGCGGGCATCATGGGAGGTATCGATTCCTATTATGAATACCTGCTGAAGTGCGCGATCCTTTTCAACGACAAGGACTGCGAACGCATGTGGACGGAGAGCGCGGCTGCGATCAATAAATACCTTGCTGATCAGCGGCCGAACGGCCTGTGGTATGGACAGGCCAACATGGAAACCGGACGACGCACAACGACCTACTATGGCGCGCTCGATGCTTTCTTTCCGGCAGTGCTGGCGCTCTCGGGCGACCGTGACCGGGCGACAAAGCTCCAAGACTCAAGCTATCTAATGTGGAACCTCGCAGGGATCGAACCCGACACCCTGGACTACGCAACGATGCAGATTAAGGATGCGAACTATCCCCTGCGTCCCGAGATTATCGAGTCGGCTTACTATCTCTACCATTACACGCACGACCCGAAGTATCTTGCGATGGGGCAGACGTTTTTCGATTCGCTGATGAAGTATTGCCGCACCGATACAGGTTTCGCCGCGCTCAGCGATGTCCGCACCAAGCAAAAGACCGACAGCATGGAGAGCTTCTTCTTTGCAGAAACGATGAAGTATCTTTATCTGCTTTTTGCGCCGCCCTCGACGCTCGACTTCGATTCGATCGTCTTCAATACAGAGGCTCATCCGATGAAGCGAAGCCTGGGAGCCGGATCGGATGCTGGGCGCCCTTGAGGGTCCGGTACTGCGCTTTTGAAGATTACTGCCAAAGCAACGGCAGACCGGCTATGCACAACGCGGCCTGCGCCAGAACGATCCCGCTAGTCACCCATAGAAATGGCTTCCGATAGGTTGTTTCCAGCACATCGGCAAAGACACCGCCGACAAAGGCGAGCAGAAACGGAAGTGCCCACAGCCACGGTTCGCTTTGCACTCCCGTCGTCACCAGCACCAACAGGAACACGGCAACCAGCAACGGCGTTGTATTGCCGAAGTAGCGCGACCGCCGAAAAGCGAGATACAGCCCGAGAGCTCCTGCCGCGGCAATTGTGATACCTGCGTTGGTGAGAGACGAAAAAAAGATGCCAGCCTGGTTGAGTGAGAGCCACATTTTTGCTGCTTCGCTGCGGAAGACATAGCTGAAGGCATCCGGCCGAAATGCATACGAGGCAAAGAGCAGGAATAAACCGCCCAGGACCCAAACGATGGCCAGCGTCGGAAGATAAGCCCGTTGCCCTTCCGCAACATAGGCCATGAATGCAATGGCGAGAACCAGACCCAGCAGAAACGCCGACACATGCGCCGCCGCGGTGAATCCAAAAGCAAGAGTCAGCAAAACGATTCGCGGACGCCATTTCTTCTTCGGCCCCTGCATGGCGTGCGCTACGCCAATCGCCGTGTAGACGACGGCAAATAACCCGAAGGCTGCCAGGATCTCATTATTAGGATAGGTACAGGCATGGATGACAGGCGGCGCGAAGCAAAAAAGGCCGAGCGCAATGTAGCCGCCGGTGTTGCCATAGAGCCGCCGTGTGACCCACCAAAGGCATGCTCCCAGAGCCAGCCCGCCAAGAATAAACGGCAGCCGCATCAGCAGCATCACGTAGCTCACCTCATGCCGCATCTCCCATGTGGATGTGGAAGACGCCTGACCGGAGAGAATCCGCTGGAGGGTCAGCGGCAGACCGGCGGCACGATACGCAAGCGTCCCATCGTGAATATTCCCGCAGCTCGTAAAGTACCCGGCCAGCGGCGAAGGCTTTTCCCACATCTCGCGTCCGCAGCGAGCAAATTCATAATCCGTCTGGCTTAGAGTCTGGTGCCTGACGACCCAGAGACACTGCGCCAGCAGCAGGAGAAGCAGGACTGCGGCGATCTGTTGCGGGCGATTAAAGCGGAATTTGCGGATGTGGTGGGCGGTCGAAGGCGGCATCGTTTCGTGGCGTTCTGACCTCAGTGTACCGGACATCTTTCGACGCCCAAGTTCGTGCGTCTGCAAACCCATGAAAGCAATAGACTAACGCCACATTGCCGAGGCGTAACTATTTTAGTATCATCAAGATAGATTCAATTATCCCGATTGTGACAGTGCATTCTTCCGGGCCTTTGAACCTCGAAATCTAATCTATGGCAGACGATCAGAATCCCCAGCTTCCCCTCGGTAATGGCAGCGGTGGTGAAAACGGACCCACCGGACCCGGCGCAGCCAACCTTATCTCGATCAACATTGAAGAGGAGATGAAGCAGTCCTATCTCGCGTATTCCATGTCAGTCATCATCGGCCGGGCCCTTCCTGACGTGCGCGACGGACTGAAACCGGTGCATCGCCGCATTCTTTACGGCATGCATGACATGGGGCTGCAGCATAACAAGAAGTACACCAAGTGCGCCAAGGTTGTCGGCCATGTGATGGGCAACTACCATCCGCACGGCGACTCGGCTATTTACGACACCATGGTGCGCCTCGCGCAGCCTTTCAGCATGCGTTATGTGCTGGTCGACGGCCAGGGCAACTTCGGCTCCGTCGACGGTGACATGCCCGCGGCCATGCGCTATACCGAGAGCCGCATGACACGCCTTGCCGGCGAAATGCTCGCCGATATCGACCAGGAAACAGTCGACTTCACTCCGAACTACGACGAATCGACCTTCGAGCCCACAGTTCTGCCCGCGCGTGTCCCGAACCTCATCATCAACGGCGCGAACGGCATCGCCGTCGGCATGGCGACGAACATCCCGCCGCACAATCTGACCGAAGTCGTCAACGCCGCCATCGAAATGGTGAACAACCCGAACGCCGGCCTCGATGAAGTGCTGAAGCACGTACAAGGTCCCGACTTCCCGACCGGTGGCTTCATCTACGGACGCAGCGGCATCAGGCAGGCCTACCAAACAGGCCGCGGTCGATTCCTGATGCGCGCCAAGTGCGCCATCGAAAACATGCATCAGAGTCGGCAGGCGATCATCGTCAGCGAGATCCCCTACCAGGTCAACAAGAACACGCTCATCAAGCGCATCGCCGAGCTAGTAAACGAGAAGATCATCGACGACATCTCCGATGTACGCGACGAGAGCGACCGCGACGGCATGCGCATCGTCATCGAACTGAAGCGCGGAGCAGAGCCGCAGATCATTCTGAACCAGCTCTACAAGCACTCGCAGATGCAGGAGAGCTTCTCGATGATTTTCCTGGCCGTGGTCAACGGCCAGCCGCGTGAGCTCGCACTGCCCGACGCGATCCGCCACTTCCTCGATCACCGCATCGACGTGGTCCGCCGCCGCACCGCCTTCTTGCTGCGCAAGGCGCGGGAGCGCGAGCACATCCTGCTCGGCTACCAGATTGCGCTCGATCACCTCGACAACGTCATCAAAATCATTCGCGGGTCATCTTCCCGCACCGATGCGCGCGAGAACCTTTTCCAGTTCTTCTCGGGAAAAACAATCACAGTGCGCGATCAAGCGCTCGCCGGAGTCACACTCGATTCCGCACGCTACGCCATCGATCCGGCAACGCTCATCTCGCCGACCTTGACGCTCAGCTACCGCCAGATCGACGCGATCCTCGAACTGCAGCTCTATCGCCTCACCCAGCTCTCGATCGACGAGCTGCTCAAGGAACTCGCTGACGTGCGCGGCCGCATTGAAGAATACGAATCCATCCTGGGATCGGAAAAGAAGCTGCGCGCCGTCATCGTCAAGGAACTCGAAGCCATCCGCAAAGACTATGGCGACGAGCGACGCACGGAGATCATCGACGAGACCGCTGAGCTTCAGCTTGAAGACCTCATCGCCGACGAGCAGGTCGCCGTCACCGTCTCGCACCAGGGCTATCTGAAGCGGACGCCGATCTCGATCTATCGGCAGCAGCGGCGCGGCGGACAGGGCCGCACCGGCATGAAGACGCGCGAAGAAGATTTCGTCTCGCAGCTCATCGTCGATTCGACGCACGCCTACTTGCTCTGCTTCACCAACACGGGCCGCGTCTACTGGCTCAAGGTCTACGAGATTCCCGACGTGGGCGCCGCAGGCAAAGGAAAGTCGATGCAGAGCCTGCTTAACCTGCAGGCCGGCGAGACGGTTCGCACCATCCTGCCGGTGCGCAACCTCGAAGAAGAAGGCAAGTTCGTCTTCTTCGCCACGCGCAACGGCACGGTAAAGAAGACGCCGCTTAAGGACTTCTCCAATGTCATGGCGCGCGGCATCATCGCCGTCGGCATTGAAGAAGACGACGAGCTCATCGGTGTCCGCATCACCGACGGCAAACAGATTGTCTTCCTCGCTACGCATGAAGGCATGGCCATCCGCTTCGACGAGAACGATGTGCGCTCGATGGGCCGTCCAGCCTACGGTGTGCGCGGCATCGACCTCGGCAAGAAGGACTATGTCGTCGGCAGCGCGGTCACGCCGCGCGAGCGCAGAAAAGATGAAGGCGGAGTAAACTGCGACTGCCTCATCCTCAGCATCACCGAGCACGGCTTCGGCAAGCGCACAGATGTAGACGAATACCGTCTGCAGACACGCGGCGGCAAGGGCGTCATCAACGTTAAGACGACGGCGCGCAACGGTAAGGTCTCCTCCATTCAGCTTGTAGACGAGACATCGGAGCTGATGGTCATCAGCCAGTACGGCAAGATCATCCGCATCGACACCAAGACCATCCGCGCAGCCGGACGCTCCACGCAGGGTGTCAAGCTGCTCAATCTGGAAGAAGAAGACAAGGTGGCAGCCGCAGTCGTCATTCCGCCAGAAGAAGCCAAAATTGAACCGGAGAATGGCACATTGCTGCAGTAGTCCTTCATCGGAACAAACAGAGCGAAGAGGGTGTCGAGGGTTCGACACCCTCTTCGCATTTTGAAGGCTTATTCGCGCTGCGTTCGTCCTGTGCCCACTGTGGGGTAGACCAAGAGCCCCCATCCTGCGCGTTGCCAAAAGTAGATTCGTCTGCGCTTCTGCAGCCAAACGCCTGCAGTGGTAGTCTCAACAACAAGCCGTTATGTTGCGTCGTTTGCTTTCCATCGCAGTCATCGCCACCGTCTCTACCTATATCTATGCGTTGAAGGCCCCGCCATTGCCCGCGGAGCCGCCGATTCTTCCCGCCGACTTTGCCGGATGGCACCAGGTATCCGCTCCGCAGAGAAGCACCACACCCGAAGCGGCCGACCAGGCTAACGCCGCCGTGCTGCACGAATACGGATTTGTAGAATTCTCTGCGGCCAACTATACGCAGCCGGACAATAAGCTGAACCTGCGAGCCATCCGTTTTCAGGATGCGACCGGAGCCTACGGAGCGTTCACCTTCTACCGGCGTCCAGGCATGCTGAAAGAAGACATCGGCAACGACGGAGCATTCGATGGCGCACACGTATTGTTCTGGACTGGAACGATCTTGATCGATGCTACCTTCGATCACCTGACCGCCATGTCAGCCGCACAGCTGCGCGAGCTCGCCTCGGACCTGCCAAAAGCCGGCGGACCGAGCGCAGTCGCGCCGCCACTTCCAAAATATCTTCCGGCGGCATCGCTCGAGCCGGGCACCGTGCACTATGCCGTGGGTCCGATTGCGTATGCACGCAGCGGAGGAGTTCTACCGCCGGGCGCCATCGACTTCGACCGCGAGGCCGAAGCGGTGACAGCAAACTACTCAACGCAGAACGGCGACGGTACATTGACGCTGCTCATGTATCCCACTCCGCAGATGGCGATCCATCAGCAGCAGGCGATTGAGGCGATGCTCAAAGCTGGCAACTCGCCGCAAGCCGCGTGGCCGCAGCCATTGGCAGAAAGTTCCAACGTGAGCCTGTTCGTGCGCCGCAGCGGGCCACTCGTCGCCATTACCAGTGGAGGCTTCTCAGTTGACGAAGCACACAAGCTTCTCAACGCAATCAACTACAAAGCAGACATTACCTGGAATCATCCCGAAGGTTATGTCAGTGAAGCGTCGAAGACAGCGCGCCTGTTGTTAGGCATCGCATACCTCACTGGAATTCTCGGGGGCACCGCCATCATTCTCGGTCTCTTTTTCGGTGGAGGCCGCGCTTTAGTTCGTCGAATGCGTGGTAAGCCCGTATCCACTCTCAATGACGAGGAGTTCATCAGCCTGAAGCTTAGGTAAGGCACGCATCGGCATGAATTGCACTGGTACCGGTGCAAACAGGCATTAAGCATCAGAAATTAAAGTATTTACGGAGTAAAAAGGGCTCATTTGCGAAGAAAAGGCGAAGCCCCGTTAGTTCAAGACCAAGATACGGTTGATTTTGTAAATTATTGAATTATCGAGTCTTTATATTGTCCCGGATTTGGCCTTGACACCCCTTTAGTGCACCCATAGTATTTCGCCAGAAAGTTCTGATGGCTTTGCCTCCGTTGGAACTATTCTCCCTAAAGAAGGAAGCCGCCCTGTTGCCGGGCGGCTTCTTTCATGCTGCGGCCTGACTTTTCACTGTGCAGACAAAGCTTCATTCACGACCAGATTTATTGATCCTGATATCTCTGCTGCTGCTCGTTTTGCTGTACCCGGCGCTGGATCGCGGTAACCTGCGGAGACTCATCCTCCTGGTACTGACGTTTGCACCCGTTGTTTTGTCGACTGTCAGGTTGTCGCAGACGAGAAGCTGGATGTGGCCGTCGGTCCTGTTGATGGGAAGCGCGGTGATCTCTGGACTGGCAGGCACCTTCTTTCCCAATCCAATTCTCCTCGCCCTCAAGTGGGGAACGCTGGCGGCATTCTTCGGGCTCACAGTTGTCGGCCTGTTCTCCTATATCAGGAATGCTCGTTCCGTCGTCCGCGAACACCTCTATACCGCAGTCAGCATTTATCTGTTATTGGGGATGCTGTGGTTTGCCCTCTACTGCGTGATTGATCTCATTTCTCCCGGGTCCTTTGGCAGTAGCGGTAACGTGCTTACAAATCATCAAAGCGAATTGTTGTACTTCAGCCTGGTGACTCTCTCGACCGTCGGCTATGGCGATGTGGTCGCGCTTAAACCGGAGGCACGAATGGTGGCGGCTCTGGAAGGCATGGCGGGTGTTCTCTACGTGGCGATTACAGTCGCAATATTGATCAACAGTTTCCGGCGGGAGGACTCTTCATCCTCGGAATGAAGGCATACCTTCCCCGGTGTACGCATCCCCGTCTTTACGATAAAATTCAAAGAGCAGGCCGACGTAGCTCAGTTGGTAGAGCAGCCGATTCGTAATCGGCAGGTCACCGGTTCAAGTCCGGTCGTCGGCTCCAATGTTTTCAGGAGCTTACGAATCAGTTGACCGCCGCTTGCTGTACAACTGCTGTACCAGCAATTCTTTGCTCCAGCTTCCTCATCGCATCCTTCGCCACCTCGGGCGCAGTCTTGATGTAGAAGCGCTGCGTCGTACTCACGTTCTCGTGTCTCAAAACGCATTGGATCGTTGTGTCCGGAATTCCAAGCTCTTTGAGGTTGCTGGCGAGACCGCGACGATACGCCTGCCAGCCCTTCCACTCGAGGCGGTGCTCCTCCAGCGTCGGGCGGATCACGCGGTCGGCCAGGTTATCGAGGTCGAGTGCGCCCCCCACACGGTTCGGAAAAATGAAGCCGGCGGCATGGGCGGGCCTGATCGCATCGAACAGCAGGCGGAGAGGCTGAATGAGGGGGACCAGTCCCGGGTCATCGATGTCCTCGTCCGTCTTCGTGTTCTTGAGCGTCGAGCGCCACATGCTGCGACAGATCGCGAGCACACGGTGCGAACGACGATCCGGTCGCCGGAGAACAGCTCAAGGTGCCTGAGGATTTCCTCCAGGCTGTAGGCCAGGCGTCTCCGTCCGTGCTTTTTGCCCTTCGGAATCCTTACGCCGGTGGTGGGGTTCACTCCTTCATACAAGCCCAGGTTGCGCGGCTCTTGGGAGCGATGTATCCCAACATCCACGTGGCGCTGGTCAGTGTTCCTACCGAACGTCTCGATGACTTCGAAGAGGCGAGCGTGGCGAATGCGATGACCAAGGTTTCGCACAATGGCATTGCCTACAAAATGGTCGGAGCATCGGGTTCGGCCAAGAACGGCAAATACTACTATTGCGATGCTGCGCATGAACCTTTGATCGCCAAACGCTTCCAGCAATGGCCGGAGGCGGCAATCACGTACTTCGGCATCCTGGTGTCCGGCTGCAAAGTCGTATGCAAGGAACCGGAAGCTCGTGTGCTGGTGGTCAGAGATCTCGAACTCGGTACCAACGATTGCCGTGGCTGGATACGGAGAAAGCCCTTCAGGAAACTTGAGCTTCCGGAAGGACATTTTTACCAGTTCCGCTTGGCATTCGGGGAAACCCAGGCGAAGGGCAGCTTCAAAATCATGGCTGACGATGTTGCCGACGCTATTGGCGCTGACATCATCGTTCCGGAGAGTTCGATCAAACCCAGTATGAAGATGCCGTCCGCCCTGGCCAGTTTCGTTGGCCTGGGCTCGCGCACCTTCAAGAGCGAGATCGTTCTGGGAATCCGTGAAGTCTCGCGGCCTCTCGAGTTCGAATCGAGCTATACCGTACTGCAACATGCGCCGGCGGAGTCGATCGAGACCGAGATCGTTCCGCAAGCCGTGGAGATGATCGAAACGCTCAAGACGGCGTGGAGAGAAGGAAATCACCGCAAGGTGGTTGAGCTCATCGGGCAAGAGGTCCGCCAGAGTGACAACTCAGAGAGCGAAGAGTTCCAGAGAGTTGTCGAAGCAGCGCTTCTGGCCGATGGCTCAGGCGAGATTACACGCCATCCCTATATCCATACGCAGCTCAGCCGGTTGATGGCGAGGTGGGCTTACAAACTGATGACCGGCGGAGGCATCGAGCTACCCGCGTTCGCGCTGGCAGACGATGGCTACCTCGTTCTTCAGAATGGCAAAGTTCTCTCTCGCGCTGACTGGATGCCGCTGTCCGCAGCCATTACAACCGTTCCGGCCAAATCCGGTCTATGCGTGCGCTACCCCGTACGCATGAAGGAAGACCTGCTCCCACTCGAGCATCTCGAAGGGGAAAGGTTGACGGGACACTTGATCGAAAAACACGGACTCGGCCCTGACGTTGCAGCTCTAGTTGTGAACGAGCAATTGACGCTTGCAGGGACCTACACGCTCCATTCAGAGACCGCTAAACGCAACGGCGGCGATTATGACTTTGACTGGGTGTGTGTCATTGATGCGGCGCGGTTTCCGCGTTTTGTGGAAAGCCGTTTTCGCATGGAACGCGAACACGAGGTCACGAAGACGAAGGCGGGTAAAGTTAGGTCTCCGTGGTTTTCCCTCGAGTTCGTCGCTCTCAAGTCGCGCGGGAATCAAATCGGCGTAATCACTGACCTGATGAGTTCCTGTGTCGCCGCCGGCCGCGACGACTTGCTCTATGAGCTGGTCGGAGAGTTGCAACTCGAGATCGATTCGCTCAAACACAACACAGGCGCTGACCGGAGCAAGCTGCGTGAAATTCGCCAGCAGGTTCTTCCGGCTCCCTGGCTTGCTTTGAAAGAGGCCAAGGCGATCAACGCTCAGGAACTGCCACTCTCGCTCGAGATTCTGGCCACGGATCGTATCGGCCGGCTCTACAACATTCTTCGTAAACACATCGAGGAATTGATGGAGAAGCCGTTTCCGATTGAGCAGTTCCGCGGCCTGATTACGGGCAACACTGTATCCAACGTCATGTTCGAAGAAGCGCGCCTGATCAACACCGTGTATGCAGCTGGACACGGCATGATTCAGGGAAAACTCTCTCATGAGAAGAAGGCACATGATCAGGCGACTGTACGAGTGGCGGAAGCTATCCGGTCAGGAAACCGGCTGTGTATCGCCGCAGAAAGACGGGCATTCGCAAAAGCGAAGGCTCGTTATCGCCGCGCTCAAGAGCAAGCCCGGGAAACGTCAGCTACCTTGCAATCGATCGTTCGCAGTTGGGGCGATGGCAAGGAAGATGGCCCGGTTGGCTGGTGCCAGGCGCTCCATACGCTAGTCTCTCGCGGCAAAGGAATGGGATCGATTCTGTTCCATGCCTTTCCCCAGGAGGTCGTCGATTCAATTGCAGCGCGCACTGGCGGAATTCGGACGCAAGTCCCGCCTTCCGGAAGAGGAATGCGTGTTGTTGTTGAGGGCGACTGCTTGTTCTCTGTTCGTCCAGGCAGGAAGGAATTTCTGCTTCGGCTCGATCGGGAAGCGAACCGAATCGTCGGGACCGCAAGTTAAATCGTCGGGCGCTATATGGCTCGTCGACTCACAATTGAATAGCCAGCCTCCTGGCGGACCAGCAGTCGAATCGTCTGTCCTCCAGGGCAACGTTCGCCTGCTGCCTGTCCGGGAAGAATGGAGTAAGTGGATGCGATTCCTGAACTGGCGCAGAACGAATGGCGGGGTGCGCGTATCCGTCAGGATTCAGCGCACACCACAACAGTGGTTCTTCCAATGGAAAACCATTGGCAAGCGCCGTTACTCGAAACGCGAACTGCTTGACATCGAAATGCGAATCAGGAAGTTCGTAAACGCAAGGGTCCAGGTTCCACCGCGGACACTGGAAACCGAAACGCACACCATTGTGGTGTGAATTGCAGCCTGGGTGAAGAGGATGGCGACTCGGCCTCCTCTTCCCACAGGATCCAGGGAGAGAGCCGTCATGCTCATTCAGAAAAGTGTCATCGTACTCAGCATTCTGGGCGGGAGCGTGGCCTTTGCTCAGACTATCGTTCACCAGCCCGTCAATCCCAACGGCGTTACCGAGGTTCACACCGCGCTCGATCACATCAGCATTCTTGCACTGCCTGAAAAGATTACTCGGGTTGCAGCAGGAAGCGATGCCATGCAGATCGAATGGCACGATAACAATGTTTTCATCAAACCCATCAAGGCCGGCCAGTCCACCAACCTGATGGTCTGGACCGAGCACGAATTCTCCACATATGAACTGGAGGCGCCAGGAGACGTTCACAACATCTCATTCGTCATTGACGAAACCGCATTCGCGGTTCCTCAGGGTAGTGGGCGCTCCGCGGCAGCAGCATCAACCCCTTCACCACAGGAAGTTCAGCGCGTAACTGATTCGGTCATCGGCTCTACCTTGCTGCAGGTGACACCGGTCGTGCTTAGCGGCGTTCGTCCCGCAAGGGACTACGTCACCGTTCTCATCAAGGAAGTGGTGCGCGACAAGAATTGCCTCTATGTACGATTTGCTGTCAGCAATGCTGGATCGCACCCCTATCGGATCGTCTCGCCCAATGTTTTCACGCTGAATCCCACGAAAAACGCCGACCTTCTTGCTGGGATGAAGAATTTGCAGATACCGGAACAGGCAACTTATCAATTTGAGCCCAGTGAGACCTCCCAGGTCGCGGTCAGGAGTGCGGCGCTTCCTCAGAAGGATGTGCCTCCAGGTGCAACCGTCGACGGAGTATTGGCTCTCGAACCGGCCGACGTTCAGAAAGCCGGAGTGTATGAATTCATCTTCGGAAATGACGGGACTCATCGCATTCAGGCCACGGCGGTGCTCTGATGCCAGAGCTCGAATATATCTCCCCTGAGGAGGCGCGTGCGCGCCTCCTTATTGCTTATCGCCGAGCCGGCGACGGCGGGTTCCTGGAGACCCTGCGCCGTCCATTTACCAATCCGATCGCGCAGCGCGACGACAAAGGCAGACGCAAGGCCCACCCGCTTCTCATCGTTGCCGTGATTCTCCTGGTCCTCGCCGGCGCCGCCATGACCTTTTTCAGCTTTCAGGGCTGAACCGATCGAGACTCAAATGCTACGTGAACACCCTTATCGTCGACACAATGATGCGCAGGATGCAGTGCTGCTGGGGTGGGTGCTCATACTGGGAATCTTTGGAATCCTCTATTTCCTCGCCTACGACCGGCTGCATGTGCGCGCCGGCCAGCTCGTCGAAATCACGATCTATCCCCTGCTGGTCGCCGTCTTCCTGTGGGAAGTGTTGCGGTATAAGGCCACGAAGAGAAATGAAATGGAGGCGGCATGGCCTCGTCCAGTTCCGTATATCTCGCGCCAGAAGGAAGAAGAGTATCTCAGGGAAGCCCGCAAACGATCCTCCGTCCTGCTCGGTTACGACATCTTTGGCGAACCATTCTATTGGAGTGACGACACGCGCACCATGCAATCGAATGCCTTTGGCATGACGGGCGCCGGCAAAACCAACCTGCTCGAAACGGTCACCGAACAGGATATTTTGCGTGGCGTACCCATCATTTTCATCGATGGTAAGGGCGACAAAAAGCTATTGGCGGAACTGCTTCCTTCAATTGAAGCCACTGGTCGCATGCAGGACCTGCGAGTGATCGACCCGATGCGGCCGGAGATATCAGCGCGCTACAACCCGTTCTGGGCCCCTGAAGGCAATGCGGAAGAGCACGTTGGTTTTGTCTTTGAGTCCTTCAATATGGAGAAAGACTTCTTCGAGGGCCACCAGCGGGTCTACCTCGAGAACATCGCTAGGGTATTGCACTACTCCGGCAGGCGGTTCAATTTCCATGACGTCTTGGTCTGTGCATACGACCAGGCTCTGCTAAAGACGCAGATGAAAGTGGCGCTCGATCGGGTTGCGATCGATGCAACCATCACCCGCCAGCAGAAGCTGACGCTGACCATGAGCGTGCGCAATCTTCTCGAATCTTTCGAGGACAAAGAGCGGGTATCGAAAATCCAGGGATTGATCAACGAAATGATGACCTTCATGGGCGACGACATGGCCATGATTACCGGACCCTATGACGAGCTCCTTTCATTAGACGATGTGATCGACAAGGGACTGATCCTGTTCATGAGCTTGAACGTCAACGTGAACGAACGAGCTGTGACCGCCCTGGGCCGGATGCTTCTTCAGAATCTGCAATTGATGATCGGCAGACGTTATTCCCGCGCCGAGGAAGGCGAGCATCAGCCGTTCGTGAGCGTCATCATGGACGAATTCAGTCCGTTTGCCTACGAGAACTTTGCGCACATTTTGCAGACCGCTCGCGGGGCGAACGTCGCCTTTCTATTCGCCCTGCAGAGTGCTCCGCAGCTTCTTCAGGTCGGCCGCGGTTTCCGCAATGACGTCGCGAGTGCCCCCAACACCACGTTCATGTTGCGTACCAAAGACGAGGAGACAGCCCAATATTTCCTGAAAGCCAGCGCCCGAGTGCGGCAGATGCGGCGCAGTATGCGTGTCCAGAAGAAGGGTGTTTTCAAGCCTGAGTTCGAGGAAGGGACCGAAGGGAGCCAGACCGAAATCAAAGACACGCTGGCGCAGGACGAGCACATCAAAAAGATGCCGGTTGGGCAGATGGAAATACTCATGACCGATCCATTCCGCGGCACAATCCACAAGCATTTGCATATCAAGAAGGCTTTCAGCCATTGGTTCCCTCAAGTGCCGATGAACGTCTATCCCAAACTCGACACCGTGGGAGCTGATTCTCATGGGCTCAACCTGAGTTTTCCGGTCCCGGATCTCGAGGAGAAGAGGCAGCGGAGGCGGAGAAAATGACGGGTTATGGAATACCAATTGTAGTTCTGCTGCTCTCGTGGGGAGTCGCAAATGGGCAACAAACAAAGCCGTGGACCGCTCAGTCGACGGCAATACCTCCGGCGACATCGAGCCGTAGTTCTTATGATCCCATGGCTCGGGGAGGGGGAGCTGGTCAGCCCAAAGGGATCGTCGAAACAACTCTTGCTGGAGTCAATCCGCAGAACAAGGACTACGGCGTGACGGTCGGGGACTGGCGCAAAGAGGTCTTCGAAAATACCACCGGCCGAATTTATTTCTGGAGTCTTGTTGTGCTTTCCCTGGGATTGGGTTGTTCCCTGATGGCCAATGGGTGGCTCTTGAGAGAGCGGGAAAAGCGGCTCAGCATCTCCGCAGATATCGTCGCCCAGCTTTACAACCCGTACGTTGGGTCCAGAGCCAAGGCGCTCGAAGCCATTTCTAAGCACAACGCTCTGGTTGAGCGATACAACCACTTAGATAGCGAGGCAACGGATCTGAGAAATAGGATTTCTACCGAATGTGCCGAACGCGGCGTAGCAACGACGTCGGACTTCGATGAAGCGAGACAGCAAAAACCAGAGGAAGTATCACCGACAAGGGATGAGCGTACTGACACGCGCGTAGCAGCAAGTGAAGATGATGATGCATCAGCTGATCAGAGAAATCTCGCTGATAGGCGACATGAACTTGAGGTCAAGCTACAGAGGAAGGAAGCACAGCTTCAGGCAAAAGAGAATCACATTTCCAACCTGCGCGGACGGCTCTCACGTGCCCACGACACTCTGGAAGGGCAGCGTCACCAGAACTCTGGGACGAAATGAGGCGGACGAAAATGGTGATTCGCTGTCTCAATTTCGGCTCGTTGTGGTGGCTGCGACCGGGCGAGAGCCCAGCCGATCCCTTTCGATTCTCCGGGCGCGCGGCGATATTCAACACAACCGGCTTCGTCTTGGGATCACGGGAGCGCCGCCTGTGGCACATCTCAGGTGTGATTCGAATCAACGTTGGCATGCACGGGCGGGCAGAGGAAGCGCAAGATTTTGAAACTGCCTGCTACGAGAGTCCGGGCCTTGAGCGACGCGGCGCATGGAACCGGCTGCTTCTCAGGAAGCGATTAGGCGAGAAGATGCCGGCTGAAAAGATGCTGGTATCCGCACGAAGCGATACGATCGGCCGGATCAATTTTGATGGGAAGTGGCATGGGTCGGATGTACAGGTCGTCGCTGGCAGCGCGTTTCGAGGCGTGCAGGAGACTCTGATTCTGGCAAGCCCAGGTGCGCGATTCGAAACACAAAAAGGAACTTGGGAGGTCACATGGAACGGCATCAAGGAGCTGAACTGATGGATTCACGAGCAGAAAACCCGGAGAATACGCGTCGAGGTAACCTCCAGTTCAACGAAAAGCGTGACCTGCCCATGTTGTTGGCGGTTAGGAATGCGATGTTCATTAGCCACGGTCAACTGTATAACCAGCTTCACTCCCAAGGGTCAGAGGTCAATAGACAAGGCTTTTGTTGGCGACTCAAGAGGCTTGTAAGCGTCGGAGTGATCCACAAAATGCCTCAGATCTTCCCCTTCTCTGGCCCGACCTACACCATCACCCGTCAGGGTTTGGGTTGTCTTGAAAGCTGCGGCGAGGGCCTGGTCAGCCTAACTTCGGAAACCAATTCACTGCCAAGTCCGAGACAAGCCCCACACTATTTGGAACTGGGGGAGATTAGGTCTGCTCTGAGAACTGCCGGCGTTCTCAAAACCTGGGTCAGCGACGTAGAACTTAAGTCCCTGAATTTGTCGATCGACATTCCGTTGGCAAAGGACTACGACGCCACGGCAGACCTGATGGTCGATGACGGGAGCAAGGTTTGTGTCGCCATCGAATATGAGAGAAGTATGAAGGCGTCAGCCCGATACAAAGAGATTGTCGCGGCAATTCACGAAGAAGATCAGGTCGAATTTCTGTTGTACTTGACCGCCTCAATGGACCTGGTTTATCAGTTAAAGGCGGAATTCGAAGAGCTGGACTTTCCGATCGGGTTCGCTCCATCAGGTGCATTCTGCCGTGACCCGTTAGGTATAAGGATGCACAATACACTCTTCAGTGGGCAGAGAAAAGCAACTCTGGCTGAGCTGATTCGGGGTGTTTCAAAAGGTGTGACGGCATGTGATGCCGAGCTGCAATCGCCAGCGGTACCCATCAGCGTTAGGTGAAATCCCCTTTACCCTTCATTGATCTCCCCTTTCTTTATTCTTGACGTGTCAACCAAAGGTCTGTATTAGCTCTCGATATGCACTTTCAACGTGTGGATGAGACGACGATCTGTTCGGAGATCGCGCAGACACGTCTTGATGACACCCCGTCCATCGAGTTGATGAAACAGAAGTTATTTTCGACTATCCCCCTGAAACGGTCTGTTTTGTGGCCATTCAAAAGCTGGTTGTGTTCAATACGATGCGCCAAACTCGTGAAACCGGTGCCATTGACAGTTGTTGTGAATTCAAACCGAAAATATTCAGACACGATAGAGCAGCGTGGCATATTTCCGTGCGCGCAGCTTTGGCATACCAGGGCTGTAGCAATGGGGAGTTCATGAAGGAATATGAAGCAGCTTTCCGCAGCGGCGGCACATGTATGTGTGGGTCCAGTTCGAGTAGAGGCCGGGGAAGACCTTCGCGTTGTAGCGAGCTGCTCTGCGGAAATTTAGGATCATCCCACCAATGAGCCCTAAGCCGATTGAGATCAGTTCGACCGCAACCCGCTCTGAGATCGGCCCAAAATCAGTGGGTCTGACGGCCATTTCCGTGACTCCGGGAATAGCTTGCCACAAATCGAGTCCCCAGTCATGGGGAGTAGAAGGTTTTGCTCCGCATAATTCAGAGTTTGATTCGACACCATAGCGCCCCTTAACGGTGCGCTTCCGATTGGTAACCTTCCCTGCGACGCGAGTCTCGCTCAATCTCTCCCGTTAATATCCCCTGCAATTCAACCGAATAGAGGTGCATCATGGTTCCCCATAAGCTGTCTCTGCGCGAGCGGCTCATCGGTGCCGGATTGCTGCGACCGGCGGATCCGCACGAGAGAACCACCACTCATCAAAAGTGCTCTGTCTATCTCCAGGCCATGGCGCGTACCGGCGTTCGCAACCGCTCAGCCTTGGATAGCCCGCTCACGCTTGCAGTATTGGAGCGTTGGTACACCCTTTAAGAGTTATCTTGAACCAAGTCGTTACGGCAGCAGCGCGTCTATGCCACTGCCCCGCCGTCGGCAACCGCACCCTCTGGCCTACCCGGTACCGCAGGCTAATCACGACGGCACGACGGGTTCAATTGCCGTTGAAGCTTTTCTGCTATCAGGTTGGGCTCAGTCCTTCTGGAGCATTACTTCGGTTGACTTGATCACCACTTTGACAGCATCACCTTGCTTGAGCGCCATCTCTTCGGCGCTTCTTCTGGTGATCACGCTTTCAATGAGGTTCTCGCCAACGCGCACCGCGACGTGAGCCATTACTCCGCCAAGCTGAATCTCTTCGACGGTGCCTTTGAGCTGATTTCGAGCGGAAAGTGTCATGTCGGAAGCATACCTCGGCTGCAATCCCAAGTGCAGCGTCCGGAGGCACACACTCGATCGCGCCACCTTTGAGTCCCCAAAATAAGCCTCCCTCGACTCCTGTTTCGGCGCTGTATGCGCGGCCTCCCCTGTCGTCAGCGATTCGGAAGTGATCTGGCTGAATCTGACGAGACGAGGTCCGCAAAAACATGGGCCTCTTGGATAGCTTCTATCTAGCCCGTCAGTCGACCGGTCCTAATTTGGCGGTCTGCCTGTAAACGGCACCAGCATTGCGGTCTTGCGTGCATACGCATCATAGGCGTCTTCGCCGAGTTCTACCCGCAGGAAGCGTTCCTCCCGTCGCGCTTTTGTGTAGAAGGCGAAGGTTAAAATAGCAGCCCCAAACAGCGCGAAAGAAGTTTCTTTCTCGATGGCGGTTGTGAACGCGGCAAAGATGACGCCCAAATAGATCGGATGGCGCACGAAGCGATAAGGGCCTGTATCGACGACATGGTGACCAGCCTTTTTAGTCAGCCAGTCCGACCAGAGGCGCCCAAGGTGAATGCGCGCCCACCAGGCGAATAGAAATCCGGTGGCTGTCAGTGCCACCAATATCCATTTCAGTGCAGCATCAAGGTGCCAAAACTGCACCTGCGCGTAGTAGCGGCGCTCTGAGAGTGGCGCAAGCAGGAGAGTCGCGCTGGCCCAAAAGAGAATGCGGAAAGCAATTTCGGCAACAATCCCAGCCCTTTTTTCAGTGCGGTTGGACCAAAACGCCGCGACGACCCACGACACCAGCCAAGCAACCCAGAGCACTGTTATCGTCCACTCCGGCGTCATACGATCCCACCGCGAAGTCTGCTCCACCAATTCGTGAAGCGTCCACAGCCTATCAGAGATGTCCGCTGCCATGTCAGGGGTAACGCGAAGGCTCTTGGCAGCCCTGGCTGACAAACTAGGACGCTACCAGTCGACCGAGCTATGAGGATTGTGGTCACTTCCTCAACGCTGCGCTTGAGTGCTCCCAGTCTTGCCGTCGTCGATCGTAACGCATAGCTCTTCACCGCAGTTCTCTGTTTCATCCCAGCCTCCGCCCGCGCGGGGGTTTTGTCATTTCTGCAGCAATCACTTTCAAAGGAGAAGGTCATGTCGAATCGTTATCGTCGCTACTCGAAGCGCGAGCTGTTGGGCAGCTTGCATGTGGACTATGTCATGTCCGTCACCGATCTTGGGCTTGCGCCCAAAGCAAATCGCTGGGACGTACTTCGAGCCTTCCTAAACGTGGGTGAGGCGCGTGCAGAGCGATTGGTTGAGGAAACCGGAGGTTTTCTATTGCTGCAGAGTGTTCCCGGGCGCCCGAACACCGGAGCGATTTACGTCTACATCGAGCGCCTGCAAGCCTTCTTTTGGCTTCGCTTTGAACCGAAGGAGGACACGCTAAATGGTGAGGATTTCCAAAATGCGTTGCGCATTCACCACCTGGTGAGATTCATGAGCGGTCGTCCTGGAGATCCTTATCGTCGTCATCGTCGCAATCGAAAAGCCCACCGCGCCGCAAAGGGAGCTGCTGTCATAGCGGCTCCCGTCTCTCTGGGCCAGGGTGCGTTGGTCGCAGCTGCCCCTTAGCAAATCAGCAATTTCTGGCTCATTTGACCGAGTTTCAGAACCGGGGTACAACTACACAACTTTGGAAGAAGGGAGGACGAATCATGTCGTCGTTGGACACTTCATCGTGGAAAGCACCTCGCCCGCGCGCGGAAATCTTGCCAGCATCCGTTGAGCAAGCGGCGGAATATATGGCGTGGTTCGTCAATCGCCGCGCCTACACCCGGCAAACCGATCGACCGGATGAAAAGTCGGGAAAATATTTCTTCTACCAGGCGCGGGATCGTCAGACAAAAGAGCGGCTCGTTCTCGACGAGCAGGTGGTCCGCAAGCACCTGGCTGGAGTACAAACCATCGGGCTCTATGCCATCAATCCCGTGACGCAACGCTCGAAATGGGTTGCCGTCGACGCCGATTACGAAGGCGCCTACCGAGATCTGCGGACGCTCAAATGGGAGCTTGAACAGGACGGAGTTCACGCCATCGTGGAGATGTCCCGTCGCGGGGCGCACCTGTGGGTTCTCTGTGCTGAGCCGCTACCGGCGAAGCTATGCCGTATCTATATATATAACCTCGCCCTCCGGCTTGATGTTCCGATCAAAGGAGCATTCAGGCAAGTAGACGGGATTGAAGTCTTTCCCCGCCAGGACGAGCTCGGCACTGAGGAGTTCGGGAACGCGATCCGAGCTCCTCTCGGCATTCATCGCGCCAACATGCACAGGTATTGGTTTGAGGATGCTGCCAGCGGTCTCGTGGAACAGCTTGAGTACCTCCGTACAGTGAAGCGCCTCACCGCGTCAGAACTTGAGAGCTTTACTGTAGGCTTATCGATTCCCGAGTCGGTCATGAGCCGGCCGGTCATTGAGCGCCCACAGTACGACACCAACCACAACGGTTTTCAAATCCTTCAACAAGTCAACGTTCGAACCAAACGAAGCGGCAACTACTGGGCACAATGCCCGTCCTGTGCCAGCCAAGGCCGTGATCGGGCGATGGACAATTTAGCAATCTCGATTGCGGACCCTCGCTACTACAAGTGCTGGGCCGGTTGCACGCGGGAGATGATCCGCGAGGCACTGGGCCAGCCCATCCCCATACGCAAACACCGCTAACAGAGGAGGGAGCGTGAAAGACGGTCGGCTTACAACCGTGGCACGTCGTGGGCTCACTTTTCCCGCAGAAACCCGAGAACAAATTCGAAAGACAGGGATCCGCTGCCCGCCGCAACTCGAGATCGTCTACCAGCAACGGGCCAATGGATGGAAGTTGCGTGGAGAGGAATCAGGTGGCGCCGTGGCGGACCTTGGTCACTACGTTGGCTTCGTCGGCAAGGACGGTCAGGCGCTACCTTGGCTGCAGCGAGTGCAGAACTTTCTTCCGAACGGCGTTCACGCTGTTGTGATTGAGGCAGCACTCGTCCGAGTGGAAATATTTCGTTACGAGCAAACCTACGACCTGTTGATCACGCAGCACTTGCTCGAAGGTGCGGAGCGAAAGCGCCCCGAGCTGAGGAGCCAGATTCTTTTTCTGGGCCGCAATGGTTCGCTCGAAACTGAACTGTGGGGGAAAGACGCAGCGTTTCGTGGTGGCGCCATGCCTCACTTCTTTACCCGAAGCGGCGAACAGGGACTCCCGGATGCCCCTTGGATCGATGCCACACTCAAGATCACCGAGGCGGTGTGCTGCATAGGCTGCCGTCACTGCCATCTGCTGGAAGCAGGGAGGGTGAATGTCACTTGAAGCATAAAGTGGCCGAATTGGAAGCATAATATGGCCAAAGTTGTGAAATAAAGCATATCTTGGCCGCGCCAGAGGGACGCGCTGGTGGGAATCGGCCGGCGAGCTACGGGAATGCCACCTTGGATGAGATGGATCGAGTCTCGCTGAGTGCCTCGGCGTCAACTGACGATCCTGCCGCACTTGCGGGGCCGGGCAGTCCTTCGCGATTTGGCATTCGGTGGGAGCCCGCCGATGCGCGGCATTCAGTGAGCGGCAAGGAGCAATCTCATCTCCCCAATCGAAATTGCTAGCCGGCACCTGGAACCTCGTCCCGCAATTTCCACTTGACATTCAAGTGAAGGGGATGTCTACTTGGATACCAAGTGAAGAAGAAGCCCATTCCGATATTGCAAGGCACACTCGACCTGATGATTCTCCGCACCTTGGCCACGATGGGGCCGCAGCATGCGTATGGTATTGCAAACAGGCTCCAGCAGGTTTCGGAGGACGCACTAAACCTCAACCAGGGCACTATTTATCCGGCGCTTGTCCGGCTGGAGCAGCACGGCTGGACACGTGGCTCCTGGAGCAAGACGGAGAAGAACCGCGAAGCAAAGTACTATGCCATCACGAAGGCGGGATTGAAGGCACTAGAAGAAGAGACTGTGCGCTGGCGTCAGATGTCCGGCGTCGTTGAAAAACTGTTGGCGGAGGAGCAATAGTGTTGTCGCGTTCAAGACGAATCCTATCCAGGTTCCGCAATCTTTTCCGCAACAATCGCGCGGAAGAAGAGCTTGCGCGCGAGGTTGCGTCGCATCTTACGCTGCTGGCCGACGATTTCGAACGCCGCGGCATGGCGCCTGAAGAAGCCCAGCTGGCCGCGAAGCGGGCCTACGGCGGCGTGGAACAGGCAAAGCAAGCGCATCGCGACGAGCGATCCCTGCTTTGGATCGAACAGACGATACAGGATTTGCGCTATGCGCTGCGGATGCTGGCAAAATCCCCGGGCTTTGCCACGGTTGCGATTCTTACGCTGGCACTTGGCATCGGCGCCAATACTGCGATCTTTAGCGTGGTCGATGCGGTGATGCTGCGATCGGTGGCGGCCGAAGATCCGCAGCGCCTGGTGATCTTTAGCTGGAACTCGCATCACGACCCGAAGCTGCACGGACTCAGCAGCTACGGCGATTGCGACGACAACACAAGGGATTGCTCATTTTCCGTACCGTTTTATGAGGCTCTGCGCAGCCACACGACCACATTTTCTGGTGTGATGGCATTTGGGGGGGCCTCGATGTGGATTTCAGCGGCAACGGACCGGCCAATATTGCGCGCGGCGAGTTTGTTTCGGGCGACTACTTCTCGACCATCGGCACAAAGACAATCATAGGGCGACCCCTGGGCCTTGCAGATGACGCGCCCACTGCATCGCCAGCCATTGTGCTGGACTACAGCTACTGGCAGCGCGCCTTTGGCGCCGACCCTTCCGCAGTAGGCCGCACAGTTCGCCTCGACAACGTGGATGTCGCGATCGTAGGCGTTGCCGAACAGAATTTTACCAGCCTGACGCCCGGCAAGAGCCAGGACTTCTTCATGCCATTGTCGCTTGCGAAGCGCGTACGGGGCGAATGGGGGACACAGGATCGGCTGTCCGATCCGGCAACATGGTGGGTCGTCCTGGGTGGCCGGCTCAAGCCGGGCGTTTCCATCGGGCAGGCACAGGCTGAGGCAACCACACTTTTTCATGCGGAAGTGCTGAACGCCGCTAAGCCGATCTTCAGCGAGGGTGATGCTCCCACTCTCCAGCTTTTGCCAGCACGAGAGGCCTTGAACGGTGAGAGCAGCCAGATTGCAGCCATGCTTGAACTCATCATGACCGCGGTGGGCCTTGTCTTGCTCATCGCCTGCACCAATGTGGCTGGCCTGATTTTGGCGCGCTCTGCCAATCGGCAGAATGAGTTGGCGATGCGCCAAGCGCTGGGCGCTGGACGAGCGCGGATTGTGCGCCAACTCCTGACCGAGAGCGTAGTACTGGCAACCGCCGGCGGTGCACTCGGCATTCTGGTTGCCGTCTGGGGCGTACATGCTCTCACCAGGTTGATCTCCAGCGGCCTCGATCGGCCCTTCCCTTTTGTCATCGCCCCAGACTGGCGCGTGCTGGCGTTCACAAGCGGTGTGACGCTCGCCACCGGCATCCTATGCGGGCTCGCGCCCAGCTTCCGCAGCGCGCGCGCCGACCTTACACCTTCACTCAGAGAGAATGCATCTTCCACCCCCAACAGCGCGTCCCAGGGCGGTCGGCGTGTACGGCCAGGCGACGCGCTGGTTGTGGCACAGGTGGCGCTGTCGGTAGTGGTACTGGTCGGTGCGGGATTGCTGGTACGTACCCTGCATAACTTGCAAAACCTCGATCCGGGATTCGATAGGCAAAACGTTCTACTGTTCGGTATTAACCCAAGCCTGGCGGGATACAAAGACCGCCAAGCGGTCGAGCTTTACCGGCAGTTGCAGGAGCGGTTCAAAGCGCTGCCCGGCGTGGTGTCTGCCAGTTATTCCGAGTACGCGCTCTTAAGCGGAGACTGGTCAGCCAATTCGGTGCACCTCGACGGTGCGCCCCCCAAGTCGAATGTCAACGCCGCTACGCTCCGAGTGGGGCTGGATTTCTTCCGGACGATGCGCATTCCCGTGCTTGCCGGCCGCGTATTCACGCCCGCCGACTTTGCCTCGGCAGAGGCGACGAACGCGGTGGTGACCGCGGCGAAGGAAGCTGCCGCACCCAGTAGCCCAGCGACGGCCGCCAAGCCGCAAACCAAGCCCCAGCCGGCTCCCGAGCCTGTTCTCGTCAATCAAGCGTTTGCCAGGAAATTCTTCCCCAACCAGAATCCAGTGGGCCTGCATATGGGCAACATGCAAAGGGACGATCCGGCAACGGGCCCGCAGCCGGGCTATATCATCGTCGGCATTGCCGGCGACACCAAATACTCTCGGTTGCGGAGAGATATCATGCCCACCATGTTCTTGCCCCTGGTGGGCAACAGCGCGGACTTCGAGTTGCGTTCCTCCGGCCACCCCACCGCATTGGTGAAACAGGTGCGCGCCATCGTCTCGCAGGCCGACAACAACCTGCCCCTCTTCAATGTGCGCACGCAGACCCAGCAGATTGAGCAGGCGCTCTATCAGGAGCGGCTCATGTCTCGCCTCTCGAGCTTTTTTGCGATCCTGGCCCTGATACTGGCGTGCATCGGCTTGTATGGATTGCTCTCATACGAAGTGGCGCGGCGGACCCGCGAGCTGGGTATTCGCATGGCTCTTGGCGCGCAAAGGCGGGAACTGATGCGGCTTGTGGTGCGGCGCGGACTTGTGCTGGCGCTTGCCGGCGCTGTCATCGGCATCGGCACCGCCATCGCGGTCACACGGCTGATGGCCACTATGCTCTATAGCGTGCGTCCTTACGATCCTGCCACGTTTGGGGGCGTTTGCATCCTCCTTGTGCTGGTGGCGCTAGCAGCGTGTTCGATCCCCGCTCGGCGAGCTATGCGCATCAACCCCATGGTCGCGCTGCGCGACGAGTAATTCACACTGTCGAAATGACTTTTCTTCAATGGATCGATTCGACAACTCAAGGGAATTGCTTCTCATATCGAGCATTGGGAGTCAATTCTTCCGAGCTATGCTCAAGTCACGGTCACCCCCAAGGGTGCATCCTGCGTCGATTTAGGCTCCCGGAACACTTCTTCCCAGGAAACGCCCATGTCGCCTGAAGTACTTCTCAATTTACGCTTTTATCGCCAAGTCACTCGGCGAGACTCATTCCATCTCTGCCAACGCGGAATTCCCGAGGCTCGTCGGCCGATTCCCACCAGCGCCTCATCCTGGCGCGGCCAAGATATGTTTTATTCCCGGCCAAATTATGCTTTATTTCACAAAAGTGAGGGTTATCGGGTCGTTCTCAGTCTGGGCGGAACTCGCCGGGCATCACGAGTTTTGATCTCCGCCTTGACGGTGGCGAGAAATTCCTTGGCTAGCTTATGCTCAAGTCCCCTCGGCACAGAGAGTTTCTTCATGATGTGATTCAAGACGAGTTCTCGTCCGTCCTCATGAAATTGAAATGCGATACTTCGAAACTCCGATAGCCGATCCGCGTGTCGTTTAGCACTCGCCGCTGCTCGGTAGTCGTGATTACGTTTCACCAACTGAGCACACATTTCGGGAAAACGCTTCTTTAATGTCGAATCGTGGTACCGATGGCGGGTTCTGAAGACGCCGAGCGAGGGAGGCGGTGATTCACGAAGAGCCTTCTCGATATGCCGTTTAGCCTTGACCGGATCAAAGTCCATCGGCGTTGAAATTCGTATGGATCTCCAGTATGGGACATCGCTCATATCGACAGACAGGCGCGGCTTGACCCTGTTCGATAGTAGATCGGAAAGCGAGAGATGGAACACCCGCGCTAACCTTACATAGACTGGAAGCATGGGCGACGTTTTCCCTAATCTCCACTCTTGAACTCCTGTTGCGCTCACGCCCAAAAGGCGTGCAAAACCCGAGAGTCCTTCCGCCGTGACTCCAATATGAATGATTCGCGAGAGTTCCTTCTTCTGTAACCGAGGCCCGGAAGCGAAAGAGCTTTTGATCATTCCTTCGACTTCTCTTGCTACCCAGATTTCCCAGTCGCTTGACTCGGGTCTCACTATAGAGAACTGCTCAAGACCGCTTTCCTTTGTAGACGTACCGAGCCACCCTTTGCAGCGTGCACAGTATCCGTTTGGGGAAAGTTGCGCAATCAAGGGCTGGGGCGTCCTGCAGTGAGGGCACAGCAATTGGAGTGGTTGCTGATGGTGCGGGCAGTACTTCACTATTTCAAGCGTCCACAGCAACGGGATATACACAGGTTGGTCGGAGTCACGCCATTCGTTTATGCATCCTGGACACCATGCTCCAAGGCCACGCGTCAACAGTTGCGCAGGAAAAAGTTCTTTCCAGGGGAGCAGCGTGAGTTGGTGAATATCTGGCCGTCCCGTCAGTTCAGCCACAACCGACGCGAATCGAGCAGCCATGCTACCGATGCTGTTGAGTCCTGAGGTTGGGCATCGTAGCTGGGCGACTCTGCAGCTCACCGTGCAAGAAAACATATTTCGTTTGCCTGCCTTGCGCGGGATCATGATGTGATGCGTTAAGGCGCCCGCTGAGACAGAATGCGCTACTGCCAATCGGGAGAAGTAACTGGTGAGACATTCCACGCGCCCGGTTTTGAGGCCGATCGGCTTCAGGTGAAAGAGTTCGCTTCTCTGCGGCACTGCGGGCCCGCGGAGATCCCACGACTCAAATTCCTTCTCTTGCTGATCAAGTTGCATGGCACGCTCCTTGGGAGATACCGATACGATCACGTACTGGGTTTCGTCGGCCCACACTCTGTGTTTTCTTCGAAGTCTCCGGTTCATTGTTATTCGGATGGCCTGAGCCAGACATCGTTGAATTGAGAGACAGCAATCGTCGCAACCGGTTACGCGACTCGTCTGTGGTTGTGAGCGCAGCCTCCCCTTCCAACACCTCTCTCGCCATGCGCTCCGCTTGGTCAACTGACCATGCAGTGCTCTCCAGGATCTGGGTCGTTATGGACGTCGAGTTACTCGATAGCGCAACGGATAGCGCTCGGATTAGCCAGTTCTTCAACACCCCTACGCATCCCACGGAGCGCTCATAACAGAAGTCGACATGCTTGAGCAGATCCGAATCGCCGGGGAGCGGCAAGTGCCGCTGAAAGGTGAAGACTATGCTTCGGAATGACGCATAATCTTCTCGATCCTCGGCACGGTAGCGAGGGAAATGAACGTCTATACTCCGCCGGCTCAACTGCGCGCTCAGGTTGCGAAAGGGCAGTAGTTCGTATGTCCCTATGAGCACATGGACAACATTAGTCAGACTCGCGAGCGACTTTATGGAGTCCAATTGATCGTGCAGTCTGCGTCCCCCACGCACTTTGGTTAGGTGTTGGGCCTCGTCGACAAAGAAGGCAGCAGGCCGCCGATGAACCAAGGTATTCTCCACTGCATGCCTTAGTTCCAGACCGACGGTGCGACCATCAACGATCAATCTCCCTGATACATCTCGGTCCAAACCTCGAATGGAGTATGTGATTTTCTTACCGATGAGGGGCTCTTCCATCGCCATCAGGGCTCGTTTGTAATAATCTTTCCAACTGAACTGTGTTGAATCTGGTGCTGCAGCCTCAATACTGACGACAGGGACTCGTCCCGGATCCTGCTCCAGGAGTGGAATCAAGGATTCCTTGAGCTGATTTTCGACTCGGTTGCGCAGCGTCGTCTTTCCAACGCCGGTTGGCCCGTATACGAAGATAAGTGACGCTCCGGCCGGTTCTCGAATTGCCTCTCTAAGCGCAATATCCACCTCCTTGAGCCGGGGATGTGCCATTGTGAATGACCGGAAATACTCCAGACGACTGGCTCCGGAACCATTCATAACCGATGTTGGAACGCCAGTTAAAGTCATTTCAATACGCTCCATACTCCTCCGGGACCAAGCTGTTGCCGCCCAACGGCATCACTTCAAGGGGTTCCTCCGAAATCATGCCCGTAAGTACATCAGCATCAATCCCGGCACCAGGCCTCCCAGGTTCTGTATGCTGTACTTTGCCTCGATGAATGCGCCTAGCCTCGGCATCCCTCCGTTGTTGAAGTAGGAACGACTCCTCGGACTCTAGAGACACGATGAAGTCAGCTAGTCTTCTGGCAGTCAGCGGCAGGTTCCGGGAATGGTTCTGCATGCGCTTGCGCAATTCCGTTGTCGCGAGTTTAACTTCCCGCTCTGAGCGGCCTCTGAATGTCGCATAGTGCTCTGAGTGGCACGTGACCCAGCAGTTCGCAACATAGGCGTAGGCAACACTTATGTCGTAGGGATCGTATCGAACAGGAACCCGTGTCTGCTCCACGCGCGGATCGCGGAAGGCATTCGACCAATAGTGAAGATGATGGACTTTTATTCCCTTGCCGGCAGAGACAAGGGCTGTCCCCATGCTTGTGGTTGGCAGTGTCATCATCTGAAATTCAGAATCGTAGGCAATGAACCGATGGTCTCTGCGCCCGGCTCGCTCGTCCCCCTGCGCGAAATGGTCGTGAGGGCTTTGACCAAAGGAAGAATGAGGGGTGTTGTCGTAGATTTCATAGGCCCATTTGCAAAGCCAGTGAGACAACCGCTCAAGAGTCCAAACCGCGTGATTCTTTGGATTCACGGAACACGTGGTAATTCGCACATCTTTCATGATTTGTGTGTTCCCAGCCAGAAGCGGAATAAATTGAGAGCTGGTTGTTCCAAACAGTCTCTCGCAAACAGATCCGAAGCGGGCCTGGGCCGGCGGCCGGCTCTTCTTCGTACACTCATAGCGAGCCAGAAGTGTCTCGAAATAGACGCTCTCGAATTCCTTCCCTCCATCGACCACAAGTGTCCTTGGCAATCTCTCATGGCGCCGAACGCACTCGCGAAGAATCATCATGCAAGATCGATAGCTCGGCGGATCAAAAGAGAGAAAGACGGCCAACATACGACGCGAAAACGCGTCAGTGAGTATGGACAACCATGGGCGTCCCAGATTAGTGCCCGTCACAGAGCATCGAAGTTCAACGTCCAGTTCTGTGTGGTCAACATGGCAGATCTGAAACGGCCACTCACCATGACGTGGAGTTGTGAGCGCGAGTTCCATGTAGGGAGGCTGCACGGAATATGCTGCTCGGCGCCCTTTTCTCCGTAACAATAGTTCGTGTTGCGGCCGGTGGTTTACCTCTCCGGCAAATGTCTTATAGCTCGGTGCAGGAGTTCCGTGGCTTTCGCAGGCGCGTAACAGAGCCGCATATACATGGAATTTGCGCTTCTGTTTGAGGGTTTCATAATCGGCATTGATGAACTGTGCAATCAAGGCGTGAGTCGTCTCAGGCAGCTTCGCATTGCGGTTTCCGCGCAAATGACATCTAGGCAAGAGGCCAACGAAGCCATCGCCATACGTCCTCTCCGCCTGTCGAAAATAGCGTTGCCAACGTCGTAACGTGCGGTCCGGCACATAGGGCTCGACCTTTCTTCCGGACATATACGCTTCGATTGCGGCGTGACGGCGTACAGCTTCTGCCAAGGCGTCGGGGCCTGCGTGAAGCCTTAAAGTATCGGCGGACACGTCTCTGTGCGGCGAGTCGGGGATCTCTGGAATTGCCAAAGTGAGTGAAGTACGCTGCTGATTGGGCGCAAGCTGCACAGAATCGGGTTCGACCAGCAATGCTGATGAAAGATCGACTTGAATCTCTCCCTCTGCAATGAGGGAATATATATCGTCGCGGCTCGCGATGCCGTCACTGGCTCTGAATAGGTCGGCAAGGCTGGAGGGCTCTTCAGCTATCCAGTCCCTCACAGCAGTGCGGATTTGGTTACTGACTACCCGCGAATCGCCGCGCAGGTAGTCCTCAAGAAATCGAATGTTTCGCTGAAACGTCCAATCGATGTTCTGAGCAGAGCGGACACGGTAGAAGAGACCCAAAGATGATGCATGGGCTATTCCGGGTGGACAGATCCATCCATTTTCGACACTAAAACAGTAGCGGTTGGGTTTCTCCCTCGCCAGCTTCACAAGATCGTCTTCGGTCTTCCACTCCTCGAATCCGGCCTCTGCATTCTTGATAAGAAAGAAATCCGGTGTATGCAGAGCGCCCACCCTCCTTCCAAGCGGGCTGCTGTATTCAATTCTCAACGAAGTTGGCTGGTCATAGTATTCGAGAACATCGGGATCATGCTCCATCTCATAGATCGCCGCGAGTTCGACTTGATGACTTTCGAATTGAACGGTCACCCCCATCTTTCGGCTCGGATATCGACCGCGCACGTTCGAGCGACCAGAACCTACCTTTCGCACCGGCTGCGATGAGCGAATGCGGTCAACCAGAGCGCGCCCTGCTTGGGAAATGCCTGTCAGTTCGTACCAGACCGTCAGCTCCTCTTGCGTCATCATGAAGCGAAACCCCCTATACGTTCTCCTCCACCTTCTGCTGCTTGAGCCCGTTCACGTATGTCACCCCGGCTGCGCTAATCAACTCCTGTAGCCGCCTACCGTTACGTATCGCGGTCTGGATCTCGGGAACCAACCTTGCCGGGATGTAAAGCGAAAACCTCTTGTTGCCGGTCTTTCCGTAGAGCACATAGCTCCTGTGTCCCTCATTTTTGAGGCACGCCTGGCAATGCTCGCGTACGCAGGGACTCTTCCTCAAAGACAGAGAGCCGGCGGCCACCGGCCACAAGTCCTGCAGCGCCTTTCTGAACTGCTCCTTGGACAAAGCTTCTGATCTAGTTCGCGCTTTTTTCATGTCTGTGTGTATGTATACGCACATACGGAGATGAAAATCAACCCCTTATTGCGGAGGCTTTGGCATGGGGCTCAAACAGGTAATCTCCGACGGACATTCATGCCACTTTCGGAACTTGCGGCCACGATATGGTTCCACTGCCGTGAGGGGCCGGCCAAGATTGAACACTAAGACGTTTGACAGAGATTGGAAACACGGCCAAGATATGGTTCCACTTCGGCCAAGTTATGGGTGAAGTGACAGATCGACTGGCATCATCCCCGCATCTACGAGCGCCTGCGTTGCTTTGGCTTATGTCTATTCACCTTGGGAGTAGCCTCACACAATGTTGACAATCCGCCCGCGGCGCTGGCAGCCATTGTGGTCACCGTGCTGCTCATCGTGCGGCTGAAGATTGAGCTCGATATCAAGCGTGACGAAGAAGAGCACAGTTTGGAACGAAAGGTTCAGCGCATTCGGCAGATCAACACCATCGCCTCAGTGCCAGTGTTCGTGGGACTCATGGCTTTAGTGCGGCAAATTGCTAGCGGACAGGTCACCGCGCCTTTTCTCAATTGGAGTGCACGAACGAGAGATTAGGGCAAATGCGAGTTTCAGAAGTGACAACATCGTCTTCCTGTAGAGAGGAGCAAAAAATATGCACGCCGTCGAGAAGTCATTCATAGCGATGGTCGCGCAGGAATGGTATGTGCTCGCCGTTTATTTTGGAACGTTTGTCCTTCTCGAAATCCGTAAGTACGGCGAGCGGATTGCAATGCACCGCTTGGCTCGCCATGCGTTGTGGGCGGCTTCCGTCGTAGTCGTGTTGCATTCGATTGTCGCGGCTGCAGCGATGATACGGAGGTCAGGCCTTGATTTCATGGTCATCGATTACGCACTGGTGATGGCCCTCAGAGGCAGCCTTGTGTATCTGCTGGGCTGCATGTTCGAAGAAGCTCCGCAGCCGGCGTTTGCGCGCTCGCCGAGGCGCCAATGAATACTGATTGGATACCTCTTGAACGGATGCTTGGTCCGTCTCTGTGTGCCGACTTTATGTTCATGGGTCGGTCCGAACAGATTCATCTGTACAAGCACAGGGATACGAGACGGTATCTCAACATTGCTCCGGATGGGACCTGCTTTCGCTACTCAGCTGAGGGCTATCAGCCAATCGGATTCGAGGAGGCGATCGAGCACGTTTTCCATTGAGAAAGAACGATCATTAAGGTTTCACGGCGGAATGACAAGGGCGTGAGAAAAGGAGAAAAACAATCATGGCAAAGACTGTTAACAAGGTAATCCTGCTCGGAAATGTCGGGAAGGATCCAGAAATCAAATCGACGGCGGGCGGCACGCTCGTCGCAAATCTGTCTTTAGCGACCAGCGATCGTTACAAAGACAAAGGCGGTGAGTGGCAGGAGCGGACCGAGTGGCACAACCTTGTGAGTTATGCGCGAGGCGCCGAGATTCTTCGCGACTATGTGAAGAAGGGTTCCAAACTCTATGTCGAAGGACGCATCACGACGCGCTCTTGGGATGACAAAGAAACTGGCAAGAAGGTATATCGCACTGAAATAGTTGTGAGTGAGATCAGCTTGCTGTCACCAGCAGAAGGTTCGAGTGACCATGCAGTGAGCAACGGCGGTTCACCCAGTCGCGGCAGTCGTCGCAATGACACTGCTGAAGATTACGGCGAGCTGGGCATCCTGGACGATGACGTGCCGTTTTGAGGCTTATAATTCTGCGGAACCGATCTAAAGGAGGAAAGATCGGATACGACTCGTATCGCTTCGTTTCAAGCCTGTCCCAATCCCTCCGAATCTCAAACCTCTTTCCTCAAAAGGTGAATTATGGAACAAACGCAAAGCAATGCGGAGGCTCTGCTGCGTCTTGAAGAGCCGTTTTCTCCGAAGGACGTGAAGTGGCTTGTTGCCGCAACAAGCCGCGACGGCAGGAAGGGCCGCGTCACGCCGTACGCCGATCCGAGGGCTTATACGGATCGGCTGAACGAAATTGTCACTGCGAGTGGCTGGACTCGGCAGTATGCAGTCCACACCATCTCGCCGGTAGTCAGGCTGAAGAAAGATAAGACCATCCAAACGGGCAAGGTGCTGGTGACCTGCACCGTGACTATCGTCGGAGTGGGAAGCCATAGCGGCAGTGGTGAAGAGTGGGCTGATGATGAGAACGCAATGACCAGCGCGGAGGCCCAGGCCTTTAAGCGGGCCTGCAGCTGTTTTGGTCTGGGCCGTTACTTTTACGACTTCGCTGAGATGTGGGTCGAACTGAACGAGAACAAACAACCCAAGAGTGTTCCAAGCCTACCAGCTTGGGCTCTTCCGAAGAGCCATACGTCGACGAAGCAGCCGAACGTAACCGGGAAATCTGACCAGCAGCCAAGGTCCTCCTCGGCTGTTGCAAACGGTCCGCTTGATGCCAGTGTCACCACGAAGATCGAGGGCTTTCGGCGAGAGCTTGGCGATGCGCTCTTCGGGAGCATCCTGGCAATGGCCCACGTCCGTTCTGCCCGGGAGATTCCAAATCAGCATGTGCAGCAGAATGTGCTTAAGTGGATGGAAAGCGGCGTCCGCGGAATGGCTCGCGTACGCGAGATCGCGGCCGGTCTTCCTGAAAGGGACTTCTACGCCATCCTCGATGACCACGGCGTGGAATCGCTGACCAAGATACCGAACTTCGGTGTCCTGGAGAAACTGGTCAACGCGATGACACAAGCTGCTCAGCAACTGTCCGTCGCCTGACAAACCATTCCTAATCGAACCGAAGGGATGTGAGCGATCGCATCCCTTTTTCCTTTTCTGAGGTCAACCATGAAATTCATCCAGTGCTCGATGTGCAGGCGGGCAGCGGCCTGGGTGATCGACAAAGAAGTGTTTTGTGAGGGCCACAAGGAGCTGATCATCGAGACCTTCGGAGTCGATCACTTTCCGATCCGTCGACTCACGAACGAAGATGACGCGTTCGCCGTGGGTGGCCGCTTCCCTAAACCAAGCCCGATAAAGAAAAGAGGCGACATGCCTCACCGAGGTGACGCTCGATGGCAAAAGTCCTAGAAATTCGTACGAAGCCCGCGATCTGCAGTATTCCACTGCATCAGGCGGTCTATTGCGAGAACTGCAACACGATCTCCAACTCCCGGCCCTATCGTTGTGGCGTTTGTGGGAGTGAAGCGGTTCTGCGAGTAGAACCGATCCTCAACCGCGACCCTGACCCTCCGGACCGAGCATCATTTCCTATCCAGTTCTCTCGACTCCGCGCAGTCGGAGCTTAGACGGGTAGCGTTCGGCCGACAACTCATGCAACCTGCGAGGGTGCCCTATGCCTCGATATGCCGTTCACGTCCCGGTACCACGCCGTCGTGGCGATGGCTTCTGAGACGCTGCAGACAAAATTCGAGGCGCGACGAGGTGAGTTCGTGTACGGTGCCTCGATGAGTGCCTCGGCGATTTATCACTCGCCGAGAGCCGGATTGTTGGACGGAGGGCCGTTATCAGAGCAAATAACAAGGTAAATTCTCTGGCTGCCTGTTAGCCTGGAAAGCGCTCTGAGCCCACCCACAGTTGAGCCAGATCTCTGAGGTTGTCTTTGTATGGGCGCGTTACCAAGTAGTTCTTCCCACCTTTTACGCGCAGCCGGTACTCTCCCGTCGGTAAAGGTTGGATCTCCTCCACGGCCGAAATATTCACGACGACCGAGCGGTGGATACGAATAAAACCGTAGGGCTTGAGCTTCTCCGCGATGGAGCAGAGAGACTTCGCCGCTTCGAATGAACGTAAGCGTTTGACCAACACACCTGTTCGTACAGCCGGGGTCTGTGTTGAAGTAGCTCGATGGCTATAGAAAAGAAGTTGGTAGTGTCCAATCGACGTACGCAATTCTAATAAGGTGCGCCTTTCTAATCTCGGAGGAGGCCTCTGCTGCTCGGTTCAGCTATTTTTCAATAGCATAATCGAGCACACTTTGCGCGATGGGAGCTTCAAATACTCCTGTGAAACGCCCATGAGGATTTTTGAGGGACTCTCGAAGATCATTGGTTGCTGCCAGGCGGAAGGTATTCCCAACCGAAACGTTCTCGAATCGAAATGCACCATACAAATATATGGACCCCTTGCTCCCAGAAGAAGCTTGGAGTTACGGTCTCCCCCGTCGCTGGACAGCTCCTAATCGTTTTTTTCAGGACATGCTCTGGGGCAATCGGGAGAGTAGAATGTCCATGCAAACGGGGGGCAGGTTTGACTAAGGCAGGGACTTCTCGAGAGCGGTCCTTATCTCAAGGTGTTACCAAGCGCTGGAAGGTCAAGCTTGTTTCTGCGACTTGCTGTCTTGCTTCTGCAGGGGAGCACCCAAAATGCAAACGTTTATAAAGGCATGAAAGACGATAGCTAACATGCGGGTGGCCGTCCTGCCGCATGAATCCTATGTAAGTCACCTCGGGAGAGGAGGCCATGACTTATGAGGAGCACATCTGAAAAGCACATCTTCATCAGTTACGCTCACCTGGATAACCAGCCTTTGACGCCAGAACAGGAAGGGTGGGTCAGTCGGTTTCACAACTCCCTGCAAAGCATACTAACGATGCGCATGGGTCCTAAAGTGCAGATCTGGCGCGACAAGAAACTCTCCGGAAACGACTGCTTTGCGGACGAGATTGTAGCTCAATTCCCCACCACCCAAATTCTTGTCTCTGTTTTAAGCACATGCTATGTCGAGTCGGAATGGTGCAGGCGGGAAGTCCAGGAATTCTGTCGACGTTGCGGTGAGATCAGGGTTGGCAATAAATATCGAATTATCAAAGTAATCAAGTTGCCTCCGGACAGTTTTGGCCCGTTGTCTCCGGACAGTATCGGGCCGTTGCCCCCGTTTATGAAAGAGATGCTCGGTTATGACTTTTACAAGCCGGGAGAAACCCCGTTGGAGCTTGATCCCGTCTATTTTCCGGAACTGCGCTCTCTGTACATAGAGAAGCTATGTGTAGTGGCGGAGGACATCAAAGAGTTAATAAAGAAGATGGAAGACCCTGGTGCTGGTGCGGAGAACGGGTTGCAGCACGTTCCGACACGTCCGCAGATTTTCCTGGCCCAATGCGGTCGAGATCGGAAGCAAGACCGTGAAGCTTTAGAGATGGACCTTCGGCAACATGGTTATCCGATTCTACCGGACCGACAATTGCCGAACGAAGAGGGAGAGTTCATCGAGGACGTGTCCAGCTTGTTGGATCGATCGAGAGTTTCGGTCCATCTCGTTGGAGGTTTTGCCGGCTTTGGCCTGGACGGCCCCCGCCGGAAGTCAGCCGTTGCCTTACAAAACGAATTAGCCATCGCACAATCCAGGAAAAGAGGTCTGCGGCGAGTGATTTGGCTTCCCGCAGGTACAGAATCCGACGATCCCGACCACAGGCAGTTCATAGAAGCTCTTCACAAGGATGCCGAGGCGCAATACGGCGCAGATCTGATTACGGGAGACTTTGAAGAGCTCAAGGCCAACGTCCACCTCATTCTCGAAAATATAGAAAGAGCCGGGCAACAAACCAACGAGCCAGTTGCCAATCGGGACTCGAAGCTTATTTACCTGATCTGCGACAGGAAAGACCGCGAAGCTGTCCTTCCTCTGCGGAAGTTGCTCAAGAGCAAGGGCTTCGAGGTCAAGATTCCCTTATTCGAAGGCGATGCGGCAACCGTGGACGGCGTAAAGCAGGAGATGTTAACCGAGTGCAACGCGGCGCTGGTGTTTTATGGAAAGGGCGATGAGGCCTGGAAGCGGGCCATCGATAGCGACCTGGTGAAATCAAGGGGCTATCGTCGCGGGAGGCCTGAGCTCGTCAAGCTTATTTACCTGTCCGATCCGTCCACGGACGAAAAAATAGAAATGATCGAGTTGGAGGAATCGAACCTTATCAACGGGCTAGAAGGTCTTTCAGACAGCGCAATCCAGAGACTTCTGGAGACACTCCATGCAGCGTGAGATCGTGAACCCGGTGATTAGTGTACAAGTGCGGAACCCGTTTCCCGGATTAAGGCCCTTCCGCGAAGACGAAGAGCATTTGTTTTTTGGCCGGGAGAGTCAGATTTACACGATGATCGATAAGCTCTCCGCTACCCGGTTCCTGGCGGTAGTCGGCAACTCGGGCAGCGGAAAGTCGTCGCTCGTCAACTGTGGTCTCCGCCCGGCGCTCCACCGTGGACTCATGGCGAAAGCGGGCACCTGCTGGCGGATCGCTCAATTCAGGCCCGGCGGCAATGCGTTGCGAGCAATGGCGCGAGCGCTATCCCAGGATGGCCTACTATTTAGCGGGTTCGACTCGAGCACGCTGGCTCTAGAAGACATCGTCGAAGCGACGCTTCGCATGAGCAAGCTGGGCCTGTCCAGGGTCTACAACGACGCCCACATCCCTGAGGGAACGAATCTCCTGATTGTCGTGGACCAGTTCGAGGAACTCTTTCGCTATCGCGAAACGGCATCCTTATTCACCAAAGACGCGCCACAACGAAGCCAGGAAGCTACCGCCTTTGTCAATCTTGTACTCGAAGCGAGGGCTCAGACGGATTTCCCCATTTATGTCGCATTGACCATGCGGTCCGACTTCCTGGGAGATTGCGCTGAATTCGCCGGTCTACCCGAAGCAATCAGCGAAGGCGAGTACCTCGTACCGCGCTTGACGCGTGAGGAACGAAGAGCCGCAATTGTGGGGCCGGTAGGCGTAGGCGGAGCTGACATCTCGCCCGTGTTACTGACCAGACTGGTTAATGACGTAGGGGATAACCCTGATCAGCTCTCGATTCTGCAGCACGCTCTGAATCGGATCTGGGCGCGTTGGCAAAATGAGGGTCAGTGCCTGGGAGTACTTGATCTCTCGCATTATCAGGCGATCGGCACCATGGAGCATGCCCTTGACCACCATGCCGAGAAGGCCTATGGAGAATTGTGCAGCGAACGTCAACAGAAGATTTGCGAAAAGATTTTCAAGGTGCTGACAGACAAAGGCACCGATCCTCGCGGGATCCGAAGACCAACAAAATTCGGCGTCCTGTGCAGATTGGCAGAAGCAAGTCCGGAAGAAGCAATCGAAGTTCTCAGTGTCTTTCGCAAACCAAGCCGCTCCTTCGTCATGCCTCCATTGCCGGAGCTAGTAGACGAGGACTCGGTCATTGACATCTCTCACGAGAGCCTGATGCGGATTTGGGAACGCCTGATCGTGTGGAGCGATGAGGAGGTACAGTCGGCGCAGTTGTACCGGCGCCTATCCGAAACAGCCTCCTTGCACGCGGTGGGCAAAGCCGGCCTCTGGAACGACCCTGACATGCAATCTGCGCTTGATTGGAAAGAAAAGGAACAGCCGACAGCGCTTTGGGCCGACCTCTACGGCGGAAGATTTGATCAGGCCATGAGCTTTTTGTCGGAAAGTCAGGTTAAACGCGACAAAGAGCAGGAAGAGAGGGAACGACAACGCACACGTGAATTGCAGCAAGCCCAGGCTTTGGCCGCTGAGCGTCAACAACACCTTCAGGAGCAGGCCAAGGCGACAGCTAGACTCAGAAAGTGGCTGGTAGCTCTGATTGCAGCCGCCGCATGTCTTTTATTGGTGTCGATTGGCGCATGGCGGGAATCTCGCAATGCACAGGACGCTCTCAATGCCAAAAACAGGGCAGAGCAGGGTCTCAGAGATCAAACCTCTGCAGCTGTCAAAGCAAAGGACGATGCTGATAAGGCAAAGAAGCAGACCGAGGAGGAGTATTGGGAGGCAGAGCACGCCAATAGAGAAATGCAGTTGGAAGGCTTGCGCATACGGGATGCGAATCTGAACGCCCAAACCTCGATGGCCGGCCTTGCCGACGCGCTTCTTTCTTACTCTGACCCTCAACGATCCGCCGAATGGAACGACGTAAAAGGCCGCGCCCTCTTAAGTCAAGGCAACTACATTGAGGGGGAACAGTTATTTTCGAAGATCCTCGAATCGTTCCCAAATGATGAAGACGTCAGGACGGACCGCGGGTACCTGTTGCTGATCCTCAACAAGCCGAAAGACTCCTTGAAGGATTTTCAATACATCCGCGACAATGTTGACCCCAGATCTCCTCTGAACAATCTGAATTTGACTGTTACCAATGCTGCCGTGGGAAATTATGCCGCAGCAAGGACTTCCTTGAATCAAGCCATCGATGGCATGCGCCACCGCGATACTGAGGGCGGAGGTGAAACCTTCATTCCCCCCGACATTACAAGAGCGACGGGCCGGGCAACGCTTGAAGCCAACGGGCCGACCTTCTTGACGGCTTTGTATTACATGCAGGCCAATCTCGATGCTTACGCGGGAACCGTCCCGGCATTTCAACAAGCCTTGAAACGTGCCGACGACCAGGCAGAGTCTCTTTCAACAGTCACCAGGAACGACGCCTACTTCGTTGCCATGACATGGGCCTGGTGGCAAGTGCAAGTTCAATGCCCAAATCCCGAAGTAAGCTGCAAAGACTACGGGGCCTTCGCCAGCGAAGCAGCATTGTGGGAGCGGGCCGGCTACAAGGACTGGGCAGACTGCTATTACGATACTTTTCAGCGAGAGGACAAGCGCTGGGCCGACAAGAAGTACATCCAACTCGCAAAGTGGGTGCAGCAAGCGAAGGAGGGATTGGCACCCCACTCTTGTCAAAATGTGAGACAGGAAGAACTTGACATGGCAACCTTAGAAGTCATGGCCAGAGAAGCCGCGGCCAAAAAAGACTTCCCCCAAGCAAAGGATCTACTGAATCAGGCGATTCACAAGGCGACTGTTACCGAAAAGAATCGGCTACTTATGATGAAGGCAAACTTGCTGTTGGCTTACGGGCGGGAGGAGTCGCAGAATGCCAGAATTCAACAGACCAAGGCGCTTGCTGCAAAGCTAAGTATTGCTATGCTTACAACAGCAGAAAAGCGCGAAGTAGATAATTTGCCGAATCAACAGAATTCGGGTGGAAATGGCAATTCAAACAGCGCGACCATTAGAAATCAGATAGCAGTGCAGTATAAGCTCAAAATGGCTGGGCCCATGGCTGATCAGGCCAATGCCGAAAAAGCAGCGAAACAGCACACAGATGAGGCCCACAAAGAGTTTAAGGAACTAGAGCAGGAGTGCACCGATATACTCAGGACAAACCCGGCATCAGCCACGGCCTATTACTACCGAGCGCTTGCCGAGGACTGGCTGAATGAGCCTCGGGAGGCAGTTCTCCGCGACATTCACACGAGTTTGAGCCTCGACCCTGACAATATTGCAGCGCTTGAACTGCTCGATGAGATGGCGCCTAACGACGCGTCTGAAGTGCAATATCTGCAGACCAATCGTCAATTCATAGATCGGTTTTATAAAATGTCTCCCTATAAAGCGGCGACGGTCGTGCACGAGGCAAAGCTCGCACAACAGGAGAAGCAGTATATCGAAGCTCTGCAGCTTGTCGACACAGCGATCAGCATGGACCCCAGTGTTCTTTCGTACTACCAACTGCGCGCAGATATACAACGCGCCCTGGGTTTCGATGACGCGCAAGTCAAACGGAATCTGGCCGACGGTTATCATCAAGCCGCTTACATATTGAAACTGCGCGGGGACTCAACCGGAGGCGCTTATTCTCTGCAGCAACAAGAATGGGAAACTCTTGCTGACCTTGCCAAGAACAACGCCAATGATGAAATTCGGTGCGACTCATCTCTTACTACCTGCAGCATCACGAAAACAGTCCAGACAAACGGTGAATGGATTTACAGCAGAATTCTTAGGGTCGTGCACTCGGGGGGGACGTCAAATCCGTCGTCGAAGCAGAAATCGACAAGGGTAGCGAAGACGGGATTGTAGTGGGTTCACAGGGCGATGTATGGTCGCAGTCTTCAAAACAGGATGATGGCCATACACGTCAGATCGCAAAGCTCGGGAGTAGCGAAGTGGTCTCCATAGAACTGCATTCTGCTCTGATTCGTATTCACGTGGATCAGCCCGAAGGCGACGGAGTCGTGCGTAAAGAGGATATGGTTCAACTAAAGGCCCGCACTCCGTTTATCGCTGCGCGATCTCCTCTATGGGCGGTTGCGAAATACGACGTAACGTTCCTTGATTCCAATGACAAGATATTGGTTGACTATGACACGTTGTATGCAGCTGAGACGCCGGCACTCGATGAAAAGCTGTTTCAGCGCATGCTACAGGACATCCATGCCGCAGCACATATTTTTGCTGGCCGATCCGAGCTCCTTCAGAAGGGGAGGTTCGCGAATCAGTCGTTGAGTCGAGCCATGGAGACTACAGATATCGCCGAGGTCAAGGATTTCGTCGATTACGTGGCCAAGTACCCCGGTGGGGTATTTGGACAGCATTTCAAGACCTATGAACTCTATGCTCTGTGGGTTTATCTTGGTACACCGTCGGAATAGGGCATTGGCAACGACGTCTGCGGAATTTTCTGGACACCTACGAGCGCGGGCGAGGTAAAAAACTTGACTACGCGATGACGTCTCTGACGCTAAGGGCCGGATGCTCTCGTTAACTCAGTCCCTAAACGTCTAATTTCCCCAAAGCAGTGCGTTTCTCTCGACTACTCGCTTTCACCGGTCGAGCCGCCGATTGCTCCGGACCTAATGCTCCGGAGGACTTACCTCACGATGAATCAGCAACTTAGCTCAGCTTGCATGGAGTGAGATTTGCTAGCATTTATACGGGTTTCTCGCTGGCACTCGCCACACGGTACAAGCGTATACAAGCCGCAACTGGGCACAAAATTGGGCACAGTTGGATGGGGTGAACCCCCTCAGTTGAGACTCAAGCTTTCTTCTCCGTGTCTACAAGGCCGACGAGCTCAACAAAATTGTCTTCAAATATGCCGACGTAGAGGCTCTCCGAGTGCTCGGCAACATGCGGGTGGTTGATGAGACCTCTACCGTGTCAAATCTTGGCCCCGAGTCAGATGGTGCGATACCGAAGGCGAGCAAGTGATACGGACAGCCAATATCCATGCGCTCTTGGCGCACATCCATGCCTTCGGCAAGTGACACAGAGTGACACCGAGTAATCTGCTGCGATTCCGGTAAGGATAGCCGGGTTACGACACAAACAACGACACAAACCCCGCTCTGGTCCCCTTCTCAGCAGGTATCCACTTTGACCGAGGCAGGTGGCGGCCCAGACGCCGAAACTGAACTTACTCAAAACCCCTGGCGGGCTCAACCGGTCGATGCCACACAGGCTTGCAGTTTACTCGCCGGAGTTTGAAAGCCCAAAGTTTGTCGCGGGCGTTGATTGAGGCGCAGAGCGACCTTGTTGAGATGGGCTTGAGTGTAACCGGACAAGTCGGTTTTCTTAGGGAAGTACTGTCTTAGCAGGCCGTTTGTATTTTCATTGGTGCCGCGCTGCCAGGGGCTCTGCGGATCGCAGAAGTAGACTTTCACATGCGTGTCCACCGTGAAGCTCTTGTGTTGAGCCATCTCGTGCCCCCTGTCCCACGTCAAGGAGCGCCGCAGGGTCGCGGGCAGTTTACGCACGTGCTTGCTCAGCGCGGCGACGACCGTCGTTGTGTCTTTGCTGGGTACTTTCACCAGCATGGTGAAACGCGAATGCCACTATGGTGAGGGTCATGGCCAGCCCAGTATAGCGACCAGCTGGGATTTTGACCAGACGCCGTGACTTCGATCATGGCCCACGCGGCAGCGTCCGCCGCGCAGCGGCTTAGTTCAAACGCGTTTTTCGGGACCTATCCTGATTTTCTGGTGCAAAGCGAGCTCGATGAGTGGTTTGGCCTGTTGTCGCCAGTTGACCAATGGCTGCAAGAGTACTCTCACAGTTTCTTCCCATAGAAGTCCGAGTGGTATATTATCTCTTTCCATAGAACTTCTAGTGGAGAGACTGATGCTCAAGAAGAACCAATCCAACAGCGAGATGCTCAAGGGCACTTTGGACAAACTTCGAGAACATCTTCGGAGGTGCGCTGAATGACTTTCGCGATGGTGTTGCCCATGCGCGTCTCCGCCGATAAGTGTCCGCAGGATCATCAAGGGGGTGTGCACTTCGCGCCCGCTGCCCAGTTCCCATACCTTCAGCGTGTTGTCCCACGAGGCGGAGACGGCCAGCTTCCCGTCTCCCGTCACGGCCACCGCATTTGCGCCAATTTGCCATGGAATCGAAGCCAGCAGCGAGCTACCGTCACAGAAGACTTCGGCGACCCAAAGTCGCTGTGGCGAGAATCACGAAATGGACCTCTATAATCGGCCCAGAATTTCGCGCCCTTCTCAATTTCTGCCTCTCCAACCACGCGCAATTCATGCAGTCCGAGGACTCGAATGATGCCGCTCAATTTCAGTAGCAATCTCTCCGATCACCGCGAAGAGATTTTGGTCTACAGGCATATACATCAACGGCTCTAACGCGTAAGTGAACGGCGGTGCATTAGGGTCCCAATTCGACCTTCTGGCCTGCCCGGTATTTTGTACCAGCGAGAGAGTTAGTGTATCCAAGCGGGGTTGATACTCTTACCGCCGCCGCTGGTGCGCCAGAAACAACGGGCTGCCCATGAAGAACACCGAAAACGCCGAGAGCCCGATATCGGCCATGGTGTACTGGCCCGGACGGAACGGGCCTTTGCGCCGGTCGGGAAGACCGGCGCAGGTCTCGCGCAGATCGCGAATCCAGGGTTCCAGGACGCTCACCGGGCCAGCGAGTCACGGAATCCTCGGACCAGCCAGGCAAATCGCGCGGAGAAGGCAGGTCACGACGCGGAAAATCGGGAAGTGTGGCGGATCGGACTCGTCGGCCTCCGCGTGAACGACCGTCTTGCGAGCCTCTCGCATCTAGAACTGCTGCCGCTACTCGCGCGTGTTTGACAGCTATGCGCCGGCATGGTATAGTTCCTCGGAAAATTGCTGATGGATGCAACGGCGCGGAGTGTTCGGCCCATGCGCCATCAGCTTTGAGGGAGGGCCCATGGCCAAGATTCGTGACGTTTTAGTTCTCACCTTGCCCGCCGAGTGGCAGGGAAGGGGACTCGTGTTCGGCTCGGCGTCGGGCGGCGATGGACCGCCCCCTCCCGGACCGCCCGATGCCCCCTTCCGAGACTGGGACATTTTCGAGATGCGCATGATGACGCAGATTCTTCTCGCTCGTCTTGGCGGCCCGGTCGCTCTGGGCGATATGGAGCCGCGGAGCCTGCGGGAGTTCGACGAACTGGAGGGAAGGCTGTCGGCGGCCTTGGAGGAGTTGCGTGCTGCCCGAGCCGAACTGGATCAGGCGTAAGAGCACCGCCTACGCCACCTTGGCAGAAAATCCACTCCCGGTGCCGGAGCCGCGGCTCCCTCTTGTGGCATACCGTCTTGAGGGCGGCCCCGCCATCGCGCTGGTGCCTGCTCCGAAGAGGCGACAATGGATGGACTCGAGTGCTGGCCGTAGGGCGTACTACTGCTTGCCCATGATTCTCGCCAACCAGGCGGGCTGGTTCATGCTCAACAGCCATTCGTTCAAGGTCCGCTGGACAGGCGCCCAAGGAGCCGATGCTCTCGAGATCTTCTACCTAACTGGGCGCAGACCGTTCCCAGCCGTCAGCACTTTCGGGAACGGCATACTTACCTTTCATGTGCCGTATGTATTTCGAACGCCGCCCGGATGCAACCTTCTCGTACGTGGCCCGGCAAACTGCCCGAAGGATGGCGCATCTCCGTTGGAGGGCTTGGTCGAGACCGACTGGTCGTGTGCGACCTTCACCATGAACTGGCAGATAACCCGCCCGAACCACACGGTGCTATTCGCAGCACACGAACCCATCGGGATGATCGTTCCTGAGCGGCGAGGCCACCTCGAGCAGTTCCAGCCGGAGATCAGGTCTATTGAATCCGATCCCGACGTGTCGGCCAAGAATGCAGAGTGGGCGCGCAGCCGGCACAACTTTATCGGCGCAACCCGCACACATCCGGTGGATGTGGACCCGAGCGGCTTGTGGCAGGGTCATTACTTCCGTGGCACCTCCGTTGATGGCAGCGAGGCTTCGGAACACCAAACGTCGCTACGGATACTGCCCTTCTCCGACGCCGGCGCTGAGGGCGACCGCGTTTGACAAGCCCCAACGGAAAGGTCGCCAGCGCTCATTCGTCGCCCTGAAAATGACCTAGCGCGGGCGGTGGCCGGAGCCAAACCGGCTGGGTGATCCCACTTGGGTTCAGCCGAAATCCGGGGTTTGCTCCGGACGGCAAAGCAGTTTCGTGAGCGAGCCGCAAGGACGGAGTCGGGTCGAAATCACCGTCGAAGCTGTGGAGGAAACTGGATAGCCTTAGGGAAGATCTCACAGGTCCGTAGTTCGCGTGGAACCAAGCACGCGGATCGGTTGAACTCGACAGACACTGCGCCGCAGCCTGTGCCACATCGTCGTCACTGTCGAAGAAGATGCCGGTCGACTGGGTGACGTACTTCCAGCCGCCCAATATTTTGCGGTTGACGAGGATGGGAACGTCCATGCAAAGCGCCTCCGCGAGGAGGCGGGGAGAGGCGTCCATCAGGCTGGGAACAAACAGCATGCGCGAGCGACCGACGTACTGGAGCGCGATCGGTCGAGGTACGTCGCCCACGATCGTGAGGTTGCGACGAAAGGGAAGGTCCAAGATCTGCCAGCGGCCCAGTAGAAGGCCCTTCAGGCCCAGGTCGTTGCACAGGCGGTAGAGACACGCTTTGGCAAGCGCCCAGTTCTTCGTCATCTCCGTCCATCGCCCGGGAAGGCAGACGTACATGAAATCGAAGTCCTTCATGGGGGTGCTGGACCCACAGATAGTCTGCGGCGAGACGGCCCGATAGTCCACGAAGTCTGACTCGCTGATCAGCGCTCTGGGTAATGTCGGCGAGATGTAGTCATCGGGTTGGCGAAAGCAATGGCACCAACCGTCACAGAGACGTCCGTAGTCCTTGACCAATCCGTCTTTGACTGCCGGAAAAGTCACGTGGCTGCTAAAGCCAACTATCCGAAATGTGCGCCGGAGCTCATAGTAGATATCCAGGTCGACCTGCCGCCTGAGCGGCCCGGTCAATCCGCACCAGCCGCCGTCCCGGCCATCTTTGTCGACGATACCCAAGAACGGCCACACCCGACGACGTGTCAAAGCAGCGACCTGGACTCGACGGGACCGAAACGTCGCAGCGAGCGCTGCCGGAATGGGAACTTGCGGCGAGAGCTGGGGCTCATCAGGCTGTTCGTGGCCACCTTGCCGATCCTCAGTTCATACACACAGAAGACGGTACCATAGACACAGAAGGCGGTACCATACACACAGAAGATCGTCAATCAGCGTGCGCGCGGATGAGGTTGAGAAGGGCCATGAAGAGAGACTGGAGACACATACTGCTCCGCCACTACCGCCCAGAGCCGATGGTGCGCGTTCCCGAGCACGACGTGCGTCGATCCTCCTTCCCAGTCATCGATGCGCACAATCACCTCGGCCGACCCCCGGAGACGTCGTCGGGATACGAGCGCACGAGTGAGAGTCGCTGGGCGATCGAGGACGTCGGGAGGTTGGTGGCCCTCATGGAAGAATGCAATGTCGAAACGATCGTCAATCTCGACGGCTACTGGGGTAGCACCCTCGAAGCGAACCTCGATCGGTACGACCGCTCCCATCCTGGTCGGTTTGTGACGTTCTGTCGGTTGGACTGGCAGGAGTGTAGTCAGCCCGGCTGGCCGGATCGGCTGGCAAAAAGCCTTCGGGACTCGGCATCTCGGGGTGCCTCCGGACTCAAGGTCTGGAAGAACCTGGGCCTATGGGTCCGTGACGAGAACGGGAAGGTCGTACTGCCTGATGACGACCGGATCGCCCCCGTCTGGGAGGTGGCAAGGGAGGCTGATTTGCCCGTACTGATCCACGTCGCCGACCCACCAGCGTTCTTCGAGCCGCTCACCGAGCACAACGAGCGACTGGAGGAGTTGCTCGTCCACCCTGAATGGCACTTTGCCGATCCCAGATTCCCACGGTTCGCGAAATTGCTCGACGCACTCGAACGACTCGTTGCCACGAATCCGAAGGTCACCTTCATCGGCGCCCACGTCGGCGGCAACGCCGAACATCTGGCCTGGGTGGCCCGGCTAATGAACGCCTATCCCAACTTTTACGTCGATGTGGCGGCCCGCTTAGCCGATCTCGGTCGACAGCCACGGGCGACCAGACGGTTGGTCCTAGCCTATCCGAGGCGGGTCCTGTTCGGCACCGATGCCTCGCCTCCGGCAAGCGACGCCTACTCTCGGCACTTTCGGTTCTTCGAGACCGACGACGAATGCTTCTCCTGCACCGGGACCAACTCGTCGGGCAGCGTGCGTTGGACCATTTCGGGCATCGACCTTCCAGCCGAAGTCCTCGCCGACGTCTATGGGGGGAACGCCAGGCGCATCATTCCGGTCCTGCGGACAACCTGATACTCCCGTTCTGCCCGCAGGCGTCCAGAGCGTCCACCGCGCGGATGTCAGGTGGTACGAAGTAGCGGCGATCGAAACTGGGTCGAGCCAGTCCCTCGTGGCGGGCCGACCCATCGGCGATATCCGTTGCCCGGAGCGCATTGCCGCAAGGCCGCTGCTTGGAGCCATGCACGGCCACCCGAACGCGGTCCAGCATCCAAGGGCACACATCGGTATGCAGCATTCTGAGCGATTGAGTCGCAGCGCGTGGCTTGAGACCGGGAGTGCCTCAAATTTGGAGGTCAGGCAGCTTTCTCCGTTTTCGGGTATATATCGTTAGCGGGATCGATTTTCTGTCCGAAGCCGGAGGCGAGGGTTCCGTTGTAGAGGGCGCAGCGGACCTGCCGCAAGAGGTCGGCGCCGCGTCTGGTCCAGCAGCATCTGCTGCGATTTGTTCATCCGGCGGTTCACCGGGAAATTGGCGGTTCTTTCGGTGAGGGCGGTCCCCACCGGGAGGCCCGCGCGGTGCCGCTCGGCATAATTGACCATCCAGTCGCTTTGGCCGGTGAGATAGCCGTCCAGCGCGAGCAATGAGGTGGCCCACAGTTTCCGCGACGGCGCCGAGGAGTTTCGACGACCGGGGGCGGGTTTTTTCAGAGCTGCCGACGAAGGGCAAATTAGGGCTGCGAAGCGCGCCTGAAGGCCGCCGAAGAGGATTTGGAGGTGTCGAAAATTGATATGTCGAAGCTCGCGAAGAGGGAAATCAACGGGGACTTCGGCAGAAGCCTCGGCTTGGAGGCGATTCGCCGAGCTTGAAAGCATGGAAACTAACTCGGGAGCGAGGATTGGTGCATTATCGGATCGCACCCACGAGATCTTTGCCCGGCACTGGTTCCACTACCTGGCCCACACATTCCGCCATGAACTCAAGATCGACGGCCCCGTGTTTCGCCTATATACCGCGATGCGCCTTGAGACTGGTTTCGACGAGGTGGTGGACGTCGTTCGTGACGAAGGCAACAAACTCCGTGAACACATCGACCAAGCGGTTGCGCGCCTGCATGCCATGCCAGGCGGCGTTGTTAGCCGAACGTGGGTTAGCGAACAAGGGCTGACTATCGGCCGGAGCCCTCGAAACGTGCTGGTGATTCCCGATGACATTGTTTCCTGAGAACACGGAGAAATACGCCTATCCACTTGACCTCTAAATCGGCTAGCCATACCATCTCCCCAGCATCAAAACGTGGTTTGAAAATACTACTCCCCGACGCACTCATGAGGCCGCTTGCTTACATCGTATGTACGAGTCCCCGTACCGGAAGCACGCTTCTGTGTCAGGGACTATCCGATTCCGTTCGTGCGGGCGCGCCCGCAGAATTCTTTGATCACCGAACCGAGGTCGAGGAGTATTGGAGGCGCCACTACGGGATCGACCGCGAATCGGACTATGTCTCGGGAATAATTGTGGCAACAAGCACTTCGAATGGGGTGTTCGGAACCAAGCTGCACTGGTCCACCTTGCTCGACATGTATCGCGCGCTTCGTGGCAGTCCGGCTTCTCCTTCCCCGGCCCTTCAAGGCGGATCCTTGAACGACCTCTTGCTTCAACGCTTCACGACAGTTCGGTATGTATGGTTGCGTCGGAGAAATAAAATTGCCCAAGGAATTTCACATTTTAAGGCGTCTCGAACATCCGTATGGGAACTTCCTGCGGCACTACAGCCGCACCCGATGGGACAGCCAACGTCGGTCGACTTCGACCTTCGCTTGATCGACAAGTGCGTAGAATGGGCTCACATCTACGACAATGAGTGGGAGGCATACTTTCAACGCCGCCACATTACCCCTATGCAATTGTTCTACGAAGACCTAAGTTCGGCCTATAACCAGAGCCTCCGGGCGGTCCTTGGTTTCCTTGATATTCCGGATGTCGGTTTGCCCGATCTTGTACCTCAACTCAAGAGACTAGCTGATGAGACTTCCGTCAAGTGGGAGCAGCAATACCGGGCTTTAAGACCGTGAGGTGCCATCACGAAGCCGCGGGGCAGAGTTAGTGACCGACGGCCCGTTCCGAGCTCCGTATGTGGTCGTAGAGGACTTCATGCCGTCGGCAGTGGCGCTCGAGATGCGAGCGACTGCCGAGATGCATTTGGGCAATCCGTACCAGCATTCAATGAAGACGCACGCGAACTGGGACTATTGGTACGTGCCGGGCTTGTACACTTACCTTCGGACGGATCCCGAGAATGTGCTCGGCGCTCGATTGATGGGCATGTTTCGAAGCCGCCTTGCCCAGTGGACCGCGGAGAGATTCGGCCATTTCCCCTTCCGACAATGTTATCTCAGCCTCTATATCAATGGTTGCCGGCAGGGCCAGCATAACGATGCCGCCAACGGACGGTTTGGATACGTTTATTCGCTGACAAAAGAAGACCGGAGAACCATCGGAGGCGAGACATTGATCTGGAACGAAGAAAACTACTTCGAATCCAGAATGCATCAACCGGCGTGGGGTCCAGCGTTCTATCAGTCAATCTCGCCGCGCTTCAACCGCTTGCTCGTATTCGACGACCGCATGCCGCACGCCGTTCAGCTCGTCGAAGGCGGCATGGACCCCATCGAGGGGAGGCTTGTTATTCACGGCCATATCCAGGAAGCCGGACCGCTAATCTCCGGACCGCTCCCTCGTGAAGCCTTGCTTGCTGCCGCAGACGAGTTGGTTAGAAGATTCGCTTCAGAGCTGGGCAGATCAGCGCTTGTATATCGCGGGCCGGCCACCATCCAATTCAGCGTGCGTTCAGAAGGTACGGTGGCGGCAGCCGAGGTGATTATGGACCGCGTTAAGCGCTTAAGTGGGCAGGGCCCACCAGCCGCTGAGATGTTAACCCGTCTCGTCGATAAGGTTATACAACTGCGATTTGAGCACGCCACTGAGGACACCAATGTCATCTTGCCATTCGCATTTTGAACGGAGCATGAAGCGAATCCTCACAGATCGATGCGAGAAGGCTGTACTGAGTCCGATACTCCAGCAGTTCCAAATTGCCGAGCCGAGCGTTTTTCGTGAGGCGTCTGGCCTGCCCGGTATTTTGTACCAGCGAGAGAGTTAGTGTATGTCCTTGTACGCCGATGGAGCTTCATCGCGGAATTGCATCGGCGAGACGCCAGTCGAACCAGACGCCCTTTATTTGGCGTTGCAGTTCTGCGCGGCTGACCTTCCTTGCCGCCTCGGATCGGCTCATCGCCCTGCCAGCACCATGCGCACTGGAATTGAGGGCTTCCCTACATCCTCGACCCTCGGCGTGGAAACTGAGCTTCCCCATAGACCCCGGCAAGACGCCCAGTTCACCAGCCTCTAGCACCATAGCGCCTTTCCGGCGGACCCAGAATTTGCTGGTCGTCATGCCGCTCTGGAATGACGTGATTGTGGCGGCTACTGGTCGGAGATAGAGCGAACGACTGAAGGTGTAGTCTTCGACATTAAGTGGCGCGAATTTTCGGAATTATGTGGCGTAGTGTTAGTTTGTCCCGATCACCAGACTGTCCCGTGCTGCTTCAACGACCTCGACAGAAACATGGTGAAGATTATTCACGCTGAGTACTCGTTCGATCTGCGTGAGGAGTCGGGTCAGCAGTCTGAAATTCCCTCCGGTCATCCGTATGAGGGTTGCGACAACTTCCGGAGATAGCGGCCCGTCAGGGAGCTTGATACCTGCCGGCGCCCAGCGCTGCGCGAGGAGTTCCTGGACTTGGGTTGCGTCCAGAGGCCGAAACTCGTGCACGAATCCGATACGGGAATAGAACTGAGGAAACCGAGCCACACGCTTTTCGATGCCCGGCATGCCGATCAGTACCATACCAGCCGTACCTTGATCGAAGATCGATCGCATCTGCTCGAGACTGTTCATGTGTAGGCGATCAGCTTCATCCACGAGGAGCAGAGTGGTCGGGTCTGAGACTGCTCGCTGTTTGGCTTGATAGTGCTTGTATGTCTCGTAGTAGGTAGGATCGACTGCCGGAGGGTACTCCGGAGAGCAACCCGGTTTGTCCATGATGTCCCTTCGTCTCTTGTCATCTTTGAATTTGATTTCGTCGAGAACAATCCTCGCTTCCTGCAGGATTGGGTCCAGGAGGACGTTTCTGACTCTTTCTTTCGCCAGTGAGATGTCGGTGTCGACCCTGGATGGGGTATTGACCACAGAGGTCGTGTAGAGCACTGTGTCGATTGGACGATTGTCTTTCACTTTCGTTGTCCACGCATCCCTTGTCGAATTTGATCCGCGCGACTGTAGCGAACAGCAGAGAGTGTTTTCCCAATACCTGGAGGCCCGTAGCATAGACCGATATAGCGGAAATTGCGGCATGCATCGCAAAACTCCACAAATCTGCGGTGTTCAATCGTCTCGATAAATGCGCCGTCACTCGTTGCGGTACCTTTTGATTCGGACTTTGGATGGGAGTGCGGCGGCTGCTTTTGCATGGATCTCCTCAGAACTGGTCCCTTTTTTCAATTGCAGAAGCGAATCGACTATCCGTTGCCGATCGTGGAGGATCGTGCGGAGTTCGCGACGGCGTTGGTCGCGCGCACGAGTAATGTCGCGGAGAGAAATGGTCTCCCCTGCCAGCTCTGCGGATATCGCAGAACAAAGAAAGTGATCCTTGTAGAAGACACGGATCTCTCCCATGTCACGGGGATCGTACCGAATGGTCACATCTTCCCCCACGTACGCCGCCAGCACCAGGGAAAGATAGCGCAGACCATGAAAGTGAATGCCATCGCGGCGCACCTTCCGCGCGCCGACCGCTTGCATGAGCAGCAAATCAAGCTGCTCGAGAGAGTCCGGCATGCGAGGTAAAAATCCACCATCCTCCCAGCGCACCGAGGGAGCCGGCCTTGCAGTGGTGCTGGTGTGTCGATGGTAGGTCTCAAAAAGGAATGTCCGAAAGAGCTCCTCAAACTGATCCATGGAAAGGTTTGGTTTACGTCGCTTTTTCTTTCCGGAGCCATCAAGTTCGCAAAGAAACATCTCGTTGACGGTTCTGAAGAAGCGTTCGATGCGTCCACGCCCTTGCGGCCTTCCTGGTGTTGAAACACGAGCTGGATCTTGAGATCGACAGCGACCTGTTCGATATGCTTTGACTTGAAATCCGATCCATTGTCGGTATAAAGCACTTCGGGGATACCGCACACCTGCCAGTGTGGATGTCCAACATTTGGGCTTCATCTTCCGCGGTCATCTCGCAGTTGATGCAAGTCACCTCAGGAGAATCCCCGATGATCGAGGCCATCGAAACTAACAGTGGCAAACTACTGGTACGGGGTCAAGGCGAAATTTGGATCATGGATGCAAACGGAACGGGCCGCGCATCGTTTGCCAAGCTGGACGCCAGTTTTATCCGCAGATGTGGAACATTCATAGTTGCTCGTGTCCGGCAGGAAGGCATGCCGCAAATCGTGCGGCTTGACGGCGATGGAACGCATGCAGCCAGTTTGGTCAGGGGAAATCCCGGCGGCCTCTCCTGTTCTCCTGACGGCAAGTTCATTTTCTATGCTGATGAAAGTCCACCGCAAAGGATCCTCAGGGTACCGATCGAGGGCGGCACACTAGTTGAGATCGCAAGGATTCCCGGCGATGACCCTGTAGGCAATGTGGAAATCTCGAATGACGGCAAATTCCTGGCCTTCGAGTGGGATCAATACAAGCCCGTTCCCGCCGTTCACCTGGACGTTATTTCTTCCACCGGAGGCTCACTCGTGAAGTCTTTCATCGTTCCCCCTAAGGTCTACGACGTCCGCTGGGCTCCCGACGATACTGCCTTGCAATACGTTCTAACCAGGGAAGGCGTGGGCAACCTCTGGGAACAACCTTTATCGGGTGGCCCACCAAAGCAACTGACAAAGTTTACATCAGGCCTGATCTTCAGCTTTAACTGGTCGAAGAATCACAAACGGCTGTTACTGGCACGGGGCAGCGTAACGAGTGACGCCGTCCTGCTAAGTCATCTGCGCTGATTCAATCTTGAGAGCCAAAACACTTAAACCAATGATCAACGCTTCCTGACTACTGATCATTTTCCACTAGTCAGGAAGCGCAGAATCTCGCGCATAATGCGTTCGGCTTGATCGCTTTGAAAAGGAATTGCGCATGGGCGGAGCCATCGAGGACGATCAGTTCTTTCGGCTGCGGGCCCTTCTCATACTGCGTCCGAATGCGTGGCAGGCGCGGGCCGTCGCCGCTCGTGTCGTACGGGGCAACGATGAACAAGGATGGGCATTTCAGCTTGTCGGCCGGCTCATCGGGCGACGCTCAGAGCATCACGAGGCGATCGATTTCGCCGGGCTGCGCGGCAATGCAAGCATCACCAGCCGCGCCGCCGCCCATACTGCCACCCACAATGGAGACGATCTTAGCGCCATTTTCGTGTCGATAGCGGACCGCGGCCAGCACGTCCAGAGTGAGCGGGTCCTTGTCGCCGGGACCATGGGATGTCCCATATTCGCGGAAGTCGATGGCGAGGACTTCAAAGCCCGCGGCGACGAGCGCACGCGCCTGCGGCGCCCATCTCTCTTTGTTGAAGCGGCCGCCATGGGCTAGCACGACTGCGCGCTCGCCGCTGCCGTATAGGTCGGGAAAGATCACGCCACCGTCATCAGTGGGAAAGGAGACGGTTTTCTGGGCGAGGGCGATGGGTGTCACGAGAGCTGTCCCTATCAAGGCGAGCAAGGTGGATCGAAGGACGCGCGCGTGCACGTGTGCATTTTAATGTGCCCTCGCACACATCAACCGCCTCGTTTTTTGACGAAGTGGCTGGGATTTCTCTGAGCGGCAGACTAGGAAGGCGGTTGAAGGGGCCGTATCCCATGTCAGCTAAGAGTCAGCCACGCAACTCTGCCGGTCGCTGTGAGAGCCTCACCCTCCCTGAACTAGAACAATCGAAGACGACCATACTCGATGCGATGGCGTCTGCACATTCCCGTCGGGCTTACAAACATGCCATCGAAAAGTTCATCGCATGGTATTGCTCTGAGCCTCGACTAGGCTTTAACCGGTCCGTCGTGGTGCGGTACCGCTCGTTCCTTGAGGGGCTTTCTCTGTCAGCCGCTACGATCAATCTTCATCTTTCCGCGATCCGGCGCCTGGCCGATGAGGCTGCCGAGAGCGGTTGGTTAGGCTCGGAGCTGGCAATAGGAATCCGGCGAGTAAAAGGAGTCAAGCGCCTCGGCCGGAGGATTGGCAATTGGCTAACTGGCGATCAGGCGCAAGAGCTGTTGAACGCCGTTTCCCCAGGCACCCTGCGCGGCAGAAGAGATGCAGCAGTGATCGGGCTGCTGCTGGGATGTGGTCTGCGACGCTCGGAAACCGTGAACTTACGATTGGATCAGCTGCAATTGAGGGAACGCCACTGGGTGATCGTCGATATGGTTGGGAAGGGCGGACGACTGCGAACGGTCCCCGTGCCGGCATGGTGTAAAGGTCTAGTAGATGTTTGGATCCATGACACAGGAGTGACTGAAGGCAAGGTCTTCAGACGAGTTTCGAAGAATGGGACTCGGCAGGATGATGGAGTGACAACCGACGTAGTCTGGTATGCCGTGAAGCGATACGCCAAACAAATCGGCATTAACCATCTGGCACCCCACGATCTTCGTCGCACTTGCGCCCGCCTCTGCCATGAGGCCGGAGGCGAACTCGAACAGATTCAGTTTCTCCTTGGTCACGCGTCGGTGCAAACGACCGAACGGTACATCGGATGCAGGCAGAACCTCAGAGAAGCGGTCAATGATAGATTTCGAATCTCACCCTCAAACAATGCAGCCTACGAAGGCTAGATGCTGCCGCGTGATAATCCGGTTTATCACGCACAATATCGGACCGGGAAATTTCTCCCGCCTGATTTTCCCCTTATCCAGAGCCAGCCTGAAAAGGCCGGCGGCGGCGGTTCGATCGTTCGATCCCGTCTCCGGCCACCGTTGAAATGGTCGGCCTTGGCAGACGATTTTAGAACCTTCCTGGTGTCCACCACAATGAATTGCGTCGATCAACAGGTCGAAATGGGAGAGGAAACTCTCGCCCAGTACTCCTCGAATGCAGGAATCGGCGGCCTGAACCTGGCCCAGGTCCTGGACGATGGCGTAGGCCTTTTTCACCGTGTGCACGTCGGCTTCGAGGGAGTCGAGAACCGCGACCGAGCCCTGCGCGTAACCCGCACCGATACCAGCGCCGCCGAGCCCTGGAGTTTCAGCCGGAGCTTGCTTGCCAACGCTGAATCAATCACCGTCCGATCTCACGCGCAACAAATCAGCTGCAGCCTGGTGACGACCGCACATCGGGAGGAGGCTCCAGCTAAAAAAAAGTTGACTGTGTCGCAAGCAGATGAGGCGGATGTATAATCCGCTCGCCTCTCTACGTCACCAAGCGTTGCGCAACCTCCCCGGCGTACCTGAACGGAGGTCCTGGGCTCCATCAGCCCTTTCGTCCCGCAACTTCACACGAAAATCAGAAGGTGAATCCGATGATCAAGATCTTTCGGTTCTTGGCAATTTGTAGGTAACCCAGGGGTAAACTTTCCGGCGTTGGCGGATAGAAGAGGGAATTTCCATGAAAAATCTGGTGTTGAAGGGTCTGGTCCCGATGATCGTTGTGTGCTTTTCGACTTTGGTCTGGGCGCAGAGTGCGGCTTTTCCGGGCACCACCGAAAGGGAAAGCGTGGTGCCCACTCTGGTGAACTATAGCGGAGTGTTGACAGATTCTGCCGGCAATCCTTTAAGTGAGGTTACCGGGGTGACCTTCCTGCTCTATAAGGATCAGCGGGGCGGCGCACCGCTGTGGTTGGAGACGCAGAACATCCGGCCCGATTCCAGCGGCCACTATACCGTAATGCTCGGTGCGACGGAGCATGAGGGCCTGCCGGCGGACTTGTTTGCCAACGGGGAAGCCCGCTGGCTTGCGGTGCAGGTATCAGGGCAAACGGAACAGGAGCGCGTGGTGCTGGTTGCCGTTCCTTATGCGATGAAGGCGAAGGATGCGGAGACGATTGGCGGGCTGCCTCCGTCGGCGTTCATACTGGCGACCTCAGGTGTAAAAAGCAACATCATGGCGAATCAGGCTGCTGCGACCGATGGGGCATCCGGCCAGCCCGCGGTCACCGCGAACGTGACTACGACGGGAGGAACAGCGAACACGGTCCCGCTATTTACGACAGCGACTAACATTCAGCCTTCAGCGTTGACGCAGACGGGCACTGGAGCGACGGCGATGATCGGCGTCGGAATGACTACGCCGACGGCTACGCTCGATGTGAATGGCGGCGTGACCGCACGCGGCGCCCTGTCGCTAGCCCGGGTTCGCACCGCTAATGCGATCACCGGCGGTAACTCGCAGCCGCTGAATTTGACGGCTTCTTCGTTCAGCACTTCCACTAACGGTGCAATGAACCAGACGTTCCAGTGGCAGGCTGAGCCCGCAGCGAACAACACGGCAAGCCCATCAGGAACTTTGAACCTTTTGTACGGACTGGGCTCGGCGGCTCCGAGCGAAACCAGTCTGAAGATCAACGCCAAAGGCATCCTTACTTTCGCGTCCGGCCAAACATTCCCTGGGAGCGGCAGCGGCACGGTAACCAGAGTTGGCAGTGGAGCCGGGCTGACGGGTGGTCCCATCACAACGAGCGGTACGCTTAGTATCGCCATGGCAGGCGTGACCAACGCTATGCTGGCACATCCCTTTCTGACCGTCGCCCCAGGCACAGGCCTTACCGGCGGTGGTTCTGTGGCATTAGGCGGAACGACCACCTTGAACCTGGATACTTCAAAAGTGCCACAGCTCGGCACGAATAATACCTTCACTGGCAATCAGAGCATTACCGGAAATCTGAGCGTAACCGGAAGCGTAGGGATAGGAACCTCGGCGCCGACCCAGAAACTTGAGGTGGACCTGGGAAACGCAATGGTGAAGGGACCGAATAATTTCAAAAAGAACGGAGATACGGCTTTCCTCTACGTTGGGGACACAAACCATCCGGTTGAGGCTCTCTACAACTTCGGACTGTCTATCGGTGCTTACCAGGTTCCCAATGCCATTTTTATTCAAGACTCCACGGGCAACGTGGGAATTGGAACAACGGCACCCACCGGCGCGCTTACCGCCATTACGGCGAAGGCATCGTTACCCGCCGGCGTATTCGACAACGCTGCAAGCGGGCAGATTTTGAGTCTGCGAAACAGCGGCGTAGAGAAACTTGCGGTGCTTAATAATGGCATTGTGCAAATCGGAACAACTTCCTCGGGCGGCATGCTGAATGCAGTTTCCACCGCGCAGTCTCTGGTCGGGCTCGCCGTGACCGGTTGGAGCGCGCCTTTGGACTCAGCCTTGAACGGCGGCACCGCGCTTGTCGCGACGGGTGGGAATACTGATCTGGACGGGAGCGAGACGGGGGGAGCGGGGATTGTGGCGGTGGGAGGAGGAGGATTTGTCGATTCTCAGGGCGGAACGGGAATCATTGCGGACGGAGGTAGCCCCGCCAGTGGGGGGGGTCGGCGGAATTTTTGTCGGAGCTCAGGGGAAGAATGGGGATGGAGACGGAATCGAGGCATCGGCACCGGGAATTGCGTCGGGCCAGCTCGGTACCTTTGCCGGTAATTTCAACGGAGACATCAACGTCTCCGGGACTATCTTCGCTGGCACCAAGGATTTCAAAATCGACCACCCTCTCGACCCAACTAACAAGTACCTGCTGCATGCTTCGGTCGAATCGTCGGAGATGAAAAACATCTACGACGGAATGATCATTCTCGATGGAAGCGGAGAGGCACAAGTCAATCTTCCGGATTGGTTTGAGGCGCTCAATGGTGATTTCCGGTATCAGCTCACAGCCATCGGCCGCTCCAGTCCGGGCCTTTACATTTCCGAAGAGATCTCCGGCAATCACTTCCACATCGCAGGAGGAACTCCGGGCACAAAGGTCTCGTGGCAGGTGACAGGTGTTCGCAAGGACGCATATGCCAAAGCCACCCCGCTCGTAGTTGAGCAAGCAAAGGGCCCGCGTGAGCAAGGTTTCTACATCCACCCGGAATTGTACGGGGCACCCGAAGAGAAAGGCATCGAGTGGGCGAGAAATCCTGCATGGATGCAGCATGTGAAGGGGCTTAGAGCTAAGGAATCGGCAGCGTTTCTGAAAAGGTAGAGCCCAACTGTGAACCAAATCAGAAGCCGGAGCGATCCGAATTCCCGCTGGGCGTGGTCGAGTAATCGGGTGGGGCGGCGAGCAAAGTGATTCGAACCAGCGGCTGATGTAAACCTGAAGAACAAAGCAACGTAACGAATGATATTGATAAAGTCTCTTGAAGAGACAGCCTGCGACGGGCTGATACGGCGGGTGGCCCATTCAAGCCTTCTTTAGGCTTGAGTGGGACGGCTCGACTGGGGGACAGTCCGGCTAACCGTTCTTGCATTTCTCCGATCTATTCGGATTCAATCTCCACGCGCTCGCTAGCCCGGTGAAGGAAGCTGTTTCACTCCCAGTCCTCGAGACGTGCACTCTCTCCCCTTAGCGGGCTGCGATGAATATACCGGAGCTTCTCCGCAAATTGTCGAAGAGAAAAAAGAGTGAAGAGAATGGTCGGCATTGGAGGACGATTTTAGAACTTTTTTGCTGTGCGCATGACCGATGATTGTTAAACCCAGGTCTCAAAATCGAGACCCGGGCACCCGGCTTGTCCCCAGAATCGGCGGGGGCACACCGATGCGATGTTTCCAAAGTCTTGCTTTTGCGATTGACATGTTGACGGTTCGCGCCCCTGACACGATTTGGACGATGTTCTTACCTTGAAGTGACAACTTCGATATTTCGAATGGCTATCCTCGTGTCTGTGTGATGGCAGGTACTCACTGAATGAAAGAACGAGTGGATTTCCTTGAAGAAAGCTTGCGGCTGATGCCGATTACAGACAACGGCCTTACAACTACCAGGTATAACGATCCCCCAGTTTCCCTTCTGCGAACGAATCTCATCTTCCCCGGGCTCGCTGCGCCCGTCCTCACCTTATCTGTGACTTCTTCAGCTGCTCGTTTCCTCAGCGAAGACCGCGGAGTCCCACCATCCCGAGCTGACTAGGCCTAACCAAGCCTATCTTTGCAACCATGCCTCCCGAGGACCGCGAAACGGCCGCAGTCCTCGGGTTTCTTTCGTGGTTGACCAAATCAAGCCAAGCAGCCAGCTTGGCGAATCGCCGAATCACTCGGCGAACATCGTTGGACGCTGCTGAAGGTAGCTCTCGAGGCATAAACCGCGGAGCCAGGGGCTAAAATTTTAGCGATGGGTGGTTCGCATGACATCGATTCGGAAGACCCTCTAGAGTTGTTCGATTCATGGCTGAAGCAAGCTCAGGAGAGCGAGCCCAACGATCCCAACGCGGCTGCTCTGGCGACCTCAACTACGGACGGTGCGCCAAGTGTGCGCATAGTCCTGGCGAAGCGTATAGGCGCACAGCGCTTCTGCTTCTTCACCAACGCGGAGAGCAGAAAGGGCATAGAACTCGCAGAAAATCCCAGAGCAGCTCTGTGCTTTCACTGGAAGATTCTGCGGCGACAGGTACGAGTGGAAGGAAAAGTGTCGGGGCTTGATGTAAGCGATGTGGACGAGTACTTCCACAGCCGGTCGCGAGCTAGCCAGATCGGCGCAGCGGTCTCTGATCAGAGTCGCATCCTCGGGAGTTGTGAGGAACTGGAAGAGCGAGTCCGGGAATTCGACGAGGAACATCCGGGAGAGATTCCCAGGCCAGGATTCTGGCGCGGCTTCTATTTACGTGCAGAGCGGATCGAATTTTGGCTAGATGGCGTAAATAGACTCCACAACCGCTTTCTCTTCACGAGGGACGGAGATCGATGGCAGAAGGCTCGGCTCTATCCGTGATAACCTCTTCCTCCTGTCAAATGCCGATTGCGTACGGAACGCTACCCCCGGCGATGTTCCGAATCGCGCCGGTACCTTCCCTGACCGGCTCGATGAGTGCCTCAGCCTTGTTAGCGCCAGTCGAGAATTGGTTCCGGTTGCCCGTAGTACGGGAGTTTCTGCAATCACTTCTCTCAACAAGACATAACACCGAGCTCTGAGCAAGCCGGTTCGCCGAGGCAATTTCTCGTGATGAGAATGAGATACAGATACCGGTAGTACAACGAGTCTTCGATGACAACTTATCTTGAATGGAATTCGCATGGGCTTGAGGCAGAGATGAAATGTTGCTTGTAATGACTGCAACCATTTAGGGCCTTGTTGGAGCGAGGTGGAGCGGCGCAGAATCCCGGCAAAGCCCGTATGTGATTGAAGGGTATTGTAGGCACGAAGAGACTCGAACTCCTGACCTCTACCCGTGTCAAATATTTGGATGAATGTAACTCATTGATTTCAGGAGCATCGGCGACACCCTAAGGCACCCGAAATCACCCAAAATCAAAGTTCCGTACCGTCATGCGTACCGTCAGCCCGCAGAAAGTATGGGGTCTGCCTTCACATTGGAATGAGTGACTTAAGCGTTGCATGGCAGCTACCCGCGCGCGGTAGAAGTCTCCGGTACTGATTTCTGGCGCGGATAGCGTTACGACATGGGGGAGGTATAGTTGTCACGCCGTCTAAACGTCCCCGCCCCACCGCTTGAGAATAACCGGATGCCCGTGGTGCGTTATATCAATCTAGGGCGAGTGGTTTCAGGCAGACTCTCGATGTAGCTAATCAGCCGGGGACGCCATTCTGAGGTGCCCATGAAGAGTCCTGCTGTTCATGCTCTGGGGGTATCCTTACGGCATGGTCGCGAAAGGTCGCCGGATCGGGTTCTGGGCGCTTCTGCTGGCGTGCTGCCCAAGGCCTGGGCGCGATCTGTGAAGCTGACAGCTTCGTCACTCCGTCTTCAGGGGAAATTAAGTTCTCGACGCTATTCTCAGTGTGTGGACGGGTATCTCTGCGCATTCCTGAGAAAGAGTGCTCGACCCATGCAGCGGCTCCCCTTTACGGCTTGGCCCAGATTCCTTGCCCAAGTCTTCAGTTCGCCTTCGTCCACAAAATCAGCTTTCGGCCTCATGATTGGCCTGGCAGCATCGGCACTCGCCCAGTCCAGCACGCCTAGCGTGATAATCCCCGCCGGCACGCCCATTCAAGTGAAACTGCTGCAGCACAGGCCTTCGAAACTCGGCCCCATCCAAACCAGGCTGATGTACCCGATCTACGTCGCAGACACCCTCGGTTTACCGGAAGGTGTCATCGTGAGCGGTCAGGTCACTGCCTTTCAACCAAACAACTCGCTACGTCGAGATGCCCGGCTCAACGGCGATTTCACACCATACCGCAAACCGGTGGTTCAGTTTGAAAGCGCGATGCTGCCCGGGGGAACTTCACTGCCCTTCGCCGCGACGCCAGCGACCGACGGAGCCCCGATCCTTCACTTGGCGCCGCGTCCTGCCCGTCCCCGCCGGGCATTCGTCGTGCAGGAGATCGCTCTGCTGAAAAGTCAGATCCATGACACAGTACAGGCCGTGGTTGCTCCGGGACTCGGCGATCGCCTGATGCAGCTTCTCTACCACCAGCTTCCTTATCATCCTCAACGCATCGAAGCGGGCACATCATGGGTCTGCGAACTTACCTCTCCACTTACTGTGCCATCAGTTGGCCCGTCTCCCGACCCGCCGGCCGCGCCGCAACTCAGCGCTGCGACCGCAGGATCAGAGCAAAAACTATTGCTGCATACGTATTTGAACCAGAGAATAAGCTCCGAGTCGACCCGTTCTGGCGACTCTTTTACTGCTACCGTGGCCCAGCCGGCGCGCGCCCCAGATCGAATCACAATCGTTCCTCAGGGAGCGGCGTTGCTCGGTGTAGTCACCCAGGCACGCCCAGCGAAATCATTTGGCCGCGCAGGCGTACTTCGCTTCAATTTCCGACAACTCGAGCTAGCGGGAAACACGCCGCAGAACATCACCGGAGCCATCGCCGGAGCAGACTCAAGCGCGTCGGACGACCTTCAGCTCGATCCTGAAGGCGGAGTCACGCAACGGCCTCAGAGTCGCATTCTCGTACCCTTGGTGATGGTGTTTCTCGCCAGCCGGCCGCTCAGCGACGATTGGAGCGCAGCCGGTGGCGCGGCAGTGGGCTCCAATGGACTCGGACTCATCGGCCGCATCGTCGGGATCGCCTCGACGTCTCGTGACCTCGCCGCGGGAATTGGATTCTATGGAACGGCGGTATCCGTCTACCGACGCTGGATTCGTCGCGGCAACGATATCTCGTTCGCGAAGGACACTCGGATCGATGTAGAAATCTCTCTGCGCGCAGGTCAGGAGCTACCCTGAGATGAGGAGCCTGGAGCTTTTCGCACTTGCCGGTAGTAAATGGCCCGGTGATTAGGGTACTAGGCGGATGTCCGGATGGGATGGACAGACGATGCCAAACGGATGTGTTGCAACTTTTAGGGTGGCTGGCTGTGACGTATGAATTTACCGATAATCCCGTTTTGCGGGCACTTCGTTGCTGGGCGGCTTCTCAACGGATGTGTTAGGACTTCCGGATCGCCAACGATACGTTCGCTACATGGTCAATGAACGCTTGTCCTGCTGGCGACAATCGTGAATGCCTCTTGTTTCCTGCGCCGCTCAGGAGTAGAGTGCTCGCAATTGGGCGTACCTCACCGGAACGTCGACGTCAGCCTTGGTCACTTCCCCCTCAGGAGGCCAGAAACCCAATGCCTCCATCCTGCGCCGTCTCCGCTCCCATACCGGGCTGAAAATCTCTGGAGGCGCTATGAAATTCCCTCTCTGCCTTACTCACAGGAAGCAGACTGCTTCTTTCAGGATTGCTGGCTCGATGCTTGCCATCGCGTCGCTGTGGCTGATGCTGGCCGCGGCCAACACTTCCGCGTATGCACAGACGTCCGATAATGTTTCGAACGCCACCGCGACCACCACCCCCGCACCCTCACCCGCGGACTGGACCGAGTTCCACCGGGACAACATGCAGCGCTGGAATCCTTATGAGACAGTGCTGGGCGTCGGTAATTTTGGGAGCCTGGGGGTGAAGTGGATAGGTTTCCACGTCGACAATTCCTCGCCGGCCGTGGCGAATGGGGTGGAGTATGTCGGCGCGGATGTCGGCTCTTTGTATGCGCTGAACGCCAGCACCGGCGCCAAGCTGTGGAGCTATACCACCGGAGGCAACGTGAGTTCCTCGCCCGCCGTGGCGAATGGGGTGGTGTATATCGGCTCCAATGATGGCAATATATACGCGCTGAACGCAAACACGGGCGCAAAATTATGGAGCTATACCACTGGAGGCGAAGTAGATTCCTCGCCCGCAGTGGTGAACGGGGTGGTTTATATCGGCTCCTTCGACGGGAACGTCTATGCGCTGAACGCCAGCACCGGCGCCTTGCTGTGGAGCTATCCAACGGCACAGGCATTTCCTGTAGAATCCTCGCCCGCCGTGGCGAATGGGGTAGTTTATGTCGGCACGGATCGCGGCGTTTTGTATGCGCTGAACGCCAGCACCGGCGCCCAGCTGTGGAGTGCTGGAATCGCATATGCTGTGTCTAGCTCCCCCGCCGTGGCGAATGGGGTAGTTTATGTCGGCGGCTTTCTCGGCGAGTTCGGCGGCCCGACCGGCTCCGTGGTTGCGCTAAATGCCAGCACTGGCGCTGGGCTGTGGACCTTCTTAGACACGGAAGGGATAGTGGCATCCTCGCCAGCAGTGGCGAACGGAGTGGTCTATATCAGCGATGTGGGCAACTACTGCTGCACCGGCAATCTGTATGCGCTGAACGCCAGCACCGGCGCCTTGCTGTGGAGCTACAATACCGGAGGCGGATATTCCTCCTCGCCCGCCGTGGCGAATGGGGTAGTTTATGTCGGCACGGATTACGGCACTTTCTATGCGCTGAACGCCAGCACCGGCGCCCTGCTTTGGAGCTATTACGTGGGAGGAGCGGAATCCTCGCCCGCGATTGTGGACGGTGTGGTGTACATCGGTGCTGGAGATCTTTACGCCTTCTCGTCGGCCAGTGCCAACAATGCCGATCTGTTCCTGCGGATACGACCCACTTTGACGACGGTCCATCAGGGCGATTTGCTCACCTACGCCTTCCCGGTATGGAACCTGGGCCCAAATAATGCTTATCTCGAAGTGCTGAACACCCAGGTGCCGGCAGGCACGACCTTCGACTACATCCGCATCTCCGGCACGCTTGGACTGGGCACGTGCACGACTCCGCTATACGGGGGAACGGGGTCAATTGTCTGCCACCAAAACAACGCCATGGCGTTGAACACCACGTGGACGGTCCGTCTGACAGTGAAGGTGACTGCGCCCGCTGGCACGGTGATCACCGAAAGCGCGGCCACCATGGCGGATAACCCTGATCCCAACCTGGCCAATAACAAGGCGACGGTGAGCCTCACTGTGGTGCCGTAAGAGACTGGCGGAAACAGATCGTGATCTTGCCGGAAAGACAAGACGTCGAGCAAGAACGGACATCGACGCAGGTCATCACGTGCAGCATGACATCGGCAGCAGTGGGCAAAACTCCCTTCTGTCAATCAAGCCGTAGTTCCGGTCGGATCACCGGCAATCCGGAGGTCCCGAAAATGCCTGTGAAGTCTGGTTTTCAGTAAGCTGCCCATTTGGGGCAAGTCGCCGGGTTGAACTTACCGATAACGTTTTCCGAGCACTATAAAGAACCAGTTGTGCATCCGCTTCGGTTTAATGCTTGACCCTGTAGGCACCTACAGGGTTTAGGCTGATTTCATGGAAGGACTGACCCGAGGCCAGCTTGCACTGCGTGCACAGATCAACTTGGAAACTGTGCGCTATTACGAACAGGAGGGCTTGCTCGCTCCGCCATCAAGGACCTCATCCGGCTACAGGAAGTTTTCGGAATCGGCGGTCGATCGCCTGGCATTTGTAAGACGAGCCAAGGCCCTGGGATTCTCGCTGGGCGAAATTCGCGAGCTTCTCGTGATTCAGGATGGGCACGCCGACGCCTGCGTGGAAGTCAGGGATCTTCTACAGAACAAGTTGGCGATTATCCGCGCCAAAATGACGGAACTCGAAAAGCTGGAGGCTCATCTCAGTTCTGCTCTTCGCAAATGCAATCAGTCATTGAAGCGGCAACCGCCAAAGCAAGCCCTAAAAGCGTGTCCCGTACTTAATCAGATGTCCGACTCCAACGGACGCAAGGGCCATTGAGGTGTTTTATGCCCTCTCGCCTGCCTGGTGAAATCCCGTTCGGCTAATACAGAAAGAGAGCTTAAGAAGAATCGACTCATGACCAAACGTTCAGAAATCTTGGCAATGCAGATTGAAGTTCTCTACTTCGAGGACTGCCCCAATCATCTACCGACCGTGGAGAGAATCAACGCGGTTTTGCGCGAAGAAGGCTGTAGCGCGGACGTGCGAGAAGTTCTGGTGCCGGATGTTTCGACCGCCGAACGTGTGAAGTTCCTTGGCTCGCCATCCGTCCGTGTGAACGGCATCGACATCGAACCGGCGGCCAAAGATCGAGTGGAATTCGGGTTGATGTGCAGACGATATGCCGGCGGGGTTCCTTCTCACGAACTTATCCGCGCCGCCGTGCGATCCGCGTCGAACCAGGGAGGTGGAGAGCAATGAAACAGGTTCCTGTTGTGATCGGTTCGTCGCTAGGTGCGATAGCTTCGGGTCTAATGGCGACGGCAACTACCTTCTGTTGCGTTGGCCCCGCAGTGATCGCCATTCTCGGAACAGGTGGCGTGATAGCTGCTGCGAGGCTCGCGCCCTATCGACCGTACTTCATACTTGGGTCAGTCCTGCTCTTGGGTCTCGGCTTTTGGCTGGCCTATCGTCCGAAAGGGGGATGCGTCGGAAAGACATGCACCACGACGAGCGCGAAGATTACGCGCGTCCTTCTGTGGATCGCGGCTCTGGTCACCGGAGCAGCCATCTTAGTTCCCAACTTCGTAGGGGGCTAGTCATGAAAGGGTATGTAACGGTTTCCGCCATAGTGCTCCTTATCGGAGTCACTGCGTGCAACCGGACGGGATCGGAAAGATCGTACGCCGTCGTGGGAGATTCGGCGGCTGCGGTGAGGGCGGCGTTCAATGCAGATGCCGGCAAGGTGAGAGTGCTGATGGTGGTTTCGCCGACCTGCGGCGCCTGTCTCGAAGGCGCTTCCGAAATCTCCGAAAAGGTAGCAGGGATCAACCAAGGAAAAACTGTTCCGCTCTATGTGCTGTGGGTGCCACGGCAAGGCGGGCGCGAAAAGGATGTGCCCGCCGCGACGCGCATCGTGGCAGACAGCTCGGCGCGCGAGTTCTGGGATGGCAATGATCTTCTGGGCGCGGAGTACAAGCAAGTGCTTGGATGGCGGGGCAACGCCTGGGATGTTTATATGCTCTACGGTCCAAAGGCGCAGTGGAGCGGCGATCTACCCCCCACACCGGACTTTTTCATGCACCAGACTTCGGAGAGCGGTCCGCAATTGAATGCTGAGGAGTTTGGAAAAAGAGTGAAAGAGATGGTTCAGCGAGCAAGTTAGGCATGATATGCGGTTCACGATATCGATCGCTTCCACGCAATCCAAGCATCCGAATCCGGACAAAATTCTTCTCGGTTTAACCAACACGAGTCACTTATCTGTGGATCGAATAAGATGTGCAACTTATTGAAAGAATTCGCCTACTGCTTTCCAATGTTGTCTATTTCTCGCTGTAAGGCAAACTGATCGAGGCTTGACAGTGGGAGGCAGAGAAATAAACTGATCCGGCGGTCGAGGATAGAAAACGCATCCTGGAAGGCACGATCTATCTCCTCTGGGGTGCCTTTTACTGCGGCAGGGTCGGGCACTCCCCAATGCGCTGTCATCGGTTGACCGGGCCAAAGTGGACAAACTTCCTTTGCCGCATTGTCGCAAACAGTGAAGACAAAATGCAGAGGTGGAGAGCCTGGTTCAGCGAACTCGTTCCAGGACTTGCTATATAGACCTGCAGTGCTCAGGCCCGCCTTCTGAAGTTGAAGAAGGGCTTCCGCGCGAACCGTTCCTGCCGGATGACTTCCCGCACTGTACGCAGTGAAATGTAGCATTCCCTTACGATTCATGATCGCCTCGGCCATTATGGACCTAGCCGAATTCCCGGTACAGAGAAACAGAACGTTGTAGTGATTAGGCATTTCGTCGACTTCCTTTCTATAACCGGCGGAGCGCAAGCATCGTGCGATCGTCACTGGGTGAATCCAGTTGAGCTTTCAGGCCAGCATCGACTTCTGATGCGATCATCATGAGTTCATTTCGAAGGGCAGCAAGTGGGACCACAGCATTCTTTGTTAGCCGTGACCGGTTTGACCGCGTAGACCTTTACGCTGGCGGCCGCCTCGTTCACGTCATATTCCGAGAGAAGCTTGGTGAGGTCTTCATGAAGGGTGGCGGATGTCGAATCAAGAGGAGAACAGCAGACATCGCCTACAATGTTGAGTTCGTTCTTACTTTTCACTGCCGGCGAGCAGCAGCCAGCTTGATTTTCGACTTTGGCATAAGCATTTAGGTCGGCTCCATTGTCGACAATTTCAACGTGTTCAAACCCGGCATCTAGCAGACTCTCACGATATTTGTCTATGAGAATTGCTCCGGAAATACAGCCAACATAAGCAGCCATGCTTTGCGCTACGGCGGGAGGTAGTTGCTTTTTGAGTGCAATGTCGCTTATCGCGACTCTTCCGCCTGGCCTCAGCACTCGGGCAATCTCACGAAAAACGGCAGGCTTGTCAGGTGCGAGATTGATCACGCAGTTGCTGATGACGCAATCGACCGAAGCATCGGGAAGGGGCAGGTGGTCGATGGTTGAGAGATGAAACTCGACATTATCAAAGCCGCCCTTCTGAGCATTTGCGCGGGCACGCTCAATCATCTCCGGGGTCATGTCAATGCCGATCGCTTTTCCATTTGGTCTAACTAATTTGGACGCCAGGAAGACATCAAGTCCACCGCCGGAACCCAAATCCACAACGACTTCACCTGGACGCAAGGAGGCGATAGCAGTTGGGTTTCCGCATGACAGGCCCATGTTCGCTTCGGCAGGGATCGAGGTTAATTCTTCTGCGCTATAGCCAAAAGCCTCGGCGACAGCTTTCACACCCTCATGATTCGTTGAAAGCTCGCTTTCTGCGACCGCCGCATATTTAGATCGTACTGTTTCAAGCACTCTTTGTTGTTCCATGACATCCTCCGGATATATCTGCCTAGATGAATATATTATTCACTGGACACATACGTCAATGCGAATATAATCATAATATGGCGGTGAGACAAAAAACCCTTCAATATGGAGCGCTTTTTCCAGGCGCTTGGGGATAACACCAGACTGCGACTTCTGAACCTTATTGGCGATCAGGAACTATGCGTCTGCTATTTCGTGGAGATTTTTGGTCAGTCTCAACCAAAGATTTCCCGTCATCTCGCTTACCTGCGAAACGCGGGCATCGTAACTGCTCGTCGCGATGGCAAATGGATGCATTATCGAATCGTTATGCCCCCCAACGAAGGGGCAGCCCAGGTTTTACAGCAAATTCTTCAGTGGCTTAAGGAAGAGAAGGCCATGCAGTCGGACCGAGCGAAGTTGACGAAGGCCTGCTGCATGCCGGAAAAATTCGTGGGTTTGCAGGGTGTACCCCTGCCGACGATCATCAGCCCATTTCCAATCTTGGCATCGAGGTAATTATGTCTAGCGTTCCCTACACTCAAGGCCAGGTGTGCGCACCGGCAGCCCGTAAGAAGCTCTCTTTTCTGGACCGCTTTCTTACACTATGGATCTTTCTCGCTATGGCGATCGGGGTTGGACTCGGGCACTTTATCCCAGGGTCCGCTGCCTTCGTGAACAGCTTCCAGTCGGGCACAACCAATATCCCCATCGCCATCGGCCTGATCATCATGATGTATCCACCACTGGCAAAGGTCCGCTATGAAAAGCTAGGCGAAGTTTTCCGCAACCGCCGTGTGCTGGGACTCTCATTGCTTCAGAATTGGATCATAGGTCCGGTTTTGATGTTCGCCCTTGCGCTGATCTTCCTGCGCGGTGAACCCGCCTACATGCGAGGGCTCATCCTCATTGGCCTCGCTCGCTGCATCGCGATGGTGCTGGTATGGAATGAACTGGCCGAAGGCGATTCGGACTACGTAGCTGGCCTGGTGGCCATAAACAGCGTATTCCAGGTTCTCTTCTACAGCATCTATGCCTGGGTCTTCATCACCATCCTGCCCACCTGGTTCGGTCTAAAGGGAACCGCGGTAAATGTCGGCATTGAGCAGATAGCCAAGAGCGTCTTCATCTATCTCGGCATCCCGTTCCTGGCCGGCACGCTCACTCGTTTTGCTCTGCTTCAAGCAAAAGGCGAGGAGTGGTATCGGACACGCTTCATCCCACGGATCAGCCCCCTTACGCTTATTGCTCTCCTCTTTACGATTCTGGTCATGTTCAGTCTTAAGGGCGACTTGATCGTTAAGCTGCCGCTCGATGTGCTGCGCATTGCCGTACCGTTGGTGATCTATTTCCTGGTCATGTTTCTGGTGAGCTTCTGGATGGGGCGAAAATTGGGTGCAGACTACGCTCAGACGGCGACTTTGTCCTTCACTGCGGCAGGCAACAACTTTGAGTTGGCGATTGCTGTCGCAGTTGCAGTCTTTGGGCTGAACTCCGGTGAGGCTTTTGTTGGCGTCATCGGACCACTGATCGAGGTCCCGGCGTTGATTGGCCTCGTCAATGTAGCGTTCTGGTTGAAGAAACGTTATTTTGCCTCTGCAAAGCCATTCGATAACAAAGCCGCAATCAATGCCTGAGAGGATACCGGCATGCACTTCCTTATCATTGGCGGTAGCGATGCCGGTATCAGTGCCGGGCTTCGCGCACACGAACTAGACCCGACGTGTGAAATCACGCTCGTCCTTGCGGACGATTATCCAAACTTCAGCATTTGCGGTCTGCCCTTCTTCCTCAGCGGGGAGACTCCGGACTGGCGCTCATTGGCGCCACCGGACAGAATTTCCTGGCATTGATTTGATACCGAATCACACAGCCGAGGCCATTGATCCGATGCGCAAGGCAGTGACCATACGTGACGCAAACGGCGAAAAACTGGAGTTGAGCTATGACAAGCTGCTCATTGGTACTGGTGCGCGTCCGGTTCATCCCCATATCGAAGGATTAGACCTGCCTGGCGTATTTCTGTTCCACACGATGGAGGATAGCTTCGCGTTCCAGCGCTTTCTGGAACAGCGAAGGCCTAAGTCAGCCATCATCGTTGGAGCCGGGTATATCGGCCTTGAGATGGCAGATGCCCTCGTACATCGTGGTCTCAAAGTCACTGTGGCCAGTCGTACGGAAACGGTACTGGCGAGAGTCGATTCTTCGTTTGGCAAGCGAGTAGAGACAGAGCTAAGGAATCACGGAGTCGAGGTCTGTAACCGAGTCGAAGCTCGCTCCATCGGGCGCGACGGCGACCGCCTCGTGGTCGCTGGTTCTCAGAATTTCCTGGCAGCCGCTGATCTCGTTCTCGTAGCAGTAGGAGTACAGCCCAATAGCGAACTAGGAGCTTCCGCAGGCATCGGGACAGGTATTAAGGGAGCGCTTCGTGTGAGTCGCTTCATGCAAACTAACGGTGCAACGGCCTCTGGCTACGGTAGTCATCGGCGGCCTGATGACATCGACGTTGCTGACGCTTCTTGTGCTTCCCGCCCTCTACCAGTGGATCGAACAGCGGCGAGTGGCGTCTGCTACGTCTAAGAAAGAGATCTATGGAAACTAGCCAACGGACTTCAGGAAGCAACGATTACGATTGCGTTACTCCAGTCGGAGTGCCGACAGCCGTCTTGTGGCTCCAAAGCATCACGCTCGTATGGATGCTGGTCGAAACTGCCGTGTCTCTGTATTCCGCTCAAAACGCCAGCAGTGTCGCGCTCCTGGCTTTCGGGTCGGACAGCTTCGTGGAATTGCTTTCAGCGAGCGTCGCGCTCTTATCATTCATTCCTGCCGTTTCGCTCAATAAAGAACGTGCCGAGCGATGGGCGGGCATCCTGCTCTTCATTCTGGCGGGCGTCGTCACCCTAACCGCAGCGGCTTCACTGTTCCTTCGAGTTCAACCGGAAGCCAGTTGCCTCGGCCTTGGCATTACCGTGGCAGCTCTCTTTGTAATGCCGTTGCTTGCCTGGGGCAAGCGCAAGGTGGCGAAGGATACAAATAGCCAGGTGCTAGCGGCAGACGCTGTGCAGTCGGCGACCTGCGCTTACCTCGCTGCCCTGACCATCGCCGGGCTTGCTATCAACGCCCTCTTCCATATTCATTGGGTAGATTCCGTGGCCGCGTTAGCTGCAGTCCCCATTCTTATGATCGAAGGGCGTCGGGCTATGCGTGGTGAAGCCTGCGGCTGCCACTGAATTAGCGCCGCGCCACGAAATATGACCCGATCACCAGGACACCTGCAACGGCCTGGGCTGTCAATGTCTGTACAGTTGGAAACACCGAAAACCACAATCCCATCCAGGCCGGAGTCACGTTCGCAAGCCAGGGAATCTGTGTCGTTGGCAACCAATGCGCCAATTGCATCTCCTGCGCCTGTTCGCCGACCATAACCAGCAGGACAGCTCCGAGCATGATGCCCGTCAGCACCAGCATCTTCTTATACGGCAGTTTTCGATGAGCTAAGAAAGTGAGAGCCGCAATGATGCCGGTAAAGAGGAGACCGAGCAGCACTCCGTAGAGAACCGACTCACCGCCGAGCTTTAGCCGATAGCTCTGGAGGAACAGGACCACTTCTACTCCCTCTCGGTAGAACGAAGTGAATCCCAGTACGGCCATGCCATACAACAACCGGCGTCTCGTTGTATTTTCTTCTGTCACTCCCTTGATCAGGTCGTGCTTGCGCTTGTTGTGCAGCGAGATCCAGCCTGTCCAGTACACCTTATGGAAGAACCAGTTCATCACTACAAGCAGAACGAAGATTGCCAGCAATCCCGTGGCTGCCTGGATATATAGTGCGTTGATGCTCTGTGTCAGGTCATCAATAATGCTTACGGCAATGAACCACGTCGCGAGCGTTGCAAGGAAGGCGACGCCTGCACCCGCAGCTACGGGGCGACGGTATGATTCTTCCGATTTCACCATGCTGGCAGTAATTGCTGAGAGCACTAGAATGCACTCCAGTCCCTCTCGGAATACCAGGACGCCGATGTCCAGAATCTGAGCCAGAGAGCCAGATCCGTGCGCGAAAGGATTGGGATTGCCAGCGGAAGCAAGCCCTTGCCAAACCAATATCCCAATTACCAATAATGCACCTGGAATCAGGAGGATGGGGAAAATAGGATTTCCTGTCCGCGGTCTCTGAAGGGTCGTTTCTAAGTACATGGCCACACAATGGATTATATATCTAGGACTGTTTAGGTCGCAATTAGTTAGGGACGTGTGATTTTCGTTGGATACGATCGCGAATCTTCTCGGCTGTCATTCATCTGCTTCTGGGTCTGAACGAAGCCAAGGATTTGAATAGTGGCAACCGCGATCACAAGTACGGTGAAAATAAGGACCCAGGGTAAGTGACGTTTCTCTACCATTTGATAAGCGATTCCGTGGGCCACTGTCAGCACGAAAGCGGCATAGGTCCATCTCTGGAGAGACTTCCATTGGCGGGTTCCCAGGGTACGGAGAGAAAGATCATTGGAGATCGCTAAAAGCATTAGGAAGAGTAGAGCGGCACCCAGGCCGGCAAAGTTGGCAAAGCCGAATTCGGAGTTTTGCAGCTTCAACGGATGAAGCTGATTGAAAAAATACATCCACATCTGTCCGCGAAGATGCACTGTCAAACCAATCGTCGTATGTAGGATTGCTAGAATCCCCGTCCAGATGCCGATATCTCGACGGAGATCGAAGCTGCTGGGATTACCCCGCCGTCGCAGAACATTTAATGGCCCGAGCCATAGCGATACCGCGAGAAAAATCAGACCAGCATAGGCAGTGGCAATGCTCAGTCGATGGCGAAGGTCCGGCGGAGGCGTTGCGGCATAGGCCAGGAAGGTGATTGCAACTGCGGTTATTGCCAGTATGAAATGTCGCCTTGATCGCCGAAGCCAGTAATCGTTTTTAGGCATGAGAAACTGCGGTCTTTGGTAACTTATCGAAACGATGCGGATAGTCCTACGGCTAGTATGATCACGATGAAATCTCAATAACCAGCATCAAATCCGTCTCCGTGCTCTTCTACAATGTTGTCTGCCTAACGACCGGGACGCCTAGATCGAAGTATGTTTCATGTCCGAGGTTCAAACGACGGAGAAGTTGCGCGTTGAGCGCGACAACAATCGTGGAGATACTCATAGCGAGCGCGCCCACGCTCATCGGTAGATCGACTCCCCACCGGACAAAGAGCCCGGCGGCTACGGGAATAGCAACCAGGTTATAGGCGGTTGCCCATAACAGGTTTTGCACCATTTTCCGATACGTGGCTCGTGACAATTCAATTGCTCGGACGACGTCTCGCGGGTCGCTACGCACGAGAACGATTCCCGCAGACTCCACCGCGACATCTGTACCGGCCCCGATCGCGATTCCGACATCCGCCGTCACGAGCGCTGGCGCGTCGTTCACACCGTCGCCAACCATCGCCACTTTATGGCCACCAGTTTGGAATCGTTCAACCGCCGATGCCTTATCGGCGGGCAGAACCTGTGCGGCGACTTCATCAATTCCAAGCTCTTTCGCGACCGAATCCGCAACCCTTTGCGCATCGCCGGTGATCATCGCCACGCGTACGCCAAGCTGGTGCAATGCCTTGACTGCCTCGGCGGACTCCGGCCGAATCTCATCTTCGACTGCGAGAGCGCCAATCACTGTGCTTTTCCGAACAACATAAAGAACAGTCCGTCCCTCCGACGCCCAAGTGTCCACGGTCTTCGCGAGCGCATGTGCAATGGCAGCCTTTTCATCTGCAATCATTCGTGGTCCACCAACAGCTACATTCTGCCCATCTACGATTCCGCGTGCCCCAAGCCCTGGTAATGCCTCGAAGTTTGTAGTCGGTTGAGGTCTGATGCCGCGGCGCTCGGCACCATTCACGATGGCTTTGGCGATCGGGTGTTCGGAGTCGGCTTCCACTCCAGAAGCAAGGTCCAGTAACTCGTCTTCATTGACGCCAGGGGCAGCCGCTACTCCCGAAAGAACAGGAGCACCCTTGGTGAGTGTTCCCGTTTTATCAAAGATCACAACGTCCAAATCCCGGGCTCGTTCAAGTGCTAGGCGGTCCTTTACCAGCAGGCCATTTTTTGCGCCGAGCGAAGTTGAAATCGCAATCACGAGAGGAATTGCAAGGCCAAGCGAATGCGGACACGCAATGACGAGCACTGTGGCTGTTCGGACGAGTGCATGTTCTTTATCACCAACCAGCCACCAATAGACGAGCGTGAAGATGCCCGATCCAAGTGCGACGTAGAAAAGAAGTGCGGCGGCGCGATCAGCCAGAGCCTGGGCCCGGGAGCCGGAGGCTTGTGCGGCGGCGACAAGCCGCATAATGCCTGAGAGTGCCGTCTGCTCCCCGACGGCCTTTATCTGCACCCGAAGACTCCCGCCCTTGGCAACTGTTCCCGCCACCACGGAAGCACCCGGTCCTTTCGAAACTGTCCGTGACTCACCGGTAATCATTGACTCATCGACATCGGCCGTGCCCTCCATCACCGTTCCATCCGCAGGCACACGAGAACCCGGCCGCACGAGAACGACATCGCCCACCCGTAATTCCGAGATCGAGATTTCTTCGATGCCTGACTCCGTTACACGCTCTGCTTTGTCCGGTAGCAGCGCGGCCAGTGCGTCGAGAGCGCCCCTGGCTTGAGTAATCGCCTTCATCTCCAACCAGTGACCGAGAACCATGACGGTGATCAGCGTCGCAAGCTCCCACCAGACGTCAACTTCGAAAAAGCCAAGGGTGGCCGCAAAGGACGCTGTAAAAGCAACCAAGATAGCCAGGCTGATCAAGGTCATCATGCCCGGCCGCCGTTCTGAAAGCTCTCCCCATGCCCCGCGAATAAAGACGCTTCCGCCGTATAGAAAAACAATGGTGCCCAGAACGGCAGGGATCCATCGCGATCCCGGAAAAAAGGGGGCACGGTAGCCCAACCAGTGCTGCACCTCACTTGACCACAAGACCACGGGCAGCGTGAGGGTTAGACTCAGCCAGAATTTATCCCGGAACATAGCTACCGAGTGCCCGGCATGACGATCATGGCTCGAATGCATGTCCGAATCTGGGGATTCGCCGTGCATTTCATGCATTTCGTGCGCAATACTGTGACTCGTGTATTGCGTGTGGACGTGTCTTGAATTGGTTTCCATATCTAGCTCCATCAGCGTTACCCTTTTGGGGAGCCAAGTGGGCAGCCGCTGCATCTCGATCTCTTCGGTGTAGACCTTCTGACCTTTCCCTGTTGCTTACAGACCGGCGTAGTAGTCGTATCCTTGCTCATGCCAGTAATCACGCGGCCTCGTGTTGGCGTAAGTAATGCGACCAATCTGTTTGATCTGCTTGATGCCGTATTTCAGCGGTGTCACCAGGCGAAGAGGTGCTCCGTGATCCGGTGTTAGCGGTTGGCCGTTCATCTCATAGACAAGCAACGTCTGCGGATGTAACGCCACTTCACGTTCGACGCCAACGTAATACTGGCCGTCAGGCGTCTCGAAACCAATGTACTCAGGAAGGGTCGTTACAAATTCCGCAGAATGGAACTGGCTGCTGCCGCTCCCGTAGTGTGGCGGAAACGCCGCGAGGAAGTCGCGCAGGCGTGCTCCGCCCCAGTAAACAATCTCGCTCCATCCCTCGATGCACTTGAACTCTGTGACCATCTCAACCTGCGGAAGTTTTCTCACATCCGCCATGGTGAGCAGTAATCCCGGAATGCCCTGATGAGCGTTCTTCGGCATCTCCATCGGTCTTGTACTCACATCCGATCCTTTGGAGTCATCCTCATGCATGAGAGGCTTCTTCGCAGGTGTGCTGGTGTTCGCTTGAGCAGGCTCGGTGGCCGAGAGATTCATTCCATACATCCAGGAGGTGACATCTCTGCTGTATTGCGCGTAGGAAGCAGGGTCCCCAACACCGACGAGCTGAAGCCTCCAGTCGTCGATCTTCAGATCTGCGAGTCCAATGTCTCCGTTACGGCGGAAAGAACGCACTGCTCTCGAACGCTCGTACTCTGGCGCTCGCGCCTTTTCTCGAAAAAGACCACGCGCGATTGCGGCGTTGAAGTCCAATACCCTGCGGAAGGGCGCATTGAGACCGTCGATCCGGGACCAGCTATTGAGCCATTTCCAAAGACCGCCGCCTATGGCAGCGGCGGCTCCGGCGATCAGGAGACCACGGCGAGTAAGTCGGCGGATCTCACCAGATTCAACGTCCAAGAGTGTCTTGTCCATTGGAGCCCTCCTTGTGCTTAGCCAACTCAAGAGGCACAACCTGGTAACCGATAATCATGGCTCGAAAGTTATTCCATCCTGCGCGGAGGACCTGCGCGACATGCATCAGAAAGAACAAGACGTAGGAGAGCGTCAGCCAGAAGTGAAGCCAGCGCGCCATCTCATAGCCGCCGAGCAGAGTCGTGAGGACATGAAGCTGAGTTGGTTTGTAAATTGCGAATCCGGTCAGCAGCGAACCTACACCCATCAGAACGACACCTGTGTATGCGATCCGTTGCGCGTCATTGAATTTTTGTTGTGGTAAGGGACGCCTGCTGAGACCAAGATCATGCAACACAACATGAGCAGCCCCAGCAACCGAGTGCCTGGTCGGAACTAAATTGCGCCACTCCCCTGACAGGACGGTATAGAGGACATAAGCGATTCCATTGAGGGTGAAGAACCACATGAAGAAGAAGTGGTATGCCAGCCCTTGTGCAAGTTGATATCTGAGGTGTAGATCGTTGTAGAACCACAGTGGGAAGAATCGGAACAGCGTCCAGTCTCCGATTCCGATGCGGTAGACGCGATGAGCATTGAGCCCTTCATGTTGCGAGTCGGCCCAATAGATGAGAATGCCCGAGTAGATCATCACGAATAACAAGGGGAAGTTGATCCAGTGCATCCAGCGGGTCGCAAGCGAATGCTTGTACTCAACCCTAACCGTCGTCCGCTTTGGTTCATCAGGCTTAGGTTCGTGGTCAGCGTTCGGTTCTTCTGCCTGCATACTGAAAGCAGGAGCATCCGCCTTGATCGGCTGACTCTCCGGAGGCGGGGATGACTTTTCTGACGGTGAACTCGAAGAATTGTCTTGCCGTATGTCGCTGCTCTCGTTCATGACCTCACCGCCTCTACAACTCAGGATGCTGACGTATCGCTTCAGACTTGAGGATGAAGCTGCCTTCCTTGACTACTTCGTCGTTGAGCTTCAGCCCGTCCAGAACCGGATAGAAACCGTTTGACGCAGGACCGAGTTTCACCTGACGCACGGCGAAGCTGCCGTCACTATCCTTGACCGGTAAAAAGACATATTGCTTTTCGCCAATCGCCTGCACCGCCGACTCGGGAACCGTGAGACTTTTGCCGCCCGCAGACATAAACGCGACATCCATGTACATATCGAGCCGCAGGCTCTCGTCAGGATTGGCAACCTCAATGCGAGCCTGCGCTGTCCGCGTGGTGGGGTCTACCTGGGGTTGAATGTAGACGACACGGCCCTTCCAGGCGCGTCCGGGGTAAGCCAGAGTTGTCACCGTCGCGGTTGTGCCGACATGAACCGTTGAGAAGTCCTTCTCGTTGATACTGGCCATCACCCATACTGTCGATAAGTCAGCCACGGTAAACAACTCCTGAGACATGTTCGTAACCAGGCCGAGGTTCGCCGTGCGCGTCAGCACAATGCCGTTGATCGGCGCAGGCACAGAGAAGTTGGCGTCGATCTGTTCTGCTTGTTTCAGAGCAGCAATCTGGCGATCGCTTGCACCAAGCAGTTTCAGCTTCTCCTGTGCGGCCCGCACATGCGCTTCGTGCGCGGCGTGACTTGCTGCGACCTCTTCCTCTTCCTGCTGACTGGCGGCGCCGAGCTTGAGGAGGTTTTGCGTGCGCTCCAGTTTTTTGTGATCGGCTTCCAACTCGGCCAACATCGCGAGATACGCGGTTTCGGCGTCGGCCAGGTCGCTGCTGAAGATCACAGCCATCGTCTGGCCACGCCGCACGTGATCGCCGAGTACGACGGTAACCTGCCTTACGACGCCGCCAACGAGTGGAGTGACATGCACCTCCCGGTATTCGTCCGGGTTGACGATCCCAGGAACGCGAAGCGTGCTGGAGGTCTCATTCATGCCTAGGTGGACGGTTTGAATCTGAGCCTTCTTCAGATCGTCGGGACCGAGATCGACCTGTAAATCAGTGTTGGGCGAGGCTGCATCCGCTGCATCTTCATTGGAGGAAGGTGGCATATCGGCCATGCTCGCCATGGGGACATGTTGCCGTGGCCTCGGTCGGCGGCTGCGTTGTGTACCAAACCAAAGTCCGGCTGCGACGGCGAGGACGATGACCACGCCGAGACCGATCCACATCATGCGACGACGCGGAGTAGAGGTAGCTGCCTTCTTACCTATAATCTGCATGGCTTCATCCTTCATGGCAGGTCGGTACCGACTGCTTGTTCGAGAGCAATGTGCGCCGCATACGCGTCGAGCAATATCTCTGTGTACCCGGTTTCGATATCGATGTAACGGCGTTGTTCCGCAATGACATCCAACAAAGTGGTGCGTCCGTAACTGTATGTCTGGCGCACGACATCCAGATTGTGTGCCGCCTGGTCCCGTACACCACTCCGGTAGACGGTGACCCGAGTCTGAGCCCCGTTGAGCCGGATGAGATTTTGTGCGACCTCGTGCCGAAGATTCAGGTTGACCGCCGCGACCTGACTGCGTGCTGCCTGGATAGCCGCCGTGTCCGACACAACAGCACCTTGATTACGATTGAAAAGTGGCAGATCGATGTTGAGTCCAAAGGTAGCGTAGTTAAACGTCTGACGTATCGGAGTAAGATTCCCCGCGGCATCGAATCCTTGTTGCGAAAAACCACTGTCCGGGCGCTGATAACCGCCGAATACGCTGGCGTCCGGTTTTGCCGTTGCCTTGTCTAAACGAAGCTCTGCGTTAGCGAGAGCCTCGTTCGCTCGTTGAAATGCCAGGTCGGGTCGATGCCCGATGGCCAACTGTAAGAGTTGCTTCTGGTCGTAGTCATGAGGAGCGAGTTCAATCTCCCCTTTTAACCGAATAGATTCCTCAGGGTCGATGCCCACTGTTTCCTTGAGGGCAAGAAGAGCAACTTCAGCTTTCGCCTGGTAGTCAATCCGCATCGTTTCAATACGATTCACTTCGACCCGAGTCTCATCCGCATCGAGTGATGGTGTGGCTCCTTCGCGCACGCGGTCTTCCATGAGCTTCAGAAAATCCCGGTTCACCTGAAGAAGCTGCTCGGCAAACATCAGGTTAAGTATTGAGGCAAGGGCCCCACCAAAGCGAGTGCGTACTTGTCCTGTGAGGAGACGTTCCTGATCGGCTACCCCCTGCAGGGTAGCGTCTTCCTTGGTTTGCGCGACCTCCGTGCGGCGGGCACGGCGTCCGTAGAGTTCCAGCGGCAACATGCCACCGACGTTAAAGCTGTTGTCCCCTCCATTCACCTCCTTGAGTCCACCAAGAGTAAGCGATGGGTTCTTACGCAGATGAGCCTGCGTAAGGTCACCTTTCGCCATGGCGATCTGCTGCCGTTGCGCCAGCAAATTGGGATTGGAGGCCAGAGCCCGCGTGACAAGTTCTGCCTCGGTAACTCCCTGCTGGAGATCGAGAAAATTACTTGCGGGCCGTGGCTGAACCTCCTGCGCAGAGAGCGACAGAGAACCCGCCAACACGGCCATCATCAACAAACACAATCGATAAGCAAACAGTAGTCGTTTCAAGTTCCTTACCTCACATTGTTGTTGAAGGATGTGTGGCCATGCCCGTATGGCCCATTCCAGGAAAGCGTGAAGTGCCACGCTCCGCTCATGGCGAAGTTCGAGGTCACCTTATAAATCCCTGTTTGGCCGGTCGGCGTAATTTCGGCATCGCCTGACATCGGCGCCATGCTGGGCATGGACATGCTGGAGCCAAGCTGCACATCGCCGACATCGGCAGGCTGGCCCTGGTCATCCTTGAACTGCACCACGAACTCGTTCTGCCCCTGCATTAGCTCACCACTCTTGTTCAGGAGCACGATGGTGAGCTTCCCGACAGTTCGGGTCGCGGCTGGCTTCAGAGAGGAAAGGTTCACTTTGTTGCCGTTGCAGCCGGCCAGAGCAAAGATGAACATCAATAAGATCGCATAGAAAGTCTTCATAAGAGTTCTCCTTAGAGTGAGGTTGGAAATGCTGGCGTGGCTTGTGCCGGCTGCATCTCTTCAGCCTGATGTTGGCCGCGGCGTAGTTCACGTTCTCGCAGCCATAGGAAGATGACTGGGGTGACGATCAGGACATGCGCGAGAGAACTGAGCATTCCGCCTAGAACAGGCGTTGCCAGTGGACGGATCACTTCGGAGCCGACGCGCGTGCTCCAGAAGATCGGTAGAAGTCCCGCAACGATCGTTGACACCGTCATGAGCTTCGGACGAAGGCGGAGAAGCGCTCCCTCCATGACTGCTTCGCGCAAATGTTGGATGGTGAGCACGCCGAACTCAAGTTGTTTTCTCGCAACTGCCTCTTCGAGGTAGATCACCATGACAACCGTCGTTTGCACTGCCGTACCGAAGAGCGCGATGAACCCGACCCAGACGGCGACCGAGAAGTTATAGTGCAACAGCCATAGCAGGTAGAGTCCGCCGCTCAGGGCGAACGGCACGGCAAGCAAAACGTGCGCTGCTTCGAGGAAAGAGCGGTAGGTCAGATAAAGAAGGATGTAGATGATGCCGATGGCGATCGGTACTACGAGTTGCAATCTCTTCTTCGCCCGGACTTCGTTCTCGAACTGCCCGCTCCAGTTGTAGTAGTAGCCGGAAGGCATCTTCACTTTTGCGCGGATGGCCTTATCCGCATCGGCGATCACGCTGCCAGCATCCCGGCCACGCGCATTCATCAAAACGGAAACTTCCAGCAGGCCATTCTCGCTGTTGATCTGGGCCGGCCCCGATACCTGACGGATATCTGCAACTTGTCCCAGCGGAATCTGCGCGCCGTTCGCCCCCGTCACGAGCACGTTGGCAAGGTCTCCTGGATCGCTGCGGAATTCGGGCGCGTAGCGTACACGTACCGGGAAGCGCTGGCGCCCCTCGATGGTGGTGGTCAGGTTGTTTTCGCCAATTGCAGTCTCGATGACGTTCTGAACCTCGCCGACGTCGATGCCATAGCGTGCCGCAGCTTCGCGGTTCGGTTTGATATCGAGGTATAGACCACCCGTGACCTGCTCTGGGTAAATATCACTCGCGCCTTTCACTGTGCGAACGGCGTCGGCGATTTCTCGAGCCTTGGCTTCGAGTTGTGTCAGATCAGACCCAAAGACCTTGACGCCAATCTCCGACCGGATACCCGTCGTGAGCATGTCGATGCGGTTGATGATCGGTTGCGTCCAGATGTTTGATACGCCGGGCAAGGAGACGGCGCGGTCCATCTCGCTCTTGAGCGTCGGAAGCGTCATGCCCGGCCGCCACTGATCGCGTGGCTTGAGATGCACGATGGTCTCCGTCATGTTCAGTCCAGCCGGATCGGTCGAGGTCTCGGCGCGCGCGATCTTGGCCGCGACATAGGCAACTTCAGGAAAACTCTCCAGAACCTTGTCCTGCCGCTTTGCATACTCGATGTTCTGCGCGAGCGAGATGCTCGCATCCGCGATGGGCATGAACATGATGTCACCCTCATTGAGCGGCGGCATAAACTCGCTGCCAATGCCAGAAGCGAGAAACACTGCGCCGCCAAGGAAGACAACAGCAATACCGAGGGTGATGGCGCGGTGATCGAGTGCCCATGATAGAGCGGGACGATAGAGCCGCTGCAAAAAGCGCATCACCGGGTTCTGGTCTTCCGCATGGAATTTGCCGCGGAGCAGGAGCACGCAGAGAATAGGCACAAGCGTCAGCGCAATGGCGGTCGCGCTCACCATTGCAAAGGTCTTAGCAAAAGCGAGTGGATGAAAGAGTTTTCCTTCCTGTCCGGTAAGCGCAAACACCGGCACGAAGGCCAGGATGATAATCGCCATCGAGAACAACGTCGGACGGCCAACAAGCTTTGTGGCTCGCAAGACTGTTTCAAAGACGCGCGTTCGATCGTTCGTATCGACACCTTCGAGATGGCGGAACGCATTTTCGGTAACGACGATTCCCGCATCCACCAACACCCCAATAGCGATGGCTATGCCCGCAAGCGACATTACATTTGAGGTCACATGCGCGTAGTGCATCAGCAGGAAGGAGCAGAGCACGGCAAGGGGCAATGGGACTGTGACGACCAGGATGCTACGGAAGTGCATTAGGAAGATGACATGCGCGAGTGTGACCAGGATGACCTCTTCGATCAACGCATGCCGGAGCGTATCGACGGTAGCCTCGATCAACTGCGATCGGTCGTAAAAAGGAACGATATGCACGCCGGGAGGTAGGCCAGGCTCGATCTCCTTGATCTTTTGTTTTACACGGTCGATCACGTCCTTCGTATTCTCGCTAGTCCGTGCCACGATTACGCCGCCAACCGCCTCGGAGCTGTTCTTGACCAGGGCAGCAGTCCGAAACGCATCACCGATCTTTACGTTGCCCAGATCCTTCACGAAGACGGGGGTACCATTGTGAGAACCGACTACAATGTTGCGGATATCGTCAAGATTTTCTATCAGACCAAGCCCGCGCACGATCGACCATGAGCCGTTTTCGGAGATGACATTCCCGCCCACATTCGAGTTGCTCGCGATCACAGTGCGCATGACCATGCTGAGAGGAATCCCGTAAGAACGCAGCCGGTTGGGATCGACATCAATCTGGTATTGCTGCACTGTGCCGCCGACGCTCGCCACTTCGGCAACGCCGGGCACTGAGTTGAGTTGGTATCGCACATACCAGTCCTGGAGCGAGCGAAGGTCCCGCAAACTCTTTCCGCCACCCTCCACCGTGTACCAGAAGACATGGCCCACGCCCGTTGCATCCGGCCCAAGTGTTGGAACGACACCGGCAGGAAGCTGCTTAGTGACAAGATTAAGGCGCTCCAGCACGCGCGTGCGTGCAAAGTACAAATCAACATCATCGTTGAAGATCACAAAGATCATCGAGAAGCCGAATGCCGATGAAGAGCGCACCACCCTAACGCCCGGCAGACCTTGCAGGTTGACAGTTAGCGGATAGGTAATCTGATCCTCCACCTCCTGTGGGCTACGCCCCTGCCAGTCTGTGAAGACGATCACCTGGTTGTCGCTAAGGTCGGGAATAGCGTCAATCGGGGCGCGCAGCATAGCCCAGAGCCCCCAGCCCGCAATTCCGAGCCAGAGCGTGACAACGATGAACTTATTTTTCAATGAAAATTCGATAAGACGGTCAATCATGGAAAGCCTCGCCCTCAGCGCCGTTTGCGGAACCTGCGGTCTGTCGACAGGAAGCGGAGGCTGGGCGAGTTGCGTATTGCTCCCGAATCCGGGAGCATCCATGACGAGTACTGAAGTGCTTGCGTCAGGAAGGCATTAGCTCTCGCAGCCCCTCCGAACCGAGTACAGATCGGAGAAACGAAGACACGCGCATGCGTCTTCGCAGGCAACGAACGCTAAATCAGATTCTTAGGATCTCAACCGACAGGGCTGGAGAGTCGTGCGGCGGGCCACCCAACTTTTGAAGGACATTGAACAACGGAATCGACACATTAGTGGAAAGACCCTGCTCCGGCGTTGCTACCTGCAAGGACAGCGTTGAAGAGGCAACGTGGGATAGATCCTTCAGGTCTGCCTCATCATGGCGCTGTACCATTTTCTGGCAACATAAATGTTTCGACGCCATGCCCATATCGCACTGACCTGCCATCTGTTGGCAACATGCCTTCTCTGAGGCACTCATCCGAGCGTTCGGCACCAAACAGTCCACCCCCGAGGCCCCAAGGAACAGCAGGAGCACGGTTACAGAGACGATTTGGTAAATGATCTTCACTGCGCCTAATAATAAGCGTCCTTGATTATTTCGATTCGTAATTTCTTCAAAGGTTACAGACCATTACCAAAAAAATGGCGGACAGCTATAGGTGACCGCACCATCGGATATGTAAATACTCTTCCATCCCAACGACAACTTGAGTAGCGAGTGACAAGACCATCTGCAGCCACTCCATGCGGATCTTGTGCGAACTCAGTGGTCTTTGGCGCCATTTCAAGCCCGGGCACTCCACTTCCCGCCGAGAAGACGAGGGTGCAATTGATCGAGAATGGCCCTATCACCAATACCCAGACAAACCTATTCGATACTCATTGACCTGGATCTTCTCTATCCGACCAAGCGGAAGATGTAGTGATGGGAGAGGAATTCGGTCAGGACCAGAATCAGAGTGACAGAAGCGAGGATGATTTGCACTCTCTCTCCCCACAAGCGCCGGCGCGAAATCGACTGCTGCCTCCACTGAGCAGAGGGTCGCTTTCGGAGAGATCGAATTCTCCAGATCATATAAAGGTTGATGCACGACCCGAGAACAGCAAGCGCCATCATGGGAATACGAATGGCGTCCTGGTGAAGTCCGGTTGCAGGTCCTTTGGCTCCCACGGCGACTGCAGCGAGAGCTCCCAGTCCAATGGCGAGACGCACGCCGCTGAGCGCCATAGCGAGGGTGCATACGCTTTGCAACACAATGAAAAAAAGGCTGGTAAGACCGACACCCCAGCGGCGGACTCCCCGGTAACTAGAAAGCTCACGTGTCTCAGATCGCTGCGAGGCGATCACTGCTCGCTCGGTGGCCACTCGAATTTGACGCTCAGGTTTCGACAAGGATACAGAAAAACTTACGACATCCGAGCGAAGGCAGCACTTGTAACCATCACTCCATTCCGCTGATCTCAGTTCCAGATTAGTGGTCCGGTTCCGTTCCGAAAAACAGCGGGGCGATCGGACTTCGAGTGACAAGAATGTTGGCCTTCTTACTGATAAAAGCTCACTCGAGCGTCGTCGCTAACGACCAGCGACTCAGTATGTTTTCCACCTGGCTGGTCACCATCGCAACCAATGCTGCCCTCACACAGCTCCGCAAAAAGCGACGCCGTCCCGAAGTTCTCTTCAGCGGCTATGCAGATGCCTTCTCAGATGCGCTAGGAGCCCTCCCTGACGATTCGGTAGATGTAGAAGCTCGATTCGTTCTCCAGGAACGAACAGAACTATTGCGAGCGGCGGTGGAACGTTTGCGTCCTTCGCTCCGGTCTGTCATCGAGCTCCGGCACAAGCACGAGTGTTCGATCGAGCAGATCGCTGAATTGACAGGCCTTTCAATTTCCGCCACCAAAACACGTCTGCATCGCGCCAGATGCGCGCTGCGCAAGCTGGCGATACTGAAAGATATACATCCGAGGAAGTTCGAGGCAGCCTCGTGGGCGCGAAGTTGATTCTCGCTTTCAATTTATTGTTCGTCATCTCGTCCGGGTGAATAACCGGCTTCTCGTTAAGTGACGGCTGCATGCAGCCCCGGGATGTCTTGCAAAACCTCAGTTGTTGAGAAATTGCCTGTTGTTGAACCGTAGATGAGATGCATTCACAGTGCCTTGAGGTCAATTCTCTTGGGCTGTGCTTCTTAAATCGCGACCAGACCCCGCGTCATGCCGATGCTGACGGCCTCCGTTCGACTGGATGCGCCGAGTTTCGCCAGGATCGAACTGACATGAAACTTCGCTGTGTGTTCGGAGATAGCAAGCCGCGAAGCAATCTCTTTATTCCCCAGGCCAAGTGCCATCAGGCGCAAGACCACTGTCTCTCGTGCCGTCAGATGTTCGGCAAGTCTACCTGTTAGTCCGATTCCGTTTGCCGTGTTGGACGCGGCATATGCATCTTCCGTTTGTCGGAACGGCTCCAATGTGACTGCCAAGCCGGCCATCGTAGCCTGGATTGCGGCGATTAATTGGTCCGATGTTACATCCAGAGGAAGGACGGAGCGAATATGCAAAGCTGCAGCTCGTTTCATGAGAACGGCGTTGATTCGGCCGCTCAGCAGAACCGTCGGCGTTGAGGAAAGCACGTCCATCAGGTCGTCGCCGTTCTGCTCTGCAACGGTCCCGAAGTCTTCCGTGACGATCACAATCGCATCTGGATCATCATTCAGCGCACGATAGACGAGAGTCGAAGCCGGTGCAATCGCGAGCATCTCGACACGTATCGTCGATCGAAGAACCGCGACCGAATGCGTCCGCACACTTGCGTCAACGCAAGGCAATACTCGCAAGGACTTGGACGGGGCGATCACGCCTACCTCTGCTCTCGGTGGCTTGCCACGAGCGTTGAATCAGCCGCGATCAGCGACGCTCAAGGTCAGATCCACTTTTGCACCTCCGCGGAAGACGGTCAGGGAGATAGTGTCTCCGATGCGCGAGGCACGAAGCCGATGCAGAATTTCGCGCAAACCAGGAACAGGCTCTCCATTGAATGAAACGATGACATCTCCTACCATCACGCCTGCCAGGGCCGCAGGCGCCTTCGTTTCAACATGCGTAACTAGAAGTGTTTCATCTGCGCCGTCAGGAAAAAGCTCCTGTGCTGGATCGGGGATGGGAATCGGCTGCATGGCGAGGCCGAGAAACGGATGAGGGACGTGGCCTTGTTCAAGGACGGCATCGACAACCCGGTTGATGGTCTGCGCTGGAATGGTGATAACGGCCTGACGGGCCAATGCCGGACTATTGATGCCCAGCACCTGTCGCTGTTCGTTGATCAGTGCGCTGCCTGACTGACCCACGTAGAGCCGGATGTCCGGACGGATGAGACGGTCGATCGCTCCTCCCCGCCAGCTTCGCCATGCGCTACCGGTACGGGCGATGATTCCGCAACTCGCAGAAATATCTCCCAACCGGGACCGACCGACCGAAAGCACAACTTCTCCGGCGCGGATGACGAGATCGTTCGCACTTGAAACCGGCGTCAACTTATCGGAGTCAATGCCAAGTACGGCGAGATCGGTTGTCGCATCGCTCCCGAGCAAACGTGCGCTGAGCGATTCTCCGGCGAGAATGATCTTGATGTTCTCGCGAAGGCGAAGGCCGTAGTGCGTCGTTACGATCACCCCCGGCCGCCACACCACACCGCTCGTAGTCGACCTTCCTCCCCCGTCAATCGCGACGATGCTGTTCTCGAGATCCGCGATTGTGTCCGCAAAAGCACTCGACAGTTGAGTCCATACTGACTTTTCCGATCCATTTGTCACGACCTTCACTCCTTGCTTCGGAGTTATCGTCACACGTTCAACAAGCCGCGGACATCCGCCAGTTGACTAGGGCACAACTGAAATTGTTCACGGGGCGAAGGCGATGCGATCGGTTCGCCGGCACACAAGAAAATCGACATCTTTCTTTTTTCTGGTGATCGTTTCATGGGAATATGGAGGCCGCTCGCCTGACGAACATCAGATCGTGCGTTTGTGGAAGCGGCCACCCTTCATGATCACTGACAAGCGGTCTCCGCCGGATCCGAGGACCGAAATGTCTTCAAGCGGGTTGCCATCGATGACGAGCAGGTCAGCAATTGCCCCTTCGCGAATGCAACCCAGATTCCCTGTCTGTCCCAATAACTCCGCGTTGACGGAGCACGCCGAGCGCAGCACGTCGATTGCTGGCAGCATCTTTGCGCGCAGCGTGAACTCAGTGCTTTGCCGTACGTGAAGAGCGCCCAGCAGGTCGGTCCCAAACCCCATCTTCACTCCCGCCCGCTTCATAGTCTCGAGGCTCGAAAGGGCCGAGTCGGCGACCAGGCGCAGCTTCTCCATGCTGACTCGCGGAAAGCCCATCTTCTCGCCCTCTTCAACGAGAGAAATCAGGACCGCCATTGTAGGCACGGCAAACGCGCCCTTCTCGGCGACGAACGCAGCGGTCGGCGCATCGATCAGCGTGGCATGCTCGATTGATCGAACGCCCAAGGCCGCGGCCCGATAGATTGCATCCTTCGGATGGCAATGCGCAGCAACATACGAGCCGGCGCGTTCTGCCTCCTCGACAGCGGCGCGAATTTCGGCGTCTGAGTACTGACAGCGGTCAAGAGGATCGGTGGGTGAAGCGACTCCTCCTGACGCCATGATCTTGATGTGCGAAGCGCCACGCCGAAGCTCTTCCCGCACGGCTTTGCGGACCGCGTCCGCGCCGTCTGCAATGACCGCCAGCTGGTCCCCGTGATAGGAACAGCCGCAATAATGTCCCGTGTCGAGCGAATGGTCTCCGGGGCGAAAGTCGCCGTGCCCGCCGGTTTGCGAGATGACACGTCCGCCGTAGAACAATCGCGGGACGCCATCCAGCAGGCCGTCCTTGATGGCCAATACGAGGCCAACGTCGGCCCCTCCGACGTCGCGGAGCGTTGTGAAACCGCGATCGAGGCTCGCATGCAGAAACTGCGCAGCGAAGTGCGCCAGATACGACATGGGAGACTGCACCACCCGCCCGATGTTCAACCCCGCCGCATAGACATGGACGTGGGCATCGATCAGCCCCGGCATCAGCACGCGGTCGCCGCAGTCGATCACCTCAGCATCGCCGAGAGCAGGACGCTGCGAAATCTCGCGGATGACGCCCTCCTCCACAACAACGTTTACGCCTGTACGGAGCGCTTCCGATTCGCCGTCGAATACTCGGGCGGATTGGAAAACGGTGCTTGTCGTCATCTTTCCCACCTTTGCGTCAGAGAGGTCAGCACAGAAACTCGCAGACGGAAGTAAATCCTAGCACGACGTTGTCTGGTTGACGTGCCTAGGTAACCGGCGCGAGTTTGCTCCCATGTGACGGGCAATCCAGAAGGAACCGAGCCACGGACAGCGGGCACTGTGATCACTACACTGTCGGAATCCCTCTGGGCCAGGCTGAATGGCTCACGCAGATGGTTCTTCTTTCACCACGAGCTAACTGAGCCGGGACTGGAGCGGTCAACGGATCGGCTCCTGCAGAGACCGGGTTCGGCGGTCCCAATCCTCATTTGACCGAAATCCCAACCAGCACTAGAACCTACCAAACCGGATGGGGCTCCAAGTCCATTCTCCACGAAAGGCCGGAGGAGGAATTCCATGAAACTCCGTCGCAATCAGTACTGTCCCATTCATCGATCCCTCTCCTGCTGTGGCCGCGAGCTAGTTAAAAAGGGAAACAGAGTCAGGCGGCTGGGGGTGCAACGTATCGAAGACCCGCACCACCCCAGGGGATATCGCGAACTCCGCTCCAAAGCAGAGATGCGGAAGTTGCTCAACCGCAAGATTGTCGAACAGAACCGGCAATGCGCCATCTGTGAGGTGGCGTTCACGAACTATGGCGACATCGTGCCCGATCACATTGATCCAAGAGGAATGGGAGGGTCGCGAAGAGACGACCATCCGGAGAACATCCAGGCAGTGCACTTCTGGTGTAACGGCGAGAAGGGGTCCACGAGGGAGTATTAGCGATCGTCGTTGGCCTTTCGTATGCCATTTGACCGAGTTTTGAACCTGGGGTACAAACCATGCTTCGGCACGCATATTGCACAAGGAGGGTCTACATGTCTGAGCTTGCGAATGCAGCTACCGTTGGAGAAGCTACACGGCAAGAGGATCTGTCCGGTCCGCCGGCTGCCAACCGGCATCGCCTGCCGGACGAGCGCGCAGGCATCACACACCATTTCTCCATCGCCGGCCACGAGGGATACCTGACCGTCGGTCTCTATCCGAACGGGCAGCCGGGTGAAATCTTCGTCCGGATGGCCAAGGAGGGATCGACGATCGCGGGATTGATGGAGTGTTTCGGCACCGTCGTCTCGGTGAGCCTGCAGCATGGAGTACCACTCAAGGTGCTCTGCGACAAGCTCTCCCATACCCGGTTTGAACCATCGGGCTGGACAGGGAACGAAGAACTAGGCTACGCCAAGTCGATCATGGACTACCTCTTCCGCTGGATGGAGCTACGCTTCCTGTCGGGCAAGCAACTGCCGCTGTTCGTTGCGAAAGCGGCTGGTGGCGATAATATTGGCGATGAGTCAAACCAGGTGCCTGCCAGCCTATCGCCCTTCCCTCACGAAAGCTATGAGGCCGGTGACGCACCACTGTGCTCCACCTGTGGGTCCCTGATGGTGCCAAATGGAAGCTGTTACAAGTGCGGCAACTGCGGCGGAACGAGTGGTTGCTCGTGACGGTGGGGGGTACTTATCTGCTAGACCGGCCGACTACATGGAAGCGGCAGCACATGAAGGGGTGGTGTCGCTTCTCTTTCCGTTACTGCTGGTTGGCAGGAGAGACTCGGGAAAGTCCGTCGAGGATCGACTCTAAGACAGCTGACGAGTCTCATATCTCAGTATCACAAGCTCTCCAGCGCATATCGCGTACACGAGACAGGTGTCAATGAATCATGTCGCGCTGGGCTAAGACATATAGTCTGCAGCCAACCTATTGCCACTCTGCAATCGCCTCGCCGCCAGCGATTCCGGACTCGATAGTGATCCCATTAACTGCCTGCAAAGTCAGGCGGGCTCAACCGGTCGATGCAACACAGGCTTGCAGTTTACTCGCCGGCGTTTGAAAGCCCAAAGTTTGTCGCGGGCGTTGATTGAGGCGCAGAGCGACCTTGTTGAGATCGGCTTGAGTGTAAGCGGACAAGTCGGTTTTCTTAGGGAAGTACAGTCTTAGCAGGCCGTTTGTATTTTCATTGGTGCCGCGCTGCCAGGGGCTCTGCGGATCGCAGAAGTACACTTTCACATGCGTGTCCACCGTGAAGCTCTTGTGTTTGGCCATCTCGTGCCCCCTGTCCCACGTCAAGGAGCGCCGCAGGGACACGGGAAGCTTACGAACGTGCCGGCTCAGCGCGGCGACGACTGTCGCTGTGTCTTTGCTGGGCACTTTGACCAAGATGGTAAAACGCGAATGTCGTTCCACCAGTGTTGCGATGTGACTGTTCCTTTGCCGCCGAGCAGATCGCCCTCCCAGCTTCCGGTTTGGCGACAAACCGTCCTGACCCCTGTCAATGAGTGACTTGACCTGTAAGCGGAAGTTGAAAGCTTACCGAATCTGTAGTTGGCTAACGGCTCGCCGCTTGGCTACGCACATCTGTTACAACTTCACGGATGGCCGTAGTGACAGCTTCTGGAGGTATAGAACCGTGATTGCAGCTTGGCAGAACAATTTGGCGTCCGCGGGTGGAAAGCCGTACCAGTTTTGATTGCATTTCATGGATCCAAACCTGCTGATAGGCAGCAGCCTGCCGATTTAGTTCTGGATCGCGGAAGCCTATTGGTTGTCCAGCTGTCAGAACAATCAAGGGCAGATTTCCCAGGTCCCGGACTGACCCGGCTTGCGCGTAGCTTTCGGGCTCCACCAGGCCTGTGGAGGTGCTCGACGCGACCGACTTTGGCTGTTGCCTTAGCGCGGCGATGATCTCCTCGTGCGTCATTTGCGATAGAGTCTGGCTTTGCGCAGGTGGAGACTGGGTGAGCCGGATCGAGCCAACCAGGGCAGCCGCGCGGAATGCAAGATCAAGTGGGCGCCAGAGGAATCGCGGCGCCGTGTGAGCAAGATAGAACCTGGGTGCGCGAAGAGGTTCCTCCTCCTGCGCCGAGTCAACGAGGACCATTCCAGCCACTTCGTTGGGGTAAAGCCCTCCGTACTCTCGCAATGGCAGGCCACCAAACGAGAATCCAGCGAGCACGTACGGTGGTGGCACGCCCGCTTTCTTCAACAGTTCGTGAAGATCCCGTGCGATCGCCGCGCTGGTTCTCGGGAAGGGACCCGTATCGCTCCAGCCCATCCCCGCCCGGTCATACCAGCACGCCTTTGTGAACTTCGCGACTTCTGTCTGCACCGGCTGCCATTCCAGCCCAATACCGCTAGCCGACTCAAAGATCACTGCCGGTCCACCGCTGCCGGAGCAGAAAATATTCAGTGTCCGGCCCCCAATATCCACTGATCGTCCGATCTGTAGGAGACGCCTTCGATCCTGCCGGCGTCCGAACTGTTCATAAAGGATGCCGCAGACGAGAGCCGCCGCGACTAAGAGCGCTAGGCCTTTTAAAACGACCCTCGGTCGCAGGCGCGACATGGATTGTTCGCCTCCGAGCGATCAGTGGACATCGCGGAGAAGCACGGCCTCGGACGTGGGAGCCAGAAGTGAAAGGCCGAGCCTTTGGCCGTCCGGAGACAGCTTGAGGAAATTCACGTACTTTTCCGGGATGTTTGCTACCTTCACCGGGGGATTCGCATCAACCGGCTGCCGCCAGATAGTTGTGTCCGGTCCGGTCACGGCAGCGTAAAAGACACTCTTGTTATCAGACGAAAATACGACAACTTGATTATAAAGTGCAGGCAACGGGAAGCTTTTGATCTCTTGAAGCGAATCCGCCGAAACGATGTGGACCTGACTGTGAGTTGCTCCCGGCGTGATGTAGGCAAGCAAATCACCGGAGGGAGAGAGATCGTACCAAAAGCTGGGCGGGATAGCCATTTGAGCAGCAGCTCCGCCCTGGAGCCCCTGTCGCATGACAGTCCCCGTCTCCCCCTCAATGGCGAAAAAGAAGAGCCACTTGCCGTCAGAGGTACACCTCGGCAATCCATCGCGAGGTCCCTTCGTCAGCTGCGTCAGGCCGCTTCCATCGGGACGCATTCTATAGACGCTTGAGCCACTCTTGTCCGAAAATCCGCCGCTCACAACCAACGTATCCGGACCACAGGGAGACGGGCGGGCAAACCAACGTCCCTTCGCCACATTCAGCGCAGTGGCCTCGTCCTTGCGCAGATCGATTACACTCAGACCTCTCTGGCCGCCAGATTCCAGAATCCTGTCGTTATCGAGCCAGGTGAACGCCCATCGCCCCCCGCTTTGGTGCTCTTGCACGTGAGTGGGATCGGCTAAAGATAGCTCGCCGAAACTTTCGTTGTAACGTATCTGCGTCGATGCGATGGTCTTGCCATCCGCCGTAAGACTTATCCCCGAAAAGTCATTCAGGCCGTTCGTGATCTGGCGCAGATCTCCGCTCGGATAGGAAAGAAGGCTGAGCTCGTAAGTAGAGCTTGTGGTTTTCGAACCGGTTACAAAGAGACTCTTGCCGTCCCGTGCCCAAAGCAGGTCCGAAAGGAAAACGCCAAGCATGGTCGGCGAAGTCAGGGGCTTCCTCGATCCGGAGGCAAAGTCGAAACTCTCGACTTTGCCTCCAATGACGAGGACAGCAAATCTGCCACTCGGAGAACACGCCGCCGAATTAGGAAGTGGCGCCTTACCGTTCGCCAGGACCTGCTCGTCACCCCCGTCTGCGCTCGCACTGAGGAACTTGTACGTGCCCGCTGTAGAATCTTCGCGATAAAAACACACCCGCTGACCTCCGTCGAAGAAGGTGACAGGAAAGTCCACGCTCTCAAGAACGCGAGTCGGCTGACCTCCGAGAACTGGTATCCGGTATACATCCATTCGATCTGGATTTACGACGCTCACTATCCGGAAATAGATATAGCTGCCATCCGGCGAAAAGATGATGTCCTGATAGATATAGGACGCATCCTGCACAACCGTCCGTTCGCTATTGGTGGGAATGTGATGAACCAATATGCTCCGACCCTTCGGATCCCTCACGACAGCCGCCAGATAATTGCCATCAGGCGAGATCGCGGTCATCGTTACGTGTTCACTATCTATCAAACTCTGGATGGAATAGTGCTCAAACGGCACCTCCTTGTGCCTTGTCATTAGGCGGTATGTGACGGCCACCGTCGCAAGGATTGCCACCATACCGACCGACCAGGCCAGCACTTTGCCCAACCGGCCAGGACCCGCTGCTCCGATGACGGCCGCTGAGGAGATGCCCGATTCCGACAAGGCTTCCAGCGCAAACCCCAGATCCGATGCAGACTGAAAGCGCTGTTCGGCGTTCTTCTCCAGGCAGCGATGGACGATTCGCTGCAAGCCCAAAGGAGTGGTCCGCACAATCTGCGAGATACCCGGCGGATCTTCGTTCAGGATGGCCGACATCGTATCTGCCGATGTCGGCCGCTGGAATGCCCGCTTGCCTGCCAACATCTCGTACAGGATCGCGCCGAAGGCGAAGATATCGGCGCGATGGTCGACCGCTTTGCCGCGAACCTGCTCCGGAGACATATAACCGACTGTGCCCACCACCATACCGGGATCAGTTCCGCGCGTCTGAGTTGGTGCAACGCCGTCAGGGTCTGGTTGAGACTGGATCAATTTCGCAAGACCGAAGTCCAGAATTTTGATCCGCCCGTTCTTGGTAACAAACAGGTTCTCCGGCTTGAGGTCCCGGTGAACGATGCCTTTGTCGTGGGCTGCCGCTAATCCATGCGCGATCTGAACGCCGTAGTCGATCACTTTGCGGACTAGCAGTGGGCCACGTTCCAGCTGCTGCCGCAGGGTCTCGCCCTCCAACAATTCGGAGACCAGATAGGGTGCGCCCTCGAATGTGCCAAAGCGGTGAACAGCAAGAATGTTGGGATGGTTCAGGGCCGCGGCAGCTTGCGCCTCCTGCTCAAATCGCCGCAGCCGGTCGGGATCCTGCGAGACAAAAGATGGCAAGACCTTGATCGCAACTTCACGTTTCAGAACCGGGTCGCGTGCGCGATAGACCTCACCCATTCCGCCCGCACCCAACAGGCCGAGAACCTCGTAGCCATCAAGTTTCGTGCCAGGGACCAACGGCATGGTGAGGGGATTATAGCTTGCACAACAAGGTCATGACGAAGTCTTGATCCGCGGAAGCGACCATTCCGACGCTTTAGCAATTACCCAATGACGTGCTACCCCGAAGCAATCGTGAAACTCCCTGAAAGTCACGTTTACGGTAACTTCCCAGGCGGAGCGAGCGGCGGGATACAAATTTTCGAGGCGGTTTCCTGGCTCACGCTCGATTGCCGGTCAGGGCTGGAATCAAGATGACAGCATTTCTACGCCCTCGCAAACTTGTTCTCGATCCTCATAACTCAACAATTCCCCTGAAGTCGTCTGTTTAATTCTGCCCGAAGCAAGCCAAAGGGCCCGTTTTCTGCGGGTCAACTCGCAGAGACCAAGCAAAACCCTCCAAAGGAAAACCGATGAAACCCTCTGAACTCTTGGACCGTTGCCAAAGGATGTTCTCATCGACCATCGCTTTCGCGGCATGAGCGCAGAACGTATCTACAACCTGATCGAGCCCCAGCAAGATCAGAACTGCTCGAAAGCTGAGGGAGACAGCCAGGATAGCGCTGCTCCCAACGGAGAGGGCCGAGAGCAACCCAACGATCCGAGTGCAGATGGCGAGCCTACTGCACCGGCAACCCCGGGCGGCTTTGGCCAGGTGATTGATGCTCCTCAACCCGAAGGAGATGACGGGGAGACCGTGGCTGAACAGGCGCGGAAATGGAAGATAGCCGTCGAACAGGCAGAGAATGTCGCAAGGCTTGCAGGTAAGCTTCCGGCCGGAGTCACTCGTAGCCTCGAACAATCCGAAGCCGCAGGCGTGGACTGGCGTGAGCTGCTACGTCGCGCCTGGTCAGAAACCATTCCGTCTGACTACAGTTGGATGCCGCCCAATCGGCGGCACATCTGGGCTGGGCTCTATCTCCCGGGCGTCAGGTCTGAAGGCGCGGCGGAGATCGCCATCGCCGTCGATTGCTCAGGTTCGATCAATGCGCGCCAACTGGGTCTCTTCGAGGCGGAACTTCGCTCCATTCTTGAAGGACAGCGACCAAGTCGGGTGCATGTGCTCTACTTCGATACCGAGGTCCATAAGGCCGAGGTCTATGAAGCGGGACAGCAGATCTCACTTACCCCGGTTGGAGGAGGAGGAACGAACTTCGCGCCCTGCTTCCGCTGGCTGGACAAGCGCGGAATTGTGCCACAGACCCTGATTTTCCTTACAGATTTATGTGGTGCATTTCCGAAAGATGCTCCTGCTTACCCGGTTTTGTGGGCCTCCACGGAGTCGCGCTTCGCCCCATTCGGGCAAGTGATTCCAATGGAAGCGGCTTAGCAGCCGCTTCAGTTGTCTTTAGAGCCTCATTTACTTGTTAGGCGGGGAACGGCGGTAGGTCAGTGTTGGGGGAGGGGGATTCGAATCTAATTATAACCTGTTAATTATCAACATAATAGAGGCCTAACTGTTGGATATACCCGCAAATATACCCTCACCGGCGCGGAATTTTCTTAATGCCGCCTGGTTGCGCCGAGCACCGTCGCTACCGGCCCAAACGGGACGGGTACATTCCGTGTTGTCGACGAACCGATCTAATTGTAGCTGGCGGGCTCGCTGCATCAGTTTTGCTAAGCCTCGCGAACGTGATATCCGAAGTGGCTGTCAGTCAGGATGTATTCCGGGCTGGCGGGTTTCACTGCGCATTTTTTGCGAGTTGTCCAATAAGAATCCGTAGATATTTTCGATTCTCGCCCGAATCAGGGCCCCAAAGAGCAGTTGCCAGTCGGGAGTAAGTAATCGGACGACCTGCATGTTCCATCAGAAACTGCAATGCGTCGAATTCGTGTGGTGTGAGTCGGACTTCGCAGCCTGAGCGGACAACGCGACGACGTGCCGGGTCTAAAGTAATTTCTCCAATTGCGATGAGCGCCTCGGAGGTGAATGCAGGCGTCCGAAATCTCCGGACAGCACTACGAATTCTGGCCGTTAGCTCGCGCATCTGAAACGGCTTGGTAATATGATCGTCTGCTCCGGCATCCAAAGCCTCTACCTTGTCGTCTACAGTGTCGCGGACCGTAAGCACGAGAATGGGCAGCCGTGGAAACATGCGACGGATTCGCCGACAGGTTTCGATCCCTTGGATTCCAGGCATATTGATGTCGAGGAGAACTGCTTCATACTCCACCATGCGCAGTCTGTGCAGTGCCTCTTCTCCAGTTGTCGCTTCACCTATGTCAAAACCAAGCCCGCCCACCCTTTCGCCAATACCCAGGCAAACCTATTCGATACTCAGTGACTCGGATCTACTCTATCCGACCAAGCGGAAGATGTAGTGATGGGAGAGAAATTCGGCTAGGACCAGGATCAGAGTCACTGCAGCGAGGGTGATTTGCACTCTTTCCCCCCACAAGCGCCGGCGCGAAATCGGCTGCTGCTTCCACTGAGCAGAGGGCCGCTTTCGGAGAGATCGAATTCTCCAGATCATGCACAGGTTGACGCCCGATCCGAGGACTGCAAGCAGCATCATGGGAATGCGAATGGCGTCCTGGTGAAGTCCAGTTGCGGGTCCTTTGGCTCCCACGGCGACTGCAGCGAGAGCTCCCAGTCCAATGGCGAGCCGCACGCCGCTAAGCGCCATGACGAGGGTGCAGGCGCTTTGCAAAACAATGAAAAAAAGGCTGGTGAGCCCGACAGCCCAACGGCGGACTCCCTTGTCACTAGAAAGCTCACGTGTCTCAGATCGCCGCGAGGCGATCACTGCTCGCCCGGTAGCCACTCGAGTTTGACGCTTAATGCTCGACGAGGATACAGAAAAAATTAGGACATCCGAGCGAAGGCAGCACTTGTAACCATCACTCCATTCTGCTGGTCTCAGTCGCAGATTAGTAGTCCTGTTCAGTTCCGAGAAACTGCGAGGCGATCGGACTTCGAGTGACAAGAATGTTGGCCTTCTTATTGATAACAGCTCACTTGAGCCTCCCCGCGAACGACCAGCGACTCAGGATCGATGCTCCCGTCCCCAAGGCGGTGGCAGATATCAAGCCGCAGGCTTCTTCGATACTTCCTTGAACATAGGGGCAAGCTCAGATCGAGGTCGACATAAAGTTGGAAAACTCCGCCCTCCGGACAGAAGATGTCCTGGAATGGGTGCAGAAAGCAACTGAGGCTGTAGCGACATACTACGGTGGGCTTCCGGTTCGCCGGGCTCGGGTGAGTGTCATCAGAACAATGACGACGATCGATCGATTCACGGAACGACGTGGGGGGATGTGGGCAGGTTCCAAGGCGTCTCAGGGATGCGCCTCGGTCGAGCAGTGTCGCAGGCTGATCTTGAGAGAGACTGGACGATGACACACGAACTGGTTCACATGGCGATCGCTTCACTCGCCGATGAGCATCAGTGGCTTGAGGAGGGTTTGGCGGCCTATGTTGAGCCAATCGCGAGATCGCAAGCTAGCCAACTGTCTCCGAACAAGGTGTGGGAAAGTACGGTTTCCGGGATGGACCAGGGCGAGCCTGGAAGACGGGATCGCGGACTAGATCGGACGCACACATGGGGCCGCACCTACTGGGGAGGAGCTATGTTCTGTCTGGTCGCCGATGTCGAAATCCGGCGTGCGACCGCCAACCGCAAAGGTCTGCAGGATGCTCTTCGTGCCAACGTCGCCGCAGGGGAGACGATCAATACCGAATCCGAGCTCTCGCCCATCCTCCATCTGGGAGATTCAGGCCACCGGCACAACTGTGTTGAGTGACTTGTATCAGAGATGAAAAGACGCTCCAGTAAACGTCAATTTGGATCAACTCTGGCACGCATTGGGTATACAAATTGAACCGCATGGAATCGAACTGGATTCGGATGCGCCGCTCGCAGGGATCTGGAACACCATCACTTCAACGCCGCTACACCGACAGCAATCGCGGTAGTTTGACATGTTTATGACGCCCGCGCCGAGATGTCAGTCATCCGCGCGGGCGTAGTTTTCGGTTTCCGATTAGAGAGCAGCGATGCCGTTGAAACCGACAGTCTGGGGAAGACCCTCGATGCTGCCGAGTTGGTTGACGGTGCCGTCGGCATTGATGGTGAACACACCAATTTCGCCGGCGCCGGACAGTACGTTAAACAGGTACTTTCCATCAGCGCTGATAGCCATGTCGAGGTTGGTCGACCCTTCAGGAAGGGTGCTAACGACAGTGTTGGCAATGGGGCTCAACGCGCCAGCCGAGCTAATCGAGAATCCTGCCACCGAGGATGTAGCAGAGTTATCGACAAATACCCATTTTGCGTTAGGAGTAATGGCATTCCAGCAGTTGCCGTTGCCAAAGGTTGGAATGCTTTGGGTGATTGCAGTGAGCGTGCCGTTGGCGTTGATCGTATACGAGGAGATCGAGGATGTGTCAGTTCCGCTGTTTGGCTGATTCTCGGAAACGATGAGTTGACCGCCAGGAGTAAACACAGTTGCGAATACTCCTGCAGTGACGCTCTTGTTCGCGACAACAGTGCCGAGTGTGCCACCCGCAAGGATCGGGAACACATCGATGCTGTTCGAAGCCTTCTCTATCACGATCAGCCACTTGCCGTTCGGGCTTACCGAGATGGATGAACCGCCGGAGTTCGTGCCAGTGAGGAAAGCAGATGAGTTCTGAATTTCGTGGAGTCGTCCGAAGCCATCTGCCTTGAATGCAACAATCGCGCCACTTCCGCCTGCGTTCAGGACGTAAACCGTACCGTTGTGTTCGGTCACGGCGACTGGAAAGGCGCCATCGGAAGGTTCCTGGTCGACCCAAACGGGGATGCCATTGAGAATGTGAAAGCTTGCGACTGAACCGCTCGCAGAGTTTACTGCAAACAAAAGAGTGTGATCTCCGCTGATGGTCAGCGAGCCTTGCGACTGAAGCGGGTCGGTTTCGCCGCCGCTGCCGCGGCCGCCGGTTGCAGCGCGCTCTCTCAGGACAAATTGTCCGTCGTAACCACGTTGATAGGTCAGGACTTCGTTTTTAACTTTGTCGTTCGTCATAACGAAAACGGATGTGTTGCCTCCGCCGGCTTGTGCAAGCACAGGCGATGCGGATGCTCCGATACAAAGCGTGACGGCCAAAAGACCAGGAACCGACTTCATCATGCTGCTTACTCCTCTTGGGGGCAAGACCCCTTTGCGCAGGAGCCTCCATGCATTGATGAATCAGCAATGCACAAGATGACCCTAAGGTTGCGCGATTGTATGAATGGCGGAGTCGGTGAAGGTTACAACGATCGGTGAAAAAGTTTTACTGCGAAAAGTGCATAATTTTTTCGCAGTGGGCGCTTTCATTTGCAATATATGCAGAGTCTAATAAGATTCCGCTCCTGGCCACTTTGTGCCTCGCTTCAACTGCAACCATGACAGTCTTGGCTCAAACAACTGAGACTCTCGATAAGAATGAGATCGGACTCGTGATCGGAGCAACAGAGACGCCGAGCATCGGTGAACCTTCTGGAGGCTCGATCAAGTTGAACTCGAGCATCGCACTGGGCGCCGAGTATGATCGGAAGGTCCTTGGCCAACACACTAGTCTTTTGATAGGCGCAGACTTTCTCGCGTCCCGGGCCGACGTGAATGTCAGCGATCCGGCGCCTCTCGTAAGCCCTGAGTATGCATCTTTATTTCTGTCGCCTCGCGTCAAGGTGAAGTTCAATTCCACTGCTCCGTTCCAGCCGTGGTTGTCATTCGGGGGAGGCTATGCTGACTTTAGTCCTGCATCGCCCAGGAGTGGCAACGTGAACGTGAAGGGACAAGGCGACTCCGGAACACTTGAGTTCGGCGGTGGCGTCGATACCCGCCCGCTGATCCGATTCAGAGGTGTTCCCTTGCTGAAATATTCCCCAATCGGTGCAAGGTTCGAGGTACGGGACTTCTACTCTGGTCAACTCACTACGGAGTAGACACTCGCCGCGGTCTTCAGAACAACGTTGCGTTCACCGGAGGACTGCTGATCCGGTTCTAGCGATCTCCCTTGAGGATGAAGTGATCACATCAGCGGGTGGACGTAAGGCGCCCACCCGCGGCGCATCAGCGATCCCAGCCGCGTATCGGTGAAGGGAATTCGGCCGCCCTCAGAACCGAACTTGTTCACTCGACGTTAGTGTAACTTTCTTCACGTGTCCGCTTCTAATGCTCAGCCTCGTTTGCGGGGAGGGCCTCTTTGTGCTCAACTCGGCAGACGGGCTGCCATTCACTCGAGCACCACTGGAATCAAAAAGTCTATTCGCACAACCCATTAAGGAGAAATCGCGTGAACCAAGTCGGAATACTAGCAACTTTGCAGGCTCGCCCCGGTAAGGAAGCTGAAGTAGAAGAATTTCTGCGCTCTGCAGGCCCGTTTGTCGAGGCGGAAACAGGGACGACAGCGTGGTTCGCCTTCAGGATCGGCCCCGCGACGTTCGGGATATTCGATACGTTTCAGGATGAAGCCGGAAGAAATGCGCACGTCAACGGGGAGATTGCCAAGGCGCTCTTCGCGAAGGCTGACGAACTGTTCATTACTCACCCCGAGATTAAGACCGTGGATATCGTTGCCGAAAAGCTCTAACCTCAGAGCACTCAGAGTGTCACAGGCCAGCACCGGGACGGTCTTCTGTGAGCCGTGTCGCGCAACACGGATTTTCCAATAGACTCCTTCCGCTGAGACGCTGATACCACTCAATTCACTCGTTCGCGCAGGCTGAGGGAGGTTGTCTCTGAACGGCTTCCCTCAGCTGTAACTTCGGGCCAGTTGGTTCGTCAGATTTCAACGAAGAGTCACTTGGTTGTCGCAAGCTGGCGATCTGACTCGAATGCCCCCAATTCTTCCCGGAGAGAGCAATGTACAACATCTCGAATCTATCAAATAAAGCACCTCGATGAGAACGCTCCTGACGCCATGAAGGCGTTTTGGGCATTCGACAAGGCGACGTTTGCGCCCGGCGCGATCGACGTCATCCATAAGCAACTCATCGCGGTCGCGGTGGCTCTGACTACGTAGTGTCCATACTGTATCGAGTTGCACGTTCAGGCCGCTCGTAAGGAAGGTGCGACCGACGCAATGCTCGCTGAAGCGGCGATCATTGCTGCCGCGATGCGTGCCGGCGGCGCCATTACGCACGCCTCACATCTCTTCAAGGAATAAGCCTCGACCCATTCATAGGCAAGCCTGCTTGCTACAACGCGGACGCTGCGAAGAAACCTTTGTGACGTCCCGCTTCCAGCTGAGGTTTCAGATATTCCCAGAGCTCAGGACACCCGCCCTCGATCTCCGGCTGCACTCGCTTGACGACGCGCTCATAGCTGACGCCGTTCTCGACCCAGCTTCCACCCTTGTTGTTGAGATTCAGGAGAACGGGCATGCTGCGATCGATAGCTTTCGCGAAGCGGGCCTCGTAAGACTCACCCGCATCGAACTCCTTCCAGAGACTGACGAGAAAGTCACATGTCTTCCCGGGAGTCAGCCCGCAGATCCTCTCCAACGCCTTCAGCTCTGCAGCCTTCCTTTCCTCCCAGCCCTCGTGAGCAAAGACGAACTTATCTCCTGCGTCAATCTCGCCTAGATCGTGAACAAGCAGCATCGCCACCACCCGGTTGACATCGATCTTCAGATCCAAAACGTCTGCCAGGGACATCGCGAACAGGGCGATCTGCCAGCTGTGCTCTGCTGTATTCTCGTATCGATCCTCTCCAATGGGCCGAACCTTCCGGAGGACTCCCTTCAGCTTTTCGATTTCGAGTACGAATTGAATGATCTGTCCAACTTCCGTGCTCGCGAGCTGTTGAGCCATCTTTAACCGCCAATCTTTCCAGCGGGAATCGGTGCCGCAGTCTGGCCTTGCGTCTCCGTCCCAGTTTGCCGAATGGCATCGAGCACGACGCCACGGGTCAGCAGCTCTGGCAGAACGTGAGAAGCCGTTTGACCAGTTCCTGAGATGATGACATAGGTCGGGACGCCGCTGCGCCCTACGTGTGCGAGCTCATTCGTGATCTCCGGATCGTAGCGCGTCCAATCAGCGCGAAGCAGCACATAGTGCCGGCGAAGAAACTCCTGCTCGACTTTCCGATCCTGCAGCACCGCCTTTTCGTTGACCTGGCAGGAGAGACACCATGCTGCCGTGAAGTCGACAAAGACCGGCTTGCCTGCTTTTTGCGCCTCTTCAAGAGCGACACTCGAGTATGGTTGCCACTGAAGCCGGTCTGCATGTGCGGTGGTGAGAGGAACAGCCAGAGCTGCCACGACAACCGTGCCGGCGGCCAGGTACCCCAGTCGTCGTGCGGGCCAACGCCCAAGTATCCAGCCCGCGATCGCGAGTATCACTAGTCCGACCAGCAATCGGGCGACATGGTCGATGCCGTCCTGCGTTGAACTGCCGGTTAGGTGGCCGTATACCCAAACCAACCAAACTACCGTGAGAAAGAGAGGTACGGACGTCAGTTGTTTCAGCGTCTCCATCCAGCGGCCGGGTCGCGGTAACTTATTGCCCCAACCGGGAACAAACGTCAATGCCAGGTAGGGCAAGGCCAGGCCGAAAGCCAGCGCAGTGAAGACTGCGAATGTGACCAGAGCATGCTGGGACAACGCAAATCCAATGGCTGCACCCATCAGCGGAGCAGTACAAGGCGTTGCCACCACTGTTGCGAGAACACCTGTAAAGAACGATCCGGTATAGCCTCCTTTACGATCGAGACCATCTCCAGCGCTGGTCAACGTCAGTCCAAGATCGAACATGCCAGCAAGGGAGAGTGCCATAAAAAACAGAAGGCATGTCATCGCGACAACGAAGACAGGAGACTGAAGCTGAAATCCCCACCCGGCCTGTTTGCCGAGCGATCTGAGCGAGAGCAGCACGCCAACAACGATCCAGAACGAGCAAAAGATTCCGAGTGTATATGCCGACCCATGCAGGCGCTGTCGCACTCTGCTCTCCTCGGCGCTTCCTACCAGAGCGAGCGCCTTGAGAAAAAGAACCGGGAACACGCAAGGCATCAGATTCAGAATGATGCCGCCGGCAAAGGCAAGCACCACCGCGAGAAGAAATCTCGGCTCGTCGCTGCGGCTCGAGTTCGCCACTGCTGGCCCGACAGGAACATCAAACGTGTATGCCCGGCCGCCGCTCAGCTTGAGCACGCCCTTCAGTTCCTTCGGCAGCGTGTCGGAGATGTCGGCTCGCTCTGTCGTGAGTCTCACACCGTCTGATAAGGGAACGAGCTTCTGCTCTGCAGCGTTTCGAATCGAGTCGTCATCAAGCGGATAGTACTCCGCGGAAGCTTCTTGCTTGGCGGTGACAACGTTGAGCGTCAACATGTCACGCGTCGCTGTTACATCGATCTTCACTCCCGTGGGCGCCTTGACCGGTTCTGCGCTGACCGCGGCATCGATGAGCTTGTTGGTCTCCGCGGAGGCATCTGAAACCACATTGAGATTGACTCCGAGGTACGCCTTTCCGGGAAGGCAGACTTCCCGGCATACAAGCCAGCGCACATGCGCCTTCAGGCCAACCACTCCCGGAGAAATCTGTGAGGCCGCTGTCACGTCGAAGGGAAAAACGGCTGTGCCCTCATATCCATAGTCCATCAATGGTCCGAGAGGCAGTCTTGATGGGGCAGCATACTGCGTCGGCCCTGTAGAAATTCCCGGTGGCACAGACCATTGCACTTCAGGGGCCTCGCCCGAGTCCCCGGCATACACCCAATAGACATGCCAACCGGGTTCCAGTGTCAGAGCCAAAGCAACGCGAGTCTTGCCCCCTGGGCTGATCATCCCGGAATCGGAGATCAGTTCCGCGCTGAGATGCTGGGCTTTGACTGGTCCAGGAGTACCCGCTCCGAGTTCCCGCAATTGCGCGGGGCAAGATGACGGAAGAGCGATGAGGACGGGGAGGAGGAGTAAAAGGCGTTTGAGGAGGTTTTGCATGTTCGACTCGCGATGGTTGAAGAAAGGCTGCACCGGAAACTTCTCGGCGCAGCCCCCACGTTAGTTCGTGGAAAGGTGATCGAGCGCATCTTGTGCGGACAGGCGATCGCCGTGGCTATGGCTGATCTTCTCAAAAACGACCATTCCCTTCTTGTCGAGAATGAACGTGGACGGATATGCCGTCTCATGTGGCGCGTCCCAACGTAGTCCATACAGATTGGTGACCTTATAGTCAGGATCTGTCACAAGTACAACGTTGGACGGCAACTCGGACTGCTTTTCGAGGAACTCCTTCGCATGTTGATCGAGATCAGCGGGCGGTCCTGGGTAGACGAGGAGCACTCTCGTGTTCTTCGTCTTGAAGTCTGAGGCGTGGTCTGCGAAATCATGAACTTGTTTTACACAATAGGGGCACTGATAGCCTGGAAAACCTCGCAAGATCACCAGAACGAGATCATCTCCACTCTGTTCGGTCGACAGCGCGACGGCCTTTCCTGTTGGAGTTGAGAGTGTGAAATCAGGAGCCTTCGCACCCACGGCGGGGGTCTGGGCGAAGGCGGCCGCCCCAGGGAGCAAGAAGCAGGCAATGGCGAGGACAGATCCCCAAACCCGACTGATGTGAATTGTGCCGGCCTCTTGAGCTCTACCGGACGGCTGGGCAAATTTGGACATGACGAGGCACTCCTCCTATGGAATGCCTATCTGACAATCAGTCTCTAGAAAAGTTACAGTGCTCATCTACTTCTATTCACTTGTTGGTGAATAACATGCCCTAGCCCGGTGTTCGAGCGCGAAGCGAAACCTCTTTAAGGGATCAAGATGCCTCGTCACAAGTGCCATCGAAAAAAAGGGATTGTTCAAGCCCGACAGTGTCGCGCTTGAACAACCCGCTGAGGAGGCAGTTCTATTGATCAGTCCAATCTTTGGACGATTGGGCAATTGATGGAGAAGCCAGCGCTGCCGAACGGCTGCAGTAGCAGAAGCTCCGGTGATCAAGCCGTCTTGCGCGTAGGTGAGAATCTGGAACTCTTCACGAAGTTGCTGGCGATAGCCCTTGGAAATGGCCTCGTCAGTCCACGTGTACAAGTTCGCGTCCCAGGCCGGGCTGTAATCGAGAGCGAGTGTCGGAATCCCTCCCAATGTGTTGTTCGGCCTGTGTCCATCGTTCAGGTCAGCCGAGAGTCCTTGACGCTGAGGATTATCGCAATCTTCCGTGCCGTTGGTGGCGATGAAGATGCGCTCGATCGGGCTTCCGGCGCTGTCGTCATTGCCCAGCAGAAGCTTACCCATCAGTGGAGCGTACGTGTTGTGCTCGATCGCGGCCGCAAGGGGAATACTGGCGTCCATCGAGATGTACCACACCGGGCGGCCGAAGCTGAAGCCGTTGACGAGTGCCAAAGTGACGGTCATGTTGATGGGATCGATCGCCTGGACCGCGTCATGAACCTTGGTATAGTCGACGTTGCCGTTAGGGAAGTCGATCTGGCTTGCATCGACACCGTAGGCTATCATCGGTGCGTTGTAGACGACGCCTCCGCCATTGGCGATTCTGACGAAGGGGCTGTAGTTCGAATCCCCGACCTCGCCGGGCGCGAAGGACTTGGGGGGAAACTCGGCACCTTCCGGTCCGGGAACAATATTCCGTTCCGGAGCGAAATTGACAGTGCCCTTGTCGAATATGATATTTCCATCGGGACCCAAGTTACCGGTCCTGGCGGCGGTGGTGATGTTATTCATCTTTGCCGAAAAGTTCAGGCCTAGCTCCGCGGCAATCCCCGGATCAGAAACATCAGTGAGGATGTACCAGGCCGTCTTGCCCGTGCTCTTGACCGTTCCTTTATACAGAGGAATGGTAATCGTGCCAGCAATGGCGTCGACTTGCCCGGTGTTGAGCAACTGCACGGGACCGACTAGGCTCTGGTTGACTGTGGAAGGCGGGGGACCGAAGTACGAAAGGCCTACATTCGTGCCGATATTCGCAGGCGCAGGAAACAGGTCGCAGCCGGGGTGCCCCTGATCGCGCGCTAAGGCTCCGAACCCTTGTGCTGAATTGAAGGTGGATGATGTTGACGAGTCCGCCGCCAAGCTAGGCTCTAGGCTTGGGGCCTGCTTTACGGCTGGTCGCTTTGCGAGGCGATGAACCGCCATCACCTCCTGAGATACGGGCGGCTTCGCCACCACCTGGGTTTGTCCAAATGCGGTGGTGGGCAAGAGGCTACTCATCATCGTAGCGCTTGCCAAGAGTAATAGTTTTGTGGGCGAGAGCATGCCTGACCGCGTGGTGGTCACGCTTAGGCCTGTTCCGAGAGGGGAGGACCTACGAGGAGCGGGGATCATTGTTGGACTCCTTTGAGAGGATGCACGACGAGGTGTTGAGCGAGTGAGTATCTCTACGGCCAAATCGTGTGTCAGTGAGAACGTCCAACTCCTGATTAGTTACAAGAACCCCACTTATATTCGCATTTTTATAAAGCGACTAAGTAGGTGTCGGGAGCGTAAGGCTATTAGTAAAATATCTGTAACTTCTGTGGAGCTGGCATATCTAACAATGGGGATGTGCGCTCAATCAACTAATCTTATTTAGGATGGCGGCAGCTAGTCGCGCAGGCAGCGACAACCGCGGAGTATAGCGCTTTGTATTCTATCGCGAACTGCGCAGCCGGCTATCTATGCTGTAAGAATTGAGTCGCGTTCCTGCAAGCAAGAGAGAATAGACCAGGGAATACATGAGTTGTATTCCGACGGTTGGCCAATCTTGCCGCAAGGTAGACCCGAACGTCAAAACGAGCATGAGGACCGACCCCGAAATCAAAGCGCGCTTGGTCTGGAAACCGAACAGTACGCAGGCGCCAACTAGCGCCTCGACGATAGGCAGCACGTAGCCGAAGCTGTAGACGGACCAAGCGGGCAGAGGGGTCTTTTGGAACATGGGCAACAAGGACTCGGCAAAGTTTCTAAGGCCGGCCGCCCAACGAACGACGCCATGAAGGCAGATATTCAAGCCCAATGCGACACGTAGAAGGGCATAGGACAGAGCTGCGTCCCTCAACCGCAGATCCTTCTCTTCGGTCATGGCACTCTCCCTCACTTGGGGTTACATAATGAGGGCTTCGGATTCATCCTCGGCATAGGGTGTGCAAAACCAGCCCAGTTGGGAGGCGTGCGCGAAGCTCTCGCCCAATACGTTTGCCTGCTCTTCGGCATTGAGCCTCGTCTTCTCGAAGGCCAATGTCACAGCCTCGGAGACGGAAGCGCCGGAACGCATTGCGCTCAGCAACAGGAATGTTTCGCGATCTACCCGGCGATAGAAGACGGAATCTTCAAAGCGATGCACCGCTAACCAAACCCGCTCTTGTCTCATCGCGGGAAGCGTCGGGCGTGTCTGAGCTACGCGCCGGTTCGCAGCGCTACTCACGATCTCGGTTTCCGGCGTGTGTTTCTTGACTGCAAGTACAAGGCTGTCGACCGGATAGCTCAATTCAAGCAGTTGAAGATGAGGCTGAAGAGATAGTTTAGACTCCGGTCCTATCGCTTGTGCCTCTTCTGTTGCAAGCGGGGTGCGATGTTTCCGATCGAAAGCATCGACATACGCCCACTCTAGCCTCGCGACGTCGACAGCGAGACGATGTCGATGACCTGTAAACTCCGGGTGTACGTCGAGAAAGCTCGGTAGCCTCGCACCCAAATCCCGGAGCGTCCAAGAGGTGGATGGATTCTCATTCAGATAAGCCAGGATGAGAGAGCCGAAGCGTTTCGGACCGAGCACGGCATTGAGGGTTGGGAAGTCCTCGGATACAGCGCTGATCAAACGAAACCAATATTGCCGATTGTAGATCTCAAGGCGCTCGAACGAGGAGAGCCGGTCGTTGGGACTGATATAGCTCGCGGCAATCGCCCCGACCGATGCCCCATCATCCGAGGTTTCCTGCATCTCGAAGTCAGCCGTAAGAGGTCGACGCACATCCTCCCCCATTCGCCGTTGGAGTTCGAGAAGTGTCATGCATGTACCATTTCGAGCTGTGGTATGTCCGCTGGGACGCTCCGTGACTCCGCTGCGAGCAGGAAACGATTCGCTTTGAGCGCCTCACCGTGAACCTCTTTAAAGGAAGGGATATTGTCATCCCACTCAAGCAGGGTTGCCGTTGGCCCGCATCGTTCGATGGCGCGAGCGTACAGTCTCCATACCGGATCAAGAACAGGATGATCGTGAGTGTCGAGCGTGTACTTCTCAAACCTTGAGTGCCCGGCAATGTGAATCTGGGCGACGCGCTCCGCGGGAATGCTGTTCACGTACTCCATCGGATCAAAGTTGTGATTTTGAGATGAGACGTAGATGTTATTCACATCAAGCAGGATGCCGCAGTCTGCGGCATGGACGACCTCGTTCAGGAACTCCCACTCGGTCATCTCCGAGTCGTGATATTCCGCGTAGCTGCTGACGTTTTCTACTGCCACCGGGATTTCAAGATAGTCCTGAACCATACGAACGCGCTCCGCTGTGGTGCGAATCGCTTCAAATGTATACGGAAGCGGCAGCAGGTCGTGCGTATAGCGGCCGTCAACGCTGCCCCAGCAAAGGTGATCGGACAGCCAGGGAGTCTTCGTTCGCTTCGTCAGTTCCTTGATGCGCTTAAGATGATCACGGTTCAATGGCTGTGCGCTTCCGAAATACATCGAGACGCCGTGCTGTACGACCCGGTACTGGTCGAGAATCTGGTCGAGAATCCTGAGCGGACGGCCGCCATCAACCATATAGTTTTCCGAGATGATCTCGAACCAATCCACCACCGGCTTCCTAGAGAGAATGTGCTCGTAATGCGGAACTCTTAGGCCGATGCCGACGCCATAGTCGGTGTATCCATTGAAACGATTGGCAGGCATGTGTACTCCGATCCTGAAGCCAGCGAGAGGTGCGTGTCGGAGATCCGTCCAGAGTTGGATCCCCTACACAAGTTGAGGTTACTTCGAGGGCGGCTTAGATCCGTCAGTAGCGCAGGCGCCCTGCCCCTTGCAGGCATTCTTGCCCGCATGCTTTTTGTCGCCGCCGCCCTGGCCTTTGCAGTCGTTCTGACCCTTGCAGGCGTGCTTCGGCAGGTCCTTTTGATCGGCCGCGACCATGACACCTGCAAAGGCGGAGGAGCTGGCGGTCGCTTCCGAGTGTCCGGAAACGGGTTGAGCGTTGAGACGGGCGGTGGTGCCGCCGAGAAGGCCGGCGAAAGCCGCGGCCAGCACGAGGTTGTTTACGTTATTGCTTTTCATGAAGAGTTCCTTTCTTCGGTTGGGCATAGGCGTCTATGCAACAGGAAATTGATTACGAACTGTTGCAGATGGCCTGGAGAAGTGCATTCGGATCTCATGAGTGCCCTTACCGTTCCGCACGTTTGAAGCTCAAGGACGCGGATGGTTACATCCCGTCTCGACTTTCCTAGAAG
>CAWGND010000010.1:0-117022 GCA_963823845.1 Terriglobales bacterium
CCGCCCTGTGGTGTACCTTGCTCGGTCGCATGGAAGATGGATTTTTCCATGTAGCCAGTTCTTAGCCATTTGCGGAGGACGCCCTTGTCCATAGGAACGTGGGCCATCAGCCACGCATGACTAATGTTGTCGAAACAGCCACGGATATCGCCTTCCAACACCCAGTGCGGATTGCGATGCTTTAGGGCTGTGAAGCAACCCTGAATCGCATCCGCGCAGGAGCGCCGTTTGCGGAATCCGTAAGAGTTTACGTCCGCTGTCGTTTCCGCCACGGGATCGAGTGCCAGCAGATACAGCGCCTGCATCGCTCTATCCTTCATGGCCGGGATACCGAGCGGACGCAACTTGCCGTTCGACTTCGGAATGTATATGCGTCTGAGTGGCAGTGGACGATAGCCTCTGCCTCTCATTGCATATACAGCAGCTGCCTTCTTTGCTGGTGTATTCCAGATGATGCCGTCTACACCAGCAGTCTTCCGGCCTTGATTCTCAGTCACCCGCCGTACGGCTAACAGCTTACCGTCCCGCGAGTGTGTGAGCAGCCGTTGCAAGACTTTCACCTTGCCCCATCTGTTTGCCTCTACAGCCTTCACGATACGCACCTGGAGCCTGCGCACATTCCGATTCACGGAGCGCCAGTCTATTTCGCCCCAATGAAGCGAAGCATGGGATGCCGCACCAACGGATCGCTCCGTCATCATCTGCTTTGCCTCCTTATGCTGGTTATTCAGGTTCTTTCGTGATCGAAGACCAGAGAGAAGTCGGCTCGCTTTCGCGCCAGACATCAGATCTGTATCCATCCGATTACCGGGTGGCATTTGCTTCCTCTCTCCTCCTCTACCCGCATTGCTATCGTCCAGCCTTGCGGCCTTCCTACCCTTACGGGAGCGATACGGGCTTACCCTGTTTCGTTCCAATGACAGATGTGGTTTAGGCCCTCTCTACTACACCGGCAGTGTTGTTTGCCCATGACGGAAGAGAATGGAGCTTCCGCGCCCACTGCATCCGGAGCCTGTCAGCATCTTTGGCTCCTTCTTTCATCTCGATGCTTACGAGAGTTCGCATCTGCTGGCCATGCCACTCACCCTGCCCCTATCCGCCCTGATGCTGGCAGATCCAAGCTCACCTCGCGGATTGCTTAGCAACCTTGCAGCTGCGGGTACTTTGTCAGAGGGCTTCTCAACGGCTCGTTACCAAGCAGCCTGACCTCATAGGGTACTGCCGACGGGACGGCAGGTCCGGTCATGTGACCATGCCGGACAATCATCGGAGCGACTTACAGGTCGCACCCACTCGATGAACGAATCCACGGGCACGAGGCAGCGGCTGTGCAGGAAAGCATCGCGCCAGACATTGCTGTCCACCAGGCTTTCGCCTCTGGCATTGATCGTGTCGAGTCTGAATTTCTTCGGGTCGGTTACATAAGGTGGTAAGAAGCGCCAGAACATCATATGCAGGGATCGCGCTCCGAACTGCTTGTCCCACACGATGACCGGCTGCAGAGATTGTGGGGCTGCGTTGTAATCCGGTGCAAACCCCAGGGTCAGGCCATCGACATTTCCCAGATGGAAGGCTTCGACGATCTTCTGTTTATCGCTGCGTCTCTGAACCGGCCGCACATGCATTAAGCGTAATTCTCCGGCCCTCGTTTCCACATTCGGTACGCCATTTCCACACAGGAAAATCTCCGCAGACATCTTGCGACACGGAGCACAAGAGGTATGATTCAACTCAACGGAGGAGAGATCTTCCAGAAGAAGAGAGCTGACAAGGGCCGTCGAGGGAACCGGCAACGTGACCCACGGATGGATTCAGGAAACTGGATACTGACGGACAGCCTGAGAAGGCTTTTACAGCCGATGTGATGGCGGAAACAGCGCGGGGAAGCGGGCTCACGCTCGCAGGTCCCGATTAGTTCCGCCATAACGATGTTGTGATCCGGTTGCCGAACCGGATCTTCGAGAATCGGACAGGCAGAGGGCGACGTCTCGAAAGAGATTTCGCCCTTTCGCTTTCTTGGTCAGTGATCCCGACAATTCGGGCAGCGACTTGTATGGTTAATGAGGGCATCGAATGAGTTCGTGATTCGACATTTCATGTAATCCGCGCTCTCATCGGCTTCGACATCGTTCAATACATCGCGCGAGATTTTCAGATACTCCAACGCCAGACGGATTCCGGTTTCACAGAAGTGAAGTTCCTTATCGAGCGCTATCGTTGCGTTTCGCCCCATGGCGGCCTCACATTTGCGGGGAAGGGAATCGTGCACTTGTTTCAATGCAAAACGCCAGTGAACGGTTGGTCCACTGGCGCCACAATTCAGTAGCCCTCCCCCAAGTGCTACTCAATGATTGAACTGTACGCCAGCTACATGCCCTTGCCTAGCCCCTCTTTGGTTTAGGAAGGGTGCAATCTTGTAATGGAAGGCGGTTACTTCTGGGGGTTCTAATAACGCTCTTCCTGCACCATAGCCGATGCACTTCGATGATTGACAATATCAGGGGAAAGATCTGTTGGCTCTGGCTAGCGGACTCAAGCCGATCTGTGGATAACGCTGTCTGCAACGGAGCGACGGGCTGCCTTATTCAAAAACCTCTCCGAGACGGCTCGGCTAGTCGCAAATAAACGAAAACCCAGCCGGCGGTCGGGCCGTTTCAAAAACCTGTACTTTAGGACACGCACCGCTAACACAGGCGGCGGAGACTAAGTTCTGGATTTTTGGTTCGTCCATTTTTCACATAGAATCAATCGGGAATTCACCTTCTTGCCGTCGTTTACGAGTTGGTCATTCGACAGTAATTCCGTGATCGCTGGCCTGCGCGGCTAGCGTGGCACGAGAACCAAAAAATGATCGCCGTGACAAATGAGCACCCGTCGGAAAAGACTCGTCACCGAGTTTGGGATGACCATGATCACGACGATGATGATGATGATTGAAGGACGCTATCTTGTAAGCCTTTGGTCGGCCGGGAACACGCATCCTTGCTCTGCGGTGGTTGCAGCTGTCCTGCTGATCGCTTAGCTCAGGCGAGGATGCCCGCGCCCAAAAAGCAATAATTAGCGTTTCTGCTCGAATGCGTTCACAGATTCTCTCTCCAGTGAGGTTTCATTATGCGCCCAGCGATCAACGTCCTAGTGAGCACTGTCAGAAGAGTTTGCCAGCTGACGGGAGAGATCGATCGCCAGCCCAAGCATGCAGCATTTAACCAGACCGAGAGCAGGTTCGGTTTGTATGGCACAGACCTCGGATCTTCCTTCGAGCACGGAGGTCGGTTGTGGCTCCTCTTTGGAGACACGTGGCCGGGTCCAGCACCGACGGATTCCTTAGACAGCGTCGCGTGGACTACAGCCACACAGCCCGAGCCGGGCATACCACTTGAACTCATCAATGTTAACGGGAGATACCAGTCCCCGAGGCTATTCGACGCCGACGGAACATCTATGAGCACTGGAGGATTTGAAGTTCCCATTGCCGGCTTCAGCAATGACGGTCAGATGCACATCTTTTACTCGACCGACCATTTTGTAGAGGCATGTGGGGACGGTGGTCTTGACGTCTATTGGATTGGGCAGAGCAATGCACTAGAAACTACATGGGCCAACCCGACCGTTAACAGCGGTATTTGGCATCAGGAGTCCTCCATTGCCGGTCAGCCGCGAGTCAACTCATCCCTCGCCACTATCGTCAGATTCGACAGTGCAGTCGATATCTTCTGGATTGGCTCCGACGGTGCCGTAGCGACCAACTGGAGCAATCCCGGCATTAATAACAGCTCCTGGCATGATCCATTTCCAATCTCTCCACCGGGAGCATCTCGTGCTAACTCACCTCTATGTGCCGTTACCCGACTTGAAGGGGGTCTCGATGTCTTCTGGATTGGCGTTGATGGGGCAATAAACAGCAACTGGGCCAACCCTGAGGTGGACAGCGGGAATTGGCATACTCCATTCCCGATCTCGCCACCGGCGGCATCCCGTGCTAACTCACCTCTATCTGCCGTTACCCGACTTGAAGGGGGTCTCGATGTCTTCTGGATTGGCGCTGATGGAGCAGTAGGCAGCAACTGGGCCAACCCTGCAGCAACTGGGCCAACCCTAAGGTGGACAGCGGGAATTGGCATACTCCATTTCCCATTACCCCGGCTGGAGCGGCCGGTGCTAACTCGCCTCTATCTGCCGTCACCCGACTCGAAGGGGCCCTCGATGTTTTCTGGATTGGTCCGGATGGAGCAATAGGCAGCAACTGGGCCAACCCTGATGTGGACAGCGGGAATTGGCATACTCCATTTCCCATTACCCCGGCTGGAGCGGCCGGTGCTAACTCGCCTCTATCTGCCGTCACCCGACTCGAAGGGGCCCTCGATGTTTTCTGGATTGGTCCGGATGGAGCAATAGGCAGCAACTCCGGCCAACCCTGATGTGGACAGCGGGAATTGGCATAGTCCATTTCCCATTACTCCGCCGGGAGCCGCCCGTGCCAACTCACCTCTATCTGCCGTCACCAGACTCGAAGGGGCCCTCGATGTTTTCGGATTGGTCCGGATGGAGCAATAGGCAGCAACTGGGCTAACCCTGATGTGGACAGCGGAAATTGGCATAGTCCATTTCCCATTACTCCGCCTGTATGGGGCGGCGAGTATGCTCCTTACATGATTGACCGCTACACGCGTATAGTCTCATCCGACAATCCCAACGCACTACAGGCGCAGGTCTACTTCACTCTCTCAACCTGGAATCCCTATAACGTCATGCTCATGACAGCTACAATCCAACGGGCGCCCGACACGCAATAGCCTGCAGGGCTTCGGGGGCTTCGTCTATAGGAGGGGGCGCCACGGCGACAATCTATGTGGCGACATCGGTACACTCGTGACCCGCCCCGGAAAACTCGGCCGCACGAGGTTAGAAATTTCGGCCTGCGTGGTTCGGTTTGTGCCCGTTTGGCGGGCACGATTGCGGTTAATGTAAGTCAAGTGACGATCTCCAGCAAGAGGCTTGAGAACGTACGGTAACTAAGATGATTTCCACCGCTGTTGATAACTGCAAACTCTGTCGGTGTGCGATCGGCTATTGCGGAGGGCGGGCGACGGTGATTGTAGTCGTGACGCCCATGTGACCTGCCGGCACTTGTCGCTGAGTGTGAGGTGGGTTATGCGCTCAATTAGAGTTGGCGGCCGCCTCGTTAGGGTTGTTCTCCGTCTTAGCCGAAGAAGCAATGACTTCACTTACCCATGTTTCTCATTTCGCCCAGATGGCGGCCAAGCGGTCCTGGCCCGCGACGCTGTAGCCGTTGACTAACTCCAGCCGGTAGCCCTCACCCACGAGTTGGTCGAAGGTCGCCTGGTACTGCGCGGGGTTCAGGCCATGGCGGGCCTGCCAGGCAGGCACACCGGGGATCTGCCGGAAGATCGCGGCGTAGCGATCCTGTACACCATCGCTGTAGCCGCAGACCACCACCGGCTTGTAGCCTTCGGCTACGAGCTGGCTGAAGGTCGCTTGGTACTCGGCGGATGTGAGGCCATGACGGGCCTGCCAGGCTGGGGCGCTTGGCGGCTTGCGCCAAATCGCAGCGTAGAGATCCTGGGTGCCATCGAAGTAGCCGCTGACCCAGTCGAGCAGGTAGCCTTCACCCGTGAACTGGTTGAAGGCGGCCTGATACTGCGCGGCAGTAAGGCCGTGACGAGCGACCCAAGGATCGGTCGCGCCCCCCTGGAAGATGCAGGCAAAGAGGGGGCCGGCGGCGGCGGCGTAGCCGTTCACGAGCACAGGATAATAGCCCTGCTGCGTGAGCTGATTGAACGTGGTTTGGTAATCAGCAGCGGTCAAGCCGTGGCGAGCTTGCCAGGCAGGCGCGGAGGTAGTCTTGACCCAAAGCGCTGCGTACAGGGGAAATGTCGTGCCGTACCCGCTGACGTCCATCAACTGCATGCCGTGGTTGCCGACATAGTCATTGAAAGCCTCCTGATATTGCTCAGAAGTGAGGCCGTGGCGGGCGATCCAGCCGCCAATGGGGATCTCCGGGGCGATGTTATCGAGGTAGATGTTGGTAACGACATCCCGGAAGAACTGGCCCGTTGCGCCGATGGGGGAATTAGCGAATACGACCAACTCCATGTCACGCGGCAGGAAATAGGCGAGGCTCTGCTCGGTCTGGCTGGAGCCGGATTGCCACAGGCCGTTCTTGTTGTAGAGCGTACCGAGGTTCGTGGACTCAATCAGATCGATGCCAAAGCTGTTATCGAGCATGCTTTGCGCTGCCGAAGGAGACATGATCGTGCCCTGGCGCCGGAAACAGCCCATTACATTCAACAGCTCGTCCACCGAGATGTGCCAGCTTGTGCCGCCGCAGTCCGTTGTCAGGTCGCCGGAGTTCCAACCTGCGCCAACCGGGAAAGCGTAGGCGAGCGCATCCGGGTCGGGGTGGGTCAGCGTTGGGCCGGACACACCGGCGGGCTGAAACAGATTCTGCGCGACATAGTTGGCGTATGCGTTGATGGTGACAAAATCCCAGAACTGGTCTTCAAACGGCGCAGGGAAGGTAGTGTTGGCCGGAATGACGCCGTTCATGACCGAGAGCAGGATTCTGCACAGGCTCAAGTTCATGTTCTGGTAGGAGTACCCGCCGAGGTTTGCGTTCGTGACTCCCGCTGCGACCTGCGCCTTCATGATGCTGTAGAACGTATCGGACCCGGTGACGCGGAAGCCGGATTTGTGCGTCATCAACTCGGCAAATGTGATTTTGTCGATGTTCGGGCCCGTGGCCCAATAGGTGGGCAGGTAGCCGATGATCGGGGTTGATGCCGGCAGGTTGTGCGCCGCGAGCGTGCGCGTCATGGCGATGGCGGTGATCAACTTGCTGCAGCTGGCAATGTGCATTCGCACGCCCTGCGCCCAGGACTCCGACCCATCGGATGGCTCCTTGGCCCAGCCGACCTGGGCGGAGGCGATGGCCTGGCCGTGTTGGCGCAGCTCCATCACGTACCCGGCGGTGTTGTTGGCCAGCGCAGTATTCAGGGCGGCGACAAAGCCGTCGGTATTGAAGGAGAGCGTGACGCCGGCCGGCACGATGCGCGGGGCAAACCTTGTTATCCCCTCCTCGAGTCCGTGTGAGCTGATTACGCTGCCTGGTGTATGCAGCGGCTGCATGACATGGGCTTCGGCGGCGGCGTGATCGATGACAAAGCCGCTGGGCAAGGTGGTGCGTTCGGCTGCTGTGGGCATAGGATCCTCCAGTTTCTGGTGAAAGGGGTCGCCATAAAGATCGATTATGCACGCCTGGAGTAGTGGGAACATCGGAGGCGGCTTACTCAGTAGTGCGCAAGCGGCAGAGGTCGTTTCATCTTGCCGACGGTGCGCCAGACGTTTGACAGCCGCAGTCCCGGAGCGCCTGACAATCCATGACTCCGCTCTTCTCCCGAGACGAAGAAATGGATTCCGGAAGCATCCACCTAGTGCGACAAAGGGCCGTCTATTGAGAAAGTACCTAAACTGGCAATGTTTGCGAGAACCCGAGATGAATGGTGATCTAGCTCCGAGCTGCCGGATAGCGCCTGCGGAGAGAACTGACTTCCGAAGCTGAGGATGGCTCGGAAACCACATGGACGCGTAGCGGACTAATCGTCCATGTGGAACCTCGCTGGCGAAGCCGTCATAACCTTTCTGATGTACAAGGAACGAACGGGGTGGCGAAGCCTTCTGGGCTGAGACTCAGACTGGCGCCATTGACACGACCAGAAACGACAAAGTCTAGCCCGGCGTGACCAACCCGAACGGCCTGCCTTACGATCTCTTGGCAAATGGTGAAGCGCGCTGGCTCAAAGTGCAGGATTGAGGGCCAGAACCTCAATCGAGCGTCCTGATCGCGAGCGTTCCCTATGCGCTGAAGGTTGGTGACGCCGCCACCCTTTGGCGTGCGGCCCGCGTCGGCCTAAGTCCTTGAAAATCCGCTTCTATTTCCCCTCGAAAAACAACGATAATTATTCACTTAGGGGGAACATCACTGAATTTGCCCAAGAACAATTTTCTTGTGCCTCCTGAGGTGTTTTAGCCGTGTTCATGAATTCAGAAGCGAATCTGAAGTGCAGTTGGTCTTAACGGAGCTCGGCGCCGAGCCTGTCTCGGCATAGCGCCTATTGGAAAACGATCTAATTAGCCAAGGGTCCCTTCACCGGATTGGAGAAGCTAGCGCAAAGGCGGTTCGTTCCGCGGTGCGCTAGCTTTAAGAAAATTAATGAAGGCCCCCAGTTTTGGGGACCTTCATTTCTGAGCGAGAAACGGCGACTAAGCGTATCTTTCATCGTGGGGGCGGAAGATCCTGTGGGTTGCCGCTGTGAGTTGTCGCCCGGGAAGGGGGTTGAAGGCCTTCCCAACAAGCTCAGACCTCGATTTCTATCGGGGTTGTCGAAGGCGGAACTGAACTTTGTTTTGTCCGCAGCCAAACACCGGCAATTCCGCGCGTCGTCTGTGGTCCTTCACGAGGGAGACCCAGCGGAACGAGCCTTCCTGCTCACCAGCGGTGATGGCAGGCAATTCGTGACGACGAAGGACGGGCGAAGGATAAGTCTGCACTGGTTGACCGCCGGACAGACATTCGGTGGCGCCGCGATCGTGGCTGGCCCAATGCGATACTTTAGTAGCACGGAGCTTCTGTCGGAGAGTTGTGCGTTGATGTGGGACCGTCAGACTATCCGGGAACTGGTGTCCCGCTACCCGATACTACTGGACAATGCTTTGTCCATCGCAGCGACGGAATATATCGCGTCGCTGATCTCCACGCAAGTCTCACTCAGCTCCAATGATGCGCGCGGGCGCATCGCTCAGTTATTGGCAAGTCTCGCGTGCGGAATCGGCAAAGCCAATTCGGATGGGATCGAATTGAAGATCTCGAACGAAGATCTGGCTTCCGGAGCGAATGTGACGCCATTCACCGTCAGCCGTTTTCTAGGAGAATGGCAACGCGCCGGGGTCCTGACGAAGGGCCGCGGTACGGTCGTGCTGCGAAAACCCGAGCTCCTGGCAGCCGGCTGTTGAATTCCTTTGACCAAATCGACAACATTGGGGTCTTTGACCCGCTCTATTTTCTGTCAAATCTTTCAATGTCTGTTACCGGAAACTCAATCCATTTGTCTTTGTCTATGGCTCCTATAGAGAAGTGCCAAACAACATGGTCAAAGCTGGATCGAAGATGATGAACGACCTCGCCAGCGAGCACACTGAATCGTGGTGGGATAACACGGTTTTTATGGTACTCAATTGCCTTAAGAAGCAACTCTGTTGCATTTACCCATCATAATCGTGCTCTATCGTGACCGCACCGTGACCACAATCGGGTTATCTTTGGATCGGGTTGCTAAGTTGTTGATTATATTGGCGTCCCCGACGGGATTTGAATCCGTGTTATCGCCGTGAAAGGGCGTCACTGTTGAGCAACATAAAGGCACTGGAGAACCAGAACGCATCGGAACGAATTCTAACAACATCTACGAACACGGTAAGTGCTCCGCAACTGCCCGCAGTCATGGTACGCCAAATTGATCTCTCATAGAGCACGGGAGGCGGTCCCAGCTAAGACCGTGGCTGGCAGTCAAGGTCCTGGGATCCGCACGTGGTGAGCCACATCCTCAGATTGTGCTTTGACCTTCCATGTGAAGGCACTAACGTGTTCCAGATCCCACCACTCTCGAAGCGCGCGACGATGATTAATCGCATTAAAAAAGCCGCAGGGTGTGGGGAGGAACTCTCACTCGTCCGAGAAGTCCGCGATACGGAAGTTACGCTCCGAAGTTTCCGGATTGCCGGTAAGAACGAAGCCGCAGGCGCCGCGGTCTCTGCGGTTGTGGCTGTCGAGCAGTCTTGAGGCCGGGATAGGGTGTGAGTCACAGGAGGTACCCCACTGTGACTCGTCTTCGCAAAATGATGCTCGAGGAACTCGAGCGCCGCAACTACTCTGATGGAACGATCCGCCACTATCTACGATTTGTAGAGGAGTTTGCTCAACACTTCGGCAAGTCCCCGGACAAGCTGGGTGTCGATCAGCTGCGTAGTTATCAGGCCTATCTGCTCAAGCGGCGCAAGCTTTCCCCGGGATCGGTCGAACACCGCATCTCTGCATTGCGATTCTTGTTTGTGCGCACGCTTCATCGCCAGGAGTTCCGCCAGTTTCTGCCTTATCCCAAGGTGGCAAGGAAGCTGCCCAACATTCTCAGCCAGGAAGAAGTCACACGTCTGATCAACGCCGGCAGCGATCTGTTCCAGCGCACGCTGCTGATGGTTCTCTACGGCACCGGCATGCGCCGATCGGAGATCGTCCGGCTGAAGATCAGCGACATCGACAGCCAGCGCATGGTCATTCACGTAGTCAACGGCAAGGGTGGCAAGGACCGCGATCTGCCTCTCAGCCCGGCACTGCTCGAGGCCCTGCGCACATATTGGCGATGGCTCAAGCCACGCATCTACCTGTTCCCCTCACGCATGCATCGAGACCAGGAACGGCCCATCAGCGATAAAACCGTGTGGCATGCGTGCACGCATGCCGCGAAGAAGGCCGGCATTCGCAAGAAAACGAGCCCGCACCTGATTCGCCATAGTTGGGCCACACACTTACTTGAAGCCGGTACCGACCTGCGCACCATCCAGTTGCTGCTCGGTCATGAGGACCTGGAAGTTACAGCCCGTTATCTGCATTTATCGCAGCAGCACCTGCACCAGGTCGCCAACCCCTTCGAGGAGCTGAAGCTCGCCAGCGTCGAGCTGAGCCGCCGCCTCTATCATCGTCCGCGCCGCCCATGACGCGGCCGGCCATCGAAGTGGCCGACATCGTCCGCGCAAAGGGCAGGCAGTATCTCGAACACTACCAGTCCAGTGTCAGCTATCAGCAGCTGAAGGCATTTCGGGCTGTGGAGCGCTGCCGCACCGCTGCTCTCGGCGGACACAAGGACAAGTGTGTCAACTGCCAGTACGAAGCACCGCACTCCTATAACTCCTGCCGATCACGATGCTGTCCCAAGTGCCAGGCGCAGGAGCGCCGGCGATGGCTCGAAGCCCAGCAGCGGGATCTACTCAACACCAACTACTTTCACGTTGTCTTCACCGTGCCCCACGAACTGAACCCGCTGGCACTGACTTCCCCCAGGCCATTTCTCGACCTGCTCTTCGACGCCAGCTCCCAGGCCCTGCTCGAAGTCGCTGCCGATCCAAAATGGCTCGGCGCAGAGATTGGATTCCTCTCCATCCTGCATACCTGGAGTCAGACCCTGCTGGGCCATTACCACGTCCATTGCGTCGTCCCCGGCGGTGGACTGTCCCGAGATCATCAGCGCTGGATTTCGACCAGCCACCCACTGTTCCTCCTGCCCATTCGAGTACTGCACACCGTCTTCCGTAAGAAGTTCCTTGCCGGACTTCGCCAGCTCTACCGCAAAAGCCTGCTGGATTGCCGTGGTCCCGCCGCTGATTTCCGTCATCCCGCGTGGTTCGAACAACTGATCGAGGAGCTGGGCGATAAGGACTGGTACGTCTATGCCAAGCCGCCCTTCGGAGGACCGGAACATGTCCTCGGCTATCTCGGCCGCTACACCCATCGCATGGCCATATCGAACCACCGCATCATCGCCTTCGACGGCGAGCACGTCAGCTTCCGCTGGCGCGATTATCTGCACGGCGGAAAGCAGCGTGTCATGCCCCTCGACGCCGTGGAGTTCCTGCGCCGCTTCTTCACGCACGTTTTGCCCAGGGGTTTCGTGCGCATCCGCCACTACGGACTGTTGTCGAATCGCTTCCGCAAACAACTGCTGCCCCTGGCGCGCACACTGCTAGCCGTCCAGGACCGCGAGACGATGCCTCTGCCGCCAGCACCGGACTGCGGCATTTGGCACTGCCCCCGCTGCGGCGCACCTATGCGCGTCGTTGAGCGCTTCTCCGCCGCACAACTCTATTTCGCAGGCTTAGATTCTTCATGACCGTCGCTGCCAACCCGCTCTGCCGGTTTGCTTCATGCATGCGTTCCCAATCGTGTGTCCACCTGACCCGACAACTCTTCACAACCAGGTCAACCCGCATAGAGCAACGCCGGGATCGAAGACAGCGCTTGCAACTGCTCAACTGTTTCCAGCACCAGCGGCGACGATGATCGACAACAAAAATCTTTACTCAACCATGAAATAGCATTCAATATCCATAATCCCAGCCAGGATCACCGCGACCGCGGCAAACACCTGCCGCTTCCTTCTTACCTCCAAATCGAAAACGCCTCGGACTTAGTTCACAGCTTCTCTCCAAAATTCGTTTCCGAGGCGTTTCCGATCTTGCGTAGCGGTGATCCGCTCGGAACCGCGGCACTTATTTCGCTTTTGGAGGATCAGACCTCGCGAAGCCCTGAACTAGGCTTGTGACTGCGGGCGTATGCAGGACACGACCCGTCATAAACCCCTGAACAAGAATCCCGGGATAGACTGGACCTTTCTGCCGATGGATACGGCGATTCCTTCAGGCGGGTTTTCATGCCTTATTGCGATAATTGATGGGATGGAGAACGGGCCAGGAAAGCCGTAACTACAATCGCGAAGACAAGGAGATTTCCGGCGGCGTCCGTCCAAAAGATTGCGGTCTCGGCTGGCGTCATCGCGGGCAACAAGCTCGGCGGCATGACGCCACAATATCCAGCGATTGCGAAGATGCAGCGGATTCGGGGAGCGGTCGCCATCCACATCCTCTTCTCGGCCACGGGTGCGGCGATGGATGCTGATCGTGTAGATTATTTCGATCACGCCCCCGATGCCGAGAAGGAATTCGCCTTTTTGCAACTTACCGCAAAGCTGACTTTAAGGCACTTTGGGATTGTTTCCGATCTTAGCTAGCGTGATCCGCCCAACGAATCAGCTTGTTGCTTCCAAAGGTGCGTTTGCCGAGGTTCGAGGCTACGGGGAGGTCCCGATCAGGAGACTGATTCCCTCAATGCAAGCTGGCCATCAATCCGCTCTCGATTGAATGATTGATTCCGCCCGTCTGGGCTACATTGGCGAAGACGAGAGCCTTGGATAGTCCACATTATGTTTATTCAGACCTATATCGCCTGCTAACTATTTGAAACTTACGCCGATCTTATTCCGTCCTCTGCAGACAGCGTTTGCTTTGAGCCCGATGTTCCTCGACATGGAAAAGCGAGCGGCGTAGGTTCATTGCGACTGTTCATATTGCTTCCCGTCATAGTGATGGGCGACCTGCGAGCGTGGCGGAGGTAATCATGGCCGCGAATCGTTGCTGGCATGTTGTAGCTCTCCTCCTTTGCGGTTCTCTCTCTTTCACCTTTACGGCGCGCGCCGCGGATGTTACGGCAGCCAAAGCCGTCCAGCAAGTGCAGGTCAGTAGGTCTGCCGGCAAAATTGAGCCGCAGATTGTGCGCATCAGCTATCTCGAAGGCGATGTGCGCGTCTCGCGAGGCACCAAAGGCGCGATGTGGGAAGCAGCCATTCCGGGTCTACCGATCGAGACTGGCTTTTCCCTGGCCACCGGTGCGGGACGCGCGGAGATTGAGTTCGAAGACTCCTCCACGGTCTATCTCGATGAAAACTCGGTACTTAATTTCAATGATCTGACCTCGGCGAACGATGTTCCGACGACTGAAATAGCCTTGTTGACCGGCACGATCACGCTGAATGTGCATCGGGTCGCCGACGAGGTCTTTGCCCTCACTACACCCACAAACCGGCTGACGATCAGGACTCCTTCGGAAAACTATGCGCGAGTGACCAGTTATCTCGATGCAATGGCTGTCACGCCGCAGGAATCCATGGCTGTGAGCACACCATCGATTCCGGGACTGGCGATTCCCGGACCGGCCGTTGAACACTTAGCCAAGGGTCAGACCATTCTCTATCATGCGGATGGCTCGGCTACGGCCGTCGGTCACATCAGTTATGAAGATTTCGCGGAATGGGATCGCTGGGTTGCCGATCGTGTCGATGCGCGCGCTGAGGCGATCTCGGCGGTGATGAAAGAGTCCGGCCTCACCGCGCCCATTCCTGGTCTCGCCGATCTCTATGGCAAGGGAACCTTCTTCGCCTGCGAACCCTATGGCACCTGCTGGGAGCCAACGGATGAGGCGGTTGCAGATGCTGCTGCGCGAAGCGCCGCTGTGCGGCGGGTCAGATTGACTCCTGCCCGTCTGTCGCGCTCCTTGCCGGTCAATGGGTTTCGCGAAGCCTCGCTTCAAACCGTGGCACTCGCCACTCCATCCGCATTGGGGCAAAACAATCCGAGTGCGCTGCCCGGGCAAACCGCGCCGTTCAGCCCCAATCCCAATCGCGCGAATGTTGACTTTCCATGCTACCCGCCAGGCGTTCGCGCTTCGCTCCTCGGGAGCGGTGGTGTAGCGGCCGCGCCTTATCGCCCTTACGACTGGGCCTTGTGCCACGCCGGAAGCTGGATCCATCGCCGCCACTATGTCTGGGTTGCTGGAGTTCACAAACATCATCAGTGCCCGGTCCATTGGGTAAAAGCCGGCCGCGTCGTAGCTTTTGTCCCTATTCATCCTCGCGACGTTCACGGAAAGCCTCCCATAAACTGCCAACATGAGGTTTTTGCAGTCATGAGGAAAGGCGGCTTTTCGGTGGAGCGCGCGAGTCTCGACTCTGGCGCCAGGCTTAAGATGCTCGATGAACCTCCAAGGGAAGTGCGTGGGGAGTATCATCAGCCGCTCACTCGCGTCTCCGACCCTGCACCGGAAATACACCGCGCAGGTACGCTGCTGGCGAAGGACTCTGGTTTAAGGGAACCCGGTACGAGGCTTACATTCAATCATCACTCACAAAGTTTCACCCTGGGCAAAACAGCCATGCTGGGTAGCCATAACATGGCGCAACTGCAAAGCTTCAATCGAAGCATCGGCAGTTTACAGTCACGGCCTGGAGGCGAAGGGGCGCGCGGTGGATTTTCTGGTGGAGGGGGAGGAGCTCATAGTGGCGGCTCAAGCAGCGGGTCAAGCCACGGAGGCGGTGGTAGAGGTGGCGGAGCGGCCAGTGGAGCAGCAGGCCATCACTAGAGTGGCTGGGCCGAACTCGCCAAGATCACTCAAATTCTGAGTTGTCTACCCAAAGGCACTCACCGAGGAGCCATTGATTCGTATTCCAGGTGAATTGTCGCCAATCCGGAAGTTCACTCAGCCGTCAGTGAAATTTCCGGCTAGCCGGTTACACAACAACGTTGGGAGCATCGGCGGCGTTGAGAGTTGAGTAGTATCTTTAATCGACATCCCAAATGCAGAAGCAGAAACTCTATCTAGAATCTAACTTTTTCTGCAAATATTGTCGTTGCCAATGCCGCCATATAGGTTTATAGTCCTGCGCCAGTTTCACATCCTCTATCTCTAGGTGGTTCTATGTCGACTCGTGTTTCTGCATGTCTTCCGAACCGCGCCCTCACCTTCTTCCTCGTCAGTCTGCTCGTTCCCTTCTTTCTTGCGCGCCCCACTCTCGCCAATGAACCGCGCCACCATAACAAATCCAAAGTGGTCGGCGGCTACTTCGAAGAATGGAGCATTTATTTCGCCGGCTACAACATTGCCAATCTACAGGCCAATGGCGTTGCAGATAAGCTCACGCATTTGACGTACGCCTTCGGCGACGCCACGCCGACCGGCTGTGCCATAGCGGATAGCTGGGCCGATTATCAGGATCCGTATCTTCCAAGCGTCAGCGGCGCGCCTTACACCGGGCCCCTGTACGGGAATTTCGCCGCGCTGCAGCAGCTTAAGCAACTGCATCCCAATCTGAAAGTTCTGATCTCGCTCGCTGGGGCCGACGGTTTTTCGGCCGCTGCGAGTACCGCTGCAGGCCGTCAGGCCATGGTGGCCAACTGCATCGATCTGTTCGTCAAAGGCAATCTCGCGCCCGGGATTTCTGCGGCGGGAGTTTTCGACGGCATCGACATTGATTGGGAATTTCCCACCGCCACTGACACGGTAAACGCAACGCTGCTGCTCGAGGAATTTCGCAAGCAGTTGGACGCCTTGGGAGAGGCCAATCATAGGCATTATCTGCTGACCATGTTCGGCCCCGCCGGCCAGCAGAATTTCTCCAACCTCCAGCTAGCCGAAGTCGCGCGCCAGCTAGACTTTTTCAACATGCAGGGCTACGACTTCCACGGCACCTGGGAGACTTCCACCAATCACGCGTCTCCCCTCTTCGACGACAAGCAGGATCCCGACTCCTCCGAGAATTTTTACATCGACTACACGATTCGCTCGTATCTTCAGGCTGGCGTCCCCGGAGAAAAGCTCGTCCTCGGCATTCCCACCTATGCGCGCGGGTGGACCGGCGTTCCCAGTACCGACCATGGCCTGTATCAATCCTCCACCGGTCCAGCTCCGTTTCCTGCGGCCGATTACCTGCAAACGCCCGGCGTGATCACATATCTCACACTCACCGGCCTGACCGGCTACACGCGCTACTTCGATTACCGTCGAATCGCCGTGTGGCTGTATGATCCCAGCACCCAAACGTTCTGGTCCTACGATGACCCGATCACGGTGAGGCTCAAAACTGCGTACGTCCGCACGCGCGTTCCTGGGGGCCTCGGCGGCGCATTTGTCTGGGCTCTCAAGGACGACGACGCCAACGGCACCATCGTGAAAACCATGGCCGCCGGCCTCAATTAATCCCGCGCCGGTTCAATTCTTAACCTGTATTATTTATGGTTAACTCGGCCGGAACTAAGATTCCGGCCGCTCCCGATACACCATTGAAAATTGCCACCCAGCCGGATAGCCGTCATCTCGGCAGTGAAATAATTTCCACGGCTCGCCCTCTGTCCATCCTTGGGTGCGAGGACCTGCTTACGGTTCCTCCACGATCAGGCATCGAGTCCCTAGGACATGACTTTCACATCTTGACAGTCAAGATGAATAGATACTAGCCTGCTCGCATGACCGGGCAGAACACCGACGTAATCCAGGGCACACTGGACCTCCTTATTCTGAAAACGCTAAGTCTTGAACCTATGCACGGTTTCGGCATTGCGCGACGCGTCGAGCAGGTTTCACGAGGCGTATTTAAGGTCAACCCGGGATCTCTTCTTACGGCTCTTCAGCGTCTAGAGCGCGCAGGCTGGCTGAATTCCGAGTGGCGGAACACCGAAAACTCGCGTCGAGCGAAGTTCTACATTCTCACCCGCGCAGGAAAGAAGCAGTTGGAGATCCAGGAAGCGGATTGGAATCGACGGGCCTCAGCAGTTGCGCGCCTTCTTCGGCAGGAGGCTTGAACATGTCATTTTGGCGCCAGGTAACTCATGGCCTTCGTGGGTTGCTGCATCGAAACGACCGAGACAAGGAGATCGATGATGAGGTACAGCATTACTTCGAAGAAATGACCGCTGCGTATCGCGAGCGTGGTCTTTCCGATGAGGATGCTCGCCGAGCGGCGCGCCAGGAGTGCGGGAATCTGCACACAGCCAAAGAGCAGGTGCGCACGTATGGATGGGAAAACACGGTAAGAGTATTTGCCGCTGATCTCCGCTTCGCCGGACGTCAATTGCGGCGCAACCCTGTCTTTGCCGTCACCGCCGTTCTCATGCTTGGCATCGGCATCGGCGCGAACACTGCTATCTTCACCTTCGTCGACTCCGTGCTGCTTCGCCCGCTTCCTTATCCTGATTCGAATCGGCTGGCCATCATCTTATCGGAGCTGGGCAATTCCAGCCGCGCTCCCGCGTCAATGTTCGAGCTTTTCCAGATGCGCCAGCGGAGCCGTGTTTTCGACCAGATTGCCGGCATCTGGGTTACGAATCGAGCATTGCCCGGTAAGGGAGACCCAGAGCAAGGCAAGGCCGGCGTCGTCACGTCCAACTTTCTGCAACTCTTCTGCACGCGCCCCATATTGGGGCGCTTTTTCGGGCGCGAAGATGACCTGGAGAACGCTCCCTCAACCGTTGTCCTTTCTCACCAGTTATGGGTCCGGAAATTCGGCAGCGATCCGCGCATCGTCGGTACGTCCGTGCCCCTAGGCCGCGGCTCGTCAATCGTGATCGGCGTACTTCCGCAGAACTTCAGGCTGATCTTTCCAGAAGATGCCAGCGTTCCCCCTAATGTCGACTATTTTCAGTCCACTCCCATCGGTCCATGGGAGCCGGACGGCCCGGCCTATCTCCACCTGGTGGGACGGCTGCGCAGTGCGGTAAGCCTGGCGGCGGGTCAGGCTGAACTCGCGTCGATTGCCGCGGAGATCAACGATATTGGTGCGCGAACAAAGGTCGCCAACTACCACCTGTATACATTTTCGCTGCAGGACGATGATGTTCGCGAGGTACGCCGAACGTTGTACCTGCTCTTTGGCGCTGTTGCATTTATTTTGCTTATCGGGTGCGCCAATGTGGCGAACCTCCTCATGATCCGCGCGCGCCAGCGGATTCATGAGACCACGATTCGTGCCGCACTCGGAGCATCCACGTTCCGCCTGATTCAGCAGATTCTTACTGAAACCCTGGTGACTGTGCTTCTCGGTGGCGCAGTCGCCCTGCTGCTTGGATGGGCAGCCTTGAAGGCGATCGTCGCAGTCGAGCCCTCATCATTTGCGAATCTCGGCCAAGTCAGCCTCGATTTACGCGTGCTCGCGTTTACCTTTGCCATCGCGCTCTTGATCAGTGTCATCCTCGCTTTGGCGCCCATCTCGACCGTGCGTCACCTCAAGCTGGCCGAAGACCTGAAGCGCAGCGGACGATCGACAACGCGCAAACAGTCGAAGTCAATCACCATCCTCGTAGCCACCGAAGTCGCACTTGCCTTCGTGCTTCTCATCGGAACAGGGCTGCTCCTCCGCACCTTTGCCAATATTCTCCGCGTGGATCCGGGCTTTCGCGCAGAAAATGTCTTCACTCTCCGTGCGAGCGTGCCGAATTACGGTGTTCTTCGCGAAGTGCAGCGTGCGCTCATCACACTTCCCGGAGTGCAGTCGGTTTCGACCGTCTCTCACCTTCCCCTGGATGATCAGGGCAACTGGTATGACTACTACTGGAAGGATGGCACTTCCGTAGACCAGCAGAACACTGAGATGGCCGATATGCGCTCTGTTCTCCCTGGCTACTTCGATACGATCGGTGCGCAACTCATGCAGGGCCGCGATTTAACCGAGTTCGACGACGCGGCTCACCAGCACGTCGCCGTGATTGACGAAATTCTCGCGCGACGGCTTTGGCCTGGCGAGTCTGCTCTCGGCAAACGCATCAATGCCTCCGACTCTCCCAAGGGACCCTACCAATTCGAACGCGACTGGCTTGTGGTGGTGGGAGTTGTGCGTCATGTGCAGTGTCACACGTTGACGGCAACGGTGCGCCCGCAGATTTATGTGCACTATCCGCTGGCTCCCCGGCCATCCATGTCCATGGTCATTCGCACCAGCGGAGCCGTGCCCGATCTCGCGTCATCCGTACGCAAACAGATCGCTGCTCTCAATCGCAATGTGCCCCTCACTCATCTCGAGCCGCTCTCGTCCGTGATTGAGCGTGCGCGAGCCGAGAGCCGCTTTGTCTCGGTACTGGCAACACTGCTTTCCATCGTCGCCTTGCAATTGGCGCTCGGCGGCATTTACGGAGTGCTCTCGTACTCCGTTGTTCTGCGTACAGCGGAGATTGGGATTCGCATGGCAGTGGGCGCCCAACGCGCAGAAATTATGCGTCTGGTCTTTGCGGCAGGCTTCATTCCCGTCGCGCTCGGTATCGTGGCCGGAGGTATCTTGTCGGTTGTCTCAATGCCATTACTCGATCACCTCCTCTTCGAAATCAAGCCCGGTAATCTGGAGGTCTATCTTCTCAGCATCGTCTCGATCCTTGTGCTTAGCGGGATCTCAATGCTGGTCCCCGCTGTGCGGGCCATAAGGATTGATCCACTGACAGCGCTGGCGTGTGAATAGCCATAGATCCTTGATGCGGGCTGCGGACCGCCGTTATCAATAAAGTTCAATAACGATCGATCACTTTGTGAACCTATGACCGAAGAAGAACGCCCTGCAGAAGCCCCGGGCGCCTACGAAGCGAAAGGCCGGTGCGCAAAATCGGGCGCATGATGGAAACGAACAGCTTGGACTACTTTCGGCCTCGGACAGAGGTATTACTGACAAGCGCCACGAACGCCCCGTAAATGGGCGGGAAGGCCGTTCAGAGCGTTCAGTGCATTACACACACTCGGTTGACGCAGACGATCTGGCAGCTGCAGAGCAGATTGCAGCAATGCTGAGACCCACGGAGGAATCAGAGTCCGTCCGCCTTCCCGCTCATCATCTGCGCGAAAGCCTCGGCCGCTTTTTCAAGCGGATAGGTTTCGATCATAGGCCGCACGGCAGTCAGTTCGGCAAAAGGCAATGTATCCTCGGGAGTCCGTTGGAATTCCCCGCAGACCATCATCTCTGATTTTCAGCCATGATCGCTTTTCCGCCAAAATAGCTGATCAGATAGAACGCAACTCCGAAAGAGATAATGTCCTTGAAGAGAAACAGGCCGAGATTGTTCATGTAATGGATGCCGTGTACCACGACGGTGTCATCCGGAGTCGTGATCAACATGCTGCTTGTGGTGAAGAACATGCCGACTAGAATGATTCCGCCCAGAATGCCTGCTTTAGGTTTAAAGTAGCCAATGATAAGTAGGATTGCTGCTGTCCATTCAGTGGCCCCGATCATATCCGACCCAATATATGGTCCAAAGACCTTGAATTGCCAACTGGTAAGTGGGCTGTTAGTGACGAGCGGGATGATGCCCTCTGCTCCGGGTGCTGTCATTTTGAACTTGCCTGCCCACAGCAACATCACGATCATTCCAATGCTGCAAACAAGGAAAGGGATATTTCGATCTGCAACAAACGCTGCAATCTTCGTTAGAACACTCTTCGCCTGCAGTTTGTTCCCTGTGTTTGCTTGAGATCCGCGCACACCATCACCCGACGCCTCAGCGGATGTGGTTTCAGTCATAAAAGGACTCCTTCATGTGATGATCCATCGTTGTCAAATATTGAAGGCCGATTTGAAACACTGTCAACACCCTTGGCGGTAACGATCCGACGAGAGTAGCCGACTCAAAATTATTAATACTGAACTTCGCCATCCCAAGGCGGGTGGCCCATACATCAAGACTAGTTCTAATCAAACAACCGCTCGGAGCGCGAATCACACCACAGAATGCTCATCGATGCGGACAACCCGGCCAGCAGCACGGCCGCCGCATACCTTCTTTGAGCTCCGAGCACACCCTTTCTACATGCTGCCGCCTTGTCTCATCTTTCTTGACGGAGATGGTCCAGCAGATCCACTCGTTGCGCGCGAGCGGCGTTATGTCTTCCCAGGCCGCCAGTGCCTTCGCGTCGGACGCGAGCGGCTTTCGGAGATCAGCCGGAAGGTTATGTACGACTCCTCCGGAGACTCGAACGGTTGTCATAGGGTTTTCTCGCAGGCTAAAGGATCAAGCATCTGATGCGAGAGTACAACTCGGATTCCAGGACTATCGTGGCCGATCCGGGCCCTTGAGTGAATCTTCGCCCAGAGTCCGGTTACTTCCCACTTGCCGGTTACACGTCCGGAATCACAATCGCGGCTCGATGAGCGCAACGGCGATTTAGCGTAAAGAGAGACTTGTGCCTTCCGAGAAACGCTTATATTAGGACCTCTCACCGTCAGTGGGTCGCGCCCAACGATGCAGGTCTTCTAACGTCTTGCTTTGGGTCCCAGGAAATCTGCGCGCGTATTCAAGAAGGGTCCCTTCAAAGATCTTCTGCTCAGGATTTTCATAGTGACCCGGAAGTCGGCAGCGCACGTTCAGATCGGCTCCTCGGGAGAGGAAAAGCCGAACCAGGTCAATGCCGAAATCTCCGTTTTGGGTTGCAGCATGAAAGATCGGAGTTTGGCCCCCTAAGCCATCTGAATCGATGAGTGCAGGCGCGTTCACATCGGCACCGCTATCCAGCAACCATCTTGCAACTTCATCCTGTCCAAACTCGGCAGCTACGTGCAGCAAAGTTGCCCCCTTGAGAGTAAGCATGCGGCCTGCTGTGGTTCCTATGTTGAGAGTTGGATACCGCCTCTCGATCAGGGAAGGATTTTGACGCAACATCGCCCTGACGGAATCCAGATCACCGCGAATCGTCGCGACGACACCAGACGCGTCATATTGCGTGCGTCCACCAGCATCTTCGAGGAGGCTAATTGAGACATTCAGAGCTTCCTTGTCCCGGATGTATGTACCGAGCAGGTAGTCGAGCGCTGTTCCCGGATGTGACACTTCCCTGGACTGCCAGGTGCCTTCGTCACCGCAGTTGGGATCAGCGCCATGTTGCAGAAGCCATTCGAGGGCAGTTGGATCGAGCGTTTCGCAAGGCGCAAAAATAATAGGGTAGGAACCGTGCCAGGCGGCGTTTACATCTGCTCCAAACCTCACAAGCAGATCCATCATGGAGGTTCGCGAGCCGTTGAGACTTGCTCGCATGAGTGGTGCGTCCCCACCCTCATGAACGTCTGAACCGCTAGCGATGAGCCACTCGACAATTCCGAGTCGAGTCTGAGATGGGTGTCCGAGCCCTCGACATTCAGCGGCCCAGGTTAGCGGTCCATCTCCGCCATACCCGATCGGGGCCTTCCTGAGTTCTGGATGCTCAGAAAGAAGAGTACGCACCTGATCGAGGCTGTCACGATCAATGGCTTGCTTTAGCTTTCCGGCGTTTGTTTGATCTACCACGTGCTTCTTCAGCCGCGGCCAACTCGGAAAACCATAAAGCTTGGCGATCTCAAAGAGAGCGGCCCCTAAGGATGCGGCGCCCCCGCTTCTCAAGAGATCCCTTGCCTGATCCTTTAGGTGACGAAGGTTCGGTTCCGCAGGAAGCCGAGACGAGCGAGAACGGGATTCTGACATGCAAACTCCTTTCAATAAGCGCCCGATGTTCGCAATACGGGCTGAAAGAAGTTGTGCTCAAATTGGTCCAACAAAAGGTGGGCTTCTACCCTATCCGCGAACCGGATGCGTCCTTCACGCTGCTCGGATACTACTCCACTTCGCGTCTGATCTGCGATCGTTCTCGTGCCGCCCATGTGTCCCAACAAGTCGGGTTGCATTTACGACTGCAAGCCTGTGAATCTCGGTCAGCGATAACAGGGCTTAGCGCGTTTCCAGACTGCAAACGCCTGGAATTGGCGATTATGTACTGGTTGAAATTCTGGGCGCCAAGGAATTGCTGGAACGACATTCATTTGCTTGGTACGGCGTGGCGTAACTGCCCTCCGGCCCGAGCCAGTCCTAAGCATCAGCGTGGCTGTTATCGCATGAGAGGGGATTGCATGTGAAGTGCAATCACCTGTGAGAAAGGCACTCGCCTCGCTTTTGTACCGCCTGGCTCGACTACTCAGTACGGAGAGAGTCGATCGGATTCACGTTTGCCGCGCGCATTGACGGAACGAGACTGGCCACCACGGTGACCACGGCGAGGAGCAGGGCGGCGCCGACGAGAGTGGCCGGATCGCGCGGCTTCAATCCGAAGAGGAGCGCGCCGGCGGCGCTGGCCGCAGCGAGGGACAAGCCTGCACCCAACACCAACCCAGCCGCCAGCAGCGTTGCGGCCTTGCCGAGAATCATGGCCGTGATGTTGGTGCGTTGCGCGCCAAGAGCCATGCGAATGCCGATCTCGGTCTTCCGTTCGGTCACGGAGTAGGACATCACGCCATAGAGGCCGGTCATGGCAAGAACCACAGCGAGCGCGCCGAAGAATCCTGAGAGCGTGGCCAGCAGCCGCTCGGCGAGCAGTGATTGCTGGATCTGGTCTTGCAGCCCTTCGAAGTCGAAGCTGATTGCTGAGCTCACGTCGTGTAAGGCGCGGCGGATCGCCTGCTCCTCTGCATCCATCGGCAGGCTGGATCGCACGAGCACCTTCATGTTGCTCTCAGTGTCCTTATCCTGCGCGAGCGCGAGATAGGCGATTGGTTCGGCGGGGCGCCGGATGTTGCGATATTTCGTATCCTTTACCAGGCCGACGATCTCGTTCAGCTGCGCGGGGGTCGACGGAGTGGCCTCGCGCCAGAAGCGCGCTCCAATCGCATTTGCGCCCAGCCCGAGCTTTTTGGCGAATGCCTCGTTCACGACGGCTACACGTGGGGACTGGCTGGTGTCGTTGTCATTGAAATCCCGCCCAGACACGATCGGAATGCGCAGCGTATCGAAGTAATCTGGGCTGACGCTACTAAAGTTCGAATCCTCCCGCTGGGTTGAGTCATGGCCGTCGATCCACACCGCGTTGCCCCAGCCCTCGCCGCTCAGCGGCACGATGTTGGTGATGGCCGCTTCATCCATACCGGGAATGGAGCGGATGCGATCGAGCAGTTGGCGCTGAAATGCATCGCGCCGATCGACAGGGATTTGCAGACGCGAAAAATCCAATCTCGCGATCAGTACGTCTTTAGCCTGGAAGCCCGGATCGTCGGTCAGCAGATTCCGCAGGCTCTCAGTGAACAGCAGCGCGCTGAACAGCAGCACCAGGGAGAGTGCCACCTGCGACACGACCAACGCGCCGCGAAACCCCAGCCGTCCGCGGCTTGCCGTCATGCCGTGGCCACCCGCCTTCATCGCCGCACCCGGAGGCGTGCGCGAAGCCCGCAGCGCCGCAGCCAACCCGAAGAGCAGACATGTGAGCAACGAGATCCCCAGCAGAAAGGCAAAGAGGCGCCAGTCCAGCTTGAAGTCCAGAGTGATGGAATCGTCCTGTGTACTCAGATAAGCCACCAGACCGCGACTCAACGCGTGAGCCAGCGCTACTCCGGCCAGAGCCCCTGCAATCGACAGCAGCAGGCTCTCCCCCAGCACCAGCCGGATCAGCCGCCACCGCCCCGCGCCGATGGCCAGCCGCACGGCCATGTCTCGCTCGCGAGCGGTCGTCCGGGCCAGCATCAGGCTGGCGAGGTTGGCGCATGTGATCAGCAGCACCAGGCCTGCGATCCCGAGTAGAAGCCGCAGCGGATCGGAATATGTCTCGCGCAGCATGGACACGCCTGCCGCCGAGGGCTCGGCGGTGAGCTTCATCGCGAGATAATCCTTCACGCTCTCCGGCGGATAATCCGCCCGCAGCGTCGAGGCAAAGATGCCGGGCGAGGTGGCTCCAAGATGCGCTGCCACTTGCTGCGACGGACCATGCGGGGTCGAGCCTGCCAATGACCGAAAGCCACCACTTGGTGCTCGAATTCAGAATGCTCCTCGTTTCAAGGTAAGGTTGCGCGCATACCGGTACGGCCACGTCGAAGTTGCTGCCAACGGCCACCCCGAAGAAGTTCGCCGGCGTGATGCCGATGACCTCCACAGACTTGTCGTTAAGCCTCAGCTTTTGGCCCAGCGCCCGGCCACCGCCGAACTCCCGTTGCCAGAAGCCATAGCTAATGACTGCGCCCGGCAGTCCGCAGCCGGGCCGGTCGTCCTCCGCCGTGAAGACTCGCCCGGCAACAGGCCTGACCCCCAGGACGCGGAAGAACTCGCCGCTTACGTAGAGGCCATTCACAAAACGGGCGTCGCCGCCCGAATCACGGGAGAAACCGACGTCGCGCCACGCAGCGATTCCGGAGAAGCCCGGGTGATCGTCGCGCAGCTTCTCCCAGATAAGATTGGTTACCACTGGATAGCTGCTGAAAAAGCCCCCGCGCGCCTTGTCCATATCGACGACGCGCACCTGCGCCAACTCCTGCGGATTCTTCACCGGCAGCGACTGCAGCAACACCGCATCGAGAAGCTCGAATAGTGCCGTGTTGGCGCCAATGCCCAGCGCAAGCGTGGCGACTACGACGAATGAAAAGTCTGGGTTCTTGACGAAGACGCGCAGGGCACTCCGCACATCGTGCCAGAGGCTCTCGAGCCCGAGTGCAGTATCTTCCGCCGAGACGCGCTCGCGCATGACTGTGGGATTGCCGAAGCGCCTACGCGCATCACGCTCCGCCGCTTCGCGGCTCATGCCCCGTGCCATGTTGTCGTCGACGCACATGGCCATGTGTTCGCGCAGCTCCGCATCGATCTCGTGATCCGTGCTCGCGCGTTTTCCCAGCGACAGAATTCTTCGGAAGAGTGCCATCCGTTTACCTCACGCGAAACGCAGAACCGCGTCCACGCCTTTGACTACCTGCGCCCAGTTCTTTTCGCGGCTGGCAAGCTGCTCCCGGCCTGCGCGCGTGAGCGCGTACCACTTGGCCTTGCGCCCATAGTCGGTAACGGCCCAACTGGCGCGCACCCAGCCGTTCTGTTCCATTCGGTGCAATGCAGGGTAGAGCGAGCCCTCTTCCACGATGAGGAGCTCATCGGTTACGCGCCGGATGTGCATCAGGATGCCGTAGCCGTGCATGGAATCCAGCTGCGAGAGAGTCTTGAGGATCAGGAGATCGAGCGCGCCCTGCAGGTCATTCTTTGCCATATGTAAGCTCTTACCCCTAGATAGCAAGGGTAAGAAAGACTATAGCTCCGACGTACCCTAGATGTCAAGGGGAGAGTGACGGACTTCCTCTCCAAAACAAAGGCAACTTCTTGAGTACCGTCTTCCTGCGTATCTCTTGCACTTCGATCAAAAGTTGGGCGGCCCAGCAGGCAGGACGGTCCAAAACCTGAGAGTCCGGGGATCTCGAATGGCGACATCAGGGCTTAGCGCGTTTCCAGAATTGGAGCCCTGGAAACACGCATTGGCGATTTGCACTAACCCGCTAGCGCGGGAGGTTATGCTTCTGTGGCATTTGGGTAGAGTTTTGGACACCGAAGGAGGTGTCCATGACACATCTACGCCAGCGCATGCAGGAGGATCTCCGGCTGCGCAACTTCTCCGCACGCACGATCCGTCACTACACCCACACCGTTGCCGAGTTCGCGAGGTACTTCCGCAAGTCACCTGATCAGTTGGGCCCGGAGCACGTTCGCACTTTCCTGCTGCATCTGCTCAACGAACGGAAGCTGGCCTGGGGAACCATTCAAGGAGCCCGGTCTGCGCTGAAGTTTCTCTACATGCGGACGCTCAAGCAGACCTGGTTCGATCAAGAGATCATCAAGCCGAAGGTGCGGCGCAAGCTGCCTACGGTCTGGAGCCGGGAAGAAGTCTGCGCCCTGCTCGATGCGACGACCAACGCCAAGCACCGTGCACTGCTGGCTCTCTACTACAGCGCCGGGCTTCGCTGCCAGGAAGCGCTGGATCTGAAGGTCAGCGATATCGACAGCAAGCGGATGATCATCCACATCCGCGAGGGCAAGGGCAAGTTTCCCCGCCAGGTCATGCTGTCGCCCAAGCTGCTGGAGCTGCTGCGTCTCTATTGGCGCTGGCGCAAGCCCAAGGATTGGCTCTTTCCCGGACGATGGCCCGGCCAGCCCATGGTGGCAAGCGGGGTTCGCATCGCCTGCGCGGAGTTGCGCAAGCAGTTGCGCATCTCGAAGCCGCTCAGCCCGCATGTGCTGCGGCACTCCTTCGCTTCGCATCTTCTCGATGCGGGCACCGATCTGCGCAGCATCCAGCTTCTGCTCGGCCATCGCGATCTGGAGACCACCTCCCGCTACCTGCACGTCTCCGAAGCCAGACTGCACGCCACCGCGAGCCCGCTCGACGATCTGCCCATTCGCGACATCCGCACTGCTCAGGGAGGGAACAGAACTGCATGAACGGACATCGGCTTGAAGTGGCCGATGTCTTCAACGCTCATCTGCACGAGTTCCTTCAACGCTGGGGCCATGCTGTCTCGGACCAGCAGCGGAAGGTGCTGCGCGATATCGGCCTATGCCGCACGGCCGTGCTGGGTACTCATCTCGAACGATGCGATCGCTGCAACTATGAGACTGTCGCTTACGATTCGTGTCGCAACCGGCACTGTCCCAAGTGTCAGTCCACCGCCCGCGACCGCTGGCTCATGAAACAGGCCGCAAGCCTGCTGCCAGTGCCCTACGCGCATGTCGTCTTCACCGTACCTGAACAGTTGGCGCCACTCGCGCTCCGCAACCAGCGTCTCTTTTACGGCCTGTTATTTCGGGCCGCTTCTGAGACCCTGCTGGAGATCGCCGCTGATCCTTCCCATTTGGGGGCACGCATCGGGGCGCTGGCGGTACTGCACACCTGGTCGCAGAACTTGAGACATCATCCGCATCTGCACTGTCTCGTTCCCTCCGGCGGACTGGCTCTCGATCACTCCCGCTGGGTCGCAACCCGACCCAACTTCTTTCTGCCCGTGCATGTGCTCAGCCGCATGTTCCGCGGCAAGATACTGGCCTTCCTCAAGCACGCTTATGCCCGCAGGCAACTTCGTTTTCCTGGATCTCTGGCGGATCTTGCCCAACCACGTCCCTTTCAGTCACTGCTCAACCTCCTGCGCCACAACAAGTGGGTCGTGCACGCCAAACCACCCTTCGGCGGGCCCGAGCAGGTGTTGAAGTATCTGGCTCGCTACACCCACCGCGTCGCCATCGCCAACGGAAGGCTCCTCACCCTCGAAAACGGCCAGGTACGCTTTCGCTGGCGCGATTCCAGACACCACAACCGCATCGGCGTCATGACCCTTGACGCAGTCGAGTTCATCCGCCGCTTCCTGCTCCACGTACTGCCTTCACGCTTCGTCAAGATCCGTCACTTCGGCTTGCTCGCCAACCGCAACCGCCGCCGGGCACTGGCTCTCTGCCGATTCCATCTCAACGCCACCGCTGCCGACAGCACAGAGTTGCTCACCGAACAACAGCGCTCTGCGCTTAACCGCTCCTGCCCTCGGTGCAAATGCGGCACCATGCACGTCATCGCACGCCACTTCACGGTTGCACTGGGCAGCCCCAACTCACCGCAGGTCTCCGCACACTTCGACTCATCCTGAAGGGAAAATGATGCCGACCTGCATGCCAACCCGACTCCTCGCCACGACGGATTCTCACTCCGCTCACGCCGCCCCACGCCTCGAATCGGCTCCGCATAGCCTTCAACTTCGTTACTGCCATCCCCTACACACGGCCAGCGAACCACCCCACGAACCTACTCTCCCCACCAACGTCCAATTTCGTGCCCGGTCGGCCGCCTCAACTCCCCGCAGGCGGCATTCAATCCCCATACATCCACCGCCCTAGCGGCTTACTGCAAATCGCCGTATCCACACCGCTCCGCACCGACTACCCCGTGTTCGCACAGTTCCGTGCGCGGTGCGCTGTCGATACGGCACTAGAGATTTAGCATAAACCGAGAATGGATCGTTGCGGTAGTCCTGACTACATCGAGGATCCGCCCATTCCAGGCGATCCCGCTGCCTCAATCTTCGCGCAGCAGGATCAGAGGATTGACAGAAAGCGCGCGCTGCGCCGGAATCCAAGTGGCCAGCAGGCCCAGCGCAGCCATTGCCAGAACAACGCCGACCAGCACCACTGGATCGCGCGGTGTGGCCTGATAGACGATAGAAGCGAGAACCCTGCTGGCTAGGATTCCCAGAACCAATCCAACCCCCGAACCAATCGCCAACAGTTTGAACGCACGTCCCAGCGCGGCATGCAACACTTCCTTGCGTTGCGCGCCGAGAGCCACGCGAATTCCCAACTCCTTGAGCCGCTTGCTCACCGAGTAGGCAGCCATTCCGAAGATGCCCGTGATTGAAAGCATGGCACCCATCATGCCCAGCACACCCAGCGATATTGTCGCCATGCGCGACGGGAACAAAGTTCCCCCCAGTTCTGTGCTCCACGGGCGAATCGCCAGAACCATCGCAGGGTCGATGTCCTGGAGCACACTTCTCATGGCCGCGGCAAGTTGCTGCGGGTCGCGGCTCGAGCGCACCACCAGCCATGTCCAACTAGCCGGCGATTGCAGGAGGGGGAAGAACATCGCGGGCTGCTGGCCTTCGGTGAGGTTCCCGTATTTTCCGTCTTCGACCAGACCCACCACTCGCACGCGCATTCCATCCCGCAGCTTGAAATACCGGCCGACAGCGTCCGGTACGGAGCCCAGTATCTTGCTTGCGAACTCCCGGTTGACCACTGCTACGCGCGGGGCGTTTGTATCGTCATGCCATGTGAAGGCTCTGCCCGCCAATAAAGATGTCCCGGATGCGCGGAAGTAGTCTGGAGTTACGTTGTACCAATAGGGGTCGGCCGCGGCATTCGATGGGTTCAGATCTGTGGTTGTGTCGGTATAGACGGTCCCTTGCCAACTACCGGGAGGTTCTAACGGCGGATAGTTCACCGATCCTACGGAATCTACGCCAGGAATCGCTTGTATGGCATCGATCATGCGCCGTTGCATTGCGGGTACTCTTTCGCCGCTGTAGCCTGCTGTCGTCAGATCGGTATCTATCAACATCGCGTTCCGCGGCTCAAAACCGAAGTTGCTGTGCATGGACCGCATGAGTCCACGCACAGCAACCATCGATGAAGTGACCAGTACGGCACAGATCGCAATTTGGACGACAAGCAATACGTCTCGCACGGTAATTCGGCGCCCGAACGCGCCTGTCGATCCCGCTTTGACGACCTCGTACGGATTGGTCCGGAGAATCTGGCGCACCGGAACAATTCCGAATAGAACTCCGCTGGCCAACGCCAAGACCAAAGCTAGCAAATAAACGTTAGCGTCCGGACTTACCGGCACATGGAGGGGGTATCGAGGAAATGGCTGCCACATGCTCAACCGGCGCAAAAGCAGAATGCTCGCCACGAGTCCCGCTATGCCTCCTGCGAGCGAAAGCAGCACGGATTCGGTGAACAGCTGGCGCAAAATGCGATTACGGCTCGCACCAAGAGCCATGCGCAAGGCCACTTCGCGAGAACGGTCGGCGGACCGCGCCGCAAACAGACTCCCCAGGTTGGCACAGGCCGCCAACAATATCAAACCCGAAAGAAGCATCAACCCGGTGAGAAAAGCCCGCGTTGGCCCGTTCAAATAGTCGCCATGAAGGCCAGGCCGCGCCAGCGTATAAGGGTCATTACTCTCGTCTTTTGGATAGCTTTTTTTTAGATACGAATCCACGGAGTTCAGATCGGCAGTGGCTTGTGCCGGAGTGACTCCAGGCCTCAGACGTCCCACCATCTCAAACATCCAACGGGTCCCGCGCGCGTTCAATATCATCTTGTCGCCGGATAACTGCTCATGGTTCACGATGGGCACGAAGATATCCGAAGCGAAAAACAAGATGGTCCCCTGGAACCCTGGAGGCGCCACGCCAAGGATCGTGAATGGATGCCTGTTGAGCCGAACAACGCGGCCCACCACGGTGCGATCGTCCTGAAAATGGGTGTGCCAATATGCGTAGGTGAGCACGAGATACGGCGCGCTGTTTGGGCCGTGCTCATCGGAAGCGTGGAAGAAACGGCCAAGGTACGGTTGAATGCGCAATACGTCGAAGTAGTTTCCGCTGGTTTCGTATTCCCAGGCATTGGATGGATCTATGCCCGTATCCAGCCCTGACTGTGAGATAGCAAAAACAGCCACATCGTCGAAGCTGCGATTGCGCCGGCGAAGATCGAGATAATCGGGATAGGAGTGGGACGCGACGTCGCTCCCATGTTGGATGATGAAAAGGCTCTCTGCCTGAGGCACATTCAGCGGACGCAGGATGAGGGCATTCAATACGCCGAAGACGACTGCGTTGGCGCCGATGGCCAGCGTCAGTGTCAAAACGGCAGTGATGGTGAAGCCGGGAGACTTGCGCAGTTGGCGCAGTGCAAATCGCACATCGGCCCAGATCGATTCCATCGTCGGCCACTGCCACACCTCGCGGCTGCGTTCCTCAAGCAGCGTCCGGTTGCCGAAAGCTCTCCGCGCTGCCCGCGTCGCTTCTTCGGCACTCATCCCATCGCTTATCAACTGCTCGGTACGCTCTTCAATGTGCAGGCGAATCTCTTCGGAGAGATCTTCGTAGAACTTACGGCGGCGGAAAATCTGCGGAATCCAGTCCATTGGAGATTCCTTTCCATCAACTTGTTGTGGCTTTACATGGGTTCAGGACCAATGAGATGCCCTCAAACATGCGCTCAAAGCTGGAAATCTGCTGCTCCAGGCGGCGCAGGCCCGCAGCAGTTATCTGATAGGTTCTAACTCGCCGATTGGTCGAGGAGAGTTCCCACTCCGCTTTCACCAGCTTCGCCTTCAGCAACCGTTGCAGCGCGGGATAGAGCGAACCCTCTTCTACTTGCAGCAGGCTGTTGGACCGTTGCTGGATTTGCTGCACCAGCGCATATCCGTGGGCCGGCTCACGGCGAAGCGACTCGAGGATCATCATATCGATCGCGCCGGGAAACAAATCGCGTGAATTGGTTTCTGTCATAGACTTGTTTACTACAGGCATAGACTAAACAAGTATAGGGGGATTGTCAAGGCCGACTTCACCATTGTCCGTGAACGACTGATGGGATCAATTGTTGGTCGCGGTAGGGATACCAGTCGCCTGGTACCCACCGGGTGGCCGGAGGCAGTCACCCGTCTCCGGCTCCCACAGAACCCAGCGTGCAGATTTCCCGCACTGAGCTCGTCAGATGTTGATTCACAGTATGGCGATAGCCTGCAACTCTCGGTAGGAGTAATGCAGCTGTGGTCGAAGCAGCGGGAACTGTTCCTTGATCCGCTGGAATTGCTCCCAACGGATCCTGCCATGCCAGCTCCGACTGCTCAGCATTTTGCGCCAGTAATGTTCCACGGCACGATGAACCCGCAGCAGTGCCCTGAGATTTCCGGCAACGCCGTAGTATGCATAGTGACCACGGAGCATCTGATTGAGATGGTTCACCTGTTCTTGCTGCGACAAGTGCCGCATTCGCCGCATCTGGTCTTGCAGCCGCGTGAGCGCACGCCGCAGGCGTGATTTCTCCGTACGCATCGCAATTCGAAAGTTCCCTTCCTGATTGCGAGTGCAGTACAGAGTAAAGCCCAGGAAGTAGATCGTCTCCGGGCGTTTACGACCACGCTTGCTCGCGTGTCGAGACGCGAAGCGACCAAATTCAACGAGCTTGGTCTTCGTCAGCTCCAAGGTAAGACTGAACCGTCTCAGCCTCTTCACAAGTGCTTCCTGAGCACGAAGAGCATCCGCACGATATTGGAAACACAACACGAAGTCGTCGATATACCGCACCATGCAGGCCTCGCCCCGAAGCCGGGGCTTGACCACGCGCTCGAACCACAGATCGAGCACATAGTGAAGGTACAAGTTACTCAGCAGAACGCTGATCGATCCTCCCTGCGGGGTCCCCTCTTCATTCGGATGAATCTCTCCATCCTCCAGAACACCTGCCTTCAGCCAGCGCCTGATCAGACTGATCAGGCGCTGATCTCCCACCCGGTGCTCCACGAAGCGGAGCATCCATTCATGGCTTAAGCTCCCGAAGAAATTCTTGAGGTCCGCCTCCAACACCCACTCGATCTTTCCACCCGCAATCCTCTCGTGGAGAGTTGCCAGCGCTTGGTGGGCTCCTCTGCCGGGACGTCCGCCGAACGAGCACGACAAGAAGTCCTGCTCATAGATGGCCGATAGTACCTGCGAGGCGCTTCGTTGCAGTGCCCGGTCCGCAACAGTTGGCACCCCAAGAGGGCGCATCTCCTGCTTTCCGGGCTTCGGGATATAGACTCGCCGTATCTCGGGCGCTCGATATCCCTTGCGGTGAACAGACTGCAGCATGACTGCAACCCATTCCTCAAAACTCTCTCTCGCCTCCGTTACGGTCTGTCCATCCACCCCGGTTGCGGACTTGGCTGGAATCTGAGACAGATTCATCCAAATCCGTTCCTTTGCGATGTGATGAGCCAGCGACGTAAATCGGAGCTTCGGCTCGCACCGAGCTTTGACTGCTATTCGTTCGAGTCCTGTTGTCATGACTGGCGGTTCTTCTCTTTGCATAGAAGGCCGTATCCTCCCTTTGGATGGAGCTCATGTTTCCCACGAACAACTCAACTTCCGCTGCCCGCTTCCCCATGTGACCGGCTCTCCCGGCCTCGAAGTACTATCAGGCAGTCTGACTTCCGTCAGGCCTTCGGATCTTCCTCGCTTGTTCAGCTTGTCGGACCCTACAAGCCAGGCTTGAGCCTGACGGATCTCCCTTGTTCCCATGAAATCCCTTGGTTACATGCTGACGGTACGAACCCCGGAAGCAACTCAGCACACTCGCCATTACGCATCCTGAGCTTCTGCCTTCCCCGCTACGGGATCGGGTCGGCCACTTCCATCACGATCGATTTCGGGGCTATGTTGCCGTTTACTGTTGTTTCGGCCTGCAACCTCCCTGTCTACGCTTCGCAGTGGCCGTCGCCGGACACCACGCAAGACTTGGTACGCGACTGCTAGCTAGGCTTTGCCGCGGCCTCCATTTCAGGAGACTGGACTTCAGAGCTTTCAAGGCACAACCCGCGCGGATCCGTACGGGCGCTCATTAGCGCATACGGCTCTTATCTTGGATGACTAGCGGCGAAACGAACCTCGGGATATGGATGGAGCTTCTGAGGACGAGGAAGCCATTGTTCGGCGAGCGCAACGCGGCGAGCCCAAGTAAACCGGCTCTTTTGACTACGCCGACGGAGGGTTTTCCCCCAGAGGCGAAGCACCCGGTTCCTGAACAGACCTAGAGTGTTCAGGTTCCCCGGTACCGCGTAGTAGTTGAAGTAGCCCTGCAGAACCGACCTGAGCCATCCTCCGGTTTGCGGCACTGGATCATGCATGCGCCTGCATAGTTGCTGCTTGATTTCCTGCAGCTTCTTCCTCATGCGTTTGCGGACCGTCGTGCGTCGCACCGTGTAGTGTCCTTTCCCGTCCTTCCCACTGATATGCGTGAAGCCAAGAAAGTCGAAGGTCTCAGGTTTGCCCTCTCCTCTTCGTTCCCGGTTCTGTTCGGCATACCGCCCGAACTCGACCAGGCGCGTCTTGTCTGGATGAAGTTCCAACCCAAATTTCCGCAGTCGTGCCCGGAGATTCTCCAGAAAACGATCCGCGTCAGCCTGATGTTGGAAACCTAGGATGGTATCGTCCGCATAGCGAATCACTACCACCTCGCCTCGCGCATACTTCTTGCGCCAGACGTCCACCCAAAGATCGAAAACATAATGGAGATAGATATTGGCGAGGATCGGTGATGCCACCGAGCCTTGCGGAGTACCTGTCTTCGTTTCCGACCATTGCCCTTCCTCCATTACTCCAGCGTTGAGCCATTTCCGGATCAACCGCAGGATTCTGGGGTCGGCTACGCGATGCTCAACGAACTTGATGAGCCAGCTCTTATCGAGGTTATCGAAAAAGCCATGTATATCGGCATCAAGAACGTAGTTCACCTTCTTCTTCATGAGCGCATATGACAGTGCGTCCAGCGCTTGGTGCGGGCTGCGCCCCGGACGAAAACCATACGAGAAGCCAAGAAAGTCCTCCTCATAAACCTGATTGAGGACGGTGACCACAGCCTGTTGGACGATTTTGTCCTCCAGAGCTGCTACCCCCAACGGACGTTTCCGCCCGTCTTCTTTCTCTATGTACACTCTTCGCGATGGCTGTGCCCGGTATGCTCCTCGATGAACCCTGCTATGCAGATCAATAATCCGACCTTTCAGCCCGGACTCATACTCCTGCCACGTTACGCCGTCTACACCGGGTGCAGCTTTGCGCTTCAATGAGTGAAAGCTTGCCCGAAGTAGGTCAACCGACACGTGATGGAGCAAAGAGGTGAATCTCATCTCCTTGTTTTCCCTTGCTGCTTTCCGCACACCCGCCAACCCCTGTGACACGCGTGCCTCGCTCTGTGTCGAGCGCGTGTTAGGTTGAAGAGTGTTCTCCTCGATCAGCGGCCTTCCCTCCTCAATCTCCGCCAACAATTTCTCGTCTTTGTTCGACTGATTCATAGGTACTGTACCGCTGTCCGACTCCTCGGAGATGTGCATGCGGGCCGTACGGCCTAAGCCTTCACCCGCCGTCCTGGTATCTGGTTTGACAGCAGGCCTCTCCGAGGTCTCCCGGTTCTCGTGCATGAAGCTTCCAGGCGTGTCCGGGGTCTTCGACTACGCAGGACCGAGCAGGGACTCGCGATATCGCACCTGCTCGTGTTGTCTTCCGCCTGTTAGAAAGCGTCGACGTCCTGATTGCTTGTTTTCGGAGCTCAATACCCAGCCCACCTGTACCCCTGTTTACGCTTCGCCGTGCACCTCGCGATACACTGCGCAAAACTCGGGGCCGAGCGGTTCGCTACTCCTTTCTCGTAGGAATCTTTCATTCCATGCTTCATGCCGGTTTATCCCGGCGCACCCAACAGGGCAACTCGCTCATTGACCTAGCGTTCAATGAAAAACTGCATAATGTATGCCCGGAAGCCCGAAAGGAAATCTTTTGGTCTGCCCTGGAGGACGATTTTAGGACGTTCTCTGTCCACCTGACGCATAGATCGCAAGGCTAAGTTTGGAAGGTCATCGAAACCTCGCAGTTGTTGTCTTTCTGCTGGCTGTTAAGACGGTCTGGGTACACTGAGGACAAAAACCCTGAAAGCCCTGCGGCGAAAATCTGCTCCTCGACCATCCCACGCGGGGTCCGCTGTTCTGAGGCGACGAAGGGCAAGGTGCCTTTGTAACTCAGCTTGATCATCAAATCGAGGTCGTCGTAGCTGACGCTTGCTGTGATGGCACTAGTAGCATGCCCTCCATCCTCGATCAGGCGCAGCAACTCGTTCGTACTCGTCTCGGCGCGCGCGGCATCGGCTGCGTTCAGCTGCCATTTCTTGGCTTGCGCGTGAAACTTGTCGCCGAAACGTGAAATGGTTTTGCCGTCCTCGGGCTCCAGCACCATGACCTCGATGCGGCGTTCCCCGATGAGGAAAACAAGATTGAGCAGCACGCAGGCAACCACTGCGATCGACAGAATCGAATCGGTGAAGGCGCTCGACCATGAGGGCAGCAGCGCGAAAAACTCGGGATACACACGCCGGCTCAGGGCAAACAGCAGCGAGATGCCGACCATGAACGTGTTGCGCATCGTCATAGGCCGCGACATCACGATCTGGATCCCGCCCACCAGCATCGAGGCGCCGTTGAAAACCAGCGCGGCGCCGATGATGGGCAGCGGCAGCGCCAGCAGTACGGCGCCGACCTTCGGCACGCATGCGAGCAGCACGAACCAGCCCGCAATCGCATAGGCGATATATCGGCTCGTCGCGCCCGTGACTTTTTGGATTCCGGCAAGGCTTGGCGAAGCACTTAGGCCCGGCGTCGCCACGCAACCGCCGAGAAAACAGGCGATGCCATCAGCCAGGACCCCGGAGCGGATACTGTCCAGGTCAGGCCGGCGCCAGGATGCGTCGTTGATCCGCTGGCAGGTCGTGATCACGCCGATAGCACGCAGGCCCGAGGCCAATGCCGCAATCGCGAACGGCACCATCAGCGACGGTTCAAATCGGTAGGAGAGAAACCGGGGGTCAGGCAGCGCGAACCAGGGCCGCGAGCCGATGACGACGACGTCTCTGCTCGTCACCATTCCCACCGCGACCGCGATCGCCATCCCCACCGCGAGACCGATCAGGCCGCAGAGCAGCCGGGGAAGGCCCTTGCCCCACACGCCGAGCCCTACCATCAGCGCAAGCGTCAAGCCGGCGGCCCCAATGTGGGTGGGAAGATTCGGATCGTGCAGGTCAGTAACTCCCAGAAATCCGCGCACGCCGATGAGGCCCAACTCCACGCCCACGGCAATCACGATGAAGCCGGAAACAACGGGAGGAAACACCCTGCGCATCCGCGGCAGCGTCCACGCGAAGATCGCCTCAACAACGCCGGCGAACGCGATCATTCCGCATACCAGCCCCAGTCCACCATGATGCGCCGCGTTCAGAGCTGATGCGAAGTAAATCGCCGAAACCACCGGCGTGGCCAGGTATCCTGACCCCACCGGACCCAGTCGATGCGCTTGCAGCAGCGCAGCCAGCGCGATGACGATCATGCTCAGGCCCACCGCGTGTGATGCCACGGCTGTGGATGCTCCTGACGCTTGCGTGATCAACGCAACGAACACCAGGTAGGGACAGAGCACGGCCACATGCTGCGCCCCCAGAAGAATCAGATGCGCCAGTGGGGGACGATCATCCAACCCGTAAATCAGATCGGGAGGCCGCACACGCTGATCGCGCCGGGGTGGCCTGGCTGCAACTTTCGGCAACGAATCGACTGGGGGCGTACTCACGAGCTTTCTCCCCTTAACCCTACGCCAACCGAATTAGCTGAACGACGAAGCAATTGTATGCGATTCTTTGAACCACACATGGCAGACGAGCCACCGCAATGAATATGGCTCGCTGCCCCGTCACAGCGCCCCTTCAGGCGCTGCCGGCGGCCAACGACTTCTCCTTTGCACCCATGATCACCAACCGGAGCATGGTGGCAACATCTCTCCACACGAAAGGCCGTGCCATCGTCAGGATCCTGCTCTGGTAGTCGGGAAAAGTATCCTGCAAACGCGATTGCAACACAGGAGGAGCAGGCCACCATGAGCCATACGCCGAGGAGGCGTGCAGGAAGCGCGGTGGTGGCGCCAAGCCTGGTTCCGAAGAAGCCCGGAGATCGCGTCAAGACCGACCGTCGGGATGCTTTGAAGCTGGCGCGCAGTCACCGCTCCGACGATCTGACCGCGGTGTGGGTGCCGGATGAGGACTCGGAATCCTTGCGCGATCTGGTCCGTGCGCGGGAGGCGGCCAAGCAGGATCAGTTGCGAGTGCGGCACCGGCTAACCAAGTTCCTGCTCCGCACGGGCCGGCGTCCCCCGGGGGGGAGTGAAGACCTGGACGGAAGGTTACGCGGAGTGGCTGCAGCAGATCCATTACACACAGCCAGCGCAGGAAGCCACGCTGCTGGATTGTATGAACGAAGTGCAGCACATGGGAGACCGGGTCAAGCGACTGGAAGAGGTGATTGTGGAGGTGGTGAAGCTGGCTCCCGCACCGGTGCAGGAAGTAATTCGGGGTCTGCAGGCATTGCGCGGTGTAGCCCATATTTCGGCAGTCACGATTGCCGCCGAGCTGGGCAACATCACCTCCCGCTTCCAGAGTGCTCGGAAGTTGACGGGCTATAGCGGATCATTTCCCAGCGAAGACTCCAGCGGCAAGCGCATTCGAAAAGGGGGTATTACCAAGGCAGGCAACGCGCACCTCAGACGAATCGTTGTCGAATCGGCCTGGAGCTATCGACACCGGCCAGCGATCGGAGCTAAGTTGCGCAGACGACAAGAAGGGGTTCCTGCAGAGATCACCGAGATTGCATGGAAAGCACAGAATCGCCTGCACCGGCGCTATATGAAGCTGATGGCTGCGGGCAAGGATCAGAGAAAGACCATGACCGCGATAGGGCGTGAACTGCTAGGCTTCATCTGGGCCATAGGGATAAAGGCCGAAGCAGCCTGCACGCGACAACTGGCGGCATGACGGAAACCGAAAAGACAAAAACAAAACATTCCAAAAAAGGAAAAGCAAAAACGATCCAACCAATGAACAAGGTTGTCCAATTCGAGGACAGGGTCAGCCGCAGCCGGAGCAAGCACGAAGGAGAATCCTCGGCGGACATTTGCGACAGGCTCAGCCGGACTGGCGTGAGTAGTCAGAGGCAGCTCCCGACGGATCATGATTATGCGGTTCCGACCCGCGAATATCAGCTTGATCAATCGTCGCCATTACCTGCCTCGGCTGCTGCTGACCCTGTCCTTGAAATACAAAAACAAAAACCACCCCACCGATTCGAAGATGTTGACAAGGTCACACCATATCAATGTCCGATCGGTCCAGGCTGGGGAGGTTCTTTTCGAACCGGGCAAGCGATAAGTCTTAGTGCTGTATTCGTACATATGTCCGGTAATTGTCCGCGAAGTCTTTCCGTACACGCGGCAGCCTGTGAATTTGAATCGCTAACTCATTTCAGGAGTAGCTCACCTGGGAACCAAGACGGCGGGATGGCGGACGGAGTGCCCAGGACGCAGCTGCAACGCCCGTCATTACGATCGGGTATGCCATCGTACTTGCATCAACTAAGCTTGAGGCACATAGCGATGCAACAGCACCCGTCAGGTCGAAGATCACACCGGCGTAGGCCCACTCCTTGAGTCGCGGGAACCGCGGTATGACCAACGCGACAGCGCCGAGCAGTTTCCATATCCCGAGGATGGTTAGAAAATATTGAGGATAGCCTAACCGTTCGATGAGGCCGCGAACCTGAGGCACGCGCAGGATATCCCATACCCCTCCCAAAGCCAGTTCGGAGACAACCAGAGCGGTCGCTACCCAGTAAGCAATCATGTGAAAGCGTGACTTGAAGGCGGAACTAGCTAGGTTAATCATGGAGCCGATCTGCAGTCTGACGGGTACGTCCCGGTTCGTGAATTGTACTTTCCAAGAAGCTGTGGACGCTATCGCAAGGCGGAGTTTTATGTTCGATGTAGGGTCCGAATGGGTGCATCGGAAGCAGAGCAGCAAAGTAAGCGATTCTGTTGCCTACAGCCGTTATCGCGCGGCAAATGGCTTGCCCCGCACGCTCGTGTAGACGACATCAAGGACCTTCAGGCCGTTGATATTCGTCACCCCGTCGACGGTGATCGGATCGCTGATATCCAGCACCCTGCTCTCCGCGTTGGTGAACGCTGGCCACGGGGGAAGGTCCGGGCTGTTCGGATTGCCCGACCTCGCGAAGTTCACCCAGTAGCTAGACATCTCTTGGGCCACTTTCCGATCGGCGTTGCTCCAGCGCCAAGGCTCCTGGTTCAGATGGTCGAAGACATACCAGAGCTCGGCGAAATGGCTTGCGCCCCAACCTTCATACACAGAACCGGCCGGAAACGGTGGTTTCTGTCGAAACGAATAGTAGTAGACAGGGTTTTGCCCAGTTCCGGCTTGCAGCCTCGCCCATGCCCACATGTCCCAGCCGAAGCGGAGATCGCGTTCGAGGTCGAGCCTCGCCTGCCGGGCCTCTTCGTCGGTCGCGTGGGGATACGCTGCGATCAGCGGAGCCGGAAGCTGGCCGAAGCTGTGCTCGATGTCGCTTTCGAAGGTGGCGGCCTTAACGTGGGAGACATCCGTCAACGAACGCGCTTCATCGGCATTCGAACCTAAGAGCAGCGGGACATCGTTCTGCCGCCTTGAAGTGAACGCTTCATACGGCGAAACGGGAAGCAGATAGGGTTCGATCACCGGGTGGACAATGCCGCCGGCGTTGCCAGTGAGACGATCTGCTGGCAACCGTCGTAGTTCCTTGAGAGAGGATGCACCCAGCGAAACCGCATACTTCTCTCCGTCGCCCTCTGCATTGGCCAGCAGGTATTTCGGTGCTAGCTGGAGCGGTTCAAACAGACCGCCGCTTTCTCCAATGACGCGCTGAAACAAGCCCTTCGCCAGCGGCGAGGCCATCAGGATGCTGACCGATATCGCTCCTGAAGATTGACCGGCGATGGTTACATTTTTCGGATCGCCGCCGAAGGCTGCAATGTTCCTCCGGATCCATTCGAGTGCGGCGATCTGGTCCATCAGGCCGTAGTTGCCGGACGAGTGGTGCGCGGACTCGCGTGTGAGCTCCGGATGCGCAAGAAAGCCAAGCGGGCCAAGTCGATACCCAATGGTGACAACGATCACGCCTTTATGCGCGAGCTGGTCGCCCCAGTACAAGGGCATCGAGGCCGACCCGTTGATGTAACCCCCGCCATAGATCCAGACGATCACCGGCAGGCGTTCCTGCGCGCTCTTCGCTGGCGTCCAGATGTTGAGATAGAGACAATCCTCACTCACTGAGGGCGGCGTCTCGCCAGGCATGGACACACCGGTTTGCATACACGCAGGGGCAAACGCCTCCGCCTTACGCGTGCCAGTCCAGGGTGTGACAAGTGCCGGAGGCCGCCAACGCAAGTCGCCGACCGGCGGGGCAGCAAAGGGAACACCTTTGTAGATACGCAACCCGTTTTCGCGTATCCCAGATATCGCGCCGGATTCCGTCGAAGTCGTAGGGCTTTGTGCCAGCGCGATAGCGGACGTTGCTGGAACGATAATGAGAAGCAGGGCTTCGAGCAAGCCCTTGGAAGAGAAGATCGGCATAGGGACTTCCTGGTCGCAAGATTACTCTCGCCAGTGTTTGGCAGGAGCTATCTTCGCTGGCTGACCGGGAAGCGAAGAGGTTGAAGCGACTACGATGAGCATAGGAGGACGGATCGTATGTTTCATACCGTCTTCTGTTCAGAGATACGGCTTGCGATCTGGTTTTGTTCCTTCAGCACATCGACCAGCTTTGAATTATTCAGGAACTGCTAGGGCACACCCTCTTTCAACTAACTAGTGACTGTTGTCGCAGATATCTGAAGGGGAAGGGTTCGGTAAAGCGGTCTGTTTTGCTGAGTCGGCTACGAACGCACTCCAGATGAGTCGCCGACAAACAAGACGTTACGGCCTTTTCGTCTCGGTTTATTCTAAGTCGCCGAGGTACGTTTCGAGGGCAGCCGACCCTGGAAGTGCTTTGCCGTCAATTCGCCAGTCGACCAAGATGCAAGTCTTGACCGGGTCCGCTATTGGCGTTTTCAAGAGACTGCCAGGGCATTTGCGTCACAAGAGCTCGATGAAATCGTCTCAATCTGAAGAAGTGCGTTCGAATTGGAGGTATTACAGGATGTTCGGTTCAGCCACCTTCGACACTCTGGAGCGTGACCTGAGGTTCAGCTTACGCACGCTAGCTCGCAATCCCGGATTTACCAGCATTGCACTGCTTACGATCGCTTTGGGCATCGGCGTGAACTCCGCGATGTTCAGTATTGTGCAAGGCGTGATTCTGGCTCCCTTGACATTTCCGGAGGCCGACCGGCTTGTATTCCTCTGGCAGAAGCGGCCAGGGGTTCCCCAACTCGACGCTTCGTATCCAACTTCGAAGACTGGGAGCGCACATCGCGCTCATTCGATTCCATGTCCGCAGTGGTTTTTCATAACTTCGATCTCACTTCGTCCGGGAGAGCCGAGCACCTTACGGGCATTCGGGCATCTTCCGCTTTCCTCGCGACGCTGGGAGTGAGCCCGGAAATGGGGCGGGATCTCGCAGCAACCGACGACCTGGTGAACGCCCCACCGGTTGGCCTGATCAGCGACCGAGTGTGGAGGGAAGATTTTAGCGCAGCCCCGAGCGTGCTGGGAAGATCCGTGGTCTTGGATGGCAAGAGCTTCACAGTCGTAGGCGTTCTGCCTGCGGGCTTTCATTTTTTGGTCGACACAGACGTCGTAACCTCTCTGCGGCCTGGCATGCCCGCCATTTACGCCGACCGCTCCGTGGATGCGGTCGCGGTACTGGCGTGTCTGAAGTCGGGATTAACGATGGCGCAGGCCGAGGGCGAGATGGATGCAATTCAGCGAGACCTTGATCGCCGATATCCCGACGCAAACCGCGGCGTTGGCATTGCGCTGACTGCGCTGAAGCAGCAGATCATCGGCGACGTAAAGGGAACGGTTCTACTGTTGTTGGGAGCTGTGAGCCTTGTGCTAATGATCGCATGTGCCAATGTGGCCAACCTGTTGTTGGCACGTTCGACCGCACGCGCACGCGAATTCGGCATACGCGCAGTACTCGGCGCTGGCCGGGGCCGCATCGTGCGGCAACTGCTGACCGAAAGCATTGTGCTGTCGCTTGCCGGCGGAGCATTGGGCATTGCGGTAGCCTGGTACGGCCTGCGCGCGTTGCTCGCGGCTCTGCCTTACACTCTGCCGCGCTCCGGAAACATCGGACTACATCTACCGGTCCTCCTGTTCACCACGCTGGTTTCGGTCGCCGCGGGAATCCTGTTCGGACTGGCGCCAGCGCTTCAATCGGCAAATCCTCGAGTGCAGGAAGTCTTGCAGAAAGCTTCAAGAGGCGCGGGCAGCGGACGCAATGCCTATCTCAGCCGGCGGTGATGCTGCAATTCGCGCTTACCCTGGTGCTAATGACGGGTGCGGGATTGCTGTTGCGCAGCATCCGCAATCTGTGGCATGTGAATCCCGGGTTCGATACTCGACACGTCATCTCGTTTCATGTCGGCTTATCGCCGTCTTTCACGCAAACTCCCGGCGGTACGCGGGCAGCCTACCAGGAACTGCTTGAGCGTATCCGTCAAACTCCCGGAGTCGAGGCGGCCGATCTCACGAATCTCGTTCCACTCTCCGGCGGCGACAATGGCGGTCCTTTCTGGATCGGCACAACGCAACCGGCCTCGCTTCAGGAAGCTCCTCACGCGCTCTACTTCTGGACCGGACCCGATTACCTGAAGACCATGGGAATTCCACTTCTGCAAGGCAGGTTTTTCACGACTGCCGATCAGGTCGCTTCCGGCAAAGTGGTAGTGATCGACAGCGTGCTCGCACGGAGCTTTTTCCGCGGTCAGAATCCGCTGGGGCAAACACTGACGGTCGGGCATTGGGGGGCGGCCCGCATCGTCGGCGTGGTGGGGCATGTGCGTCATTGGGGGCTAGACGATCCAGGGACGTATAACCCAAGCCAGATTTATATCCCTGTGTATCAACTGCCGGATTCGATGGTCACGGATTTCTTTCGCAATCTCACCGTCTTGGCGCGTACATCGCTGCCGCCTGCCAGCGTGATACCCGCCATTCGCGACGCCGTTTACACTACTGCTCCCGATCAACCTGTTTATGGCGTCAAGGCCATCGACGATGTGGTGTCGGAATCGATGGCCTCGCGCAATCTCCCGATCTTCCTCCTCGGCGTGTTTGCTGCACTCGCGTTGCTGCTGTCGTCGATCGGCATCTACGGAATCGTGTCTTACTCGGTAACGAGGCGAACGCAAGAGATCGGTATCCGTATGGCGCTCGGTGCAAATAGGAGGCAGATCTTCCGGATGGTTGTGAACCAGGCGATGCGGATGGCAGGCGCCGGAATAGGCATCGGTATCCTGGCTGCGATCGCGCTAGTGCGGCTTGTCCCGAGCTTTTCTCATCTGCTCTACGGGATAGGCCGCAACGATCCGCTCACGCTGTTTGGCGTTTCCACCATATTGCTGATTGCAGCGGTTGTCGCCTGCTACATTCCGGCACGCAGAGCCATGCGCGCAGATCCCATGGATTGTCTACGAACGGAGTGAATACCGAAATTCGAGAGCTGAAGCGAATTCCATCAGTTTCTGCGGGAACTGTTTGAATGAATCTCTGATGTGCGCAACCGCGATTCTCAAATAGGGCAAAATCGCCAAAGCGCGTTTCCAGGCGTTGCAGTTCTGGAAACATGCTTCGCCTTAACGCTTCCACTGAGGAGTTAGCCTCGATTTTGAACGTCAACCGGGAACACATGGTTCTCCGATGAACAACGCAAGCAAATCATCGACACCATGAATTCCCTCACGCAGGCGAAGACCGAAGCTGCTGGGTCGAAGAGTGGCGGGACACAGACATTCACGGACGGCGGCACTACCTACAACATCCCCAAAGACCAAATAGCAGCCTTCAAAAAGGATCATCCGAATGCCAGATAAATGGGCGCAGTATGCGCAACCCCACAACACTCCCCGCAGCTTGATGGCACACAAGACGCGGTCATTCAATTAAGCGGCTGGTTCTAAACGGGGTAGAAATGATGGAAAACGCGCTTGTGTTTCGTAACTTCCGGATTGTCGATAACACGCCAATTGACCAAAGGATTTTGAAGTGAAACTTGCCAATTGTACGATTCGTCGATCTAAATGGAATGCTTACTTATTGCCAAGGTTCCAGCGGGTGAACGGATGCGACGCTCGAATGCCAAATTGCGCTGGGTAGAAGTTACCCTAGCCGGGATTCTACTGACAGGTGCAGTTTCCACCGCCCAGGCTCCACCCCAGAACCCGCAGTCTCCTACTCTGGCGCCCCTACCGCCACCCTTCGGACACCGAGAAGATAACACCAAGACTGTCGAGCAGGTTCAGATTCAGAACGCGCAGAATGCCTACTGGCAGAAGCAGCTTACGCAGGACACGGCCAAGTTGCTCGAACTAGCAAAACAGTTGAAGGAAGAAGTAGACAAGTCCAACGGAAGCACGCTCTCCGTCGATGTAATCAAGAAGGCGACGGAGATTGACAAGCTGGCCAAGAGCGTAAAGTCAGCAGCATCTTTCGCGTCCCAAAAGCAATAGTGTGTGATCGACGCTTGCTATGCGGCCGAAACGCGATCAGTCGGGGAACCGGGTCGAAATGTCCGTATTGCCGACAAATGCGGAGCTTGAGCGTGTGGGTGAGAGTGAGTTCTTGGTCGGGAGATTCGTCCGAATGAATCAGGGCAGCTTGTTCAGGTGCTTCACGATTTGTTGAGCGAGGGCGGCGCACGGTGACGGCTCCGCAACCAGGGGATTAGAACGACGGACGGTCTGGTCTTGGACGAGGCGGATGGGCGATGCGCCACGGGCGATGACCTTCCCGGTGTCGCCATTCCACAGGGAGAAGAAAAGGCTGTCTCCGTCATTCCACTGGGAGAAAAGGCTGTCTTCGTCACCCATCGCATAACGCCCCGAAGCCGGATGGCTTTGGTGGTACCACAGCTCAACAATGTATGGACACTGCAGGCGGCGAGCCTCGGGCAGCACGTCCTTCTCGGTCGAAGCAGCGAGGAGCGTAATCTGCAGCTTCGCACCGGTCCTGAGTTCTTGTGTAGCGAGCAGCTTGTCCAGTTCGATGGCCCATGGACCAGGAGGGGGGTCGTACTGTGCCGCCGCATTGGGCTTAGTTTGCACAAGGCAGAGAGACAGCGGAGGGTGCTGACCCTGAAGCGGAGAAGCAGCTAGAAGGGCGAAAACGAGCGCGGCTGAGAATCGCCGGCACATGACGGCTTTTAGTATAACGCCGTTCTCGGCGCGGTTCCTGAAACCACGACATGAGGGAGCCGCGTATATACCAGCCACCTAGTCACTACTGGTAGTCAGGTAGTCAGCTAGTCAGGTTCAGTACTATAGGTAACTGCTATGGATATGTTGAAGGTGCCATTCAACCCTGTCCCCTCGCGCAGAGCCCAGAGCCCGACCGTATTTCCTCGGGTCGATCGATAGATGAAATACTTACCGTCCGGTGTCCAAACTCCACAGCATTCACCCACGAGGAACCCGACTTTTCCCTCACTGGAAACGGCAGACCAAGGGCGGGCGTTGGTACCGTCTGTCGACGCCTCCCATATCGAGACCGAACTCGTCAGAGGATCTTCGACTGTAAATCGTAGAATGCGGCCGTACGGCGACCAGCGGAAGTGTCCTGCTTGACCATTCGTGCTAGAAACCCGCCGGGGTTCGCTGCCATCCTGATGCGCGACGTAAAGGTCATGGCCACGGCTAAAAAGAAGTCGTTTGCCATTCGGGAGCCACGCTGCATCCGTGACCATCAGGTTGCCTAGGCGTTCGGGGGATGTGCCCGTAACCGGCATGACCCACAAGGATCCCTCTGTCTCTTGTTCAAAGTCTGCCAGTAACAATTTTGTATGATCGGTGAAATATCGAGCAGGCCGGTTTTCAAAAACGGAGTCAGAATGCGGACCGGTTCTCCTCCTTCAATGGGGGCCCAAACCAAGGATTCGCGCCCACCCGTTCTCTCTACAAAATACAGGCGCACTCCGTCAGGCAAAGGAGGTTTAGTCCACCAAGCCCGGCCCGAGTGCGTAAGTTGCCTAGTGCCCACCACCTTGGGCGCCGGCGGATATAACACGAACCAGCTGAGAGAAAATGCCGTAGCAATGCTCAAGATCGCGCTGAAAATCAAGAGGTTCTTCCTTGCCCAAACTGGCGAGGTGATTTCCTGGCTTTATCTGCGGTTATGAGCGGTTCAAGAACCTGTGATCTCGTCGTGCCATTCGTTAGCTCGCTGACTTCGGCCACGAAGCGATATCCGCGTTTGGGAACGATATCAATCTAGTCTCTTCCGGTCGATGTCGCACTTAGGACCTTCCTTAATACGGAGATATGCTTGGCAAGGTTTCCCTCCTCTACATATTCGTTGCTCCGACACTTTCGATTAGGACATCCTTCTCCACCATGGTTCCGGCGTTTTGAACCAGCAGTAATAGGACATCGAATGTCTTGGGTGCCAGCGGCACGGGTCTGCCGTCACAGGTCAGCAGTCGCTCCCTGACGTCTAGGCGATAGTAGCCGAAAGCGTATAAACGCTTATCTAGTATCCTCTTAGCCACGGTAAGAATTTCGTCAGGAAATATTCAAAGCGTCGGAAGGACGCTTGGCATCAAGGCCTTGCACCAGGGCCCGAGCGGCGATGAGAAAGCCCCAAATCATGCCAACATCGACGAATCAAAGGCCAGCCCTTACCCCAATCTCCCCGATCCTCTCACTCTGAATGCCGGTGAGAAAGTGACGTCGGCCAAGGTGTGGTGGGGACGAGCGCCGCCCCGAAATCGTCGAGATGTACGAACGAGAAGTTTATGGGCGGGTGCCGAAAAATGTCCCAGGACAACACCGTACGCTTTCACAACCTGATCATGCAGATCGAGCGTGCCGAGTGGCGGCCCACCTTGGCTGGATGCAAGGTCATCATCCATCAGCATCTGGACCAGACACTAACCCTTACCATCGCAGGACATCGTGTCGGACACTACAGCGCGGAAGCAAAGCTGTTGACGCCGCTGACGAAAAAGCAGGTCAAGGCGGTGGAAAAGACGTTGAAAGGAAGAGTCTCAAAACAGACTTTCCCTCTCAACTTGCAAATCCCGCAAACTACGCGGGATTCGCACTTTCTCACCGCCTCTACTACGGCTGACTATTAACAAAATCCGGACACTTCATTTGCTACGAAAAGCGGACATTTTCACTTGCTAACGACATTTCCGTGTATGCGGTGACTCGCCCGGAACCGCAGACCGTCCAAAGTTCTCGATGAGTGCTGTGGCGATTTAGGAGCAATACCAATGATGGTGTAATGTAGAAGAGGCGAGACTCTGCGGCGAAGACGAGGATGGCGAGAGCCTACGAAGACGACCTGCGGCGCAAGATATTTGAGGCGCACGCCAAGGGGCATGGCAGCTTCCGGACGCTGGCGGCGGTGTTCGGTGTGAGTCTTGGGTATGTGGAGAAGATCTTCCGTCAGCGGCAGGTGAGCGGACAGTCAGAACGGGTGCGCTACAAGCCCGGACCGAAGAGCCGTCTAACTGCTGAAGTATCGGCCCGGATCGCCACTCTGGTTGCGGCGCATCCGGATTTGACGGTAGCCGAGTTACGCGAACGACTCGCCTATGACATCGGCGTAAAGATGAGTTGGTCGATGGTCCGGCTATGGTTAGGACAGCTGGGTCTGCGACTGAAAAAAAGTCGCTCCACGCCCTCGAGCGGGACACGGAAGCAAACCGCAAGCGTCGCGAAGAGTTCATCGAGCGCATCCGGGCCATCCCGCCGGAGAGGCTGATTTACCTGGACGAAAGCGGTATGACCACCTCGATGACACGACGCTATGGCCGCTGTGCTGGAGGTCGGCGCATCCACGAAGCGACGCCCGGCGGCCATTGGAAAATCTTGACCATTCTGAGCGCCATGAGCACCCGCGGCTTGATCGCGACGATGACCATTGAGGAGCCCACAGACGCAGACATTTTTCTCGCCTATGTCCAGCATGTACTCTGCCCGGCGCTGCGGTCCGGCGACGTCGTGGTGATGGACAATCTCTCCTCGCACAAAGCCGAGGGCGTGCGCATCTGGATCGAAAACCAAGGTGCCAGGCTGATCTACTTACCGTCCTACTCGCCCGATCTAAACCCGATCGAAAAGGCCTGGGCCAAACTCAAACAATTGCTTCGCTCCACCAAAGCACGCACCCGCGAAGTCCTCGATCAAGCCATCACAGACCTACTCCCACAAATCACCGCGCAAGATGCTCAAGCTTGGTTCAGGCTCCGCTTTGGCACATTACGGTAACCATGATATCGCTTTAGGACTCACCGAGACGAAATGGCGGTAATTTCCGAATTGTCGACCACTCGGAGACTATTCGGCCATCCACTTCTAAACACCGGTCGCTCCCGAGTCACCGGCAAACCGGAGAGCGCCGGGATAAACCGGCATGTTGTAGGGGGTGCAAGTCCCCTACAGGAAAGGAAGTAGCGAATCCATCCTGACCTCGAGTCTTGCTGGAGACATCGCGAGGTGTCACTTGAAGCGTAGACAGGGGCATTGGTGGGCCGGGCTATTGAGCTTCGAAAAGCCGGAAGATCAGGATGCTGACTCCCTTCCGTAGTGGAGGAAGGCAATACGGCGGCCGCGTTACACGCGAGTGGCTGTCCGGTCCTGCGTAGTCTAAGAACCCGCGCACGCTGATAAAACAACATGCACGAGAACCGGGAGATCTCCAGCACGCCTTCGCCAACTGAGGAAGGCCGGTCCGCGAAGGCCGCAAGCCGCAATGCGGACATGTACGTGTTGGAGAAGTCGGACTGCGCTGTAGTACCTGTGAACCAGCCGAACAAGGAAGCAAAAGCTTCTGCGGAGGTTGGGGAGGGAAGGGCGCAGATGAAGGAGAACATCGCGCAGCCAAACATGCTCCCGACACAGAGCGGGAAACGCATGTCCCAGGGACTGGACGGTGTGCGAAAAGCAGCAAAGGAGAGAAAGCAGGAACGGTTCACTTCCTTGCTCCACCACCTGAACGTTGCTTTACTCCGCGACAGCTTTTACGTGCTTCAGCGTAAGGCTTCACCGGGGGTAGACGGCATGACGTGGCAGGAGTATGAAACCGGTTTGGAGGTTCGGCTCATCGATCTCCACCGCCGGGTTCATCGTGGAACGTACCGGGCACAACCTTCTAGGCGAGTCTATATACCGAAGGCTGACGGACGGCAACGTCCGCTGGGCATCGCGGCGGTGGAAGACAAAATAGTCCAACAGGCCGTGGTGACGATCCTCAATCAGATATACGAGGTCGACTTCAAGGGCTTCTCTTATGGGTTCCGACCGGGCCGCAGCCCGCATCAGGCGCTTGACGCCCTGACGGTGGGCATCCAACGGAAGAAGGTGAACTGGATACTCGATGCGGACGTTTTGGGCTTCTTCGATAATTTGAGTCACGAATGGGCCTTAAAGTTCATCGAGCATCGGGTGGCCGATCGAAGGATACTTCGCCTGATCCGGAAATGGCTGAAGGCGGGAGTATCGGTCGACGGCCAGTGGTCGGAGACAAATAAGGGTACGCCGCAGGGAGCAGTGGCTTCACCACTGATCGCCAACGTTTACCTGCATTACCTCTTCGACCTGTGGGCTGATGTCTGGCGCAGGAAAGTGGCGAAGGGCGATGTCATCATCGTTCGCTATGCCGACGATCTTGTGTTGGGCTTTCAGCAGCGGGCTGATGCCGTGCGGTTCCTCGAAGAGTTCGAGGAACGGTTGGCAAAGTTCGGCTTGGAGCTACACCCGGATAAGACCCGGTTGATCGAGTTCGGGCGCTATGCGGCCCGTGACCGGAAGCAGCGTGGGGAAGGGAAACCGGAGACCTTCAACTTCTTGGGGTTTACCCACTACTGTGGGCAACGCCACAAGACCGAGACCTTCACCGTCTGGCGGATCACTGCGAAGAAGCGCATGGTTGCGAAGCTCAAAGCCATCAAGGCTGGGCTTCAACGCCGCAAGCATGATCGCACCAGTCAGGTCGGTGTATGGCTTCGGAGTGTCGTCACCGGCTACTACCAATACCATGCTGTCCCCGGCAACATCGATCAACTGCGCATCTTCAGAAGTCGCGTCAATCGACTGTGGCGAAACGTACTGGTCCGTCGTAGTCAACGCGCCAGGAAGAAGTGGGAGAAGTTTACTTCGGTCTTGGAAAGGTGGATACCACCACCCCGCGTTCTTCACCCTTATCCCGACACCCGCTTTTACGCCACCCATTCTTCATAAGAGCCGTATGCGTAGACGCGCTCGTACGGCTCTGTGCGGGGGGCGATCCGTGAGGATCGTCCCTACCGCGACGGTTATGTTGAAGGTTGAGCAAACTGGTAGCTAACGACCATAGCAGCGCCCGGTGCGGTTGCCTTCGCCCGTCCAAAGCAGTATTCCGTTTAGAATTGAAACCTCGCCGCGAACTGTAATTGACGTGACGAGCCTGCATCGCCCACGGCCGTGCGTGTGGAGGAAATCTGCCCAAAGGTGCTCGTCGGCGATCCTGTTGCAGACAGCGTTGGATTGCCCAAGTTCGCGTGGTTCAACAGATCGAAGGAGTCGACGCGCAGCACCAGCGACGTCGATTCCGTGATCTTTGTTGTCTTCTGAAGTGAGAGATCGACATCTGCAAATCCCGGTCCGGTGAGCGCGTTGCGGGACAAATTGCCGAAGCCCGCGGTCTGCGGATAGAAATTGCAGCCGGGAACTGTGGGCGACAAGCATACACGGGCGCGAATATACGACACATTGCCACTGGCCAGTACGGAGCCGCGACCCGTCTGGTACTGGTTTGACAAGAGCGTGGGTCTGATCGTGCCCGAGACGCCGTTGTACGTGGATGTGGTCGTTACGTTCAGCGGATTGCCGCTCTGCAACTGCGTGATATTCGCGAGCATCCAGCCATCTACGAGCCTGTTGCCTTTGAACGGAAGATTCCAGATACCAGAGAAAGCGAAGTGGTTACGTGCGTCAAAATCGGAGAGCCCGTAATCGCCCTTTGGATTGAAGTTGTCTTGCAGCGTGTAGCCTCCCTGGGACCCGAGCGAATTCAGGTCCATCGACTTCGACCACGCATATGTGGAGTTCAATTGGATCCCGTGAGACAGTGCCTTCCGTACCGTGAACCACAGCGCGTTGTAATTCGAAAGCGAATCCGAATCGACGTATGGGATGTTGCCGAGACCCGAACCGGGACGTATCGGGCTCGACGACGACAAAAAGGGATATGGCCTGGTCGACGTGCCGCCCGGATAGATGAACTGGTTGAGGTTCCTCTGTATGCGCAGGTGTTTTCCTTCCGAACCGATATAGCCAACCTCCATGACCGCGTCCCAGCCAATCTGCTGCTGCAGATTGAAGCTGTAGCTTTCGGTGTACGCATTGCTCAGCAAGGGATTCGTAGCGCTGGGGGCCAGTGAGGCCAATGCCGCGCTTGAGTAGAGCGTACCCACGAAAAGAGACCCGGTTTCCGCAACTGGGTTTGCGTTCGGTGGATTTCCAGCCAGGCCGGTCACGACTCCGCTGACAGGCTCATCGGCCAACAGGCCGAAGCCTCCGCGAAGGATGGTCTTGCCGGTCCCAAGCACGTCGTAAATGAAGCCGACACGCGGCTCATAGTTGTAATTCTGGTTGTAGGCCTCGCTTACGTGTACGAGCGAGGCGGAGTTCTGGTCGAAATTGACCAGGCGGTTGCCTCCGTCAGTCGGCGTGCCGTTCCACTCAAAGCGGAAGCCCAGTTCCGCCTGGAGGCGCGGTGTGAACTTGTAGTTGTCCGAGATATATACCCCAATCGCATTCTCGAATATGCGGCTGGTAACCTGCGTTGGGGTCACGCTGAAGGAACTGGCGAGCCCCCTGATGAAGTTAGCGGTCGAACTGAACGCAATTATGCCCGGTGTTTGAGCAAAGGAGTCTGCGATGAACCGGCGATATTCCCCACCCGTCTTGATTGTGTGCCGCCCGACATTCCACGACAGCGTATCGGAGAAGACGAGCGTGGTGTCAAAACGTCCCTGCGGAAAGCCGGATGGCCCGCCAAAATTCAGCCCAATATCCTGCACCGTCATCTGTGGAAGAGCTGCGTTGTACGAAACACCGTTCTGAATGCCGTAATCGAGCGGATTCGCGGGCGTATTCGGCACAAACGATATTGCAATGCGGTTAAAGCCCAGGCGCGCTTCATTCACGATGTTCGGGTTGAAGATATGTACCTCGTTCAGCGTGCCGATTTGCCTGTGGGCACCTCGATGATCGCCGAAGCCGGGGATGGTGTTCCCCTGGAGATTGGGCTCCGTGCGCTGGTCTTGCTGCCATGCATAGTACGCATGAAGGTTGTCCTTCGCTGACAGGTTGAAGAACAAATCGCCTGAGAACTGATCTATCTTCACGGGGCCCGGCGAAGAGCCTTGGAATACGCTTCCGGTTGCGTCATTTCCCGGGGGAATAAAGCTAAGCAGCTGCGCATAGTCCGAACCTGCCGGACTGTTAGCAAATAATATCCGTTGCGATGGGTTGAGCACATTTCCGTTGAAAAGTAGCGCCTGCGATTGCCGGAGTCCTTCATAACTCAGAAAGAAGAAGGTCTTGTCCTTCCAGATCGGGCCCGAAAACGCGCCGCCGAAATTGTTTCGAATGAAAGCGTTCTGGCGATTTGGCTTGCGGTTGAAGAAGTTTCGTGCGTCGAAGTAGTTATTGCGCAGATAGTCGAATGCCTCGCCGTGGAATCCGTTCGTTCCTGAACGTGTGGCCACATTTACGATCGAGCCCGAGGATCGCCCGTACTCCGCTGAGTAAGTCGAGTTTGAAATCTTGAATTCCGCGGTTGTATTGATCGAGGGCTGAAACGTGATTTGGTTCTGTGAGGCGTCGTTCAGATTGATGCCGTTGATCATGAAGTTGACAGAGTCTTCGCGCTGACCGGCGGTATCGAACGAGTTCGCGCCCAGGCCACGGCTGGCGCTCGTAAGATTCCCCGTCACTGGCGCCACAACCGTGCCCGGCGTGAGGTTTGTCAGATCCAGGAAATGGCGTCCATTGAGCGGCATTTGCTGCACAGTGTTTTGGTCGATCGCCTGGCCGACCGTAGGGGTCTGCGCATTGATGAGCGGCACCGTGCCCTGCACCTCGACAACAGCGCCTACGGAACCAACACTCAGTTGCGCGTTCACTGTCACGTTCTGATCTACCAGCAGCATGACACTGGACATTTGATATTTGGCAAAGCCAGATGCAACCACGGTAACGTTGTAATTACCTGGCTGCAGGGAAGGAACTGTGTAGTCGCCTGCCGAGTCCGAGACCACCACTCGGTCGACCCCAGTGGAGAGTCCATGCACTGTGATCTGCGCATTTGACACGACGGCGCCAGATGGATCGGTAATGCTGCCGGAAAGAGTAGCTGTCGATTGACCACGGCTACGGGCAGCGATGAGGACGAGGACAGAAAGGGTAATGATTTTAACTAGGGGTTTCACGTGAGGGCCTCCAAAAACTTCAAGTTAGAAAGTCAGCACTTGTCAACGCGCAGCGGGACACCTGAATGTGTTTCTCCGCGGCTTTGTGGGGGGATTGCTGGACTTGCCTTCGCTTACAACCTCCTGGATACCTTGTATTTGATTCCGGACACATTTTAACCGTGCTTTCAAATCCGAAAATTCACGATATTCGATGAAATCAAAATCGGTAGTCGGTAGGTCGTTGCACCAACTGCGCTCTTAGCGCCCACCCGATCAACAACACAGCTGCTACCCAGACCAGCGGGTATGTAAAGGTTTGCGATCGTCGCCAGGGAGGTGGCGTCACACATTGGCCCAGGGAGTTCTCGACACAACTGGGAACATCAAGGTTGCGCAAGAGATCCTCGGACATGACTGGGGACCGCACATCGTGAACATCTCAGCTCCTCGCACCCACCAGCGGCATCGCGGCTTCGATCTCCTGCGCGTCATCGCCATTTACATGGTCATGCAGATCCATACCGGCGAGTTCGAGTACATAGCAGCAGACGGAACCGTACTGCACACGGCGGGATTCTGGGCAGTGGGATGGACAAACTCGCTCTTTCGCGCCTGCGTGCCGCTTTTCGTCTTCTGTTTACTCCTGCTCGCCATCGCTGCCGTCGCCGCCTACATCCCAGTTCGTCACGCAACCAAAGTCGATCCGCTGGTTGCATTGCGGTACGAGTAGAGCTATTGCGATCGCGACGAGTCTGTAGACAGGCGTGGATTCGATTCTCGATTGGCGCGAACAGGGCGAAGCACTTTTCAGAACGGCAACCCCCTGGAAACGCGCCTCGGCGATTTCGCGTAAAACGAGAACTATCCCGGCACGTGCGCATTTGGCAGGAAATGCCGTGTTCCGCGCTGGGTTTAGAGCAGGCAAACCAGATATCGAGAAGCCTCGGGAGCCGTGACTCTTACCTCCAACAACTCCTAAGTAGACAAAATCTGTTATTGCTTTGAGGCACTGGATCGGCCGGATCGCTTAGAGACTGCGCTCTTCGGCAATCGCGGAACAACCTGAACGCCCGCCCAAAGCGTTGCGATCGTTTGCTCGACCACGAGAGTCTGGTCTGGCAAGTCAGGCACAACCCCTTGGATGACCATGAGCGTGGCGAGGCCAAAGATCGTGTACCACCAGGTGTGGGCTACCACTATGTCATGCTTACTTGGCAATCCTTCATCCTTGGCAACATCGAAAAAGAGCTGGACGAAACGTTGGAACAACGGCGCGCCAATGTCGTTGATGTATTGTCCAGCGCGGATGCCGTTGCGGTTCTCCGGCCCGAAGAAGACGTTGCGGAACTGCTGTGGATGGGCAGTGCAGAACTGAATCAAGCCGCGTGAAGTCGCAAAAAGACGCTCTTTCGGTGCATGATGTTTAGCGGCAATCGCGTCGAAGTTCTGAATCAGCAGCCCGATCGTCTCGCTGCTCAACTCGGCAAGAATATGCGATTTGTCAGGAAAATGCTGGTAGATCACGGCGTGCGTATAGCCGATTTCTTTAGCGATCGCCCGAAGCGTCACGGCTTCGTAACCGCGATCGGCAAACATTTTGCTGGCAGCCGCAAGGATTTCGCCCCGCAACCTCTCCTTGCGCTCTGCGCGGCGACTTGGTGATGTGGATGTCACTTCAATAGCTTAGTACCTTTTGGCGATTTTTGCGACCGATTGTTGATTTACAGCCACTGGTTATAAAACCACGGATTAATTTGCAACCAATGGTTTTTTATGGCCTCTAATCGTCAGGTCGCTCATTTGGATGGGCAGCCAAATACGAGACCAAAAGGAGGATGCGATGAAAGTTCTAGTGATTGGAGCAGCGGGCAAGAGCGGAGAAGCGCTGGTAAATGAAGCGCTGGCGGCCGGACATAAGGTAACGGCTTTCGTGCGCGGTGCCGCGCAGTACGAGAAGGCGAATGTCAGAGTTGTTGCGGGCGACGTGCTGGACGCGGCCGCGGTGGACGTTGCAGTCGCCGGACAGGATGCGGTCATCGACGCGCTGGGCGGCAAGACGCCGTGGAAAGTGACGACGATGGAAACGAGCGCGGCACACAATATTGTGGACGCGATGCGGCGCAATGGCGTGCGGCGATTGCTGAAGATTTCGGTGGTTGGTGCGGGCGAGAGCGTCAAGAACGCCGGCTTTTTCAACGAGCACCTGCTCATGAGGACGTTTCTGCGGGGTCTGCTGGTAGACAAGGCGGGCATGGAGGCCGAGATCGAAGGCAGCAACTTGGACTGGACGCTCGTGCGGCCGCCGATGTTGACCGACGGCGAGAAGACCGGCGTTGCCAGGGTGCTGAGCACGGAGGGCGGCGAGAAGGCGCACAAGATCGGGCGGGTGGATCTGGCAGCCTTCATGGTGCAGCAACTGGAAAGCAGCCGGTATGTGCGTCAGGCCGTGACAGTGACGACCACATAGCAAGGCCTCCGCGAGGGTCAACCACCTCTCTCATCGAGGCGATCCGATCGGCTGTGTAAAGGCCTGTAACGATTCATGCGACAGATAACTGTGGAAACCACGGGACTAGCGGAGTGCTAGCTGCGCAACTCACAAGCTCTGGCGTTCACCCCAGAGCACCAACTTCGTTCACGAAAGGAAACTTATATGTCAAACTTCCCCACACCGCTTGACGAAGTCATTCATCACAACGTGATCAGGAATAACAAAACGGGAGGCCCGGCGCTGGATATCGGGCCTATGCAGTTGCTATGGAGGGCACTGGGAGAGAACACGGGCTACACCTTCTCCATTTATGAGACCACGGTCGTGCCGGGCATGGGTATTCCACTTCATAAGCACCCATTTGCGGAGTTTTTCTATGTACTGGAAGGCACTCTGGCTATTGGGTCCTGGAACAGCCAGGGCGCCGCTGAGTGGAACGTGTATGAATCCGGCGAAAGCCTGGTGGTGCAACCCAATGCGCCTCACACATTCTTCAACAAGAGTGAGCATCCGTGCCGCATGCTGAGTGTTTCAACGTATCACCACGAGCGGATGATGAAGGATGCAGTGCAACCGGATGGCAGGACAGATTTCCTGCCTGCTCAACTCTCTCAGGCCGATTTTGTGAAGTTGACAAAGTCCATGGAAAAGAACCAGACATTCCTTGTCGCCAACAATGCTTAGCATGGGGCGTCTCTTGAGTTCACCTTTGAACTCAAGAGATGCAGCAACTGGAAAGCAGCCGGTATGTGCGTCAGGCCGTGACAGTGACGACCACATAGCAAAGCCTCCGCGAGGATCAACCACCTCTCTCGTTGAGGCGATCCGATCGGCTGTGTAAAGGCCTGTAACGATTCATGCGACAGATAACTGTGGAAACCCACGGGACTAGCGGAGTGCTAGCTGCGCAACTCATAAGCTCTGGCGTTCGCATCAGAGCATCACCATTTATTCTAACAAGGAGAAAACGGGCATGTATTTTGGACTCCGTCTAGTCACCACAGAGTCACCAGAATTTTGGCACGCAGGCTCCCTGTCCGCTCACGCAGGTTCCGAGTGCTAGAATCTCGGCCAGCGGGGGCACGGACATCGGGATCTTCTACGATCACATCGTTTTCGACTACTGACCTAGTCTCCATCGCGTGCTCCGGCAGCAATCCCTTCTGCCTCTTCCAGAGTCATGCCCGCCGGAATATTGCAGAAGGGCATGAGTGTCCCATCAGCCGCCTCTGACCAAGCGCCGATGTGGATTGTTCCATCACCGCCGGGGACGCGGGATCGAGCTTACGATATCAAGCCTATTCCGCCCCGCCAACCGACGCTCTAGCAAGGCTCTGGCAGCCGCCCTGGCCTGTGCAGAGCCAACGGGAAAGCATCCGGGCCCTGGACCCGAATCTGTTGCGCTTAGCATCTTCTGTGCGCCTTTATTCGCCATAGGATACGCCTTCCTGACTGCCCCCCGCTGTTGCGGATATTGGATTCAGGCTGTAAACAGAATATTCGAAGTTACCGCAAACGCGACTTTTCGGGAGGTTCAGAGTCAACTTCCGAAGCCGGTTATACGGCAACGTACATTCTTCCGCTGGAACGACTTAGTTTTCCCTTTGTCCAACTACCATCAGACTGATGTGCCTCGGCAGGTTTCGGCGTATGATGACCTCGACGCCAGGTTGGTACCCGATCTCTCGGTCATATGCCATTGCGAAGAATGTGAAGGTGCAACTGCCTCTCGCACTTATGTTCTCCTGCATGGTCCTCCACTCGGCGGCACAGTCAGCTGTCCCACAGACGAAGGACTCCCCAAACCCACCCTTCACGATAGATGTAACCGTAGATCGAGTGCTGGTGCCGGTCGTCGTTCGTGACAAACAGGGCGATGCTGTAGGCGATTTGAAAAAAGACGACTTTCACGTCTTTGATGATGGCAAGCCGGTATCAGTATCCGTATTCATTGTTGAGAAATGGGCCACAGCTGGAAGCCATTCTGAACACAATTCAGCCGTCGCTGCGCTTTCTCACGCTGTTCCAATTGCCGCTCCACCACCAGCGCCAAGGCACCGCTTCTTTGTCCTGTTGATGGATGACATGCACCTGGATTTTGGAGACCTGGTGCACGCACAGAGGGCCGCGGTGAAAGCTTTGGACGAAGTATTGGCAGAATCGGACGATGCAGTAGTGATCTCCTTGTCCGGGAAAACCAACAGTGGACTGACACACGACCGCGCGACGCTGCAGAACGCGATCATGAGTGTCAAGGCTCAAAGCGTCTTACGGCCAGAGAACGATTGTCCGAAGATCGACTACTACCAGGCCGACCTGATTGAAAACAAGCACAACTCGGCGGCGCTCCAGGACGCGGAACAGCAGGTGGCCGCTTGTAACCCAATGCCGCAAAACATGCTTGAGAATGCGGCAGAATTGGCCGCCAGGCTTGCTCTGGCAACTGGCCAGCATGACGTTCAGATAGCTTTTGCTTCGATCGGAGCAGTTTTACATGCAATGGCTACTTTACCGGGACAAAGCACGTTGATTCTGATCTCGCCGGGTTTTCTGACAATTACGCCAGAGGCGCGGAATGCGGAGTCACGCATCATCGACCTGGCAGCAGCGGCCAATATCACCGTCAGTGCCCTCGATGCACGGGGAGTATACGTCACGGAAGCCGATGCAAGTGACGATGCACGTGGCCGATCTCCACTCGAAATTGGTGAGCTTCGTAATAGTTCGATGAAACTGACCGAGAGCGTGATGTCAGAGCTCGCTGATGGCACAGGAGGAACTTACATCAACCATAGCAACGACCTGGATGCCGGATTCAAGAGACTAACAGCCGCGCCGGAGTGTGTTTATTTGCTCGAATTGCCACTCGGAAACGTGAAGGCTAACGGTTCCTTTCATCGCTTAAAAGTCACAGTAGATCGGGATGGATTGCAGTTACAGACGCGACGCGGTTACTTTGCCCCTAAAACGGCAAAGGAGAAGAAATAAAGCTCCTTTCCATGTCGAAGGAACTTCGACAAACAGCAGTCGTCGAACGCCAAGAACGATTTAGTTGGACGTGTAGTCGGCATCTCGGACAAGTGGTTCCTGTAGTTCCCGGAAAACGGTGCCTCAACCGGTCGATGCAACACTATCTAATCAGCCCGGCTGGTAACAACGTGTGGGTGAGCAGGAATTCGGTGGTTTCGTGGATCGCAAGCATGTTGCGTGTCGGCGCACCCCCTGGGTTGTCAATCCGCCTCACCGATAGGCTCCGGTTCACAACATCCGGCCATCTCGTGCAGGCGCCATAGCAGCTTAGTTCAAGTCCGCTAGAGTTTGCTGATCTTCGATCTCAAATCTTAACAACAGGGCATATCGCTTTTCCAACCCTGCACGGTCTCGAAAACGCGCATTGGCGATTTGGCGATAGCGATCGAGAGCATCGGCCAAATGCTTACATGCGTATCGAAGAAGCCAGCGAACTGACTACCCTTGACATTCGCAGGCGATCGCTCGCCGATGGACGCATCTATTACCTGCTGCACATCAAGCCCTCGAAGTTTGATCGCGCTCGTGTCATCCCCATCGGCAACAGCCTCGGCCGCGTCCTGGCCGAGATCATCCGCCATGTGAAGCGTTTCTATAACAGCGACTCCGTGCCCGTATGTGACCACTGGGACCTGCTGGAAAAGCGTCCTCGCCCGCCGGCGCCCTACCTTCTTCAGGCTATCCGCCATCCCAGCACCGCTGGCATTCAGACCATCCGCAGCCGGATTCGTGAACTCTCCATTGTTGCTGAAGCCAGGCGCTCCGAGGGCGCTCCTCTCGTGTTGCTCCCGCACGACTGCCGGCGGGTGTTTGCCTCCGAACAGCTGAACAACAATACCCCCGTGCATATCATCCAAGCATTGCTGGGCCATGCTTCCCCGGATACGGTGATGATCTACGCTAAGCTCTATCCATCCCGGCTCGTCGAAGAGTATAGGAAGACGGTCCGCGGGCTGTACAACACACACTATGGCGAAGATGGCCTAAAGAACCCGACCGCGGAGGAGTGGGCTGCATTTGCCGCGAGCTGCAACCTGCGTGATATGGGAACGCATCTTTGCGCCCCGCCCACAGGCGAGCATTGCCCCAGAGTTTAATCTGCCTCGGATGCACAGCCCAAGAAGAGCGCTGTCCCGATCTTCAGGCGGATGCTCGCCAGTCACCAACGCAGCCTAAGCGCAGCACGTGTGCATAACGAACCGGCCGGCCAGATCGCCTCGCGAGAACTGGAGATTGTCAGGATAAAGGGAGCACTGCAGAGGGCCGAGGAATTGAGTGATGATGTGGCCGCGGCTATCGAAGGAGTTCTCTGAGAATAGCCTCGGGACAGGAATCGGCACATTGAAACGTTTACTCCTCCGCGTTGTCCATTTTCGGAAAAATCCTGTTCGCTTCTGAACACCCTTACTTTGCCTTCAGGGCTAGCCTTCTCTGCCGCGTGAGGGCCTCAGCTCGCTTCATTGTCCTGACTAAATTGCGCTGCATTAGCGAACAGCCTGCCTCTCGCAAATGACCCTTCTCCTCTGCATGCCATACTGAATTGGCCACTTTCGTGCATGCACAGACCAAGGTACAGCCCACTAGGAGAATAGGCGAGAAACCTATCATGAGATTCCTTTTTCCTTTGTTGCTTCTCCTGCCGCCCGTCGTGTCCAGCGCACAACAGGATAATGTTCCTCGCATCGAGTCGAGTGACTGTATCTACAGGGCAGACAGCGCTTACAAAACCCACTGCGGTTATCTTGTTGTACCGGAAAATCGTCATCATCTACAAGGCAGGGTGATCAAGCTGCCGTTCATATACGTGGAGAGCAACAATCCCGTCAAGAAGCCGGATCCACTGCTGTATACCGGCGGTGGCCCCGGCGTCAGTTCGCTTCATCCGGTCACTTCTATTGCCCGCAGGTCCCTGCTGCGCGACCGGGACTATATCGCATTCGAGCAGCGTGGGACGCACTTTGCATTGCCCAACCTGGAATGCGAAGGCGCGGGGCAAGCGGTTCAGCGGGCCTACCTCGACCATCGGCCAATAGATGATGCGGTACTTGAAGCGGTCCGACAATGCCGTGAAAAGCTCGTCAGGCAAGGGATTGATCTTTCGGCCTACAACACGGATGAAAGCGCGGCAGACGTCGAAGACCTCCGCCGCTTGCTGAAGATTGATTCGCTCAACCTCATGGGCATCTCTTACAGCGGCGGTCTGATGATGGCTGTTCTGCAAAAGTATCCCCAGCATATCCGCTCGTTAGTTCTGGACTCGCCGCTGCCCGAGTTTGTAAACATCGATGAACAGGAACTAGCCAATTTCAATGAGGCGCTAACAGCAGTACTAGACAGCAGCGATAGCAGTCTCTTGGCCCGATTTCACAGCTATTTCGGCAGCCTTGGTGGAAAGGTTTTTACGATCAGCTATCGGTTGAAAGACGGCAGAGCAGTCGCGTTAAACTATGGCCGAAGTGAATTGTTGAGCATCATCCATGACAAGATTGAAGATTATGACGGAATAAAGGAATTGCCGCAGATCATCAACGATATGATCAGCGGGCAGCAAGAGCCGTATATCAAAGCGTATTTCGATGGCGTGTTCTCTGGGAACGGCACAACATCGGGCATGCGGTTGTCAGTCTATTGCTCGGACAAGATGGCCTTCGAGAATCCAGCCATCATCGAGCAACAGGAAATCGTTATGCCCTGGCTGGCTGGTTTTCATGTCAATGATGTTTATCGGACTGTTTGTGACTCCTGGCCAGTCAAACCAATAGACGCTGTAACTAAACAACCGTTCTACAGCAACGTCCCTGTGCTGCTTGGTGCAGGGGGCCTGGATGACGCCTGCAGGCCCTTGTACAACGACATGATCCATCATTACTTCCCGAACAGCCAGCGATTACTATTCACCAAACGCCTTCACGGACCGCTGCTGAATTCCTTTGAAGGTGATGTTTACATCGGGGATTTTTTGGACAAGCCCTTTGAGCGCGTTAAAGGGCAAAAGGATATCGAGATTTACTGAGGGCTCCTTGATATCTGTCGTACGAACGGAGAACAAGCAGAATTTTGGAACGGCTGGCAGCCTATCACCATTCCTAGCAATCGTTGTACAGGACAGCTGAATTGAGTGATGATATTGCTGGCTGCCATCGCCGGGTGCGCTGAGGTGCATCGCGCGCTACATCGGTGCGTACAATCTTGGCCGCAAATCACGAGATAATCTTTCGAAGACATAGGCTGCACGAAAACCAACCAGAACGGGGACATTCTGCCGAGTCAAGTCCCTCTCGGCTTCTTCCTGCGCCTTGCGTCTCGCACCGATAATCGGAGCTAGAATCGGCGCTTTTAGCGCTTCGTTCCCTGCTCGATGTACAGTCGCCCGCCTCTTCTGATCTCGGTCCGGTAGTTTCAGAAGCATCTTCGCCTGGAGGTGCTCATGGGTCCACCACGCCTAGGAGTCTTTCTGTGGGAGATCCCCAACACGCCGGAGCTTCCGGAGACAGTGCATGCCCGCTGTCGGGACCTGCTCAGCCACATGCTGCTCGCAGCTATAAGCGGAACGAAAGAGGAGGAGAGTGATGAGCGAGAAGATCCAACCGATCCACACGGAGCGTGATGCTTACGTGTATATTCGTCAGTCGTCGATGCAGCAGGTCCGCACGCATCTGGAAGGGCAACGGCGCCACTACGATCTGCGCGATTCCCACATCCGCAGACCAGCGGCGGCTACGGAGTTTTATTTTCCTGCCAGGTCTGCTGGCGAAGAACGAGATGGCACCACGGTCTAACCGTCGCTCTGAAAACCTGCTTTCGGTAAGGGTCTTTGAAGACCGCCAAGTTAATTAGGAACAGAGCGAAGCATTCCATCCTGGCCCGGAGTCGTCACACACTCCAACAAGGCCGTATACATACGCGCAGACCTTACACGCTCTTCTCACTTTTCGCTTGCGACAAAGCAGCGGACCATACATACCGAAATCGTGACTCCTCAGGCACTTCAAGATAGACTCACTGGCCGGCACTGATGGCATCCAAAGAACAATCCTGATGATGAGGCATTGCTCTTCCTCGCCGGGCCGTCCTCCGATTGCAATAATGGCCGCAGTAGGGATCAAGAATCCGATGACTGGTTTTGCCACTATTTCGCCAGTAGCCCCTGGTTGTGCTCGTAGCTGATCACTCGCGTGACTCTCCATACCCCGTTGTCGTCATGCCAGATTGACACGAACTTGGCGTCTCCAACATTGTCTGGCTGGTTGGGATGATGGAATCGATGAATTCCGATTTCGACCGCTCCGTACCCCTAGCGGATAGACCTCAAGGGTTTCCTCTAGCAGGCTACGCTGTATCTTACCGCAGATGTTCTGCTTTATTGCCGCGAGGAACGGCGCTTTCCCAACGGTCAGTCCTGTCTGGTCGTGAAAGAACTCAAGATCATCCGAAACCATGGAGCCAAGTGTCTCCAGGTTGCAGTGGTTGTACGCGTCAAAAAGCTTTGCATCGAGGGACTTGATCGTTTCGAAAAGTGCATCGGGACGTTTGCTTGTTTGCCCAGTGCTGGGCAGAGTCGAGAAGAAGAACGTGAGCGGCAGCAAGAACATCCATCTTTTGCTGATCAAGGAAAGGTCCTTAAGAGATTTTCACACTTCAAGGCTGCAATTCGGAGGCCAAGCGTTCACCATCTAAAGACTGGAAATAGTTCAGTGCCTCGGCATGTTCAACATCCACTCTGACCGATTCTGAACACCGTTGACCGACAGCGGACACTCACGGCTCAAGGATCTGGCTAGGTCCAGAATGGAAGACCGCGTCACGGGCGTCGGAACTCAGCGCGTAGTTCCTGGAAATGTATGGTCCGCCGTCTAACTGCAAGGGAAAAGCGAAGACTACGCACCGACTGGGCTTGGCGAACCGACTCTGCCGCCTATTCTACCTGCGGTCGGTAATGCCATCTTTGCCGCTACTGGCAAGAGAATACACACCTTGCCGCTTCAGCGCAGCGGGTTCAGTTGGGCTTAGGAATCGCGCCTTGAATAACGAGAAACCGTGAAGAAAGCCGAGACTACGGTCGAGTCGGTTCATAGATGATTTTTCTCTTCCGGCTGAGTTCTGTCGCGCGGAGCTACAGCTATTCGTACCGTAACGCCACCATCGGATCAACGCGCGTCGCATGCCGAGCGGGAATGTAGCAGGCTAGCAAGGCCAGGACCATCATCAAGAGCGTCACGGTAGCAATGGTGACTGGGTCGGTAGGAGTGACTTCGAACAGGAGACTCGCCATCAGACGAGTGAGTGCGAATGCGCCTCCGATTCCGGCCGCTAATCCGATTACTGCAAGACAGGCACCTTGCCCCAAGACCAACTTCAGCAAATGGCTGCGGCGCGCTCCTACGGCTACGCGGATACCAATCTCGTGAGTCCGTTGGCTCACCGTATACGCCATCACACTATAGATGCCCACGGCTGCCAGGACTGTGGCTATGGTGGCGAAGAGTACGAGCAATGCCATGTTGAAACGGCGCTCTCTGAGAGACAAGTTCAGCATTTCGTCCATGCTCTCAATACGATCCAATGGGATCCGATTGTCGAGGGACCAAATCTGAGGCTTAATCGTCGGCAACAAGATCGCAGAACTGTCCGGTGCGCGCACCACCACCGACATCCAGCGTCTCCAAGCTTCGTCCGATTGCGAGAACGGCGTGAAGACAGCTGGATAAGCCGGTTCGGCAAGGGAAGACTGCTTCACGTCTCCCACCACACCGACAATGGTCATCCACCTTGAAAGATCAGTATCGTGAGCCCAACGAATCCGCTGGCCGATCGGATTCTGACCGGCAAAGAGTTCGCGTACCAAGGCTTGGTTGACGACGGCCACAAGCGTGTGGTCCTCCCGGTCCGTGTCCGTCAGCGCGCGACCAGCGCGGAGCGGAATCTGCATCACTCGGAAGTAGTCTCCCATGACGCAGAATGTGTCTACTTCAGGTTCATCGCCAACAGGCTTGGGCTGTTGTCCCTCGACGACTATGCCGTGCGTGACCTGATTGCCGTTAAAGGGAACATCTCCGACCATCGCAGCTTCGACTCCGGGAAGAGAGTTCAACCTCGCCAGAAGCTCGCGCCGAAACTGGGTCTGCTTCGCGACCTCATCGTATCGCTTGGCGGGCATTTGAATTGGGATGGAGGTTACATGCTCTGGATTAAAGCCGGGATCCACGCAATAAAGACGAGCGAAGCTCTTGACGAGCAGACCAGCTCCGACGAGCAGAATCATAGCGAGACTAAGCTGCCCCACGACAAGAATCTTGCGGAAGCCGAGAGCAGTCATACTGACAGTTGCGGTTCGCCCTGCCTGTTTCAAAGCCTCGGCTACGTCTGCAACAGAAGCGTTCCACGCCGGCACCAATCCGAAGATCAGTCCAGTCACCGTCGAGACCACGAGTCCAAAAGACAAGACTCTGGAATCCATTGAAATACCGCTCAGGTGTGCCAGCGCAGCCGGCTTGACCGCAACGAGCAGATTGGTCGCCAGCTTCGCAAACACTAAACCTGTAACCCCGCCGAGGATGGCCAGGACGAAACTTTCTGTCAGTGCCTGGCGTATCAGGCGGCGCCGGTCGGCTCCAAGCGCTGCTCTGACCACCATTTCGCGCCGACGGGTGACACTGCGAGCCATCAGAAGACCAGCGAAATTCGCGCAGGCAATCAGCAGCACTACGAACACTGCTCCGAAAAGCACGCGTAGCGCCGGCCGGACGTTGCCCGTTACTAATTCTTGAAGGGGTACAGGCAATGTGCGGCGGCCCTTTTCCTCGCCGGAATAGTTCTCTTCCAGTCTGGTATCGATTACAACCATACCCGCTCGCGCCTGATCCAGCGTGACGCCTGGCTTGAGCCGCCAATAGGAACGCATAAAGTGCACCCCGCGATATGCGGCTGCTTCAGGGTAGGCGACCCACAACGAAACAAAGACGTCGAGGTTGAATTCGGGAACGGCAAAGCTCTTTGGCATGACTCCGATCACCGTATAGCTGTTGCCGCTGAGGGTGATCGTTTTGCCCACGATATTCGGGTCACTCCCGAGGTGCTCCTGCCAGAATCGATTGGCGAGCACAACAAGACGCGGCCCACCCTTGCGGTCTTCCGCCGATGAGAGAGTGCGGCCCAGCATTGCTGGAACCCCCAGCACCTGGAACAGCCCTGCATCTACAAATCCTGCGTGCACTCCGAGTGGCTCGATTCCGCTGGTGTAATCCATCGGCTCGGGGTTCACAGCTCCGCCGGCCGAAAAGAGACTGCTGGCTTCGGCGCGAATATCGTCGACATCAGGGAGGGATTCATTGTGGTGCCAGGTCACCAATTCCGCTGGATTTGCATACGGCAGAGGGCGGAGCAGCGCTGCATTGATCACGGTGAAGATTGCCGTTGTGGCGCCGATACCAAGCGCTAGGGTGAGCGTCGTTACGGTCACGAAGCCGGGGTTCTTGCATATTTGACGCACGGCAAAACGCAGGTCTTGCAGCATCGACGCGACCAGCATGGTGCCGCGGCTCTCGCGGCAGTCCTCCTTTACTTGTTCGAGACCTCCGAATTCCAGGCGGGCGCTGCGGCGTGCTTCCTCTTCCGTCCCGCCAGAGCGAATGTTCGCGGCCACCATGAGATCGAGATGATGGCGGAGTTCTGAGTCGAGCTCCGAGTCCATCCGACTAGCGCTGAATAGGCGTCGCCACCAACTCATGACAGTTCTCCTTCCGGGCTTTGAAGGATCAGGCCAACCGCTTCGATCAAACGGGCCCAGCTCTCGGTTTCACTCTTCAGGTGCGCCCGACCCTTTGCGGGAAGGCGGTAGAACTTCGCTCTCCGTCTGGAATCGGACTCCGCCCATTCCGACACGATAAGCTTTCGGTACTCCAGCCGGTGCAGCGCTGGATAGAGAGAGCCTTGCTGAACCTGCAATGCCTGACGAGATATCTGCAGGATTCTCTGCGCGATGACGTACCTGTGAATGGGGCCGTGCGCGACTGTTCTCAGGATCAGAAGGTCCAGCGTAACTTGTGGAAGTTCGGTTTTCAGTTGAGACCTCATGCCTTTTCCTTCTACATATACTCCGTTCACCTGTAGAAGCGCAAGGTATTCTCTTAAGTTGTGGCGGATGCGCCTTCCGTTCCCCCTGGACTGGGAACGATTGCAGTCAGCTTAACGATGAGCCGCGTACGATCTACTCTCAAGGTGCGCAACTTCCACTTCTCGACATAAATAATGGCAAGTCCTTGCTTGTATTTATTGATTGACGTTCAGTCCAATTCTCGACTGGCGGTATCAGGGCAATGCGCGTTTCCAGACGCGAGGTGTAGCTACGATCGGTGATATTCGCACGGCATTCGCTGGACACCCCAAGACTTCGAGTAGTTATCCCAAGATCGGTGGATCCGGCTTCTACATCCGACGTTCGATCCAAATTCTTTGACTGAGGTTTTCGATTACAGGAATCAAAATGTCCGGTTTGCGGCGTGTGGTCGCCGATGCGGAAATAACCCGTTTTGGAGCTACTTCCGGTTGGCCGGTCACTCGCCCGGAACGCATCGCGGCCCGTTAATCACGGGGCTCATCAGGCTCTTCTGTGGGCGGACCCGGTGGATACAGATCAACCACGAAGGGTATCCCCAAACTTGCGAGCCGTCGCAAAGGTTAGATCAAAGGTGAGTCCGCCCTGCCGTTCTCCGAAGAAGATTCACAGAAGCGCGTCACCTTCCATTCCATGTCAACAGGGCTCCCAGAAACTGAAGGAGTTGGACAACAATAGAATCTCTGGGGTTTGGCTTGAACGTTTTTCTTTATTGTTCGTTCTATATGCTAGGGTTCTGCCGAGAGCTTCTTGAGGAACGCAACGTGGCAGTCAGGTGCTCAGCCCCTAGCGGCCGGATGGCTTCCCTTTCCCCTGGAGGCTTCGATGCCAATATTGCTGCAGGATCTCCGCTTTGCCCTTCGACAGATCTTTCGCAACCTGGGATTCTCCCTCACCGCGATCCTGTCGCTCACGCTCGGAATAGGCGCCACCGTCGCCGTCTATAGCATCCTTTATGACGCGGTGCTTCACCCCTGGCCTTACGCGGGAATCGACCGGATCTGCGACGTCTGGATTACGGACAACGCCGGCCACGATTGGACCTGGGACCTGACCGGGCCGCAGATTCGGCAGTTACGCCAGACGCTTGCTGTCGAGGCTGTGGTTGCCTCCTCGTCTTCGAACCAGACGATCACGGGCGGTGACGTACCCGACGACGTGAGGGTGCTCGAGATGACAGGATCCCATATCCAGTTTCTCGGCCTTCCTCCCCTGCTGGGCCGCTACTTTGTCCCCTCCGACGCGCCGGACGGCCAGGATCCGCAGCCCGAAGCAGTATTGAGCTTCAAGTTCTGGCAACGGCACTACCGTGCCGATCCCGCGGTTGTGGGAAAGGCCATCCAGCTCAACCATAAGACCTACACAATCCTCGGCGTGATGCCGGTGCGCTTCACATGGGGGGTGGAGAGGTCTTCGTTCCGATGAAAATGGCATCCGATCAGACGCATAGGTACAGTACCAAGATCAAGTTGAAGTCCGGCGTCAGCATGGCCGCCGCAGAGGGCGAATTCCGTCCTCTCTACCAGGAGTTCGACCGCCAAACGCCGAATGTCTTTCCCAAACAATTCAAGATCAGCGTGCGCGGTCTTGCAGAGACGTACACCCGCGATCTGAAGAAGACCATGTTCCTGCTCTTTGGGGCCGTCGCGCTGCTGCTCGCCATTGGTTGCGGCAACGTCTCGATTCTGCTCCTCGCGCGGGGCACGGCGCGACAGCACGAGTTTGCTATCCGCTCGGCGGTAGGAGCCAGCGGATTCCGCATCGTGCGCCAACTCCTCACCGAATCGCTGCTCTTATCGCTGACAGGAGCAGGACTGGGCATCTTTGTCGCGTACCGGACCATTGGGTTCATCATCCCGCGCCTGCCAGAATACTCCTACCCATACGAAGCCGACTTCCACATCAATTTCGCTGTCCTGTTTTTCAGCGTAGGCCTGGCCCTGCTGAGCGGAATCGTCTTTGGCCTCTTTCCGGCCCTGCAGTCGGCGCGGCCGGAGATCAGCCAGGTCATGCAGGCCGGTACACGGCGGCTGACGGGCAGCGTGAAAGGCAGACGCCTGCACACCGCCCTGATTGCCGGCCAGATCGCCCTCACTCTCCTGCTGATGACCGCCGCCGGCGCTGCCATTCAGGGCTTTATTCGCATGAACATGGTGCCGCTCGGGTATGAACCGCAACACGTGATGTCGGTCGTAATTCCCATCGGCGAAGATGCGCACACAACCTGGGCGGATCGTGCCCGATTCTTCACCGAACTCCGCGACAAGATCGCGGCCATGCCTGGCGTCCTTTCCGCCGGTATTTCCACCAATGCCACTCCGCCCAACAGCGGCTGGCGCCTGCCTGTCGAGATTCTGGGCAAACCGGCTTCCCAGGCGCAGGAGGCTGAAGTGGAATTCGTCGGCTCCGAGTACTTCGCAACCTTGCGAATCCCATTCCTCAGCGGCCGCGTGTGGGACCACAGCGAAATCGCGCGGGGCGCCACACTAGTCCTCGTGAATCAGGCGTTCGTGCGTCACTACCTGTCCGGCGGGGATGCGTTGGGGCATGCGGTGCGCGTACCCCAATTCGCCACTCTCCCTCCCTGGGCGCTCGCGGCAAATGGGGCCGCGGGGTGGCTGCAGATCATCGGCGTCGTAGGCGACTCGCTGGATGACGGGCTGGACAAACCCGCGGCTCCCGCGGTCTACGCGCCCTACACGCTCGTGACGGCGCAGTTCACGGAGGTCCTAGTGCGCACGCAAGGCGAACCGCTCGCCATGCTGCACGGCATCAAGCAAAAGATCGCCTCCATCGATCCCGACCAGCAGACCGCCGACGATATACGCGACCTCGAAGGCTGGATCCAGCGTGAGCCGGAATATGCGAGGGCGCGTCTCATCTCCGTGCTCTTTGGCGCGTTCTCCATACTGGCGCTGACTCTCGCCGCGGTGGGCCTGTACAGCGTAGTCTCCTACACGGTCCTGCAGCGCACCAGTGAGCTTGGCGTTCGCGTCGCCCTCGGAGCGCGGCGCCGCGACGTGCTGCGCCTGGTCGCATTGTCGGCCGGAACCAGCGTGGGCTTGGGAATAGCCGCCGGTCTTGCACTCAGCTTCGGTCTGAATCGTCTCATTATCCGCTGGATCGAAGGTGGAACGCGTGATCCGATCATGGTTTTGGCCGCGTCCGGGCTGCTCATTCTGGTGGCTGCACTCGCCTGCATGGTTCCCGCACGCAGAGCTCTCGCCATCGACCCCATCGCCGCGCTGCGCTACGAGTGACTGAGTCGCAGACACCGGAGGATCCCCGGAGCGCTTCGCATCGAATGACGATAGAACCGGGATCGATATGGCGCTCTTCTTTGCAGCCCTCGTCCATAGTCGCGAACCGGCCAACTCGACGATTGACCGGTTTCTGAACGGATTGTTTGAATGCTAAGTCAGTGAGGAGCACGAGGTGTTGCAAAGGCTGAACTCAGCGATGAGGCTGATTCAGAGAACAACCTTGGAGGCTCCTCAGAGACGATATGTATTACATCGGACTGGATGTACACAAGAAGACGATCAGCTATTGCGTGAAGGACGCAGCTGGCCGTGTGTATCAGGAAGGCAAGATCGGATCGACGCGCCGGGAACTGGACGGCTGGATCCGCACGATGCCCCAGCCCCGCATGATCGCCATGGAAGCGACGATCTTCACGGGATGGATTTATGACCACCTGCTTCCGCATGCGGAGAAGGTGAAGGTCGCGCACCCGTTGATGCTGCGGGCGATCGCCGCGGCCAAGAAGAAGAACGACAAGATCGATGCCGGCAAAATCGCCGACTGCCTGCGATGCGACTTCCTGCCGGAGTGCCATATGGCCTCGACGGAGATCCGGAACCGGCGCCGAACGCTACGTTACCGGAACCTGCTGATCAAGCAGATGGTGCAGATGAAGAACCGTGTCTCCGGCCTGCTGATGGAGACCGGGGTGAGCTACAACAAGCAGCGGCTGCACAAGGTCGGCTACTTCGCCGAACTGATGTCGACGAACGAAGAGGTGAACGAGAGCATACGGCCGCTGCTGAAGCTGAGCAGAGAGATGATTTGCCGTTCGCAGAAGCTCGATTATGCACTGGTCAGTTCGCTCGAGCGCGATCCGCTTCTGAAGGAGCGGCTACGGCGGCTTCGGACCGTGCCCGGAGTGGGGCCGATCACGGCCCTGACGTGGGCTCTGGAGATCGGAGACGTCACCCGTTTCACTTCGATCAAGCAAGCGATCAGCTACTGCGGGCTATGCGGCGATGAAAACAGCTCGGCCGACAAGGTGATGCGGATGCCGATCTCCAAGCAGCGCAACAAGCACATCCAGAGAGTGCTGATTGAAGCAGCCAAACTGGCGGTGCGGGAGTGCCATGAACTCGCCGTGATCCGTGCCAGAGAACTGGAGAGAGGCAACCCCAACCGAGCCACGCTGGCGGTAGCCAGGAAAATGGTCTGCTACATGCTCGCGGTGGAGCGCAGGCATCAGGACTTCGTGCCTGCCGAGAAGTTCAGCCGAACGCCGGCAGCGTAAAAGCCTTTCCTGATAAAGAGAGGGCAAAAACATCAGGATTCATCGATGCGCAGACTGCCAGGTCCCGCCGATTGCCGACTGGGCGAAGGAAGAGATTCCAGGGGCCCCTACGGATTGTTTCGGGACTGGCAGAGAACACAAACTCAATCATCTGTGACGGCTCTTCGGAGCCCGAGACAGCAAATGGATGTCCGGTTCTGCATGGGCAGGAACCACCCGCCGAGAGGCGCTGTTGCGCTATGAGGCATCCTGATCAGGTCGAATGCACGCTCTCCTGAGCGCGCCCGGAAATCTCGTGCTTTTCCCTTGACTTTGACTTACATGGATGTCGGCAACTCTTTCCTAATCCGATAACGTCCGGTTAGCCGGTCATACGAGGGCAATCCGATCTTGCGTCGCAGCATCCGGATTCAGCATTATGTTCACGTGAAGATCCCTGAGACACTGGCTGGCGGCAGAAGGAGTAGATCCAGGCTTAGTGCGCAGGCCGCCCATCGAGAGGTAAGAGAATTCGTGTGTGCCGCGTTTCTCCGACACGGAGCAGAAAGATAGAGCGGAAGTGACCTCACTTGTGCCACAGGCCCGAAGCAGCGACGGCGTTGCCTTTTCTGTATGAAGACGGCGTTATATGGGAAGATCGTCTTTGCCGCGGCGGCGGTGTTGTTCGGCGTCATCGCACTGATGTGGCACGACGGTGATACCTGGCAAAACTTGCAACATATCTGGAGCCTGCCTTTCGGCACCATAATTGGCGGGTGTCTCATGACCGCTCAAATTGGGGGTGGGATTGGGATACAGTACCGGCGCACTGCGCGCTTGGCCTCGGTCGTACTTTGCGTTGTTTATTTGTGTTTCTCGCTGGCTTGTATCCCTGACTTCATTGCCGCATCGAACATCTATGAGCGATACGGTGGGAGCTTTTTCCTGTTCTTTTCCTTATTCTGCGGTGCGATTGCGCTGTACGCTGCGACTGAGACAAATGCAGCAAGGGCGGTAGTGTTCGGCCGACAGGCACGCCTTGGACTTGGCGTCTGTGCGATTTCCTTTACGCTGGGTCAGATACTCTTACCTCGCGAAACAGCTCACCTGGTTCCAAATTGGATTCCGCCCAACCAGGTGTTTTGGGCGATCGTTACGACGGTCGCGTTTGGACTCGCAGCAATTGTCATTCTCATGAATCGCCAGGCGCGGCTTGCGATGCGCCTGATGACGCTCATGCTGGCACTCTTTGGCGTAATGGTTTGGGTTCCGCACCTGATCGCTCACCCGAAGGCGCATTTCAACTGGTCCGAATGCACCTTGACTTTCCTTGTTACAGGGGTTGCCTGGGTAGTGGCTGATTTAAAGTCTTTTTGATTTAGGCTGTGCTTGCGGGCGCCGCTTTACCGGACAACCGCCGCCGATGCTGTTTCCGGATTCTTAGTGTATTGTCGCCAACCCAAAAGTGCCAACCTAAAAGTTACTGAGCATTTAATACCTTGTAAGCAGATACTCGCATGATCAATGCCCGCGTGGATCAACAAGCGCGCCCAGCGCGGATGCGCAATGCATGGGCATGATCCGGATTGATGACCGGCGCGAAGAGATGTTCTCTCCTTGCAGAGTTCCGGTTTTGCTGAATGAGAATTCGATGATCGTGTTGCCGAAGGAAAGCAGTAAGATGCGTGAAAAACCTTGATTTCACTGGCTACGGGCGATTGCGGGGCAGGGGATTAGTGCCTAGATTGTGCCTGCGAGGCATGCATTTGATCCGTGGAGCGAGGAAGATTGAAGTCGGAGGTCAGTCCATGCAGAATGGCAGCATCATGCGAAGCGAGCGTCGGCGTGGCCCCGACGTCTGGGAGTACAGATGGCGGGAGCCTGGGGCCGATGGCAAGCGCAAACACCGCCTTGCCACCTGCGTTGCTTTGATCGTGAGTTTTGCGCAAGCCGCGTCCGCCGCTAACATCTTGATCGGCGATGCGAAATCACAGCCAGAAAGTTTGACCATGGCGCCGGGCGGCGTACTGATCGTTGGCAGCGCCAGTCGCCATACGTCTATAAGGTGCGTCCGGGTTCAAGCACCGCCGAGAAATTTGTCGATGCCAGCTCCGAAGGCCCCGGCACGTTTTTCTTCGGCATGCTGGCGGATGCAGCCAATAATACGTTGTGGACATGTCAGCTGACCCCCGTGCCGGACACCACCCCGGTACGGCGACACACCGCACTGAGAAGCTTTGATCTCTCCACCGGCGCGCCGAAGATCCGATGAAATCTGCCGGGGGACAACAATGTATGTACGATTTTGCGATTGGACCGGATAAGGCACTCTATATTACTGACACCATCAACATTACTGACACCATCAACAGCAAAATCTATAAGCTACCGGCCGGTGCTTCCACCGCCGAACTCTTCCTAGAAGACCGCGCTCTCTACGGTATTCATGGGATCACCTTTTTGAATGGCACTCTGTATGTGAACAATGTGTTCTCGAACAATCTCTACCGTATCCCGGTGGATGCCGCCGGAAAGGCCGGGCAGTCTGTCGATATCTGGATGGGCCAGCCTGTTAAAGGGCCTGATGGCATGCGTGCGGCGAATGGTAGGCTCTTCGTCGTCGAAAACGGCGCCGGCAAAATTTCCGCCATCACCGTCAATGGAGACAAGGCAAGTGTCACGGTGATCAAGGAAGGACTCAAAACACCAACCGGAGTCGAACCTGCGGGTGATACTCTTTGGTTCACCGAGCGCGCCATAGGCAAGGCAGAGTCGATCCCTATGCCCAAATAGTTCGCTGAAGTAGATCGGTGCTCGATGAGCGCTTTGCCCTGATCGCAACGGTCGAACCACAGGCTGTCACGAACACGCCACTCCTTGCCCGACGGTTGGGTTAGTCAAGTCTATTACTCCAGGAAAAAATGGCTTGAGAGGGTACGGATCGGCATCGACAACCTGACCTCATTTCAGTCATACTGCCGATTCACTGAACGGACAGGAAAGAGAGGCGGCGTATGTGCGATGACTTTATTCACCAAGGCCTGACGCATGATCCCACCGTCTCACGGCGTGCATTTATCGTTGGTTCTTCGGCTGCAGTGATACTGAGTTCGGCAGGTGCGGCGGCGCAGGCCAAGGTTGTGGAGAAGGATGTGAATGTGCCGATGACTTCGGGCGTGTCGGATTCGGCGCTGTTTTACCCTGAAGGCAACGGGCCATGGCCCGCGGTTCTGGTGTGGACCGATATTCTGGGGCTGCGACCGGTCTTTCGCGAGATGGGACGCAGGCTAGCCGTCGAGGGCTATGTCGTTCTGGTACCGAATCCGTTCTATCGGAATGCAAAGGCGCCAGTAGTGGATGGCTCGTTTGACTTCTCGAAGCCTGAAGACCGCGCAAAGGTCATGCCTCTGGCAGCAGCGCTGACGGCAGACGCGAATATCAGCGATGCGAAATCGTACACCGACTTTCTGGACCAGCAACCGCAGACGGACAAGAAGAAAAAGATGGGGGTCCAAGGATACTGCATGGGCGGTCCGCTTACGTTTCGCACGGCGGCGACTGTGCCAGATCGCATCGGCGCTGCGGCAACGTTCCATGGCGGCGGACTCGTCACCGACAAGCCCGACAGTCCACACCTGCTAATTCCGAAGATGAAGGCTGAGGTACTGTGCTGTGTGGCCGACAACGACGACAAGCGCGACCCGGCGGCGAAGGACAAACTGAAAGAGGCCTTCGCGGCCGCTTACCTGAAGGCTACGGTGGAGGTTTTCGACGGCTGTAACCACGGGTGGACTGTTCGTGGCAGCCAGGTTTATAACGAGGCTGGAGCGGAAAGAGCGTGGTCGGAGCTGACGGCGCTGTACAAACGAAATCTCAAGTAGGCTGATTTGCCTTTTCACCGTGCGTATACTTCGTTCAGAAAAGAAACGGCCGAGGCGTATCCTTCTCAGCGGTCAGAGCGACTTTAGATATTCGACCAAGTCGTGTTTTTCTTCGTCCGTAAGTCCAAGGTTGAAGCGGGCATCGTAGCTGTTGACGACATCAAGTAGTGTCTGAAAGCGCCCATCGTGATAGAAGCGGCCTTTGTTCTGCGGAAGCATAAACAGACCGCGTTCGCGGACAAACAGCCCGGCGAGATTCATGGTCTGGTATGCATGGCCGGGGGCGCGGTCAGCTTCGAAGCTGTCGATCTTCAACTCTTCAGCTGTGTGCTGGTTCCAGCCAGGCTCGGTCCACAATGGTTCATGGTGGCAGCTGTTGCAGTTGGCCTTGCCACTGAATAGTTCGTCGCCGCGTGCTGCTGCCGCCGGATCGAAGTCAATGTTGGGGCGGGGCTGTATGGCAGGAAGTGCGAGCTGATAGAAATGCAACGCAGCCAGTTTGCCTGTGACCTGATCACTGTCGGGATCTGTGGATACATGACCAAGTTTGGCTGCGGCGGCGATCGGGAACTGGGCAGCGTCGTCGAAGCGCTCATCAAAGAACGTGCCGATGCCATGAAGTTCATTGACAGCCACGAATGCGTTCCAGTAGGTCACAGTGCCCCATCCTCCCGTCCACGTATGCAGGTTGTGACCCGAGAGTCCGCGTGCGTTTGGCATTAAGGTAGCGCCGGAAACATTTGTTCCTGTCACGACGCCGTTTGTGGTTTGCTGCGGGTTAAACGCCTTGCCGTCAAGAAACAACTCAGCGTCAAACTTGCCGGGCCCCCATGTATTAAGTACGTTGCGAACATCTTGCGCCGTGATGCCTGTGTCCTGAGGTGCCAGACTCAACAGATTTACCACCGGCTGCAGGTTCGGTGCGGTTGCGACAATCGCGCCGACGTTCAAGTCACGATTCCCCAACCCGTCGATCCGCTTTCCGATTCCGGGCGCAACCGAATTGTCCACGGTTGAATGGCAGAGGGCACACGTGAAACCGATTTGGGTCAGGGTATTGTTGTTGAAGTGGCCCACAACACCCAGCACCGCATTTTGTTTGATTAACTGCATCGTGACAGCAGGATCATCGAGATTTACCTTGCCGTGCTTGATTGCTTCAACCGACGATGGCGAAAGCGCGTCAACATCCACTTTTATTCCCAGAACCAGGGCCGTTCGCGGTGTCAGGCCCTGGACGGATCTTTGAATCTGTAACTGACCGGTCCAGAAAGCTTCGTCGCCATAGGTGTCAAAGCGAAAGATGCGTCGTCCTTGATCGATCAGTTCTCTCGCATTGTCTTCAGCATTGCCCAGAAACTTCGATTCCCTTTCGTGCCTTTCACCTGAAAGGGCAATCACCGCTATGAGTAGCACGGTTGGCATCAGGAATAGTGTGGACCGACGCAGGTTCATTTTGCTCCACCTCTGAAATGTCGTTGAGCCGACACACATGAAACGTGTGCACCGGAGAAGCAACTCCGGTGCCGGATTTGGGATTGGACTGGCGAACTAGAGCAACTTGATAGAGGTAACTTTCAGCGTGTCACCCTGCACGTCGCCGTCGACATTTACCCGAAGGTGATCTTTCTTATCGGAGGCCTTCAGCTCTTCCAGAATCTTGGTGTTTCCCTCAGCATCGAACTTCAGAAATTTCTGGTCGCTCGTCACGATGCCAAAGCCACTCTTTGCGCATTTCAATGCACACTCGCGGGTGTGGGAGTCAGGGTCAGCAGCTACTTTCTTGGAACAGCCGACATCCACCACAGCTACATTCTCGAAACTGGCAGCAAAGGCGAATGCAGGCGCTGCGCAGAGCCCCATAAGCACCACCCATGAAGTAAGTCGTTTCATAAAAATCCTCCATTTGGTTTGTTTGTGTGGTTAGTGTGTTTCAGCAAACTGCGATTCAGGTGTACGAATGGCACCTGGCTCCGTTTGTTGTTCGCGCACTGCGGTCAACTGCGATAGAGCGAACGCGCCAATCGCGATTTCCAGATCGCGCATCGCAAGGTCGTAGAACATGCCGGTGGTGAGCAGGTTTACCGCAATGCCAAGCAGCCAGAACATCACGATGTAACTGCCGATCTTTGTCAGGTGACTCAGAACGATCAGCCCGGCAACGATTTCGACAAGTCCAATCACATGCATAAAGGTGGTGGGGCTGACCGGAACTATCTCTGTCGCAAAAGGGCTCAGATACATGCGCCAGTCGGCAAGTTTGTTGAAGTACTTGTCCACTCCGGTAACAATCGGTTCAACCCCGAGGCCGATTTTCAGCGCCCACCAGCAAGCATTAAGGCGATTGTCGAATCCTGTCATGCCCTTTGCCCTCTGACACAAAGAGCAGCGAGTCGACGCTTGGTTACAAGCGACCGGGAATTCTTTGTTCGCCAGGTAACAATTCCCCTCACGCAATGTCTCTTGCTGATTTCAGGGTCAGGCTTGTAACCTTTTTCGCACACCAGACTCTGTAATTGCAGAGCTATGCCAACCATCGGAACTCTGGAAAAAGCGTGGGCTGAAAGCCTGACCGACCTGGAAGTCATTGACCGGGTAAAGGCGGGCGACACCGGCTTGTACGAGATCATCATGCGCCGCTACAACCAGCGCCTTTATCGCGTCACGCGTGCGATTCTGCGCGATGACGCTGAAGCCGAAGATGTGATGCAGGATGCATATGTTCGTGCATATCAATATCTCAACCAGTTTGCCGGTGACGCACTCTTCTCGACGTGGCTGACGCGCATTGCCGTCCATGAAGCGCTACGGCGCCTCCGCTTGCGTAATCGCAGTGAGCAACTAGACGATACTCAATACGACGAGGAAGGATCTATGAGCATTGTTGAGACCTCGCTGGATCCAGAACAGAGAGCGTCCGTAGCCGAACTTGGCCAACTTCTGGAAGAAGCAGTGCTTGGCCTTCCGGACCAGTACCGCACTGTGGTAATGCTGCGGGACATTGAGGAGATGACAACCGCGGAAACGGCGGGAGCGCTCGAACTGACCGAAGAGAACGTTAAAATACGCCTGCATCGAGGACGCGCAATGATGCGAGACTGGCTCATCGAGCGCATCGGCGGAAAAGCAAAAGAAGCATTTCCGTTTATGGGCATCCGCTGTGATCGCTTGGTAATTGGCGTATTTAGACGTCTCAGAGAGTGCAACCTCGTTGCCTCCTAAAATTCGGACTGGCGGATGTGCGAAGTGTGGGGGAAGTTAAGATTCTAATTAACACTGCCCGCCAAATTCTGTCCTACCAGCCCCGGCGTGATCGAGCAGGCTGGGCTGAAATTTATCCACGCATCTAAAAGCCCTCAGCTGCTGGAACCATCTAAGTTCTCGTGCATCAGCTTAGGTCGATTCTGATGCCCTCTTAGGTTTGGCCCGTATTTGACTTTCCATTTCAGCTGGAAGCCCGGGCGACAGCAGCCACCCTTTTTGCCGGCGTAGAGCCGGAACCATGAGCATCTCACGAGCTAACCGTACACCTCTCAGGGGAGGAGTTACGGTCCGGGGGATGACAAGAGCGCCTCCTCCGCTAGACTGAAGTGTTTTCTGACATCTCCCAGAGTGTTTACCCTTCCCGGTCCACTGATCGCGGGTGGTTGGTCGGCTATAGGGAAGAGATCCGTCCGGTCACATTTATTTAGTGGTACTGGTACCACCCTAAGCTGTGAGATGCTTATGTGGTATTGCCACAGGAGAGAAATGGACGATCCATTCGAGAATGTCTTCGAGGCACACAATCGACATAGGATGTCTTCTCATTTCGAGTGGACGGAGGCGTTGCGCATAGCGATCGCTCTTCAATTGCTTTTCGTTGCCTTTTTCTCTGCATTCGGTCAATCTCTACAACCGGGACATCTCCCCAGCAGGAAACAAGTCGCCCCCTTGACTCCCGCAGAAGAGAAGAACCTCGCCTTCATTCTCGACTGGTGGAGAAAAGTCATCGAAGCTCGCCACACCGAACTTGCAGCCAACTACGCGGCCGAGGACTTCATCCAGCACAATCCCAATATTCCTACTGGTCGAGCTGCTTTGATGACGCTCTTCAAGAGCCTCGGACCGGCGATCGAGCCGATTCCCGATCGACTTCAAAATCCTCCGGTGGTCGCGGGCGCAAAGGGAAATTTCGTCTGGCTGGTCTTTGAGCACAAATTCAAAAATCCCAAAGACACTTCACAGTCAGTCTATGAATACAGCTTCGATCTGTTTCGCATTCAAAACGGAAAGATACAGGAGCACTGGGATGCTGCCCGGAAGAACCCTGGTTCCCCTGCGTTCATTCCGTCCACGGCTCCGCCGCCCTCCACCTGGAACACAGCGAAACCTTCAACGGTAGAACAACAGAACCTGGCGATCGCAACGCGCTTCGAAAAGAATGTCGCCGAATATGGACACATCGAGGACATCGAAAAGCTTCTTTCGTCATCCTTCATCGAGCACAATCCGGTCGAGCCCGTTGACCGTGAAGGCTTGAAACAGTTCATTCACAGCTTCCCCGACCATCAGCCTCAGGACATCAAGCCGGAGTGGAAGAATGCGCCGGTGCTGGAATTCACCGACGGTCCTTTTGTCGTAATGATGTGGGAGAAGCGCGACAAAGATCCTTCTGATCCGACGCAAGAATATACGCGGAACTATTTCGCGATTCTCCGGATCGAGGATGGGCGGATTCAGGAAATCTGGAATTAGTTCCGTAACAACACTCGAGTCATGTATCGGAGTGGCAGCCATTGGGCTACGTTTCACCGCGGCTCTCATCGAGAAGACGCCAGCCGCGTTTTCCGCCTTTTCAGATTCGGATAATTCCAAACCGGTGAGCTTTCTTGCAGATTGCCTGCCGCGTCTTTGGACACGGCGATCTGGAAGGCTGCGACGTTCTCTGTGAGCACACAATCGCCGATGCGTATTTTCAGAATGCTCATTCCTGGAAACGTGCTTTGGCCTGTCGCCAGTGCAGGCACGAAACTCTCAACGCGTGACCGCTGACAAATCCGAGGTCCTGCAAGGCACCCTCGATCTTATGATTCTGAAGACTCTCCACGCTCTCGGTACACAACACGGATTTGGGATGGCGCGGCGCATCGAGCAGATCAGCGAACATGCTGAAGTTGACAGTGGAACGAAAGATTCCACGCTCTTCGTTCGGACCGTACGGATGGCCGAGAACCGCGGCGAACAACTTGCTCGAGTCATGCCGATCGACAGCAAGCGCCGGAATCTGCTGCCCGTCACGCAGGCCAAGATGCTGCCAGGTCTTGCCCGCGTCAGTCGACCTATATATGCCGTCACCAACGGAGAGGTCGGGGCGCCGCAGGCCTTCGCCGCTAGCCACGTAGACGACATTGCTGTCGGAAGCAGCGACGGCGATCGCACCGATCGACTGCGAAGGCTGGCCATCGAAGATCGGCTTCCAGGTGCGCCCGTAATCGTCGCTCTTCCAAACACCGCCGTCGCCCTGACCAACGTAGAAGACGTTTGGCTGGCCAATAACCCCAGTAGCCGCCCGCGTGCGACCACCGCGAAATGGTCCAATCATTCGCCAATGCAGGTCAGGTTTCAGTTCCAAGGAGCTCGACGACGGTTGCTGCGCGTGGGTGGCTGCAGTAATGGAGATTGCAAGGAGGCAAAAGGCAATGGGGTGAAGCTGCATTGTGCGGGAACTCCAGGCTGAACCGGCAGTATATCGTCATCTTAGAGTCTTGAATCTCGCGGTACAACGCTGATTGCCCCGGCGATGTCCGGACTTGAATTCAGAAAACTGGTATCTACAAGCTCGTCGATGATAGGCCCGTAGCGATGACGCTCGACGAGAAGAATTTGTCAGAAGCGTGAGCCGCCGAAAAAACAGGGAAGGTTGTGAACTGGTCCCTCGGCGGATGAGGCTTCGGAATAGGCCGGGGTGGGCCGGAGACGACGAACCAACTCATCCTCTATGGTACTCACCGATTAATTTCACGTCTGTCGAATCGCTCAACTTAGATGAGCGGACAGAGATAGCGCTTTGTCATCATCAATTAAACTATTGATAATAAATGGGTTGTGGAGGCGACGGGAGTCGAACCCGCGTCCGAAATCGTAGTCAACAAAGAGACTCCATGCTCAGTCGCGTTCCTAAGGTTTCGCGTTGCGCGCTCAGAACGGACAAGATGCGCGCATTGCTAGTCCGTGGATCTCGTTCTTATGGCCCGTACCCAGCCATAAGAACCAGCCTGCTGTGCGACGTCCTCTCGCAGCCCGCAGACAAAGTTGCGGAGGACGGCTACTTAATTAATTAAGCAGCGTATGCCAGTTGATGATCGGCAATTATCATTTTCCGGGCGATTACGGGTGCCCAGCCCCCGGCATGCCTCTTTGCCGCAAACGATCCCGTCGAAACCGTGACGCCCCCATGTGGAGCAGCTTCAGGGAAGTTTGAAGCTTTGTGAAAGATCTGTTTCTATTTTACTCCTGTTTCGGGGTCCCCCTCCCCCCTATCTTTTTCGTAAATTCGTCATTTTTATGGGAGTTGCGTGTATCCAATTTCCGGGCATTTCCCGAGGGCTCCCCCAAAAGCAAAACGCCCGTGGGATACGGGCGTTTCTTCCAGGAAGAGCCTTGTTCGTTTTTATAATAGCAGCCGTGTCAAGCCCCTCTTTTATACACGCAGGTCTGGTAAACTAGCGCCCCTATGAAATCGATCGCTTTTCTTCTTGCAGCATTTGCATTCACGGGCATGGCGCAGACTTCAACGGCGAGCCAGCAGATCGGTGCTCAGGAAGAGCTGCTCTGGACTACGTTTGCCAAAGGAGACGCGGCTGCACTGCTCGATCTGATGCTGCCCGATTATCTCCATATCGGAGAGACTATCGAGGGGCGTGATGTTGTGCGTCAGGTTCTGGCGCAGTGTCATATCAACCACTACAAGCTGGGCGAGAAACAGGTGCGTGTACTTACTCCGGATTCAGCGCTCGTGGTGTATCCGATTGCGGAGGACTTTACCTGCGGATCTAAGGACAAGCCACAGCAGATGACCGTGAGTAACAACGCAACATCGGTATGGGTGCGGAATTCAGCGGGACAGTGGAAGCTTCAGGCCCATATGGAGACTGCTGCGGCGAAGTAATAGATCCCATGTCTCAAAAGCGAGACATGGGGCACTCAGTTGATCTTTTGAGAAAAAGTGAGAAGGTTGTGCCTTGCCTTCATCGCATGGATTCTTTCCTTCGGCTTCGCTCAGGACGGGCTACGCGGCTTGTGCGCTCAGAATGACGGCCTATCTGATATGCAAATCGCCTTGTGTAGGATGGGATATGTTTTCACGCCGGAATTTTTTGTGGACGTCTTCTGCCGCGGCTCTGCTTGCTTTGCGGTCTGATGCTCGGGCGCAGCAGGGGAGTGCGCCTGGTGCCGGTTCTATTCCGCCTGCGATTGCTGTGTTGCCGGATCTTTCGGGGCAGGCTAAGCCTTTTACCAATGATGAGCGGCTGGCACGCATCGAGCGGGCGCGGCAGTTGATGGCTGCCAACAAGATCGATGCCATCATTCTTTCGAACAGTGCGACTTCGTCGGTTTATTTTGCCAGCATTCGTTTTGGCGGAAGCGAGCGCTTCTGGGCCTTAGTGATTCCGGCGAAGGCGAAACCCTTTGTGGTTTGTCCAGCGTTTGAAGAGGACCGGGCAAGGGAACTGCTGGGCGCGGGGCCGTTTGCGAAGGATGCCGACGTTCTGACGTGGCAGGAGGATGAGGATCCGTTTGCGCTTACGGTAAAGGGTCTGCGGGATTGTGGGATTACGACGGGGACGGTCGGACTCGATGAGAACATGAAGTTCATTTTTGCCGATTCTCTGGCGAAGGCTACGCCTCAGCTTCATTTCGTCAGTGCGCTTCCGGTGACGGCGGGTTGCCGCATGATTAAGGACCAGCATGAGCTGGACTGTATCCGGCTCGCGTGTCGGGCGACCCTGCTAGTGTATCGGGCGGTGTATCAGTCGCTGCAAGAGGGGATGATGACACGCGATGTGCGCAGGCTGGTTCAGGCTGGCTATCAGCGTGTTGGCTTCGAAGGCGAGGCTAGCCTGAATATCGGCGAGTTCACGGCTTCTCCGCATGGCTCGATACAGCCGCAGACGATTCGCGAGGGCACGATTCTGATGATGGACGATGGCTGCTCGGTTGAGGGCTACACCTCCGACATTACTCGGACGTTTGTTCTGGGTAAGGCTACGGACAAGATGAAATCCGTCTTCGATGTTGTGCACAACGCGCAGTCGGCTGCGCTGGCTGCGGCGAAGCCGGGAGTTTCGCTCGCTAATGTGGACGCGGCCGCGCGCAAGGTGATTGTGGATGCGGGGTATGGGCCGGGGTTCAAGTACTTTACGCATCGCGTGGGCCATGGGATGGGTATGGACATGCACGAGTGGTCGTACCTGGTGAAGAACAATATGTTTGGATGGGAGCTGAATCCGGTGCTGCGGCCGAATATGGTGTTTTCCGATGAACCCGGCGTTTATATTCGCGGCGAGTTTGGCGTGCGGCTTGAGGACGACATGCATGTGACGGAGAACGGGGCAGAGTTGTTTACACCACAGAGTCCTTCGCTTGAAGATCCGTTTGGGAATGTGTCGTGAACATTCGCGAAGTCAGGCTGGAGGATGCCGCCGAGTGGTTAGCGATGCGGCGTGAGCTTTGGCCTGACGGCGATGATCATGATGTGGAGATTGCAGCTTTCTTTGCTGGGTCGCTGGAGTAGCCTGAGGCCGTTCTGGTGGCTGAGGATGATGGGTTGTTGATTGGCGTAGCTGAGCTTTCTTTGCGACGGGATGTTGTTGGGTTGGAAGGAAAGCTTACAGGCTATGTGGAAGGGGTATTTGTTCGTCCTGCGTTTCGCGGGCGCGACGTCGCTTGGCGGTTGTTGATTGCTTCGCGGGAGTGGGCTCGCGGGGCGCGGGTGTGTTGGGTTTGTTAGCGATCGAGGTGGTCGGGTTGTTGTGGATCGATCTTTTGGTGAGTGCACGCGCCTCAAGTGCGAGATAGGTGCGTGAAATGACTGAGGCAGGCTAGACATTCTCCAAGACGCGGAGCGATCAGGTTCAGGCGCTCTTCTTCTTTTCTCAACGGTCTGCTGGATGGATTTTTCGGTTAGCCTTGTCATGAATTGAATCTACAGCAATTGCGTTCTCATCGATTCGTGCTTTCCCACCCTTTGCTTCGCAAAGGACGGGGCACCATGATTCGTGGTTTTCGGGGATCGCTTTTTCGTCTTGCTTCGCAAGACCTCCACCTTCGGTGCGGGTCCTTCGGCTTCGCTCAGGATGACAACCTTATGTGGTTGGTTGGGGTATTGCTTTCCCACCCTGACTTTGTCAGGATGGGGGACCCGTTTTCGTGCTGATCGATGCGAAAAGCAGATCCCTTCGGCAAGCTCAGGGCAGGCTCTTCGACTACGCACCTTTCTGCACTCTGCTCAGGATCACAATTCGTGGCGGGGTTTCGCTTTCGATATGACGGTTCTCACTGCGGCGTTCTCGTTTTCAGTCCATCTATGTATCGATGCCAGAGGACTGCGAGGTAGGTCCAGTCGGCTGCGGATGGAGTTTCCTGTGTGGTTTCGGTGCGGGTGACGAAATAGAGGGCGGGGATTCCGATGGAGGGCTGCGCCTGCATGTAGTTCCACCACTCTTTCAGGTTGGTGGCGGAGGCGTTGTCGGTATCGATGAGGGGCCAGCCGGTGATGTTTGCCATGCGGGCGCGGAGGCGCATCATCTCGGGGACATTGCGGCTGGCGTACCAGATGTCGTTGAGGCGGATGACGTCCGATGATTCGCGGAAGAGCGCGTTGGTGGTTTGCGTCTCGACCATCGCGTCGGGCTTCCACTTGTGCGTTTCGCTGTAGAGGATGGACTGGAAGCGGCGGACGAATTCGATGCCGGTAGCGGGGCCAGTGAGCGGCAGGCCGGGCGCTGCGGGTGAGCGCACCCAGTCTTCCTTGAAGCCGTCGACGCCGAGGTCCTGGACGAGATGGCGGATGCGTGGACGCAGGAAGGCTTCGTATTCGGGCTTGCCGACGTCGGCGATGACGCACTTGCCCTGGTAATTGACGCAGAGCGAGGGCGGAAGGCCGTCGATGTCGGCGACGGGAACCCAGAGGACGACGTGGCGTCCTTTGGCGTGCTGCGCAGCGATGAAGCCTTTGAAGTCGGGCCATTTCTGCTGATCAACGTCGAAGCTGCCGTAACCCTGCTGCCATTTGTCGTCGATCACAACGGTGCCGACGGGGAGTCCGCGCTCTTCGAGTGTGGCAAGCCATTTTTCATAATTCGCCTGTGTAGAGAGCTTGTTGGCGGAGCCGCCTTGCGGGACGGATTCGACGGTCTGCTCGGCCCATCCGCAGAAGATGGGAAGGTGGTGCCAGTAGACGTCTTTTGTAACTGGATCGGTTGCAAATCCGTTTGCAGTGAGCCAGGCGGTGTAGCTGCGGAGCGCGTCGAGAGGGCTGTAGGCCATGTTGATGGTGAGAACGGGCGATGCGAAGTCGCCGTCGATGGTGCGGTAGCCCATGTAGTCGACGTAGAAGGACGCTCCGGCATAGCGCGAGCCGGAGTATTCGAGCGCGGGGAATTGGTAGTCGCCGGGTTTGGCGCCGATGCCGATGCCGGTCCACGTGCTGTTGAGGTGGAAGGCGAGGAAGAGCGGCGGCGGCGCGAAGGTTCCGGCCATGCGCTCGGGGCGGAAGTCTTGCTCGGAGCTTTCTTCGCGGCCGACGCTGAAGCCGAGGATCTGCGGCATGGCGATGTTGAATTCGGACTGGTCGGCGAGGTTGGGATTGGGAGCGAAGTAGCGGTCGGCGTAGATGGTAGCGTCCCATGCGTGGCCACTGGTGGTGCCGTTGTCCCAGCGGTTGGAGACTCCATTGGCGAGGAAGTAGCAGCGGCCGAGTTTGCCGGAGCCAGTGGCGAACTGCTGAAACTCGATGTGGTCGGAGAGGAAGCGCCATTGGAAGCGGCGGCTTGTCCAGAGATTGCTTTTTGCTGTGGCGGTTAGTTCGTAGGCGTCGTCGCTGGTCTTGCGCAGCGAGTAGGTGATGTTGGAGAGTTGCTCTTCGCTTGTCGACGAGGCCAGGCCGGCGATGATGGGGATTTGGAAGATGGTCTCGTGTTGGCGTTCGAGTTTGAGTTGCGGAGGAGCACCGGGTTGATCGCTGGGTGCGATGGTTACGGAGTATTGCGGCTGGGAAATCGACTGCGTTTGTGCGCTGCAGCAGGCGCTGACGAGCAGAACGAGGCATTGGAGGCGGCGCAGCCATGTCTTCATGGAAGTCTTCCGTTGGTTGGTCGGAGTGTCGGGGCTATTCTACGGGATCGTGCTTTACTCGTGGGCGATGGCTATGTCGCAGATTTCGAGTTCGAGGCCACCGAATTCGGGGTGATCGTTTTCGCGGAGTTTGTAGGCGAGATGGATGATGTTGTCCTGCTTGATGTTTATTGAGCGGATGCGGTCGGCCCAGTGCCAGCCTATGGCCGGGAAGGTGATGGCGCGCGGGCCCTGCGCCAGTTGCAGGCGAACGTGCTTGTCTTTGATGAATCTCGGCTGCGATGCAACGCGCACGTTCTGGGCGGCGAAGACGGGTTCTTCGTTGCCCATGCCGCAGGGTTCCATGCGGCGCAGCCAGGTGAAGAGCGCGGGGGTGATGCGGTCGAGCGGTAGGTTGGCGTGGATGGTGAGCGGGCTTCCCAGCTGGTCTTCTGTGAGGTTGACTAGCGCATAGTTTTCGAGGCGCTGGCGGAGTTCGGGGACCTGCGAAGAGGGAAGTGAGAAGCCTACGGCGTGGGCGTGTCCGCCGAAACGGGTGAATAGGTCGTGGCAGGTTTCTATGGCGTTGAGTAAGTGGAAGCCGGGGATGGATCGGCCTGAGCCGTGGGCTGATTCTTCGTGGGTGATTACCAAGGCTGGCTTGCCAGTTTGATCTACGATGCGTGAGGCGAGGATGCCGATGATGCCTCGGTGCCAGCCTTCTCCGTCCATTACGATGCAGCGGGTTTGCTCGAATGCTGGATCTTTCAGGCGCTCTTCAATTTGGGTGAGGATGCTTGCTTCGGTCTCGCGACGGTCGGTGTTGAGGCGCTCCAGTTTTTCGGCCAGTTCTTGTGCGCGCTGCGGCTGGCGCGTGGTGAAGAGTTCGACGACGTCGGAGGCGATGTCCATGCGGCCGGCGGCATTGATGCGCGGGGCGATGCGGAAGGCGATGTCGATGGGTGTGAGTTTGCGTTGGGATGGGTCGAGGTTGGCCGCTTTCATCAGTTCGCGCAGGCCGGCGTTGACGGGGCGACGGAGGCCTTCTAATCCGAGGGCGACGAAGGTCCGGTTTTCGCCCAGCAGCGGGACGGCGTCGGCTACGGTGGCGATGGCGAGAATCTTCAGAAACGACGGCAGGATTTTTGTGCGGGCTCGTTCGGCGTCGTGCGCTTCGAGCAGGGCCTGCGCTAGTTTGAAGGCTACTCCGGCGCCGCAGAGATGCTTGCAGGGGTAGGTGCAGTCGGGGTGGTTGGGGTTTAGGACTGCTAATGCGTGGGGGACGTTTGTGCTACTGACGGGATCGATTTCGGGTAGGTGGTGGTCGGTGACGATGAGGTCGAGGCCGAGGGCCTGGGCGGCGCGGGCGGCGGCGAAGGCGCGTATGCCGGTGTCGACGCTGATGACGAGGCGGACGCCGTCGGTGGCGGCGGTTTCTAGGACTTCGTCGCGCATGCCGTAGCCTTCTTTGAGGCGGTGCGGGACGTGGAAGCGGACTTCGCCGCCGAGCATTTCGATCGCGGTTTTGAGAAGGACGGTCGCGGTGGTGCCGTCTACGTCGTAGTCACCGTAGATGAGGATGGGCTCACGGTTCTGGATCGCCTGTTGCACGCGCGGGACGGCTGCGCGCATGCCGCTCATGGCATAGGGGTCGTGGAGATGCTCGAGCTGTGGACGTAGGAAGCGGGCTACGTCTTCGGCGGTACGAACTCCGCGGGCGAGCAGAAGCTCGGCGACGGTAATCGGGATGTTTGCAGAGCGCGATAATTCGGCGGCCGCGATCGCGTTTGTGTCAGAGCCATCTTGCAGATATACCCAGCGCTTGCGCGACGGCTGTCTTCGGGTCGCCGCGCCATTGGCGACGGTTGTGCTCACGGTTATTCGTCTTCGCTGTCGTTCTGTTCGAAGACGATGTCGCTGAAGTCCTCGACGGATTCCAGAAGCTGCTGGTAGCGCTCGTACCAGGGCGTAGACGACTCGTGGAGGAAGGCAACGCCTTGATGGACGAAGCCGAGCTGGACGTAGCCGAGCTTGCCGACGTAGTTGACGAGGGACTGCGCTTCTTCGACGTCGGCGCTCTCTTCGTTCGGGTAGTCGAGGTCCTGCAACTCTTCAAGGAGCAGCTCGAGGTCTTCCTTTTCGAGGGTGACGTCGCTCATGGTGACGAAGGGCGCGCCGGCGGCTTTCGCGGTTTCGACGAAGTCTTTCCAGCTGTCAGGGTTGGCGTCGTCTTCCCACGTGACGGTGGGCACGTCGTCGCCAATGTAGCCGGGGAGGCGGCGCATTCCATGACCTTCGATGAAGGCGATCATGTCGTCTTTGAGCGAGATGAGATCGTCAGGTTGCATCATCAAATGCCTATTCTCTCAGAAATGGAGGGTGGAAAACGGGGAAGTTTTTCGATTATAGGATTGAGGGTAGAGGTGATAATTTGGCGAAGTTTGAGCGGCATGTTTTCGTTTGTACCAATGTTCGGGAGCCGGGAAGTGCGCGCCCATCGTGCACGCACGATGGCAAGGGGGAACTGCACGGAATCTTCAAGGATAAGATTAAGGATGTTGGGCTAAAGAATACGGTTCGGGCGAATAAGGCTGGGTGTCTGGATCAGTGCGAGCATGGGCCGACGGTGGTGGTGTATCCGGAGGCAGTTTGGTATGGACATGTGACTGTTGATGATGTGGATCAGATTGTGACGGAGCATCTAGTGCATGGGCGGCCTGTGGAGCGGCTGATGCTGGCTGAGGAGTGCATCAATACGGCGTGTTGTCCGCATCGGGTGACTGTTGGGACTAAGAGTTGAGCCGGAACTTGCGAACAACCCCATGTTAGCTTCGCGAACATGGGGCACCCGGTTGTTATTACTTGCTGAAAGGAAACAAGGTGAGCGATCCGAAGAGTGCAGAGGTGAATCGGCGGAGTTTTCTGGGGCTTGGAGCCGGAGCTTTGGCTGTGGCTGCGATGGCGACCGTCGGCGCCGAGGCGCAGAGCAAAGAGACGATGCAGAAGGGGCAGCAGGATCATTCGGCGAGCAATCCAGGGCCGGTGAATAAGCCTGTGGCTGGTGAGAGTTCGAATTCGGAGGTGCCGCCCATTACGGATAAGGGCGATGTGGCGCCGTTTTGGTATTCGTTTGACTTGTCGCATCGGCGCACGCAGGAAGGCGGATGGACGCGGCAGGTGACGCAGCGCGATCTGCCAATCTCGACCGATCTGGCGGGCGTAAATATGCGGCTGACGGCGGGGAGTTATCGCGAACTGCACTGGCACACGGCGAATGAGTGGGCCTACATGATTTACGGCAAGGCGCGCGTCACGGTGCTGAATCCGGATGGGACGATTTTTATCGACGATGTGGAGAAGGGCGATCTGTGGTTTTTTCCGGCTGGGTTTCCACATTCGATTCAGGGGATCGGCGAGGACGGCTGCGAGTTTTTGCTGGTGTTTGATGAAGGGCTTTTCTCCGAGTACCAGACGTTTCTGATTTCGGACTGGGTGGCGCATACTCCAGCGTCGGTGTTGGCGAAGAACTTCAAGCTACCTCAGTCGCAGCTTGCGGCGCTGCCCGAGGATGAGCTTTATATTTTTCCGGGGAAGGTTCCGGGGGCGCTGGAGCAGGACAGAGAAGCGGTTGGTGGCAGGGCTGTCGAGTCGCCTGTCTCTTATACCTTCAGGATGGCGGCCATGCCTGCGACGAAGAAGACTGCTGGTGGATCGGCGCGCATTGTGGACTCGCGAAATTTTCCGGCGTCGAAGACGGTAGCGGCGGCGCTGGTGACGGTGAAGCCGGGCGCGCTGCGTGAGCTGCATTGGCATCCGAACGCTTCTGAGTGGCAATACTACCTGAGCGGAAGCGGCAGGATGACGGTGTTTGCCTCGTCGGGGAAGGCGCGGACGATGAACTTCAATGCCAACGATGTGGGGTTTGTGCCGGCGGTGGCTGGGCACTATATCGAGAACACTGGCGATTCGGATCTTGTGTTCCTGGAAGTGTTCAAGACCAGTCACTATGAGGATTTCTCGCTGAATAACTGGATTCGGCGGGTTCCTCCGGAGATGGCGGAGGCGCATTTGAATTTGAATGAGTCGCAGTTGAAGGCTATTCCGGCGGAGAAGCTGGTGGTTATTGCTGAGTGATTCGTTGATTCCATGTTTTCGAAAAACTAGACATGGCTTAGATTCTGCCCTCCCACCTTTCGCAAACTGCGCGAAAGGATGGGGCCCCCCTTTTTTGTGCCGCTGCTGAGTTGGTGGGGTGCGGATAATACTGTGAGCCGCAGCCTGTGAGAGCCGTCAATGGCTACGTTTCATGCGTCTTGTAAGACTACCGCTCGGTGGCGGACTTTTCCTTCTGCGAGTCGCGTGAGGACTTTGTTTAGGTCGTCGATCGGGTAGGTTTCGAGGATTGGTTTTACTTTGCCTGCGGCTGCGAGCTTTACTACGTCGACGAGATCGGCCTTGTCGTTCAGTGCGGAGCCTATGATTGAGATCTGCTTGAAGAGGGTGGAGGTTGGATCGACCTGGATCGGTTCGGCGCCGGGGGCAGTTGTTACGAATCTGCCGTCGGGGCGGAGTCCGAGCAGGGCCTGGCTGTTTTGTTTCATGTCGGGTGAGAAGGAGAGGATGATGTCGGCGCCGCCGAGGTCTGTGAGTTCCTGCCCGGCGTGATTCTTGATGACGAGGACTTCATCGGCGCCGAGACTCTTCGCGTCATTCACTTTCGCGGCGGAGTTGGTGATGGCTACGACCTCGTGCCCGAATGCTTTAGCTACCTGAATTGCTAAATGGCCTAATCCGCCGATTCCGATGATGGCGATACGTTCGCCGGTCTGTGGGCGGCCGGCGCGATAGGCGCTGATGGCGGCGAAGCCTCCGCAAAAGAGCGGGGCTGCGGTCTCCCATGCCAGCGTCTCGGGCAGAAGTGTGCAGCCTTCGGCTTCGGCGATCATGTAGTCGGCGTAGCTGCCGCCGTTGCTGATCCACGTTTTCGGCTCAATGCAGTGGCGTGCGCGTTTCTTCTGGCAATAGGCGCACCTGCCGCAGCCTGCCTGAAACCAGGAGACGCCGACGCGATCTCCTGCTTTGACGGAGGTGACGCCGGGACCGACGAGATCGACTGCTCCGGCTGGCTCGTGGCCGGGAACGATGGGCAGCGGGAGGGGTAATTCGCCGCTCCAGATGTGAATGTCGGTTCCACAGACGCCCGAGGCGTGCAGGCGGACGCGGACTTGTCCGGGGCCGGGTTGCGGGTCGGGGATTTCCTGCGCCTGGAAGGGCTGTTTGACTGCTGTGAGGACGAAGGCTTTCATCGTGTTTCTCCTTGCTTACCGTGGTGCAGCTCGTTATGCCGCGCGGAGAATTCAAATACAAAGAGGAGCCTGAGTGTGCAACCTTTTGAGGCTGGGAGCGAGGTTGCGCGGACGAAGTCGGTGCCCGCTGAGGTGATTCATGATACCCGAGAAGAAGTTGGCCCGAGAAGAAGTTGAGTGGCGCTGTTTTTGAAGGCGGAAAAACCCCGGTTAGCTTCGCGAACCCGGGGCACCCGGTTCCAGGAGCGGTACAATGCCGGGCTCGTGTGCGCAGGGTTTTGCAACAATCCATGTGCTATATTCCAAAGGAGATCAATGATTTTTTCGAAAGAATATGTTGGATATCTGGCGCGCCACACGGTCAAGCATCTGATCGATACGAAGATGATCCGGACGGACAAGGCGAAGGTGGTGGAAGAGCGCGTCTACAACGGTCTTCTGGAGGAGCTGCAGCTAGAAGACCGCATCAATGAAGAGGTTCGCGTGATTCTGGAGGCTTACCAGGAAGACATGCGGCGAAGCGGCGCAAGCTACCCTGAGATGTTCAAGAAGGTGAAGCAGGAGCTGGCGCGGAAGTACAAGGCGGTGCTGTGAGGATCTCGCGCGACAAGTTGAACAAGCTGGGGCACGTGGTGGCTGACACGCTCGCGGAAACCGATGAGGCCGAGTTTCTCGAAGACCGCAACACGATACGGCAGGAAGCGCGCAAGGCCCTCGAAAATCTCCTGACGCAGGAGATGCGTATCGATCAGGCTGCGCGGCAGAAGATCGAATCGCAGCGGAAGGTCATTCTTGAGGGCAGCCAGGAGTGGGACATTCTCTACCGTAAGTACTACACGGATGAAGTGAAGAAGCTTGGCATTTAAGGACTGCCCGTCCAGGCACACGCACCTTCGGCGCCCTTCAATGTGCATCGAGTAAGCTTCATGACCAGTGCAACGTCTGAAGCTTACAATTCCACTTCCGCGAGTTGATATTTCCGAGCTTCGTGCATCGTGTCGTTTGCAATTTTCGCGATGATTTCATAGGAGCGCAGACGGGCTGCGGGCTCATACGGGTTGCTGGTGATAATCAGCTCGTCGGCTTGCGTCTCGTCGAGGAATGCTTCTAGCCTGTGGCTGACCGTTTCGCGGCTGCCGATGATGGCTGCGGCTCGCTTGGATCCGATCGCGGCCTGCTCGAAGGTATTCGCGAGGCCTTCTACGCCGTCGACTGGCGGTGAGAGCGGGGCCAGTTTGTTGCGGATAAGGCGCAGGGCGTTGATGTATTCCGTGGTCGCGAGATGCTGCGCTTCTTTGTCGGTATCGGCGGCGAGCACGGGGACGCCGACCATCGTGTAGGGATGATCGAGCACTTCGGATGGCTGGAAGCTGCGGCGGTAAATGTCGAGAGCGGGCAGAGTGTTTTCCGGCATAAAGTGTCCGGCGAAGGCAAAGGGTAGTCCCAAATGCCCCGCAAGCTGCGCGCTGAAGCCGCTTGATCCGAGAAGCCAGATGGGGATGTTCAGGCCTGCCCCCGGAAGCGCGCGGACGGCCTGATCTGGTTTCGGTGCCGCGAAGAGCTCTTGTAGTTCAGCGAGCAACTCGGGGAAGTTGTCGCCATTGCGCAGGTCGCGGCGAAGGGCGCGCATCGTTGGGTAGTCGGTTCCAGGGGCACGGCCGAGGCCGAGGTCGATGCGGCCGGGGTAGAGGCTTTCCAGCGTGCCGAACTGCTCGGCGATGACGAGGGGCGCATGATTGGGCAGCATAATGCCGCCGGAGCCGACCCGGATGGTGGATGTTCCTTGGGCGACGTAGCCGATAAGCACCGATGTTGCAGAGCAGGCGACCGAGGCGAGGTTGTGGTGCTCGGCGAGCCAGTAGCGCTTGTATCCCCAAGTTTCCGCGTGCTGCGCGAGGTCGAGCGTTTCCTGGAATGTTTGCGTGATGGAGCGGCCCTCTTTGACGGGTGCAAGATCGAGTACGGAGAGAGGCGTGTGAGCCAGGCGAGATGATTGCGGCATCGTATAGTAGTCCCTTCTAATTGATGCCCCGCGCAGTGAGATGATTCAGCGTTGAGTTTTGGCGGTGGGCGCGCGGGTCGTTCACGAGCGAGCTTCTGGTAGAATTGAAAGAGTCGGCAGCGCCACGCTGACTCATCTTCTGGCGCCATGGTGTAATTGGTTAACACGCCGCCCTCTCAAGGCGGAGAGTTCGGGTTCGATCCCCGATGGCGCTACCAATAATCAACAACTTACGGCCACAATGACCAACGGACTCATGTCGTGGGGATACATCAAGATTTTTATCCCATTCTCCCCTCTCGGAATTGATGATGATGAATGACCGCGCAGCCTAGGCCAGTACCTAGCAAGCCGTCAACGCAGGCAACTGCGGCTCCAGTTAGCACTGTCCCACAGTAAGTCTCTTTGAACCCACGCACTGAAGCCTGGTCGAACCTGACCGGGCTTTTCCTTTCCTCTAAACCGTCTGCTGACCCTTAGCTCTTCCCAATTGGTCGAGTGGGCCGCTGACCCCTAGTTCGGGGCCAGGGGGTCGGAGGTTCGAATCCTCTCTCCCAGGGCTTCCAGCTTTTGTCGATGGCCGCCTATGTGGGCCCATTGAGCCTCGGGATCGCGGAATATCCTTTGCCGAGTACGGTTAGCGAGCCAGTTGCTTTCTTTGCCCGCAGGCGGGTGCGGCCCGAGGTAGAGGTCTGTGCTGCGTTCTGCGCAGGTTTATCACGCGAGCCTAAAGACGGAAAGGGCCGGCCGTTCGCGAGGCCGGAGGCATTCTCAGCCTCATATAGAGTGAGGGACCAGAAATTTATCGGGGCTCCATGAGAGTCACTACGTGCGTCGCATCTGAAGGGCCGCGCCCAGGTCGACTGCCTCCGGGGCGAGATTTGTTCTCAGTCCGGGTCGGTGCGGAGCCAGCGAATCATGTGGGGGTAGGCAGGAATGGAGGTTGCGGCGGCTCGGACCGGGTCCAGGGTGAGGCCCATCCATTGCAGAAGAGGGACGCCTGCTTTGCCATCACGGTAAGTTTGGATGAGGGTCGTAGCGGCGCCTTTGTAGCCGGCAGGATGAAAGACGATCTCAGGCGGGAGCCCGAGTTGGACGGCGGCGGCATACGACCAGGTCTGTGCGGCGATTTCCTGTCCCATGTCGGAGCCGGCATTCGATCCTGCGGAGGCCCGCTGTGCGGGCAGCATTGTGGCAAGATGGCCAGCCTCGTGAAGGAGATCGCCAGGGTAGAGCAGACTCTCGGGGTCCACGATGAGGCCTCCCGGTGCCAGCGTGACGCCGGGCAGGAAACTGTCGGCGTCGACTCGCGCCAGGCGAACGGAGAGACCGATCTGCCGGAGCCAATCGAGGATCAGAGTTGCCGTGGGATCAAGCATCGGCATTGAGTTTACTGGTTCATGGGGTGGGGCGGAGCTGGAACGGAGCGAAGCGGCAAATGACAGGAGTTCTTCGGTGGCATCTTCAATTCAGCAGGCCTAACCGGTCGCGCCTTTGGGTTCGCTTCCATTTCCCCGTGCGCGGCGATGTCTCCGGCCCGCTCGCCGTCCGCAGTTGGCCGCCCTTTCTTGAGGCAGTTGACATTATTGGTATCCCGACGGGAATCTATGCGGGGTGGCGTGCTCGTTGGGCGTCAGGGCAGGCCTTCCGCCACAGGTTCGGTTTAATCTCGACCACCGGGATGCGGTCTCCGACCTGCCTGCGGCCGCTGCGTGCCGGGCACAACCACAGTGGCTGCGCTACGCGCCTGGTACTCCCTGTCATTGCGCGGACCCGGCTCTACCTCAGCCGAGCTGTTCGGCCAGGAGGACGACATCACCGTACTGACACTTATGAGGGAGAGCGTTGGAGCACCCTGCGAGCGCCCAGTTTTCTGTGCCCTTGCTCTCTGTCTGAATCTGGTTCAGGTCGGTTTGTCAGCCATCCGGAAGTATGCCCCTCGTCGGTCGGGGATCATCAAACTTCTGGATGGCCGGTGATACGGCCAGAAGGCCGAGTTCACTAGAATCTCGGTAAGTGCTTTGGCGAGTTTGTATTCATCTTGCGAGTACCAGTACGGATCCGACAAGGCTGTTCGTATGCGGAGAAACTACAGGCTTTGCCTCTTTCGCATTATTCCGAAAGGAGAAAGATCTCTTTCAGGGAGCGAAAGACACGATCAATGTGTTTAAGCTCTTCGCCGGTTTTGCGACGACATCACCTTATTTGAACTGCTAGTGAGCTGTGCGGCTCGCTTCAGAACTAGCCACAGCAGCTCTTACCAAGTGATGGGACATCATATTGTCAGGGAGCAGGAGAGATTTATTGAACGCTTCTCTGGCCAGTTCTTTGTGATTCAAGGCAAGTTCGACGGCTCCAATGTTGTACCACCACCATCCAGTAACACTGCTGGCATCTGCTACATGGCGGGCATCGGCGAGCGATTTCTCAAGCTTTTCCTGATGCTGAGCAGCATCGTAGGTGCCGAGCAGTAGTTGCGCGCGGGCTGCCCATGGCGCATCGGCTATGTTTTTGCTGGCCGCGGCCTTTTGCAGGAATTGATCGGACTCCTGCTGGCGAAGGCAGAGCTTCGCAATGGCAGCCATCCTCACATACGCCTGACCAACCGCCCCGTTCAGTGCAAGTCCCGGATGATCGGCTGCAAGAAACGACTCCGCATCTGCGCATTTTCCAGATGCTGCTTCGGCTTCAGCCTGCATGAGCCTGATTTCAAAAAGGACCTGCGTCGCGCTGACGCCGCCTTCTTCGCTGGGGAAGAAACGATCTTTGAATAACGCGAGAGCCTGGTCGTATTGACCCGCTTCAGCGCGCGTGAGAGCAAGCTGATAGACGAGATTAGCGGGCATTGTCGAAGAGGCATCATCGGTAGATGGATAACGTGCTAGCGCTGCGGCCCGATCTTTGGCCGAGACGCCGGTCAGGCTCATTGCAGTGTCAAGGCCTGCGTAGATGTCCGCGTTCGTCGGATCGTTCTTCGCGCCCTGTTCAAAAGATTCGAGGGCACGCTGGGGATCGTTCCTGATGTGCAGCCATGCTTTTCCCAGATTTGCGTCAAGCACCGGCATGTTTTGGGAAAGCAGCTTTGCTTCTGTCCAGTGCTCGATTCCCGCATCATACATGCCTTTGGAAAAGAGCAACGTTCCCAGCAAATATTGGGCTGTTCCATCACCGCTGTTTGTATGGAGCGCATGCTGCAGCACAGTCTCATCGGTTGGCGATGACGGAAAAACGAGAGCTGACGAAGGCCTCTTAGCTGCCTGCCAGTTCTGTGGCGCGTCTTCGCCAAGCTTAGCCTTGCAGTATGCGGTGTAATAAAGAACCAGAGGATGATTCTGCGGCAATACCGAGTCCGGTTCGGATTGATCGGCAGGCACTTCTGGGTAATTTCGTGACAGCACGCTCAACGCGCGCTGATACAGGCCCAGATTCATATACTCAGCAGCCACGCGCAGGACTCGATAGGGATCCGCGGCAAGATGAGGCAGATCGGGCGAGCTTGTCTCCTCTTTGAGGAAGTCGCTCATTGGGTCCATCGCGAGACTTTTGCGCGCAATCTGGTCTGCTGTGGTGGTATCGCCAAGCGCACGCGTAACTGCTTCCAGTTGCTCCGTTGAGCGCATGTCCAGAGGCGCGGCCTCGACCGCATCCTTAAGAAATGCCTGCGCGCTGGATAGGTCTCCTTGCTGCGCCTGTAACTGGGCGATGCGCGCTGCTGCACGGCCACGAAACTCGGCCTGACGATATGCAATCTCGTATGCAACCTTGGCATCCCGCGTGTGGCCCAGACCTTCTTCAGCAATTCCAAGGCAATAGGCGATCTCGGCATTCGACGTATCGCGCTTCTGCACTGCCTGAAGCAACTTCTCTGCTTCGGCATACCGTTGCAACGATGCCGCCAGTCTTCCCGCAGCAACCTGCAGAATGAAACTGTCCGGATGCTTAGCCAGCGCTGCTTCGTAGGTCTCCATCGCTTGCACTACCTTGCCATTCAGCTCCTGGTCTGTACCCAACTTAAGCCAGTCGCCTTCGCTTCGGCTGTCTGTATCGGGCGTGGCGTAGATGGTTTGCGGGCCAACGTGGATGATCGAATCCGGGTCCCAGTCGTACTGGCCGTCCGTGTGCTCCAGCAACATATTTCCTTCATGGTCTCGAAGTTCGAACGTCACCTTCGCAGACTGATCCTCGACTGACACGATGTGAGACCATTTCTTTTCCGGAGCAAGATCCGCTGATTCGTTCCAGAGGATCTTGCCGTTCTGCAGCAGTCTGATCTGAGCGGCGGGGATGCGCTGATTTACATTCAGGGCAGCAGATACCCCGGATCCATTTGACTGAAGCGAGACAACCCCTGCCTTGTTTGCGCGTGAGATGCCACCTGTGTCGCGCGCCGGCATCCAATATTCGCTGAAGCGGATTCTCTGGCCGGGATCAAGAAACGCATATGTCTCCTGGTTGCGGAAGAGCCCGGCCTGCACTTCGACATAGGCGCTATCGTTGTCAGACAGAGCTTTCCGCCAGCCCAGGCCCTCGGCGTCTGCGCCCCATGACCAGATCTTTTTGGCAGGCAGTTCACTGTATTCGGCATAGTGCACCGTGCCCGCCTGCGTCTTCGGGTTCCAGATGCCCATGAACGGCTCGTGGCTTCCATGCACAAAGAATGACACCGGGCCGCTCTGCTGGTTTTTGATTACGCTCAGGTCACTGCCATCCGGCGCAATCGGCCAGCGCTGCACCTCAGTAAAGCCGTGTGAAGCGACATATCGCATCGGGTACTCGATCTGTGAGTCATCCCACACCTGAACTGCTGCGTTGTTCCACCAATAGTACCGGTGCCGCACGTCACTGCGGTTGTAAAGCGTGACCTTCTCTTCAAGCAGCGTCGATCCCGGCCGAAGAATGAGCTCCACCGTCCACTGCATGCCGTACACACGATCGATATTTCCGACAAACACCGATGCGCTGCCGTCCGGGTGCACGGCAGATGCGAAATCGACCGGTGACATGGAGACCCAGTTGTGCGAAACAGGGAAGTTGAACTCGATGCCAAACGCGGCCCACGCACCCCGATACCCTATCTGTGCCTTCTTGATGGATGGATTCGCATAAAAAATAGGCTGGCCGTTGATTTTGTCAACGCATGTGTAGACGTGTCCTCCGATGTCGGGAAGCACGGTACATTTCAAATACTCATTCTCGAGAAAAACCGCGCGCCAGACATGCTCTGTGCTTTGACCGGTCAGATACTTTCGCAGTGTGTAGGGGTAACTGAACTGGGTGGTCGAATAGACATCAAACGGTGGATTCGGGTCAGGCTCTCCCTCCTCATATGTCGGCAGCGTGACGCTCCCCTCCCAAACTCTTACCTGAGCAGCGACGGGTCCACAGGCTGCAGCGAATGTGTCCACGAGCACCAATATATAGGCAGAAATCGTCTTCATAGATCTCACTTCGTTCCTCGCAGTCTCGGGGGCCAGTTACGAGTTTCAACCCTTATGGGCGTCCACGGCGGCCCGCCTCGGGGGCCTCAACTCCCCTTGCGCAACCCAGAGATCGGTTGAACCGCCGAAGCTGCCATTCCAGGCGGAGACATTGAGGTTTACTACATCAGCGTCGTGATAGCGATACGCAACTCGAACACATCGACTCATAGGACAATCCTAAATATTCCCATGCCCGGACAGTCTTATCTGTAGAAGCGGATACTGCCAGGCTGCCGTCCTTGCTCAATGCCACACCCGATACTGGGCCGGAATGGCCCTCTAAAATGCGTAGTTCACGCTGGATGGCAAGCCGCGAACTGTGGTCGGGGTGCTCTCCCCCGGAAATTCAGGCTAAGTCATGAGGTGATTCCGGTGATTGGGGGAATCGAGAAAGCGCAGATTTTCCTGCCGCTCGCGATGGACGCGAAGGAAGAGCTGAATTACGGGCCCGAGGACTACAACATTCTGGGGCGGCTGAAACCCGATGTAACGATGGAGCAGGCGCAAGCGGACATCAGCATCATCGCGGCGCGACTGCGCGAGGAGAAGCATCGTGACCGCACGTTCACGATTAGCGTGGTGCCGTTGACCGAGCAGGTGGTGGAAAATGTGCGAACTTCTGTGCTGATATTGCTCGGCGCGGTGGCGCTTGTGCTGCTGATCGCATGCACCAACGTGGCAAACCTGCTGCTGGCGCGAGCGACAGGACGCCAGAAGGAGATTGCGATGCGGACGGCTCTGGGCGCCGGGAGGGTGCGGCTGGTGATGCAGCTGCTCACGGAGAGCATTCTGCTGAGCCTGCTGGGCGGAGTGGCGGGGCTGGCGGTATCGGCAGTTAGCTTGTATGTGGTCGAGAAGATTCATCCGGGGAATATTCCGCGGCTCGATGAACTAGGAATGGATTACGGGGTGTTGCTGTTCACGTTCGAGATTTCGATTCTCACCGGCGTTCTTTTTGGACTGGCGCCGGCGCTGCGCGCTTCTCGCGTGGATCTGAACACGGCCAGGCGGGTGGACGGAGCTCGACGAGCGGCGGACTACGTGTGAGACGCGATAAGCTTCGTGGGGCGCTGGTGATTGCCGAACTGGCGATTTCACTCACGCTGCTTGCAGGCGCTGGGTTGCTGATCCGCAGCTTTATGCGCTTGGTGAATGTGCCGCCGGGATTCAGTCCGGACAAAGTGATCTCGATGCAGGTTGCGGCGACAGGGCCTAAATACAAAGACCATATGCGGAGGCTTCAGTTCTACAACGAGCTTGAGAATAGGGTGCGCAGCCTGCCGGGCGTGGCCGGATTTGGAGCGGTGTCGGTCCTTCCGCTAACGCCTTCGGTCGGATGGGGAGGCATGCAGGTCGAGGGATACGTGCCCCCAAAGGATGCGCCCGAGCTGCAGGTGGACAAGCGCTCGGCTACGCCGGACTACTTTCGCACGATGGAGATTCCGCTGATCGCAGGCCGGTTCTTTACTCCAGCAGACACAGACAAATCACAGCCTGTGGTGCTGATCGATCAGAAGATGGCAGATCGGTTCTGGCCGATGGGAGATGCGGTTGGCAAGCGCATACGGCAAGGGGATAAAGAGCCGTGGCTGACAATTGTCGGGGTGGTGGGAGTGGTGAAGCAGTACGGATTGGATATTGATACAAAAATGGTTACATATTTCCCGTACGCTACATGGATGAACGGCGAGATGTTTGTGACGGCGCGGACGACGGGTGATCCGGCCGCACTGGCGAATTCGATTATCGCGGAAGTGCACACTCTCGATAGCGATATTCCGGTGTTCGACATTGCCACGATGCAGGAGCGTGTGCATGATTCGGTGGCGAGGCAACGCTTTGCGATGGCGATGCTGGGAGCGTTCGCTGGGTTTGCGATGATTCTAGCGGCTATTGGCATTTACGGTGTTATGTCGTTCCTGGTGACGCAGGGAACAAGCGATATTGCGATACGTATGGCGCTGGGTGCGCAGAGGGGAAGGATCCTGTCGCTGGTGATGCAGCAGGGGATGGGACTGGCGCTGATCGGCATTGCAGCAGGCGTGGTTGGCGCGCTGAGCCTGACTCATCTGATGAGCGGGCTGCTATTCAACGTAAGTGCAACCGATCCAGTTACGTTTTTCGGCGTAGCAGTTCTGCTGACGACGGTGGCGTGGCGGCGTGCTATTTTCCGGCGCGGCGTGCGATGCGCGTGGATCCGATGGTGGCGCTGCGGTACGAGTAAGGTATCTTCCCGCACCAGAGTTGCTCTGAGCGGCAAATCTCAGACACATAGGACCCTTTTGTAAGCAGCACAAAAATATAATCGGCGCGGTCCAAGGCGACTTCTATTTCCGTGGTCCAGGTCGCGCATCACTGAGGCGCGCGTGTCCAGCCATGGATCAAAGGCCCGCTCCTTTAGATCGGTTTGCAGACGTCGTGCTAGATCCCGCACCATCCTTGCGGGCATAAGAGATGAAGATGCGGGGTGGTTCAGGCGGAGGCATCGGCTGACAGAACATTATGCATCAGCGCACAAGGTTACAGGAACAAGGATGGACTACAGCGATTATTCATCTCTGCCCACTAGACATAAGGCTTGCAGGAGACTTAACTCACCTGCGAACGAAAAACGGACCAGCGACCGCTCGACAGGATTCTGGAGAACAGTAATCGGACCAGGCCCGGAAGATCATTTTGCCACGACGACATCACGTACCCAAACGGACCATCCCATTAGTAATGCAAGGGAACGAAAGACCGGCTGCTCGGCCAAATGGGCCATTGTATGTGGCTCTGAAAGTAAATCGCATTCTAATGAAGTTGAACGGTGCCCAGACGATGTTCGCAAATCTGCCATCTGTACACATACGTGCTAAACTCGTCTTCGGGGACAACGCCATGGCCAGCGCGAAGAGCCGCATCATCCACAAACACTTCCGGCTCGATTCCGTTAAACTCAAACGCGCACAGAAGGTGCTCAAGACCACGACAGAAACTGAGACTGTCGAACGGGCGCTCGATCTGGCGATCTCTGAACACGAACGCAACAGTTTGACTGCGGAAGCAAATCAGAAGTTCATCACAAGCGGTGTCGTGATCCGCGATGTTTTTGGGACGCTGGCAAAGTAGAGGATGCCGCTTCTTTTCGATTCGTCAATTTACATTACTGCGCTGCGAGTGGGCAGCGATGCTGCTCTCCTGTTGCAGCGCTGGGCACGAGAGTCTCCGCTCTGGCTCAGTTCCGTTGTACTGGAGGAACTTTACGCCGGAGCCAATCCAAACGACTACCGGATTCTGGAGAAACTGGAGCGCGATTTCGAGAAGGCGAGAAGGATACTCATTCCAAATCTGAAGGATTGGACCCAATCGGGTAGGGTTCTTGCCGGCTGGCGCAGAAGTATGGATACGAACGAATTGGGCAGGCTCGTCTGACTAACGACGCGCTGATTGCTACAAGCGCGGCTCGTACCGGAATCACAGTGCTCACAATTAATCAACGGGACTTCGCGCGCCTGGCCGAGTTCTGCCCTCTCCAGTGGCAAGTCCTAACGCTTTAAGGACGCTTACCTGTGGCAGTTGCTGAGAAAATCCACCAAGGATGAGGGATGACGTTCGACGTTGGAAGGGAATTCGAATTCACTGATAATCGTTCCATACAAATTTGGGTTTAAGATTACTGCCAATCCGAAATTTGCTGCACAGTTTACTGCACAAAACTGACCTGCTGTGCCCGATTTCACCCGAAACTGTGCAATTTCTACCGACTTAAGCTATTGAAACCAAACAGAACCGCCAATCTTGTGTGATTTTCAAGACCGCCCTGTTTTCAACCGCTCACACATCCCTCCGCGTGAGCTCTATCAACAGCTTAGCATCAGCCTCTGGGAATATTGCGAGCCTTACCGTTCGCGATCGCCAATATTTCCGCTGAGCACGGTAACCGATGCCTTGGGCAGCTCGTACAGCGTATCGGCGCCACCGTTTACAGTCGATTTCAGTGGCGGGCCATCGGGATCTGCACGTCCCATATCTGTGCCCGGATGCCACTGGAACTGGGCTTGCCCAAAAGTAGTCTGGGCCACCGAGCCCGAAAAGAAAGTGTTCTGCTTGCTTTCCGCATTCGCGAAACTCACCTTCACAGCATGGTCGTGGTCGTGATCCTTGTTTACAAGCATGATGGACCAACTACCATCCGGCCGTTGAATTGGGTAAGCAGTCACCAGCACGTTTCCGGATGCGTCCGTGATGTCGCTTGAAGCCTTGAACAATTGATGTGTTGCGTCGACCGGCTGAGCCCACTCGTTGGCAATCATCTGCGCGACGAAGTATTGCGACGGGTATCCAACCACCTGATAGTCCCGGTTAACCATGATGAGTGGGGCAGGGCGGCCCGGTGTGGGTATGTAGTGGAAATAGAAAGTGCCTCTGGCGCCTGCCGTCATCATTGAGCCGACATAGTCAGCTAGCCACAGTCCCTTTTTGATGTCCGGGGTTCCGCCGTAATTCTCCATGTTGCCTTCTGTCATGAAAAAAGGAACATTGGGCGGCAGCCCATCGTCTTTCCAGACTTGAACAATATGGCTCACAAAGCCCGGCTCGCGATACAGATCATTCCATGAAGGGATGGGAGGATAGTGTTCGAAAGAAAAGAAGGTGAACTCATTCAATCGCCCGTGCGCTTTCAGGTAGTCCAGAAATCGGGCGAGGAAAGAGACGCGCCCGTTTGCATCTGGCCAGACTTCGACATCGCCAAGCGTTCCCTCAAAGGATGGTCCGCCCAGCTTCGCGCCTGGGACGAGCTGGTGAATCGCTGTGGCGAATTGTATGTATAAAGCGCCGTAATCTTCAGGGAGCATGCGCTGTCCATCCGGCTCTTCGCCCATCTCAATGCTGGATACCGGATAGTGTCGCTTATCAAGATAAGCAATCTCATTTGCGGCGTCCTCGGGCGTGCCGTACAGCATCGCGATCGGCATGATGACTGGAAGCCCACGGGTAATCCCGCTGTTGAAGAAGAAATCGAATCCGATCTGATCTCCCTTCGTCACGTCAAGATCGGAAGCAGAGTGCCAAGGATCGAACGAGGATGCCCAGGTGACGGTTTGGGCGCGGCTTGGCACATGTTGGATTGAATCGGTGAACTTGCCGTCGGAGGAAAGAGTTCCGGCATAGAGTTCGTTGATGGCATACCCGACGCAATTCCGTTTGTCGGTTGCGTCGTGTGTGTCGCAGGTGCCGGAAGATTTCGTCATCCAGATGCGGATGTAACGGACGGAGATCTTCCAATCAATCAGCTTCTGCGTTGTCGTACCACCCTTACCGCCTGCAATAGAACCTTTGGGGAAGATTTGCCATGTGCCTCTGGTTGTTCCGTCGTAGAACGGCTCCAATTCACCAGTCCAGAACTGGACCACATAATCCTGCGCGTATGGGTTAGCCCAGGCGATTCGGATCGTGTCGATGTCCACTTTCCTGCCCAGATCGATCAGCACCCATTGAGGATGCAATGCATCGTCCTCGCCGGTAAAAGAGCTTGTCAGGTACGGATTACTCTTCCAGTAGCTTTTCAGATCTCCATCCGTCAGACGAGACCACCCGTCCCCATCGCCCAGCGTGTCGCCTCGATGCGGGAGCGGGTAAGCCCAGGAGTGATGGATCGTCTGTGCAGGTTCGGCACTGCCGGTGAAGTATCCTTCCTGTTTTTGCGCATTGCTCCATGCGCCCTGCGGATTCCAGTGCCATGCTTCGATCTGTAGCTCTGTGTTTTGCCGGTATGTTACCGGCTGCCATCCCGCTGCAAGAATCGCCTTGAGAACCGGACCGGATAACAACTTATCCGTGTTTCCCTCGACTTCTTCTTTGGTGATACGGCTGCGATCCATCTCTGGAGCGCCCTCACCCGCCCGCAACCTGTCCACGCCTGCACCCAATGCGCGGATAGGGTTGAACGAGTTGACTGCGTGCGATGGCGTGGCATCCACAACAATCGTCTGCGCCCGGACCCCGGAGGAAAATAACGTGCCAATCGCAACACAGACTCCAGCGAGTTCAAAGCCCGTTCGCCACGCCATGCCGTGCCCTCATGATCCAATGCCGCGAGTTTAGAACGATATTCGTCCCATAAGCTGCATCGTTCGGCCGCCCACGGTAGTTGTGGTGATATTCGTGGGGGAGCCAAAAAATGGGGTCGCGTCAGTAGAACCGTCCCCGCCTGATACTAGGCCGAAATTCGGCAGGCCAAAACTGGGATGGTTAAAGGCATTGGAAGCATCGGCGCGGATCTCCATGCTGACCTTGTCACCGAGCGCGAAGTTCTTGCCGGCTGAGAGATTCACGACATTGATTCCGGGACCATAAAGGCTATTCCTTCTCATATTGCCAAAGGTTCCGGGCTCTGGGAGGGTAAACGCAGAGGGATCGAACCATTGATTGATGGTTCGATTTTGGGGTCTGGGATCTCTGAGCTGATTCGGATACCAATCTCCCGCCTGCGAAAACGAATTGTTGCTGCCACTGATCGTCGGGGTAAACGGGTTGCCGGTTGAAAAAACAAATGTGCCGGAAGCCTGCCAGCCGCCGATGACTGCGTCGAGCAGACGGCTTTTATTGAGGAACATTTGGCCTTTGCCAAAGGGCAGCTGATAGACAACTCGTCCCTTGAAGGCATTGCGCACGTCGAAATTGGAAGAGCCGTAACTTGCCGCTGGATCATACGATCGCTGTACCGTCTGAGTTCCGGCAGCGCCGCCGTATCCTGAGGAATCCTGATCGTCCAGGAAGTGAGACCAGACGTAGTTGACGTTGAAGCTGAGCCCCGACGTCAAGCGTTTGCTGATGGAAGCCTGTAACGAGTTGTAATTGGAGATGCCGTTATAGGTGTCTCCCGTGATGCTCTGATAGATCGGGTACGGTAGTGCGGAAGGACTGTCGTTCGGTCCCAGCAGGGCCTCCGGCACCTGATTAATATCAACCGGAAAACTGAGATTGTGGGCGTGGCTGGCCACGTAGGCAATCTCTGCCACCATGTTCGTGCCCAGCTCGCGCTGCACCGCCAGGTTCCACTGGTAAATCTCGGGAACCGGCGTGTGGTACTTGTTATAAACCGCGCTCTGACCATTGAGTGCTGCCGGGTCCGTCGTAGGTCCAATGTAAGGGAGGCCCGAACCATCCGACGCGAGAATGACAACTGGTGAGATTCCGTTGGTCTGATCGGTTGCGTTCCCCTGGAACTGAATGGCTGTCCCCATTCCAGTTCCATAGGTGTCGAGACTCCACCGATAGGCGAAGATGCCGAATCCGCCACGAATGGTCATGTTCGGCTTGGGGAGCCAGGAAAATCCCAGGCGTGGCAGGAAGGTGTCATATACGCTTTTCTGAAGGGACGTCCGGCCATTGGCATGCGTGGCAGCATACCAGAGGGCGCCATTGGTGCCAGTTTCGGGATTCAAAACGGTCGGGTCGAAAGCGCTGATGTTGTTCTTGACTTCCTTCCATCCCTTCTCAATTTGATAACGCAATCCCAGGTTCAGCGTCAGATTCGGACGTATCTTAAAGTCATCCTGAATGAACATCTGCGGATTCTTGGCTCGCGGTCCATACTCAGGCGCGACAAATGCGTTCCAACTCTGTGCCTGCCCCAGCAGGAAATCGGCATATCCAGCACCGGTGGTGCTGTCACCCACTGTGGATTGCGTGTAAGCGCCAGTGTAGGAGAATGTTCCAGCATTGATATTGCCCCACGTCGTTGTATCGGTCCGGTAGATCAACAACTCGCCGCCGAAATGAAGAATATGCCGGCCGCGAATCATCGTGACAACGTCAGACAGGTCGTAGACCATTTCCTTCTGGACGGCATTGACATTCGGAGCAAGCCCGAAGCAGCAGTTTCCCGCGATACTGGTGGTCGGAAACTGATCAGCCTTGGCAAACTGCCATCCCAGCTTTGCCGGAAAGCCCTGGTTAAGGGTGGAATCGACATAAAAGTTAAGCTGATCGGTATAGCCCACTCTGGCTTCGTTCACCGTCGAAGGGCTGATATTCCACACATCTGTAATTTGGGAGTTATTGCTATCGGTGTCGACAGCATCGCAGCCAATAGGACAGATACCCCACGAATTTTGAAGGGCAGGACTGTCACGCTGTGTGTCAGAGAGGGTCAACCTGTTGTTGGCCGTAATGTCCCAATCCAGCCGGCCAAAGTATTTCGTGGCCGGGCTCGAAACGGCAGCCGCGTAGTAATAGTTGTTTGTGGTCACGCCTTGGAACTGCTGGCCCGCAACATTGGGCGCTGGGTAGTAGGATTGTATGGCCTTCGCAACAGGATCGATCATGTTGGCTGGTATCTTGTTGCCGTTGCCATACTCGTCGGCAAAGGACTGCCGCGTTACGACAGGGCCATCCGGCGTCTGTGTAACAACCTGCGTGGTCGGATCATAGATCGTCGGCTGCCCGGTGAAATCACCGCTTAGTTCGGCCGCCGTCGGCACTGTAAGGAACCCGTTGTTTGAACCGGTATTGGCGAGTTTGTCGAAGTTAAAGTAGAAGAACATCTTCTTTTTTAAGATGGGTCCGCCGATCGATCCGCCATAGTTGTTATAGTGAAGGACCGGGACGGTCACCGGACTGCCAAAACCATAGTTGGCCGCATTCAGTGCGTTGTTCTGAAAATATTCGTACAACGCGCCGTGAAATTGGTCGGTACCACCCTTGCTGATCTGATTGAAGATATAGCCGCCGATGCCGTATTGAGCGGAGAAGCTCGACGTGCTGATTTCGACTTCGGCTACGGTTTCAAAGGTGGACACATCTGAGTTGCTGCTGGATGGCAATGTAGTCGTAGAGCCATCGGCGAGCATGCCGTTATAGGGAAGATTACCGTTCGCCGCTACAAATTGGCCGGGATTGGAGGCCGGGTTGCCGACGGCTTGGCCGGAAGGAGTGCCCGAGGTGCCGGGAAGCAGAATGGTGAAGTTTTGCCAATCGGTACCAACATTTGGCAACTGCGCCATGGATTTCGCTTCCAGCGTAGTTGATTGCTCCCCCGATTCGCTCTTGAGCAGGGGAACGTTTGAAGTCACCACAACTTCCTGGGTGGTGGAACCAACTTTTAGCTGCGCGTTCACTGCCGTAAAGCCAACCTGGACCGTGACAGGGCCGCGAACAAGCTTGTTGAAGCCGTCCTTGATGAAGGTGATCTCATAACGTCCGGTGACGATCGAGGAGGTGTCGTACAGGCCATCATGATTGGTGACGAAATCCTTCGATACCCCGGTCTCGACGTTTAGCACCGTCACCGCGACTCCCGGAATCAGAGCGCCCGTCGTGTCGGTCACCGTACCACGGATGTCTCCTGCATTGGTGCTCTGCGCGTTGCCACGACCCGCAAGGGATATGACAACAAAAGTTAGTCCCAAAAGACTCGCTTTCCTCATGAATTGCCTCCAAAATAAGTGCTTACGGCATGGCCATGGAATCCTGCAGACGCCATTTTTTTGCCTGATCTGATTGCAGAATTGCCTGACAGGACAATGCGGTCTTGCCATTCCTTAACGTGACTTCTGTCGCTGTGGCTCGATCGGCTCTCGCCGGTTTTGAAGCATCTATTTGCATGCTCACTCGGCCTATTCAAACGTTTGAAATCAGGAAATGAATATTTCACTCAGACAGAAGCACAGTCAAGGCAAAAAGAGTTCTTTTCATCCAATGAAATGCCGATTCAGTTAACGCGGGGTCGTTTTCGGCTCCGGATTGTTGCCGGAAAGTTTTCCCCGTATGACAGTAACGGACGACTTAGGTAGGGTGTATATCGTATCGGCCTCCCCCGTTGCAGCCATTCTCTTGGCGGGGCCATCCGGATCGGCGCGACCGCTTCCAATGTTTGAGTGCCATTGGTATTGTTCGCTTCCAAACGTGACGATACTCCCCGGACCGGAAAAATATCTCTGCACTTTATCCGCCGTGTCCTCAAAAATGATGTGCACCGGATGCGCATTTTCCTGATCTTTGTTGACCAGCATCACAGACCAATCCCCATCCGGGCGCAGCACGACATAAGAAGTAACCAACACGTGCCCCGCCCCGTCGTGGATGTCACTGGCGCTCGGAAACAAACGATGTTCGCCGCTTCCAGGCTGGACCCATTCGAGGTTGATCATCTGGCCGGCAAAGAATTGGGAAATGGGCTGCTGGATCTCGTAGTCCGAGTTCACGGTGAACATGCCAAACGTGCCGGGAGATGTTCCACGGCGACCCAAGGACTGCCCAACCGGGATGTAGTGGAAATAATAGACAGCATTTCCGCCAGCCTGGAGAAACGCTCCCACGTAGTCAGCCCACCAGAGCGCCGCGAAGATGTCTACGAATGATTCATCGTCGCCGGCAGCGATATTTGATTCTGTGATGAACATCGGAACCCCCATTGGCAATCCGTCGTCCCGCCAGACCTGAAGAATGTTGCGCACGAGATCTGCTTCGTCGTAGAGGTCGCTCCATTGAAGCCGACAGTGTTCGAAGGGATAGTGCTCGGAAGAAACGAATGACAGGTCGCCGATGCGGTCATGCTCTCGCAGGTAGTCAAAGAAACGTCCCATCCATGAAGTCCTGCCTTGCGCGTCGGGCCACACCTCTATGTCCTTGTTCACTCCCTCGAAGATGGGGCCGCCCAGTTTTAATTTCGGATCGACGCGATGTAGCGCCGTAGCCCACTGCAGATAGAGAGCGGCGTAGTCTTCGGGCAATGTGTGCTTCCCGTCGGGCTCTTCCCCCATCTCCACATAAGAGATCGGATAGCCGCGCTTTTCGATATAGGTAATTTCAGCAACGGCATTTTCCGGATTGTCGTAAAGCATGGCGACAGGAATCACTGCAGGGAGCCCACGAGTGATGCCGCTCGTATAGAAGAGATCAAATCCGACCTGGTCGCCGCCCTCATTGACCACTGAACCTTCATGCCATGGATCAACCGAGGAACAAATTGTGTTGCTCTGGGCGCGGTCCGCAGTATGCCGGACGACATCATGAACACTACCATCAGCGGTCGTCGTCCCGAGAAAGACCTCGCTGATGGCATAGCCAAGACAGTTGCGGGGATCCGCCGATCCATGCGTGTCGCAGGTATTCGACGATCCCGTCATCCAGATGCGGATGAACCGCGTGGAAATCGGAGCACTCGAAAGCCGGAGCGTAGCCGGGCCTCCCGAACCGTTCGCAATATTGCCGCCGCGAAACGTAACCCATGCTCCCTTCGTCGCTTCGTGAATCGCATCCTGGCCCGTCCAATACTGCACCAGGTAGCGACGCGCATACGGTGCCGCCCAATGGATGCGAATTGCATTGATTTGCTGCGGAGTGGCCAGGTCCACGACGACCCACTGTGGATGCAAACTATCGTCTTCGCCCGTGAAAGTTTTTGTGAGATAAGGGTTGCTCTTCCAATACGTATTCAGGTCGCCGTCGGTAAGCCGGGAATATCCGGTGCCATCAGGCTGCGAGAAACCCTGGTGGGTTAATGGATACCCCTGCGAATGCCGAGGGAATTCCGTCGGCGTGGAATTTCCCACGAAATAGCCTTGATTCCCAGCGTCGCTCCACTTGCCCTGAGGATTCCAATGCCATGCCTCCACAAACAATTCAGTGTTCTGCCGATAGGTGACAGGCTGCCATCCCGCGGCAAGTATCTGCTTGATCATCGGTTCGCTGAATACTTTGTCAGTCGCAGCTCGCGGGATACGATCCACACCAGCGCCAAGCGCTTCTGTAGGACGGAACGAATTGGCGACGTGGTCGGAAGTGATGTCGACACGAACGGTCTGTGCCCGCAGTTGTAGCGCAAACGCAAGCATCGAGCGAAATAGCAACACGAAGAGCTTGTTTACCCGAGCGACGCTCAATCTCCTGACAATCTTCAACAGTGAAGCACTCATGACGCACACTCCTGGAGCTGGCAGACACGCAGTTAGCGCTGTCTTTACCAGCTTGGCTGATGACGTTAAAATCCGTTGGTTGCCCAGTTTTAAATCGTTTCAATCATCTGTCAAGGACATAGTTTTTTGCGCTACACTCGTCATGCCCTCCACCGAGTCCTCAAAGATGAAAGGTATCTATCGATGCTCAGAGTCACTCTTCTGGTGTTACTGGCTGTAGCTACCCCGACAATCAACGGAGCGCTCACCGCACAAACCGTGACAGTGGATGCGACACTCGGCCACTCCGTAAATTCATTCAGCCCTACCTATGCCTTGGGAACAACCGTCGACCGCGTGCCAAGCAATGCCACTGACACCTTCTTCAGCCCGGCCACTATCCAGCAGATTCTTCAAGCAGGATGGGGTGTCGTCAGCTACCGCCAAAACACGGAGTTGTTCGTGCAGGCCTGGCACTGGAACCCTAAAGGAACCTGGAGCGATCGCACCGGGAAGGGCTATTTTACCGGCGATGCAACACCTGGAGAGCCAATTCGTCACTCCTACGGTTACGATTTGCGCCACCGTGGTTTCACGCGAAATGGAGGCACAGAATTCAGCGGTTATTCGCGTCTCAATGACGGCGACCTCAAGAGCTACTGGAAGAGCAACCCGTATCTCACGAAGATTTTCACCGGCGAGGACGACTCTCTGCATCCACAGTGGATCGTCATGGATATCGAGAAACGCCAGGAGGTCAATGCCGTGCGCATCGCGTGGGCAGAGCCGTATGCGCATATTTACCAGGTGCAGTACTGGACTGGCGAAGATGCCATGGACAGTCAGGCGGCAGGCGAATGGAAGACCTTCAAGTCCGGCGCTGTCACCGACGGCAAAGGTGGAACCGTGACCCTGCATCTTGACTCGGCCCCGGTGAGCACCAGATATGTCCGCATTCTCATGACGCAATCCTCGAACACCTGCGATACGCATGGCTCCGACGACCGGCGCAATTGCGTCGGCTACGCCATCCGCGAGGTCTATCTTGGGACATCCGGCAACGGCGAGTCTTTCAATGACCTGCTTCGTCATTCGCCTGACCAGAAGCAATCACTCACCCTCTGCTCCTCTGTTGATCCGTGGCATGAGCCTTCTGATCTGTTCGTTGCGCCGGATCGCATGGAGTCGGGGGATCAGCCTGGATTCGATCTCTTCTTTACCAGCGGCATCACGCGCGGGCTGCCTGCCATTGTTCCCGTGGCGATGCTCTATGGAACACCGGAAGATTCAGCCGCGCAGCTCAGTTACTTGAAGAAGCGAGGCTACGCTATCTCCTACATTGAGATGGGAGAAGAACCCGACGGACAGTACATGCTGCCAGAAGACTACGGTGCGTTGTACCTGCAATGGGCTACAGCCCTTCATCGCGTGGACCCCACGTTCAGGTTAGGCGGTCCGGTTTTTGAGGGAGTGGCGGAAGACATCAAAGTGTGGGCCGATGCCCAGGGCCGCACTTCATGGTTTGGCCGTTTTCTTGACTATCTGAAGGCGCATGGCCGCCTCAGCGATCTGGCATTTATGTCCTTCGAGCACTATCCCTACGACGGTTGCGAAACCCCATGGAAGAACCTTTACCAGGAACCGCAGTTGATCAGCCACATTATGCAGGTGTGGCGAGACGACGGATTGCCGTCCGTCGTTCCCATGTTCGATACGGAAACGAATGATCACGGCGGTGACGCGGCCGTGGATATCTTTGGGGCGCTATGGCTGGGAGATTCCTTCGCGGGCTTTCTCACCGCCGGCGGCAAAGCTACGTACTACTACCACGCCTTGCCATACTCGCCGCCTCATCCCGCGTGCAAAAACAGCTGGGGAACCTACCGCATGTTCATGACCGACCGCAACTACCAGATCAAGCAGCGAACATCGCAGTTCTACGCCGCGCAGATGCTCACGCAGGAGTGGGCGCAACCGATAAACGCCGAACATAAGCTCTTCACCGCGGCGAGCGATATCAAAGATGCGGATGGCCACGTACTCGTAACCGCCTACGCCCTGCTCCGTCCGGATGGCCAGTGGTCCCTCATGCTCATCAACAAAGACCGTGAGAATCCTCATCCGGTCCGCATTGTCTTCCATGATGCCGAAGCAGCGACCGACCGGTACTTTGAAGGCCCAATCAGTATGGTCACATTCGGGAGCGCTCAATACCAGTGGCATTCCGCAGGTAGAGATGGTTATGCCGATCCGGACAACCCTCCGCTGAAATCGACAATGAATGGAACCGAGAGGTCCAGTTATATATTGCCCGCGGCTTCGCTGACCGTCTTACGCGGCACCGTCACGCAAAGATAGTCGCAGAGTGGGATAGCCGACTTAACCGGAGGAGGGACGAAAAAAATCGGTAGTCGGTCAGTTTGAACCCACAGGGGACTGAGACAATTTACCAAATACTCGTATTCAGTTTGTCAGGATCGGAAAGGCCATCTGATGAGAACGGCCAGCTGGGGATGTTCTAACCTTCGAGTCCGACTTACGCTTTGGTTGTTTGGCGCGCTTGGGCTCTTCGGGAGGAGCATCTTCCTTTACGGGCTCAATAAGCGAAGGCTCATTGTTCCGGACATTGTTAACCCGCCTATCCACCCGCCATGCTTTCATCCGGTCTGAATCGAACGGACGGATCATGTCGATTGGCGGCCGTGCTTCGTCGCCGGGCTCAAGCCAGCGCTGGTAGTCCTGCTTCCTGATGATCACGGGCATACGGTCGTGCCCGGTCTTTTCTGCCAGCAATTCATTGGGCTCTGTCGTGATGATGGCGACGGTGTCCATATCCGATTTACGATCCGGTGAGCGCCAGCGCCGGTAGACGCCCGCCAGGGCAAGGGCTCGTCGTCTTTCATGGCGAAAACCCACGGCAGCTTCGTTTTCGCATCAACGCACTTGTCGAGTAGGCGGGCGACGTTGCCGCCGACCGCCCCTCTAAGAACCGTGCGTGAGAGTTTCCAACTCACACGGCTCAAGCCTTCATAACGCCTCGGGAGAGACGCGGTTGTTCAAAGCCACAGAATTGGTTGTGCAGTTGTCGGTGACATTGAGGATGAAGAAGTTGACGGTTGGTTGTACCGCCGGGTCCACCCATCACCTTGGGGATCACGTAATGGCTGTGCCATCCGGTTTCCTGAGTGATGGGTTCGCCACATGCGGCACATACTCCCCGTTGGGTTCGCCAGAGATAGAGCAGGGTTCGATGACCCCACAGTGTGCGAGCCATATGCCTGCTCTCGCGAGCTTCGAAGTACATCTCCCATGCAGGGTGATATGGGTTCGCTTCTCGCTTGATCTTGACGTGAAAGCGGATTGGCAAGCAGGCCGCATGGAAAAGCCACACGTTCTCCTTTCGTCCGTCCTCATACTTCCTCACTCCAAAGAAACACCATCCGCGGCCGCCACGTCGTGCGAAGTATTTCCGCATGACCCAACGTTTTCCCTTGCGGGGATGCCGCTTCAACGCCCACTGCCACAAGGCTTTAAAGATGGCATGATCTACATGGCTGAAGATGCGCTTGCTGTTGACGTGACCGTGATACATCGCCCAACCGCGTATGATCCGATTGAGCTTTGTGGTCAGTTGCCACGTCGGGATAGCCTGCGCTCCTCTGATAACCTCCCGAACATTTTCCAGGAACGTATGGATATTCTTACGAGATGGTTTGACCAGCAACTTTCCGTCGCTGTACCTTCGCAAGTTCTGTCCGAGGAAGTCAAAGCCCTCTTCGATGTGCGTGACCCTCGTCTTTTCTGCCGAGAGTTCCAACCCGCGAGCGCGAAGGAACTCTTCCACCAGCGGTTTCACCTCTTGCTCCAGCAGTTCCTTTGTCCTGCCGGTAATGATGAAGTCGTCGGCATAGCGGATAAGATGGACGCCAGCATAGCGACCTTTCTCCGATCCTTTGCCGCGCTGCGGGTACTTTTCCCGCAAGCACCGCTCCAGACCATCGAGCGCAATATTGGCCAACACAGGCG
>CAWGND010000011.1:0-952945 GCA_963823845.1 Terriglobales bacterium
TATATTCAGCTGTATCACGGCAACGCATCGCTGTTGGCTGAAAGCCTTGAAGTGATCCAGAAAACATCTGCTGTCATTCTGACAGCGCTGGAGCCAAAGCCGGAATTCGAGAATCAGGAACCCCAAGGTGAAGTGGCTGTCGCCAGCTAGTCCGCACCAGCCCTGTGAGCGGACATCCAGCGGCTGTCCGCTCTCCTTATTCATTCACTTGATTTAAGCAAGTCTTTTATTCTCAGCGCCATTTGACCGAGTTTCGGACTTGCATTACATATTCATCGCGTTTCCAAGAGCCGTCTCTCTATGGTCGCTGAAAAAAGAATTCAGAGCTGGTTCACTACTACTAACCTGAGGTGCTCAATGCGTTCAGCCGCCTTGAACAAAAAGAATGTTATGCCCGACAAAGCTACTCCAAAACGAATTGCCTATGGCAACGTGAGTGCAGATCTTGAATTAGACGGAAACCTCCGTTTGACTAAGTTGAAAGCGCGTCCGGACCTTAGCCGCGATCGCCGTAATACCGCACGCGCTCGGGAAAAGAAGGAGTCCTCGTCCTCTGTCACGCGCATTGAAAGCAAATGGGCGTTCAGAATTCTCTCCGAGCTAGAACAGGGTCCCGCTCAGCTAAGCGAACTATGCGCCTCGCTCCGCCCCGCGCCCAGAAAAACGCTGACAGAGTATTTGCGCGAGTTGGAGAGGGCCGGCCTGATCGTCCATATCGGTAGCGGTCAGAACCACAAAACGCAAAGACTCGAGTATTCCCTCTCAGATCCGCTCGGCATCGCTGCAGTACACCTCATCAACGCTTTGAATCAATCAGACGGCGAGACATCGGAGTGAACGAAAGCACTTGGCACGTACGTCTTCTGTGGGTTCACGGGTGATTTGCACCTCTCTCACAACGGTTCGTTTGACCGAGTCTCCAATCTGTGTATTCATGTGCCAACATCGCCAACCTTCTCCTCGGGCGTCTTTCCACGCGAGCGTGTGAAATGTCGATTCAAGCATCGCTTGGCGCAAGCCGGTCAAGGCTAATCGCGCAAAGGTTCTGAACGAGGGTGTTCTTATTTCGCTTCTCGGCTGCGCTATGGGAGCAGCGCTGACTTTTCTCGGTATCCAGTTGTTCCTGAAGCTTGCCCCGGCATATTTTCCTTTTCGGAATGAGATTCGAATCAATTCGCCTGCGCTTCTCTTCTGTGTTTCGGTATCCCTTCTGAGCGGCGTGGCTCTAGCCGCCATTCCCGCGCTGGTTGGTACGCGTGTGAGTGTGAATGAGGTCCTTAAGAGCGCGACGAAAGGTTTGGTTGGACGGGGGCACACTAATTTCCGGAACTTGTTTGCCGTCACACAAATTGCCTTGGCAGTCTTGCTGCTGCTGGGCGCAGGATTGATGATTCGCAGTCTATTAAAGCTGGTCAATATCGATGCAGGTTTCCGCGCAGAGAAAGTGGTCACGATGCAGATCTTTCTTAGCGGGCCAAAATATTTTCTCTGGACAGACAATGGAGTGACGATTTATCAGGCGACCGAGGACTTCTACACTCGCCTTCTGGACCACATCAACACTTTGCCGGGTGTAGATTCTGCGGCTGTGGTGAGTTGGCTGCCAATGGAGTACAGCACCGGCCGCCGAGAGCGCATGTTCCAGATATCCGGTCATGCCCAGTCCGATCCATCGCACAAACCGGTTTCCGATTTCAATACGATCACCCCAGGCTATTTCGACACTCTCCGGATTCCGCTCGTCGAAGGACGAACTTTCACACCGGGCGACAATGGCACCACACCCTGGGTAGCAATCGTGAATCAGGCGTTCGCACGGCGCTACTTGATGAAAGAGAACCCAATCGGCCGGATTCTGATAACCGACGGTGGAGTCGGAGAACGGCCGCGCGAGATCATTGGCGTAGTAGCCGATGTTCATCAAGATACTCTCGATAAACAGCCCGAGCCGGAGATTTACACGCCGTTTTTGCAGCAACCTGCGGTAGCTTCCGGTCACGGATACCAAAATCGCGTCCACATGAACGTAGTCATTCATATTTCGGGAGATGCAAATTCCACCATTGCATCGGTGCGAAAAATAGCCGCTGAACTGGATAGTAACCAACCGATCTATGATGTACAAACCCTCCCTGATGTTGTGTCCGAGACCACGGCGTTGAACCGGCTGCACGCTTCGCTGCTCGAGATTTTTGCCGTGATCGCTCTCCTCTTGTCCGCAATCGGGATATACGGCTCTATGTGTCAGACCGTGAACGAACGAACCGCTGAGATTGGTCTAAGAATCGCGGTTGGGGCAACCACCTCCGATTTATATCGATTGATTTTGCTGCGAGGTCTGAAGCTGGTCTTATCGGGTCTCCTCGTTGGACTCCTGCTGGCTATGCTTTTCGAGCGGGTGCTTACATCCGTTCTCTTCGGAGTCACGCCTCACGACCCAGTTTCGCTCATCGCAGTGTGCTCATTGCTGTTCGCCGTCGCTATGGTGGCAATGTCGATTCCTGCGCGTCGTGCGATGCGTGTTGATCCCGTTACCGCCCTCCACTATGAATGATGGAACGCCCTTTAAAGCTAATTGGCGAGAGCGGATTGTTCTCGCCAAAGAACATGGACTTCGTTCAAATCGCTTTTCAGAAAGGATGGCCCGAGCATTCCCGTCTTGACTGAGAGTCACTCCGAGCCGTGCGCGTGACCGCCATCATCAATCGGAACTCGGACCTGAACGATAGCCGCGATGCTATTTGCTCATCCTCAAGAGCCTCGCTGTCTGCGGAAAACTCCACGGATATGAGATTGCCGACAATATTCAGCGCACCACCGACGATGTTCTCCAAGTGGAGGAAGGCTCGCTCTACCCGCGCTCAAACAAAACGAAGGACTTAACTGAAATCCCCTGTTGTGGCCGCGGATCATTTTGACAAAATGAGGCGAATCGGGGGGAGCCGATTCGCACTCGGCAAGATGGACGTTGAAGGGGTCTATCTTGGTGCGCTGGCCGGGGGCACGAGGCCGTTCATGCGGAGGTAGATGACCATCTGTCCATAGTGGTCCCAGCAATGGGAAATGCCAAAGCTGGCGAGGGTTCCGCGAGGTCTGGAAGCCGGGCTCGGGCGACTTGATGACTTCGAAGGCGTTGGTGGGCGTGAGGGTGGCGATAGCCTTGTGAGCAAAGGCAAAAGAGCCAGCCAGGGCGGCGACGACGTCTTCCTTTTTGGTGAGCTTTTCGATGCCCTTCACATCCACGTCGGGCTTGAGTCCGCTGACGATGTTGTAAAAGAAGTAGTTGGCCTCGGCGACGTGTGTGGCCTGCTGGGCAAAGGTGCGAACCTTGTCAAACTCGGTCTTCTGAGCGGGGAGAAAGATGGCAGAGCTTGGTGCGAATCCGAATTGATCAGCGGGCATGGCTTTGACTGCGCCGATCATCTCTTCTTCGATCAGGCTGAGCTGCGAGTCGAAAGCCTTCGCGGGCGTGGCAATGGTTTCCGGCGCAGAACCGTTGGCGTTGCCTCCCATCTGCGCAGATGCCGCGATTGAACAGAGACCGATGACACATAAAACTGCTATCCGCCGTGCATGCATGGCAATTTCTCCCCTTCGGAAACGCATACAGGCTAACAGAACGAGCCGCCGTCGTTCATTCACGGAAAATACTGGACTTCCGGGTGAAATTTCTGCAGGCTGACCCGCTGATGCAGGAGCCAGGATTGTCTGATCTGAAATACAACGCCTTCGTCTCATGCAGTCATGATTCCGATGCGCGGCTGGGGTCGTCTCTGCAGTCATCTCTCAGACGGTTTGCCAAGCCGTGGTGCCGGCTGCGGACGATGCGAATCTTGGAATGCCAAAGCACGTTTCCAGGGCAAATGTGGCTCGTCACGTGTATCGAGGATCTCCGAGGACTTTGATTGCCTGTAGGCCTTAGCAAAAATGTCAGGTTTTTGTCCGGGAAGACCTAGAACGTCGAGTAACAACATGGGCAATTACGGCCTTCATTAGTGAGAATCCTTCCATGCGGGCGCACTGTTTAACTCATTGATAAAAAGACTCTAAGCTGGAGCTTGGAGAGTGAAATTCCGAACTAATCCGCTGACTACGAATCAATAGGTCGGAGGTTCGAATCCTTCTGGGCGCGCCATCATTCTAAATAACTTATTGCAATAAACCTACCGCGATCTAAGATTGCTGCGGGGAGATTTGGGAATGCCGGCGGCGGTCGCGATGCGGGGTTCAACCAGCCCGGACGCACCGGGAACATTGGCGCCGTCGGAGGTTCGGCCTGGCAGGTTCGTGTCGCTGATCCTGGTATTAATGAGCCCGGTGCTGTAGGGAACCGCGGCGGTGTTCGAGACCCAGGTTTCCTGATTCTCCCATTCAATAGGAGGCCGTGATTTGCGCGCAATTCTACCTCTGGAAGCATTGTTTTCCCGACCGTAAAGACCGCCTATTACTATTCGCTCATGAGCTACACCACCGTGGGCTACGGCGACGTTGTCCTTGCCCATCCATGGCGATTGATGGGGGACTGGAAGCGATGGCCGGAGTCATGCTTTTTGGATGATCCACGGCTTGCCTTGTGGCCTTTATTTATTACGTTCAAAACGAACACGTGAAAAAGACATCGGGGGCCAGAAGTTGATGAGCCCGGTAAAAACGAGCAATCGCAAAAGTTTTACCTTGGTAGGAACGAGTTATGAAGATTCCAGCCGTAATTGTCTCCTGCATACTCTTTGCCGCTGCGCCTCTCTATGCGCGCGACAAATCCGACATTCTTGTTATGAACAACGGCGACCGCGTGACCTGCGAGATAAAGGCCCTGGACGCGAGCGTCCTCTATGTCAGCATTGATTACATCCAGGGCACAACGTCAGTGGATTGGTCCAAGGTGCTTCACGTGGAGAGCAAACAGTTGTTCATGGTGAAAACGGAGGATGGGTCCGTTTACACTGGAACGCTCTCCACACCCGAGACAGGAGGAGCCCGGCCAGTGCGAATCGAGGTAGCGGAGAGCGCAGGGACAAATGTAGTGCTCGAACAGCAAAAGGTTGTGGTGATTAACCAGACCTCGGACCGCTTCTGGCAGCGATTCAACGGCAGCATCAACTCGGGATTGATCTACTCCAAAGGCAATGAATCGACGCAATACACCCTCGGAGCGCAAGTCCAATATCCCCGGGAGCGGTGGGGCACAGGCGCATCATTCGACTCCACACTTTCAGGAAGCACTGGAGCTACTACGTCCACCCGCAACAACGGATCGCTGTATGTTCGCCATCTTCTGCGCTGGAACAACTGCTTTTACGCAGGACTGGGAAGCTTTTTGCAAAGTTCGGAACAAGACATTGATCTTCAGTCGAATATTGCCGGCGGCATTGGACGCTATTTGAAGAACAGCAATCATGCAACGATTGCTCTTACGGGCGGCCTCGCGTGGCAGAACACGAATTATTCCCAAATCGCAGAGGTTCAAGGGTCGCAGAAGGTTGTGGCTGCCATGCTCGCGGCGGACGTACAACTCTTTAAATTCAACAAAACCAATCTGACCATTAACAGCAGCGTCTTCCCAGCGCTTTCGCAGCCCGGGCGTGTCTACACCAACACCAGCATGACGTACTATGTAAAGTTCTTCGGCGACTTCACCTGGAATTTTTCTTTCTACGGGAACTGGGACAACCAACCACCGCCGCATTCCGCCGGGAGCGACTATGGAACCAGCTCGGGACTGGGTTGGACGTTTGGCAACAAATAGAAGGCGATCATCACCCAGCTCGTCAAAAAATGAGCTTGACAAGATGGCTCCTCGCCCCCATCATGGCGTGAAACGCAAACCGGAAGAAGAAGCCGAGAAAGACCTTACAAAGCAGAACGTCCCCGTGTTGGTTGGATTCCGTGCGGCGTATGTCTTCGAAGGATTATCTCGTGATTTGCGGCCGAGATTCTACGCGCTCGCTGTAATGTGCGATGCACCTCAGGCACCCGGCCATCGCAGCCATATTCATCGCTCAATTTCGCAATCTGAGAGACCCGTCTCAACGGTCGAAGTGGCCCTATCAGGCCAAAGTCGTCAATACATCGGTTCTAAACGCCAGCGCTATCCCAGGAGGCTTTCTCTACATCAATCGCGGGCTTCTCGAATTAGTTGACGATGAGAATGAAATGGTTGGCGTGATGGCCCACGAGGTCGGCATGTCTTTCTCGACAACCAGGTGATTGCGAATATTATTTAGGGACTCAGCGGTCCGGTGGTCCTGCTGGCGCAGTTGAAATATAGCCGTGATAATGAGTCGGAAGCTGACCTCCTGGGCTTGTACGAGATGCTTCGCGCCGATTGGAATCGACGCGATCCTAACAGCGGAACGCTGAGCCCTGGCACGACTCTGCCATGCTGGGGTGAAGGACGGAGGAGACTATTGCAAAATCACTTGAGGGCAACTAGCGGCCCGAGCATCTTTTCGTATTTCGCCGATCGTTGGAAAAAGTCGGCTTCGTGCACGACGGCGGCGGGAAAAAAGTTTCACAGAATAAGACAAGTACCTGGACGTTCAGGAGCCTCCCACCAGTGTTTTCCATTTGACACCATTTCGACAGTTTGTTTGCGAAACATATCCGCTTTTCCTCGCGAGCCACCAGATGGCGGATGACTCCTAGGGCAACGCAAAGCTGAACAAGTCGTTGCCTGACGCAATGGCTACGTACTGCCTGCCTCGTACTGCATAGCTCATAGGAGAGGCATGCAGGGTTTGTCCAGTATTGAAATGCCATAAAGACTTTCCCGTACTCGCATCGGCTGCCTCGAAAAAGTCGGCATCATCTGCAAAGAAGACTAAACCCGTCGCCGTCGTCATCACTCCGCCCCAGGAATGGCCTTCCCCCACCTGGGGATATTGCCATGCAATGGTCCGGGTCTGAGGGTTGAACGCGAGAAGCACCTTTTCGCTGGAAGCGTCCGGGGGGCGCTTGGATCCGGTTGAGTAATACGTGCTGCCTTCTGCGAAGGGTTCTGGCTTGCGAAAGTAGATGGAGCAGTTCTCCAAAGCTAGTACGTAAAACAGATGTGTAGTTTCGCTGTAGGAGGGTGAGAACCAGTTGGTGGCGCCGACAACACCAGGGCAGATGCGGGTACCATCGGTATCGGGCTTCAAATCGGTTACGATTGGACGGCCGTGCGCGTCGATACCCTTTGCCCAGGTGAGCTTTTTCACGAAAGGCGTAGCAGAGAGAAATTCTCCGCTGGTGCGATCCAGAATATAGAAAAAGCCGTTGCGATTTGCTTCGAGAAGAAGCTTTCTCGGCTTGCCCTCATACCTCATATCTACAAGAACCGGAGTTTCAACGCCGTCGTAGTCGTACAAATCATGAGGAGTGAACTGAAAATACCATTTCAACTTCCCGGTATCGGGATCGATCGCCAGCACGCTCGAAGCATAGAGATTGTCTCCGGGGCGGACACTCCCGTCGTAGTCTGGCGCCGGGTTGCTCGTGCCCCAGTAGATTGTGTTCAGCTCCGGGTCGTACGTTCCGGGCATCCATGTGGTGCCGCCCCCGTGCAGGTATGTGTCCCCCGGCCAGCTTGAGGAGCCAAACTCTCCGGGAGCGGGAATGGTCCACAGACGCCACGCCAACTTGCCGGTTTGGGCGTCGAAGGCGGCAAGGAATCCGCGCACACCGTCGTCACCCCCTGAAGTCCCTACTAACACCTTGTCTTTCACAATGAGTGGCGCACTGGTTGCACCGTAATTCTTGTTCCAATCTGCGTATGCGACGTCCCAGATCAGGTGGCCAGATCGCGCGTCAAGACAGAGCAGGTGGGCGTTATCGGTTTCCATATAGAGACGTGTGCCTAACAGGGCCACGCCCCGGCTGATATGTCCGGAGGCGTCGTCAATCAAACCGCTCGAGACTGGCCGCGAGTAGTGCCATAGCACCTGTCCGGTCTGCGCATTCAGAGCATAGGCATCGTTGGATGCCGTGACGTACATCACCCCATTTACAACTACGGGCGTTACCTCAAGGATTCCTGCATTTCTGCTGTGAAAGACCCATTGAGCCTGAAGATGCCCGGCATTCTGCGGAGTGATTTGCGTGAGGCTGCTGAAGCGTCGCCCTGTATAGTCGCCGTTATATGACGGCCAGTTGTCGGCTATGGGCCGAGAAAGCAGATGGGCAGGCTTGACATCGACGACTGCGCCTGTGTTCGGGGCCGTGCTCTGTGCCGCCGCAATGAAGACCAGCCCGCACGCGGGGAGGGCGAACCTGCATAGCGCGCGGGGCATCATGCGTCTAATGCTGCTCATCACTCGCAGTGACGAAGACCTCGCCCAAGGCTCCGCGATCGAGACCAGTGCTGTCAATCAAGTGAACGGAAACCCGCGCGATATCGGTTGTCGCCGTGATCGCTTGATGCATGTCAATTGCATCTTGCGGGCGGACGGCTTGAAGCAGTTCCTCGTTTTTCTCCGTGCCTTCAGCATCGTACAGAAATGCTCTGATCTCTCCCGGGAAGAAGATACCGAAACTGCCTGAGAGGTCGATCTTTCCGGCGACTCTCTTAGCAGTCAGCGGCTTCACTACTAAGCCAGCTTCCGTGACGGTGTTGATGGAGTCCTGGCTCGCACGTGTTGGGAACCACTGCGCATCCATGGTATAGGTCTGGCCGGGCGTTAAGATCGCCATCGGACTATTCAGCTCCGCCTCCATGTAATAAGGCGTTTCGTCTAGCTTGGTTGATGTTAAGTAGGGCATTCCATCACTATTCAGGCGCACAGAAGGGCCATTTTTGTAAAAGATTACTGTAGCCTTTCCGGGATAGTTCGCGCCGGCAAAGTACTTCGTCTTTTCCACCATGGCATAGTGGGTTGCGCCATCGACCAGGGCAACCCAGCCTGCGGTGGAATCGAGCCACACTTCGTTTTCCAGGTACTTCCAATTCAAGCGGAACAAGCCGACGCCCGGCTTGAAAGAAGGATCGGTCGCGAAACCATCATAGACATGGTATCCATTCAGATAGACGGAGCTGGGATTGAAGGCGGCGAATGCCCAGAAGTCATGATTGTAGCGTTTCGGATCGTTGGGGTCTGAGAGGTCGTATTGCGAGACAGACTGCACAGACCACGTGATTGAATGGCCTGAGATGTTCTTCGTGATGGCGTGGAAAAGAATCTCAGGAGAATCATTGCCAATGCTGATTTCGCGGGTGTACTGCAGACCGGTCGGCTTATCAGGAGGCCCATCGAGACGCACAGCGCATCTGGGACTCTGCGAGAGGATTGTGAACGTATACATCCCATCGTCGAGCGCGGTGGATACCCCATTCCAGTGCTGCTCGTCGTCATTGCCTTCCGGCAAAGGCCAGATCTTATCACCGCCATAGTTGATCCAGCGGCCATCTGCCTCACTCGGGGAAACGTACTTTCCTTTGTAAACCGGATTCACGAACAGGTAGTTATGCCCATTAAATGCGACCTGCATGAGCCGTCCGCCCAGTTGAGGAACAAACGTCAGACGGACCCAGTCATTCGCGACCTCCTCGCCATGCCAGCCATCGAATTCCACGGACCGAATGGTGCATGGAGACGGAGGATGGGAAGCACCTTGCTGGGCGAACAACGGCGAGATGATCATGACTGTGGGCATCAGCCACTTTGTGATGGATTGCTTCATTTGCGAGACTTTCCTGTGCAGCATGGGATCAGGTGTGTTTCGAGTCAAAACCTTCGCTGGGCTTGCGGTTGCTCTGTTTCATCCGACCACCGGTTTCGACTTCGCCTTGCCGCTTGCAGCAGACAGCAATTGCCGCAGCCGTTTGCCCACAATGATCTCTTCGCCTGGCTTCAACGTCATGGAAACAATCTCAAGCTTGTTTGGCTGCGAGCCCTTGGAGCTTTTGCTGGGCGTGTTTTTTCGAGATAGCACATCGCTTGGGTTGTCATCGGTAAGGACTGCAATGCTTGGCGATCCATCTAGAAGATCCCGAGCGCAGTCGGCGGTGGTATAGCCCCATGCAGACTCATTCCAGGAGACCACGAGTGTCGGATATTGATTTGTATCCGGAGTATAGATTTTGGTTTCAACCCCAGGAACGGTGCCAACGAGAGTGGCGATGCGCTCCACACGCGTCGCCCACTGCTTGCTGAGTGCGTTCAAATCCATTCCGAACCAGGCCTCGACCGCGGCCAGGCAGCCGATGATTTCTTCCTTGCCAACTTTCATCGGGCGGCACACTGCACCTTCCCATGGGCTGGTGTTGGCAAGCGCCGCGTCAATCAGATCTTTTCGACCAAGAAGCACTCCGCTGCATTGCGGACCGCATAGGCCCTTGCCGCCGCTCACGGTGTAGAGGTCGCATCCCATTTTGGCGAAAAGCCGCAGCTTGTCTATGGGAGGAATTCCATCGGCTGCATCCATAAAGATAGGCACGTTGTGACTCTTGGCGATCGCGATTTCTTTGGCTAGCTGCTCGGGAGCCGAGGTGGTGTAGACCATTACGGTATTCGCGCTGATCGCGTTCGGAAGCTGGTCGGCAGAATCGGCGAGGACAAGTTTGCCGCCAGCCAGACGAATTGCGTTGTCAAACGGGCTTCGTCCACCTACCATAACTACTTCATGTTTGAGGCCGGTTGTGTCGGGAAGCTGCCAGATCTTATCGGGATCCGTTCCGGCGATACATCCTGCAGTTGCAGAGGCCATGGCACCTGCTGCGCCAGAAGTGATCATTCCGGATTCCGCACCCGTGAGTGCCGCTAGGCGACGTCCGACGGCAACCTGGAGTTCGAAGATATTGACGTAGTGTTGCGAGGCAGCTTCCTGAGCAGCTTTCACCTCGGGCAATTCGAGGGTCGCGCTCAGATAGGTCCAGGTCCCGCGACCGTTGATTATTGGCTTGACGCCGAGCCGCGTGTAGACATTGTCGGTGGAGCTTTTCTCTACCTCAGCCCAGCCCGATCCCATTGCTTGCTGAATACCGACGCGAGCAAGGAGGGGAAAGGCCGCGGCCCATTTTACAAACGTTCTGCGCTTTAGTTGGATGTCAGCCACGATTTCTCTTCTCTCAGTGTTTTTGCTGTTTTACCGCAATAAACGAAATCTGCTCGGCAGCTTCATCATCCGTCTCAAGATTCTGCTGCAGCACCGTCTGCGCAGGATATTTCCCTTCGAAGAATTTTCCGTACAACGCATTCATGCGATCTTCGTCCTGCATCTGACGCAGGTATACAGTGCTGAAAACAACGTCGGAAAAATCCATGTCGGCTTCTTCAAGCCCATCGAGAAGATTGCGCATCGACTGTCGAAGCTGCAAATCGAAGTCGGGCGTAACGATGCCCTGACCCGGAATAAAACCATCTTTCGCAGAGAGATAAAGCGTATCACCATACAGTACGCCTGGGCTGGCAGTGGGACTGGGTGGCATATTTCTCGGACGCACTGCTTTGCGCTTGCTCAGGTCCGAGCCAGCGATGCAACTGAAGACAATATGGTTTCCCTTCGGAAGGCCCATGACCTGGATGGTCCCGCGCCCTGGCGTGTTGCCGAATTCAAAGTAAGTTGCATAGATCTTGCCCATCACGTCATACTGGCCGCCAATGCTCATGTATGGGTTTACCCACACCACATTCTTGGTGCTCATGTGGGCTGCCTGCAATACTGTGCTTACATTGTCGAGTGCCTGTCTCACTTCACCAGAAAAGTCAGACGCCAACTTTCCGGTGCGAGGATCCACTCCGGCTTGAGCCGACAGATACAAAACGTCTCCGGCCTGAATCGCTGGCGGGTCTAAGTGCGGTTCCTTCGGCCATCCTTGGGGCCAGACGGCGTGGCGATGGGCTTTATCCTGAACGGCGATGCAGTTGATTTCGATACGGTCTCCATTGGGAAGGGCACCTACGGTCAGAACGGTACGTGCGGGAGAACTGCTGCCAATCTCCCTCCAATAGACATCCTCCATGCCGGCGATGTCCGTTGCAGACGTCAGATAGACATTCATCCACACGACATTGTCGAAGTCCATTCCTGCGCCCTGAAGGATCGCTCGCACATTGTGTAAAGCCTGGGCTACCTGTTCCGGGAACTCCTGAGGGCGGGTTCCATTAGGCTTGCGGCTCCCCTGGCCTGACACATAGAGCGTTCCATTCGCGAGAACGCTTGGCCTGGCAGGCGCTCGATCCGACATTGCTGCAGCTTGAGCCGAGACGTGGACAAAGAGTGCAGCGAAGAGCAATGCACAGAAAAGCAGGATAGGAGGCTGCCGGTCGTTGGTCATTTTCCGCTCCACGAGGAGTTCAGACACCGAGTAACGGTCTTCGGCTCCAGATTGGAAATGAATGCTCCGTGCGTGAGTGCCAGTAGCTGCCCTCCAACTTTGCCGGGTTTGCTCAAGTGATCCTCTATTCATCGTCATCATCTGAGGAGGCATCGTTGGCTCTGGCGGATTGAGTGCGAATACGAAGCAGATAACTCACCAAATCATTCACCTCTGTGTCGCTCAGCCGTGACCTATAATTGTCCGGCATCAGAGAGCGAGAGCCGACGTCGACGGAAGTGAGCTGTGATTTGGGAAAGTAGTGAAAGGCACCATCTACGGCTTGAATAGTGATTGAGAAATTGTCCTCGGCTCTGAGTACGCCCGTAAACTTCTGCCCAGTGCTGGTCGTGACTGAGACAGCCTTCTTTTGGGCAGGGAGAGTGTTCTCAGGATCCAGAATGACCTGACGAAGGTGGCTCGCGTCGGTGTTTCCAGCCGAATACGAGAGATCGGCTGCAATGAAGCCGCCTTTGCCGCGCGCCACGTGGCACTCCGAGCACTGCGCCTTTCCAAAGAAAAGAGCTTCTCCGTGTTCCGGGTTGCCGGGAAGGGCAACAGCGCTGTTCTTGCCCTGCAAAGTCCGAAGGTAGCTGATGAGCGCGAGCGTTTTGTCCTGCCCAAGATCACCGAATCCGGGCATGCCTGTCCCTGTGATTCCATTCTTAACGATGTCGATGAGGTTTTGGTCCGCCAGGCGTTGCACGTCAGCAGTTGTCGCGATGTCCGGAGCGTGCTCGCCACCGCGGCCGTCAGCTCCATGACACACAGCGCAGTTTGAAGCGAACAAGGCAGAGCCCTGCGATTCGCCCATAGGATTGGCACTTGCCCTATCTTGTGCCACCAAGGCTCCGGGCGTGCCCAGCGCCAGCAAAATACAGAGGTGGGCAATCACTCCACACCTATGCCACATTGAGACAAATTCTCCTCGTGGGACCTGCCCACCCTTCGGTTCCCAGCACCTTAGAAGAGGAACTTCAACGCAACCTGCATGATACGAGGCTCGTTGGCACCCGTTACATAACCGAAACCACCCTGGCCGGTATTGTTGACCAGCCCATTCGGGTTCGTAAACTGCGCATGGTTGAAGATATTGAATGCTTCTGCCCGAAACTGCAGCTTAGTGTTCTCGGTAATGTCAGTGCTCTTTAGCAGAGCCATATCAAAATTGTTGATGCCTGGACCGGAGAAGGATCGCCGCATTGCGTTGCCTACCTGCCCGATTGTTTCCGGGACGAAGTAGTCCGGGTTGAAATATGGCAGCCCCTTTCGCGGGTTCCGATTGATATAAAGAGAGCTGCCGTTGTTCGCGTAGCTTGGCACATCTACGTTTGCATTAAAAGCACCAAGCAGTGAATTATCGTCGTTCTCATTGAGAGTGACCGGCTCCCCCTTGGCAAATGTAGTTACGCCGGAAAGCTCCCAGCCTGCGGTGAACCGCTTCGCAATATCCCCCCCGCCGATAAAGTGATCGAAGGGCAACTGTATGGTGTAGCTGGCGACGAAGTTTTGCGGAACGTTAAAGCTCGATAATGCGTAGGTTTGGCCCGGATTCAACGGATTGGTAGCATCAAAGGAGTCCGAACCGTTATCCAGCGACTTCTCAAAGGTATATCCAATGAGGAAGTTCACGTATTTTTCATTGTGCTCCACGCTCACCTGCAGCGAGTTGAAGCTGGAGCCGACCGCCGTCTTCATATAGGGATTACTGTTGAAGTTAATCCCGAAGGTCGGCCTCGTTCCCTGCACTGTCTGGCCGCTCGCCGTGGTGTAGACCGTGTCTTCGCCGTACGGGCCGCAAGTTGTCGTACCGGGGGCCACATTGGCTGGGTTACTCAATTGCAGGCAGAGCGCCTGGTCCCCGGGATTCGATTCCTCAAACGTCAGCAGCTGCCTTCCTACCGTGCCAACGTAGCTGACGCTAAGCACGGTTGAGCTTCCCAATTGACGCTGGAGAGAGAGTTCCCATTCCTGAACATAGGGCACCTTGTTTTTATAGTAGTAATAGTCGGATCCGCCGATGGGTGTGGCTGCTGCCCAGTTGAACGTTGTATCGGGATTCTTAGGAGATACGTTGGTTGGGGGAAAGACGAAGGGGAACTTCTGTCCCGCCGGAGTTCCCGACGGCCGATCGACAAACGGGGTGGCCAGCTCTGTCGATGACACAGAGTAGTAGTTGCCGTAAGGAGCGTCCCCTACCTCGACAAAGCCAGTGGCGTCCTCGATAGAGCTATAAAAGATGCCGTAACCCGCACGTATGCTGGTTTTTCCAGCACCGCCCAATACTTTGCCAAGAAAACCGTCGCTCACGTCTGGCGCCCAGGCGAAACCAATTCTAGGACCAAAGTTGGTGTACTTGGTCGGCCCGAGCGTGCGAGGAATGCCCGGATCCAAAGGAACAACCAGACCGAGGGGAGCACCGGGGAATGCTAGCGATTGCTCCCCGGGAACGACCGTTTCCAGCTTGTTCTGGGTGTCGTACCAGGGAGTAGCGACTTCCCAGCGCAGGCCGTAGTTGAAGGTGAAATTGCGGTTCACACGCCAGCTATCCTGACCATAAAACCCGTAGTACTTGCTCCGCGAATCGAGAAGCTGCTGGCTGGCCTGCACGAAGCTGGCCGGCGCCCCGATCAGGAAATCGGCGAAGTCCAAGCCAGTCTCTGAACCGTTAAAACCAAAACACCCGTTGTAGCAGTCGTAATTACGCTCGTTGATCTGGTTGTAGTGGAGGTTGGTGCCAAACTGCACCGTGTGTGTTCCAACGATCTTGGTGACGTTATCGATGATCTGAAAGGTGTTGTTGTATTGCCTCAATGCGTCAGGCGGGACACCAAGGCTGAAGTTGTTGAACATAAGGTTTGCAACACCCTCGTACGCAGGGTTGATAGGAGAGATACCGCCCTCGGGGCCCCACGGAGTAACAAAACCCTGCGAGGCAAGGGAGACACCCAAACCCTGGCCTGAGGTGGGTTGGCCGGTCAGGTTTACGTCGCGGAGATATACGAGACGAAGATCGTTGACGGTCGACGCGTTAAACGTGGTCGTCAATCCTAAATTGACCATTTGTGTTTGACCCTGATTGGTTGCGGAAAAGCCCGGGACGTTTACCTGGCTATACGGATTCTCGGTGTGGAATCGGTCAAGGAAGTAATAGCCGAACACAGCGCCGATTCGTGTTGGAATGTCTATCCGGCCGCTCCCCTTATCGTCGCTCAACGTCCCGTTGAAGCCAGAGGTGGAGTAGTTAGGGGTATTGTTCACAACCCCATTGGCCGAAGGGACGAACTGCAGCGAGTTCACCGCAACCGGCGACCACGCGCTCTGGGGAATGGCAGCATTTGGAAAGACGCAAGTTCCGGGGTCCGCGCAGCCCGGAGTGTAATAATTTTCCCCCTGCGCTACGGGATATCCCAATGTCTGGGAGAGAGTGTTAGCCCAGCCAGCACCGACGACTGTGCCAGTGAGCGCGCTCGCCTGGTCCGTCAGGTCACCCGTGCGGTCGGCATCTGAAGGCACGGGATAGCTCTGGGTCTGTCCCAGAATCTGCCGTGTTCCCTGGTAGTCGGCGAACCAGAAAATCTTGTTCTTGCGGATTGGCCCCCCGACCGTGCCGCCGAATTGATTCTGGATGAAAACGCCGCGTGTCGGAGAGTAGTAGTTTCTGGCATCCAGATCGGTGTTGCGCAGGAAGTCGAAGGCCGTGCCGTGATACTGATTGGTTCCCGACTTGGTGACTACATTGATCTGGCCACCGCTGTAGTTTCCATACTCTGCATCGAAGTTGTTGGTGATGATGCGGAACTGCGCGATGGAGTCGAGATTGGGGATCATGGCGGCGCCGTTGTGGACGCCTTCTTCCGCATTTGCCCCATTCACCATGAACGCGTTGGACCCGGTGCGGCCTCCGTTGACGGATTGCTGGCCGTTGTCCAGGTCACCCGAGACCTGCGTCGCTCCGACTCCCGATGTGCCGCTGTCCTGGCTATGGGAATAAGGCGACACGCCTGGTTGCAACTTCAACAGGTCGATGTAGGAACGTCCGTTCAACGGCACAGAAGTAATCTTTTGGCCGTCGATGACTACACCCATCTGGGTGCTCTGTGTTTCCACCTGCAATGCGTCACTCTTGACGCTTACAGTGTTGGTCACAGCTCCGATCTCCATCTGAAGATCAATGCGAACCGCGGAGTTCGCATCGATCTTCACCCCGGTCTGCAAATAATCGCGAAATCCGCCCTGTTTAACGCTGACGTCATAGACGCCAATATTGAGGGTCGGAAAGCTGTAAAACCCCTTGGAGTCGGTTATGGCTGTCATAGCCGCATTTGTCGACTCGTTAGTTGCGACGATGGTGAGTCCCGGGATGACTGCGCCGGTCGGATCAGTGACCACTCCAGAGATCGAGCCGGTAATGGCTGCCCAAGCCGCGTTTGCCCCGAGGAGGATGCTGACGACTACGCTGAGTATGAATCGAAGCTTTGTGCAGGAAGTCACGGTACCTGTTCCTCTATTGGACTGGGATAGCGATGACTATTGATTTCGCTTTCGATAGTTGCCGGAGTATCAATGAAAATCGATTCAATGTCAAGTTAATAGTGACCGCGCATGGACGTCAGGCCTCGGCTTTTGCGCACTGGGAGAACATCTCTCGTCAGGCAGGCGCGGAAACGCCTGTCCTCTTCAAACGCGGTTTGCGTTGTTGACCAGAGGCTTCGCCCAGAAGTCGACGCTGAAGATGAAACTAAAGCTTACGTAAAGAAGCGCCATCCACTCCTCAATCCAACGTGGTCGGTGATTCGTCCAATGGTTGTGCCATGACGATCGGCCGTGCCACCTAAGAGCCAGCCTGGAAATGGCCCAAAGGACGTCGGCCTCTCTCTCGGCAAGAAGAGCCGCGTTCGGGTGCTTCTGAGCGCTTGCCAATATGAAAAAAACGCGACTACCATTGAAACGACGAACGCTTCAATTTTCATACCGCATGATTACAACCCCACCGAAGGCTCACAAGTGGGCTGAGCTTCAATTCCTTTTCAGCACGTACCGAGCTTTTGTCTAATACGGAACGAATTCCTGACTGACTCCCGATTCTGTCGGCAAACCGGAATTAATCCCCTCGTCTGTGTAGTCGGCATTTCGGATAAGGGACTAGCAGCTGTCCGAGAAGCCGGTTTGAACGAAGTCGCTGGCGCGACGGACGCTGCGCGTGCGATACTTCCGACATCATGCGCGGTCATAGCGTCCTGAATCGCTTTTCGTCTCTTTGTTCTAACTCTTTATTATTCTTCCTATTGCAGGCGGTAGCCGATTCAATCCCCATAGCATAACCGCATCCGCCGCAAACGCCAGCGTCTTCCTTCAAACCGCTCTATCCGACCTGCTCCGCGCGCGCTCCGTCTACTGAGCGCAGCTGATCTCGCGGAGCAGCTCCGACGGAGTCCTGACGTTATGCGGACAAGTGCATTACTTCCTAGTAGTCCTAGTGCTGTATCTGGAGCGCCCCGCGACGGCAGTGCGCAGTTGCATGCTCTCAGAGCAGGGCGCTTCGGATACAGCGACTTGAAGGAAGCCGCCCCCATGGAAGGCTATGAACTTTGAATGGCGCTGATCGGGTGGAGAAGTTTGACCAAGTCGTTAATCTGGGCATGATCTGCGGCTTTTAAGTCGTGATGGAGCGGTGAAGGATCGCAATGTGGCATCCGGCGGGGGCTGAAGAGATGAGCGACCGAGCGTCCCGGGACAGATGAGACAAGGAACCTGCATGCGTGCCGAAGCAGGGGCAAAGGCCGAAGATGGGGATAGAGGTTCAAGCTGCGCACCGGTTTGGTTGAGGTGGAGAACGAAGCAGCAGTTGCGCAGCGGAAAGCCGTTCGACAGCGCGCATGGTTCCGCCACAGACTGGGCAGTTCCAGAGTAAATGGGTCTCTTCAGTGGACATCGAAGCTGCCGAAGCAGCCTTTTGCTCTGAGCCGCTGAGTAGTCGAGAGCATAGCGGCAACAGGGTAGCGCGGTTCCGGTTGGCGAGGAACCCGAAGTTGCGGATGCGGACGAAGCCTGGCGGCAGCAGATGGAGCAGGAAGCGGCGCAGGAACTCTTCGACGGCCAGAGTCATGAGCCTCTTCTTGTTGCCGTGGGCAGAGTCGCGCCAGCGGAAGGTGACGTTGCCATCGGAGAGCGCAACCAGCCTGCTGTTGGAGATGGCGACGCGATGGGTATAGGCGCCGAGATAGCGCAGCACGTGTTCAGGGCCGCCGAAGGGAGGCTTGGAGTAGACGACCCAGTCGTGGCGGAACAGTACACGCAGCCATGCGGCGAAGGTGCGTGGCTGGGCAAGAGGCAGAAGGTTGCCGTAAAACTGGAGTTCGCCTCGATGGAAGGCGCTACGGAGTCCGGCGACGAACTTGCCGCGGAAGACACGGCTGAGCACGCCGATGGGCAGGAAGAAGGAAGGCCGGGCGGAGATCCATCTGGAGTGATCTGGTGCGAGGCCGCCGGCGGCAACGACACAGTGGATATGGGGATGAAACTGCAATCGCTGATTCCAGGAGTGGAGCACGCTGAAGAAACCGATCTCGGCTCCAAGATGTCGAGGGTCGCGAGCAATCTCACGCAGCGTCTCGGCACTGGCGTGAAAGAGCAGGTTATAGATGAGCCGCTTGTTCTGTAAAGCGAGCGGGGCCAGTTCCCGCGGCAGAGTGAAGACGGCATGGACATAGCGGGTGGGCAGCAGTTCTCGTTCACGCGCCTTGAGCCAGCGCAGGCGCGCGTTGCCCTGGCACCGTGGGCAATGCCTGTTTCGGCAGGAGTTGTACGAGATCCTGGTCGTATGTCCGCAGCCGGTACAGCGATCGCGATGTCCGCCCAGCGCGGCGGTGCGACAGCGCGTGATGGCCAGCAACACTTTTCGGTGTTGCCAGTTGATCCACTTACGGCTGTGTTCAAGAAATGCGTGTCCTGCACAGCGAACAATGTCGGCCATCTCCAGCGGAGGCCGGCTCATGAACTGTGCTTGCGTCCTCCTTGTCGAGAGAACGTGAGAGCATCAAGCGGGCTGGCAGTTGCGCTGAGATGCCGTTGGGACAGATGCAGGTAGACGGTAGTGACCTCGAGGTCTCGGTGACCGAGCAGTATCTGGATCGTTCGCAGGTCGGCGCCGGCTTCAAGAAGATGTGTGGCGAAGCAGTGACGTAGAGTATGCGGATGGATGTGCCTGTTGTCGAGGCCGGCGCGTTCGGCGGCGATCTGGCAGGCATCCCAGAGGACCTTAGTGGTGACAGGGTAACTTGCCGTGTGCCAGCGGTTGCCGGGAAAGAGCCACTCCTTCGGCTTGCGCCGGAGGCCGCGCCAGTAGAGGCGCAGCGCATCGAGCAGCTTCGGGCTAAGCATGACATCGCGGTCCTTGCCGCCCTTGCCCTCCCGGATATGAACCACCATCCGCTGGCTGTCGATGTCACCGACCTTCAGGTGGGCCGCTTCCGCGCGCCGTGCACCCGTGGCATAGAGCGTCATCAGCAGGATGCGATGAAACTGCGAGTCTGCTGCGTCAATGAGGCGTGCCACCTCCTCCTGGCTGAGCACCTGCGGAAGGTGTCGCAACTTCTTCGGATAGGGCGTCTCGGCGATGCTCCAGCCGCGCTTCAACACGTGGATATAGAAGAAGCGCAGCGCCGCCAGCCGCAGGATTACGGTGTTCGGACTGAACTTCAGCTTGGTGAAAAGCATCGCCTGATACTTGCGAATGTCCTCGGGGCCAAGCTGATCGGGCCGGCGATGAAAGTATCGGCTGAAGTGCTCGACACCGTGCAGGTAAGTGCGGATGGTCGTATCGGCGAAGTTGCGACGCCGCAACTCCTCAAGCATGAGCTGGCGTAGTTGGTTCACAGAGAATCCTCCTTCTCTGCGCACCAAGCTACCCGGTAGCCTCAAGTGTCAGTTCAGTAACACGCGGATGCGTCCGCCGCCGCCGCGGCTTCGTTCAAGTCGGTTAACCGTCCATCACATCACTTCCCACAAGCCGAAATATCGGTACTAATCATGTTTCTCAGTGTGCAAGCGTGCGAATGGATTTGTAATTTTGATTTTTCTAGAGGCGCGACCTCTCACGCCCTAAATGCAAAGCGGTCACTCACATCGCAAAGCGACCAGAGGATCCACTCGGGTAGCTCTCTTCGCAGGAACGTAACAGGCCGATATTGCGACCAGTCATCAGAGCGAATCCTGCGCCGCAAAATGTCAATGGGTCGTGCGGACTCACGCCATAAAGTTGGCTGCTGATCAAACGCGTGAGGCATAGGGCGAAAACCGCTCCCGTCCCGATTCCAAGAACCGCCATCACAGCTCCCTGACGGAGGATGAGGCGCAGGACGTCACTTCGTTCTGCGCCCAACGCTATACGAACTCCGATCTCACGGGTTCGCTCCTCAACCAGATAGGAGATGACTCCGTAGATGCCAACGCAGGAGAGAACCAGCGCGATTCCAGAAAAGACACCCAGCAGAATCATCGAAAGACGCCGTGCCGCCAGCGAGTTCGAAATTACATCGTTCATCGTCTCTTCAGCGTAGATCACCGCGCCAGAATCGAATTCTGCTGCGGCGTCGCGCACAGACCCCATGATGGAAGCCGGATCGCTTTTATCCTCAACACCACAGCAACTCCATTCGCCACAAGCCGCATCAGTTTCGGAGGCAGCTGCATGAACGGATAAAAGAACTGTGCTTCGATGGCAGTCTTCGGATCGTTTCCGGGGCCCCACTGCCGAATGTGTCCCACAACTCCGACGATCTCGGCTTCTACATCAAACCCGGCAATATGAATGCGCTGTCCGATTGGATTCTGATTGGGGAAATAGGTCCGCGCGAAAACATCATCGATGTCGATCACAATCGGAGCATGTTCATCGTCTTGTTCACTGATAAAGCGGCCGCGCTCGAGCGTAATACCCATCGCCTCTTTGGAATCCCGATTCCACCAGGTAGAACATCGACTGTGGCATGTCGTTATTGCTGGCCGGTTTTGGCTGGCCCTTGATCCAAAACGGCAGTTCCGAGTCATGGATCATCGGACGCGATCCCAAAGTCACTGAGACAGCCTCAACGCCGGGAATCGATCGCATCTGCGCGTCAAAGCGCCGAAGCCGCGCCCGCGTTTCTGCCTCGGTAGTCGCAGAGCTTGAAGGCAGAGACATCGAAAACGTGATCGCGTGATCGGGATTGTAACCCGGATTGACTCGCCATAGTGCAGCAAGCGAGCGCAGCATGAGTCCGGCTGCCAACCAGGAGCACCAGCGCCATCGCCGTTTCAACGGCGACAAACAGCCCCTGCAAACGAAGTCGCGCTCCCCCCGCTCCGCGCGCGTTCTGTCGCAGAACTTGTTGCAGGTTCACGCGCGATGATTTCAGAGCGGGTGCAAGACCGAATCCAATTCCGCAAAGCAGCGACACAGCTGAGCGTGAAAAGCAATACCTTCCAGTCAATCGCGATATCGCCTGACCGTGGCAAAGCCGCGGGCAACGTTCGCACAATGACCTTCGTGCCGAAAAACGCCAACAGAAGACCTGCGATTCCGCCAAAGCCGGCGATGATCAAACTTTCGGTGAGCAGTTGCGCAATGATCCGTCCGCTGCCTGCGCCTATCGCCGCGCGCAGTGCAAACTCGCCGGAACGGCGCATCGAGCGCGCAAGCAGCAAACTGGCTACATTTGCGCATGCGATCAACAACAAAAATCCGACAGCCCCAAGAAGCGCCAACAGGACCGGCTGTACATTGCCCACGATGTCTTCCTTCATGGGAATCACACTGATCCCCACGCCCTTGTCCGTTTCCGGGTATTCAATCGCAAGTTGTCGGGCTATCGAATCCATTTCGCTGCGTGCCTGGGCCAGCGTAACTCCCGGCACCAGCCGTCCGACAGCATGCGAGCTCACATCGACGCGGCGATCAAGAAACGAGGGATCGCTCCACTGGCCAATCGGAACGAAGACATCCCGGTCTACCCCATAAAAACAGAATTCTGCTGGAAGAATCCCGACAACGGTGTAGCCGGTTCCGTCTAGTTGCATCGATTTGCCAATAACATTGGGATCGCCGCCATATCGCTTATGCCAGAATCCATCGCTGAGCAACACGACTGGCGCTGCTCCTAGCCGATCGTCGCTGGTTCCGAAGTCGCGCCCGAGCGCAGGATGTAGTCCCAGCGTTGACAAGAATCCCCGCGGAGATCATCAACCCATTTACCCGTAATGAGCGATCCGTACCTGTGAGGTTGTAGTCCTCATGGCGGTAAATCGCCATTAAAGAAAAAGTCTTGCTCTCGCGTTGCCAGTCGAGGAAATTGAGATAACTGATTGGCGCATCAGGCATGCCTGCGTTCTGCTCGTAGAGGGCGACAAGCTGCGAGGATTGCGGATAAGGCAGTGGATTGAGAAGCACGGCATTTACCAACGAAAACAGAGCTGTGCTTGCGCCAATACCCAAAGCAAGAGTACCTACCGCAATGGCAAAAAATACGGGAGATTTGGCAACTATACGAAGGGCGTGGCGGATGTCCTGCAAGAGAGCGGCCAAGCACTCACCTCCACTGAGGGAAGTTCTGGATCGAGGTTTTAACTACAATCCTTGAAAGCCAAATATATTCGGACCGTGAGCAAACCGCTATAGCCACTGTGACTCACTATTCGGCAGGTTGGGTCTGCTTATGAATGCAGGCACATGCACTCTATGAAGTGGAGGGATGTCAAGTCATGTTTTCAGGTTTCAATCTGGGAGTGTACCACCGCCCGGCGACTCGAATCTCTTCATCTGCAATCTGGATTACGGCAACATTCCGCCTGATTGCTGATGCGAACTACCTGGCGTGGCTGGTGAGAGAACATGACCTCCAAATAGGCACGGACCGCAAGGGGCTAAATCCGACATAGGCTTCGGTTGGCCGAATTTTACCATTTGCACCCACTCCGACGTCTTTAAGGTCTCCTAGGATCGGCACGCGTGAGATCGCCCCACCAATCGAAAGATCGCCTATATTACAAACCCCGTAAGTTCATACAAAAGGACCCCGATTGGATACGAATCAACCTAGTTCTGATTCTTTTGGGCCTGTGCATATATACTGTGCTCTCAAGGCAAGCACCGCGCTGATTTCCTCCTCCCCCAATCTCAATCGGCCCGGCATGTAGGCCTTTGCGGCACTCCGCTCGACCGGCTAACTGCATGGATGAAAAACGACCTGACAAGCCAAGAAGCGAAATGCCGACTTGGATTGGGCCTGCGACAGCAGTCAGCAGTTCAAGCGGTGATCTGCGTTTGTCTCCCGATGCATCCGCCACTTCTGGCCGTTCAACTTCGGTGGGACCAGGCAACCTTTTGTCCAAGGCAGCTGGAGATGACACAGCGTTGGAGCCGGATACGGTTCTGGCACAGCGTTATGAAATTCTTGAAATTTTGGGCCAAGGCGGAATGGGCGCGGTCTATAAGGCGGCGGACCGCGAATTGGATCGACTGGTAGCGCTCAAAGTCATTCGCACCGAACTCGCTCGAAATCCAGCCATTGTGGATCGTTTTAAGCAGGAACTGCGCCTCTCGCATCGAGTGACTCACAGGAACGTGATTCGGATGTATGACCTTGGCGAAGATGCTGGCGTCAAGTTCATCACGATGGAATATGTTGAAGGCCGCGATCTGAGTTCGCTGATCCGGTCAAAAGGTAAGTTCTCGCCGGAAGAGACGGTCGAAATTCTTCAGCAGGTTTGTCTGGCGCTGGAAGCGGCGCACGCTGTCGGCATATTGCATCGGGATTTGAAGCCGCAGAACATCATGATTGACGACGCGGGGCGGGTCCTCGTGATGGATTTTGGGCTCGCACGTACGTTCGATGGCGACGGTATGACCCAGACAGGCGTGTTTGTGGGGACGATGGAGTACATGTCTCCCGAACAAGCCCTGGGCAAGACCTTGGACCAGCGCTCCGATCTATTCGCACTGGGCTTAATTTGCTACGAGATGCTTACGGGCAAAATGCCATTTCAGGCCGAGAGCGCACTTGCCAGCCTGATCAAGCGTACGCAGGAACGTGCTGATCCCGTTACAAGTTATGACCCAGCCATTCCAGCCGCATTGAGCGCCATTGTTAGCAAATGCCTGGAGAGCGACGCGAAGTTACGTTACGAAAGCGCTGCCGCGATCCTGGAGGATCTTAAAACATGGAAGGGCAAGCGCGCAGCCTCTAATCTCAGGTTTCATGCCAATGTCCAGTCTGCGGGTTTGAGTGGCCTATGGATCGCTATTGCCATTGGTATCCTCGTGGTCGCGTTGGGAGTCACAGGATTTTTTGTGGCGAAAAGATTCTTTGGGTCAAAAGCAACACAGTCTGCCGCCGGGACGCCAATCTCATTGGCGATCATGCCTTTCTACAATGCCTCCGTCGATCCCAGTTTGGATTGGCTGGGTTCTAGCCTTTCCGACATGCTCAGCAGCGATATTGGTCAATCAAAGCATGTTCGCATGGTTTCGCCGGACCGCTTGCACCAGGTGCTGCAGGATCTGAGAATATCCGGGCGATCACAGGCGGATGTGGCAACACTACGGCGTCTCGCCGAGTTTGCGAACGCCGATACGGTTATCTTCGGCGAGTTTGCAAAAGCTGGGGATCAAATACGGATCGACACCACAATTTTAGACCTGGCGCATGACTCCCGAATCGTGCTCAAAACAGATGTCCCCAGTGAGAAAGAATTGCTGGGGGCTGTGGACAAACTGGCGAGCGACATCCGGGAGCGGCTGGCGGCAAATCCGGAAGTCCTGAAGGAATTGAAGGCACATGGGCAAAGGCCTTCAACCACATCTATCGAGGCGCTCCGCGCATACGACAATGGGTTGCAATTGGCCCGCCAAGGCAACAAACTGGACGCGCTCAAACAGTTCGAATCCGCAACTGTCGACGATCCAAACTTTGCCCTCGCATTCTCGAAGTTGGGAGAGACATATTCGGACCTGGGCCATGACGATCTGGCGGAAAAGGCATCGAGACGGGCAGTTGAGCTGAGCGACAGCCTGCCGGCGCAGGAAAAATATTTGATTGACGCAAGCCATGCTCGCATAACAAAAGACACGCCGAAGGCGATTGCGGCATACGAAAACCTGGCCAAAGAGAATCCGGAAGATACAGACGTTCAGTTCGCGCTCGCGCGACTCTATGAGCAGGCGAGCAATTTCAGCGCCGCCAGACAACATCTGGCAAGTGTGCTTTCGCGAGATCCGAAGAATGCCGAAGCCTTGCTGGCCAGTGGGCGCGTTGAAATCAAGGCGGACAACCCTCAGGGTGGTCTGGATTTTCTGACCCGCGCACTCAACCTGGCGATTCAACTGGACAATCTGGAAGTCAAGGCGGCGATCCTCCAGGCCTCGGGAATTGCTTACGGCATGCTTAACAAGCCGGATTACGCCCTCAGCAATTACGAGGAGTCTCTCGCCATCAAGAAACAGATTGGCGACAAACGCGGATTGGCAGCCAGTCTCGAAGAGATCGCCTCCATCCAGGACTCTACAGGGCATCCAGATGCGGCGCTTGCCAGCTATAAAGAAGCGCTTGCTACCCGTCAAGAGATTGGAGATAAGGAGGGCATTGGCAATACCCTCATCGATACCGGCGCTTTTTATCACGACCACGGCAAACCTGATGAAGCGCTCAAGTTTTTTACCGATGCACTGCAGATAGAGCGGGATCTCGGGGACGAATCCAAACAGTCGCTGTGTCTGAACAACATCGGAAGCATTCGGTCGGATATGGGCAATTACCAGGACGCTTTGACTTACCTTGAACAGGGCTACCAGCTTCGTCAAAAGCTAAATGTTCCTGAAGATATGGCAGAGTCACTGCACAACCTTGCAGAAACTAACACCAAACTTGGGCAGTACGATAAAGCCCTGGAACAATACCTTAAGGCGATAGAAATTCGTCGCAGTATCAACGACCAACGCGGAGTCGCCCTCGAATCGGACAGCATGGCCGTGATCTTTGCCGCACAGGGCCGGTATGGCGCCGCCTTGAGCGCAATGCAGGATGCACTGAAGATCTTTAAACAGACGAAGGAGACGACATACTTCACCGCTGAAATCACTGGCCGGTGGGGCGATCTGCTGGCACAGGTTGGGCGAGGCGATGAAGGTCGTCAGAGTATTGAGGATGCATTGAACATTGCAAACCAGATCAAGAATGACACCGCCGCCTCGATGGCAACGAACTGGATGGGTGATGTGAATTTCTATAAAGGATACTTTGACGCCGCCCGCCAGCAATACGATCACGCTTTCCAAATTGCCTCGAAAGCTTCGCAGCGGGAACAGATTCTGGTGTCGAAAGTAAATAAGGCAAAAACAGATGTGATCCAGGAACGTGGATCGAATGCCATTTCGTCGCTCAAGAAGTTAGCCGACGATGCCGACTCGCTGGGCCTGAAGTCGGTGTCCGTCGAATGTTCGGTCAATCTAGGTGCAGCAATGATTGAAGCGAAGAACTATAACGGTGCACATCAGCAACTAGACCTTAGCCTGGCAAGAGCAGAGAAACTAGGATTGCGTATTCTTCAAGCGAAGTCGCACTACCTGTTGGCGTCTCTGCTGGTAAAGAGCGGAAAAGGCAATGAGGCGACGCCGCACTATCGCGAAGTGGTTCGAATCCTGGAGAGCATCAGCAAAGAAGATGGCGCCGGGCGATTGCTGGAACGTGCCGACCTGCAGGTAACCTATCGGGATTCCATGAAGTCCTTTCAGGGAACGAACGAGTGATCGATCTCTTCGCGTGCGTTCACCGGTTTGGCTATCGTGTCCAGCGTTGTGACGGGTGGGGAACTCCGGGCGATAAACACCTATGCGCTCTCCACCGTCACCCCTGCTGGCTACTTTCCCTTTCCTGAAAGTGGCACCAGTTGCGATCCTCCCAGCGCATTGTCCGCTACTTTGATGTAAGCAGTGCGCGTCCCAATGTTTTCTGGCCTGAACCCGACCGTAATCGTACAACTACTTCCGGCTGCGAGCGATGCAGGACATGTATTCGTCGACGAAAAGTCGCCGGCATTCGAACCCGCCAGACCGATACTTGTAATGAGCAAGGGTGTGGCTCCGGTGTTAGTAAGTTGCAACGATGCCTGACTGAGGGTTCCAACACTCTGCGTCCCGAAATTGAGGGACCCAGGTCTAAAGGTAGCCTGCGGATTGATCGTAGTCGCTGACAAGGTCACCAATTGCGGGGACCCGACTGCATTGTCCATAACTTTCAGTATTGCTGTTTGCGGTTTATAGATCGGCCCAGCGACGAAGCTCACGTAGATATTGCAGGACTTTCCCACGGCCAGACTCTTGGGGCAGAGGTTGACGGCAACGAATTCGATAGAATTTCCGCCGCCCACGTCTGACAGGATCGGCCCATTCACTGTCATCGCGGCGCTGCCTATATTCGTCAGCGTGACTGTCTTCGTGGTTATCGCGCCAAGATAGACAGTGCCAAAGTTCAGCATCGACGCCGACAACTGTGCCACTGGTCCAGCCGTGACGGACTGCTGAACACTGGTTGACGACCCCGAGAAATTTCCGTCTCCTGCATAGGTGATCGTGATCGTTCTGGAACCGGATGTTGCGAAGGTTAACGAACAACTTCCCGCGCCGGCAGTGAGTGTTCCATTGCAGCCTGGATCGCCACTCACATTGGATGCCACGGTATAGTTCCCGGTGGGCTTGCCATTTCCGGTCACGGTGAACGCTATCGACACCGGCGTTCCGACGGTAGATGGATTGGGGGTATCGGCAACGATAGCCGTTGTTGCGGACGCTTTGACCGCGAGTGTCGACTGAGTGGCGGAGGCCGCCAGGTAGTTACTGTCGGCCAGCCAATTGGCCGCAAGGTTGCAGCTCCCCGTGCCGCTTGTCATCGTCACCGTGTTGCCTGAGATAACACACGAACCGGTCGAGGTTACCGTTGCTGTGGTGCTCGCATTGGTGGTTGCCGCAACGACGAACGACGAATTGTAAGCTGCAGTCGCGGGAGCGCCCGTGAAGGTCACGGTTGGTGTGGCTGAATTGATCGTGAGGCCGCCAGTAGTTGTTGCCGCCAGGAAAATAGTTTGAGCTGCATACGTCACCGTGAGCTGGTGAGGGCCAGCGCTGAGCCCGGTCAGAGTAAATGTGGCCGATCCGTTCGAGAGTGCCTGAGTCTGCGGCGCGCCACTATCGACCGTGAGAGAAATATCCCCGGTCGGCGTCCCATTTGGAGAGCTGGCCGTCACAGTTACGAGTGCATTCTGGCCATAAGGCACGGAGGGCGCCTGGATGACGAGCGTCGTCGGAGCTACCGTGACAGATGTGACCACTAAATCGGAGAAGTTCTTCGTTTTTCCCGTTGTTGTGCCGTCTATCCGCTGGGGCACATAGGCGGAGAATACGTTCTGCACATTATTGGAGGTAAGATATCCACCGCTTGCGGTTCCGCTCACCGTACTCGAGAAGGTAAAGGTGTTGGGAACATTTGGATCTGCCGCCAGGACGGTGACTGTGCCGTTGAACGAGCTTGACCCGCCGCCATTGATAACACTTCCTGCGACCGTGACCGTTTGCCCTTGAACTACAGAGCACTCTCCAGTACACGTCACTGTGGCCGTCTGTCCGTCGCCGATGATCGTCGCAACTTGACTGAAAAGTGGATCCCCCTGAAGAAAACCAGGTGTAGTCGGTTGAATGGAATTGTTGTACGCCGACTTGATATTGATCAGGTTATCCGGGTCGCTCGTGGAGGGACATGGAACGGCGGTGGGGGTGCCATGAGTGACGCATGAGACGGAATACACGATGCAGTTTCCGCCGGTTTCGTCATAGACCTGGCATTGGGAGCCCACAAATGGAGTGCCGGAAATCAGGTTTGAGAAAAAGGTGGGCGTAATCGTGTTTGCAGTCACGATCATGTCGATATTGGCGGTCGAAGGGCCGCTCGCCGGATAGGTAACGGTATATACGTGGCTACCGAACGGGAATGTTGTTGGCTGACCGGGTGGGCTGAGAGGCTGTTGCTGCGTGACCGGAGTATGGGGGGTAAACGTCCAGGCCATGAGCTCATGCTGTTCGAATGCTGCACCGGTTCCGGAAGTAAATCCAACGTAGGCGCTATCGTTCGTGTTACCGCTGTTCAGGAGATTGAGATTGGCCGCAATATTGTACGTTCCCGATAGCACGGGTGTGGCGCCTGGGGCTGGAGTGTGAGTTCCGGTAACGAATGGCGGATCGATAAATATCTGCAATAGGTTTGGAGTGGCTTCTGTCGGCCCGCTATAGATGATGACGACCTCGTGGACATTTCCATCAGCAAGCGTGACCGGGAGCAAACTGTTGAGGGCAGGTTGAGCAGCGTTGCCGGAGTTAAGGCTTACCAGGCAGGATCCGGTATGGTCCGGCGAGTTTGTCAGCCCTGCACCACAATTTTGTACGGCAATGTGATTGTCGTTATTCGGATTCGAGGAAATATTATCCGCTGGATCCCAGCCGTTCCGGAAAGTATCCAACTCAATGGCAAGGCTGTTGTCGATGCCACCGTAGCCGATGCAACCGCCTGCTGCGCCAACTGCGTTTGGCCCAGATCCGGCGCCGGTACAAGCGGAACTGCCAGAGCTGGTTCCTCCTGCCGCATTCTGCGAATTCTGGATAACGAACGCGATTCCGTCTGCAGTGGCAAAGCTATTTGCGTTCGGGGTGATCTTGAAGGCGAAATACGAAGTGAAGCCGTTCGGAATTTTTTGCGGAACCGAAAACCACATACTGGACGCCTGAGAGAGCGCAGGCGGCGTGTTTTGAATAGCAAAGTGAGTGCTCTGTACGGGCGGATTGTCAGTCGTAACGGGGTCAATTTTTGCTGGGTAGGTATCGCTTAAAAAGCTGGGGCTGCTTCGTTTCCCGGTTCCATCGTTGAAGCAAAATAAAGGGTTCGGCATAGCAGGCACGATGTGTGCCGGATCGACGCACGCGTAGCTGGCATCATTGCTCGCTTGAGGAGCGTCAAAATCATAGAAAGTCACTTGCTGTGAAAATGCTGGAGCAGCGAAAGCCAGCGATATTGTGAACACCGGCACCCAAATAAGGATTCGTCGATCGCCATAGAATGTCATGGTTCTTCCCTTCGAGCCACCAGACGGGAGATGGGATCACAACGGGAGCCTGGGCTTTGTTTTTTTGGATCAGGCCCTGACAGGAGTTCAAGAGCATGGGGGCTGCTCAACACGCAGGTTGGAACAACACACACCTGAAACTGCCTAACTTTAGTCAGACACCGGGGAGAAGTCAACTATTTCCATCGACCTGCATTGAGAGCCAGTTGCAGGGGAACTTTCTCGGACTGGATATCACCGGCGCGATTGCCCTGCCCAATTGCTCTGATGAATCCGGCCTGAACGCCTCAACCGTGACGATCGGCGGTACTTTGCCCGGAGCCGGAAATATCCGGCAACGACGCGGCTGGCGTTTCAGGTGGCAGGAGCAAGCCTGGGTCCTGACAACAATAGTCAGGTGCTTCAGGGCAATTTCATCGGCTTCCCGAAGGTTTTCTTTGATTAACTAATTAATTAGTTACCTTTCGAATTGCCCTGCGTCCAATATGAAGCAAAAGGAGAATCGCGTGCCACGGAAACCTTCCGAGACATTAACGGAAGCCGAACTGAGGATCATGCAGGTGGTATGGCAGAAAGGGCCTGGCACCGTGCAACATATCCTGGACGCTCTCACGGACACACTTTTAGACTCCCCCGCCCTCGCTTACAACACCGTCCTGACCACCATCCGCATTCTGGAGCGGAAGGGCTATCTTGAACATTCAAAAGATGGCCGCGCCCACGTTTACAGCCCGCTGGTAGAACGCGAAGAGGCCAGCCGGTCGGAGATACGCCATCTCATAGGCCGTTTTTTCCAGAATTCGCATGAGGATCTGGTCCTCAATATTCTCGAAGACCGTGGCATCGCGCCCGAGGAACTGAAGCGGTTACGGAAAATGCTTGGGCAGAGCGATGAGAAAATACTTGACCGGAGCGACGGACGATGAACTGGTTCGGCATGCAGGTCGTCGCACAGGTTTCGGTCGAGCGAGTGCTGAACTCGCTACCCGAAGGACTTCTAATCGCGTTGTTCGCGTGGCTGCTGTTGCGTCTCATGGGACGGCAAAATTCAGGAACACGCTTTGCTGTCTGGTTCATGGCGCTGATGGCTGTGGTGGGACTATCGTGTCTGGGCGGTTTCAGGCTCGATGACGGGCGGTTTTTACCCCCAGTAGCCCATGTCGGGCCGCACATCATAGTCCCGGCCTTGTGGGCTGCGGTGATCTTTGCAGTATGGGCACTCGCAGCCTTTTTGGCGCTTGCCCGCGTTGCTGCGGGCCTGTGGCAGGTTTGGGCGATCCGCAAAAGCAGCACGGAAATCAATCTGCCTCAACTCGGTCTAGCAACCGAAGAAAAATTTCAGCAACACTGCGCTGGCAAATCGATTCGCCTTGTGCTCTCAGAACGAGTGAAGGTACCGGCGGCAATCGGTTTCTGGAAGCCGGCCATTATTCTGCCTGCGTGGACGCTAGAGCAGCTCTCGGCGAATGAGCTGCAATCGATTCTGATTCACGAATTGACGCATCTGAAGCGGCGGGACGACTGGACGAACCTCCTGCAAAAGATAGTGCGGGCGGTTTTCTTCTTCCATCCCGCAGTCTGGTGGATCGATGGGCGCCTATCGCTTGAGCGCGAGATGGCTTGCGACGACGCGGTACTCGCAAATACCGGCAACCCCCGAGCATACGCCAGTTGCCTTATCGAGTTGCTCGAAAAGAGCTGCGCGCGGCGAAGATGGACAATGGCCCAGGCCGCCGTGCACCGTGCGCAGGAGCTATCGTTGCGAATCACGCAGATTCTGGATGCGAAACGGCCAACAACGACGCGAATATGGAAGCCGGCGCTAGCGCTCACCAGCGTCTTCTCCCTGGCATGCTTCGTAATATCGTATTGCGCTCCGCGTCTGTTGGCTTTTGAACCAACTACTTCAGCCCCTGCAATTCACCTCGCGAAAACAGGCTTGCATTTAGTCGAGACTGATCTGACCGGCGTGCGACCGGCAGTTATTCCCGCATCCTTTCATGTACCCGCATCCGCACCGATTGAAAACAATTTGCCAATGATCCCGAAGACGACGAAGCGGCACAGGCTGGCCGCTCTGCGCCAGCACCAAGCAACGGCGCCTCGTACGGCAATGGTCCACGTTTTCGAATCAACAGCCAGAAGGGATGCGGTCCCGATAGCGCAGATGGTAGTTTTCGTTGAGACCGGGCACGTACGCTATGGACAAAAAGCGAACTACGGGAATCCGCAGACGAACGCGGCAGCTTGGCAGACACGGGTTTGGCAAATCGTGTTGATAGCTCCGGCGCAGAATGCGGTACAAGCGGAAGTAATCGGGAACCTGATCTAGGGCAAAAAATTTTACTTGCATCAACTAATTATTTAGTTAACAGGAGAACAACAATGAACGAAGGGAAAGTAAAGTCGCTGTTCACGCGGCGCATGGTCATTCCGGCCATCGTCGCGGGAGCAGCTTTGTCGTTGTGTGCGTATAAAGCTGTTAAACCGGCGTTGGCTGTCATGGCCGCGCCATCTCCGGCACCAGCCGCCGCTCCGCTCGATGACAACAGCGTGGGAGCGCTGCTGTCACTCGATCAGGCGATGGAGGCGCTGGCTGCACGCGTCACTCCGGCGGTGGTCAACGTCACCGTCACATCGAAAGTAAATTCGCCACAGCAAATCGGCGATGACGACGGCTCAGATGGCCAGGACGGCCAGCAGCAGACGCCGCCCATGTTCGGCCCGGGCTCGCCCTTCGGTCAGCTCATGCCTGGCCAGAGGCAGCAAGGCCCGGCGATCGAGCACGGCATTGGAAGCGGCGTGATCATCTCGCCTGACGGATACATCGTGACCAACAACCACGTCATCGATGGTGCCATTGACATCCACGTGACGATGAGCAACCGCGAAGTCTATTCAGCGAAGCTGATTGGTGCCGATCCCCTCACCGATCTCGCGGTCATCAAGATCGACGCCAAAAATCTTCCCAGCGTCCCCTGGGGTGATTCCTCCAAGCTGCATCCAGGCCAGATGGTCATGGCCTTCGGCAATCCCCTGGGTTTCCGCTTCACCGTGACCCGCGGAATCATCAGCGCACTGAACCGTTCCAACCCTGCCGGCGGTGACCGCCACAAGCCAGGTCAGTTCATCCAGACAGATGCAGCCATTAATCAGGGCAACTCCGGTGGCGCTCTCGTCAACGCTCACGGAGAACTGATCGGCATCAACACCTTCATCATCTCGCCGAGCGGAGCGTTCGCAGGAATGGGTTTTGCGATCCCCGAGCAGATCGTCCAGAGCACCGTAGACACGCTGATCCGCGACGGTAAAATGAACCACGGCTTCATGGGCGTCACCATCGCCGACGTCACGCCCGACAATGCCAAATTCTTCCAGCTGAACAAGGCCACTGGCGCCCTCGTCTCCGACGTATCCCCTGATTCACCTGGCGGCAAAGCCGGCCTGAAGACGGGGGACGTCATCACTGCGCTCAATAGCAAGGAAGTAAGCGATGCCGGTGAGTTGCAGGCGGAGATCTCGGAGAAGCAGGCAGGCGATACCGTGCATCTTGAAGTAACCCGCGACGGCAAGAGCCTCACCGTCCCGGTCACGCTTGAGCCGCTTGCATCCAAAGCCGGCCACGAAGTAGCGCAGAACGGTCCTGGCAAAGGTCGCTGGGGGATGAGCCTTGGCAACCTCACGCCCGATGTCCGCAACCAGATGCAGCTCCCGGAAAATGTTAACGGAGCCGTCATCCAGGACGTCCGCTCTGGCAGCCCTGCGGATAACGCACAGCTCCAACCCGGCGATGTAATCGTCTCCGTCAACCGCAAACCCACCACATCCGCTTCCGACGTCGCTGACGCACTCAAGAGCGTGCTCAGCGGACAGGACGCTCTGGTGCTGGTGTGGTCCAACGGAGGCAACAGCTTCCGCGTCTTGCATCCTTCAGCAGGTTAAAAAACAGCGACTATCTCGGCAGCCGGTCCTCCCAGGTCCATACCCACCCCCACGGACCGGCTGCGGAACTCGCGACCGTGCTCTCATTCTTCTTTCTCACGCTGCATGGCGACCTGCCATCGAATCCATCGAATCCCTTACGCTAGACCAAATCAGCTGTCTACTGGTTGCGTAACACTGAACACCCGCAAGGCCTGACAGGCTTCACCCCATGAGAGCCGTTGCCTTCGAAGTGCAGCGCCAATCGGGAGTGACCTCAGAGGTGTGGACAAATCACCGTCATCTGACCGCAATTGCTATCCAGAAGCATCCAATCCTGGATGCCAGATCTCCGTACTTGGGTTTGTAACGAACCTGCGAAATGAACCGCATAGAGGATGAAGCTGCGTTGATGACACGGCGGTGGTATAACAACCGCTGCACCTGCTTCTCGATATTGGAGGGCACTCCACAATGGAATTTCATATTTCCCGAGCTATTCGAGAAAAGCTGGAAGTCGACGGGCTTATCTTTGGCTACACCGGAAACGTAATTTTCGGTGACGTAGCGGCAAGCCGCAAACTGGCGAGCCAGCTCAATAACGCGCGCGGGCACAAAGCAGATCCGGCCAATACTATCAATGCTGGTGCTCTATTCGCTATGGGGCTGATTGACGAGCTCAGTCATGCTCTGGTGGCCCGCTATCGCAAGGAAATCGACCCGGCTGTTCATGCAGAGGCACTCCGCTGGTTTGCCTCGAAAATAGAACCGGCAAAGATGGAACAGTTGCTGCTCACTTTCGTTGACCAGTTTCCAAGTGTGGCCGTCTACCGCGAAGAAATGACGCCGCAGGAGTGGCTCAAGGGCACAACCGACGGAATGCCGAACCGCGAAGCAGCGCTCGAAGAGCTCATGCTGCTGTGGCTGGCCAACATCAACCCCGCGTTCACTCCCTTCCGTGAGTTATTCGACGATCTCAACCTGAAGTCGAAAACGGTCTACCAAGGCGTGACGGCCGATTTGCCCAACTACCTGACAACGCGCCCGCCAGTTGCACCGGAAATAGGAAGCCTGTTCGAAGCCCTGCGCGCGCCCATGCTCGCCTCGCCAGACTCGATTACCGGACAGCTCGAGTTCATCCGCGAGCATTGGTCAAAGTACCTAGCACAGGATCTGCGCAAAATTCTCCTCGCGATCGATGTACTGCGCGAAGAAGATCTCGCTATCTGGCTCCGTTTTCATCCGCCCGGACCAGACTGGCACCGCCACGGCGCGCCAACTTGGGGAGCACAAGGCTTTAGAGGCGACGAGTTCGTCGGCTTCGACGAGGACTTCGGCCGGGGTCGCCTCTATGCCGCCGATTATCAGGCTCCTCTGTACGAGTACGAAGCCTTCAGCGCTGACCAGGCCTGGATGCCGAACGTAGTACTGGTAGCAAAGAGCACCTACGTCTGGCTGGAACAGTTGTCAAAGAAGTACGGGCGCCACATCCACCGTCTCAACCACATTCCCGACGAAGAATTAAGGCTGCTCGCCGACCGCGGCATCACTGGCCTGTGGCTGATCGGCCTCTGGGAGAGAAGTATCGCCTCGCGAACAATCAAGCGCCTGCGCGGTCAGGGAGACGCGGTCGCGTCTGCCTATTCGCTCAAGGAATATGACATCGCCGAAGACCTCGGAGGACCCTCGGCCTACGAGAATCTGCGCAACCGCGCCGCAGCCGTCGGCATCCGCCTGGCGAGTGACATGGTGCCCAACCACATGGGCATCGACTCAGAGTGGGTCATCGAACATCCGGATTGGTTTATCTACAGGTGGGAAAGCCCCTTCCCTGTATATAGCTTTACCGGCCCCGACCTCTCCCCGGACAGCCGCGTCGAAATCAAGATCGAAGACCATTACTACGACCAGAGCGATGCGGCCGTCGCCTTCCGCCTCCGCCATCATCACGATGGAACCACGCGCTACATCTACCACGGCAACGATGGAACGTCCTTTGCCTGGAACGACACCGCCCAGCTTGACTACTCCAAGCAGGAAGTCCGCGAACAAGTGATCCAGACGATCCTGCACGTTGCCCGGCAGTTCCCCATCATTCGTTTCGACGCGGCGATGGTGTTGGCAAAGCGCCATGTGCAGCGGCTGTGGTTCCCGCTGCCCGGCGCCGGAGGCTCGATCCCATCGCGGGCCGAAAATGCAATGTCGCAGGAGGAGTTCGATGCCCTCATGCCGCACGAGTTCTGGCGCGAGGTCGTCGATCGTGTCGCCGCAGAAGTTCCCGGCACGCTCCTACTGGCAGAAGCCTTCTGGCTGCTCGAAGCCTACTTCGTCCGAACACTCGGAATGCACCGCGTCTACAACAGCGCCTTCATGAACATGCTGCGCGACGAAGAGAACGCGAAATATCGCTCCTACCTGAAAAAAACGATCGAGTTCGATCCTGACGTCATGAAGCGCTACGTCAACTTCATGAGCAATCCCGACGAGCGCACCGCCATCGACCAGTTCGGCACCGGAGACAAATACTTCGGCGTCTGCACGCTCCTGGCTACTCTTCCTGGCCTGCCAATGTTCGGTCACGGCCAGATCGAGGGCTTCACCGAGCGCTACGGCATGGAATTCAAACGCGCCCGCATGGATGAAAATCCGAACGAGGGATTAATTGCGCGCCATCAGCATGAAATTGCACCGTTACTCAAGAACCGCAGGCTCTTCGCCGAAAGCCGCAACTTCGTCCTTTACGATTTCTGGAACGACCACGGGACGGTAGATGAGAATGTGTTTGCCTACTCCAATTGTCTCGACGGCCAGCGCGGTCTCATCGTCTACAACAACACCTACGGATCGACCCGCGGCACCATCCACATCTCCGCTGCTTTCATGGACAAGGCCAGTGGCGAGTTGAAACAAAGAAACCTGGCCGACGGCCTGGGAATACCTTTCGATGACTCGGTCATCGCGTATCGCGACACCGCTCACGGCCTCGAATACCTCCGTCGCGCCTCAGACATTCATCATCACGGTTTGACGTTTGAATTGCGCGGCTTTCAATATGCGGTCCTCGTGCATTGGCGTGAGCTTCGCTCATCCGCTGAGTACCCTTGGGATAGACTCAGCGACGCATTGCACGGCGAGGGTGTCTATAGCGTCGATGAAGCTCTTTTGAGACTTCGCCTGCAGCCGTTGCATGACGCTCTTCATCAGGTGATCAGCGCCAGGAATGCCTGCTCATTTGCAGAAATCGCAGGAAAAGAGACCAAGAAATATATCGACAAGATAAGAAAAGAGCGCCTGGCGACCGCTATTTCTGAGAAGCGTATCGAATCGCTGAAGGAAAAATCCATCGCGCTGCCCGACGAACGAGCTGCCCTCGATACTCGGCTTCACGCATTCATTGAAAGGGCTCAGCATTTCTTCGAGACGGCAGTCGAAAGCATACCTGCCGAAGACAGGAAAGCACTAAAAGCACCCGTCGATGTCAAGGAAAGCTTTGCCGTGGAAGCTGCCGCTCCATTAGGCCTCAACCAGAGTTTCAGAAAAGAGTGTGAGGCATGGACATCAGCCGCCATCCATCTTTCCTTGCTGGAACAGACCTTCTCAACAGCATGGCCTGCAGCTGTGCGCTACATGCTTCCCAGCAATGAACACGGCATCTCCATCGAACAAACATGGTCGCCGGTGCTCGCATGGATTCTGCTGCGCAGTTTCTCACCGCAAGGTATGAGCGCTGCCTTGTTCGACAAGCTCATGTTGCGGTCCGCCCTCGCTGAAACTTTCTCGTCTCTTGGAATGGAAGGTGAAAGAGCCTGGCAAGCTGCCGCCCGCGTGCGAGTTCTGCTTTCGCACGCTGACTTGCCTCCCGGCTTCCTGGTTCACGCCGAGGCCTTCTGGGCCGACCCGGACGTCAGATGGCTCAGCGGCCTTAACGACTCATCAGGCACAGCCTACTTCAACAAAGAACAGTTCGAGGAAATGCTGAGCTGGATTCAACTCCCCGCATTGTTAGGAATTGCACGGAAGGATGCATTCAAACCCTCCGCTATCGACGACATTGAGAACGGTATCTCGAAAGCCTGCCTCGCGGCATACGATGCAGGCTACAAGTTGGATACATATCTCAAATTATTGAGCATCGATCGCCAGGAAAAAACCCGAACAGTGCCCGCGCTATAAACCGCGCCCATTTCCATTTGTCCAACAGGAAGGGCAGCCATCAATGGCTGCCCTTCCTGATTGATCCTCGTCCAGCGTTAGTAAATCCTGAAGTTCACCTCGATATTCACTTCCACCGGAACCGGATGCCCCTGATACTGTGCGGGCCGGAACTTATACTGTCTCACTGCTTCGACCGCCTTTTCATCGAGACCCATGCCGAGCGGACGAATGACATGGACGTGCTGCGGATTTCCCTGCGCATCTACAATCACGGACACGACGCAGATTCCCTGATACTTCGCGCGCCTCGCCTCGTCAGAAAACTCAGGATCAGGCGCATAAATCACCTGCGGAGCAGAAACGCCGCCGCCCGGATGATACACGCCCCCGCCGGTTCCACCGCCCGAACCTGGCCCTATACCGCCACCGGAACCAGAGCCGAGGCCTCCACCGGACCCCGTGCCAAATCCAGAACCAGAACCCTGTCCCTGCGACGCGAGCGCTACCTGGTTCGACTGAGGAATGCCCAGGTTTGGCATATTCGCATCCGGCATCTTGATGTCCGGCATTACCACCGTCGCTGGAACCGGCAATTTCGGGTTATCGAGAAGCAGCTTCTGCGGAGGCGTAATCTGCTGCTTGTCAAACTTCGGAAGCTTGCCCTTTGAGGCGTCAACCAACTCGTGATTGCCGCCGCCGCCGCCGCCGCCCATCACATCCTTGGCCGCTGGCGCGATCGGAACAAACGGAGATACGTCGACGTTGGTGAGCTGAGCCTTTTTTTCAATCGCACGCGTGTGAATGCGGGCTTCAATAATGACAAGAACGATCAGACCGATCACGAGCACGTGCGCGCCAATTGAGTACGCACTCGACTTTGCGCTGCGTTCCGACTTCAGCAGAACATCGGTTTCGATCGGTTTCGAAGTCAGCTCCAGCGGAGGCAGCTTCTTCGGAAAGAAAACGTCCTGAATATTCGTCCAGAGGGACTGCCAGATCGACTCTTCTCTAAGACTTTCAACGAGGTCGTTATTTGTGTCGGGCTGAGAGGTCAGCTGAAGCGGCGGCTGCTTCTTCGGAAAGAAGGCGTCCTGAAGGTTGCCCCGGAGCGACTTCCAGACCGACTCGTCTTTAAGACTTTCAACGAGATTGTTACTTGAGTCCGGCTGAGAAGTCAGCTGAAGCGGCGGCTGCTTTGAAGAAGAAAAAGCATCGCGCAGGTTCCCCAGTAACGACTTCCACATGGAGCCGTCGACTTCAAGAAGAAGTGCGGGCTCTTCTTCCTGTGGCCGAAGTTTTCCTGGTTCCAGTTCCGGAGGTGTCAAAAGCTCATTGCCCATATCACATCAACCGGGCGGAGCAAAAAACCTGACACCCACCCGTGTATCTCTCCATTATGGACGACGCAGGGCCCGCTTGTCTTTAATCTGTGCGAGTAAATATTCTCTGCGCTTATCTACTTCCACTTAGTTGTCATCCTGACGCTGGCAAAGTGAAGCGGAAGGATCTGCTTTCCACCATCGCCACCATCCGATGACAGCCTCCGAACACCTTCCAATATAGACGTGAACCCCATCATAAAGTCACTTCTTTCAAACCAGCTACAATAAAGTTTTACCCCTGTCGAACTTTTATTAATCGGGAGAAACGATGTCCGCTCCATCCAATCCGAGCGCCCCAAAAGCGACTGCGCCCGGAACGCCGGAACTCAAGGCCACCCTTACCCTACCCCAGACCGACTTCCCCATGAAGGCCAATCTGCCACAGAATGAGCCAGCCCGTTTGAAAAAATGGGCCGATGAGAAGCTCTACGAGCTGATCCGCGAATCCCGCAAAGGCTCACCGCGCTACCTTTTGCACGACGGGCCGCCCTACGCCAACGGCCCTATTCACCTCGGCCACGCGCTCAACAAGTGCCTGAAGGACTTCGTCGTCAAGACCAAGACCATGGCCGGCTTCGACGCGCCCTACGTCCCCGGCTTCGACTGCCACGGCCTGCCCATCGAGATCAAAGTAGACGAACAGTTCGGCCGCAAGAAGCTCGAAATGTCCTCGGTCGATTTCCTCACCGCTTGCCGCGCCTACGCGCAGAAATACGTTGACCTGCAGACCAGCCAGTTCATCCGCCTTGGCGTCTTCGGCCGCTGGGAGCGCCCGTACTCCACCATGTCGAAGGAATACGAGGCCAAAACCCTCGAAATCTTCTACCGCTTCTTCGAGCAGGACTTCGTCTACAAAGGACTCAAGCCAGTCTACTGGTGCATCCACGACCGCACCGCTCTCGCCGATGCCGAGATCGAGTACGAGATGCACACCAGCCCCAGTGTCTACGTAAAATACGCGCTCACCAGCGACCCCGCAACCATCGACCCCGCGCTCGCCGGGAAAACCGTCTCGACCATCATCTGGACCACGACGCCCTGGACACTTCCGGCATCCTTAGCCGTCGCCTTTCATCCCGATCTCGACTACGTAGCTATCGAACAGGACGGCCAAGTCTACATCGTCGCCGACGCCCTGCGCGCTGCCGTCACCGAAACCTGCAAGCTTGGGAACCCCGTCGAACTCGCCCGCTTCAAGGGCAAAAAACTTGAACGCGCCACCTTCCAGCACCCATTCCTCGACCGCAGCATCCTCGGCGTGCTCGCCGACTACGTCACCACCGACCAGGGCACCGGAGCCGTCCACACCGCGCCCGCGCACGGAGCCGACGACTTCTATACCGGCGCAAAGTACGGCCTCAATCAGACCTGCAACGTCGACAACACAGGGCGCCTGCGCAACGGATTGCCCGAGTACGAAGGCCTGACCGTGTTCAAAGCCAACGAACCTATCATCAAGCTGCTCAAAGCCCGCGGTGTCCTCATGGGCCGCAGCGACATTTACCACAGCTACCCGCATTGCTGGCGCTGCCACAATCCCGTCATCTTCCGCGCCACCGAACAGTGGTTCATCGAGATCGACAAGAAGGTGGGCAACGCCATCTTCCGCCAGCTCGCGCTCGACGAAATCCGCAACTCCATCAAGTGGGACCCGGCATGGGGCGAAGAGCGCATCGCCAACATGATCGAAACCCGCCCCGACTGGTGCATCTCGCGCCAGCGCATCTGGGGCGTGCCCATCGCCGTCTTCCTCTGCAACCAGTGCCACACGCCGCTCAAGGATATGGCGATCTACCAGAGCGTCGTGTCCCTGTTTGAAAAAGAAGGCATCGCCGCCTGGCACACACGAGAAGCCGGGCAGTTTTTGCCGCCCGGAACAAAGTGCGCCAACTGCAGCGCCACCGACTTCCGCAAAGAGATGGACATCCTCGACGTCTGGTTCGACTCCGGCATCAGTTGGCACGCCGTCATGGAAGCCGAGCCCGAAATCTCGCCACCCGCAGACCTCTACTTCGAAGGCGGCGACCAGTACCGCGGCTGGTTCCATACGTCGTTACTCACATCGGTAGGCGTCACGCCCGATCACAAAGCCTCCTACACCATGGTCGGAACCCCTGGCTGGACGCTCGACGAGCAAGGCCGCGCCATGTCGAAATCCCTCGGCAACGGCGTCGATCCCGTAGACATCGCCGACCGCCTCGGCGCGGAAATCGTCCGCCTCTGGGTCGCCTCCGTCGATTTCCGCGAAGACGTAGCCGCCAGCGAAAACCTCATGAAGCGCATCGCGGAAAACTACCGCAAGCTGCGCAACACCTTCCGCTTTCTCTTGGGCAACCTGCACGGCTTCGAACCAGCAAAGCATGCGCTGCCCTACGAAGACCTGCTCCCGCTCGACCAGTACATGCTCGCCCGCACCCGCGAGCTGGTAGAAAAAATCAGCGGCGCAGATGGAAAAACGGGCTGGTATGGAGCCTTCGAGTTCCACCGCGTCTACCATGCCGTCAACGAATTCTGCATCGTCGACCTGAGCGCCCTTTATCTCGACGTACTCAAAGACCGCATGTACACCTTCGCGCCGACGAGCATCGCCCGCCGCTCCGCGCAAACGGTCATCTACAAAATCACCGAAGCGTTAGTGCGCCTCGTAGCCCCAATCCTAAGCTTCACCGCCGACGAAGTCTGGAACTACCTCCCCGCAGACGCAAATCGCGCCGCCAGCGTCCACCTCGCCCACTTCCCAAAACCTCACGAACTAGCACTTCGTGTCTCTAACGACGGCCCAGTGCCACCCGTAGGCGATGTTTTCCTGGATTACAGCGACTTGATCGACGTGCGCACTGAGGTATTGAAGCGTCTGGAAATTGAGCGGCAAGAGAAACGAATCGGTAAGGCGTTAGAGGCTAAGGTAGTTGTAAAAGCATTTGAGAATACTTTGCTTTGGTCACATCTGAATGAATATAAAAATAGCCTCAAGGAATTGTTCAATGTATCTCAAGTTGAACTAGCCAGCTTGGGGCTTAGACCGTCTTCAAAGCCATATGAAACCGTAGAGGTCGAGATATTTCCCGCCGACGGCACAAAATGTGAACGCTGCTGGAACTACTATGCCGATGACGGCCCGTACCGAGTCCAACCATTTGGCCCATGGCCTAAAGTATGCGGACGCTGCGCTACCTCCCTCGAACAAATGGGCTACAAGCAAACAGTCGGCGTCTAGAAAACTTGTCATCCCGAGCGAAGCCGGAGGGACCCGCAGTTTCTCAGCAGCAGCAAGAAAATGGGTGCCCCATCCTTTGCGAAGCAAGGGGTGGAAACCGCAACACTAACCAAGCCGGGATGCGGCTGCCCCAGGCCTCGCTTTTGAGACCTGGGATTGAATAAGAACCGCCGTCGAAGACGGCGCATAGATTTAAGGGTAGAAGCACCGGGCTTTAGCCGGCGAATAAGGCCAGAAGAAAAGGGGCTTCAGCCCCGGGGCTTTTAAAGGAAAGAGATTTGAAACAAGACCGCCGCGGCTGGCTCCTCGCCATCTCCGCACTCATTATCGCCCTCGACCGCTGGACCAAGATCTGGGTCCAGCATCGCCTCGCCGAAGGCGACGAAATCCCCGTCATCAAGAATTATTTCTACATCTCGCACGTCCTCAATCCCGGAGCAGCCTTCAGCCTCTTCACCGACTCCGCGACTCCCAACCGCACGCGCTGGCTCCTCACTGCCTTCTCCATCCTCGCCGCCGTCATCGTCTTCGGCCTAATCCTCAAAATCGGACGCCGCTTCACGGCCACTACCATCGCGCTCGGCCTCATCCTCGGCGGCGCGCTTGGCAACGTATGGGACCGCATTCGCTACGGCGTCGTCACCGATTTCCTCGAAGTCTTCCTCCGCTGGGGCCACTGGAGCTACCACTGGCCCGACTTCAACATCGCCGACTCCGCCATCGTCTGCGGCGGCATCCTCATCATGCTAGACGCTCTGATGCCGACAAAATCTCAGTCCTGATATTTGGCACAGTCTTTCATTGTCATTCTGACCCTTAGCGAAGGCTCTGCTTTTTTCTACGCAGAGCCACGAAGAGGCGGGCCCTACCCTTTGCAGAGCAAAGGGTGGAGGCCACAATCCCAACCCCGCCGACAACAAAATCAACACTTACCGGAACCACCCCCCACCCAACCCACGTACAATTCACCAGTCGGCAGGAGAGCGAATCCACGCCCCAATCCGTCTAAGCAATCAAAACCAGAGCAGGAAAGGACTACCCTTGGCCAATCTGTGGCATGACCTCAAGCATTCCCTGCGCAGCCTCTTCAAAAATCCCGGCTTCACCATCGCAGCCGTCGCAGCCCTGGCCCTCGGCATCGGAACCAACACCGCCATCTTCACCGTCGTCAACACCGTCCTGCTCAAGCCGCTCACCTATCCCGACGCCGACCGCATCGTCCAATTCCTGCTCACATCACCCGAGGGCAAAGGCGCCGCCGCTTCTCCCACCAAGTTCAACAACTGGCGCCAGCAGACCAGCGTCCTTCAGGACGTCGCCGCCTACGACTTCGGCGGCCCCGGCTTCAACCTCACCGGCGACCACCCCGAGCAGGTCCACGGCATCCACGTCAGCGAAGCCTATTTCCGCCTCTTTGGCGCGCCCGTCATGCTGGGCCGCACCTTTACCCCGCAGGAAGACTCGCCCAACGGCGGCAAAGTCGTCGTCATCAGCTACGGCCTGTGGCAGCGCAAATTCGGAGGCAATCCCAACATCGTCGGCAGCGCCCTCTCGCTCGGCAACGAGCCCTACACCATCGTCGGCGTCCTCGGCCAATCCTTCGTCTCCGATCCCGAAGCCGACATCTGGCTGCCCTTCCAGATCGACCCCAACAGCACCAACCAGGGCCACTTCTTCCTCGCCGCCGGACGCCTCAAGCCCGGCGTAACCCTCGCGCAAGCCAACGCCCAGCTCAACGTCGCCGCCGACCAGTTCCGCCGCCGCTACCCTGAAGGCGCGATGGGCCCAAAAGAAGGCTTCGCCGTCGAACCCCTGCGCGACAGCATCGTCAGCGACGTGCGCTCATCGCTCTTCGTCCTCCTCGGAGCCGTCAGCCTCGTCCTGCTCATCGCCTGCGCCAACGTCGCCAACCTGCTGCTCGTCCGCGCCTCTGGCCGCAAGCGTGAATTCGCCATCCGCGTCTCCATGGGAGCCACGCGTGGCCGCATCATCCGCCAGCTGCTGGTGGAAAGCGTTCTGCTCGCCATTCACCGGCGGCATCCTCGGTCTCATCCTCGGCTACATCGGCGTGCGCGCCCTGCTCGCCCTCAGCCCCGGCAACATCCCGCGCATCGGCGAACACGGAGCCTCCGTCGGCATCGACTGGCGCGTCCTCGCCTTCACCCTCGGCGTCTCGCTGCTCACCGGCATCCTCTTCGGACTGTTCCCCGCCATCGGCGCCTCGCGTCCCGACCTCAACTCGACGCTCAAGGAAAGCAGCAACCGCTCCGGCACCGGATTCCGCCAGAGCAAAGCCCGCTCCCTGCTCGTCATCAGCGAAGTCTCGCTCGCGCTCGTCCTGCTCATCGGAGCCGCGCTGCTCATCCGCACCTTCCTCGCCTTGCGCCACGTCGACCCCGGCTTCAACCCGCACAACGTCCTCACCATGGAAATGTCCCTCACCGGCGACCGCTTCCAGAAGACCGCCGGCGTCGCCCAACTGGTCGCAGCAACGGCCGCGAGCGCATCAATGCTATCCCCGGAGTCGAAGCCTCGGCCTCCACCTGCTGCCTGCCGCTTGAAGGCGGCTTCGGCCTGCCCTTCAACGTCGTAGGCCGCCCGCTCGGCAAAGACCCCTACACCGGCGGAGCAGGCTGGATGAACACCTCACCCGGCTACTTCGACGTCTTCAAAATCCCCATCCTCCGCGGCCGCGACTTCAAAGACAGCGACACAACCGGAGCGCCCGGGGTCGTCCTCATCAACGAATCCATGGCGAAAAAATACTGGCCAAAAGAAAATCCCGTCGGCCAGCAGATCATCATCGGCAAAGGTGTCGGCCCGCAGTTTGAAGAGCCCGCGCGCCAGATCATCGGCGTCGTCGGCGACATCCGCGACGGCGGCCTCAACCGCGACCCGCGCCCGCTCATGATCATCCCGCAGGCGCAGGTGCCCGACGGCATGACCGCGCTCAACGCCAGCATCGGCCCCGTCGTCTGGCTCGTCCGCACCCACACCGACCCGCACCAGTTCATGACCAGCGTCCCCGAACAGCTCCGCCAGGCCAGCGGCGGATTCCCCGTCGCCCGCGTCCGCTCCATGGAAGAAGTGGTCGTTCACTCCACCGCGCGCGAAGACTTCAACATGCTCCTGCTCACCATCTTCGGAGCATCCGCGCTCATCCTCGCCGCCATCGGCATCTACGGCCTCATGGCCTACTCCGTGCAGCAGCGCACACAGGAGATGGGCATCCGCATGGCGCTCGGCGCCGACCGCGCGCGCATCCGCAATCTCGTCGTGTGGCAGGGCATGCAACTCGCGCTCATCGGCGCGGTCATCGGTGTCGCCGCCGCCTTCGCCCTCACCCGCTTCATCGCGAGCTTCCTCTTCGGAGTCAAGCCATACGACCCCATCGTATTTGTAACCGTGCCGGTGATATTAAGCGCCGTGGCCCTCTTCGCCGTATGGCTCCCCGCCACCCGCGCCTCAAAACTTGACCCTATGGAGTCACTGCGCGTCGAATAGTAGCGAGCGCATTTGCGCTGAGGAGGACAACCATGGCCGAATTGCTCACCAAAGCCATTCTCACCCGCGCGTCCCTGGTACTCGGCGGCGCCGCAGCCATCGGTGCCGTTGCTGTTGGCGCGACAGCCATCGGCGCCCTTGCCGTTGGCTCGCTCATCATCCGCAGGCTGATGGCGCACAAAGCTCACCTCAACAAACTAAGCGTCGGCGAACTCACCGTCGACCATCTTATCGTCAAAGACGCACCGCAAACTCGCAGTTCCTAAGCTGCGCACGCAAAGGATGGGAACCACAACCCCTTCCTCGCCATCATTCTGATCGGAGCGGTAGAAGCCTCAGTCCGTCCCAGAGGCACGGACACCGCATGCTACCATCATCCGACCGGAGACATCATGCCTACAGCCCTCAAATACGCCGCGGTCGCAATCGTAACCATCGCAGCTACATTTACTGTCCTTCGCTCGCAGGAAACCAAAACACTGCGCATCTCGCAATTCGAGAATGAGGACGTCAAAGTCTGGAAGTCAATCGTAATGCCGAACACTCCACTCACCATGCACCGCCACGACCATCCCAGGGTCATCATCGCCCTCAGCGGCGGAACGATGAAGATTGTCGCGCCCGACGGAGCCGCCGAAGCGCACGTCTGGGAAACCGGCAAGGCTTACTGGCTGCCGACAAATCCCCCCAACACCATGCATGCCGACGTAAACGCAGGCGACAAACCGATCGAAGTCATGGTCGTAGAGCTGGAAAAGGCAAAATAATCTCAATAGGTCTTGCGATGGATTCAACAAGCGAGAACTTCTGAGTTCGTCCGGTGTCCGTGCTAAGCCGATTGACGTTGCCCTCCGTTCGGCATTCGATAAATATGCTTCCTTCCCTGCCGACCGATGTTTCGGTTAAATTCGTCACCCTATAGGGTACTTGGCTGCATCTGCTGTGAAAATAGAAAAGCCCGCCATCCCTGGCGGGCTTTTTTCTCTCTGACTTAGAGTACCAGTTTTTGCAGTAATAATAGGCCAAAGTTGGATAGGTTTTTTTGCTTTGGAATGTGTGGGTTACGAATTTATTAGGCCAAACCACTTGACAGGAACTCGCTGGCGCTGATTTCACGGACTTAGTTTGAATGAGCCTCATGTCTCTAGGAGCTTGTTGAAATAGGTACGACTTTTGCAGCATTGGACAGGGTCTGTTCGTCTTATCGATATGCGTGGAGACGAGCGGATTCAGGACGGGATGTTCAGCTATGTGTCGTTGGAGCAGAGGGTACCGGCCGATCATCCGTTGCGTGAGGTTCGCAAGTTAACCGATGCGGTGCTACGGTCGCTGAGCCCGGAGTTGGATGCACTCTACGCTGATTCCGGCCGGCCGTCGGTAGCGCCGGAGTACATGCTGCGGGCCTTGCTCCTGCAGGTGTTCTTTTCCATCCGTTCCGAGCGACTGCTGGTCGAGCAGATCGACTACAACCTGTTGTTTCGCTGGTTCGTGGGCCTGGGCATGGACGATGTGGTATGGAATCATGCGGTGTTCTCGAAGAACCGTGACCGGTTGCTGACCTCAGAGGTTGCACAGCGGTTCTTTGCCGAGGTGAACCGGCAGGCGAAGCAATACATGTCGGATGAGCACTTCACCGTGGACGGCACGCTGATCCAGGCCTGGGCCTCGCAGAAGAGCTTTCGTTCGAAGGATGATTCCGATGATGACGATGGCGCGAACTTCCACGGCCAGAAGCGGAGCAACAAGACACATGCATCGACCACCGATCCCGATGCCCGCCTGTACAAGAAGAGCTACGGGAAGGAATCGAAGCTGAGCTACCTGGGCCATGCGCTGGTGGAGAACCGTAATGGACTGATTGCTGCCGCGATGGTGACTCACGCCGATGGATACGCCGAGCGCGATGCGGCGCTGTTAATGCTTCAGAAGAAACAGCAGGGCCGCGCACGCCGCATTACCGTAGGTGCCGACAAAGCTTACGACACGAAGGATTTTGTGCGCACCGTGCGGGAGTTCAATGTCACTCCACACATCACCAGCAACCACAGAAACCGCTCCAGCAACCTGGACCGCAGAACCACGCGGCAGCCCGGCTATGTCATCAGTCTGAGCCGCCGATGGCTGATCGAAAAGGGCTTCGGATGGCTGAAGCAGACCGCGCCGTTGCGCCAGGTCAAGCTGCGCGGACTGGAGAAAGTAGATTGGCTGTTCGTTTTCAGTTGCGCCGCCCACAATCTGCTTCGCCTGCCGAGGCTGATGGCGCAACCAACACCTGCAGGACTCAGGCTGTAGTGTGCCCCAACCCTGGTTGCGGCCATCAGGCTCGTCTTCCCGATCACCACACAACTCGATATACACTGCTCCAAAGCACGATTTGAAACAGAATTTCAGCCCATGACAAGCACCAATCCCAAGTAAATCCGCTACAGCAAGACGAATTTCAACAAGTTCCTAGATCGAGACATGAGGTTGTCGGCCGATTTCTGTTGTGTAACAAGGACGGGAGGCATACATATCATCCCGCCTGTCGTAGCTGGTCTTAGTGAACCGTTACGATACTACTGGCAGTAGAGAGTTGTCCGTATTGGTCTCTAAGGGTGAGACGAATGGTGTAGGTTCCCGTTTTGTTGTAAGTATACCAAGTTGTGGGTGTCCAGTTTAACCATTTGCCATCGCCGAAGTCGATGGTCCTGCCGATAATGTAACTTCCGCCACGCTGGCTTTGCGACGAATCTATCTCGACCGTCAAGGGATGGGTTCCGCTTTGCGGTGCTACCGTCAACACTGCCTTTGGAGGACTTCCGGCCTGGATGCCCTTCACAGAAAGCGCGACGGTCGAGTATGCGGGAACCTCAACTTCCGCCGAGTAGCCTCCTGCTATAGACGTGAGAGCAACAGATTGGCTGGAGATCTGTCCGTGCGAACCATTCAGAAGATATAGCTCTCCCGTTGGTGATGTGAGTCCGGGATTTGTCAGAGCTATATTGACGGCACTGTAATCGGTTGAGGTGGGATTGACGACCACCACAGTATCCGCGGTGTTCGTGTAAAACGCTGTCGCCTCTAGTCCGGTTGTTGTGTTCGCAGGAGAGACGGAGACAGCCATATGTCCGCCGGCTTGTAAGTCAAGATAGTCTGGTGATGCAAACAATTGGAATGTATAGAACTGAGGATATGGCTCCATCGCCGACGAATTGCAGTCCATCCTGGAGTTCCACTCACCCAAAAAGCAGAATGTGTTCCCTATAACATTAAAGTAAATAAGGCGGCTCGGGCCTGCAGAGGCCCCGCTATACACCACGTTGAGAGAGTCGGTAATGGCCGCGGTGTTCCACAACGAACCATAAATTGGGTTGTTGCGACAACAGTCAATTGAAAACGCCCAGTTGTCATTAAATTCACTGATATAAATGGGGGTCGATGCAGGGTTTGGCTGGTGACCGGCCCGCACCAATGACTCGATGTATTTGTAGTCGGCAGCAAATCCATTCGTACGAGATTGAGTAATCGAGTACAAATCGGACCACGTCATCCCACTGTCAATGTTGCTTTGTCCAGTCAGATAGAGATGGAAGCTGACGAAATCAACATAGGGAGCCGTCGATTCATTGGTGAGCAGCCCAGTAATCCATACAGGGGCCTGCGCAACCTGGGCAATCACAGGACCGCCTGTGCGGATAGGTTGACCATCGGCCTTCGCCTGGGCATGCATCGCTGATGCAGCAGCAGCGAACATCGAGACATAGGTGTTAAAGCGGGTCGTATCGTCGGCCATGCACAGGGACGCATCGCTATCCGGCTCATTCCATATCTCATAATCCTGCAACAGGCCGGGAAACTTCTGGTCCACATGGGCCACGACCTCTGCCACCATTTGTCCCCATTGCCGGAAATCGGAGGGGGGTCCGCACGGATTTGATCCAAGAGAAGGCGGCGTGCCGTACAGCACTGCGATTGGATGTACGCCCGCACTCTTCAGTCTTACTAAAGTTGAATCAAGATGGTTAAAGTTTGGATTCTTCGTCGCAAAATCCTGTGAAACATTAATCCAGAAGCGGGTTTCATTGATTCCTGCTGTCGCCAGACCGTTGATTGATCCTTGATCTTTTAAATCGGTTCCCACTCCGCCAACAGCGAAAAGTCCGCTTGGCACTACTGGCGTCGTGCCGCTTCGATAGCCGAAGTCTGCTGAAACGGTTTGCGACTCTGCAACGGAAAGGCTCAGTAACGAGATCACTACCAGTGCAAACGATAAATAAGCGCTAGAAAACATCAGCTTTTTGAACACAGTTTTTCCCCGCGACACAACCTGGCGACAAAAATCAGGCTAACTTTGCGCAGGTATCCACTAAGCTTGCGTAGATACCTACTAGGACAGAGAACTAGGCAGTAACTTACCGACAAAGGTAAAACAATGTACTAACTAGTGTTGTTTGATGTTATGTCACATGAAATAGCACACGGACAAAGCTGTCAATTATGTATTGAACTAGCTTAAGGTTTAGACAATTACTTAAGTTAATTACTTAGGTTAGCTTGAACACTATTCGCCACTATCGGGTGGGCAGAAACGATATGAACTTAGGCCCCTCAGGCCTTTGGCGTACCATTTTGGGAAATCTGCTATCTCAGGAATAGAAAAAATGCCCGCTTTTCGGCGGCCTTTTCTTGTTCTCGGAATAAGAACATTCCCAGCTAAATTACTGAGACAATAGAAACCCGCTAAAAAAACAAACTCAACCAATTAGAGAGGGAGGATTCCCGCGCTAAACTATTGAAAACACGGAAAAGCAACCGCAGCGCAAAAGAAGTTCATTGGCCGAACGCCTTATAATGAGAATGGGAAGTTTCGTACTCTTTTCCCTGGCGGCACAGCATTGACGGACCAGATCATCATCCGCGGCGCGCGGGTGCACAACCTCAAGAATATCGACTGCGACATACCGCACGGCAAGCTGACGCGTCGTTTCGGGAGTTTCCGGCTCGGGCAAATCCTCGCTCGCCTTCGACACCGTCTACGCCGAAGGCCAGCGCCGCTACGTCGAGTCGCTGTCCGCCTACGCACGCCAGTTCCTCGAACGCATCGAGAAGCCCGACGTAGACCTGATCGACGGCCTCGCGCCGGCGATCGCGATCAAGCAGAAGAACTCGACCCGCAACCCCCGCTCGACGGTCGCCACCGCGACCGAAATCTACGACTACATGCGCCTGCTCTACGCTCGCTGCGGAACGGTCCACTGCATCGTCTGCAACGGCATCGTCAAGCGCGACACGGTCGACGAAATAGCCGCCGCCGTCCTCGCCCTCGGCGAAGGAACCCGACTGCACGCGCTCTTCCCAGTGCAGAAGCAGCAGGAACAGCCTGTCTCACCGGAACCTGAGGAAAAACCGAAGCGCGGACGCAAACCAGCTGCAAAAAAGACAGAAGAATCGCCGCTGACCGAAGCACTAAAGGATCGCCTGACCGATCTCCGTAAACGAGGCTTCAACCGCCTCTATCAAACGGAACCATCCACGAGTTCTCAACGCCCGAATCGCTTCTCGAGATCGATTTCGCGCTGCCGGTCTTCGCTCTCGTCGACCGCATCGTCGTCAGCGCCGACAACCGCGCCCGCATCGTCGACGCGGCAGAAATCGGCTACCGCGAATCGGGCGAAATACTGTATGAAATCGTCCCGCGCGATGCGGATATCACAGACCGCGAACGCCTCCGCTTCTCCGCCGCCTTCGAGTGCAAGACCTGCCATCGCGTCTATCGCGAGCCCGAGCCGCGCCTCTTCTCCTTCAACAATCCCTTCGGCGCATGCCCGCGCTGCCAGGGCTTCGGCAACACCATCGACTTCGACCTCGACCTCATCATTCCCGACAAGTCGAAGACCCTCGACGATGGCGCGATCGACCCCTGGAGTCGCCCAAAGTATCGCCCCTACTTCACCGAACTGAAGAAGGCCGCCAAGCAGCACGGCATTCCGCTGGACGTTCCCTGGTACGGCCTCGAACCAGAGCAGCAGTCCTTCGTCCTCGACGGCCGCGACGGATTCCTCGGCGTCCACGGCTTCTTCGCTTTGATGGAGCGCAAGAAGTACAAGCTCCACGTCCGCGTCATGCTCAGCAAGTATCGCGGCTACGCGCTCTGCCCCGAGTGCAAAGGCCAGCGCCTGCGCGCCGAAGCCCGCGCTGTGCGCATCGGCGAGCAAAAACATCTGCGACGCAGCAGCGCTCACCATCGTCGACGCCCACCACTTCTTCGGTGGACTCACGCTCACGCCCATGCAGGAAGAGATCGCCGGAAGCATCCTGCACGAGGTCCAGCAGCGCCTGCACTTCCTCGATGCCGTCGGCCTCGACTACCTCACCCTCGACCGCCTCGCCTCAACCCTCTCCGGCGGCGAATCGCAGCGCATCCAACTCGCCACTTCGCTCGGCTCGCAGCTCGTCGGCGCGCTCTACGTACTCGACGAGCCATCCATCGGCCTGCACACGCGCGACACGGCGAAGCTCATCCGCATCCTCGAAGACCTCCGCGATCTCGGCAACACCATCCTCGTCGTCGAGCACGACCCCGACGTCATCCGCTCCGCCGACTATCTCCTCGACCTCGGTCCCGGCGCAGGCGAGTTCGGAGGCCGCGTCCTTGCCGGAGGAACCGTCGAAGAGGTAGAGCGCAATCCCGACTCCATCACCGGCCGCTATCTCAACGGCCAGCTCACCATCCCCGTTCCCACACGTCGCCGCGAACCCGGCAAAGAATGGCTGAAGCTGCGCGGCGCGCGCAGCCACAACCTCAAGGGGATCGACGTCGAGATTCCTCTGGGCATGCTCGTCTGCATCACCGGCGTTTCCGGTTCCGGCAAGTCGACGCTCGTCCACGATGTCCTTTATCGCGCCGTCGCCCACCAGCTTGGGCAAAGGCGAAGGCTCCGACCCGACTAGCCTCTACAAGGAGCTGAAGGGCGTAGAGCGTCTGAACGACATCGTCCTCGTCGACCAGAACCCCATCGGCCGCACTCCGCGCTCGAACCCGGTGACCTACATCAAGGCCTTCGACGCGGTCCGCGAGCTCTTCGCCGCGCAACCCGAAGCGAAGCGCCGCAGTTACACCGCCGGACATTTCTCCTTCAACGTCCCCGGTGGACGCTGCGATGTCTGCGAAGGCGACGGCACCGTCACCGTCGAGATGCAGTTCCTCGCCGACGTCGAACTGCCATGCGAGGAATGCAACGGCACACGCTACAAGGCCAGCATGCTCGAGATCAAGTACAAGGGCAAGAACATCCATGAAGTTCTGCATCTGACCGTCAAGGAGGCGCTGCGCTTCTTCGTGGGCCAGCCGAAGATCCTGGACAAGCTCGCCGTACTCGACGAAGTCGGTCTCGGCTACGTCCGCCTCGGCCAGTCAGCGACGACGCTCTCCGGCGGCGAAGCGCAACGCGTCAAGCTGGCCGCGCATCTGGCGACTGTGCGCTCAACCGGCTCGGCAGCAAAGAAGGGCGGCAGCCGTGTCCTCTACGTGCTCGACGAACCCACCACCGGCCTCCACTTCGACGATGTGAGCAAGCTTCTCACCGCCTTCCGCAAGCTCATCGACGGCGGCGGCTCGCTGCTGGTCATCGAGCACAATCTCGACGTCATCAAGTCGGCGGACTGGGTCATCGACCTCGGCCCGGAGGGCGGCTCCACAGGTGGCCAGGTCATCGCCGCCGGCACGCCCGAACAGATCACGCGGAACGAGGTTTCGCACACTGGCTACTGGCTGGCGAAGGTGCTGTCGCAACGGCGCGAATCCACTCGTGAACGTGAGCCATCGCAGGAAACGGAGAGCGAAGTAGCTGTATGAAATCTGTCGTAAACCCCCTCGCAAGAGCCTGGGTCGCTTTCCGGTCTCCCTTCTTCCCCGTCTGCCTGGCCATCGCTCTGCTAACGAGCGTCGCGAGGGCCGCGCACGCCCAATCGGCGCCGCTGCCGCCTGGAACCAGTGTCAGTGAGCCGTCGCGTGCAGCGTCGGCAAAGTCTCCCAATGATCCTCTTGCTCAGGCCGAAAATGCCATTGACGCCAAGGACTTCGATCGCGCGCGAAGCCTTCTCGACACCTATCTCTCTGCGCAGGCCAGCGATGCTCGCGCTCTCTTCGACCGCGGCTATGTGGAAGACGCCCAGAACCACGATGACAGCGCGGCAAGCTATTACCAGAAAGCCATCGCTGCCGATCCTAACCAGTTTGAATCGCGTCTCACGCTGGGCTTGATTCTGGCTCGCCAAGGCAAACAGCAAGAGGCCCACGAACAGCTTGAGGCCGCCTCCAAACTGGACCCGAACCCGCCGAATCCTGCCGCGAAGGCGCAGGCCTTCCGCGCATTGGCGCAGCTTGACTGCTCCGGGAACCCGGATGCAGCAAAACAGGAACTGCTGCAAGCCCTGTCGCTGAGTCCGGAGAGCCCGGCAGACCTCCTCCTGACCGGAGAGATTGCCGAAGCCGAAGGAGATGAAGTAAACGCCGAAACAGCCTACCGCCGTGTGCTGAACCAGCAACCCGAGTCTTCTGCCGCTAACGCAGGTCTGGCCCATGTGCTCATTGCACAGAAGAAGTATGCGGACGCCGAGCCGCTCATCAAAGCTGCGCTGGTCCGTGACCCAGACGACCCGGCCCTGAACACGCAGTTGGCCATCGTACTAAGCGCGGAAGGCAAGCAGAATGAGTCAGTTAGCGCGCTAGAAAAGCTGCACGCAAAACAGCCTGACGATGCCTTAGTGAGCAGCATGCTGGCCGATGCCTACACACAAACAGGGGCGCCCGACAAGGCGGACCCCCTTTATCTCCAGTTGCTGAAGGCCACACCGAACGACCCGGCTCTGCTGACAGCTCGTGGCGAAAACCTGATTCGCCAGCAACGGTATGCAGAGGCTGTAACTGTCTTGCAGAAGGCCGTAAGCCTGAAACCTGAGAATGGAGATGCCTGGAGCAGCCTCGCGTTCGCCGCCTCAGAGGATCACCAGTACCAGCTGGCGGTCGAATCTCTTTCCGTGCGATCAAAATATCTCGAAGAAACTCCGGCTACCTACTTCCTTTGGGCGACGGCTTACGATAATCTACATCACACAAAGGAAGCGGCCGATTATTACCACAGATTCCTGGCTGCGTCTAATGGCAGGTTTCCCGACCAGGAGTGGCAGGCAAAGCACAGGCTGATCACCCTTGGCAAATAGTAGCCGATAGCGTTCTCGTGGCACCCAAGGAGGTGACCCATGAGGTTCGTAGCAATCGCAGCCGCAGCCGTTCTCCTTGTTCCCTGCACACACGCGTACGGCGCTAATGAAAAACTCCCCGACCCGCAGGCCCTTCTATTGCTTGAAGCGAAAGCGGATCAGGCGTCTCCCAAGGAGCAGTGCTTCCTCTACGCGGAGATCGTCCACGACATGACAGAGATCGCCGGGCAGGAATTGTCATCAGGCGACTTCAAACACGCTTCAGAAACATTGAAAGCCGTGCAGTCCTATGCCCAGAAAATTCATATGGGCGTAGCAGAGGATACGCGGAAGCTGAAGAACGCCGAGATACTCATGCGCCACACAGCATTCCGCTTGAACGAAATCCTCCACAATGCCGCTCTGGACGATCGTCCGACGCTTGAATCTACGCTGACTCAGCTGGACCAGGTGCAGTCCGAGCTCATGATGCAGGTCTTCAAACACTAGCTGTATCTGTTGATGTCGCGCCAGTCTACGAAATGGCGAACTTGGGGATATCAGCGCCCGCTACCTCAGGCTTAAGCACTGGTGTATCGCTCTTCGTATAGCTCACTTTTCCCGCAGCAATCTCGTCTTGTGCAATCCTGCATGCTTTGCGCGAGCGTGAGTCGACCAGGGGTTGGGAACCATTTTGCAGTTGACGAGCGCGGCGCGCGGCCACAAGGACATACCGGAAGTTGCTGTCGAACGACTGCTCCAGACTCATTGACTCATTCCTCCAAATTAAGAACTGCAACTTGATGTCTAAGGTCGTACCATTTCTCAATCGAGCAGCCCGAAGGCTTTGAGCACAGGCCGAATACGCTCACTTGAGTTCTCCTGCCTGCAACTTTCTGCCAGCTTTACCAGGCGTTCTTCATCCGGGGCCGCTTTTCGTCTCCCGCGATGAATGCGTTCGCTGGCGACGATGGCTAAAAGTTCATCTTCGGCTCGAGCAAGAATGTCGTTGACGAGAATATAACTGTATTCGCGATAATTGACAATCTCGGCCCTCGCCTCGGCCAGGCGCCGCAGAATAACGTCTTCCGTCACCCCGCCTTCCGCGCGGCTGCGATTGCGCAACCGGGTCGCCAGAATGTCAGGCGCAGGCGGCATAACGAAAATGCTTACAGCCTCCGGAATCTTCTGACGTACCTGCGCCGCGCCCTGCACATCGATATCGAGCAAAAGGTCCTTGCCATGCATCTGGGCATCGCTAAGCGATTTGCGGGCCGTTCCATAGTAGTTGCCAAAAACCTCGGCGTATTCGAGAAACTCGCCATCACGCACTATGCGCTCAAACTCTTCACGTGTAGTGAAGTGATATTCGCGACCCTCCGTCTCAGAACCGCGCGGCGCCCGCGTCGTGTAGGAGACAGAAAACTCCAGGTTGTCCACAAGCGATCGAATCTGGTTCACCAGCGTCGATTTTCCCGAGCCCGAGGGCGCTGAAATGATGAAGAGAATTCCTGCCAAGCGTTTTCCTTATAAGTGGGAATGCATTTATTCCAGGTTTTGCACCTGTTCGCGGGCCTTCTCGATTTCCGATTTCATGCCCAGCCCGAGTTCGGTAATTCGCGTTCCATTGCCGGCAAGGCCGCTTGTTTTCGAGAGCAGAGTATTGGCCTCGCGGTTCATCTCCTGTAAAAGGAAATCCAGCTTCTTGCCGATCTCTCCGCCCTGCTGCAGCAGCGATTCAAAATGCGAAATGTGGGTGTGCATGCGGGCGATCTCTTCCTGGACGTCGCTGCGCTCCGCGAGCAGAGCCGCCTCCTGGAGGAGGCGTTCGGAGTCGAGATTTCCGCTGAGCATCTCGGATAGTCTCTGGCTTATGCGCTCAAAATAGACCTTCTGCACATCATGCCGCAGCCCCGCCACCTGCTCTACAAATACGCTGAGCCGGGCAAGCCCTTTGCGCAATTCTTGGACAAGCGACTTCCCTTCAGCGGAGCGCATCGTGTTTAACTCGGAAATCAGCGCCGGAACACGCTCCATCACAGCCACCTCGATCGCCTGCATTTCTTCTTCAGAGTTGCGCGAATCGCCGCTCAGCACCCCGGGCAAACGGAAGATCGCATTCAGATCGGGCTCCGCATTCAAACCATGGTGTGACGCGGCGCTGCGAAACGCCGCAACATACGCTGTTACAAGGCCCTCGTCATATTGCGCTTCCATCTTCGCGCTCCGGTCAATGGAAAGCGAAACTTCAACATGGCCGCGCGCGACCTCTTCCTTGAGCGCTTTGCGCAGCTGCATTTCGAGCGACTCCGTACCTCCCGGCATGCGCATATGCAGGTCGAGGAAACGGTGGTTCACGCTTTTCAGGCTAAGCGTATAGCCCAGCGTCTCGGAGATTCGCCCCGAGGCGCGAGCAAAACCTGTCATCGAATAGACAGGCAAGTCTATTGCGGTTTCTTTTTTCTGAGGCGCAGTTTCTTTCTTCTGGGTCATAGTTCAGACTTACCCATCATCGCAGGCTCGGCAAGTTCCGGCACGTCCATAAACTGCAGTTGATACAGCTTCTGATAAATCGGGGAACTGTGCATCAACTCGTCGTGCGAACCGATTGCCGTTATGCGCCCCTGCTCCAGCACCGCGATGCGCGTTGCCCGGCGCACCGTTGAGAGCCGATGCGCAATCACGACAACCGTGCGGCCAGCCATCAGGTTGCTGAGCGCAGCCTGCACCAACGACTCGCTTTCTGTATCGAGCGCAGAAGTGGCCTCGTCAAGAATGAGTACAGGCGCGTCCTTCACCAACGCGCGCGCAATTGCCAGACGCTGACGCTCGCCGCCGGAGAGGCGAAATCCTTTCTCGCCGATCAGCGTGTCGTAGCCTTCCGGCAGCCGCAGGATGAAGTCGTGCGCCAATGCCGCTCGGGCCGCGTCTTGTACACGCTGGATCGGCACATCGGGCTGCCCATAAGCGATGTTGTTTCGGACGGTATCGTTAAAAAGGATCGTTTCCTGCGTTACCTTGCCAATCTGATCGCGCAACGAACGCATGCTTACGTCGCGCAGGTCGTGTCCGTCGATCAAAATTCGCCCCGAAGTCACATCAAAGAATCTGGGAATCAGGCTCACGAGCGTCGACTTCCCTGCTCCGCTCGGACCGACAAGCGCGACCACTTCACCACATCTGATCTCAAGATCGATGTCGTGCAGGACTTGCTTTTCGCCCTCTTCATCGCTATAGGCAAAGCCGACATTTTCGAGCCGGATGGAATCGCTGAAGCCCTTCAGCGTGTACGCCCGGTGCTTCTCGACCAGTTCATCCTGGTCGTCCATGAACGAAAAGATCGCAGAAGACGCGCCCAGCGCCTGCTGGAAATTGTTGTAGAAAAGCGCAAAGCGCCGCACCGGATCGTAAAGCTTGAAGAGCGCCACGATAAAGGCAAAGAATGCGCCCTCCGTCATCGCTCCACTCTTGATCTGACCGCGGCCTACCAGCAGCAGCAGCGCAATCGCGATGGCTCCGATCGAATCCATGAGGGGCGAACTGATGGCCTGCGCGCGGACCGATCGCAGATTCGCCTTGAAGAGCCGCTTGGCGGCATCCCGGAAGCGTAGCAACTCCCAGAACTCCATATTGAACGCTTTCACAATGCGGTTGCCGGTGATCGTTTCATGCAGAATATTTTGAATTTCCGCGAGCCTGTCCTGCCCTTTGCGCGTGGTCTGACGCACATCGCGTCCAATGCGACGTATCGAGCCAATCACAACCGGAACAAAAATAAGCAACGCCCATGCGAGCTTGCCGCCGAAGTGAATCACGACGCCAATTGTAAAAATCAACGTAAAGAACTGCTGCAGGAACTCCGACAATACCGACGACATGGCATACTGCACGCGTTCAATGTCATTGATCAGCGTAGAAAGCAGCGTGCCTGTGGCATGCTTCTGAAAGAACGAGACAGAGCGGCGCAACACCACTTCGTACAAGTCATCGCGCAAGTCGGTGATCATTCCAAATCCGGCGTAGTTCACCAGATAGGTGCCGGCATAGTCGCAGACACTTTTCAGCAGAGTCGATGCAACGAGCGCGAAGGCGACCACCCCCCAGACGTTATGGAGAACATGAGGGACAAGCTGCTGCAGCGTAAATTGATAATGTGTTCCCGGAATTTTATAGATCGATATCTGTTCACTCGGACTTCCGGGATGCAGCACATGGTCAAAGATGGGCTGCACCAACAGGACGCGAAACGCATCCATCAATCCAACTGCAGCCATAAGAAATATGGCCGCCAAGGACTGCCACCAGTAGCGGCGCAAGTAATAGAGCAGACGCAGGATGCGCTTCATCTAGATTGCCTGCACCTCTGCCATCGATATGCCATCTTTTTATTTTACCGTTTCAGCGAGGCATATCGCGATGCGCTGTCTTCATGCGATACCCCTCTTTCTCTAGTCGCTTGCTGACTTCTTCCGCAATCATCACGGAGCGGTGCTGGCCGCCCGTGCAGCCGAAGGCAATCGTCAGGTAGCTCTTGCCCTCGTGTATGTAGTGCGGCAATAGAAAAAGCAGCATGCCCGTGACGCGATCCAGAAATTCGCGGGTCTGAGGGAATTTCCTCAGGTATGCGATGAGTTTGGGGTGCTTGCCCGTCAGCGGACGAAACTCGGGCACGAAATGGGGATTGGGAAGGAAGCGGACATCAAAGACAAGATCGGCTTCCAGCGGCACACCATTCTTATAGCCAAAACTGAGCGATGAAATCAGGAGGTCCTTTCCGCTGCCGCCGCTGGCAAATTTTTTCTGCAGGTGCTCGCGCAGTTCATGCACATTGAAATTCGACGTCTCGATAATGACATCGGCGACGTTGCGAATTGGATCCAGCAGTGTGCGCTCAGACTCGATCGCGCCCCCGACCCTATCCTCACGTCCAAGGGGATGTGGGCGGCGGGTTTCGGAAAAGCGGCGCAGCAGCACAGCATTGGATGCTTCTAGATAAATCACAGTCGTAGTGAGTGTTCGCCGAATCCGCTTGAGCATGGCGGGAAATCGCTCAAGTCCCTGCCCTTCGCGCACATCCACGACCAGTGCCGCCCTGGTGGTCGTGGCCGATTCAGCAATCAGCTCGGCAAAACGTGGCACCAGTTCAATCGGCATATTGTCGACCGCGTAATAGCCGAGATCTTCAAATGCTTTCAGAGCCGAAAGCTTGCCTGATCCGGAAAGCCCTGAGATGATGACCAGCGATCGTGCTTCGTCGGCGTTATGAACGGCCGAAGACTTCGCCTTCTTTGACTTTTTGAGAGGCTTGGGCACAGCTTTTGGGGGCATGCGCCCATCCTAGCATTTCAGTGCGGGTCCGGAGTCAAGATCGACGGCTATGGCGCCTCGATCAGTTCCATTTTGCCATCACGCTTGCGGTGCAGGACCTTCACGTTCCCCTGATGGTCGCGGAAGACAAAGACTTCCCGGTCGCGGAATTCCGCTTCTTTTACCGCCTCTTCCAGCGTCATCGGGCGCAATGCCACCGAATCAGCCGAACGAACTACGTGCGGCTCCTGGATGGGCACCTTTGCCGGAAAAGAATGTACCGTGACCGGCAGCACCTGTTTCGAGCGCGCGTGACCATTGGTCTTTTTCACAGGCGCGTCTGACTCTGGTGCTGCATCTTTTGACATCGGCGGACGGCTGGCAGCACGCTTGGGGCGAGCCAGGGAAGCTTCCGCGGTCAGTTTTTCTTCCTTTGGTTGACGTTTTTTCGCGTGAAGTTTCTTTTTACAACGAATCGCCTGCGTCTCCGCCTTCTCGAGCGCGGCGCGCAGCGCTGTCTCCAGACTGGTCGATTCTGACGTTGCGACAATGTTGTGTAGACGTGTCTTGATTGTCACTTCAGCCTGCTGCCTGTATTTTTCCGCAGTCAGAATGATGTGGGCGCCTGTGGTTTTACCCAGGATCTTCGCGATACGCTCAAGCGATTCTTCAGCGATCGTACGTAGGTTGCGGGTAACGGTCACCTGCCTGCCTGTGTATTCAACCTGCATGGTGAAAGCTCCCTTCGTAAAGAGATCCCTCGCCGAGCTCCGGCGAAGATCAGTGATTGTACATCAACCGCGAACGCGGCGTTGATGGGTGCTCGGAATCCGCATGTCTTCACGATACTTAGCGACGGTTCGGCGCGTGACATCGATGCCCTGCGACTGCAGCATGCTCGCAATCAGATCGTCGGTCAGCGGCTTGCGCGGGTCTTCATCTTCAATAAGCTTTTTCACCTTGCGCTTTAGCAGCATGAGCGGCGTACCAGAACCCTCGGGGCCGTTAACGCCCTCTGAAAAGAAGAAGCGCAGCTCGTACACTCCCTGCGGCGTATGGACATACTTATTGGATACAGCGCGGCTCACAGTAGAAGGATGCACACCGATTTCTTCCGCGACTTCTTTGATCATCATGGGCTTCATCGCATCGACACCCTTTTCCATGAAATCGACCTGCCTGCGGATGATCGCCTCGCAGGTGCGAAGGATCGTATTTTTTCGCTGTTCGATGTTCCGCATCAGCTGTATCGCCGACCGGTAGCGCTCCTTCACGTAATCCTTGACTTCTTTTTCAGTGCCGTCCTGCGTGATCATCCTGCGATACCCCTGGTTCAGGCGCAAAGTAGGAAGATCCTCCTCGTTCATGACGACGACAAATTCATCGCCGCGCTTTACAAACGCAACGTCCGGCTCAATCAGTCTCGCGTCCTCGCGGTTGTAGCGCTGGCCAGGCCGTGGATCGAGGGTGCGAATGAAATCGACGGCATGTTGTGTTTCTTCCGGCGATCGCCCGAGAGCCTTCGAGAGCTCTCGTAGATCGCGTCTTTGCAGTAAAGACAGATGCTTGTCGACGATGCTCCGCGCCGCTTCGAAGAGGCTCACGCGCTGCGCCGAGCCATTTGCTTCTTTGGCAAAGCCATTGGCGTGCGCATCCACCGGTTCAGGCACGGGTTCCTCGCTCAGCAGCGATCCCGCAGCGTCCACGTCGATCGAGCCGTTTGCATGTGCGGAACGCTTCTGACGCTCATAAATCAGATCAAACTCATGTTGCTGTGCGCAGATTTGCACCAGCAGACACTCGCGCAGATCCCTCGTCGCTATGCCAACTGGATCGAGACGCTGCACCACCTTGAGCGCTGCCGCCAGCTGCCCTCTGGCACGCTCTGCAATCGCAGGCGGAATCTCTGCGATCGGAATATTCCCGGTATCCTTGACTGCATGTCCATTTTCATGCTCCGGAACCAGCTGTTCCCGTAGATATCCCTCGAGCAGCTCTTCATCCGTGGCGGTTAAGTAGCCATCTTCATTGAGATTGCCAATGATGTACTCCGCAGCGTCACGAATGACGGGCGTGAGATTCAAAGAACCAAGCTGCCAGAACAGGTGGTCCGTAAGCGTGCTTGGCTGAGAAAGAAAGTTCTCAATCGAAGGCTTTTCCGTAATTTCAAAGCTGTTCGGGGTACGAAAACCGGGATCGAGATAGTCCTGGAAGTAGGAGCCAAAATCAATTTCGTCGAACGGGTCGGTTTTCTCGCGAGCGGCATCAGCCTGCTGCGCTTCCACAGGACGGTCGAGCGCCTCCTGGCGACTTTCCACGTCGTCCAGCAGAGGCACATTTTCTTCAAGCTCTTCCAAGATGGGATTCTCGGCAATCTCCGATTGAATCATCTCCTTCAGCTCAAGTTTATTCAGCGCCAGCACGCTGACCATCTGCATCAGGCCAGGTGTCAATATCTGCCGCTGCGAAACTTTCAGACTGAGTTTTGGTTGAAGTAGAGCCATTCTGCCTGCTAACGAAAACTTACGAACCGAATCTACGGGGATTTGCCCCTAGTCTACACGTATCCATACACTGTCCGACAGCTTTAGGATACCTCTTAGAAACCATGGTTTCTTACTATGGTGACCTGCTGTCTCAGTTCAGCGAGAAGCCTTCGCCCAGATATACCCGCCGAACCTCCGGATCATTGCCAAGCTGTTCCGGCGTCCCATCCCGGAAGATACGTCCTTCGTTGATGATGTATGCGCGGTCCGTAACGGACAGCGTCTCGCGAACATTATGATCTGTAATCAGGACGCCTATGCCACTCGCTTTCAGGTCGTAGATGATTTCCTGAAGGTCGAGTACCGCAATGGGATCAATTCCCGAAAAGGGCTCATCCAGCAGAATGAAGGAGGGTTGGATGCAAAGGCAGCGGGCAATTTCGACGCGGCGGCGTTCGCCCCCGGAAAGAGCATAACCACGCGTTTTGCGGATATGCCCGAGATTGAGCTGATCTATCAGTTTTTCGGTGCGTGCGCGGCGCACTTCTGAAGCAATCGACTGCACTTCAAGAACGGCAAGAATGTTTTCTTCGACCGTCAATTTGCGGAAGACCGATGGCTCCTGCGGCAGGTAGCTGATTCCATACTGCCGCGCCCGCATGTACATCGGGACGCGCGTAATGTCTGCGCCATCCGCAAGAATGTGGCCGGCATCCGGCGACACCAGCCCGACGATCATGTAGAAACTGGTCGTTTTCCCGGCGCCGTTGGGGCCCAATAGCCCGACAACTTCCCCTTGCGAAACCTCAAGACTTACGCCCCGGACTACCTGCCGGCCCTTGTAAGACTTCCCTATCTCGTCGGTCGAAAGCTTTTGCATTATTTTGGAGCGCGCGTCTTTGTGACTGCGGCTGACTGCCCTCCACTCACCTCGACGCTATCATCCTGATCATTGAAAATCAACGTAGCTCCAGTGGTTGTGCCGTTCGCAACATCTGAAATGCGTGGCGGATTCGCCGTGGTTCCGGTCAGTACATAGCGTCCGTCCACCGACGTATACACTAGTTGCTCGCCTTCGCCTTTTCTGCCTGGCTGAGTCAGAACCACGTTGCCTTTAGCTATGATCTTCTCGATTTGGGAAGAAGCGCCTGGCTGCGAGAGAGCGCCGGACTGATTTTGTGTCTTTGCCTGCGTAGCCGGGTGAAGGAAGAAGTCCGCGTGATCGGAGCGAATCGTGCCGTCCGGCGCGATTGCAACCACCTCGCCGCCGAAGTCGCCTCGTCTCTCTTTGTCCGAATAAACCAGCGTATTGCTTTTTACCCGAATCACGCTTTGCTGCCGTTTCGTTCCCATCGACGAAGCTATCGTAGTAGCTACGGCATGGGCCTTGTTGTCCATATCTCCATGAGCCTTCAGCGTCTGCTGCGCGCGCGAAAGCTCGACGACTGGCGCGGAAACAGCGTTTGAGCCCTGCCACATCCGGACCTGCCCGCGAAAAATGCTCTCGCCGTTGGCATGCTGCAGCTCCGCTTCCGCGGCCACAATGTGGACCGGCCCCTGACCGCCAAACATCGAGCCAGCGGGAGCGATGTGCTGATTCCCCTCGCGAAGATACGTTGCCTTCACATCTCCCTTTGCCGTGGCATCTCCGGTGTCACGCTGATAGTCCACCGTCTGTGCCGTGAGATCCATTGCGCCGTTATTGACTCTCGAACCACCCGTGAGATGCAGCACCCGATCATCCGCATGATATTCAGCGCGCTTCGCCGTTGCGCGCAGAGGAAGCTGCGTATCGCCGTTCGCCTGCTTTGCCGTCTTCGCCGGCGTCTGCGTTACAGAAACATTTCCCTCCTGCACCGCCCTATCGATCTGGGCCGACTCAACACCAGGAGATGTGCGTGACCGCACAGGAGCAGGGCTCTGACTTTGCGGCACAAACAAGATGTGAAGTGTATCTCCCGTGCTCACGTTTGTGGCCCCGTCCTGTGCCAGGTCCTCAATCCTGGTATGGCCAGACCCATCTAGTTGCTGAATGGCACGGCCATTGCTCAGTGTAGCCAGCAACTGATCGGCGCAGATCGTCGTGTTCTGCTCCGGCCCTTTCGATGGAATCGTGCGCAGCGTTGCGACCGCATTTCCCGTGGCAAGGGCCTTCTGAGCGATAGTCTTTTTGTCAGCGCCTGTCGTAAAGTCGATATCCAGCTTCGACGCCTGAACCTGTCGCGTCGTTTTCCCCCGCGGATCGTTATCGAGCTTCAACTGCTCATCAACAAAGCTGACCGCATCGCGAAACTGTGCATGGCGAAGCGCCGCATCTGGACCAAAAGTAAGCGTGCCTTCGACGGCATTACCATGCATGCTTTGCGCATCGTCCTTTGCAATGAAATTCACTCCGCCGCCGATGACCGCCTGCGTCGGCTGACTCTTTTCATCGAAAGTAATATTCCCTCTCTGTGAAGTAGCCTCCGCTCCGTCGTCGAGTACGGTATGCACATTGCCTTTCGCGTCGATGCGTTCCGTCGAACCATCCTGACGAAAGTAAACAATCGCCTGCTCGGCGGTGCTGCGCTCGTTGCGAAACTCGGTTTCAGCATTCAGCAGAAACGCCTGCCGCGAATTCCGCAGCAATTGTGCATGGCTCGCGTGCACCACCGCAGGCTCTCCATTGGCACTGGTGGTCAGCTCAACACGCTTATCCAGAACCAGAACACCCTGCTTCGAATCGAACGTTGCTCCGACCGCCTTCCCGGCAGCCTTGGGCAATTGGAACTCGACCGGCCGATCAGTCGTCGCGATCCCGGTTTTCTGGTTGAAAACAAGACCGCTCGCCTTTACATGAATGGTGCTTTTCTCCCCCTGCACTCCCCCGCTGGCCGGCTTGCCGGCAGATTGTAACGGTGTCTGCAGATCGATCTGCACTTCCCCCTGGGCCGTGGCAATTCCATTGTTCTGGTCATAGTCAAAGTCACTGCCATACACGTGATCTTCGCGGTTCGTTCCCGGAGGCCCATAGAGTGTAATCGCAACGTCATGCAACTCCGCATGCCCATTGCCCTTGAACTGCACGAGCTTCGAGGCATGAACAGTGAAGTTCGTATGCCCTTTTTCCGACTGCGAGAACATGTACCCATTCGCCGTCTGTTGAATGTTGATCCCCAGCTTGCCCGGCAGGTCCCCGCCAAAATGCCGAATGCGGTAGCGGGCATAAACCAGAAAGCCGCCGAGTACGCCGATCAACAGACATGCCAATCCGGCGATCAGCCACCGCAGCCGCTTTATGGTGATACGCATAGGCTTGATTATCTCAGCAAGACAGCAGGTCAGCGCGCCTTCGGTGCAAGCGAGTCAACCAAACCAGATCCACATCCTGCCCTGAAACAGCGCGAGCTGACTTGCTGACGCGAAGCGCTGACTTGATGCACTCAGTTCACCCGCTGCAGACGGGCGATCAGCTTCTGCGCCAGGCTCTCGCCCGACTCGGACCACAACAGGCGAGATGAGATGCCGCAATGCTGCTGCACGCCATTGGTGAAATCCACCAGCATCTGCACATTCTCTTTGACATGGGCCGCAGCCTCGACGTCGAGATCCACACTCTCCTGCAGAAACGGCGTGTCCGTCCCGAAATCGATACGGATCTGCCCATTCTGTTCATACGAGCCTTCATCGAACTCAGGCCCATACCCGATCACGCGCACCGCGCGTGGCTCTTTGCGCCAGATCGGATCGAGATCGCCCGCCTGCTCCTGCGACCACAGCTCCCAGGTCAGCTCAAACTCATAGGCAAAGTCATCGTGCAGCATTTCGAGCGCAGCCGGTACTGCCTGCTCCGGAGCTGCCGCCTCAGCCTCGTCGTCATCGTAAATACGTTGATACGCGGGAGCCTCATTCCAGGAAATAGGATAGGCATTGGCAGCCTTCACCAGACCCGACCCGCTGACAATGGAAAACTGGCGGATAACGCCCAGCAATGCCGGGCCAAGCGAGGTCAAGCGGAAGTTCGGATACCACAGGCTTAAATACAGTTGATCTGCCATCTTGTTATTTTAGATGGCCGCCGAACAAATTAGTCTCATTCGCTGCGCAAAGCTTCCATCGGCTCCACAGAAGCAGCGCGCCGCGCCGGAAGATAGCCGGCTACCAGCATCACCGCAACCAGGGCAACCGCCGACACCGAATACAGCCAGAGCGGAGCCGCATGCAGCCCGACGCTTTCGTTGCGCAGCAGCCGGACAGCAAGCCCGGCCAGCACCGCACCCGCCATCACCCCACGTGTCACCAGCGCGCCCACCTGCCGGAACACCAGGGCCAAAATGGTGCCTTTGTCCGCGCCCAGGGTCATGCGGATACCGATCTCCCGCGTGCGCTGCGCCACCATGAACGCCAGCACGCCGTAGAGCCCAATTGCCGCCAGCGTCAGAGCAAGTCCGCCCATCGTCAAAGTCAGCATGCTCATCAGCCGCGTCTGAAAAACCGCGCCGCCCATCCGCTGCTGCATGGTTTCGAGATCTTTGATGGGAAGGTTCCGGTCCACATCATGCACGATAGAGCGCGCCGCGCCCGCAAGCTGCGCCGGGTCACTGCTGGTGCGGACGAAGAAGTTCCCCGGACGGCTGCGGTTGTGATACCCGCTGGGGCCGAATGCCTGCGCATAGGCCAGGTAGATAAACGGAACCGACGGAGGATCTTCAAGCGTGGTGGCGCGTATCGTCGGAATCACGCCAACAATCTGAATATTGGGCTGCACCCGGTTCCCGCCGCCGAATGCAATCTGTCCGCGCAGCGCCTTCTGGACATCTCCGCCGAAGTAGTGCTTCACAAATGCCTCATCGACGATGGCGACCTTCTGCGATGTAGCCGTGTCCTGTGCGACAAATTCGCGCCCGGCCAGCAGCGGAATCTGCATCGTCGAAAAGAACCCGGAACTCACCCAGTTCTGGTCGGGACTCGGCTCATTGTCGCTTCCCGTATAACCGGAGACGGTTACATTGCTCGATCCCTCGTCGCCGGTAATCAAGCCCTCTCTGGCGTAAACCACGCTGCTCACGCCCGGCTGGCGCAAAAGACCATCCCGAACGCGCTCATAATCATTTTCCACCTGCGCCCCTGACTTGCCCAGCGCAGAAGAATCGACCTCAAACGTCAGAACACGACTCGTCTGAAAGCCGGGATCGATATTGTGCAGTTGATAGAGCGTCCAGCTGAAGACCGTCGCCGCCGCCAGCAAAAACATGCTCAGCGCAATCTGTCCCGCCACGAAAAGGCTCCGCAGCCATCCTCCGCTGCCCGTCACAGCACCCGACTGCCCGTGCAGCGCGCACAGCAGGTTGACGCGTGTGCTCACCAGCGCAGGCGCAAAGCTGAACAGCACGCTGGTCGCGATCCCTGCCAGTGCGCACAACGCAACCGCATACCAATCCATCGGCGACACCAGCAGATCATGCAGCGAGCTCGTCGCCGGAACGAACTTCAGCAGCAGCTTCAGACTCATCCATCCCAGCGCAAGCCCAGCCGCTGCTCCCGCCGCTCCCACCAGCAGACCTTCGGCAAGAACCTGCTGAAAGATCCGCCTGCGGCTGGCGCCCAGAGCGCCTCTCACCGCCAATTCCGAGTGTCTGCCAGCAGCCCGCACCAGCAGCAGGTTGGCGACGTTCGCGCAGGCAATCAGCAGCACCGCCAGCGCCATTGACTGCAGCGCCTTCATCGGCCCGCCGAGCTGTTTGGCAAATAACGAAATCCCCCGCGCCCCGCTCGCAACTGAAAGGTGCGTCTTGAGCCAGTCTGTCTTGTTCCCGATATGGTGACTCACTGTCGTCAGCGTGTCGCGCCGCCAGTTCCACCATAGCGAATTCAACTCCACTTCGGCCTGCGCTCGCGTCGTGCCGGGAGCCAGCCTACCCACAATGTTCAGCCAGCGATCCAGGGGATTGTCGAGCTGCCCTCCATGACCGATATCCATCTGCGGCTGCAGGCTGATGGGCACAAACACAGCGGCGGTGTTGTCGTCCATCAATCCCGTATGCCGCACGATGCCCACAACCGTAATCGGCACTCCGTTGACCTGAATCACCTGGTTCAGAATCGACGGATCACCTCCGAAGTGGCTGCGCCAATAATCCTCGCTCAGCACCGTAACCGGATTCGGCGCATGATAGACATCATCCGCTGGCGTCAGCAGCCTGCCCATGACCGGAGCAAGCCCCATGACTGCGAAATAGTTGCCGCTCACCAGCTGCATCATGTTCTGGTCAGCGTCTTTCGCCGTCACAATGCTCGCAGTCTGCACCGCCGCAGCCGCCAGCCCCTGCAGCGTGTGGTCCCCATCACGCATCGTCTGGTACGCGGAATAGGCAAAGTACAAGGCAGTGTCGCCGCCATAGCTGTTCAAACCCCCGGTCTCATATCGTGACTGCTCTTCCAGCATCACCAGCTCGCCCGGTCGTTCGACCGCCATGGTGCGCAACAGCACCTTGCTGAATACCGTGAAGACCGCCGCATTCACGCCAATGCCCAGCGCCAGCGTCAATACGGCCGTCAGCGCAAAGCCCGGAGCCTTCCTTAACTGCCGAAGAGCGTAACGAAGATCATTCAAGATTGTCGTCACGAGATTCCCCTATTCCAGTTCAATCGAAGCAAGGCGCTGGGATTTTCATCCTTACTAGAGGAAATGGTGCCCCATCCTTTCGCGCTTTTTGCGATAGCGCGGGAAAGCACAAATCCTCGCCTCACGACCACTGAACCTATTCCGTCCTCAGCGCCTGCATCGGTTCAATCGAAGCCGCCCGTCGCGCCGGCAACAGCGCTGCCACCGAAGCGACGATGCTGATCATCACAACCCCGCCCAGATACACCAGAGGATCAGCCGGCGAAACCCCGAAAAGCTGTTCGCGCAGCGTGCGCGTCAGCAAGAACGCCACCGGCAGCGTCACCAGAACCGTCCCCGCAGCCAGCAACAGCACCTCCCGCAGAATCAGCTTGGCCACCGTAAACCGCTGCGCACCCAGCGCCATGCGAATCCCAATCTCTCTCGTCCGCTGCGCCGTCGAGTACGCCAACACGCCATACAACCCGATCCCCGCCAGCAGCGCCGCAAGCGCGCCAAAGACCGAAGCCAGCATGGCAATCATCCGTTCCGTGCTGATCGTGTCATCAATCTGGTTCTGCATCGTGCGTAGATCATCCACAATCAGCTTCCCATCGATACGCTGCACGGCGGCCCGAATCTCGTTCGATGTCGCTTCAGGCGTCTGCCACGTCCGCACGTAAAAGGTCAGAGACGTCGGCTGCTCGCCCTGCACAAAGGGCCTGTACACAGTAGGCCGAATCTCATCCCGCACCGTCGTATGCTTCGCATCGCGAACCACGCCGACAATCGCTGTATCTGTCGCCGGACGATTGCTGCGCTGCACATGGTGCCCTAGCGCATTGGCGGGCGAGCCATAGTACTTGCGGGCAAACATCTCATTCACCACTGCGACCTTCTGCGCTCCGGCCACATCCGCCTTGGTAAAGCCTCGCCCCGTCATCAGCGGAATGCCCATCGCCGCAAAATAGTCCTGACTCACCCACGGCACTTCCGCTTCTACCTCTTCATCGGGCTTCGGCGTGTATCCCGCAATATCCATGCTGCCGTTGACGTCATCGTCCGCTAATTCGGGATCGTTCGTCGCCGCCACGCCGCGCACTCCCGGCAATGTCGAGAGAGCATCCAGCACCCGCCCCTCCACCGCCGCAACAGAATCCCCCTGATAGCCGGCCATCCCCGGCGAGAGGTCGAACGTGAGCAGATGATCCGTCGCAAACCCGACATCCACCGCATGCAGCTTCTGAATCGTCCGCATGAAGAGTCCCGCTCCCACCAGCAGCAACAGGCTGAAGCCGATCTGCAGCGCCACACAGCTTCTACGGAACTGAAGCGACGCTGTCGAACCCGTACCACTCTGCTGCTTGAGCGAATCGACGAGGTTCGGCTTCATGAACTGCAGCGCCGGCGCCAGACTGAACACCACGCTGACCAGCAGCGTCGTCCCCAGCGCAAAAGCCAGTACGTCGGGATTGAGTTGCGACGAAAAAGGCGTATCGGACATGATTGTGGAAAGCCACGCGATCAGCCCTCGCACCATCTGCGGCGCAATCAGAATGCCCAGCGCCGCTCCGCCCAGCCCGAGCAACAGCCCTTCCGTCAGCAGTTGCAGCACAACATCGCGCGTGCTCGCGCCCAGCGCATACCGCATCGAAAACTCGCGCACCCGCCCCGCCGCCCTTACAAGCAGGAGGCTCGCCATGTTCACAGCCGCCATTGCAACCACCAGCAGCACCATGCCCATCAGGATCTTCAGCGGCATCTCCACGCCCTCACGCATCGGCGAGAAGCCATTCGCCGCATCGGCAAGACTCAAATGCGAGGTCGTTACAAATTTTTCCCGCGCGCGCGCCGACTGGTCATGCAGGTCCTTGAACTCCATATCGCGCAACGAGGTCCACAGCGGATTCAGCCCAGCCTCCGCCTGCTTCGTCGTTCTCCCCGCCGGCAAACGCCCAATGATCTTCAGCCAGATCAAGCGCCGGTCCATATAGTCATCGGTCGGGGAGATGACCTTCTCCATCGTCATCGGGATAAAGACGCGCGGACGATCTCCCCACACCGCACTGTCAAAACCGGGGGCCACCACGCCCACCACCGTAAAGGGCGTCCCGTTCAGTCCAACCGTCTGTCCCACAACCGTGGGATCTTCGTTGAACCGCCGTTTCCAATAATCGAAGCTCAGCACCACAACTGGATTCGCGCCCGGAGCCGTCTCATCGCTGCTCGCAAACAGCCGCCCCACCGCTGGCCGCACGCCGAGTACCTCAAAATAATTTCCGCTGACGATTTCTGTCGAAACAGCCTCTGCGCTGTTGTGCCAGCTCACGCCTGCATTGGCTGCAGCCGTCGCGATCAATCCATCGAAGACCGAAGTCTTGTCGCGCAGGTCGCGATACATGGGATAGGAAAAGTAAGGATGCGCGCCTTCGTGGTCTCCGCCCTGCTCATGGACATGCCCCACGTTATCGCCGGAGAACCGCAGCAGCACCAGTTCCTGCGGATTCCTCACCGGCAAACTCCGCAGCAGCGCCTGATCGAACAGCGTGAAGATCGCCGTGCTCGCGCCAATCCCTAGCGCCAGCGTCAACACCGCCGTAACCGTAAACCCCGGAGACTTCTTCAGTTGTCGCAAAGCGTAACGCAGGTTGCCCAAAATCGATGACATAGCGCACACACCCCCGCCGAGTTGTCAGCAAACTCCCTGCCAACCGGCAGCGTCGTCCAAATCCCTCAATCCAAGCAACTTTTCGTCACAGGAATATGCTTGAACGACGCCACTCTGTCCGAAATCGCTCATATTCGTTCAAAATCGGACACTTTCGATGCTGTCATCCTGAGGAGCAGAGTGACGAAGGATCTGCTCCCGTCCGTCGCCACGAAATCAATCAGGCCGAGAAATCCAACTCCAAAGGCTCAATCAAAGGCATCAACCAGCCCAACAATTTCAGGTGCACAGGATTCTGACCATAAGCCTCGAAACTGGGCTTATCCGAGAAATTCATCACACCGCCAAACGCGTACCCCTGCCCGCGCGGCGATTCATTCTTCCCGACATACGTTTCGAGCAGCCCCGGAACATGCCCCTGAAAAGCGCGAATCTCAACCGCAGCGCGCTCAATCTGCTCGTCAGTCACACCCGGCTTCCATCGAAAAGCAAAGCAATGAATATACATAAGCGCCATCTTAAAGTAGCTGTAGCTGTTACCCTAGAGTTAACCAATTAGAAAATTCATTTATCCCCAAAATGAAGCAGCGGTAAAGGCGTGCCCGACCACATCGACTATCACAATTGGAAACCGAAGCATAACCCGTGGCTGGTTGCGCTCACGGTCACGCTCGCCACGTTCATGGAGGTACTCGACACCTCCATCGCCAACGTCGCCCTTCCCCACATGGCTGGATCGCTCGGCGCCAGTCAGGAAGAAGCCACCTGGGTACTAACCAGCTATCTGGTTTCGAGCGCCGTCGTACTTCCCATCTCCGGCTGGCTGGCCACGCGCTATGGACGCAAGCGCTTCTACATGACCTGCGTCGTCATGTTCACCGTCTGCTCATTCCTCTGCGGAATCGCGCAGTCGCTGCCCATGCTCATCATTGCGCGCATTCTGCAGGGCGCTGGCGGAGGCGGCCTCGCTCCCAGCGAGCAGGCCATCCTTGCCGACACCTTCCCCGTCAGCAAACGCGGCCAGGCCTTCGCCGTCTACGGAATGGCCGTCGTCGTTGCGCCCGCCATCGGCCCCACGCTCGGCGGCTGGATCACCGACAACTTCAACTGGCACTGGATCTTCTTTATCAACATCCCCATCGGGATCCTGTCCATCTTCCTCAGCCAGCGCATGGTCGAAGACCCGCCTTACCTCAAAGAACTACGCACAAAAGTCGGCAAAGTCGACACTATGGGCCTCGGCCTCATCACCATTGGCGTCGGCTTCCTCGAATTCGTCCTCGACAAGGGCCAGGAAAAAGACTGGTTCGGCGACACCAGGATCACCACCTTCTTCATCCTCGCCATGGTCACTCTCGTCGCCTTTGTTATATGGGAGTGGAACCACGAAGACCCCATCGTCGACCTCAAGCTGCTCCGAAACCGAAACTTCGGCACCGCCATCTTCCTTCAGTTCATTCTAGGAATGGTCCTCTTCGGCTCGACCGTGCTCATTCCGCAATTTCTGCAGGTCCTCATGGGCTACACTGCCGAACGCGCCGGCATGGCCCTGTCGCCCGCCGGTTTCCTCATGATGCTAACGATGCCCGTCGCCGGCCTCATCGTCAGTAAAGGCAAAATGGACGCGCGCCTGCTAGTGTCCATCGGATACGCCATCACGGCACTCGGCCTCTACAACCTCACGAATCTCGATCTCCAGACCAACTTCAGCACTATCGTGCTCTGGCGCATGTTCCAGGTCAGTGGGCTAGCCTTCATCTTTATCCCCATCAGCACGCTCAACTACGTCGGTGTTCCGTACAACAAGAACAACCAGATCTCCAGCTTCTCCAACTTCTCCCGCAACCTCGGCGGCAGCGTCGGCACCGCCATGCTGACGACTTTCCTGCTGCGCACGCAGCAGGTACACCAGTCCACCCTCGGAGCCAACATCGTCGCCGGAAACCAGCGCTACTCCGAGTTCCTCGACGCGACAAAGCAATCCCTCATGCGCCTCGGCCAGAGCTCCGACCAGGCCTCACAGGCCGCCGTAGGCCACGCCTACCAGATGCTTCTACAGCAATCGTCCATGCTCAGCTACATGAACGCCTTCTGGCTGCTCAGCGTCATCATCGCCTGCCTCATCCCGCTGCCCTTCATCATGCGCAAGCCGCCAGCTATGAAGAAGGCGCCCGAAGAAGCCATGGGCCACTAGCAGCCGTCACAAGGCTTGGCCGCCCGTGAGCTGGCGCAGAAAGCCATGGGATTGCACCGCCTCCGCTCTCCATCCTGCCGAGCGGCGCTGCTTCGGTTGACGCCAGTTCTTCTCGATCACATTAGCAACGTAGCCGAGGATGAAGCCAAACAAAATCGCCAGCGGCCAGAGCAGGTATGGAATGCGCGGTGAATCCGTCATCGTGGACCTCACCCATTAATGTGCCCCCAAATCGGGCTGACGATTTCTCCTTTTTTGCTCTGGCTATTTACTTTTCGATGACTCCCGTCGCGCGCCACTCAATTCCGTTCCCTTCGAAAACAGCGCGTTGCGCACATTTCCCACGTGTGACGTATCATCATTTCCTGCATCAAAATTGAAGGCACAATGCTCTCTCTGCGGAGGAATCTGAATTGGGAAAAAGCATGGTCCCAAAGAGGCTGTTCTTCACCAAAGGAGTAGGCAAACACAAAGAACGCCTAACCTCCTTTGAATTGGCCCTGCGCGACGCCGGCATCGCAGCACAGAACCTCGTCCGCGTCTCCTCCATTTTCCCGCCTCAGGCAAAGCTCATCCCCCGCAAAGAAGGATTGAAATATCTCTACGCGGGCGAGGTAGTCTTCGCCGTCGTCGCCGAAAACTCCACCCGCGAGCCGCACCGCCTCGTCGCTTCGAGCATCGGGGTCGCCATCCCCAGCGACCGCAACGCCTATGGCTATCTCAGCGAGCACCATAGCTTCGGCGAAACCGAGGAGCAGGCAGGCGAATACGCCGAAGAACTCGCCGCGGAAATGCTTGCCACCACCCTCGACGTCGACTTCGACCCCGACAAAAGCTGGGATGAAAAAAAAGAAATCTACCGCATCTCAAACAAGATCGTCCGCACCGCCAACGTCACCCAATCCGCCATCGGCGACAGGCGCGGACTCTGGACGACCGTCATCGCCGCAGCGATCCTGATTTTTGAATAAAATTGACCCCGAAGCGTATCTAATCTGTTGTGAGCGGCAATAAAGCCGCGAAAAGAAATCGGGGCGCGGGGCCAAAGGTGCCTGCGCCTTTTCTCTGTCCATTCCCGGCTGTCATCCTGAGTGAAGCGAAGGATGTGCTTTTAAACCTCGAATGGCACGAAAAAGGGTGCCCCATCCTTTGCGCAGCAAAGGGTGGGAAAGCAAGAAATTCGCCTCACCACCGAGCTTTTTGAAATAGCTCTAACCAAACTGCTGTATATGTAACGTCGAAAGAGAAGAACAATGCCCTCCAATCTGAATTACCGAATCGGCCTGATCCAGATGTCCTGCAGCCCCGACCCCGACGCGAACCTCGACAAGGCCGCAGACCGCGTCCGCGAAGCCGCCCGCGAAGGCGCGAACGTCGTCTGCCTGCCCGAGCTCTTCCGCGCACAGTACTTCTGCCAGCGCGAAGACATTGCACTCTTCGACCTCGCCGAGCCGATCCCCGGCCCCAGCACCGAGCGCCTCAGCGCCGTCGCCCGCGAAGAGAAAGTCGTCGTCATCGCTTCCCTCTTCGAGCGCCGCGCCGCCGGCCTCTACCACAACACTGCCGCGGTGATTCAGCAGGACGGCAGCCTCGGTGGCCTCTACCGCAAGATGCACATCCCCGACGACCCGCTTTATTACGAGAAGTTCTACTTCACGCCTGGCGACCTCGGCTTCAAAGCCTTCGACACCGCGTTCGGAAAAGTCGGCACCCTCGTCTGCTGGGACCAGTGGTACCCCGAAGGCGCGCGCATCACTGCCCTGCAAGGCGCAAACGTCATCTTCTATCCCACCGCCATCGGCTGGCATCCGGCAGAAAAGGAAGAGTTCGGCACCGCGCAATATGAAGCCTGGCAGACGATCCAACGCGCCCACGCCATCGCCAACGGCGTCTACGTCGGAGCAGTCAACCGCGTCGGCCACGAGCAGGGGGACGTCCGCGGCAACCGCGTCGAAGGCCCCGGCCTCGACTTCTGGGGCGGCTCCTTCATCGCCGACCCGTTCGGCCGCATCATCGCCAAGGCCGCGCACGACAAGGAAGAAATCCTGATCGGCGAAGTCAACATCCGCTCGATGGAAGACACGCGCCGCAACTGGCCATTCCTGCGCGACCGCCGCATTGACGCCTATGCCCCGATCGTGAACCGCTTCTTGGACGCAACAACGTTAGATAAATAAGCTGTCATCCTGACTCTGAGCGCAACGAAGAGGAAGGATCTGCTTTTTCTAAGCATCCGCAAGAAAAACGGGTGCCCCATCCTTTCGCGTAGTTTGCGAAAGGGTGGGAAAGCAACAAAGCAAACTGGCCCGGAAAGTAAGCAGAAGGAACCACAATGCAAGACACCCCGAGAGACCACAACTACCGCATGCCCGCCGAGTGGCACCCGCACGCCGCCACCTGGATCGCCTGGCCCCACAACGCCACCGACTGGCCGGGAAAATTCGCGACCATCCCCTGGGTCTACGCCGACATCGTCCGCCACCTCTCCCGCGTCGAGGACGTGCACATCCTCGTCAACGATGCCGCCGCGGCAAAACGCGCCGATGGAATCCTGAAGCGTGCAGGCGCAAAAATCTCTCACGTCTACTTCCACCAGTGGCCCACCGACCGCGTCTGGACGCGCGACTTCGGCCCCATCTTCGTGAAAAACGAAACCTCCATCGTCATCACCAACTGGAAATTTAATGCCTGGGCCAAGTACGACAACTGGCAGCTCGACAACGAAGTCCCCGACCACGTCGCCAAAGAACTCCGCCTGCAACAATGGCAGCCAACCATCGGAGACCACCGCATTGTCCTCGAAGGCGGGTCAATAGATGTAAATGGGGCAGGCACCCTCATCACCACAGAAGAGTGCCTGCTAAGCACAGTCCAGCAGCGCAACCCCGGCATCAGCCGCGAACAGCTGGAAAAAGTCTTCCACGACTATCTCGGCATCGACCAGGTCCTGTGGATGAACCGCGGCATCGCCGGCGACGACACCCACGGCCACGTAGACGACATCACCCGCTTCGTCAGCGAAAACACCATCGTCACCGTCACCGAGCCCAACCGCGAAGACGACAACCACTTCCCGCTAGCCGAAAACCTCGACCGCCTCAAATCCGCCCGCAACCTGAAGGGCGAGCCCTTCAACATCATCGAGCTGCCGATGCCGTCGCCAGTAGTCTTTGAGGGCCAGCGCCTCCCCGCGAGCTACGGCAACTTCTACATTGCCAATGACCTCGTCCTCGTCCCAACCTTCAATGACGCGAACGACCGCAAAGCCCTCAGCATCCTCGCCGACCTCTTCCCATCACGCGAAGTCATCGGTATCCACTGCGGGGACCTCATCTGGGGTCTGGGCGCGCTGCACTGTATGACGCAGCAGCAGCCCGTGTAACTACAACCTGCGCATCAGGCTTCACGGCGGCTAACTTCCGAATCGCCCCACCATCGAGGAGTTAGCCCGATGAGTTGCACCTCTCAGTAACATTCTCTTATCCTGTTTAGCGCCTAATGATTTTCCCATCGCCGTCGGTGTCACGCCCGTAACCGTTGGCCCCTCTCGCGTGATTTCGCATTGATTCCAGATCACCGGTCTAAATTGAGAGGAGATTTCACATGGCCGCAACCGCGATTGCTCCGGACGTCAAAATTGCTTCAACCTTCAAACAGAGAGTGGATCACCGGATCCATTAGGCGCAACCATTCAGGCGGACGGCGTGAATTTCTCGCTGTTTTCCAGCAGCGCTACCGGAGTGGAACTGCTTCTCTTTGACGAGCACGATTCGCCCAACCACTCCAGGTCATCGAGCTGATACCGTCCAAGAATAAGACGTTTCATTTCTGGCACATTTTTGTGAACGGCCTGAAGGCCGGCGCGCACTATGCATTTCGTGTGAGCGGTCCGTCGGCGCCGGAGGCGGGCCTCCGGCATAACCCCAACAAGGTGCTGATTGACCCCTATTCCCGTGGCAACACAAAGACAGTCTGGAACCGCGGCGATGCATGCGATGATTCGGACAACGTTTCCACTTCGTTGCGATCAGTCGTGATTGATCCGGCTGGTTACGACTGGGAAGGCGACAAGCCGCTGAACCGGCCGATTGAAGACACCATCGTCTACGAAATGCATGTGCGGGGCTTTACTAAGTCCCCGGCATCGAAAGTCAGGTATCCGGGGACGTTCGCGGGCCTGATCGAGAAAATCCCCTATCTGAAAGATCTCGGCATTACCGCCGTGGAACTGCTGCCGATCTTCGACTTTGATGAGACCGTGCCGGTAAGAACACTGGATGGCAAGCCGCTGTGGAATTTCTGGGGCTACTCCACGATGGGGTATTTCGCCCCACACTCTGGCTTTTGCGTAAGGCCGGAAGATGGTAAAAGGCAACCACCAGGGACCGACCTTCTGCTTCCGCGGCATCGATAACCGGAGTTATTACTTCCTGGTGCCTTCGGCGCTGCAGTATTACATGGACTACTCAGGCTGCGGAAACACCTTCAACTGTAACCATCCGATGGTGGAAAAGCTCATTGTGGAGTGTCTGCGCTACTGGGTGAATGAAGCGCATGTGGACGGGTTCCGGTTTGATGAGGGTTCCATTCTTTCGCGCGGCGAAGATGGCGCTCCGGCAGTCCACCCGCCGCTCGTATGGCAGGTGGAACTCGATGAAGAGCTGATGGACACCAAGCTGATTGCCGAAGCCTGGGATGCGGCCGGCCTCCACCAGATTGGCCATTTTCCTGGCGACCGGTGGGGCGAATGGAATGGGCGCTATCGCGACACAGTCCGACGCTTCGTCAAGGGAGAAGGTGGAATGGTGGCCCAAGTGGCGGACGCCATAGGCGGAAGCGCAAACCTCTACCAGGCCCGGGGCGGCGAACCGACCAACAGCATCAACTTCGTCAACTGCCACGACGGGTTCACGCTCAACGACCTGGTCTCCTACAACAGCAAGCACAATGAAGGCAACGGCGAAGGCAACAATGACGGCATCAACGTCAATCTGAGCTGGAACTGCGGCGCCGAGGGTGAAACGTCTGACGCTGGCATTGAGAAATTGCGGGAACAGCAAATCCGCAATTTCGCAACCATCCTGATGCTTTCCCGCGGCGTTCCAATGTTTGTCGCAGGCGACGAGGTGCGGAATACGCAGCGCGGTAATAACAATGCCTATTGCCAGGACAACGAAATCGGCTGGTTCGATTGGAACGGGCCGGAGAAGCACGCCGACCTGCGCCGCTTTTGGCAGCGCATGATTGAGTTCCGCAGGAATCACGCCGCAGTTCGCAGGAATTCCTTCTTCACCGGCGAAGAGAACAAGCGCGGTTTGAAGGATGTGACGTGGCATGGCACCAAGCTTTACAGCCCAGGCTGGGGCGACAGCCAATCAAGGGCGCTTGGATTCACCCTTGCCGGGTTCGACGGGGATGCGGACATTCACGTGATGATGAACATGTACTGGGACGCGCTCGATATGGATGTCCCGGTGATCGCCGGACGGCAGTGGGCAAGGGCGGTAGATACGTCGTTGCCGAGCCCATCCGATATCGCCGACCCGGGCAACGAAGTCGCGTGCACGGTTCAATCGTACCGGGTGAACGCGCGGAGCATTGTGGTGCTGGTGAACAGGCCGGGCTAAAGCCAATATCACGGCAACGGTGAGCCTTACGGTGCAGTGAGCGGAGACCGCAGGAAAAACGAATCAGGGACCAGACCTGGCAGCAGCAACGAGCGAAACTCGTTTCTGCCGCCTTCCAACGTCAGTAGTCCGGGCCGCTTTAATTCTCTTTGTCCTGCCGCTCCCACTCTTTGTAAGCAATCCGGGCTTCGCGCGTGCCGATTTCATATAGCGCCATCGCCGCAGCCCTGCGCACGTCATCAAACTCATCCTGGTTCCGCGCAATCGCGATCAGATCGGGCACTGCTCCCGGATCTTTGAGGTGTCCCATGGCAAACGCGGAAAGCTCTCGAACCTTTTCCTCTTCATCTTTCAGAGAGAGAAGCAGAGCGGGTATCGCGACTCGATCGTCAAGGTGTCCAAGCGTATGTGCGGCGGTCGCGCGAAGGTCAATATCCTGGCTCTTTAACAGAGCGACCATCCGATTCACAACCACATCGCTCTTCAACTGAATCAAAAGATCGGTGACAACCCTCTTATGGGGAGTCTCCTCCAGTATTTGGAAGAGGGCCGGAATGAGCGAAGGATCGATCACCTTGGCTAGAGCTTCTCTGGCACGAGTTCTTACCCAGTCATCTTCATCTCGCAGCGCTTCCAGAAGAGCCGGGATGGCGCTTGCGTCTGACATTTCTACCAGTCCCTCGGCCGCCACCTGGCGCAGACCGACACCAGGATGCTTCAGCGCATCGACGAGAACCGCCACTATCTCCGGCCCTCGATAATGGCTCAGACTTTTCAGTGCAGCCCAATGCGTTTCGCTGTCCCGCGTAGCTTCAAGAATCCAGGGCAGCGCCCGCGGCTCCCCGGCAAGCGATTTCACCGCCTGGATCCGCAATTCAGGCTCCGGACTATGCATCAGTTCATGCAACGCCTCCACCGCCTCGTCGTTACGCACGTCTTCAAGCGCACTTGCAATGCATGTGCGAACGTGCTCGCCCTGCGCAGGATCACGCAACATCTTCACCAGAATCGGCACCGCAGCGTCCCCCAGCTTCGCGAGCGTGGACACATTGATTCGGTCATATCGCTTATAGCGAAGCGCATCCATAATCGCCGGCAAAGCGCGCAGGTCCTTCGCTTCCGCTAAAGCATCAGCGGCAATGTCACGCACGTCTGCCGCAGGATGCCGTGCCGCCTCTGCCAGCACTTCCAGCACGGACGAGTCATGGATCTCCGCCAGCAGAGTAACGGCGGCAATTCGCTCAGCGGCATTCTGGCTGTCCAACTCCCGCGCTGCCTTCTGAATAAACGGAGGAGCGTCCCGAGGCACCGCGACCGTAAATGGCCGCTCCGCATCGGCAAGCGCCTTCAACGATCTCGCCAACGCGTCCCAGGGCCGCAGCATGTAGTTGGTAAAGTCAAGAGCCTGCAAACTCCTGAGCCGTGGATGCAGACTGTCCACGCGGACCTTCAGCAGCAGCGGCACCACCGGAACTCCCGCGCCTGCCGCAAAAGCCCATTCGAAATTCACATACGTGGACGCCTGCGCCCCCTCCGAAAGGATCACAACAACAGCCGCAGCGCTTCGGATCGCGCCTTCAATCTCCGCATGCCAGTTGTCGCCCGCCCGAAGATCAAGATCCTTCCAGACAGAAAAGCCTGCCTGGTTGAGCTGTTCTTCCAGCACGTGCGCAAAGTCAGCGTCTTCGTGGCAATAGGAGATAAAAACGTGTCGCATCAGGGCGGCCAGCCGTCACGCGCCCGCGTTTGCCACTTTTGGCAACAGGTTGTCGCGATGCGCAAAGCAGAACTGGATAAAGGCATCCTCCTTCACAAACATGCGTACGGGAAACGGGAGCGCCTCATGCGCCATTTTGAAAACCGTCCGCATCTGATCGTCATTTTGCGCGGCCGCCAGCGCAGCAGGTCCTATCTTTTCCTGAAAAACCTGTTGAATCTTGGGCCAGTATTCTTCGATTTTTTGTTGCGCGCCCGCATCGAGCTTATCCCGGAAGTTCATGATAAAGTCCTCCTGGGAAATTGTGAAAAAGTGCCGGGGAATCGTATCATCAGGTCGCCTCAATCCCTTCGACATATGGATCGGCTTGAAATTGAAGTGAAGAAGCAATACCCTGCTTCGAAAGGAGAACACGCAATGCTCATTCATCCCAAACGGCCAGCTGTGCTTTTCGTGGTCCTCGTCGCTCTGACCATAACCATTGGGCTTTCAAACGCGGTGGCGCAGGACGTCGTCCATATAGTGAGCGGGGTTGTGAAGCATGTGGACAAGGACACCAAGACAATGGTCGTGAAGACGGCCGATGGCACCGAACACACCATCAAGTACACCGACGACACAGTCGTCAAGGGCACGAAGGATGCCGCCAAAGGCACCGAGAAGGTTAGCGCGGGTACATATCTGGCCACGAAGGAGGGCGCTAAAGTTACAGTGAAGTACACGGAAAAGGGCGGTGAGAAAACAGCCGTCGGCATAGCTGACGCCAGCAAGGCCACGGCTAAAGCCGTGGCTCAGTAATGTCTGAAAGAAGTGCCCGAGCCGGCGCACGCGCACCCGTTCGCCGGCAAACGACTTAGGCTGGTCATTCGTATCGGATTGCCCTTATCGGCTCGATATGTGCCGCCCGCAGCGCAGGCACAAGGGATGCAACGCTGGCGATGGCGGTCAGCGCTGCGACTGATCCCACGAGTACCCACGGGTCGTGGGGCGAGGTTTCGTATAGAAAGCTGGCCAGGGCACGTGACGCGAGTACAGCTGCAGCAAGTCCGGCTCCCGAGCCAATACCGGCAACCAGAGCATTTTCCCGAAAAACCATTGCCATCACTCGTGATCGTTGTGCTCCCATTGCCATGCGGATGCCGATTTCGCTGGTTCGTCGGGCGGTAGTGTAGGCCAACGTTCCATAGAGCCCGATCGCGGTTACGAGAAGCGCAGATCCTGCAAAAAACAGAGCCAGCACCGCCATCATCCGTTCCGCGCCTATCGAATTGTTCAGTATCTCATCAAGCGTCGTCATTACCGGCGCTGGGATTGTGGGCGCCAGCCGCGCTGCCATAGAACGGGCCGCACCCGCCAGAGGCGCCAGGGGCCCATTGACGCGCACCACCGCATTCAAAGAAGGCTTTTCCTGCGGGTCCTGCATGATGGGCACGAAGCCGGCTGCAGGAGCAGGGCTGCGCATTTCCCGGTACTTCGTATCGCCAACAACTGCTACCACCTCGTACGATGTCTTCTCACGAACATTCGTGACTTGCTGCCCGAGCGCCACTCCGTCAGGAAAGAAGAGTTTTGCTGCCGACTGGTTCAGGATGATCTTCAAGCCAGAGGCCTTGATGTCTCTCCACGTAAATTCGCGTCCGATATATACAGGGATACGCATCGTCTCGAAGTAATTCGGTCCCACGCTGTTCAGCATGATGAGATGAGAACTCCCACTTGGCGTAGAATAAGTCCCGTTCCAACCTCTACCGGATAACGGCACAATGAACTGAAAGCTCACATTCTTCACACCCGGCTGTTGGCGCAAGCCTTCGCCTAACTGCTGATAGATCTGCATCAGCCGATCGCCTTCGATCTGTTGCTTATCCATGCTGAAAGCGATGTTCGCCACGCCCTCAGGGTCGAAACCTGCACCTGACTTAAAGAGTCTGACTAGGCTCGTCGCAAGGAGTCCCGCACCCGCGACCAGCACGAGAGCCAGAGCTACCTCAGATGCCATGAACACCCTCGGCAAAATCGTCTTTCTCTCACGCGCATTACTCGCGTGCTGCCCTTCCTTGATGTGATGATTCAGATCACTGCCTGTAGCATGCAGCGCTGGAACCAGGCCGGTGAGCATGGCTGCCACCACTGCGATGAACGCGGCGAAAAGGAAGACACGCACATCCAGTGAAGTATCGAGCTGCACACTTTGTGAAGCATTGCCGCTCATCAGCATGGCCGCAAGCGAATGGCTGACGAGCGGCGCAGCTATCAATCCCAGAACGGTGCCCGCCGTTGCGAGAAGCAAGCTCTCCACCAGGAGTTGATATACCAATCGCTGCCGGGTAGCCCCCATCGCCAAACGCGTCGCCAACTCCCGCTCACGGGAGGCGCCCCGCGCCATCAACAGGCTCGTCAGGTTCAGGCACGCGAGTAGCAGAATCCCTCCGCACATAGAGAACATCGCTATAAGCGGCTTGCGAAAGAAAATGCGGGCGTACGTGAATCCCCGAGAGCCAGGCTCAGCCGCAAAATGGAAGTGTCCTTTCTCTTTATCCGCGATGAAGCTCCCCTCGGTTGAGGCATCGTGCAAGATTGGACCAGAAACTGTCAGCAGCGCCGCGTTCGCCTGATTTAGGCTGATGCCCGGCTGCAGCCTGGCCATCACGGTCAACCACCATGCGTGGATCCCGTCATCGATATGGTTTCTTGGTGCGTCGATGATCGGGTCGGCAGATAGCGGGGCAAAAATTTCTGGCCTCCGCGTGAGGTCGACTCCTATAAACCGCTTAGGCATCACCCCCACTACGGTGAACGGAACATTCGCGATAACCAGCTTGCGCCCGACAACATCCGGAGCACGATTGAACCATCGTTCCCAAAAGCCCTCGCTGATAACCACTGCCCATCCCGCCGCACTGCCCCTGCGATCGTCTTCCGGCGTCAGATAGCGCCCCTTCAACGGCGGTGTCTGAAGCGCCTGAAAGAACTGACCGCTTACCAGCACTCCCGGAATGTTCTCGTTTCCTGAACGCCCCTGCACCTGCAGCGTGTCCGGATTGTAGGCGAAGACATCTGTAAAGACGTCGTGTCGGCTCTCCAGACTTCGGAAGAATGGTGTGCAGAAACTGTAGCCGGGCTCGGGACCGCCCTCATCCATGCGCAGGACAACCAACTGTTCGGCGTCGGGAACTGCAAGCGGGCGCAGCAGTAGCCCGTTGATCAGCGAGAAGACTGCCGTATTCGCGCCTACACCCAAAGCCAGCGTCAGCAACGCTACTCCGGTGAATCCGGGCGTCTTCCTTAACAAGCGCACGGAGAAGCTCACATCGCGCAGAAAGTTTTCCAGGGCCTGGAATTGCCATAGTTCGCGGAGCCGCTCATGCCACCGGCTCGCATTGCCGAATGCTCGCCTTGTCGCAGCCTCTACTTCCGACTCAGCCATTCCCTGACGCACCAGCTTCTCTCGTAGCAGCACCTGGTGAAACTCCAACTCTTCGGCCATGTCGCGATCCATTCGCCGCTTGAAGAATAGAGACTTTATTCGTCCGAGAAATTCATGCAGGTTGGGAACCATGCGAAGTCTCCTCACGATGCTTGCATTACGAACGCTACCGCCGCCGAGAGCCGCGCCCAACGCCGTGATTCAGCGCTCAAACGCCTCTCGCCTTCAGTTGTCAGTTGATAGAACTTCGCGCGGCGATTATTCTCCGAAGCACCCCACGTCGCTTTGAGCAAACCGCGCAATTCCAACCGGTGAAGCGCGGGATAAAGCGCGCCCTCCTCTACCTTCAGCAGCTGCTGTGATGTTTGATGAATCCACTCTGCCACCGCGTATCCATGCAACGGGCCCCGTGCCAGCGCTTTCAGAACGAGCATTTCCAGGGTGCCCTGAATCAACTCGCCTGCCTCGGAACTGTCTTCCCTAATCACTTTATGGGAGAGGCTACCTAAGAACGAACGCGATTGTCAATGTGTTTCGGAGCCCGCTTTCTACATGCGCGGTGATCACCGTAGGAGCTACGGAGGGAGGGACTGGGGTTCATTTGACGATAAATCGCCAAGTCACTTGGGAGGGCACAGCTGTCACTGGGACCGCGATCAGCTGTCTTTGCGATAGAGAAGATCGCGAATCGCCTTCCGCCTAGCCTCGTTCGCTTCACTCTCAGCTTTGCGTTCGTCGGCGCTCATGCGGCGATCAGTTGCGGAATCGGCGGATTCGGCAGCGCTGCACTCCGGGCAGCGGTTAGCGAAACCGGGCTTATCCGGCTTCAACTCGAACTCTTCTGAGCAAACAACGCAGACCTTGATCGGAAAAGGCATTTCTCTTCTATTTTAAAATGGAAGAGATCCATCTGCATTACTGCCTTACGAAGCTCGCCCAGTTGTTACCATGTCAAGCCCTTGCTCGAAATGTTTCCCGTAAACCATTGATTCCAGGGCATAAAAAACATGAGCCCGCCCCGTAAATAGAGTTAGTAAGAAATCACAGTTAAGGGCCGCCTGAGAGCGGGCCTTAACTCTTTATAAGACAATACTTTGCGAATAAGTCTATACTTTGCCGTGCAAACTAATGGAGGAAGGCGTGTTGTCAAAGGCTTAGCCACCCTGGGAGGGTAGCGAGGGGTAGGCGTTAGCATGGTGAGCATGCTGGATGAAACCTTTATGCACGCGGCGCTCGATGAAGCGCGTCTCGCATCTGCGGCGGGCGAAGTCCCGATCGGCGCAGTGATTGTTGCGGGGGGCCAGGTCATCGCACGCGGCCAGAACCGCGTGCTGCGCGATATAGACCCGACAGCGCATGCCGAGATGGTAGCCATGCGTGCGGCGGCCCTAGCTGTTGGCAACTATCGGCTACTCGCTTGCGAGCTCTACGTGACGCTGGAGCCATGCGCGATGTGCGCCGGAGCGATGGTGCACGCCCGGCTGGCGCGTTTGGTCTACGGCGCCACCGATCCGAAGGCCGGTGCGGCTGGATCTGTGCTCGAGGTGCTGAATCACCCCAGATTGAACCACAAAACGCCGGTCAAAGCGGGCATTTTGGACGAACATTGCAGTGAGATTCTCAAGGATTTTTTCCGCGCGCGTCGAGAGTCACCGCAGCAATAACGCTAATCATGGGTCAAAGCCCGAATCGCCTCTTTGGCCTGTGGATATTGCCCTAGAAGCGCTTTCCTGTTTCCCGATTCGTAATCGGCGTAATCGAAGCCAGGGCTTACAGTGCATCCGAGCAAAGCCAACTTGCCCCCGGCAAGCAGACGCGAGCCCTGCCAGATATTCTTAGGCACATGCAGCTGCACCTGCATGCCCGAGTCGATGTCGTGCCCAAGGATGACGGTTCTCACGCTGCCGTCCGGCCACAGTTGCAGCATCTCAACCGGATCGCCGAGGTAAAAGTGGAAGATTTCGTCCGAGGCGAGGCGGTGCAACTCGGAAAAGGTATGCGGTTCGAGCAGGTAGTAAATAGCCGTCCCGGCAGCGCGGTCGGCAGGATAACGCGCGGGCAACGCAGATTTCGGAATCATCTCTTCCGCGCGCCAGGTTTGAATGAACCATCCACCCTCGCACGGATGCGGTTCGAGTCGCAGCAGTTTCTTCAGTTCATTCGCAGTCATCATGGCCATCATACCCGGGAACTCCTTTGCTGCCGCGGTGTCTATCGCTGCAGGTGTCTCGCTCACCAACTCTCGATTGGTTTAGAGGCGCCATGTTTGAAGACAGCCTGGTCGAATCGACCGGGCGCATTCGCACCCGCAGCAGGTATTTTGCGATTGGCTCGTTTGCAGTGCAGGCGTTGCTGCTCGCAGCCCTGGCACTCTATTCGTTTCTGCACCCTGCGACGTTACCGAGACAAGCTCTCACAATGTTGTTGGTGGCTCCGCCGGTTACGACATCTGCGGCAAACCTGCCGCAGCAGGCGAGAACGCCTGCTATGCGCGCACAACCCATCATGATCGATAATCCGCTTGCAGCTCCGATTCGTATTCCGCAGCATGTGGCAACGAACGCTGACACCGGTCTTCCTCCGACTGCGGTAGACGCTGGCTTCGCCAAAACGGGAGTTGGCACGGACGGCGGTTTGTTCAGCACACTCGGCGCATCTTCTCCTCCGGTAGTGAAACCTGCGCCGCCTAAAGGGCCGATGCATGTTTCTTCCGGCGTCGCAGCCGGGCAGCTCCTTGTACCGATCCAGCCCGTTTATCCGGCGATCGCGAAGGCTGCGCATGTTCAAGGGACAGTGGTGGTCCAAGCCGTCATCTCGAAGAACGGGACGATTGAGCAACTGCGCGTGATCAGCGGGCCGCCAATGCTGCAAAGCGCGGCAACCGAGGCGATTCAGAGGGCACGGTACCGGCCGTTCATGCTGAATGAAGAGCCGGTTGCGGTAGAGACAACGATCAATGTTGTCTCTACCGCTGGGCGTCGGCAACTGAGGCCACGGGATCTCATCAGATATCGGGCTGTCAAACGTACAGGCGGCCCGATATGATGATTCCTATGCCGATCCTGTTCTACACTGCGGCGTGGTGCCGCGACTGCCGCGAGGCCAAGCGCTTCCTCGACAAGCACAACATTCCGTACACCGAGATCGATATCGAAACGACTCCCGGGGCAGCAGCCGATGTGATTCAGAATGTGGGTAAGCGCGCGATCCCTCAGTTCGTTATTGATGGCCGGTGGGTGCAGCCTTATCGGCCGGGACGCGGCTTTCTCTATGCAGAGATGAGCGAACTGCTGGGCATCACGACATTAAGAGACTGATTCGTAGTCTCCTTCTGCCTTTTTCGCGCGTGATCGCGCAAAGAGTACAGGCAGGCGACGTACTCGCTCTTGTCTGTTTTCGCGAACGTATGAACGCGCTCGGGCGTGCAGCATGTCCTCAAGGCCGATGACCGCCAGCGCTTTTCCGGTTGTGAAATCCATGACCGGCATTTCGGTTACGTGCGCCGAGGCCATGCGCTCGGCCACCATGCGCAGCGTTTCGCCTGGATAGGCGAAGACCGGATTGGCGATGGGAGTTGCCTCCTCGTCTGCCCGCATCACCTCCGCGACTGTGACTGTTTCGAGCGGATCGACACCGTACTCGCGGCTCAGATGATAGCCCCGGCGGCTGAGGCGCTCGGTAAGAATCGAGCGTTTCTGGAAGAGCACCGTGAACGCATGCGCTGACACAGACGCTGCGAGGAGCGGAAGCATCAACGCATAGTTGTGGGTCAGCTCCATGCTTAGTACAGCGGCAGTGAGTGGGCAGCCGATAGCTCCGGAAAGAATCGCCGCCATGCCGATCAGCGGCCATGCTCCTGTCTGCACAACTGGCAAACCGAAACCGACGAACGCGCCGAGCGCGCCGCCAATCATAAGCAGTGGCGCGAGAATACCGCCGGATGTTCCGGAACCGAGCGAAAAGGCCCATATGACGCTCTTGATGATGAGCACTCCGGCTATGAGCTGCCAGGTAGTGTTGCCACGGATGAGTGATGCGATGACGTCGTATCCGGTACCGAGGGCACGGGGAAAGATAAGGCCGCCAATGCCAACCACTACTCCGCCAATTGCAGGCCACCACATCCAGTGGATAGGCAGGCGCTCTTCGAATAGGTCTTCGCTGGCGTAAACCGCGCGGCTCAACAGCAACGCGACAGCTCCAGCGATGACTCCTAGAAGCAGCGCAGCTAGCAAGGTAAGCGGTTCGATGACGGGACTAGTCTGCGGCATGGGAAAGAGCGGGCCATTACCGAGCAGAAACCGGCGTACCACGCCTGCCGTGGTTGCTGCAATGGCCACGGGAACGAGGCTTCGCGGACGCCATTCGAAGAGGAGCAGTTCGACGGCGAGCAGGACCGCGGCGAGCGGCGTCGAGAAGACCCCGGTCATGCCCGCCGTCGCGCCAGCGACGAGGAGCGTAGTACGTTCGGCGTCGCTGAGCTTAAAGAGCTGAGCGAAGAGGGAGCCAACGGAGCCGGCTGTCATGATGATGGGGCCTTCCGCGCCGAACGGGCCGCCGGAGCCGATAGCGATCGCAGCGGAAAGCGGTTTATAGAACGCTACCTTGCCGTCAACCTTTGCACCATTCATCAGGATGGCTTCGAGCGCCTCGGGGATGCCGTGGCCGCGAATCTTGTTGGTGCCAAAGCGTGCCATCACGCCGATGATGAGGCCTCCGGCGATGGGAATGAAGACGGCGAACCAATGCAGCGTATTCGTAGCTGGAGAAACGAATTGCCAGCTCAGGCGATGGAAATAAAACAGGTTGGTGGCCGCGTAGATGAGGTGCAGCAGCAGATAGGCGAGGACAGCTCCCGAGACGCCGATCATTAGAGCCAGTCCGCTCAGGAGGATCATGCGTGGATCGGCATTAAAGTCACGTAGGTGGGAGTGGAGCCCCGGATGAGCGTGCCCGGGATGCTTGCTTTTGCTCATTGCTCAGCCGTCCTCGTCTTAGCGGATGACGGCTTGATGTTGAGCACGCGGCGCAGGGCCCGAATCAACTCCGGACCGGCTTGCTCCAGTTCCTGCATGTGGTAGTCGGCGAGAGAAGCCAGGATTTGCTCGCCCTGCGGCGTGACACGTAACAGGATGCGACGGTGGTCGGTCAGGTCGTGGCTGCGCCGCAGAAGGCCCTGTTCAATGGTCCGATCCACCAGTTCTACCGCGCTGTTGTGCTTGAGCAACATGCGGGAGGCGACGTTGGCGATGGTCGGATCAAGTTCGGAAGGCATGCCATAGACGCACTGCAAGAGCTGGTATTGCTGCGGACGGATGCCGCAGTGTTCCGCCACGGCATGGCTGAATTGAAGAAACTTGCGCAGCTGAAAGCGGAATTCGGCCAGCTTGCGGAATTGCTCAACGCTGATCGTGGTGGCCGAGTCCTTCGGAGTGGAGCTTCGCTTCCGATCAGCCGCTATCAGGGGGAGTGCTTTCGCAGCTCTGGGGTGGCCTGTGAGCGAGTTTGGAACTGCATCCATAGATATATCGTAACACGATATGGTCGTGTCACGATATATCTGGCTCGGTGCCTGGCTCTGGCGCTGAACTGGCGCCGGGATCGGCAAGGATGGCGAGAGCGTCGGCTTGGTCAGAGGATCTTACCTGAAGTTGCAGCGGCCCGAGACCGGGCTCAAGGATGCGGGCATTTTCACCCGACAAAAACGTTTCGATCCCGGCAGATTCCAAACGCAGCTTTGCCATTTCGGCTTCGAGCGGCTCTGTGAATTTGGCTACAGTCACGACTTCTTCCATTGACTCCCCTTCTGACTTCTATTCATTCGTTCAATCATCCGGTAATTGGATGCAAACGATAGAATAGAAAGTTCGCAATACATAGCTTATTCCTCGAGGAGAGTGCTTCGTTGATAGCCCGCTACACGCGCCCGCAAATGGGCCAGATCTGGAGCGACGAGAACAAGTACCGCATGTGGCTTGCGGTGGAAACCGCCGCGAGCGAAACACTGGCCGAAGACGGGATTGTTCCTGCGGAAGCTGCCAGGGCCATTCGCGAGCGCGGAGACTTCCGTGTGGCGCGCATACAAGAGATTGAAGCCGAGGTAAAGCATGACGTCATCGCCTTTACGACGGCGGTTGCAGAGAAGATCGGACCGGAGTCGCGCTGGCTGCATTATGGACTTACTTCGAACGATGTTGTTGACACAGCGCAGGCGCTGCAGATCAAGGCGGCATCGGCGCTGATTCGCGAGGATCTGCTTGCGCTGATCGAAGTGCTTAAGCAGCGCGCGCTTGAGTTCAAGCACACTCCGACAATCGGGCGCACGCATGGCATTCACGCCGAGCCGACGACCTTCGGGCTCAAACTGCTGAACTGGTATGCGGAGATGGGCCGTAATCTGGAGCGCTTCGATGCGGCGGCTGAGCAGATTCGTATTGGTAAGTTGTCGGGGGCAGTGGGGACGTTTGGCCATCTCAGCCCGAAGCATGAAGAGCGAATCTGCGAGAAGCTGGGGCTCAAGCCTGCGCCTGTGGCAACCCAGGTGATTCAACGCGACCGGCATGCGCACTATATTTCGACGCTGGCAATTATCACGGCGACGCTCGATAAGATCGCGGTTGAGATTCGGCACCTGCAGCGGACAGAGGTACGCGAAGCGGAAGAGTTCTTTTCTGAAAAGCAGAAGGGCTCTTCCGCGATGCCGCACAAGCGCAATCCAATTACAACGGAACAGATAAGCGGGCTTGCCCGTGTTGTCCGGGCCAATGCGCAGGCTGCGTTTGAGAACGTCCCTTTGTGGCACGAGCGGGATATCTCTCACTCATCCGTAGAGCGCGTGATCTTTCCCGATTCAACCATTCTGACTGACTATCTGCTGGCGAAGACCACCGACCTCATTGAGAAGTTGCTTGTTTATCCAAAGCGTATGCTGAAGAATCTCGAAAGTACGGGTGGACTGATCTTTAGCGGACAGTTGCTGCTTGATTTGGCTGAAGCGGGAATGCTGCGCGAGGACGCTTACCGACTGGTGCAGGGGCATGCGATGCACGCGTGGAAAGAAGATCTGATTTTTCGCGATCTGATCAAGTCCGATCCTGAGATTATCGTCAAGCTCAGCCCTGAGAAGCTAGAATATGCCTTTGATCTGAATCGGCAGTTGCGGAATGTGGATGCCATTTTTGATCGCGTGCTGCGGGGATAGAAGTAACCGCTGGTACCCTCAACTCTGCTACCATGCTCTCGGCTTTGAATAGAGAGGCGCCAGCTATGGACGCATTCACGCCGACCACCATTGCCGCCATCGTCATCGCAGCCAGCTTTGCCGCGGGGCTTAATGTTTATGCCACGCTGCTCACACTAGGGCTGCTGGCCCGGGTTCACTGGATTGAACTGCCGGCGGGTCTGGATGTGCTGACGCACTGGTGGGTGATCGGAGTCAGCGGCTTCATGTTTGCGATTGAGTTTGTCGTGGACAAAATTCCGGCCTTCGATATGATCTGGAACGCACTGCATACTTTTGTGCGGGTTCCGGTTGCGGCATTGCTGGCCTATCATGCGAGCGAACAGCTTTCCCCCGAAATGCAGGCCCTGGCTGCAGTGGCCGGCGCCGGCATCGCCCTAGTGGCGCATGGCTCGAAAACGGCGGTGCGCGCGGCAGTCACTCCGAGTCCGGAGCCGATCTCAAATATTGCCCTCAGCACAGGAGAAGACATTCTGGCTGTAGGCGTGACGTGGCTGGCGACAAAGCATCCGTTGCTCGCCGCGGGTATTGCGTGCGGCTTTCTGCTACTTGCAGTGATCACGGTCCACTGGCTGGCAAAGTTTATTCGCAAAATGTGGAACAGGCCCACACCGGCCAACGCACACTGAACGGCCGCGAAGATCGTTTAACTTGACTGGAACAGGATGACGCGCGAGCCAATGAATCTGACCGTAGCCATGACAGGAGCGAGCGGGGCCGTTTTCGGCCAGCAACTTTTGCAGGCATTACACGTTGACCCGCGAGTTTCGCATGTACATTTCGTCGCTTCGGAGAGCGCACTGCGCGTCCTTGCCGAAGAGCTACGCTTCAGCGGACGCAACACTCTTGTGGAAAAGCTGCTCGGGCACCCGTCGAACAAGATTCAGCAGCATGCCGAATTCGATATCGGCGCGTCGATTGCGAGCGGCAGCTATCCGTCCAGCGGCATGATCGTTATGCCGTGCAGTATGGGAACGCTGGCTGCCATTGCGAACGGCATGGCGCAGAATCTTATCGAGAGGGCTGGCGATGTTTGCCTCAAGGAGCGTCGCCCGCTTGTGCTTTGCGTGCGCGAGACCCCGTTTAACAAGATTCACTTGCGAAATATGACGCTTGCCGCCGACGCAGGAGCTACTATTTTTCCCATGATTCCCACGCTGTACAACCATCCTGTTGACTCGACAGAGATGGCGAAACAGTTCGCCTCACGCGTCTTGGCCCATATCGGTCTGCCGCAGCAAGGCGCCTATGTCTGGAAGGGTGACATTTAGGACTTCACTTCGCCATCGGCTGCGTGGCATCCATCCACACGCCCTGCGGCTGTTCGGTGGGAAGAAGGCTGCAGACATGGTGCAGCAGCAATTGGCGACTCAGCGGTTTTGGCAGGAACGCGTTTGCTCCGGCTTCAAAGACATGCTCCGTCTCAAGCCGTGCACCTCGCTCCGCGATCATGATGATGGGTGTCTGCATAAAAGCCGTAACGCTCGCAGGCGTTCCACCACCAGGAGGCCACTCCCCGCAGGCAAGCTTAAATCGATGATGATCAGATCGGGATTGTGCTTGCGTGCTTTCGAGACGGCGGTGATTGCGTCAAATGCAAAAGATACGGCGTGAGGCATCACTGACAATATTTGGTGAATGGCCTGGCATACTCGGGGGTCGTTGTCTACAACGAGAACACGTTTCATGAGGCTCTATCCCTGTACGGAGTGTCGTCTCCCTCTCATTGATCGGGATACGCGAAGTACAGAGCATGTTTCGTGCCTTTTCGCGGGTGTTTTCTTTGAGGTTTCTAAGCCTGCTTTTGGAATGCTTTTTCGATAACAGCGACAGTGAATGGGAGGATTCGGTATTTGCTGTGCGAATTCAGTTCCTCGCGGGACAGCCAATGAGCAGCGGCAGCATCGGAGGCGCAACACAACGTGCCACCCGTTACGCGGCAGAGGTAATCTACAAGAACGTAATGGAATCGCACAGCGCCCGCTTCATCACGGACGATGCGGTCGAAAACTTCTACGATCTGCAGCGGCTCAACTTCGAGGCCGGTTTCTTCGAGCACTTCGCGTCGGATGCCCTGCTCCAGTGTCTCGCCCACCTCGAGCGCGCCTCCAGGCAGGGACCATTCGCCTTTAAGCGGCTCCTGTCCACGCTGGACGAGCACCACCTGGTTTTCATGAATGATGACGGCTCCAACGCCAACGATCGGAGCCTCTGGATATTCGCGCCGCATCAGGACAAGATTAAATCTTTAGCGGCCTGCCGAACTCTTCGGCAAAGACAGTGCGGGCCATGTTGAATCGCCCGCCGTAGAATTTGTCGCTGCCTTTCAGGTGTCCAATGGCTAGCAGGGCAACCACGTGGTAACTGAGTGGCAACTTTAATACTTCGCTCACCCTTTCCTGTTCGAAGCCTTCCATCGGAGCCGTATCGTAGCCGAGAACCTCGGCCATGAGCATCATGGTCGTGAAAGCGACCATGACGTGGCGGTTGAGCCACATCGGGAAATTCGGATGATTCGAAAGATAGTTGGGAATGTTGACCTTGGCCTGCTCGACGTAGTTTTCCGGCATGCCGCCTTCACGTCCCAGGCGGAGCATCTCTTCGAGATCGCCGCTGCGCCATCCGTCGGCATCGCCGCATGCGACGATCACCGCAGATGCCTCCTCTACCTTTGCCTGGTTGAAGCTTGCGGCTCGCAGGCGCCGCTTTTGCTCCCCAGAACGGACTACAACGAAGCGCCACGGCTGCATGTTGTAGCCACTTGGGGCTTGCAGCCCTGCTTCCAGAATCTTTCTCAGGTCTTCCTCAGGCAGGGGAGAACCATCAAAACTGGAGGTGGCGCGCCGCTGCGTAATCGCCTGGGACAAGGTTTTTTCCATCACGTTTGCCATCTCTAACGAACTTCTTTCTACTAAAGTTGCGTGGCAGTCAGCACATGAATATTACTGAATTTGATTCATTGGCAACTCGATCGCGAAGGGCTTCTGGTTCTCTGCGCTAGCGTAGACCCAAAGACCGTGGAATGCCTCCCGCCACTCCGGATGCTGCCTTAATAACGCCTTCATGACCTCAAGATTGCGGCTGCGGGTGGCTACGGGATCGGAAACATCGCTTGCCTTGTAGTTCACTACAAGATCGAGACCGCCAAGCGATGCATCTGTGCGAATATTCGTGATTTCAAAAGTCTGTCCACTCGCCTCGATCTTCATCGACTGCCCGTCGGGCAGACTGTCCGGGCGGACACCGCTCATCTCTTTCTGCAATTTGTCGAGGTTAGGGCTCGAGATGAAGTCCACGGGGCTGAGCAAATACGCCGCCGTCTGGTAGTAGAAGTAAGCATTCCACTGCTGCCGCTTAGTCGCGTAGGCGCGCGCCTGTGTCCAGTACCAGACCCCATCATGTCCTGCGGCCGAAAGGGGACGCACAAAGATGCCGGCCAGTTTCCACTGCGTGCTGCCGGTGGGATCGTTCTCAAGAATCATTGCAATCTGCTGCGGTTGCCTGACACCTGTTGCGTACACCACGGCGAATGCGTAGTCCCCGGCAGGGAGTTGTGGAATGGAAATGTTGATCAGCAACTGCGACCCGGGAACACTGCAGAAAAACTGCGTGTCCTGCGGAGATTTGAGATCGGTCGCCCTCAGGCTATAGATAGACTGGATGGCCAGGGCTGCTCCCTGAATGGAGGGAGATATGGACTGAATTGTGCCTGCGATAGAGTCAAATTGTGCGGCGACGCTGGGGATGGTGCTGGCCTTCACTGCGGACACGTTGCCTGATTGGATTTCAGCAGCCAGCCCCTGCGCCGACTGCACATAGATTGCTCGCTGCGCTTCGGTCATCTGCGATTGGGTGGTGCAGGTGACGGCACTGGCCATCCCGCCAGGCAGTAGAACAGCGAACAGAGGTAACGAATGCCAGCGCTTCATAAGATTGCAATGAACAATTTTTTCGGTGACCAAATCCAAACCACTGCTAGTCTAGTACATAGAAGGATGCACGCAGTCACCTGTGCATACTCGATAAGGTTTTTGATGCGTTTACGGGCACAAGCCGGGTTCATTCTTTTTGCTGTTGTTACTGCAACCATAACAGAGGCGCAGAATGCGCCCAATCCGCAACAGCCGCAGCTACATGGGAATGCGGCTGGCGTAAAATCTCGCGCGGGCATTACTCAAGACGCTCTCGCTCCTTCTCCGGAAGTGCCGCAGGTCGCGCCGTCGCTGCTGGACCAGCCTGCTAAACCCGCGCAGGTGCAGCTGGATGCGGGGAAACTCTCCGTGCAGGCAGACAATTCGACCTTGTCGGGGATTATCCACGACATCTCCTCAAAAACTGGAATGACGGTCGACGGCCTGTCACGTGACCAGCGGATATTTGGCAGCTATGGGCCGGCGGCCCCCCGCGAGGTACTCTCGGCCCTGCTGGAGGGACTCGGCTACAACGTGATGATGGTGGGTGCCCTCGGCAATGGCGCGCCGAGACTGGTTACTCTCACCCCTCGTACGAGCGGAGGAGCCGCGACCGGCAATCCCCCAACGCCGGCGCCGCGGCAGAATAACGATGACGAAGACGACTCGGCAACAGAGCAGCAGGATAATCAGTTACCGCCTAGGCCAGAGCCGAATCCTCCCGAGGCGGAACAGCCTCCTGGTAACCCCGGCCAGCCGGGACAGCCGGGGCAGGTGAAGACGCCGCAGCAGATGTTGCAGGAATTGCAGCAGATGCGCCAGCAGCAGCAACAGCAGCAGCAGCTGGTTCCACAATAAAAAAGGCCGCTCGGTGAGCGGCCTTTTGGGCTTAAAGTTCTCTCTAGTACGGCAATTGACGCTATGGGCTTACAGCTTCAGCCTTGGGCTGCGGAGCCTGAACCGAATACGACCGTGCGTGCATCTTCAGCGCTGCAAATGCCGCCCGACAAATTCCATAGGCCGCCAGCACCCCAAAAGCGAGCGCAGCCAGCGCCGCGCAAATCAACATGACCAGATTTAATACGTCCTGCATCCTATCTTCTTCCCTGGCAAAACCGATCCGGTGTTTCTGGCCCTATGGATTGCCTCATAGATATTTTCATCGTGCCTGTTCTGACTGTGATGCTCATTCTCGCAGAAATCGGGCGCACATTGACCGGCTTTTCTGTTGCCAACTAAGATACCTGTAGGATTCTTGTTCCAATTCTGAATGGCCACCAGCGCATTTGCAAGGGCTGTAGCTCTTCGGATCTGCAAGTTTTTTTTCAATTTTTCATCCTTCATGTCGATCACACACATTACCGTTCGCGGTGCGCGCCAGCACAATCTGCGCGATATCAGCGTCCAGATTCCTCGCAACACGCTGACCGTTGTTACCGGCCTTTCCGGATCTGGCAAGTCTTCGCTCGCCTTCGATACCATCTACGCCGAGGGCCAACGCCGCTACGTGGAGACCTTATCGGCGTACGCGCGGCAATTCTTAGATCAAATTGAGCGGCCGGACGTGGATTCGATCGAGGGACTCAGCCCAGCCATCTCCATCGAGCAGAAAACGACGAGCCGCAGCCCTCGATCGACGGTTGGCACCATTACCGAAATTTACGATTATCTGCGCCTGCTCTATGCCTCGGTCGGCATGCCCCACTGCCCCAATTGCGGACGGCCCATCTCGCGCCAGACACACGAGCAGATCGTAGAGCGCATCCTTTCACTGGCCCCCGGTGAACGCGTAACGATTTACGCTCCCGTGGTGCGCGGGCGCAAGGGCGAATTCAAGGACCTGCTCGATGAACTGGACCAGCAGGGCTTTCGTGCCCGTATCGACGGCGAGCTGCGCGATCTAGCTGAATCGATCACCCTGGAAAAACGCAAGAACCACACCATCGAGGCTGTGATTGATCGGGTCGTTCTCAAGCCTGGAGTGGAGAAGCGCCTGCAAGAGGCCGTTGTCCGCGCGCTGCAGATGGCAAATGGCCTGGTGCTGATCGCTGTCTCCGGTGGCGCCGAGCAGCTTTACTCCTCGTCGATGGCCTGCCCGGATTGCGGCCTCGACGTGCCGAAGCTGGAGCCGCGTAGTTTTTCCTTCAACAGCGCCTATGGTGCCTGTCCCGAATGCCATGGACTGGGCAGCATCTACGATTTCGATCCAGCAAAAGTCATCACGGACTGGTCGAAGCCGCTGCTCGATGGAGCCCTTGGCCCCGGATCAGCCTCGCAGTATCTGCTCAAGCTGATTCAACTTGCGGCGCAACGTTACAAGATTGATTTGAAGAAGCCCTTTGAGAAGCTTCCACACAAGCAGCAGGAAATCCTGCTGTACGGCCCTGACAAGGGCGAAGCGCCGCGCACCGGATTTCACGGCATCCTCGCCTACCTGCGAGACGCTGTTGAGGAATCGAAGTCCGATACTTACCGCGAGTGGATGCTGAACTACATGTCGGCTTCGACCTGCCCAGTATGCAAGGGCAGGCGTCTGCGTCCCGAATCGCTCGCCGTCAAGGTGGGCGGCCTGTCCATCGCTGATTTCACCGCGCTGGCACTGCGCCGCGCGGTCGAGGCAGCGCGCAGCCTGCAATTTTCGCAGCGCGAGGCCTTAATCGCCGAACGCCTGCGCCGCGAGGTGGTGGAACGTCTTGAGTTTCTGAATGCCGTTGGGCTTGGCTATCTCTCCCTCGAACGCAACGCAGCGACACTTTCAGGCGGCGAGGGCCAGCGCATCCGTCTGGCAACGCAGATCGGGTCACGATTGCGAGGCGTCCTCTATGTGTTGGATGAGCCTTCGATCGGGCTGCACCAGCGCGACAATCAACGCCTGATCAATGCGCTGGAATCGCTCAGGAATCTCGGCAACACCATTCTTGTGGTCGAACATGACGAGGACACGATCCGGCATGCCGACTATGTGCTCGACCTTGGACCGGGCGCTGGCAAACTTGGCGGGCACGTCGTTGCAGAAGGCACACCGCAGGACATTATGCATTCTCCCGCTTCGTTGACCGGGCGTTACCTGGCCGGTGAAGTCAAGATTCTGCATCGCTTTGAGCCGCGCGCGGTCAACGGCAAGTGGATCTCCGTGGAAGGCGCGCGCAGCCATAACCTGCGCAGCGTGACTGCAAAGTTTCCTCTGGGCGTAATGACCGTGGTAACGGGAGTTTCCGGATCGGGCAAGAGCACCCTCGTGAACGATATCCTTTATCGCGCGCTGGCGAAACAGCTCTATGGCTCGCGCGAAGAGCCCGGCGAGCATGGCCGGATTACCGGCTTTGAAAATATCGACAAAGCCATTCGCATCGACCAGTCACCGATTGGACGCACGCCTCGCTCAAATCCTGCAACCTATACCGGCGTCTTTTCCGGGATTCGTGATCTCTTTGCCATGCTTCCAGAGTCGCGCGAGCGCGGATACAAGGCGGGCCGTTTCTCCTTCAACGTTGCCGGCGGGCGCTGTGAAGCCTGCCAGGGCGAGGGTCAGCGCCGCATCGAGATGAACTTCCTGCCGGACGTCTATGTGCAGTGCGAAGTATGTAACGGTCGCCGTTACAATCAGGAAACGCTGGCAGTAAAGTTCAACGGATACTCGATTGCCGATGTCCTTGAACTGGCGATCGAGGACGCTCTGCCAGTGCTAGCTGATATCCCGCAGGTAAGGCAAAAATTGCAGACATTGGTCGATGTAGGGCTCGGATATATTCATCTGGGCCAGGCAGCAACCACGCTGAGCGGCGGAGAGGCGCAGCGCATGAAGCTGGCGCGCGAGCTCTCAAAGCGGCAGACGGGACGTACCCTCTACCTGCTTGATGAGCCCACGACAGGCCTGCATTTTGACGACGTCCGCAAGCTGCTGGAGGTGCTGCATCGCCTCACGGATCTCGGCAATACGATTGTGATCATCGAGCACAATCTGGATGTGATACGCAATGCAGACTGGATCATTGACCTCGGGCCGGAGGGCGGCGAAGATGGTGGACAGATCATTGCCGAGGGAACGCCTGAGCAGGTTTCGCGGGTCAGCGGGTCATATACGGGTGAGTTCCTGCACCGGTACTACGCCGAGCATCCGGTCATGCTCGAACCGGGCTCTAACGGCAGCGGCCCCCGTAAACAACGCAAGTCAGCGAAGAAAGAAACGATTCAGTGACGCTTGATCCCATCTCTCTAACACCGGTGCCCCCGCACATCGAAAATTCAGAGCGTGAAGCTCCGCCATCGGATGATCTATACCAGGCAGAAATCAGACCACCGGTATCAGACCTGCCTCATCTCAGTCATGCTGTTCTCTTTTTTGTGCTGACTGTGCCGATGCTTCTTATCGGAGAGGGGTTGAGTCTCTTTCTGGCAAAACAGTCGCACCTTTTCGGCAACAAGAGTTACCAGGCGATCTTCAACCTCATGGCATCTGATGCGCGCATTGCCCTTCCTGCACAGGCCCTTACTTATCTGCTGACAGTACTAACTGCCTTCGCAATATTTCCGGTTCTCTGGCGGCGTCCCTTTTCTCAAGGCATCCACTGGAATCTGGATGCGGCGCGGGTGCGATTTCTCTGGCTACTGGCTTTGGGACTCGGGCTGGGATTCGGCATCACACTGCTGGGCTATTACTTGCCCATGCCAAAAGATCCGCCCATTATGCAGGACATGATGGGATCTCAGCTCGGCGCGTGGATGATGTTGATTTTCGGTATTACGTTCGCTCCTTTGCTGGAAGAACTGGCGTTTCGCGGCTTTCTGCTGCCGGGGCTCATTCACGCCCTGCGCTGGCTGATGCAGCGCGAGATTCTTTCATCCGAAGCGCTTTCGTGGGTTGCGATTCCGCTGTCCGTCTTGCTGACTACGATCCCGTTTGCGCTGCTGCATGCGACACAGGTTTCGCATGCCTGGGCTCCGCTTCTACTGATCGGACTGGTCAGCATCGCGCTTTGCGTGGTCCGTTTGCGGTTGAAGTCAGTCGCAGCCAGCACCGTGGTCCACGCGGCCTATAACTTCATGCTCTTCGCCGGCCTGCTTTGGCAGACCGAGGGATTCCGGCACCTTGAGCGGCTGAACAGCTAGAATCGCAGTAAACCTTATGGCAACCAACTATCGCGACGCGCTGCTTCATCTGCTCTCCCGCATCTCGTTTAAGCTGGGGAACTTCACGCTGTCTTCCGGCGCCATCAGTAACTACTATATCGACTGCCGTACCACGACGCTCCACGCTGAGGGTGGACGCCTGACGGGGCTTGCGATTCTGGAATTACTTCGCGAGCGGAAGATTAAGCCTGCCGCGGTCGGTGGGCTCACGCTGGGTGCCGACCCCATCGTTTCCAATGTGGCGACGGCGAGCGCCTGGTATGCTCAGGAGCATCACGGAGCTTCGCTGATTCACGGTTTTCTTGTCCGCAAAGCAGAAAAGACGCACGGCACCGGGCGACGCATCGAAGGCTTCTTCGAAAAGGGCGCGCCAGTGCTGATCGTAGATGATGTCTGCACCACCGGCGCATCTACCGTCACCGCGATTGAGGCTGCGCGCGAGGCAGGGATGAAGGTAATCGCCGTCACCTGCCTGGTGGAGCGCGAGGAAGCCAATGGCCGTCCCGCGGTGGAAGCTGCTGCGCAGGGCGCTCCCTTCTTTGCTCTTTACACTGCAAACGATGTACGTGCCGCACATGTGCGGCAGATGGCGCTCTAAATGAAAACCGCGAACAGGCCCTGGCGTGTTCGCGGTTGATTTCTTAACTTACGACTTTATCGCTGTTGTGGGGCGTTGACCTGCCCATCCTGCGTGAGCTTGACTGTTCCGGTTGCCTGCGCAGTAGTCTGCGTGCCGTTCTGGCCGCTCATGTTCGTGAGCATCTGGATTTCCACGCGGCGGTTCTGGGCACGACCCGCGGCAGAGTTGTTCGAAGCTACTTCGTGATCTTTGCCGATTCCGATGAGATAGAAACGGTGCGGCGGTACGTTGTATTTCGAGGCTAGGTACTGCACTACTGCCTGCGCGCGGCGCTGGCTTAAATCGTAGTTATAGTCAGCTGAACCGGTGGAGTCAGTCCCGCCAGTAATCGCCAGGATGTAGCTCTTCTGCGAGTTCAGCTGCGCAGCAAAGTCATCAAGCTTTTGCTTGTCTGCGCGGGTCAGCTCGGCTTTGTCGAAACCGAAGTTCACTTGTGCATCGGCGATCTGTTTGTAGTTGTCCAGATTGCCTACGACGCTGGCAAGGGAGTCTGCACGGTTGACCGCTTCCTTCGCGGATTGGTTTGCCTGGGATGCAGCGGCTCCCGCATTCTGCGCCGCCTGGTTCGCCTGATTTGCACTGTTCTGAGCCTGCGTGATGCCCTGCTGCGCACGCTGGTCTACATCGTGGATGTTGCGATTGTTTGTCGCCGTCGCATCGTCGAGTTCGTTTGTTTTTTCAATAACCGGAGTAGTCTGGCTCCGCACGTAGTTCTTTGTTGAGCATCCAGTAGCCAAGAGCAGCGACAGCGCTCCAAGCGCCGAAACCGTTTGCAAAGATGTTCTGCCAATACGAGTCATCACGTTCACTCCATTTCGTTAGCGTCCCAAGGGCCGCACAGGCAGATTCCTGGGTCTCAGGAGGCGTGCCTTTCCCTTCTTACTAGCGAGATAAAGTGCAAGCCCATTGCCAAACGGTTAACTGGTGAGCAAGTAGCTTCGAATGAGTCGCTTATTGGTTACTCCGGATGTACGAGCTAGGCTGCGGAAACGATCCGGGGGTAGGTAGCTTTTACGCGGTTTGTGAAAATCAGGAGCTAAGCCAGGGAACGATACTTTATGGGCGAAGAAACGGTAAACTTAGGGCAGCCCATCGATGGATCTGCAGGAGAAAATTCGTACTCTCCCCGCGCGACCCGGCGTGTATCTGTACAAGAACGCCGATGACGAGGTTATCTACGTCGGCAAGGCCAAGAACCTTCGTTCGCGAGTGCGGTCGTATTTGCTGGAGGCGTCGCAGGCGAACGCGAAGACGGGCTCGCTGATGCGAGAGGCAGTCGATCTGGATTACATCCTGGTCGACAACGAACATGAGGCGCTGGCGCTTGAGAACAACCTGATTAAGCAACGCAAACCGCGCTTCAACATCCTGCTGCGCGATGACAAGACTTATCCCTACGTCAAACTCACGTTGGGCGACCGCTATCCGAAGGTGTTTGTCACGCGGCGTCTGCGCAAAGACGGCAGCGCGTACTACGGTCCATATTTCCCGGGCAACCTTGCCCATCGCATTGCTGACCTGATTCACCGCAGTTTCCTTATTCCCAGTTGCAAGATCGATCTTTCGCGTTATCACCCGCGCCCATGTTTGCAGTACTACATCAAGCGTTGCCTTGGTCCTTGCGTGGACGGCTTGACGACGCCGGAGGCCTATCGCGAGGCGGTCCGTGACACACAGATGTTTCTCGAAGGTCGCGGCGCAGAGCTTGGCAAGTCGCTCGAAGAGCGCATGCATGTGGCGGCGATAAGCGAACAGTTTGAACTGGCGGCGAGATATCGCGATCTGCTGCGCACGGTTTCCGATTTGCAGGAGAAGCAGCGCATCGCTTCGACGGAAAATGATGACGCCGATGTCTTCGGCTATCACTTTGAGAACGGCATGCTCGCGGTCAACCTCTTCCACATGCGCGGCGGAAAGATAGTGGACCGGCGGGAATTCTTCTGGGAAGAGTTGCCGGAGTTGCTGGAGGCGGAAGATGACGCTCCCTCGAATGTGCCTGCGACCTTTGAAGCCGGCGCATTCTTCTCCGCGCTGCTGAAGCAGCTTTATATCGATCAGCCATATGTTCCTCGCGCCATCTATGTACCGGTGGACTTTGCGGACCGCGCGGCGCTTGCCGACCTACTGACCCAGCAAACGGGTCATAAAATCGAGCTTGCGGTGCCGCAGCGCGGAGAAAGGCGCTCGCTCGTCGATCTTGCCGGTCAGAATGCGAAGCAAAGCTTTGATCAGCGCTTTCGCGTCATGCAGCCGAGTCAGAAGGCCATTCAGGAGTCTCTGCAGGACATTCTCGTGTTGCCTGAATTGCCGAAGCGCATCGAATGCTTCGATATTTCGCACATTCAAGGCGCGGAAACCGTAGCCTCGCTCGTCGTCTGGGAAAACGGGGCGATGAAAAAATCGGATTACCGCAAGTTCCAGATCAAGACGGTTGACGGCGTCGACGATTTTGCCTCGATGCGCGAAGTCGTCACACGCCGCTACAAACGGATTGCCGACGAGAACGGGAAGATGCCTAGCCTCATCCTCATCGACGGCGGCCTGGGCCAGTTGCATGCGGCGGCCGCGGCGTTAGAGGATCTGGGTTTTACCAGCCAGCCGTTGGCGTCGATTGCCAAGCGCGAGGAGATCATCTACCTCTACGGCCAGGAAGACGATCCGATTGTGCTGGACCGGCGATCTCCTGTCCTGCATTTAGTCCAGCGGATTCGCGATGAGTCGCATCGCTTTGCCATCAGCTATCACCGTAAGCGCCGGGAAATGCGTGATCGCGACTCGGAACTGCTGGAGATTCCCGGGGTGGGAGCGCGCACCCGCACTCGCCTGATTGAACATTTTGGCAGCTTACGCTCTGTCCAGAGCGCCGATCTTGAGGCGCTTACCGCAGTCGTCTCCCGCAAAACAGCGGAGCAGATTTATTCCCACTTCCATCCCACGGACTTCCCTATCCTGAATCAGCCTGTATGAGCAAAATTGCTGTTAAGCCCTTGCCGACATTCTACAGACGATAAATAGCTGAAAAATAAATACTTATCCCATTGAGGAGTTTGCCGGTTATTACCGCGGAATCTGCTATTCTTAAAGTAAGAAGAGATGCCCGCGCAAAGCGGGCATTTTTATTTGTGGGGGATCATGGGATTCCCCGCTAAAGTATTGAAAACAAACAAAGCGCCACTTCGGAAGAGGGGAGGGGTAAGCCAAGACAGGCCAGCCTGCAGCCAGCTCGATCGCCCTCATTATGAGAGTCAGGAAAGCGAATATTTGAACTTCGCATCGGCGCGTCCGTAGTACAAAGGCAGACAGATGACGACCGCGACCAGTGTTTCCCATCAGTTGCGCCGCACAGAGAGGCTGCGCTCCATTCTCTGGCTGGCTTTTCTTTTTGCTGACCTCAAGCTGCTGATCCAGATCATCGGAAACGTTTTGGCGCAACGCGCAGGGTATGGCATCTTTCGCGATGAGTTGTATTACCTGGTCTGCGGGCGGAATCTCGCGTTTGGGTATGTCGATCAGCCGCCGCTAGTAGCCCTGCAGGCGCGGCTGAGCGAAATGCTTTTTGGCTATGACACGATGTGGTCGCTGCGGCTGATCTCGGCCCTCGCGGGCGCGGCGAAGGTCTTTCTTACCGGCGTGCTTGTCTGCGCGCTCGGTGGCGGACGCAAGGCGGCGGCGCTGGCCATGCTCGGAGTGATCGCAGGCGGCGTCTATCTTGGCATCGACAGCTTTTTGTCGATGAATTCGTTTGACCCCGTCTTCTGGATGCTCTGTGCATTGGGGCTGATTTGCGTTGTGCAATCGGAATCCGCAAGTGAAGTTCGGAACTGGTGGATTGTGCTCGGCATCAGCGCGGGGCTTGGGTTCGAGAACAAGGACTCCGTACTTCTCTTTCTGGTCGCGATGCTGGTTGCTCTTCTGCTCACGCCGCAGCGCCGCATTCTCGCCAACCGCTGGTTTGCGGTATCTGTGTTGCTGATTGCCGTGGTTGCGTTGCCCAATTTTCTATGGCAGGTTCACTACCACTTCCCTACGCTCGAGTGGCTGAGAGACGTTCAGAAGAGCGATAAGGACGTGAAGCTGCCTCCTTGGCAGTTCTTCGTCTCGCAGTGGAATATGCTGGCGGCATTCAACATATTTCTTTGGGGAACAGGCGTTCTGTGGCTGCTCTTTTCGAAACGCGCGCGCAGTTTTCGTTTTCTGGGAGTTTTCTACGTCCTGTTTCTTGCGCTGATGATGGCGCTTCATGCGAAAGACTACTATCTGGCGCCCGCTTATCCAGTCTTCTTCGCTGCCGGAGGCATCGCGTGGGCTGCGTGGACGAATGAAAAGATTTGGCGCAATGCCCTCATGGGGGTTTATGCGGCGTTGTTAATCGCTGGAATTGTGGTATTCTTCCCGTTTTCCGTCCCCGTGCTGCCTCCACAGCAGTGGCTGGCTTATGCGGAGAAGCTCCATTTCAAGCAGCATGACACGGAAACGCACGACGCCACGCCTCTGCCACAGTTCTTTGCCGACCGTTTCGGCTGGCACGAGCTCGTTGCGCAGGTTACGCAGATATATAGCTCTCTTCCGCCCAATGAACGGGCCGTTACCGGCATCTTTGCCGGAAACTATGGGGAAGCGAGCGCCATCAACATCCTGGGGAAGCAATATGGCCTGCCGACCGCCATCAGCGGCCATCAGAACTATTGGATTTGGGGGCAGCGCGGCTACACCGGCGAAGAGATGATCATCATTAACGAAGCGACTCCTGAAGAAATGAGCAGGTTTTACGCGTCGTGCACGGTCGTGGGCAAGCGTGACCACCCCTACGCGATGCCCTGGGAGCACGGGCCGATCTATTTATGCCGTGGCCGAAAGGCCACGTACCCGGTGGACTGGAACGAACTCAAGCACTACTACTAGGGGTTTTGTTTTGCGCAGCCCGCTGCAACCTACTTTCAGAAAAAGTGCAAAACATGCGAAGGGATACAATACATCCGACCTGCAACGCAGCGTCGGAGTAACCTTTCCATGGCAAGACGAGCCTTCCTTAGACAACTCACATATGCGGGCCTGGGCCTGCCATTTCTTGACGCCGCAGCTCAGAGCGGGCCCACTCCCTCGAAAAGGCTGAATGTCATGATGAAGAGTGCATGGGGATCCGATGATCCAACCAAGGCAGCCTTTCCCTTTCTGCATGGACTCGCCTTATCCGAGGCTGGACACAATGTGCAAATCTTTCTTCTCGGGGAAGCCGTATCGCTGATGAGGAAATCCATGGCAGAGGCCGTGGTTCCTGTTGGATGGCCTCCGCTAGCCGAGACAATGCGCAAGGTTACATCAAGGCAGGTAACAATCTATGCCTGCGGAACATGCTCCCGCGCCCGTTCGGTTACAGAAGGCGATCTTGCTCAATGGGGTGCGAAGTTCGGCAATCCTCAGATTTTTGTGTCACTGGTCGAATGGGCGGATCGCATCATTACCGAGTGAGGCTCTTTTATATCATGGCAGAAAGGCAACTTATGAGGCAGACTGGAAGGAACTCAAGCACTGCACCAGGAGTTCTGCTCGTTGCCAGCGACTCAGGAAGCCACACAAACACATGATCTGCCGCGCGTTTTAGGCGCGTCGCATGCCACGGCCATTGTTGTAGGAACGATCATTGGCAGCGGCATTTTTCTTGTGCCGCATGAAATGATGCGGTCGGTCGGCAGTTCCAGCCTTGTGTATCTGGCGTGGATTGTGGGCGGCCTGCTGTCGCTCTTTGGCGCGATGACGTATGCGGAGCTGGGCGCGATGATGCCATATGCAGGGGGCGAATATGTATATATCCGCAACGCGTATGGCAACCTGTCGGCGTTTCTTTACATGTGGACGTGGTTTGCTGTGGCCAAACCCGCGTCGATTGCCAGCGTGACGAGCGGGCTGGCACGGACTCTTGTGATCTTCGGTGTGTTTGCGTGGCTGGACCAGCCTGTCTTCCATGGTTCGACGATCATTTACTGGTCGCAGCTTTTTGCCATTGCCGCGACTTGGCTGATTACAGGGCTGAACTATCTCGGCATCAAAAAGGCCGGCGACTTTCAGCTCGTATTCACCTGGCTCAAGGGCGTGCTGATCGTTGTGATCGCTGTTTTCTGCTTTACATCCCATACCGGGTCATTGGCGAATTTCAGGACATCGTTTACGGGAGCACAGGGCGGGTTTGGAGGCTTCATGGTGGCCATGATCGCCGTGCTCTGGGCCTATGACGGCTGGAATGACCTTACGATGGTTGCGGGCGAGGTGAAGCGTCCGGAACGGAGTCTGCCGCTTGCGCTGATTGCTGGACTCTTCATTGTCGGCGCGCTCTACATGGCGACGAATGCAGCGATCCAGTACATTCTGCCTGCGGCTCAGATTGCCTCTTCACCTCGGCCTGCGGTGACCGCGATGGCGGTTGTGTCGGGGCATGCCGGAGCCATTTTGGTTTCAGCAGCGATGGCGCTGAGCATATTTGTAACGTTGAACGGCACAATTATGTCAGGCGCGCGCGTTCCCTTTGCGGCTGCGCGCGATCGGCTCTTCTTTCGCAGTATCGCGCACATTCATCCACGATTTCAGAGCCCGTCCACTTCTCTGATTGTGCAGGCGCTGCTTAGTACGCTGCTACTGCTTGTCGTTGGCAGGTTCCAACAGCTTTTTGAGTTGGCCATTTTTGCCGAGTGGCTTTTCTACATGATTACGGCTACGACGATCTTTGTGTACAGGAGACGGCAGCCGGATACGCCGCGTCCTTATCGGGTGTGGGGATATCCGGTGCTTCCGGCACTCTTTGTAGCTGCTTCAGCGGTGCTGCTCTATTTTTCGTATGCCGAGAATCTGAAGAATTCGCTGGTGGGGACGGCGATCATTCTTGCAGGGATTCCTTTGTTTCTTGTCATCCGGCGCAGGTATGCAATCTAGCAGGTCTATTTTGGCAAGTCGGGGCAGACGAGTTCCTGCTCCACCGCGGTTAAAGTTTCGTCCTGCTTCTCTTCGCTGCGCACGAGTTTCTTTTCCAGACGCACCGTGGTCGAGTCAATTTCACGATCTTCCACGTCGCGACCACACTCTGATCTTCAGTAATGCGCAGATTGGATGGGTCCTGACCGTCGCGCGACCATAAAGCTATGCGATACGGCTCGCCGCAGGAGGTCTCAAGCAACGTGCCGTTGGGCAGGAAGATGTAAATGCTGCCGCGAACGGGCTGGCGATCGGATTTTGTAAGTCGCCAGATGCTTCTGAAGAGAGGCACCAGCAACGGCTTTGATGCTAACTGCCTAGAATTCTGAGCCCACGTCGCTGGCGCGCCGAGCAAGAGCGCGAGGCACACAAGGTGAGTGACGCAGCTCATCTGTCTAGCTCCTTCTTTGCGCTACTTCCTCGTACACCTTGATGTACTCCTGGCTGGGCTTGGTCCAGGAATAGTCCTGAGCCATCCCGTTGCGCATGAGCGTGTGCCATGCGTCCTTATCGTGGAAGACGGCGAGGGCGCGCTGCACTGCTTTCAGATAGTCGTCGGCATAGTAGCCGTGGAATTTGAAGCCGGTGCCGGTCTTTGCCTCGGGATTCGATTCTTCTATGGTGTCGTCGAGACCGCCTGTCGCGCGCACGACGGGGACCGATCCATATTTGAGGCTGTAGATCTGGTTCAGGCCGCATGGCTCATAGCGTGATGGCATGAGGTAAATGTCGGACCCGGCGTGTATTTTGTGGGCCAGGGTCTCGTCATAGGTAATACGGACTGAAATTTTTTCTGGGAACCTTTCATGCAGGGACCGGAATAGATTTTCGTAATATGGCTCGCCTGTGCCCAGCACGACAAGGAAGATATCCTCCAATGTCAGTCGTTCGATGATCTGCGCTGTGAGGTCAAAGCCCTTCTGCGTTGCCAGGCGGGAGACGATGCCGAGCACGGCTGTCTCATCTTTCGTATGAGAGGCGCCGAATGCGTGAAGCAGGTCGCGTCTGCAGGTGGCTTTGCCGTCGAGGTCTTTGGCTGAATAGTGCGCGGCGATTTTGCCGTCTGTTTGAGGGTTCCACTTGGCGTAGTCCACTCCGTTCAAGATGCCGTGCAGGTCGGCGGCTCGTTTCCTGAAGGCGCCGTCGAGTCCGTTGCCGAAATCAGGTGTTTGAATCTCTTCGGCATACTTGCGGCTGACGGTGGTGAGCGCGTCAGAGTAAACAATGCCTCCCTTCAGGAAGTTGAAGGTGTTGTAATGCTCCACATGGTCCATTGTGAAAATGTCCCATGGCAGGAGCAAGCGTTCGGTGGTCTGCGGCGGGAACCAGCCCTGATAGCCGGCATTGTGGATGGTGAGGACCGATCCCGCGTTGCGCAGCGCGGGATCGAAGTAGTAGACGGTTCGCAGATAAACCGAAAGCATGGCGGTCTGCCAGTCGTGCATGTGGAAGATGTCGGGTACGCCAAGCTCCTTGCTGGCTTCGAGGACGGCGCGGCAGAAGAGTCCAAAGCGCTCCCAGTTGTCGAGGTATTCGCCGGTTTGCGTGCCGTACGCTCCTTCACGGTCGAAAAGCTCGGGGCAATCGATGAAGTAGAATTGCACGCCGTCGCGCTTGCCGCCATCGACTACGGCGGCGAATCGGTTGTAGTACGGGAACGGAATCGTAATGCTGGGGATGACGATCTTCTTCTCTGTGAAATGGCTCTGCACCTGGCGGTAGAAAGGTATATACACCGTGACCTGATGGCCCTGGCGGACAATTTCGCGCGGAAGTGATCCTATGACATCGGCAAGTCCGCCGGTTTTTACAAAAGGCACGCATTCTGGCGCGGCAAAAACAATGTGCATGTGTACGATCGCTCCCCTAGTTGTTCGTATGATGGTGACAGCTAACGTTCATGTTCGTGCGTATGTTGTGAAGGTCGCACTGACCAGTGTATGCCCGCTCAGGATGGCAACCCATATAAGATGCCGCAGAAAGCAAAATTAGGGCAGAACTTTCTTGCCGATCGCAGCGCCCGCAGCCGTATCGTCGAGGCGCTTGGTGATGTTTCTGATAAGACGGTTGTCGAAATCGGCCCGGGCAAAGGGGCGATTACCGAACTGCTTGCACAGAAGGCACAAAGGCTGATTGGCGTCGAGTTGGATCGTGAATTAGCGGCGAATCTTAGGCAACGGTTTGCAGGGTCACAGGTTGAGGTGGTCGAGCAGGATATTTTGGCTGTCGATCTGGCTTCGCTTCGTCATGACGACCAGAAGTTGCTGGTGGTGGGGAATCTTCCTTACTACATTACTTCAGATATTCTGTTGCACTTGTTCCGGTATCACGATGCGATTTCGCGGGCAGTAGTGATGATGCAGCGCGAGGTCGCCGATCGCGTGGCAGCGGAGCTGGGATCGCGTGACTATGGGGTGCTCTCGGCTACCACACAGCTTTATGCCCGGGCGGAAAAGCTGATGACTCTTCCTCCCAGTGCGTTTTCGCCGCGTCCGCAGGTCTATTCGAGCGTGCTGAGGCTTGCGTTCGCGCCGCGTTTTGAGGAGCTCGGCGTCGATGCGGAAGGCTTTATTCGATTTCTGCGGCAGTGCTTTGCGCAAAAACGCAAGACCCTGTTGAACAATCTGCGCGCGGCTGGGTTTGAGCCTTCGAGCGTCGCGCAGGCAGCGGAATCTTCCGCAATTTCTCTGCAAGTGCGAGCTGAGGCGCTTCCCCTGGAAGCTACTGCGCGGCTATATCGAGCATTACACGAGGTCTGAAACGCAATCGGATCAGCGTTGCAAAGTTGACCCAGTATTGCCGGGAATGGAAAAGGCTGCCACGCTGGTGCATGGCAGCCTTCGGAGGTTTAGTCTCAATGCGGGTGAGCGCCAGCGCTCGACGAGGCTGGCGGTGACGACATGTGAGGCGCCGGAGAGTATGAGGGTGCCGATGGAGCCGCATAGTGCGGCGCGCTACCCCCGCTGCCGGGAGCAGGACGATAGGCAGGCGGGGCGAATGTATTTCGAGGCGCGGCACCAACAGGGGCCCTGGAGCCAGAATAGGTACCGCGGATACCCTCACTCGGCAAGACCCCTGAGCGGACTCCAGTCTGTGCCGGAGGAACATAGCCCGACGCTACGCTGAAGCTCTCGCCCAAGGGTCCGGAAACTCGAGGGACCACCAATGTTTCAATCGGGTGGATTGTCTTGCCGTTGAATTCAATCGGTGTCGCGACCGGCTTGCTGCCGTCCGTTGTGCGGAGCTGGAAGTTGCCAGGATTGCGATTCACAGCAACCAGCGCCTGCTGCGGAGGCATATGGAAGGGCGCGCGTATCGGGGTAATCGGGCGCTGCGGCACGACGTAATTCGGCGGACAGTTCCATACGGTGACCACAGGGTACCAGCCATTTCCGAATGCTCCCCAGCCACAGTTGCCGGGGAACCACATCCAGCCGGGACCGTTGAACCAGTTCCATGCGCCGCAATGATAGGGCAACCAGCCCCACGAATAGGAAGAAATCCAGGTATAGCCGTAGGCGGGGTAATAACCCCAGTAGCCCGAGCCAAACGGGTCGAACCCTGAGCCGCCAACGGGCGTCCATCCCATGCCGTATCCGGGCATGTCGTACCAGTTGCCATTGGCGTCGAGGTCGTTCCAGGCGGCGTCATCAGGGTTTGCGCCCGTGGCACGAGCCATCGTCGCCTTTGCGCCCATCTGCGCTAGAAGCTGGTCGCGATCAGAGTTCCACTGGTCCCAGGAGTCCGCTGTAATGCTCTGAGCCACGTCGTAGCTTGTTGTGTCCTTCATGTCGAGCGTGGCGGTCTGGCTGGTGAGCACGTCGAGTCCGCCTTCGTTCCCGGTATCGATGTGCACAACTCCGCGCATGACTGCAATCTGAGCCGGATTTTGATCGACCGCAACGCGGAAGATGCTGCTCTTGGTTGCCGTAGCTGTATAAGGGCCAAACCGCACGGCGTATTTGCCACCGCGGTTGTTGAACTCGTAGTAGGTAAGACCTGCAGCAGCCTGTATCTGGGTGACCGTATTACCGTCGCCGGTGCGCTGCAGCTGGTCGAAGTTGATTGCACTGTTCGGCGTTATCCGAGCGACGCTGCCGTCTTCAAACTGTACTTCCGCGTGGCCATCGTCGCCGGTTTTCAGGTGCATTTCCTGTGTAACCGGCATGTTGGCATGCGCCTGATCAAAGACCACTCCGTTGTCATCCAGGATCTGGACTGTGCCTTCTACGGCACTGATGCGGACGGCACGGACGTTGTTATTGTCTTGGGAATAGGCGACGGAGGTCAGAGCAACTGCAAGGAGCAATTGAAAAACGAAGTGATTTTTGAACCATTCTCTGCCTTGAGTAGATGCCAGGTGCCGCATGCGACACCTCCTTCCGGGCCCTTCATTCCCCCACCTCATTAGAACACTGAAGCTGCACGAAGGTCTTGACATTTTTAACCCCGCTGTAACTCAACTTGGACGGGACGAAAACTGGCAAAGTTGCAGAATCCTCAGCTGGTCTTGCCACCCTTTCCGAGAAGCTGGCGTGCTCGAAGGCGGGCCCGTTCCATCACGTTCTCGTCTGAGGCGATTCCTTCGAGCTGCGGAGCGATGTTTTGAATTTGCTGTGCCCGGCCCGATTTCGCGGCATCTTGTAATTCTTCGAGTTCCGCGTCCAGACCCAACCGGTTGTGTTCATGCTCGACGGTGAGACGACGACCCACCTCCAGAGTGTAGGCCACAGCGATCAGGTCATCCGCAATTTTCATAATCTGCTGGTCGCGCGACCAGTTGAAGGTGCAGGAGCCGTCGCCATCAGGGCCTGTGTACTGCAGCGCTTTCTTGCCAGTGAAGGCGACCTTCGGCTTCGTGCTCTCGCAAGCAACGTCAAAATGATTGTGCGAACGCGCTGTCTTGAAGAGCGAGCTGCGCAATGGCTCGTCAATCTTGATGTCAGTCGTCACGGCCTGGGGAGCAATCGCTTCAGCGTCCGAGGAGCTTGCGCTACCGGGTTGGGAATGAAAGTGGCCCGTGCCGTCCTCGTTGATATCGAGCACATAGCTGGCGGGCTGCAACTTGGGGTTTTCGAAGATAAAGCGGATGCGTGCGGTATTGGCCGGCTGTGCTGCAGCTACCAAAACGCTTCCAAGGCATAACAAGAACAACCCGGATAAAACTCTAGTCATCTTCTAGCGACCGGCCCTTTGTAAAGTAAGCGTTTGCGCCGTGTGCACGTGACAAATGGCAATAGCCAGCGCATCGGCAGCATCGGCGGGCTCTGGCGTGAAGTTCAATTGGAGTAAGCGGGTAACCATAAACTGCACCTGCTCCTTTTGCGCCAAACCGTAACCAACCACAGTTGATTTGATCGTGAGCGGAGCGTATTCGGCTACAGAAAGATTTGCGTTGGCTGCGGCCAGCAATGCTACTCCGCGTACCTGGCCGAGTTTGAGCGCGGATTTTGCGTTGACAGAATAAAAGACCTCTTCAACGGCGACGACATCGGGCTGGTGGACGGCGAGAAGCGCGCTCAACTCCGCATAGAGGACCGACAGGCGATGTGGGAGGGATTCTTTCTTAGGAAGCCGGATACCGCCGCAGCCAAGCGAGACGAGATGCGGATTGTGCTGGGCGTCGTCCCATTCGACAACACCGTAGCCGGTGCATTCGGTTCCGCAGTCAATACCGAAGACTCGCATTGAGGATGAGTTTAGCTGATGCAAGGCCATGTGAAACAGTGGTGTGCTTGGTACTGAATGAGGCCTAGTGTCGAGGCTGCCTCTTCAAGCTCGTCTTCTTTGGAGCCACTTCCGAGTGACATCGGCTGAGTCCAAGAGCCCAGCCATAATTTTACCAATCGATTCGATAATGAATTCGACCATAGTCTATCCAGACTCAATCTATCGCGAAATGCCTTCCAGCGGAGAACTGGCGGTTGCATACAGCTTGCGGGGCATCCGTCCTGCCAAAAACGCCTGCCGCCCGGCGAGTACCGCGTGCTGCATGGCCTCAGCCATCAGGATCGGATTTGATGCAGCGGCAATGGCTGTGTTCATGAGGATGCCATCAGCACCCAACTCCATCGCCAGGGCAGCATCGGAGGCAGTCCCCACACCGGCGTCAACGATCAGAGGGACCTCGGTAATCATCTCGCGCAGAATCTGGAGCGTGGCGCGGTTCTGGATGCCGAGACCGCTGCCGATTGGGGCGGCAAGCGGCATCACGGCAGCGGCGCCGGCGTCAATGAGGCGTTTCGCAAATACAATGTCATCAGAGGTATACGGAAGAACGGTAAAGCCTTCCTTCACTAAGGTCCTGGTCGCTTCCAGCGTTGCTTGCACGTCCGGATACAGTGTTGACTGATCGCCGATGACCTCGATCTTTACCCAGTCTGAAAGCCCAACCTCGCGCCCCAGTCGCGCGGCACGAATAGCTTCGTCTGCGGTGTAGCAGCCAGCCGTGTTTGGCAGAAGAAAGTAGCGCTGGGGATCGATGAAGTCGAGTAATGATTCTTTGGAACGATCGAGATTGACGCGGCGCACCGCTACGGTGACCATCTCCGCACCTGAGGCTTCGATGGCAGCCTGCGTCTCCGGGCCGTCCTTGTACTTGCCGGTGCCGACGATGAGTCGCGATTGGAATGCTTTGCCTGCGATGACTAGGGGTTCCATGGGTTTATTGTAAAGCGGGTCGCGTGGATAAGCTGATAGGCAATCCTACTCTTCCTCGGGAATGATGCGCGAAACAATATCGCCGAGGATCCTAACCTTTCCCCCGAAACCGCTCAATAATCATCCAACTGATCTGTCATAAGGCCCTCTTTAATCTTTATCGGCTGGAATGCACGAAGGCCCGCTGCCAGATTCGGCGGAGCGGGCCTTCGATACCGGTGAACTGTTGAGATTGACCTGAGGCACCCTTCGATCTGTGAGTGGGCCTCGGCGAATGTGTTTGCGGATCGCCAGGTCTAGAGCAAAGGGTGCTCTAAGCCTCAGTCACCTCACGTAGGATCGTGCAACTACTACCATCAGAACTTTTCATAGGCTGGATCAACCTCCTTTCCCGTGTACCTGAGACCTTATCTCCGGATGCTGAGGAAATCAAGTCCTGCGCCTTCCGCCTTTGATGTCGCTACCATGAATGCCAGTAACCGTCTCGCTCGGTGAGCGTCACTTCTACGCCGAAAAGATTGCGCAGTTGCTCGACCGTGATGAGTTCCAGTCTCGGACCGTCAGCGACGATGCGTCCGGATCGCATCATGATGACGCGACCCATTTCCGGGAGAATGTCCGCCAGGTGATGGGTGACCATGATGATTCCGGTTCCCTGCTGGGCTACCACCCGGAGGGCATCCCTGAGTTCTCGCTGGGCGGCGATGTCGAGAGCGTTCGACGGCTCGTCGAGCAGAAGCATCTGCGGTTTATGGACGAGGGCGCGGGCGATCATGATACGGCGCTGCTCCCCGGCTGACATTTCGCCGACTAGCTTGTTGGCAAGGTGCGTAGCCTCCATGAGCGCCATCGCTTCCTGCGCGCGTTCGCGCATCTCGACCGTGACATGCAGATTGGGCCAGATGGTGGATGCCGAAAAATATCCGGCGACCACTACGTCGCGGCCGATTGACACCGGGGTACGCTCGCCCGACAGATCGGCTGAGACCACGCCGAGGTGACTGCGCAGTTGGGAAACATCCCAGCGCTCGCGGCCCAGCAGGCGGCATTGCATTTCCGGCGTAAAGATTGGATAGCATTCGCAGGTAATGGTTTTGATCAGTGTGGATTTGCCGCAGCCGTTGGGACCGAGGATGGCGACGTGCTCTCCAGTGGCGATGGTGAGATTGATATTGTGCAGCACGATCGAGTCGCCACGGGCTACGCTGACCTGTTGCATGCGGAGGAATTCTGATGACTGTTCTGCCTCCAATCTTTATCCTTCCTGAATTGGTATCTTGTTTAGAGTAAATACCGGCAATGAACGATTCATCCCTCGTCTCTCATGAAGCGCTGCCACTTGGCTTCCGCTTTGCTGCCGTAAAGGCTGGAATCAAGCCGAGCGGCAAGGCTGATTTCGCGGTTGCGGTCGCAGACGCTCCCGCGAGCGCAGCCGCCATGTTTACCAGCAACCGTGTCGTTGCAGCACCCATCATCGTGGGCCGGAAGCACCTTGCCCGCAGCGCCGGACGCGTGCGCGTGGTGGCAGTGAATGCGGGCAATGCAAACTGCGCTACCGGCCAGATCGGCATCGACGCCTGCCAGCAAGTCTGCGCCGCTGCTGCCGAGGTGTTTCATTGCGAAGGGCACGAGGTCTTCCCTTCTTCAACGGGAATCATTGGCGTGCCGTTGCCAGCCGAAAAACCCATTGCGGCCCTGCCTGCAGTTGCAGCGGCATTGGGAGCAACGCCTGAACACTTCTCCCAGTTTGCCCGCGCTATTATGACGACGGACACAAAGCCGAAAGTCGCACACGTGTCATTGAGCGTAGATGGAAAACGGGTGCGCATCGCCGGCGTCTGCAAAGGTGCGGGGATGATCCATCCTCAGCTTGTGCCGCATGCCACGATGCTGGTATATCTCTTTACCGATGCCGCGATTCAACCTGCGGATCTGGATATGCTGTTGCGGCAAAGCGCTGAGATCAGCTTCAACCGCATCTCGATAGACGGTGACACCTCGACCAACGACACAGTGTTACTCCTGGCTTCAGGTGCAAGCAGCGCGCGAATTGATGCAAAGAACACATCGTTTCTGGCTACGCTCACTGAAGTCTGCACTTCGCTCGCAAAGCAGATTGTGGACGATGGCGAGGGTGTCACTCACGTCGTGGAGTTGCAAATTGAGGGTGCGGCCACGGATCGCGATGCGCTGACTGTCGCAAAGGCTATTGCTCACTCTCCGCTGGTAAAGACGGCCTGGGCGGGCTGCGATCCCAACTGGGGCCGGTTGATGGCGGCTGCTGGCTATTCGGGCGCCACGCTCGATCCGGAGCGCATCAGCATCTGGTTCGGCGAGCAACCGATTTGTAGAAACGGAGGCCGCGTTGCGGATTTCGACGAAGCCGCAGCACACGCTTATCTGAAGTTACGAGAGTTTATCGTACGCATAGATTTAGGCATTGGTGATGGAAAGTGCCGCTTCTGGACGACAGACCTGACGGCGGAGTATGTGCACATTAACGCTGACTATTCGACCTAAAACAGTCCTTCCAGGGAAGTTCTGTTGCAGATAGGCTGCACTGCAACAGAAAGAGTGCAGAGAGCTAGAGGCCGCGTCATTGCTGCATTTTCTTTTCTGCAGGCCCAGTCTTGCACAGACTTTTTCACAATTCTGTTGAAAACAATCCTCACGCCGCCAAAGAAAGCGCGTTCCAGAACTTTTCTATTCCTGAGCTACAATTGGCCGAAGACATGTCTACAAAATCCGCGAAGAATAAGTCCGCAGGTAGCGCGCCATCCCTCATTAGCGACAAGAAATTACAACAGTTGTACACCACGATGCTCAAGTGTCGCGTTCTCGAATCCCAGGTGCGAAGTCTTAACGGCGGTTCCTTCTGGAAAGGAAAAGAAGGGGCTACAGTTGCCGCTACTATTGATCTTCAGCCGACGGATGGGCTTGTATTTCCCGCCGGCGCCGCCGTCGCTAGTTTTCTGAAAGGCGTGCCACTGCGCTCGATCTTCCGCCAATCCCTTCAGCGTTCTTCCACCCGGGTAAAGGATAAGCGGAAGAATATCGCGAGTGCGGGAGTACTGGCGCAAGGCGCTCTCGCAACCGGAATCGCCTACGCACAGTCTACGGGGACTGGCGGGAGCGTCACAGTCGCGTTTCTTTCAGGAAACCCCGAAGGCTGTAATGCCGATCGTGACGTGCTTCAGTTTGCCCGGGCTCACAAACTGCCAATCGTTTACATCCATAACGGAGAGCCAGCGGACGTGCCGCAGATAAATTCCCACGATTTCCCAGTGATTCCGGTGGATGGCAGCGACGTTGTCGCGGTCTACCGCGTCGCGTACGAGTGCACGACGCGGGCACGACAGGGTGGCGGCCCAAGCATGATTGCCTGCAGCTTCGTTTCGAAGAATAATGCAACAAAATATCAGGATCCCCTGCGTAACATGGAAAGATATTTATTCGCAAAAGGTCTTGATATGAATGAACGGAAACAGTCGATCATTCGCTCGTTCAAGCAAGCAATAGCTACAGCCAGGAAGCCGTCGCATCATCGGAAAACCAAGGGCGAGTCTCGGAATGTCTTCATTATGTAAGACTGGGCATTGTAGAGTGCTTATCCAACATGGCGAGGAGGCTTTCAAGATGCCTGGACAGATCGCGAGTTACCCAAGAGCATGTCGGGCGCTTGTCATGGCTGATTCATTCATCTAGCCTTGAAAGTAATCGTTACATTGATTACTCAATCCGCAACGTTGTTGTGTTGCGGATTGAAGATGTGGGTTCCCCCCTTCGTTAGAGGTGCGAGTGAAACTTGTCTCATTGATCTGTTTTTTTGCAGCGCTAAGCTTTCCGCTGCAACCAATTCTTGCTCAGGAAATTGCAGACCAGCCGATTGCAGCAGAATCCGACGCAGATGGCGGGACTCCCCAGCAACCCATCCCACCCAATTACACTCCGGCGTCTCCTATCACCTTTGTCAGCACTGTCGGCTCGCCGTATATCCCGGTGGATAGCTGGGTCTATCCAGCGCTGATTCGCCTGCAGGGTTTGGGGTACCTGGACACCGCGTTTCTCGGATTGCGACCCTGGACACGCCTGAGCATACTGCACATGCTGCAGCGTACTGCAGATCAGATCGATGCCGATACCGATAACCAGGAAGCGCGCGACATTTATCTGAGCGTGCTGCACGAGGTTGCTCCTGGCCTTGAGAACAGTTTCGGCCAGCGCAAACTTCGCGCTGAATTCGAGAGCGCCTACACGATACCGCGGGGTATCATCGGAATTCCGCTGCGCGACAGCTTCCACATCGGGCAAACAATTATTAACGACTACGGGCGCGTCTATGAGGAAGGCTTCAACAACTACACGGGCTTCAGCGCCTACGGTGATTTGGGTCGTTTCTCGCTTTATTTTCGCGGTGAGTATCAGCATGCGCCCAGCGCCACCGGCTACTCTACGGCTCTGTTCACCTATTTGTCGCAGACAGTCGATGGCATTCCGATCGCATCAAATCCTGTCCAGGACACGATTCCTCATGGCCCTATCCCGACCACCAATTTGTTCCGTGTGCAGGAAGCTACGCTGTCCTACAACATCCTCAATCACGAGGTTTCTTTCGGAAAGAACGATCATTGGTGGGGGCCAGCCAAGGGTGGAAGCTTCGCCTGGAGCAACAACACGGAAAATATCTACACCTTTGAAATAGATCGGATGGAGCCTCTTCGTATTCCGTTGCTCTCTCGCCTGATCGGTCCGATGCGTTATGACTTCCTTGTAGGGAGCCTCAAAGGTCACACCGACCCCAACGATCCATGGGTTCACGCGGAGAAAATCAGCTTTAAGCCCACGACCAACCTCGAATTTGGATTTGAACGCACTGTGATCTGGGGCGGTAAGGGGCACGCGCCTATCACAGTCCACACCTTCCTGAGGAGTTTTTTGAGCCTGCAGAACGTCACACCCGAGGAAAAATTCTCACGCGATGACCCTGGGGCACGATTCGGAACCTTCGACTTTTCCTACCGGCTGCCTTTCCTGCGGAAATGGCTAACGCTCTATACCGATTCCCTGGTACATGACGATGTAAGTCCAGTCAGTGCACCGAGACGTTCCGCATTCCGCCCTGGCCTGTATCTATCGCAGTTTCCCGGCATTCCCAAGCTTGACCTGCGCGTGGAGGGAGTAACCACAGACGCTGTGAGCACTGGTGGCCCCAACTTCTTCTACAACGAGGTGGTTCAGAAACAGGGCTACACCAACAAAGGCCTGATCATGGGCGACTGGATCGGGCGTCAAGCCACAGGTGGCCAGGCTTGGCTTACATGGCATCTTTCTCCTCAGGAGCAAGTACAGTTTAACTATCGCACTGCCAAGACATCTAAGGAACTCGTTTTAGGAGGGGCCACGCAAGCCGACTACCAGGTCAATGTCGTGAAACGTATCCACAAAGACATTGAGATCAATGGCTGGGTCCAATTCGAGCGCTGGGTAGCGCCCGTCTATAAACCAGGACCTCAATACGATACGACCATTAATGCCGCGATCACCTGGTATCCACACCTGCAGAAGGTCTTCTGAAAAAATCAGGCATGCAAAAGCCCTCATCGCGATGAGGGCTTTTCTCTTTCAAGCACTACTAGCCGATTCGCTGCCGCAGGTCGCCGCCCGTCATCTGGTTTGGCTGTTCGATACCGAGCATGCTGAGCAGCGTAGGCGAGATATCGCGGAGTGAACCGCCCGGCTTGAGCGAATGGTTCTTTGCATCCTCACTCACAAGAATGAATGGCACAGGATTGGTTGTGTGTGCGGTGTGAGGACCGCCTGACACTGGATCGACCATCATCTCGGCGTTGCCATGGTCGGCGGTGATGAGTAGCGATCCGCCCCTCTGGCGGATGGATTGGTAGATACGTCCAAGACAGGCATCCACGGTTTCCACGCCTTTAATCGTTGGCTCGAGTTTGCCGGAGTGCCCGACCATGTCAGCGTTCGCAAAGTTGACGATCACCAGATCGAATGCCGTGTCATCTACTGCTTTCACAACGGCATCGGCAATGCCGGTGGCGCTCATCTCCGGAGCGAGATCGTAGGTCGCAACCTTCTGTGACGGCACAAGCACCCGGTCTTCTCCTGGGAATGGTGTTTCAATCCCACCGTTGAAGAAATACGTCACGTGGGCATACTTCTCTGTTTCGGCAACCCTGAGATTCCGGAGATTTGCCTGCGCGAGCAGATTCGCCAGAAGGTTCTCCATTGACTCGGGCAGGATAACCATGGGCAGCGTAAAGTGCTTGTCGTACTGCGTCATGCAGACGTAGTGCAGGTTCTTCGGCACCTCGCTGCGCGGGATCGTTTCGTCAAGCTCGGCAGCATTGATGAGTTCGCGTCCACCTTTTTTGGTAAAGTCGCTGTTGCGCGCCAGGACGCGCGTGATCTGCCGCGCACGATCGGCGCGGTAATTGAACATGATGCAGACATCCTCATCGCGAATGACTCCATTCGGATGGCCATGCTCATCTGTAACCACGAACGGCACAACAAATTCGTCGGTGATTCCGTTGTTATAGGACTCCTTAACACGCGCGACAGGGTCCTGATACGCGCCGCCTTCCGCTCGGCCAGTCACCATCGCGTCAAAGGCTTTTCGTTCGCGCTCCCAGCGGCGGTCGCGGTCCATGGCGTAATAGCGGCCTGAGACAGAAGCGATTTTGCCGACGTTGTACTCGCGCATCTTCTGTTCCAGCGCGGCCAGATATTTGGCGCCGCTGGTTGGCAGGGTGTCGCGACCATCCATGAATGCGTGGATAAGAACTCGCCCCACACCGTGTTGCTTTGCGGCTTTGAGCAATGCGTAGAGGTGCTCCTGATGCGAGTGGACGCCCCCATCGGAGAGCAGGCCAAAGAGGTGCAGTTGACGGCCCCCATCGCGAGCTCGCTTCATGGCATCGGCGATGGCAGGGTACGTGAAGAATTCGCCGCTCGCGATGAGAGCGTCGATGCGCGTGATGTCCATTTGGACAATGCGGCCTGCACCGATGTTGAGATGGCCGACTTCGCTGTTACCCATTTGGCCGTCGGGCAAGCCTACAAAATGATCGGAGGCATGAAGCAGAGTGTTCGGATACTCCGCCAGCAACTTGTCATAGATAGGCTTGCGCGCCAGAGCAATCGCATTGTTTTCGATTTGAGGGCTATAGCCCCATCCGTCCAGAATCGTAAGGACCAATGGCACTTTGTAAATCGACAACTCGTTCTCCTATTGCGAGGTTGTGGCAAACGGATGAAGCTGCATTATGGCTTCTGCGGCGTATCGGTCGACGGCTTGGGTGGCGTGGCGAGCGAAGGCTTCTGTTGTTGCTGTTGCTGCATGTACTTCTGTTGCGCCGCTTCAATCTCTGCCTTGTGGCGAGCCATGACATCCTTGGCCGTCTGCTGCGCTACCTGTACGGCAGAGCGCTGCATTTCCGTCATCATGTACGGCTGCGCCGCAATCATGCGCTGGCCCGCGGGCGACTTATAGAAGTCAATGATCTTGCTAGCATCTTCGGTCGAAAGGTATTTCGGATAGATCTCCGCAGCATGCGACTCGAGATCAGCATTTTGCAAGCTCTTGTCCAGATCCTCGATGACGTCCGTCGGGACGTACGGGGGAAATTGACTGCGGTAAAACTGCATGGCGTTCGCCACGATGCGCTTTTTCGTGGCCTCGGCACCGGTTAGTTCTTGCATCTCTTTAATCTGCGCAGGCGTAATCGGATTCGTGGGTGGCTTGATGGCCGGCTCACTGGCGGATGACGACGGCTGGGTTGCAGGCGCAGCTGGCTTTGGCGCGGTAGATGTGGTGGGCTGCTGGGCGAACGCCGAAACAGAAAACACCATGACACAGACAGTCGCTTGAAAGATTCGCATAAACACTCCTGAAATAGCTGCACAGCAAGACGCGCGGATTTTTGTCCGCGCGCTCATTGATTTACTTACTCGCCAAAGTTCACCGCTTCGAGGCCAAGAAATTCAGCCGCCTGGCCTAGTTCTTCCTCGATACGCAGAAGCTGGTTGTACTTCGCAATGCGGTCTGTGCGCGAAGCTGAGCCTGTCTTGATTTGCCCAACTCCCGTTCCTACGGCCAAGTCGGCGATAAAGGTATCTTCGGTCTCGCCGCTGCGATGGGAAATGATGGAGGTATATCCGTAACGATTGCCCAGCGAAATCGCTTCCAACGTTTCGCTAATGGTTCCGATCTGGTTCACCTTGATCAGGATCGAATTCGCCACGCCTTCTTCGATGCCGCGCTGCAAGCGCTCGGTGTTGGTCACGAACAAGTCGTCGCCCACGAGCTGCACATGGTCGCCAACCAACTCGGTGAGATACTTCCAGCCCTGCCAGTCGTCCTCTGCAAGTCCGTCTTCAATCGAGACGATTGGATATTGGCGCGTCCAGCTCTCCCAGAAGCGGGCCATCTCTTCGCTGCTCTTCTCGCTTTTATCGGACTTCTTGAAAACGTACTTGCCAGATTCCTTGTCGTAGAATTCGCTCGCCGCAGGATCGAGTGCAAGAGCCACGTCTTCGCCAGCCTTATAACCGGCAAGTTCGATGGCTTCTAGGATGACTTCAATTGCTTCGGTATTCGATTTGAGCGAGGGAGCAAAGCCGCCCTCATCGCCAACTGCTGTGTTATACCCCTTTTTCTTGAGCACGCCCTTCAGCGTATGAAATATCTCCGCTCCACAGCGCAGCGCGTCCGAGAAGCGCTCGGCGCCGACCGGCATCACCATGAATTCCTGGAAGTCCACGTTGTTGTCGGCATGTGCGCCGCCGTTGAGAATGTTCATCATCGGCGTCGGTAGAACCGACGCATTCACCCCGCCGAGATAGCGGTACAACGGGACTTTGAGCGAGTTTGCCGAGGCACGCGCCGCAGCCATTGACAGTGCGAGTATCGCATTCGCACCCAGACGGCTCTTGTTCGGCGTACCATCAAGGGAGATCATCGTCGCGTCGAGCAGGCGCTGGTTGGTTGCGTCCATACCCGTCAGTTCGGGAGCGAGGATGCTTTCGACATTCTCAACTGCCTGCAAAACACCTTTTCCCAGATAGTGGGTTTTGTCTCCATCGCGCAGCTCAACGGCTTCGTGCTCACCTGTCGAAGCGCCGCTCGGCACAGCGGCCCGGCCCACCGAGCCATCGGCAAGAACCACATCGGCTTCGACTGTCGGGTTTCCGCGCGAATCAAGAATTTCACGCGCATGGATTGCTGCAATCTCTGTCATTTCGTCCCTCGAAATCTGGTGTCTTAGCCGGTCTTTGAGTTTGGGGCGTCGGTCAACACGAATTGGCTCGCCGGCAAAGCCGCCTATGGTGTCCACAAAGCCCGACATGCAATGAAATAAACCTTCCTGAGGAAATCTGTGGTGAGCGTCCCTTGAAAGGATAACAAAGACGCGCATGTTTCTGCTGGCTGCGCAATCGTTTCACCGACGATTCGCTAAGCGTGAACGCTCGCTTTCGATCTAATCGTTGAGCCGTCTTTATCAATCTATTGTCTGTTCTGGTTCGCTGGGTACATCTCAGTGTGGCCGGTTCTCATCGCTTGGTCTAGTCTTGTTGCAAGCGAGACTGTATCGCCCTTTCCGGGTTTAACTACACAGCGAACAGCGTATGCGATTGAATAGCGTCCTTGCCAAGAATCGGGAAGTTTCGGTTTCGGAGTGATGGAGTTACTTATGAAAAAAAAAGGAAATTCTCTTGCCCTGATTGCGTTTGCCAGCACATTGCTGCTGGCGTCCGCCGGATTTGCGCAGCAGGCCGGCCAGACCCCCAACCAGGGAGTTTCCAACCCGCCGGCAGATGACAACATTGTCACCAGTCAGGATGAGCCGGCAAATACTTCTACGGCCAAACCCTCTCCCTCCGTTTCAACCCAGCCAGCGGCATCTACGCCAGCAACAACCGCTCCTGCCGCCCCAACTACAAACCCCGACTATGGCATCGTAACGTCTCTGCCCGACGTTTCTGCGAGCGCAACCATTCCAGCAAATGCCACGCTCGAAAAGCGGCCATACAATCCAGATGAAGACATTGTCGGCTACATTCCTTCACCTAGCAACGAACTGGCCGAGGGCACAAACATCCGCGCGCGGCTGCTGGATACTCTCTCCACCAAAGAAACAAATGCGGGCACGGCATTTAAGGCTCAGGTAGCAGTCGATGTCTATAAGGACGGACGGATCATTATTCCTGCCGGTTCGGAATTGCGCGGTCGTGTGGTGAGTGTTACTCAGGGCCACCACTTTGGACCTTCGGCTACATTGCGGCTGCGTCCTGATGTCGTCATCCTTCCTGACGGCACGGCGTATCATCTTTACGGGCAAGTAGTTGAGTCAAAGGCTCCCAATACCCGGACCGACCGCGAAGGTGGTATCCAGCCTGCTTCAAATCTGAAAAAGAATGCCCTTGCATACGGCGCCGGGGCTGGTACAGGCGCGGTTGTCGGCGCACAAATTGCCGGTCCACAGGGCGCACTGATTGGTTCACTCGTGGGCGCGGGCGTCATCACCGTGCATATTTTGTTGCAGCATCCCGAAATCGCAGAAGTGCCGAAGGGTGCCATTGTTACCTTTAGCCTGACAGAGCCGATGGACTTAATGCCTACGCGAAACTAGTTCTTGTTTCTGGGATTCATAAAAAGGAGCGCTTAGGCGCTCCTTTTTATTGCCTGATATTCAGGCGTACACTCCTTGCTGGGAGGCTGCATGAAGTCGCTGCGTTACAAGCCGTCTCCGCCGCTTGGGAACTTCGTCAAGTGCCTGTGGTATTGGGAAGGAATTCCGGAAGGCACCCACTCGCATGAGCGGCTGATGCCGACCGGCGAAGCAACGATTGTCTTCAATCTCAAAGACACACCGATCCGCATCTACCACTCAGATGACGTGCGACGATTCGATACTTACGGGCATGCTGTCGTCTCCGGCACGCGCACGAATTACTTCGTGATCGGCACGGCTCAGCAGGAGAGAGTCATCGGCATTCAGTTCCAACCCGGCGGCTCATTTCCATTCTTCCGCGAGCCCGCCGATGCAATGGAAAATGCTTCGGTTGCTCTGGAAGACCTCTGGCGATCCCGCGTGGGCGAGCTACGCGAGCGCATACTTGACACGCCGAGCGAGACTGCGATATTTGGAATCCTTGAGCAGGACCTGATCGAGCAACTTGCGCGCCCACTAGCGTGGCATCCTGCCGTGGACTATGCTCTGCATCATTTCCGCCGCGTGCCGCATATGAGAACAATTGCATGGCTAACCGGGCAGATCGGACTCAGCCCAAGGCGCTTCATCCAGCTTTTTCGTCAGCAGGTAGGACTTACTCCAAAGTCTTTCTGCCGAGTGCGGCGCTTCCAGCAGGCGCTCACTACGGTTCATGGCGCAAAGCAGGTCGATTGGACACAGGTCGCGCTGGATTGCGGCTACTATGACCAGGCCCATTTTATCCATGATTTCCAGTCGTTCTCCGGGATGACGCCGTCAGCCTACCTCGCTGCCGCAACACCGCATCTGAACCATGTGCCGCTGGTCTAGAGACAGGTCAAAATTTTACAATACCGCCCTTGCAGGAATCGACGACAATGGTCGCGTCTGGAGGATTGGTCCTATGTCGCAAGTGAAAACGATTCCCGATGGGTACCATAGCGTTCAGCCATATCTGCACATACGAGGAGCGGCTGAAGCACTCGAGTTTTACAAGAAAGCCTTTGCCGCAACCGAGCGGATGCGTATGCCTCAGGAGGACGGACGCATTGGACATGCGGAAATTCAGCTTGGTGACTCTGTCATTATGCTCGCCGACGAATTTCCGGAGAAGGAGATCTACAGCCCGAAACATTTTGGAGGCTCAGCCGTCAGCATCATGTTTTATGCGGAAGACTGTGACGCCACCTATAAACAGGCTCTGGCTGCCGGCGCGAAGAGTCTGCGCAAGCCAGCCGATCAATTTTACGGCGACCGCACGGCCGGGGTAGAGGACCCATTTGGCTTCCAGTGGTGGATCCAAACGCACATCAAGGACGTTTCGATAGAAGAGCTGCAAAACGCTCATTGAAAGAGCCGCCATGACCCTCAACGATTTTCGTCGTCTCGCGCTTCGCTTCCCGGAAGCCGTGGAAGCTGAGCACATGAATCATCCTGACTTCCGCGTGGCTGGCAAGATATTTGCGACTCTCGCCTATCCGGATAGAACTTACGGGGTGGTGAAATTGCCTCCACTCGACCAGGACAAATTCGTTCGGGAATTGCCGGAGGTTTTTACGCCTGTTCCAGGCTACTGGGGCAAGAACGGGGCGACACACGTACATCTGAAGAAAGCTACGAAGAAGACGTTGCAGCCAGCGCTGACTGCCGCTTGGCGCAATGTCGCGCCGAAACAACTGGTGAAGGATTTCGAGGAAAGCTGATTCTCCGCTAAACCTGCGGGTCTTTCGGCACCTGCTCCAGGAGCCGCTTCCAGGTCTTCTGGTTGCGACGATAACTCTTCTTCAAGTCCTCGAGGATGCGCTCAAAATCAGCGTGCCCATGCAGGCGGTTCCACGCCGGATTTTTGGCAAGCCAGGGATAGTTTTCGTTGCCAAGGTAAATGGCGCGTCTGAGCCAGTGCAGCGCTTCGCTTTCGTCTCCTTCGACCGCAAAATACGTGGCAAGGCGATACGCCATTTCGCTGTCAGCTTCGGCGGCGGAAAGCGAGTCTTCTGTAATGAGCGAAACAGCACGCTCGCGATCGCCCACCTGGACATAGCACATGGCAAGGGTCGGATACGCAATGCGCATGCTGTCATCATCGCGAATGACCGCTTCAAGCATCTCAATGGCCTGCTGCAAATCTCCCTGACGCATGCGTTGATAAGCGACGGACGTTCGCAACAGTGGATGCCTGGGCTCTAGCGTCAGGCCTTTTTCCAACTCTTCGTCGGCGAGTTCGAGCTGATTTTGATACTGATAGACACGCGCGCGATGGTTGTAAACGACCGGCGCGTTTGAGGGGTTCAATTTCAGCGACTGGTTGAACTGGTCAAGCGCCTCCTCATAGACGCCATCCAGGCGCAGGGTCATGCCAGCCACCAAATGCACATTCCAATCGTTCGACGCGGTGCGCAGCAGATGCTCAATGCCATGGCGCGCACTCTCTTTTTCACCGCGCGACAGCAGCATGTAGACCCGGTAGAGATTCGCCTCGACCGAGCCTGAATCAAGGTCAAGCGCCTGATCGAAGGCGCGGCGAGCGGCCATCACATACATGTGACCGCCAAATCCATGCCTGACATACTGTAAATGCGTGATGCCGAGGCCACTCCACGCTGGTGCGAACCATCCGTTGCTTTGTACGACGCGATCAAACAGCTCGCGCGCACGATCAAGGTCCGCTTTGCTACCGGTGCGCTGCATAAAGGACGACAACATGGCACGCGCCTGCAGATACTCTTCAGAAATTTTTTCAGTAAGCGTCGTGCGGGGGGGGCTAATCCGATCATTCGTCTGGGTCAACTGACCGATTCCCTGCAGCGAGGCGAAGACCTCATTGCAGATTTCCGTTTGCACCGCCACCAGATCGAACGAGGGCACGCTGATTGCACCACCACCGCTGACGCTCTGCCCAGAAATATCGAGCAACTGCCAGTTCAGGTCGAAGCCCTTTTCCGACCGCATGAAGTTTCCGGTCAACACCCACCGCACAAGTAACTTTTGACCCACTTCGAGCGGATCGAGTTGTGCCAGCGGAAGATGCGTCAACGCGCTTGTAGGCCGAACAACTAGAGACGACATACGCGAAAGTCTGGCGGCAATGGCGTCCGCCAACGCAAAGCCATAGAGCGCTGTCACTTCAGATGGGCCGAAATTCTTGAATGGCAAGACGACGATGGTGTTCTGCTTCGTCTGCGTGTCGGCTGACTCGCGGAATCGTTCAGCCAGCATGGAAAGCAGGCCGGTAGTCCTTTTCTCATCCCCAGGTGTCGATACCGGCAAATGCGCAGCCGCTTCGCCAGGAATGATGCCCGTTTCAATCTGGAGCGCTTTCATGATGGTCTTCAGCGCTTCCCGCACCTCTGCCGCACTCGCATAGCGCTCGGCTGGGTTTTTTTCTAGGCAGCTCAGGATGACCGAGCTAAGTTCCGCGGGCACATCGGGGCAGCATTCATCGAGCGACGGGGGATCTACAAACTGAATGGCGCGAATACTCTGAAATTCATCGGCATCTGGCCGTGCAAAGGGGTGGCGACCGCTGACCAGCTCATAAAGGATGACACCAAGTGCCCAGATGTCGCTCTGCACACTGCTCTGCCCGGTAACGAATTGTTCCGGCGCCATGTAGCCGATCGTACCGCCCCGTGCGGTGTATGTTGCGACCACTGGCCCGGCCTTGCGGCGTGACGACTTTGATGGATCAAACTCTGCATCCTCGGGGTTCAGCCGTCTGGCGAGGCCGAAGTCAAGAATTTTCACCAGCCCGCCATCGGTCAGAATCGCATTCGCAGGCTTCAAGTCGCGATGGAAGATGCCAAGAGAATGTGCGGCGCTTAAACCATCCGCGATCTGGATGCCGACCGAAAGGGCGAGCTGCATGCTTGCCGGCCCCCTAGCAATGATTTTGTCCAGAGACTGGCCGGGGACGTACTGCATCACGATATAGGCTTCTTCGCCCTCTTCGCCCACCTCGTAGATGCCGCAGACATTCGGGTGCTCAATGGCCGAGGCCATGCGTGCCTCGCGCAAGACGGTTGTGCGCATCTGCTCCAGCGTCAGCGCCCCGCGTTTCAGGATTTTGAGAACAACCGGGCGCATCAGCAGCGTGTCATTCGCGAGATAGACTACGCCACTGCCACCTGCGCCCAGACGTCGAACCAGCTCATAGTGCCCTATCGTCCGTTGCTTCATCTAATAGCTAGTCTAGCGGTTTGAGTATTGTAGAAGAGTAAACGAGCACGCTGCTCTTCGCCTTTCTGCTCCGCAAAAAGGAATGGCACAAGCCTTAGTGCCCCATGCCGTGTCCGCGTCCTCCGAGAGGGCGATTCGTGCCTTCTATCGGTTCCGGAGCAGAGCGCCTGTCGCCAGCGCGTCCAAGCAGGAGCATCAGCAGCCCGAAGACCAGCATCACCAGCCCCCAGATGAGATTGATATTCATTCCCACCGAACGCTCATAGATGACGCTTCCCCGCGTAAAGAACCCGAAGATACTCATGATTGCTCCTACTATCAGGAACATCAGTCCCATGGGGATTCGCAGATCAAGATTCATATTCGTTCGCTCCTCGGTTCATTAGCGGAAAATCAGGTTCAATGCAATGAGCATTGCGATCAGGCCAACGGCGATCACCTTAGGACGCGCATACCAGGCCATGTGGTGTTCTACCGGTTTGGGCGTAAGCGAATAGACAAGCCCAACCAATTCGTTTTCGGGGCGAGGTTTCGTCATCAGGCTAATGATTACCGTCAGAATAAAGTTCGTTGAAAATGCCCAGATTGCTGTCCAGAAATTCTGCGCCATTTCACTTGGATAAGAATGGACGACCGCAATCCATCCGCCGTGGATGCCAGGATGCGCGTCGGTAGGCAGCGTCAAGCCATGATGCAGAATAGCTGCTACTGTGCCACTCACAAGACCAGCAAAGGCCGCGTGGCCGGTCGTCCGTTTCCAGAACATGCCTAAGAGAAATGTTGCAAAGAGCGGCGCGTTCACGAAGGAGAAGACGAGCTGCAGCGTGTCCATGATGTTGTTGAAGGACGTAGCCGCATATGCCGTCGCCATTGACAGCAGAATCCCGCCGACGGTCGCCCATCGACCCATCTTCAGGTAGTGCGAATCGCTCGCGTTCTTGTGGATGTATGACTGATACAAATCGTAGGTCCAGACAGTATTGAAGGCGGTCACATTCCCGGCCATGCCTGACATGAAACTCGCCAACAGCGCCGTTAGACCAAGCCCAAGAATGCCAGTTGGGAAATAGTACAAAAGCATGTTGGGGATGGCGAGGTCATAGTCGAGGAGCGGTTGGCCTTGCTCGTTCGTCATGACCTTACCCGTGACTGGGTTCACTTTAGCGGGAATTAAGCCTTTGTTGTATTTGGTCGGATCGGAAAGATCGTTTGCCGCTACCGGTGCTGCCGGGGCATTTAGCGTCGGCGGCGACTGCAGGATGGCGTGCTGCGTGATGGTTGGTGTAGCGATTGCAATTAATCCAGGCAAAATGACGAGGAAGGGGAAGAACATCTTCGGGATGGCTGCGATCAGCGGAACTCGCCGCGCCGATTCTTCCGAATCCGAAGCCATCGCCGTTTGGATCACGAGGAAATCCGTGCACCAGTAACCGAAGGAAAGAACGAAGCCGAGGCCCATCGAGAGGCCGAACCATTCCACCCCTAAAGGATTCGTATGCGGATTCGTCATGCCGCGCCAGGAATGGGTGTAAGCCACGGGCAGCGCGGCCTTAAGTCCGGTCCATCCGCCAACGTTTTTCAGGCCAACCCAGACGAGAGGCAGAAATCCAGCAACGATCAGGAAAAATTGCAAGACCTCGTTATAGATTGCGCTGGTAAGGCCACCAAGGAAGATATAGCCCAGCACAATAACCGCAGAAATGATGATCGCGAAATGGAAGATCCAGCCCAGTGGCAGATTGAATTTCAGGAATACCGAGTCGAAGACATGCAACGTCTGAATGAGCCGAGCCATGGCATACATCGAGATGCCGGAAGAGAACACAGTCATCACGGCGAATGAGCAGGCGTTGTAGGCTCGCGTTTTTTCGTCGAAGCGCAGACGCAGAAATTCAGGGACCGAACGCGCCTTCGAGCCGTAATAGAACGGCATCATAAAGACGCCGACAAAGATCATCGCAGGAATGGCGCCAATCCAATAGAAGTGGCTGGTGGCAATGCCATACTTCGCACCCGAGGCGCCCATGCCAATCACTTCCTGAGCGCCCAGATTGGCCGAGATGAAAGCGAGTCCGCAGATCCATGCAGGCAACGAGCGACCCGCCTGGAAAAAGTCCTTGCTTGTCCGCATAAACCGCTTAAGTGCGAAGCCGATGCCTAGCACGAAAGCAAAATACAGCAGCATGATGAGCCAGTCGATGATTGTCAGATTCACGTTTGCTTGACTAGATTCCTTCCCTGGAGATAAATCGCACTGCGCGCCGACGCGCCCGCGAAGCCTGCACTTACTTCAAAGCATATCCATGGAGCCTGACGAGACGTTGGATGAACTTTGAGATGCGCGCGCAGCCAAGTCTCGTACGCAATGTACGCGCTTTCATTGGGATCGTCTAGCGGGAAAGCGCCTGCACCCGGCACAAGGAACCGGCAAGATAGGACCCCAACGGCTACTTGTACCAAAACAAAACAGCCGATCTATTTCAAGTGCCTGGCAAAGAACTCGGCACCTGCGGATATTCGGCCAGCCAATCACGATGCAGCAGAAAATCATGAATCTCATCCGGAAAGATGAGCTCCTCAACATCGATTTTCTGTTTGCGGAGGGCTTCGGCGAGTGTACTGTCTGTGAAAATTTAAGGTTGCGGTCATCGTCTCCCTGAGGAGAACGGGCGAACGCCATGTGCTAACGGACGACAGCGGAGAGGATAGCCATGCAGTACGTCCGCCCTGGGGGATCAGACGCTGGATCGTGGGCTGGAAGCCAGCTGCCGAGTTCTAGGTTCGAGTCATGGACGCCGTGCAGGTCGACTCCGGCGGCGAACATATTTGAAGCCCGAGCCAGTGCAAGCGCGGTCAGATAGCCCCAATAACTGCCACCCCCAGACCACAGAAAAAGCTTGCCTGCAAGGTCATCTTTATAGCTTCCTTGAAGATGCTGAATCATACTATTTAACATATTTCTGGCCCTGACAGATTGAGAACAGAATTGTGAGTGTCTCGTTAACGTCGATGGTTTACGATATAACTCCGGGTTGTGCTGACGTCCCTCCAGCGTGCCCCTGATCCTTAGTTCCTTCGAGATTCAACATTGATAACGCGAGTACTCATTACAGGCGCAGCAGGATTTTTAGGTTCTCATCTGACAGATGCACTTCTCGCTGACGGACACTCCGTTGTCGGCGTCGACAATCTAAGCACAGGCTCGCATGAAAATCTAAAGCATCTGCGATCCGAGTCGCGCTTTGAATTTCAGGAGCATGATATCTGCGCTCCTTTCGATTTCGGAAAAGTAGATTACGTTTTCAATTTTGCCTCTCCTGCGAGCCCCGAAGACTACGGGCGCCTGGGCATCGAAACCCTCGCAGTCGGATCCTCGGGCACTCGAAATGCGCTGGAGCTCGCGCACAAATATCAGGCGAAGTTTCTTCATGCTTCCACGTCCGAGTGCTACGGCGATCCCACCGTGCATCCGCAAACCGAAGACTATTGGGGCAATGTGAACCCTGTAGGCCCGCGATCGGTTTACGATGAAGCCAAGCGTTTTTCTGAGGCGCTGGTGATGGCCTACCATCGTTATCGAAAGGTAGATACTAGGCTCGCCCGCATATTTAACACCTATGGCCCACGCCTCCATGCCGAAGACGGCCGGGTAATTTCCAATTTCCTGGTGCAAGCGCTACAAGGACGTGACCTGACTGTCTACGGCACCGGCAGCCAGACGCGCAGCTTTTGCTATGTCTCCGATGAAGTGGATGGCTTCCTTCGCCTGTCTCGCTCAGCGGAACACCTTCCAGTCAACATTGGCAATCCGCATGAATGGACCATCCTGGACTGCGCTCAGGCAGTGCTACGGGTTACCGAATCCAAGAGCAAAATCATTTTCAAGCCCCTGCCGGTTGACGATCCCGCACAGCGTCGCCCCGATATCAGCCACGCCAGGCAATTGTTGGGGTGGGAACCGAAAATTGACCTGGAAACCGGCCTTAGACTTAGTCTGGAGTATTTTCGGTCGAGCATTCTTTCCCCATCGTAGGCGGATGAGACCCGGGAATCCGCCTCTAGCGAAGGCTGAGCTGTAAATATGCAAACTACCGGGACGCAGTGACTTCAACGCAGGATGTGGCAACCCTGGCTCCGACTTTTGCATCTTCTCGGATTGAGCTGCGCTGTATTTAATCAATCATGGTATCTACGGTACTTCTTGTCGACGACAATCCCGTACAGGCCGCCACGCGACAGGCCATACTTTCTCATTCGGGAAATAGGGTATTCATCGCTACAAGTGCAGGCCACGCTCTGGCCCTCCTGGAGGATCTCGAGTTAGCAAGGACTGTGAGATTGGTGATCACCGATCATCTAATGCCGAAGATGAACGGTCCACAATTTGTTGTCAAGGTTCGCCAGCGATTTCCAACCCTGCCCATTCTGGTCTTGAGCGGCTTGGCAGATGCTGAAATTGAATATGCTGGAATGAATGTTCTGTACCGCCAGAAGCCGATCGCCCCAGAGGAATTGATCCGGCTGACACAGTTGCTTTGCGAAGATACTCTTGACCGAATCGCGTAATTGCGAGCTAACCCTCTGACGTGGGGCGCAGCCTTCGACGTCTTGGTCATCCTATGACGCCAGTAACAGCGGACTTCTTCGCTTCTTCCTTTCTGGCGTATTATCACAAACAGTATTGGCTGCGATCTTGCATCTTGAGCAAGTTCGGAGTATTTTCACTTCGATCGCTAGCGCTGTAGCCCCTTAGACCGAACGCATGAGCAAGAGCAAACGTCGTTGCCCTAACTGCACCAATGTTGAGATGACCCGCGTACAGCGTCGCGGCTTCCTGCAGGAACGTGTGTATTCGAAGCTGGGCTTTTATCCGTGGGAATGTCCGTTCTGCCGTGAAGTTTTTTTACTGAAGAGCCGCGGGCGCGGCTATCGCGGATCCCATCCTGACCCGGAAGGCGACAAATAACCCTCACAGGGCATCGCTCTACAACAGGCTGAACAAGTCTCCGTTATTCTTTTCCAGAATATTGACCACCTGCGTCAAAGCAGCCTGCTGTGTCTCTGCGGTGCTCAGCTGCGTGGAAACTTGTGCCACATCCGCCTGCATGAGATTTGTCTGGGCTGAAGTAATCTGCGTTCCCTGCGCCTGGGTGTAACTTTGCGCTGTCTGCAATTGCGTAATCGAATTGTCGATCATGACACGCTGCTGGCTCACATAATTCAGCGCTGAGTTCAGATCCGTTGTATCGGAAATGGCGGTGGCGGACGCAGTCCCCGACGAAAAATCTGCGACCAGGTTGTTCAGCGTTTGCAGAACGTTATTGGTGGAATCGCCAAAAATCTGGCTTCCAGGAATGTTTGTTTGAATCTTCTGGCCATTCGGCGTCGTAACGTACGAAGTGACCGTGTCTCCGTTATACGTGGCGGTGTTGGGCGTCGCCGTAGAATCCAGGCTGTATGGCGTCGTGCCACCCTGGCTCCCGGAAAAAACATACCGGTTCATATAGGTTGTGTTCGCCAGAGAAAGTACTTCATCCCGGATCCCGGAAAGCTGCGTCGAGATCGACTGCAGGTCACTCGCATTGAGCGTGCCGTTATTGCCTTCCGTCGCCAGGGACAGGGCCTGCGTCAACTGCGAAACCACACTGCCCAGAGTCGAATCCGTTACCTGGAGCATGCCTATGGTCGTGCTCTCGGTTTGCGAAAAGCGGTCGTCAAAATTCAGTTGCGAGCTGAGCAGAACGTTTTCGCCAACGGCCACCGGATCGTCGCTTAGCGAGTTCACGCGGGTGCCGCTGGAAATTTCATTCGTAAGCTGTTGCTCAGCTGCTGAGGTCTCGTGGAGAGACGCCACAGCGCTATTCAGATAAAAGGGGTCAAATCTCATCATCTTCATCCTTACGCGACGGTAGTTTCTACACCGAGATTGATGGCCGAAGCCATGACCGTGTCGAGAATCGTAAACACCTTGGACGCAGCCTGATATGCCTGCTGGAGATTCTCCAACGCTGCGGCCTGATCATTGAGGTTCACGGCTGAGAGTGAATCCCGCTGCGTCTGCAATTGCGTCAGAGACGCCTGCTGCGCCGTATTCTCGGTTGAAACCTGGGAGACTAGGCTCCCAGAGCCGAGACAAAGCTCGAATAGTAACTCGATGGAGTGGCGCCGGCAGCTATGGGCTGATTCTGCAATTGAAGCATGCTTTCGAGATTTGTATCGTCCGAAGATCCATTACCAGTCGCGGCAGCCGCAATTTTCGCCGGGTCCGTGATCGTCACCGAAATCGAGCTTGCGGTTCCGGTAGCAGTTCCAGGCAGGTTAAAGATCGGGCCTCCGGCAGCGCCATTGGCGTCCGAGCCGAGAGCGTTCTGATTATTTAGCGCTGTCCCCAAATCGAAGGCCAGCGTATCGAGCGTACTCTGCATCTGGGGAATGTCCTGGTCGCGGACCGTCAGAATGCCGCCAAGTTGGCCGCCCCCACTTGCTAGGCTAGTGGTGATGTCATTGCCCTGGTAGTCCGAAATATGGGTCACGCCTCCCGACACGGAGGTGCTCAGCGAAAACACCTGCCCCTTAGAGACCAGCAGCGCGCCGCTTGAGGTCGTGATGGTCAGACTATTGTCTTCCGTCGTGATCTGGTGAATGCCTACCAGCTGCGAGAGCTGCTGGATGTCATATTGCCGCTGATCTTCAAGCTGGCCGGCACCTCCTTTCCCGGAAGTTTGCGAGATCTGGCTGTTCAACTGGGCAATCGCCTGACTCAGAGAATTCACTTGGGTCACAACGGTCGCGCTCTGCTGATCGAGCGATCCCTGCTCCTGCGTCAGTTGCGACGAAGCGGACTCGAAGGAACTGGACAGCGTTGTGGCCGCATTGAGCACGGACTGACGAAGAGAGTTGTCGGCAGGGTTGGACTGCAGCTGCGAAAGAGCACTGAAGAAGCTGGAGATGCTTGCTCCGATGTCGAGCGAAGAGGTTGAAGACGAGGCAGATGTGGCAGTGCTGAAGATATTCTGAACCGCCTGAAGGGCCGTCTGCCGCGCATCGGTTCCCTGCTGCAGCTGGGTCCGCTGCTGGATGCGCTGCTCCAGCACCAGATCGCGCTGCGAGGATGGCCCGGTCACCGTTACACCCTGCCCATAGCTGGTGCCATCGATGGTAACCGGATCGTTTGCCTGCCACTCGGGCAACTGGTTCGTATAACCCGGCGTGTTGGCATTGCTGCTCTATCCACACCTTCTCCTGTAGCGCAGGTGGAACACAATCAAAGCTTGAGTGCAAAATCGTCTGGCGTTCAGAAATGAGAATGAAGACGCAGCGTCATTTCAAAATGGGAGGACAACGAAAGAATGACGACGATCAGTCTTGACGCGTGCCTCTTTGAACTGCGTTGACGAAGTTCAATCGCCTGATCGGGGAAAACTCATGAAGTGTCAAAAAAAAGACTGCAATTCGCTTTTTATTCGCTACAATGCGGTTATGGCGGTGACACGGCGGCAAAAAGAAGTGCTGGATTTCATCTCCAGCTTTGTACAGCGGAACGGCTATTCGCCTTCCTTTGAAGAAATCGCACGTGGGCTCGATCTCAAGTCGCTGGCGACCGTGCACAAGCACATCACCAACCTGCAGAACAAAGGGCTGTTGCAGAGGGCACACAACCGCAGCCGGTCGATTGACGTCATGCCGGCTCGCAGCAAAACACGGACTACCGAGCGTCTGCCGCTCATGGGCCGCATTGCCGCCGGTTTTCCGGTTGAGGCCTCAGAGAACGCCGAAACCATCTCACTTACCGACATTATCGGCAATCGCGACGTCTTCGTCCTCCAGGTGCGCGGCGACTCCATGCGCGACGAGCACATTCTCGACGGAGATTACGTGCTGGTTGAAAAAACTCGAACGGCGCGCGAAGGTGAAATCGTGGTTGCGCTGGTAAACGGCGCGGAAACAACGCTAAAGCGGTACTACATCGAGGGCTCGATGATCCGCCTGCAGCCTTCTAACCTCGAAATGGACCCGATCTTCGTGCCGGCAGGGCAGGTAGCCATCCAGGGCCGGGCGCTTGGCGTCCTCAGAAAATATGCATAAAACAAGCCCGGCCATCGCCGGGCTTTTTCACTCCACCACAAATTTTTGTTACTCAATCACACGCGAAATGCTGCGCGCAATCGTGTCCTTGGGAACATATCCGACAATCTGGTCTGCGACTTTTCCGCCCTTGAAGAGCAGCAGCGCAGGAATACCGCGAATCCCGTAGCGCATGGGAGTGGCCTGATTGCGGTCCACATCCATCTTCATCACCTTCAGCTTGCCGCTGTACTCTGAAGCGACCTCGTCGACGATAGGCGATAGTGCCTTACAAGGACCGCACCACGCTGCCCAGAAGTCAACCAGAACAGGCTGATCTGACTGAAGCACCTCCTGCTCAAAACTCGCATCGTTTACTTCTACAACTGCCAGACTTGCCATGCTCCTCCTTCATATCCTTCTGACTCGATCTTTCGAATCCTTAAACCAGTACATTTGATGATAAACGGTCCGCAAAAGTCGCAACAGAGACATTACTCCATCTTGCTGAAAAAACAGCGATGTTATTCCCAAAAACAAAAGCGCCCGGACTCACGCTTGTGAGTCACGGACGCTAGAGCAGCCCTCCCCCAGAACTGCCCACGGATGCAAGTTAATCGTTTTGGCTGCGACGTGTAAAGGAAACTTAGGTAATGCAAAAGTAACCTTGAATCACGGAGTTACCTCGCCAATGGCTCCAGCTCGGCACATCGCCGGATCCAGTTGAAAGCTGCATTCCAGCATCTCTACCGGCTCATCATTTACGTGTTTCAACACCAATTCCTTTGTGGCATCAATACAAACGCCCTCCTCCACAAGCAACAGCACGGAGGGTCCGGCTCCGCTCAAGGTCACGCTCAGGATGTCGCCCTGCCCCGAAAGCGGAAGCAGTTTCTTCAGCAAGGGGCATGCTTCAGCGCGATAAGGCTGATGCAGCCTGTCCTCGACAGCCGTCGACAGCAGTTCTCCATGACCTGTGGCAAACACGGCCGTCAGCAAAGCCACCCGCTGCAGATTGGCGACGACATCGGCTCGGTTGAAGTTCTCGGGAACCACCTTGCGGGAAATCGAGGTTGGCAGCGGTTTCTGCGGCATCACTACCAATGCCTGCCACAAACCACGCGGGGTCAGCGAAATTGCCTCCACTTCATCGCCCCGCCAGCATGCGACGGTGAACCCTCCAAGCCAGCAGGCGGCCGTGTTGTCCGGATGGCCTTCCAGACGCGATGCCTCCGTCAAGATGCGGCCTCGATCCCAGCCAAGTGATCCGAAATGCGATGCCAGCGCAACGCCCGCTAATCGTGTCGCAGCCGACGAGCCGCAGCCCATGCCAAGAGGAATGCCATTCTGCACTTCCAAGCCCAGGGGCACTTCGGGCGCGTGTTGCTGCTGCAGAACAGTTTTGTAGGTATGCAGCAGCAGATTCCGTTCCAAGGCGCCGCACACATCCGCATTACGTCCGCTGGCATGGATGGAATAGTGTTTCGCGGGCACAGCTTCGATATCAAGATACAAGGTCAGAGCAAGAGCGAGCGCGTCGAAACCTGGCCCTAAATTGGCCGAGGTGGCGGGCAGACGCAGATGAAGGCGCTCTTTGCTCATCGAACGGATACTCTTTCAAGTTCCCGCAGCACGAGATCCGCCGACGCATCCAGTTTCACTGCGTTGCATCGCGTCACCTCAATCTCAGGACGCAGCCCATCAATTTCCTCGGCCTTCAACAGATCGCCGCGATGATAAGCAATGGTGTAGTCCGAATCTTTAAGCGTATGTCCGGTGAGCAGCAGAACGACTCTTTCCTCCGGCTGCACTTTTCTTTGCTGCACCAGCTTCTTGAGCCCGGCGAGTGTTACCGCTGAAGCCGGTTCGCAACCGATGCCTTCCGCCCCTATCTCTGCCTTTGCCAGCGCAATCTCGGCTTCGCTCACCTGCTCGCAATAGCCGCCTGTCTGCTGAATCACACGCACGGCCTTCTTCCACGACGCAGGATTGCCAATACGAATTGCCGAAGCGCGTGTATGGGCTTCAACAGGATGCAGCGTCTCACCGCAGTTCTCCTGCAAGCTGCGGTAGAGCGGATTCGCGCCCTCCGCCTGTATCACAGAGATCTTCGGCAGCTTTGCCGTCAATCCGAGGTGCCTCATCTCAAGGAATGCCTTGCCCAGCGCAGAACTGTTGGCAAGGTTTCCGCCGGGAACGATAAGATGATCAGGAACATCCCAGTCGAACCCCTCGGCAATCTCCAGCGCAGGCGTCTTCTGTCCTTCAAGCCGGTACGGGTTGACGGAATTCAGCAGGTAGACGGGAGCGCGTTTCACCACCTCACTCAACACGCGCACACAGCCATCAAAGTCGGTGCGCAACTGCAGAGTCAGCGCGCCATAATCCATCGCCTGCGACAGCTTGCCCCAGGCAATTTTTCCTTCGGGAATCAACACAAGGCTGCGCATCCCGGCGCGCGCCGCGTAAGCAGACATAGCAGCCGACGTGTTGCCTGTTGAAGCACAGGCGACCCAGTCAAAGCCAAGCTCGTGGGCCACCGAGAGCGCCGTGGTCATACCGGCGTCTTTGAATGACCCGGTCGGATTCATCCCTTGATGTTTGGCAAAAAGATGCTCGATGCCAGTCGATTCGGCGACCTTTCGCAGTTGATAGAGCGGCGTATTTCCTTCCCGCAACGAGACAATATTCGCTTCATCCTGCAGAATGTGCAACATCTCGCGAAAGCGCCATACGCCGCTCTGGTCGGCCTCGGCATTGGAGCAGCAGCGCTCCTTCCACAGCCAGCGCATGGCGCTCGCATTGGGCTTACGAATGTCCGGCATGCCCGCGCTCCACGAGGTATACACCACCTCATAAAGATCGCCGCATTCCGCGCAGCGAAAGTTCTCTTTCAGCTCACTCTGTTCAATGACACGCGCGCACCCCGTGCAGCGCAACTGATGTCCAGAATTTTCCATGGATATTGTTAGCCTAGCATCCACCATCCTGAGGGCAGCGTAATCAGCCTAATCAGGATCAATCGACACTCGACCCAGCTGTCATTCTGAGCGCTCAAATCTTGTTTGCTGCGGTTGAGTACCCCTCCCCCCTCTTTTTGTACGGAGATCCTTTATTTTCAGTAGTTTACTGGCATCATTCTGTACGGAGATCCTTTGTTTTCAATGGCTTAGGTTGTACCGGAGGTGATTTCGCATCATTCGCGCCATCCGCTCTGGAGTGGGAAGGTGGCTAAGTCTTTGAAAATACTCGGCTCCCTCATATTGAGAGTGCCTGGCGGGTTTGGAATGCTGCTTTCCCACCCCTCGACTTCGCTCCGGGCAGGAGCCAAGGAGTGAATATCGTATAAAATCGCCGCATGCCATCGCTGCTTACCCCGCGTGAAGCCGCACTGCGTCTCGGCATTTCCTACCCGACCGTCAAGCAGTGGCTATACCACGGAAAGATCAAAGCGGTGAAGACGCCAGGCGGCCACTACCGCATCCCGGAAGCCGAACTGGACAGCCTGTTGCACAAAGCTAAGCGCCCCGAAACACCGAAGCGTCAGATGATGCGCAACCTAAGTGGTCGCAACCAGCTGGTCGGCCGTATCGTCGAAATCAAAATAGACGGCCTGCTCGCGCAGGTCAAGCTCTCGATCGGCGGACAGATCATCAATTCCATCATCACCGCCGAGGCAGCGCGCGAGATGCAGCTTAAAGTGGGAGAAACCGTCGCCGCCCTGGTCAAATCCACCGAGGTCATGGTGCTGCGTGTATAGGCTCGTCCTGTTTCTGATCTTCGCTCCGCTTGCTGGGGCGCAGACCATTCGACTGGCAGCCGCAGCCGACTTGCAGCCGGCACTCCCGCCCATCCTCGCGGAATTCGAGAGCCAGCAGCACGTTCATGTCGACGCATCCTATCAGTCCTCGGCGACGCTGGCGACGCAGATTCAGAACGGCGCGCCATTCGATCTTTTCATGGCCGCCGATCTCTCGTTTCCGCAGCGGGTAATTTCTGAAGGACTTGCCGATTCCGACAAACCGGTCATGTACGCGCGCGGTACGCTGGTCCTTTGGATACGCAAGGATTCACCCTTCCAAAAGCTTTCGTTCAACACGCTCCGCGACCCGGCGCTGAAGACTCTCGCCGTCGCCAATCCAGAACACGCTCCTTATGGCCGCGCAGCCGAAGCCTCGCTCAAGAGCCTGGGGCTTTACGATCAACTCAAGCCAAAGTTTGTCGTCGCTGAGAACATCGCACAGACAGCGCAATACGTAGACTCGGGCAATGCGCAGGCCGGTCTCATTTCCCTCACGTCTGCCCTTACGGGAAGATTGATGGTGGATGGCTACTATGTCGCTATGCCGCGCGACTCCTATCCGCCCATCCTGCAGGGCGCAGTCGTTCTCAAGAATTCTTCCAACCGGACCGAGGCACACAAATTTCTCGATTTCCTGCTGTCGCCGCCGATCCAGAAAGAACTCGCGGCCCGCGGCCTCGAGCCTGCCAACGGCCCCGGACATACAGATTGATGGACACACAAGCTCTCTGGCTTACGCTTAAACTCGCAACCGTCACAACATTCCTGTTGTTATGCGTCGCAATTCCTCTCTCTCATTGGCTCGCATTTGGAAAGGCGCGCTGGAGGCCCGTTGTAGAAGCGACTGCAACATTGCCGCTGCTTCTGCCGCCTACAGTTCTCGGTTTCTACCTTCTTGTTCTGCTAGGACCGCATACCGCACCTGGTCGAGTCCTGATTCACCTCATCGGCCACCCGGTAGCTTTTTCCTTCAGCGGTCTTGTCATCGGTTCGATGATCTACAGCCTTCCGTTCGCCGTGCAGCCGGTCACCACTGGTTTTTCAACCATCGCTCCCGAAGTTCTCGACGCTGCGACTCTTCTCGGCGCAAACCGGCTGCGAATTCTCGTCAACCTGCTGCTCCCACTGGCGCGCCGTTCGATCTTCACGGCGGCGGTGCTCTGCTTCACGCACACAATCGGCGAATTTGGCGTAGTGCTGATGATTGGGGGTGACATTCCCGGCGCGACGCGGACGCTATCCATCGCCATGTACGATCAGGTGCAGGATTTCCGCTACAGCCAGGCCAACCATACTGCGGTATTGCTGCTCACGGTGTCATTGCTGGCGCTCATTCTCGTATATGGATCGGGAAGGCAGGTCCGCCGTGTCTGACACCGCGTTCCTCACAGCAGAGATTGAGCACCGCATCGGCACATTCAACTTACGTATCGGCTTCAGCCTGACTTCCAACTGGACGGTGCTTTTTGGCCCATCCGGAGCAGGAAAGAGCACCATCCTTCGCATTCTTGCCGGTCTCATTCAGCCGCAGAACGGCAAAATCACCATGCAGAATCGCGTCCTCCTGGATGTGCAACAACGCATGTCCATTCAGGCAGGCAAACGAAGAATCGGCTATCTCACCCAGCAGCCAGCGCTCTTCCCGCACATGACCGTGTGCCGCAATGTGGCTTTCGGTCTTCATGCTTTCTCACCGGACGAGCGCAACCAGCGAGTCAAAGAGATGCTGCGCCTCTTCCGCGTCGAAGAACTATCGGATCGCCTGCCCGGCGAGCTTTCTGGAGGAGAGTATCAGCGTGTCGCGCTGGCCCGCGCGCTTGCTCCTGGACCCAGGCTCCTCATGCTCGATGAGCCCTTTTCTGGCTTGGACGCCGAATTGAAAGAATCTATCCTCAGCGAATTGACCGTCTGGCTGGCGGCGCGCAAAGTTCCCGCTCTCTACGTCTCACACGATCTTGCCGAGGCTTACCAGACGGCTGCCGATGTCATCGTCATTGAGAATGGCAGACTCGAAGTCCAAGGCCCTGTGCAGCATGTGCTTGCTCTACGCCGCGAACGGCTGCTGCGTCAACTGGGAGTCTTCAGCCCACCCACACCGGCTCCGGCTCCAGACGAATCGCAAACTTCTCCGCGACCTTAGCGATAATCGCATCTCTCAACGCTGCAACATCGCCCGCAGATGCGCCATCGCGATTGATCAATGCCAACGTATGCTTTGTCGAAATTCCCGCCCGCCCCAGCGCATACCCCTTGTAAAAGCCAGCCTGATCGAGCAACCAGGCGGCGGGAATTTTTACCTGCCCGTCCGCCGCTGGATATCGCGGGATGTTTCCACCATCCACACCCGCAACAATCTGGGCAAAGTGCTCCGAGGAAATGACAGGATTCTTGAAGAAACTTCCGGCACTCCGGCAATCCGGATCGCCAGAGACGATCAGCATCCCCTTCTGACGACGGATCTCACGTACTGCGGAGCTGACCTCCGCCAACGTTGGTGGCGACTTCTTAGGCTGAAAGTATCGCCTTAAGTCTGCATACGAAACCATTGCATCGGCGTTATTTTTCAATTCGCATTCAACGCGTACAACAACATAGCGATCGCGTTCGGCAGTATTGAATATGCTGCGTCGATAGGCAAATCCACACTCTGTCACGCTCAATTCCTCGAAGCGAAGCGTCTGCAAATCCAGCGCGCGAACCAGGCGAATGGTTTCCGATACTTCCTGCCCATACGCGCCGACGTTCTGCACAGGAGTTCCGCCCACGCTTCCTGGAATTCCGGCAAGGCATTCAATCCCGCCGCAATTCTGGACAACAGCGAGGCTTACAAATGCGTCCCAATCCTCTCCGGCGGCGACCGAAAACCGTGTCGTACACCCCAGGCCCTGGTGCTCTATCCCCTTCAGAGCAATATGCAAAACCACGCCCGGAAATCCAGCATCACTGATCAGCAGATTGCTCCCGCCCCCGAGAACAAAGAGTGGCGCGGTCTGATTTCTCGCGAACTCGACGGCTCGCAGCACCTCGTCTTCCGTTGACGCCTCGATGAACCAGCGAGCCGGGCCGCCGATGCCGAATGTTGTATATGGAGCGAGGGGAACCTGTTCGAAAACCTGCATCAGCTTCAAGATATATCAGCAACTCAGATAGGGCTGGCGTAGCGGTTGCAGCCTTCGTACAATAGAGATGCCGGGCTTCGTCCAGGCTGGAGGAACAAAGCGAATGTACCCTGAGATTATGGTCATACCGATGCGCGAAGAGCTGACCCGCGCAGGAATCAAGGAAGCGCGGACGGCAGAAGACGTAGATGCCGCGCTGGCAAAGCCTGGAACAACGATGCTTGTCGTCAATTCAATTTGCGGATGCGCGGCTGGCAAAATGCGCCCCGGCGTGCGCCTGGCGCTGCAAAATACAACGGTTCCCGATCAGGCGATCACCGTATTCGCGGGACAGGACCGCGAAGCCACTGAGCGCGCCCGGTCGTATTTCGAGGGCAACCCGCCGACATCGCCTGCAATTGCGATTATGTGCGAAGGCAAGCTGGTGTACCTGATGCAGCGCTTTATCATCGAGAACAACACAGCTCAGGGCATCGCACAGGAACTTGCCCGCGCCTTCAACGAGCTTTGCACGAAGGCCACTGCTTAATTTCTCCGCACTCTCGAAACAAAAGCCCGGTCTACGCCGGGCTTTTCTACTTTTCGATTGCAAAAACTTCAGTTCGCGCCTGTGGGTACATCAAAATCGACGCCAGCTTCCCGGTTCGTTCGCTCGGTAGCCGACACATCAATCCTGTCAAGTGGAATCTCCGGTCTGCGGCCAGAAGCGGCATCATCCAGAATGTAAAGTGTAGTCTTGGTCAACGCATAGTTGTGGATCTGCTGCGAGTGCCCGTCCTTGAAGACGATCGTGACGGCGCCCTGCGGAAGGGGCTCAGATGGGCCTGGCGGCGGAGGCGGCACGTTCGGCGTCTGCTGAGGTTCATACGGCGCGGGCTCTGGCTCGTAGTTGCCGTTATTCTCAAGCTGTCCCTGAGCGGGATAAGAAGCAGACTGATCGTCTGAATACGAGCTGGATGGATAGTCCCAATAAGAATTCAGCAGCCCAGGCACTAGATATGTCGAACGGGCATAGAAATACGGGACGTAGGGCTGCCGGTAATGGGAAACAGGATAGGGAGGCCGACTGTGATACCGATTAGAAGCCGGAGGCGAATAACGGTTTCCGTTCACTGGATACGAAGGCTGGTTCCCACTATAACGGCCGGGCATGTTCCAGTGGTATTGGGGTGGTGAGCTGAAATTGGTGCGCGGCATCGTCGGAGGGGATGAAAAGTGAGTCCCTGAACTGAACCCTCCGCTCATATGCGGCGCCGAGAAACCGCCTGTATGTCCGGCCGAAGCAGAGCGCTGAGCCAAGAGCGGAGCAACCACCAACCCAACCATGAAAGACGCAGCAAGCAACCAGCGCATAGGCCCCCCGCTCTCTATTAGACGCCCTTCTATTATGCCCCGTTCAAAAATATTCCCAGAGGCATTTCATAAGATCGAGCTTGCTATTGCGCCGATTCTGCCAATTGGGCAGCCGCACGTACAGCCTTTTCGCTAAGAATCTGTTTTGTGCGCGAAAGCTCTTCCCAAGGATCACTATGCAGGCGTTTCTTCCACGTATCGAAATTCGCCACGGCAAACTCAGTAGGATTCCCCTCCCGCAACTCATCCCAACGCAACGGAATTGCCACACGTACGCCTTTCCTCGCGCGCGGCGAATACGGCGCAACAGCCGTCGAGCCACGATCGTTCCGCAAATAGTCCAGGAAGATGCGCCCCTTGCGCGCCGATTTGGTCATCTTGATCAGGTACCGATCAGGACGGCTGGCTTCGAGCGCCTGTGCGACATTGCGAGTAAATTCCTTCACTTCAGCCCATTCATGCTTCGGCTGGATCGGTGCAACCACATGCAGCCCTTTTCCGCCGGTCGACTTCACGAAGGAGTCGAGCCCGAGTTCCTTCAGCACATCCCGCACTTCATTCGCACTTTCCGCCAGAGTCTTCCATTCAATTGCCTCATCGGGATCAAGATCAAAAATAATCTGGTCGGGTTGCTCCAGCGTGTGATTCCGCGAGCCCCAGGGATGGATTTCAAGCACGCCAATCTGTGCGAGTCCAACCAATCCTTCCTGCGTCGAGACGGTGATGTACTCCTCCGAACCTCCGCCTTTCTTGTTTGGAACTAATACGCTGTCGACTCCCTTCGGGACTCCCTGCCCTATATGTTTCTGGAAGAAACACGGCTTGCTACAACCTTCAGGGCAGCGCACAATGCTCAACGGCCGTCCAGCTATATGGGGCAAAAGATGGTCGGCCACTGCAAAGTAGTATTCGGCAAGCTGCTGCTTCGTTAGCTTGCTCTCTTCATCCAGTATCTTGTCCGGATGAGTCAACCGCTGTTCGCCAACCACACCCGTCGACTTGGAATTTGGCTTCTCGGAATTGAGTTTCTCCGTGGACGCAGCCTGCGGTTTTTCTTTGTGGCCCCGGGTTGGCTTTGGCGTAGAAACCGGCTCCTCACGGCGAATTTCTTTGGCGGCTTTATCTTCGCGCAATCCTTGAAAAGAGGCCTGACGTACGCGATGATCGCCCGTCCACGTGGCGAATTGCACTTCAGCCACCAACTCAGGCTTCACCCAGATAGCATCTTTTTTCTCGTCGGCAGCCAATTCTCCAAATGCTGACTTGGTCTGTCGCAATTCGTCGAGACGCTTCCTCAGGTTTTTTTGTGTGATCTGCGTAAAGCCCGTTCCCGTGCGCCCTGCATACATCAGCTTTCCATCCTTGTAGTAGCCAAGCAGCAGCGATCCAACTCCTGGACCGCCTTTCGTTGGCGGAGTAAATCCACCGATGACAAACTCTTGCTGGTGCACACACTTCGCCTTCAGCCAAGTTTTGCTGCGTCCAGAAGTATATTTCGAATCAGCCCGCTTAGAGACAATGCCCTCCGCTCCCAGCTTGCAGGCATTCCGGAAGGTCTCTTCTCCGCGCGCCCGCATGTGCTGGCTGTAACGCAGGATGCTGTCGTCTCCAAGTTCTCCCAGCAATCCTTCGAGAATTGCTTTGCGGTTACTGAGAGCGAGCCCGCGAAAGTTGTGCCCGTCCAAATGCAGCAGATCAAACGCAAAGTAAGTCAGATGAGCATGCTTTTCTTCCTGAAAAGCAGCCTGCAAATCAGCGAAACTTGTCTTGCCGGACGTGTCCAGCACAACGACCTCGCCATCAATCAAAGCACTCTTCACACGCAACTCGGCCGCAGTCTTGGCGATATCCGGCATGCGATGTGTCCAATCGAGGCCACTACGTGTGAAGAGAACGGTGCGGCGATCACCAGGCTTTTCTTCTATGACGTGAATTTGAATTCGATATCCATCGAGCTTCAACTCATGCAGCCAGTCGTCGCCCTCTGGAGGAGTAGATACTTGTGTCGCCAGATGAGGGGGAATAAAGTCCGGCATTTTTTCTGCTGGTACTCCGTTTAGCACACTGGATCGATCGGGCGTGGCCTTTTCCTTGCCGAACTGCAATCGCCTTTGAGTAAGACGCGACAAGTTCCGTTTCTTCGAATCCTTTGAGTGCCAGACATGATCTTCCTGTGCTCCGATGGCTTCAATATCGCGACCCGTAACCACGCTATCCGGCTCGCTTTCGGTGATTGGCCCCTCGTCGGCACTGCGTTCGTACTCGTCATGTTCTTTGATCAGCAACCAGTTTGGCTTTGCCTCGCGCGCGGCCCGTCCGCTCATGCGAACCAGCGTCCACTTCCCTTTCAACTTCTGGCCATGGAGCACAAACTTCAACCGACCCGTCTTGAATCCCTCCTCCGCATGTTCCTGCGGCTCCCATGTGCCCTGGTCCCAGACCATCACCGTGCCGCCGCCGTACTGCCCTTTGGGAATCGTGCCTTCAAAGCCGCCGTATTCCATGGGATGGTCTTCCACCTGCACCGCGAGTCGCTTATCGCCGGGGTAATAGCTTGGCCCTTTAGCCACTGCCCAACTCTTCAAAACGCCTTGCCATCCAAGCCGAAAATCGTAGTGCAGGCGAGTCGCGGCATGCTTCTGGATCACAAACGGCAGCTCGCCTCTTCCTTCCTTTTGACTGCTGCCGCTTGGCTCAGCAGTCATCGAGAAGTCGCGCATGGAGCGATATCGCGCCAGTTGCTCATCGACCGCTTCAGAGGGAGAGATTTGTTGTGTTTTCTTACGCGCCATGATCTACAAGATTCCTATTTTCGCATTGAAGGCTGCCAGCTTGCCAAACGCCACGCTACCATTGTTTACTCTTCACGCTGTCACTTTTGAGACAAACTATGCCCTATGTTCTTTCGCTAGATCAAGGAACGACCAGTTCGCGTGCGATACTCTTCGGACAGACCGGTGAGATCGTTGCATCCTCACAAAAGGAATTTCAACAAATCTATCCGAACTCCGGATGGGTCGAGCATGACCCTTACGACATTCTCACCACGCAACTCAGCTCTGCGATTGATGGTCTTACCCGCGCCGGCGTCCGGCCGCGCGACATATCTGCGCTCGGCATCACAAATCAGCGCGAAACCGTGATTGTCTGGGACCGCGAAACAAACAAGCCAGTCTACAACGCGATAGTATGGCAGGACCGCCGCACGGCAAGCGCTTGTCAAGCGATGGTCGAGGACGGTTTAGAAGAAATGGTGCGCAGCAAAACTGGGCTGCTCATCGATCCTTACTTTTCTGCCAGCAAGATCGCGTGGATTCTTAATAATGTGCCAGAAGCACGGCAAAAAGCCGAGGCAGGCAAGCTTGCATTCGGAACCGTCGATTGCTGGCTCATCTGGAACCTGACCAGCGGCAAAAAGCATGTCACCGACTACACTAACGCCTCGCGCACCATGCTCTTTAACGTGGTCGAAGGCAAATGGGACGAGGACCTCCTGCGACTCTTTAAGATTCCTCTGCAGATGATGCCCGAGGTAGTATGGTCAAGCGGCGAAATCGGCGAAGTGACAACAACGCTCGGCCTTGGTTCCATCCGGATCGCGGGGATCGCGGGTGATCAACAGGCCGCCCTTTTCGGTCAACTGTGTCTCAAGCCCGGCGATGCAAAAAACACCTACGGCACCGGATGCTTTCTCCTTCAGAACGTCGGCGAGACATTCGTCTCGTCCAAACACCGTCTTATCACGACGCTGATATGCAGCCTCGATCGACGGCTCGAATATGCTTTTGAAGGAAGCGTCTTCATCGGCGGCGCTGTCGTGCAGTGGCTGCGCGATAACCTGAAGCTGATCCACAAATCCTCGGAAGTAGAAGCACTCGCCCAATCGGTAAAAGACTCCGACGGGGTTGTGCTCGTCCCTGCCTTCGTCGGCCTCGGCGCACCACACTGGGACGCCCACGCCAGCGGACTGCTTATCGGACTGCGTCGCAGCACGCAGCCCGGACACATCGCGCATGCCGCGCTTGAAAGTATCGCCTTTCAGGTCGCGGATGTTATCGACGCGATGAACTCCGAGTCGGCCAACAAATTCACTGAACTGCGGGTTGATGGCGGCGCCGCCGTGAACGACATGCTCATGCAGTTTCAGTCTGATCTGCTCGGAATTCCTGTCTTGCGTCCTGCCGTGACAGAGACGACCGCACTTGGTGCGGCTTACCTCGCAGGCCTAGCAGTCGGGTTTTGGGAAAGTCCCGATCAAATCTGGTCGCAGCGGAAAAACGACACGCGCTTCGAACCAAACGTTGACCAAAACAAAATGACCGCGATGCGGAAGCGCTGGCACAAGGCAGTCGAACGCTCCAAACACTGGAGAGAGGATGAAAGTGCATGAATCGTGAACAGATGATTGCTCGGATCGCACACCGAACCACCCCATGGGACATTGTCGTCATCGGTGGCGGAGCTACAGGCATGGGCGTTACCGTTGATGCTGCTACTCGAGGCTATGACGTGCTGCTGCTCGAGGCTAAGGACTTCGGCAAGGGCACTTCCAGCCGCAGCACGAAGCTTGTTCACGGTGGCGTGCGATACCTGGAACAAGGCAACGTTTCGCTGGTGATGGAAGCGCTCAAGGAGCGCGGCCTCTTGCGCCAGAATGCGCCGCACCTGGTCAGAGACCTTGCCTTCATCGTCCCCAATTTTTCGTGGTGGGAAGCGCCTTTCTATGGTATCGGCCTCAAACTCTACGACATGCTCGCGGGCAAATACGGTTTCGGCAAGTCGCGCGTTCTTTCCTCAGAGGAAACCCTGGAACGCTTGCCTACGCTTCAAACTGAGGGACTGCGTGGCGGCGTCATCTACTACGACGGCCAGTTCGACGATTCGCGCCTTCTGATTCACCTTGCGGCAACCGCCGCCGATCATGGCGCAGCGCTCGTAAACTACATGCCCGTCACCAGGCTTCTCAAAGATGAAGAGGGCTATCTCAACGGCGTAATCGCGCGCGATGATGAAGGGGGCACCGAATACAGCATTCGGGCTCAGGTAGTGGTCAATGCTACCGGCATGTTTACAGACCACATTCGACAGATGGCCGATCCCGATGCTGCCGCCATGGTTGAACCCAGCCAGGGCATTCATCTCGTCTTCGAGCGATCCTTCCTCGAAAGCGATACCGCCATCATGGTGCCGCATACCAGCGATGGCCGCGTGATGTTCGCGATACCGTGGCACGAACACACGCTCGTCGGCACAACCGATACGCCAATCGAAGAGCCGTCTTACGAGCCTCGCCCATTTGAACAAGAGATCCAGTTTATCCTGGATACGGCAGCACTCTACTTAAGCCGTCCGCCAAAACGAAGTGATGTGCTGGCTGTCTACGTCGGCATTCGTCCGCTCGTGAAATCTGGCGGCGCAGCATCCAAAACGTCGTCGCTTTCGCGGGACCACATCATCCATGTCGATAATTCAGGCTTGCTCACGATCACCGGAGGAAAATGGACCACGTATCGCCACATGGCCGAAGACTGCGTCGATCATGCGATTACTCTGGGAAGATTGCACGAAGAACCCTGCGTGACGAAGACACTCAAGATTCACGGTCACCGCAGCCACACTGAGGATCTCGGCAGCTTGTGGGTCTATGGCTCGGACGCGGACGCAATCCGCGATATCGCAGCCCGCGACACCAGACTCGGCACGCGGTTGCACCCCGATCTTCCCTACATCGGCGCAGAAGTCGTCTGGGCCGCTCGGCAGGAGATGGCGCGCACCGTGGAAGACGCGCTGGCACGCCGGACACGCGCTTTGTTCCTCAACGCCCACGCCGCAAGCGCGATGGCACAGCAAACAGCGCGCTTCATGGCGGAAGAACTACACTACGGCGAAGACTGGATCAAGAGTCAAGTGGCGGAATTCCAGACCCTCGCAAGGCAATACTCCTTGCAATGACTGACGTTCTGCAAGCGTGCTACATTGCTTGCACTCGAAGACATGAAAGCACAAGGTGAATAACAACGAATGAGGTCGCCCTTTTTTGGTGAATTCATGGGCACATTGGTGCTCATTCTGCTTGGTAACGGCGTCGTTGCCGGCGTGCTTTTAAAACACTCGAAAGCAGAAAACAGCGGATGGATGGTCATTGCTACAGGCTGGGGATTTGCCGTGCTCTGTGGAGTATTCACAGCCATTCTTTGTGGCAGTCAGGATGCCCATCTCAACCCTGCCATTACGCTCGCCATGGCCGTCCAGTCTGGCAACTTCAGCAAGCTGGCTATATATATACCCGCGCAAATGCTCGGCGCCTTTGCCGGAGCAACTCTCGTATGGCTGCACTACTTCCCGCATTGGAAAATCACAGAAGATGTGGACGCGAAGCGTGCAACATTCTGCACTGCCCCGGCCATTCGGAATCCGTCAGCCAATTTCATCTCCGAAGTAATCGGCACTGCGGTCCTTGTGTTTGTCGTGGGAGCGATGTCTTCAAAGCTGGTACTTTCCACCGGTTCAGCGGCCGGCTTCTCGCCATACCTTGTAGGCTGTCTTGTCTGGTCCATCGGCCTCTCCCTCGGCGGAACGACGGGTTACGCTATCAACCCTGCGCGCGATTTAGGCCCGCGGATCGCACATGCAACCCTTCCAATTGCAGGCAAGGGCGATAGTGATTGGAGCTATGCCTACATTCCCGTCCTCGGCCCATGTACCGGCGGAATTCTCGCCGGGCTATTGCTCCGCGCCTTGGGAGCTTAGAAGTGATGCAGCTTTTCTTCGACCGGCGCTTCCACCGGTCGATTCGCCTCGCGTTCCAGCGACCGGCTCACCAAATCGCGGGAGCCAAGCCCCACCGCCAGCGCCAATGACAAGACAATTCCTCCGAAGAGAATGCCGAAAGCGAGATCGACAATTTCGCCCCCAATCGCAAGGTGATCGAGCACCATCGCCGCGGTAAGCACAAAGACCAACCAGCGAACTCCTGTGGCCAGTAATCTCGCGTAGTGCAGATTCAGATTGACCGCACTGATAAGCACGCTCCGCGAAAGAAATCGCCCGATAACCGTCCCAAAAAACAGCAGAATGGCAGCGCCGATTACGCGCGGCACATAGGCAAAAACATATGCGGAGATCCCTGACTCCGCTGACGCCGCCTCAAAAGTTGAAACTCCTACGAGAACACCGATCATTACGAAGGACCAGAAAACAATCCTGGTTACCAGAATCGTTGGAGTGTGCACCGGCGTCCATTCTGTCAGCGTGCTCGCGCCGGAACTGGTCCGTTCATCGAACTTGACCGCCATCAACACCCATCGCACCAGCATCGCCGCCAGCCATGCAATCACGAGGAAGACGAGCAAGACGAGCACGAACGCAAGAATCCCCGGCAACAGGGTCGCAATCTTTGTAAAGACGCGACCCATAGACTCGCGCAATGATTCTTCAATCTGCTGCCACATTACTCTTCTCCTTCACTACGGATTGAACCGGTCCGGCCATCTCCATCGGGATACCAGATAGGGCTTGGCTTCTTCATAGGCCCTTGCCAACTGCTCAAAACGCTGCTCTGCCGCCAGCGGCGACCGCGCCGCTACTTCCTGAACATATGACGCCACCCATCCTAGATACAGCGGAGTAAGCGCGCCCATAAGATGTCCACGGTTAATCGTGCGCAACCGATAGGCCAGAGCAAAGTCATAAACGATGCGCGCCCACAACTCATCCGGCAGGCGAAAAGACTCCGGGGCACAACGCGCGAGTTTCTTCAGTTCAAGCAATGTAACCGGAGGCAAAACAAGTCCCCAAATCTCCTGCAGATTGCGCGATCCCAAGACAAAGGAATCAATCAGCGGCTTCGCGTCCACCGGTTCGCCATCACTAATTTGTTGAGCGATGCTGCCCGAGGTTGCCGTAGGCTGGGAATTCCGAACGCGCTGCCAGTAAGGCGCATACGCCTCCATCTCTGCAAATGCCGAACCAGCCAGGCTCGTCAGCACTTCGCTCAATTCAAGTCCTTCTGTCTGCGCCGCGTGATGCACATCCACATTTGCCTGGCACACCTGATAGTTGCTGATCGCTGCGGATGTAACCGGCCAGAGTAACGCTGCCTCACTGCGTTCGCGAGTGCGGTGCGATTCACTCAATTTCTGACACATCCGCGCCGAACAGCCAATGTCTTGCGCCAACGGATACCTTACGCGCGGCCCATACAGGGCGCGAGCAAGCGGCGCCAGAACGCTGTAATTGAGCAGCCCGTCAAATTTTCTCGACGGATAAACCGGCATTGCGAGATCGCATTGTTTCTCCTGGATCGGCTGTGTGAGAAGTTCTAATCGCTCAGCAGTCAACATTGCCAGATCGCCATGAAGAAGAACGCAAGCCTTCGCATTCAAGTCCACCGCGAGAGAAGAGACCGCTTTCAGCGCCGCGGAGAAAATGATCCAGGGAAGCCCGGCCGAATCGGAAGCAGCGAGAGAATACGGCATAAAACGCGGAGTATCCTTATCCGCGTCCCTCGTGAACCCTTCTCCTTCTCCATTCGCGGGATATGCGATGGCGAGACGAGCAACTCCGGCGCGTTTTTGCAAGTCATCCAGCAGACCGCGCACCCGTTGTTGAAGCTCCGGCACGCTGGCGCCGCCGGAAATTCCAATGAGCAGATCTACCGGACCCGCTTGTTGCATCTCGGCTCTCGTTTCATCTGCCAGGTCAGTCTTCGGCATCCAGCCTTCTCTTTTTGTTATGACAGCAATGACAAAATCCCGGTCAGCGGAATACGAACCCAGTCGGGACGGTTATTCAGCTCATAGCCAAGCTCATAGAGCGCTTTGTCCAACACATACGACTCCAGAACCAGCTGAAAGTCTATTTCGTTACGCGGCACAATCGACGACGCAGCTATAGTTGCCCGATAAGCTACCAGAAATTCCCGCGACACGACCGAAACCCACAGTTTCGCCCACGGCTCCATCTGCTGATGGCTTTCTGGACGGCGGGTCGTATGCCTGGCCAGCCCTGAAAATGCTGCATAGTGAAATGACCGCAGCATCCCCGCCACGTCTTTTAGAGGCAACTGCTTTTGCCTTCGCTCAGCCAGAGGCCTGGCAGGCTCGCCTTCAAAATCCAGAATCACAAAGTCAGCCTTTGCCCTCAAAACCTGCCCAAGGTGGTAATCTCCATGAATCCTCGTTCGCGTGAGCTTCTCTTTCACTTTTGGCAGCTGGTGAAATCGCTCAACGATGTTCCGCCTTTTGCTTATCACTAAACCACCCATTTCGATGACATCATCCGCAAGGCGGGAAAGATTCGTCTTCAACAGCCCCATGATCCGCGTGGCATGATCCGCCAGATCTTCGCTGATCTGTTCTAGTTCGCTTGGCGAGAGAGCCTCCGGTCGAAAATCCTCTATTTGATCTGATGACGCGAGCGCCAGGTGCATCTCCGCAGTTCTGCGGCCGAGCGTGCTCGCTGCCTCAAGATAGAGGCCCGCATGGGCGCGCGCAACTTCCATCTCGGTTATCTGAGTCTCCCCAGCTAGAGGGGCAGGAGCGCAGCCTTCGAAATATCGTTCCAGCTCTTCGAGTGTCCACTGCCATCCATCACCCTGATTGGCGACAAGTCCCTGCAGCATCGCCATGGCAGCGGGCGGCTGATCATCTCTCGAATACTCAACCGACCCAGCATACGGAGCGACCTGCGTGAAACTTGTATGCTCAGTAAGAAATCTTGCGATTTCGATGTCGGGATTCGGACCGAATTCCTGCTTGCGGAAACACTTCATGATCAGCTGATCGCCGAAGAGAATCGACGTGTTGCTTTGCTCTGCCGAACTACGCCGCGGAGTCAGATCAGTTTTTGCACCATCCGCCAGTTCAGGAAATAGCCTGCTCGCTGCACCCCGGATGGTTCCGTGCTTGCTCTGCAGTACCTCATCTCGTGAGATCAGGAAAAGAAGCGCCTGGCATGTGCTCTCCCGAATCAGTGCGTCGCACAACAGCCCTTCGCGGTTTGATATGCGAATTGCCGCAACGACGGCGTTCGGATTCGACTCTTTCGCCAGCTCTGCAGCCTCGTCATAAAGAGTGCTCAAAGCCAGGACATAGTTTTCTGTCCCTCCTCGATCAAACTCAATGTTCACAATCGCCACTGTCGAGTGGTTATCATCGAACGGGCACCAATCTATAACGGTTGCAGATACTATTTGCCTGGACTTAGATCCAAACCACCGCTGCCGCGGCAAAAACTCCGGCAGGATAGTCGTCCTTAGCTTGTCGCTGTTAGCACCTGTAAACAATAGCTCCCAATCGCCATCACGAGCCGCTTCGAGCACAACCGTTTGGTTCTCTGCGATTGGATGACCCGAGCTTTCCGGCGCAGACTGAATCTCCAGCCAAAGAAATCCATAGGGGCCAATCGTGAGCGGGTACGGTTGCCTGGTGATAGTAGGAAACTCGACATATCCCAGCATTTCGACGGGAGTCATTCCTTCAAACTCGGCCAGATCGAGTTGCACCGGCTGCGCGAAGCGAGAGAGGTTCGCCAAACACAACACCTGTTCGTCCTCGTACTGCCGCACATACCCAAGCACCTTTCTGTTTGCAGACGGCAGAAACTTGAGCGTCCCTCGACCAAAGACCTGAAAAAGCTTCCGCAAAGCGATCATGTTGCGCATCCAGTTCAGCAACGACGATGGATCGCCCTGCTGCGCCTCAACGTTGATCGCCTGATATCCCCATACCGGGTCCATGACCACAGGGCTGTAAAGCTGTGCGGGATTCGCACGAGAAAACCCTGCATTGCGATCCGCTGTCCACTGCATCGGCGTGCGTACGCCATTGCGATCCCCGAGATAGATGTTGTCCCCCATTCCAATCTCGTCGCCATAGTAGAGGATGGGAGTTCCCGGGAAAGAAAATAAAATACTGTTTAGCAGCTCGATTCGTCGACGATTGTTGTCGACAAGGGGAGCCAGCCGGCGCCGTATTCCGATGTTGACGCGCATCCGGGGATCGGCGCTGTACGCCAGATACATATAGTCGCGCTCGTCGTCCGTCACCATTTCGAGCGTCAGCTCATCATGGTTGCGGAGGAACAAACCCCATTGACAGTTCTCAGGAATCGCCGGTGTCTCCTCCATGATATCCGTGATCGGAAGACGATCCTCCTGCCTTAGAGCCATGTAAATACGAGGCATCAAAGGAAAGTGAAATGCCATATGGCATTCATCGCCATCGCCGAAGTATGGGCGCACATCCGTCGGCCACTGGTTCGCTTCCGCCAGAATCACACGGTTGCTGTAGCCTTCATCCATCGCAGCGCGAATCTTCTTGATGGTCGCGTGTGTCTCCGGAAGGTTCTCGCAATTGGTGCCATCGCGTTCCACTATGTATGGAATCGCATCCAGTCGAAGCGCATCTACTCCCATATCCAGCCAGTACCGCAGAATTTTCAGCACCTCTTCCAGCACTTCCGGATTGTCGTAATTCAAATCGGGCTGATGCGAAAAGAACCGATGCCAGAAGTAAGCGTGTGCTACAGGGTCCCATGTCCAATTCGACTTCTCGGTGTCTGTAAAAATGATTCGCGCATCTTTGTACTTTTGATCCGTGTCGCTCCACACGTAAAAATCGCGCTCAGGCGATCCAGGCGGGGCATGGCGCGCGCGCTGGAACCACGGATGTTGATCCGACGAGTGGTTGATAACCAACTCGATCATTACCTGCTGCCCGCGCTGATGTGCCGCGTCGAGAAATGCCTTGAAGTCGTCGAGCGTTCCATAGCTGGGATGAACCGTCATGTAGTCTGCGATGTCGTAGCCATCATCGCGAAGGGGAGATGGGAAGAACGGCAACAGCCATAGGCAGGTCACGCCCAGATCCTGCAGATAGTCCAACTTCTCTATCAGGCCGCGAAAATCGCCGATGCCATCGTTATTGCTGTCTGCAAAAGCACGCACATGCAGTTCGTAGATAATTGCGTCTTTGTACCAGAGGGGATCGCTCGCACTTCCCGCGCTTTTCACTTTCTTCTGGAGAGCCATATGAGTACTCATCGCGCTGCCTGTCGTTACAGATAGTAATCGAAGTCTTTTTCAGTTCGTACTCGCCGCATCACGCGCATGACGTGCGCTGGAATCTCAAACGGAGAAAGTTCGACATAATTTCTTGGTCCCTGCCATAGATAACGTTTGTCGACAAGCTGATCATGCACCTGAAAAGGCTCATGTGAATTGAGCCCCAGTTTACCGAGGTCTAAATCAATCCATCCCGCCTGCACATGAACCGGGTCTAGATTCACCACAACAAGGACCGTATTCTCCCCCTCGACACTTCTCTTGCTGTAACAGATCAGATAGGGATTATCTGTCTGATGAAAAAGCAACTCATGATTCGCTTGCAGCGCAGCATTCTCCCGCCGCGCACGATTCACAGACCGAATCAAGGGCGCCAGGCTCTTCTGATCTTCGATGTCCCATTGCTTCAGCTCATATTTTTCCGAGTTCAGATATTCTTCGCCACCGCGCTTCGCCGGAACGTTCTCCAACAACTCGAAGGCCGGCCCGTATATGCCATAATTCGTCCCGAGCGTCGCCGCCAGCACTAACCGTGACATAAACGCGGGCTTGCCGCCTATCTGTAGCTGTTCCGGCAGAATATCGGGAGTATTCGGCCAGAAGTTTGGACGGAAATATTCTCTAACCTCAGTACCGACCAGCTGATTAAGGTATTCCGTCAACTCCTGCTTCGTGTTTCGCCAGGTGAAGTACGTGTAAGACTGCGAGAATCCCAGTTTGGCCAGCCGCTCCATTACGCGAGGTCGAGTGAATGCCTCAGCCAGAAAAAGCGCATCCTCGTGATCGCGCTTGATCTCGGCAATCGCCCACTCCCAAAACGGAAATGCCTTTGTGTGTGGATTATCGACTCGAAAGATGCGAACACCCTGCTCGATCCAGAAAACGAATACGCCCTTCAGCGCATCCCACAGGCCAGTCCAGTCTTCGCTCTCAAAATCGAGTGGATAAATATCCTGATATTTCTTCGGCGGATTTTCCGCATATTGAATCAGACCCATCAGCACGATGCTTAAACCACTGTGGATGCTCTTTCACCCAGGGATGATCGGGCGAGCACTGGAAAGCAATATCCAGCGCGATTTCGAGCCCAACGCTCTTAGCCTTTGCGACCAAATGCCGGAAATCCTCAGACGTTCCGAGTTCGGGATGGATCGCCGTGTGACCACCTGCTTCCGATCCAATCGCCCAGGGACTTCCAACGTCACCTGGCTCAGCAGTCACAGAATTGTTCTTGCCCTTGCGAAAACCTTGTCCGATAGGATGAATTGGCGGCAGATACATGACGTCGAAGCCCATGTCGGCTATGTATCCAAGCCGTGCTTCAACATCTTTAAACGTCCCATGTTTTCCCGCAACCGGCGAGCACGATCGCGGAAATAACTCATACCAGCTGGAGAATCGCGCTCGCTCGCGATCTACGACAACGCGCAGCTCTCTTTCGTACTTCATTTCAAGCGCTGTGTCTGTGTACCGCTCCATCCTCGCGGCGAGATCCGCATCGAGTGCCACAACTTTGGTATCCTCGTCTTCACTCTTGCCGCGCAACAGGGCGGCCCAGTCGGCCAGTCGGATCGCATCTTCTCCCTCGGCATCCTTCGCTGTCCGCTCCACCAGCAATCCGCCCGTTTGCAACTCGAGGGAGACATCCTGGCCAGCGTCGAGTCGTTTTATCAAATCGCTTCGCCACGTTCCGAAGTGATCGACGTTTCCCGCAACCGTGTAGAAATAATTTCCCTGCTTGCCTACCTGAAACGAAGCCTGCCAGCGATCGTTGCCCAACGGCTCCATTTTGACGCGATGCAGCTGACCTTCGCCCTCATGCCGGAACAAGAGATGGCACGTAACTCGATCATGCCCGTCGCCGAAAACGTCAGCTTCCACTCGGACAAGATCGCCAACAATGCGTTTGATTGGGAACCGGCCTGCGTCGATCTCAGGATCAACGCCATCGATCACTACGCGTTTTCTTCCATCTACAGGCTTCGTCATGACCAACCGTTCTTGCTAAAGAATGGGCACACAACTGCGCGCAAGTGCCACGGACGGCAGAATCTCTCCTCTAACAAGATGCCTGTTAGTGAAAATTCGTTCGTTGCGATCCGCGGGTTTTTGAATACAACTCGGGGCGCGAACACCAATATACGCCACGATGCCGCGCGTCAGCGCAAGAACGCTCAGCCATCCGGCACGGAGGCATTACAGGGAGATTTTTGAAATTACGGTGAAGCCAATCGTCTAGACGACTCGGATGCTAATTCTCTTGCAGCAGACTCGGCTCTTCGGGGGAGCGCAGTCGCACAAGGCGGTCGATGGTATATGGAGCGCGCTGCGTCGCCGTATGATAATGCCGAACTTGAAGCTCGCCAAGCAATCCGATCGCCAGCATTTGAATACCGGCCAGAATCAGCACTCCCGCGACTACAAAGAGGGGTCCATGCTGATCCATCACATGCTGGTGCGTGAACAGCTTCAACAATAGCAGGAAGAATGAAATCGCACCGCCGCCGAGCATGCTCAGCGCGCCAAAACTGCCAAAGAAATGCAGCGGACGCGTCATGTATTTCAACAGAAAGCGAATCGTCAGCAGATCGAAAAATACTCGGAAGGTCCGGCTAATCCCATAGTGCGACTTCCCTCGCTCGCGATTCACATTCTTGATCGGAATCTCGCAGATGCTGGCTCCATACCATGAAGCCAGCGCCGGAATGAAGCGGTGCATCTCGCCATACAGCGGAATGTTGTGGATCACTTCCCGACGATATGCCTTGAAGGTCGTCCCGAAGTCATGAATATCCACGCCCGAGAGCTTCGCCATCAGCCAGTTGGCGCAGCGTGACGGAATCCGGCGCATGACAAAGTTATCGATGCGCTCCCTGCGCCAGCCGCTGACAACGTCATAACCTTCTTCGAGCTTCTCGAGAAAGTTTGGAATCTCGTTCGGATCGTGCTGCAGATCGCCATCCATAGCGAGAATAAACTCACCCTGGGCATGATCAAATCCCGCCGCCAGCGCCGACGTCTGGCCGAAATTGCGGCGAAGTTTCACCACCAGCACGCGGCTATCGACCGCGGCAATCTCTTCCAGCAGCTTGTAGGTGCGGTCGCTCGACCCATCATCCACATAGACCAGCTCAAAGCTGTCTCCCACCTGCTCCATCACAGCCTTCAGGCGGTCGTACAGGGTGGTGACATTCTCTTCTTCGTTGTGGAAAGGGACGACGATGGAATACTTTGGCATATCCATATAATTATAGACTTTCGACCCCGCCTAAAGGCTTCAAAATGCTTTGAGACCGGAATCTCAACCAGCACACCCATCACTGCTGACACCATGCTGTCAGCAGCCCTCCCGTACGCTCCTCTTGTAAGTCATTCCGCCCATGAGAGAGGACACAATGCCGACCGCACAGGAAACCGTCACATCCACCGTTGTCTGGTTTGAGATTCCCGCCGCCGACTTTCCCCGCGCCATCCAGTTCTACGAAACGATTCTCGGCACAGCAATGATCCACGAAGCCGCATGGCCCAATCTCGCCATCTTCCCTTACCAGAAGCCCGGTGTCTCAGGCGCCATTGGATGCGGCGAAGGCTTCAAACCGGCGGGAGACGGCGTCATTATCTACCTCAACTGCGATGGCAAGTTCGACACAGTTCTCAACCGCGTCGAAAGCGCAGGAGGAGCTATCGTAGAGCCCAAAAACCATCTCCCTGGCGTGGGCTGGGTCGCCCAGATCCGCGACAGCGAAGGCAACCGTATCGGCCTGCATGCCGCAGCTTAGAACCGGTCGTCGACGCAAAAGCTCTAAGATAATCCGGTATGCGTCGTGCCGACAGACTCTTTCGAATCGTCCAGTTGCTTCGCTCGGGGCGTCTGCAAACCGCGCGGCATCTGGCCGAAAAGCTGCAGGTCTCGCATCGGACTATCTATCGCGATGTGCAGGACTTGCAGCTTTCCGGCGTGCCCATTACAGGCGAAGCAGGCGTTGGCTATACGCTTCGCCGGGATTTCGATATTCCGCCGCTGATGTTTGACCGCGAAGAGATCACGGCGCTCGTCCTGGGAGCGCGCATGGTGCAGGCCTGGGGCGGAATGCAGCTCACCGAGGCTGCGAATCGCGCCCTCCGCAAGATCGAGGCCGTGCTACCAACCGATCTGCGCGAGCGCATTGACGAAGTCCTGCTCTACGCACCGGGTTTTCGCGTATCCACAGAACTTCGCTCCAGGCTCGATGCCCTGCATTCAGCAGCGCAGGAGCGGCATATTGTTCTTATTGCCTACGCCCGCGAAGATGGTCAACAGAGCGTACGCCGCGTGCATCCATTGGCACTCTATTTCTGGGGTGGCGCCTGGACGCTTGCAGCCTGGTGCGAATTGCGCCACGACTTCCGCAGCTTCCGCGTAGACAGAATGGAGCATCTGGAAAGCCTTTGCGAGGTATTCATCCCCAAGGCCGGCCAGATGCTCTCAGATTTTCTGCGGCATGTTCGGGCGGAACGCAGCCGCAGCGATTCCTGAAGGAAAGAGAAGGTATGGCCTGCCGTTTTCAGAAAGGGAGGTTCTAAGGGCGAGAGACGGGCAGTGGAAAAGCTGAATACACTGCTGAAAGCTGAGTGTGTGCAATCAAATAGAATCTATGGATTCGAGGAGAAAGACATGCGCCGACTCACCCATCATGCTCTGCATCGCTGGAACCGCCTTTGCCTCCAGCTCAAAGGAAGATTCCGATCTGCTCATCGCGCGAGAGGCTCTCTGGCGGAACTGGTTCGCAGGAGATATTCAGGCGCTTGAAAAGCTCGTCCCAAAAGAAGCCCTTGCCATTAACGCTGGAGAGGAAAAATGGCAAGCCCAGGCCGAGATATTTCAGGAGGCAACCCAGTTTCATGCCTCTGGCGCAAAGCTCATCCGGCTGGAGTTCCCCCGCACAGAAATTCAGCGCTTCGGCAACGTAGCCATTCTTTACAGCAAATATCAATATGAAATCGAATCCAACGGCAAACGATCAATAAACTCCGGACGCGCCACTGAAGTATTCGTTCTCACAAACGGTCAATGGACGAATCCGGGCTGGCACACGGATCGCGAACAGTAGCGACCAGCTACAGCTTCACAATCTCATCCACCGCAATTCGCGCAGCCGCTTCGCACGCGGCGCGGTCAACATCGTGATGAGTCACAAAGCGAACAGAATTGCTCCCCACAGTTCCGCAAAGAACACCGCGCTGCTTGAGACGCAGCACCAGCTCTTCAGCCTTCCCCTCTTCTTTCAGGGCAAAGATGACAATATTCGTCTGCACCGTTCCTAGATCGAGTTCAATCTGTTTCAATCCCGAGAGTTGCTCTGCAATATACCTCGCGTTCGCGTGATCTACTGCCAACCGCTTCGGCATCTCTTCAAGCGCGATTAGTCCGGCAGCCGCGAGAACGCCCACCTGGCGCATCCCGCCGCCCAAAGCCTTGCGTACCATACGGCCACGCTCAATCAGCTTGCGGCTGCCAACCAGCATCGAACCCACCGGCGCGCACAGCCCCTTCGACAGGCAGAACATTGCGGTATTGAATCCACTGGTAAGCACCGCAACCGGAACGTTCAAAGCAACGGAGGCATTGAAAATACGCGCTCCATCCAAGTGCAGCGGAATGCCCATCTCATGCGCGCCGTTCCATATCTCGCCGAAGACCGCGAGCGGCGTAACCGTCCCGCCTGCCATGTTGTGCGAATTCTCCAAAGATATCAGGCCCGTCGGCGCATTGTGAACGCTTGACCGCTTGATGACTGGCTCGATGTGTTTCCACGTCACAATGCCGCGGTCTGCGGTCACGGCCCGAAGCTGGCAACCGGAAAATGACGCAGCCATCGCCATTTCCCAGTCGACGATATGCGAGCGCGATTCGCAGATGATCTCCTGCCCCGGCTGTGTGTGCAGTCGAATCGCAATCTGGTTCCCCATCGTGCCCGTCGGTACAAAAAGCGCAGCCTCGCGGCCAAATATCTGTGCCGCGCTCGCCTCCAGCAGATTTACCGTCGGGTCCTCGCCGTAAACGTCATCGCCCACTTCAGCCGCGGCCATCGCAGCACGCATGGCCTTTGTGGGCCGGGTTACGGTGTCACTGCGCAGGTCGATGAAGCCGACCGGATTTTGCGAGAAAACCTCTTCACTGTGCTGGGTTTCAGTGGACATGTTTCTGTTTTACACCGCGATCGGTTCGGGAGTTTCGACCACATCCAAAAATCGGGCAAAGACTTCGTTCGAAAGCATTCGCCCACGCAATGTCAACGTAATTCGATCCGCATGAATTGCGAGAAATCCGTCAGCAGCCAGCTCCTCGAAAATCGGCTTGTATTGTTTCGGCACTTCTGTGCCGAATTCGGCCTCAACCTGACGCAGATCTACACCTGCGTTCAAGCGAAGACCAAGGAACCACGATTCTTCCAATTCTTCCTGTCGCGTAAGAGATTGTGCCTGATCCCATCCAGGCGCAACGAGATAGTGTTGCAAATCATCAGTCATACCAAAGCGGATAGCTGCTCCGCCCTCCGCACGCAGCATCGAATGCGCATCGACGCCCAGTCCGAGATAAGGCTGCCGCAGCCAGTATTTCTTGTTGTGAGCGGACGCTGCACCCTCACGGGCAAAATTGGAAATCTCGTATTGCGCCAGCCCCTTCTCTCCCAGCACATCAATCGCACCGACATACATATCGGCAATCGCATCGTCACCAGGAATCGCCGGAGCATAGTATCGTACGCCGCCGCCCAGCACTTCACGTCCGAGGCGCGAATCATCATCCACTTCCAGCATGTAAATGCTTGCGTGGTCGACACCCGAATCCACCAGAACGGCTAAAGACTCTCTCCACGAAGCAATCGTTTGGTGCGGCAAGCCGGCAATCAGGTCGGCGTTGACGCGCCTGATGCCAGCCCGCTGCACTCGCCGAATATCGTCAAGCGTAACGGCCCGCGTATGTAACCGGCCAGTAGCTCTTGCCTCTTGATCCACAAAGGACTGCACCCCGAAACTAATGCGGTTCACGCCACAAGACAGCATGGCGTCCAGTGCATCATCAGCCAACTGCCCCGGAGCGCACTCGACGGTAATCTCAGCAGCGTTTGTGACCAGAAAGTGGTCGCGAATCGCGCTAAATAGTGCATTCAGCAAATCAGGCGGCAGGAGACTGGGCGTTCCCCCGCCCAGATAGATCGTGTCAACGTCGCGCGGAAGGCCCGAAAAACGCCCCACGGCGGCTTTCAAGTCATCACACACACGCTCAACATACTGGGCCATGTAGCTCGACGGGAATACCCCGGACGCGAAGTTGCAATAGGTGCACTTCGACCGGCAGAACGGCACTGAAATGTAGATTCCCAGGGTATCCATGAGGGCGTCTATCATCTATTTTCTCATTGTGGGCGATTCTCCCATGACGATCATCTCAACCGAACGGCTTATCCTGCGCTGCTGGCAGGACTCCGACCGCCAGCCGTTCGCAGAAATCAACGCCGACCTACGCGTCATGGAATTCTTCCCCAATACGCTGACGCGTGAGCAAAGCGACCGCGTCGTCGACAGAATCGAGGCATCCTTCACGCAACGCGGTTTCGGACTATGCGCGGTCGAACTTCGATCCGACCGCAGCTTCCTCGGCTTCATCGGTCTTTCCGTGCCAAATTTCGAGGCGCACTTCACGCCCTGTGTAGAAATCGGCTGGCGGCTCGCGGCAAATACCTGGGGACAAGGCTTTGCCACCGAAGGCGCAAGCGCCATGGCTGCGTACGCATTCAACACTCTGAAGCTGGATTCGCTGGTCTCCTTCACCGCCGAGCAGAACATCCGCTCCCGTCGCGTCATGGAGAAAATCGGCATGACCTTCAACCCCGCCGACACCTTTGATCATCCGAACCTGCCCGAAGGTCATCTATTAAGGAGGCATGTGCTCTACCGGCTTCGCGCCAATGAGTTCGCCAACCCGTAAAATAGAGTCAGCGCATGGCCGAACAGGAAAAGCCGAAACAAGCACAGCAGCAGGAAGAGGATGTCGTCGGCAAAGCCTATGACGGCCGCCTGATGCGCCGCCTCATCCGCTACTTGTACCCCTACAAGCTGGCAGCATTCATATCTCTCGTTGCAATCTTCATCAAGGCGGGCGCTGATGTGCTCGGCCCTTATCTCACCAAGGTAGCGGTCGACCGCTACATGACGGCACAAACCGCTGCCAAACCCACGTGGCTTGCCCGCTATCTCAGCCAGAATGCTTTTACCGGAATCACGCAGCTGGCTACACTCTACCTCGGCGCTCTGGTGCTGGGGTATTTTCTCGACTTTGTCCAGACCTACCTGATGCAGTGGACAGGCCAGAAAGTCATGTTCGACCTGAGGAGCCAGATCTTCCGCCACTTGCAACACATGCATATTGGCTATTTTGACCGTAACCCGGTCGGACGGCTCGTTACGCGCCTCACCAGCGACGTCGACGCGCTAAACGAGATGTTCACTTCAGGCGTCTTCGCCATCTTTGAAGACGTTTTCGTGCTCGCAGGAATCGTCATAGTGATGCTCCGCATGAGTTGGTGGCTGGCCCTTCTTTCCTTCGCAGCCCTTCCACTCATCCTGCTGGTCACGCGAATTTTCCGCAAGCATGTACGCGACTCCTACCGCCGCATTCGCTCCGCCATCGCCCGCATCAATTCCTATACGCAGGAACACGTCAGCGGCATGGCGGTGGTGCAGCTCTTTAATCGCCAGGAACGCTCCTTCCAGGAATTCAAAGCGGTCAATCGCTTGCACATGGACGCCTTCAAAGACGCGATCATGGCCTACGCCCTTTACTACCCAGCCGTCGAAATCCTCAGCTCCATCGCCATCGCCCTCGTCATCTGGCGCGGTGGATACGGCGTGCTCCACACAACCGTCACTCTGGGCGTTCTTGTCGCCTTCATGCAGTACGCGCAGCGCTTCTTCCGCCCCATCCAGGACCTGAGCGAGAAATACAACATCCTGCAGGCCGCCATGGCTGCCAGCGAACGCATATTCAAGCTGCTCGACACCGCCCCCGAGATCGTTTCTCCAGCACTCCCGAAAGAAGGCGACAATTCAGGCCGCATCGAGTTCCGCAACGTCTGGTTCACCTACCAGCGGCTCGATGAAGCCCAGAAAGCCCGCATTGCCCGCGCCGATGCCGCAGAATTATCCTCGATGGATGACATCGAATGGATCTTGCGGGGCGTCTCCTTCACCGTCGAACCCGACCAGACCGCGGCCATCGTCGGCCATACCGGAGCAGGCAAAACCACCATCATCAGCCTGATGATGCGCTTCTACGACATCCAGCACGGCAGCATCTTGGTCGATGGCGTCGATGTGCGCGAGCACGACCTCGCCAAGCTGCGCCGCCGCTTCGGCGTCGTTCTACAAGACCCGTTCCTCTTCACCGGAACAATCGCCGACAATATCCGTCTCGGGTCGCATTGGATCTCCGACGAGCGCCTCGAAGAAGCCACCGATGAAGTCAACGTCCGCGACTTCATCCAGTCCCTTCCCGGGGGCTTCGCTGAGCCAGTGCGCGAGCGCGGTAACGGCCTGTCCACAGGCCAGAAGCAGCTCATCAACTTCGCCCGCGCCCTGGCCCACGACCCCGCCGTACTCATCCTCGATGAAGCTACGTCCAGCGTAGACACAGAAACCGAGATGCGCATCCGCCTCGCACTGGAGCGCATGATCGAAGGCCGCACCTCCGTCGTCATCGCTCACCGGCTCTCCACCGTCCAGCGAGCTGACGTGATTCTTGTCATGCACAAAGGCCAACTGCGCGAAATGGGCACACATCAGGAGCTGCTTGCGCAACGCGGCATCTACTGGAAGCTTTACCAGCTCCAATACAGGGATCAGGAATTGTCTGACGCTCTCCCTACGCTCAACCCCAGCCTCGCGGTGGGGAGCGACTAGCCGCGCATGGCCGGACGCAAAATCTTAATTTCCGCCGGCGAAGCCAGCGGAGAACACTACGCCACCCAGCTCATCCCAGCCATTCGCAAGCTGGTTCCGGACACCGAATTTTTCGGCCTGGGCGGACAGCGCATGGAAGTACTCGGCTTTCGCCGCATCGTCCGCGCGGAAGACGTCGCCGTCATGGGCATCACCGAAATCATCCGGCACATCCCACGCATTTACGGCGAGTACCGCAAGCTCAAAGCGAGCATCGCGAAGGAACGTCCGGACGCTTCCATCCTTATCGACTTCCCGGACGTAAACCTCTCACTCGCCCGCACCCTGCATAAGCAGGGAATTCCCGTCATTTATTTCGTCAGCCCACAGCTCTGGGCATGGAAGAAATACCGGATCCACCGCGTAAGGCGCTATGTAGACCGAATGCTCGTCATCTTCCCGTTTGAAGCGCTCTTTTACCGCGAACATGGAGTCAAAGCCGCTTTCGTAGGTCATCCCCTCGCAGAGGTCCCCCTGCCTTCCATCTCACGAAAAGACTTTGCTGACCAATACCGTCTCGACCCGTCCAAACTGTGGGTGGGTCTGCTCCCCGGCAGCCGATTCAAGGAGATTCGACTCAACCTCCCGGAAATGATCGAAGCCGCCAGCGAACTGCAAGAACCCATCGAATTTCTACTCCCGCTCGCCTCCACGCTCACGCCGAACCATGTCGCCCACGTCCGCAGCATGCTGCCCGCATCCCCACGGATCACAGTGGTCGACGATGCCCGCGCCACTCTGCATCACGCGCGCGCCAGCGTTGTGGCCAGCGGAACAGCAACGGTCGAGGCCGCTTTAATCGGCAATCCTTTCATCGTCGTCTATCGTGTTTCTCAGTTGACGTATTCTGTTGCCAAGCGGGTGGTGAAGGTCCCGCACGTTGCCATGGTCAACCTCATTGCCGGACGCGAAGTGGTTCCTGAACTCATCCAGAGCGACTTTACCGCTCAAAATGTCGTCTCACACTTGCAGAACCTGCTGCTCAACGAGACGGCCCGCTCCCGGATGCAGGCGGACCTGGCACAGGTCAGTGCCTCCCTGCACGTGGACAAAAGCCCCATTGAGCAGGTAGCCAGCATCACGGTAGAGTTAATGGGTCCGGCACGATGAAGATGCGAATATCGAAACGCTGCAGCATATTTCGCCTTGGAGCTTCTTTTTGGGCGGCAGTTTTGCTCTTTTCAGCTGCTGCAACCCTCTCAGCCCAGCAGAAACCGACCATCAACGTCACCGGCTACACCATCAACGCCCAGCTTAGCCCAGCCGATCACAAGCTCTCCGCCACCGCGCAGGTCACCTTCACGGCGCTCGATAACACCGACACGGCGATTTTCGAATTGCACGGCGCGCTGAGGGTCGAGAAAGTGACGACCACAGCGAACCTGCCTCTGAGCGGCGAGCGCGGCCCCAACGCGACCGTGATCGTCACCCCAACTACTCCGCTGGTCAAGGGTCAGCAGTACACCTATATCTTCACCTATGACGGCATGCTCGACGGCGACGCCGGCAGCCCCGTCGAAGGACTGAAGTTGGCGCAGGTCGGCGATCCAAACAGCTATCTGCTCTATGCAGGACGCTGGTTCCCTATGGTCGGCTATATGACCGACCGCTTCACCGCCGACATTCACATCACACTTCCGGCCGGTTACCGCGTCATCGGCAGCGGCCCAACCACGTCCGGCGCTGCCGCTGGCGGCGAGCAGCACAACTTCCACTGGGCCAAACCTGGATTCCCCGGCACGATCATCGCCGGCAAATTCGACGCACTTTCCGCAGCCCCGAATATCCACGTCTACACCACAGAAGCGCACAAACAATCCGCGCAGGACTACGGCCAGACTGCTCTGCGCGAGTTCGCTTTCTTCACCAGCACCTTCGGCATTCCCGAATCCAGCCAGTTAAATGTCGTTGAATTGCCCAACGACACTGTGCCCGCAGCCTGGGCCCCGGAAATCGCCGCTGTCGCAGGCTCCCGCATCGGTAACAAGAACGATTTCCGACTGCTCTCCAACACGATCGCCCATCAATGGTGGGGCAGCCAGATCAGCCCAGCCACTCTCAATGACGTCTGGATCACTAACGGCATGTCTCGCTACGCCGAACTGATGTATCTCGAGGACACCGCAGGCCGCAGCGCCATGAATGCGGCCATACAGGATGTCTCGTCCGGCGCGCTTGCCTACGATACGATTCCGCTCGCCAGGGCGGGCCAGCTAGATCCTTTCTCCCCTCAGTTCCAATCGATGACCCTCGAAAAGGGTGCGCTGGTCTATCACATGCTCCGATGGGAAGTTGGGCAGGACAGCTTCCTCAGGATTCTGCGAGCCACGCTCTCTCAATTCACTGACAAATCGATCAAGACCAGCGACTTTGAAAAGCTCGCTGAAGCGCAGTCGCAGCAGCAGCTCACGCCATTCTTCGCCCAATGGCTCGATGGCACAGGCGCTCCGCAGTTTAACAACAAATATGCCGTCTATCGTCTCGGTAACAACAAGGGCTTCCGCACCATCGGCGAAATCCAGCAGGACCTCGACCTGTTCAACATGCCCGTAGAGTTGCGCATCGAAACCGACGGCAAAACAGAAATCCGCCGCGTTGATGTCGTCGGCTCCGACTCGCAATTCGTCGTTGACACCTTCGGGCGGCCGCGCCACATCACCATCGATCCAGACAACTGGATTCTGAAAAACTCGCCCGACATGCAGGTGCGCGTCCACATTCTGCGCGGCCAGCAGCTCGTGGCCCAGGGCGACACCATCGGCGGTCTGGCCGAATTCCAGAATGCGCTGAAAGCCAATCCATACAGCTCACTCGCCAACTACAGGATCGGTGAAGTGCTCTTTACGCAGCGCAACTATCAGGCATCTATCAACGCCTACCGCGACGCGCTACGCGGCGACGACGATCCCAAGTGGACAGAAGTATGGAGCCATATCCAGATCGGCAAGATCTTCGACGTAACCGGCCAGCGCGACCGCGCGGTGCCCGAATACCGCCAGGCTCTACAAACCAACGACAACACGCAAGGCGCTCTCAACGAAGCCCGCAAATACCTGCAAACACCTTATAAGCGGGAAGACACTGAGTAGTCCCGACTCGGCTGACCCCTCCCCCCTCCCCATTTTGTACGGAGATCGTTTACTTTCTATAACTTACAACTGAACTCACGAACGTATGTCGTTTAATTTCAGTCGTTTACGCATTAAAAGTTAAAGGCATGGCCGAAGTGCCATGCCTTTTGTTCTTTCTGCTTAGACTATATCAGCGGTGCCAAGCCCCCGGAAATTGAGTTCAATCTCCTGCCGGTAGGTTGAGGGTTTGTGTGCCGGAATGCAGCGGATATTGCTTTCCTTTCCAGACGAGGGAGCCGTTGAGCCCATCGGGGAGCGTAATGGTGGCTGCATATTCGTGCGGTTTAAGCGTAAATTCTGTCACAATCGGGCCTTTTAGGTGCGGCATTGTGGCCTTTATTTCGTGCAGGGAGCTGAGGTGCGGTTCGATGCGCACTCTCGAAAATCCGGGAGCGCCGGGATGAATTCCGGCCACCACGGTGAGCAGGTCATAGTTCGGATGAGCGCTCCACGCGTGACAGTCTGAGCGCGTCGGTTCCGGCTGCTCAGCCCAGGTCGATAACCCTAAGTTCAGCATGTTGTACCACGGCTTCAATTGGCTGATGTACAGGTCGGCAAGCCCGGCATGCTCCAACGCGCGACTGAGGTAAAAGCGGAAGTAGTAGCTCATCGCCGACATGGGCGGAACGGCTTTGCCGTCGACTTGCGTCTCTTTGCCTTCCTGCGAAGCCAGCAGGCGCTGCAGGATCGCCTTCTGCTCCGAGCGCGGAGCTACGTCCTGCCACACGGCCAGCACATTCGGCTGCTGGCTATAGGTTTTCTTCGCCGGGGTGTCGGCGTAGACGCCGTAACGCGCGTCCCAGGTGAGGCGGTTCAGGGCGTCTGACGATCTCTGAATCATGCCTTGGTAATTGGCGGCGCGTTCGGGGCTGCCGTAGTTCTTTTCCAATTCGCCTGCGTCGTGCAGAGCCTCGATGAATTGCAAAGTTAAATACGTAGACCCGCCGTCGGTTTCCTGCGGAGGATTGCCGCCGTCATAACCGCTGGTCCAGTCGGCGAATTCCCACCACTTCACTCTTCCCATCAGGCCGTCGGGACGCAGATGCGAGGCATACCAGTCGATGACGCCGCGGGTGCGGGGCAGTGTCTCCCGCACAAGTGGCTCATCGTTCACATACATCCAGTAGTCGTGCAGCATATCGACCCATAGCAGCGAGAAGGGCGGAATGAACTGCGGCAGGCGCGAGGGATAGCGACTCTGCGTAATTCCTTCAGGGATGATGGACGATTCGATATTGGTGATGGCCTGCTTTCCTAACCTGCTGTCGCCTGTTACCGCGTAGGAGATGAGCGCCTGAATGCGCGTATCGCCGACGTACTGCAACTGCTCCCAGTAGGGCGCATCCATGTAAGTTTCATGCGCGCAGAGGCGGGCGGTGCGCCAGCCTGTGTCCCAAAGCTTTTTCGAGATCGGGAATGTCTCCGCTGATACTGGCCTTCTCTTCAAATGGATAGGCGCTGAACCACCGTCGAATTTTTCAAGGCGCAGAGGAGCTGCTTTCGTCGTTACATCCAATTGCGCGTAGCGCCAGGTACGCCACCACAGCGGCTGATATGCGCGCTGTTCGCCGCCATCGCTGATGAACTCGTCAGTGATGCCCTCAATGTGGCGACCGGCGATCTCGTTGCGATTGCCTTTTTCTCCTTTCGCGTCGTAGAGGGCTTCGGCATAGGTCACATGCACATCGGCATCGCGGCCGCCGCTCATCACCAGTTCGGGATAGGCCGTCTGCAAGACGCTGTTGTCGAGCAGCAGGGTCACATGCGTATTCGCCGGAATTTCCAGCGGCTGCGCGGGAAATGCGGGCATGGCGGAGAGGCCCTCAAAGCGCACGGGCTTGCCTGCCTCGACCTGGCGGTGCTTCATTGCAGGGAGCAAATCCTGCACGAGTTCCCAATTGTTGTCTGCGTCCTGCGCCTCGCGCGTGGCTGGCCTGCCGATGTCTTCCGCTTTCTGCCATGAGGATGAGTTGGAAATTGTCGCTGCGTCCCAGTCCCAGGTTGCGGCGCGGCCGTCTACCGTCTCAGCCGGGCCGGCTGCATAATACCCGCTCATTCCATTTGTTGCCGCCAGCCCTCGGCCTTTTTCCTGCATGACCTGCCATGATGGGTCGGTATTGGCGATTTCTTCAGTGGCCGTATCGCCCTGCAGCATAAACCCGGAGCGGTTCGTCATCTGCGCCACCGGCGCGCGCGTGCCGAAATTCCAGACGGTCGCCGCGAGGATGTTCTTGCCCGGCTTCAGCATCGGCGCGAGATCGATCGTCTCAAACCGCCAGTGGAAGAGATCGCCACGCGCAGGGCCTTCGCCCGCGTATTGCCCATTCACATACAGTAGAAAGCGATTGTCCGCGCTTACGTGTACCCAGAAGTGCGCAGGAACCGCAGCCAGCGTAATTTCTTTCCGGAAATAGAAAACGCCGACGTCTTTCTGCGGAGCGTCGGGGCACGCAATCCAATGCGCATGCCACTTGTCACCAATCAGGGCAGGGTTTAGGGGCTTTGCATCTTGCGCAACTGCCGCCCCAGCCGAAAAGAACAATGCCGCAAACAGAAGAACGCGAGACATGTCGCACAGACTAACAGAACACTCAGAACGAGGCTCTGAATCTTCTAGCGTCTGCCGACTGCAAAACGAATAGAAAAGATTGTCGAAAGAAAAGCTAACAGCAGTGCGCCGGCGAGCCAGCCGGCGTTTACCTGCTCCAGCGCATGCCACACTACGGGAGGCACCAGAGGCGCGCTGGTGGCGGCGACCGGCGTTCGAACCGCTGCGACGATTCCGCCAATCAGCATGACAAGAACCGCAGCCAGCGCAGCGAATATCGGCAACGCGCGTAGCCACGGAAAGGCAATCGGCGGAAGCGGGGTCGGTTCTGAAACTGCCGCTTCATGCCGCACAGCATCCATCACTGACATCACAAAGCCCGACGACGGCACGATCTCGTCTCGCGTGGAAAGCATACGATCCAATTCGCCTTCCATTCCGTTTCCTTCGGGCATCACGCCTCCTTCAGCCTCGACACTTCCAGCAGTTGCGGCAGCTTGCTGCGCAAAATCTCGCGACCGCGAAACAGCCGCGCCTTCACCGTACCTTCCGGCACCCCCAGGCTCTTCGATGCTGCCGGTACATCCATTTCATGAAAATAATACAAAATCATGGCGTCGCGATACTTCGCCGGAAGCGCCTGCACTGCCCGCCGAACCATCCTGTCGCGTTCATGCTCTTCAAAGTCAGCGGAATGCGAGCGCTTGTCCATCAATTCAGCTACATCATCCAGTGCAACGTTCCCAGCCGGAATCCGCTTCAACTCCGACCGGTAAAGATTCACCGCCACCGCAAAGAGCCAAGTTGAAAACGCGGCATCCCGCCGCCAGCTTGCCAGAGAGCGGTAGACGCGCAGGAAAGCCTCCTGCGCCATCTCCTCTGCACGCCCCCGGTCGTTGCAAAAGCGGTAAGCCATATTCACCAGCGGACCCTGCCAGCGGCGCACGATGCCTTCGAAAGACGCAACATCTCCCGCAAGCACCCGCTCCACATCGGCCAGATCTTCAGTCGCGCTCACGCTCTGCTATTTCCTCGCAATGTACGACCAACCCGCAACCACGATGGTTGCATTTTTATTTCAGAAATAAAAACGCAACCGCATGATAAGGCTGCAGGTCTTACTCGGCATCAAGGAGGTTGTCATGATGTTTCAAGGTCCGGCTTTTATATTTCTCTTTCTCAGCGTTGGCGCAGTTGCTCTTTTCGGTTTTCTCGCGGTGGCTGCCTGGGCTGGTTCGCGACAGACCGAACGAGAAAGCTACTACAGGAATGACATGCTGAAAAAACTTGCGGAATCCGACACTAACAGCGCCGTCGCCACGCTCGCCTATCTTCAAGAAAAGGAACGGACTGCCGAAGCAAAGAGTGAAGCGAAGAAGCGTGAAGGCTATCTGGTCGGGGGCCTCGTCAACATGGGCATCGGTATTGGTCTCATGGCTTTTTTGGGCGGGATCGCGCACGATAAGCCAGCTGTAGGACTAGTGGGACTCATCCCGTTCATGATCGGCGTCGCGCTGCTTATCTCTGCTTATCTGGCCGTACCCAAAAGGGCGGCCTAGCCGCCTTTTTGTTCGATCTCAAGCCACTTCTGCGGCATCCATCGAAGGTTTGCGATAGCCTTCAGTTGCAAGATGCTTCCCCATCGCCGCATACATCGATTCATCCTGCGGCTGCCAGGTTCCCAGCCCATCCACGTAGCGGTTATACATGCAGAACGCGGCAGCTATCAGCACCGTGTCGTGAATCTCAAGGTCCGTCGCACCCTGATCGCGCGCGTTCTGCACATCTTCAGGCGTGACATTCTTGCCGCCCTTTTGCACCTTGCCCGCGATCACCAAAAGCGCCTTCAATTTGTCGGAAATATCCGCATGCTGAAAATCAGCCTTCACGCGCTTCACAATTTCGTCATCGCCGAGATGCGCGGCGGCTGCGGCTCCGTGGCTCGTCTGGCAGAAATAACAGTCGTTCTGCGATGAGACGTAAGTTGCGATCAGCTCGCGCTCGGCTGGAGCGAGGCTGTTTGGTTCGTGCAACAGAATGTGAGCCAGCTCGCGCATCGGCTTGGCTGTTTCGGGACGAAATGCGAATCCGGCGGAAATGCCCGGCAGACCTTCTGGAAGTACAATATGAGGCATCTTTTCTCTCCGTGAGTGAGTTACCGAGTAACTGCATAGGTGGCCAGATATTCCTTGCTCACCGTCACATAACCGTCGCGAGCGCCACGCCGGCCGCGCTCGCGATAGCTTGCTTCGTCGAGTGGCTGCATCGTCGCCAAGCCGTCGACGTAGCGGTTGTACATGCAGAAGGCCGCGGCGATCAGAACGGTGTCGTGAATTTCCAGATCTGTTGCGTCCTGGCTGTGCGCTGCTTCTACGTCTTCGGCCGTGACGTGCTTGCCACCCTTCTGGACTTTTCCGGCGATTACGAGCAGAGCCTTCAGCTTGTCGGAAATGTCGGCGTGCTGAAAATCGGCTTTCACGCGCTTTACCAGCTCTTCGTTGTCGTTCAAGTGGGCGGCAGCAATCGCGCCGTGGCTCATTTGGCAGTAGTAGCAGTCATTCAGATACGAGACATACATTGCGATTAATTCGCGCTCACCAGGTGTTAGTGAGTGCGGGCCGCGCAGCAATACTTCGACTAATTCATTCAGCGGCTTTGCTGTTTCAGGACGAAAAGCCATCGCACTACGAATACCGGGCAGTTCTTTGGGCAAATTGATGTGGGGCATCCTTTGAAAAATCCCTTCAGGGGAGAGTCGTTTCGGCGGCTTCAGTAGCCGCTACGGGCTTGGCGGAAATAAACCAGCGTCGCAATAGATCGCCGCATAGGACAATGGCGACGCCGATCAGTGCGGGTATGGGATCGTGCATGAGGATCAGCAGCGCGATGATGCCGCTGCCGACGAGGTACACAATTGGGGCTGTCGGATACCACCAGCGGCGGACGGGCTCCTTCAGGCGGAAGAGTGATGTTACGGAAAGCGCGAGGAATCCGATCGCCGAAAAGATGATGTAGGCGAGGATGCGGTCGAATGCACCGAAACAAAGGACCAGAAGGGCTCCGCACATTTGCAGCAGCACGGCATTCGCTGGCGTTCCGAAGCGCGGATGCAGGCGACCGAAGATGGAGAAGAATCCGCCATCCTTCGCCATCGCGTAATAGACACGAGGGGCAGCCATCGTAAGCGCCATCAAACCGCCGGCAACCGAGAGCAACACGCACGCCGACAGAATCTTCCCGCCCGCGGAGCCAAACAGCGCCTGCCCAAACTGCGCCACAAACGCCGTATTCGAAACAATGCGCTCCAGCGGCACAACCGAGAGAAACGCAAAGCTCACCAGCAGATACACCGCCGTCACCAGCAGCACACCAACCGTAAACGCCAGCGGCAGCGTGCGCTTCGGATTTCGCACCTCACCCGCCAGCTTCCCCGCTTCCCACCAGCCGCCGAAGCTGAAGAACGCATTCACGGTGGCTCCGGCAATCGCTCCAAAGAGCGCCTCAGAGCCGGGCCGCCGCACAGCCAGCGGCAGCAGATTTCCCGTAGAAGCATGTCCCGACACAAACGCCCAAGCCACTAGCGCAAACAGCACAGCAATTTTTAGAAGATTCGCCGTAGCCATCACGCGGCTACTCAGGCGCGTCCCCGCATAGTTAATGATGCCCAAGCACACCAGAATCATCGCTGGCAAAAACGTAGCAGCCCGCGGCGGGATCGAGACTATCGACTGCACATAAGGAACAGCACCCACCGAGAGCGCCGCAGCCAGTCCGGGGTCGATCACCGCAGCCGACATCCAGCCATAAAGAAACGCAATCCGCCCGCCGTACCCCTCGCGCAGATAGACATACTCGCCGCCAGCAAGAGGAAACCGCACCGCCAGTTCCGAATAGCAAAGCGCTCCGCAGATCGCGATCAACGCCATGCCGCACCACACCGCAGCCAGCAGCAGCGGCGACCCGAGCGACTTCGCCATCGCCGCCGGCGTCAGAAAGATCCCCAGCGCAATCGACTCCCCCGTCACGATGGCAACGGCAGAAGCCAATCCCATTTGCCTGCGAGGCTCGATCGAAGGCTCCATTCGCAGGCTATCCTACGCGAAGAAACGCGAGACGAGCATCCACCAAAAGATTGAGAAATTGAATTGTTCCAGGAGAAGACTACTCGTACCGCAGCGCTTCAATCGGATTGAGATTCGCCGCCTTGATCGCCGGAATCATACCGCTCACCATACCGACAACAATCAAAATTCCTGTGGCAAGAATCACAATCGTCGGCGAAATCAGCAGGTGGATATCTGCCGCGTCAGCATTCGATGCCAAGGCACTATAAAACGTGATGCTCCCCACGCCAATCGACACAGCATAAGCCAGCACAATGCCGATCGCACCTCCAACCCCGGTAATCACCAGCGCCTCGGCAAGAAACTGGATCAGGATATGCCGCTTACGCGCGCCCAGGGCCTTTTCAATACCGATCTCGCGCGTGCGTTGCTGAACTGCCACCAGCATGATATTCATCAGCCCAATACCGGCGATCCCAAGGGTCAGCGCGCCGATAAAAAGCAGCAGCACCTGGAGCGCAATCGAGAGAATGCGGAATTGCTTCAGCTGTTCCATCAAATTTGCGACAAAGATAGCGTTATGATCGGAAGGCCGAAAGTTGTGCTCTGCAGCCAGCGTATTGCGAATCGCGCGCTCCACGACCATGTGGTCACCGCGATAGTTCATCCACATGCCGTCCAGATACTTCAGGTCCTTGATGTCACCCATGGTATTGAACGGCACATAGACCTGCCGGTTGATATCGTCATCGCCCTCCTGCATCTTGGCTTTCAGAACGCCGATAATCGTAAAGCTGATACCGTTCAACCGGATGCGCTGCCCGATAGCATACTCGCCGGAAAAAAGCTTGGTCTTCGCCTCCGATCCGATAACGGCAACGTGACCGCGCTGCTGATCGTCCAGATCGGTGAAGAATCTGCCGGAATCAATATCGAACTTTAGAATGTCCTGAATATCGGAACGGTAGCCAACTACCGACCACGTGTAGGTGTGCAGATCATTCGAGACGGGTACATCTTTTGAGATCATCGGCGAAATATGTTCCAGGTTCGGCACCATCGTCCACAGGCGATCTACGTCATCCTGAGTGAATCGCACCTGCACGCCCGCCTTGGTGCCTCCCGCCTGCTCGCTCGTGCGGCCGGGAAAGACACCTATCAGCTGCGTGCCCCACTGCGCAAAAATAGCCTCGATAGCCCGCCCGAATCCCGCGCCATACGCCAGCAGCAAAACCACCGTGGCGATGCCCCACGCCATGCCGACAATCGTGATCGTCGTCCGGCGGCGGTTATACACCATCGCCTCATAAGCCTGTGCCCACAGATCACGCAGCATGACTAACCCCTTGCCATTTCTACTCGCGGCGTAGCGCTTCGACAGGTTCCAGTGCCGCAGCCTTGGCCGCCGGGTACAATCCCGCAACAATTCCGCTCAGGCTGAGCGAGATAAGAGCCAGGGCAGCCGACCACGGCACCAGCTTTGGCGGATCAAAACCCGGCATACTGTTTCCAAGGGCAGCCTGCAGCCCATACATCAAAAGGGCCGCTCCGCCAATCCCAATCAGTCCGCTGACTCCTGTCAGAAGCAGCCCTTCAAGAAAAAACTGCGTCATAATGCTCCGCGAAGTCGCGCCGAGCGCCTTACGCAGTCCGATCTCGCGCGTGCGCTCGCTCACCGAGACCAGCATGATGTTGATGATGCCCACCGCTCCAAGCGCCAGCGTCACAATCCCCACGCCGCCGAGAAAGACATCCATCGCTGTCCAGATCTTGCCCACCATCTTTTCGCTTTTGATCGTGTCCCACTCCATGAAGGCGTCTTTTGAAGTGGAATCGAAGCCGTGCCGCCGCGCAATGATTTCATGCACTTGCTGGGTCGCTTCAACGTTGTCGCCGCGTATCCGCGGCTGATATTGAATCGTCGTCACCGAATCGGCAGGAATGTTTTCGCCCTTTAGAGGAAACATCTCAAGCATGGTGGAAAGCGGAATATAGATTTTCTGGTTATCGTTATCGTTGTTGCCGCGCCCAGTCTTGTCTGCAATGCCAATCACCTGAAAGCGCGAGCCATTCAGCAGCACCGTTTCACCCATCGCGGGACGCCCCGGAAACAGAAGCCGTGCACTCTTATCCCCGAGAACAATGACGCGCCGCCGGTCGCGTAGGTCGCCGTCGTCCAGGAAACGCCCTTCCTTGATCGGCAGAAAGCGGATACCGGCGTAGCTCGGCTCAGCACCGATCGCCTGTCCACCCGCGCTCTCGTACGCGCTCTGCTGCTTGATGTCGTTGCGATTAATAAACGCGGTAGCGTTGCGGACTTCAGACGCCTGGGTGCGAATGGCTTCAGCATCCGAAAGGGTCAGGTTATAAGGACGCATCCCAGTGTGCTGATTCGCGACTGCCGGAATCGTCCCGCCCCACATCATGATCAGGTCGTTGCCCAGTGTCGCCAGCTCGCGACGCTGGCCTGAGCGAAACCCCTCGCCCACGCTGATCAGCAGCAGCATGGAGCCGACGCCCCACGCAATGCCAAACATGGTCAGGAACGAGCGTAGCTTGTTCGCCCAGATTGCGCGGAAAACCTGCCCGAAGATATCGCCGACGTTCTGCATACTTTAACCGGAAATACGCACCCAGCCGCTCCACGGTTCCCGAGCATTTAGACGAACCGGAGAAAAAATCCGCTCGTGAATTCTGGGTGCAACTGGTCACAACACTGGCACAAACATCCCATTCTTCGCTTAGGAAGGCTGGAAACCACAGGCAGTGCACGCCGAATGGACCGAAACCGCCCTGACCTCGTCTATTTGCCTTGCAATGACGAAATCACCATCTCTACACTGGGCTGGGCATTCTTTAGATAGTCGCTTACCCGCTTGCGCTCCTCCGGCGTCAATGTCTGCGCGAGTGCCAGCACGCGGCGCAGAGTAACGGTAACGTCGTCAACATAGTTCATCAATCGAATTGCTTCGCCGGAAAGGGGCATCGGTTCCTCGTTCTTCAGATTTGCTCCTTCTATTGTCTGCGCGACACACAACTTTCGTAAAGTCGCGGGCTGCAAACTGGCCCGTCCATTTCCGCATCTTAGTGCAGGTACTTACGACACAATTTTCATGCCGCAAACGAAAGAATGTATTGATCGTGTAGTGCACAGCGCCGCGCGCGCTCCGATATCGACCTATCGCGTGCAGATGCACGCGCAATTCACATTTGCCGACGCACAGAAAATCCTTCCCTACCTCAAACAGCTGGGTATCGGCGACCTGTACTGCTCTCCCATATTCGAGGCCCGCGCGGGAAGCCAGCACGGCTACGACGTTATGCGTCACGACCGCCTGAATCCTGAACTCGGCGGCGAAGATGGCTTTAACAATCTTTCCGCTGCCATCCACGAAGCGGAAATGGGCCTTCTCCTGGATATCGTGCCCAACCACATGGGCGTAGGCAACGATTCCCTGTGGTGGCAGGACGTGCTCCAGAACGGGCGCGCCTCAGAATACGCAATGTTCTTTGATATTGACTGGAAGCCTCTTAACCCCGTTATGCGCGGCAAACTGCTGCTGCCCATCCTCGGCAACCAATATGGTGAAGAACTGGAAAGCGGGAAGATTCAGCTCGCCGTCGAAGATGGCCATGCGCGCATTCGCTATTACGAGCACTCGTTCCCCGTCGCTCCGCGCACAATTCCCCTGCTCTTCCCTGAAGAAGATGACCCAAAGGATGACCTGCCGGAACGGTTCCGCGATCTGCTGAAGGAACTCACCCACATCCCGCCGCATTACACCACTGACCCGGGCCTGATCGCACAGCGCCGCGAACAACTGGCGGAGCTGCGTCCCCGCCTGCGCGAAGCCCTGCTCTCGGCCGAGCTTCAGCCCATCCTGCAGCGCGCGACCACGCACGTGAATGGAGTGGAAGGCAAGCCCGAAAGCTTCGATCCGCTTCACGCCCTTCTCGAAGTCCAGCCCTACAGGCTCGCCTACTGGCGCGTATCGTCTGAAGAAATCAACTATCGCCGCTTCTTCGATGTAAATGATCTTGTAGGGCTGCGCATGGAAGACCCGGCTGCCTTTGCCCAGACGCATTGCCTCGTCCGCAAACTGCTTGCGAAACAGCAGGTCACCGGCCTGCGCATCGATCACTGCGACGGCATGTTCAATCCGCGCCAGTATCTCATCCGTCTGCAACTGCTCTACGTTGCCGGCCAGTGCTCGGGACCGGAGGCAAAAGCACCGCTTGCGGCCAACGGCATCGAACTGGAGATACGCGATACCCTCCGGCACCATGACTGGGCGCGCAGCGAAAGGCCGCTGTATACCGTGGTGGAAAAAATTCTGGAGCCCCGCGAAACTCTTCCCCGCGAATGGCCGGTGCAGGGAACATCGGGATATGACTTCCTCCACCTCGCAAACCATGTCTTCATCCAGCCGCAGAACGAAGGCCGCTTCACCGCCCTCTATGCAAAAATCGTGGGGCGGGAAATCGACCCCAGCGAACTCATCTACAGGTCGAAGCTCCAAGTCATGCAGACTGCGATGCCCAGCGAGGTCTACGTGCTTACCAACCTGCTCAACCAACTTGCATCCAATGACCGCAGAGCGCGCGATTTCACAGAAAGCATCCTCGAAAGCGTCATCCGCGAAACCATCGCATGCTTCCCTGTTTATCGCACCTATATCGACGACCGCGGCCAATACACGGAACGCGACATTGCATTCATCGCCCAGGCAATCTGGCGCGCGAAATATCGCAACACCGAAATCGACGCTTCAGCTTTCGAGTTCCTCCAGAACACGCTTCTGCTGGGCGACAAAAGTGACGAAAAATACCCTGCACGACTCTATTTCGCCCTGAAGTTCCAGCAGCTCACCGGCCCGATCATGGCCAAGGGAGTAGAAGACACGGCCTTCTACGTCTATACCCGCTTCCTGTCGGCGAATGAGGTGGGCAGCTCGATGAAATCCTTCGGGATTTCTCCCGATCTCTTCCACGCCACCAATCAGGACCGCCTGCGGAACTCTCCCGACTCCATGTTGGCGACCTCGACGCACGACACCAAGCGCAGCGAGGACGTCCGCAATCGCCTCAACGTGCTTTCGGAAATGCCGACGCAGTGGTCATCCATCATCCGCCGCTGGATGCGCATGAACGCGCACCACAAACGGAAGTTATCCGACGGGCGCATCGCTCCCGACGCAAACGAAGAGTACCTGATCTATCAAACCATCGTCGGTGCATGGCCCTGGCAAATGGAGACGATCGATGACCGCAACCAATTTCTGGAACGGATCAACCAATACTGCGCCAAGGCTTTGAATGAGGCCAAAGTCAATCTCAGCTGGATTAACCCAAACCCGAACTATCTGGACGCCGTGAACAGTTTCTTGGCGGCGATTCTTCTGCCGCAAGGACGCGCGCGCGAAACCCGCTTCGTGGAGACCCTGAAAGCATTCCTGCCTGCCGTGCAGCTGTTCGGCGCCATCAATTCCCTCTCGCAGCTCGTCCTGAAAATCGCATCCCCCGGCGTGCCCGATGTCTACCAGGGCACAGACCTCTGGGATTTAAGCCTCGTCGATCCCGACAACCGTCGCCCCGTCGACTACACCCTGCGCGCCAAGGCATTGCAGGCACTGCTGGACCTCGATCAACACAAAGGAGCTGCCGCAGTCTGCGCCGAGCTTCTAGACTCTTTACCCGACGGACGAATCAAGCTCTGGACTATGCATCGCGCTATCATCACCCGCCGCGAACTGCACTCGGTCTTCCGTCACGGAGAATACATCCCACTGAATATCGAGATTGAGAAGCAGCAGAACGCGATCGCCTTTCTCCGCCAGGACCGAAGCACGAAGCAATTCGTGCTCGTCGTTGTCCCCCGTTTCGCCGGTTCTCTAATGCAGGCAAATCCGCGTCTACCTCTCGCCGATGCATGGGGCAAAGCATCCCTCTCATTGATCGATCAAGTCCCGAGAAGTTTTGTGAATATCTTTACGGATAAGGAAGTGCATGCGGACGAGAAGGGTCGCCTCAACCTTCGCGACATCTTCGCCGACTTCCCGGTGGCCATGCTGACTACGAAGTGAGGATGCGGCCACCACCCTCAAGCAGCAACCACAAACCGAGCCACTCTACCCCCTAGTTTCTTTTACGTCGTCAGGCGCGCGATCCCGGTCCGTCACCACCGTAAGCTCACCGAGCTTCTCGGCGAGTTCTGGCACCAGCACCCCTTCAGGACAACGCCAGCTCCAGTTATCCCCTGAGCGTGAAGGCACATTCATCCGGGCCTCCGAGCCAAGCTCAAGAATGTCTTGCAACGGAAACAGGCAGATATCCGCGACCGACGTAGAAGCCGCCCGAATCAGCGGCCAGACCACGCCGTCCTTGCCTGGATTCACATACGTCCGCACCGCCGCCTTCTCGATCTCGGTCGTGCCATTTTCCCACCAGCCGCGCGTCGTGTCGTTGTCGTGCGTACCGGTATAGACCACCGTGTTCTTTTCGTAGCGATGCGGCAGATAATTGTGCGCTCCACGATCCGAGAAACCGAACTGAAGAACCCTCATACCGGGGAGGTCGAACCGCTCCCGCAGGGCCTCCACTTCCGGAGTGATCAACCCAAGGTCCTCGGCAATAACCGGAAGCTCGCCCAGCGCCTCCCGCAGTTTCGCAAATAACTCAGCGCCAGGTGCCTTGACCCACTCGCCATTGACCGCGGTATCGTCCTCCGCGGGAATCGACCAGTAGGCCTCAAACCCGCGAAAATGATCCAGTCGAATCAGATCGTAAAGCGAATGGGCGCGCCGGATACGGTCCACCCACCAGTCAAAGCCGCGCTCCTCCAACACATCCCATCGATATAAGGGATTTCCCCACCGTTGTCCTGTCGCGCTGAAGTAATCAGGCGGCACGCCCGACACCCGAACCGGCGAAAGATCTTCATTCAGATCAAAAATGTCGCGATGCGTCCACACGTCCGCGCTGTCGTAATTCACAAAAATTGCGACATCGCCAATGAAATGGATATCGCGCGCTGCGCAGTATTGACGCAGCGCCGACCACTGCTCGTCAAACGCAAACTGGATCACCTGCTCAATCGCCAGATCTTCGCCGTGCTCTTTTTCCAGACGCGAGAGCGCTTCCGGGTCGCGATACGCATACTCCTTCGGCCACTCATTCCAACAGGCAAAATTAAACTTCTCGCGCAGCATGCTGTACTGCGCGTAGTCATTCAACCATGAGGTATTCATCCTGCAGTAGGCGCCAAAGCGCGCCCATTGGGCAGTCAGATGCGCCTCGTTATGCCGATGCAAGAAATTCCGCGCTGCCTCTTCCAGCAGCGGCATCTTCTGTTTCTCAACCTCGTCAAAATGGATATTGCCCGACCGTCCCGACAGCCCCGCAATGCGCTTAACGTCGATCCATCCCCACTCGGACAGCTTCTCCAGACTCACCAGCAGAGGATTAGCGGCAAACGCAGAAAGCGCCGCGTAAGGCGAATTTCCGTATCCCGTCGGGCTCAGCGGAAGCACCTGCCAGAGCCGCTGTTTCGCGGCAGCAAGAAAGTCCGCGAACTCATACGAGGCGGGACCAAGATCCCCAATGCCGCCATCGGAAGGCAGCGAAGTGATGTGCAACAGTAATCCGGATGACCGCTCAAATGACATTATCTGTTCCCGTACAGCGCTCGAAAAAAAGCCCGTGATTCGACTGACTCCAAACCACGGGCCCCGGTTGCTCTTTACTTGTCCTTACATCGTTACGATTTCGGCGAGCCCGGCAATCCGGGCTGCTGCTGCATTTTCTTGTTGATGCGAATGCGGCCCTGCTTTTGATACTGATCCGTCAGGTTCGTTACAAAGACTGAAAACATATCCTCGCGCTTCTGGTTCAGCAGCGAATCGCGCGTCTGCTCAAAATTCTTCTGAATTTCATCTGGCGTCGGCTGCTGCTTGTCGGTCAGCTTCGCGACAACTCCTGTGCGCTGGCTGCTGATCGGCTGGCTCAGCTGCCCAACGCTCAGATCAAATAAAGTCGGAGCTGTCGTCGAAAGCTGGCCGATATCCGGAACCTGGGCATCGCGCCCAACCAGATCGCTGCTCTTCACCGTCGCGCCCACCTCTTTCGCGGCCTTTGCAAGATCGTTTTCCGCCTTCGCCTTGTCCGCCAGCTCATTCGTCTTGCGCGTCAGGAGTTGAGGCAACTGCTCGTCCCGGAAATCTTCCAGAATATGCGCCTTGTACTCATCAAACGACGGAGCATGCGCCGCATGCACATCCTCAACCTGAAACACCGCATAGCCATCGCCGGTCGACGCAACCTGCGGAGCCGCCCCCTGCTTTGCCGAAAACGCGCTCGTCAGCATCTGCGACCCGTCGGCAAGTGTTGGAATGATCGCGTTCTGTGCCAGGTAATCTGTCGTCACAACCTGCAGATGATGCGCCGCAGCCGCTTGCGCCATGCCGCTCTTTTGCGCCTCATTCGCCAGCTGCTGAGCGAAGGACCCCTGCGCCAGCGCCTCGTTCTGGCGGGTCAACAGAGCCACAATCGTCGGCTTCACCTCGTCCAGCGAACGCGTGTGCGCCGTTTGCTTCTCTTCACTCTGAATAATGTGGTAGCCGAACTTCGTGCGCACCAAGTCTGATGTCTGACCCGGCTGCAGCGCGAACGCCGCCTTCTCAAACTCCGGCACCGTCACGCCGTGCTTGATGAACCCAAGTTCGCCGCCCTGATCCTTGCTGCCTGGGTCATCCGAATTTTGCTTCGCCAGATCGGCAAAGTTGCCGCCATTCCGCAGTTGCTTCAGAATGTCCTCGGCCTTCTGCTTCGCCGCGGCGTCAGCCTTGGCATCGGCGCTCGGATCGACTTTGACCAGGATGTGCCGCACCTTCACCTGATCGTCCACCTGGTAATCCTTCTGGTGCTGGTTGTAATACTGCTGCACTTCAGAGTCTGTCACTTGCGGTGCCCCGCCCGGCAGATTTGCAGTAGTGAACGCGATGTACTCGATCTTCCGCGCCTCCGGAACAGCCTTCGCATACCGCGCGGTATTCTGCTTGAAGAATGTCTGCAACTCAGCATCCGTCGGATTGATCGTCTTCCGCAGATCGTCCGCGCTCAATACCGCATAGTCGAACTTGATCTTCGTCCCTTGCTGCGTATACGAATCGCGGACCTGCTGGTCAGAAACCGTGACACCGGCAGTGACAAACGACCGCAGCCGGTTCTCCTGAATTTCCTTCTTCAGCTCCGTCTCAAATGTCTCGCGCGAGATGCCGAAGTTCTGGGACACCAGGCTCGCATACTGCTCATCGCCGATATAGTGTCCATTCGGAAAGAGCACCTGTCCCCACGTTCCCGTTTTCAGAAATGCCCTCAGATCGTCATCCGTCACGTTCACGCCCAGATGGTTTGCCTCCTGCAATTCAATGTGCTGCTGAATCAGCCCCTGCCCCACGCGCTGCATCATGAAGGGCAGCACAAAGTCAGGCAGTTGCTGACGCTGCATCATGCGCTGGGCAAGTTGCTGCACTTCCTGCGTGGAAACGTCATCGGTCGGACCAAAAATGCGGCCGAAGAAACCGGCTCCGTGAATCGTTGCATATGTATCGGAATTGGAGGTCTGGTCACTGAAGATGCCCGGAACGAGCGTAACCACCATGGTGATGCAGGCAACGGAAATGATCACGATGAAGATCGCCTTCACCGCGCGGCTGTCTTTCTGAAGAAAACGAATCATGAATGGGTAATGACCTTCTCGATCTTGCGCTTTGCAGACGTCTCCGCGTATCGGGAAAACGGCTTTTCCTGACTATCTCAGGCAGCTACTAGATTATAAATCCATTTCAAGGGTATTTGCAGTCAATGAGTTAGAGGCTGCATGCAGGCACAACTGACACCAAAACACAGTCAGCGGCCTGGAGATTCCGTCTCGCGGACCCAACACTGTACTGGACGATGAATCCTAGGCAGCGATTGACGCCTTTCGCTTGTGTGCCCAAGCCTTGTATTCGTCGTTAGCCTCGCCGAGTTTGTACATAGTGTTGAGGGTTTCTACTAGTCCTTCGCCCAAATCGACCGTCAGGATGGCAGAGGTGAAGACGCGCTTCGTGTTCGGGAGACTCGCATGGCCGAGGACAAAGCCTGTCAGACGGTTGCCCGGCTGCAACTCTTCAAAGCCGTAAGAGATGACGCTTTCCACGACTCCCCAGTTCTCAATCGTCACCAGCGGTTTCTGCATACTCTTGGCTCCTAACTTTGTCCACGGAATTAAAGGGCAACGGGGATGCCAAAGTTGGGGATGGAAAACAAGCGAGTTATCCCCATTGACGCCGTGAGGTGATTGGAAATTTTTACCAGCATGAGGAAATCCTGCACATACAACGCTGCTACTCAAAATGGCCTGATGTGCAGGAAAGGGGCAGGAAAGCATGATCGCAGACGCACGACCTAACCCAGCGTAATCACCGTAATCTCCGGCGGGCAGTTCAATCGGAAAGGTAACCCCACCGTGCCGATTCCGCGGTTCACGTAGAGTTGGGTGCGGCCCATCTGAAAATAGCCGTCCACATATTTGACCCCCAGAGGGGGCAGATGCATCGCTGGCAGAAATGGAAGCCGAACCTGCCCGCCATGCGTATGTCCTGAGAGCATCAGATCGACATCGTACTTCGCCACCTTAGGCAGGATATCCGGTTCGTGCGCCATCAGAATAACGCGCTCGTCATCGCGGCGCGCTGTCTTCGGAATCGCCTTTTCAAAATTCGGCCCCGGATTGCCGTTCAAAGCATCCGCAATACCCGCCAGCCAGATGCGTTTGCCGTCACGCTCCAGCGGAACCGCCTGATTGTTCAGTACCGAAATACCGTGCGTCGTCAAAGCGTCCTTCGCTGCGGCTTCATTGACAATGCAGTCGTGATTTCCCAAGATTGCGTAGCGTTGCGGACATTGGATGCGCGTCAACAATTCGCCGCACTCATAGGCCCAGGCAATCGACCGATGCTTCTCCAGAGGACCGTAGCTCACAAAATCGCCCGTCAGCGCTACTAAATCGGGCTTCAGTCTATTCACTTCATGCAGCACCAGCTTCACAAAAGAAGCTTCGGTAAACTCCTTGAAGTGGATGTCAGAGATCTGGACAATGCGGAAACCCTTGAGGCTGTCGGGCAGTCCCGGTATCGCAATCGTACGCTGGACGATATCGATTTCGTGCCGCGCAATCTCGCCCGAGTAAAGGCCGAGACCAAGCACCGAAAGCCCGGATAGTCCGAGGAACTGGCGTCGAGTGAGAACGCGTTCCCTCTCAGCGGCGGCAACAACACCCATCAGACTATGATACGGGCAATTCGGGCAGGAATCGAATCGAGGAAGTGGATTGACACTCCACACAATCAACCGGGCAAGAGCCTTCACCCTCGCTGAAAGGCAACCAAATCAATGGCGCCTTAGCCCCTGAGCCATGACCTCTCGCAAAACGACCTCTTGAGCATGCTGTTTTAAGCTTGAGCTATTCTTTGCACTTTCCGTGCATCTCATTGAGAATCTGTCCCATGCGCGCGACAGGTATTTTCTTTGTTTTATTTTTGGCAACTGCCCCGATGCCAGCACAGACCCAGGCGCCCTACAAGCAATCCAATCTTCCCATCGAAGAGCGACTGCGCGACCTGGTCAGCCGCATGACCCTCGAAGAAAAAGCCCGGCAGCTGGACATGTACGCGGGTGTACCCGATTTCGTCGACAAAGCCACCGACAAGACTCACGCAGCCCTCGACGCAACCTTCCAGCCAGCAGCAGCTGTAAAGCTCCTCGGAAACCTCGGCGCAGGCAGCATCCACGATCTATATCCGCGCGCCGAGCTGGCAAACACCATTCAGCTATGGGTCATGCAGCATTCGCGTCTCGGGATCCCAGCCCTGTTCATCGAAGAAGGGCTCCACGGCTACAGCGACGGAACGGTCTTCCCTGCTCCCATCAATCTCGCCGCCACCTGGAACTCAGATCTCGCCCGCCGCACCGCAGCGGCCATTGCGTCTGAAGCGCGCGCAGCTGGCGTCGACATGATCCTTGGTCCCGTCCTCGATCTAGCCCGCGAACCCCGCTGGGGCCGCATCGAAGAGGACTTCGGCGAAGATCCCTGGCTCACCGGACAACTCGGACTCGCCTACGTGCAGGGCGCGCAGGGCGAATCGCTCGCCTCCGACCACTCCGTCGTCGCCGAGCCAAAGCACTTCGCCGGCCACGGCTCACCCGAGAGCGGCCTGAACACGTCTCCGGTCCACATGGGAGAGCGCGAGCTCCGCACCATCATGCTCAAGTCGTTTGAGCCCGCTATCCGTGAAGGCCATGCCATGAGCGTCATGGCCGCCTATCACGAAATCGACGGCATACCCGTTGCCGCCGACCCTATGCTTTTCGAACAGATCCTCCGCCAGGATTGGGGTTTTCGTGGCTTTGTCCTCTCGGACCTCGGAGCCATCCGCCGCCTCTTGGAGGACCATCACACCGCCGCCACACCTCAGCAGGCCATCACCCAGGCGATCAACGCCGGCGTGGACATGCAGTTCTACGACTTCGACCATGCAACGTTTCAGAACGCGATCGTGGCCGGCTTTAAAGACGGAACCCTCTCACCCGAAGCCCTGAACTCCGCCGTCTCCTCAGTTCTGCGCGTCAAATTCGCGCTCGGCTTATTCGACCACCCGCTCACCGACCCATCCCTGAGCTCACGCGTCAAGCGAAGCACTGAGCACCTGGCGGTCTCGCTCGAATCCGCGCGCCAGTCCATGACGCTGCTCAAAAACGAGAATCATACCCTGCCCCTGCCGAAAAATCTAAAGCACATAGCCGTCATCGGCCCCAACACTAACATCGCCCGCTACGGCGACTACGAAGACGAAAAGAACGGCAAGCACATCAGCATCCTCGACGGTCTGCGCACTCTCCTGCCCAACACGACCATCGACTTCGACGAAGGCGCCGACATCTCCTCCGCGGTAGCAAAAGCCCGTAGCGCCGACGTGGCCATCCTTGCGTTGGGCGAGTATCAGGGCATCTCTGGCGAGAGTTTCGACCGCGAGACCCTTGACCTTCCCGGAAATCAGGAGGCCCTCCTCGAAGCCGTCGCCGCAATAGGCAAGCCTGTAGTTCTGGTCCTCGAAAACGGACGCCCACTTACCGTTACATGGGCGGCAGAACACGTTCCGGCGATTCTCGAAGCTTGGTACCCCGGCGAATTCGGCGGTCAGGCCGTCGCTGAAACCCTCTTCGGCGACAACAACCCAGGTGGCAAGCTCACCATCACCTTCCCGCGCACCATCGGACAAAGCCCCGTCTATTACAACTTTGACCCCTCAAAAACCACCAAGTATGTAGAAGGCACCCGCGAACCGCTCTACCCCTTCGGCTTCGGCCTCAGCTACACCACCTTCGCCTTCGACAACCTGGCCGCAACGTCGCCGAACCCGGGCAGCAGTGACGACGTAATCGTAACCGTAAATGTCACAAATACAGGAGACAAACCCGGCGACGAAGTAGCCCAGCTCTATCTCCATCACGACACCAGCAGCGTCGAAGTCCCCGACAAGGCCCTGAAGGGCTTCCAGCGCCTGCACCTCAATCCCGGCGAACACCAGACCGTAACCTTCCACCTCAAGCAAAGCGAACTCGCCGTGTGGAATATAAAGCGCCAGTGGGCGGTCGAACCCGGCAGCTTTAGAGTGAATGTCGGCGACTCCTCGGAAGCCCCGCTCCACACCAGCTTCCAAATCGCCAGACAATGAGAGGTAGGCGCGGGCTTCAGCCCGCGTACAAACGAGCAAGATAATGGGCGGCTTTAGCCGCTAAGGTAATTCTAGAACCCCCCCCCAAAAAAATCCGGAACCAACGCCCCATCCCTCGCGTACCCCAAACAGAGGGACACATGGCACAACTGCGGCAGGACCTGTCCTACACCTTCCGGCGTCTTTCCAAAACCCCGGGCCTCGTGCTCGCCGTCGTCTTTTCCATCGGACTCGGCATCGCCGCCAACTCGACCATCTTCTCGATGGTCAGCCGCTTCGTGCTTACGCCGCCGCCCGTAGGCGACCCCGGCACACTACTGTCCCTCAAGACCACCGACAAGAACGAGTGCTGCAGCAACTTCCCCTGGCCCGTTTACACTGACCTGCGCGACCAGGCAAAATCCTTCTCCGGCCTCGCCGCCTATGACGAACTCCTGCCCGCCTCCATCGGCGGCAAAGGGGAACCCGAGCGCCTCTGGGGACAAGCCGCCACAGCGAACTATTTCGATGTAGCCCAGATGCGCATGGCCCTCGGCCGCGGCTTCCTCCCGCGCGAAGAGCGCCGGCAGGTCATCGTTCTCGGCTATCGCGTCTGGCAACGCCGCTTCGCCTCCGACCCTGCCATCATCGGCAAAGTCATCACACTCTCCGGACATCCCTATACAGTGGTCGGGGTAGCGCCCCCAGGCTTCCATGGCCTCGATTCCATTCTTGATCCGCAATACTGGGTTCCGCTCGGCAACATCGAAACTCTTGCCCCCAGCGTTGCCGGAAACACCGTGAGCGTATGGCAAGGGCGTGAAAACCACTGGCTCGCAGTCATTGGCCGCCTCAATGCGGGCACAACGCAAACGCAAGCAGCCAACGAACTCAAAACACTCGCGCAGAATTTCGCCAAAGCCTACCCCGCAACCGATAAAGGCCTCGGCTTCTACACCGACCGAGCCGGTGCCCTGCCACCGCGCGAGAAGTCCATGACACTGCTCTTCCTCGCCGCGCTCTCCATTGTGGTTCTACTCGTCCTCGCCATCGCCTGTGCCAATGTTGTGAACCTGCTTCTCGCCAACGCTGCCGCCCGTCAACGTGAAATGGCCGTCCGCATCGCCCTCGGAGCCACGCGCCGGCTACTCCTGCGCCAGATGCTTCTCGAAAGCGTCATCCTCGCCCTCGGCGGCGGACTCGTCGGCACCGCGCTATCGCTGTGGGCCACATCCGCCCTCGCCGTATTCCACATACCTGCACCCGTTCCCATCGACACGAACCTCAGCGTAGATTGGCGCGTCCTGCTCTATACCTTCATTCTGAGCGTCGGCACCGGCCTGTTCTTCGGCCTCATTCCTGCCTTGATCGCCTCGCGCCCCATTCTCACCAGCGCACTCAAAGGCGAAGACGCGCTCGCACGTCCCGGCCGCCGCATCACTTTGCGCAATGTGCTGGTAGTCGCCCAGATCGCCATGTCCATCATCCTTCTGTCTGCCACTGGACTCTTTCTGCGCAGCCTCAAACACGCCTCCACCATCGACCCCGGCTTCCGCTCGCGCAATGTCCTCATGGTCTCCGTCGATCCACGCGTCCACGGCTACACTCCTGAGCACACCGCGCAATTCCTCATCCAGTCGCGCGACCGCATCGCCGCCATCCCCGGCGTTATTTCAGCCGCCGCAACCGACAGCGTACCGCTCTCCGGAGGCAACCGCAGCGACGGCATGGCAGCCGAAGGCCACCCGAAACAGCAGGCGCCAATCGTCGAGATGTACATGGCCACGCCTGGATACTTCGAAACCCTCGGCATCCCGCGCATCTCAGGCCGCGACTTCGCCAACGAGTCGCCCACGGGCCCAAAGGTCGCCGTCATCAATAAAGTCCTCGCCGAACAGCTCTTCCCCGGCGAGAACCCCATCGGCCAGCACGTCCGCGATGGCGATACCCTCTACGAAGTCATCGGCGTCGTTGGAAACATCAAGTCGCGCTTCATCGGCGAAGACACCCGTCCGGTTCTCTTCAGCTCGCTCGCGCAAACCACCGGCAGCGACCCATCCTTCCTCGGCTACACCCTCATCGTCCACTCAGAAGGCGATACGGCAAATCTGCTTTCCGCTGTCCGTCAACAAATTCACACGCTCGACCCCGCGATGGCCGTCTACAACGCCGAAACCATCGAGGAGCACATCAGCAGCGCGCTCTTCCTGCCGCGCCTCGCGGGAACCCTCTTCGGCATCTTCGGCTTCATCGGCCTCGTCCTCGCCGCCGTCGGCCTCTACGGCGTCATGAGCTACTCTGTCAGCCGTCGCACGCGCGAAATCGGCATCCGCATCGCGCTCGGCGCGCAACTCGGATCCATCCAGCGCCTCATCGTGCGCCAGGGAATGCTCCTCACGCTCATCGCCCTGTCATTAGGCCTGCCCGCCGCGCTCGCAGCAACAAAACTCTTCAACAGCTTTCTCTACGGAATCCGCCCCCACGACCTCGTCACCTTCACCCTCGTACCGATCTTCTTCGCAACCGTAGCCCTCGCAGCCAGCTGGATACCGGCCCGCCGCGCCGCCAAAGTCGACCCGCAAACCACCCTGCGCTACGAATGATTTGCCCTGATTGACTTGTCATCCTGAGCAACGCGAAGGATCTGCTTTTTACAATCAGCACGAAAAGGGGTGCCCCATCCAATCGCGCCGTTTTGCGATAGAGCCTGCCCTGAGCGCAGTCGAAGGGGTGGGAGTCACAAATCTTCACGGGGCATTTCTATTGTGAAATGACAGACCATCTTTTGCGATTGAGCAGCACGTCTTTCCTGTGCTAGGCTCACCGTACCTCTCCGGACCAGGCACAGTTCACTACCGCGCTTGTTGTTTGAGGCGAGCGAGGTCGAGGTTTCCTCTATGGCTTCGCTGCCGCAAGACGTTATAGTGCGCCCGCTAAACCCGGTCATCCGCCGCAACGGCCTTCTCGACCGCTACTTTTATTTCGCCATGTCGCTGCTGTTTGCCGCGATTGTGGTTGCCGGCTTCAGCCGCACGGTCAACCAGAACCTCTTCCATCCCGCCATTCCACGTCCCTTCATTTTGTGGGTTCACGGCGCAGCGTTTTCCGCTTGGGTGGTGTTCTTCATCTTTCAGTCGGCGCTTGTACGCACGCGCAACGTCAAGTGGCATCGATTTTTCGGGTGGTTCGGCGCAGGGCTCGGCGCCGCAATGGTCCTGCTGGGCTTTAGCACTGCTGTCATCATGGGCCGCTTCGATGCCGTTCAGCTTCATCAAGCCGATCCGGCGTTTCTGAGCGTTCCTTTCTTCGACATGGTGGCCTTCGCCGTGCTGCTTGCGCTAGCCATCGTCTGGCGCCGGAAGCCGGAGTTTCATCGGCGGTTTCTCTTCGTCGCAACGTGCTGTCTCATGGACGCACCTTTCGGGCGCTTTGACTTTCTGTTCAATAACAATCTCTTTTTTGCCTGCCTCGACGTGGTGCTGCTGCTCGGCATCGCTCGCGATCTCCTCGTCAACCGGCGCGTGCACACTGTATACCGCTACGCGCTCCCGGTGGTGATCATGGGGCAGGGTTTGGCACTTTACCTATGGCGTGGCGCCCCAGCCTGGTGGCTCAGCGTCACCCACTCCCTCCTTGGATGATCGGCGGCGGTGCGCGCAGGAAGCGGGTACGGGCACCACCAAAACAAATCCTTCAAGCCGGCGTTACACTTGATAGAATTCGCCGGGCCACCCATGTCGCGACACATTGCCCTTCTGCTGCTTTTCCTTGCTGCCCTGAACATCTCTGCCTCCATCCCCGCCTGGGTACAAGTTCAAAGCCCTCACTTCACCCTCATCACCGACGCGAATCAGAAACAAGGCGTCCACGTCCTTGACCAGCTTGAGCGCATGCGCTGGGTCTTCCAGACGCTCTTCCCCAGTACCAACGTTGATCCCCCGGCGCCCATCATAGTCATCGCAGTTAAGAACAAAGAAGATTTCGCGGCTCTCGAACCACAAGGCTATCTCGCCAAAGGCCAGATCAGCCTCGCCGGCCTCTTCCTCAGCACTCAGGACAAGAACTACATCCTTTTCCGCCTCGATGCCGAAAACGAGCAGCACCCCTTCGCGATCATCTACCACGAATACACCCATTTCCAGTTACGCAAGGACATCGTCTGGCTCCCGCTCTGGCTCAACGAAGGCTTGGCCGAGTTCTTCCAGAACACTGATATCCACGACAAGGACGTGCAGCTCGGCGAGCCCAGTTACGATGACCTCCTCTATCTTCGCCAGAACCGCATCATTCCCCTCCCCATTTTGCTCCGCGTCGACGCCACGTCTCCCTACTACCACGAAGAGCAGAAGGGTTCGATCTTCTACGCAGAATCCTGGGCCCTCACCCACTTCCTCGAAATCAGCGACCGCCAGAACAAGACCCACCGCCTTACTGACTACGCCGAGCGCATGAGCCGCCACGAAGACCCCGTGACAGCCGCGCAGGAGGCCTTCGGCGACCTCAGGCAATTGCAGAACGCGCTCGAAGCCTACATCGCCCAGTCCGGCTTCAAATTCTTCCGCATGTCCACCGCCGCCGCACCCATCAATGACGCCTCGTTCAAAATCACACCTCTGGCGCAGTCTCAGGCCGACGCCATCCGCGCCGACTTCCTTGTCTGCAACCAGCGCACCAGCGACGCACGCATACTATTAGCCAGCGTCCTCCATCAGGACCCCAACAACGTTCTCGCGCACGAGACCATGGGTAACATCGAATTCGGCGCAGGCGACCGTGAAGCCGCGCGCAAGTGGTACGAGCAGGCCGTTAAACTCGATTCGCAGAGCTACCTCGCCCACTACTATTACGCCGCTATGACCTTCGACGCAGGCATCCACGACGACGCCCAGATCGAGAGCAGCCTCAAAACCGCCATCAAACTCAACCCACGGTTCGCTTCCCCCTACGATCTGCTGGCATTGTTCTATGGCACGCGCGACGAGAAATTAAGTCAGGCTCACATCCTGAACTCGCAGGCCATTTCACTGGAGCCTGGAGAAATACGCTATCGCCTCAACGCCGCCAATATCCTTCTCAAAGAAGTAAAACCCGATGACGCGCTGCGCGTCCTGAAGCAGGCAGTAAGCGCCGCTAAAACTCCGGAAGAAGTTGCCGAAGTGCAAAACCGGATCAAGGAAATCGAACAGGACCAGGCCGTTCGCGACCAGGCAGATCACCCAACAGCAGCCTCAACCAACGTGCAGACAATCTTGACTCCAAAAGACCTCTCTGCGCCGCCGAAACACCCCACCGAAGAGCCCCACGGCCCCAAGCACTTGGCCAAGGGGGTGATTCATAACGTTGAGTGCGATCGAGCCACCGGGATTGAGCTGAAAGTAGAAGGCTCCGGCCCACCACTCTCTCTCTACACCAACAACTACCTCAAAGTAGAATTCACCGCCGCCAACTTCACCCCAACAGGCGAAATCCATCCCTGCACCGACCTCGAAGGAATGAAAGCCCGCGTCCAATACGTTCAAACCTCCGACAAATCCATTGACGGCCAGATCCTCTGGATCGAGCTAAGCAAGTAGCCGGGAAAGGGGCCGCATTTAGGAGCAAGGTTGTCCCGGTCTCCAGCGAAATTCTCCCGCACACAATACCCCCAATGTTGAGTAAGGATTTCCCCGCGCCCCGATCTCGTGACTGTCGAAATCACGGAACACACGGAAGGCAACGTGTATGAGGGTAATGTTCCGTCACCCGCGGCTACCGCGTACCTTGCCATTGCCAGATACATATTGGACACCGTCGTGAAACGCGAAAGCGGCGCACTGGCTGTACTCAACTAGCGCCTGTTCACAATAGCGTTGAGCCAATACGGGCCCTTTGATCGGGCTTCAGCAGAGAGAGGGGTCGACCTACGCCGATTTCTCTTTGAGAACCTGCCGTAGCATCTCTTCCAGTTCTTCTCGTGACATTTTTTCGACCTGCAATCGAAGCCGGTCAGGGTCGTTTTGCCCCGCGACGAAGGATGAAATTGAAGCGCTGGCCTTGATGCCTTTGGCCTTGGCCTCTTCTACATCCTTTGCCAGACCCTTGATAGTTGGATCTTCGAACAGGCTCCGAATCGGAACCTCAAGTTCAAATTCCTTTCTGATCCGGGCTACTACCTGCATAACCATCAGTGAATGACCACCCAACTCGAAGAAATTATCGGTGATACCGGCCTGTTCGATTTTCAGCAGGTTACGCCAAATAGCAGCAAGGCGTTCCTGGGTTGGCGTCTGAGGGGCAACGTAGCCGCGGCCCCCAATTGGTCGCGCTGAGGATAGCAACAGCAGCGCCTTTCGATCAACCTTACCGCTAGGGAGTAGTGGAAAAGCATCAACAACAAGATAGTCGGAAGGAACCATATGCTCCGGCAACCTCGACCTCATAAAGCGACGCAGCTCGTCAACATCCGCACGCAGTCCAGGCTGAACTTCAAGTAAGCAATAAGCCTTTGTTGCCCGGACCGATCGACGAGAATGACGATGGCGTCACGCACCTTCGACTGTGATGCCAGCACTGCTTCGATCTCCCCCAGTTCCACGCGAATTCCGCGAATCTTTACCTGGTTATCGCTACGGCCAAGGTACTCAATCTCGCCATTCGGCAAGTAGCGTCCAATGTCACCCGTCTTGAAAAGACGAACTTGAACTTCCCGATTCAAAAGTGGTGCGCGATAAAACGCTCAGACGTAAGCTCAGGCCTCCTGAAGTAGCCTAGTGCAAGGCAATCTCCTCCAACATGGATCTCGCCTGGCACGCCTACCGGTACTTGATTCAAGTGGCGATCAAGTATGAACATTTGAACGTTGCTGATTGGTATTCCAATGGACACCGGCCCGTTCTCGCTTCCCTTGATTTCATGACAGGTCACATCCGCCGCTACTTCCGAAGAGCCATAGATATTGAGCAAAGTTGCTTTCGGTAGCGCCTGCGAGAAACGATCCATCAAATCAGCAGACAGCACCTCACCGCTGCAAGTCCAAAGCTCGAGCTTCGGCAGTCTGTTCTGGACGTGATCCACTCCTTCCAGAATGATCCGCAGCAACGAGGGAACGAGGACGATCCTGGTGACTTCATATTTTGAAAGAAGCTCTACTAACTGCGCAGGATCGATGATTGCCTCGTCAGGAAGAATGACAGATGGGACGCCGCGCAGGAGCGGGCCAAATATCTCCCAGATGGAATCAACAAATCCCAGAAACGTCTTCTGGCAACAGATCTCGCCATCTAAGAAGGGATATGCATTCCACATCCATGAAAACCGGTTCATACTGGCGTGGTGTGTTCCTTCAACACCCTTGGGGCTGCCTGTGGACCCGGATGTGTAGATGACATACATTCGATCCTCAGCTGAGAACGGCACCGACAGGTTGCCCGCATCTTCGGCGTCTGCGGAAAGACTCTCGACATCGAAAGCAAGTGTGTCGACCGGATACTGCTTCCACAGTTCGGCAAATTCATGTGTTGTTACAACTACGTTGACTTGAGAATCCTCGACCAGAAAGCCCAGTCGCTGTTCCGGGTAAGTAGGGTCTAAAGGAACATAGGCCGCCCCTGCCTTCAGAATTCCCAGCAGCGCAATTACCATCTCGAAAGATCGATTCAATGAAATACCGACAAGTGTCCCCGGCCGTACGCCCATCTTCACGAGATTTCGCCCCACGCGGTTGGCAAGCTCGTTCAACTCGCAGTAGCTTAGCTGGCTCTCTCGATAAATGATCGCCGTCTGGTTGGGTGTGCGTGTCACTTGCTCTTCAAAAGCCGTGTGAACGCACATCTCCCGGGCATACTCGCTACGCGTGCTATTCCACTCGACAAGTTGCTGCACTTCTGCCTCGGTCAGCAGCGAAAACTTCGAAAGCCTCTCATCCGGCGCGGCGACAACCGACTCGACGAGTTTCGTAAAGTGGCCGGCCATCCGCCGAATTGTGCTCTCCTCGTAAAGGTCCGAATCGTACTCGAATGTGAGGTGCAAATTGCCAAGGTCGATGGCTTCGAGAGTTAAGTCAAATTTCGCGATGCCGCTCTCGAACTCGATTTCCTGCATCACGAGGCCGGGAAGCTCCACTTTCAGTTTCGGAGCATTTTGGAGAATGAACATCACCTGGAACAGCGGGTTCCGGTTCAGGCTGCGGTCCGGTGCCAGCGCCTCGACCAGCTTCTCAAACGGCATATCCTGGTGCGCCAGAGCTTCCAATGTGGTTGCCCGAGCTTGCCGCAGAACATCCCTGAAGCTGCTGTCTGGATCGAGATCGGCGCGCAGAATCAGCGTGTTGACGAAGAACCCGATCAGATTCTCAAGCTCAACATCATTCCTTCCGGCTGTCGGAGTGCCTATCAGAATGTTGTCCTGCTGAGTGTATCGTCCCAGCAAGACTTGAAACACGGAAAGCAGCGCCATGAACAGTGTAGCGTTCTCGTTACGAGCCAGAGCCTTGAGGCTCTTGTTCGTCTCATGGCCCAGATCAAAATGAATGCTTTTTCCGCGCCCGCTGTGCGCAGCCGGACGCGGGTGATCAGTAGGCAATTGCAGGACGGTCTCCGCCCCTTGCAGCTTGTTTTTCCAATAGTTAAGCTCTCCCGCAAGGTAGTCGCCGGTTACGGAGGCGCGCTGCCAGCGGGAATAATCAGAATATTGAAGGCTTAACTTGGGGAGCTGCGGTTGTTTGCCAGCGATAAAACCTGTGTACAGTTCTCCCATCTCATGAAATAGCAGGTTCAGGGACCATCCATCCGCAACAATGTGATGGACGACGAGAACAAGAATATGCTCCTCGGAGCCGAGTCGCAGCAGCTTTGCGCGCAGCAGAGGCCCCGTGCTGAGATTGAAGGGCTTGCCTGCTTCCTCGCCGGAGACACGAAGAGCAGCTTCCTCGCGTTGCTCGACGGGCAGCTCGCCGATATCCGACACTGACAGGTCAAACTTCAGAGCAGACTGAACGACTGGCCTGACGTCATCCTCGACGGAAATGAAGATGGTCCGCAATGACTCATGACGCGAAATGATTGTCTGCAGTGCGTTGGCGAGTGCCGAAGGGTCGAGCGAGCCAGTCAGATGAATTGCACGCGCCAGATTATATGCTGTTGTTCCAGGAGTAACCTGGTCCAAAAACCAGAGGCGCTGCTGTCCAAAGGACGCCGGAAAAGCCTGCTCACTCATACATTCCTTCACGGGGGAGGTGCGGAATCACATGGCCGAAACGCTACAGGTTTAAAACCAACTCTCGCCTCGGAGGCAGGTACTCGAGCGTTGGCACCTATAATAACGTATCCGGGCTCGCTGCCGATTTTTTTGATTGCACGAAAAACGGCGCCATCCGGAGGCTCCGAGCGGTCATTCCTCCTGAGCGTAAGGGAGAACGCAGATAACTATGAGTGATATCTTCTTGACTAACTTCTTAACCGATATTACAACGTGACTTGGTGATCTTAAATCGCGTTCTCGATCAGAACCAGATCCGGCGATTGGCAAATCGAAACGCATTCGATCCCCGCAGCCTCTCTCCCCCAAGAGCACAACGGATACCCAAGCCGTGCCAGACAATTTATCCAATCTGTCTGCAACAGCGCAGAAAGAGTTGCTCGTCGGGCTTCTGAGTCAGAAGCCTGACCGCGTATTTCCTTTGTCTCTGGCACAGCAACGACTGTGGTTTCTCGACCGCCTCCATCCAGGGAATCCAGCTTATAACGTCCCCTTCGGCTTACATCTGCAGGGAAATCTAAATACAGATGCACTCGAATTGAGTGTCCGCGAGATGATCCAGCGCCACGAGATTCTGCGTACCACCTTCGAAACAGATGCCATTCACCCCCGTCAAGTTGTGGCAGCGGATTCCATGATTGAAATACCCCTCCTCGATTTAACAGCAATGCCAGCCAGCGAACGCCAGGCAGAGGTGTACAGGGTAGGAATGGAGGAGGCTCGGCTCCCATTCAATCTCGCAACCGGCCCGCTTCTGCGACTTAGACTGATTCGCCTGGCAGCAGAGGAGTGCCTCCTCCTCTGCATCATGCACCACATCGTGTGTGACGGCTGGTCAGTGGAAATATTTGTTCGCGAATTGGCTGCTCTTTATGATCAGCACTCCGGAGGACCAAGCGCATCCCTGTCCGACCTGCAAATTCAGTACGGCGATTACGCTAAATGGCAGCGCGAATGGATTACCGGCGATCTCCTTGCGGACCAGTCGCAATACTGGAAACAAAAACTGGCAGGTGCTCCGCCGTTTCTGCAATTGCCAACGGACCGCGGTCGACCTTTCGAACAAGCATATGAAGGCGCCAACCAGGTAATACCCATCCCGAAGGAGCTTGTTCACAACCTCGCAGATTTTAGCCGTGTGCGACGGTCAACATTGTTCATGTTGATGCTCGCCGTGTTCAAAACGCTTCTCCACTGCTACACCGGTACCGACGACATTTTAGTGGGCGTTCCAGTGGCGGGCCGCAACCGCATCGAACTCGAAGACCTTGTCGGATTTTTTGTAAATACTCTCGTACTGCGAACCGATTTGTCTGGCGATCCGCATTTCAGCGAGCTACTTCACCGCGTACGCGAAGTCTCCCTCGACGCCTTTGCTCATGCCGATCTTCCTTTTGAAAAGCTGGTGGAAGATCTGAATCCGCCCCGTACGCTAAGTTACAGTCCCGTCATTCAGGTCATGTTCTCGGCCGTCAAAGCCAGAAAACTCCCGCGATTTGGTGATGTTTCAGCCAGTCCATACATATTCGACAGTCACAAGTCTCTTTTCGACTTGTCGGTCGAATTCATCGAGGATACGGAGGACCGTTGGTGGCTCCGAGTCGAGTATGATATTTCGCTCTTCGACTACGCGCGAATGACGAAAATGCTGAATGACTACTTGAGGTTGCTGGAAGCGGTTGCTGCACAGCCTGAATTGCGGCTCTCTAGACTCACTTCACTGGTGAAAACGGAAGGAGAAGTCGCTACGCGCAACGGGCACAACCCGAGCTATCGAGAAGGGTCACACCCTCACTCGGAAGGTAGGTGCGAACCACGTGATGCATTGGAACATATCCTAGTGCGGGTATGGGAACGCGTGCTATGCACTTCTGGGATCGAAATCCGCGACAACTTCTTTGATCTTGGCGGCCACTCATTGCTGGCTGCACAGCTGGTTTCTGAGGTCGAGAAGGCGGTTGGCCGCCCGATTCCCCTGTCAGCTTTGTTTCGCGGATCGACGATCGAGTCCTTTGCAGAAGTGATACAAAGCGGGGCCGAATGGAGTCCCGATCCCCTGGTGATGGAACTCAACGCAGGTACTCATGGGTTCCCATTATTCGCGGTCGTGCAATCAGGCATAGATGCTATCGGTTACGCGCTCCTGGCACGCCACATGGGACCCGAGCAACCCTTCTATAAACTTCAGGCGCACTCACCCTTCTGTCATATTGTAGAGTTCCGCATTGAGGAACTTCGAACAATAGCATGCGAATATGTCGCCGCACTACAGGCCATTCAGCCGAAAGGTCCGTATTTCCTCATAGGCATGTGCAAGGGAGCGCATATCGCAGAGCAAGTTGTACTCGAGCTTGAATCCCAGGGACACGAGGTCGGATTCCTCGCAATTGTTGATACTTTTGTTTTTGAATCCTACGAAATCGGATGGCTCGTGCGTCTCGGATCCTTTCGACTCGGACGTCAACGTATTTCCAAACTGCCCCTTCTGGCCCAGATCTCGCACTACAAACAGGCATTTAGGAGGCGTCTCCGCCGAATGTTTTTACGCGAAACTGAGCCACCTGATCTACGGACTCGGGCAACGCCGCCCATGAAAGAATTCCAATTCAAACGATTTCGTGCTCCAGTAATACTCTTCAAGAGGCCCAAACAACCATATCTTAAAGCACCCAAACAACCATTGTTCAAACTCCGAGATCACGAATTGGGTTGGGGACTCAGATCGCTATCCGGTGTAAAGACACACACGGTGAATGTCATTGAGCATTTGGAGATGTTACGCGAACCAGCTATACAAACAATGGCTGAACACCTGAAAGACGCCCTGCACGGCACTGAAGAAGGCGCCTCCTTACCTCCTCGCGTTGTGGAACCCGAGTCAATCACGACGTCAAAGCAATCTGTTCCGCCCGGGACAAATGCTAGACTGCATTAACAAGATGGAACAGGTGCGCCCAGCCAGCAGCGATCAAAGTGAGGCTACGGAACCCCGCGATCGATGGGGTACTGCCGAAGAACGCAGCGAGTCCCAAGAATCAATGACGACTCTGCTCGAACGTAAACACCCACTCCTTGGATCACGAGCGGCAACTCCCCGCTCCTTTACAGTCATTCGCCCTCCATCATTCTCACTCAGAACAATCGGCTCCGGCATTAAAACCTTGGTGCGCTATCGGGATTTGCTGTATACGCTCACGCTCTTTCGGCTCACAGTCCGCTACAAGCAGTCGATACTAGGTTGGATCTGGGCCGCATTGCAGCCATTAGCCATGATGATGGTCTACACGCTAGTCTTCTCTCGAGTAGCAAAAGTCAGAAGTGAGGGAGTACCGTATCCGCTGTTTGTATTTTCGGCGTTGCTTCCGTGGATTTTCTTTTCTGGTGCAGTAAGCAATGCCATCAATGGTCTCGTGAGCCATGCAAACCTGCTTACGAAAATACATTTTCCCCGAGAGATCATTCCTCTCTCCTACGTCTTTGCCGCGCTCATGGACTTTGCGATTGCCTGCTTCATTTTGAGCGGGTTGATGGTCTACTACCATTTTTCGTTCAACTTGAAAATTCTCTACGCTTTGCCAATCGTAGTGATACTCATCGCTTTCACCTCGGCCGTCGCTCTGTTCCTGTCTTCTATCCAGGTTCGATTTCGCGACGTCGCTGTCGCATTACCGTTGGTCCTGCAGGTAGGAGTGTTCACGACACCGGTCGTCTATTCCCTTGATTCGATTCCCTCCCGACTTCAGCGCCTATACTTGTTGAATCCAGTCGCCAGTCTTATCGAAAACTTCCGGCGCGTTATAACTCACGGATTGGCCCCCGATGTCCCAATGCTGATCACATCCGGCTCGATCACGCTGTGGTGCGTTGTTTTGGCCTACGGATATTTCAAGGCGACAGAGTCAACAATGTCCGACGTGATTTGAGCCCGATATTACGCATGTTTGATATCAAACTAGACCATGTTTCGAAGCGATATTTCATCCAGGACACCAGCCGCGAACGATCTTTTGGCTGGCCTAGCCTCTCTTTTTTACGCAAGAAGGAAACCTGGGCCTTGCGTGACATCAGCTTCGAGGTTCAAGAAGGGGAATCGTTAGGCATCATCGGAAATAACGGAGCTGGTAAAAGTACCCTCCTGAAGCTCCTGTCCAGAATCACCGCGCCCACTTCAGGCGAAATCAGGATCAGGGGCCGCCTCTCAGCTCTTGTCGAAGTAGGCTCCGGGTTCCATCCCGAACTGACTGGGCGCGAGAACATCTATCTGAATGGATCCATGCTTGGAATGACGCGTTCGGAGATTGCTCGCAAGGTAGACAGCATCGTCGAGTTCGCCGGTGTACCCGAATACCTCGATGTTCCCGTAAAGCGCTACTCGTCGGGTATGTATGTAAGGCTCGGTTTTTCAATCGCCGCCCACCTCGATCCTGACATTCTGCTTTTGGACGAGGTGCTTGCAGTTGGTGACATCCTCTTCCAGGCGAAGTGTCTGGACCTCATTGACAAGCTACGAGAGGATGGCAGGACGATCGTGCTGATCTCTCACGACCTCGGTGCCATTCAGCGACTGTGCAACCGCGCGATCCTGCTCCATCATGGACAAGTGGTCGTGACCGGCACTCCGACGGATGTCGTCGATCACTACCAGCAGATGGCGATGGACGGTGAAACCTATCATCTAAACGATGATGACGATCATGCTCACCAAAAGCCGGCCACGTGTTCATACATCTCATTCACCTCGAATGAGCCAGAGGATTCCCCGCGTACCGGATATCCGATGTTCACTCGCTTCGGCTTTCACGCTAAGTCTCCACTGGAGAACGTGGTCTTTAATGTCTTGATTTATTGGCCCAGCGGCTATCTTTGCACCCAGCTCACCACAGCTGTAGACGACTCGCAGTTGCGAATCAAAGCAGGTTCAGGCGAGGTTGAGTTCTACTGTCCCGTACTTGAGATCCAGCCCGGCTGGTATCGGGTAGATATTTCTATCGAATCGCACGGCAACTACATCGACAGGCAACAACGCTGTGCGGTCTTGCGAGTGTGCCAAGGCAAGATCGTGTTTGGCGACTTCTATATGGATACCGTCTGGCGCATTCATGCCTGATCCTACCGGCTCGGGGAAAACCTTGATGGAGTGGCCCCCGCCACCATCGAATCTCTCGTTACAGCATGGTATGGCCCATGTGTGGGCCTGGGATCCTGGGTGCTTCGTCGATGATTTGAACCTATACATCACGCTTCTCTCACCCGATGAACGCTCCTGCATGCAGAGGTTCCGCTTTGAAAAAGACCGTGTCCGATACGCGGTTTCCCATGCAATTCTGAGGATTCTACTGGGGCGGTACCTCGACTTGAGGCCATCGTCTATCTCTTTTGAGCAGAACGAATTTGGCAAACCAAGTCTTGCACCGGCTCTGATTGCGTCGGAGTTGACCTTCAATCTAAGTCATACAAATCGTGTCGGACTCATGGCCATAGCTGCTGGCCTCACCGTTGGAGTGGACATCGAAGAAATTCGTCCAGTTGAACACGGGACCGTCGAGCATTGTTTCTCAGCGCGGGAGCAAGCATCCCTCTCAACCTTGACGGGCGCAGAGTGGTCGGAAGGCTTTTACAACTGTTGGACCAGGAAAGAGGCGATCCTGAAGGCTGAAGGGGTGGGGCTCAATGTCAGGCTGGATGCGTTTGATGTGTCGTTGAGTCCGAATGTGAAGGCGGCGGTGCTAGGGGTTCGACTCAACGCAGGATTTACCGCAAGCTGGCATCTTATGGAACTTCGTCCCGCGTTGGGTACTGTAGGTGCCTTGGCAACGGATGCTCCTCCCGCCACTGTCGCGTGTTACCAATTCACGGGTTAGTTGGCTCCGGCGTCAGCTCCATGCACGCCGAGGTAGCAGGGTTGAATACCAAAAGGGGTGTCCAGCAGCTCTTTTACAAGCTGCTGAGCACACCCCTTCTGTCCGTGCCTAAAAAACTGCCTATGGAATCGTCACGCTGACTGAAGTCGAAGGAGCACTTGCCATTCCAGAAGCACCGACGCTTTCCACATAGTAGGTATAAGCAGTACCACTCACAACCGTGGTATCCATATACGACGTTTGGGTATCAATGGACGAGTTCATTAGTTGAAACGAGGAACTACTGCCCGTCGACCGATAAATGTTATAACCGGTCACCGGCGCAGGCGAGCTGGTGGGCGCACTCCAAGTCAGGCTAACCTCGGGTGGAGTGCCCGTACCGCTCAGGCTGATCGAAGCAGTCGCGTTGGTGGACGAGTTGCTGCTGATCGTCAGCGTGCCCGTTACGGAGCTAGCCGCAGTCGGAGCAAACTTGACCTGGAGCGTGATCGCCTGTTGGGGATTCAAGGTGACCGGGAAAGTCGCTCCCGATACAGTGAAGCCCGTGCCGCTGATCGTTGCCGAGTTGATCGTCACTGCAGTGGCTCCGGCTGACGTCAGAGTAACACCCAGCGTTGCATTCGAATGCACCGTCACGTCGCCGAAGCTCAGACTGGTCGAACTCATTGTCAACTGCGGCGTGGTTGTGCCGGTGCCGCTCAGGCTGACCCCTGCAGTAGCGTTGGTCGACGCGTTGCTGCTGAGACTCAGCGTGCCCGCCACGGCACCCGCCGCCGTGGGTGCAAACTTCACATTGAGCGTCAACGTCTGCTTCGGGTTTAGCGTGACCGGGAAAGTTGCTCCCGACACCGTGAACCCACTGCCGCTAATCGTTGCCGCGTTGACTGTCACCGCAGAGGTCCCGCTTGAGGTGATCGTCACAGGCAGTGTTGTATTCGAGCCCACCGCCACGCTGCCAAAACTCAGAGAGGTAGAGCTCATGGACCACTGCGGTGTGCCTGTGCCGGTACCGCTCACGCCGACCCCCACAGTAGCGTTGGTCGACGAGTTGCTGCTGAGACTCAGCGTGCCTGTCACTGCGCCCGCCGTCGTGGGTGCAAACTTCACATTGAGCGTCAACGTCTGCTTCGGATTCAACGTGACCGGGAAAGTCGCTCCCGACACGGTGAAGCCCGTACCGCTGATGGTTGCTGAGTTGACCGTCACCGCAGAGGTCCCGCTTGAGGTCAACGTCACAGGCAGCGTCGAACTCGATCCAGCCGCCACATTGCCGAAGCTCAGGCTACTCGGGCTCACCGTCAGCTGCGCCGTCGACACCGCCGAACCAGCAGCAGCCGAGAACGTCGCCATTTGCATGACCCAGGGGCCGGAGGAGGTCAACGTCGCCGTGGCGCTGTTGCTCCCCGCCGCCGTCACCACCTCGTCCTCCGCTAGATCACTGTCCGGAGACGTGATGATCCGCGACGTAAAGCCACTTCCCGCCGCTCCCGTCGTCGTGTACACCATGTCCGCACCGAAGATCAACTCGTTGGCACTCGTAGTCGTCGCCGCGCCGCTGCTCGCACTCGCACTATTCCCGCTCGCGCCCGCCACAACGTCCAGCGTCGTCACTCCCCGGTACTCCAGTATGCGCACATCCGGAGACACAGCCGCCTGGCTGAACGTCGCCGTCACTGTGTTGCTGCCACTCGCAATGTTCGCCGCATAATAGATCGATTGCCGCAACGCCGTACCGCTCGTCGGCCCGATCGCCAGTTTGTAGGTGTTCCCCGCGCTGTCCTTCACCGACTGCACCGTCGCCGTGGTGTCGTTCCATCCCACCACCACCACGTTCATATCCCCCAGCGTCTGCGCTGTCGGATAGCTCACGCTCACCGTCGCTGTTGATGTTTGCGGCGTCGCCGATGCTACCTGCACAAAGCTGATCGCCGCCTGCGATGTGGTAGTGCCGGTACCGCTCACGCCGACCCCCACAGTAGCGTTGGTCGACGAGTTGCTGCTGAGACTCAGCGTGCCTGTCACTGCGCCCGCCGTCGTGGGTGCAAACTTCACATTGAGCGTCAACGTCTGCTTCGGATTCAACGTGACCGGGAAAGTCGCTCCCGACACGGTGAAGCCCGTACCGCTGATGGTTGCTGAGTTGACCGTCACCGCAGAGGTCCCGCTTGAGGTCAACGTCACAGGCAGCGTCGAACTCGATCCAGCCGCCACATTGCCGAAGCTCAGGCTACTCGGGCTCACCGTCAGCTGCGCCGTCGACACCGCCGAACCAGCAGCAGCCGAGAACGTCGCCATTTGCATGACCCAGGGGCCGGAGGAGGTCAACGTCGCCGTGGCGCTGTTGCTCCCCGCCGCCGTCACCACCTCGTCCTCCGCTAGATCACTGTCCGGAGACGTGATGATCCGCGACGTAAAGCCACTTCCCGCCGCTCCCGTCGTCGTGTACACCATGTCCGCACCGAAGATCAACTCGTTGGCACTCGTAGTCGTCGCCGCGCCGCTGCTCGCACTCGCACTATTCCCGCTCGCGCCCGCCACAACGTCCAGCGTCGTCACTCCCCGGTACTCCAGTATGCGCACATCCGGAGACACAGCCGCCTGGCTGAACGTCGCCGTCACTGTGTTGCTGCCACTCGCAATGTTCGCCGCATAATAGATCGATTGCCGCAACGCCGTACCGCTCGTCGGCCCGATCGCCAGTTTGTAGGTGTTCCCCGCGCTGTCCTTCACCGACTGCACCGTCGCCGTGGTGTCGTTCCATCCCACCACCACCACGTTCATATCCCCCAGCGTCTGCGCTGTCGGATAGCTCACGCTCACCGTCGCTGTTGATGTTTGCGGCGTCGCCGATGCTACCTGCACAAAGCTGATCGCCGCCTGGGTGCTGGGAGAAGCAGCCAGACTGGTGGAGCTACTAGCAGCCGATACTTTTACCGAATATCCGCAACCGGAGACGATGAGGATAAGGATAAGGCAGCAGGCCAGGAGAATGAAGGCTCTGCCACACCAACCGCTGTACCCGGAGCGTGGCGCGTAAAAGCGAGCCCAGGTCAAATCAAATTTCGAGCGGTCACAACTTCCAGAAACACGAGAAATTACATCATCGGAGTCCGATGGGGGAGTAACAAAAATATGGGACACCAACTTCACCTCTGCAAACAAGTCTTCGTTTCAGGGGCAGATAAAAAGGGTACGAGGTAATAAGCAAGTTACGTTGGTACTTTGTGGTCCTGCGCTCTGTGTCCGTTGCGATGGATCTGGCTGCAGTGCACGACAACTTGCTGTTAGCTAACTGTGGTAGGACTTCTCCAGCCTGAAATTTCTGGAGTATCCGGCGTTCAATAAAAAATGATGAATATTGAGGTTGCTCTATAGCTCAACGGGGCAGCAACCAGTGGAGAACGATAAAGACTGGATGGTGCCTCGAATATACCTCAGTCTTCACCTGACTACATGAAAGTGGCGTTCAAATATGTCGCCATATTAGTTTTGTAAAAAAAATTGTTGTTGTTGTCTGTTTCTTTTTTATCGCAAACTATGCTCTTAATCAAGTCTTAATGAGCGAAGATGCGGTTACTTTCGTCAGTCAAGTTGGCCTCGCAACACCATTTCAAGCGATAGTTAACAGAGGATCTGAAACTAAGTTGCAAAATCAGAAACCAGGACGCTGTTGCTCCGCGGGCGATGATTGCCTTCGAACATCCCCATACGATTTCATTCTGAAACTGCAAGGCTTCGCAGATTCAGAATAAGTGTCGACGGAAGTTCGGCTCACAGCCAAGCTGGCGCTGCAACAAAGAGTTGAGATCAAGCTATCCAGTCGGCAGCGACCAGCACATCGCATTAGAAATTAGGTGCCATCTTCTCCGCAGGCCCGTGTCTACCAGAACAATTCCCTGTCCTAGGAGCTTGTTGAAATAGGTACGACTTTTGCAGCATTGGACAGGGTCTGTTCGTCTTATCGATATGCGTGGAGACGAGCGGATTCAGGACGGGATGTTCAGCTATGTGTCGTTGGAGCAGAGGGTACCGGCCGATCATCCGTTGCGTGAGGTTCGCAAGTTAACCGATGCGGTGCTACGGTCGCTGAGCCCGGAGTTGGATGCACTCTACGCTGATTCCGGCCGGCCGTCGGTAGCGCCGGAGTACATGCTGCGGGCCTTGCTCCTGCAGGTGTTCTTTTCCATCCGTTCCGAGCGACTGCTGGTCGAGCAGATCGACTACAACCTGTTGTTTCGCTGGTTCGTGGGCCTGGGCATGGACGATGTGGTATGGAATCATGCGGTGTTCTCGAAGAACCGTGACCGGTTGCTGACCTCAGAGGTTGCACAGCGGTTCTTTGCCGAGGTGAACCGGCAGGCGAAGCAATACATGTCGGATGAGCACTTCACCGTGGACGGCACGCTGATCCAGGCCTGGGCCTCGCAGAAGAGCTTTCGTTCGAAGGATGATTCCGATGATGACGATGGCGCGAACTTCCACGGCCAGAAGCGGAGCAACAAGACACATGCATCGACCACCGATCCCGATGCCCGCCTGTACAAGAAGAGCTACGGGAAGGAATCGAAGCTGAGCTACCTGGGCCATGCGCTGGTGGAGAACCGTAATGGACTGATTGCTGCCGCGATGGTGACTCACGCCGATGGATACGCCGAGCGCGATGCGGCGCTGTTAATGCTTCAGAAGAAACAGCAGGGCCGCGCACGCCGCATTACCGTAGGTGCCGACAAAGCTTACGACACGAAGGATTTTGTGCGCACCGTGCGGGAGTTCAATGTCACTCCACACATCACCAGCAACCACAGAAACCGCTCCAGCAACCTGGACCGCAGAACCACGCGGCAGCCCGGCTATGTCATCAGTCTGAGCCGCCGATGGCTGATCGAAAAGGGCTTCGGATGGCTGAAGCAGACCGCGCCGTTGCGCCAGGTCAAGCTGCGCGGACTGGAGAAAGTAGATTGGCTGTTCGTTTTCAGTTGCGCCGCCCACAATCTGCTTCGCCTGCCGAGGCTGATGGCGCAACCAACACCTGCAGGACTCAGGCTGTAGTGTGCCCCAACCCTGGTTGCGGCCATCAGGCTCGTCTTCCCGATCACCACACAACTCGATATACACTGCTCCAAAGCACGATTTGAAACAGAATTTCAGCCCATGACAAGCACCAATCCCAAGTAAATCCGCTACAGCAAGACGAATTTCAACAAGTTCCTAGGCAATCGGAACGAGCTGACCCGTAGCCAGATCGGAATAAACTTCAGCAGAGGCTGCGGGTCACTGTACTTCGACATCTATGCTTGGAGACTTTCCCTAAACCAAAGTGCAGGCGCAGATTGTTGGCTGAAAGATAGCTCGATTGACCCAGCACGCTTTGCGCCTGCCGCGGCAGCACACGCGTACTGGTGGTGGTCGCCAAGCCCTGACCCAAGAGAGCCACAGAACGGTGCAACTTGTTTTTAGAAATAAAAAACTTCAGAACAAGCCTGTTGCTATCTCATCGGACATGAGTGATACTTTCGTGGGATTGATGTGACTCGTATCTGAGCGCATCTAGGCAGGGACTATGCACCTTTGGCCTTTGGCAGTTTATGCCGCTATTGTTGGCATGCTTGTTCTCGCCATGCTGGGCCTGTCCTATGTGCTGGGTCAGCGCCATCAGGACCGAGCTACTGGTTCACCCTACGAGGGGGGCATCTTGTCAGAGGGCTCTGCGCGTGTGCGTTTCCCGGCCAAGTTTTACCTAGTCGCAATGTTCTTCGTCATATTTGATCTTGAAGCGGTCTTTATATTTGCATGGGCAGTTGCGGTTCGTGAAACCGGTTGGACAGGTTATGCGGAGGTGTCGCTTTTTATCCTGGTGCTACTGGCGACGCTTGCGTATTTGTGGCGCGTGGGCGCGCTCGATTGGTACCAGCGGAACGGACGTGTGTTGAGTTAGAAGTCGGATAATAAGAAAACGGACGGTATATTTATGGGCTGGTCGATCAGTCGGCCTGGTGGTTCCCCGCAGGCCGAGCAGACCGATGGATTCGTTGAGGAAGCCATTCGTCGCACGCTCGTCCTGTCCCGTGTGGATGATCTGATAGCGTGGGGCCGCAAGAATTCTGTCTGGCCATTCAACTTTGGTCTCTCCTGCTGCTTCGTGGAGATGGCCACAAGCATTACAAGCAAGTACGACATCTCCCGCTTCGGCGCCGAGGTGATACGCGGCACACCGCGCCAGGCAGACCTTATGGTTATCGCCGGCACGGTCTTCATCAAGATGGCGCCCGTCATCCAGCGCCTTTATGAGCAGATGATGGAGCCGCGCTGGGTTATCTCAATGGGGTCGTGCGCCAATTCTGGCGGCATGTTTGACATTTACAGCGTCGTGCAGGGAGTCGATAAGTTTCTGCCCGTAGATGTCTATGTGCCCGGATGCCCGCCCAGGCCAGACGCATTTCTTGAAGGTGTTTTATTGTTGCGGGACGCAATCGGCAAAGAAAAACGGCCTCTGAGCTGGGTCGTTGGACCGCAGGGTGTTCAGCGGGCTGATATGCCGTCCATGCGTGATGAGAAAAGAGCGCAGAGAGAAACTCTGACGGTGCTCCGGACTCCTGATAGCGTTTAGCAATTAACTGGCGGTGCTCTATGGTGCGCGGCCTTGTCGTCGACGAAGGATTGCAGAACGAGTTGGTCGTTCCATCTGTCCCCCAGGCCGCTCGCGATGAAATCCCGACATTCTGGATATCGAAGAACGACATTCACGAAGCTGTCCGATGCCTGCGTCACAGTGTCCCCGATCCTTACAAACTGCTCTACGATGTAACCGCAATCGACGAGCGCAGCCGTACTCACCGCGACAGTCAACCGCCAGGCGATTTCACCGCCGTCTATCACCTCTACTCCTTCGGACGAAACGAGTACGTTCGCCTGAAAGTCGCGCTCGACGCGAGCGATCTGACACTGCCAACGATCACCGACGTCTTTCCGTGCGCCAACTGGTATGAGCGCGAAGTGTGGGACATGTTCGGCATCGTCTTCGACGGACACCCGCATCTCGCTCGCATCCTCATGCCCAGTACCTGGGTCGGGCATCCTCTGCGCAAGGACCATCCCGCCCGCGCAACCGAAATGGGGCCCTTCACACTATCCCCAGAAAAAGAGGACGCCGAACAGGCAGCCTTGCAGTTCCGTCCTGAAGAGTGGGGGATGTCGCGGCAGCGTGAGGGCTCTGACTTCATCTTCCTGAATATAGGGCCGCAGCATCCCGGCACGCACGGCGTGCTGCGTATTGTTCTCGAACTCGACGGCGAAGAAATTATCGATTGTGTGCCGGAGATTGGCTTTCACCATCGCGGCGCCGAAAAGATGGGTGAGCGCCAGACGTGGCATACCTACATTCCCTACACCGATCGCGTCGACTACCTCGGCGGCGTGATGAACAACTTCGCATATCTAAGCAGCGTCGAGAAGTTGGCAGGCATCACCGTCCCACCGCGCGGCCAGATGATCCGCGTGATGATGTCGGAACTCTTCCGCGTCATGAACCACCTCGTTTGGTACGGAACATTCGCGCAGGACGTCGGCCAGATGTCTCCGGTCTTCTACATGTTCAACGATCGCGAGAAGGCGCTCTCCATTGTTGAAGCAATTTGCGGCGCGCGCATGCACCCCAACTGGTTCCGCATAGGCGGCGTAGCGCAGGATCTGCCCGAAGGATGGGACGGCATGTTTCGCGACTTCATAAAATACCTGCCGCCCCGTCTAGATGAGTACGAGCGCACGATCATGCGCAATCGTCTCTTCAAAGCGCGCACCAAAGGCATTGGCGGCTGCACCATCGACGAAGCGATCGAATGGGGAATGACAGGTCCAAACCTTCGCGCGGCAGGCCTTGAATGGGACTTCCGCAAGAAGCAGCCCTATTCCTGCTACGATCAGCTTGAATTCGATATACCAATTGCCACAACCGGCGACTGTTACGACCGCGCCATCGTGCATATCGAGGAGATGCGCCAAAGCCTTCGCATCATTCAGCAGTGTGTCGATCAGATGCCGGGCGGCCCATGCAACGCGGAGCATCCCCTCACCACACCGCCGCCAAAAGCTCGGACCATGCACGACATCGAAACGCTTATCAATCATTTTCTCGGCGTCAGTTGGGGACCTGTGATGCCACCAGGAGAAGCGATGGTGCCCATCGAGGCCACGAAGGGCAATAACGGCTACTACCTCACCAGCGACGGAAGTACCGGGTCTTATCGCACGCGCATTCGTACCCCGTCGTTTGCGCACATGCAGATGCTGCCGCTCTTATGCAGAGGACGATTGATCCCGGATCTTCTTGCAGTCATTGGCAGCCTGGACTACGTACTCGCAGATATCGACCGGTAACGCTGGAGGAGAAACGAAAACGATGCTGACGGTGGAAGAAAAACAAGAGATCGAAGAGAAATTCACTCAATATCCAAACAGGCAGGCCATCTCTATCGACGCCATGCTGGCAGTTCAACGGCACAGGGGTTGGGTATCCGATGAGAGCCTGCGCGATCTCTCCGACCTGCTTGGCCTCTCCGTTGCCGATCTGGACGGCGTCGCAACCTTCTATAACCTCATTCGCCGGAAGCCGGTAGGACGGCACGTGGCTCTGATTTGCGACAGCGTCTCCTGTTGGCTCATGGGCGGCGACAAGATTCGTGACCATCTCTGCGCAAAGCTCAGCACGCCTTTGGGTGAAACGACCCCCGATGGCCGCTTCACCCTGCTGCCTATCGTCTGCCTAGGAGCGTGCGACCACGCTCCCACCATGATGATCGATGACAAGTTAATAGAGGATCTTGACGAAGAAAGGATCGAAGAAGCGTTGACGCAGTACGACTAAGCGTGCCCCATGGAAAAACCTCTAACTGGCAATTTCAGGAGCGACAAGAAGGCGGCAAGCCTCGCAGACTACGAGCGCGCAGGCGGCTACCAGGGCCTGCGAAAGACGCTGTCCATCGCGCCGGCAGACGTCACGGAGCTGGTGAAAACATCCGGCCTGCGCGGACGAGGTGGCGCGGGTTTCCCTACCGGCATGAAGTGGAGCTTCGTGCCCATGGGAAAAGATGCGCCTCATCCGAAATACCTCGTTGTCAACGCCGACGAGATGGAGCCAGGTACATTCAAAGACCGCGCGCTGATGGAGCGCGATCCTCATCAATTGATCGAAGGCATGATCGTCGCCGCATATGCAATCGAGGCCGACATCGCGTACATCTTTCTGCGCGGCGAGTACACCTGCGCATATGACTGCCTCGACCGGGCGCTCGCCGAAGCAAAAGCAAGCAACTACGTTGGCCGCAACATTCTTGGTTCAGGCTACAGCCTCGACATCCATCTTCACGTCAGCGCCGGTCGCTACATCTGCGGCGAAGAAACCGCTCTGCTGAATGCGCTCGAAGGTAAGCGGGCGCACCCAAGAACCAAGCCTCCATTCCCGCAAGTCTCCGGACTCTTCGGAAAACCCACCATCGTCCAGAACGTGGAAACGCTCTGCAACGTTCACCACATCGTAAAGAACGGTCCCGATTGGTTCCGTGGATTGAGCAAGACCGAAGATGGTGGCACCAAGCTCTACGGCGTCAGCGGCAAGGTGAAGAAGCCGGGTTTATGGGAACTCCCCATGGGCACTCCAATGCGGGAGATACTTGAGGACCACGCCGGAGGCATGCGCGATGGCCTGCAGTTTCGCGGTCTGCTGCCCGGCGGAGCCTCGACCGACTTCCTGGTGGAACAGCATCTCGACACTCCGATGGACTACGGAAATGTTCAGAAGGCAGGAAGCCGCCTGGGCACAGGCACCATGGTGGTCCTCGATGACAAAACCTGTCCCGTCGGCATGGTCTGGAACCTGGAACACTTCTTCGCGCAGGAATCATGCGGCTGGTGCACGCCATGCTGGAGCGGCCTCGCATGGACGGAAAAAATTCTGCTGTCCATGGAGCAGGGCAAAGGAAGCCGTCAGGATCTCGATACGCTCACGTTTCAAACCAAATTTCTTGCTCCGGGAAACACTTTCTGCGCCTTTGCTCCCGGCGCAGTCGAGCCGCTGCAGAGCGCTCTGAAGTATTTCGCGGATGATTTCCGCAGGCATGTCGACGAACAACGTTGTCCCTGGAAATAAGCGTGGAGAAAACTGTGGCGACCATTTACATCGAGAACAACGCCAAAGAGGCGAATCCGAAAGAGAACCTGCTCCACGCCTGTCTCTCACTTGGCTACGACCTTCCCTATTTCTGCTGGCATCCAGCATTGGGTTCCGTCGGCGCATGCCGCCAGTGCGCGGTCAAGCAGTTCCGCAATGAGCAGGACACAACAGGCAAGCTCATTATGGCGTGCATGACGCCCGCGTCGGAAGGCACGCGCATCTCCATCACCGATTCTGAAGCTGTGGCCTTTCGCGCCGGGGTGATACAGGGCCTCATGCAGAACCATCCTCACGACTGCCCTGTTTGCGACGAGGGCGGCGAATGTCACCTGCAGGACATGACTGTGATGACCGGTCACCGCACGCGCTCCTACAGTTTCGGCAAAAGAACATTTCGCAATCAGTATCTCGGCCCGCTGGTCAATCATGAGATGAACCGCTGCATCCAGTGCCAGCGATGTGTGCGCTACTATCGCGAATACGCGGGCGGCGAGGACCTGAACGCATTCCGTCTGCGCGACAACATCTTCTTCGGAAGGCACGAGGATGGCGTTCTCGAAAGCGAGTTCAGCGGCAACCTGGTCGAGGTCTGCCCGACCGGCGTTTTTACCGATGCCACCCTCAAGAAACACTACACCCGCAAATGGGATCTGCAGATGGCACCCTCTATCTGTGTACATTGCGGACTGGGTTGCAATACTAGCGTCGGCGAGCGCTATGGCTCACTCCGCCGCGTCGTGAATCGCTACAACCACGAGGTCAACGGCTATTTCCTGTGCGACCGTGGCCGTTTCGGCTATGAATTTGTCGAGAGTCCTCAGCGCATCCGCTTTCCCATGTTGAACGGCAAGAGCGCAATCAAAACCGAGGCTCTCGAACACTTCGGCGCTATTCTGCGCGAAGGCAACGTCATCGGCATCGGCTCGCCACGCGCGTCACTCGAAGGCAACTTCGCATTGCGAAAACTGGTCGGCCCCGATCGCTTCTTCGCCGGAACTTCCGATCAGGAATTCCAGCTCCTATCGAGCATGCTCCGCATCCTGCGCGAAGGCCCCGCGCGATCCCCGTCCCTTGATGACATTGAGCATGCGGACGCTGTCTTTGTCCTTGGCGAGGACGTAACGAACGTAGCGCCGATCATGGCCTTGCGCCTGCGCCAGTCTGTGCGTCAGGCGCCGATGAAGATGGCGGACGACCTGCACATCCCGCAATGGCTCGACCAGTCGGTACGCGAAGTCGTACAGGAAGCAAAAGGGCCGTTCTTCATCGCCTCGCCGTATGCCACGAAACTCGATGACGTAGCGACCACCACTTATCGTGCCACACCCGACGACCTGGCGCGACTGGGCTTCGCTGTCGCCCATGCAATCGACTCCAGCGCTCCCGAAGTAACAGGACTACCTGCAGAACTGGAAACAATCGCTGGGGAAATCGCTGCGGCCCTGCTTGGCGGCCAGCGCCCACTGATCGTTTCCGGTGCAAGCTGCCGCAGCCAGAGCGTGATCGAAGCAGCGGCGCAGATCGCCTGGGCTCTATGCAAAGCAGACCATCCTGCGGCCCTCAGCTTCACGACGCCCGAATGCAACAGCTTCGGCCTGGCGATGATGGAAGCGCATCCGTTGTCCGCGGCAATCCAGGCGGTTAAAGGCGACCCAGCGGCCACACTGATTGTTCTCGAGAACGACCTCTTCCGCCAAGCTTCTTCCAGCGAAGTAACTTCCTTGCTGCGCAGCGTAGGTCACCTGGTAGTGCTCGATCACACGGAATCCCCAACCACAGAGGCAGCCGAAGTTGTGCTGCCCGCAGGCACCTTCGCCGAATCCGACGGAACCTTAGTAAACAGCGAAGGACGCGCGCAGCGATTCTTCCAGGTCTTCGATCCAAGCTCCGATGTGAGAGAGAGTTGGAGATGGCTGCGCGAAGGTTCCATGGCAGCAGGCATCGAGACCGAAGCGAAATGGCAGAGCTTCGACGACCTGACAACCACAATGTCAACAGAGATGCCCGCGTTCGCGTCGATTCCGCTGGTCGCCCCCGCACGCAAAGCCGTCGGCAAGATAGCGCGCGAGCCACACCGCTACAGCGGACGTACCTCGATGCTCGCAAACATCAGCGTGCACGAGCCCAAACCACCCGACGATCCCGACTCAGCCCTCGCGTTTTCCATGGAGTCTGGCACCCAGCCCGCCCCACCGGCACTGCTTCCCTTCTTCTGGGCGCCCGGCTGGAATTCCATTCAGTCAGTCAACAAATTTCAGAGCGAAATTGGCGGCCACATGCGCGGTGGAGACCCCGGCGTTCGCCTGATTGAACCATTACCGCAACCAGACTGGAAATATTTCTCGACAATCCCGGCAGCCGACAACTCAAAGACCGGCGAGTCGCTCCTGGTCCCGATCTTCCATATCTTCGGCTCCGAAGAATTGAGCCGCCACGCGCATGGCATAGCGCAGTTGGTCCCGCGCCCATATATCGCCCTCCATTCCGCTGACGCTTCCAGCCTCGGTGTAAAAGCGGGCGAAGAAATCAAAGTAACCACCGGCGGCTCCAGCTTCGAACTTGAGGTCGTGTTGCGAGACGACCTGCCTCGTGGCGTAGCAGGCCTGCCTGCCGGACTGGTGCCGATCGAAAGCATGACGTCCCCCGCCTTCGCCAGCCTTACTCCGGCAAAGGTGGAATCATCCGCCGGGGGTGCCGCATGATGCAGTACATCTTTCCCCTGATCGTCATCGCTGTCGTGCTGGGTGTCGTGCTCAATCTGGCAGCAGGACTCATCTGGGTCGAGCGCCGACTGCTCGCGCTGTGGCAGGACCGCTATGGCCCGAATCGCGTCGGCCCCTTCGGCCTGGGACAGATCCTCGCCGACTCGTTGAAGCTCTTCACAAAAGAAGACTGGGTTCCCCCCTTCGCGGATAAGCCCGTCTTCATCATCGCGCCCGCCATCGTCGTGGCGACAGCGCTGCTCTCATTCGCCGTCATACCGTTCGCGCCCGGTTTTGTCATTGCCGACCTCAACATCGGCATCCTCTTCCTCCTGGCCATGTCGTCGCTTGGTGTCTACAGTGTCGTGCTTGCCGGCTGGGCTTCGAACAACAAATATTCCTTGCTCGGCGGAATCCGCGCCTCCGCGCAAATGCTGAGCTACGAAGTTTTCATGGGACTCTCGCTGCTGGGCGTTGTCATCCTGGCAGGCTCATTCAGGCTCACGGACATCGTCGAAGCGCAACGGGGCATGTGGTTCATTGTGCCGCAATTCGTCGGCTTCGTTCTCTTCCTGATCGCGGGCGTAGCCGAGACCCGCCGCCTGCCCTTCGACCTCGCGGAAGCGGAAAACGAATTGATCGCCGGCTTTCACTCCGAGTACTCCGGCATGAAATTCGGCATGTTCTTCGTCGGCGAATACATCGGCGTGACGCTGATCTCGGCAACTATCTCGTTGTTGTATTTCGGCGGATGGCTCGGACCCTTTCTCCCAGCGCCCTTGTGGTTCGCCGCGAAGACGATGTTCTTCATCTGCATGTTCATCTTGTTTCGCGCGGCGTTGCCCAGGCCGCGCTTTGACCAGTTGATGTCCTGGGGTTGGAAGGTGATGCTGCCCCTCGCATTGGTGAATTTATTAGTGACCGGAGCCGTAGTACTGGCCCGAAAGTAGTACTGAAATTAAAGGAGGCTGCTGATGTTCAGTCTCGTGCGCTCGTTGTGGGAAGTCTTCCGGCACGCCTTTGCGCGGCGTGTCACCATCCAGTATCCCGATGAAAAACCCTATCTCGCGCCTCGCTATCGAGGCCGCATAGTCCTCAGCAGAGACCCCGACGGTGGCGAACGCTGCGTAGCCTGCAACCTCTGCGCCGTAGCCTGCCCTGTCGATTGCATCTCATTACAGGCGACCGAGGACGCAAACGGCCGCAGATATCCCGAGTTCTTCCGCATCAACTTCTCCCGCTGCATCTTCTGCGGTTTCTGTGAAGAAGCCTGCCCCACATACGCGATCCAGCTCACGCCGGATTTCGAAATGGGCGAATACAAACGGAAAAACCTCGTATATGAGAAAGATGACCTGATGATCGACGGCCCCGGAAAATATCCCGGCTACAACTTCTGGCGTGTTGCGGGCGTGGCCATCGGCGGCAAGGACAAAGGCCTGGCCGAGCACGAAACCGCGCCCGTCGACATTCACAGCCTGATGCCTTAAGAGGACGACATGGTGACACTCTTCTATCTCGCAGGCATTGTCGCTGTCATCGCCACTCTGCTCGCCGTCACGCGCCATCACGCAGTGCACGCGCTGCTCTATCTTGTCGTGTCGTTGCTCGCGATCGCCGTGGATTTCTACACCCTCGGCGCCCCATTCGTGGCAGCGCTTGAAATCATGATTTACGCCGGCGCCATCATGGTCCTCTTTGTCTTCGTCGTCATGATGCTCAACGTAGCCGAGCACGCCATGGAAGTAGAACGCCTCTCACTTAAACCGATCAATTGGTTTGGGCCTGCTCTTCTAGCCTTTGTCCTGCTGGGTGAGCTGGTCTACTGCATGCTCGCCTCGAGCAACGCGCCCCGCGTAGCCACCGTTGGCCCCAAGCAGGTTGGCATAGCGCTATTCGGTAATTTCTGGATCGGAGTTGAACTGGCATCACTGTTGTTGACGGCGGGCCTGGTGGGTGCCTATCACCTCGGACGCCAGGCATTCGCAAAGGAGGAGACAAAACATGCCGCAGATACCAATACAGCACGCCATGATACTGGCGGCGATCTTGTTCACGCTGGGGCTGGCAGGACTGATCACGCGGCGTAATCTCATCTTCACGCTCATGAGCATTGAGATCATGCTCAACGCCAGCGGCCTCGCGTTCATCGCAGCCGGTTCCCGGTGGGGACAGCCCGACGGACAAATCATGTTTCTCTTCATCCTCACCATGGCCGCGGCCGAAGTCGCCATCGGCCTGGCATTCGTTCTGCTCTTCCATAGAAAACAATCTGAGCTGGACGTGGACGCCGCGAGCGAGTTGAGAGGCTGACATGCTGCACTTTCTCTGGATTGTTGTGGCACTTCCCTTCGCCAGCGCCGCCGTGCTTGCGCTGTTCGGTTCCAGGCTGAGCCACCGTGCGGTCGCATTCCTCGGAGCAGGTTCCATCGGCCTCGCTGCAGTGGTCAGCATCCTCATCAGCATTTCGTTTCTCTCATCACCGCCCCCCGCCAACGCCTATACACAGCATCTCTGGACATGGATGAGCACCGGCGGCTTTCAACCTGAGATCGCGTTCTATCTCGATCCCGTCTCACTCCTGATGCTCCTCGTCGTAACCTTTGTCAGCTTCCTCATCCATCTCTACTCCGCTGAATACATGCACGACGACGAGGGCTACGCGCGCTTCTTCGCCTACATGAATCTCTTCGTGGCATCGATGCTCACGCTCATCCTGGCTAACAATCTGCTGCTGCTCTATCTGGGATGGGAGGGCGTCGGCCTTTGCAGCTTCCTGCTGATTGGCTTCTGGTATCAGGATCCAGCCAACGTCCGCGCCGCCGGAAAAGCGTTTATCGTGACGCGCTTCGGCGATACAGCATTTGCCGTGGGCCTATTTCTTCTCTTTACGAAACTCGGAACGCTGGATATTCAGGACCTGATGCATCGCGCCTCGGAGCAGTGGGTTGTTGGCAGTGGCGCAGCCATTGCAGCAGCCGCATTGTTATTAGGCGGAGCCGTCGGCAAATCCGCGCAGTTGCCGTTACAGACATGGCTGCCGGACGCGATGGCCGGACCCACCCCTACCAGCGCACTCATCCACGCCGCCACCATGGTGACCGCCGGCGTTTACCTCATTGCGCGCACGCATGTACTTTTCACCATAGCTCCTCAGGTCCAGCTCGCCGTCGCCATCATCGGAGCCGCAACAATGCTGCTCGCGGCATTCAGCGCCCTCGCACAGCGCGACATGAAGCGAGTATTGGCCTACTCCACCATCAGCCAGATCGGTTACATGTTCCTCGCCCTCGGACTGGGAGCGTGGTCAGCCGCCATGTTCCACTTCATGACCCACGCCTTTTTCAAGGCGCTTCTCTTCCTCGCTGCCGGCGTCGTCATCCACGCAATTCACGAGCAGGACCTCTACCGAATGGGTGGCCTCCGCACGGAATTGCGCCTTGCTTTCTGGGCATTCATCATTGGCGGATCCGCACTCGCGGGCCTGCCCCTCATCACCGCTGGCTTCTTCAGCAAAGACCTTATCCTGTGGCAGTCGTGGGCAGGGCCGAACGGAAACGTCTGGTTCTGGATCGCTGGCATGACCGGCGCACTCCTTACCTCGCTCTATACCTTCCGCATGATCTCGCTCGCCTTCTACGGAACGCAGCAGGCACATGTAAAAGCGCACAGCGGCGTACCCGTTCGCATTGCGCTAATCACGCTTTGTGTTCTGTCCATTGTCGGAGGATACGTGGACACTCCGCCGGATTATGGCGGCGTGCCCGCGCTCTCCAATTTTCTAAACAGCGTACTGCCCCCGCTCGCAATCGTTCACCCGGGGCCGATCACCGAAACCATCACCGCACTCTCTGCCAGCACAGTCTTCGCGCTCGGTCTCGGGCTCGCTTACCTCTTCTTCGGGCCACAGCGCACGCGTGTGCCGATGAAAGGCATCCTGCAGCAGCTGTGGTTTGCAGGGTGGGGTTTCGATTTGATCTATGACCGCCTCCTGGTTCGCCCGTTCCTGTGGCTGGCGCGCCAAACCAAAAGAGACCCGGCCGACGTTCCAATTCACGGTCTCGGAGAAATCGCCATGCTGGGCAATCGAGCTCTGCGCGTCACGCAGACGGGGCGCGTGCGCTGGTACGCAGCGGGGCTCGCAATGGGAACCGTCGCACTCCTTGCAATCGCATTCTTCTTGAGGTGATGACATGGTCTTGCTCGTCCTGATCCTGATTCTGATGGCCGGCGGCATCGTGTCATGGCTGGTCGCCGCGCGCAACACAACCACCTCCCGCTGGATCGCTCTCCTCAGCATCTGCACGGACTTCATCGTGACACTCGCAATCTGGATTGCCAGCACCGGCCATGCAGTGTCTTCCTCGCAGCGCTGGTACGAAGAATGTAACCTGCAGTGGATGCCGCAATTCGGCATCCGCCTTCACCTGGCCATCGATGGACTCAGCCTGGTGATGCTGCTGCTCACCTACTTCCTCGGCATCATGGCCATCCTCTGCTCGTGGACGGAAATCCGCGAGCGCGCAGGCTTCTTTCACTTCAACCTGCTCTGGGTGCTGGCTGGCATCAGCGGCGTCTTCCTCTCGATGGATCTCTTCCTCTTCTATCTGTTCTGGGAACTGATGCTGGTGCCGATGTACCTGCTTATCGGCATCTGGGGTCATGAGCGCCGCATTTACGCCGCGACCAAATTTTTCCTTTTCACTCAACTCAGCGGGCTGCTGATGCTGGTCGCAATCATTTCGCTGGCGGTCATTCACCGGCAGACCACCGGAGTCCTCACCTTTGACTATGAACAGTTGCGAGGCACCGCGCTGCAACCGAACACCGCTCTGCTGCTGATGCTCGGCTTCTTCATTGCATTTGCAGTCAAGCTGCCGATATTCCCTCTCCACACATGGCTCCCCGATGCGCACACAGAAGCGCCCACCGCTGGCAGCGTCATCCTCGCAGGACTTTTGTTGAAGACAGGCGCGTACGGACTCATTCGCTTCGTTCTCCCGCTTTTCCCGGACGCGTCACGCAGACTCGCACCTTTGATGATGACCATCGGCGTCATCGGCATTCTTTACGGCGCCGTGCTCGCCGTCGCTCAGAGTGATCTGAAACGCCTCGTAGCCTACACCAGCGTGAGCCACATGGGCTTCGTACTGCTTGGCATCTTCGCGGGCAATCAGATCGCACTCGAAGGCGCCGTGGTGCAGATGGTCAGCCACGGAATCAGCACTGGCGCGCTCTTCATCATGGCCGGACTGCTGCAGGAGAGAATGCACACGCGCGAAATCTCCCAGATGGGAGGACTCTGGGAGACGATGCCATCTCTCAGCGGCGCAGGGCTTGTATTCGCGATGGCCTCGCTCGGGCTTCCCGGACTAGGCGATTTCGTCGGCGAGTTTCTCGTCCTTCTCGGCGCCTACCGCGCGAACGTCAGCCTCACCGTCGTCGCAACCCTCGGCCTCCTCGCAGCAACGCTCTATGGACTGAGGCTTGGCCAGAGCGCATTCCAGGGCCCGAATCCTCACCACTGGAAGCTCCCCGATATGAGCTTCCGCGAATGGGCAATCCTCGGCCCCATGATGATCTGCCTGCTCTGGATCGGTCTATATCCACAACCACTGCTCAATGCCGTGCGCCCCAGCCTCGCTGCTGCCGCGCAACAAGCCGTGTCCCCGCAGGAGATCGTCAGGAGATAAGCATGAACGCCGCTGATCTTTCCGTGTCATTGCCGATACTAATCATGTCGGTCACCACCGTCGTCGCGATGCTCGCGATCGCCATCCAGCGCAATCACCTGGTCGTCGCCACGATCACGCTGCTCGGTGTCGGCGCGTCTCTCTTGAGCCTTTCCTTTGCGGCGTCCGCCGTGCCACGCCAACTCACAAGCCTTTTGATCTTTGACTCCTATTCGCTCGTCTATATGGCGCTTCTTCTATGCGCCGGGGCATTCGTCATTCTCTTCGGCTACGACTACCTCAAGCAGCGCCATGAGCATCGCGAAGAGTTCTACCTTCTGGTATTGCTGGCAACCACAGGCGCAATGGTGCTCGTGGTGAGCCGCCACTTCATCTCGCTCTTCCTCGGGCTGGAATTATTAAGCGTCTCGCTCTACGCCCTCATCGCATACATCCGCTCTGAGACCATCTCGATCGAAGCAGGAATCAAGTACCTGGTCCTCGCCGCATCATCATCGTCAGTCCTGCTATTTGGCCTCGCGCTGATTTACGCGGAATCCGGATCGATGGACCTCCCGCAATTCGCCACCGCTTTCAGTCATACAGCAACACTTCCTCTCATTGCCGGCCTCATGCTGGTATTAACAGGCATTGGATTCAAGCTGGCAGTAGTTCCCTTCCATCTCTGGACGCCGGATGTTTACGAAGGCGCGCCTCTGCCGGTCACGGCCTTCATCGCTACCGTTTCGAAAGGCGGAATGTTCGCCTTGATCCTGCGCTGGTTTCACCTGCGTGACGCAGCGCTGTCCGGAACACCGGGCCTCGTCCTCACCCTCATCGCGATCGCCTCGATGCTCACCGGCAATCTGCTCGCCCTCACGCAGTCCAGCGTCAAGCGAATCCTTGCCTATTCATCGATTGCCCACATGGGCTACGCGCTGGTAGCCCTGCTCGCGGGCGGAACCCTCGGCGCACCCGCAGCCACTTACTATCTGGCGGCGTACTTTGTGACGATCCTCGGAGCCTTTGGCGTGATGACCATTCTCTCCGGCCCCGAGCGCGAGGCCGCATCCATCGATGACTATCGCGGACTCTTCTGGCGCAGGCCATTCCTTGCAGCCGCGTTCACCGCAATGCTGCTCTCGCTGGCAGGAATTCCCCTCACCGCAGGTTTCCTGGGCAAATTTTATGTGATGGTGGCGGGCGCGTCGCAGTCTCGATGGGTCCTTCTCTTTACGCTCGTCGTCAGCAGCACGATCGGCTTGTTCTACTATCTCCGGATACTCGCAACCATGTATGCGAAGGCAGAAGACACAACCTCCTCAACCGAACCCTCCAGGCCAATTCTGCCGTTACCGGCAACCCTGGCCCTTGCTGTTCTCACCGGACTCATCTTTCTGCTTGGCCTGTATCCCACGCCTCTCTGGAACGCGATCGTCGCCGCTACCAGCAATCTGGGATAATGGTCAGGCCTAGCAGGGATATTTTCCTTCTATATAGTGCGAGAGATCCTCGATCGTCTGGTCCTGCGCAAAAGCAATCCACTGCACCAGATCACCGATCGAAATCAACCCCTGCAGCTCCCCGTCACGCACCACCGGTAGATGCCGGATGCGATGGGTGGTGATCAGCCGCATGGCTTCGTCGACCGAGCAATCGGGCGCAATCGTAATCAGGGGCTCCGTCAGAATTTCACTCACCGGAGTCTCCTTCGACGACCGTCCCATCAGTATCACCTTCCGCGCGTAATCGCGCTCGGAGACAATGCCGTGAAGGTGCCCGTCATCCACCACTAAAAGGGCGCCCACCTCCTTATCTGCCATTACCTGCATGGCCGCTAAGACGGTTGTATCGGAGGGTACGGACCAGACTTCCCCACCCTTCTTGCGCAAAATAAGCGAAACAGGATCGCACACTTTCATGGCTGACTCCCTACACGCAATTGAAACTCAGGGTGGCTTCGAGAAGGTAGAGGCAAGTTAGACGTCGCCGCACAACAGCAGCTGTTGTCAGGTTCTGGGACGCGGCGCTGGAAGGAAGAAAAAACATAAACCCTCGCGCATTCGCTCGCACTGCCAAATGGAGAAGACCGCCACCTGCGCGAGAAATATACGCCCCAGCCGCCTCATTTTGCAATGTGGCAATTGCAATTGACGCACAAATTGTAAAAAGAGCGTATCTAGGCTAAGCCGGTGCGATGATTTGCCCTGATTTCATGAAAAAGGCGTTATTCATTTGCGAAGCACCGAGACCAAGCAGCGGCTCCGACACGGACTGGGGGAGTCTTCCATATTCTATCTCTGGCAAAGTTGGGCTCTCACTGCCGCTTGTCTTTGCCGTAGTTGCCTTGACTTGACTTCCAGCGTTTTGGAGGACGTGACCACGCCGGCACGCGATATTCATTAAGGACGAACATATTGCTGAAGCCGTCATAAGTTGTTATGTGGCAACTTGTTGCAGAGCGCGAATTCGAGACAGCGCAACCGAATTTGATCAAACATCAAAGTCTTCTTGATCAGAAACTATGAAAAGCCTTGGACTACAGTGACCAATGGTATATCTTGTCCGACGAAAGTGAGAATCAGGAGACGACGGCAACGAACGTGACGTAAGTCACAGCTGCAGCCGATTTTGGGATTTCATGCTCATCCGTCCAAGGATTTGCACGTAGCGCGAACGATTCCATGCCGGCCGCGGTTTGTCGCTAGTCTCGAGGGTTCTGAAGGGGTATTCGATCATGAGGCCTCCTTTTCGCTGGTTCGCCGTTTTCACAGCTGGTCTTCTGTGCCTGTGTTCTTGGTCGATTGCCCATGCTGGCGGTCCGCTGCCTACTTCGTCATACCTGCTGGGTACTGAGTCTGGAGATGGAACGCCGGCTGCGCCCGTCAATAGCGTCGTCATTCCCGGCCCGTTGCGATCCTTTCTGCGTATGGCTGGTATAAGCCAAAAGATCCTTCCTGAAGATGTATTGCCGCTCCTCGCCCGCAACTCGTACCTCCAGGGCTACGAGAGTGGTAGAGAGACAGAGTTTCTGATTTTACTTGACCGTTATGTCCACCAGGCAAGAGAGCTCCAGGCCTTGGCGAATGCAAGTGGCGGCACCATTCGCGTTACCAACTGTGAAGAAGCGATTTCCGTGATTCAGATTCTCGGCTACCGCCTGCGACAAAACTGCGGCGAGAAAGACGCCTTTCTGATGACCGCAAATCCAGAAAGAGCTTTTCTTACGATCGACTCTGGCTTCCCCCTCACCGCGCTCGAAGAAGCGCTCCAAAAAGGTACTCCGTTTACCTACCCGTTTCCCTCAACTCAGGTCCCTGTGCTGTTCAACGAAACCGACTGGGTGGCTCTCAGCACGGGAAAGAAAAGAGCCTCGGGAAGCCTGGTGGATGTGCTTGTACACGATCCGTCCGTTGCCCGGCTTTATTGGGCTTTATCCAAGATGGATGTCGAGACTCGGGTCTCCCTCCGGCAATCGCCAGGACTCAGCAAGCTGCTTCCCTACGCCCCTGTCCTCGACTTTTATGGAAGCCAGATATGTATCCGCTCCGGACACGTGATCGTCCCCGGAGGAGCGAATGCCGAGCGTGGCTGGAAGGACCTGGTGGGAGCAAGTCCCGATTCGCCGGGAGACTTTGTCCTCCACGTACTCGCAAAGGATAATGGCTGGCTGGCAGTATATTTTGATGCGCTGTCTCGAGTCAGCCAGACCCAGCAGGCGCACCTCACGGAAAACCCACGTCTGAGGCATCTCTACGACGCTTTTCGATCACCGGAGGCAGAGACCAGTCCGACAAGAAGCGTATTTCGCAAGGCCCCCGACTTACTGGTTCTTTTCACGCGGGTCGGATGGGATCCTAATGGTGCCCCCCATGTCCCGGGAAACCTCGATGTTTGGAAAGAAATCCTTAACCAGAAGACTGATTCCAAAATTGTTCGCGAATGGGCCAAACGTTGCCACAACTGGGACCATCCCGAGCAGTTGCTGGAGGCAATGGTCTCCTTTTCTCGCATTGAAACCGATAGCGGGCCGCTGCAGATTTATCTCATGATGAGTGAACTCGACAGCGACCGGCCGCCGCAAAAGCGTTTGTCTGATGGAACAGTACGCTTGCTGGCGAGCAAGTTCTCACAATTCAGCAACTGGTATTTGATATTTGCCGAGTTTTCGGATTTGAACGACACCTCGATCACACGCTTTGTGAATGTGGCGGACACGATCGATGGAATTTCAAGCCCGGCCCTGCGCGGGAACACCCTGGGAGCTTTCCAGGCCAATATCGGACTCTGGCAGATCTTTGCCCGTCAGCGAGAGATTCCGGACGCCGATCTGAACACATCATGGCAGAAGACGATCGAGCCGTTTGTCAAAATCTCTTCATCTTCCCAACTCTTCGACGCAGCGCGCAATTCGTTGGGAGAACTCCTGCTCGCATCAACTGGCAGCGCCAGCCGCTCGGAAGATGAGATTATCGATTTGCTGGCAGGTCCTCCGCAACAAAGCGCAGACGGCCAACGCATGCGCCAGGAAATGGCTGCGAAAATCCGATCGGTCATGGAGGACCAGCGCCTCGTTTCCCTAGATACGCTTTTTGCGCTCAGCGATGGCATCAACGGGATGGTACATGGAAAACCCGGGGGTCCAAGGCTGGTCGCGCTCGCGGGAGAGCTCCGGGAATTCGAGCTGCCGCGCCCCATCTTTACCAGCACCGAAAAAATTAACTGGGCGCCACCGGTTTATAGCAGCCGTCACGCCGAATTGCAGATTAAAACCGACTTGACCAAAGTGATTAAGACGCCGGGCTCACCGGCGCAACTGGAAACGGCACGCGGCCAACTGGCGCCCTTCTTAAGAGACACGCTGGTGGGGTTAAATTACGCATACTACGAGCCGCCGGGTGCACAAATCCTGCACAACAATCCGCTTTTCGTCCGGTCGCATGACTTTTCAGGAATGACCATCATGGGGGCTGAACGGCTCTGGCGCGCGCCGGAGTTGGTCGGAATTGGCACGCCCGCAGGCGGCGGTGCATACCTCCTAGGCTCATTGGCCGACTTGCCCTATACGCTGGCAGAGATCGAAGAGGATTTTATTGCTCCCGAAAACGTCCAGGCGTTGATCTGGAAGGAGTCTGTACCAAACCTTTTAGTCAGCTCGACCTTGCCGCGCTGGTGGGGTGTCAGCGCGAACGAACTTCATGCCGTTGCTCTTTATCAACGGTCTGGAGAAGAGATTTTGGCTGCTGCGGCGGGAGACGCTCAGCTACGGAGCAAAGTAGTCGATATCCTTTCAAATCGCATGGCGCCGCGGAGATTGGAACGGACGGAAGAGGCCCTGCAGCATCCGGCCGATTTGGCAGCAATGCTTCCTCGAATGATGCCGGCAGACACGTTTTATCTGGCCGCCGAGTTTCGCACGAGATTTCCCGGAGAAGCCTCTTCCCTTGGACCGGCAAGTCAACAATTGGATGCCCTCTGTCGCCAGGATCCAGCAGAGGCTAGCTTGGACCGTCTGTCACGAGACTTTGGCGTACCGCACCCAACACTGGCGCGGAGCTATTCACGCGAATTCCTGAATGTAAAACCGTTTCCCGCGTTCGGAGGCTATTCCAGCCGTCTGTTCGGCGAATCCTGGGAATCCACAAATTTATATTGGGCTCGTCTGGCAGATGAGATGGGCTATTCGCCGGTGATGCTGAATTTTCTGGCGCCTCAATTGACCCGTTATATGACAGCAAAGATTTTTGCCACAGACCTTGAGGATTGGCCCGCGTTGTTGCGCGCGATGCAAGAGACTGGGGACGAATTTAGACAGGGAAAACTTGCCCTGGTGCCGGCAGTGAATAAGAGTTCTCTGCATTAGAAGGGGGCAAGAACAATGTGCAGCTGGATATCTATGGCAAAGAAATATCTTCTACTCCTCTGGTTCTTTTCAGGTCTTTTTCTAGGCGGCGGGGCCTGGACCGCGGCCCAAGACGATTCCTCGCGCATTCTGGTCAACGTTGTCCTCGTACAGTTGAATGTGGCCGTGACTGACCGTAAAGGCAATTACGTCAGCGGCCTTCGTCCTGAAGATTTCTCGATTACCGAGGACAAGATCCCGGAAACAATTTCGACCTTTGAAGAGGGCAACGAACCTACCGTCAGATCCGCAACGCACGGTGCCGGCCAATTGTCGGACTCAGGCCAGCCCCAGCCGGCCGGAAGCCTGGCGAAGACGCAGGATGCGCACCTTGCCGGAACCAGCGCTTTTGCCGGATCAAACGTTTTCATTCTCTTCGACACCAGCAATTACATGTACCGGGGATTTGTGTTTGCTCAGGATGCCATTGCCGATTTCATCCGCTCGCTGGAAGGTGTGGGTAAATTGGCCTTTTATTCTTATAGCCGCGATCTTTCGCGAGCCGCCCCTCTCACCGCGGATCGGGCGCAGGTTTTGCGCGGCGTACGTAGCAGCGTTGCTGGAGACGACGCCGCCCTCTATAACTGTCTCTTGTTGACGGTAAAGGATGCGGCACAGCTAAAGGGGCGAAAGGTGATCGTGGTCTTCTCGAACGGTCCTGATAATGCCAGCTCGGTACCCCCTGAGGATGTCGCGGAGCTAGCCCAATCAACCGGCACAATCATTTATATGGTCAGCACTCAGATAGCACAGTCAGAACCAGTCTCAACTGCCGTATTCGAACGTATGAGCAAGGCCACCGGAGGCAAAGCCTATTTCGCCAAGAGCTGGAAAGACGAAACGCAAGCATTTGCCTCGATCCGCGATGACCTGGCGCATCTCTACGCCCTCAGCTATTATCCGCAACCTAATCCCAACCGGGGCTGGCGTGCGATTACGGTAAAGCTGGTTGGCAAGGACATGCAGAAATATCATGTGCGTACGCGCGATGGATACCGTCTCCTCCAGCAGGCACAACTATCTCCGGATGGCTTTTCGGCACCTGGAGGGGGATCTGCTCAGAAATAGTCCAGAGCGGATCCATCCTGAAGAATACGGCTATTGCGCATTCTTCAGACTCGGAGAAAGAGCCTTCGTCTATACATCCAGAACAGGATGAACCAGTAGATCAGCATCACGGCGATGCCAATCATGAGAGGTTCCAAGCCGGTTCCTAAGATCCTGAAGACTCTATCCCCGAGATGGATGTGCAGGCTGTCGACAATGAAGTCTTCCCACAAGTGGGCGATCAGGTACGCGGCGATCGAATTCATTCCGACGACCACCAGCGGGAAAGCCCATCGGCGATAACCCTTTACGTCAATCACCCATGAAAATGCCGCAAGGAAAAGAAAGCAGACGCCCCCGCTGAATAGCGTCCAACTTGGCGTCCAGATGCGTTTCACAATGGGGCAAATCCCGAAAACATGCAGAACTACGACCTACTGCCATGAGGATGAATCCGGCGATCAGGAATCGCTTGACCGGAATCCTTGGAGAAGCCGAGCGAAACCATTCCCCTGCCCGAAGACCAAGAAGCATCGTGCCAAGAGTCGGAATGAAGCTCAGCGTCAGATACCCGCCGTCGTTGTCGACAAAACGTGACGCACGCGGAAACAGATTCAAGAACCACACGTCTACCGCCTGGCCAAGGTTGCTGTTCTTGTTCCAGTGGGAAGCAAAGCCGGTAAAGTTGTGCGTGCCAGTCGGCTCGGCACGCCCACTGCTGCGTAATTGAAATTCGGTCCCGGCGCCGGATAGAGCGCCCACGCCAGCCAATAGCCAAACAGGATCATGCCCAAAGCGCCGTCCACTGCCATCGCGGCCGGCAATGCGCCAAGCAGAAAAGCAACCGTATAGCCCAGGCCAATTTGAGTCAGCGTGTCTTCAAAGGTGAAATAAGTCTGCGTGCTGTGTATGGATCGAAGAAAGATACCAAGCGCAACAGCACAAAACTGCGCCATACGTGTGCGGCAGTTGTTTTCCGAAGCTCTGGCCTTTGCTCGTGCGGCTGTGCAATCGAATAAGGCAGCGCCACGCCGACCAGGAAAGTAAACCCCGGCTGGATCGTGTCATGGAGGCTCATGCCCGACCCATTCGACATGGGTTTGATTGAAAGCCAGAACACGCCAGAAAAGACTATCCGGATAGGAGCGCGCCACAGCGGCGAAATGCAGGATTTCGCCCATCATGAGGAGCATCACCAGGCCGCGATAAGCGTCGACCGCAACGTTGCGGGCGAGCGTTGGTGCTGTTCCGCCCTGAGCAGACTTCAACTGGACTTTTTCGGCGCTTACCGCAGCTGATTGTTGAATGCATCCAGTTCTCCCGTGGCAGCCTTCGCGAGCTTCCTGCGACCAGACCAGTAGATATCCTTAATGCGTCGTAAGTTAGCACAGAGGGCTCGGTCGGTGCTACATACGATCTGTGAGCATACTCCGAGAACAAATCAGAGGGTATATTGCTATAGAGCCGAATCCGTCGATCAGGAGAGAGATGAAGAACGAATTGCCCGTTTCCCTTGATGATCTGTCTCGCAGAAGCTTTCTTCGACTGGGAACTATGACTGCAGTCAGTGTAAATCTCCCGCAGCTTTATGCCGACGCCTCAAAACCCAGCGCTTCCAGCGTGATCGGCATGCAGTTCTCTCAGGTGAATCCGAAGATCGGCATCATAGGCACCGGAGGCAGAGGCACCAGCCTTCTCGGAAACCTGCTCGGAGCCGATGCGCAGATTCTCGCTCTTTGCGACATTGTGCAGGAGAAGGCCGCGCACGCGCAGTCGCTCGTCGTCAAGTCCGGACAAAAATCCCCGGAACTCTACACCATGGGGGATCATGCATTCGAATCGCTGGTAGCCCGGGATGATTTGGACCTTGTCATCATCGCGACCCCCTGGAACTGGCACGTGGAGATGGCCGTCGCGGCCATGAAGCATGGAAAACATGCTGCGGTGGAAGTACCGGCCGCTACCTCGATTGAAGACTGCTGGAAGCTCGTCAACACATCCGAGCAAACCCGCCGCCACTGCATCATGCTCGAAAACTGTTGCTATGGATACAACGAGACATTGATACTTCGAATGGTGCACGGTGGCCTCTTCGGCGATCTGCTGTATGGAGAAGGCGCGTATATCCACGATCTTCGGGATGAACTTTTCTCCAACACGGGTGAGGGGCTATGGCGTCGGAGCGTGCACACTCAGCGGGACGGTAATCTTTACCCGACTCACGGACTGGGCCCGGTTGCAAACTACATGGGTATCCAGCGCGGCGACAGGTTTGACTACATCGTCTCCATGAGCACACCCCAGCGTGGACTTGAGGAGTATCGCAAAGCGCATGTTCCTGCTTCCGATCCCAGATGGGCCGAGCACTACATAAATGGAGACATGAACACATCCCTCATCAAGACCGCCAAGGGGCTCACCATCACGCTGAAACACGATACGGTGAATCCGCACCCTTACGACCGTATTAACGTCATCGCCGGCACCAAGGGTGCTTTCGCCGACTATCCACCTCGCATTTATTTCGATGGACGGCCGGGTGGCGAGGAATGGGGCAATATCGATAACTGGAAGCAATACCAGCACCCACTCTGGAAGGAAGAAGGCGAGATTGCAAAGAAACTCGGCGGCCACGGTGGGATGGACTACATCATGCTGTACCGCCTGCTGCAGTGCATGCGCCAGGGCCTGGCTCCGGATATGGATGTCTATGACGCCGCCACTTGGTCCGCACCCGGTCCGCTTAGCACACTCTCTGTGGCAAACGGCAGTGCGCCAGCCAAATTCCCTGATTTCACCCGGGGACATTGGCAGGATCGTTCCGCGTCCGAAATAGCGATACAAGGTTAGTGCAATAGCCCGAGAAGTCGTAGTCCGCTTATTTCGCATCTTTCACGCAGCGAAAGCCGATCGCTCCGGAACGATCATAGCTCGGGGCCATCAGCAATAGCTTGCCATGCTGATCGTTTCGGTAAGCCTGCGGAAAATACCAGACTGAACCCTGCGGCTGATAATAGCTGCCGCCGCGTAGAATTGCGCCCCGCGTGTGCTCGTCGACAAATTCGTCAGTCCATTGCCACACGTTGCCAACCATGTCCATCACTGCAAATGGACTCGCTCCCGCCGGATGAGCATCCACATCGTCAGGACCACTCATCGTTCGGCCGCGATCCGAAGTTGTAACTCTGTTCGCGTCCCAATCGTTGCCCCACGGGTAGATGCGGCCATCTGTGCCCTGCCCCGCATATTGCCACTCCCATTCATGCGGTAGTCGCTTCCCCGCCCATTTCGCATAAGCGCGCGCATCCTCCTGCGAGACCCAGGTCACAGGTTTGTTGCCCCAGCCATCCGGATAGCTGCCGCTCTTCCAGTCCTTCAGGAAGTTCAAATCGTCTTTCGGATGGTATTGCGTTGCACCGACGAACTTCTTGAACTCCGAATTTGTCACCGGATATTTGTCGATGAAGAACGAAGCGATGTGCATCTTATGCTCATGATAGCGACGGGGAATATCTTCCCACGGATACTGCACATCTACGCCAGCGTCGTTGAAACCTTCAATCTCGATTCCCTTTACCTTGAAAAGAAAATCAGCTGCCGGAATTTTCACCATGCCTTCGGGAGCATTGCCGACAGGTTCAGTCTTCGCGATATCAACCAACTGTTGCGGTAACGGCTTCCACTCATGCGAATAACTGGATAGCGATATCACCGTCATCTGCTTCATCTTTGTCATCAGCTGCGTGATCTGAGCATCCGGTTCACCGGGAGTCGCCAGCAGCGCGCCATAGCCATGCGCTTCCATCGGAAATGACAAGAGGGTCTCATCGCCATCCCGTTCCGGCGTGAGCTCGACTCCGTGATAGAGATCGAAATATCGCGTCCCCGGCGTGTGAGGAATCGAGATCTGCCTCCCCGAAACGTCATACTCATTGCGGTTGACGATAGTCCACACCGTTTGTTGTCCGATCGGCCACTTGCTGGCAAAGACGCCGTAAAGATGCGTGGGATAAAACGGCTGCCATCCATCGCTCGCGAAAAAAGGCGCGACAGCCCGCTCAATCGCGGCTACGCGGCGAATAGCCTCGGCATCACGAGGCGTAATTCCATTCCAGATGCCCCAGATGTTCTCCCAACTCTCCCACCCCTCGCCGTTGAAAAACGCATACTGGAGATCGTCTTTCTTGTCGCGATTCCAGCGATCAGAAATATTGACCTGATGCCGCGGCTCCAGCCAGCGAAAGCGATCGACCATCGGTACAAAATCGAACTTGTACTGTCCCCATGTAAGTACGTTCCACGCGAGAGCTTCATCGCTCGGGCTGCCTTCCGGCTCGAATACAAGCGGATGTCCCGATTTTTCCGCTGCCTGCGAGAACACCAGCGGCACTCCATCCTGCGTATCGCCATTAATGCCGTCAGCGCCAATCTCTTTCATGGTTTCAGCGATGGCCTGTGGCCAGGGCATTCCCGGATCGCGCGTTCCCTGATCCCACATCATCATGGGAAACAGCACGTGCACACCGCGCCGGTGGAAGTCCGCAACCATCTGACGCACGCCCGCCAATCCTCCGGGCATGGAGCGGATCATGTCATGCTGGTTGCGGTTGTCGATGCCCATATTCGGATACGTGGGCCAGATAAGAACCGCATCAATACCTCCGTAACGCTTCTCGATGTCATCAAGATAGCGGTCCACGGTGTACTTTCCCGCTACAGGATCGTAGAAATAGCGGTCCTGCACCATCATCTGCGGCTGTATAAACGCCGATTGCGTCCATTTGAATTCCGACTGTTGATAGCGTTCATTGTCGTATCCGATGCGAATCTTTCGCTCTGTCCGCCAATGGGAAATGTCTTTCAGCCAGGCATCAAAATCCTCCGGCATGCACGGCTTCGATCCGCCTTCCCACGCACCTCTTTCCACGAAACATCCCGGGGAAGGAATCTGCTGGCCAACAGGGGCGTAATGCGTGTCCTGCGCCAAAGCAGGAACCGAAAGGAGCGCCACAGCCAAAGACACTGCAAAGCCTGTGAGGCGCATCTGCCGTTTAGTTCCTTTCCGAATGAATATCGTCGCGTGCGGCCATCACTTACGGGCCCTCAGCAGTTCATCCACTTCTTCGCGGGTCGGCATGGAAGCCTGTGCACCGGCCCGTGTGACCGAAACGGCTGCCGCCGCCGTCGCAAAGCGTGCAGCTTCTATCTGCTCCATGCCCAGCATAAGCGCGGTGGCAAACGCTCCGTTGAAGGCATCGCCCGCCGCTGTAGTGTCAACTGCTTTTACCGCGAACGCCGGAAGCATGCCCGAGCCATCTGTGGAGGACACATACACTCCCCGCGAGCCCATTTTCAGCACGACGTTCTCCACTCCTGCAGCAAGCAGAGCTCTTGCTATCTGGGCCCGTTCTGATTCGCGCGCGTCTTTCCCAAATTGGGACGCGAAGAAGGCTGCCTCTGTTTCATTGGGAGTGAGCCAGCTCAGGTCGCGAAATATGTTGCTCGGCAACGCATGCGCGGGCGCAGGATCGAGCATCAATGGAATTCCCTCTTCTCTGCATAGATTGGCCAGGTGCTCCACTGTCTCGATCGGTATTTCCAGTTGCGCCAGGACGATTCCCGCTCCGCGAATCTTCTCTTGGCAGGAGTCCAGAAATCCAGGGGTCACCTCTGCATTGGCTCCAGGAATAACGACGATACTGTTCTCCCCGCGCGGAGAAACTGCAATCATCGCTACACCCGAGGCGCCTTTGTGCTTCTCCACCGCAGCGATGTCCACACCTGCTTCCTGAAGATAGGAGTGCATCTGTTCGCCAAACGCGTCCGTACCAACTTTGCCGATGAGCTGCACGGGATAACCAAGACGGGCGACCGCGACTGCCTGGTTCGCGCCCTTTCCTCCTGGATGAACCTGAAAATCACTGCCCCTCACCGTCTCACCCGCGACCGGAATCTTCTCCGCGTTCCCTACGAGATCAATATTGATGCTGCCCACCACAACGATCGGCTTTTGACTGGACGGCATAGGAATCCTTACCTCGATGCTTCAGCGCTCAGAAGAGTGGTGCGAGGGCAACTGCAGTCAACCCGCAAATAAAGAATACGAACATCCAGATGAGCAGCGTTTTAGAACGTATCGGCGCATCGGCGAATTCTTTCCAGACGAAGACGCCCCAGCAGGCAGAAATCATTGTTGCGCCCTGCCCGATGGAGTACGACACGGCCGGCCCGACAACATGCGCGCGCGATGCCACAAAGTTCAAAACTGCGCCTGTGCACCAGATCACGCCGCCAACGATGCCCCACATGTGCCATCGTCCCGGCGCGGAGGGGTATGCGGACATCGCTACCGGCGTCCTGCCGTCGAGCGGGCGCCGCATCAGCAGGGTATTCGCAGCGAGAGAGCACACTGCCACGCCCAAAGCAAAGAAAAACGAAGTCGCATAGGGTCCGGGTGCCTCCTCGCCGCTCATCGCCTTGGAGACGAAAGGATAAAAACATCCCATCAGGAGGCCGGCAATGAGGCTGAGAATGACACCGCGCCTGCTCATCCTCTGCTGCGTTGCCTCTCGCAGACGATAGGCTGCGGCATCCAGCACAATGGCCGTCACCACGAGAGCAATACCGCCAAACAATATGACTGGATTACCTGCGGGAGAGATCCAGTAGCTGCTGACTGCGCCAATCACCAGAGCAAGGCCTATCCCAATCGGAAATGCGACCGCCAACCCGGCGATATCAATCGCGGCGACTAGCAGCAGATTGGCGACATTGAAGATGATCCCGCCCAGAACAGCAAGCCATATGTGATGATCGTCGCTATGCTTCAGATCGGATAGAAACGAGCGGCCGGTTTCTCCGGCGCTGCCCAGGGTCCATCCCCAAAGCAACGAACCGAGGATGAGGCCAATGACATAATCCCAGTAGAACAGCTGAAAGCGATATCCTGGGCATAGCTTGACCGTATTTGCCCACGACCCCCAGCACAGCATGCTGACGACCATAAATGAGAGAGCGATGGCGTATGTCTCGGGCTGATACAAGAAATGCTCCTGACGAGAGCGCTGAATAGCCTCCAACTATATATTTCAGAAAGCCAGCTTCAACGCGACCTGCAAAGTGCGTGCCTCTCTGGCCCGCGTCGCTTGTTCAAAAGGGACATTACCGCAATTCCCGCCCGCAGTATATGAATAAGTTGACTGCGCGCTGAACTTTCGCGAATCTGTCGCGTTACCCACCACCGGAACGTGTACGCGGCGAAGGCATATCTTAAGGACCGACTCAGCCTCAGCCTGCCTTAGCGGCCTCGGTATCTCCGATCATAGTCACTCGGACTCTACCAGTCTCTAGGTAGAAGCACCGGGCATAGCCCAGTGAAATAGTCAGGACAACTAAAGGGCTTCAGCCCGGAACTCTCAGCGAGTTCCAAAACAGGAATTTATGAAGTACGCTCTTATGCGACAAACCGAGTACCTGGGCACGAATGTGGAACTAGGTCTTTGACCGTATAAAGATGTACCTATTTAGTCACTTTGCTGGAACGCAAAACGTGCGCATAGTGGAGACATGCAAAGCTACCATCGTGTGCATGTCCAATTGCAGAGGAAGGATCGGCAGAAGGTTGCGGCGATGCTGAGCAAAGGGCAGGAATCGGCGCGCGTGTTGCGGCGGGCTTCGATTCTGCGCCAGCTCGACGGTGGCCAGAAGGCGGCACAGGTGGCGGCCAATGTGGGTGTAGCAGCGAAAACGGTACGAGCCGTTGCCCGGCGTTATGAAGAAGAAGGGCTGGAGTCGGCACTGTACGAAAGGCCGCGGCCGGGCAAACAGCGAGCGCTGGACACAGGCCAGAGCCAGCGGATCATCGCCATGGTGTGCGGTCCACCGCCACAGGGTATGGCGCGGTGGAGCGTGCGGCTGATCGCCGAGGAAGCGGTGAAGCGGAAGCTGGCGCCGCATGTGGGCCGGGAGACGATTCGCATCCTTCTCCAGAGCCACGAACTGAAGCCGTGGCGGGAAAAAAAGCTGGTGCATCGCAGAACTGAATGAGGAGTATATCGCCCGCATGGAGGACGTACTGGCGATCTATGAAAAGCCGTTCTCGGAAAGGAGCCGGTGGTTTGTGTGGATGAGAAGCCGGTGGTGCTGCATGCCGATGTCCGTCCGCCGCGGCCCATGCGGCCGGGGCGGATTGCCCGGCGCGACTCGGAGTACCAGCGCCGAGGCACGGCCAACGTCTTCTGCGGGGTCCAGCCCAAAGCCGGACGGCACTTTACCAAACCAACTCCGAACCGCTCCTCGCCGCAGTTCGCCGATTACCTCGTGGAGATCGTGGCCAGCTATCCGGAGGCCGACACCATCCACCTGGTCATGGATAATCTGAGTTCGCACACGCGCAAGGCGCTGGTGGACCGGTTCGGCGAGAAGATCGGCGGCCTGTTGTGGGAGCGTTTCACGGTGCACTACACACCGAAACACGGCAGTTGGCTGAATCAGGCGGAGATCGAGATCAGCCTGTTCACCCGCCAGTGCCTGGGCCGGAGAAGAATTCCCGTCACTCCCAGAACTGCAACGCGAGGCAAAAGCATGGAACCGGAAAATGAACCGCGACCATGTCACCATCAACTGGCAGTTTACGCGCAAAAAGGCACGTCGCAAGTTCGGCTACAAAAGAAACAAAATCACACGGTCAGAGACCTAGCGACGAAGCAATTACATCGCATCTAAATACCCCAGACTCAAGGTAGTTCCGGCTATCAAAGGCTCAGCAACAGCCACTTATCGCGATTGCGGCGTCCTCTCTGCTCGGGGGTACTAAAGGTCGCGGCCACGCATTTATGCCATATCTCCTTACCAAGGTAACCACATATAGCACAGAAGGATGTAACTCTTGTTTGATTGAACTTTCATTGAACTAACCTTATAAAGATAATGCTGAATGAAATAACCGTCCCCCACGAACGGCGGTGTACGTGAACGTTATAAAGCGTACTGTGGCGTCACTGGGAGTAAGTATCAGAACTTTCTCCCTTGCTAAACATATCCGGACACGCATTCGCGCCAACAGCGAAGAAGGCCAATCGCTCCTTGAGTTCGCCCTGTGCCTGCCGGTTTTCCTGCTCATTGTGACAGGCATCACCACATTCGCAATCGCCCTCAACAACTATCTGGTGATGACGAATGCCGTGAGCACCGGCGCGCAACAGGTCGCGGTCAGCCGCGGCAATACCACAGACCCCTGTGCTTTGGCCGCCACCGCGATTGTCAACGCTGCGCCGAACCTCAACTCATCGAATCTCAAATTCAGTTTTGTGCTGAATGGGACTTCGTATCCATCCAGTGGCACGTATAGCGGTTCCTCCGCAGCCACATGCAGCAGTAGTAGTACCACTACCGGGGCCGCCGGGAATCTGGTATCGGGTCAGGCTGCCCAGGTAACACTTACCTATCCCTGTAACCTCGCTGTTTACGGACACAACTACATGCCTAGTTGCAATCTTGCAGTACAGACAACGGAGATTGTCCAATGAGCCAGAGAATCAAGTTATTCTTCCGCAGGACGTATAAAGATCAACGTGGTCAGATGATCCCGATTTTGGCGTTCATGATGGTCACCTTTTTAGGCATGGCCGGCATTGTGACCGACGTCGGCCACGCCTATTTCAGCTACCGCCTGCTCCTGAATTCAACAAACGCGGCGGCCTTAGCTGGAGCCCAGGGGCTTCCCTACAATTCGACAACCACGAATCAGGCTCTTCTCAACGCCCAGACGTACAGTTCCCAATCGGGAGATAAGAACGCCTACGGCAATCTGACGGTCACCAACGCGACCTTTACTCTGGGGTGCGTGACGGCCACGATTGGCTCGGGAGTTCCGTGTGTCCCCACAGGAGTCGGGAGCGCCACGGCAAACGCTATCCAGGTGACGCAGACAGCAAGCGTGCCAACCACCTTTATGAGGCTGTTCGGCTTCTCTACGATTTCGCTCTCGGCAACCGGGACCGCGCTCATGAGGGGTTCAGCAACTGCTCCATACAATGTGGCCATCATCGTCGACACAACGCAATCGATGACGAGTAATACAGATTCCAACTGCAACAACGTGAGCAGGCTTCAATGCGCGTTGAATGGTGTCCAGGTCTTCCTTCAGGATCTCTCACCCTGCGCCGCGAGCGGCTGCGGTTCACTCAGCTCCGATAACTACAAAAACTCACTCGACAGGGTCGCTCTGTTCTCGTTTCCAAATTTCACAACGACGACCGCCGCGTACCAATACGATTGCGGCAGTAGTACCCCCACGCCAGAGGTGTACACGTTCCCGGCGGTAGGCGCATCGTCGATGACGACCATGCCATACGGCACGGGTAGCAACCCACCCCAGATGACTTATGAGGACACCTATGGTATCGGAGATGCCAATGGCTTCGTAAGCGACTATCGCACCTCCGATTCGGCTACTTCGTTGAACAGCTCCGGCTCCAGCGCCTCCAGCATCGTGTTGGCGGCGGGGGGAAAGAGCGGTTGCACCGCTATGAACGGCCCGTCTGGTGAGGGAACGTACTACGCGGGCGTTATCTATGCCGCACAGGCTGCGCTCACTGCCGAAGCTGGAGCGAATCCGGGTTCACAGAACGTAATGATCCTCGTCAGCGATGGCGAAGCGACGTCTTCGTCTTCCCAGATGGCAACGGGAACCCAAAGCACGAGGGTAGCAACTGCGAATCCGAGCAATCAGTACATGTACCCCTCTTACAACAATGAATGCGAGCAGGCGGCCCTGGCGGGCCAGTATGCTACATCTCAGGGAACCAAGGTGTACGCGGTGGCTTACGGCTCACCTTCTACAGGATGTACGACGGACACAGGCAATTATGCGTCCCCGTGCTACACGATGTCGAAGATCGCTTCGTCTGCGGCTACTTTCTACTCCGACGACAACCAAAGCGGAACAACCAGTAACTGTCCAGCAGGTAAGTCGGTCCAGTACCTGAACACGATCTTCAATCAGATTGCGGGGAATCTGACAACCGCGCGGTTGATTCCTAATAGCACGTTCCCGTGAGTTGACGCCTTGGGTACAAGCAAAGGCATCTGAACGGCTCAGCCGATAACGACACTCGGCTGAGCCGTTCTGTTTCTGGTCCGACAACCTCGGGTTCGGCTACCATCCATCCTTTGGCCCCGGCGGCCCACTCAATAGGTGCCCCCCAGTTCACAACTTTTTGCAATTTGTTGCGTCCCTGTGACATATTGCACAATTCCCTGTTCTAATCTCAGTCCGATAACAAATGGGCTACTTTTCCGGAAGCGACAATATGAAGCTTCAAGTACAACACTGGTCCGATCGCTGGCGAACTCTAGTGCTCATGCTCGCCGTCATCCTGCCCGCCATCGCTCTCATCGCATTCGGGCTGCATCATCTCTGGACGATCCAGAAGGACGAGGCCATCGAGGCCGCATTTCAGCGGGATTACCAGCGCACCCTGGCCATCGCCGAAAAACTGATCGACGGGCGCGCTTACGATAATGCCGAAGAGGCCATCGCAAAATTTCCATCCGCAGACAGCCCCGATGATCTCGACGCATTCCTGAAGGACCACCCGGATATTGCCCACGCTTTTCTGTGGTCAGGAAAAGGCGATTATGAATTCCGCTCCCAAGCCGCGCGCATGACGCACGACCGCCAGTTCTGCTCTGAAAGCCAATCGCTCTCATCGGATTTCAGAGATTGGTGGGACATGGATGGTAAGGACTATATCGCCAAAATCAGCAGGATGAAGGCAGCGTCCGGAAAGGGCATACTCTTTATCCAGCATCCCCTCACCAGGGGAGACAAAATGCAGTATCAGTCTCTGGTATTGTTCACGCCCCGGGGCTCCAACCCTGCGCATCCTACCCTCGCCGGCTTCGTCTACGACACCGACTATCTGAGAAACAAGTTTTTTCCAGCGGTTTTGAACGAGGTATTGCCTGACCAAATGGAGAACGATACCTCACACCCGCAAAAAGGGCTGATGGTTCGCTATGAGAAAGACGACTACCCGCTCGCAACCTCGATGTATTGGGATGGGGGCTCGTCTGAGGTAGAACGTCCGTTCAAGAACATCTTTCCCGGTCTCATTCTCGGAATGAAGCTCCGCGGAACGACGATAGCAAACGTCAGCAATCACTTGCTGCGAACCAACTTCCTCGTGCTGGGCTCTCTTTCCCTGCTCATGGGCGCCGGACTGATCCTCGTCTACCGCAACGTCGCGCGCGAACTCGCGCTGGCGAAGCTCAAGTCCGATTTCGTCTCCAACGTCTCCCACGAACTACGCACGCCGCTCGCGCTCATCCGCCTCTATGCGGAGACGCTCGAGCTGGGCCGCATCTCCACCACCGGCAAGCAGCAGGAATACTACGAGATCATTCGCAAGGAAAGCGAACGGCTGACTTCGCTGATCAACAATATTCTCGATTTCTCGCGCATCGAGTCAGGGAAAAAAGAATATACCTTCCGTGAAACCAACGTAGCTGATCTGGTGCGCAGCACGCTCGAATCCTATCGCTTTGAAATCGAGCAGAACGGCTTCCAGCTAGAGCAAAGGATCGAGAGTGACGTGCCGCCTCTATGGGTGGATCGCGAGGCGATTGCCCGTTCCCTCTTGAATCTGGTGAACAATGCAGTGAAGTATTCCTCGAATGAGAAATATCTTGGAATCAGCCTTTACCGGCACAATAGTGGTGTCAACCTCGAGGTCGTCGATCATGGAATCGGAATTCCAGCCAAGGAACATCTCAAGATTTTCGAGAAGTTTTACCGGGTCGGCGATCCTTTGGTGCACAACACCAAGGGAAGCGGACTAGGCTTGTCCCTGGTCCGCCACATTGTGCTAGCTCATGGTGGCGAAGTCGCAGTGGAGAGCGCGCCTGGAAAGGGCAGCAAGTTCATCATCACATTGCCGCTGCAAAGGCTAGTGGCCCAATAAGAAACGGGGTGTCTACATGAGACAACAAGAGAAGGCGAGACCAGCCGAAGACCCGAAACCGGCCAAGATTCTCGTCATAGAGGACGAGCCCAACATGGTTGCCGGACTGCGCGACAATTTTGAGTTCGAAGGGTACGAAGTCAGCACAGCACGCGACGGGGTCGAAGGCCTTGAGCGGGCATTGCAGGAGTCTCCGGACCTTGTGGTTCTGGATGTCATGATGCCTCGCATGAGTGGCCTGGAGGTATGCAGGCAACTACGCGTCAAGCGCCCTTCCATTCCAATCATCATGTTGACCGCCCGCGGTCAGGAAGTGGACAAAGTTGTAGGCCTCGAACTCGGTGCGGATGACTACGTGACCAAACCATTCTCGATTCGCGAGTTGCTGGCGAGGGTAAAGGCCATTCTGCGGCGCACGGCGGTTGTGCCCAAACAGCAGGAACAGCACTCTTTCGGCGATGTGGAAGTGGATCTCCACCGTCGTCGAGTGCTGAGGTCGGGCAAGGCGCTGGATATCTCCTCCAAAGAATTTGAGCTGTTGCAATACTTCATCTCTCATTCCGGGGAGACCCTCAGTCGAGACCGTCTCCTCGAAGACGTCTGGGGATACGAGAATTACCCCACAACTCGGACAGTGGATACCCATCTGGTGCGTCTTCGCCAAAAGCTGGAGCCCGATCCTGAACAACCGCAGTACTTCCTCACAGTACACGGAACCGGGTACAGGTTCGTCGGTTAGAGCAGCCACAGGAATCGAAACGAGGTGGGGTTTTGAACGGAGGCAGAATGCTGGCAGGAACGAACACCAAGTGGCGGGCCAACCGCAACGGGCGGAATAACGACATGCCCCCGATAACGCCACCGCCATTGAGTGAGCCACAGCAGGATGAACTGGACTCGCTTAGGCGGGAGAAACTCGATTTGCACTCCCAGCTATTCGAGGCAGGACAGATCCAACGCAAACTAAGTGGCGCCCGTGACCTGCGCCACGGCTGCCTGCAGTTCGCAAGCGAGGTTTTCGCCGCCCGCTTTCTCTCAGGGGACTTCACCATGTTTCTGCAGCATGGTTCGAGGGTTCTCACCGCGCACGGAGACATTGCCGGCAAAGGTATAGCGGCCGGAATGTGGTTCACGAATCTGGCAGGGCTCTTGCAGAGTTACGGCCAGCCCGATTCCAACCCGGCCGGGATTGCTTCGGAAGTCAACCGTCATCTTTGCTATTTGCGGCCGGTCGCGCCATTTGCCACAGCATTTCTCGCTCAGATTGACTGCAATCTCGGAACGCTGAGCTACTGTAATGCAGGCCATTTCCCGCCGATATTGCTTCGTACGGACGGGCGAACTGAACTGCTTGAAACGGGTGGCCCTCTGTTAGGCGCGATTGAGCGTGCTGAATTCAGCTCAGGCGCGCTGGTTCTTGAGCCCGGCGATACGCTTCTCGCATACTCGGATGGCGTACTGGAGTGCCGCGACGCTGCCGGAGAAGAGTTTGGGCTGGAACGGTTAGTGGAGGCATTCCGACGCGCCCGGCAGCAATCCGCTCACACAACGCTCATGGTCCTTCTCGCAGAATTGCAGGACTTTGCAAACGGCAGTCCCGTTTGCGACGACGTTAGCCTGACGGTGATTCAACGCGACGCAGAACAGGCACTTAGCAGTATTCGCCCTGTGATACACCTTGGCAGTCAGAATTCGGACTTCAAGCATTCGACTGGATCCAATTGAGCGGCACGCGTTGCGGGTGTCGTTCCGAATGCAATACCAATCGCGGCAGAGACAAAAAGGGCCACCACCGCCGAGATCCAGGAAAATTGCAGTTCGAGATCGCTGAACACGTGAATCGCAAGTGGCACAGCTAGACCCACAATTGTGCCGATGATTCCTCCTCCTACCGATATCAGTGTCGACTCTAGAAGGAATTGAAGGCGAATCTCGCCTCGTGTCGCACCCAAAGCCTTCCGGATTCCGATCTCCCTAATCCGGGAGGTCACCGTGGCCAGCATGATGTTCATAATGCCTATGCCGCCGACCAGCAATGTAATGGCCGAGAACAAAAGCAGGAGGATGTTCAGCGCAATCACCGTCTTTCGCGCCATCCCCAGGACATCCGTCAGATTGCCCACGTCATAGACCGCTGCCGGTCTATGCCTGGACTTGATTACACGTAAAATGTCCTTTGTAGCTTGCGGAACATTGCTCAGGTCTGACGTGGAAAAGTAGATCTGATTAATGACTTCATTGCCTTTAAAGTAGCGCGCGACTTGATAAGGGATGAGGACAGTATTCTCGGCGATTTCTGACCCGCCATAAGTATTCGTTCGTTCGACAAATGTTCCGATAATCTCGAACGGGATTCCCGAAAGAAAGATGTTCCGTCCCAAAGCATCCTGGACGCTCCCGTATTGGTTCACCGCAAACCTTTCTGTCACGACGGCGGCTTTGCTCGCGAGCTCGGCGTCGCTCTGATCGAAGAACCGACCGGAAAGCAACCGTAAACGGCGAATCTGCTCGTATTGAGGGTAGACCCCCAGCACCAGCAAGGAGATTTGAACCCCGGAACCCATTGAATAGGGCTCATGCAGATTCACAACCGGGGTAGCCGCTACAACTCCGGGCACTTCTCGTTGTGCGGCCTCCATATCCCTTACCGTCAGAAAGTCGCTTTCCGCGCCAACCGCCGGGTCTGCAAGGCCTGCGTATTCGGCCCAGATCAGATTGGCGCCGATGTTCTGGATTGAGGCCAGGACATACTTCTGTCCCGTAAGTCCAATCGTCACGACCCAGATCAGCGATCCGGTACCCAGGACCATGCCGAGCGATGTAAGGAGAAAACGGCTACGATTCGCACGGAAGGAATCGATGGCGAGGACAAGAATATCGCCGAAGATCCTGCGTTCTCTGGTGAACTCGGCAGCGCCAATCATCCTGCCCCCGGTGAACCCCTCAATGGTTGCCCAAGCATACCAGTATGACGCCGATGGCCACCAGCAGGACACCGAGCCAGCGTTGTCTGCTTACCCGCTCGCCGAGAAAGGCCCTGCCGCCAAAAGCACCGGCAATATAGCTTAATGCCGTTACAGGCACCACGAAGCTGACATTGAAGATGGAGAGCGTGGCCAGCAGAGCAAAGAAGGCCACCGCCATCATTCCGACCCCAACCCACATCCACGGTACGCGCAAGGCTTCCAGGATTACGTTCACGATGTCCATCGGTCGAAAGCTTTTGGCCTCGCCGACAACTTTCATGGCGCGTGAGACGCAGAGTTCGCCTCCTGTGCCCGCGATCACAATCAGGCCAAACAGAATCAACTGTCGCAACTAAACGTGCTCCGTCGTTCGAGGATTGGTCCGGCCAACCACAAAAACTCCTAAGCAGATCACGATGATTCCGACCCAACGCAAGGGTGACACTTTTTCGCCCAGCATCCAGTATCCGAGGAGCGCCACCACGCCATAGGCAAGCGAAGAGGCGGGCTGGACGAAGCTATAGTCAGCCCAGGAAAGCGACAGCATATACGCCACAAAAAATGTGATGAGCGAAGCGATTCCGAGCCAGATTGCCCCCGTTGTGAAGATTCTTAGCCCAACCTGAAGCAGTTCAGAGGGAGGCCAGGCCGCGAATGCCCCTATATGCTTCATCCCCTTGCTCAAAAGGACGTTGCCCAGCGGGCCTGCGATGATCATCACCGCAATCATGAAATAGGTCTTAAGATGAAAAGATTTGTGCGGCGTCATTGGCTTCTTGTGTTGCCGATCGCGGCGGCGAATCTCGTTTCCTTGTAAAGCCCGCGCCTGCAAAAATTCATTACCTTGTCTTAGTAAAATAATACTCTCTCGTCGATCACTCGCTCTTCACTGCAAGAGGGTCCGGAGCCGATCCAGTTGCGATCTACTTTTGTCTGTTAGCCATAAGGATGTACCCTTATGCGGAACTTTAACCTTATTGGGTTCTTGAGCACACCTCCACGCGAGCTTTTGGTTGTGATCGGTAACTGCACTTCTTGGATACGCTATGCAATCGGCCATCTGATGTGCTGTGGTAGAAGTAGTGTTTACCCCATGCTATGATCCGGAACCCAGAATGCAGGCCGACATAAGCATGATCAGACATGGTGGAGTCCAGCGCCGTGATATTTTGAAAGAGGTATAAAGCGACTTGTGCGGCATCGTTGGATTCACGACTAAAAACTGGGCTCCCGATCATGAGCGCATCCAGAATGCGACCAATACGATTATCCATCGTGGGCCGGATCAACAAGGGGTCTTTCGATCCAGGCTCTGCTCCCTCGGAGCAACTCGCCTGAAGATTGTTGACCTGGTCTCCGGTAACCAGCCCATTTTTTCGAAAGATCGCGAGTCTGTGATCGTTTTCAATGGGGAAATTTACAACCACCTTGCGATCCGCCGCGAGCTCGAATCATTGGGCCGCCGCTTTCGGACGCATTGCGATACAGAAACCGTTCTGCAGGCCTTTCTTCAGTGGGATACCGACTGCTTCTCACGATTGAGAGGCATGTTCGCTCTGGCCATCTGGAACAACGCTGAGCAACGGCTCATATTGGCTCGTGACCGGCTTGGCATCAAGCCGCTCTATATCGCGGAGCGAGGGGACGATCTCTACTTTGCGTCGGAACTAAAGGGCATTCTCATTCATCCCGAAATCGAGCGCCAGCTAAGTCTTGAGGGGCTGGACTGCTATCTTTCGATGAACTATGTTCCGTCTCCATGGACGCTGGTTGATGGCGTTGAGAAGCTGCCCCCGGGCCGATGGCTTGAATGGCGAGATGGCCGGACCACTCAGCATGCTTACTGGCGCATTCCGGCAATTACGCCGCGATTGAAGTCGCTTGAAGACGCAAAGGCTGAACTTGACTTTCTTCTTAACCAGGCGGTTCGCGAGCACCTTATGTCGGATGTGCCGTTAGGAGTCTGGCTCAGCGGAGGAGTAGATTCGTCAACGATTCTGCACTACGCGGCACAGGCATCAAGCCAACGCCTTAAAACCTTTTCAATCTCTTTTAGCGGGCGCAGCTTCGACGAGACACCGTATATCCAGCAGGTGGTGAAGCATTACGGAACGGATCACGAGCAGTTAAATCTGAGTCCCGAGGATGATCTGGAAGGCGCCATCGAGAACTTCGCATACTACTCCGATGAACCAAGCGCAGATTCGGGTGCATTGCCCGTATGGTTTCTTTCCAAATTGTGTAAAACGCGCACGACCGTTGCCTTTAGCGGAGAAGGAGCTGATGAGATCTTCGGGGGCTACCTCACGTATCGTGCCAACCGCATTGCCGCCCAAGTTAACCGTGCACCAAAAGGGGCGATCGGCATCGCGCTTCGCAGTATGAAGCTCTGGCCCGCTTCCGATGAAAAAATAAGCCTGGAATATAAGGTGAAGCGCCTGCTCCAGGGCAGCCTCATGCCGCCGGAGCAAGCTCATGTGTATTGGAACGGAACTTTTTCCGAGGCAGAAAAAGCAGCTCTTCTGCGCGTTCCGCTGCCAGGAGCTCTTGCGAACATTCTCGCCGGCCTCAAAGTAAGCCTCCCCGGGGACGGGGTCGCGCCATTTCTCGAGTTTGACCAGGGCTACTACCTCCCGGATGACATTCTGGTGAAGTCCGATCGCATGAGCATGGCCCATGCTGTCGAGGTCCGCCCTCCCTTCCTGGACCACCGTATAGTAGAATTTGCTTCAACCCTACCGACCGAACTCAAAATTCGCGGGGGACGCCAAAAGTATCTCCTCAAGGAGTTAATGAAGCCCAGATTGCCCATCGCCATTGTGCAGCGCAAGAAGATCGGCTTTGATATCCCGGCACATGATTGGTTACGGGGAACGCTACGCTCGATGTTGACGGAGACGTTGACCTCAGCGGAAGCAGAACACTCGGAATTGTTCTGTTTTGAGACGATCCACAACTACATGCGACTGCACCTGAACAAACGTATAAACATTGGCTACCACCTCTGGGGTCTGGTCATACTCTTTCTGTGGATGAAACGATGGAATATTCAGTCAGCGCCCTCCCTGTTATCCGGGAGACAGACGCTCGTAGTCGAACGATAACCAGCCGGCAGGCGTTTCTGGTTGTTCTGCTCTTCGCGGCCGCCGTTTATCTGGGCTGCATTCTTTCCCCGCCCTCGCTGATGGATGACGTCGATGCGGTGCAGGCACAGATCTCTCGGAATATGCTGAGTTCCGGTGACTGGGTCACGGCGCGCCTGGACGGAGTGGCTTATCTGGAAAAACCTCCACTCCTCTATTGGATGATTGCTGCTTCATATCGGATCTTTGGCGCGCACGACTGGGTCGCGCGCATTCCGGTCGCGCTCTCAGCGATCGCTCTGTGCTGGGTAACCGCGGCATTTGGAGCCTGGGCATTCGGGCGAAGAGCAGGATTCTTTGCCGGCCTCTGCATGTCGACCTGCATCGGTCTTTGGCTCTTCACGCGCATCCTTCTACCCGACGCAATGCTTACATTGACCATTGCTTTGGCCATGTGGGCTTTTCTCCGTGTCCTTGACTCTGAGGAGGAGCACCCGCGAGCGTGGGCGGCCACGCTCGCGGGTGCGCTGGGTGTCGGATTACTTTTGAAAAGCCTGATCGCGATCGTTTTTCCGATCGGCTCGGCTGTTATCTATCTCCTGTGCACTCGCCAGTTGTTCTCGGCTCGCGTCTGGAAGCGCCTTCGACCATTCAGTGGGCTAGTCATCATCCTGCTCATTGCCGTACCTTGGCACGTTCTCGCCACGCTTCGAAATCCGCCCTACTTCTCCTTCACGATGAAAAGCGTCCCGGGGGAGTACCACGGTTTCCTATGGTTTTTCTTCATTAATGAGCAACTGCTGCGATTCCTTGACCTTCGCTATCCGCGCGACTACAACACCGTGCCGCGCCTCTATTTCTGGCTGCTCAACCTTGTCTGGTTGTTTCCCTGGAGCGTCTACCTGCCGGCGGCTTTGAAGCTCTCCTATCGACCGCTAGATCGTGCCGGAAAAGCCAGGCTCATGGCACTCTGCTGGGTGGGCTGCGTGCTTGTCTTCTTTACCTTCTCCACCACGCAGGAGTACTACTCAATGCCGTGCTATCCGGCACTGGCGCTCCTGATCGGCTCGGCGATGGCGATGAATGGTCGACTTGTCCGTAGGGGGACGCGTGTTCTTACCGTCCTGTGCGCATGCGCCGTCGTGGCAGCCATCGCTATCCTTATGGCTGTCCGGCATGTACCAACCCCCGGTGACATTTCCGAAGCTCTAAGTTCACACCCGGCGGCATACAAACTCTCGCTGGGTCACATGGAAGATCTGACTCTCCATTCATTCGCATACCTGCGTCTCCCACTCGCTCTGGCGGCGGCCGCATTCCTTATCGGGACTATCGGGACCTTGCGAACAGCGCGCCGGAGCGCATACATTGCTGTAGCAGTTATGATGGTGGTCTTTTTCCAAGCGGCCCGTCTTGCGATGGTCAGGTTTGATCCATATCTCTCTTCCAGGCCCTTGGTGGAAGCGCTGGAGCGTTCGCCAAAGGGCGAATTAATTGTGAATCACCATTACTACTGGTTTTCTTCCGTTTTCTTTTATACAGATAGAACAGCGCTACTTCTGAACGGGAGATTCAACAACCTGGTATATGGGTCCTATGCACCAAACGCACCAAACGTTTTCCTTGATGATAGTCAGTTCAAAAATATATGGCTTAAGCCCGAAAGGTATTACATCGTTTCCAAAGCATCTGCAGTTCCTGATTTGCAAGCATTGGTAGGTAGCGGTCAACTCAATACGGTCGATGAAAGTGGTGGCAAAGTTCTGCTCACAAACCATCCAATTGTATCGGCTGGGAGCTTTTGAAGTCCCTTGTATGTGGCCGGCTTTTTAGTATTTGAATCTAAAGCTTCAAAGAATACGTCGATAGTTGTGTGCGATATCCGGAGGAAACATGAGAATTGCTATTCTCGGCGGTGATGGGTTTTGTGGCTGGGCCACCGCTTTGTATCTTGCAAATAAAGGGCACTCAGTTGCGATCATTGATAATTTTGTCCGCCGACTATGGGACCATGAACTGGGCGTTCAAACGCTCACTCCTATTCGCCCGTTGTCAGAGCGCCTGAATGTCTGGCATCAATTGACGGGAAAGACGATTGAGCTTTTCGTAGGCGATATCTGCGATTACGATTTTCTATCTTCGACGATCAAGACTTTCGAGCCGGAGGCGGTCGTTCACTTCGCGGAACAGAGATCGGCGCCCTACTCCATGATCGACCACAAACACGCGGTGTTCACCCAGGTGAACAACGTAGTTGGAACTCTGAACCTTCTGTTTGCAATTCGCGAGTTGCAGCCAGACTGTCACATCGTAAAGCTTGGGACCATGGGCGAATACGGCACGCCGAATATCGATATCGAGGAGGGCTACCTCACTATCGAGCACAACGGCCGCAAGGATGTTCTTCCGTATCCCAAGCAGCCAGGTTCCTTCTACCATCTCTCGAAGGTGCATGACAGCCACAACATCATGTTCACCTGCAAAGTCTGGGGTCTTCGCGCAACTGATCTCAATCAGGGTGTGGTCTACGGCACCGTCACCGATGAAGTCATGATCGACGAAGCGCTCATCAACCGTTTTGATTACGACGAGGTCTTCGGTACCGTTCTCAATCGCTTCTGCGCTCAGGCTGCGATCGGTTGTCCGCTCATGGTTTACGGACGAGGCGGTCAGACACGCGGTTTTCTCGACATTCGCGATACCGTGCGGTGCATAGAGATTGCCTGTCTCAATCCTGCTGAGCGCGGAGAATTCCGCGTATTCAATCAGTTCACCGAACAATTCTCAGTGCTGCAGCTGGCCCAAATCGTCAAAACAGTCGGTGACCAGATGGGCCTTCATGTCGAAATCGATCACATTCCCGATCCGCGCGTCGAAGCGGAATCGCATTATTACAATGCGAAGCACTCCAATTTGGAGAATCTGGGGTTAAAGCCCCATCTACTCTCCAACCCGCTCGTTGATTCCCTCATCAATATCGCGCTGCGGTATCAGGATCGCATCGATCCTGCACTGCTTGCACCTCAAGTGAATTGGCGGCAGGCGCGAAACGAACGGCGCATAGGGAACGCCAAGGTCAAACAGCCACTCTTCACAAAGGAAACAGTCTAAGGTTGCGAACTGGTTCTTAAGACCTGGGATCAACTCAGGGCGCGGGAACCAGTTCGCCATTGCGGATCAGATAGTCTTGTCCGCGCCACCGGATGCTCCTGCGTGTAAAACTCACCAGCCAGATCAGGCAGGCAAGCCCGTCCCACACCGGGATCAACGGCATCTTCGCCCAAACCCCACGCTGTCTGAGCCCCCACACCCCAACCACTGCGGTCAGCACTGCGCGGAATGCCAGATATCCGCCCAAATAGCATGCGGCGATTCTGAGCGTAGGATGCACTGCAACTGCCAGGAGGGCCCACGGCAGTCCGAGCGTAAAAATCAGGCCCACATGCCCCCACGGGCGCATATGACGCATCACCGTGATCCAGCGCAGACGTTTATGGAACAATTCTCTCAACGAATCGTAGTCCGGCACCGTCGATATTGAGTATGGGAGGAGCGCGACCTCGTAGCCTTGGTCGGCGATCAGCCGCCCCACCAGCAGATCATCCGCTGGCCGGTTCTCAAGGGAGGCATAGCCGCCAAAAGTCTGCAGGCCGGTGCGTGTTGTGGCAATGGTAGGACCTAGCGCGAATTTCACTCCATCCAGCTGTTTTGCCACCAGGATCCCTGGATAGAAGTCCGAAAGCATCCCCACATCCTGTAAGCGCTGAACCCAGCTCGTGTCCTCGGTAGGGACATAAAAGCAAGTTACAGCCCCGATCTTAGAATTCGCTAGGGGTGCAATTATCTTGTGCAGATAGTTTGGCTTCACGCGCACATCGCTGTCGCTGATTACGAGGTATTCGTGTGAGGCTTCTTCCACCAGTCTGACCAGCTTGGCCACTTTGTCGTTTGTGGCCTCGCGGCCCGACCCAATCAGAATGCGAATCCGGCGTTCCGGGAACTCGTGAATGAGCTGTTCCAGCAGTGGGAACACCGGATCATTTGTATCTCCGACGCAAAACAGAATTTCATAATCCAAGTAGTCTTGCCGGCAAAAGCTGGCAAAGTTCTCATAAGCATCAGGATCAAGCCCGCGCACAGGCTTCAAAATGCTTACCGGCGGCTCGAATCCGCTCTTCTCATCGGCTTTGGAGGGCGCTGCCAGAAAAAAACGCACGGAGCTGAAGAGGGCAATAACATAGTAAATAGAAGGGATAGCAGCAATTCCGAGAAACAGATTTTGCATCAGGTCGGTCGTCATCGCACCTCAAACGGAGTGGTCTACTTATTGTCTAGGAGACGCCATCCGGAAGCAAGGACAGCCCACTCCCCTCGCCGGCAATTCCCCTGACGGCCTCCTTGAATCCTTGCCAGCTACGGCATAGCTCAAATTGGGATATCAGCTATGCCAATTCGCGATAGTTCAACAGGATCACGCCGACCAGGGCCAAGCACAGTGGCCAGAGGTAGCCGGCGATGGTGGTCATGCGGCTCTTAGGTAAGCGCAGCTCCAGCCATCGGGTACAAGCCGCCGTCATACCAAGCAGCGCAATAGGGGTGTGGCTCATCTCCGCAATCAGCGCCTCTTTCACATCTCTCGCCGAATGCTCGTGTGTCAGCAACATCGCAGCGCCGACAGCACACATTGCAGGAAAAACATAACTGGCCCAGCGCGCCCTCAACTTGCCGGCCTGCACAGCGCATTCGAAGGCTGCGAAAACCACAATCAAGAGTGCCCCGAAGCGGTGTTGCAGTACGTCGGGCGCGACAAAGCTCTCCCAAAAAGGACGTGGCCCTAGGGGCCAGTTCTCCGGGTCGGCGCGCAGCACGATGAAGACAGCTAAACCGGCAAAGGTCAGCGGCCAAAAGCGGGCCCAGCGCATGCTACGGTGGCGGCTGAGCAGGGCCAGCAGCCCCGCGATAAGCACAATCAGCCCTGCCCAGTGATGGTTGTACTCCGACCACGCTCTGTCGGTATCATCACTCCCGACAGTAGCAACAAACTGACCGTCCTTGACGGCGACCTCGAGTGTACTTGGAGGAGCCAGCGCAGCTAATGGCGGACTGCTCATGCGCGGCGGTTCTGGATGCATGCGCGCATAGATCTCGTGAGACGTCAGCCTGTCCTGAGCGGTGACATCGACCGCAGGTGCCTGGGCGGTCAGCGAAGCCGCGGTCAAGACTGCGAGAAATCCCAGACAAATCTCTGCTTCGGCAACCCGGCGCAGCCGCGCCAGCAAAGGTTCAGGGTCGCTGGCCAGACGCCGCACCACGAACCAATTCCCGGCGCCCAGCGCAATCATCGTCAAAAAAAGCCAGATCTTGGCAACCAGCATGATGCCATACGCCGTGGTATATAGCCCGCTCCACGTTCCCACATAGAACTTGGCCATGCACACTCCGGCCAACACGAGCGTCGCCGCACCCACCAACGCCATCCTGGAGTAACGCTCGGTCAAACGCCGAGCCTCGTCCACGCCTTCGGCGCGGCGTAAGGAAATCCACAGATAAGGCATTGCGCCAACCCAGGCGGCTGTCCCCAGGTGATGTGCTGCCGTCACAATAACCAACAGAATCCGGTAATCTATCCGTGCCACCGCATGGCTAACGGAGACCGTTGCCGCCAGCAGCAGCAGGCCTAACGGAAGCATAGCCACCGTCGCCTTGCTGCTTTTCAGGCGCGCGCAGACCCAGAGTCCAATTGCGAACAAGATTGCGAGAGAGTCGGCACGGAAGAAACTTGTGGTCGTCACATCCTTGAGCGTCAAATCAGAGCCGCTCATCAGGAGGGCGCCGGATGCCAAAATCATGACAACCTCGCTCACCACCAACGCAAGCGCTGCCATCCGGATACCCCGGTAACAAGGGTTTTCGACGGCCGCGCTCGCCCTCGCCGGCCGCGCCACAACAAGAAGATATGCTACGCCTCCCAGCAGCAACGCCTCAAAAGCCAGCATTGCCGCGCGCAGCAGAACAGTTAGCAGATCCAAATCGCGCACGAACCAAATCATGATTGTTCTCGGGCTCTACTTTACTTGGAACGGGACCTTGCCCCGGGTTATGTGTCCATCCATGGCCAGGACCTGCCAGCGCAGCACATACGCCCCCTTGACAAGCCCGGTCAACTTGGCAGACAACACCCCGGGTGAGGACTCGCTGTCGATGGCAACTTTCTCCACTTTGCCGTCAGGGTCGAGCAGCGTCAGTGTCGAGTGCTCCATATCAACCCTTGAACTGTATTTGAGGAGGACGGCGACCTCCGGACCCGAGACCGTGCTGTTCACTCCAGGCTGAGACTCCACCAACACGGCGTGCGCTAACGCCATGCGGGGAGCAAACAACACCATACCGCAAGCAATAACGATAGCGGCCACAAACCAAGGCCTGAAGATCCAGGCGTTCCTGCGCATATCCAATCCACATCTCCTTGAACAAATTAAGTCACACTCAAAAGCAGGACACTCTCGCCGGGGCTGGTCCGCCCGAGGACATCCCTTTATAAGCTAATATGAAACGCGGTCAGGGAGCGAGGGCTGGTGCCGAACATAAACACCCGACAAATAGTCTGAATCTTCGTCGTGACAGATTTGCTTTTCTACTGGACAGCCGATTTTGCGTCACACACAACCTTGTAATCCTTGTATTCAATCTCCTCGACCGTCTGGCCCAAAAGAAAGTTATGCGCCTCTAGCTTTTCGTGCGTGACCATTGCGAAACCATTGACGTTCGTAAAATCGCGTGTGATCAAAGGTGTACCCGCCCAGTATGACGAACTCTTGGATTGAGTTCCTTGAACGCGCGCCAACAGGTAGGTCTTGGCATCTACCCAGGCTTTACCGTTGATCAGATATACGTTTACTGTGCGCGCCTTCACGTCCAACACTACGCAGTCCTGAGTGCCGATGAAGGCCCTCGCCGGTTCAACCCGAATCTCATAATTTTCGGTCGTGAGCATTAGCTGGCTTCGCATCATCGGATCGTAGATTTGCTTTTCCGATTCTAGTGAAGGCTCGATCACTCGGTTCTGAAACATTGATGAACCGCTCTGTGAGATTGTCGTGTACCTGATGCCTTTGCTCTTCTCGTATATTGCCAGGACGGTCTTTTCTGCAGACGGTGTGGTCGAACCATTTCTGTAGACCGCGTAGTGCTCCGTGACTGTATATCCCTGAATATTTGCAAATCGCGCCCGGATTACCGCGTCCGTTTTTGAGATCACGGTACCTTCAGATTGGCCAGCAGTGGCATAAGTCGCTACGCAGGAAACCAAGAGCGTACTCATACCAACCAGCCGGATCCAGCTCATAAGACATTTTCGCTCTGATCTTCTCCAGGATCGTTTCGATTCCCCGACCGCCCGAGACCTCATGTTCAAATCATGAGCGATTTCTTATTGCGAATACAAGAAACGCACGACAGACTCTCGTACCTACAGATTATGCCCGCTTGACGGGCAAAACCGAGCACATAGCGCTCAACCTCGACCTGGTCCGGGATAACCCGTGTCAGTTCGAGGTTGAGCGCTGTGAGGCTCTAAGGCCTATCTCCTGAGATCACGCAAGGTCGAAACGATCAAGGTTCATGACTTTGTTCCAGGCTGCTACAAAGTCATGGACAAACTTCCCCTGCGCGTCCGAACTTCCGTAGACTTCGGCCAGGGCCCTGAGCTGAGAATTTGAACCGAAGATGAGATCGACACGTGTACCGGTCCACTTGAGTTCACCTGTTTTACGATCGCGCCCTTCAAACACGTCCTGGACGTCTGAGACCGCTTTCCACTCCGTACCCATGTCGAGCAGGTTGAGGAAGAAGTCGTTGGTCAACGCCTCCGGCTGCTTAGTGAAAACACCCTGCTTTGTCTGTCCGACGTTGGCATTCAGGACACGCAGGCCGCCAACGAGCACTGTCAGCTCAGGTGCGGTCAGCGTGAGTAATTGGGCCTTGTCGATCAGCAACGTCTCGGACGGTACGCTGTATTTCTTTTTGAGGTAGTTGCGGAAGCCGTCCGCTATCGGCTCGAGCACCTCGAAGGAGTCCACATCGGTCTGCTCCTGCGAGGCATCCGTGCGTCCCGGTGCAAAGGGAACGGTCACACTGTGGCCGGCATTCTTCGCCGCCTGCTCGACACCTGCGCAACCCGCCAGGACGATCAGATCGGCGAGCGAGACCTTCTTGCCGTCGGACTGCTTGCCGTTGAATTCGTTCTGGATACCTTCGAGCGTCTTCAGCACGTTCGCCAATTGCTCCGGCTGGTTAACTCCCCAATCCTTCTGCGGCGTCAGGCGGATACGGGCGCCGTTGGCACCGCCACGTTTGTCGGAGCCACGGAAGGTAGATGCCGACGCCCAGGCGGTCGAAACCAGCTGCGAGATGGACAAGCCCGAAGCAAGAACATTGCCCTTGAGGGCGGCAATATCCTGTTCATCAATCAGCTTGTGATCGACTTCGGGAATGGGGTCTTGCCAGATGAGTTCTTCGGCAGGGACTTCCGGGCCGAGATAGCGCGCGCGTGGACCCATGTCGCGATGCGTCAGCTTGAACCACGCACGGGCGAAGGCATCGGCGAACTGGTCTGGATTCTCGTAGAAGCGCCTCGAAATCTTTTCATAATCAGGATTGATGCGCAGGGCGAGATCCGTGGTCAGCATGGATGGCGAGCGACGTTTTGACGGGTCGTGCGGATCCGGCACGGTACCGTTGCCTGCGTCACCCTTCGGCTTCCACTGGTTCGCGCCAGCCGGGCTCTTGGTCAGCTCCCATTCGTAGCGAAACAGGTGGTCAAAGAATTCGTTGCTCCATGTCGTCGGCTTGGTCGTCCAGATGACTTCCAGGCCGCTTGTGATCGCGTCGCCCCCCTTGCCGGTGCCAAAGCTGTTCTTCCAGCCGAGGCCCTGCTCCTCGATGCCAGCGCCTTCGGGCTCGTGCCCCACATGAGACGAAGGTCCGGCGCCATGGGTCTTGCCAAAGGTGTGGCCACCGGCGATCAGCGCAACGGTTTCTTCGTCATTCATGGCCATGCGGGCAAAGGTCTCGCGGATATCGTGGGCCGCGGCGATAGGATCCGGGTTGCCGTCGGGGCCTTCCGGATTCACATAGATCAGGCCCATCTGCACTGCTGCGAGTGGGTTTTCCAGATTACGCTCGTTGGAGCCACCGGCGGTGCGGTCATGTTCGCTGCCATGCATCTCCGGGTCGGCCACGAGCACGCCGTCACCAGACTTGCCCTTGCCGTAACGAAGATCGCCGCCCAACCATGTGGTCTCGGTGCCCCAGTAGACGTCCTCGTCCGGCTCCCAAACATCCTCGCGCCCGCCGCCGAAACCGAAGGTCTTAAAGCCCATCGATTCCAGGGCCACATTGCCAGTGAGGATAATCAGGTCGGCCCATGAAAGTTTGTTGCCATATTTCTGCTTGACCGGCCAGAGTAACCGACGCGCCTTGTCGAGGCTGACGTTGTCGGGCCAGCTGTTGAGAGGAGCGAAGCGCTGCTGACCGGATCCGGCACCACCGCGACCGTCGCCGATGCGGTACGTTCCGGCGCTATGCCACGCCATGCGAATGAATAGGGGCCCGTAGTGGCCGAAGTCTGCCGGCCACCAGTCCTGCGAGGTGGTCATCACCGCCAGGATGTACTTCTTCACGACTGCCAGGTCAAGACTCTTGAACGCTTCGGCATAGTTGAAGTCCTTGTCCATCGGATCGGACAGGGGCGAGTGCTGGTGAAGGATCTTCAGGTTCAACTGGTTCGGCCACCAATCACGGTTCGATGTGCCTTCACCTGCTGTGTGATGGAATGGGCACTTTGCTGCGGTTGACATGCGATCTCTCCTATTGGGCGGGTAGTTGAGTTCAACTTCTGAAATATGCGGAAGAACTGGTCACGTTCATTGCAACCACGTCCCTGTTTGTCTCGACCCAATGAATGTAGCATCATAGAGAGGGATAGTTCCAATAGATACCTTCCATACGGAGTATAGGCATCATCTATGGAATTTCACCAGCTACGCTACGTCTGTGCTATCGCGGAAACTGGCAGTTTCAGCCGCGCCGCCGAGCGCTGCCAGGTCGCCCAGCCTTCGCTCTCCCAGCAGGTTCTCAAACTCGAGGAAGATTTGGGCGCAAAGCTCTTCGATCGCTTGGGCCGCAGCGTTCGCCTCACCGAGGCTGGCCGGGCATTCCTGCCTCACGCCCGCTCGATTCTGAGCCAGATGGAGGCGGCGCGATCAAGCGTGGCCGATAAGTGCGCGGACGTTCGCGGCAGCGTAGCCGTGGGCGTTATCCCGACCATTGCGCCCTACCTGATACCGCGCTACGCGGCGACCTTCGCGAAGAAGTATCCTGAAGCTAAGTTGCGCATTGTTGAAGAAACGACGCCGATCCTGGTCGAAAACCTGCGGAACCTGTCCATCGATCTCGCGATTCTTGCACTCCCTCTGCGTCACAAAGACCTGGAGTTGTTTTCCCTTCGTACCGAACCACTCTTCGCTGTGCTGCCCAAGGATCATCCCCGGGCCGGGGCAAAATCGCTTGCTCTTAAGGATCTCCGCGGAGAGTCCTTTGTCATGCTGCGCGACGGCCATTGCTTTCGCGACCTCAGCATCGCCGCCTGCACCCACGCCCGCATCACACCGCACATCGCGTTCGAGAGCGGCCAGTTCAGCAGCCTCTTTGGAATGGTTGCCGCCGGCGTTGGCATCTCGCTCGTTCCCGAAATGGCCATCGACCGGAATGCGGGCTGTCTCTACGTGCGCCTCAACGATGCGCGCGCCACGCGCACCGTCGTCGCCGCCGTCCTGCGCGGCCGCAGCTTCAACCGCATCCAGCAGGCATTTCTGTCAGGGATCAGGAATTAGGGTAGCGGATCGTGTGAGAGGGCATTCATCGATGACCTGCCCCCTCCCCCTTTACAGGGTTGTTTTGTTTTCAATGGTTTACAGTGCAACCTCGCATGGAGTCGCCTTTTTTTCAATGGCTTACGGCTAAAATTAAGAAAAGGCAGGGCTTAGGGCCCTGCCTTTTCTTGGCATCTCTCTTCTTCTTTTATTATAGCTGATTTAGGAGTAATTCTCTGCAGCTTGACTTGTCACCTATGTCATTTGCAGATAAAGGGTTACGCGCTCGCTTACGACTGAGGGGGCTTGACAAGAATTTTTCAGGTAGAATTGACCGGCCCGACCGCCGGCGGCTCGTACTATGGACAGCAAGTGGGTCAGGTTTGTGGGGACGTGTTTGTCGTGGATATACCGGCAAGCACGAAAGCGTGAGGCACAACTACATAGTATCGAGGGAAGACAGATGACGGTGGTTAACGAGGCGGATCAGGTTCCTCTTCCGCAGCCAGTGCTCGCACCGCTTACGCGCGCCGCAATCTTCCTTGTCGTAACAGTGAAGCCGGAGCCAGAGAGTTACGCAATCGTCCGCTCGTTCTGCGGAGACCTCGCGGGGTTGATTCGTGCGGTCGAGTTCCGCGACATCGAGGCCGGACTCACCTGCATCGCAGCGTTCGGATCGGATGTCTGGGACCCACTCTTTGGTAGTCCGCGACCAGCCGAACTTCATCCGTTCCGTGAGTTTCGCAGCGGCAATCGGTATGCTCTCGCTACTCCTGGCGACTTGCTCTTTCACATCCGTGCCGGGCGCATGGATATCTGCTTCGAGCTGGCAACGCAGATCATGGAGCGTATCGGAGATGCGGTTTCGGTTGCCGACGAAGTCCAGGGCTTTCGTTATTTCGAGGATCGCGACCTGGTTGGTTTCGTCGATGGTACGGAGAATCCAAGAGGCGCGGTGGCGCTTGAGGCGGCGCTCGTTGGCCAAGAGGATGCTCCCTTCGCGGGCGGCAGCTATGTCCTGGTCCAGAAATATCTCCATGATATGAAGGCATGGAATGCTCTCTCCACCGAGGAGCAGGAGCGAATCATAGGCCGAAAGAAACTGTCCGATATCGAGTTGGATGATTCCGTGAAGCCGAGTAATGCGCATAGCGCGCTCACCGTCATCGAAGAGAATGGGAAAGAGCTCAAGATCCTGCGGGACAACATGCCGTTCGGACAACCTGGCCGGGGCGAGTTTGGCACTTACTTTATCGGCTATTGTCGTACTCCGCGCATCACTGAGCTGATGCTTGAGAATATGTTTGTAGGCCGTCCGCCGGGGAATTATGATCGGCTGCTTGACTTCAGCCGGCCCCTAACCGGAGGACTCTTCTTTGCGCCTTCCGCGACGTTCCTTGACGGAGCAGATGCAGAGCCGCTGGTGGCAGCGGCAAGCACCACTCCAGCACTAGCATTGGATCCGCCTTCATCATCAGTCCGCGATACATCTCTTGGGATAGGATCGCTTAGAGGAGAACGAAATGAATAACCTCCATCGGGAGTTGGCGCCAATCTCGGACGCTGCATGGGAGCAGATCGAGGAAGAAACTACCCGAACACTCAAGCGGTATCTCGCTGGCCGACGGGTCGTCGATGTGCCGACTGCCGGCGGTGTTGGTTTGCCGGCTGTCGCCACCGGTCATCTTGTTGAGATCGATCCGCCCGCGGAAGGCACGATCGCGAGGCAGCGCGAAGTCAAGGCGCTGGTGGAGTTGCGAGTTCCCTTTGAGCTGCAGCGTCAAGACATCGACGATGTTGAACGTGGTTCGGATGACTCCGATTGGCAACCTGCGAAAGACGCAGCCAAGACGATCGCTTTTGCCGAGGACCGGGCCATTTTCAATGGTTATCCTGCGGCGAAGATACAAGGCATCCGCGAAGGAACCAGCAATCCGCTCATGAAGCTTCCCGCAGACGTGCGGGATTATCCGGATGTCGTTGCGCAGGCGTTGAGCCAGCTGCGTCTGGTCGGTGTGAACGGGCCCTACTCGGTTTTACTGGGTGCGAAAGCATATACAGAGCTTGCGGAGACGCGCGATCACGGCTATCCGATCCTCGATCACGTCAAGCGGATTGTCGACGGCAATATCATCTGGGCGCCAGCTATCGAAGGTACATTTGTGCTGACCACGCGAGGAGGCGATTTCGAGCTCTGCATCGGGCAGGACGTCTCCATCGGCTATCTCAGTCACACCGACACTGTCGTGCGGCTTTACCTTCAGGAAACCTTCACGTCTCGCGTCCTGACAAGCGAGGCGTCAGTCGTGCTTGCTCCCCCTGATCAGCCTTCCGCTTGAATACGTATCGATGGCAAATCCCACTCTGCGCTTTATTCCTCGCGCAGCAGGATCATCGGATCGACCGCGAGAGCGTGACGGGCCGGGATCCAAGCAGCAACCAGGCCCACGACCAACATAGTCAGGATGACGCCGCCGAGCACGATCGGGTCTTTCGGCGTGGACTGATAAACGATGTTGGAGAGCACGCGGGCTGCGAGCACACCGAGGATCATGCCCACCACAGACCCAATCCCCAGCAGCCGGAGAGTGCGACCGAGCGCAGCGCCGAGCACCTTCCGCCGATTCGCACCGAGCGCGATGCGGATACCCAACTCTCGCAGGCGTTTGCTCACCACGTAGGACGCCATGCCAAAGATGCCAGTGATTGCAAGCATCGCGCCCAACAGGCCCAGCACTCCCAGAGCTACGGTGGCTACGCGGGCGGCGAATAGAGCGGAATCCAATTCGCTGCTCCAAGTCTTGATTTCCAGCGGCAGAACCGGATCGAGGTTGCGTAGCGACCGCTGCAACGCGCCGGCGATCTCCTGCTCGTCGCGGTGCGATCGAACGATAATCCAAGTAGAACCGGAGGGTTGCCGCAGGAAGGAAAAGAACATGGCCGGCTGAGTATCTTCAGTCAGAGTTTCATATTTACCGTCTTCCACGACGCCCACGACTTCAACGCGTGCGCCGCCCCATATTTTGAAATGGCCCCCGACGGCCTTGTCGACCGAGCCGAGTACTTTGCGGGCAAATTCACGATTCACCACCGCAACCACGGGAGCCTTGCTGTCGTCGTGCAGCGTAAAGGTTCGCCCGGCCAGCAAGGTTGTCCCGGCTGCGCGGAGATAGTCCGGCGAGATATTGAACTGCTGCGCTTGAGCGGCAGAATTCTTGGGGAGATACTCCGTCGCGCTGTCGGGGAAAACGGATGAGTCGTTGCCGCCGATACTGAGTGGAAGACGGTCGGCATAGCCCACGGCGGTAACGCCGGGGATGGCTGCGGCGGCGTCGAGCATACGCTGCTGCATCTGCGCGCGCTGATCGCCTTCATAACCGGCCATGTGGAGATCGGTTTTGGCCAACATCACGCTCTGTGGCTGGAAACCATAATCGCTGTGCAGCGAACGTGCCAGGCCACGCACGGCAACGAGCGAGGCTGTGACCAGAACAGCGCAGATGGCGATTTGCAGGGCCAGCAGAGCGTCCCGCAGCGTAAAGTGGCGCAGGTTGCCGACGCCCGAAGAGCCCGAGCGTATAACCTGCCACGGATCGACGCGCAACACTTGACGGACCGGAACTAAGCCAAAGAGAAAACCGCTAAACAGAGCAAGCAGCAGCGCCAAGGCGTAGGTCCTGACATCCGGATTGACCGGCACATTAATCGGTATGCCCGGAATAGGCCGCCAGGTGCTCAACACGCGCAGAATGGCCAAGGCTCCAGCTATGCCGCAAATTCCTCCTGCCATGGAAACCAAAACAGCTTCAGTAAAAAGCTGCCGAAGGATGAGTTGACGACGCGAGCCAAGAGCCATGCGCAAAGCAATTTCGCGCGAGCGATCAGCCGCCCGGGCGGCGAAGAGGCTGCCGAGATTGGCGCACGCGGCAAGCAGGATGAGCCCGGCCAGGAGCATCAGCCCAGCCATAAAGGCACGAGCAGGCTGTCCAAGCGTATTCCCCACAAGCCCAGGCCGCGACAATCCGAAGCTTAAACCCTCGTCCTCTCTTGGATACGATTTCGCCAGGGAAGCAGCAATGGTGTTAAGGTCCGATGTCGCCGCGGCCGGGGTTACTCCGGGCTTCAAATGGCCGATCACCCAGGTAAAACGGTCGCCGCGCGCCTCCAGTGGATCCCATCCGCCAATCTGCGGCATGTCCACGAGGGGCACAAACAGATCAGGCGCGAAGAAAAGCTCGGTGCCGCGGAAGCCGGGCGGCGCAACACCCGCGATCGCGTAGGGATGCTTGTTGATCTGCACGGTGCGGCCCACGGCGGCGGGATCACTGTTGAAGTGACTGTGCCAGTAGTCGTAGCTCAGAACGATGTAGGGCACGCTGTTCTTTCCATGCTCGTCGGAGCTATGAATGAATCGGCCAAGATAAGGCTGGACGCCGAGCGAATCGAAGTAATTGCCGCTCACCATGTAGGGCCAGACAACGGAGGGATTTCCGCTGCCAGTGTCGAGCCCGACGCCGCCGACAATGTCATAGGACACCAGTGACTCGAAGCTTCGGTTTCGTTCACGAAGGTCAAGGTAATCGGGGTACGCCTGCGTGGGAGAGGTTCCTTTTCCGAAGGCACGCTCCAGCATGAACAGATTCTCGGAGTGCGGCACATTGAGCGGGCGCAGCACCAATGCATTCAGCACACTGAAGACGATGGCATTGGCGCCAATGGCCAGCGCCAGCGTGAACACAGCGGTCACGGCGAATCCGGGCGCCTTGCGCAACTGACGCAGAGCAAGTCTTAAATCAGCGTTCATGCTTCACCCTTGTGGCATATAGAGCGCGAGCCTGTTCTTCTGTTCGGGCCTTCGACCAGATACAAGGGATACGCTTGATCGAGATCCGCGGTTCCAAGCAGTCGCGTTATAAGTGGTGGAGTTTTTAGTGCTGCATCGTATGTTTGGGATAGGGCAGCGTGTCCCATGTCTGCCAGAAACGCCGCATTTCCTCCGGACGCCCGAAAGAGATTCGAATGTACGTGTCCATGGACGGAAAGCTTCGTCCGATCAAAATATTATCCTTGCGGAAGTGCTGTATCACTTCTTCTGCCGGATGAAAGGTATTCATCATTACAAAGTTGGAGTGCGAATTGATCGGCTTTAGCGCACGAGCCATGGCTTGATTGAAAAATTCCTGGCGGTCGTCCATATTCCGCCGAACAAAGTCGTTCACTCCATTGATGTCGTCCAGGGCGGCCAAAGCCGCTTGAGCAACAATTGAATTGATATTGTCTTGACTGGCGAATTGCCGCATCTTCTGAGCCACACTCGGGGATGCCACGGCATAGCCTAGTCTCAAGCCTGCCAAGCCGTAGGCATTGGAAAAACTACGTGTGACAATGACTCGCTCATTATCGAGCGGGTGATCGACGAAGGAGGCGTACATTCCGGACTGATCCACGTAAAGGTGGTAGGCCTCGTCAATCACGACAAAGGTGGATGCCGGAAGCTTCCCAATAAAGTCTTCCAACTCTTTCCGAGGAGTGATGGTGGCGGTGGGATTGTTGGGATTGCAGATGTAGACCAGCGTCGTCGATGCACTGACCCGCGCATGCATGCCGTCAAGATTGTGAGAGAATCTCGGGGTCAGGCGCACGGATATAACTTCCGAGGAGGCCTCGCGTGCATAGTTTTCGATGGCTTCGAAAGTCGGTGAAGCCTGAATCAGTTGCTTACCATTGCCCAGGAACGCGAAAGCCGCCATGCGGAGAATATCTGTAGAGCCGCAGCCGAGGATGATCTGTTCTGGCTTCACGCTGTGCAGCTTAGCAATGCGCTCCACCAGGGAGTCATGTTCCACGGGCGGATAACGGTTCACGCCCCTGATGGAAGACTGTATGGCATCCAATACCTTGTCAGATGGACCATATGCATTTTCGTTGTGGTTTAAGCGGACCAGGCCATCATCCCGCATGGGAGCAGGCTCAAATGTGGCGGCTCTCGAAATATTCGTGAATGGGCTTTGCGCGGCTACGCCGACTGCAGCGCCGGCACTTAGCGAGCGAAGGAAACCCCTGCGCGATGTGGTCATAGTCTTCCTTACAAGAGGGCGCTTCAAAGCAGGTAATAGCTAAGGGCAAAGACTACCGGGAGCTGAAAGAACAGTGATCGCCAAACCGGGGGCCTCAAACATTACTGAATTACCAGACTCATATTCGCGGAGTGTGTCAGACCTCCGCCAGTCGCGCTTACTGTCAGCGGATAAGTGCCAACCGGCGCTCTTTCCCTGGCTGATATTGTTATTGTTGAAGTGCCTGCCCCCGGGACACTTCTAGCACTAAATGACGCGCTGGTACGTTCAGGCAACCCGCTTATGCTGAGCGTAACGTTGGCAGAGAATGGCCCTAGACCCGAAACGGTCACGGTATATGTCGACGTTGAAGTTCTGCCCATGGTCTGACTATTCGGAGAGATCGAAATCGAGAAATCCGTGACGGTGAGGTTCACTTGCGTAGTGTGGGTCAGAGCGCCGCTGGTTGCCGTTATCGTAAGGGTGTAGGTGCCAGCTGGCGTCGACCTCGAAGTATTCACCGCCAAGGTGGAAAATCCCGAACGCGAAACCGAGCTGGGTGTGAAACTTGCAGTTGCACCAGAGGGTAATCCGGCGACACTGAGGCTTACGTCTCCAGTGGGTCCATTCAATGGTGTTATTTTCACCCTGTAGGTCGTGTCCTTACCTCGAGACACGGTGCGGGAGGATGGTGTAGCCGCGACTGAGAAATCGGGCGGCGTGGCCGCTACCTGAGTAAATCTCGCAACTGAAGGCACGCCGGATTGATTCAAAATGAACAGCATGTAGTAACCCGGCGGGGCAATGTCGCCATTGGGAGGAGCAGTGACCGTCAGTATCCCGTTCTCCGCTGTAAAGGACAGGCTCACTTCACGTTGGTCCATTCCGAAGGCGTGCGTGACGGTCCCATTCCGCACCAAAACGACCGAAGAAATGTTCGCGGCTTCCGGGGTTGCCACATTGAAGGCTTCTCCATAGCCGATGGCGCTCGGCGTACTCGTGATCGAGGGCCGTGTGGCTAATGTGCTGTCGGAATTGAACAAGTACGCCGGCTTATAGATCTCCATCTGCGGCACATAGGTGCCGCGCATGGGATTACCGCCGGCCACCCATACAGTCGCATCTGGAAGGAGCAGTGCCACTGAGTGATACAAACGGGGATAGGCGTTCGCTCCAGCGGAAGAGAACGTGTTGCTCACCGGGTCGTAGAGGTCCGCATTCAGGCTGGCAGTATTCGTGACTTCATCGGTCACAGACCCGCCAAGAGCCAGAACTTTGCCGTTAGGAAGAATCACGGCATTCATCTCAGTACGCGCCTGACTCATGTTTGGCCCAAATTGCCACGCCGGAACCGACGCGCCCATGTCGATGATTTCCGTGGTATTGGTAGCAGGAGTGTCCCCGCCGTCCCCGCCGCCCAAGATCATCACTTTGGCATCGTAGTTGTTGCTCGGACTCAATGGCAGCAGAACAGATGAGCCGTATCTGCGCATTCCACTGTATTTCGTCGTAGCGATATTCGTGTTCCAGGTATTCGTCGAGGGGTCGAAGAGCTTCGATATGGTTTGCGAACCAGAATAGAAGACCTTGCCATTCGGTAAGAGATGCAAGCGGGGATAGAGATCCGGGGTCCAGGATGCGACAAACTCCGCACTCCAGCCCGAGTCAGCCGAGTAGAACTCTATAGCCTTGTTGGTGCTTCCGGTCTCGTTCAGCCCGGAAAACGTCATGACTCTCCCGTCGGCCATAGTCAACAGCGTCGGATACCAGCGCCCGTGCGCCATGTTCGGCGTATTGCTGAACGTGTTTGCAAGCGGATCGAAAATCGCTGCCTGCTGCTCCCCGTAGAAAGGGTCATACTGTATCGTGCCGCCATCTATCAACGGCCGCCCATCCGGCAAGAGCACCATCCCATTACAGAACATGTCCCAGGATAGGGAAAACTGGCTAATGATCTGTCCGCTCACCGGATTCAACAATAATGCCCCAGAGCCATTCGGTGGCCCGTAGGGTGGACCCGATGGACATCCGGCCTGCGATGGTGCGCAGTTTCCTGAACCGGCAACCACCAGCAACCTGCCATTGCTCAGCAATGCAGCATGGATCGGATTGATAGGCATGGTATTGGTCAACGTGCTCCACTGCCCCTGCACGTTGGCCTGACCCACCGCTCCATGCTGCAGAACGGTGCACAAGAATGAGAATGCGAGCAAATGGGAGAGCCAGAAAGAGATACGTCTAGTCATGGGATACCCCGGTGAGGCGTTTGGAAGAACTAAGAGAGATCAGACTGCGGGGGAGGGGCCCATGCGAGGAAAAGGTTCTTCTATTGAGTCATGTCTCGCGGCGTACGCTTCAGCCTCGAGAACGATCGAGCCCGGCGAACTAGAATCGGACTCTAAGTTAGAACTCTTAAATATATCTAGTGGAAGAGACGTGTCAAGATGAAAAGGACTGTGGGCATTTGCAAAATTTGATCAGGCACACACGACGCATGGCCTCTCATGACAGCTTGCTGCTCGGAAGGCCAGATCGCTTGGCTTTCCTGATGACGACGATTAACCACACTAGGTAAGTAAATAAGTTTTGGCGCCCGGAGGGAACTTGTACTTTGTACCCTGATTGGTGGGATTTGAGCAGAAACAGCAGCGCCTAGAGCGATAGCAAATCAGCGTTACGACTTGGGTCTCTCGCATCATCTGTCTCATTCGTGGCTGGCTCATCATTCATGTCAAACCTTGTGTGTGCCTTCGTGAAAAGCTGTTGCATCATGAGATGCATAGCACCTTCTCCAACACCTTCGCCGCGCATCCCTAGTGTTCGCTCAGAACGCTAGAAGCCTAGAACGCCCTGAAAGCGTCCACCCTAAACAGAGGAACAAGTGGTTCCAAAATGGTTTCTTCAAGAAACGGCCACTCCCGATTCCAGTGGACCATTTTCCTTGATCTCCTTTCTTTTCAATGGTGCCCGGAGGGGGACTTGAACCCCAGGGCCTTGCGGTCTGCGGATTTTAAGTCCGTTATTAGCAGTTTTGCACAAATATTCGCATAAAGCATTTATATTCAATATGATATGTAGCGTCTTCTTTTGCAAAATGTCGCAGCTAAATGCATAAAAGTTGGAAACGAACAGCCATCAAAACAGCCACTAAAAATGCCTCGGATTGGCGACCCGACGCATCGGAATGTCCGCCGTTTCTCCGTGATGTAATTTACAACCTCCACCGCTTTGCTGATTTCAGGTATTGCGCTCGTCTCAATAAAACTGAATCCTGCCGCTATCCGACCGGGATCAGTGTCGGTGAGTGAATGGGCGATTTACCTTCAAAATGACTGGGGAAGTAGCTTCCCAACTTCCGACCAGCCGTCATGGTCAGGTAAGCCCGACACGGCGGACCAGGTCCTTGAAGCGAGGATCGTCGCGCACGGGATCGAAGAAGGGATGCACTTTGAGGTATTGCAGAATCATTGACTGCTCCTCGTACGCCCGCTCCATCCAGACAAATGCCTGTTCTTTGTCGCCGAGTCCCAGATAGGCGTTCACAAAAGCAGCGGCGGGAACGTAGCCTTTTTGCTGACGTCGCTTTAATTCCTCAACAAGGCGTATCGCCTCGGGCCGACGTCCGGCTTGCGCGTACGCCCGGACGAGCACGCCCATCATCGCCGGGTTGCGGTCGCTGAGAGCGACGGCTTTTTCCAGCAAAGGAATCGCTTCATCCGCCGCACCCTTTGCAATCAGCGCGTACGCCAGGAACCACAAATCCCCGAGATCATCCGGGTACACCGCCAGATCGCTTCGCAGTTCGCGAATAGCCTCATCGTAGCGACGTGACTGGAACAGGATCCACCCAAGGTCATGGCCGCTGACAGTAAGGGGGTCGAGCTCGCGGCCACGCCGCGCCCATGTCTGCGCCTCCTCAACGCGTCCCTGACACAGCAACCATCTCGCATAGTTCACGTGCGTCCACGCGTCGTTGGGGCTCAACTCCAACGCCGCCTTGAATTCGCGCTCGGCATTGGCGGCTTCTCAACGATCTGTTACTTCCGGATCGCCGACAATCAAACCGTAACCTGCGATTTGGCCATGAGCCGGTTTGGAAAGTGGATTAGCCGCCAGAAGTCAACCATTCAGACTGGATTGCGGTTACCTGGTTATCGATCGTCGCGCATGATCGTTAAGGGATCCACGATGGAGGCCTGAACTGCAGGAAGCGCAGTCGCAATTACTACGGATACTCCTGTTGCGAGTGCGACGACGACCCAAATCCATAGCGGCGGCGAACTGATAATCGTTGTGCCGCTCAGCAATACGCGCAAGAGCACAAGTGTAATTGAGGTGCCTATCGAGGTGCCTGCAAGGACAAGCTTTCCTGCATTGTTCATAATCCTTAATCCGATACGCCAACGTTGAGCACCGAGCGCAATACGAAGTGCCAACTCACGTCGACGCTGGCGTTGAGCATCGCGCTGCACACTGAATAGACCGAAGATACTGAGGATCGTTGCGGTAAATGCCGATGCGCTGCAGAGCAGTGTGGCGATCCGCAAAGGCGCAAAGGCAGATTGAGCGAGCTGGGCGTCAAAGGTGCTGATAGAAATGGGGGCCGTTTCGTAGCCTAGTACAGACTGAATTCTTCGATGTAGTTCGACTGGTATGTGCGCGTCTGACTTTGAGTGATCGATAATCAGCGTCATAAGAGGAAGACAGTCCTGGTACATGGGAAAGTAAATGGTGGGCTCTGCGTGCTGCTGGAACATCCCAAACACCTGTGACTGAACTACTCCGATGATCTGTGTTCTCACACCTCTGTCATCAATAACGGCCGCGCCGAGCGGTTTGCCACCGAAATAAAGATCGGCGGCTTCCTGGTTGAGAATACCTATTCGACCTTGACCGGCAACCTGATGGTCAGAGAACTTTTGGCCAGCTACCAATGACATGCCAAGTGTCTCGAAATAACCGGATGAAACAACGTTCACATTTAATTCGGCGTTGACTAGCGATGACACGGGGGCACGAAAGTGCGCCCGGATCGTTGGCTCGGGTGCAATTAAGTGATCCGTGTAATCGTAATAAATCGTTGGACGCTTTTCATTCGATGTATCTGTGGGATTTCTTTTGACCACACCAATGACCTCAACCGGGGAGCCGAAAGGATCCTCGATTATCATTCCAGCGGTCTTCGACCCAAAGAGCTCGTGAGCAGCATTCTCATCGACAAGAGCTTCCTTACGGGTTGGAACTCTGACACCGAACATTCGCCCAGCAATCGGCGATCGATCTATGTATTTGAGCGATCCAGAGGTGAGCCAATCAATATCCATCTCCACGTCGCGAAATTGCGAGGATGGCAGCTCAACTCTAAATGATCGCCATTTTGGCTGATTGCCCGGAAGCTGGGCTGTCCACGCCAATCGCGACAGATTGGCGACCGATTTCGCCCGTTTCTCGACCTCCTTGAAATAGCTCAAATCAACTTCCGGTCGCATCTGGGCTTGTACGGTTAAAAGTATCGGATCGCCGAGGCTACGTCCGGTGCTTGTCTCTAAAGCTGTGTGAAGACCTTTAACAAGAAAGACCGAAGAGATTACCAGCACATAGCAGGCCGTAATTTGCCCAATGACCAAGCCAGTTCGAAGAGTTTCTATCTTTTTTGAAGGCAGCCCGCTTTCACGCCCAAGAATGATCCACGGGCGATCAGTCACTGTCGCAAAGACGGGCATCATTCCGCTCAGGATGGTGATGCAGACACTTGCTATTGAGGCCGCAAAGATTGGCAGCAAATGCGGCGCGAAGACAAGGTGTTCTGCGTCCTCTTTAAAGAGGAGTGCCGGGATGATACGCGCTGTGCAGACTGCCAGCAGCACTCCTATGACTCCCCCTGCCAGAGAGACAACGATACTGTCCGACAATAACTCTCCGATCAGTTGCCTACGGGTCGCGCCGAGCGCAACTCGTAAAGATGTCTCGTGAGACCGCTTTAAAGCTCTTCCCATCAAGAACGAAGCAACATTGATAGAAGCAATGAAGAACACAGCACCGGCAGTAACATTCAACAATGCGCCAATGCGCGACAGCCCCAGAATTGTTCTCGGTGCTGCGCCTGTAAAAGGAACAACACTAATAGTGCTGGACGGCCCCAAACCCACTCGAACAGCCGATTCCGCCTGACTCGGCGAGATTGATGCTCGAAGCGAGCCGAGAACCCACAAGTCCCGGGCGCTTAGGTCTCCACCTTGCAAATCTTTATCTTCTAAAGGTATCCAGAGATCGACACTACGGTCACTATAGAGACCTTCCATTCGCTCTGGTGCAATGCCAATGACCGGAAGGTCTGTATTATCGGCCCTTATCTGATGACCAATGACATCCTCGCCGTCCAATTCGTTTTGCCATATGTGGTGGCTGACAATGATCCCGACTCTTGGTGGCAGGTCTAGCGCCTCCGCTAGATTGGGAGTGACAGCAGCAACAATCGCGATCTTGGGGTGACCGTCAATCGCAATGTCGGTTGGCGCAATTCGAGCGGCCCCGATCCAAGCAAATACATTCGAACTGTGTTTGAGTTGGAGATATTCAGCAGGTGAGAGCTGCCCTAACTCGTGGAAGCGTTCCTGACCCAATATCGAGACGATCCTGTCTGCATGTTTGAGTCGTAGGCGGGGACTCGTCAGTCCCTGAACGAACCCATACAGAGAAGCATTGCTGCCGACTCCAATTGCAATCGTGAGCAGGAGAGCAATTGACAGTCCTGGTGTTCGTACAAATGCTCGAGCGGAAGCACGAATTGCAGGCAGGCCTCGAGAGAGGATCACTCAATCTAATATGCAATTGCCATGCCAAGCCTGGACCTTGGGATACCAGGACCTCGCGCAAACTATGCGTCCAGTTTTGGGATTCATATGTCCATCTGTGGACAGAATTTCCCGCTCTCGATTATCGACAACTCCCCAACGCGATCACCGAGAACTGGAGCGGAATGGTCGATGGCTGTTTCTCGAAGGGAGTTTTGCGCCGGGTTGGGCGCACTCGCAGTAGCAGCAGCTCATAAGACATGGGGCGCAGAAAGCCCATCAGCTTACAAAATAGTGGCTCAGACAGACCGAAAAAGAATACTGGATGCCGCTCGGAAATATCTCCCGATAGAACCTCTAACGATTACGGCTTTTCCTGCTGCTGACAGTCCAGGTGGCCCCCACGATTTCTACTCGCAAGCGGACTATTTCTGGCCTGACCCGAAGAACCCGAACGGCCCATATATCGCTAGTGCGGAGATCGTTCCGCCAATCGAACCGGACTTGGACGATGTGCATCAAGCCTACATTTCGATGGCCGCGTCGGGCTTTGTGACTGGGGAACAGCGTTCGATCTTCCATGCCGTGAGTCACCGGTTGCTCAGGAACCAGGGCGTGGAGGCGATCATGCTCGGGGGGACCGATCTCGCGTTGGCCTTCAACGAACAGACTGCCGACTCCCGCTGGTCGACTGCGCGGGCATACATGCCGATGCGATTGCACGGTTGGCGATCGCTTGAGGGGCTTCTGCCAGAACCATTTGTTTGGTTCGCATATACTAGCTGCATCTTTTTCGGCAAAAGCCTGACCATCATGTCCCTTCGCAGCTTGCATCCTGGCATCCTCTCTTTTCTACTCCTTGTGCATGCCGCGCAGGCGCAATTCAACTCCGCGTCTGCCAAGCGAACTCCAATTCCCAACGCCAGTGGCGGATATATCCGAGACTCCCGCCAGCATCCTGCCGAGCCCTCCCGCAACAATGCTTTTTCCATGACCATTAACCGCTACGGCATTGCGGCGACTCTTCAGACTCTTGCCTCGCAGGCTAGCGCTACGATCCTCTCCAAAGGAGGCAATGCCGTCGATGCGGCGATCGCGGCGAATGCGGCCGTTGGCGTCATCGAGCCCATGATGAATGGCATCGGGGGAGACCTTTTCGCCATCGTATGGAATCCGAAAGAGAGGAAGATGTACGCCCTCAACGCGAGTGGCTGGTCTGCCAAGGCCGAGACGATCGAGGCCATGAAGGCCAAAGGCCTGACAACAATGGACGACAGTAGCATCTATGCTGTCACCGTTCCAGGGGCCGTGGCCGGCTGGGAGGCCCTGCACGCAAAGTTCGCTAAACTCCCACTAGCTGTCGATCTTGCCCCAGCTATTGCTCTGGCTGAAAACGGCTTTCCTGTCACTGAGACTGACTCTGATAACTGGGCCCAGTACGGTGTGCGATTCAAGGACCGGGCCGCCTTCGCTTCCGTCTTTCTTCCTGATGGGACCTATCCGCGGATTGGGCAGATCTTCCGCAACCCGGACATTGCCAACAGCCTTCGCCTGATTGCGAAGAATGGCGCCGACGCTTTCTACCGCGGTCCTATCGCTGATGCCATTGTTCGGCTGTCTGACCAGAACAATGGCTTTCTCACCAAAACCGATTTCGCCGATTACAAGCCCGAATGGGTAGAGCCCGTTTCCACTACGTATCACGGCTGGCGCATCTACGAGACTCCTCCGAATACCCAGGGCATCGCCGCCCTTTCAATGCTCAACGTCATGGAACCCTATCCGCTTCGCGAGTGGGGGCATGACTCACCTAAAACACTCCACATCGAAATGGAGGCCAAGGCTCTGGCCTATTCCGACATGCTTCACTATGTCGGCGATCCGCACACCGACAACATTCCCACCGAAAAGCTCATTTCAAAGGAACTCGCTAAAGAGCGTGCCAAAGGCATTACTGAGAAAGCCAACTGTAAGGTACTTCCCTCGGATCGCAAGGAGCAGCTCGACAAACTGCAATCCGACACCACGTATCTCGCCACCGTCGATCGCGATGGTATGGTCGTCTCGTTCATTCAATCGAATGCGGGCAATTTCGGTACTGGGCTTGTCGCTGAGCACACTGGCTTCGTCTTGCAAAACCGCGGCAGCGGCTTCTACATGGAGCCTGGCCAGCCCAACTCGCTTGCAGGTCACAAACGTCCGTTGCACACGATTATCCCCGCCGTAATGCAGAAAGACGGCAAGACCATCGGTTTTGGTATTATGTCCGGTTTCAACCAGGCCCAGGCGCACGCGCAGTTCGTTGCCAACGTTGTTGACTTCGACATGAATATCCAGGCCGCTATGGATGCTGCCCGCTTCAACAAAGAGAACTCTGGCTGCGCCGTCAATCTTGAGGACAGCTACCCACGCGAGGTCCTTGAGCAACTCGCCTCTCAAGGTCACCAGATTAACCTCGTACCGCGCTACTCGCAGGTGATGGGACGCGGCAATGCCGTCATGCACGACGACACTCTAGACGTAAATTTCGGTGCCTCCGATCCCCGAGCCGATGGACAAGCCATTCCTGAACAACCGCCCTACTAACGATAAGCCGACACCCGAGCATGGAGGACGCGGGGATCAGCGGCTACGTCTGGCACTGCAACCGTCATACGTTCTGTTCTTGGTTAGCAATGGCAGGAGCGAGCATCAAGGAAATTCAAGAAGCTGCGGGTCGTAAGACAATCACGATGTCTGCGCAGTACAGCCACCTGTCGCCAGCGAACACCTTCGACCTCTTCTTGCCGGTTCTTTGACCAAAGCGACCAAAGGGTAAGGTCTGGCCGGTCCGTCACAGGAAATAGAGCGAGCTGATAGACCTCGATGTTCACGAATCCAGTTTCCAGCCCGAACATGGTAGGGATGCGTGTTTTCAGCAAATCCTGCGGCCTTGGCTGGTTTCGTGGTGAAGTAGCCTTGTTGCCGTTCGGCAAGACCGAACAGCCGACGCGATGCTTCTTGACGAGGCTGAGCTATAAAAAACACAATGCTACAACTATTTTGTAGTATTGTGCTGCCCTTCTCTGGTCGACATTCCGCTACGCCGTCACTTCAACCTACGATCCGTTCAGGGTGGTCGCCGCGCGCGTACTTCCGCAAGTCAGCCACGGGAATCAGAACCCTTCCACCAATTCTTCTAGTTGGCAGTCTCCGATTCGCTATCAGGTAATCCAGGCCGCGCTGGCTGATGGAAAGGAGCTGGGCCGCCTCTTCGCGGCTTACCAGCAGCTTAGCGTCCGGTGCGACTATGACTCGCTCCGGCTGCTTCTTGCGTACGCCGTTGATTGTTTGCATTGGTGTACTCCTTCAATAGAGATTCCGTTCTGCTCACATTCCCAACCCTAAACCGATACCCAGTTCCGGCCCGTGTGCTGGTGATGGAGCAATCTTCTGTTGCATGGAAACAATCGCCTGTTCCGGCTTGTAGGCGCTCGGATGGGAAACATCATGGCTGAGCGCCAGTGACAGCTTCTCCCGATCGTTCGTGAAAATCTGTGCGTCCCACTGACCGCGCGAAACCGCGACATAGGCCATCCGGTTGTTCAGCAAATCCTTTGCGCCAAGCTCGGTGTCTACATGAATCAACACGCGCTCCGCAGTCTGCCCTTGACTGGAATAGCTGGTCACGGCATAACCGTGGTCAAGGTGCGGAAAACGCTGTGAGTCGAAACCCACGCTGCGACCACCGTCCAGCTTCAACCGCATCCCGCCATCCTGTGCTACGTTCTCCACCGTTCCCAACTCACGATTAGCGATCTTCAACTCCTGATTTGGCGCGGTGAACTGGACGCGGTCGCCGATCGAAAACACCTTCTCCTGCTCGCGGTATACGGAGACGCCCATCTGACGGCGAGGATCGTATGTCGTCTGCTCTCCGTTTGCGCGCAGAACGGTCAGCGTATTTTCCTGGGAATGGACGGCGACCACGCGAGCATATTCTCCCTTTCCAATGCCGGTCTCCTTCGATGCCCGTGAATAGCGTAGGATGTCGTCGATCTGATACTGCTGTGCCCAACTACGGTCTGCGCCGGTCATCTCCTGGCGCGGCACAAGCATTTGCATGGGATGTTCCTGCGCGTTCACGATGCCGCGTGATTGTAGTTCCTTGTGAATCTGCCGGTTGATCTCGACACGCGAACGGTTGTCTGGTGAGACAACCAGCGTGCTTTCCAGCGATGACGCATATCAATTCTTATAGATTCTTGCCTCCCTCGGACGGAGGGTGGAGGGTGGTGGCGCCGGCAGGGTCGCTGGAATCTCTGTAATTGCCGAGCTTGAGATTCTTGGCTTGGATTCCCTGCGGCAGGGTGTAGTCGATTGGCTGGCTGGAGAAGTTGAGGATTACCAGATAGCTTGATGCACCGAGGCTTCGGGTGTAGAGGAAGACTTGTTCTTGTGTTGGGTCGAGATCCTGGTAGTCGCCGTAGATGAAGGCTGGATCGCTGCGGCGTAGGGCGATCACCTTCTGGTTGTAGTGGTAGACGGAATCTGGATCTTTGACTTGATCTGCGGCGTTGATTTGCAGGTAGTTGGGATTGACGGGCTCCCAGGTATGGTTGCCCGTGGTGAAGCCTGCGTTCCTGGTCGTGTCCCACTGCATGGGCGTGCGGGCGTTGTCTCGGCCATAGGCTGCTGCTCCGGCGATTAAGTGCTGCTCGGTGAGCTTGCCCTGGGCTACTTCTGTCTTGAAGCGGTTCTGTACCTCGATGTCGTTGAACTCGCTGATTTTGGTCCAGGGATAGTTGGTCATGCCTAGTTCGTCGCCTTGGTAGAGGTAGGCGGTACCGCGCAGTGTGAGGACCATGGTCTGCAGGAGCTTGGCGGAGATGGCTCGTAACTCGGGAGTGGAGGTATCACCCCAGCGGGAGACGACGCGGGACATGTCGTGGTTCCCGAGGAAGGATGTGTCCCAATCCTGCTTGCCGAGAACGGTGGCATGGGCAGTGTAGACGGCTTTGAGTTCAGGCAGGCGGAGCGGGCGATAGTTGTAGCCGCCCATGGAGCCGATGCGGGTGGCATCGAAGTTGAAAAGGCTTGCTGCATGTCACAAAAGCCCGCTTCTAGCCGATTGACTCGATCGGATCAGACAATGCTGCGCTTCAGCAGGTAATCGAGCCCGCAGACGCGATACCACCGATATCCGTAAGGCTCGAGCACAATCCTATGCAATCCATTTTCCGCGTGGCTATGATCGTCAGATAACAGATTCGCCAAGATGCACTCACGCTCATCGTCGCCTTGAATGCGTAGACACACTTCTCGTGCGCCTGAATCGAGGTTATGCACGCACAGGACAGAATTATTCCTCCAGTCGTAGCGCATTGCGAGAACCTTTGGAGTTCCTGCCGATAAGAATGTGAAGTCGCCCCATCCAATTTCGGGAACTTCTTTACGCATGCGAATAATCCGTTCCATCCAGTTCAATAGTGAATTGGGGTCGCGGCGTTGGTCTGCCACATTGACATGCTGGAAGGCATACGGACCTTCGCATATGACTGGCAAGATCGGCTTTTCATTTTTCGTAAAACCCGCATTCGGTTCTGTGGACCATTGCATCGGTGTACGGGCACAATTTCGTTCGAGAAGACGGAGATCATCGCCCATCCCGATTTCGTCTCCGTACCGAATGACTGGCGTACCGGGTAGAGTCATCATGAGACTGTAAGCGAGCTCCAGCCGTTGACGATCTCCCTGCAGCATAGGCGCAAGCCGGCGGCGAATTCCTCTTCCATACAACTGCATGTCCGGTTCCGGTCCAAAGGCGGCGAAAACGGATTTACGCTGAGGTGTTTTCAGACGACCAAGATCAAGTTCATCGTGATTGCGCAGAAATTGACCCCATTGTGCAGTCGTCGGGCGGCGTTTCGTCACCCGCATGGACTTGACGAGCGGGCGTGAGTCACCCTCAGCGAGGGCAAGAAAGAGATGTTGATTTACCTCGAAGTTGAACATCATCTGGAGGCGCTCTCCGGCCTTGCCGAAGTACTCCATGTCCGTACCGGGGAGGACATTCGCCTCAGCCAAAATAATGGCGTCTCCTTGCCGCCAGTTCAGGAACTGACTGAAGCCTCGCAACATCTCATACTGTTCCTGAGGCTTTCGTACGCCAGGTCCTTTCTCGGCTATGACGAATGGAACTGCGTCCATGCGAAAGCCAGAAACACCCAACTGCAGCCAGAAACCCATGATTTTCAGAATCTCTGCCTGTACCTCGGGATTCGACGTGTTCAGGTCTGGCTGAAAATCATAAAAGCGGTGGAAGTAATAGGCTTTAGCAACCTCATCATGAGTCCAGGTTGACTTTTGCACTCCAGGAAACACAATTCCAGAATTCGCATTCCTCGGTTTTTGCTTTGACCAGACATACCAATCGCGATATTTCGATTTCGGATTGCCGCGAGCATCTTTGAACCAGAGGTGCTGGTTTGAGGTGTGATTGATGACCAAATCGATCAGAAGGCGTATTCCCCGCTGCTTGCACCCGTGAGCAAACTCGACGAAATCGCCGAGCGTGCCGTATCTCGGATCTACACCGTAGTAGTCTGCAATGTCATATCCGTCGTCCTTAAAGGGCGACGGCTGGAATGGCATTAACCATAAGGTTGTCACTCCTATTCCCTGGAGATAGTCCAGGCGACGGGTCAGGCCGACGAAGTCGCCAACTCCGTCACCATTCGAATCCATATAGGTAGCGACCGAGAGGCAATAGACCACAGCGTTCTTGTACCAAAGATCATTGATCATGGGATCTCGCAAGCATTTTTAGCGTTCCATGCGGAGTATGGCCGCAGATATTCTCCTGAAACGTAAACGGCCTTCCGAGAAGCCAAAGTTCTTCGGTAGCTTTCATCTAAGCCGCCTTTTTCGCTTCCTTGATCAAGCGAAATCCTGCGTCTTCCCCTTTGCAGCCAAGTAAGCGATATTTCTTGCCTTCGAGGTTGTGATAATTCACGAAGAAATCCTGGAGCTCCTTCACCCATTTGGAGGGAAGGTCCTTGAGTTTTCGCACGTTAGCGTACATGTGATTGGCCTCAGCGACTGCGACTAGACGATCATTCCGGATTTTCTCTTTGCCGTCGATTTGTTCGCCCTCGATAACCCCGATGAGTCGGGCGCGTACGGCGCATCCGGGAAAAGCAGGCTCGTCCATTAATAGAAGCACATCTAGAGGATCACCGTCTGGGGCGAGGGTTTGAGGGAGAAATCCGAAATCGTAGGGGAACACCATGCCCGCCGGCAGAACTTTCTTGAGCGCGAAAATACCCTGATCCGGATCGAATGCGAATTTGTTTCGGCTACCGGCGGGAGTTTCGATAATGACCTGGAGAAGGTCATCTTTCTTATTAATCGGTTTCAATTTTGTTGGATCTGTCAAAGACTTCATTTGTCATACCTCTCTGGGGCCTCAGCTGCCTGCTTACTGTTACATGTGATGGCGAAATACATTTAAGTACGAACGCTTATTCAACCTGAATGCCTGGCCGCCAATAACGCACGGCCTAGAGATTCCAGATCGCGCTCCGCGTGGGATTGGCGAAGATATTCAGCGCTGCATCAGACACTCCCGTATGTCCCCCGTGGCGGAGACGATTCCAAAGATCATGGTCTTCGGCAGACCGCATTCGCGACCAGCCGCCCGCTGCCAAATATGCATCCGCGCGCACCCCCAGGTTCGCACCATGGACATGCGGGTGACTCCCATCTGCCCAAATGAGGTAGGTGAGACGGAACCGACTTTCTACCCACTGCTGATGTCCGACGAACGAATCGACATCGATAATTCCGGCAACAGCCTTAAAACCTTGTTGGGCGAAGTTGAGCTGACTGACAAGCCAATCTGTTGGGACTTCACAATCAGCGTCTGTGTTCGCCAGCCAACAGCGGTTAAGTGGTCCATGACACCGTTCAATGGCGGCAGCCGCCGCCATAGCGCGAGCCGAACCTACGCTCCCCGAATCCGTTTCAAGCACAAGCCCAGAGTCTTCTAGAATCATTTCCGCGACGGTACGCGTTTGATCCTGAGAGCAATCAGACACTACGATTACATCGCTTGTAACATTGGCTGGCAGGCTCCGGCGGGCCTCCTGAATAGAGAACAGGCAGCGAGGAAGGAGATTCTCCTCGTTTCGTGCGGGAATAAGGACTGAGATGTGCCAGCCACGCCGTCTCATATCCTCATCCACCGATCAATCCTAAAAAGCTCGTGCCGTTCCGAGTGCTCCAGAAGCAGATTTGCGTTCGATCTCAGAATGTCGTGAACCTCATCTCCGGACATCTGATGATCTGTCGCGTTTCCGAGCCAATGTGCAGCCAGCAGTGTCGAGCCGCTATTCATCGTGGCGACGCAGCACTCAGAAATTTTGCGCCATTCCAGCCCGCAAAAGTAGTAACCAATTTCACTCAAGACTACCAAGTCGAATCGGCCGAAATCCTTCTGTTCAGAAAGAGAACAGCATCGTATGCGAACGTTCGAGAGGTTTTCACAACGTTTGCGGGCCTCGTTTATGGCTGTCGGAGAAAAATCTGAACCTTCAATTTCGTCGCAGATATTTGCCAAGCGAACTGTTAATACTCCTATAGAGCACCCTGGCTCAAAGGCCCGATGATAGTGACAACTTCCGAGCGCGGCCAGAATTGCGTCATAGCGGGAGCATTCGTAGGGAGACCTAAGAAAGTTCCAAGGATCCGGTTTCCTTCGGTATTTAGCCTCAAAAAAAGCAGCGCTGGATGCATCGTGGATAGTCATGCAGGCAAGAACACCTCGAAAGAGCGCCGGACGGGGTCTAACAGATATTCCGGAAGGATCGGAAAACCGCCAGCTCGCTGTAATTGCGATCGATGGCAACGGAGCGCGTCTTGTTTCGCGCGAATTTCTTCCGGGGCCAACGGCAACGATACGAGTTGCTGGCCGTCTAACGTTTTTTTATCGCCGCTATGCCAAGTCCAAAAGAAATAGGAAGTGAGCTGAACCTCTTTATCCTTCGCGATCGCTTCCGCTGCACGTCCACAAACCTCATGGTCGGGGTGAAAATCCAATCTCCACGGTGCAATTATGTGCGTATTCGCGGAAACAACAGACTGCAGTACCTCAATCAGTCTTCTCTCACAATCCCTCAAACCACTGTCTGGGAATCGAAAACGGATGATGTGTAGAGGGTCCACCCCCAACTTACCAAGAGCATTCGTTTGCTCCCGCTCACGGATTTTACCCAGCCCAACGTCGTCCCCGTATGCGTTTTCGCCATCCGTCACTGCGATCACGGTAACATCTGTTCCTTTGGAACGAAGCCGAGCGATCAGTCCGCCGCTGGCCAACGTCTCATCGTCAGGATGAGGGGAGATCACGACAGCAGGCTTCTCTGGTGGCTGCCAACGTGGCAAAGCAGACAAAAGTGACATCCATTCGGCTTCTTGAACGACAGGAATGATCATCGCGCCCTGAAGCTTCAGATGCAGAAACGATCCACACGGTAGACGAATCGCTTTTCTGTCTTCCATTATTCGATAGTCGGAACGTCGAACACGGGCATCATACAATCCGAGGAACTCCGGATATGGCAAAGAAGGGCTCAGTTAAAGCGAGAAAGAAGGCAGTCAAAAAGCTCGACAAAGCTGTAAAAAAGGCGGTGAAGAAGGGTGTTCCCGAGGACGTGCTTGAACAGACTGTCAATGATGCTATGGAAAGCGCAGTAACCAAAGAGCCGCCCGTGAAGCTGAGCACGGCCAGACCATCGGGTCGTACTAAAAAGAAACCGGCTCCGACTGCCAAGATTCGGGAAAAAGACCTCGACTAACTGAAAGGAATAGAGCTGGAGCGGCGCGTACGGTTCGATCCACCTAATCCCGGAATCGCTGACTAGCACAGCGAAGAAAGGTGACTTCTTCTGCTGCACCAATACAAGCCCAGATTGTGATAGCCGATGCAAGCGTTCTCTATGAGCACACGATTGGCAACAGCCATAAAATGACGATCCCCGTGCCGAGAAAACAGCCGAGACCTTTAGCTGTTTAGCTATCGACCTGGGCTACTATTTCTTATGGTTTCGAGCATCACTGGTGTATACGGGCCTGCAAAACCACGACGACAACCACGATGGAGATATCTTCCGAAGAGTAGACGGCTGCAAGAGAGAGTAACGAATTCTAGTCGTTGTTCGTGGCATCCCGCCAGACCCGCACTTTATTGTGTGCTTGAATGATATGTTGCTGTTGCCTTCGTAAGAGATCGTCGATGTCATCTGGCAAGTGCAAGCTGGTGGCTTTCTGATAAGCTTCTTTAGCCTCGTCTTCTCCCTTCTCGGCAGTCACCAGAAGCGTGCGGTCGCCTCCCCCGAGTTTTGCCTTCAGATCCGCCTAGGTCCGATGGAGCGCGCCTGTAGTGGTACCACTCTCGTCTACCTCTTTCAATCTCAAGTGGTGAAGTTGGTCTTGAAGTTCGCTTGCAAATTGGGCTCGAACGCGGCTCTCTTCCAGGAAGAAAGTCTTTATGCTTGGATCCATCTGCGCAAACCGATAGCGCACAAACAGTACCCGACAATTCGAAGAGCAACAAAGATCACGCACAAACCGCGGATAGCCAGTCGAACGCTAAAGCTGACCGCCAAATTACGGCCAGTGTCCGCAAAGCGATTCTGGCAGACAAAGATCTCTCGACGTACGCCCACAACATCAAGATCATCACACTGAATGGCGCGGTCACGCTCAAAGGCCCCGTCAAATCGGAGGACGAGAAGCAAAAGATCGCCTCCGATACCGCGAGTGTTGTTTCTGCTGACCAAATCAGCAATGAGCTCACCGTCAAATAGCACAAGAACGATTCAATCTAATTCAGGTTTACGCTGCAGTTAGCAGCAGAGGAGTACCATCATGTCCAGCAAAAATACAGCCGTCTTCGGCATCTACGCTACGGCAGCTACGGCAGAAGCCGCTGTCGATCACTTGATTGCCAGAGGCTTCACAAACTCTGCCATCTCCGTCCTTCTTCCTGACGACGAGAGCACCCGTGCGTTTGCCCACGAAAAGAGCACTAAAGCCCCGGAGGGAGCCGCGACGGGCGTAACATCTGGCGGCGTCTTCGGAGGAACTCTTGGACTCCTAGCGGGAATTGGGGCTCTTGCCATCCCAGGTGTCGGCCCGCTCATCGCAGCCGGCCCTATCATGGCAGCACTTGCAGGCTTAGGCGTCGGCGCGGCGGTAGGTGGCATCGTTGGCGCACTGGTAGGTATGGGCATTCCTGAGTACGAAGCGAAACGTTACGAAGGTGCCGTGAAGGGTGGAGGCACATTGCTTTCAGTGCATTGTGACACATCCGAGCAGGTTGACGTCGCCAAGACTTCTCTCAAGGAAACAGGTGCAAAAGATATCTCGTCCACTGGGGAAGCGGCCTCAAAGGACACAGCTGGTAGCCGGGAAACCTTTGGAAATATCTCTGAATCCTCAGCAGTCTCGGCCCGTTCCCGGGAAGGGGCGATAGTTGACGTAGATCGCAACGAGGTTCTCGAACCCGCTACGACAAGGAAACTCTAAGTTCCAGGATTAATTCAAAAAACGGGGCTCGAGTATGAGCGGCCCCGTCTACTTCTTTTCCCTCGTTCAAAATCCTTAACTTCATTTGGAAAATCGCTTAGTCGGGTCATGCTTTTTGACCGCTGAGTATAGCTAGCTGCTCACAGGAGCCTACATACATAATTCCGCGGCGCAGGAAATTCCACAAGCCAGTAGAACGCCTGCATCATAACTGCCATGGTTTTTCCTCGCCCCACCTGCTCAACAGGTCGCCATAGGCATCGTGCGTTATTTGAGACAGGCCTACAATGCGCACCGGAATTGTCGCAATAGTATCGAGTTTTCTAAATGTGGAGAGATTGAGAATGAATAAACCACCCTTGGAAATACAGGCACGGACTACAAACGACTGGTTCGGGCGGTTTGAGAACGAGAACAAGGGCCACGAATCGCGGCCAGATAAAACCACCAATATTCAAACTGAAGAAGTGGGCGCGAATCGGCTCAAGCGGCCTTCCGCCGCTCTGCCCATTTCTTCTTCATCCCAGCACTGATCCGTGCTCTCCGCGCGGCGCTTATGACGCGTTTGGTTCCGCGAGCTCCGCCCCCAGATAGTAGCTTGCTGGCTTGTTGCAGATGGGATATCTCGGCATCAATAGCGATGATCCATTGTTGTTCGGTCTTGCTGATGGGCGGCGGACCAGGCATAGTTTGTTCTCTTTCTTTGGTTCATGCGTGCTGTTTCGCATCGGATCGTCAATAACGGCATCGACGGGATGTGTGCATAGATGCCTTACTCAACGCCAACGTTGCCAAGCTGGAAGGCTTCAGAGATGCGCCTCTTCCGATCGGCGTGGGTAGCCCAGCGGTGTCCAACCATCGATAGCGAGCGCTGAGGGCAGCAGATGCGAAAAGCGGCGCCCAAAAACTTATGCCGAAAAATGGTCGTTCGTCTATCGCGACTCATTGGAAGCCTCACTGACTCAAGGCTAGCTACGTTTTGCCTGGTGAGAGCGTGCAACAGATGCTCCCTGGACTCTGACCTGTAAAGGTTATGCCTCCGGGTAAGCCGGACGCTCGGAGCGCGGAAGGCGGCACAATGTACTTAAGAGCGTAGTTGGCCGAGTGAACTTCCATACAACGGCAGGCGGAATGTTCATCCAGACGCGACCAACGCGTTCGGCATGTAATCCGAGCCGTTCCGTTGGAAAAGGGCAATTTGCTGTGTACGTAAACTGGATCAGTTGGCCATCTGCAGCCAGCGCCTTCATCATTCCCCCCACGATCGCGATCCGGTCGTTGCCGTTCAAATTGCGGATGGGCAGACTCGAAATGAGAGTCTGCACCTGGGATATCCCCTCCTCACAAAGGATGGCTCCCGCATGCTCTGCATCGCCGCAGCGGACTCGGATGTTCGGAAACCGCTCGTGCAGGTGGGCAACAAGCGATGGATCACGCTCTATCACGAATAAGCGGTTGGCTGGGAGGCCGAGGCTGAGCAGTGCGTTCGTAATTGATCCCGTGCCCGCTCCTACTTCGAGCACATGGGAGCTCCCGCAACCCACCTGAGACGCGATCAGTCTCGAAAGTTGGGGAGAACTGGGAAAAAGAGCTCCCACCGCCAAAGGACTCTTAAGGAGAGACCGGATAAATAGGGAGATTCCCCGAGCGCCCGTTATGAATCTCATGCTATGGAGGACCAGCCAATTAACTGCCGCCTCACCGTCAATGAGAGCATCACTGACTCCGTTCTGGGCTTTGGAGCTTGATCGCATGGTAAGGGACTTACAGATGACGCCTTTCCCCGAGCAGCGCGCAACTACGCTGTTCTTTCTGTTGAGAGGCGCGGCTAAGCGCCTTGGTTGCAGCCAAATCGGTTCCGCGTTGGGAGCCTGCGGTGGCGAAATTACCGATAAGTAGGATGAGGCCGGTCGCGCTGAGAAGAGCGACACTATGCGGATGAAAAAACCTGCGCAGGACCTCATTGCGGAAGTACCACGCAGCAACTCCAGGGTCGAGATGACGATCGAGATCGATGTTGGGGATCTCTGGAGCCATTACTGCACGCTCAACGAAGAAGGCGAAGTGGTCGACCGTGGCCGGTTTCGCACATTGGTGGCTTATTGTTGTTGACTCAAGCTGCAATACGCAGTCAGCAGAGCACCATGATCCCAAAGGGGTGATTTACGGAATCGTCATAGATCAAGAAGAATGGACAGCCTGCGAAAGGAATAGGCCTGACGGCTAGCCCGTTGGGTTTCCCGCTTGGTTCGGCGCTCCCGGCAGTGTTTCATTCAGCGCTGAACTTGAAGACGAGGAGTGTCATATCGTCGTACTGCGGAGCGCCTGTGGCGAATAGGGTGGCCTCTTCCATGAGACGCTCAAGCAGCTTGTTGGCGGCCAAGTCTGCGTGGCTGCGGAGGCATGTAATCATGCGATCTTCGCCCCACTCTTCTTCGTTGATTACCATGGATTCGCTTATGCCGTCCGTAAAGGCGAGCAGGATGTCGCCAGGCTCGATGGGCAGGTTCATCTGCTGATACTCAGCATCGGGAAGAAGACCCACAACGGGCCACAGGCACCGAGCCGGAGTGCTTCTTCAGACGAGACGGAACTTCGGCGCAACAGGACGGGCGCGTTGTGACCGGCGTTAACGTAGCTGAGCAGGCGTTGCAGCGGATCGTATTGGGCGTAGAAAAAAGTCGCGTACCGATTGCTGGCGGACGCTTCATAGACAAGCTGATTGATGTCCTGCATGACCGCCGCGAGATCGTCACCCGAGGTTCGGGTCATACCACGCAGCGAGGCCCGAAGGCTAGCCATGAGGAGTGCGGCAGAGATACCTTTGCCTGACACGTCGCCTATGGCGAGGCCAAAAGAGCGCGCTCTGCCCGGGTGCTCTTTCAGCTCGAAGAAGTCGTAATAGTCGCCGCCGACCCCTTGTGCAGGGCGGCAGCATCCCGCGAAATCCACTCCGGGCACGATGGGCAGACTCTGCGGAAACATGCGTTCCTGCACTTCGCGAGCGATTTCGATTTCGCGGTTCAGGCGTTCGCGTTGCGCGGCCTCGGAGGCAAGGGTGTGGACGAGTTCGCTGTTCTCAATGGCGAGCCCGGTGTGGATGGCTACGGACTGCAGGAGGCCGCGGTCTGAGCGCGAATATGGTTCCTCGCTACGCTTGAGGCCGAGTGCGAGCAGTCCGATGAGGCGAGTTCTGCCTGGTAGCGGTATGAGCATCTCGGCGCCCAGATCGCGAAGTGCGACCCGCTCAGCATCCGTGGTGGCGACAGTCCAGTCCCTGGGATTGTCGTGGTATATGGTTTTGGGGCCGGTGGAACGCGTGAGGCTGGAGATCGTTTCAGAATTGGCATCGAGCATCAAGTCGGATCCTGTATCGAGCCCGGAGGCGTACTGCAAACGGAAGAGGTCGCCCGAGCGAAGCAGGATGGCGATGCGATCGACGTGAAGCGCGCGGTTGATGCAGCCCGAAACAGTCTTCATGAGGGCATTGGTGTCAGTAAACGACTGCGCTTCCGCAGCGAGCTCGGCGAGGATTTGCTCTGAAGAATAAGCTTCGCGAAAGAACTTGCGGTCGATCCGGAGGGAGAGCAGCTTTGCGGTCCGAAACCGAAAGACTATGAAGAGCGCGACCAGACCAAAGAGCTGAACTTCGTCGACAAGACGGAAGGGGTGGTGGGACAGAAGATTCGAGATGGAGCGGGCGATACCGATGATGAGGACGGTGCGGAGAATCCAGATACTGGTGCGAGCGAGGGCGTACTTCGTGCCCTGGCGCACCAGGATGCGAAGCTCAAGCGCACGGTGGACGACAACTACGTAGGCAAGCGAAATGGGGAACAGGGTAAAGATGAAAAGAGCGGCCAGAAGCAGCCAGGATGGGACGCCGTCTCCAAAGTCGCGTCCGGTCAGGAGGGAATATACAGCGACCAGGAAACACGGCAAGTTGGCGGCGGTAGAACCCCAGTAGAGAATCTTGAGGCGGCGACGGTCGTCAGGCCGATTCGAAGAGGAGAGCTTGTCCCCAAGCGCGATGAAGTAAATGCTGATGACGGCCATGAAGACCACTGTCTGCACCTGGTAGTACTTCAGCAGGATCGGCGAGAGCCATCGGACGGACGCGAAGTGAAAGCGGAAGCCATACGCCCAGGCGAAATTTAATGGAGCGAAGAGGACGGCTGTGCTAATCAGGAGCCATTTTATCCAGGGAAAGCGCTCGTCGAGCTTGGTCCGTTCGGGAAATAGATGCCGAATAGCACGATGGAAAGCGGTCCGGCGTCCAACCAAAACTGATCCCAAAAGGCGTTCAGGGCATATAGCCCATCTCCCCAATAGTCGGTATCTTTTCCGAAGATGACTGCGAAATAGACAAGAATGCCGAGCATGAACCACGCATTCTTATCGCGCGGCCGGGAAGCAACGACCCAGAACGCCAGGAGTAGACATCCGAGAGGAAAGAATATGACGAGGAAGTAGAGCTCCGTCAGAAGGCGGAAGAATCTGGGGCGTTGTGGCGTGGCAGGTGAGTGTACCGGAACATGCGTTACGTTGTGGACCTAAGACATACGTTACAAGCCCCTTGCGGTGGCGATGGTTCGAGTTTGAGTGAAGAGTCCGATTCTGCGGTCAAGTATCGTGAAGGCATCACGGAAAGCGCGGGCGATTTCCTCTGGAGTGCCCTTGACCGCCGCTGGATCAGCGACACCCCAATGCGCTGTCATCGGCTGGCCTGGCCAGTAAGGGCATAGTTCCTTTGCGGCGTTGTCGCATATGGTGAAGACGAAGGCGAGCTTTGGAGCACCCGGACCCGCGAACTCGTCCCACGATTTGCTGCGAAGCCCAGGCGTCGAGAGTCCTGCCGATTCGATCTGCTGAAGTGCTTCTGGCCGTGGCTGTCCGGTTGGATGGCTGCCCGCGCTGTATGCCGCGAACTTGCCCTTGCCTTTGTGGTTCAGGATTGCCTCAGCCATGATCGAGCGCGCAGAATTACCGGTGCAGAGGAACAGAACGTTGTAGTGATCCGCCATGTCTTATTCCTTTGCTCCTGCGACAGCAGGTGTGCAGCAACCAGGCTCACCACAAGCAATTTTGGGTTTGTTGGCGCGCACGAAGGCACTAAAGAACTTCTCATTCACTTGAGGAGCGATGGCATCCACATCAACACCGGACTCAGTGAGGAACTGCCGTGCATCCTCGACGTTGTACATCCGCGTTGGTTCGATGGAAACGGCCGCGAAGCCTGCGCTGGTCAGCTTCGCGATGTACTCGCTCTCTTCGAGAGCGCCAGCGATGCAGCCAACCCAGAGCAACATACTCTTGCGCACCTCTTCCGGCACGCTACCGCGAACAACCACATCGGAGACAGCGAACCGGCCACCTGGTTTCAGGACGCGCAAGGCTTCGCGGAGAACACGGTCTTTGTCGGCAGAGAGATTGATGACACAGTTTGAGATGATGACATCGACAGAGTCATCGGGCAGGGGTATGTTCTCTATCTCGCCCTTCAGGAACTCGACGTTCGTGACGCCCGCCTGCTTCTGGTTTTCCAGCGCGAGCGCGAGCATGTCGTCTGTCATATCGAGACCATAGGCTTTACCTGTGGGCCCTACGCGCTTCGCCGAGAGCAACACGTCGATGCCACCTCCCGAGCCAAGATCGAGAACGGTTTCTTCAGGCCGAAGATCGATCAGCGTAGTAGGATTGCCGCACCCGAGCGAAGCCAGGACAGCTTTATCCGGAATGATCCCAGTTTGATCAGCGCTGTAGAGATTGGTGGTGATTGGATCGCAGCAACGAAGGCCGGAATCGCAGCACGCCTGCATACTTCCTGACTGTCCTACAGCTCGGGCGGCGCTTCCGTATTTCTCTTTTACCTGTTCTTGAGTGCTGGATGTCGTTTTTATGAAGCCCCCACCCCTTTACATATGCTAAAACGAATGTATTCACCTCTGGACATATCTGTCAAGGCGTATATCATAAGACTGTGAGTCATTTCACGAAAAACTACGACCTGGCTTTGTTGTTTGCCGCGCTTGCTGATCGGACCCGCCTCAGGCCTTTGAACCTGATGAATGGCAAAGAAGTCTGTGTGTGCTATTTCGTGGAAATCCTTGGTCAGAGTCAGCCGAAGGTTTCACGGCATCTTGCCTACCTGCGGCGTGCGGGCATTGTCTCTGCTCGACGCGAGGGGAAATGGATGCATTACAAAATCGTTGTGCCGAAGCACGCTGGCGCTGCACGAATCCTAAACGAAACGCTCACCGTGCTCAGCGAAGATAGGACGATGCGGGTAGACCTTACAAGATTGAACAAGGCGTGCTGCGTTCCGCAGAAGCTATCCGCGCTGTAGGGAGCGCGCTTCCCATTTCGGTCGATGCCCTGAGTCCCTGCGCGTGTTGAACTGACGAGAACAAGCAAAGCCTTGATTGGGGGCTTGGTCTCGACGGTAAGTTGGCGATCTATCACTCGCCGAAAACCGGGTTGTTGGACGGAGGGCCGCTATCGGAGCATATAACAAGGTAAATGCTCCGGCTGCCTGTTAGCCGGGCAAGCGCTCTGAGCCTACCCACAGTTGAGCCAGATTTCTGAGGTTGTCCTTGTATGGGCGCGTTACCAAGTAGTTCTTCCCACCTTTTACACGCATCCTGTACTCTCCGGTCGGTAAAGGTTGGATCTCCTCCACGGCGGAAATATTCACGACGACCGAGCGGTGGATACGAATAAAACCGTAGGGCTTGAGCTTTTCCGCGATAGACGAGAGAGACTCGCGCAGCAAACAGGGATTGGGCCGGTGTTGCAACGAAACGTAGTTGCCTTCGGCCTGTACTGCCACGATATCAGCTAAATCCAAGAATAAGATTCTACCCTTCGCCTTGCACGCGATTCGTGGCGCCTGTCGTTTTGCTAGAGCCTCCAATTGCTGCAAGGCTCGGATGAGGTTGGCATCATCAACTCGGACTACCGGAAGCGATGGGATATTTATAGTTTCGTAGAACCCATTTCCTGCTGTCGATTCGAGAGTGTACTCCCGTTTGCTCTTGGTAGAACAAATCGTATTGTCCGGTGGTGGACTAGCCGAAACCTCTGCATTAGCGTGAGTTTGTTGAACAAACATCTCACGTGCAATGGCCTTCTGGTACTGAATCTTGCCGGAGATCACGATGGAACCTCGCATTGCCCACTCGTTTCCACTTCGTGCTGCCCGAAGCGAGACTGACGAGTGCGCTGCCTCTACATTAGTTGGTCCTACATAACCGGGGCAGCGGATCCGTCTAACCATCTGCCCACAGGACAAATAAACACGTCGATTGGTTGACCGCCTTTGAATTATGGATTCAGCATCACCTGTGATTTCGGTAGATCGGCCTCCCCGCCTTACGTTTCAGACCCGTAGTTACTTCTGCCCGGCGCTCACTGCTGACGGAAAGCTCGATTGCGCGCCGAAATAACACTCAATGGATTGCAACTTTCCGTTCTTGATTCGGAGATACTCCACGTTCCGAAACGATTTACCGTCCTTGGTGTGGCAAAGATACTTCACAAAAGCATCCGCCGCGCCAGTGGTGAGTCGTTCCAGGTCAAAATGTCCAATGAAATCGATCTGTGTTTCCCAGCATCGCGCTTTGAAAGTGCTCTTGTTGATGTGGTCGTCGCCGGCCGCGCTTGTAAAGGTGAAGTTATCGGCGAGCAAGCTATCTACTGGGCCCCAGTCTTTTTTCTCCCAGGCTGCGTACCACTTCCGGACTACCTCCTCGTTCGTTAAGTTCTGGTCTCCCAATGCGCTAACACTTGCCGGTCCTGACAGGCTCACGGCACCGACCAGCGCGCAGGCTCCCGTAGCGAGCAGATTCCTGCGCGACACAGCGACCCTTTTCATTGTTCGTTCTCCTTCTCAACCTCGCTTGCGGTTGCCCGGCGCGCGCAGGGACCGCAGCCACCCCACGATATTTCTGATCCCCGCTTTCCACACCTTCGCATCTTGAGCATTCTTTGCTAACGTGCCGTAGCCCTCGACCATCGCGACCAGAAAGCTGGCAGCCTCGTCTGGATTCAGGTCACGGCGAACTGTTCCTTGGGACCGCCCTTTCCGCAAAAGCGTTGCAACACCTTCCTGCCAGTCAAGGAATATCCTCTCCAGTCGCTTGCGGAATTGCTCGTCCAGCGGAGACATCTCCTGTGCCAAAAGGAGCAGCGGACAACCGGCGCGAACGTCTTGGGTCCGAGCTGGTATCCGCCGGACAACGCCGATCAAAATGTCGATGGATTCCCCCTCGCTACGCATAGGACGCAACCATCTGTCGTGCGTAAGTTTTGCGATCTTCTCTTCGACGACGGCATATCCCAGGGTTTCCTTGCTGTCGAAGTGGTAATAGAGCGCCCCCTTAGTGACGTTGGCGGCGGCGAGAATTGCATCGATGCTGGCACTCTGGAAGCCTGATCTGTGGATCTCACGAAAAGCCGCCTGCAGCAGGCGTTCCCGTGTACGCTCCGGATCACGGGTCCTTCGCTTCTTTTCGTGAGCATTTAACATACCAACTAGTATGTATGTAAATCATTTGAAAATCAATCGCAATGCCTGACTCCTCGCTGCTCAGTTCCCGAATTTTGTACCCTCTCGCCGGTGCGTGTATGAAAAGTTGGAGAAACAGTCGCTCTAGCTGCTTTGGGTTCGTCCCAAGAGGTTGTTAGTCTGCCACTCTGTTTCGCAATCTGAAATGTTTGGCCTGTTGTGTCACGTAATCGTTATGAACGTGGAACGCCACATGCTTCCTTAGTTGTCACTCGGCAGGAATTTGTGGAGTTGTGTGCCAATTCTGTTCTGCACTGCTGGAGCGTCGGGTGATACGTGACGTAAATCCCCAGTCATCTCGCCACGGCGACTTTCATATGGAGAAAAGAGGAGACATGAACACACTAAGACAGTTGCGCAATTTCTGGATACCGTGTGTTACGACGATTGTTCTGGCTTGCGCCAGCACTGCATTCGCTCAACAGAGCTACAAGATTACCGATTTGGGCGTTAACAACCGCAATGACAACTTCAGCATGGTCATGGGACTCAATAATCAGGGCTGGGCAGAGAACATGGATGGGGTTGTAAACCCACCCATCACTTCGACCTCCACGACCGTCGCAAGTGGCCGCGCGGTGATAAGCATCTACGGGCTCAACATCGACCTCGGCACGCTTGGAGGAAAGAACAGTTGGACCAACTATGGCGGGATCAACGATCGCGGGGAAGCTGTCGGTCTGGCCGAAACATCTGTTCCAGATCCAGACGGTGAAGACTTTTGCGCCTTTGGCACACACCTTACGTGTCGCCCGTTTCTTTGGCAATTCTTCCACATCCGCTCTCTCCCGACGCTCGGCGGAAATAACGGGCAGGCCAGCGCTATCAATAACCGCGGACAAATAGTAGGCATTTCGGAAACGACGGCCCAGGACTCCGGATGCCCGCCTAGCAAGCCTGGAAAGATTATATCGCCGGTATTTTGGGAAAAAGGCGAAGTCCGGGCTCTTCCTACGGTGGCTGGCGACCCAGACGGCTTCGTACAAGGCTTGAACGATCAAGGCCAAGCCGTAGGCTCCTCGGGAACCTGCACCAGCATAGCGACCCACGCCGTATTGTGGGAAAACGACACTGCCTTCCAGCTTCCAGACCTCGGACGCGATGGAAATGACGCCTACGCCATTAATGACCACGGCCAAGTTGTTGGGTATGTCTCGAGCGCTGACGGCACAACCATCGTTGCCTCTCTTTGGCAGAACGGCGCACGCAGCTCAGTCACAAGCCTCGGCATTCTGCCGGGAGATTCTGCCGCCTTTGCCACCGGCATCAACAACCGGGGCCAAGTGGTGGGAAGCACCTTCGACTCCGGCGGCAACTGGTCCCGTGGCTTCATCTGGCAAGACAATGTGATGACCGACCTAAACACGCTCATTCCCGAGGATTCCAACCTCTTCATAATCGCGGCCAGCAATATCAATGAGCGCGGACAAATCTCAGGCATGGCAACGGTCATGAGCGGGCCGGATGAGGGCAAGATCCACGCCATTCTGTCAACCCCCGTAGACGAAAGAATAGACAAGTCGGTTGCAGATATCGCACCTACACGCCCGGGATCCATTTTGCCCGCGAATGCTTGCATCCACCATTTGCCGACATTCCTCCGCCTCGCCCGATAAAGGCATTCGTTGCATTGGATAGGTGCCTGACCTGTGCTCGGCTTAATTCCCAGACGCGACGGCACGCACGGTTAGGAACACGAACCCGTGAGGCATGATAAACGACACGCCTCACGGGTTTTCAATGATCTCACCGCCGATGCCAGTGTGTTCGGCGCGACGGAACCTGGGGGTTGCCGGACCGCGGCTATCGCGAGTAGATACCAGAGGTCTAGGCTCACACGCGAAGTTTCCGGATGGCGCTTGGATCACTGGAAATGCGAAGGTTTCGCTCTCAAGCGTTGACTTCAGGGTAATGCACTCATTGAGCTGCCATAGAGAGTGAATCGCTTCCGCAAAGCGCGTTTGCACTAAGCCGCTGTCGCGGCGGACGCTGCGGCGTGGGCCTCTGAGCAGTTCTGTAGCTGATGTAGGGTGTGGGTCACAAGGAGGTCACCGTGACCCATCTCCGCCAGCTGATGCTGGAAGAACTCCAGCGCCGGAACTATGCTCTGAACACTGTCCGTAGTTACATCCATGCGATCGAAGACTTTTTCAAGTACTTCGGTCGTTCGCCGTATCGACTCGGGCCGGATCAGATCCCGGCAATACCAGGCTCACCTGTTTCGGGATCGCAAGCTAGCGCCGAGAACGATAGAAGGTCGCACAGCAGCTCTCCGGTTCCTGTTCGTGAAGACGCTGCGGCGGCTGTATATCCCCCACCACATTCCATTTCCCAAGGCTCCGAGACCTCTGCCGACGGTGCTGAGTCAGGAAGAGGGGATGCGGCTCATCGGTTCAGCGCAGAACCTGATGCACCGCGCCATGCTGATGACCTTGTACGCAACCGGTATGCGCTGCAGCGAGCTGTGCCAGCTCAGAGTTGCCGATGTCGACAGCCAGCGGATGGTCATTCGCATCCGTCACGGCAAGGGCGGAAGAGATCGCGACGTTCTCCTGACACCGAAGCTGCTGGAGACTCTGTGAGAGTACTGGCGCTGGTTGAAGCCGCGGATGTACTTGTTTCCAGGCATGGTCAACAACTGGCGCGCCGACGTCCCTATTACGTCGAAGGTCGTCTGGACTGCCGTCAACGAAGCACGAAAACGCGCCAACATCTCCAAGCGCGTTTCGCCGCATACGCTGCGCCACAGCTTCGCCACCCACATGCTCGAAGCCGGCGTCGATCTGCGCACCATCCAAGTGCTGCTCGGACACGCCAAGCTCGCCGATACGACGGTGTATCTGCATCTGTCACGCCGGCACCTTCAGGCGGTGGCCAGTCCACTCGAAGCGATCGAAGTATCCTGCCCTGACACCGCGAAGCGTTCCAGGAAGCGGATCAAGCGATGAGCCGGCCCACCCTCGAGGTGGCCGATATCATCCGCGCATCCGGCGACAGCTTCCAGGAGAAGTACGGATCGCATCTTGCATGGCCTCATCGCAAGGTGCTCGATGCCATTCTCCGGTGCCGCACTTCGACTCTGGATGGACATCGCGATCGGTGCGTACGCTGCGGTCATCAGGCCCTCTCTTACAACTCATGTCGCAACCGGCACTGCCCCAAGTGCCAGGAGAACGCACGCGCCAAGTGGCTCCAGGCGCGCTCGGCAGAACTGCTGCCGGTACCGTACTTCCACATCGTATTCACTCTGCCACACGAGCTCTCCGCCTTGGCACTCGGCAACAAGAGACTCATCTATGACCTGCTCTATCGTGCCAGCGCCGCAGCCCTGCTCGAACTGGCTCGCGACCCCAAGCACCTTGGAGCCGACATCGGCTTCCTTGGTGTGCTGCACACCTGGGGGCAGAACCTGGAACATCATCCCCACGTGCATTACATCGTTGCCGGCGGTGGTCTCACTGCCGACTACTGCAAGTGGGTCTCCTCGTCCGGCCGCTTCTTCCTGCCGGTGGCGGCACTCAGCAGAGTCTTCCGCGGCAAGTTCTCCGCCGGCATCCGCGACCTCTTTCGCAGCAACACGCTCCAGTTCCACGGCTCGCTTCAGCAGCTAGCCAGCCCTGAGTGCTTTCGTCACTTCCTTCGGCGGTTGTTCACGAACGACTGGGTGGTCTACGCCAAGCCACCCTTCGGAGGACCGGAGCATGTGCTGCGCTATCTGGCCCGCTACACCCATCGCGTAGCCATCTCGAACCATCGCCTCATCGCTGTCCAGGATGATCGAGTCTCCTTCCTCTGGCGAGACTACGCACATGGCGGCAAGCAGAAGGTCATGACAGTAGCGACCCATGAGTTCCTGCGCCGCTTCCTGCTCCACGTTCTTCCCGGCGGACTCGTACGCATCCGCCACTTCGGCTCGCTCGCCAACCGAAACCGCAGTGCCACACTCGTACGTTGCCGGGCTCTACTCGGTACAACCATCCGGACAGATCCACAAGAGAGGCTCACCCACAGATGTCCGGCATGCTCCGGTGTCATGCTGGTCGTTGAACGCCTGTCCTGCGCTCAACTTCACTTCCGTGCAAACACGGATCCCAGAAGAACAAGGAGTTCCCGTGCTGATACTTCCTAGAAGACCAATGGAAACGCCGCCGACCATCATCCCGACTAAACCCGTGCTCCTGCACGAAACCGCCGACGTGTGTCCAACCAGCCTATCCGGTGATTACACAGGTCAACCTCATCCGCGGTTCACCATCTGTCGCGCGCCACTTCGAACCCCAGACCCTCCAACAAGCGGCCACCACTGCCTGACTCTTCTCCAAATCGGCCTCCGCGGTCGATTCAAATCCCATACGTAGATCACCGCGTCCGCCGCAAACGACACCGGCTCAGTGCAAACGCTCCTATCGAAACTGCCCGCCAGCAGACAACGAGGCATCCGCCTTTCGCCCGGGCAGTCCCGATAAGAACCTAACGTTTGTCAGTACTGATCCCTGGCCGACGACAGAGCGCTTCGGCTACAAACTGAAAACATACAGTACCCGATCCGCGGCGATCGCGATGCACTGGTGTCCGTCGATCGAGAAGGAGACAGGATTGGCAACGATCGAACCGCCTGTCTGGAAATCCCACAGCGGCTTACCGCTCTGCGCATCCAGCGCGTAGAAGTTCCCCTCGTCCGATCCGGAAAAGACCAGTCCTCCTGCGGTGGAAAGTACGCCGGCCCACGGCGGCGAGAGCAACTTGAATTCCCATCGCATCTCTCCTGTTTCTGCCTGGAGGGCCCGGATCGCGCCCCAGGAATCATCGGGAGACAGTTCGTTTTCGCCGCCGCCAGCGAACAGCACCCCCGCTCTGTACGGAGTATTCCGCTTGAAATAGGTGGCGCCGATCTCGCGCACAGGAACATAGACCAGGCCGGTTTGAGGACTGTAGGAAGGGCTCAGCCACACTGTGGCGCCGTTCGCATTCGGCCAGATGAGCGCGCCGTCTGGCGCAACTGAGTTGCTCCGCGTCTAGCTCCGACTTCGGTGAGGCCGGGCCCAACACTGCTTCCCTGCCCGGCCAGAGTGTGACACATACAGTTGGCCTGAGCGTACACGGCCGCACCGTGGGTGGCATCGCCCGGTACTTTCTCCCGAGGAACGCTGCCCAGGGTCAAGACATACCCCGCCACAGAAGCGATCTCATCGTCAGTCAAGTACCATGCAGCGGGCATCTCGGGCGAGATCCCGTTGCCGATAAGCGCCTTCAGGCCATTCTCATCGCTCGCATGCTTCAGCCTTGGGGTCTGCAGGCTCGGTCCGCGTCCGCCGCCTCCTTCCAGGCCATGGCAAGTGGAGCACTGTTCTTGAAACAGCTTCTTGCCGACAACAGAGTCAGGGTGTGCACCGGTGGTTTGACCCCGCACTGTAGAGCTGTTCCAGGATGATGCTCCCAGGCACAGCAGGACCGCGCAAAGAACAACTGTAGGAAGGCGCATACAGGTTACGAAACCGTAGCGACTCATTGGATTGTTGTCAACCAGATTTGGTTCTGTGCTGTTCGGACAGGTTGTAACCGGTAGAGACCGGGATGAAATTGGAGCACAGTGCCGGTTGAGAAAGTGGTTGGCCCGGTGTACGCCAGCGTCCGGACCCCCAGATTCGTTCTCTCACTCCGGAACACAACGGCGTTTTGTCGGGACGTATTTAGTGTTCGTCATATAAGCCCCGTTAAATGAGGTTTTCGGCAGCCTGAGTACTGAAAAGATCCAGCGGGCCTTCGAATACGGAAAAAGTGTAGGATCAGTTGTCTCCGCCATGGCTCAGGTACCGCAACCAACTGCTGAAAATCCCGCCCGACGGATTCTGCCTGTCACCGGGCACAAGTTCTTTTTGCTATTTCTGTTTTTGCTTTCAGACCTGGCTCTCTACCCTTACATGGGTGACACCGGTGCGCGTTCTCAGGTGTTCCGGATGTTCGGCGTCGCCGTCACACTGATGAGCGTATACGCGGTGAGCTTCCGTAGAGGTCTGATCTTTGTCGCTCTGATTCTTGCTGGTCCCGCAATGGTGGAGCATGCGATCGTTTTTCGCACCAGGTTGGTTCCTGCGTCGGCCTTCACCGTCGTTCTCAGCTTCGCATTCGATGTTTTCATTATTGTAGTTATCTTTCGCCGCGTTTTTGCACGCGAAGAGCCCACAGCAGAAACGATTTTCGGCGCGGTATGCATTTATCTCCTCATTGGATTTTCCTTCGCACGCCTCTATGCCATCATTGCCATCATCCAGCCCCATGCCTTTTATCTTGATCCGGCGATCAATCCGCATGCTGTTCCTGTAGGTTTCGATTTTATTTTTTTTAGCTTTGGAACCATGACGACGGCCGGCGCGGCTGGCATTGCGGCCGTTTCGCCGCACGTCCGCTCGCTGTCCATGATCGAATCCATTCTGGCGGTGTTGTATCTCGCGGTGATGATTTCAAGGCTGATGGGTGCCTACCGGCCAAACCAACCCGGCTCCGTGGAATCCTCATGAGGCGGATCGATTTTTGAAAATGGATGGGAGGCCGCAGGGTATCGCGGATGGCAGCCGATTGCTACTGTTAATGTCGGCTAGGCTACAGTAATTCGGAAATAGCGTATCGCAGAAGGCTGGGGCGTTTGAACTAAGCCGCTGCGCGGCGGACGCTGCCGCGTGGGCCATGATCGAAGTCACGGCGTCTGGTCAAAATCCCAGCTGGTCGCTATACTGGGCTGGCCATGACCCTCACCATAGTGGCACGTACATGCGACTACGCTGTTTCCACGCAAATACTCTGTAATCATATAGCTACAATTGAAATTCCATAGACGTACATAGATCACCGCGTCCGCCGCAAACCGCACCGGCTCACTTCAAACGATCCTATCGAAACTGCCCGGAGAAATTGTCCCGGCTGGCGGTCATCTCGCGCGGCCAGTCCCGATAGGAACCTAACGTTTCTCGGGACCTATTCTGAGGACAGGCATAACCGAAGTTCTGGAGCGCTTTGGCAGTCCGAGAACTGCATCTGTGAAGCGGCGACATTAGTATCGCGAACGGAGCACATAGCTGTTGATCGATACGCTCTCCGCGGCGCGGGAAAACCGGGAGAAAGGCAGCTACCTTCGGTCTGCCGATTTCACCGATGTGGTCGGATTCGCTCCCATCCAAGTAACGTCGGATGTCGGCCCATCGGTTGAGGGCACAACCTTGTCGAGCATGCGCAGGTAGACTGTCAGCCGAGTGCGATGGTGCGCAGTGTGTAAAATGCGGCGCCAGAAGATCCAGATTCGTTCACGCTGCACATCAAAGAAAGGCACCACGGCGGTCACTGGAGTCGGCAGAATCTGATCCGGAGCAGGTTCTGGCGTGCCGAGCAACTCTCTGAAGAACCTTCGCTCGGAAAGCAATTGGTGTTCAATATGTCTCCAACGGTGCTCGATTTCGGATGCAGCTTGAAACCCGGATCGCTATCCGCAAATTCGCCCAAGTTGAAACGACCTTATTCGTTCTCGCTAGCATATGTGTCGAGCGCGTACTGAAGGGAATGCACCTTCATTAGCGGAATCTCGTTCTGCTCAATCGCCACGACCTCGTATCGCATGAGGACCTCTTTCATTTCGACAGCCTCTGATCAGGCGGTCTCGCTGGTCTTCATTTCCGCCCTGATGCGAGGAGTTCCCGCAATCATCAATGGTGTCCTGCTCGATACCCTGAAGTCGCCCCTGTTCACTCAGACAACGGCGGATCCTTTTGGCGCAGAGCTTGATTCGTGCTGCGACGTCATTCGCGTCGGGGCGAAACGATGATCGGCAGGACCATGGAAATGAGCATGATGATCCCAATGGTGTGCAAGCCCTTTGCGTACGATCCGCCTGCACCGAGCAATTTCACGAGCAGTTGCGGACCGAAGTAGCTCGCGAATCCCCATGCAGTGAGCATCAGGCCGTAGATGGGGCCGACATTCTTGGATCCAAAATAATCGGCCGCAAACGCCGGCATAGTTCCAAATCCCCCGCCATAACACATGAGAATTACGAATGAGACCACGGTGATCACAGCAACTGAAGTCAACGAAGGCAGCAGCCAGAAAAGTCCGAACTGGAATACATACATCACAACGAATGTCCAGCGCCGTGTGATGCCGTCAGATACCCAGGCCCAGGAGATCCGGCCCACCGAATTGCCGATGCTGACGATTCCCACCATGCCCGCTGCAACAACCGCGCTCGCGGCGGTCAGTTTCTGAAAGATCGGTGACTCCTGGGAGATGAGCGAGATTCCAGCCGAAGTATTCAGAAAGAGCAAGAGCCAGAGCACCCACCATTGCCAGGTTGCCAGCGCTGAGCCGAGCGTATGATCCAGCTTCGCCCGCTGCGCCGTTTGCGTTGCGCTTGGGGTCCAGCCTTGTGGGGTCCATCCTGCGGGAGGGTTTTTCATGAACAGCCCCGCCACGACGACCACGATCATGTACGCGACACCGAGATATGCGAATGTCTTCAGCACTCCGATGCTTTGGATCAGCCGTTGAGCCACCGGCGCTGTGACCAGGGCTCCTGCGCCGAATCCGCCTACGGCGATGCCGGTGATCAGGCCGCGGCGGTCGGGAAACCATTTGACCAGCACTGCGATCGGAAGGATGTAACCCAATCCGAGTCCAATGCCGCCAATCAATCCATAGCTGAGGTAGAGCCACCAGAGCCTGTCCGCGGAGAAACTCGCCAGGAACACTCCAAGCCCATAAAGCACACCAGCGGTGAGCGCGACAACGCGAGGGCCCTTTCTGTTAAGCCAAAGGCCACCGAAAAAGGCGGCCACGCCAACAAGATACAAATCGTGAAGGTCCAGGTAACCTGCGCGATGGACCAGCCGAATTGTTTTGTGAGTGGATTGCGGAATACGCTCCACGCGTAGACGGCTCCGAGTGCGACCTGCATCAAGAATCCGGCCAGTGCAATACCCCAGCGATTAGTAGGTGCCATACAGCGTTCTCCGATACCCCGCTTTCAAAGGGTGCTTTCATCAGTGGCACTATCCTCGGGTTTTGATCCCACGCCCAAGGACTTCGAGAAAATGGTTGATGAGCGCCATCCCGCGCCGCAATTCAGGATGACGATATTGGGAGAGCAACTTGAACAGGCCCGGAGGTTCTTCGACAGGCTTCTGGCGGCTGAGTGTTTCACTCAAAGCATAAGCGTATCCCTGAAGCAGATCGGGATTGATGCTTCCAAGGACTTTGGCCAGGGTGATGGCATTGCGAAGGCCGCGAATGCCGTCCTCCGATCTGGCCGCGTTCACAGCGGTTTCCAGGAGCATGCCGCCGGAGCCCAAGGCCCCGCGCAAAAGCCTGAGCACGCCGGAGTCGTGCAACTGTTGCAACAGTTCGTAGGATTCGAGTAACGCTTCCGCGTGTTGCACTGGCGCCTGCTCAAGTCGCTTGCGCAGCTCTTCACGTGGATCGCGCGGCGCCACTTCCAAGCCAATCGGTCGCGCCATGTTTATTTCTCCTGTCCAGCGGCTGCGGTAGTGTGCGTTTCAATCTGAACCAATCCATCGCTGGGCAGGTGGTAATCGCTGCGCGCCCACTTGCGCTCGACTTCCACACCCATCTGCGGAGTTGGGTGCCCGTAGCGCGGATTGGTCGGCGGCAGCGGATTGTTGCCGTTTCGACTCAGCACCGTCAGATTGACCGAGGTCTCCTTGTAGGCCGGTGTGTGCGTTGCCTTGTCGGTGCAACTGCTGGTGACACGGTTCACCGGCTCGAGAGTGGAGTTCATGGGCATATAGAGCTCGTTGCCGCTGACGCGCGTGGTGACGACCGCCTGCGCCCTGACTGCACCATACCGCGAGACAAGCCGTACCCAGGTTCCGCTCTCAATGCCACGCGCGGATGCCAGCTCGGGCGAGACTTCAACAAACGTGCAGGGCACTTTCTCGCGAATGCCTTCGGTGCGGTAAGTCATGTTGCCTTCGTGGAAGTGTTCAAGCAGGCGCCCGTTGTTCAGGTGCAGGTCGTATTCCTGATCGGACTGATTGCTGGGTTCGGTCCATGGCACCGGGTAGAATGTTGCCTTGCCGTCGGGGGTATTGAACTTTTGCGTGTAGAGCAGAGGCTCATCGCTGCCATCCGGCGCAACCGGCCACTGCAATGACTTGAACCCTTCCAGCCGCTCGTAGGTAACGCCCGCCATCATCGGTGTGAGAGACGCGATCTCCTCGTAGATCTCGGACGGATGTTTATAGGTCCAGTTGGCGCCCAGGCGATTGGCGATATCGATGAGAATTTGCCAGTCCGGACGGCTGTCACCCAGCGGCTCCATGACCTGGTAAAGGCGCTGGATGCGGCGCTCCGTGTTCGTAAAGGTGCCTTCCTTCTCAAGGCTTGGGCTCGCAGGCAGAATCACGTTGGCGAAGCGGCAGGTTTCAGTGAAGAAGACCTCCTGCATCACAAAGAACTCGAGCTTCTCGAGCGCAGCCGCTACATAATTCGCGTTGGAATCGACAAGGCTCAACTCTTCGCCGAAGACATACATGGATTTGAGGCGGCCGTCGTGGATGGCGTCGATCATCAGGTGGTTGTCGAGGCCGGGCTTCGGCGGCAAGGTCACGTTCCACACTTTTTCGAATTTGGCGCGGATCGCCGGATCGTCCACCTTCTGATAACCGGGCAGAAAGTTCGGCATGGCTCCGTGATCGCTGGCGCCCTGCACGTTGTTGTGTCCCCGCAGCGGGTATGCGCCAGTGCCCGGCCGCATGTAATTGCCCGTGGCCAGCAGCAGGTTCGAGATGGCGGTCGATGTGTCCGACCCCATCACATGCTGAGTGACGCCCATGGCCCACAGAATGCACACGCCATCGGCCTCGCCGATCATCTGGGCGACCTTGATAATGGTGTCCTGCGGTATGCCACAGCGCTCGCTCGCCATTTCCAGTGTGAAGGGCTCCAGGCTCTTGCGGTACTCATCCGCTTTGTTCACCCATTTGTCGATGAAGGTTTGGTTTGTTAGTCCGTGGTCAAAGATGTAGCGCGTGACGGCCGAGAGCCAGATCAGGTCGGTGCCGGGACGAGCATGCAGAAAAACATCGGCGCGGCGGGCCATCTCGTGTTCGCGCAGATCGCTGACGATGAGCTTCTGGCCGCGCAGCTTATGCGCGCGTTTGACGCGCGTGGCCAGAACGGGATGGCTCTCGGCTGTGTTGCTGCCGATAATGACAACCAGCCCGGCCTGCTCTATATCCTTGATGGAACCCGAATCGCCGCCGTAGCCCACGGTGCGGAAAAGCCCGGTGGTGGCGGGCGCCTGGCAGTAGCGCGAGCAATTATCCATGTTGTTGGTGCCGATGATCGCGCGCGCCAGCTTCTGCATCAGGTAGCTCTCTTCATTCGTGCACTTTGACGAGGATATGAATGCAAGCGCATCAGGACCGTAGGCGGTTTTGATCTCGGAGAACCGGCGCGCCACCAGATTGAGCGCCTCATCCCAGCTCGCTTCTCGGAACCTGTCGTTCTCGCGAATAAGCGGTCTTGTCAGCCGGTCCGAACTATTCACGTACTCCCACCCGAACTTGCCCTTGATGCAGGTCGAAACGCCGTTCGCCGGACCCTCAAGCGGCTCGACTTTGAGGATCTGACGATCTTTGGTCCAGATATCGAAAGAACAGCCAACACCGCAGTAGGTGCACACGGTTTTCGTCCGCCTAATCTGCGATTCGCGCATGTAGGCTTCAGCTTCGGAGATCTGCATGATCGAGCCGTAACCCACCTCTGGCTCCACGCCTTTGACAATGTCGATCATGCCTTTCAGCGCGTCGCTGGGCAGGCCGGTAAAGTAGCCGGCTTGGCCGAGGATCGACTTCTCCATGAGCGCATTGCACGGGCAGACAGTGACGCAGTGGCCGCAGGAGACACAACTCGACTCGTCGATGGGCGCGCCACCGTCCCACAGAACCCGCGGATGCGGATCCTCCCAGCGGATGCTCAGCGTCTCGTTTACCTGCAGGTTCTGGCAGGCTTCCACGCAACGCCCGCAGAGAATGCACTGCTGAGGGTCGTAGCGATAAAAAGGATTGCTTGAATCGATCTCGTAGGGCTTGGGTTTGTAAGGAATGTCCTGATGTTCGATTTCGAGGAGAACTGCGGTGTTGTGGACGGTGCAGTTGCCGTTGTTGTTGTCGCAGACCGTACAGTAGAGCAGGTGATTGCCGAGGATGCGATCGAAGGCCTCGCGCTGCGCTGCCTGCGCCCGCGGCGACGCGGTTTCGACCCGGGCGCAGTCGACGGCATTGGTTCCGCAGGCTCTCACGAGCTTGCCGTCCACCTCGACCATACAGGTATCGCAGGTTTGAATGGGACCAAGCTGAGGATGATAGCAGACCTGCGGAATCGAGATTCCGCTGCGGTTGATGGCGTCGATCAGACGCTCACTGGGCTTGATCTCCTGGAGCTTACTGTTCACGATAACCGCCAAGGAAGCAGCCTCCCTTCACCAACTGCAGGATGCTAGTACGTGCAAGGTGTAAACGTAAAGTCCTAGGTTGCATAGACTCAAAGCGATTGTTAACCCTTTGTGACACGGTGACGGCCGATTCGGAGACTTCCTGAGTAAACAACGAACCGCTGCCCGGGCAGAAAGCCAACTAGGGTCAGGCCCCGCTCGCGGACGAGACTGGAGGAGAGGAGACCGACGCAACGACGGGAACACTCGCCGCAAGCGCCTTTCAGATGATTTCGAAGCCTCCCCTACCGCTGACGAGCATGATGAAGTTGCTGAGCGGCAGGCGGTCTACGAGCAGAGCCCATCCGGCCAGCTTGTCGACTGCATTGAGTCACGCATTGGGGCCGCCCGATTACTACCGAGAAGTCTTCCGTTTACCAATCACCGCCTCAATTGTCGATAACAGGCCTTGGCACGCATTCAGGTGTGTTTCAACGATTCTGCAAAGCCTTTGGAAGCTGTGCAACGTGGCTAGGTCGCACCCACTATTTGATTTGCAAAGGGTAGTAGTAAGCTGCCTGATCCTGTTCGTGCGTTGTGGCGAGAAAGTATTTCCCAGCCACGGCTCTGTGTAGATCAAGATTGACTGAAAGTGTTTCTTGCTGGCCTTCTGTCATGGTGTCTGCCGTGGCTTGTGCCAAAACTCTGGTTCCGGTCTGGTCCCGAGTCACAGCGACAGCGTATCTGCCAGCAGGGCTAAAGCGAGGAAGGATTATCTTGAGCCTCACAGGTGCCGCGAGCACCGGCACTGATTGCAATTCGCGTGGCTGCTCGCCACGTATCGTCCCGACATCCCAGAGATTGACAGTCTGCGAAACAATCGCGGTACTCGCAGTCACAGAGCTCCTGTGCAACGCACGATAGCCGATCAAAGTAGCCACGACGACCAATGCACAAACTGTGAGAGCGCTAGCGAACCCCAATCTTTGGTGACGTGACCGATACGCCTGACGCAGAGCCAGTAATTGACTCATACAGATTGGGCAACTTGCCGCATGGTCTACTCGAGGATCCGACAATGAAATCCGTTTGGACCTGCAGGCAACGTCGCGAAGGAATGGTTGGTCAGGGTGGGGACCAGCGGGGATTGTCTCTCCAGCGAGAACCCGTTCTTGGTGACGTTGCGCAATCCAGGTTTCAAAGCGATCCTCAACGCGCGAGGATCGAAGCCAATTCAATCGCATGAAGCGCAAGCTCCAGGTCGGGAAATGCTACGGAGCACTGAGTTTAACTCAACGTAATATGCACGGCGCACGACGGTGTGATCCATTTCGAGTTCGCGGGCAATCTCACGCCAAGAATACCCAAGCCAGCGCCGGTTGACGATGGATCGGGCGAACGGAGAGAGCCGCTCAAGCAGCTCATTCGCATAGATTCTCTGTTCTGCTTCTGTTTCGCCAGTGTAAAGGTGTTCCAGATCGAGCAGTGACCCGAATTGGAGCTCATGTCGACGCTTGGCCGCCAACTGCTTCGCGCGGCGCCGAATCATGCTTTTGAAACGCGAGACTAGTGTCCTGAGTCAGAGATTCGTTTAGAAAGCCTCTGGATTTTGCCAAGGATGAGATCGGCGTCAGCGGTCCACACAAAAGGTTTCGGTGCGCGATTGCGTTCTCGAAGATAGTTCAGCATGGCCTTCTCCAGCTGAGGGACTGCGGTATGGCTGCCGCGGCGGACACAGCGCTCGGTGATCTCGGCAAAGAGTCGCTCGACCAGGTTCAGCCAACTTCCGCTGGTGGGAGTGAAGTGCACATGATAGCGGGGATGGCGTGCGAACCAGTTCCGCACTTTATCGACTTTGTGCGTGCCGTAGTTGTCCATCACTAGATGCACCTCGATGTCGGCGGGGACGGCGGCATCGATCCGGGCCAGAAACTTCAGGAACTCCTGATGCCGATGGCGACGATGGCAGTTGCCGAGCGCCTCGCCGGTGGCCACATTCAGCGCGGCGAACAACGAAGTGACGCCATGCCGTTCGTAGTCATGGGACTGGCGGGCCGGCACGCCTGGCGCCAGGGGCAGAATCGGCTGCGTGCGGTTCAGAGCCTGTACTTGGCTCTTTTCATCCACGCACAGCACCATCGCGTGCTCCGGTGGATTCATATACAGCCCGACGATGTCCCTGACCTTCTCGACAAACTGCGGGTCTTTGGAGAATTTGAAGTTCTCCACCCGGTGCGGCTGGAGTCCAAAGGCGCGCCAGATGCGCACAATCGCAGTCTGCGACAGCCCAGTCTTCTGCGCCATCAGCCGCGTGCTCCAGTGCGTGCAGTTGGTGGGCATCGATTCCAGTGTCTGCGTGATCACCGCCTCGACCTTGGCATCGCTGATCGAGCGCGGAGCGCCCGGCCGCGGCTCATCGAGCAGCCCTTCCAGCCGGTTGACTCGAAAACGCTCGCGCCATTTGCATACAGTGGCTCCGGTGATATTCAGCTTCCTGGCCACAGCGCTGTTGCTCAGGCCGTCATCACAGCCCAGCACTATGCGGGCGCGCATGGCTGTGGCCTGCGAAGACTTCGGCCGACGCGCCAGCAGCGTCAATTTCTCCTTCTCCTCGGCGTTTACGTTGAGCGGTTTGGTAGGGCGGCCCAGTGCCATACTCAACTATGCCGCACCTAACTGTATTATTCAATCTATTTCTGACTCATGACACTAGCTTATCTGCGGGTCGATCCGGATGACGCGCAATGTAATGAGAGACATTGTCGACAGCGTGATCCATCAGATCGTGCGCGGCCTCGCGATCATACAGGTATGTAGAGGCACACAACACCGCATATGACCATGCTGTCTTAGCAGCGGTCTCCAATTTCTGATCAGAAGCAGGGTGCCCGGTCGAATAGGCCCAACTCCACGTCAGCTCTTGCCAGATACGACCATTCAGCGGCATGCGCGAGCATCTGTCCGGCAAACAACTACCGGTTACTCAGTAGTATAGGCACGATCATCTTTGTACACTGAAAAAATCTCAAAAATCTTGCCCCAAATCGCCTCTGAAACTGCCTTTAGGACACGCAGGACACAGAGCATCACGAGTGAAATTATGAATGCCAACGACTTGCGAATACGGGGTTCACGCCTAATTCACGTTCATGCTTGCATCGATTGTGGGTCGCTCTTTAGCAGGAAAATGTATGAAGGGCGCGCTCTGACTTCTGGAGTTTTCCGTTGCCCAAATTGCGGCCACGAAGGACCGTTGAACGTCGAGATACGAGACAGCGATGAGCTTTCTGAAAGATTGGCAGGTTAAGTGAACATCAGCCGGTGAGGGGAAGTTGCCTCTGCTGCTTCTGCGCCAAGCTGTCGAGCTTTCGGGAAGTAGCCCGAACAAATTCCTTAACGAGACGGGATCTGCTGTCCGCACGCACTGCGAGATTTGTTACCAACCGTAGCCGCGGTTCGGACAACGGACGCATCGTGATTCCATCGCGTGCGATTCTCCAGGCCGCCGCTCTAGGAACTTGTTGAAAAACTCATTTAGGCACTTACTTTAGACTCCGAAAAAGTGACCAGAAATGTATACAGAGGGCGGATCGGCGCGTTGCAGGCCATTTTTGCGCGACGCTGATTTGTCCTGGCTGGCTGCATTGGATAGCCGGAATCGTTTTTCAACAAGTTCCTAGGCGTGAATGCCAGACCGCGGTGTTCTAGGATTAACTCAGGGACTTCTTCATAACTCATGACTTGGAAGACGTCTCTTGGATAGACGCTCTTTTCAGCAGCAACATGCAAAGTCTTGTCGAACAGGAAGGGATTCGCTTGTTGGCTTAACAGAATCCAAATCCGATCGTGCAGCTGTTCCAAAACCAAGTCGCGATGGTCCGCGATGTGGTCATCCTCAGACATTGCCAAGTAAAAAGGGCTCTCCGCGAGCTGCAATAGGCTGAGTTTTGGATTTTCCGGAATTCCGGTCGTCATTGCCACATCGAGAGTCCCGGCAACGACTTGACGTGCAAGTTCGTTCGAATAGTTGCTCCATTGTTTAATCCGTAAACCCGGAAACAACGGTAGACGTACGGACAGAACGGTCGAGACTAGAAATGGATCGGTGTAGGCTGACTTTCCTAAATTGAGGATCTGGTCGGCTCCGTTAAAAACCGCCTTTGCCGCGATGACGGCTCGCTGCGTGTGGAGCAGTGCTTCGCGCGCTTCTTCCACAAAAGCGCGACCAGCTTCGGTCAATTCAACGGTCTGATGGTTACGGTCGAAGAGCTTAAATCCTAGTTGACTTTCGAGTTCATAAATCTGTTTGCTGAGGGTTGATTGACCGATGTGCAAAGACTCTGCTGCACGCGAAAAGTTCAAATCGCGTGCTAAAGCAATGGCAGCTTGCAGCAGTCGAATTTCTGGCAGGGCCACGATCGTCCTCCGAGCCTGGGATTTTCGATCAGACAACAAGCAGAAAAGGGGCTACAGTTGTGCGCTTTCAACGTGTCCATTTTAACTTTCTTTCTTCAGTTGTGAACACAATTGAGATATCAAAGTCGCCCCGTTATTCCTAGAACGAATAACGGTCTCCCTAACTTTCATTGGACTTCGGAATATGAGGTCGCGATGATGAAGCGACCTGAGACGAATAAGAGAGGGCTCATGGATGGCAATGTCGAGAAGCTGCTTTATTCTCGGCGCGATGCTGCTGAAGCGCTTAGCTTGAGCATTCGCTCCGTGGACTACCTTATTACAACCGGTCGTCTTCCTTCACGGCGGATCGGAAGCAAAATCCTCATTCCTGCAGGTGCGATCCGCCGTTTCGCCCGGGAAGACCATCCAGAAGCCGTCCGCATGACCAATATCGAGTCAATCGGAAAGACCAAGATCAATAAACAGATCTCGGACTCGCCTCAAAATGGATTCGAGCCTCGGAATCTTGGGCTCGATATTGTCGGCTCGGCAAAAGTAAACGGATAACGGTAGTCTTGTGTCGATCAAGCAACAGCCGGATCTAACTTTTCAATCGCCGCCTGATTATGCTCAGGGGCTAAATGCGCATACCTAACTGTCATTGAAATCGTTTTGTGTCCAGCAAGTTCCTGGACAGTCCGCAGGCTGACCCCCTTCATCACTAGTCGGCTGATAAATGTGTGCCGGAGATCGTGCCAGCGGAAATTCGAGACCTTGGCCTCGAGCACTGCAGTTTCAAACCATGCCCTGGGATCCTTTATCGCGAATACACGACCCGACCGCTGCCCCTTTGGTCGCTTGGCGTACAGTCGCTCGAAAGCCTCAAATGAGGTTCGATTGAGTGGAATCTCGCGTTTCGTGCCATTCTTTGTCTCATCAAGCGCTATGCGCCTACGCTCAAACGATATCTCGGGCCACTCTAGCGTGTACTGCTCGCCTTTCCGCATTCCCGAATTAAGCGCAATATCGAATTCCTCTAAGTGATGTGGGAATTTTCTTGTAATCACCGTTCGCAACCGTTGCTCTTCTTCCTCAGATAGAAACCGAATGCGCGTGTTATTTTCAGCACGTTGTTCCACAAGTCTGGCTGGATTACTGCTCACTTTTCCGTCGGCGAGAGCAACCTTGAAGGTCTTTCCGAAGACGTTCTTATAGCGATTCTTTGTTGCCGGTGACCAGTCGCGCTGTCCTAGCCATGTATCGATATCGGACGGTTTGATCTCTTCCGCGATCCGGTCGCCGAAGTCTTCAAGAATAATGTTCATTCGGCTTTTGAAGTTCCGAACATCCTTGCGATCATGGCTTTCATACCAGGTGATCGCTTCTTCGGCGATGACTCTAAACCGGATGCCCTTGTGCTTCATGTTCCTGGGTAGCTTCACGCCGCGCAGAGCGTCCGATTTGCGCAGAGCGTAGAGCTTGATAGCATCGCCGCGACGACCAACCTTCTCGCGACGCTCCACCCCGTCAATCTTGTACCGAATCCACCAAATGCCAGAATCCGGTTCTTTCTCGAAAACGCCTCTCTCTTTACGAAGCACCTTTCTGGGCACGTTTGCAAGCCTCCTGTAATCGACAATAGCAAATTAGGAACGAAGCGGCACCAGAAGTGGCACCAGCCCCGCTGCCACAACAGAACGGCCTCCTACAATAAGGAGGCCATTCTGCTAATAAGTAATTTTATATGTTTACCTTAAGATATGGTGCCCGGAGGGGGACTTGAACCCCCACGGCCTTGCGGCCTGCGGATTTTAAGTCCGCTGCGTCTGCCGATTTCGCCATCCGGGCCCTGCTGCCGATGAGCGGAGCTACCGTCATCCTAAATGACCCGGGGGACCATGCGTCGATGTCAAATGAATGATCCCATTTGCAACCAGGACGATTCTGTCAGTTCAAACAGGAAGATTTCAATCTCGAAAGCGACGCGCGCGAACGAACCACAGGTCGCGGTATCGCACCCGCCTGAAACCGGCTGCAACCCAGGACCATTTCCGTTAGAACTTGACAGTTGGAGCTTGCTTCGACGCTTCGCTTGCCTGGAAGTAAGCATTGTCCGGCTGGAACCCGGCCATCCCCGCCCAAATACTGTTCGGGAACTGACGAATGAAGGTGTTGTAGTCCTGCAGCGTCTGGTTATAGCGTCGGCGCTCTACCGCGATGCGGTTTTCGGTACCCTCCAGTTGGTCCTGCAGTCGCAGAAAACCCTGATCGGCTTTCAGGTTTGGATAATTTTCTGAAATGGCAAGCAGACGCCCGAGCGCCGAATCCAGTTGGCCGTTCGCGGCGATCTTGCTTTGCGGATCGCGCGCACCCAGCAGAGCCGAGCGCGCATTGGCAATGTCGGAAAACACGGTCTCTTCATGCGTCGCATAGCCCTTAACCGTTGAGACCAGGTTAGGAATCAGATCGGCGCGCCGTTGCAATACGACATCAACCTGCGACCATTCCGCACGCACCGCTTCCTGCTTTGTTACCATCTGGTTCTTGGCGCTCACATAGCTACCGAAAACCATCAGTCCAGCCAGGAAAATCACCACAACCACAGCAATTGCGATCCACAATCCACGTCTCATCACGGGCAAATTCTCCTTACACAAGCTGTATTCTTCATCCAGAGACTACACGAATTAGGCTAGCAACCGTAGACCTCTGCGATCTACCAATCTCCACCGGCGCCGCCGCCGCCGGTGCTGCCACCGCCAAATCCACCAAATCCGCCGCCTCCTCCACCGCCCCCGCCAAAACCACCGCCGCCTCTCCCGCCAAAACCGCCGCCTCCACCGAGAAACATACCCAGCAGAAACCCGAGCAATCCCGAGCCGCCGGCGCGCGCCAGGAATAGGATGACCAGAAAAATAACAATAGCGAAGACAACAAGCTGCCCAAGGCTCAGACGAATCGCCTGTTGCTGCGGTGGTGCGCGCCTCTGGAGTGGCTGCTGCAGCGTGACTCCGGCATCACGGGCAATAATCTGCGATACCTGGCCGACAGCCACCGTCACGGCGTCGTCATAATCTCCGGAGCGCAGATACGGAACCATCTGCCGCCCGATATCGCCGACTCTGGAGTCCGGCAGGATCGACTCCAACCCGTAGCCCGTTGCAATCCATCGCTTGCGATCCTGAACAGCCAGCAGAATCAGAACGCCCCGGTCCTTCTGGCCAATCTTCCATGCATCCCACAGTTGCACGGCAAAATCCTGAATCGACTCGCCATCCAGTGTCTTGATCGTCACGACCGCGATCTGCGCATGCGCCTGATGGTCCACCTGTGCGCACAACTGGTTGATCTCCTGCCTCGTTTGCGACGACAGAACATCGGCAAAATCACTGACATAGTTGGTCGGCTTTGGGAGATCTTTCACCGCTTCTGCGCTCGCGGTGGCTGGATGGACAGCAATTGCAAGCACGACCAGCGCTGCGGCAGTCAGGAATTTCCGGATCAAGAAAGACCTCATGTCGGCTATTCTACCTGCGTGCCAACGCGCCCATAAAACTTACCTGTGTGCAAACGCTGAAATATGCATCTAAATCTGGCAGTTAAGGGAGTGCTCGATGCGCCGCCTTCTCGTCTTTCTCAGTGCCGTCTTATTCCTCTCTTCAATCGCACTGCAAGCCTGGGCACAAACACAGAAAGATCCTCTGAATGACGAAGAAATTGATCAGGTGCGCGAATTAGGCGACCAGCCAAATCAACGAATCAAGCTCTACGCGAAATTTATCGAGCAGCGCATCACGGCCATCAAACAGCTTTCCACTGACAAGAGGACAGAAAACCGCCCCGCCGCATTGCGCGCCAAAATCGAGGAATTCACGCGCCTCGTCGACGAATTGCAGGACAACCTTGACACCTACGATGGACAGCACGCCGACGTCCGCAAGGCTCTGAAAGAGCTGGTTCCTGAGAGCGACAAATGGGAGCCGGCCCTGCGCCAGCCTCCGCCTGATCAAGATTATGAATTTGCTCGCAAGACCGCGATCGAGGCCGCACAGAGCATCAGTGATCAGACAAAGACGCTGCAGAAAGACCAAGAGAAATACTTCGCCGAGCACAAGGATCAGGCCGGCAAGAACGGCACCGGCCCGTCGTAGCCGGCCCGTCGCGGCTACTCAATTGCGCTTGTGCTAGGCTCAAAATAAGTGAACCCCGAGCTTTCGCGTTTGTTTGAAGAAGAGTATCGCGCCATCCGTCCACGCGCGCCCATTCCACCGATGCATGTCCGCTTCTACCGTTTCACCAGCCTGAATACGACGATCCGTCTGCGCGAAGGACAGATCAGAGTTCACCTCTCTGACCTTCTGGAGGGTGCGCCTGATACCGTTTTGCGAGCTATCGCACATATTCTGCTCGCCAAGCTCTATCGCAAGCCTCTCGATCCGGCTCACAACACTCGCTATCGCCGTTTCGCGTCCAGCGAAGCCGTACTGCGGCAAACAGAGCGCATCCGTCAGACGCGTGGGCGAAAGAAAATCTCAACCGCCAAAGGCGAGTACTACGATCTGGATGAAGTCTTTGAAACGCTGAACCGGCGCTTCTTTCACGGCCTCCTTGGCCGGCCGCTGCTCACATGGAGCGAGTACAAAGCTCGCCGTCTGCTCGGCCACTACGACGCAGCTCACAACACCATTATGGTCAGCCGCATCTTCGACCGCAGAAATACGCCACGCTACGCGATCGAATATCTGATGTACCACGAGATGCTGCACCTCAGGCATCCGGTCAAGGTACGCAGGGGACGCCGCTGTGTACACCCGCGTGAATTTCAGGCAGACGAAAGACTGTTTCCGGAACTCGAACAGGCGAAAGCGTACTTGAAGCAGTTATAGCCCTAAAGAGTTGTCGTCCTAAGCGAGCGCCGTAACGTGCGAAGTCAATAAATCAAAACCGCCTTCCGCTTCACATCAAACGCTTCCAGCGAAGCTCTCCAATCCTCAGCAATTCTCGCCGGATCAACGCCATTCATCAGCGACTCCAGCACCAACCGATTCGCGAGCAGCGTATCGATGCTCTCCAGCTTGTAGTCCTGCGGATACAGCTTATGCAGCGCAGATGCGATCTCAATCCCCAGTTCCGGCGAATCCAGCACATTGCGGTCGAGGACCAGCACCCGCACTCCGTGGCACAGTTCGCCGGCATAGGGATAAGGCTTTTGCGGAGTAAAATCCACAGGCACAAAACGCACACCCGGCAGGAATCGTGCGTTAAGATAGCGCGCGAGTTTACGCCCATCGATCCATGGGGTGCCAAGAATCTCGAACGGAGTGTCAGTCCCCCGCCCTACTGAAATATTCGTTGTCTCCACCAATCCCAGCGCTGGATATAGCGTCGCCTCTTCCAGGTCGCGCAGGTTCGGCGAAGGATTCACCCACCTAAGCCCGGTCGAATCGTACCAGTCCCCCCGCTGCCATCCCTCCATCTTCACCACTGTGACCGAAGCATGCAGGCTGCGCTCGCGATTAAAGTATTGCGCCAGTTCACCCATCGTCATGCCATGCCGCACGGGAAGCGGCATGTAGTGCACATAGCTATCCGCGCCTTCGTCCGAGAGCGGCCCCTGCACAAACGCGCCGTTGATTGGATTGGGCCTGTCGAGCACAACAATTTCGGTTCCCATCTTCGCAGCGGCTTCCAGGAAATAACCCATCACCGTCTCATACGTGTAGAAGCGCACTCCTGCATCCTGAAGATCGATCACCACCGCATCGAGCGAGCGCATCACCTCGAGCGACGGCCTTCTTTGCGCATCCGTGGCGCCATACAGGCTGACAATCGGCAGCCCGGTCTGAGCATCTGTTCCGTTGCCGATCTCTTCCGTGTCCTGCGCTCCGTGAATACCATGCTCGGGACTGAACAGCGTCTTCAATTCGATCCCGTCAGCGTGCGCCAGAATGTCAATCGTCCTGCGCCCCGCCCCATCCACACCTGTCTGGTTGGTTAGCAGCCCGGTTCGCAAATGGCAACCGTGCTTCTTTGCCAACGCCCGCAGTTCAGCAAAACCATCCGCCTCCAGAACATCAATGCCGGTCCTTACGTCGGCATTGCGGGCAGTCCAGCGCCGCATGCCGCTAAGCGACTCGTTGTATCCCGTGAGTTTTGCGGAAAGTTTGCCGCCGTCATGAGTGACACCAAGAGCGACAGCCGCCGCATCGGAAATCTTTCCGCGCAGCGCCACGATGCTCTTCTGCCCGTTCGGATGAACCGCATTTGCCAGCACGATCACATAGGTGTCGGAAATGGGATCGATCCACAACGATGTACCCGTGAATCCGGTGTGCCCAAACGACCCGACGGGAAGAATCTCCCCGCGATTGCTCGAATACGGCGATTCAATGTCCCACCCAAATCCGCGCAGCGCAGTCCCAGTCGCCGGCTGCTCCGGCGTCACCATCTTCTGCAAAATCGCGCGCGATAACGGAAACTTGCTCGGCCTACCGGCAAGCCGATCCAGCAGGTTCTCCGCGTATACGGCAACATCATCCGCTGTGCTGAAGAGCCCGGCATGCCCAGCCACCCCGCCCATCCGCCGCGCCGTCGGGTCATGCACAACTCCGCGCAACATCACGCCGTTGTCATATTGCGTCGGCGCAATTCGATCACGCCACTCAACCGGAGGAAGATAGCGTGTGTCCCGCAGGCCAAGCGGTGCAATGATCTTCTGCCGAACATACTCATCTTCCGGCATGCCGGAGAGTTTCTCCACCAGCATTCCCAGCACAATGAAATTGATGTCGCTATAAACGAAGCGAACACCCGCGGGCGTGGCTGGTTGCACCGCAAATGCCTGTCGCAAAGCTTCGGCTTTTCCCTCCCATGGCTGGTCCAGCGAAAGATCGGGCGGCAGTCCGGAATAGTGAGTCAGCAACTGGCGAATGGTAATGTCTTGCTTGCCGTTCGCCGCAAATTCCGGCAGATATTTCGCAACAGGGTCATTAAAGCTCAGCTTCCCCTGTTCACATAGCTGCATGACAGCCGTCGCCGTCATCAACGGCTTGGTGAGCGAAGCCATATCGAAGACCGTGTCCACAGTCATCGCCTCGCGAGTCGGTTCCAGCGAGCGTTCGCCATACGCCTTGCGGAATACCACGCGACCGCCGTGACCAATCTCTACAACTGCGCCCGGAAGCTGCTGGTGCTCTACCGCCTGGTCTACAAGCGTGTCGACGGGAGAGAAATCCTGCCCTTGCGCCAGCAAGCAACAATTCACGCAGCCAAGCGTCGCGATCCAAAGAGCAAGCCACCAAACACGCACCCGCATCTACAATTCGCTCCCGACATTGTTACGTTCCCCGAGTAGGCTCAACATGTATCCAGTACCGAACGTCACAACCGCGCCGATTGCCACATACCACGTCCAGGCAAACTTCGGAAAAACAAAGGAATAGCCCCAACATGGTTGCGTGAACTGGAGAGCCTTGCCGCCAGAGCAACAAATTCAACACACACCCGGTAAGCAACCCGATCATCGTGCCCATTTCATTCGCGCGTTTTGTCAGCGTGCCGAGCAGAAAGACGCCAAGCATCCCACCCCACAAAACTGACGCGATCGACAGCCCAATCTCCAGGACATGCCCGCTGCCGCGCGAGACAATCGCTAGCGCCAGCAGAACCGCAGCCCAACCTAGCGTCATCAGCCGGGAGAGCCGTGTCTTCTGCACTTCACTCACATCCGGCCGCCGCAATAAGTAAAAGTCGACCATCGAAGTCGACGCCAGCGAGTTCAGCGCGGCACTCAGGTTCGACATCGAGGCCGCCAGGATTGCCGCTATCATCAACCCCGCGATGCCAGCAGGCATCTGCTGCACAATAAATTGAGGAAAGATACGGTCGGCGCTCGCCACATGCGGGAGCGATTCCGGCCCCACTGTAGTAGACAAACAATCCCGCTCCGATCAATAAAAAGAGGGTGAACTGCACGAAGATCACAACCCCGCTCGAGAGCAGCGCCAGCCGCGACTCGCGCAGGTTTCTGGCGGCCAGCAGGCGTTGCACCATCAGCTGATCCGTTCCGTGGCTGGCCATCGTGAGGAAACAGCCTCCAACGATCCCCGCCCAGAATGTATAAGTCTGCGAAACAGAAAGAGCGAAGTGAAAAACTGTCAGCTTTCCCGCCGATGAAGCCACAGACAGCAATGTATGGGCGCCGCCCGGAATATGCCGGCAGACAGACCACAAACTGACCAGCGTCCCCACCCCATAGAGCAGCATTTGCAGAACATCCGTCCAGATAACGGCCTTCATGCCGCCTTCAAACGTATATAGCAGCGTAAGCAGCGACAGGATAACGATCGAAGCAATATCCCCCGTTCCTAACGCGACGCCCACTACAATCGCCACAGCAAAGACGCGCACGCCTTCCGCCGCGGCACGCATCACTAGAAACAGCAGCGCAGTAAGCCGGTGCAGCCGCGTCCCAAAACGCTCGCCGATCAACTGATAGGCAGTCATCAGCTCTCCGCGAAAATATCGCGGCAGGAACAGAATGCAGATCACTATGCGCCCCAGCAGATACCCCATCGCAAGCTGGAGAAAGCCAAAATCCCCGGTAAAAGCAATGCCGGGCACACTAATGATTGTCAGCGTACTCGTCTCCGCGGCCACAATAGAAAGCGCAATCGCCCACCAGGGAATATTGCGATCGGCGAGAAAATAGCTCTTCATCGACCGCTCTCCCTGCTTGCGAAAACGCAGGCCAAACCATGTGATCCCTATCAGGTAGAGAATCACGATAACCAGATCAATGGTGCGAAGCTGTATATGCATCAGTAGCAGTTACAAATCATTTAACAGAAGCAGCCGGCGCCATGCCGATCGCTTCTGGCGGTGGAAGCGTGTGCGTCGCAGCCCATTGCTGACGCGCTCCCCGAAGTCTTTCCGCCCGGGCAATCCACAATTGCATGGCCACATCGTATTCAGCCATCACATTATCCAGCCAGTAGGGACGGTTCTCTTTGAGCCAGGCATCTTTGAAGACATCGCGTATGTATCCATAGCCGTCACGCAGGTCCAAGGAGCGGCCAGCGAGGCTCCACATGCTTCCCGATAGATGTTTGCGGGCTTCAGGATCATTTTGCTCCAGATACAGCCGCTGATACGTCTTCGCAATGCCGTCCGCCGTCTGGAATTTGAACGCCAGAAAATCCATCCTCCTCGCGCCCAGTTCCATCGCATCTACCGCTTCCAGCTCACGCAGATTCCCTGCCTGTCGCGCCTGGGTAATCAGCGTCAGAGCGCGCTCAGCGTCCACCCTCACTTCTTCCAGCACCGGCCCGATCTTCGCCGCCGTTTCCTGCCCCTCCCTGCTCCATGGGTCGAGCCAGAACAACGCATCCTTCGCATCTTCCACGCCCGCTTTTTCGAGCACCATGTGGGCCTGCATGAGTGCGATCTGCGCCTGATCGAGATCCCCCGTCGCATCGCCATGAAAGACCTTGCCGTAATTCGCCTGGAACTCTGCGATATCGCTCGTTCCCTGTTGCCATCCGGCAGCAGCGCCGTAAAGAACGCCGTACCAGTCCTCGGCAAACAGCCCTTCGCCATCGTCATTCCAGATCGTGTTGAGCACGCCGGTGCTCCCGGCCTTCTGCCCCGCCACGACAAATCCCTGAATGTTCTTGAGAGCCAGGTTGTTATTCGGATACACGCGGTTCCAGTTATTCACGCCCGGTGAAACCCAGGTCTCCATCCCGGCTTTTGTGTAAGGATCGAGCCACTTGCTGAAATCCTCTTCCGGTTCGTAATGCCAGGCCACCGCGATCATGTCCTTCGGCAGCTTCGTCACCAGCGCAGGGTCATTCATCGCAACGTCACCCCAGAACAGCAGCCTGCGATTCAGCGGCGCGAGTTCGGTATGAATCTTCGTGAGGAAATCAATATAAACAGCACCAAGTCCGCGCTGCTTCACGTCATCGGCCGTCTTTCCCTGCCCCAGCTCAAACGTTTCGTCCGCGCCGATATGCAGAAATGGCCCAGGGAAGGCGGCAGCCAGCTCCGTAAACCACTGTTTGATCACTTCTAGCGAACCGGCCTCGCCCGGCGCCAGCACACTGCCGCTCGGGGCTTCCGCAAGATGCGCATATTGCTGCCACGTCAGCACATGATGCAAGTGTCCAAAAGCTTCCTGTTCCGGCACGATCGTGACGTGATACTGCTTCGCATACTCGACCAGCGCTTCCGCATCCGCCTTTGATATCGAACCTCCAGGCAGCGCCGGCAGCGGATTCGAAGCGTACTGCATCGTGTTCTCGAAATAAGGCGAGTACACGTTCAGCTTGTAAGCTGCAAAGGTGCGAATCTGTTTTTTCTGGAACGCAAGCGTCGGCATCGGCCCGCGCGACAAATCATCGTGTACGCCACGATACCGCATCGCCGGCCAATCGCGAATGACGCACCCCTGAAAAACCACGTGATCTCCAGAGTTCGAGATCAGCTGCTTCGCCGTCTGCGTTCCGTAGAAGAGTCCGGTTGCCGTATGCGCAATGACGTAAATGCCAGTCTTCGACGTAAAGAGAACGTAGCCCTCGTTCAGCATCGACGGATCGAGAGTAAGCTTCTCGCCCACCAGCGCACTTTTTCCTGCCGAAGAAGTATCCCGCAGCAAGTAGATATGCGCGCCCTTCTCAGAGCGCGCAACTCCCCGCTCTTTTAGGAGCGCGAGCAGGTCCTCAGCGGCAAAAGCGTCATCAGCATCGTTTCTTTGCGTTGAGAGCGAGACACCGCGAGCCAGTGAAATATCCTCGCGGCTATAAAACTCCCGTGGTTCGGGAATCAACGAGGGGCGCTGTGGATATCCATCAGTGCCTGCAATGGTCACACTAAGTGCAAGAGAACAAAAGAGTGTCCGGATCACCTGTCACATTTTCCAGGAAAGAAGTTTGATGCTTTAAGACAAGAGCATACCGATTAGAAGGGCAAACGCAAAACTGGACACAGATCGGTCTTTCCGCAGCAAATAATAAGGCGCTCGAAAAATCGAGCGCCCTGTCAGATCAATCTCCCTATACACTATGGAGCACCCGAACCGACCGACCGGCTTTGCGTAACGGCGTTCGCCAATGTGCTTGTTGAACTGCTGCCCGCATATTGTGTCGTGGTGTGCACATCCACGCCGTTCCCCTGTAGCAGAATCGAAGACGTCACGATATCCGTGTCCGTTCGAATCACAGTCAGATACGGACTGTCTTGCGCGATGGCGTAGACCTTGCCGATAGGAGCATTGTAGGTAGAAACAATCGAGCGCGGATGTCCGTTGACAGGCAGCACAGACTCTACCGTGAAACTCGACAGATTTACGATCGTTACCGTCCCATCGCCCTCATCGGCAACGTAGACGCGGCTCCCGTCCTGCAGCACAGAGACAGCCGCCGGATGACTTCCCGGTTTCAGCTTCACCGTTGCCAGCACCTGTCCGAAGTTTGGCGTGTCCGTATAACCCTCAACCTGTCCATTGATAGTCACATTGATGATGCTGATTGAATCATCATCATAGTTTGCCGTTACCAGCAATGAGCCCGGCGCGTACAGATCGGCAAATACAGGCCCTTTGCCGACGTTGATGGTCGCATTCGTCATGTACTGGCTCTGTGAATCCGTATCGAGCTGGTTCTTTGTGCTGTCGATGACCGTAAGCGTTCCGCTGCCGCGGTTCAGAATGAAAGCGCGACGCCCATCCGCCGTCATGATTCCATAAACCGGGCAAATCCCCACGGGGAGCCGGTTATTCACCGTGTTCGTGGACACCTCTATACCATCGGCCTCGCCATTCGTCGTAACTGTCGTTCCCGAACTGGGGTCACACTGCCCCCATGTCACGCCACTGCCATTGGTGCTGTTTCCCTGGCTGATCGCGTAGATGTACTGGGCGCCCGAAACACCGATGATGTTGATCGCGCTCGGGGCCACTGGAATTTCCTGCTTGAGGGACGTCGGAGTGCCGGTTAGCGCGCCGATTGCCGTCCGGTTCTGCTCAACAACATACTGGCCAGTGGTCGTCGCCAGCAGATTCGTCGGCAGCGTATTCACGCCGCCCGGGTTTTGCGGCAGCGTTGTGGTCAGCACATTTTTCGACTGCAAAGTTGCGCTGATCGGAACCGTGCTCACCGTGCCGTCGCAGTTCGTGCTGTATGCCGTCGAACCGGTGGCGTCCAATGCGAATGTCAGCGGTCCAGTGCTGCCGATGGTAGCCAGCGCCATGACGCTGTCGCCGGAAAAATCAACCAGCGTCACAACCCCTTGCTGGGTGTAGGGTGTTCCGGGGCAAGGACTTGGAGCTCCTGTCTGCTGCGTCAGCCCAGGCTGGGAAAAGGCCACAACATATGACGTCGGCTGGGGTGCAGGCCCGGTTGGGGCTACGGGGGTTACAACTGGACGATACTGATTGCCGCATCCAGCAACACCCGCCAAAGCCAGCAGCACCCCGGCGGCAAACCATGGGCTCCCAGGCCCAGTGACACTTCGCACTCTCAGACACCTCATTCAGCAACAAATCCTGCACCGGCATTTTCCCGTATCCTCGAGCCGGAGCCGTCAAGTCCACTGACCTCCACTGAAAAGAAAAGGTCAACTGGCAAACTGCGGCGAAGCCTGCAACAATCGGGACAAAATGCCTTGGAAACTAGATTGTAAATCACTCACGCACTTCGATTTGCCACGCACGGCAGGAAAAACCCCGATGCACGAGAAAAATAGCTCAGACCCGTCCTTGCATTGGCAATCGCAACTGCTCCTTATGATTGTAGTGCCTGCCTCCTGTGTCTGGATATTCCTCCAGGCGATGAACGAGTGGGAGTTCCACGATCCAGTCCTGCTGCAGATGGCCGGAATAAGCATCGCTTTCGGTCTCATCGTCTGGCTTCTCCGCGCGGCCACCGGCTACGCTGCGGTGACGGGAGCCATTGTCACCGGCTGCCTCTATCTGCGCACGCCGGGATGGCGAACCGCGCTCATTCCTCTGATCGTCATGCTCGTTCTTACATTGACAGCCACCCGCATCGGTCGAGTGCGCAAGGAGCAACTAGGCACCGCCGAAGCAAAGCATGGACGCACGGCATCACAGGTCGCGGCCAATCTGGGAATGGCCGCCCTCGCCGCAATCCCACTGACCGCAACCCAGCTCTTCACGCCCTCAGCGCGAACCGGAGCCGCATCGCTCGCCGCCATCGCAGCTGCTCTGGCCGAGGCTGCCGCCGATACCCTGTCTTCTGAATTGGGCCAAGTCTTCGGTGGCCAGCCGCTGCTGCTGACCACTCTAAAACCCGTTGCCGTGGGCACCGACGGTGGCATCACCCTTGCCGGAACAGCCATCGGATGCATCGGCGCCGCCATCGTCGCCACCGTTGCAGGGCTTACGTTTTCCCTGGACCTGCGAACAGGCGCTGTTATCTTTTCCTCTGCAATCCTCGGCCTCTTCGCTGACAGCTTCTTAGGAGCCACCCTCGAACGCCGAGGCTGGCTGAACAACGATGCTGTCAACTTCCTGTCAACGCTGGTGGCAGCCGTCGCCGCCGGATGGCTAGTGCAGGTGTAATCTCCACGCGGTGTAGCTGACAATTTCGTGCGCCGTGCGAAAAAATGATTCCTGCCAGCTAATGCTCCGCCCCACCGGTCGCGGCGAGGTGTAAACGGTAAGGCCAACCCACTCGCACAGCGCATGGATACGGAAAAGATGCGTGCCGTCGCTCACCACGACGATGCGATTCAGATGATTGGCCCGTGCAATGACCGCCAGCCGCGCCGCGGACTCCTCAGTATTATCGCTCTGCGTCTCGGCAATAATCGCCGTCTCTGGAACCCCATGCGCCAGCAGATAATCATGACCGACACTGCCTTCTGAATGCTGGTCGCCTTCATCGCCACCCCCCAGCGTAATCACCAGCGGTGCCAGGTTGCGGCTATAGAGATCGAGCGCATGGTCGAGGCGCGCCCGCAGCACAGGTGACGGCCGCCCGTCATATTCCGCGGCCCCAAAGACGGCGATTGCATCTGCCGCCCGCGCCTCATCGCGCTCGGCGTAATAACGAATCTGACCATACACCCAGGCAATCCACGCCACCGCACCCGCCAGAAGCAACAGGAAGATACCCCGCAGCAGCCGGTGGCCGACTCCGCCTCGCCGCAGATTGGTGTCAGGAACAATCATGAAACGATGGGAAACCAAAGACTAAGGATGCAAAGCCAGTGCGATTTCGTGCGTGGCGATAGCGCCCTCACGCAGGATCTGCCAGCGGTTTTCGCCGCCCGAAAGATCGACAATTGTCGTCGGCAGGCTGCGCCCCGTCGGCCCGCCATCCACGATCAAAGGGATCCGGTCGCCAATCTGGTCGCGTACGCACGCGGCATAGGTACACTCAGGCGCGCCCTGCAGATTCGCCGATGTCGCAGTAATCGGCAGCCCGAAAGCATGCGCAATCGTCCGCGGGATCACCGCATCGGGAATACGCAGCGCCACGTTGCCGGTATTTGCCGTCACCCGCAGCGGCAGCCGCGAGCTCGCCTTCACAATCAGCGTCAGCGGGCCGGGCCAGAAGCGCTCCGCCAGGCGATCAAAGTTCGTGCCCAAGTCGCGAGCCAGTTCATAGGCCTGCGACACGTTGCCGATCAGCAGCGACAGCGGCTTATGCTTCAGCCGCGATTTGATCTCGTAAATGCGCTCGACCGCGCGCAGGTTCACCGGGTCTACTGCCAGGCCATAAAAAGTGTCGGTTGGCATCCCGACAACTTTGCCGCTGCGCAAACACGAAATAACGTACTCAACACGCTCCGGCTCCGGTTCGTCCGGATGCATGCGCAAAATCTCCGCGGACAAGGCGACTCCTTCAGGAAATCCAAAGCGCGGACGGCAGACCGAAGCCGGCATGGACACGATAGAATCGCACCCATGCAGGCGGCTTCAAATCGCGCGCACCTTCGCATTGTACAAAGCCGACAGAACACACGGGTAAAAGAATTGCGCGCCGCGCTGCGGAAAGGCGAAAAGACCGACTCGGGGCTAATCGCCCTCGAAGGCCAGCACCTCGTCGAAGAAGCCCTTCGCAGCAGTCTACCCATCACGACGCTCTTCGTCCGCAGCGGCAGTCTCAGCCTCGTCGACAATCTCCAGCTACCGACCCACACCGAAATCCTCGAGCTGCCTCCCGACATATTCGCAAGCGCCGTCACGACCGAGTCACCCCAGCCCATTGCAGCCCTCGCCGAAGCCCCAGCCTTCACGCTCGAGACACTCCTGGCAAAACCGGACCCGCTGATCATCGTCTCCGCCGGACTGCAAGATCCCGGCAACCTAGGCACCATCGTCCGCTCCGCGGAAGCCTTCGGCGCGACCGGAATCATCGCGCTTCCCGGCACCGTAAGCATCTGGAACCCCAAGGCTCTGCGCGCCTCCTCCGGATCGGCATTCCGGCTCCCAGTCGTTACCGCAACCAGCAAAGACCTCTTCCCCGCTCTCCACGCCCAGGGAATCCGTGTCGTTGCCACCACCCTAGATCGCGGCACCCCGGCACAGCAATTCAACCTCACCCAGCCCATGGCAATCTTCATCGGTAACGAAGGCAGCGGCTTATCGCCAGAGCTAGCCAACCAATGCGACGAGCGAATCACCATCCCCAGCCCCGGCCCCGTCGAATCCCTCAACGCCGCCATCGCCGCCAGCATCCTGCTCTACGAAGCCTCCCGCCAGCGCCAGTCCCATCACGGCTGACAAAGCGGGGTGCGCGAAACCACGTCGAGCAACGGTTTCGTCGCAAAAAAGACCTCGGCAGGCTTTCCCTGCTCCGGCTTCATCTGCACCACCCGAAACCCCGGCAGCGAATTCAGATACTGCATGAAATACCGCGGCCCATCCAGATTGAAACTGCTACCACCCGGATTGCGATATCTATAAGTTGCCATTCGGCAGTTGCTCCCACGCCCGCTTGAATGGCTTCAAATGGATGTAGCCCTCGAAGGTCATCTTGAAAACGACCGTCGGATACACCGGCGGAAAGAGGTCCGTCGAAGTAGGCATGAAAGGCGGTGTAAACGCAATGTCCTCGACTCCGCCAAAGTTCACATAGAAATGAAGCTCGCGACGGCCGTGCAACTGCGTGCATTCAATCGTGAATGTTGGCGAGCCTTGGGGCATCGGCTCCGGCGGCGCAGTATTCGCCTCACCATCAGCAACTAAAAAGAGCCGCAGATATTCCGTCTTCGAGCCGGGATCGATACCTTGCAGACTGAATAACCCCGCCGCCAGCCGCACAAGCTGCGGCGAGTCCTCCGGAGCCCACTCGGGCGTCGCATTGAAGACCAAAGCAAAGAAAAGCACCCAAAGAATCGAGCGAATCATGTGGCAATCCGAACAGCACTGATTCAGAAACTGAGAGCCAGCATACGCTGAAGACGAGAGAAATCACCCCGCTTAACTGGCAGCAGCGCGAAAAAGCCGTGTCCGATCCTGATGAAGTCCGGGTGGCTGTGAAATGGCTGCGTTGAGGATATGCTAGGATCATCGCCGCGATGGAGAGAAGGCTTAGCATCATCTTTGGCCTGCTGATCGGGGCGATGTGGATGGGTGAAGTTCTTCTAGGAAATCTCGGAGGCACATCCGTTTTCGGAAATCTCCGCGATTTTCATCCGCGCGTTTACGCCCTCGCCCCCTTGTTTGCATTGAGCGCGGTCGGCCTCACAGCGATTGGCGGGTTTGTAGCCGCGTATCAGGCCAACAGTATCCGCGTAGCGCTCCGGGTCGGCATCTGGAGCGGGCTCATCAGTGGAGCAATCGCTCTCGTGACTCTTGTAATCGTCGTCATGCTGTTTCACGATGCCCTGATGGACGCGTCAAACATCCATGAATTTGCGCGTAGCGCACACCATGCGCCTTGAAGCTGAATTATCCCAGCTCATTTATAGGGACGGTTTCGCAGGGGGAGTGAATCATGTGTGGATTGGACCCCTTCTCGGAATCACCGTCGGCGGGATCGGCGCCGTTATGGGCAAACTCCTGCGTCGCTCCGACGAGCATCGAAAATTGACGGATAAATAGGACCTGAACCGTTTCACAACAAGTGGGAACCGCAACAGCAGACCAGCCAGCAGAAACAGAATCTTCAATAAACCGTAGAATCATCCAAGCAGAATGAGCCTCTTCGGCAACACCCCGGACCTCACCACGGTCACAAAATACGCGCCACTGGCAGAGCGCATGCGCCCGCGCACCCTGGACGAATTCGTAGGCCAGGAGCACCTGCTCGGTTCCGGTAAGCCTCTCCGCGTGCAGATCGAGCGCGACGACGCCTCGTCGATGATCTTCTGGGGACCGCCCGGCGTCGGGAAAACCACGCTGGCCAAGATCATCGCCGAAACCACCCGCGCCAGCTTCATCGAGTTCTCCGCTGTCCTATCCGGCATCAAGGAAATCAAGGCCGTCATGGCCGACGCGGAAAAAGCGGCCACCTACGACTCGCGCACCATCCTGTTTGTCGATGAGATTCATCGCTTCAACAAAGCGCAGCAGGACGCCTTTCTTCCCTACGTCGAGCGCGGCACCATCCGCCTGATCGGGGCCACGACAGAAAATCCGTCCTTCGAAATCATCTCTGCGCTGCTCTCCCGCTGCCGCGTCTATACCCTGCACGCGCTCACCGACGAGCAGATCCTTCACCTTCTAGAACGCGCCCTCGCTGATGAAAAACGCGGCCTCGGCGGGCTGCATCTTGAAGCCGAGCGTGAAGCCCTTGAACTACTCGCCGGTTATTCCAACGGAGACGCCCGCCACGCCCTCAACGGCCTTGAGGTAGCCGCAAGGTTGGCACAGGCCGCAAAAACAAAGATCACCAAAGAAATCTCCACGGAAGCCCTGCAGCAGCGTGTCCTGCTCTACGACAAGCAGGGCGAAGAGCACTACAACCTCATCTCCGCCCTGCACAAATCCGTGCGCAACAGCGACGCGGATGCCTCGCTCTACTGGCTGGGCCGCATGCTGCAATCCGGCGAAGACCCGATGTATGTCGCCCGCCGCGTCATTCGCATGGCCGTCGAAGACATCGGCCTCGCGTCGCCCGAAGCGCTGAACCTATGCCTCTCAGCCAGAGACGCGATGGATTTCCTCGGCTCTCCCGAAGGCGATCTCGCCCTCGCACAGGCTGTCGTCTACCTGGCGCTCGCTCCCAAATCGAACGCCCTCTACACCGCTTACGGCGAAGTGCTCTCCGACATCGAACACACCCGTGCCGAGCCGGTTCCGTTACACCTGCGCAACGCGCCCACCGGCCTGATGAAAGCCCTCGGCTACGGCAAAGATTACAAGCACGCCCACGATGAAGAAGGCCGCGTAGCCGACATGGAATGCCTGCCGGAAAGCCTGCGCGGCCACACCTATTACCACCCCACCGCCGAAGGCCGCGAAAAGCTGCTGGCGCAGCGCATGGAAGAGATCAGGAGAATCCGCGAATCGAAACACACAACACCATAGACGCCCAGGCTCGCTGAAGCCCGGGATTCAATTCTGTTGAGGCGGTTGAATGATTGAGAATGCCGCACCCTGAGGATCAGCCAACACTGACATCTTCATGCCGCCCGGTGCGCTCATCAGCACCTTACCGCCCAGTGCCTTTGCCTTGGCAGATACGGAGTCGGCGTCGGCCACCATGAAAAAAAGCATCCAGTGCGGAAGCGTATCCGGCGGCCGGAACGCTGCGGGTGTGACTCCCCCAATCGCCTTTCCTCCACTCTTGATAACCAAATACTCCGGCGGATATTTCTCATCCGGCGCAATCTGCCAACCAAAAAGCGCCTCGTAGAATGTCTTTGCCCGCTCCGGATCTGGACTGCTCAGGTCCGCCCAGCAGAACGTGCTGCTCTCATGCTCGATGGCTGTGCCGGGATGTGAACGAGCCTGCCAGACGCTGATTGCCGTCCCCGTCGGATCCTGAATGACGGCCATCCTTCCAAACCCGCCTGCATCGAAAGGTCCCGCGATGACCTTCCCACCCAATTCCGCCGCACGCGCCGCCGCATCATCCGCGCTCTGAACGGTGACATAGAGATTCCAGTGAGGCGGCACCATCGCACGCTCTTCTGGGCTCGCGGTATATGTAGCGGCAACGTCGGCACCATTCAAACTGAAAATTGTATAGGTCTGGTTGTCCGGGCCGGTCGGATAATCCGTCGCTGTCCACCCGAATAGTCCAGAGTAGAAGGTCTTCGCGCTCTCCTGGCTGTTCGTCGCGAGCTCTACCCAGCAGAACATCCCCGGCAAATGCTGTTCGACTTTTGGCATGCGCCGGATTATAGCCTTGCCGTATTACCTGAGAGCAATCGAAATCAGAAACACATTTCGACCTGACTTCACTGGTATTTCACAGAACAACCATAAGGCCGCGTCGACGAAGTCGCCACATGCTGGCCAGCCATTGCCTCAGTCAGAGCCGCCGAGACATAGTTTTTCGACGACTTGATATCGCTGGTGTCCGTCGTCGCGTGATCGTCGATCGCGCCCGCATAAATCAGCTTCCCCGCAGGATCGATCACGAACATATGAGGCGTAGTCTTCGCCGAGTATTCGTGCCCGATCGCGCCGGTCGGATCGAGAAGCGCAGCCGTCGGCGCCGCTTTCTCGTTGCTGACATATGCGTTCTCCTGCGCGGCCGTCATGTACCCCTGCTCACCGGGGGCCGATGACAGTACCGTCAGCCAGACGACGCCCTTCGCCGTCCAGTCTTTCTGCAGCGCTTGCATATTGCCGCTTTCGTAGTGTTTCAGCGTGTAGGGACAGCCGTTGTTCGTCCACTCCAGAACCACGTATTTGCCCTTGATATTCGGAAAGCTTGTTCGTCTTTCCGTTGGAATCGGTTCCGGTGAAATCGGGAGCGGCGTCACCTACGCGGACCGCGTAAGCAATGAAAGAAACGGCAAGCACCGCTATGCCAATCGACAGGAATGGTTTGCGCATCATACACACCTCGCAGAGAGGCCCGTATCACTTGCAGATACCTATTTTGACGTCGATTCTTCGTCAACTCGTCGATCAAAGTGTGACGAAATTTCAGACCTCTACACCTGGAAAGGCTTGAGAAACGGACGGATGAGGTTACTTCGCCTGCGGCACCGGCAGCGGATTCCGCTCCGCAAACTGCCACTGGTGCCAATAGGGATAAACTGGCTGCACAGCGCTGGCCTTATCCAGCTTTGCAACCTGATCCGCCGTCAGATTCCACTCCGCAGCGGCGAGATTCTGTCTCAGCTGCTCCTCGTTCCGCGCGCCAATAATCACGCTCGCAACCGTAGGCCGCTGCAGCAGCCAGTTCAGCGCAACCTGCGGAACCGTCTTCCCTGTCTCCTCGCGACACTGCGTCCAGCGCATCCACCACCGTGTAAAGATATTCGTCCGTCACCTGCGGCCCGCAGTCGGCAGTCTTGTGCAGGCGGCTCGTCTTCGGCAGCGGATGCCCGCGGCGAATCTTGCCCGTCAGGCGTCCCCAGCCCAGCGGACTCCAGACCAGCGCCCCAACCTTCTGATCCAGCCCCAGCGGCATCAATTCCCACTCATACTCGCGCCCGACCAGCGAGTAGTACACCTGGTGCGCCACATACCGCGCCCACCCATAACGCTCTGAAATCGTCAGCGACTTCATCAGGTGCCACCCGGAAAAATTCGAGCAGGCAATGTAGCGAACCTTGCCCTGATGCACCAGCGTATTCAGAGCGTCCAGCGTCTCTTCAATCGGCGTCGTCGCGTCAAATCCGTGCATGTGGTAGATGTCGATGTAGTCCGTGCCCAGCCGCTTCAGGCTGGCGTCGCACTGCTGGATCAGGTGATACCGCGACGACCCCACGTCGTTCGGTCCCTCGCCCATCTTGAACGTCGCCTTGGTCGAAATCAGCAGCTTCTCGCGCTTACCCTCAATCGCCTTGCCCAGAATCTCCTCGGAAATGCCATTGGAATAGATATTTGCCGTATCGAACAGGTTCACCCCTCCATCCAGACACAGATCGACGAGTCGAGTGGCCTCCGCCACATCCGAACTGCCCCAGGCTTTAAAAAATTCATTGCCGCCGCCAAAAGTTCCTGTGCCAAAACTGAGCGCAGAAACCTTCAGTCCCGAATAGCCAAGCTGTCTATATTCCATGGGCTAGTAGATGCGCTGAAAAGTGCTCGAGACGCAAGATGTCCGTTCACATTCTGGCTGCCGGCGGTATGGCTGGAGGAATCGGTCCCTTTGTCTTAGGCCTGCGGAACGCATAAATCACCGCCAGCAGCGGAGGAGCCAGCAGCACACCCCAGAACGGAATGACAATGCCAAGTACAATGGGAGCCAGAAGCGAAGCCCAGATCGGTACCCGCGCCGTGCGCTTCATCAGCGCTGGCTGCAGCGCTAGTTGATCGATCACGACGATCACCCCATACAGCCCCAGCACAAATGCCAGGCGCTCCAGATCCTTCCCTGTCACCAGAATGCAAAAGACCGGCCCGATCAGCGCAATCACGCCGCCGAAGTTAGGGATGAAAGTCATCAATCCGCCCAGCAGCGCCCACACCGGAAAGAGCGGCACATGCAGCAGCCACAACCCGATCAACCACATGACCGCGACGCACAGAGCCTCAATCGAAACCGCGCGCCACCAGTTCACCAGCGCCGTTCCCGCCGTGCGTCCCGTGGTCTTAATGTCGAAGCCACCCATGAATGTCCCTCAGTATGCTTTAGACTCATTGCTTCTGGCAAAAGGATGGCCTTTCAGGACGCCGTCATGCGCGGCATTCAGAACTCAATCCTGCAGGTCGTCAAACTCCGTTGTGACCGTACCGCAAAGGTAACTGATCGACGATGACTTATTGACATTGAAATGGCGGGCAGACGCCGCCCAAAACTGCTAGCCTATAAGTATGAAGTTTGGCGTTCTCGTCTTCCCCGGTTCCAACTGCGATCACGACACATACAACGTCGTATCGGAGATCGCCCAGCAGCCCGTGACCTTACTGTGGCACGATTCTCCGAGCCTCGAAGACTGCGACGCCATCCTTGTCCCCGGCGGCTTTGCCTATGGCGATTACCTCCGCACGGGCGCCATTGCCCGATTCTCGCCCGTCATGCAGTCGGTAAAGAAATTTGCTGCCGACGGCGGTCTCGTCCTCGGCATCTGTAACGGCTTCCAGATCCTCACCGAAGCCGGACTTCTCCCCGGCGCGCTCATGCGCAACGCCGGCCTCAAATACATCTGCAAGCAGGTATATCTGCGCACGGAAACGACCGACACGCCCTTCACCCAAACACTGCGCAAAGGCGAAGTCGTCAAGATTCCTATCGGCCACATGGAAGGCAATTACTTCTGCGACGCAGAGACGCTTGCTCAGCTCGAACGCGACGACCGCATCGTCTTCCGTTACTCGACGGAGACTGGCGAAATCCCGCCGGACGCGAACCCGAACGGCTCGCTTGGAAACATTGCAGGAATCGTGAATGAGGGCCGTAACGTACTGGGAATGATGCCGCATCCGGATCGCTCCTCCGAAAACCTGCTCGGCTCCGTAGACGGGTACAAAATTTTCGCATCTATCGTAGCAGCGCTTCAGGTGAAAGAGGGCCGTGCCCCCGCGACCCCTGAATTAGCAGTATCGTAAGGGGATTTTCAAGTACATGATCGATATTCATCATCACCTGCTATTTGGGCTGGATGACGGCTCCCCGGATTTAGAAACCTCAGTCGCCATGGCCGAGATGGCTGCGGACGACGGCATTACCCATATAGTGTGCACTCCGCACGCCAACCACCGATACCAGTTCGATCCCGCGGTGAACGCAGAGCGTCTGGCGGAGCTACAGCAGCGGCTCGATGGCAGAATTACTCTTGGCCTCGGCTGCGATTTTCACCTCTCCTACGACAACATCGAAGATGCTCTGCAGAATCAGACGAAGTACACCATCAACCAGAAGCAGTATCTGCTGGTCGAATTCGCCGACCTGCTGATTCCGCAAAGCATGACCGACACCTTCTATGAGATGAAGATCGCGGGCGTGCAGCCGATCATCACCCACCCGGAGCGCAACCACACCATCCAGCGCCATCCCAACCGCATGATGGACTGGCTGCGTGAAGGCTGCCTGGTGCAGGTCACGGCGTCGTCCCTCACCGGACGCTTCGGCCGCGTCGCGCAATCGATGGCCTTCAGCTACCTTGATAAGAACTGGGTCCACTTTCTCGCCACCGACGCGCACAACCTCACCTCGCGGCCGCCGGTTGCCACCGAGGCTTACAAGATCGTCGAGAACAAATACGGCAAGGAAACTGCCGAGCGTCTCTGCGTCACCAATCCAGGTGCTGCCTTCTACGGTGCTGAGTTCCCGCCACAGCCGGAAATGCTGGGGCTGCACAACGAGCCGGATGCGCGTCCCAGAAAGAGCCTGCTAAGCCGCCTGTTTTCCACGAAGTAGTTTGTAGGGATGTTGTCCGCATCCGGACAACTCTGTCCGTAAATGAACGCCGCTCAGCGCTCCATACGACTACGAAAGTTTTCGTATCAATAACTTAACTCCCCGGAACATGGCGATGTGTTTGCTCGTATGTAGAGTGAGACATTCCCATGCAAACCCTGCGACAAGACATCTCCTACGCGCTCCGTCAGATGCGGCTCTCCCCGGTGTTCACCCTCACCGCCATGCTGACCTTAGCCCTCGGCATCGGAGCCACAACCGCCATCTTCTCGCTGATCCACACCGTCATGCTCAAGTCGCTGCCGGTCGGCGATCCATCTCGCCTCTACCGCATCGGTGATGGTAACGATTGCTGTGTCGAAGGCAGCCCGCAGGACAACTGGGGAATGTTCTCCTATCCGTTCTATGAGCTGATGAAGAAAAACACTCCCGAATTCGAGGAGCTCGCAGCTTTCCAGGCTGGCGGCGGCCAGATCAGCACCCGTCGCGGCGAAGCCGACCACATAGCAAAACCTCTACGTGGTGAATACGTCAGCGGCAATTACTTCTCCACCTTCGGCGTCGGCGCCTTCGCAGGGCGCACAATTCAACCGGCAGACGATCGGGAAACAGCCGCTCCCGTGGCTGTGCTCAGTTACCGCGCATGGCAGCAGCAATACGGAGCAGACCCAAAGGTGATCGGCTCATCTTTCATCCTCGACGGCCATCCGTTCACCATCATCGGCATCTCCCCTCCCGGCTTTTTCGGAGAAACCCTGCGCAGCGATCCGCCCGATCTTTTTCTGCCCATCTTGCAGCAACCCGTCTTCGCCGGACAAGGTTCCTTTCTGCACCACTTCCAGGCGTGGCTTCGCGTCATCGGCAGGCTCAAGCCCGGAGCCAATGCCGACGCTCTTCCCTCCCGCATGACAAGCCTCATCCGGCAATGGCTCATGAATGGAGCTGACTTTCCTGCTGACTGGATGTCTGGGATAAAGACCGGCTTGCCGAAGCAGGTCGTCAAAGTGGTTCCTGCAGGCATCGGCGTCGGCCTCATGAAAGAGGACTACGGCAACAACCTCCGCATTCTGCTTGCCGTCTGCGCTCTGGTGCTGCTCATCGCATGCGCGAATATCGCCAATCTCCTCCTTGCCCGTGGAGCCGCCCGCCGTGCGCAAACCTCAGTTCGCCTTGCCCTCGGTGCATCACGCAAAAGACTCATTCGCCAATCCCTCACCGAAAGTATCCTCCTCTCTGTCTTCGGCGGGCTTGCCGGTCTCGTCATCGCTTTTCTCGGGGTAAAGCTCCTCGTCGCGCTTACCTTTCACAGCGCCAAGTTCGTTCCTATCGACGCGACGCCGTCACTACCCGTCCTTGGTTTTGCCTTTGCTTTGTCTCTCATCACAGGCGCGCTTTTCGGGACCGCTCCCGCATGGCTGGCAACACATGCCGATCCCGCTGAAGCGCTGCGCGGAGCCAACCGCAGCACACATGACCGCTCCTCGTTCTCGCAGAAAATTCTCGTCATTTTCCAGGCGACTCTCTCCGTAGTTCTGCTCGCCGGCGCGGGCTTGCTTACGCGCAGTCTTGAAAAAATGCAGCATCAGAATCTCGGCTACGAGATCGACCATCGCGCCCTCATCAGCCTCATCGGCCCTTTCAACTCCTACCCGCAGCCGAAGCTCGACGCCATGTACCGCGATTTGCAGGAGCGCCTGGCACATATCCCAGGAGTTGAGAGCGCCGCACTCGCCCTATATGCGCCACTGCAGGACAACTGGGGCGAAATGATTATCCGCGAAGGCCACGGTATGCCCAATATGAACGAGCAGGTCGGCTCCTCTTGGGATCACGTCAGTGCCGGCTATCTCGAAACGATGGGCCAGCACATCATTCGCGGGCGATCCATCACTGAACAGGACACTGCCTCCACGCAGAACGTAGTCGTCGTCAACGAAGCCTTCGTCAAGCGCTTCTTCAAGCCCGGCGAAGATCCACTCGGCCAACGCTTCGGACTCGACCTGCCACAATATGGCTCAAGCTTTCAAATCGTAGGCGTCGTTAACAATGGCAAATACATGTGGGATAACCTCTACGGAAAGGAGGATATGCGGCCCATCTTCTTCGCGCCGCTTGCGCAGCATGTGAAGTATGACAATGCCATGATGCAGAGCATCGATGATGGCAGCCATTACATCGAAGGTGCAGTCCTCAAACTTCGTGGCAGCATGGACGGCCTTGAGCCTCAGGTTCGCCATGTCCTCAGCGATGTCGATCCGAACATCACGCTGCTCGACCTTGAGCCTATGGAGCAGCACATCGATGCCAACTTCGATTCGCAGCGCGCCCTGGCGCAGATGACCGGACTCTTCGGCATCCTCGCGCTCATCCTCGCCGCCATCGGCCTCTATGGGGTTACTGCGTATGCGGTCGAACGCCGCACCAGCGAGATCGGCGTGCGAATGGCCCTCGGCGCAGATCGCGGAAAGATCGTGAAGCTCGTTCTGCGCGGAGCCTTCCTGCAAATCATCATCGGGCTCGCCTTCGGCATTCCCATCTCCATCCTGTGCGGCCACCTGATTGCCGCGCAGCTCTATCAGGTCAAAAGCTGGGACCCACTGGTACTGAGCGGCTCGATCATCGCTCTGGGAATCTGCGCACTTATTGCCAGCATTCTGCCAGCGCAGCGCGCGGCATCCATCGACCCGGTAAAAGCACTGCGCACCGAGTGAACATCACGTATCATGTCATGCTGAGCGAAGCCTTGCGCAAGGCTTCGCCATTCTCGATGCAATAGGAGGCTCAAGATGCAAACCCTGCGGCAAGACTTATCCTACGCACTGCGCCAGATGCGGCTGTCCCCGGTCTTTACTCTTACCGCCATGCTGACGCTCGCGCTCGGCATCGGGGCCACCACCGCCATTTTCTCGCTGATTCACACCGTCATGCTCAAATCGCTGCCGGTTGTCGATCCAAGGACGCTCTACCGCATCGGCGACAACAGCAACAACTGCTGTGTCCAGGGCGGCCCGCAGGACGACTGGGGCATGTTCTCCTATCCGCTCTTCGAGCTTATGAAGAAGAACACGCCCGAGTTCGAGCAGATGGCAGCTTTTCAGTCCATGTCTTCGCAATTCAGCGTGCGGCGCGGTGAGAGCGACCGCGAAGCCAAGCCGTTGTACGGCGAATTTGTCACCGGAAACTACTTCTCCACCTTCGGCATCGGCGCTTTCGCCGGACGTGTCTTCACTCCGTCCGACGACCAGGCGTCTGCCGCACCTGTAGCCGTGCTCAGCTATCGCACATGGCAGCAGAAATACGGCTCCTCCCCCTCCGTCATCGGTTCCAGCTTTGTCGTCGAGGGCCATCCGTTCACCATCATCGGGATCGCGCCGCCCGGCTTCTTCGGAGAAACGCTGCGCAGCAATCCCCCCGAGCTATGGCTTCCGCTGCAGCAGGAGCCCATGGTCAACGGCGGCAATTCCCTGTTCAAGCAGTCGATTTCCGCATGGCTGCGTGTCATCGCCCGCGCCAAACCGGATGCAAACATGTCCGGTGTCGCTGCGCGGCTCACCGGACTTGTCCGGCAATGGATGGTGAACGACAGCGGCTACCCCGCTGAATTCATGCCGCAGGTTAAAGAATCCCTGCCCAAACAGTTCGTCAAGATCGTTCCCGCCGGCTCCGGCGTAGGCGATATGAAGCAGAATTACGGTGACAGCCTGCGCATTCTGATCACCGTTTGCAGTCTCGTGCTGCTCATCGCCTGCGCCAACGTCGCCAACCTGTTGCTGGCTCGCGGCACTGCGCGCCGCTCGCAGATCTCAGTCCGTCTGGCGCTGGGCGCATCGCGCAGGCGGCTCATTCGTCAATCACTGACCGAAAGCATCCTTCTCTCCGCAATCGGAGGCATCGCCGGAATCGCCGTAGCCTACGGCGGCGTCAAGGTCATTGTGGCGCTCGCCTTCCACAACGCGCATTCGGTTCCAATCGATGCGGCGCCATCGCTGCCGGTGCTCTCCTTTGCCTTTGGTCTGTCTCTGCTTACCGGAATACTCTTCGGTACAGCCCCCGCATGGCTCACCTCGCACGCCGATCCCGCCGAAGCTCTTCGTGGCGCAAACCGCAGCACACAGGATCGCTCTTCGCTCCCGCAGAAAGTTCTCGTCATCGCGCAGGCCGCCATCTCCATCGTGCTGCTCGCCGGAGCTGGCCTGCTCACCCGCAGCCTCGGAAAACTCGAACACCAGAACCTGGGATTTGAAACCGACCGCCGCCTCAGCGTCCTCATGAATTCGCCATTGGCCAGCTATTCCGAGCCGCAGCTTGACGCCCTTTATCGCGAACTTGAGGATCGTCTCTCGCATCTGCCCGGAGTAAAGAGCGCTGGCCTCGCGCTCTACACGCCCTTTATCGATAACTGGGGTGAACTCGTCGTTACCGAAGGCCATGGCGCGCCGCAAATGGACGAAGACGCCAACGCATCTGTTGATCGCGTGAGTCCGGGCTATCTCGAGACCATGGGTCAGTCCATCCTGCGCGGCCGCAGTATCACAGAACAAGACACGCGCAGCACGCGCAACATCGCCGTAGTGAATGAAACCTTTGTCCGTCATTTCTTCAAGGATCAGGACCCGCTGGGCAAGCACTTCGGACTCGACCTTCCGGAAAACAGCACGGACTTCGAGATCGTGGGCATTGTGCGCGATGCGAAATATACAGACACACGCCACCCGGCGCATCCCATGCTCTTCATTGCGCTGGCACAATATGTAAACTACAAAAATTCCTTGATGCTGATGTTCGATCACCGCACGCATTACATCACCGGAGCGGTCCTGCAACTGCGTGGCAGTGCGATGGGCATGGAACCCCTCATTCGCAAGGCTTTCAGCGAAGTCGATCCAAACCTGACAATCCTGAACATCCAGACGATGGATGAGCAGGTGGACTCCAACTTCGATCAGGAACGCGCCGTCGCGCAAATGACCGGACTCCTCGGAATCCTCGCGCTCGTCCTCGCCGCCATCGGCCTCTATGGCGTCACCGCCTACACTGTAGAACGCCGCACCAGCGAAATTGGCGTGCGCATAGCGCTGGGCGCAAACCGGCAAGACGTGGTGAAACTCGTCCTTCGCGGAGCCTTCCTGCAAATCCTCATCGGCCTCGCCATCGGCATCCCCATCTCTATAGGCTGCGGACGCCTGATCGCCGCGCAACTCTATCAGGTCAAGAGCTGGGATCCGTTGGTGCTTACGGGCTCAGTCATCTCGCTGGGGATCTGTGCCCTCATCGCCAGCATCCTGCCGGCACAACGAGCAGCATCGATCGACCCGGTCAAAGCCCTGCGCACTGAATGAAAATCCACTCACTCTGCCGCTGTCATCCTGAGCGCAGCGAAGGATCTGCTTTTTAAAGTATGCGCAAGAAAAGGGGTGCCCGTCCTTTCGCGCATTCTTGCGAAAGGGTAGGATTCACTACCTTTACAGCCCTAACCCACCATCCACGCTCAAGATCTGCCCGGTAATAAAATGCGGCCCGGTAGCAAAGAACATTACCGCAGCCGCCACATCTTCCGGTGTGCCATTCCGCTTCATCGGAGTCTTGCGCGCGAAATGCTCATAGTCTTCTGTGACCTCGCCATTCACGATCATCCCAGGAGCAACGCAGTTCACGCTGATCTCGGGCGCAAATGCCTTCGACATGGTCTGCGTCAGCATGTGCAGAGCAGCCTTCGAAGTGCAATAGTGCCCGTGTGTAGGCCACGGATGAAGTCCCCCAAGTGACCCGATGTTGACGATGCGTCCACGCACAGCTTTCAGATGCGGATGCGCAGCCTTTGACACCAGAAACGGCCCGCGGGTATTCGTCTCAAACATTGCGTCCCACTGCGCGACTGTGATCTGTTCCAGGACTGCCGTCTCAAAGACACCGGCATTGTTCACCAGCAGATCGATCTGTCCAAAATGTCTTGCAACTTCGGCAACTGCATCTTCAACGCACTTTGGATCGCGCACATCGCAGTGAACTGCGAATGCCTCCCCGCCGAAAGCTTCCAATTCTGCAATGGTCTTCTGCGCCTCGGGCTCCGAGTCGCGATAGGTGATCGCAACGTTGGCTCCCGCACCCGCCAGCGTCAACGCCAAGGTGTGCCCGATGCGCTTGGCCGCACCCGTAACAAGCGCAACCTGCCCCTGTAAACTATCCATAGACTTGATTTTACGCGTCCGCGCGCACCGGCCGTGACAAGACGCGCGCGGCATTCTGTTCCCGCCTCTGCAACCTATCCGGTGCAGCTGTCATCTTATGAACTACCGCGAGGCTGCATCATGATTCCCCCGCTGTCCCGTGTATCAATCATCGTTTTGGCAGGCAGCCTGTTGACCGTGTGGCCGCTCATGGAAGGCTGCGCTCACTCAACACACGCTTCCGCGATGCAGGGCGGCGCGCCCGGGCTGCTCCAAGAGGATGCGCCGCACACCCGCGGCGGAACGAACCCGAACGCCCCATACCTGGTGGCCGCAACCAGTCCTCAATTAGTCAAGCGCTCGCAGGCGACCGCATCCACAACTGCCAATCCCTGTGAGAGCAAAGACCTGGCCGTTACGGAAATCGCCGCAGCAGTGAATGGAAACTACCGCGCCGTCAAGCTGGCTTTCGATAACGAGGGTCTCGTGCCATGCCATATCGGGGGCTACCCGGCCATCTCGTTACTGGACAACAGCGGGACGCCAGTAGCCAGTCTTATCGTCGATCGCGTCACTGCGTCGACACTCAATGCACAACTAGCGGAGGGTCCGGCACGTACTGCTGCCTCGAAACCGGACGCCCAGATCACAATCGCACCCAAAGGCGAAGCTTGGTTTCAGGTCGGCTGGTCAACCGGACAAGGCTGTCCGATTGTCTCGCGCATCGACATATCGGCTCCAGGCTCGACTGAAAGCTTTGCGGTGCACCATCCCATGGCCGTCTGCGAAGGACACGTGCAGATTACGACCCTGCAGTCCGACCAGGATTCAGACTAATCACAACAGGGAGGGTAGAAGCGCGCCTCTAATGCGGCTGCGCGCTCTGGTCTGCCGGCTTCGCCGATTCGTCCTGGCCGCCAACCTGCGACTCCGTGTGCTTCTCATAAATGGAGTACTGTTTTCCGGGTCGCAGCAGTTTGACCTCAATGTCCTTGGTTTCAGTGTCAATCTGGTAGTCAGCGCCGTAGGTCTGAAAACCGTTGGCGATGATCTGCAGCCGTACTGTGTCCCCAATGGGAACGACGTCGAGCACAGCCTTGCCTTCCTCGTTCGTCTTCAGCTCCATATTGCCTTCATCCTTCCCATTCTTAATCGGATGAAAGATGACGCCGGCATTCTCGACTGGCTTGCCAGTTGTGGCCTTCGTGACCGTGACCGTAATTTTGCAGGTCGGTGGAGGCGGCGTGTATTTACGCCCGCGCTTGGTAGTGTCCTGCGCGGAAACCGCCAGGGGCATGCAAAGAGAGAGAACCAGAACCCTACGGAAGACTACTGAAACCATAGCTCAATTGTATTCATCCATGCCGAACAAGGAAACTGCTTGGTCCCGAGACGCAAAAGAAAAAGAGGCCGTCAAGACCTCGTTTCTAGCTATCTCTTTCGACTACTTCAATTCTTTGCCTAGGGCAAGCCGCAATCCCGTGCGAATGTTGAACGGCAGCGACGGATATCCAATCGGGCCAATGTGCTGATTGCTCACCACGTTGTCGATCTGCGTATAAACCGCGATCCACGGACGCACCTGGCAAACCACACCAAAATCCAACTTGGCATAGCCATAATCGAGATTCCGATTCGGTAGCAGCAGCGAATTCCCAAAGTTCGCATCGCTGTCCCCCAGGAAAGTCGAGTCATCGCTGCGGCTCGAAAAAGCGCCATTGCCCACCACCGTCCAGTACTTCCCCGTATAGGTGGCCGTCAAAAATCCGGTATGCGGAGGACGCCGGAAAGGCCGCGCCCCAACCAGCGGGGAATACACGCCGATCGGCACATCCGGAAACGACGACTCCGTGTTGTAAGTCGGACTCAGCGCATCGGATGAAAACGAATTCTCCACGACAGAATCCAGATAGGTATAGCCGCCGCGCAGAAAAATATTCCGCCCGATGCCGTACTGCACCTCGCTCTCAATTCCCTGCGCGCGAAAATCCATCGAATTTACAGTAGGCGACACAAACGAAGCATTCAGCAGCCCAATGAGCTCCTGCAGTTGCTCAGGAGGCAGGTTCGGCAGTAGTTGCGTCAAAGCCGAAGGCGGAACCGACTCGATCTGATTGCCGAACTGATTGTGAAAATAGGTCACGCGAAGAAGCAAGCGCTCGCTGAAGAAGCTCTGCTCCACGCCGCCATCGTAGCTGCGCGAGAGTTCCGCGCCAATCGGCTGAATCCCATATTGCTGCACCGCCGCCTGTCCGCCGTAGGTATAGAGAAAGTCATAGAGCGAATCAAACTGATCCGTCAGCGTCGGCTCCTTCACGCCCTTCGCGAAATTGAAGTTCAACTTCGTGCCGTGAAAATGCCCCGCCCCCGGACGCACTACATAATAAGAAAGCCCGACGCGTGGCGTTCCCTCGATGCCATAGAGCTGGTTCTTCTCAATGCCTCCACCAAGCGAATAGAAAAGTCGGTTGTTAAAGTCGCCGCCGATCTGCAGCATGTAGTCGTAGTTGGCGCGTTCCAACGAGTCATTCACGAAACCTGGATAGCGGTCCGCCCCGCGCTCATCCTCAAATCGGAACCCGCCAATCGCCATCAAATGTGGCGTGAACTGATAGTCCATCTGCGCGTAAAGATTGTCGCGGTTCGAAACCAGATCAGAGGTCACGGGATACGTCCCCGCATAATTCAGAATCGCCTGCCCGTTGACCGCATATCCATTCGCGCCCGTGATCGTGACTGGATTGCCTAAATAAATCCCTTCATCCGGCTCATAAATTCCCGTCGGCGACCACTGCGTCGACTCCTCGCGCTTGCGTGCCAGGCCATACCGCACCAGCCCATGCCAGCGGTCAGAGAAGTTGTGATCAATACTTGCGGCGAGGTAAATGTCCTGGTCCGACTGCTTCGCGTCATTCGCAATCTGATAGAACTGGTACGCGTTCGGCAGGCCCGTCGCGATATCTGCATTACGCGCGCTGACACGAATCGTCGTCCCGGACGACCAAGCATACCCAAGGTTCGCCGTCTCAACAATGTTGTGATATTCGCTCTGCGGAATCGAATTCTTTGTCTGCAGATCGCCGAAGCCGCCGTAGTAATCGAACGCGCGATGCGTTCCGCCGAGCTGGACTTCGTTCCTATAGGTGCCGAAATTTCCCGCATCGCCCTCATACAGCAGCGACGGAAAGGGAGTCGAACCGCGCGGCGTGCTGAACCCGATCACGCCCGCCGCTGCATCCGACCCATAGAGCACGCTGTTCGGCCCGCGGTACGCCTCTGCGCTCGATACACCTGTCGTAGCAATCGTCGAAAGATCGAACCGGCCGCCGACGTCTTCAATTGTTGAGCCATCGAAGAGAATCTTGTTCGCATCGGAATTGCCGCCGCGCACAAAGACGCTGGTCAAGCCTCCGCGCTGCCCCGTCTGCACCACGTTGATGCCGGCCACCTGGCGCATCACGTCCACCATGTCGGCGCGGTTGATGAAGTCCGTTTTGTGAAGCATGGTAATCGAAGCGCTCAGCTGCGCCTCCGGCAGCGGAGTCCCGGTAGCCGTCACCACAATCGACTGCCGCACCCACTCCGGCTCCAGCACAATGTTCTGCTCAACGGCGTCGAGCGACCCGCCATAGAAACTCTCTGTCGCCAGCTGCCGAAACGACTGCCCTCCAGCCAGGACATAGAAGCGCCCGGTTGCCGAATTGCTGAGTTGGTAGCTTCCATCGCTGGCGGTTTTGGACGCGACGACAACCTTGCCATTCTGAATGAGCGAGATGCTTGCGTTGGCGATGGGCTGCCCCAGGGTATCGGTCACGCGCCCGTTAACAACGACGGCGCGCAGCGGCAACGCAGCAAGCAGCAGAAAGGAAATAAGGGAAAAACGGCCCGCAGGCCGCAGGTTCTTCAACATAAGTCTCCTTCGTTCCCCTCGGAACGCGGTTCGGACGGACCAATGGCCGCGAGGCCAATCCGTTTCACTCGCATGAAACCGGTCTCCTGACTTGCGCGCTTCCCTGCCGAAACCGCCTTCCCGGATCGTTTTCAGATCTCTCCAGTGGCTTTCAGGTCCGGCATTCCTCTGCGCGTCTCCATCCAACAAGACGCACAGTGTCGCGCTTACAGTTGCGGGGCAGTGACGGATTCCCACCGTCTTCCCGAACATCTCATGCTTTGATCGTTATCGTAGTCCATGCCGAAAAGCGCAGGCGATTCTGCGCCTTCAGATATATGGGAGTGCAATTTCCGTCGTAACCGGAATACCTGATTATTCCGGCTCAGCAACCTTGCTGTCAAAAATGCGGCGGAGAGCTGCACACGATAGCCGCCTCGAAACATTCCGCAGCAATGAATGACGCGACTGCGAATTGGTCTCTTTTAAGTCATTGATTCGCTGTATACTTATGCGGGGATGCCCATGACGAACACTCGAGTAATTCGCCTCGTCAAGGATGTAAAAGCGCAACAGGCTGAGACGTATCGCCACTGGTCCAGCCGAAGCGCTGCCGAGAGATTCGATGGTGTAATTCAGGCTACTGCAGCCGCCTGCTCGATGGCCGGAAAGGTCTACGATGCTTCCCGCAGATCTGAGAGATCTATTACTCTCGTTCAACCAAAATGAAGGGGAGATGGCCTGCCCGTAAACTTCATCTCCCGCGAACTGTTGATTCAGAACAAGCTCTCTTCGGGAAGGCTTCAGGACTTGGCTGATGTAGAAAAGCTGCGTGCTTTTGCTGACGCAGTTGATTTCGACAGTAGTGATCTCTAGGGCCTGTTAGCGCAAGAGAGCGCTTGTTGATAGCCGGGAGGAAACATACTTGAGGACCTGTTTGTTCTTGCTTTTGTTTGCGTCAAACCTGCCGGTCCCTGGGCAGACCGCCGACGGAAATGCTGCGCCCGCCGCTCAAACAAGTCAACCAGATCAAAGCATGCCGCCAGTTCCGCTAGAGAAAGACCCGGACGAACTGACACAAGAGCTCGATGCAAATTCCATTATATTGTCGAAGATACCCGCAGACCCGCTCATACACCCAGATCCGTTAGCTCCGATCTTCCAGCCCTTCGACAGATTCGCCGCTAAGAGCGCTCAGTCACTACGGTTGAAGTTTGGTGCGACGTACACCTTTCTGAACCAGTACGCGACCATTACGCCGGACGGTGTCCGGCACAATCAACTCAGCGGGCGCCTCGATTTCACCGGGGCGTGGGCTGTGTACGATCATGGCGGCACGGCAGGATCGATCAGCCTGTTGGTGCGTTCCGGAACCAACATCGGTATCAGTCAGCAGTTCAACTTAAGCGACGAAATCGGCTCGGGCCTCTATCTCAACTGCTTGCAGGGCGGCGGCCCGCAGGAGCCAATCACTCTGAACATCCTCTACTGGCGACAGGATTTCCTCGCGAAGAGGCTTTCATTTTATGTGGGCAAGATACACCCGAACGAATTCGCAACCCTCAGCATGTTCAATAACGACGAACGTACGCAATTCCTGAATGGGGCAAACGACGGTAATCTTGCTGTTGCCTACGATGGAACATACGCCGGTGGCGCAGCGGTTGAGTTCCAGTCTAGTCGGCATTTTTACATCCACGCCGTCGCCGTGGACACCGAAGGCGCACAGCAGAGAAACATCGAAACGCTCGTCGATGGAAAATACATGGAAGGCGCTGAACTGGGCTGGTCCAGAGGCTCGATAGGCGAAGAGTACCGGCATTATCGCGCGGGTATTTGGCGAGACGATACGAAGAACAACGGCAGTGGATACGGCGGCGGCTTCGGGTTCGAGCATGAGTTTTCGAACGGCTGGACGCCCTTTGGAAGATTTGGCTTCAGTACCAGGACCGGGACCGCAATTAAAGATGTTTATGGACTTGGGCTGGCTCGGGTTCACCCATTCGGACGCCGGGGAGACATGTTCGGGGCTGCCTTTAACTACGCGGAGCCTAGCGCCGGCAAACATCACGAGAGCATATTTGAGTCGTTTTATCGCCTTCGTCTAACTCAGAGCATCAAGATTGGCCCAGATCTCGAAGTCTCGATTCATCCCATGTATGCTACCAAGGCTTACACCACGACTCTTCTAGGCGCGAGGATGGAGATCACCTTCTAATTGGTGGGTAGCCGAAGCCTCAAATCAGGGTGCCCCATTAGCCTGTCCCGAGCGAAGCCGAAGGGTCTCGCCTTTGAGACTTGGGTTCATAAATAAGGGAAAGTGAGCGTAATCGGCGAACTGGCTAAACCCATTTCCCTCTGTAATTTAGCGTAGCTTGCCGAAATTAGAGCGAACTGGTGTCTGTACCCGAACGTGTACCCGGAGGTCTGGCACTTTAACGCCCTTCCAATACTGCATTTGCAGTTCGGACGGGACCGTGAAAAGCAGTGATGTGTTCCTGGAGCAGTTTTCCAGCACGCTGTCCTTCACCTTTCTCCAACGCATCAATAATCCGCCAATGCGCCTCCTGCGCACCGACAAGGTCAAATTTGCCTGTCGAGAGCCAAAGCTGGATACGCACTTCGAAGGCGAGCGAATCCCATGTTCTGAGCAGAATACGGTTCGAGGCTCCCGCCACGATGAGGCGATGAAAGTTGACGTCATGGAGAGTGTAGGCTTCGAGATCCTTCTTATGCGCGGCCGTCCGGATCGCAGCTGCCTCATTACGAAGGGTTACAACAGATCCCTTGAAGTGCGGCGCCGCCAATCGCGCTGCCAATTCTTCTAGTGATGCGCGCACCATATATGCTTCCCGGATATCCTTCGGAGTCACCTCGCGAACGCGGCTTCCCTTATATGGCTCCGTCGTGACGAGGTCCATCGCTTCCAATTCTCGTAGAGCCTCACGAACGGGACCCTGGCTCGTATTAAGATCGCGGGCGATCTGGAGTTCCACCAGCCGGGCGCCGGGCGCCAACTCTCCTTGCATGATTCGCCGCAGGAGCTCCTGCTTGACGCGCTCTGCCATCGAATCCCGCCGAAGGGCGTGTGGGTTTTCAGCCATCCTGCAGAAATTATAAATAATCTGCAACCGGATGTAATTATCAATTATCTATAATCAAGGGAATTGAAAAACGATGACCTTTCAAGTTCCAGAGAACGGCCGGGATATTTCGCTAGCCTATCTGCTCGTACGAGCTACTCTTGGCATCAATGTTTTGACTCACGGTGTGGTGCGTATTCTCAGCGGGCCAGAACACTTCGCATCGATGTTGGGTCAGGCTTTTTACGCCACGCCTCTGCCGCAGTGGCTTGTCGTGTGCTTCGGTTACTCTTTGCCGTGGATTGAAGCTGTCATCGGCATTTTCGTCCTGTTCGGCTTGTTTACACGTTTCTTTCTTGCCGCCGGAGCACTACTGATCCTGGTTCTTACCGTCGGTGCTGGATTGCGCCAGGACTGGGACATCACTGGTTTGCAGCTGATTTATGCGGCTGTTTATGCAATGTTGATCGCGTTCTCCAGCGCTAATCACTATTCCATCGACAGTTTGTATGAACGCATTACAACGGCACCGTGCTTGATGCCGATTACAGGCAGAAAAAATACAACACCCCCTCTAATTAAGCTTCACCCCGAAGGGGCGATCAATAGGGGACGGAAGGTCACGATCGAGTAAGTCGCGAGGATGTATGAACGACAAACAACAGAAACAACTTATGGTAGCGCTCGAGAGCAATTGGCAAGCAGAAATGGTGGGGCATCATACCTATCTGAGTCTTGCCGCAAGGGAGACAGATCTTCAGCGCCGCCTGGCTTTAAAAGGATTGGCTACCGCTGAAAAGCATCACGCTGGCCTTTGGGCCGAACGCCTTAGAGCTTTGGGAGGCAATCAGCCTCAGTATGCCGGTACAGCAGACGGCCAGGCCGCTACGCTGAAAAACAGGGTCGGTGGGCCAGATCTTGCACTTCGCAGACTCGAGCTCGACGAGAGTCGCGACATCGCGAAATACGCGAAACAGATGCAGGAATTGGGAGATGAACCGAGCCTCGCGATCCTTCACACGGTGTTGGAGGACGAGAAGGAGCACTACCAGACTCTCAGTAATCTGATCCGCACTTCTCATCGGCTTCCCGCTGTCACTGCTGACCAGGCTCAAAAGGCACTGGACGAGATACTCGCCGTTCGTAACAACGGACAACGGCAGGCGTCCGGCTGGGTCGGTGACGCCATTTACGGAATCAATGATGGGTTAGGCGCCATCTTCGGTATCGTCTCGGGCGTGTCAGGCGCGACACTCGGAAATAGTCATTTCGTTCTCATAGCGGGTCTCGCGGGAATGATAGCGAGTGCGCTGTCCATGGGTTCAGGGGCTTACCTTGCAGCGAAGAGTGAGCGCGAGATTTTTGAGGCCGACTTCGCCCGGGAGCGGGATGCAGTTGAGTACAACGAAAGCGAGGCTCGCGAAGTTCTTTCCCTCAGCTATCAAATCAAAGGTCTTCCTGCAGAGGAGGCAGATCGATTTGTTGAGCATCTGGCTAAGGATCGCGAGCAGCTGATCAAGGCACTCGCCCATGAACGGTTGCATGCAACTGAGGAAGGTCTGAGTACTCCATGGATCTCCGCGTTGTCGGGGGCGGTGTCGACGGCCGTGGGTGCACTTATCCCAATCGTTCCATTCTTCTTTATGGCGGGTATCCCAGCAGTTCTCGTTGCAGCCGCCGTCTCCCTGCTCGCCCACTTCGCCGTTGGTGCAGCCAAGTCGTTGATTACGATTCGCTCCTGGTGGGCTAGCGGCCTCGAGATGACAGCTATCGGTGCGATCGAGGGACTCGTAACCTACTTCATCGGCGTTGGGCTTGGGCACCTCGGCGGAGGATAAGTACCGAGTAAGGAGGATGAATCCATCTACTTGGAAGGCAAAACCAGACCTTATCTATCAATCTATTTCACTCTCTCAGGGAGAGAAAACAGGAGCAGTCAAATGAATAAAGAAGAAGTACTTTCTGCCGCAGCCGCGGGAACGTTCACAATGGGCGGCGATCTTACCGTCAACCGCCTCGGATACGGTGCCATGCGCATCACAGGCCCCGGAGTCTGGGGACCACCTGCAGATAAAGAAGCTGCGCTTGCCACTCTGCGGACAGCGATCGACCTCGGCGTAAACCTGATCGACACGGCCGATTCCTATGGACCGGCCATCTCGGAACAACTCATTGCCGAAGCACTCTATCCATATCCCGCTGACCTGGTGATTGCCACCAAGGGCGGATGGGAACGCCCAGGCCCCAACCAATGGACACACAATGCCAGCCCCAAACATCTGACCGATGCACTCGAGGGAAGCCTCAAGCGCCTGCGCCGAGAACGCATCGACATATATCAGCTCCATGCTCCCGATAATGTTGTCTCTTTCGAGGTTTCCGTAGAAGCGCTGGCCAGATTGCGCGAGCAAGGCAAGATCCGTCATGTTGGGCTCTCGAACGTGACCCGTGAGCACATCGAGCGCGCCGGTAAGATTGTGCCGATTGTCTCAGTGCAGAACCGCTACAGCGTTGCAGATCGGGAATCAGATTTTATCGTTGATTATTGCGAAGAAAACGATATCGCCTTCCTCCCGTGGGCACCCATCGGCCAGGCAAGGGAGGCGCATGATGTGATCAAGCAGGTCGCAGACCAGCTTCACGCCACCTCGTTCCAGGTTGCACTGGCTTGGCTCCTCAAGCGGTCGAAGGTTATCTTACCGATCCCAGGAACGGCTTCGATCAAGCATCTCGAGGAGAACATTGCCTCGGCATCGCTTGAACTTCCGCAATCAACATATAGAAAGTTAGCCGCAGTGCGTCCTTCGTACGCAAATCTGCGCGATTGAAATGAATTGGAGTTGTGAGGAAATATGAGAGTCTCTTCTACGGCAACACTGCTAGCGTTACTGGCATTCGCTCCCGCATTTTTTCCTTTGGTACAGGCACAGCAGATCGACACAGGTCAGGCCGCCTTCGCCAATTGGAATCAGCAGCGGCCTGGCGCCCGTCGAAAGATCACGGTCGCCGATCTGCCTGAGCCCAAGCCCGAGGAAGCTGTTAACAATACTCCTCATTTGATTCCACGCCCGAAGGACGCGTGGCCGATTGCTCCTGCGGGCTTTAAGGTAACGCTTTATGCCGGAGGCGATGCTGTTCCCATGCAACGTGCCGACAACAAGGAGCACATGCAGTTGAGTGGGGGCACATTTACGATGCCTCGCCTGCTCAGCGAGGCGCCCAACGGCGATCTCTTTCTCGCTGACTCCGGCGCCGGCACCATCTTCATTCTTCGCGGCGTCGGCCCCGACGGCAAAGCCGCGCAGATCGAAAAGTTCGCTACCGGCCTGGATCACCCCTTCGGCATCGCCTTCTATCCCGCTGACAACCCGAGGTACGTCTATGTCGGCAACGCCACTACCGTGCAGCGTGTCCGCTACCATTCCGGCGACCTCCACGCCACCGGGGCCCCCGAGACCATCGTTCCCGATATCCCCGGCTACGCCCAGCTCACCGGAGGCGGCCACTGGACCCGCGACGTCGTGTTCACCAAAGACAACAAATACATGTTAGTTTCCGTAGGCTCCGGATCGAATATTGATGATCCTGACACGCATCCAAAAGAGTTCCATCGGGCTGATGTACTGGAATACACACCCGAAGGAAAGTTCATCAAAGTCTATGCGTCGGGGATTCGCAACTGCGTCGGAGAGGCCATCAATCCCATTTCAGGTCAACTGTGGTGTTCGACCAACGAACGCGACAACCTCGGCAATCATCTTGTTCCCGACTATGTAACCTCGATTAAGGAAGACGGTTTCTACGGTTGGCCCTGGTACTATATCGGCGATCACCAGGACCCACGGCTTCCTGAGCCTTGCGCGAGCGGCACCGGGCCCAATCCGCAGGCTCCAGCGTTAACCCCAGAAGAGGCGAAAAGCTGCAAGCGTGAGAACATCGGCTCCCAGGTGATCGTGCCGGACGTTCTCGTCCAGCCGCATATGGCTTCACTGGAAATGTTGTTCTATCCATCCAGCGGGGACTTCCCTAAGGGGTACGACGGTAATGCTTTTGCTGCGGAGCACGGCTCATGGAACCGAGCCAATCGAGCCGGTTACGAAGTAATTGACATTCCCATGCGCAATGGCCACGCTGCGGACGGCAGCTATGAAGACTTTCTGACTGGCTTTGTCACTAAAGACGGGCAGGTATGGGGCCGCCCTGTGGGCGTGACTGTAGGTGGAGACGGGGCGCTTTACGTCAGCGATGACGGCTCGCGCAGCGTCTGGCGTGTTGCTTACACGGGCGAATGACAAAAGCCGCCCACTCTCCGATACAAGTGGGCATTGAGCAAGACAACTCAAAACGGAGAAGCTATGTACTTCAAACTTCTTGGCGCGGGGATAGCAGCCATGCTTGCAGGCGTTTCTGTGATGGCCGCTGCCACTCATACCAGCACGAACAACGTTGCCCGCGGTCGCCGTGAAATTGTGCTTGAGACTACCAAGTCCTGGAATGGCAAGCCGTACACGCACTATCCCACGGGCCAACCGCAACTGACGACAATCAAGCTGACACTTGCACCACATACTGCTCTGCCTTGGCATACTCATCCATTTCCGAATTCTGTCTATGTTCTTTCAGGTACTCTCACGCTCGAGGACCGGGACAGCGGTAAAACTCTGGTAGTTCATCAGGGGCAAGCCGTGGGGGAGTCGGTCGATGATGTTCATCGAGGGGAGTCGGGGGACGAACCGACCGTGCTACTCATCACTTATGCGGTGACTCCGGGTGTGCCGACCTCGGTTCCCGCGAAGGGTGAGAAGCCAGAATACTGAGAGAGTGACACACGCGCGCGATGAAGATTCCTATGACCATCCGACATCGCTCAAGTATTCTGTACTCTCGGTAATTTTGCTTGAGAATTTGCGGGGTTATTCCGCCGGGAGTCTGGCACAGCAAAATGAAGAACCGCGACTCGTGAAGCGGATACGGAGGCACAATCGTCAGGCAGGAGGTTGACCGTGGCTGGACAAACGCGCTCAATTACTGTTTTAGCTCTGTCCGCGGTTGCTGCGTTCGGTGTTCTGCTGGGGTCTGAACCGACTCTTATGGGCGGTCGACCGCAGAGCGAAAACAACAAACTGCCTGCGCCTGCCTATGATCCCTACCCTCCGGGAATTCTGCCGTCCGACTTGAGTTCTGAGACAGCTCGCGTCCTGCGAGAGATCGACGTCGTCGAGGCTCGGGCGCTGGCACGGTGGCACGCTTTAAAGCCTCCGCTACTAACGGGGCAGCCGCCGGTGTTTCAGAATACCGGAACCGAGTTCATAGAAACGCTCGGCGAGCTTATGCTCTTCGACAAGAATATGTCGCCGGGCAAGAACGAAGCGTGCGCTTCCTGCCATATGCCGTACGCTGGCTTCAGCGGACCGATTCCGTCGGTTAACCTGACGATGATCGCCTATCCGGGAACGGCGCGTTTTCGAGCCGGCAAACGCACTGCGCAACGGCATCCCTATGCGCCATTCTTCCCGGTACTTCAATACAACCAGACACAGGGGCTGTTCTTTGGCGGGAATTTCTATGATTCGCGCGCGACCGGATACAGGTTGCGGGTTCCAGACGCTGAACAGGCGCAAGGCCCTCCTGTCGACCACATGGAGATGGGAATGCCTGACACTGCCTGCATCGCCTTCCGGCTGTCGGGCGCCGTATACAAACCTCTGTTCGAGGCGGTATGGGGAGAGGGCGCACTCGATATCAAGTTTCCACCAGATACGGAAGAAATCTGCCGGACACCCGGAGGCGCCGCAGTATTTGGAACGAACGCGATGCCGGTCAAACTGAGCCCGGAAGAACGAACCCGCGCGAATGACGTCTATGATCGCTGGGCACAGTCGATTGATTCCTACGAACAGTCAGTACAGGTCAGCGCGTTTTCTTCAGAGTTCGATGCTTATCTCGCCGGCAAATACACCCTCACAGTAGACGAAATGGCGGGGTACAAGCTGTTCGATGGCAAGGGTAACTGCAACTCATGCCATCTGGATGGAAGGGGGACCACGCTGAAGTCAGGTCGATCTGACACAAGCTCGACTGCCATGGTGAATCCGCTATTCACCTGCTTCGGCTCGGCGAACGAGGGATTGCCTTTGAATCCCAGAGTTGCTTTCTATTACGAGATCAAGCCAGACGAGTATGGATATGTTCCCAACCCGTACGGCTTCGGGTACAGAGACTTAGGGATGGGCACTTTTCTCAGGAGTGGGTTCGGTGCTGGGCCAAATCCGAACATCAGCTGGAAGCAATATGCACCGACTGTCGACGGTCAGATGCAGGTATCAACGGCGCGCGACGTGGCGTTGGCGCCGCCGCAGTGTCCCACCACCGAAGCTCCCGGTCCCTACTTTCAGAAAGAGTTCTTTCACAATGGCTACATCAAGAGCTTGAAGCAACTCGTACACTTTTACAACACGCGCGACAAGTATGCATACCCCGTGACTTCAGGACATTGCCCGGCTGGCACTACGGAAAAAGTAGATTGCTGGCCCATGCCCGAAGTGCCGAACAATATCGACACCACCAGTGGCAATCTTGGCCTGACCGATGAGGAAGAAAACCAGATCGTTGCGTTTCTGGAGACGTTGTCGGATGGCTATACTAAACCCTATCCCAACAGCGACACGTATACGGGTGCCTGCAAGAGGGGTGGTTCCGCTCCAACTCAAGGTAACGAGACCTTGATTCCGGCTCCTCCTTTACCTCAATGCGCCTCGGACATCTGTGGTACCGCGCCGCTCCCCGCTCCTAAGCCGATCTCGACTTCGAGTGTCAGCCCCGTCGCAAAGGAAAGTGCAATTGATCCAGCAGCCGCACGACTACGGATCATCAAAGGGCCTGAGATCGAGTTGGCGACGGAATATCTGACAATTATCCGATGGAAAATTAGCAACCCCGGCGGCTCGCCGGTGCATTACGGAATTGTGCATTACGGTACAGATCCAGGTCGCCTCACTCAGACCGCCGAATCGCCTCTCAGGCTAAACCCTGAGTACGCAACGACCCTCTTCCGTGTGCGCATCAATAACCTTAAAATACGGACGAGCTACTATTTCAAGGTTGATTCGATCGGAGCTGATGGCTTGAGCGATAGAGTCTTCAGCCCGATCAAACAGTTCGCCATACCCTAGCAGGCCGTCGATACGGCACTAGAGATTGGCGCCCATCGAGATTCTGTTATGGGTTGATCGACGGAATTGCTGGCCTGCCCCCCCGTTTGCGAGACCTCCGCTAGTTGGCGGCTACGGAGTTTTATTTTCCTGCCGGGTCTGCTGGCGAAGAAAGAGATGGCACCACGGTCTAACCGTCGCTCTGAAAACCTGCTTTCGGTAAAGGTCTTTGAAGACCGCCAAGTTAAATAGGAACAGAGCGAAGCGCATTCCATCCTGGACCGGAGTCGTCACACGCTCCAACAAGGCCGTATACGCGCAGACCTTACACGCTATGCTGACTTTTCGCTTGCGACAAAGCGGCGGACCATACATACCGAAATCCCGACCTTCATACGTTACGCTGGATCACTCTCCTATGCCCGGTCACTCGACCGCGCGGCGCTGGCCTGTTGCTTCAATCGTTCAACAGACCTCCGTGCGTAGATTGAACAGCCTGGATCGGAAATCAAAGATGTCTTAGGAGGGATGCGCAACCCCAACGAGAATGCTCGCGACAACGATCGCGATTTGCCAAGTCTCTCAAGCGCTGCTAAAACTGAGTCTCCAGATGACACCAGTGAGCAACTCGGAAATTACTGCCAACTTGTCACCGATGTTGGTCTACGATGGCTCCTGCGGTTTTTGTAGCCTTTCGGTTCGGTTCATATTGAACCATGAACGACGGCATGACTTGTCGTTTGTGACACGCAACTCAGAACTGGGCAACGGATTGCGCCGCACACATGGGTTGGAATCGGTCGAGTCGATGTTGTGGATCGAAGGCGGCCAAGCATTTGCCGAATCTGCTGCGGTAATGAAAGCGGCAGGCTACCTCGGGGGCTGGTGGGGCCGATTAGCGGTTCTCAGTGCGTTCTGCCCTTCGTTCATCCTGAATGGAGTTTATAAGTTCATTGCGAAAAACCGTCGCCTGCTCTTGTCTAAAGCGTCCGTCTGCCTAGTTCCCAGTCCGGAACAGCACAATCGCTTCTTAGCCTGACAGAGTAAGAGCGCATTTGAAAGCGCGGCCGCGCAGGGGGACCGCGCCCTGCAAATTCCATACCATCGCGGTGCATAAATACTAGAAGATCCCCGTCGAACGGGAGATCAGGGCGTGGTCCCTCGAGGTTCGCGATATTGTTTCTGCCTCTACTTCCGCGGAGGAGACACTCTTTGGTCTACGCAAATTCTACGGGGCTCTCGGCACTGAGCCTATGGATTTCACGGCAGCCATGTATGGGGCGTACACGATCCTCATAAACAGAGAAAACAGAACCGCATCTGATTGGTTCAACGGAAAAGATCAGATGCTTCAAGAGAGCAAGAACACTTCATTCAGCGCAGTCGGCCATTTGTGTGACCGCGGTGGAAAAACGACGGTCACGCTTTACGAGAACGTCTTCGCCAACGTGGAGTACCCTATCGCGACATGCTCAGCGCGAGACCAGCACCACGCGCGATCACCTCAGCAGCATAATTGGAGAAGAAGACCGCGGCCTGGTCAGCGGAGTTCCCGCCTCCGACCACGAGTACCCTCTTCCCAGCGACACTATGGGCCTCCTGACGAGAGGCGCCGTAAAGTATGCCCCGACCAAGCAGACGGTCCAGTCCCGGAACTTCGATCCGATGCCATTCGACGCCAGTGGAGAGCAACACCGCCCGAGCCCATAACTGCTCGGCACGAGGCCGATGACTTCCATCAGCCACTCGGGTCAATGTCTCATTCGCCGCGGGCAAAGAAGACGTACCTACGCGCTTAGCTGTATTAGACAGATTCAATTGAAAACAACTTGATCGAGTCGCCTAACAGCAGCTTGGTTCAGCCCGGGAGCGAAGTGAGCGTAACGCCCGGTCATCGCCAAACTTTGATGACCTGCAAGATACTGAACAGTGCGTAAGTCAACGCCAGCCTGCACAAGACGGGTTATGAAGGTGTGACGAAGGCAGTGCCAGGTGAAATCCTCAATCTTGGCTTCTTTTAACGCGTTTTCGAATGCCTTCTTGATGTCAGCGATCGGCCGCTTCTTGTACCGATCTGACCGAAACACACGGTCATCGTCGGGACGACTCTTGTAAAGGTTTTCGACAACCGCGAAGCACGTTTCATTCATTGTGATCTCTCGCGATCGATTGTTTTTCGGGTGAGGAACAATGATCACTCTTCGGTTCATATCAACATCGCACCATCTCAATCCGAATTGTTCCGACTTTCGCAGCCCCGTGTGCAAGGCAAAGACCAACGCTGGCATGTGACCAGGATAGCGACGTGCGATTGCCGCCTTGAGCCTCACTTCTTCCTCAGGTCGCAGATAGCGTATACGACCATCCCCTTCATTTCTGCGCTCAACTGAGCGGACAGGATTCCGGCTGACTCTGTCCCCGCTAAGCCCCAGTTGATATGCCTTACTCAGGACGGTCTTGTATCTATTCTTGGTAGCTGGACTCCACTCCAGATGACCACTTAGCCAGTCGTCGATTTCCTTAGGCTTTACAGAGTCTGCCGGGCGACTGCCCAATTCCTTGATGATCACGCCCATCCGACCGATGAAGGTTCGAAGATCCCGCTTGCCGTGGTCTTTGTACTACTTCTTCGCCTCCTCTCCGAGATCGGAGATGCTGACGGGCCGTTGCCGCAAGGTGCTGGGTAGCTTGATGCCTGCGCGAACATCCGCCTTACGCTTCTGGTAAAGTGCGACCGCGTCGGAACGTCGACCAACCTTTTCGCGGCGGACCTTCCCATCCTCCGCGAATCGAATCCACCAGACGCCGCTACCTCGGTCCCTCTCGTACACCCCTCTTACCTTGGCCGGAGTTTTCTTTAGTACCGTAAGTGCCTTAAGGCGGCAGTCTAGCATAACTGACACCACTACTGGCACTACCGCAATTTTGTGGAGGATGAAAGTTTCTTAAGTGATTTATTTTATGGTGACCCTGGGAAGATTCGAACTTCCGACCTGCGGTTTAGGAAACCGTTGCTCTATCCACCTGAGCTACAGGGCCATCTGTCATAAAGAGTGTTACGCGTTTAGTTTACAGCAGTGGTGACTTTCACAACGTTTGCATCTGTTGCCCATTCGTTGCCCAATTGGGGAACGGCGGTGTTAAGTTTCTGCATCGCGAAATCGCCGCTCGCGGCTCTTCAAAGAGCAAAGCGGAGGATCGGATTCGAGGTTACTTCATGAGGACTGTCAGGGGAGCCGCTCCGACAGAGGGCATCGAGTTGATTAGGAAGCGGTTGCCGTCGTGGGAGACGGCATACTGGAACAGGACAATACGCGGCGCGATGATTCGCGTCTGGAAAAGAGCGTGGGGAACGCCTGCCACCGGCTCGTCATGCGACGTGTCGATCGATACCGCCATAAGCTTTTTGTCTATGGTGATATAGAAAAGTTCTCTTCCATCTGCACTCCAGCGCGGTTGTGCGCCGCCATGATTGGATATCTGGATGCGCCTGCCTGGGCCAGGGAAACGGCCTACATACACATCAGGATCCTCACCGGTGGACGACCCATATCCGGTGAAGGCAATCCATTTCCCATCGGGAGAAAATTGGGCTTCCGCACCCGGTGCATAGGCTGTCGGCGAATGGTTACTGAGGTCAAGAACGTCCAGTTCCGGCGCGCTGCCCTGAAAATTCATGTAGACGAGAAAACGCCCGTCCGCCGACCAGTCGTTGGGAATCAGAAAATCGGACGCCACGAGTCGTTCCAGTTTGCCCGAACCATCGGTAGCCGCAACGTCGATGTATTGAGAAGTCCTGGCATTATTTCCTGCATATGCCACCCTTTTGCCGTCAGGCGAGAGAACCGGAAATACTTCTGTCCCTCCCTCTGAGACGCGGGTGCTTGTACCCCTGGCGAAATCGTAAATATGGATGTAGTGTTTTCCGTTGTGATCGTCATCCGAGGAGATTGCGAGCAGAGCGTCATTGCGGGAGAGAGCAGGATCGCGATAGCCGGTTTTGGGTAGTTCTTCCAGTTCTTTACCGGAACGGTCAAACCATGAGAGCCTGGAAACGCTTTCAGTTGCTGATTGAAAGACCACCACTCCGTCGTCCGAGATGGAGAATCCCGCGCGGGAAAAGGCCGGTGACTGTTCCAGTTCCTGTCGAGAGACAGCCTCGGGCGGACCTGCAGTCTGCAGCCGTTTCAGATCGAACGGCTGCGCCATGAGGCTGCGGTCACGGACGTAGTAGAGGCGCGAGGACGCGAACTGAGTATTGCCGACGATCTCGGAAGAGATCAATTTGCTTTCTTGCGTACTTAGAGAACCAACATAGATTCCCTGCTTCTGTGGGGAGCTAGAGCTCCCCAAAATGAAATATATAAAGTGGTCTCCATCCGGAAGAACGGATGGCCAATATATCGTGGCGTTCGGCTCGCTACCAACGGTGACCCGCTGCGGTTCGCCACCCGAGGCTGATACCTTGAAAAGGCCGTTGGTGAAGCCGCTGCGCGTGGCGACCCCCTGAAATCCAGCGAAGATGATCGTGCCCCGATTGTTCCATGCCCCGCCAGCGCCACCGGGTGCATCGCATAGGATCTGGACAGCGCCGATGCCCGGATCAACGCTCTTCAGCTTGGAAGCCTGGAAGAAGCCCACCTGACGACTATCCGGTGACCAGAAAGGAAACAAGGCGCCTTCCGTGCCGGTCATTTGCTGCGCAGTCCCAGCAGCCAGGGAACGGATCCACAAAGCGGTGCTACCATCCTGTGCGACAGCCACGAACGCGAGTCGCCTGCCGTCGGGCGAGATAGCGAAATTGTAGGGAACGAACGAAGTAGAGAGCGGAGGAAGTAATGAAAGGTGAAGATGCCGACTCTCCACGGACTGCGTGCTGCGCCAATGGGCAACTCCGAGCCAAGCCAACAGGGCGATACACAGAGCCGCCACTCCCCACGCGAGTCGCTCCCGGCGACGCGGCGCAGGTTCAGACGCTTTGGTAAGGCCCACTCCTCCCGAGATCCATTTCAGCTCTCTCGACAAATCTCGCGAGCTTTGCCAGCGCTCCTCAGGGTCTTTCATCAGACAACGAGACAGCACATGTTCGAGCGCAGCCGGAGTGAGAGGCTGCAAACTCGCCATGGGCTGCGGGTCTTTCTCCAGAATGGCAGCCACGATACTGAGTCTTGATTCGCCGGTAAAAGCTCGCCTGCCCGATATCATCTCGTACAGTACGCAGCCAAAGCTGAAGATGTCACTTCGGAAATCTGCGGGTCGGCCTTGAATCGACTCCGGAGCCATATAAAGGAGCGTTCCCACGATTGTGCCGTGCTCGGTGAAAGGGGCGTCGGGCGAAGTCAGAGCCGTCGCGCTGATCGTCGGGAGATCATCTTGTGAGGGGATCGGGGTTGGAGTGACGCCATGTAAGGTTGCGACGACAGACTTGGCCAGACCGAAGTCCATCAGCTTTGCGCCAGATTTGGTGAGCATGATGTTGCTCGGCTTCAAATCACGATGGATGATGCCCTCGCGGTGAGCTTTGTCGAGAGCATCGGCGATCTCCACGCCTATCTTGAGGGAGAGCGGCAATGGGAGAGGACCAGCCCTCAATCGAACAGCGAGGGTTTCACCCTCCAAATACTCCATGACGATGAAAGCGGTCCCGTCCTGAGAGCCGACGTCGTACAGACGGCAAATATTAGGATGTGTGAGCAAAGAGACGGCTCGCGCTTCGCGCTCAAAGCGTTGTTTCAAATCAGGATCAGAAGACAGGTGACTTGAAAGAATTTTGACGGCGACCTCCCGTCCAAGGCGTGTGTCGCGTGCGCGATAGACCTCACCCATTCCACCAGCACCGACCGGTGCGAGGATCTCGTACGGACCGAGTCTGGTGCCGGAGGTCAAGGCCATGATCTGTGAATGTGGATTATATCGTCAGGCCCAGATGAGATGCGGAGGCTTTCGGCGTTGCCGCGTGTCCCGTCGCTCAGGAAACCGTTAGCGCCGGACGAAATTTGGCTGCATGCGCAAGTGATCTCATTGCAGATCGTTGGCGCCTCGCGAGATGCTCCAATTAGCGACCTGTTCGGAATCATTCGGTTATGACCGGAAAGTCGGATACCGGTAACTTCGATGCTCAGTTGACGAGTTCAGGCCTTAGCACGTTTCCAGAATTGCAACGCCTCGAAACGCGCTTTGGCGATTTGCACTAACCCGCTAGCGCGGGAGGTTATGCTTCTGTGGCATTTGGGTAGAGTTTTGGACACCGAAGGAGGTGTCCATGACACATCTACGCCAGCGCATGCAGGAGGATCTCCGGCTGCGCAACTTCTCCGCACGCACGATCCGTCACTACACCCACACCGTTGCCGAGTTCGCGAGGTACTTCCGCAAGTCACCTGATCAGTTGGGCCCGGAGCACGTTCGCACTTTCCTGCTGCATCTGCTCAACGAACGGAAGCTGGCCTGGGGAACCATTCAAGGAGCCCGGTCTGCGCTGAAGTTTCTCTACATGCGGACGCTCAAGCAGACCTGGTTCGATCAAGAGATCATCAAGCCGAAGGTGCGGCGCAAGCTGCCTACGGTCTGGAGCCGGGAAGAAGTCTGCGCCCTGCTCGATGCGACGACCAACGCCAAGCACCGTGCACTGCTGGCTCTCTACTACAGCGCCGGGCTTCGCTGCCAGGAAGCGCTGGATCTGAAGGTCAGCGATATCGACAGCAAGCGGATGATCATCCACATCCGCGAGGGCAAGGGCAAGTTTCCCCGCCAGGTCATGCTGTCGCCCAAGCTGCTGGAGCTGCTGCGTCTCTATTGGCGCTGGCGCAAGCCCAAGGATTGGCTCTTTCCCGGACGATGGCCCGGCCAGCCCATGGTGGCAAGCGGGGTTCGCATCGCCTGCGCGGAGTTGCGCAAGCAGTTGCGCATCTCGAAGCCGCTCAGCCCGCATGTGCTGCGGCACTCCTTCGCTTCGCATCTTCTCGATGCGGGCACCGATCTGCGCAGCATCCAGCTTCTGCTCGGCCATCGCGATCTGGAGACCACCTCCCGCTACCTGCACGTCTCCGAAGCCAGACTGCACGCCACCGCGAGCCCGCTCGACGATCTGCCCATTCGCGACATCCGCACTGCTCAGGGAGGGAACAGAACTGCATGAACGGACATCGGCTTGAAGTGGCCGATGTCTTCAACGCTCATCTGCACGAGTTCCTTCAACGCTGGGGCCATGCTGTCTCGGACCAGCAGCGGAAGGTGCTGCGCGATATCGGCCTATGCCGCACGGCCGTGCTGGGTACTCATCTCGAACGATGCGATCGCTGCAACTATGAGACTGTCGCTTACGATTCGTGTCGCAACCGGCACTGTCCCAAGTGTCAGTCCACCGCCCGCGACCGCTGGCTCATGAAACAGGCCGCAAGCCTGCTGCCAGTGCCCTACGCGCATGTCGTCTTCACCGTACCTGAACAGTTGGCGCCACTCGCGCTCCGCAACCAGCGTCTCTTTTACGGCCTGTTATTTCGGGCCGCTTCTGAGACCCTGCTGGAGATCGCCGCTGATCCTTCCCATTTGGGGGCACGCATCGGGGCGCTGGCGGTACTGCACACCTGGTCGCAGAACTTGAGACATCATCCGCATCTGCACTGTCTCGTTCCCTCCGGCGGACTGGCTCTCGATCACTCCCGCTGGGTCGCAACCCGACCCAACTTCTTTCTGCCCGTGCATGTGCTCAGCCGCATGTTCCGCGGCAAGATACTGGCCTTCCTCAAGCACGCTTATGCCCGCAGGCAACTTCGTTTTCCTGGATCTCTGGCGGATCTTGCCCAACCACGTCCCTTTCAGTCACTGCTCAACCTCCTGCGCCACAACAAGTGGGTCGTGCACGCCAAACCACCCTTCGGCGGGCCCGAGCAGGTGTTGAAGTATCTGGCTCGCTACACCCACCGCGTCGCCATCGCCAACGGAAGGCTCCTCACCCTCGAAAACGGCCAGGTACGCTTTCGCTGGCGCGATTCCAGACACCACAACCGCATCGGCGTCATGACCCTTGACGCAGTCGAGTTCATCCGCCGCTTCCTGCTCCACGTACTGCCTTCACGCTTCGTCAAGATCCGTCACTTCGGCTTGCTCGCCAACCGCAACCGCCGCCGGGCACTGGCTCTCTGCCGATTCCATCTCAACGCCACCGCTGCCGACAGCACAGAGTTGCTCACCGAACAACAGCGCTCTGCGCTTAACCGCTCCTGCCCTCGGTGCAAATGCGGCACCATGCACGTCATCGCACGCCACTTCACGGTTGCACTGGGCAGCCCCAACTCACCGCAGGTCTCCGCACACTTCGACTCATCCTGAAGGGAAAATGATGCCGACCTGCATGCCAACCCGACTCCTCGCCACGACGGATTCTCACTCCGCTCACGCCGCCCCACGCCTCGAATCGGCTCCGCATAGCCTTCAACTTCGTTACTGCCATCCCCTACACACGGCCAGCGAACCACCCCACGAACCTACTCTCCCCACCAACGTCCAATTTCGTGCCCGGTCGGCCGCCTCAACTCCCCGCAGGCGGCATTCAATCCCCATACATCCACCGCCCTAGCGGCTTACTGCAAATCGCCGTATCCACACCGCTCCGCACCGACTACCCCGTGTTCGCACAGTTCCGTGCGCGGTGCGCTGTCGATACGGCACTAGAGATTTAGCACTCGTCCACGCATCCCCCGAGAAGTGCGTTAGATTTACTTGCCAAGAATCAGGGGCACATAGCTTCGGGCGTCTTGCAGCAATTGCTCGCGCGCAATACCGGCCTTGGCGCGAAGCTGCAAACCCTGCAACAAATCTACGAGCGCACGGCCTCGCACCTTGGCAGAGGGTGTGCGAGTCAGGCGCCCCGCCTTCATCTCCTGCTCGAAACGTTTCGCGAAAATATCAGCGGATGCGGTGAAGGCCTTCGCGGCACACGAACGGATCTCCGTTACCCGGTCCGACTGTCCCAGCGCAGCGGCGGCCATCATGCAGCCGCCGCGAGCGTCACCAGTAGCGGTGTTGACGGTAGCCTCGCAAAAGGCGGTCACGGCCTTGTGGATGTCCGGCTCCGCTTGAAATGCTGCCATTTTGGGAGCTCCATACGTCATCGCATAGCGCTCGACCGCCCTGAGCAGCAGGGTGGATTTGTCTCCGAAGGCTCGGTATAGAGCGGGTTTGGTGACGTTCACGGCGCGCGCGATCCGATCCACGTCGACTCCTTCATAGCCATGCTCCCAAAACATCTCAACGGCACGGTCGAGTGCTTCGTCGGGGATAAAGCCTTTTGGACGTCCTGGGGCGCGCTTCGGGATATTAGTTACCATTGCGTACGAAACTCCTTGCATTGCAGCTGTGCTTATCGTACTCTCGCGTATGTAATGCTTCAAGACAGATAAACACAGGACACAACATGGATAGGTTCAACGGAGAAACAGCACGACCTTCACCCTTCACCACGGAGACGCCCATGGAACATTCGATCGCACTCGTCACCGGCACCACCTCTGGGCTCGGTTATGCGGCAGCCAGCATGCTCGCCACCAAGGGCTACCGCCAGGTCATCGTCACCGGGCGCAGCCTGGCCCGGGTCCAGCAAACGGCCGCTCAACTCGCGGCTGAGACCAAGAAACAGGTCTTCACGCCGCTGGAGCTGGATCTGGACTCGCCATCCAGCGTTCAGTCCGCCCTCGCCGAGCTGGTCAAGCGAGGTAAGCCGATCGATTTCCTACTGCTCAATGCCGGATTGGTCCCAACCAAGAAGCGCGTGATCACTGCGGCGGGCGTTGAGGCTTCTCAGGCCCCGCTGATCGGCCATCATCAACTGACTGTCGGGTTGCTTCGCGCCAGCCTGCTGAGCCCGAACGCGCGGATTGTTATCGCCGGGGCGGAGCCTGCCCGCGGGGGCGTACCCATGTTCAAGTACACCGACGTGCCAGCCTTCGCGGCCAAATACTACCGGGGCGACCAAACCGCGGCTGTTGAAGCCCTGCTGCGCAACGGGCCGAACGTGAAGTACGTGCCCAACAATGCGTATGCTGACGCGAAGCTCATCATCGCTTGGTGGACCGCGGCGCTGGCCCGCCGGCTGCCCGCCGGCATGGCCGTGTACGCCGTCTCGCCCGGTGGGGCGACCGACACCAAGGTGGTGCGAAACGCTGGCCCGTTGTTGAAGTATCTGTTTATCCCAATCGTGAACCTCATTCCCGGCATGAATCAGACGCCGGAGACCGCGGCCCGTCGGTACCTCCAGGCGTCGGAGTTCGGAACCGACGTCTCAGGGCAATTCTTCGCCTCGGCTCAAGGGAAGTTCTCAGGCCCAATTGAGGCGCAGCGCCACCCACACCTCCACGATCGCGCCAACCAGGAAGCCGCGTGGCAGGCCGTCGTCAAGGTCTCTGGCGTCGACTTGTCTCATCCAGCATCCTTGACCGCGGTGTCCTGAAGGAGCGCCGGTCGCGGTCGAGTGCTTCGTCGGGGATAAAGCCTTCTGGGCGTCCTGGGGGGGTGAGAACCGGAGTGCATTGTCAACTCCGGAAACGAGCAGCGTGGCCAAGTGTTCTCGAATGACGACTTCAGGCCAACCCGCCCATCGACCCGGCTTGCAACCTGCCTTCCGGCTTTCAACGCTTCCGGCAATTCCGAAACGGAATCCACTCATCGCGCGTTCCGCGCAACCCCTTGGGGCCACCGTGCTCTCCCAGCCCCGGCCCTACTGCGATTCCTTCGTAACCGCGTCGGCGGCGTTGCCGGCTACCACCCAGCTTGCTGACCCGGCGACGACGGCTTCATCCTCGAACCAGAGAAGTCCGAAGTCGTCGATGCACTCGGGAAAATCCGGCTTGATGATGATGTATCCCGGAATCACGGCGCCCGGAATGTAAGAGTTGTCGGCGCGGTTGTTGCTGTACGTCTTCGTCTTCGAGACCGTACCGACGCCGGCCACATACGAAGTGCTGGATACGGGGTGCGTTCCGAGAATGTAGTTGACGGCGCGAAGCGTGTATTCGGGGCCCACAAGATCCGGAAAGGCCTTGTGCAGGAAGTACATCCGGATGGCCATGTCCACCACGGCGCCCGAGCCGCCCCAGGTGCCCAGGCTCGGCGGCACGCCGAACGGGGTTGCGTCCAACTGCTTGTCCAGGCCGGCCATGTAGGTCTTCACCGCTTCCCGCATCTGGTCTTTCGCGCTCGGGTCCAGATAAGGCAAGGCGCGGACCGCCGTCCAGCCACGAAGACCCATCTGCTGCGGCGTGATCATCTGCGGGAACAACTCCCTGAGGCGGGACTTGTAAGGCTCGGCGCCATGCGTGGCAATGGTCAACTCAAGAGCCGCGGCCCAGTCCATCCCCACGTTAAATCCGCCACGGCCTGCGCTGGCCGGCCGGTTGCTGCCGCTTTGAGCGCCGGAGACCGTCCCCTGAGACGCAGCCAGCACTCCGCCTGCAGGAGCGCCTGCCGGAGCCGCTCCGCCGAAGCCGCCGCCGGCCGGAAACGGTGTGGGGTGAGCCTTCTCGTCATTCCATGCTTTGATCGCGGTCTCCAGGCAGTCTTTCGCTAATGCGTCGTCCCAGCCCTTCAGCACATCGGCCGCCGCAGCCAGGGCCGCGATGCCGTTCCACTGGAAAAACGGATTCGTACTGGTAAAAATCCAGCGGTCGTCCGGCTTTCCGGAGTAGTCGCCCTTCACTTCGTTGGGGCCAAGATTCGGGTCATAGATGCGGCCATCGGTCTTTGAAGCGCCATCGCCCAAGTGCGTGTACTGGCGCAGATCCGGCTCGTGCGTCCCGCGAATGGCGTGGCCGATATTGTGGTACTGCGCCAGAATGAGCAATGCGCCGTGCTTGACCTGCTGCACCGTATCCGGCACGCCATCGGGACGGTGCATCTCGACGTTACGGGCGGCTTCATCCACCGTAAGCTCGTCGTACTTGAGATTGAACTCGCGATACACCAGAGCCAGACTCTGAATCACGCTCAGCTGCGCCGGCTCCTCGAGGTCGAAGTCGCCGGCATCATACCAGCCGCCCACGTTCATCCCGGGAATGTGATCGCCGGCTTTGTACTTTCCGTCCGTCGCCGTCGCCTGATTCCAGCCGTCGAATTGATCCCCCACCACAGGCGCCATCCTGCCATCGTCCAGGTGCGAAGCACCGTGCCATATTCGGTAGCCTTCGCGCACGGAAACGTGATCCATCTGCTCGGCAAGGTGATGATCCAGGCTGTCCTGCCAGATGTTGGCGTAAGCGTCTTTGGAGATGGGGAAGGGCGCCGTACGCTGGTCCGCGTACTCGATGACATAAAGGCCCGGGTCCTTGACGGGGGTGAAGTCGAATTTCGAATAGACGTAGCGCAGCCAGGGCGTTGCAGGCGTAATGGGGCCTTCGAACGCCTGCTTGTACGATCCGTCCTCCATCAGCCGCAGCACTCGGGCCGTCTTCGGCCCGGTGTACTTCGGGTCGAGTTCGAGCACTGCCACTTTGGAGAAACCCGGCGCATAACCCACCTGGCTGTGCGCGATCATCGGTGGCCGCGTCCAGTTGGGAATCACGTCCGGCCGGATGTGCCATACGATGGCGCCGGTGGTCTTGCCCGAAGGGATCAGCGAACGCAAAACGAACCAGCCGTTTTGCGCGCGGTCGCGTCCATCGAACAGCATGAGGTCGGCCGTATCCGACGTAACGTTGACCCGGGCCAGGGCGTCGTCGACTCCCAGGGTGATGCTCTTGCCCTCGGCGAACGGCAGCGGCTGCGTGTATCCTTTGGCCTTCTCCCAGTCCTCCAGGTAGTAGGCCTTTTTCGGTTCATCCGGCAACGGTAGCACCTTGACCATGGGATCGTCCGGAGTGCGCGGAAAGATGCCGGCTTTGGTTCCATCCACCAAGTAGGCCTTGCCCATGTAGATCGAGGGCAGGAACTCCAGGTTGAAACCCGCCCGCCCGGCCAGTTTCTGCGGCAGCGGGTTGTCGAGATTGATGCTGACCTTGACGCCGCCCGGTTCCGCTTCCACTTCCAGCGTGTAGCTGAAATCGAAGGTCGGGAAAGCGAGGTCGGCGGTGAGCCGGTTGTTCTCTTTATCGGCGTGGCGTCCTTTGAGGGTCGCCACCAGGTCCCACTGCTCGGGCGTCGGCATCAGGCGCACGTCGCCGTTGGTGGCGATGCGTGCCCCATGCAGAATCATCTCCATGGCCGTGTTCTTCTGATCTACGAAAACGGGATGGTAGGTGCTGTCGTAGAGAAAAACGCTGAAACCCTGCGTATCGAGGTAATTCTTGTCGGTCACCTTCATGCCAAAATCGGAGCCAAACAGGCTTGGACCGGAAGTCAGGAGCACGAGGAGACACACTGCGATTCGGGAGAGCATAGACTCGATACACCTGCTCCTTTGCCACAACATCATATGACATGAACACCGTCCAGGTGGAATCGGATGCCAGCGCTATGACATCGCAGCAACCGTCAGGTCAAGATGATCTTGCGAGCTTCCGCTTCCGGGTCATCGGTCATGCGAGACTCGTTGTCCCAGATCATCGTCCGATTGGTGCCAGGATTGGTTGGCGCCCAGTTTAATCCGGGTATGCTCGGATTTCCGGTTGCGGCAAATGCGGCCCACGAGGACGCCATCTTCTTCGCCAGCGCCAGCGCCTCCTGTGTATTTCCTGTCCCCTGCTCACAGCGCTTCGTGTTATCGAAGCAGAATTGAAGATCTGCCGTATGCCATGCGCCAGGCACGCCATCGAGAATCGCCGTCTGCCATGTGAAATAGTACGCGTACGCCGGCGCGGCCTTTAGCTCATGTTTCAATCGCGCCATCTTCACCACGTTGTTCCGCATCCCGAGCCCATTCAATCCCGCAGTTCCGCTGCATATATACGAAAGCGTCTGAATCTTCTTCTGCGGATACGCCTTCTTCAGCGCCGCAACGATCGCCGTCGCCTTCTCCTCGCTATATGTCTTCGCAAGGTTTGCACGCCACTCCTCTTCCGTCGGGCGCGAAGACATCTGGTTCCCCTCTTCGCTCACCGAACCTACCAGCATCGGCACATTCTTTGATACCTCAGGAGCGGCGTCGAAGAACGACCGCATGTTGATCACCTTCCCGTCAACGCAAGGCGACCACCCCACGCGCGGTGTCCCCGGCGCCCCGGGCCCCATCATTGGCCGTCCCGGCGGATTGATCTTCGCAGCCGCCGCGTTCCCGGCCGCAAACAGCTTGGCCCACTCCATCTTCTGGAGCGAACCCATATCGTTCGACGCAAGCCCGAGTTCCTTCATCGTCTGCCGTGCCAGTTCCTTCTGCTGATCTCGGCTCGGAATGTTCCCACCACCGCCGGACTGCGCCGCAGCCCGATGGATCAGGCCCACCGCGGAAGGCATACCCATTAGCGTCGTCACCTTCGATCCGCCGCCCGACTGCCCGTAGATCATCACGCGATTCGGATCGCCTCCGAAGTTTTCGATGTTCTCCTGAACCCACTTCAGCGCCGCAACCAGGTCCGTCATCCCTGCGTTCGCGGAGTCCTCATAGGCCGAACCGCCAATCTCCGACGCATCGAAGAACCCGAGGATATTCAGGCGGTGATTCACCGAGACCTGCACCACCTCGTGGTGCCGCGCCATCTGCGCGCCCTCGTGCGATGGCAGTTCGTAGGATGATCCGAAGCTGAACCCGCCGCCGTGCATGTAGAACATCACGGGCCGCTTTCCCGTCAGGCTCGACGTCCAGATGTTCAGCTTCAACATGTCCTCGCTCTGCCATCCGTCGTCCCAGTCGAACAAAAATGTCTGTTCGACGCTCGTCCACGGGTGCAGGGTCTGTGGGCAGTTCGCACCGTACGCCAAAGCGGGATACTCGTCCGTCCAGGGCGCAGGCGGCTTGGCCGGTAGCCACCGATTCTCCCCAGCCGTCGTTGCCCCATACGGCACTCCCTTGAACGTCAGCACGCCGCCATCCACAAACCCGCGCACCTTGCCGTACTGCGTCTTCGCCACAGCCGTTCGCGGCGTCGACACGTTTCCGGGCTCCTGGTGCGAGCCTGTCTTCACGCTGTCAGAGCCGAAGGCGGACTTGCTCATCGCCGCCCCTAAGCCTGCCGTAGTGGACAGCAGCAGCGCCTCGCGCCGCGTCAGAACAACAGCCGGTTTCGACTTCGCCATGAACAGCTTCTCCTCTCGTGTGCAATCAATCGCTTTGAAATTCCGCGACTCGCTCGCAGCAGGCGATCCTCGTTATTCCGGCAGCGCGTACTGGCCATCAACGTGGAACTTGCCCGTAGCCCCAGGCGCTCCGGTATCTGGCTGCCCGCCGCCTATGCTGATCGTGTACTCGCCCTGTGCGATGATCGGATGCCCGTCCTCCGTCACCATCCCTATGTCGCGGGGCTTCAGGTCAAAGTGCACCTTTTGGCTGGCGCCGGCGTCGAGATGAACGCGCTCGAATCCGCGAAGTGCGATCCGCGGTGCTCCCTTGACATCTGGGAACTTCAAATAGAGCTGAACGACCTCGTCGCCGGCCAGCTTGCCCGTGTTTGTCACGGTCACATCCGCACCAACGGGCTGTCCAGCGGCAACGGCCCGGGTCGGAATTCTGAGATCGCTGTAACTGAATTTCGTATAGCTCAGTCCGTACCCAAATGGGTAAAGCGGCTTACCTGTGAAGTAACGATACGTACGATTCGCCATGCCGTAATCCTCGAAGTTCGGCAACTGATCCACGCCCTTGTAGAACGTGACCGGCAACCTTCCCGCAGGATTGTTTTTGCCGCTCAACGTCTCGGCGACGGCGGCTCCACCCTCTTCGCCGGGGTACCAGGCCTCTACGATGGCGTTGGCGTGCTGGTTGATCCAGTTCACGGCCAGTGCGCTGCCGTTCATCAGAACAACTGCCAGCGGCTTGCCCGTAGCCGACACTGCTTCCACCAGGTCTTCTTCAGGCTGCGGCAAGTCGATGCTGGTGCGGTCTCCGCCGAGGAAGCCCGGTTCGCTGACGGGCATCTCCTCGCCTTCGAGCTGGCTGGTGATGCCCACAACCGCGATAACGGCATCGGCGGACTTGGCTGCTGCGATTGTCTCGGACGAGACACCGGCCTGCGCCTTGTTCCAGATCAGTTCCGCGTGCGGCTTGCTGTTCTGTATGCCATAGGTCATGCTGATCGTCGCCTTACGGCCCTTCTCCAGGTGAACTCGGCCCACACCGGAGGACATCTCTTCGCCCCCGCCGAATGCTGCTGCCACCTGCTTGTCATCTACGGTGAGCCGGCAGAAACCATGGCAGCGAACGCCGAGCTGATAGTCGCCGGATTCAGAGGGAGTCAGCGTTCCCGTCCATTGCACGCTATATGCTTTTTTCCCGGCAACTTCCGTGGGCAGATTGCTCTCGCTCAGTTTCATATTCGCTTCCGTGCGCGTGAGGATCGGCGTGGTCTTCGCACCGGGAGACATGCGCCCTTCGCTGTATTCAGCCTTGAGACCGGGGTTGCCGTCGGGAGTGGTCAACAGCGCGTCGGGCACCGGTTTTCCATCGGTGCGCAGAAATTGGATTCCCGGAACATAAGTGATTGTTGCATTGGGGAACTCAGCATGCAGGCCTTCGAGAACGGAGACGATGTGCGTTGGCTGGCCGGCGTAGTTGCCGATCAGCGGCCGAGTCTGATCCGCCAGGGGCCCGACGACAGCGATCTTCTTGATCTCGGGTTCGAGCGGAAGGATTCCGTCATTCTTGAGCAGCACCATGGACTCGTTCGCCAGCTTGCGTGCATGGGCGCGGTGTGCTTCGCTATCGAGCTCCTTCTCATCGATCTTCGCGTACGGAACCATGTCAGCGGGATCGAACATGCCGAGCTTGATGCGCGCGGTGAAGAGGCGAATGAGCGCGGTGTCGAGCACGTTCTCCGGGAGGTATCCCTGCTGCACAGCATCGATGTAGGCCTTTTCGACGGGTTCGCCAAAACGAGAGGTAAAGGTGACGCACTCGTTGTCCACGCCGCGCAAGACGGAGATTGCGGCGCCCTGGGCCTGCGTGGGGCGATAGCGATGATTCGCCGCAACGTCGCGAACCGCATCGCAATCGGAGACAACGTAGCCCTGGAAGCCCCACTTTCCGCGAAGCTGGTCCTGAAGCAGGTATTGGTTGGCGCAGGCAGGCTCGCCATTGATGGCGTTGTACGCGCACATCACGGATCCCGCTTTGCCCTCGACCACGGCGGCGCGGAAGGCCGGCTCGTATGTATCCACCTCGTCGTGCTTGCTCACGTCGACATCTGCGAAGTGACGGGTCGGTTCCGGTCCACTGTGCACGGCGAAGTGCTTGGGCGTGGCAATTGCAAGGTAGTATCTGGGGTTATCGCCCTGCAGGCCGGTGACGTACGCAATGCCCATGCGGCCGGTGAGGAACGGGTCCTCGCCGTACGTCTCCTGCCCGCGGCCCCATCGCGGATCGCGAAAGATGTTGAGGTTGGGCGACCAGAAATCGAGGCCGCCCATGATGCCGGTGTGACCTTCGCGCTGATTTTGCACATGCTTGATGCGGCCTTCAATACCGATCTGCGTGGCCATGGTGTGGATGCCCTGCGCGTCGAAGGTTGCCGCCAGGCCGACCGGCTCAGGATACTCCGTCACACCTTGGTTGATTACGCCATGCAGAGCCTCACTCCACCACTGATACGCGGGAACCTTGAGCCAGGGAACGGCGGCCGAGTTGTTTTGCATCTGCGTCGCTTTTTCGGCCAGCGTCATGCGATGCACCAGGTCGGTGGCCCGCTGCTCCGGAGATAGCTGCGGATTCAGATACGGAAGATTTGCGGGTTCCTGGGCAACTGCTATGTATGGCGCCAAGGCAAACAAGAGCGCTCCGCTGCAGTGGGCAATGCATTCGATGATTCTCGTCACGCGAGTATTCATACTTCCTCTCCAAAGTGAATTTCAGCAAGCGGCTATAGCCGGTGTCGAGCAGTTGGCTCAGCCAGGGCTTGCGCGTTGCTGCGGCTATCGAGAACGCATGCTAGTGCGCCTCAGGCGACTTGAAGACCAGCGCCGCGAACTGATGCAAATAATCTCTCCAGTTGGGCCATGCGTGGAAGCCGCCGCTCTCGTGCTCCTCCACATTGATTCCGGCATCTTTCAGGATGGCAACTGTGGCATGGCTGTTCTGAAGCGCGATGTCGTACTTGCCCGCATCAACCCAGAACAGGCGAAATGGCTTGCCCGATGCGCGGTATTGCGCCACGTCCGTGTCCTGCTCTTCCTTAATTGAGTTGGGGAACCATCCGGAGCTGAACACGCCCACCCAGGCGAAATCCGCTGAGTTGTCGAGCGCAATGTTCAGCGCCTGCAGGCCGCCCATTGACAGCCCCGCAATAGCACGGTGGTCGCGGTCGGCAATGGTACGGTAGTGCGCGTCGATGTAGGGCATCACCACCTTTACCAGGTCATCATTGAAGGCGTCGTGGCCCATGCGCACGCCTGGCGTTAAACGGAACTCCGTGGAGACGTGGCCTGCGGGCATGACGATCAGCATCGGAACTGCCTTCCCTTTGGCAATGAGGTTGTCGAGAATCGCTCCTGCGCGGCCGACCGTAGGCCACGAGTCGTCAGAATCTCCTCCGCCGTGAAGCAGGTAAAGTACGGGCAATCTTGCGTCGCCATTCTCGTACCCCGGCGGCGTGTAGACGTGCATGCGCCGTTCACCGCCTGTGGCAGACGAGTCATAATAGACCGTCGAGATTGCGCCGTGGGTCACGTCCGCCTTGTACTCCATGAAGTCCGCGCCCGGAACCTCGTACATGCTGGACGCGTGAGTCAGCGATTGTGAGGTGAGCGGGTTCCGCGGGTCAGTCGTGCTCACTCCATCCACCGTGAATGTGTAGCGATAGACTCCAGGCTCGATCGGACCGATCGTCGCTTCCCAGATTCCCTGATCTCCCTTGGTCAAAGGCACACCAGCCATGTACTTGCCGGTCTCCTGCGGAGTAATTCCTGGTGTGGCCTCCGGACCCTCAGCATGCAACTTGACCTCAGTGGCGTTCGGCGCCCATATGCGAAACCGGACATGACGATCGGACTCAACCTCGACCGATTTCAACGTGTCGTTAGGTGTGGGAGCAGGCATTTGCATCGCGGGCCTCGGCGGCTGTGCTGCGAGTTGCTGAGGTGCTTGCTGCGCATGAACGGACAACCCAACGCATAGCACGCCGAATGCAGAAGCCGGGCGCAGGACTTTAATGTTTAACCGCGTCATTCGACTCTCCTGTGAACTTCCAATCTTGTTCTCAAACAACCCTTCGGGCGCCTTCAACAGGGCCCGGCATTGTCACTCTTGCCGGGCCAAAATCCGTCCGAAGCGGTGTTGCGGGCAGACAACCGCTACCCGTCGAACGGAACAATGAACCATATACGCAAACTCTGCTGGGGGTTGTTGTCTTCATCGGCACTCGAAGTTTCGGGCGTCCTGTGTGTCCCCGCTTCCGATGTACTGTGCGTGTTTGGGATAGGCGCATAGCGGGCGGCTGCGTCCGGGAAAGGCGGCTCCGGTGGCAACAACCGACTCGGGCGCCGCGCCTTTCTCTACCCACCCAACAAGAGCGCTGAGCATGTCGAGGTGGTCCAGAGAGGGGCCGCCTCCGCAGTGAGCCATTCCCGGCACAAGGAACATCCGGCTCCACTCGGCCACCTTCTCTGCTCCGCCGTTCGTTGCGGCCAGCGACTTGTAGTACCCGAGCGTGTCGAGCGGTGAGAACCACGGATCGCTGTTGCCGTGGAAGAAGATCAGCTTTCCGCCGCTCTGCGAAAACGTAGACAGGTTCGTCGAGGCCGGCTCAACGAGGGGATCCGACGCGTGCAGCGCCGCGGCATCCACGTCGAGTTCGGTAGCGGTGGTGTACGGGCCAAATAGCCCATTCTTGCCCAGCGCCAGCAAACCGGGTATGCCAACATGTGAAGCAATCCCCGCGTCGTAAAGGAAGCCAGGGTAGACTTGCGTTCCGTAAGCACTCGTTGGCCCGGAAAACGCTTTCTTGATCGCCGCAATCTTTTCAGGCTCGATGCACGTGTCGGCCTCCCCAGCTTTGCATGCCAACACCGCAGGATCGAAGTTGCACCCAATTGGATCGAAGATCATGCCGTCCGCCACGCCATCGCGCGCGTCGCACTGCTTCATCAGGCCGTCCATAAAGACCTTGCGATCCTTCTCAGTCAGAAACTTGTCGATCTCCGGCTTACCGGACGCGTCCTTTGGCGATGCCTGGTTGTAGGCCACCGGAATCCATTGTGCAATCGCGAGGTTCGACAGGCCTGTACGCATCGCCGGATCGCCTGAGACAATCCCGTTGAACACCGTAGGAAACCGCTGCGACAGGATCATGCCCTCTCGCCCGCCTGTGGAGCACCCGACGAAATAGGAGTAGGCCGCAGGCTTCGAGTAATAGCGGTCGATGATTTGCTTGGCGACCCCCGCAACCTTGGCGTTTGCCATGTATGCGAAGTCCAGATAAGCCTGCTGGTCGCGCATGAAAGTGAAATCGAAGCCGCCCGTCTTCGCCTTATGTCCGGAGTCCGTGCTTGCAACAGCGAAGCCGCGAGAGAGCGCCGGTTTGTCTCCTGTGAAGCTTGCCCCGGCCGGGTACGCCACGACACCGTTGCCGCCTCCGCCGCCCTGCATCATGAAGTCTCCGTTCCAGGCACTCGGCTCCGGAAGAGCTATCGAAAACCCGATGCCGAATTCCTGGCCGTCAGATCCCTTGCGGCGATTGATCATGCCGTCAATGCGGCAATGCGCAGGGAGGGGTCCGACGGCTGATGCGCCCGGATAGGCAGACGCAATAGTTTTCCCCGCCGGAACCGGCTCGGAATTCGTGATCTCGACTCCGGAGAGCGTTGCGCTCTTCAGGACGGCGCAGCGGTTCGATGATTGAGATTGCGCTTGTGTCGCAATCGAACACGCCACCAGCACGAGGATCCCGATCTCTGAGTACCTCATTGAACTGCCTTTCAGGAAGTTTGCGCGGCGCTTGTTGCTCGGGCCCGCGGAAGCCTCGAATATAACGACTCCCGAGCTGCACCGGCAAGCCATATAAATCGCTTTATTCGCAGGTTGCACCGCTCCCGAGATGTTGACGCAGATGAGGCGCAAGTTGTCGGCCGAAGGATCGTTCCCGCGAAAATTTGAGCGGAATTGGGGTCAGAGACGTGGCCGCTATCGCACGCCGGCTCAGGACCCCAGATCGCGGTGCATTTATCTTTGCCACCCACTTATGGGCGGGCCGGAAGCTTTGGCGCCGGCGCCGGGGCTGAGCTTGTTACGTATGCAGCCGTAACATCGAGCCTCGCTTTCAGTGGATCCTTCTCGGCTACCGGACCGTTTTCGGTGAAATCCATCAGCATGTCGGTTTCGGGCGAATACCGTGGCCAGGCCGGTGTGTTGCCCGTGCTGGGATCGCCAGTTTTGGCGAATGACACCCAGTAACTCAACATCGCCTGTGCGATCTTTTCATCCTGGGGCGCGAGATCGCTTCCATACTTTGCCTGCACGGTATCGAAGACAAAAGGTATCTCGGTGGCATGGGGCGCTCCCGGCCATTTGCTGCGCATGGACTTCGCGACGTACGAGAATCTGTATTCGTAGGCCGGGAGGCCTCCCGAGGCGAACAGGCTCGCTACGAAACGAGCGGGCTCAACCATGAATCGATCCATGGAGACCTGGTATTGCACGGCACGCAACTCACCCTTGCCCGTCGGATCGTACGCCGCGATCGCTTTCTCGCGGTCAGCACCGAATGGTGCGAACAGCTCTTCCTTATTGCGCGCAAATCCGAAGCCGATATCCATGCTGTTGGTCCCGATCATCAGTGGGACACGCCAACCGGCGCCAGACAAGTAGACGGATTGCGGATCGGAAAGGACCACGCGGCCGTCAATAAAGGGTCCCGCATATCCGGGTTGATTCATGGTTGCCATGTTGAGATTGCCGAGCACCGTTTCGGCGGAGAGGCGCCGCAACTTGTCCAGAGCGTCCTTATCGGTTCCGTCCACTCCCACACTGCGTGCGAATTCGATGCCGACCGATTCGGCTGAGGCAGGCCCGTTCGGCAGAGCCGTGTTGAGATAACGCTGTCCGCCCAGGTTGGTACGGCCGCCGCCGGACTCAATGATCGCTTTCGAGAACAATCCTTGCGAGAGAGGCGAGGTGAGCAACATGCTTACCGAGAATCCGCCTGCAGACTCACCAAATACGGTCACATTGGCAGGGTCACCGCCGAACGCGCTGATGTTCTTTTGAACCCACTTCAACGCGGCGATCTGGTCCATGAAGCCGTAGTTGCCGACCATCCCGTCGGCGTTCTCCTTTGTGAGCTCAGGAAACGCGAAGAAGCCGAAGCGGCCCAGGCGATAGTTGGCGCTGACAAAAACCACGCCCTTTTCGGCGAACTTGCTGCCGTCATACACCGCGGGCGAGCTGCCTCCATTAACGAAGCCTCCACCGTAGATCCAGAACATGACCGGCAGCTTCGCGTCCGCCCTGGTGCCGGCGGGACGCCACACGTTCAGATAAAGGCAATCTTCTGCCGGCCTGGTGCCGAGCGGCGCAGCATCGCTCGGGAATGGCACCTGCATGCAATCCGCGGAGTAGGCGTTGGCCTGCCGCACATCGGACCACGGCTGCGCAGGCTGAGGAGCGCGCCAACGCAGTTCGCCCACGGGAGGCGCGGCAAACGGCACACCCTTGAATGATTCGACAGGCCCCTGCGTAACGCCCTGCAACTTACCTGATTCGGTGCCGACGGCGCCGGCCTGTGAGAACAACTGGGGCACAGCCACTACAGCGATCACCGACAAGGCGAGCTTCTTCCAACCATCCATTTACAGCCTCCGGAACGTGCTGCTTTGTGCGACGCACGCGACTATAACAGTGCCCGGAAGCATGAGTACAATTCATTGATTCGAACTGAGCAATCGGATTTGCCGATCACCTGTTCTCTCTCCTCCTGGGATGTGCGGACGCTTCGCCGCGGCCGTCACGCTTTCTAACATGAAGCTTGTGCAGGAGATGGCGCGCCAGGCTCTCGGCGGCAGGCGACAGAGCGGCGTCTCTTCTCGCAAGCAGCTCAATCTGGCGGTTCGAAAAGCGGTTGTTCAGCGGGACGATCCTGAATTCCGAAGTTTCAGCGCCGGCTGCCGTTTCCGGCAGAATGGCTATCCCCAGTTTGGCGCGAACAAAGGCCAGAGCAGTTGGCATGAAATTTGTCTCGTAGCGAACGTCGAGGAGCAACCGCTCGCGATGTGCAATGGCTTCAACTGCGTCCCTTACGCTGCTCGCCCGCCCCGGCAAGATCAATCCATGAGCTGAAGCCTCGCGTAGTGTGACGGTATGCTTCTCCGCGAGCGGGTGCCCCGGAGGCGTAAAGACAACCAGACGATCCTGAAACAGGGGAGTCGCACGGAGCTCCGCATCGCGCCCGTGCAGGGTTCCGATTCCGAAATCGACTTCTCGCTTGAGCACGGCTTCACGCACGCGTTCCGCAATCACATCGGAGATTTGCACGCGGATGCCGGGATGACTCTCGAGGAAGGTTCGCACCAGTTCCGGAAGCGGTCCCGCGCACACCGTGGGAAGAGCAGCGATGGACACAAAGCCGGTTGAGGCGGAACTCAGGTCGCGTGCGTGTTCAACGATGTTCTGGGCATCATTGAACAGCCGCTGGAGCGGGCCGAACACGTCTTTTCCGGCGGCCGTGAGCGTCACTCCGCGCTTGTTTCTGTCGAAGAGGCGGACACCCAGGCTCTCCTCGAGTTGTTGCACCTGAACGGTCAACGCAGACTGCGAAACATGCAGGTCGCTGGCAGCCCGTGTGAAGTTGCGCGTCTCCGCAATTTTGAGAAAAGCACGAATGTGACGAAGTTCGTGAATCATCGGGATTCGAGATTATAGGCTTCTGATTTATGCAGTGTACAAATTGAGATGCAGCTCTCTATACTCCTGCTATTCGCGAAAGGGCTGCACCACCGGTCGCTGAGCATGCTTGCCATCTGGGGTCTGATCACTATCCTCGGCATGATCTTGGCGATCGCCAGCAGACGCGTGTCGCCACTCGTTGCTCTCTTCCTGTTCCCGGTAACCACCTGCCTGGTGGCCGGCTTCGGGTTGAAGACCGCGCAATTTGCGCTCTCCGGTCTGATATCCATCGCGCCCGTGGTGGCTATGTTCCTGTTTGCCATCCTGTTCTTCGGCGTTTTGACCGATGCGGGGACGATCGAGCCGTTCGTCAAAATTCTGCTGAGTGGCATCGGCAAAAATCCGGTGCTCATCGTTCCGGGCACTGCTCTGCTTGCGCTGCTCCTGCACCTCGATGGGTCCGGCGCAGTCGTCTTCCTGGTTGCCATCCCGACGCTGATGCCGCTGTATCAGGAACTCGGGATGGACCGCAGGATTCTGGCATGCGCGGTATCGCTGGCGGCAGGCGTGAATTTTCTACCATGGACGGGCCCCACAATTCGCGCTGCCAGCGCACTCCACACCACGCCCATAGCTTTGTTCAAGCCTCTAATTCCTGTTCAGATCGTGGGCCTGGTCTATGTGTTCGCTGTTGCCCTGTATCTCGGGCGCAAAGAAAGCAGGCGCATTGGACAGACGAATTCAAAGTTCATGCCGGCGAGCGCAAATGCGACGATCGCTTCTCCCGGTTCGCGTGTTCGCTTTGCCTGCAATTTGATTCTCGCCGCAGCGGTGCTCGGCCTGGTGATCAGCGGCAAGGTTGAGCCGGCAATCGCGTTCATGCTGGGCACGACGCTGGCCCTGCTGCTCAACTTCAGAACAGTACGCGAACAGAGCGCGGCGATTGATCGTCACGCGAAAGCGGCGTTGTCTATGTGTGCCATTCTCTGCTCGGCCGGCGTGTTCACGGGGATACTGAAAGGCAGCGGCATGCTCGCCGCCATGGCGAAAGCGTCCATCGCACACATACCGCCAGGGTTCGCGCCGCATATTCCCCTGGTGCTCGGCCTAGTCGCCATGCCGCTAAGTCTGGTGTTCGATCCCGACTCTTTTTATTTCGGTATCCTCCCTGTGCTCGCCGCCGCCGTTCAGGGCTTTGGACTGCCTGCGGTGAGCGTCGCGCAAGCCGCATTACTGGGGCAGATGACCACTGGGTTTCCCGTAAGTCCGCTCACGCCGGCGACGTTTCTTGTGACTGGCCTTTGTGAAATCGAGTTGAGCACGCATCAACGATTTGCTGGCCCGTTCCTGCTGGGAGCGTCCGTCGTAATGACGATTGCGGCTGTCCTGTTTCACGTCATACCACTGTAGCGTCGCAATATCTATGCCACACGCAAAAGCACGAATGTTTTCATACTTCAAGTAAAGCTGGTAAAGACGGTTCGATTAGGAGGTCCCAGATGAAGAAGATCAGAATCGGCGCGGGAGCGGGTTTCTCCGGAGATCGGATCGAGCCCGCAGTCGAACTCGCCGAAAAAGGACATCTCGACTTCCTTGTCTTCGAGTGCCTGGCCGAGAGAACGATCGCGCTGAGTCAACTGCGCAAGCGTGAAGATCCTAACGCTGGCTTCGATCCGCTTCTCAGCGAACGCATGCATGCTGTTTTGACGGCATGCCGCCGCAATGGAGTTCGTGTGGTCAGCAACATGGGTGCGGCTAACCCGCGTGCGGCCGCGCGAGAGACAACCGAGATCGCTCGACGGCTGGGACTTCACGGATTGCGTGTCGGATGTATCGAGGGGGATGACGTTCTGCATCTCAAAGATGCCTTCAGGCCCTTCGACGATCAGCCGCTTCCCGGTAACACGAAGATCATCTCGGCGAATGCATATTTGGGCGCTGACGCCTTGGCCGAAGTGTTGGATCGCGGTGCAGATGTTGTTCTGACGGGAAGAGTGGCTGACCCCTCGCTGTTCTTGGGAGCACTGATACACGCGTTTGGATGGGAGAAGGAATCGTGGGACTTAATGGGTCAAGGCACCGCAGCGGGCCATCTGCTGGAATGCGCCGGGCAACTTTCAGGCGGTTACTTTGCGGATCCCGGATATAAAGATGTGCCGGATCTGGATCGGCTTGGATTCCCGCTGGCAGAAGTAAGCGAAGACGGCTCCGCGCTCCTGACCAAGGTTGAGGGTTCTGGCGGACTCATAACCCTGCAGACCTGCCGCGAGCAGATTCTGTACGAGGTTCTGAACCCATCATCGTACATAACGCCCGACGTCATTGCTAACTTCACAGAGATCCGCTTCGAAGAGCAGGAACCTGGCGCAATGTGTGTGTCCGGTGCAAAGGGAAAGCCGCGTCCGCTGGATTACAAAGTCTCAATTGGAATTGATGACGGATTGATCGCTGAAGGTCAGATCTCGTTTGCGGGACCGGGCGCGCTGGCGCGAGCCGAGTTAGCACGGCAGATCCTCGAAAAACGCCTTGCGCAGATTGGAGCGGAGGATCTAAGGATCGACCTGATCGGCCTGAACTCGATACACGGCACGCCGGCGGATTGGCCGGCACCCTACGAAGTGCGACTGCGAGCTGCGGCACGATTCACGCACGAAATCGATGCGAAGCGCCTGACACGTGAAGTGGAGAGCCTCTATCTAAACGGGCCCGCCGCAGGCGCTGGAGTCACATTCGCGGTGCGGGAGAACATCGCCATCGTGCCGGCGCTCATCGCGCGCGAGCTCGTCACCCCAAGCATCTCTATGGAGGTGGCATGATGAAGCTGCGAACCATTGCGCATGCGCGCGCTGGCGATAAGGGCAACCTGGTCAACATTTCCGTGTTCGCATATCGCCATGAGGATTACGCGATGTTGGTTGAGCACGTGACAGAGGAGCGTGTGAGCGAGCTATTCCGCGAACACATCACGAGGCCGGTCACACGATATTGCGTCCCGAATCTTTGCGGCCTTAACTTCGTGTTGCAGCGCAGGCCAACCGACAGCGTTACGCGTTCCTTGCGTCTCGACGCACATGGGAAGAGTCTCAGCTCGCTCATGCTTTTACTGGAGATCTGAATACATGAAATCGACACGATTGATAATGGTGGCTGCGATTGCGACATTGAGCGCCAGCGTAGAGGCGCAAACAGGACAAGCTGAGTGCGAACGGCTGCGATCTCTCCACAGCGGCTCATCGCGCATCCTAAGTGCGGAGTACAGCCTGGCCGGTGAATTTCGAGCGCCTGCCGTGGGGTCATTCCGTCCGCCGCCTATCATGCTGCCGGCGCATTGCTCTGTGCGGGTCTTCACTCCCACCAGCTCTGATAGCGGAGTCACTTCAGAGATCTGGCTGCCTGATGCTGCAGGCTGGAACGGCAAGTTGCTTGGCACGGGTAACGGAGGCTACTCGAGCGCGCTCTCGTACCGCCAGATGGCAGAGGCACTGCAGCGAGGATTTGCCGTCGGGGGCTCCGACACCGGACACGAGGGTGATGGGCTTGCTTTCGGCACTGTCCATCCTGAGAAGATTCGCGACTGGGCCTATCGGAGCACGCACGTCCTTGCCGAAGATGCGAAGGCGGTGATCGCCGCTTTCTACGGCAAGGGTCCGGCACATGCCTATTTCGCCGGATGCTCAACAGGGGGGCAACAGGCGCTCAGCGAGGCTCAGCGTTATCCGCAGGACTTTGACGGCATCGTGGCGGGCGATCCTGGAAATGACCGCATCCTTCTCAACGCAGACTTCATGGAGAGCTGGCTCGTAACTCACCCGGCAGACGGTCCCCCCTTCCCGTCTTCAAAGCTCCCAATGCTATCGAAGGCCGTGCTAGCAGCATGTGACAAACAGGATGGGCTGGCAGACGGAATCATTGGCGACCCAAGAAAATGCTCGTTCGATCCCCATGCGTTAGTTTGCAAATCAAGCGCGGACACAGGCTCGTGCCTCACAGACTCAGAAGCCAGCATGGTCCAAGCCTTGTATGGCGGCCCACTGCGCAAAGCAGACGGGAAGGGCATGTTTCCAGGCTGGCCGCGTGGAAGCGAAGCTGGATGGGGTTCGTATCTCATCTCGCCGGCAAAGCCGGTGCGTCTTGAGTTCTGGAGCGAGTGGGTGTTCGCGGAAGGTGGAATTGACGTGCGCACCTTCAACGCGCCTGTGGCCGTGGCGAAGGCGCGAGCGAAGTTCCCATATGTTGAAGCCATCGATCCTGATCTGCGCGCGTTCCAACAAAGAGGCGGAAAGCTTTTGCTCTATCACGGGTGGGCCGATCCGGTGGTGCCTCCCGAAGACACGATCAGTTATTACGAACGAGTGAAGCAGTTATTGGGGGCTAAAACTGAAGTCTCCGTCCGGCTGTTCATGGTTCCTGGCATGGGGCATTGCGCAGGAGGGCCAGGCGCAACAACCTTTGATGCTGTTGGAGCACTCGATCGATGGGTCACCGGAACCGTGAATCCCGACAGTATTCCTGCAGCGCATGAGGTCGACGGGAGGCCTCTTTTCGAACGGCCATTGTGTGCTTATCCGAAGTCGGCGCAGTGGGATGGCAAGAGTGATCCCGCAAAAGCTTCCAGCTTCCGCTGTATGGAAGACCTTACCCAATAACGCCGGGAGCAATGTTTGCGAAACGTGACAGTCGGGAAGTCGGCAAACCGAACCTTTGCCAAGAATTTGTTTTCTCAGTCAACGGCGGCGCTTCGTTATTCTTCATCGCTGTGCCAACGCTGTCCACCAAACCAGGCGAGTTGGATCTCAACTGTTGATAACAGGAGTGGGTGTTGAAAAAGTCGGTACAAAAGGCCGATTTCGATGAGATCTGTATGGCCATTCGAGGTGTTTAGCAGCATAGTGTGACCATGTTTGTCGTCGATGGTCATTACCAGGGGGATGAACGCGCATGATGGGTCGGCACGCCCGTTCAGAATCGCTGTTCTACTACTTCCGACTGGAAGATCAGGTGCCAGAGAATCATCTGTTGAGGCTGATCGATAAACACATCGATTTTGGCTTCGTTCATCAGCGTATCGAGGACAGCTACAGCGATATAGGTCGACCGTCGATTGATCCAGAGCTCCTGCTTCGCATTTTGCTGATTGGCTATCTATACGGCATCAGCAGCGAACGCAAGCTTGTTGAAGAGTTGCGCATGCACCTTGCGTGGCGTTGGTTCACAGGTCTTGGTTTCGACGAGGAAGTTCCGCATCACTCCACGTTTTCCAAGAATCGGCACGGGCGCTTTCAGGCATCGAAGCTGTTCGAGCAGCTGTTTGAACAAGTGGTAGCTCAGTGCATGGCGGTTGGACTTGTACGCGGAGACAAGCTGTCCGTCGATGGGACTTTCGTGGAAGCAAATGCTTCCAAGGAGAGCCGCATCCCGCGAGAACAGCTGGCCGAAGCCGCGCAGGTCAATCGAACCGTGCGCGAGTACCTGGCTGAACTTGAAAGGCAGAACCCAGTAGAAGAGCCGGCACACAATCAGGACAAGGTATCCACCACTGATCCAGATTCAACTTATGCGACCAAAGGTGGCACGCCAGCACGCATGGGGTACTACAACAATTACTTGGTCGATAATCACAGCTGCATCGTTGTGGGCGTGCAAGCGACAGGTGCTCGCCTGAGCGAAGAGTCTAGAGCCGGGCGGGAGATGATCGCACGCTTCGCCCAATGGCAAGGGCGAAAACCCGAATCCATTGCGGCCGATGCAAGCTATGGCAACGGTGAGTTCTTGCAGTGGCTGGTGGACCGGGAGATTACTCCATACATGCCAACGAGGGATGCGGTCGGGCGAACAAGAAGTCCCTTCTACGGCCCAGAGCGCTTCACCTATCAACCGGAGAGCAACAGCTATATCTGCCCAGCAGGCCAGCAACTAAATTATGGTGGCCGCAACGAAAGGAATCGGACATTCGGTTATATCGGAACGCGCAAGAAATGCGGTCCGTGTCCGCAAAGGTCTCGGTGCACGACCGGCCCGTTCCGGTATCTTGCCATCCATATGAACGAAGCTGCCCGGCAACGAGCGCGTGATCTACGGACAACACCGGAGTTCGAGTATGCGCAGCGACAGCGAAAGAAGGTCGAGGCGCTGTTCGCAGAACTGAAATGCCGCATCGGCCTCCATCGTCTGCGACTGCGTAGGTTGAAGTTCGCCCAGGAGCAGTTCTTCCTAGCCGCCACGGCCCAGAACATCAAACGACTGGTCAGGTTCCTGAGTGGACCAACAACATCTCCGGTTCATGCCACAGCTTGAATACCGGCGCCGACAACACCACCTCGCCTAAGCGCACAGTCCACCCGGAATCGCAGAAAACACGCCGACTTTTTCAACACCCACAGACGTGTCTGTTGAAAAACTCATCCTCGGAAAACTAGTAGAAAATTCATCGCGCCAGGATGACCTACAAGCGATTTTCTCGGCCCGGGTGGACATTTTCTATCATCGGATTCGAGGCCGTTTTCGCAGAAAACGAGTTTTTCATCAGCCACAGACTAACTCACTCATTGAACTGCGCTGATCGTTGCATCTTCTTGATGCAACCACTTGTCTGTACAACCGGCTAACCGGAGAACTGATTGCCACATTGCTCGCTAGCTGCAAAGGTTCCGAGATTCCGACTAATCAGCTTAACCTAGGTCAGTGATATAGACTTTGGGTCCGGTTCAGTGAATCTACGATTTTGCAAAATGCATGCGTCCAATCATTCAAGTTTTCGGAATCCGCAAGACTTACGGCCGAACGGTGGCTGTAGACGACGTGTCGCTCGAGGTAAGCGAAGGCGAGATTTTTGGTTTAATCGGACCCAACGGCGCCGGAAAGACCACCACAATGGAGTGCATCGAAGGGCTGCGCAGGCCTGATCGGGGCACCATCTCGGTTCTGGGTTTTGATCCGCTTCGTGACGTCTACAAGTTGCAGGACCGCATCGGGGTTCAGCTCCAGCAGGCACAGCTGCAGAAGCGGATCAAAGTGTGGGAGGCGGTAGACCTGTGGGCCTCGCTGTACCGGAAGAAAGCGATCGATGCCGAACACTTACTCGAACAGCTTGGCCTCACCGATAAGCGGGACGCCTGGTTTATGAATCTATCCGGAGGCCAGAAGCAGCGGCTGTTTATTGCCCTTGCGCTGATCAACGACCCGGAGGTGGTGTTTCTCGACGAGCTGACCACTGGGTTGGATCCGCAGTCGCGACGGGCCATCTGGGATCTGGTGCGTAGCATCCGTGACCGCGGCAAAACCGTCTTTCTGACCACGCATCTGATGGAGGAGGCCGAGCGGTTGTGCGACCGTGTAGCTATCATCGAGCACGGAAGAATCATCGACATCGACAGCCCAAACAGGCTCGTCGACCGGCACTGCCCTGAGAGGTCCGTCGCTCTCACCACGGAGGATCCGATCGCGGCAGAGCGCTTTCGGGCCATCCCGGGAGTCGATGCGGTGATCTGCAATGACAAACGAATCACCATCCGCGGTCGGGGCGACGACTTGGTGACCGAGGTGATTGATTGTCTGTCCGAGAACCGGATCCGGGTCACCGATTTCCGCACGATTCTCCCTAACCTTGAGGACGTCTTTCTCAAACTAACTGGTCACTCGATTCGCGAATAGGCTCGATCATGATACTGCGTGGACTCTGGAAGTTGACTTGGATTGAGATCAAGATCTTCCTGCGCGAGCCGCTTGGCGCACTCGGCACAATCGGTTTCCCTGTTCTGGTTTTCCTCGCATGGGGTCGAGTAGCCGGCCGCAGACTCGCACCATCCTCGCTCGCCGCCAGCAATTTTATCCGTGTGGGTTTGCCGGTTCTCGTGTCGCTTCTAATCGCCATCAGCGCGGTGCTTTCGCTGGTCACGATTATCTCGATCTATCGCGAGGGGGGCATCCTCAAGCGACTCCGCGCCACGCCGCTGCGCCCGCAGACGATCCTTACCGCCCATGTGATCGTCAAGCTGATACTCACTGCAGCTACGCTGGCTTTGATGATCCTGGCAGGCAAGCGCTACTATCCGGTCGGCGTTCATGTACCATTGTTCTCGTTCACGATCGCGCTGCTCATCAGCACTTGGAGTATCTTGTCGATCGGCTTTCTCATCGCCAGCATCGTTCCCACGGCGCGCTTTGCGCAGCCGATCGGCGCCATCATTCTGTATCCGATGATCGCTGTCTCGGGACTCTTCGTGCCCGTTGAATCACTGCCGCCAGTACTTCACGCGGTAGCGCGTGTGCTGCCGCTAACCTACGCTGTGCCTCTGCTCCAGGGAATCTGGAACGGCGACGCGTGGTCGGCCCACGTCGGCGACATAGCAGCGCTGGCCCTGGTATTTGTCGTTTGCACGGCGGTGTCGGCGAAGGTTTTTCGTTGGGAGTAGCAAGACGGCTCCATACCCTGTTCAGCACAGCATGCGTCATTTTGATTGAAGTGGCCGAAAAACGTCTGCTCGGACAAGTCCAACTTTGCGGTCGAAGTGAGCGTCGTGCCGGTGTTGTTGGGCGGAAGTGTTTCGCTCCTACCATCTCATGTTCAGCGCTGGAACTCGGTAGACTGAATTACGGATGAAAGCCATCGAATCCAGTACCATTGCGGTCCTGGCCGAAAAACCTTCTGTCGCACGAGACATTGCCCGTGTCCTCGGAGCCGACAAGCGGGGCGAAGGCTATCTCCAGGGAAACGGCTATGTGGTCACCTGGGCGATTGGACATCTGGTCTCCCTGGCACAACCGCACGAAATCAATCCTGAATGGCGGCAATGGCGCTTCGATCTATTGCCGATCCTGCCCGGGCAGTGGCCACTGGTGGTCTACGAACGAACCAAAGATCAGTTCGAAGTCGTGCGAAAGATCCTGACGTCCCCACGGGTGTCGCGGATTGTGTGTGCAACCGATGCCGGGCGGGAAGGGGAACTGATCTTCCGCTACATCTACGAGGCAACTGAGAGCAAAAAGCCGGTAAGCCGACTTTGGATTTCCTCACTGACTCCGGATGCCATCCGCAAGGGGTTCGACAAGCTTCGCCCGGGGAGTGAGTATGATCGATTGGCCGACGCCGCCAGCGGACGAAGCCGAGCCGATTGGCTTGTTGGCATGAATCTGTCGCGTGCCTATTCGATCGTCTATCGTGAGGAGCTTTCGGTGGGCCGGGTGCAGACGCCGACCCTGGCCATGGTTGTCGATCGCGAACTCACTCTCAGGCGCTTCGTCCCCGAAGACTACATCGAGGTCGTCGCGACTTTTCAGATACGGGGAAATCTAAACGAGCAAAGCTATGAAGGGACATGGTTCCGTTCGCAAACAGAATCGAGCAAGGACAAAGACGCCCAGGCGAACAACTCTCGATTGCCTGCCGATGGACAGGAAGCCAACAGCATCATTCTTCGGGCTCGTGCGGGAGAAGCCGTCATCGAGTCACTTTCATCTGAGACGCAACGGATGCAACCATCCCTGCTGTACGATCTGACAGAGCTGCAGCGGCATGCCAATCGTCTGTTCGGCTTTAGCGCTCAAGATACCCTCGACACTGCGCAGGCTCTCTATGAGCGGCACAAACTGATCAGCTATCCCAGGACGGACAGTCGTCATCTTTCTGCTGATGTTGCCGCTACCGCTTCAGGCATCGTTGCCGCAGTTTCGAAAAGCTATGAGAAGCAACTGGCTGCTGGAACGGGGGAGCGGCCTCTGGGAAAGCGGTATGTCGACGACAGTAAGGTCAGTGACCACCACGCCATCATTCCGAATGCGGTTTCCCCCGAGAAGGCCCAACTCACCCAAGAGGAACGCAAGATTTACGATCTCATCTGTCGCCGCTTCCTCATGATGTGGCATGACGATTACCTTCAGGCCGTCACGACTGTGATTACCACAATCACGCATGGAGAATTCGTCGACCGCTATCGAACCACAGGAACCGTCGTGCAACAGATGGGTTGGAAGGTCCTGGACATTGGGGCAGAAGGACTAAAGCGAGAGACGAAAGGCAGTGCCGAGGAGAAAACTCCGGAGCAGGTACTGCCGGTGGATCTTGCCCAAGGACAACTCCAGGACATCGTCGATATCGAAGCCCGGAAAAAGAAGACCAGGCCCCCGAAGCGATTCACGGAGGGCACGCTACTGACCGCGATGCAGACGGCAGGCCAAAGCCTGGACGAGAGAGAGCTGTCCGACGCGATGAAAGAGACAGGCCTCGGTACGCCTGCCACACGGGCAGCCATCATCGAAGTGCTATTGAAACGCGGCTATATCGTTCGTACAGGTAAGAGCCTGGAGGCGACCGAAAAGGGGATCCACCTGATTGAAGTGGTTCATCCCGAGGTTAAGAGTCCCGCGATGACCGGCCAGTGGGAGGCATTTCTCAAGAAGATCCAACACGGAGAATGCCACCTGGAACCATTCCTGGATCGCATCAGTCAATACGTCCGTTCCGTCGTCGGTAAAGTTCGTAAGACTTCGCCCGTTCAACCAGCGTCGGCGGTTCCCTCCGCACTTAAGTCCGATTCTCCTGATTTACCAAGTCCAAGGATTATTCCCAACAGCGCAAGTCTCACCGAGCTGTTGCAAAACGCATTCGGCTTCTCTAAGTTCAGACCCAATCAGGAAGCCGTCTGTCAGGCAGTGACGGCAGGGAAAGACGCGCTGCTGGTCATGCCGACCGGCTCAGGCAAGTCGCTCTGTTACCAGTTGCCGGGATTGGCCCGAGGCGGAACGACTCTCGTGATCAGTCCACTCATCGCTTTGATGGACGATCAGGTGCTGAAGCTGAAGGAGCAAGGGTTCGCTGTTGAGTGCATTCATTCAGGTCGCGATCGTGAAACTTCCCGCCGTGTGTGTTCCGACTACCTGGGTGGCAAACTACAGTTCCTCTTCATTGCTCCGGAGCGGCTTCGGGTGGCCGGCTTCCCCGAAATGCTCGCCAAGCGAAAACCCTCGCTGATCGCCATCGATGAGGCGCACTGTATCTCGCAGTGGGGCCACGATTTTCGACCCGACTATCGGATGCTTAGCCAGCATTTACCGGGTCTTCGTCCTGCTCCGATACTGGCACTCACGGCCACCGCGACGCCGCTGGTGCAAAATGACATTGCAACTCAGCTAGGTTTGACCGCGCCCACGCATTTCATCCATGGTTTCCGCCGTGAAAACATAGCGATCGAGATCGTAGAAGCTTTGCCTTCACAGCGGCCTCAGCTCGCTCGGGAGATCCTGCTCGAAGAGAGACACCGGCCCGCCATCGTGTACACCCCAACGCGCAAGCAGGCCGATAGCCTGACGGAAGAGTTTGCAGGCGAATTTGCTGTGGCCAGCTACCACGCAGGGCTGGATGCCGAGCGACGACGACGAGTGCAGGAAGAATTCATGGCGGGCAAGCTGGACGTCATGGTGGCGACCATCGCATTCGGAATGGGGATAGATAAGCCGGATGTTCGAACCGTGATTCACACCGCCCTGCCAGGCAGCCTGGAAGGGTATTACCAGGAGATTGGCCGCGCCGGGCGCGACGGAAGGCAGAGTCGCGCCATCCTCATGCACTCGTATGGAGACCGTCATACGCATGACTTCTTCTTCAGTCGAGATTACCCGGATGTTTCGCTGCTGGATCGATTGTTTGCAAAACTTCATACAGAACCCCAACCTAAGGAGGCGCTCCGCAAATCGTTGGCGATGGAGGCGGATCTCTTCGATAAAGCGCTCGAGAAACTTTGGATTCACAAAGGCGCAGTGCTCGACTTCGCAGAGAATGTAAGCCAGGGCGACGGGCTATGGCGCTCATCCTACATTCAGCAGGGTGATCAAAAACGGGCACAGATCGATCAGATGATTCGCTTTGCGGAGAGCAATCAATGCCGCATGACGTCCCTTGTGAGGCACTTTGGTGATACGTCGGACAGCGCTACAGCTTGTGGTGTGTGCGATTTCTGTGCGCCGGCTAAGTGCGTGGCCCAGAGATTCCGAACCGCTACGGATGTGGAGCGAACAGCTCTCTATCGAGTGGTGCGCGGCATGCGGTCCGTACTTACCAAATCGACCGGCAAACTGTACGCCGAGCTTTTTTCAGGCAACGAGATCAGCCGAGACAATTTCGAAGAAGTCTTGGGAGCCATGGCCCGGGCAGAACTCCTCACGTTTGCAGATGCTGTGTTCGAGAAACAAGGCAAACAAATTCCCTACCGCACCGTGCGCCTTACTCCAGCCGGACGAGCCGTCGATGAGTCCGTGCCGGTACTCTTCGTCATGAAAGATGCTGCGCGGCCTGCTCCCAAGCGCAAACGAAAGAAGAACTCAAGTAAGTCCAAGGCATCTTCGGGGGCTACAGCTCGAACGCAATCTGGGCAGGCAAGAACAGGAGCAGCTGTGCCCGAGCCGAAGATTCGTATTGAGCAGGCTTTGCGCGCCTGGCGATTGAGCGAGGCGAGGCACAGAAAGATTCCCGCATTTCGGGTCTTTGGCGATCGAGCTCTGCGCGGTATCGCTGCGACCTGTCCCCGAAGCGATGCGGAGTTATTAGCTGTGCCGGGAATCGGGATGAGCATCGTGAAAAAATATGGGACACAGATCTATCGTCTAATTGCAGGTTCGAGTTGATTTCAAAATATGGCAGTTCGCGTATCCACGTTCTTCGCTAGCGGGCCCGCCCTTTTCGTCGGGAATGGATGTGGTAGCTTTCGCCTTTTTCATTGGCCCTCCTCCAATTTCAACGGAACAATGCGACTCGGATTTCTCACCGGTAGCTTATCGCCATCCCGTGATCTGGGATCGACCCTCTCATCCATCTAACCGGACAAACCTACTCCAAATTGCGCCCTTTTATAACGTGTGCCTGCCACATAGCCCGCTGGCCGCCAAGTGTCCGAGTAACGTCAGTACTCTATCGGAGCTGCTCCTCAAGAAAAGCTGTGCGTAGTGGATGGAGCTAGAGCGGAGCAGGTCGGATAGAGCGGTTTGAAGGAAGGCGCTGGTGCGGCGGGCGAGGATGTTGGCGGCTATGGGTTTTTCATGCGCTGAGATGTGCCGAGGCAATCAGAAGAGACATGCAGAGTGGAGTGGAAGTTCTTTGCAAGCAGCCGCAACAGATTCGGGGAGACGCTGCGGGACGCAGCGTTAGGTAGAAGAAAAGTGCTGTATTCGCGCCTGAGGCTCACTTCCAGTGAGCATGCTGCGAAGCATACGGTGAAGGCCGCTTTGCTCTGGCAGCTAGGAGGAGTCAAGCAGGTATACCTCCTTTCGTTCAAACGGACTATTCGGCAACTTGTCTTGATTTTCACTTGTCGCTGAGTGAGTTATCGATTTAGCGCTCACCGACGCTACACTTCGGAGACCGCACGCTTCGTGTTCTCTTTCCGGGGCGCCTAGCGCCGTTAGGAACCGATGGTGGAATATACTCCGATCTATGTCGTCGGTCCTGTGCGATATCCGGCTCGCGTTCAGGTTGTTTCGGCGAGCACCGTCATTCACGATGATTGCGCTGCTTTCCATCGCGTTGAGTGTTGGAGCGATGGCAGTTGTCTTTACCGCGGTCAAATCCGTTCTTTTGGATCCCCTGCCGTACACGCGCCAATCAGAATTGGTCCAGATCAGAAGTGACTATCCCAAATTTCCTAATTCTTTATCCGATTGGATGTTGTGGCGCGATGCGCAGGAAATAGCGCGCCGAACCCGAACCCTCGCCTCAATCGCCTTTTACCGCACCGAGGTGTCAGATCTTCCTGGCGACAATGCCAGTCCGCCGGAAGCACTGTGGGGGTTGAGAATATCTGCCAATCTGTTTCCCACGCTGGGTGTCCAGCCCATCTTGGGACGCAACATCCTCCCTGAGGAGGATCAGCCTGGCCATCCGAACGAAATGATTCTCAGCTATGGGCTCTGGCAGCGCCGCTTTCATGGTGACCCTGCTATCGTCGGCAAAACCATCACCATCAATCGCCGCAGTTGCGTCGTGATCGGCGTGATGCCGCAAGGATTCAACTTCCCGCTTCGCGAGGGCGACGTCCACACCCCGTGGCCCTACATCGAGTTCTGGGCCCCATTGCAAACTGGAGCGCCTCTTCATCCACAGACTGGGCTCTTTGTCGTGGCTCGTCGTGGGCCGGGTGTTTCGCTCAGTACCGCGCAGCAGGATCTCGCCTCCATCAGCGCGGATCTAATACGCGAGTTCCCAGCAACCAATCAAGATCATGTGCTCCACATGGGTCTGCTCCTAGACCGTGCTCTTGGAAAATCAAAGAACACTCTATGGTTTCTGATGTTGGCATCGACGATGTTTCTACTGATCGGGTGCGCAAACGTGGCTAATATGCTGCTGGCTCGCGGCCTGATCCGCCAACGCGAGATCGGTATTCGCATGGCCGTGGGCGCTGGAAGGGGGCGTATTGTTCGTCAACTGCTTACGGAGAGCTGCGTACTGGCGGTTCTGGGTGGAATTGCTGCGTTCCTGTTGACCCTCATCGTCTGGAAGGTTCTTCCGGCAATATTTCCGGCGAGTGTTCCTCGCCTTTCCGCAGCACACCCCGATTGGAAGATTCTTGCCTTCTCGCTGGGGGTCGCTGTCGGCAATGGGCTTCTTTTCGGCCTGGCGCCGGCGTTTCGGGCTCTACGCGATCGTGCGGCCCCCAGCCAGGGCTGGACCATCTACGCAGCCATGACCGGCTCGCGCGATCGTCTACGCGGAGTGCTTATGGCGATCGAAATGGGCATGGCTGCTACCCTCGTGATCCTAGGCGGGCAGATTCTCGCGAGCTTCATTTCGCTTGCTCGAACCGATCCGGGTTTCGACTCGGGCCGAGTGCTGGCGTCCGTCATTATTCCGGATCAGACACGGTACGGAACCGACGAATTGCGAGCACAGCTTTATCGCCGCATCCTCGATGTCGTTCGCGCGGCGCCGGGTATTGAGAGCGCCGGCGCCATCGACGCGCTTCCTTTCAGTGGTGAGAACCATGGGGGACTGATCGGTGCAGCGACGGAAGCACAGAAAGCTGACGATCGCGTCCCGGCAGAAATCGATCTCGTCAGCACAGGATATTTAGAGACGATGGGCGTTCGCCTGATTCAAGGAGAATCGTTCGGCGAGCAGGACATGAGCCCTGCCAGTGACTCTGTAATCGTGAACGACGCCGCTGCGCGCACGCTTTGGCCCGGCCAAAGTGCAGTCGGGAAACCGATATGCGTCTATTGTTCTCCAAAGAGGCAGCAGAAATGGAAACACGTGATTGGGGTGGTATCAAGCATGCGCCATCGAGGACTCGATCAAGTCCCGCCACCGAGCGTTTACATGGCTTCGGAATCGCTTGAGAATGCCGCATTCATTGTGGTACGTAGTGACCGGCCCATGAAGGATGTGGATAAGCAGATCCGTGCGGCGGTCGCGGGCGTGGATGCAGATCAGCCAGTTTTTGTCAGCACCACCATGCAAGGGTTGATTGATGACACCCTGGCGGATAGGCGATTCGTCATGGGTTTACTTGCGGGTGCAGGTTTCTTAGCCCTTCTGATGGCAGCGGGGGGTGTATATGGAGTCACGTCGTACCTGACTTCACGCAGAACCCAGGAGATCGGCGTGCGGATGGCTTTGGGAGCGACGCGCGGCAATGTCCAGGTCCTTGTCTTTGGGCAGAGTTTCTTCGTCTCGTTGATCGGGTTGTTTTCTGGCCTGGCGCTGGCCCTGATCCTGATGAGAGCTCTACGGAGTGTTCTTGTGGGGCTCAACTCCGGAAATTTGAATGGTCTATGGATTGAAGGCGGTACAGTAGTTCTTTCGGCGGCCCTTGCCTGCTGGCTCCCTGCACGGCGCGCCGCAAAGATCGATCCTGCGGCTGCATTACGAAACGAGTGAGCGTCGAATCGGGGCTGGCTGCTTCTGGGCACAGTCCTCGGACACGGGCCCAATCGCGCAGTCGCGGGAAAGTGAAACACCACAAACTGACATTTGCCGAGCGGCAATTATTGCTGCCCCCCCGTATACATCAGTTGTTGCCAACAGGCCAATGCACGTTTCGAGAACCGCAGAACACTCGAAGCGCGCATTGGCGATTTGCACTAACCCGCTAGCGCGGGAGGTTATGCTTCTGTGGCATTTGGGTAGAGTTTTGGACACCGAAGGAGGTGTCCATGACACATCTACGCCAGCGCATGCAGGAGGATCTCCGGCTGCGCAACTTCTCCGCACGCACGATCCGTCACTACACCCACACCGTTGCCGAGTTCGCGAGGTACTTCCGCAAGTCACCTGATCAGTTGGGCCCGGAGCACGTTCGCACTTTCCTGCTGCATCTGCTCAACGAACGGAAGCTGGCCTGGGGAACCATTCAAGGAGCCCGGTCTGCGCTGAAGTTTCTCTACATGCGGACGCTCAAGCAGACCTGGTTCGATCAAGAGATCATCAAGCCGAAGGTGCGGCGCAAGCTGCCTACGGTCTGGAGCCGGGAAGAAGTCTGCGCCCTGCTCGATGCGACGACCAACGCCAAGCACCGTGCACTGCTGGCTCTCTACTACAGCGCCGGGCTTCGCTGCCAGGAAGCGCTGGATCTGAAGGTCAGCGATATCGACAGCAAGCGGATGATCATCCACATCCGCGAGGGCAAGGGCAAGTTTCCCCGCCAGGTCATGCTGTCGCCCAAGCTGCTGGAGCTGCTGCGTCTCTATTGGCGCTGGCGCAAGCCCAAGGATTGGCTCTTTCCCGGACGATGGCCCGGCCAGCCCATGGTGGCAAGCGGGGTTCGCATCGCCTGCGCGGAGTTGCGCAAGCAGTTGCGCATCTCGAAGCCGCTCAGCCCGCATGTGCTGCGGCACTCCTTCGCTTCGCATCTTCTCGATGCGGGCACCGATCTGCGCAGCATCCAGCTTCTGCTCGGCCATCGCGATCTGGAGACCACCTCCCGCTACCTGCACGTCTCCGAAGCCAGACTGCACGCCACCGCGAGCCCGCTCGACGATCTGCCCATTCGCGACATCCGCACTGCTCAGGGAGGGAACAGAACTGCATGAACGGACATCGGCTTGAAGTGGCCGATGTCTTCAACGCTCATCTGCACGAGTTCCTTCAACGCTGGGGCCATGCTGTCTCGGACCAGCAGCGGAAGGTGCTGCGCGATATCGGCCTATGCCGCACGGCCGTGCTGGGTACTCATCTCGAACGATGCGATCGCTGCAACTATGAGACTGTCGCTTACGATTCGTGTCGCAACCGGCACTGTCCCAAGTGTCAGTCCACCGCCCGCGACCGCTGGCTCATGAAACAGGCCGCAAGCCTGCTGCCAGTGCCCTACGCGCATGTCGTCTTCACCGTACCTGAACAGTTGGCGCCACTCGCGCTCCGCAACCAGCGTCTCTTTTACGGCCTGTTATTTCGGGCCGCTTCTGAGACCCTGCTGGAGATCGCCGCTGATCCTTCCCATTTGGGGGCACGCATCGGGGCGCTGGCGGTACTGCACACCTGGTCGCAGAACTTGAGACATCATCCGCATCTGCACTGTCTCGTTCCCTCCGGCGGACTGGCTCTCGATCACTCCCGCTGGGTCGCAACCCGACCCAACTTCTTTCTGCCCGTGCATGTGCTCAGCCGCATGTTCCGCGGCAAGATACTGGCCTTCCTCAAGCACGCTTATGCCCGCAGGCAACTTCGTTTTCCTGGATCTCTGGCGGATCTTGCCCAACCACGTCCCTTTCAGTCACTGCTCAACCTCCTGCGCCACAACAAGTGGGTCGTGCACGCCAAACCACCCTTCGGCGGGCCCGAGCAGGTGTTGAAGTATCTGGCTCGCTACACCCACCGCGTCGCCATCGCCAACGGAAGGCTCCTCACCCTCGAAAACGGCCAGGTACGCTTTCGCTGGCGCGATTCCAGACACCACAACCGCATCGGCGTCATGACCCTTGACGCAGTCGAGTTCATCCGCCGCTTCCTGCTCCACGTACTGCCTTCACGCTTCGTCAAGATCCGTCACTTCGGCTTGCTCGCCAACCGCAACCGCCGCCGGGCACTGGCTCTCTGCCGATTCCATCTCAACGCCACCGCTGCCGACAGCACAGAGTTGCTCACCGAACAACAGCGCTCTGCGCTTAACCGCTCCTGCCCTCGGTGCAAATGCGGCACCATGCACGTCATCGCACGCCACTTCACGGTTGCACTGGGCAGCCCCAACTCACCGCAGGTCTCCGCACACTTCGACTCATCCTGAAGGGAAAATGATGCCGACCTGCATGCCAACCCGACTCCTCGCCACGACGGATTCTCACTCCGCTCACGCCGCCCCACGCCTCGAATCGGCTCCGCATAGCCTTCAACTTCGTTACTGCCATCCCCTACACACGGCCAGCGAACCACCCCACGAACCTACTCTCCCCACCAACGTCCAATTTCGTGCCCGGTCGGCCGCCTCAACTCCCCGCAGGCGGCATTCAATCCCCATACATCCACCGCCCTAGCGGCTTACTGCAAATCGCCGTATCCACACCGCTCCGCACCGACTACCCCGTGTTCGCACAGTTCCGTGCGCGGTGCGCTGTCGATACGGCACTAGAGATTTACCACTCGTTGAGAAAGCGAACCGAAATCTCCAAGTTGCCGACATCTATGTAAGTCGAAGTCAAGAGAAAAAACACGAGGCCTATGGGCGCGCTCCTGAGGGCGCGCATTGCGTAGATCAGGATCCTTCACTGCGCTCAAGTGCCTCTCGGCTGGTGGTCCCTGTACCCCTGCAGGACCGGACATCTATTTGCTGTCTCGGGCTCGAAGAGCCGTCACAGAAGATTGAGTTGGTGTTCTCTGCCAGTCCCGAAACAATCCGTAGGGGCCTGGGATCTGATCCCTCGCCCAGTCGGCAATCGGCGGGACCTGGCAGCCTGCGCGTTCATGAATCCCGATGTTTTTCTTTCCCTTTAGAAGGGAAGGTCTTTTACGCTGCGACCGTGCGGCGGAACTCTGCGGCAGGCACGAAGTCCTGCTGTCTGCGCTCTACGGCGAGCATGTAGCAGACCATCTTCCTGGCAACAGCCAACGTGGCGCGGTTCCGATGTCCTCTCTCCAGTTCTCTGGCGTGGATCAGGGCGAGTTCGTGAGACTGTCTGGGCGCCAGCTTGGCAGCCTCGATCAGCACTCGCTGGATGTGCTTGTTCCGCTGCTTGGAAATCGGCATGCGCATCACCTTGTCGGCTGAGCTCTTCTCCTCACCGCACAAGCCGCAGTAGCTGATGGCTTGTTTGATCGATGAGAACCGCGTGTAATCGCCCATCTCCAGAGCCCACGTCAGTGCCGTGATTGGACCCACGCCCGGAACCGTTCTCAGTCGGCGCAGCCGCTCCTGCAGGAGTGGATCTCGCTCCAGAGAACTGACCAACGCGTACTCCAGCTTCTGCGACCGGCTGATCATGTCCCGGCTCAGCTGCAGTAGCGGCCGGATGCTCTGCTGCACTTCCTTGTTGGTCGTCATCAGCTCGCCGAAGTAGCCCACCTTGTGCAGCCGCTGCTTGTTGTAGCTCACACCGGTCTGCATCAGCAGACCGGAGACACGGTTCTTCATCTGCACCATCTGCTTGATCACCAGGTTCCGGTAGCGCAGCGTGCGTCGCCGGTCCCGGATCTCCCGCGTCGCCATGTGGCACTCTGGCAGAAAATCGCACCGTAGACAGTCGGCCAGCTTGCCGGCATCGATCCTGTCGTTCTTCTTCTTGGACGCGGCGATGGCGCGCAGCATCAGGGGATGCGCCACCTTCACCTTTTCCGCATGCGGAAGCAGATGATCATAAATCCACCCGGTGAAAATCGTCGCTTCCATGGCGATCATCCGGGGTTGTGGAAGGGTCTTGATCCACGCATCCAGCTCACGCCGGCTGGATCCCATCTTGCCTTCACTGTGCACCTGACCAGCTGCGTCCTTCACGCAATAGCTGATCGTCCTCTTGTGTACATCCAATCCCATGTAATACATAGTCTCTGAGGAGCCTCCGAGATTGTTCTCTGAATCAGCGCACCGCTGAGTTCAGCTCTTTGTAACACCTCGTGCTCCTCCTCGACTTAGCATTCAAACAATCCGCACGGGACTGGAAATTTGACCTCCATCTCGGCTGGACGAGCGCATTGTGCTCTTGTCACCGACCGACAGTTCGCTTGAAAATATTAGCTTTTGCCCAAAAATGGCGACACTCTATTGAATTGCGTGGTATTCCGCTTTGGCCGAAATCAGAGTCGGTATGTCTGGATCAGCTGACGCCCACCCTCTGAAGAAAGCTTCGTAGGCAGATCGGGTTTTGATCCCGTCCCCGACCAAAGCATATGCGCGTCCGATCTGGAGTTGCGCGAGTGAGCCCAATGGATCGTTGAATCGCAATCCTGGGTGATCGAGAAGCTTCTGAAACTCCGATAATGCTTCCGGTGCATGACCTGCACTGAGAAAGGCTTCGCCCCGCACGTAAGCTGAATGCACGTTACCCAATATTGCAGATCCATCTCCCACCAGCGCCATTTCACCCGGAAGAGCTACTTGCAGGAGATCGATAGCTGTTTCTGGCTCCCGATTTTTCATGGCGATCAGGGCTCGGAGCACGGGCAGATAAAATCGATTGACCACCGTATCCTCAGGAAAACGGAATTGCAAATCTCTTGATAGCTCCTCGGTCTGAGAGAGATCGCCTGCCATTCCAAGTGCCATCCCAGCCGCGTACTCAATGTCCCTACCTCTCGAGAACTTGAGTGCGGCGGATGCGCCGCCTATCGCTTCCTGTGGGTAGCCGATAAGAGCCTGATATACAGCGAACGAAGCTTCGTATCCCGCAGCCCTATCAGGCTGTTGGGCTCGAAGCGCAATGTCGATGGCTCTCTGCGAAAGCTTCCGAGCGAGTTGCAATTGTCCGGCGTCGGCAGCGGTCAGCGCCTGTGCCTGAGTGATCCAATCTTCTGCCCACGGTTTGCCCTGCGCCAGCGCCACCACACGATTCATATCATCCGAGTTGTTTCTGCTGAACGCGATCGAATAGCGAAGGAAGAGCATTTCCGGTGGGTTAAAGCCGCGCTCCGATGCACGCCGGATTATCTTTTCTGCTTCGCTGGCACGGCCGAGCGCAAAATAGCTGTATGCCATGTTGACGTAGGCAAGGCCCAGGTCTGGATCCATGGCGATAGCCGTCCTGGCTTCTTCAATCGAGCCTTCGAAATCGCCGACGCTTTGAAGGATTTCTCCGGAGGACAACGAATGGGCTTCCGCGTCACGTGGATACATCCGGGCCCAAAGCAGGCAGGTTTGTTGCGCCCGCTCCAGGTTTCCTGTGACGATTCGGTCGAACATTACAGAAATGAAAAACTTCTCCCGGTCACTGACCCGGTCCCGCAATTCGTAAGCCCGCCTGGCGCTTTCGAACGCCCGTCCCGATTGTCCCGAATCCGCGTACACGAGGGCGATTTCGGCGTGCGCGAGGGCGAACTTCGGATCAAGCTCAATAGCACGCCTGAGGAAGGTAGCCCCCATGACAAAGTTGCCGCTCAACGTAGCGCGGGCGCCCAAACTGTACGCTTTCAATGCATCCAGGGAAGAGGTGGTTACCTCTTCGAGCGGCTTGTCATGCATTTGCCTGGTGGTCGACGATTCCCCGACCCTGTGTCGGAAGCGGCTCGCCATCTGGCTTAGAGCATCCAGAACTTGTTCTTTGCCCGTGGCAGTTGCCTGCTCCACATCAAGCAAGTCGCCTGAGTCGCAATGGGTTGCTCTCAGCCCAAGTACATATTGCTGGCCCAGACTTGCAATCGAACCTTCGAGCAAAGCCGTCGCACCGATTCTCTGACAGACTTCGCGGGCATCGGCTGCTGCGAACCGCTCATTCGGTGGTTTACCCATAAGCTGAAGAACGTGGTGGACTCGTTCGTCGGAAACAATCTGCAGAAACGGAGACTGCTCCAGTTGTACGGCCAAGCCTTGTCTCAAGGCATCATCGAAAATTGGGTCTCCGGTGGAATTGGAAAACTCTGCGATAACGACTGCGTCTTTCTCGGTCAAATGAGGGGTACGACGAAGAACAAGGTAGATCACTACAAGCGCAATCGCCAGGATACTGGTCCCGATGGTCAACATATAAATCCATCGCCTCGGTTTGCCTTCCTCTACCTGCAATTCCACAGTCGATCGGGTTGCAGCCAAAATCTCGAGGTCGTGTTGAGGAACCGTTCGCACCCGTTCGGCGAGCCGGTAACCCCTCCCGGAAACAGTAATGATGTATTGGTTTTCGGGTGACTCTCCCAATGCCTTCCTCAGACTGAAGATGTTGCGAGTCAGATTCGTCTCTTCAACGAACGTGTCGGGCCAGACCGCCTTCATGATTTCGTCTTTGGTGACCAGTTCGCCTCTGTGGCGCACCAACGCAAGCAGGATCTGAAACGTCTTCGGGGTAAGAGCGACTGGCTGGCCTGTCCGCAACAGGAGTTCCTTTTCGGCATCTACGCGGAACGGTCCGAATTCGTACAGTTCTCTTCCGGACTCATTTGCAACTCCGGACATTGTCCAGTACCTCCGCCGCAGAGTGGCTCGTGGCCTCGAATGTATCACCTGATGGTGGCGAAGCCGCGCCCCCGCTGCGTAACCGCTACATCCTATACGACGTTACTCCGCTCCAAGAAAATCCAAGAATTTCCCTTAAGGCTGACAAGGACTTCTTCCGGACCTCGATGCATGCTGAGGACGTTCTGCAAAGCAAATCCAGCGGCGAAAGCCAGATGTATGGCGAAACGAACGACGATCAAGATCACTAGCGAAGCATTCCTTTTACTCCGCGGTTCCAGTACCCGGATCGGCTGGTGTCCTTCTTGCGTGAGGGAGAGCGAGATGCTCACCCTGGAGCGGGCCTGTGCATTTTACAGAGGCGAATCCGCCTCCTTTGTGGAGTGGATCGAGTTAATCGATGTGCACCGCTCCAGGGCTGCTGATGGCTCCTGGCTCATATGCCTGCGATCGTTGCTGGATTGCTTGCAGAACAAAAACACGCCTTGACTCCGGTCATGGATCTGAAAAGGAGAATCCCATGAGACTTCGTGCCTCGTTCGTCGGCAACTTGAGCTTCCTTCTCGTATCGCTCTGCGCGGTGTTACAGGCGCAGAGCAAGCCTCCACGATATGTCGTTAAAGACCTCGGTGCCTTACCGGGCTCCAGTTTCAGCCAACCCGGTCAGTTAAGTAACAACGGCATTATCGCTGGAGTCTCGATTGCCCCCGATGGATACCAGCATCCCATCGTCTGGATGGAGGACCACATCATCGATCTGGATTGGTTGGGGGATGGAGGGCTAAACGCGAGTGCATTCGGCATCAATTCCCTTGGACGTGTCTCGCTCCAGAAGGAGAGCGCTTCCTATGATCCTAACGGTGAAGACTTTTGCGCATACGGCACGCATCGCGTGTGTACTGCGGCCATCTGGCAATGGGGCAAATTCACTAACCTCCCCGCACTCGGAGGAAATAACAGCACCGTGGGAAATGTGAATAGCTTTGGGCAGATCGCCGGACTTGCGGAGACGGAAATCATGGACGACGCCTGCGGTTCACTCATTCCCGCACAGAAACTTCGCTTCCAGGGCGTCATCTGGGAACCAGCACATAGTGCAATCCGCCGCCTTCCGCCACTCAGGAACGACACGGTGAGCCTGGCACTGTGGATCAATGACCGCGGGGAAGCTGTAGGCTCTTCCGGCCTGTGCGGCAATACAGCGATACCTCCCCTGGCATTCGGTCCCCGCGCTGTACTGTGGGACAGGGATGGCGTTCCGCATGATCTCGGAAATCTGGGCTCTTTGGTCATCAACGCCGGTCTTGGGATCAACAACCTGGAACAGGTAGTCGGCGCGTCGTCTTTGCAGAACGACAGCACGCCATTCTACAAGACGCACGGCTTCCTCTGGACAAGGGAGCGGGGCATGGCTGATCTTGGAACTCTTCCCGGTGATGTAGCAAGTGGGGCGTTCGGCATCAACGATGAGGGAGAGATTGTCGGTATTTCGATCGACTCCTCCGGAAATCCGCGTCCGGTCTACTGGCACGACGGAGTTCCCGTTGACCTGAATACCCAGGTTCCATCCGATTCAACGCTATACCTGGTCTGGGCGGAAACCGTTAACAACCACGGGGAGATCGCAGGTTGGGGCGTGGATAAAGCCACCGGGGACATTCACACCTACCTGGCCATCCCCTATAGATACTTAGACGGTACCATTCCCCCTGTGAACTTCAACGCCGGCGTCAGTACACCGGCTCCGCTTCCAGAACATATTCGCAGATTCCTGCAACGGGGCTATCGCAAGCCTGGATCTTAAGACGCTCGCATGTGACTCTTTATATGAACTAGGCCTGCTCGTCTGGACGACGCAGCAGGCCTACACTTGCTTCGCGTAAATCGCCAACGCACTGAGCAAACACTGCTGACGGACGAATTTCCGGCTTTTGGAAGTTCTGGACGGTGACGGGCAATTCGGAAGTAATTCTCAACTGTGGCTAACAGGCCTTAGCACTCATCCAGCATAGGCTTGGAGTCGAAGTTCGCCGTCTGACCTTGCCATTGAAAACCAGTCGCGCATCAGAGCGGATCAATTGTGCCAAACTATTACCTGCGGGAAATGTGGCCTCGCGCTTTGTCAAGCCCCGCCAGCACTCTCCTTCCTGTAATCCGCTGAAATAGAATGGCTTAAGCTCCCGAAGCGTTTGCCGACCATTATCGCCGATTTCGCTATAATAGAATTAGATACGAAATATGAAGCCCGCAGGCCTGTCCCAAGCCTGCGGGCTTTTCTATTTAAGTCATTTATTTTCGCTAATTTAGCGTCGAAAAGACCATAACTGCTTTTGTTTTCATGAATTTGACTAATGTAAGGGGGGCCTCACCGTGCCTTGAACTACTGGGCGAACGCCTTTTCGAAGAATGTCACCATGCGTTGGCGGGCATCGAAACCGTGCCAGGATTCGGAGCTCGGGTTGCCAAATTAAGCCATGTGTTTGCAATAATTTAACATCAAAAATCCCCTAACTATATTTGTTTTCATGAATTTGACTTATCGATAGGGGGCCTCGCAATGCATAGAGCTACTGAGTGAATGCTTTCTCGAGGAATTTCACCATGCGCTGGCGGGCATCGAAGCCGTGCCAGGGGCTTGGTTACCGAGATAAGCCATGTGTTTGCAATAATTTAACATCAAAAATCCCCTAACTATATTTGTTTTCATGAATTTGACTTATTAATAGGGGGCCTCGCAATGCATAGAGCTACTGAGTGAATGCTTTCTCGAGGAATTTCACCATGCGCTGGCGGGCATCGAAGCCGTGCCAGGGTTCGGGACTAGGGTTGCCGAAGATTCCGCCCGCCAGCGGGCCGTGGTCCTCGCGCGGATAACGGACGAGATCGACCGGAACGCCCATCTGGCGCAGAGCGCGATACATTTCCAGACTCTGCCCAAGAGGATCGGTTTTATCACTGTCACCCTGCAGAAGGAGGAAGGGCGTTTTCGCGTGACTGGCGGTGGAGAGCGGACTTTGCTTCCATGTGTCGGAATCATGTTCCCATGGCTTGCCGTAGAACCAGCGGTCGTACCAGGAACTGCTTTCCGTGCCGTATTCGCTGTATTGGTCAATCACGGGCGCACCGCTGATAATGGCTTTGAATCGATCCGTCTTCCCCTCCGCGAACCCTGCCATCTCGCCGCCGTAGCTATAGCCCATCAGGGCTAATTTCCCGGCGTCGATGGAATTGTGAGCGATGACGGCGTCGACACCGGCCATGATGTCGCGGAAGTCAGCGCCTCCGAGGTCATTTTTATTAGCGGCGGCGAACGCCGCGCCATAGCCAGTGCTGCCGCGTGGATTCGGCCGAAGAACAGCCCATCCATGTCCCAAAAGGAAAGGGATGAGCGGCGAATAGCCGTCCTCCCAGGCGCCTGTGGGACCGCCGTGCACATCGACGATGAGAGGCACTTTCCGGTCCTTAGCCTGCGGCGGTTGATAGAGCAGGCCCTCGATTGTCTTGCCCTCATTCTGCCACTGAACCAGCTGAGACGGCGAACCGGTCCATTTCGCCGGCATGACGGAAGGCGTGTTGAGCGCACGCGGAGTATGACCAAGCTTCTCTGCAAAGAAGAGCGTTTGCGGATTGGTGCTGCTGGCCCCAATCCACACCCACCCATTTCTCCGGGCATTCGTATTCATATTTGTAACAACTGAGGTATCAAATTTAAGCAGCTCGGGTGAACTGCCGCCGAAGCGGGCAACGGAAACCTGTGTGCCATTCTGCACCGATTGCAGAACCTTGCCATCGACTGCAATTGGACTCTCGTGCCCGATCGATCCCGCATATTCGCGGCTGAAATTCTTGATCGATCCATCGGCGAAAGTGAATTCGTACAGATCGTTGTAGCCCGGCGGAGAATCCTGCTCTGCCTGCGCCAGAAAATGAATGCGCTTGTCGTCCTCCGCCCATGTGACCTGCGCGACCGATGGCGGAATCTGCTTGACCGCCTCGGGATGATCGAGGTCGGCCGCCTTCAATAGCCACGCGCTCTTCGCGGGACCAAGATCGCCCGCATTGCCAGGCTTCTCTGCGAGTACGAGCAGCCTGTCGGACTGCGCGCTCCACGCTGCGGACTCTACATCGGGCGCAACTGTCGTTTCCGTAAGCTTGCCCGTTGCAGGATCAAGCAAATAGAGTCGTGCGCCGTGTGAATCGTGATCAACCCATTCCGCGTCCGCCTTATCCGTCTCCTGCTTCTTCTCTCCAGGAGTCTGCGGATCGCGGGCAATGATGGCAATCGCTTTCCCATCCGGAGAAACCGAGAAACGCTCAACGTCGATCTCTATCTGCTCTGGATTCTGGGTGGATTTCGCCTGGTTCGGTGGAATCGCATCCGGTTCCTTCGAAGCATCGACAGCCGGCTCGATCTTTAATTCAAAGGGACGCGCTTCGCCGCCTTCCATGGGCAGGCGATACAACTGTGTATGCTCCCCACGCTTGGCCAAAAAGAGAATCGCGCTTCCGTCCGGCAGCCATTCGCCGCTGCGCTCGCCGCGCTTGTCCGATGCTGGAGAAAAAGTGAGCTGGCGTGATGTATTTTGCTTGATATCGACCAGCCAGAGATGCGAACGGCCGCCATCCGCAGTCGTGTCCGCAACCTGAACGAGCACGCTCTGGGCGTCGGGCGAGAGTCGTAGCTGGCTAATAGCGCGCGTGAGACGCAAATCTTCATTGGTGGGAAAATGCGCTTCCTGCGCGATGAGTTTTCCCCCTGAAACTGCAATAGCCGCTACGGCTGCAAAAATTAGAGTGTGTATCTGCTTCTTCCGCATGCCACTGAGAATATCGCGAGTCTTAGGCAATTCAAGGAGATCTGACGAAATGCCTGTAAACTCGCAGGAAGGCTCATGGACGCGCCATCCCAATCCGCAAGCGTACGGCAGCCGCCGTTGTGGGCGTCGATACGCGAAGCTTTGCGCGGCTCGCACCACGACTACACCGCTGGAAATCTAAACCGTGCGATTCTGCTGCTCGCGATTCCGATGGTGCTGGAGATGGTTCTGGAATCGCTGTTCGCAGTCGTCGATGTCTTCTGGGTAGGACGCCTTGGCGCGAATTCGGTCGCTACGGTTGGATTAACGGAGTCACTGCTGTCGCTGGTCTTTGCTGTCGGCATCGGGCTTGCCATGTCAACAACAGCGATGGTTGCGCGCCGTATCGGCGAGAAGAATCCTGAAGGTGCGGCGATTGCCGGTGTGCAGGCAATCTTCCTCGGGTTGCTGGTTTCCTTGTCGATAGGAATTCCTTGCTTCATCTTTGCGCCCAAGTTGTTGCAACTCATGGGAGCCTCGCCGGAGCTTATCGCTACCGGTTCGGGCTATGCGCGCATTGCTCTGGGTGGTTGCGGCGCCATCGTGATGCTCTTCCTGAATAACGCGATCTTTCGCGGTGCCGGCGATGCGGCTATTGCGATGCGCCTGCTGTGGGTGTCGAACATCATCAATCTCATTCTCGACCCGTGCCTGATCTTCGGCCTGGGACCGTTTCCGAAGCTTGGTGTAGCCGGCGCCGCGCTTGCAACCTTCACCGGTCGCAGCATCGGGGTGTTGTACCAGTTCTATCGCCTGCTGAAAGGCACGGAGCGTATTCGCGTGCTGGCGCGCCACATTCGTATTCACCTTGATGTGCTGTGGCGCCTAGTGCGTGTATCGATTACAGGGATATTGCAGTTCGCGATCGCACACACAAGCTGGATCGCGCTAGTGCGCATCATCTCTTTCTTCGGCGCGAGCGCGCTAGCCGGTTACACGGTTGCCATTCGCATCCTTATCTTCATCATTCTGCCGTCATGGGGACTGAGCAATGCTGCGGCCACTTTGGTTGGGCAGAACCTGGGCGCGAAGCAGCCGGACCGCGCAGAAGAGTCAGTCTGGCGCACTGGTCTTTACAACGTGTTGTTCCTCGGGTGTATCGGCGTTTTCTTCATCTTTTTAGCCACTCCCGCAGTGCGTCTTTTCATTCAGGACCCGGCAGTCGTGCCAATTGCCGCGAACGCGCTTCGCATCCTGAGCTACGGCAACATTGGTTACGCTTACGCCATGGTGATGATGCAGGCTTTCAACGGAGCGGGTGACACAATCACGCCGACCATTGTGAATTTTTTCGGATTCTGGATTCTCCAGATTCCGCTCGCATGGTGGCTCTCCTTCCGATTAGGAATGCACGAACATGGCGTATTCTTCGCGATTGTCATAACGGAGTGCTCCATCGCCGCTGCCAGTGTGTTGCTCTTCCGGCGCGGCCGCTGGAAGCAACAAAAGATTTGACGCCGTTAGACTGGGAACATGGCCCCTCAGCTCATTCCAGCAGAACACATACGTCTAATTGTCTTCGATCTTGATGGCACGCTCATCGACTCTCGTAAGGACCTGGCCAACTCCATCAATGCCATGCTCACCGAGTTCAAGCGCCAGCCACTTCCGGAGGAAATCATCTCTGAATATATCGGCGACGGTGCCGGGATGCTGGTACGGCGTGCACTCGGCGACCCGGCCGACGAGCCGCTGATAGAAAGCGCGCTGAGTTCATTCCTCAATCACTACCGCGAACACAAGCTTGATTTCACCTATGTCTATGACGGAGTTTTCGCAGCGCTTGATGCTTTGAAAGCAGGGCGGCAGATGGCGGTATTGACCAACAAGCCGGCATTTCCTGCGAAGGCGATCTGCGATGCTCTGGGCCTGAGCCCCTACTTCTTTCGCATCTATGGCGGAAACAGTTTTGCGACCAAAAAGCCTGATCCAGAAGGACTGACCACTCTTATCCGAGAGGCGGGCGTACAACCGGAAGAAACCGTCATGGTGGGTGATTCTGACGTGGATATTCTGACAGCACGGCGGGCGAAAACCTGGGCGATCGGCTGTCGTTATGGTCTGTCATCTCATACTGTGGAATCGATACCATCAGACTATTTGGCGGATTCTCCGACAGACTGGATTTCTGCGCTGGTGCTGTGAAGATAAATAAGTGATCGTTTTGGGATGACGACATCTTTTCAGCATTTATATCTGTTTTCGCGAAATAGTATGCCAAATTGCTCTGGGAAAATTGCCTTGAGAATTAGTCAGTTAGGAGAAATTTTCTACCTAATGGGGTTGACAACTCCCGGCGCCTGAAATCCTCTAACCGGATTGGCAATGCCGACACCCTCTGGATTCTTCGCTGCACGCAGAATGACGGCCCCTCTTAAATTGCTGATTTAGCCATTGCGTGCCCATGCTTGGCAGGGCCTTACTTTCGCAGGGCTTCGAACCTGCCGGTTGCTCGGAATGACAACTTATAGTAATCGCTCACGTTCGCGTAACATCCTGATCGCCTCTCATTGCGGCTTGCCGTCTTTGAGCAGGGCCAATGCGCGCTCGAGAGAGGAGCGGTAGTGTTGGGTCCGCTCTTTTTCTGACTCAGTATTAGCTCGACGATGCTGCAGGAGTTGATCGATCAGCTGGTCGTCGGGGATATTGGCTTTGGTGGATAAATCCTGTACCTGGGCCATGCCTTGCGTATAAACCTGCGGGAAGCGTGCTATCTCCTGCTTTGCGGTTTGCGGTTTGTAGCTCAGACGGTCGCCGGTTTGCCATGCGTCGATGAGCGGGTTGGGCGACCAGGTGAAAGGCGACTCGGCGTTGAGGGTATCATAGGCGGCGCGAAGGCGGGTTTCCGCTCCGGCGAAGCCGTCCAGTTGAGTTCGGGATGCCAGAGACCCTGCATCGCGGTGGACGCGAATCGTGACGCGCTGTTCTACGGAATACCGCGGCGTGGTGATGACTGTGGTCAGCGTATTTCCTTCGTAGTGCCAACTGGGCTTGTCGCCGTGCATGGCGAATGACAGATTTGTGCCGTTGACGGTTACAGATTCCGGTGGCCAGTCGGCGGGGAGGCGGATTTCGTAGCCGCGTTCGCGCAACATGCCGGGATAGCTGCCACGGATGGGCGCGATTTCCACGGTGAAATCGTCGCCTGACTGCTTTGCGTCTATGTCCGTCCAGGTGCAGATGCCGCGCTTGTAATCCTCACCTTTGCTCGAATCGTCGTAAACGGAGTAGGTCGATTTTCCATTGTCTGGTAGGGATTCGATTTCGAGGATGAGCGGATCGACCGGTTTCTGGCTGGTGTACTGCATCGGCGGCTGCATGGGCACGATGGCGCCGGCGCGCAGGTAGACGGGGATCTGGTTGATGGAGAAGTTCCGCTCGACGGTTGCGGGGCCGGTGAAGTGCTTGCCTGTTGGCCGCTCAATCCATTCGCCCTGCGGAATCCAGACGCTCTCCTGCGCGAGCTGCGAATCTTTGTCGACGGGCTTGGTGACGGGTGCGACGATCATCTGCTCGCCGAACATGTATTCGTTCTTGTTGGAGTAGGCTTCGTCGGCCTCGGGCCAGTCGTAGTAGAGCGGGCGCAGGAAAGCTACACCTGTGTCGTAGGTGCGTCGCGCCTTCGGTGTAGATGTACGGCTGCATGGCGTAGCGCTGATGGAAGGCGTCGCGCATGATGCCGGAGTATGGCTCGGGGTAGGCCCAGATGCGGCGCTCGGAGTCCGGGTTCTTGGTGGTATGCGTGCGCAGGATGGGGCTGAAGATGCCGAACTGAATCCAGCGCGTGTAGAGCTCAGGCTCGACCGCGCCGGGCATGTGGCCGCCGATATCGTGGCTCCAGTAGGCGTAGCCAACATTGGCCGCGGTTGCGGTGAACCAAGGCTGGAAGGCGAGCGAATCCCATACGGAGATGGTGTCGCCGGAAAAGCCGATCTGGTAGCGGTGGTTGCCGAGTCCGCCCCAGCGATGGAAGAGCAGCGGACGCTTTCCTTCCCGCTGCTGGTCGGTGAAGTGAACGTAATTGAGCCACCATGTCGGACTGACGCCGGGCGTTTGCGTGTTCGGCTTCCTGCTGCCAGTCGAGCCACCAGAAGTCGATACCCTGCTTTTCCAGCGGATGGTGGAGCAGGTCCATGTAGTTGATGGCGAATTTTTTATTTGTGATGTCGAAGGGCACATATTTTTGCGTCGATGGGTCGATGCCCATGGCCTTCGCCATTGCCGGATATGCCGCTTCCCACGGCTGCACACCGGAGGCGGGATGCAGGTTGAGCGTGGCCTTCAGGCCTTCTTCGTGAATGTTTTTCAGGAATGCTCCGGGATCGGGAAAGAGCAGGGGGTTCCAGGTGTAGCCGCTCCAGCCGAGGCCGTGGCCGGATTGGTCGGTCTGGTGCATTTCCTTGAGCTGCACGTCGTTGAGGTGCCAATCCATGTCGATAACGAGCACGTCGAGGGGCACGTCGTTCTCGCGGAAGCCGCGCACGAGGTCGTCGAGCTCCTGATCGCTGTAGGCCCAGTAGCGCGACCACCATGCTCCGAAGGCGAAGCGCGGCGGCAGTGGAATGCGGCCGGCAACTTCGACGTAATCGTGCGAGCGCCTGCTTGTAGTCGTGGCCATAGCCGAAGAAGTACCAGTCCTGACGGTCGCCGGCAGGGCGCAGCAGGACCCACGGCCATGGGCTGTTTTCGCCCTGCGTGAAATTGAAGTTGTCGGAATCGAAGAGCGGGCGCGTTGAGTCGTCGACGAGTGTCCAGCCATCGCGCGAGATGAGACCGGGTTCGATGGGTTCTTTCGTTTTGCTGCCAAGTGCGCCGTCGAGGGTGCGCGTGGTTCCCTGCAGGTTGCCGGTGTCGGGCGTGCCGGGGTGCCAGGTGACCTGCTTGCCGTCTAGGGTGAAGTGATGGTGAGGTTGTCGGCCGTGAATATGCCATGTGCCCGTGTAGACGAGGCGCAGTGCGCTGGTTTCGATCGTCAGCTTACCGTTCTGCTCGGTATGCGTGAATTTTGGCACGGGCAGGCGGCGGTTCAGGAAGACGAAGGATGGATGGTCTTCGAACTTGCCGTCAGCGGCCCACTCCATGCGGATGAGTTGCGGCGTGAGGACCGTGAAGCGCGCATTGCCCAATGTAACGATGGCTTGCGAGTCGGCTACCGGGTTATAGGTCGCTTCCGGGGCTTCATTCGCGGATGTTGATTTGGGCGTTTGCGCGAAAGAGGAAAAAGCGAGGGCAGAGAGTAGCAGACAGGCTAGCACGCTTTTTTTCATGACCATTCAGGATAAATTGTCTTGTTGGCTTGCGACTAGGGTGTGCATTTGCTTTCCCTCCATCCTTTGCTGCGCAAAGGATGGAGGGAAAGCCTTTCGTGCTGCTCGAGGAAGGGCCTTGCTTCGCAAGGCAATCAGCGCATGAACTTTGTTCATGCGGGTCCTTCGACAACGTTCCCTCGGTCACTCCGCTCAGGATGACAGTCATTGAGTGGAAGTCGCAGCGTACTGCATCCTTTACCATGAAGAGTTGAGGGATCGATGGATTTTCAACTGGTGAGTGATTACAAGCCGCGCGGGGATCAGGGGCGCGCGATCGAGGAACTTATTTCCGGCATTGGCGCGGGTGAGAAGCATCAGGTGCTGTTGGGTGTGACCGGGTCGGGCAAGACTTTTACGATGGCCAAGATCATCGAGGAGCTGAACCGTCCGGCACTTGTGCTGGCGCATAACAAGACGTTGGCGGCGCAACTTTATCACGAGTTCAAGCAGTTTTTTCCGTCGAATGCGGTCGAGTATTTTGTCTCGTACTACGACTACTACCAGCCGGAAGCTTATATTCCTTCGGGCGATCTTTATATCGAGAAGGAAGCGACGATCAACGAAGAGCTGGACAAGTTGCGGCTGTCGGCGACGCGGTCGCTGTTTGAGCGGCGCGATGCAATTATCGTCTCGTCGGTCTCATGCATTTATGGTCTGGGCGACCCGGATGCGTATTACGGCATGCTGTTGCTGCTGGAAAAAGGGCAGAAGGTCCGGCGCGAAGACATTACAAAAAAGCTGGTCGAGATTCTCTATGACCGCAATGAAGCGGACTTCCGACGTGGAACATTTCGCGTGCGCGGCGATGTGATTGAGGTCTTCCCTACTTACGATGAGATGGCGTATCGCATTGAGCTCTTCGGCGATGAGGTGGAGTCGCTGGCGCAGATCGATCCGCTGTTTGGAACGGTGAAACAGAAGTTTGCGCGGCTGCCGATTTATCCCAAGAGCCATTATGTGGTGAAGCCGGAGAAGAAGAATACGGCGATGGCGTCGATTCTGGAAGAGCTGGGGTGGTGGGAGAAGGAGCTTGAGTCGCAGGGGCGACTGGTGGAGTCGCAGCGCATTCATCAGCGGACGCGTTTTGACCTGGAGATGATCAAGTCGGTCGGGTACTGCCACGGGATTGAAAATTATTCGCGGCATTTCTCGGGGCGGCTGCCGGGTGAGCCTCCGCCAACGCTGCTCGATTATTTTCCGCGCGACTATCTGATCTTTATTGATGAGTCGCATGCGACGGTTCCGCAGCTGCATGGGATGTGGCATGGGGACCGCTCGCGCAAGCAGAACCTTGTGGATTACGGGTTCCGGCTGCCGTCGGCGGTGGATAACCGTCCGCTGAAGTTTGAGGAGTTTGAGGTTCGCACGAACCAGCTGATTTATGTTTCGGCGACGCCGGGGCCGTATGAGCTGACGAAGTCGGCTGGAGTTGTTGTCGAGCAGATCATCCGGCCAACGGGGTTGATCGATCCTGAAGTCGAGATTCGGCCGGTGCGTGGGCAGATTGACGATCTGCTGGCGGAGATTCGCGATCGTGCGGCGAAGAATGAGCGCGTGCTGGTGACTACGCTGACGAAACGCATGTCTGAGGATCTTGCCGGGTATTACACGGAGGTTGGCGTGCGCTGCCGGTATATGCACTCGGAGATTGAGACGCTGGAGCGCGTGCGACTGCTGCGCGATTTGCGCAAGGGCGAGTATGACGTGCTGATCGGCATTAATCTGCTGCGCGAGGGGCTTGATCTGCCGGAGGTTTCGCTGGTGGCGATTCTGGATGCGGACAAAGAAGGATTTCTGCGATCGGCGGGGTCGCTGATTCAGACGATTGGACGCGCGGCGCGGCATGTGAACGGGCGCGCGATTCTGTATGCCGACCACATTACGGACTCGATGAAGCAGGCGATGGGTGAGACGTCCCGGCGTCGTGAGGTGCAGCGAGCTTACAACGAGGAGCATGGGATTACGCCGACTTCGATCATTCGGGCGACGGACATGTCACTGGCGCAGATTCTGAAGGCGGACTATGCCGATCTGACGGAAGAAGATGACAAGATGCCGGAGTTCAAGTCGCAGGAAGAGCTGGATATTTATATTGGCAAGCTCGAATCTGACATGCGCGAGGCGGCGAAGAAGTTTGAATTTGAGAAGGCGGCTAAGCTGCGGGATGCTGTAAAGGAATTGCGGACGAAGGAGTTCTTGTTCAGCTGATGAGTAAAGAGACGTCAGAGGTTTCGCGGAACAGGTTTGAGTATGAGGACGAGGGCGAGACTGCGTATCTGGAATTCGACGTAGATGGGCAGGGGTGGATCACGCTCTGGCATACCGAGGTACCGCCTCGTCTGCGCGGGCGCGGGATTGCCGGGATTCTGGCGCAGACTGCGTTTGAATATGCTCGGGATAACAATCTGAAGGTGGATGTGATTTGTCCGCTGGCTAAGGCTTATGTGGAGAAGCATCCTGAGTTTAAGGGGTTGATTGGGAAGTAGCTGGGACTGAGATCGTGCTTTCCCACCCCTTCGGCTTCGCTAAGGGCAGGCTCTATCGCATACTGCGCGATAGGATGGGGCACCCTTTTTCGGGCTGATCGGCGCAAGAAGCAGATCCTTCGACTCCGCTACGCTTTGCTCAGGATGACAACTCAATACGACGAACACCCTAGCTGTCATTGTGGCTTTGGGCCGTTTTCCTGTTGGACTACCTGGCCTTCGTTGGGGAAGGGCCAGTCTTTGTTGATCAGGATTTCGCGTTCGCGCTGTTCTTTCGGGACTTTGTCGATTCGCAGATTTTCGAGGAAATGTACGCCGGTTTTTCCTGCGACTGCGATGTCGATGTCACCGTCTTTGTCGAGGTCTTCGGTGACGAATTGTGTGCCTGCGCCTGCGGTTCCGTTTACTGAAACGGCGTAGCGCGTGAACTGGCCGGTTTTGCGGTCGATTTTGTAATAGTAGATGACGAGCGGGTCGTAGGAGCCGGGGTCGTTGCCGTTGTGGCCGCGATAGCGCTTCCCTGTTATAAGCTCGGGCTCGCCGTCGCCGTCGATGTCTGCGAGTTTGAGGGCGTGGACTTGCGAGAAGGATTCGTCGACGGTGTGCTTGACCCATTTCCCGTTTTGCTGCTCAAGCCAGTAAATGCCGTAGCTGTGGCCGCGGCCGTAGATGAGGTCCATTTTGCCGTCGTTGTTGACGTCGTAGCCGATGATGGGGAAGCCGGTTTCGCCGAGGTCCCAGTCGGGGTGCCACTTCCATTGGTCGTGATCGGCGTCGATGTTTTCGAGCCAGCCGGTGGGAGTGAGGATGTCGGCTTTGCCGTCGCCGTTGATGTCGGCTACGCCGGTGCCGTGGCCGTCCTGCTCTTTGCCCATGACGTGGTGGACTTTGGGCTGCGGCCCGGAGAAATCGACCCAGAGGATGCCGGAATGGTTGTAGTGGGCGAGGATGACGTCGGGCTTGCCGTCGCCGTTGATGCCGGCGCTCCAGCCACCTTCGGTGTTGACGCTATCGGTAATGAAATGGCGCTCCCACATGGTGTCGGGCTTCTTCGGGCTCTCGTACCAGAAGAGGCCGTTGGTCATCCAGCCGGTGGTGACGACGTCGAGCGCGCCATCGTGATTCACGTCGATGGCCCACTCGCCGCAATCTGAGACGAACTCGCCTAATGTGCCGACAGTGCGGAATTGATGCTGCTTCCAGGGGCCTCCCTGCGGGCCGGGGTTCTCATACCAGTAGGCTCCGCTGAGGAGGTCGAGGTAGTCATCGCCATTCATGTCTATTGCGGTGATGCCTTCGGCGTGGTCGGAGCCGAGGCGATGCGCGACGAAGGTGGCTTGCGGGAAGCCGTATGGGCCGTTGCCGGGCGTGGTTTTCTTGTCTTCCTGCGCGTTAGCAGTTATGGCGAGGAGGGCGAGCCCGGAAAGCACGAGAGAGCAACCGATATTTCTTGTCATGGTTTTTTCAGGAGCTACTTTAGCGGATAGAGTTCGACGTTACGGAAGAAGACTTCCGCGCCTTCGGATTGAAAGAGAATTTTGCCGCTGGAGGGGAAGGCGTCAGTGCCTTCGTTCGCCAGCTTGCCGTTGACGTATTGCCATACGTGGCCGTTCTGGTTCACCAGCTCGATGACATTCCACTGGCCATGCGGCTTTTCAACTTCATTGACGTGGTCACGGTAGCCGACGACGTTCTTCCAGGGGCCCTTGTTGAAACGGTCGATTTTGAGCGCGCCGCCCGGCGGCCCGGTGACGCGCTGGCCGTCTTTTCCGGTGAGGGCTGCGCCGTCGGTCATCCAGAAATCGCCGGTGCAGCCTTCATTGATCTGGAACTCGACGGAGCGTGGCCAGACTTTCTGACGCCTTGAATGTTGTAGAGAATGCCGCTGTCGCGGGCCTGGCCTTCGCGCGGGGCAAAGGTTCCTTCACCTCACTTGAATTCGGCTTTCAGATAGTAGTTCTGGAATCCCTGCTTGGTAATGATGTAGTCCATATCCATGCCGGAGACGTGGATGATTCCGTTCTCCACCTGGAAGACTTGGTCGGGATCGCTGTTCAGGCCTTTGCTCTTGAAAAAGGTGTCGAAGCCGCTAAGATCGCGACCATTGAAGAGGACGATGGCGGCCCCATGCGGCGGGATGTCTTTGGTTGCGGCGAAGACCGCACTCGCGAAGAGGATCGAAAAAAACAATGACTTGCTGAAAGCGTTGAAGGCCCTTTTTCCGGAACACACGAGCGATGTCCTTAATTTGTTGCATTTTTTTTGATGAGACGAAAGACGGTGTCGATTGGACGCACCCAGCCTACACCTCTGTTCCCGCTCTCGGCGAGAGCGGGACGAGGATTAAGTGCGATGAGTAACTCGGCTGGCGCTTACCAGACGCGACAGGCGTTGGCGGGCATCATGGGTTGGCCGATTTTGCAGCCGAAGGCGTTGCCGAATTCCGGCATGTTCTCGACGACTCCATTGACGCGGAACTTGTCGGGGGAGTGCGGATCGGTTTGGACCTGAAGGCGGGTGGTTTCAGGCCGGGTGTTATCGCACCAGTTCTGGCCGTAGCCGAGGAAGAACTGCTGAATGGGGCTATAGCCGTCCTGCTTCTGATTGAGGTCGATGTTTTTGCGCTTTGCATCTTCGAGGAAGGCCATGTAGGCAAGGCGGATGCCGCCGTTGTCGGCGGTATTTTCGCCGAGAGTCAGCTTGCCGTTGATTTTGACGTCGTCCACTGCGGTGAAGCTGCCGTATTCCTTCACTTCGCAATCGGCTTTAGCTTCGAACTTCTTGCCATCCTCGCTGGTCCACCAGTCGGCGAGGTTGCCGTGGCCGTCGAACTGCCGTCCCTGATCATCGAAGCCGTGCGTAAGCTCATGGCCGACGATGCTGCCGCCGTGTCCGTAGATTTCGGCGTCGGTGGCATGGGGGTCATAGAAGGGCGACTGCAGGATGCCGGCGGGGAAATTGATGTCGTTCATGCTGGGGTTGTAGTAGGCATTGATGGTATCGGCGGTCATGCCCCATTCGCCGCGATCGACAGGCTTGCCGATCTTTGCCAATTGACGACGGCTTTCAAATTCGGTGGCGCGCAGGACGTTGCCGAGAGCATCGCCGCGGGTGATGGTGAGCGTGGAGTAGTCGCGCCACTTGTCAGGATAGCCGATTTTGTCGGCAATAAGATGCAGCTTTTCTTTCGCTTTTATTTTTGTGTCGGGGCTCATCCAGTCGAGGGTATCGATGTCCTTACCCATAGAGCCTTCGATGTCATCTACCATTTGCACTGTCGCGGCCTTGCTGGAGGGCGGAAACTCCTTCGCGACGTAGACCTTCCCGACTGCTTCTCCGAGTGAGCCGTCTGTCGCATCCACACAGCGTTTCCAACGTGCTTCCTGCTCTGGCTGACCGCGTAATTTACGTCCGTAGAAATCGAAGTTTTCGGCGTCCATCTTTTCCGGCAGGGTAATGGCGGGAATGGAGTTGATGAGTTGCCAGCGGAGATAGGTTTTGATGGTGTCGAGGTCGGTGGAGATGATGAGCGCGTTGAGACCTTTGAAGAAATCAGGATTAGCCACGTTCAGTTCGGTAATTGGAGGAGCGCCTGTGTGGTCAAAGAAATGGTTCCAGGAAATTTGTGGAGACAGCTCGGTGAGCTGCACCACCGTCATAGGGTGGTAGACGTTCTTCGGATCGCGCTGCGAAGTAACATCCATTGAGTTTTTAGCCAGTACGGTTTCAATCTGCATGATGGCGTGCGCGTCACTCGCGGCCTTAGCATCAGGCTCGCCCATCAGCTTGAGCATGCTTGTGATGTGCTGCACGTATTGCTGGCGTGTTTTTTCGGCTTCCTCTCCGGTGCGGAGATAGTAGTCACGCTCCGGAAGGCCCAAACCGCCTTGATTCACGACAGCGATTTGCTTAGTGGCGTCTTTAAAGTCCTGTTGCTCACCTAAGCCAAGGAAGGCACCGACGTTTATCAGCTGAAAATATGCGAGCAGGGGCGCGAGCTCATCTTTGCTTTTGAGATTTGCGATGCGGTCAAAGTCGGGCTGCAAAGCGGCGAGTGTTTTGTCGTTCGCGCTTGTATCCATGCAGGTGGCAAAGAAGTCGCCGATTTTCTGTTCGTCGGGGCTGCGGCTGGCGTCATTGGCGGAAGCTTTCTCCAGCAGGCCATAGACCTCGTGCTGTGTGTATTCAAAGAGTATGGCAAAGATGTCGTAGCTGGATTGATCAGACGGAATCGGATGGAGCTTGACGAAGTTGCCGCAGGCGTATTGATAGAAGTTGGAGCAAGGATCAGCGGAGGTGTCGATCAGGGTTTTATCAAGACCGGGAATGAGATCGTACTTCTTATTGGGATCGGGCGCAGCGGAGGTGGTTTGAGCGATGCTGAAAACCGTAGGCGCAACACCTAAAAGTGTTATCAAAAGCAAACGCGATATTATTGACGATCTCTTTTTCATTTTTGCAATCCTAGGCTCAATTAGTGATAATTTGCTGAAAATCTGGGACCTGCAGCCCTCAATGATACTTGGCCTGAGGACCGGAGCCACTCTAAATTGTGACGGATCGTCTAATTGCTGGGCCGCAATGCTGGGTCGTGCCGATTCTTCCTCCGATTGCTCCGCTTGGGATCGGGTGCGACAATAAAGTGTTCACCGTACATGATTATGGGGACAGGTCTGCTAACGCTTTATGCCCGAATTTGGTAGCTTCGCCCTTTTGCTTGCGCTGGCCCTCAGCGGCTATAACCTTGTTGCCGGAGCGCTTGCGCTGCGGCAGCTTGCGACGGGTGCTCGCGGACGCGTTTCTCCGGAGCGGCTGGCGGAGACGGCTCGGCGCGCCGGGATCGGCAGCTTCTTTGCCGTGACGTGCGCGGCGTTTGCGCTGGTATGGGCGGCGTTCAACAACGATTTCTCAGTTTCGTACATCCTGCATCACTCGAACCGGGCGCTCCCGGGACCTTATAAGTTTGCGGCGTTGTGGTCGGGGCAGGAAGGGTCTTTGCTGCTCTGGGCATGGCTGCTGGCGACTTATGGATTTGTGCTGCGCATCCGGCACAAGGTCGATGTGAAGCTGACAGCGTATGCTTCGACCATTCTTGCCGGGATACAGATTTTCTTTCTGCTGCTGCTGAATTTTGCCGCACCTCCGTTCGCGCTGGTGGCGGGGACGGTGCCACAAGACGGCTTCGGGCTGAATCCACTGCTGCAGTATCCGGAGATGGTGATCCATCCGCCTATGCTTTATCTGGGCTATGTCGGCTTCAGCGTGCCGTTTGCCTTTGCACTGGGCGCGCTGATGATGCGGTATCCGGGCGAAAGATGGATCCACATTACGCGGCGCTGGACGATGGTGACGTGGCTCTTTCTCACATGCGGCATCTTTCTGGGCGCGCACTGGGCGTATTCGGTGCTGGGATGGGGCGGTTACTGGGGATGGGACCCGGTGGAGAATGCTTCGCTGATGCCGTGGCTGACGGGCACGGCCTTTCTGCATTCGGTGATGATGCAGGAGAAGCGCGGCATGATGAAGAAGTGGAATATGTGGCTGATTTTCTCGACCTTCGCGCTCTCGATTCTGGGGACGCTGCTGACGCGGTCGGGGCTGGTGAGTTCGGTGCATGCGTTTGCGCAATCTTCGATCGGGGCGTGGTTCTGGACGTTTCTTGTGGTCGTGCTGGCGGTTTGTTTGTTTACGTATGTGCTGCAGCGCGATCATCTGACGAGCGAGCACAAGCTGGAGTCGCTGGTCTCTCGCGAGTCGAGCTTTCTGTTCAACAATCTTGTGCTGCTGGCGGCTTGTTTTACGGTGCTCTGGGGGACGCTGTTTCCGGTTCTCTCAGAGTACGTTCAGGGAAATAAGGTTACCGTCGGTGCGCCGTTCTACAATCGCGTGGCGGTGCCGATTGGATTATTTCTGCTCTTCCTGACTGGGATCGGACCAATCCTGGCGTGGCGCAGCACCTCATTCAAGAGCGTTCGCAAGAACTTTATTCTGCCGGTCGTTGCCGGACTGGTAACAGCAATTGTGCTGATTATCTGCGGCGTTCATCCGTGGCAAGATCAGGGCGCTTTCTATTCGCTGATGGCATGGTCGATGGGTGCGCTGGTGGTCACGGCGGTCGGTTCTGAATTCTTGCGCGGGGCGGGAGTCATTTCGCGACATACGGGGCAGAATCTGTTTGCTTCGATGATTCAATTGACGCGGCGCAACACTCGTCGTTATGGCGGGTACATCGTTCATTTCGGCGTAGTGGTGATTTTTATCGGGCTTGCGGGTTCGGCTTTCAACCAGAGTGCAGAGCAGGAGCTGAACTTTAAGCAGAGCATGACGATGGGGCCGTACAGGCTTGAGTGCCAGTCCTATTCGCAGGACACGAATGCGAATTACGACACCGAGTTTGCGATTCTTGACGTCTACCGCGGCGATAAGAAGATTACGCAGCTTGCTCCGGAGAAGCGCTTCTATCAGGCGAGCCAGACGACTTCAACGATCGTCGCCAACCACTCGACACTGGCGTGGGATTTGTATGTGATCTATGCCGGTAAAAACCCGGATACTGGCCAGCCGATTATCAAGGTGTTCCTGAATCCGCTCGTGGCATGGATCTGGATTGGCGTGATCATCGTGATTCTTGGAACATTTGTTGCGCTCACTCCGAATATGACGGCGGCGTTTGCCGCCAGTCGCAGTCGCGTGCCTGTGGGCGAGGCTCCAGCGCTTGCGGCGAGCAAGGGCGGCGACTGATGCGAGGACTGTTTCGTTTTTCGCAGCTGGGGCTCGTAGTTTTGCTGGTTGTTTTCACCATGGGGTCGGCGGATACGGCTGTGCGTTACAACGATCTTGGACACAAGATGATGTGCGTGTGCGGCTGCGGACAGATTCTGATTGAGTGCAATCATCTGGGGTGTCCAGATTCGGATCGCGAGCTGGCTGAACTGCGCGCGGCGTTGAGCCAGGGCAAGGGCGATACGGAGATTCTTGAGCTGTTTCAGGCGAAGTATGGGCCGACGGTGCTGGCCGCTCCCATGCTGACGAAGTTCAATCTGGCGGCGTGGTTTGTGCCTCCCGTTGTTTTGCTGCTGGGGATTGTGGGGACTGTCGCACTGGTGCGGAAGTGGAGGCTGCGCACAGTGACGATGCCGGCTGCTTCGCAGGTGCATGGGTTTGATCGGATTCGCGAGCAGATTCGCAAGGAGACGGAACTGTGAGTACGATTGCCTGCGGGCTGTTGTTGATTGCGATTTTCGCTTATGTCTTCTATCCGGAGCGCAACATCGAGGCGCAGGTGCAAAAGACGCGGCTGGATTTTCTGCGTGAGCGCAAGGAAGTGCTTTATGAGAATTTGCGCGATTTGAATTTTGAGTATCGCGCGGGGAAGTATCCGGAAGAGGATTATGCGGCGCAACGGGCGCAGCTGGAGAACGAGGCGGCTGAGGCGATGGCTGAGATTGATTTGCTGGAGCGGGGACTGGCCGTCCAGACATTCGCGCCTTCGGCGTCTCCCCGTTCAAGATAGCGAAATTCATCGAAAGAAAGTTATTGGATGACATTGATTTCTCGTTTGCGTTTTGGCGCGCTGGCGCTGCTGCTGATTGCGGCTTCCTGGTCGGCGTTTGCGGCTACTGTAACCGGTACGGTTACCAATAAGACGATCAACAAGCCTTCGGACGGTGATGATGTTGTCCTGATTGCCTTTGGACAGGGGATGCAGGAGGCGGGCCGAACCAAGACCGACGCCAGGGGCCACTATTCGATCGATGTGCCGGACAATGGCATGCATCTGATCCGAGTCGAGCACCAGAAGGCGTCATATTTCCAGCCTGTGCAGCCGGGTACTACGACCGTCGATGTCGATGTCTACGATGTTCTGCCCAAGGTTGAAGGTGTGAGCACCGAGGCGGATGTCACGCGCATAGAGACGGACCAGCAGGGTCTGCACGTCATCCAGAACTACTTCGTCAAGAACGACTCCAATCCGCCGAGGACGCAGTTCAGTCCTCGGGCTTACGAAATTTATCTGCCGCCCGACGCTCGCATCGAAGGCTCAGCGGCAATGGGGCCCGGCGGAATGCCGGTTTCGTCTTCGCCGGTGCCGACGGGCGAGAAGGGCTATTACGCTTTCGTCTTCCCGGTGCGGCCGGGGGAGACGCGCTTTCAGGTGAGCTACCACCTGCCTTACAACGGCAGCTTCAGCTTCACGTCGAAGGTCTCGCTGCCGACGCAGAACGTGGCGGTAATGCTGCCGAGGGCGATGAAGTTTGCCAGCAGCGGGTCGGTGGCGTTCCAGCCGATCAACGATGACGTCAACGCGCAGACTTTCCTGGCGCGGAATGTTTCGCCTTCGCAGGCGATTGCGTTCACCGTCTCTGGCTCGGGCTCGATGCCGCGTGAGTCGCAGGCGCAGGGGGCGAGTGATACCGCCAGCGCTGCTTCGGCCGCTGGTCCTGAGGCTGGCAAGCCGGCAGCAGCGAGCGATACCCGTCCCGGAGGCGGGCTTGGGAACCCGATCGATACGCCCGATCCGCTGAACAAGTACAAGTGGTGGATCCTGAGCGGGCTCGCCCTGCTTCTGGCGGCGGCGGCGGCGTTCCTCCTGCGGGCGAGGCCGGAAGCTGCCCCGGCGGCCAGTGGGCCTGTGCCGACTGCGGCGGTGACGTCAGCGTCTCCGGCAGGCCGCGGCGATCTGATGGCGGCGCTCAAGGAGGAGCTGTTTGCGCTTGAGACGGAGCGACTGGAGGGCAAGCTTAGCGATCAGGAGTACGCCGAGCAGAAGGCGGCTCTGGAAACGGTCCTGCGTCGGGCTTTGTCGCGCCAGGCTGTTTTGAGCTGACCCCCTCCCCTCGGTATTTTTTTTGTAAATTGTTCCAGAATTAGGGACTTAGCTGCATACGGAGCATTTCCAGATGGGATTACAGATTCTCCCAAAACAGCAAAAGGCCGCCGATCACGGCGGCCTTTTACCTCTGTGTCCAGTATGGCAGTTTGAGTGTATTTATTCGGCAAATACCGGCGAGTGAATCTCGCCTACAATCAATGAGTTACAAGATATTTGGGGGCCAAGGGGGTTGACAGGCTGTGTGCTTCCCTGCCCGTGGTTTCAGAAGCCGAAGAATTTTTCCCGCAGCGCGTCTTCGTATGCGCTTTTTGCTTTTTTGGCCTTGGCGCGGGAGTCTTCCTCGCGGAAGTGGGCTTGTTCCCATTTGTCAACTTCGGCTACCGAGTGGTCGCCAGATGCCAGGGCTTCCTCTTCACGTATGATTGCGATCCATGCCTCAACTGCCGATCTATAAGCGCCCTGCAGCTGATCGAGTTCACCGTTCACGTCCGTCATGCTGTCTCTCCGAATCGGGGTAAAGAGCACAGCATAGCCGGAAATTGTGAATAGAATATTTCAATCGCTGGAGAATGTGCGGGCGAAGCGCCGCTCTTTCACCACTCTACTAGAGCTCCCTGTCGGAGGATTGAGATGAGGAGGGCCAGGTTTCTATTGAGCATCGCGGCCACAGCACTGGCCTTCTTCAACAGTACGCAGGTGCTGGCGGAGCAAGAAACAATTGTGGCCATCCGGCATGGAGAGAAACCGGCGGCCGGCTTGGGCCAGCTGAGTTGTAAAGGACTCAACCGCGCGCTTGCGCTCCCGAAAATTCTGATTGGGAAATATGGCAAGGCCAACCTCATTTTCGCGCCCGACCCGTCGGAGAAAGTCTCAGACCTGAAGACCAAATATTCCTATGTGCGGCCGGTGCTTACGATCGGGCCGACAGCGATCCAGCTCGGATTGCCAGTGAATGCCGAGATCGGGTACTCGCATGTTTCAACGCTGCTTGACGAGTTGACGAAAAAAGAGAACGAAAATGCGGTGATTTTTGTGGTCTGGGAGCACTTTGAGCTGAACGAGCTCGCAAAAAAGCTGCTGAAGAAATATGACGGGGATCCTTCCGCGGTTCCGGATTGGCCGTACGACGATTTCGATCGAATTTATGTCTTCAAGATCACGAAAAACGACGGAAAACCGGAAATCGAGTTCCATGTAGATCATGAAAATCTGAACGATTCGCTGAGTAATACCTGTCCCGGGCAGTAAGCCCTGCGCGAAGGGCGTACAGGCGATACAATCAGGCTTTCGGACTCATTCATGGCGTATCAGGTTTTAGCGAGAAAGTACCGTCCGCAGCGGTTTGGCGACGTGGTGGGGCAGGAGCATGTGACGCGCACTCTTTTAAACGCTCTCGAACAGGGGCGGATTGCGCATGGATACATCTTCAGCGGGCATCGAGGCATTGGGAAGACGACGATTGCGCGCATTCTGGCGATGGCGCTGAATTGCCGGACGGCGATCGGATCGGCTGAGCGGCCTACGCCGGAGCCTTGCGGCGTTTGCGATTCATGCACGGAGATTCGCGCGGGCAATGCTGTCGACGTGATTGAGATTGACGCGGCGACAAACCGCGGCATCGATGAGATTCGCGAGCTACGTGACGCGGCGCGGTATCGGCCTGCGCGGGACAAGTACAAGATTTACATTCTGGACGAGGCGCATCAGATTACGGATGCCGCCTTCAATGCCCTGCTCAAGACGCTGGAGGAACCGCCGGACCACGTTGTTTTTATGATGGCGACAACGCAGCCGGAAGATTTTCCGCAGACGATCCGGTCGCGGTGCCAGCACTTCAGCTTCCATGCGGTAAAGTTTGACGACATTCTGGGGCAGCTCAAGGCGATTGCCGAGCAGGAAGATATCGTTGCCGATGATGCGGCGCTGGCGCTGCTGGCTGAGGCTGGCGATGGGTCGATGCGTGATGCGTTGTCGATCATGGACCAGGCGATTGCGTCGGCTCCGCTGGTGGACGGCAAGGCGAAGCTTGACGCGGAGCAGATTCGCGAGCTGATGGGGACGGTGCCGAACACCGTTTTTGAGCGGCTGCTGGAAGCTGTCAGCGAGAACCAGGCGGCGGCGGTGATTGAGGAGATCAATACGCTGCTGAATGCGGGGAACAGTCCGGGGGCGCTGGCGCGGCAGTTTGTTCGCTATCTGCGGAATGTTTTGATGGTTCGGATTGCGGGCGAGGGCTCGGAGCTGCTGCAGGTTTCGGCGGATGAGCGGGCGCGCGCGGCGCGGTCGGCGGTGCTGTTTTCGGAAGAAGACCTGACGCGCTTTCTGCAGGTAATGCTGCGGACGTTCGATGAGTTGAATTATCGGCAGGAGCAGCGGTTCCATCTGGAGCTTGGGCTGGTGAAGCTGGTTCACCTGCAGCGGTTGTTGCCCATCGAGGATCTGCTGAGCCAGTTGCCTGCTGGCGGGAAGCCGTCGGCTGGCGGCGGGGCTTTGCCTCGGGCTGCTTCGTCTTCTTCGCCAACGGCTACGGCGTCGCCTGCGGCTCGGCCGGTTGCGGCGGTGCGCGCTCCGGAGCCGGCGAAGCCTGCGTTTTCGCCGTTTGAGGCGGACCGGAACCGAAAGACGTCGGGGGAGAGTGCGCCTGCGACGAAGTCTGATCCGCTGCCTGTCCCGTTGATGGAGATGGCGGTTAAGCCGGTGGCTGCTCCGCGCGCGCTGACTCCGCTAGAAGCTACGGCGAAGGCAGTGGAGACGGCGGTGGCGAAGGCTCCGGTATCTGTTCCGGCTGAGGTTCCGCTGGAAGCTACGGACGGGGCTCTGGCGCTGGCTGCTGAGCCTCTGGTGGAAGCAAAATTCGACGCGATGGACCTGGACCGATTTCGCGAAGCCGTTTGCTCGGCGCTGAATGACCAGGGGCATAATACGGCGGCGGTGCTGCTGGATGCGGGCAAGTGGTCTCTGGAGGGCGATACGATTCGCGTGGAGGCCGGCATCAAGAAGACGATGCTGGGGCTGACGATGAATATCGAGGCGGAGAAGATCGTCAAGAATGCGCTGCGGGCGATTGGCGCATCCCAGAAACTGGTTGTGGTTCCAGGGGAGAATGGGGCTGCCGGCTCCGATTCCAGGCCACGAGCGGTGAGTGGATCAGTGCAGGCTGCGGCTTTGGAGAATCCTTTGGTGAAGCAGGCTATGGATTTGTTTGGGGCTGAGGTGCGGAGTGTTTTGGATTTGCGGGATAAGAAGTGACCTTTTGCCCGGGCGCACTGTGTTGCTTTCCCACCCTTTCGCAAACTACGCGAACGGATTGGCACCCGGGGTTATAGCTGGCTTGAGGAAACCGCAGGTCCTCCGACTGCGCGCTTCGCGCTCCGCTCAGTATGACCATTGGTTAGAGTTTCGATGAGGGTTGAGGCATGATAAATCCGTTGAAGATGCAGGAGATGCTGGCGCAGGCCAAGCAGATGCAGGAACAGATGCAGGAGAAGCTGGGGCAGACTGTGGTCGAGGCTTCGTCCGGCGGCGGCGCGGTGACGGTGAAGATGAACGGGCAGAAGCAGGTGCTGAAGGTGACGATTGATCCGAGCGCCGTTGCCAGCCTCAGCGGCGCCACTGCGGACGTGGAGATGCTGGAAGACCTGATCGCCGCGGCTTTCAATGAGGCGGGGCGGCGCGCCGAAGAAGTTATCAAGTCAAGTACTTCAGCTCTGCTGGGCGGGTTGAATCTGCCTCCGGGCTTGTTCTGAAGGGTCTCGCCAGTTGGGCTGGCGAACACGCAAAAAGCAGATTCCTTCGCTTCGCTCAAGATGACAACATGAGCTAGGAGATCGAGTGAGACGACGTGATTTTCTGAAGCAGGCGGGTTGGGCCGGCGCGGGATTGGGACTAGCTGCGGTTCCGGGTTCGTTTGCGTTGTCCGCATACGGGCAGAGCTCGCAGGGTGCGCCGCCTGCGGCACCGGCGGGCGACCGCGTGCAGCAGTTTCGGACGGCCGGGGCCACGACGCCGATTCAGGTGACCAAGCTGCGGGATACGCTGTTCCTGCTGCAGGGGGTGGGCGGCAATATGGTGGCCCAAACCGGGCCGGATGGGAAACTGCTGATCGATTCGAGCGCAGCGACGGCGGCTTCGCGATTGAAACAGACGCTAGGCAAGCTGGACCCGCATCCGATGAAGCTGCTCATCAATACGCACTGGCATTTCGATCACACGGATGGTAACGCTGCTCTGCATGACGACTCCGGGGCCTTCATCATTGCGCAGGAGAATACGCGGAAGCGACTGTCAACGCCGCAGGAGATCGCCTTCTTTCATTTGAAGCTTCAGCCTTCGCCTAACAGCGCTTTGCCGCAGCAGACATTTATCGACAGGGAGATCCTCTACTTCAACAACGATGAGCTGGATCTGGTTTACATGCCTACTGCGCATACGGACACTGATATCTACATTCACTTTGTGAACGGAAATGTGATTCATTGCGGCGATGTTTTCTTTAACGGGTTCTATCCGTTTATCGACGCAAGCACGGGCGGAACGATCAACGGCATGATTCGCGGCGCGGATGCCTGCCTTGCGATTGCTGATGACAAGACGAAGATTGTGCCCGGGCACGGTCCACTTGGGGATAAGGATTCATTGCAAAAGTATCGGGACATGATGGCCACGATCGCAACGAGTGTGGAGAAGCTTAAGGCCAGCGGTCAGACACTGGACCAGGTGATTGCAGCCAAGCCGACGGCAGATTTTGATGCTGTCTGGGGCAAGGGCGCGTTGAAACCGGAGCAGTTTGTGGAGCTGGTTTACAGCACGCTGTGATTGCCTTCTGCTGACATTTTGCCTAGATGAGAAGAAAAGCAGATCCTTCGCTCCGCTCAGGATGACACTATTGAGAGTCGTGGCGATGCGTTCAGAATCCTGTTAAAACTGCGAAGAGGTTACGCTTTGTCACGATTTGCAGAACCTATGGCGCGACTCATTGAGGAGTTGCGCAAGCTTCCCGGCATTGGATCGAAGAACGCCCAGCGGCTGGCGTTTCATATTCTGCGTTCGGATGGCGAAGACGCCGAAGCGCTGGCGGATGCCATTCGAAACCTGAAGGCCAAGCTGCAGCTCTGTTCCAACTGCAACAACATTACGGATGTTGATCCTTGCGTGTATTGTTCGAGTCCAACGCGGAACCAGCGGCTGGTCTGTGTGATCGAAGAGCCTACGAATATTGCCACGATCGAGAAGACGCGCAGCTATAACGGCGTCTTTCATGTGCTGCATGGGACGCTTTCTCCACTGCATGGGGTTGGGCCGGAGCATCTGCGGACGGGCAATTTGCTGGCTCGGGTTGCGCGCGGCGATGTGGATGAGGTGATTCTGGCGACGTCGCCTACGGTTGAGGGCGAGGCTACGGCTGGGTACCTGGCGGAGATGTTGCGGCCGGCAAATATACGCGTGACGCGCATTGCAACGGGGGTTCCAGCCGGCAGTGATATTGAGTATGCCGATGAGGTCACGATGGCGCGGGCGATGGAGGGGCGACGGGAGGTTTAATTGCCTCACCCTTTGGTTTCCTAGTCCTTGGCTCAAGAGGTGAGGTTGGGGCATTCTTAACGGTGTCGCTTTCCCACCCTTTCGCAAAATGCGCGAAAGGATGGGGCACCCCGGCACCCGGAATTGTGGCAGCCGAAGTAAAAAAACAGATCCTTCGCTGCGCTCAGGATGACAATTCTTAAGAAATACTCTGCTGACGGAATCCCACTTAGCTCCGGAGTTTGGCGAGTAGGTCTTGCGGGTGGACGGGCTTGGCGAGGATTTCGAATTCGTGGCCCTGGGTTCGGGCGCGGTCGAGGAGGTCGGCGGTGGCGGCCTGTCCTGAGAAGAGCAGGATTTTGCACGCGGGGAGCAGGCTGCGGATTCTGATGGCTGCGTCGATGCCGTTCACGTCTGGCATGATGACATCGCTGATGAGCATGTCGGGCCTCAACGTTCCCGCCATTTCTACTGCTTTTTCGCCGCTGTAGACGGCTGTGGCTTGAAATCCGCTTTGGTTGAGAATGATGGCAAGGGTATCCGCGATGACGCGCTCGTCATCGGCTACCAGAACTTTGGGCTTGGCCTGATTGTTGTCTTGCATTTTTTTCTTCGACTCTCTCCACTCCGGTAGGGTGAACACGTGCGGTCTGCGTGCAGCTGCGAAAAAGTTGCCGCCGAAATGTGTGCATAAGTGTCACTCAGCGAAAACTACTACTTGGATGATACGCTGTCTGCAGGAGGATGCTTCATCTTCCTACAATCCTACCTATTCAGCTAGACGCAAGGGCGGGTGCGTCGCTCCGGAGGGGTTTGGTGGTCCGGATCTCACTGTCAGGCGGAAGTTTGCCCGTTCAGAGGTTTCAGACACATGTAGACGGAGCCGGACGATGACGGACGCGATTATTCGTGCACAGCAAGTGGAAAAGTTTTACGCTCAGCCGAGCGAAAACCGCATTCAGGTCATTGCTCCCACCGATCTTTCCATTCTTCCCGGGGAAATAGTTGCTCTGCTGGGGCCATCCGGTTCGGGAAAATCTACGCTCCTGCGCATGCTCTCCGGCCTGTCGAAGCCTTCAGGCGGGCATGTGTTCTGGCATGAAAAACCGATTGAGACGGTGCGCATCAATGTCTCGATCGTCTTCCAGAGTTTTGCGCTGTTTCCGTGGCTCACTGTACTTGAAAATGTAGAGGCGCCGCTCAAAGCGATTGGCGTGGAGGCGGATGCTCGGAGAGAACGTAGTCTCAAAATTCTGGATACAGTTGGTTTGGATGGTTTTCAGGCCGCTTACCCCAAAGAGCTTTCGGGCGGGATGCGGCAGCGCGTGGGATTTGCGCGCGCACTAGTGGTCGAGCCGGAAGTTCTGTTTATGGACGAGCCCTTTTCCGCGCTCGACGTGTTGACGGCGGAAAACCTGCGCAGTGAACTGCTGGAGTTGTGGCAGAAGAAGACGATTCCGACACAGGCGATATTCATTGTCACGCACAACATTGAAGAGGCCGTGCTGCTTGCGGACAGAATCATTGTCCTCGGACGTAATCCGGGGCATGTTCGCACGGATTTCAAGGTTGGAATCGCTCATCCGCGCAACAAGAAGAATGCGACATTTACCAAGCTGGTGGACTATATCTACACCGTGCTGACGCGGCCGGATGTGACGCCGGATGTGCCGCGGCTGCATACCGATGGCCGGCGCATTCGCGATCAGCGGCAGATGCGCTATGAGATGTTGCCACATGCGCGCCCGGGAGGCATTGCCGGATTGCTCGAGTTCATCATCGATTTTGGCGGGCATATCGATGTGTATCGGCTTGCGGATGAGCTTTCGTTTGAAATCGATGATCTGCTGCCGATTGTGGATGCGGCGCAATTGCTGGGCTTCCTGACGCTCGAAGAAGGCGATGTTGCCATCACCGCTGCGGGACGCGAATACGCGGAGTCGGAGATTCTGAAGCAAAAAGAGCTGTTCCGCGCGGCGGCGGTAGAGCACGTGCTGCTGCTGCGGCAGATTACGCGCGCTCTCAGCAACAAGTCAGATCATACGGTGCCGGAGGAGTTCTTTCTCGACATGCTCGATGAGCAGTTCAGCGAGGAAGAGACGCAGCGCCAGTTGGAGACGGCGATCAACTGGGGTCGCTATGCGGAGCTGTTCGATTTTGACGCTGCGAAGCGGCGATTCATCCTGCCGGAGGCTGAGGAAGCGGCGGCAGCGGCGGCCGTACAGGAGACCGAAGAGCCGTGAAGATGCGTTACGCGTTCTCGCGCTCGCTGGTGATTGAGCGCTCCTGGCCGTTTTTTCTCGACCTGACAGTGGCGATGGGGCTGCTGGCCGGCTTCTATGCCGTGCTGCAGATTGCGCGCTACTGGCTGAGCGGCGCGGTGCCGGAGGTTGAGATATCGCAATCGCCGACGATGCTGCCGCTGTATGCGTTTTATTCCTGCGTGCGCATTGGCGTTGCTTATCTGCTGAGTCTTCTGTTTGCGGTCGGTTACGGTTATCTTGCGGCTTACAACACGCGTATCGAAGCGCTGATGATCGCCACGCTCGATATTCTGCAGTCGATCCCGGTGCTGAGTTTTTTGCCGGGAGTGATGCTGGCGATGATGTCGCTGATTCCGAGCCGGCAATTGGGGATCGAGTTCGGCGCGATTCTGCTGATCTTTACCGGGCAGGTGTGGAACATGGCCTTCAGCTTTTACTCTTCGCTGAAGAGCATTCCGCGCGAACTGAACGAGGCGTGCACGATTAACCGCTTCTCGCGCTGGCAGAGGCTGTGGCAACTGGAGCTTCCCTACGCCGCGATCGGGCTGGTCTGGAACTCCATGGTTTCTGTTGCCGGGGGTTGGTTTTTCCTGATGGTCTGCGAGATGTTCCCTGTCGGCACGCGCAATTTCCGGCTGCCGGGACTTGGCTCCTATCTGCAGACGGCGGCTTCGACCGGGAACACTCTGGCCATGACCTATGGGCTGATCACGATGGTCGCGATCATAGTGCTGACCGATCAGCTGATCTGGCGACCGGTGATTGACTGGTCGGACAAATTCAAGTTCGAGAATGTGGAAACGGCTGACCGGGTGAAATCGCCGGTGCTGGCTGCGCTGCGGAAATCGAATGTGCTGGCGGCGATTCAGCAGCGGACTCTCACGCCTTTAAGTGAGCATCTTTACCGCTCCATCGCGCTGCGTCATCAGCGGCACGATAGGCTTCAGTCGGACAGTCAAAGAAAAAGCAATGCCGTTGTTACCGTCGTCTGCCTAATTCTTCTCGCGGGAGTGATCTGCTTTGCGGCATTCAAGGCAATTCTGCTGCTGCGACATGTTCCCCGGTCGGACGTTGCAACTCTGCTCGAAGGCGCGGTCACTACGTTCTTTCGCGTGAATATTTCGCTGCTGCTGGCGGCATCGTGGACGATTCCGACTGGCGTAGCGATCGGCTTCAATCCAAAACTGGCGCGGATTGCGCAGCCCCTGGCGCAGATTGCCGCGTCGTTTCCGGCGACAGCCCTCTTCCCTGTCATTCTGCTGGGCCTGATGAAGCTGGGGGCGGGACTTGGTATTGGCTCCATCGCGCTGATGATGCTGGGGACGCAGTGGTACATCCTGTTCAACGTCATTGCCGGCGCGATGGCGATTCCTTCAGAGATGCGCGAGGTGGCAACGCTCTTCCACTTCACCACTTTGCAGCGCTGGACAACGGTGATCCTACCGGGGATTTTTCCTTTTCTGATCACCGGGCTGGTCACTGCTTCCGGCGGAGCGTGGAACGCTTCGATCATTGCCGAGTATTTCCATCTGAAAGACAAGACGCTGCATACGCTTGGACTGGGGGCGCAGATCAGCGCGGCCAGCGACTCGGGCAACTTTCCGGTGCTGTTGCTGGCGACGATCATCATGGCGCTGATGGTGGTGACGATCAATCGGCTGGTGTGGCGGCCGCTTTATAGACTGGCTGAGACGAAGTATCGGCTGGATTAATTAACAGACGAGACAAAAGCGTGTAGTTCGGAGTGGGGCGGCGGCGGGAATAGATTCTGCCCTCCCACCCTTCGCTCCGCGAAGGATGGGGCACCCTTTTCCGTACCCCAGACTACAACTTGAGTGAGTTGGCTGATCGATCGTTTACACTGCCAGCTAGATGTCGGCACGACCTAAACAGATGGCGCGCGCAGCCCAGTTGGTTCGACTGATTTGCTGGAAAGAAGAAACTGCGCAGCAGCATGCAAAAGAGATCGCGAAGCTCGGGTATCGAGTGGAGGCTTCGTCGCTGCACGGATCGAGCGCCTTCATTACGCATTTCCGCAGTTTGAATCCGGCGGTTGTTGCGATTGATCTGGATCGCCTGCCTTCCCATGGGCGGGAGATTGCAATTGTGCTGCGGAGCAGCGAGACTACGCGTCATCTACCGATTGTGTTCGCCGGCGGTGTGAAAGAAAAGGTCGCGCGGCTGCAGGCGGAGCTTCCTGATGCGGTCTTCACATCGTGGGAAAAAATCGCAGGGGGGTTGAAGATGGCCATTACATCGCCTTCTATGGAGCATGTGCAGCTAACCCCGCACATGCAGCGCTGGCATGATTCGGCTTTGACGCGTAAGCTTGGCATTTCCGCAAACATGAAGGTTGCGCTCATGGGCGGGGCTGAAGATGGAATGGAGGAAATCGTCGGCGAACTGCCGGAGGGCGCATCGATAGGCCAGCGTATTGGCCCCGGAACTCAGCTGGTCCTGTATGTGGTGCACTCGCTGCGCGAACTGGATGGGGCGGTGGACCACGCGCAATCGCATTTGCCGGAAGGCGCTTCGTTCTGGATCATTCATCCGAAAACAACTGCGCGGCTGCGCAGCGATTTCAATCAGAACGATGTGCGTGAGTTGGGGCTTGCGGGAGGGTTTGTCGATTACAAGGTTTGCGCGGTGGATGCGCAATGGTCGGGCCTAAAGTTCGCGCGCAGAAAGAGATGAAGGCTTCTCTGAGCAACGTTTCCCGCTACGTTCGCCTCTGATAGTGGGAATCTTCATATCAATAACTCACTAGAAAGAGATTTTTGCGATATGCCGATGACGCTTCTTCCTGGTAAGCCCTATCCCCTCGGCGCAAAGTGGGACGGAACGGGCGTAAACTTCGCTCTTTATTCTGAAGTGGCTGAGCGAGTCGAGCTTTGCCTCTTCAATGACGAGGGCGCGGGATGCGAGAAAATTCCGCTGACGGAGACGACGGCTTTTGTGTGGCACGGCTACCTGCCAGGCATTCAGCCGGGACAGCAGTATGGATACCGCGTATATGGCCCGTGGGCGCCGGAGAAGGGATTGCGATTCAACCCGGCGAAACTGCTGGTCGATCCTTATGCGCAGGCGGTGACGGGGCAGGTGGATTGGTCGCAGGCGATCTTCCCCTATGTATTTGGCGGCGATGGCGCCGATCTGATCCGCGATGCGCGCGACAGCGCGCCGGGGATTCCGAAGAGCGTGGTGGTGAATCCCTATTTCGACTGGGACCAGGACCGTCCGCTGCGCACGCCGCTCTCCGACTCGATTATTTATGAAACGCACGTGCGCGGTTTCAGCATCCAGAATCCAGACGTGCCAGAGCCGTTGCGAGGCACGTATGCCGGGCTTGCCTCGCCTTCAAGCCTGCGCCACTTCAAGCGTCTGGGCGTGACCGCGGTGGAGCTGATGCCGGTGCACCATTTCATCAACGACAGTCGCCTGGTTGAGAGCGGGTTGAGCAACTATTGGGGCTATAACACGCTTGCCTATTTCGCCCCGCATGGCAGGTACTGCTCGACGAACGATGGCGGCAACCAAGTGGCGGAGTTCAAAGCCATGGTTAAGACGCTGCACCGCGAAGGAATTGAAGTAATTCTGGATGTCGTCTACAACCATACTGCCGAGGGCAACCATCTGGGACCGATGCTCTCACTCAAGGGTATCGACAATCTGACGTATTATCGGACGGTGCCGGACAATCTCCGCTTCTACATGGACTACACGGGCACGGGCAACACGCTGAATGTGCGACATCCACAGGTGCTGAAGATGATCATGGATTCGCTGCGCTACTGGGTGCTGGAAATGCACGTGGACGGCTTCCGCTTTGATCTTGCCGCAACGCTGGCGCGGGAGTTGCATGACGTGGACAGGCTGAGCGGATTCTTTGACATCATTCATCAGGACCCAACGCTGGCCGATGTGAAGCTGATTGCAGAACCATGGGACGTGGGTGAGGGCGGCTACCAGGTCGGTAACTTTCCGGTGCAGTGGGCGGAGTGGAACGGCAAATATCGCGACGCGGTGCGCCGCTACTGGAAGGGTGACGATGGACAGCTTTCTGAGGTGGGCTATCGCCTGACAGGATCGAGCGACCTTTATCAGCACGACGGACGACGCCCGTACGCGAGTATCAATTTTGTCACCGCGCACGATGGATTCACGCTACGCGACCTGGTGAGTTACAACGAGAAGCACAACGAAGCCAACGGAGAGAATAATCAAGACGGCGCGAACGATAACAGCTCCTGGAACATGGGTGCCGAAGGGTCGACGGATAATCTGGACATCATCCATGCGCGTGAGCGCCAGATGCGGAATTTTCTGGCGACGCTGCTGCTTTCGCAGGGCGTTCCTATGATCTCCGGCGGCGACGAGATGGGGCGCACGCAGAAAGGCAACAACAATGCCTATTGCCAGGACAACGAGATCAGCTGGTATGACTGGACGCCGAGCGACGAGAAAGAGCTACTGATTGACTTTACCTGCCGGCTGATCGCCCTGCGCAAGGACCATCCCAACCTGAGGCGGCGGAAATTCTTTCAGGATCGGGTCATTCACCACTCGGCGGCGCGCGATATTGCGTGGTTTGGAACGGACGGCAACGAGCTGAGCGAGGATGCCTGGAATTCGGGATGGGTTCGCACGCTGGGGATGATGCTGAATGGCGCAACGCTGGGAGCGACCGATCAGCTGGGGAACAGCATCTCGGACAACTCGTTTCTATTGCTTTTGAATGCGCACCACCTGCCGGTGAACTTCCAATTGCCGCCACCGCCTCAGGACGGGATCTGGCAGACGATCCTGAACACCAATAACTGTGCGACGCCGTTTAAGAAATCGACGGCGCGGCGGCGGGTCAGACTGGAAGGGCGCACGTTGCTTCTGCTGATGGAACGGGAGCGGCAGAAGCCAGCGGTGGTGGAGGAGTCTGACCTTGCGGAGTAACAAGCTTCAGTAGAGAATGGGTGCGTTCATCCCTTACGAGGATTTGCAACTGTGACAGATACAATTCGCACTGGCGTTATCGGCTTCGGCCTTGCCGGCCGCATTTTTCACGCAGCGGTTATCGCGGCAACCCCCGGACTGGAACTGGCGGCGATCGTGCAACGCAAGGGCGACGAAGCGGCCAAGGCTTATCCCAACGTTCAGATCTACCGGTCGATCGAGGAATTGCTGGCGGACGAGAGCATTCGTCTGGTGGCGGTCGGCACTCCGAGCTTTTCGCACTTTGCGGTCGCGGAGCAATGCCTGCGCGCCGATCGCGATGTGGTGATTGATAAGCCCTTTGTGCTGACGTCAGACGAAGCTGCGCAGCTGATTCGTCTGGCGCGGGAACGGAAGCGCTTGCTTACCGTGTATCAAAACCGCCGGTGGGATGGCGATTTCAAGACGGTCGAGAAGATTCTTGTCAGTGGATTGCTCGGGCGGCTGGTTACATTCGAATCACATTTTGACCGCTTCCGGCCTCAACCTAAACGCGAGGTGTGGCGTGAAAGCGGCGGTCCGGGTGGCGGGACGCTCTTTGATTTGGGGTCGCATTTGATCGATCAGGCGCTTACGCTCTTTGGAAAGCCGGAGAGCATTTTCGCCACGGTGCGGGTTGATCGCGATAACGGGGCCGCGGACGATGTGTTCGACATCACGGTGTTTTATCCCAGGCTGACGGCTTATCTGCGCGCATCGTCCCTGGCCAAGGCGGCGGGCGCGCGCTTTACCCTGCACGGCACGCAGGGCAGTTTTGTGAAGTTCGGGCTTGATCCACAGGAGGACGCACTGAAAAGTGGAGCCAGCTTCGACTCGCCGGGCTTTGGGCACGAGCCGGAAGAGGCTTGGGGGAAGTTGTATCTGGAAGGCGCCGCTCCAGAGCGCGTAGAGACCGAGGCCGGCGACTATCGTGGCATCTACGCGAATGTTCGCGATGGGCTACTGGGCGAGGCGAAACTTGCGGTCACCCCAGAACAGGCTTGGCGAACGACACGGCTCATCGAGCTGGCTCGTGACAGCAGCAGCCATGGGCGCGTGCTGCCTGTCGACTTTAGCGATGAGCCTTGATCTGGGCTCAGGCTTTTTAGCGAAGACGGCTTAGCGTTCGTAGTGGTGCAGGAGCTGCGCCGCGGAAAGTGCCACCAGCCAAAGTCCCGCAACCAGGGACCCGATTGTCAGGACCCACCTGCGGGCCTTGTGTTCATCGGGATGCAGTTCGCGCTTTTGCCGGGTAAAGAAGGTATGACCGAGAAGTCCCATTCCGAGGAGAACGACGCCGATAATGAGGGTAACTACTGCCATGTCAAGAGAATTTACTCCCTTTAGACAACGATTGGGAAGAGGGAGCGCCGCGCCGTTCTGAGTGAGGGATTTGCGCGGCCTAACGCGGTACACTGATTGGTTGTTATCCTCTCTAAGGACCGGGAATGAAGCTGTTTCGCTGGCTATGGGTTGTGGTTACGCTCGGCCTGCTCGCGCAGGGTTTTCACGTAGCCATGTTTGTCGTTCCTCCGGATAGTAACCAGGGGGAAATTCAGCGGATTTTCTACTATCACATCTCTGCATGGTGCGGGATGAGCGTCTTTTTCGCCATCAACCTTATCGCATCGATTGTTTACCTTGTCTATCGCAACCGCAATCACATCCGCGCGATGAAAGCCGATGCTCTGGCTGTTTCGACGGCGGAGATGGGTGTGGTCTTCTGTTCGGTTGGGCTGATTACCGGGTCGCTCTGGGCGCGACCGGTCTGGGGCATCTGGTGGACGTGGGATGAGCGGTTGACTTCGACACTGGTGCTCTACCTCATCTACGTGGCTTACCTGCTGCTGCGGCGTTTTGCCGCCGGGCCGCAGATGCAGACGCTGGCTGCGGTGATGGCCATCTTCGGTTATGCCGATGTGCCTATCGTCTATATGTCGACGCGCTGGTGGCGAACGCAGCATCCGGCTCCGGTGTTCTTTGGCGGGCCGAATGCGGGGCTTGATCCGAGCATGCTACCAGCGGTGTGGTGGAACATGGCGGGGTGGCTTGCCTGGGGGATTATGATCGTCAGCTTTCGCTATGGCATCGCCGTACGCGATCAGATGAAGGAGCAACAGGAAGCGCTGCGCGCGCTGGAAGTGACAGGGTAACGATCATGAATCCGATGTTTCATCGCCATCTTGTGCTGGCTTATGCTGTGACCTGGGTTATCCAGCTCGGGTACCTTGCCTATGTTGCGTTGAAGTGGCGGGCTGGGCGGAACTAGCCACACCTCAGGGACTGAAGCCCCATTAGTTTTCAGATAGGCTTTCCAGGTCCTCGTTCACGATCCTCAAAAAAATATCTGAACGCCCCTCTTCGCTCCGCCGTCTTTGCGTGTGAATGGGAGAGTTGAGCCAGCTTGGCACGGCGGGATGATGCGGAGTTTACGGCATGTGTCCGGCGCCACTCCCGCCTCGTCTTCCGCGTGGCCTATGCCGTGTTGCGCAACTCCCATGACGCCGAGGATGTGGTGCAGGAGGTGTTTCTGAAGCTCTATCGCAACAGCGCGTGGGAGGTGGCGCGGGACGAGAAAGCCTATCTCGCTCGTGTCGCCTGGCGTGCCGCTGTCGATCATCTGCCGAAGCAGCATCAGGAGGCAGAGGACGAGGCGGAGATCGCATCGGCCCATCCCAGCCCGGAGCAGACTGCGGTTGACGCCGACCTGCAACGCAAAGTACATCGCCTGATCGACGGGCTTCCGGAAGAGCTTCGCCAGCCGCTGGCGCTATCGACGATTCAAGAGCTGACTTCGGGCGAAATCGCGCAGCTCATGGGGATTCCGGAAGGCACTGTCCGAACACGCGTATTGCGCGCCCGGCAGTTCCTGCGCGAAAAGTTGACAGCATTGGAGGGCAGAGACCATGCAGCAAAACGCCTCTGATTTTGAAACCGAATTCGAGCAGGCGCTGGCAGCGTATGCCGATCCAGGCGATGCCGGACACCCCCAGGTGCTAACGGCGCGGATTGTGGCTGAGATGCACGCGCGGCAACGAAGAAGGCGTCAGTGGCTGACTTTAATTGTGGCGGTTCCTGCCCTTGTCTGGCTGTTGATTGTGGCTTTACGGGTTTCGCGACACGAGCCCCGGCATCCGGCTGTAGAGATAGCGTCTACTCCGTCCATCGCTCCAGCCGGGACAGCAGTTCCAAAAGCGCCGGTAGTCGGCAAGCCGTATCTGGAAACAGCCCGGCATGCGGCAGTCCGCGGCACACCTTGCCCACTGCCGAAGCTGGATCAGTTCCCTGCTTCAACGGCTTTGACAGAGCAGGAACAGTCGCTTGTGCAATTTGTTGCACATGCACCGCCGAACACGCAGCAGTTAGTCGCCAATGCGCGAAAGCAGCCCGACGAGCCTCTGCGAATCGCGGACCTAAGCATTCCCTATCTTGATTCAACTACTCAACCCTAATGACAGGAGCCACCATGCCTCGAATTGTCTTCTACCTTGCGGTCATCCTCTTCGCAGCACCCATTGGCACGTTCGCCCAGGAGGATGCAAAGCCCACTGAACCGCCCACGCATTATTACCGGCTCGCTTATTCCATCCAGGAAGTTGGAGACACGGGGAAAGTGATCAACAGCCGCGCCTACACAACATCGATTGCAAATAACGGCGGGCCGCCCGCGCAGATCAGGACGGGGGACAAGGTTCCGATGTTAACGGACAGCAAAGAGGGCAACGTGCAATATATAGATGTTGGGGTGAGCATCGACTGCACGCGTGCTCAGGAGGTTGACGGTAAGCTCTCTGTCCAGATGACTGCGGACATCAGCAACACCACAAAAAGCACTAATGAATCCGCTCTACCGCTCATTCGAGCGAACAGATGGTCAGCCAATGTGCTGGTTCCCGTCGGGAAACCGACGATCATTTTTTCTTCGGATAATCTTCAAGACAAAGGCAAGCTCCAAGTGGAGTTGACGGCAACACGCATCGATTAGCCGTTTACCAGTCGGTGGGTCACTTGATGTCTGCAAACCTATGCAAGTCTGTGCCCAAAGGAAAAAGCAACGAGGCTATCTTTCGATATTCGACATTCGATATTCGATATTCGATAGCCTCGTTGTCCGAGGAGGGTTTACTGCTAGTAGAAGAAGCTGAGCACTTAGTAGTGATGCTCTCTCATAGCGAAGACAGACTTTGCGGAAAAAAGTTTCGTGGATTTAATCTTTTTCATGGCGTAGTGGCAATTTTGTTCTCTTTTGTGCGACTGAAACGGCCCGGAACCATATGTGCAGGTGACTCTTTTTGCTTCCCCGGCAAGGAAGTCGATACACTTGTAAGTTACAGAAAGGCCTTTACCCATGCTTGTCGTCATGAAAGCGCAGGCGACGCCTGAGGAAATCCAGGCGGTCTGCGAGCATATTGAACAATTGGGCTTTCGCCCCCATCCGCTGCCCGGCGCGCAGCGCACCGCTATCGGCATTACGGGCAACCAGGGAGAAATTGACCGCGGCAACATTGAAGAGCTTTCCGGAGTTGCCGAGGTCATCCGCGTCTCGAAGCCCTACAAACTGGTGAGCCGCGACGTGAAGGAAGAGGATACCGTCATCCGCTTCCCGGGCACGAACGCCACCATCGGCGGATGCGACCTGGCGATGATTGCCGGTCCTTGCTCGATTGAATCGCGCGAACAGGCCTTTGACGTGGCCGAGCAGGTCGCCAGCGCGGGTGCACAGTTCTTCCGCGGCGGGGCTTACAAGCCGCGCACTTCTCCGTATGCCTTTCAAGGCCTTGGCGAAGAGGCGCTGAAGATCATGGCGGAGATTCGCGACAAATTTGCTCTGCGGATTGTTACAGAAGCGATCGACAACGAGGCGCTGGAGCTTGTTGACAAATATGCGGACGTGATTCAGATTGGCGCGCGCAATATGCAGAATTACTCGCTGCTGAAGGCAGCGGGACGGAAGCGCAAGCCTGTTTTGCTGAAGCGGGGTATTGCGGCGACGCTCGAAGAGTTTCTGATGGCGGCTGAGTACATCATGAGCGAGGGCAATTACCAGGTGATTCTGTGCGAGCGCGGGGTGCGTACCTTTGCCGACCACACGCGGAATACACTCGATCTGAGCATTGTGCCTGCGGTGCAGCGGCTGAGCCATCTGCCTATCGTTGTTGACCCGAGCCACGGGACGGGCAAACGGAACAAGGTCATTCCGCTGGGCCGCGCGGCGGTTGCTGTCGGCTGCGATGGACTCATTGTCGAAGTGCACAACCAGCCGGACAAAGCGCTCTCAGATGGCATGCAATCCTTGTACCCCGAGCAGTATGTGCAGTTGATGGCCGAGGCTACGCAGATCGCAGCGGTGCTGGGGCGCACGGTGCCGCACGGCATACAAATCACCGAAGGGGTGGCTTCCAGTTAGACGCATGCCATCCGGCCAGTCAGACCCAGCTTCTTCTACAAGTCATATCGTCAGAACTCCGATTCTTCGCTTTGCGGAGAATCGGCGAGCCTGTCTTGCTGCGCTACTCGTGCTGCTCGCTCCACTAACCGCATGCCGGCGGCGTGATTTTCCGCAATATGCGGTTGACTATCGCGAGTACGCCTACGTCACCAATGGCGGCAGTAACACAGTCACCGTTCTTGATCTGGTGAACCTGCGGCTGGATCGGGTGATCCGGGTGGGTGATAATCCGACGGGTATTGCTGCGAATCCGATCAAGAACGAGATTTATGCGGTCAACACGAACAGCAACTCGGTAAGCGTGATTGATGCTGAAAAAAATGCGGTTGTGGCGACCGTGTCTGTCCACGGCAAGCCTTACTTCATCGACGTGGATGCGAAGGGGGAACGTGCTTATGTCGCGAACTCCGGATCGAACAATGTTTCGGTGATTGACCTGGGTGCGCGGCGGGAGATTGCTGCTGTGGGCACGGGCGAAGCGCCGGGGATGGCGCGCATTTCTCCCGATAGCAAGAGCCTGGTTGTAAGCAATCGGGCCAGTGGAAGCGTGACTGTCATCGATCCACAGTCGCGTACGGTGCGCAGCGTCTTCGGCGACTGTCCGGCGGCGACGCATGTGGCTATCTTGCCCGACTCATCGAAGGCGTTTGTTGCCTGCTCGGGCGGACACCAGGTGATGGTGATTGGGCTGGCGCATGCTGACAGCGTGATTGCCAGCGAGCATGCCGACCGCATGCTGACGTTTCTTGACGTAGGCCAGACGCCGGTGCATCTGGCGCTGAAGCCGGACGGCGGTGAGATCTTTGTCTCCAATTTCGACAGCGATACGATCTCGGAAATTGCGACTCAGGCGAATGAAGTCGGGGGCGCCTATCTGGTCGGAGCGCATCCGGCGGGCGCGATTGTGAGCGCGGACAACTCTACCTTATGGATCAGCAAGTTCAATACGGGGTCGATTGAGGTCTATTCGATCGACGATGGTAGGGCCATTAACACAGTGCATGTGGGCGACGGGCCCGATGCGCTCGCATTTTCAGTCGAAGGACACCTGCTGCTAGCTGCGGATGCGCGGTCGAATGATGTTTCCGTAGTGCGCGTGATGAGTCGGACCCCTGGCGGAGTGAACCACGTCGGCACGCTCTTCACGATGCTGCCGGCGGGCAGGCAGCCGAACGCGATTGTGGTGAAGGCGTTTCACGTGAAGTAGCGAATTATCCGGAATTCTTAGACACTAGCCCGTTTCCTACCAGGATTACGCAGGGCGCGGGCAGCGGAGATGTGCGTGCCAATTTGCTGACGCTGGTGTGGAGCGTCTGCTCCTTCGGCGTGGCGACGTTTGAAACGACGATGCAGTGTGTGTTGGGGCCGAATCCGGATTCGGTGATCTGTGCGGCCAGGCGCATGTAGTCTGACCCGGGCATGTAGATGACAAGTGTTGCGTCGGCAGGCAATGGGCCCCAACATGGCTCGTCTGCGCTGGCGCGATGGCCGGTGAGAAAGATGACTTTGGAGGCCAGTCGTCTGTCGGTAAGAGAAGAATGGATGCTCGAGGAGGCGGCGAATGCGGCGGTGATTCCCGGGATAACTTCAAATGGAATGGCTGCATGGTGCAGGGCATCGATCTCTTCGGCGGCGCGGCCAAAGAGCATCGGATCGCCTACCTTGAGGCGAACCACACTGTGACCTGAGCGGGCATGGCGAATCAGCAGATCGTTGATGTCGTCCTGCGTAACGGATTTGGTGCCGCAGCGCTTGCCTACGTTCTGGACTGTTGTTTGCGCGTGAGCAAGCTTAAGAATTTCTGGCGCGACCAGGCCGTCGTGAAAAAGGAAGTCGGCGGTTTGTATCAGAGTGGCGGCGCGAACCGTCAGCAGATCCGGATCGCCGGGTCCTGCACCAACCAGATAGACTTTTCCCTTCTCTGCTTTTTTCATCGGCCTATCAACGCTGGCGCGCGAGGACCAGCGTGATGTCATCCGGCTGCTCCTGTCCACCGATCCAGTTGCGCAACGACTGCATGACCTGTTCGGAGATGGCTTCGAGTGGCAGATGCCGATGGCGGCGCACAACGTCCATCAAACGATCTTCGCCGAACTCGCCGAAGTCGTTTTCCGGCTCTGTGACGCCGTCGCTATAGGCAACGAGAATGTCGCCACTGTTCAGCTTCTCCACACCCTGCTCGTAACCCACATGCTCCAGCAAACCCACGACTGTGCCGCCGCAGCCCAACGTTGTCACGCTGTCGTCACGGCGCAGAATCAGCGGAGGAAGCTGGCCTCCGCAGGAATATGTGAGCTCGCTGGTGGCCCCATCGTAGTAGGCGAGGAAGAGAGTCGCATATTTTTCCGGCTGCGTGCTGCGATAGAGATGGCGGTTCAGCTGCGCGAGGATCTTTGCAGGCTTGAGAAACGTATTGCCGCCATGGCCGTTAGAGCCGTTGGCGGTCCCGATCCTTTCAACGAGGGTGGTGGTAAATTGATTTCCAACTGTCGCCAGTTCTTCGCCTGCATAGCGATAGGCGCGCACGGCGGAGTGCAGCGTCGCCATCAGTAAAGCGGCGGAGATCCCCTTGCCGCTGATATCTCCCAATGCAAGGCCCAGGCCGGAATCGCCGAAGCTGAGGAAATCATAATAGTCGCCGCTGACGGTGCGCGCGGGATAGCAGGCACCGTGCAGTTCAAGCATGGACAGAGAAACTGCCCCGCGCGGGAAGAGGTTTGCCTGGACTTCCTGGGCAATGACAAGTTCGCTCTGCAAACGCTCTTTTTCCCGCTGCTCGGCCAGCAGGCGCTCGAGCGAATAGGACATGCGATTGAACGAGCGGCCGAGAGCGGCGAGCTGGTCGTTCCGCGTGACCTTGATGCGGTGTGTTAGGTTGCCCTGGTCGATTTCTACCGTTGCATCGTAGAGATCGTTCACCGACCGGGTGATGGTGCGATTGAGCCGCACGGCCATATAGAACGCAATCAGCTCCAGCAAACCGAAGAAACAGGCGACACCAATTAGAAAGTCCTGCACGAAGGTGGCAACATTCAGCGAACGGCTGAATAGCTGCTGGTAGAGCAGGGACGGGCGCGAGGTCACGATCGTGGGTGTGTTGTGGGGTTTTCCTGTCGCCCAATCCCTGGTATCGAGCGGGGAATAGAATCTGATCGGTATGTCGTAGAAATGCTGAGCTGGGGGCAGCGTACCGCCTGTGATCGACCCCTTGCGCAGCTCCTCATTCGTCAGTTGGCGATTATTGACCCTCGCCTTTACGTCCGCCTCCGGCTTATTGAAGGTGACGGTGGATCTGTCACCGCCGGCTGAAGGCTCGTCTCCCACAGGCAGGTTAGGCAGGAGTTCAATTGTGCCGATGCCTCGGGCCACCCGATCGATGCTCGCTTGATCGATGGGCGCGCTGGTGATCACAGTCGTGGTGTGGCCGTCGATCGTCTGCATATCAACGGCGCGAAGATAAAGCTTGCCGTTGTCGATGACCGTGCTGCGGAACTGGTCCTGAGCCCACGAGGGGACCTGCTTGATTTCGGCCTGAAGATCCGCCGGTGTGATGGGAACAGGCTTGCCATCCAGGAACGCGGCGATACGCAAGCCGGCGTCACGCCTGCCTGGTGCGGTGTCCTCCATTTCAGGCGGAGGGGTCACGCTCTTGCTTCCAGGATGTGTGGCGAGAAAGTGGGCCACATGTACGCAAAAGGCCTGGTTCTCGGCCCCGTAACGTTCCATCTGTTCCCTCATCGAGGAGGTTGCGGCAAAGATGGCGAACTGCCCGCTGAATGAATACAACGCGATCAGCGTCAGCAATACGAAGAGCACAACCGGAGTCAGTGCCATCAATAAATACGTTATGATGAGCCGGTTGCGCAGCTTCCAGAGAAAGCGGCCTATGATCCAGCGATAGAGCAGCGGGACGCAAAAGGCAAGGAGCAGTATGAGAATGAAAAAGCTGACCCACTGAAAAATCGCGCCTACAGTGCCCGGCAGAAGGCGTCCTGGTATCAGACCGAGATAGATGATCAGCAGCCAGAAGGCGAGGCGATGTACCTTGCTCTGCGGCGGCTCGCGGCGGAGTGCCTGGAAAACGCGAGCCTCAAAATTTTTCACCTGTCCCATTGTTTATTCGCTCTTGCTTCGCCCTGATACGTGGTTGAGTTTAGCGCGACTGCGGAAAATCCGGAAAAGCGTCTCAGTCTTCTGCGTTTCGCGCGGCTTCAACGTCCGCCTGGTGCGCTAAACGGAGGGTATACCTTGTTGCCGAGGATTGCGCGCCGGCAAGCAGAAGCAAACCGGTGAGAAAAGCCCACATCATCAGGCTGACGGAAACAGAGAAAGGTCCATAGACGGAACGCAGGTCCAGCCAGGGAAGCGCTTTCACATAAAGCACTTTCGCTCCTTCCCAGAGCAGGCCCGTGACGATTCCCGCAGGCAGCACGGCGCTCACCGGGAGCTTGCGGTTTGGCAGGACCCAGTAGATGACGAAAAAAAGGGCAACACTCAGGAATGCGGCGGAAATCTGCAGGAATACATGCTCAAAGAACGAATAGAAGACATTGTTTGTCTTTCCCAGAAAGAGTATTCCCAGGATTCTGCTCTGCGTCGCCGTGAGGGCGATGGAGGCGATCGCGAGCAGGCCGACGGCAAGCGCCAATCCTAGCGCGACCAGCTGATTCATCCAGTAGGTGCGGTTCTCTTTTACGCCCCAGACGCGATTGAGGGCCACTTCCAGAGGCAGAAAGACACCGGTGGAGGAGATCAGCAGCATGATGACCGAAGCAACCTGGACGCCACCGCGCGGATTCACAAGCAGGCTCATATTACGCACGACGAAGTCCTGATTTGCAGGCAGGAAGTAACGCAGCATGTCTCCGATCACGTCGACCATTGCCTGAGAGTGAAAGACGCGGCGGGCTATCGTGAACATCATCACGATGAAGGGAAACAGTGATAGGATGGCGTTCGCCGCCACGCTAAAGGCGTAGGTGTGCACTTCCGTCTGCGTCAGGTACTTCGCCAGCGACGTAATCTGCTTCCAGATGAGAGAGCCGGAAAGCAGGTGTGCGGGCCCAGGAGTAAGAGGCGGAGTGCTTTGTTGGCTCAAGTTGAGTTGTGGGAATGCCTGCATGTCTTTTACGCGAGATGCTACCAAAGCCGCAATGAAGGCAGTCTCACTTTCAAAGATTCTCACGCCTGCCCGCCATTAAAGCGTTTTAATGGTTACCAGAGTACAGTGTCCTCTCGTAACATCTTACAACTCTTGCATTTACAACACATTTTTTGCTTGCTTCGAACTTTGTTTCCTGACCTAATATAGGGACGACGTTGCCCTGGGGCAACCTCGCATTTGTTGGAAGGCCATTTTGTTTGTCTGTGGGTCAGGCTCTGGGAAATCTTGTCGACTCGTTGAGCTGCCGATGCAGTAACGGCGGCTCTTGGTGTCTCAGGGGCATCCCGGAGCAAGCAGAAAGGAGTAGATGTGAAAGAGCATGGTGTTGTGAAGTGGTTCAACGGAGCTAAGGGCTATGGGTTTATCCAGCGTTCGACCGGAGAAGACGTTTTTGTTCACTTCTCCGCGATTCTGGATAATGGATACAAGACGTTAAACGAGGGTGAGGCAGTGCAATTTGAGTGCCAGCAGGGGCCAAAAGGGCTGAACGCGGCCAACGTAACACGCAACGCCTAGACTCATACACAACTTCTTCTGCAAACGGCTCCCTGCGCCCGAATCAGGGAGACCGTTTGCTACTCTTCGCGCAGCACTACCATCGGATCTACCGTCGCCGCCCGGCGAGCAGGCACAAAGCTGGCAATAATCACGATAGCCGCCAGACACAGGATAGATGCGATAAGAGTTAAGGGGTCATACGGCTTCAATCCATAGAGCAAGGAAGCAGCAGCAGCGCCAGCTGCCAAGGCTAACCCGGTCCCGATCGCTGCGCCGATTGCAAGCAGAAGAATCGATTCCCGCAGAATCATAAATAGGATTTTGCCGCGCGCCGCTCCCAGCGCCATGCGTACGCCGATCTCATTTCTGCGGCGAATGACCATGTAAGAAATCACTCCGTAGATGCCGACCATCGCGAGAATGATGGCTAATGCGCCGAAGAAGCTTGTGAGCATGGCCATGACACGCTCTCCTACCAGATCGTCACGAACCTGAACTTTGAAGGTCGAGAAATTCAGCCCCATCGCCGGATTCATCTCCTGGGCTGTGCGCTTGACTTCAGCCACGAGAGCCTCCGTCGCCTCGTTCGAGCGGATCACAAACGTCTGCCCTTCTCCTGGTTCCTTTTCCTGCGAAATGGCAACAAAGGTGATCGGCTTGAAGTCTTCCCGCAGCTGATGGTACTTCATATCCTTCACCAGTCCGACAATCTGGTAGGTCTGGTTCGGCTTGCCCGAATCGTAGATCACCTTGCCAACCGGATTGGCTCCCCCGAAAAACTCCTTGGCAAATGTCTCATTCACGATGGCCACACGTGGTGAATTCGGCAGGTCAGACTCGTTGAAATCGCGCCCCGCAAGCATGGGCACGCCCATCGTTTGAAAATATCCCGATGAAACCGAATTGAATTGCGTGTCCTTTCGCTGCGGTCCGCCGGGAACGTCAACATTGTCGTCCCATCCGCTATGGCTGATCGGAACGATGAACACCCCGGCCACCGACTGAACACCGGGAATGGCACGCAAGCGGTCGTGGAGTTCGCGCTTGAAAGCCGCACGCCGCTCCATCGGCATATGCAGTGGCGAAAAATCAAATCCGGCAACGAGGATATGATCCTGGTCGAAACCTACATCCGTCGTCATCAGATTGCGAAAACTTCTGGCAAACAGCAGTGCTCCCACCAGCAGCACCAGAGACAACGCCACCTGCGAAACAACTAGAATGCGGCGCAAAGCAAAGTGATGGCGCCCCGACGTTACGCCGCGGCTGCTCGCTTTCATCGCAGCCCCGGGATCTGTATGGGATGCCTGCAGCGCCGGAATCAGCCCGAAAAGAATGCAGGTCAATACCGCCAGTCCTGCGGCAAAACCCAACACGCGCCAGTCCAGCGTGATTTCAAGGAAGATGTTGTCCTGGCTTGAACTCAGCAGCCAGATCACGGCCCGGCTCAGGAACTGCGCAAGGCACAAGCCAGCCGCTGTGCCGAAGACCGCAAGCAGAAGGCTCTCCGCCAAAACCTGCCGCATCAGACGCGCACGCGACGCCCCCAGCGTAAGCCGCAATGCCATTTCACGTTGGCGGGCGCTGGCACGCGCCAGCAGGAGGTTGGCAAGGTTTGCGCACGCGAGCAGGAGAACGAGCCCGGAGAGTCCCAGCAGGATATACAACGGATCGTGTAAGCCACGAAGAGTGGAAACACCATTGTCCGCCCGCGTCGCGGCAAGCTGGAAACGCAGATAATCCCTCTTGTTGATTGCGTCATATTTTTCCGGCAGGGTCGCCGCAAAAATTCCCGGCGAAATCGTAGCCAGCTGCGCGTTGGCACGTTCGAGAGTCCAACCGGGTTTGAGGCGTCCAATCGCCGCGAGCCACCAGGTCATGGGACTGTCGGTCCACGAATCTTTCCCTGAGAAGACTGGCTCGGAACACATCGCGATAGCGACATCGAAATTCCTACCCACGTCGATCCCGTGAAAAGATGGCGGTGTTACGCCGATAATCTGGAACACCTGCCGGTCCAACGTAATCTTCGAGCCCAGCGCAACATCGCGGCCTCCATATTCCTTCTGCCAGAAGCCGTAGCTGATAACCGCACCCTGCGCACCACATCCGCGATAGTCGTCCGCAGGCGAGAGCAGACGCCCTGCAATGGGCTGCACGCCCAGCATCGGGAAGAAGTTACCGCTGACCATCAGGGTGCTGGCATTCCGCGCTTCGCCGCCTTGGGCAAGATTGTGCCCCTGCGGCGACCAGGCCGCAATCTCTGAGAATCCCTGCTGCTGCGCCCGCAGCAGATTCCAGACGCTAAATGTCAGGTCCGACCGGTCTGATACGAAGTTTCCACTCCGGCCGTTAGGCGTGTTCTTGATGCGAACTGCTACCAGTTGCTCCGGATGCTTTACCGGCAGCAGGCGCAGACGCACGGCATCGAGAAGCTGAAAAATGGCCGTGTTGGCGCCAATGCCCAGCGCAAGCGAGAGGATGGCGACGATTGCGAAGCCGGGGCTTTGCCAAAGCTGGCGCATTGCGTAATGCAGGTCTTGGCCAACGCCGCCAAAAAAATTCGCTTGCCCGGTGCTTCCAGCAGCTAATGGCTCATGCGCTCTCGCAATCGTGTTTGCCAACCCTTTCAACAAGCGCCCGTCTTCAAGCTCGGCGTGCAGCGTTTGATATGCCTGATTGGCATCAACGCCTCTTGCGAGCATTTCTTCATAGCGGTCGCGCAGGTGCTGGCTCAACTCTTCAACAACATCCTGTTCGCGTGTTGGCTCAAGATTGAGCTCGGCAATGGCAGATCGTACTTCCTTCGCCCAATTAGGCATTTTCCGCCTCCGTGATGCGGTGGATTGCGTTTACGAAATCGAGCCAGGTCGCGCGCTGTGTCTTCAGCACGTCTTTCCCCAGCGCCGTCAGGCGGTAATACCGCCGCCGGCGCTGGCCCGCTTTTTCCACCCAACGTCCCGCAATCAGACCGCGGTCTTCCAGCCGGTACAACAGGGGATAGAACGAGGCGACGTTGAACTTGAGTACGCCGCCGGATCGCTCCTCGATGAGCTTGCTGATCTCATATCCGTGTCTCGCCCTGTTTTCAATAAGCGACAGTATCAGCAGCTCGGCGCTTCCCTTTTTCAATTCCCGGTCGAAGACTTGCGCAGCCATATGTTTCATAACAACATATGCTAAAGCGATACAAAAAACTGTCAAGCCCCCAATAGCACTTTCTGAAAGTCAGGCCGATGACTTGCGATAATGAGCGAATGCCCTCAGTTGCTCCCAGGGACGAATATGTTTCGCGCATGAAAGTCCTGGACTCCGCAGCGGCGCGTTATGCCCGACTGGACAGGCTCTTTGCGGGAGCGAAGCTTGCGGTAGGGCTGGCCACGATTGTCATCATAGTCTGGCTTGCGAAGTACCATACGGCCCGGATCGCATATGTATTTATGCCGATTGCCGTGCTGGTCGCGCTGTTCGTATGGCACGAGCGGGTGCTTCGTTCGCTCCGCCGGTGCCATCGACTGCGAAGTTTTTGCGAGCAGGGTATGGCACGTCTTGAAGACCGGTGGGCCGGCACAGGACAGACGGGCGAGCGATTTCTCGATCCCTCGCATCCGTATGCCCGCGATCTCGATCTCTTTGGCAAAGGCGGCCTCTTTGAACTGCTTTGCACGGCGCGCACGCGGGCGGGCGAGAGCACGCTCGCCGCATGGCTGCTGGCTCGCGCTCCGCTCGAAGAAATCGAGCAAAGGCGTGAGGCCCTTCAGGAACTCGCACCAGATCTTGACTTTCGCGAGCAGCTGGCCCTTGCCGGTGAAGACGTCCGGGTCGGAGTTCACCCGGAATCTCTCATCGCATGGAGTGAATCGGCGACCCGCCTGAACCCTCATCGGAATCTGCGGATCGCTCTGCCTCTGCTGGCAACGTGCTGGTTCATTAGCATTGCTCTCTGGTTTCTGTGGGATTGGGGCATTGCGGCGCTGTTCATGAGCCTGCTGAATCTGGCGATTACGTATAAGCTTCGCCCGCGCGTGCAGCGGGCGATCGGCGAGATAGATGATGCTTCCCGTGATCTCGATATTCTCTCCTTCATCCTGAAAGAAATTGAGCGGGCGCAATTCACTTCGCAGAAACTGACGGACTTGCAGAAGAGTCTTCGCTCCCATGCTTCTTATCCGTCGCAAGCGATCCGCCATCTGAATAAGCGTGTCACGTGGCTTGACGGCCACGAAAACTGGTTTGTAAAGGTGTTTGACCTTTTTATCTTCTGGACACCGCAGTGGGTGCTCGGGATTGAAGCTTGGCGTGCCGTGCACGGACCGGATGTGCGCCGCTGGATTGAAGTCACAGGCGCAGTCGAGGCGCTCACGGCGCTCGGCAGCTACGCGTATGAACATCCGGAAGATGTTTTCCCGGAGTTTGTGGAGCACGGTCCGGCTCTCCATGCTGAGTCGATGGCTCATCCGCTGCTGCCACGAAACCATGCGGTGCCGAACGATCTGAAGCTCGACAGCGATTTACAACTCATCGTTGTGAGCGGCCCGAATATGGCTGGCAAGAGCACCTTTATTCGCTGTGTCGGAATCAACGTGGTTTTGGCGCAGGCGGGCGCGCCTGTATGCGCGAGACAGTTGACGCTTTCGAGACTGGCCGTGGCGGCTTCGATCTGCATTCTCGATTCGCTGCAGGGCGGGCTCTCGCGCTTTTATGCGGAGATATTGCGGCTGAAAACGATTGACGAGATGAGCAAAGACAGCGTGCCGGTTCTCTTTCTGCTCGACGAACTGCTTTCGGGAACCAATTCTCATGACCGGCGCGTCGGCACTGAGTCATTTGTGCGCCATCTGCTGTCTCAGGGAGCCATCGGGCTTATCACCACGCATGATCTGGCTCTGGCGAAAATCGCAGAGGACATGGCGGAGCGTGCCGCGAATTTTCATTTCTCCGACCAGCTTGAAAATGACCGGTTGCGGTTTGACTACAAGCTGACTCCGGGAACTGTTCAGACAACAAACGCGCTGAAGTTGATGCGCTCGATCGGGCTCGATGTCTGAAGCTCACGCACGAGCCGGTGGCTTCTCAATTTGCTCGATTGCCCACGCCGCAGCCTCGGACAGCACCGCGTCTTCGCCGTGCTTCCACTCTGTCAGCGTTGGGAGGAAACGCCACAATCGGCTGTTGCCCATGGCGATGGCAATGTTCCGGCGCAGGCCTTCGAATTTTGCTCGCTTAATCGGCGACCCGAAAAAGAGTTCGGCAAAGTTTTCCTGGTCCAGTTCGGCCAACCAATCGAGTGCCGGATTTACTAGCTCAGGCTGCGCCTGCAGTTCAGGGTCGGCTGCGATTGGAGCCTTCCTGTTCCAGGGACAAACATCCTGGCAGATATCGCAGCCGAAAACCTGGCGCCCGATTCCCTCTCGCAGTTCGAGCGGGATCGGCCCTCGTTTTTCAATTGTCAGGTATGAGATGCAGAGGGCTGCATCCATCTGGCGAGGGCCGGTGAGCGCTCCGGTGGGACAGGCGTCGATGCAAAGGGTGCAGCTTCCGCAGCGGTCGGCGGCGAGTTCTGCGTGCTGACCGACGGGGACTTCAAGAGAGGTGAGTATGACGCCGATAAAGAGCCACGAACCCAGCTTTTGGTTCAGAATGCAGGTATTTTTGCCGGTCCAGCCTACGCCCGCATAACGCGCGTAGACGCGCTCTACGATCGGGCCGGTATCGACGTAACATTTCGATTCAAATGGGCCCAGCGTGTCTTTAAGAGCCGCATTGAGTCGCTCCAGCCGCTTCAGCAACACTTTGTGATAGTCGCTCGGAACGACGGTGCCGTCGGCAGCCTGCTGCCCGGTCCATGCGTAGCGCGCCACCCATCCGGCGTTCGCAGGCGCGGGATCAATCGAGAGCGGCTCCACTGCGTTGTAATTTGTAACGCAGACGATGACAGATTTGACCCAGGGAACCGCGACGCGCAAAGAGGAGCGCACTAACTCCCCCGCTTCGTTGCGGCGCTTCAGATATTCCATTTCGCCTGCGTTGCCCTGCTCAATCCACTCGGCAAAAGCCTGGCGGTCCCTTTGGTCCTCGGGCGAGCCGGGTTCGGGTACAGCGGCGATGCCCGCGGCGGAGAAGCCTGTCTTCATAGCCTCCTGCGCGACGAGCGTTTGTAGAGAGTCCTGATGCATGAAATTCGCTGCTATTGATATGGTAGTCGAGTGTCTGCTGAAACAGCTTTGCCGGTAAATAGCGTTCCGCGCCGTCGCTGGAGAATCGCCTTCCTGCTTGGGCTGGGGGTGCTGGTCAACTACTTTGATCGTGTCAACCTGTCCGTTTCGCATAACGATCTGTACGCGACCTTCGGTATTTCAGATATCACCTTCGGTTATCTGCTTGCTGCCTACAACTGGAGCTATGCGCTGTGCCAGCTTCCGATCGGGGTATTGCTCGACCGATTCGGAGTGCGCATCGTGGGGCGCATCAGCACGTTTGTGTGGAGCATGGCCTCATTTGCGGCCGCTCTCACTCCGACCATTGGTGGATTTTTTGGCGCGCGCCTTCTCTTAGGTGTGGGAGAGGCTCCGACGTTTCCGGCAAATGCCAAGGCGATTGGCTACTGGTTTCCGCCCAGGGAGCGCAGCCTGGCTACCAGCATCTTTGACTCCGCTGCGAAGTTTGCCTCGGCTATTGGCGTGCCGCTGATCGGGATTCTCTTGCTGCATGTGGGTTGGCGGCTGAGCTTTGCGGCAACCGGCGTCATCAGCTTTCTCTATTTCGCGCTGTTTTGCTGGATCTATCGAGATCCCAAAGACGATCGCGAGTTGAGCGCTGCGGAACTGAGTTATATTCGCTCGGAAGATACGCAAAAGAATGTTGAAACGGTCGCTGTCAAGCGCGCCTCCCTCGGCTACTTGCTGCAACGGCGTAAGGTGATCGGGCTGGCGCTCGGCTTTGGTTCTTACAACTACGTCTTTTACCTGCTGCTTACCTGGCTTCCCACCTACTTATCGCGTTCACTGCACATCGATCTGCTGCACTCTTTTCTATACACGGGCGTGCCTTGGCTCTTTGCCACCATCACAGACCTGGTTGTGGGGGGATGGCTGGTCGATACGCTGGTTCAGAGAGGATGGAATGCGAACCTCGTCCGCCGCGTGGTTTTGATCGGAGGCACGACGCTGGGCCTCGGCATATTGGGCGCTGCTGACGCGCGTACTCCTGTTCAGGCGCTGTTCTGGATCAGTCTTTCGATCGGCGGGCTGTCTGCCGCGGCTCCGGTTGGATGGTCGATTCCCTCATTAATTGCGCCGGGCGGAAGCGTTGGCACACTCGGCGGCATCGCCAATTTCGCGAACCAGATCTCCGGCATCGCGGCTCCGATTCTGACCGGCTATCTGGTCACTGCGCGGCACTCGTTTGCGCTGGCTTTCGGAGTGGCTGCTATCTATCTTGTTGTCGGGATTGCCGGCTACGTCTTCCTGCTCGGCGATATAAAGCGCATTCCCGACGAGCCTCACCTGGCGCTGTAGGATTTGCTGGCACCTGTGCGGGGATTCAGCACAGAGAAGCTGCCTTCCTGCGTCGCTGTCAGCTCGAGATCATTCCCGTTGTCCGGTCCCTGAGGATTGGCGATGAACTGGTCCTGCGTGTTGTCGGCCGGACCGCCTTCTTCGGAATAGTGCAGTTGCCAGAGCGTCTCTAAACCGGGAATGCTCTTGAAAGTCTCAAGCGTTGCTTTCGATCCGCCTTTGGTGGCTCCGTTGTCCATGATGGCTATTTGGGGGTGGATGGCGTCCACCAGAGCGGGACTTGAGCTTTGGTAGAAGCCGTGGTGCGAAACGACGAGGATATTTACGTGGCCGAGCTTGTTCGTCGGGCACATGAACTGCATTTCCTTGTCCCAGGTGAGATCGCCCAGGTCGAGGATGCGCAGATTGCCGAAGGTGATCAGGACGCCCAACGAACGCGCGTTTTCTGTCTGGTCTGCCGCTCTGGTTTCCGATGACTTGCAATAGGTATTTGCTTCTCCGGCACCGGGAAGAGCATGGTCAATCAAATTGCCGTCTGCGCTGATGACAAGCGCTTTGAAGCCAGAGATTGGAAGCGTGTCTCCGGGCTTGGCGACGATGTGTTTGTATATTCCGGTGGAGAGCACTTGCTGGTACGCTTCGTAGCCGTGCTCTGTACCTACGTCAGAGGTCTCGCGGTTCGGTCCGTGATCGATGAATGTGCCCACCGGAATGCGGCCTACCAGTTGCGGCACTCCACCGACGTGATCAACGTGATAATGCGTCAACAGCACGTAGTCAATTTTGCTGATGCCCGCTTTCTTTGCGGCTGCCGCTATACGGTCGGCGTCGCGGCTGTCATGGCCAGGCCAGCCCGTGTCGATGAGCAACGACTCGCCTGCTGGGGTGACAAAGAGTGTTGACTGTCCGCCTTCGACATCGACGAAGTAAATCTGCAGCTTGCCTTTGCTCTGTGCGAAGCATGCGGTGCAGACGCAGGCAAGCAGGCTGCAGAGTGTCATCCAGCGCTTCACTCTGCTCATGCCATCTCCTTTTGTGACACGGTCGCTCGCAGTGCCCCGGTCGAGATGCCGCCATCCACGAGGAGAGTCTGGCCGGTGACGTATCGGCTTGATTCGGAGGCGAGAAAGACGACGGCTCCATCGAGATCGTCCGGCTGGCCGGGGCGTTTTAAGGGGATGCGCTCCACGAGATATTCCACCCACCCTTCGTCCTCGTACATGACTTTGTTCTGCGCGGTTTTGAACCATCCCGGCGCGAGACAATTCACCGTGACGCCGTACCTGCCCCAGTCGGCGGCGAGGCTCATGGTGAGTTGCCGGATACCTCCGCGGCTTGCCGTGTATGGGCCGAGACCGGCGTAGCCGGCAACGCTCGTCACAGAACCGATGTTGATGATGCGGCCATAAGCGTACCGGGTCATTCCGCGCGCAATGGCCTGCGCAACGAAGAAGCTGCCGCGCAGGTTCGTATCGAGCACAAGGTTCCAGTCGTCCCATGTCACGTCGAGAGCCGGCTTACGCACGTTGCAGCCTGCATTGTTCACAAGGACGTGAATTTGTCCGAAGGCTGCTTCTGCTTCGGCGGCCATGTTTTTGATGCTTGCCTGATCGCGCACGTCGAGTTCGAGTGAGGTTACGCGGCGGCCGAGATCCTTTATTTCAGACTCGAATGGCGCAAGGGTTTCGCGCTTGCGGCTTGTGAGGATGAGATCGGCGCCAGCGCGGGCCAGAGCGCGGGCGAAATACTGTCCCAATCCGCGACTTGTGCCGGTAACCAGCGCGACCTGCCCGGTGAGGTCGAAGAGCGGACCGCTCATCGGTTCGCCTCCGTTTGCTGCGAGGGCGCGAGCACGATTTTCATCAGGTTCGGCTCGTGGGCGTAGAGGCGCTCGAACCATCGCGGCCCTTCATCGAGGGGAGCAACCGCGGTGATGAGGGGTCTTACGCGGATCTCTCCGGAGATCATCAATTCGATGGCCTGCGGATACTCGCCCGATGACGCGGCAGTTCCCTGCAGACGAATCTGCCTGGATACGACTTTCTGAAGCGGCAGCGTCACTTCCGGCGTGATGTTGCCGATCAGCGTTACTGTTCCGCCTTTACGGACGCTGTCGATTGCGGTGGAGATTGTCTCGTTTCGTCCCACCGCTTCCAGCACGACATCAGCTCCTTTGCCTTTTGTCAGGCGGATGATTTCGGCTGCCAATCCCGCGCCGGAGAGATGCAGCACTTCATCGGCGCCCATCTCTTTTGCCATGCTCAGCCGGGTGGCGTCGATATCGGCGATCAACACGCGCGCTGCTCCGGCGGCACGCGCTGTCTGAAGCGTGAGAAGGCCGATCATGCCTGCCCCGATGATAAAAGCCGTCTCGCCACCGCGCAGCTCAGAAACGCGAACTGCGTGCAAAGCGACCGAGACGGCTTCGAGCATGGCCGCTTCCGGGAAAGTGAGCGCATCCGGCAATCGGTAGAGGATGCGTTGTGGAACAAGAACGTATTCGGCAAAAGCTCCGGCGCGACGATAGTCTCCGCATGAGACGCCGACGACCTGGCGAAAATCACAGAGGTTGGCTTCACCTCTGCGGCAGTAGTCACAATCTCCGCAGTAGACGGTTGAATCGAAGGTGACGCGGTCGCCTTTATGGAATTCGGTGACGCTAGAGCCTGCTTCCGCGACGATACCTGCAGCTTCGTGGCCCATGACGATGGGGGGTATGCGGCGGCCTGAAGAGCCGTCGTAACCGTGGACGTCGCTGCCGCAGATACCGCATGCGGCGACCTGAACCAATACCTCTTCGGGTCCGGGCGCGGGGCGGGGCAGGTCCGCTAACTCGAGTTTCTTATATTCGGAGAGCAGAAGGGCCTTCATTCGATATCCTCGTTCCTATCCGTTTTATTCCTTTAGTGTTGCGTCACGCAAAAAATCATAGTTGCCGGAGGGCGATAGGTGCAGATTCTGCAGGTGGCGGCTGTGAACCAGCACCGTATCGAGATACCAGAGATTGATGGTTGGCATATCACGAGCAAGAATCTTCTGCACATCGCCGTAAAATGCCTGCTGCTTTGACCGGTCGGCAGTGGAGGCTGCTTCAGTCAGCAACTGGTCGACCTGGGAATTCGCGTAAAAGCCACGATTTGCGCCATGCGGCGGAAAGCTCGCCGCGGCAAAGGAGTAGCGGAAGATATCCGGCGCTTCGTTACCTCCAATCCAGCGTGATGGGGCGATCTGAAACGTGCCCCGGCTGATATCTGCGTAGAAAGTGGCAAATTCGAAGCTGCGTACATCGAGGGCAATGCTTACGTCGGCGAGCTGCTGCTGCACGACCATGGCCAGGAGCCGACTGCTCTCGTCGGTGGACGTTTTCATGCCGAGATGGAAGCGATATCCATCCGCTTTGCGTACGTATCCGGCTTGATCGAGCAACGCATTTGCTGATGCCGGATCGTAGTCGTGTCGCGCTACATTGCCATTCCACGCCCAATGTTCGGGAGGCAGGATGCTTTCGGCAATTCTGGCTTCGTCGCGATAGAGCGAGCGGATAATCAGCGGGCGATTGATGGCCAGAGCTATGGCGTTACGCACGCGGGCGTCGCGCAGAACGGCGTCTCTGGTGTTGAAGGTGAGATAGACAAGAGTCGTACCGGGGCCGGACTCAATCTGCAGGTTGCGGTCCCGTCTCATCGCGTAGACCATGTCGGCGGGAAGAGCGTTGATAACAGCATCCGCCGACCCTTTTTGCAATTCGAGAGCTCGCGTCGTGGCATCGGGAACTACGGCAAAACGTAGGCTCTGGACGGATGGAAGCGGCTGCCATGAGCGGGGCGCGCGCGTAAGCACCACGTCCTTGTCCTGTTCCTGGCTTACAAATTCGAATGGCCCGCTGCCGACGGGGTGTTGCCAGAAGTCGCGTCCACTGCCTGCGGGGACAACGCCGAAGCCACCATCACTGAGGTTCCAAAGCAGTGCCGGATCGGGTTTCTTCAGATGGATGGCGACGGTCTGAGCGTCGGTCGCGTCCACATGGTCGATGGTTTGATAGGCATTTACCTTTACGCTGATGATCTTGCCTTGCAGGATGGTATCGAGGGTGTATTTAACGTCGGCTGAAGTGAGCGGCCGGCCATCATGAAAACGGACGTCGCCACGAAGATGAAAGACGTACGTCACGGGGTCGGGGGTTTCCCAACTCACGGCGAGCCATGGCTGCAGGTTGAAGTGCTCGTCTTTGCGGACTAACGAGTCGAAGATCAAAGAGTCGATGCGCTCGGATTGCGCATCGACGCCGACGCGCGGGTCGAGATTAGTGGGGCTGCTTTCGATCAGGACTGTAATTGTGTTGTCAGGCACCCGTTGACGGTTGCAGCCCGGTTGGATGCAAGCGGCTCCGATCAACGAAGCAATCAGGGTCAACTTCTTAGACATAGTTGATTTGCCCCAGAATAGCCGGGCGCTTTGCGCCGGTGGCGGAGGGAACATTTGCCGGACGGCGATGCCATGTGTAGTAGGCGAGCAGGGCAAAGGCCACCGCTTCTTTTGCATCTACAGGAATTCCAGCATCGGTGCTTTCCATTAGTTTGCAGCCGAGCGGTTGGAGCCTTTGCCGCAACATTCCGATGAGCGTTCTGTTTTTCGCGCCGCCGCCGGAGACAATGTAATCGACAGGGGTGCTGCTTTTGAGCTTCGGCCGGACAAATTGCTCGAAGGCGCGGGTGATGCTCTCTGCGGTGAGCGCAGTAGCGGTTGCGATTGCGTCCTCGTTTGTAGCGCCGGATTTCCGGCATGTGCTAAGGAACTCCTCGGCAAATGCGCCGCCGAACTCTTCTCGGCCGGCTGACTTGGGCGGCTTCGTTTGGAAGAACGGATGTTCCAGAGCCGCAGCTAATGCGCTGTCAAGCACACTTCCCTGGGCGGCTGTTTTGCCGCTGCGGTCATAGGACTTCTGGAAGAGCTGTTGCATCAACGCATCGACCACCATGTTTCCCGGGCCGGTGTCGAAAGCAATCACCTGATCCGTTTTCGATGCAGGAGGTATCAACGTCAGGTTGCCGATACCTCCAATGTTCTGCAGAACGCGTGCCCGCTTCACGTCGGCGAACTGGACATAATCGAGCAATGGCACAAGCGGAGCCCCCTGGCCGCCGGCGACCATGTCTGCCGGACGGAAGTTGCTGACGACGGGAACCCCCAGTTCCGCGGCAAGCAGGGCAGGTTCGCCGATTTGCCATGTGCAGGCGACTTTGCGACCTGCGTACATGGCCGGCACGGCCTGATGGTAGATAGTCTGTCCATGACAACCAATGAGCTGCAAGTTGACGGGATGGCGCGCCACCGTTGCCCTCACCGCTTCGGCATAGGCTTGTCCCAGGCGCCAGTTGAGCCGCGCTAGCTCTGCCGTGCAAGTCGGCTTCGCGTCCATTGCGGACAGGACCGCCTGGCGCAAGGCGGCAGTGAACGGGAAGGCTCGGTGGCCTGCCAATTTCACCTTCAGCTGGTCGCGAACTGGATGGATTTCTACGAGAGCAATATCGATGCCGTCTGCTGATGTGCCGCTCATTACGCCGGCAACGGTCATCGGGTGGAATGGAACAGGTCCGGAATCTGGATGGGCTACGGGGCTGCCGCGCAACGATCACTCCCTTGGTCTTTAGCCCTCATTGTATGTCCTCATGGCAGCGATTTTTCCGTTGGCCGCTCGCGGCGTACTGTCCGCTCACTCACGTTAAAATCAGACGCATGCGAGCGGCTGTCCTTCATCGACCTGCTCCGATTGAGCAATATCCACTAGAGATTGAAGACTTGCCTGTGCCATCGCCGGGGCGAGGCGAAATTCTGCTTCGTGTTGAGGCGTGCGGCGTTTGCCGCACCGACCTGCATATCACCAGCGGAGAGTTGAAACCGCTGCTGTCGGCGGTCACTCCGGGGCACCAGATTGTTGGTCGCGTGGAGAAGCTTGGCCCGAATGTTTCCGAGATAAGAATCGGCGAGCGGCTTGGCGTCTCGTGGCTGGGCGGGACGGATGGCACCTGCCTGCTGTGCCGCAAGGCGATGGAAAATCTTTGCGACTGGCCTACTTTTACCGGCTACTCGGTGAATGGCGGTTACGCCGAGTATGCCGTTGCGCGCGCTGATTTCAGTGTTCCGCTTCCTGAGGATGCTGCGGCGAAGGATGTTGCTCCGCTGCTTTGCGCCGGGATCATCGGTTTTCGCAGCTTGCGAGTGGCTGAGGTTGAGCACGGCGAGCGCGTTGGGCTGTTTGGCTTTGGCGCTTCGGCGCATCTCGCTATTGATGTATTGAAGCACTGGGGATGCGAGGTTTATGTGGCCACGCGCGGTGCCTCGCATCAGAAGCTGGCGAGTGAGCTGGGTGCGGTCTGGGTGGGAGAGGCTACCGATCGCCCTCCTGTTCAGCTTGACCGGGCGGTGACGTTTGCTCCGAGTGGAGATGTGGTGATTGCTGCGCTTGCTTCCCTGCGCAAGGGAGGGGTCGTGGCGATCAATGCGATTCATCTCGACCGCATGCCGCAGTTTGATTACGACTCGCTGCTCTGGGGCGAGCGCCAGTTGCGAAGTGTGGCGAATATGACGCGTCAGGATGCTCGTGACTTTGTGAAGCTGGCTACTGAGATTGGGATTCGGCCTCGGACTACGTTGTTTACGCTCGACCAGGTGAATGAGGCGCTGGCTGCGGTCCATCACGATTCGATTGATGGGGCTGCGGTTGTGCTTTGTTCCTGACTTCTTTCATTGGTGCGTCGTCTTCGACGGCGGTCTCTCGGGCCCATGTTAGCTGCGCGAACATGGGGTACCCGCGCCGGTGCTCCGGGCAGTTTCGTACCGGATTTAGTAGACTGGTAGTGAGGAAATCTATGCCAGAAATACAGCGCAGGAAGACCGTTACGGTCAGGATCGGCCATGTTCGGGTCGGGTCCGAAGTCCCGGTTGTCGTCCAGTCGATGACCAATACCGACACCGCCGATGTCGAGGGAACCGTTCAGCAGGTGGCGGCGCTCGCCGCTGCCGGATCGGAGCTGGTGCGGGTGACGGTCAACAATGACGACGCGGCAAAGGCCGTACCCTACATTGTGGAGGGGCTGGCGAAGCTCGGCATTCATGTTCCGATCATTGGCGATTTCCATTACAACGGGCACCTGCTTCTGAAGAAGTATCCGGACTGCGCCAAGGCCCTAGCCAAGTACCGCATCAATCCGGGCAACGTTTCGATCGGGCGTAAGAACGACGACAACTTCCGCACCATGATTGAGTGCGCGGTGAAGAACGACAAGCCGGTCCGCATTGGAGTGAACTGGGGCTCGCTCGATCAGGCGCTGCTGACGCGCATGATGGATGAGAACTCCAAGCGGGCTGAGCCGCTCGACGCCCGCGACGTGATGATGGAAGCCATGTGCCGCAGCGCGCTTGATTCTGCTGCTGCTGCTGAGCGATATGGGCTCGGACACGACAAGATCATCATCAGCGGAAAGGTGAGCGGTGTTCGCGATTTGATCGATGTTTACGAGATGCTGGCTACGCGCTGCGATTACCCGCTCCATCTGGGCCTGACTGAGGCCGGAATGGGCATGAAGGGCATTGTCGCTTCGACTGCCGGGCTTTCTCCTCTCCTGCTGAAGGGCATTGGCGATACCATTCGCGTTTCGTTGACTCCGAAGCCGGGCGGCGATCGGACGGAGGAAGTGCTGACCGGGCAGCAGATTCTGCAGTCGCTGGGTATTCGCAGCTTTACGCCGCAGGTGACAGCCTGCCCTGGTTGCGGGCGGACGACGAGCACCTTTTTCCAGGAGTTGGCGCAGCAAATTCAGAACTACCTGCGCGACTCAATGCCCTCGTGGCGCGAGCGTTATCCGGGCGTCGAAGAGCTGAAGCTGGCGGTTATGGGCTGCGTGGTGAATGGCCCAGGCGAGTCAAAGCATGCCAACATCGGCATTTCCCTGCCGGGTACGTTTGAGGAGCCGAAGGCTCCGGTGTATGTCGACGGGCGGCTGATGACGACGCTGCGCGGCGACACGATTGTTCAGGACTTCCAGCGGATTTTGGATGAGTATGTGAAAACCCGATACGGGAGGGGGTCAAAGAAGGAAGAGCTGGTCGAGGTTCACTAGACCTGAGTTGGGGGGACCCTCCCCCTTGGCATTTCTGGTAAATTATTCTATTTACAGGTATTTAGCTGCGTTATTGGCGTTGCTTTTAGCTAAATACCTGTTTTCATTAGGTTTAGCTTCTCCTGTCTCCCTTTGTCCGTTGGGCTGCTAAGCCACCCCTCCCCTGTCATTCCCGGTTAAATTCCTCTATTTACAGTGGTTTAGCTGCATTTCGCATGAATCATAATCCACCCCGCAGTCCGTCTTCACCGCAGAGGGCACAGAGTTCACAGAGGAAAAACTCCCCCAATTTCTATTTTAGCTGGTTTGCCTAACAAATCCGGCAAATTGCTCTCCTTTCATAGTGCTGAAAATATGGCACTTACAAAATAGTTTGCCTTCGAAGGGCTTGACAAACTTTTTGGGTCCGAGTGCCATTCGTAATCTTTTCGCCCGCCTGAGGATTGCCTACTCTTGAGGCGCGACTTCACTTCATTCCCTGGGAAAAAGTGCTCATGCGGGTTTCGGCTCTTGCTTTGTTGCTTTTGTGTCCAATGATGCTGTTTTCTGAGAAGACCTGCTACTCACCGGAAGACGCTCTGGCGCACCAAAACAAGGATGTTTGCATTGCTGCACATGTGTATGACGTGGTGGAGCTGGCCGATGGGACGCGGTTTCTGGATCTTTGCAGTCCGGACACGCCTGACGAGCAGTGCCGGTTTACGGTTATGAGCGCGAATGGGGACCGGAAAACTGTCGGTGATTTGAACGCGTTCCGGCAGCAGGATATTCGGATTCGAGGCGTGGTGCGTCCTTTTGGCGGGCGGGGCGAGATTCTGCTGAGCGATGCGCGGCAGTTTCATGGCGGGGCGGAGAAGTTTCGGCCCAATCCGGCGCTGCTGCATGGGTTTTCGGCGGAGGATGCCCGGCCCGCGGTGAGTGATCCTGCGCTGAAGAGTGGGCATCATCGGAGTGTGTTTCAGACGGCCCATTGATTGTTTCTGCCAGAGATTGGCAGTGTAGGTTGCTACTGGAGGCACTCAGAAGACCGCTATTTGGGGGGTTGCTTTCCCACATCTCTGCAAGATATGGGGCACCCATTTTCGTGCTGCTGCGTAGTTGAAAAGCCAGCCTTGCTGCACAAGGCGAACGGCGCACGAACTTTGTTCGTGCGGGTCCTTCGACTGCGCTTCACTTCGTTTCGCTCCGCTCAGGATGACAATTCTGTGGAAGGTCAGAGATTCAGCGGAGAGGGCCGGCGTTTTTGCGGAGTTCGGAGAGGGGGTAGAAGGTACCGCGCCATTCGATTCCGCTGCGAAAAAGTGTGACGACCATGGAACGGATGAGCATGTAGACGATGGCGCATGCTGCTAGTGGCAACAGGAAGAAGTAAGCCATAGGGACGCCGTTGATGTGGCGCTCGCAGTAGCGATAGATCTCGAGCCCTGACCCAAACGCGAGAATGCTGGCGGCAATCATTTGCCAGGGGAAGAATAGTCCGAAGAACGGCGTCAGACAGAACGCGGCGATCATGATGCAGGCGGCAAGCAGAAGTATGGGCCGAAAGCGGAAGACGGCGAAGACGTTTTTCGTCACATTGCGAACGATGCCAAGCGCGCCTGCGGCCCAATGCACGCGGATGAGGTCGCGTCCGAAGACGACTCGCTGCCGGAAACCGTGGCGTTTGACCTGGTAGCCGAGTTTGATGTCTTCGAGGACTTCCATGGGGTGACCTTCGAAGCCTCCGATGCTGCGGTAGACATTGCTGCGGATCAGGTTGAAGGCGCCGATCCCGATGGATTCGCGGTTTCCGGGGTCCGAGACTTTCCATGGGCGCTGTGACAGGAACGAGAGTACCTGAAAGGCGGAAAGCATCATGCGTTCGCCCATGCTCTTCAAGATGAATGTGGGGAACAGGATGAGGTGGTCCGCTTCTCTCTCTGCGTAACTCATCGCGCGGCGCAGGCAGTCTTCGCGGAAAAGGATGTCGCCATCGGTGAAGAGCAGCCACGGTGCCGTGGCCTGTTGCGCGGCCAGGGCCATGGCGTGCGTTTTGCCCATCCAACCTGCGGGCAGCTCTCGAATGTGGATCACACTGATGCTCTTGCCCTGGGTGCGGCCTTCGGAGGTGACTCGGTCCATGATCTCGCCGGTTTTGTCCGTGGAGCGGTCGTCGACGGCGAGGATTTCGATGGTAATGTCCTGTTGTGAGAGTAAAGAGCGCAGGGTTTGCTCGATGGCCTGTTCTTCGTTGCGGGCGGGGACGATGATGGTGATTCCGGGGTGGGGGGTTGGTTCTGTTGCGCCGCTTTCTTTGAGAAGGTTGGGCAGCTTCGGGAGGTTGCGAAGGGCGACTGTGGAACGCCATGTCCAGAGAAGGGCGATGAGCCAGTTGAGGATGATGGCGGTGGTTCGCATTCCTTTTCAGTATCTATGAGCGGGAATGAGAGCACGCTATGATTCTGCCTTCCCGCCATTTTTCGTACCCCTGCTTAGTAACAGCGGTCCTTGCTTTGCAGGGCTTCGCACGAACGTTGTTCGCGCGGGTCCTTCGACCGCGCGCCTCCGGCGCTCCGCTTAGGATGACAACGATGGGAGGTGTGCTCGCGATGGTAGATCGTTAATGAATGGCCGTGGGTGAGAGTTGGTGACTGTCTTCGCTTTCGGGAAGGAGCGGGGCAAAGTGTGAGCCGGTGTAGAGAATGATGCTGGCGATGGCCAGGGAGACAAGCGTGGCACCAAGGCCGATGCGCAGCGAGGATGTCTTGTCCGAGACGTGGCCGATGAGGCGCGGCGAGAAGGCGTCGCCGAGGCCGTGGATCATGAACAGGTTGATGGCGATAGCGGTCGAGCGGATGGGCGCCGCTACGGAGTTCACGATGCAGGCGTTCAGCGGGCCGTTATTCAGGAAGAGCAGGAATTCTGCCAGGAAGACTGCCGGAATCAGCAGCGAGCGCGGACCGAAGATCGCGGCGGCCGCAGCGGGTATGGCGACCAGCATGCTCCAGGCAGAGATGAGATAGAGAGCTCGATGGTCTTTACGCAACCAGCGATTGCCGAGCCATCCGCCGGCGACTGTGCCGAGCAGGCCGGTGACGGCGGTGATGGCGCCCGTGGTGATGCCGGCGTCGGCGACGGAGTATCCACTGAAGCGCACGAAAAATGTTGGCAGAAAAGTGGAGATGCCGCCTACGGTGAAGGTCCACATGGCCATGCCCAGGGTCGCGGTCCAGAATGCGGGGTTGTGCGCGAATCCGGAAATGGTTGTACGGTTGAGCGTGGGCGCGAGCCGGTCGGCGGCTCCGCGCTGCGGTTCCTTGACGAAGAACCAGAAGGCCGCGGCGATGAGCACTCCGGGCAACGCGGCGATGAAGAAGGGCATGCGCCAGCCGTAGCGCTGGCCGAGTACGCCGCCGCTCAAATAACCGAGCGCGGCTCCGACGGGAATGGTGGTGTAAAAGATGCTGAGGACGCGGTTGCGGTCGATCTCGGGATAAAAATCGGCGAGGAGAGCGGGCGCGAAGATGCTGAATGTGGCCTCGCCGATTCCGACGACGGCGTGGCGCACGAGCAGCGTGTTGTAGCTGTGGACGGTTGCGGTGAGCAGCGTGGCCCCGCTCCAGAGCAGCGTTCCGGCGACGATGAGCGGGCGGCGGGGGTAGCGGTCGCCGAGCCATCCGGTGAGGGGGGCGGCGAGCATGTAGGTGAAGAAGAAGGCGCTGGTGAGCAGGCCCATCTGCGCGTCGTTGACTGAGAATTCTTTTTGCACGAGCGGCTGCACGCCGGGCAGAACGTAGCGGTCGATAAAGTTGAAAAGATTGAGGCTGGTGAGGAGAAAGAGCGCTATTCCAGCGGTCTGCGCGGCGGAGGGTTTTGATCGCTGGAGTTCTGCTGTCATGCGGTGAGTTTGCATGATATCAGCTTCGGCGTGGCTTGTTTTCCCGCAGAGGACGCGGAGTTGCCTCTCATCCTGCCTTCTCCTCTTTCGCGCCTCTGCTAACGAAAACTGGGCCTTGCTACGCAAGACTTCGCACCCTTTCGAACGCTGGTCCTTCGACTCCGCTGCGCTCCGCTCAGGATGACGTCGGTTTATTGATGGTCTTTCTTCCGACCTTTTGCCTCTTGCCTCGCAAAAGATCTCCGACCCGTTTTCGTGCTGATGCTGAGAGGCTGCTATTCGGTCTTTGGGCGGGGCCAGCGGGCTTCGACGATGGTTGAGATGCCGCCGCGTGGACGGAAATCGCCTTTGACTACGGCCCAGATCGGGCTGCAGGCTTTCACGACGTCTTCGAGCACCTGGTTGACGACGTTTTCCTGAAAGATGCCGAGGCTTCGATAGGTGAAGAGATATTCCTTGTAGGACTTGAGTTCGAGGCACAGCTCGCGGGGCACGTAGCGCAGCGTAACGACGCCGAAGTCAGGCAGGCCGGTCTTTGGGCAGACGGAGGTGAACTCGGGATCGTCAATCAGGATTTCGTAACCGAGGAACTGGTTCTTCCAGGTTTCGATTGCGGGGAAGGAAAAGTCGAGCCCTGCTTTTGCGTGCTCGTCAGTGTATCGTTCAGAAAGCGCCATATGTTCATTGTAGGGCAGTGGTGATCGAGACGGACTTGAGCTGATGATCCTGCTTTCCCTTTTCGCAAACTGCGCGAAAGGATGGGGCACCCGAGTCTCGCACCCTGAATTCTGCTCTCACACTTCAAAGCATATTTCCTGACGCGAGAGCACATCTCATTGAGTCTTATATACTGGCTCACGACTCCCGGATGGCAAAAGCACGAACATCGAACAATCGTAATGTATGGATTTGGGGCGGATCGGCCATAGCGATCGCGCTTGTCTTCTACCTCGTCCATCTTGCTACGCGCACAACGCTTCCTATCCGCGCGGCAGTGGTGGAGCGCAGCAGCCTGAAAAGCACGACTCCGACGAATGGCAAGGTTGAGCCTGCATCGAATTTTGAGTCGCACGCACCATTTCCTGGACTGGTGAAGGCGCTTTACGTGCATGAAGGCGACAAGGCCACTGCGGGCAAACTGCTGCTGCAGATGGACGACACAGATGCTCTTTCCAAGCTGGCGACGGCGATTGCCGCGCTCAGAGGCGCGCAGAGCAGCTATGACGCGATGATGAGGGGCGGCACGCAGGAAGAACGCCTGTCGCTCGGCGGGGATTTGACCAAAACGCAGATGGACCGCGATCAGGCGCAGCGCGATGTGGCGGCCCTCGAAAAACTGCAGGCGCAGGGCGCCGCTTCGGCGGCTGAGGTTGCGGCGGCGAAGGATCGGCTGGTGGCGGCGAATAATTCGCTTGCGCTGCTTGAGAAAAAGAAGTCCGGGCGTTATGACTCGACGGACATTGCCCATGCCAAGGCCACGCTGGATGACGCCCAGGCCGGTTACGCCGCGGCGCAGCAGGTGGTGAATGAGGCGAACGTGAAGGCTCCTTTTGCGGGAACGGTGTATTCCATTCCCGTATCGAAATCGGAATTTGTGCAACAGGGGGATAAGCTCCTGCAGATGGCGGACCTGACCAAGATGCAGGTGCGCGCCTATTTTGACGAGCCCGAGGTTGCGAAGATCCGCGAGGGGATGCCGATTGCGATCCGCTGGGATGCGATGCCGGATAGAGAGTGGCATGGCCACGTGGTGCGCGTACCTTCGACCATCGTCACTTATGGGACGCGCAATGTGGGACAGGTGCTGATCTCGATCGATGACGCGGATGGCAAGCTGCTGCCCAATACAAACGTAACGGTCACGGTGACGACCGCCGATACGGCGAATGCTCTCAATGTTCCGCGCGACGCCCTTCATACGGAACAGGGCAAGTCGTACGTATACCGGGTGATCGGCGGAAAGCTGCAACGTACGCCGGTGACGGTGGGCGCGTTGAACCTGACACAGGTGGAGATTCTTTCCGGCCTGCATGAAGGCGAAACGGTGGCGCTGGGGACGACTAATGGGCAGCCGGTCAGCGAGGGTGCTGCCGTCGAGATTGAGCGGTAATGCACGTGGCTTCTCCAGTAGTATTGTTCGCTTCTCTGTTGGTCATGACGACAGTGGCATATGCTGACGTTCCGCCGGCGCAGCTGCTTGCGGCGGTACGCGGCGACCTGATCCAGGGACGAGCAGATCACGGCCTGCAGGCGCTTGATGAGGTTCTTACGCAGGATCCGCGAAATGCCGAGGCACACAATCTACAGTGCCGCATCTATCTGCAGGAGCAGCGGTGGAGCGATGCCATCAAGCCATGCGAGACAGCAGTGAAGCTGGCGCCAGACAATGGCAACTATCACCTGTGGCTGGCGCGGGCGCTGGGCGAGAAGGCGGACCGCGTGTCGTTTATTACGGCCTATAAGATGGCGAAGCAAATTCACGTGGAGTTCGAGACGGCGGCCAAGCTCGATCCGCGCAACGCGAATGCGCTCTCGGATCTTGGCGAGTTTTATGTGGATGCGCCGGGGATTGTTGGCGGCGGGCTGGACAAAGCAGAAGGAGTTGCGCAGCAGCTGGATGCGTTTGCTCCCGATCGCGCTCAGTATATTCGCGCCCGCATTGCCGAGGATCAGAAAGATTACGAGCGCGCCGAGGAAGAGTACAAAGCTGCCATTGCTGGATCGAAGGAACCTGCCGGCGCGTGGATGGACCTGGCATCGTTTTACCGCCGCCGCCAGCGTTGGGGTGACATGATTCAGGCCGTGCACAAGGGGGCGGCGCTGGACACGCAGCATGGGGTAGCTTCGTCGGACGGAGCGTCCGTGCTGATTCGCGCGGGACGCGATCTGCCATTTGCGCGGCAGTTGCTGGAACAGTATCTGGCTTCGCCGAACAAGTCGGAAGACGCGCCGGCATTCCAGACGCATGTTCAGCTGGGAAAGCTGTTGAATAGCCTGGGGGACGCGCTGGGGGCGCAACAGCAGTTTGCCGCGGCAGTGGAACTGGCAAAGGATTACCAAGCTGGTACGCAAGCGGCAACTAACAGTGGCAGGTAGCGCTGAAGCTGAAATCATTCTGGTGACGCATAAAATCGGAGTTTGCAGTTTGTTACGAGGTGACTGCGGGTTGAGACGACGACATTGCAGATGGATGGCGCTGAGCGCTCTTGCCATGCTCTCTTCGTTGAGTGCGACGGCGCAGATCTCCCTCTACACTGTCGTTGATCTTGCTCTACGGAACAGCACGTCGGTACGCATGGCTCAGGCGGACGTGATGCGCGCTGCCGCCGGCCTGACTGAGTCCAAAGACGCCTACATTCCGAATCTCACTTTCGGGTCAAGCCTTGGGTATTCTTACGGGTTCCCTCTCGGCGAACCTTCGGTATTCAATGTAACCTCGCAATCGTTGCTCTTCACATTTTCACAGCCGGACTATATCCGGTCCGCGCGCGCTGCGGTGCGAGCCGCGGAGTTTAATTTGAAGGACGCCCGCGAGCAAGTCGTGCTGGATGCATCACTGGATTACGTTCAACTGGACAAAGCGCAACAGACGTTGGCCGCCCTTGACCAGGAAAAACAATATGCGGAAAAGCTGGTGAGTATTGAGGAAGACCGCGTGCTTGCCGGGGTTGAGAGCCGCATGGAGCTGACGAAGGCAAAGTTGACGGCGGCGCGGATCGATCTGAAGCGTCTCCACCTTGAGAACGAAGCTGACATTGTGCGCCAGCAGTTAGCCCATCTTACCGGCCTTCCCGCGACGAGCTTTGTTACCAGCCCGAACAGCGTTCCTTCAGCGCCTCGAAACCCCGCGGAGCCGGCGGGAAACCTACCGATGGCGATGCAGAATGCGGGCGTGCAGGCGGCACAGGCCAATGCCAAGTCGAAATTGTATGTGGCCTTCGGAGATTCCCGGCAGATCTACCGCCCGCAGTTTGCGTTTGGAGGCGAATACAGCCTGTTCGCCAAGTTCAATAACTACGATGAGTTCTTCAAGAATTTCCAGTACAACAACTTCGACGTGGGTGTTCAGATCAAGGTTCCGCTGTTTGACGCTGCGCTCAAGGCCAGAGAGCGCAGGTCTGCGGCAGATGCCGCGCGTGCGTCGGCCCAAGCTGACCAGGCGCGGGATACGGCAAGCGAACAGATTTACCAGCTGCAAGAAAACATGACCGAGCTGACGGCACTGCAGCGCGTTGCGCAACTGCAGGGGGAGCTGGCGCAAGAAGAGCTGGATGCGATTGCAACCCAGCTTAGCACCGGCAGCGGCTCGCCAGGCGGCCCACTGCTGACGCCAAAAGATGAACAGCAGGCGCGTATCCTGGAGCGTCAGCGGTACGAGGAAGTATTGGATGCAAACTACGCGGTTCTGCGGGCTGAGCTGAGCCTGCTGCGGTCGACGGGAAGTATCGAAGACTGGGCGAGATCGGGGCCAAAATAATCGAGCAGCGGCATATTTTGTGGTGGTTCTCGTAAATAACTGCTGCCTTTGACGATACCCCGCATCGAAGGATATAGAGTACCCGCCAGGGCACCCGCAAAGCGGGAAAAAACTGCTCTGGATGTTACACTTAGGTATACGCCAATGCCCCTAAAAACACTGTTTTTGAACCCGCCTTCGTTTGAGAATTTCGATGGTGGCGCCAGCTCGCGCTGGCCGGCCACGCGAGAGATTGAGTCGTACTGGTACCCGGTTTGGCTTGCCTACCCGGCTGGCATGCTGGAGGGATCCCGTCTGCTGGATGCGCCTCCGCACCACGTCTCGGCGACAGAGACGATTGAAATCGCGAAGGGTTATGACTTTCTCGTCCTGTTCACCAGCACTCCGGGCTGGACGGGCGACCAGAAGCTCGCCGAAGCGATCAAGCGGGCCAATCCATTCGATCCGCATTGCCTTCGTCGGACCTCCGGTAACGACTTCTCCCGACCGCGCTCTGAATGAGTGCGAGGTGATTGATTTTGTGTGCCGCCGCGAGTTCGACTTCTCGACAGTCGAATATGCCAATGGCAAGCCGCTCGATGAGATTCTGGGTATCAGCTACCGCAAAGATGGCAAGGTCGTGCACAATCCCGACCGCCCGCAGATAGACAACCTGGATGCACTGCCGTGGGTGACTGACATCTATGCGCGCGACATGGACGTGACGAAGTACAACGTGCCGTTCCTGCTGCATCCTTATGTTTCGCTGTACTCGACGCGCGGCTGCCCGGCGCAGTGCACCTTCTGCCTGTGGCCGCAGACGCTCTCGGGCCATGCGTGGCGCAAGCGGTCTACGGACGATGTGGCTGCTGAGATGGCGCATGCGAAGGAACTCTTTCCGCATGTGAAGGAATTTTTCTTCGACGATGACACCTTCAACATTCAGAAGGCACGCACGATTGAGTTGTGCGCGAAGCTGAAGCCACTGGGGCTGACGTGGTCATGTACATCGCGCGTCACCACAGACCGCGAGACGCTGAAGGCGATGCGCGAGGCTGGTTGCCGCCTACTGATCGTTGGGTACGAGTCGGGCGATCCGCAGATTCTGAAGAACATCAAGAAGGGCGCCACGGTCGAGCGCGCGCGCGACTTTACTCGCGACTGCCACGACCTGGGGCTGACAATTCACGGCGACTTCATCCTTGGTCTACCGGGCGAGACGAAGGAATCGATTCGCAACACAATCAACTTTGCCAAGGGTCTGGATGTCGAGACGATTCAGGTTTCGATCGCGCATGCGTATCCGGGCACGGAGTTTTACGAGTTCGCCCGGGAGAACGGCTTCATCATTAACAACGGAGCCATGGTCGACGATGAAGGCCACCAACTTGCGCACATTGAGTATCCGGGCCTGCCGACAGAATATGTGCTGGAGATGGTGCACCGCTTCTACGACGAATACTACTTCCGTCCGAAGGCTGCGTGGCGCGTGGTGAGCAAGGCGATTGTGAACCGCGATGTGCCGCGTCTTTATCAGGAGGCGAAGTCGTTCCTAAAGCTGCGGTCGCAGCGCAACAAGATCGTGAAGCAGAAGAAGCAGCAGAAAGCCAACGACGCTGCGAACCCAATCAGCGCTGAAGTTTAGTCGCAATTCGAATCTCCGACCTTCCTTTCAATTGATAGAAGGCGAAGACTAACAGACAATTCCGGCCAGCCATGCGCTGGCCGCTTTCTCTTTCTATGACGCAAAGCACCATGACATTTCGACGCTACCTGGTGCTGGCATTTGTTTCGATCTCGGCTCCGCTGGGCGATACGTTCCTTGACGTCGGGATGAAGAATATTGGGCCGGTATCACTGGCTCACATCAGTACGCTGTTTCATGCCGTGAGCACTCCATGGGTCGCTTCAGGTATCGTGCTGCTGACTGGATTCTTTGCGTCGTACCTTACAGCATTGTCGTGGGCTGATCTCACGTTTGTTCTACCTGCCACATCTTTCGGAAACGTGATTGTTGCGCTGCTGGCCCGCTTCTGGCGACATGAGCAAATCTCTTTGTCGCGATGGGTGGGGATTTTTCTGATTACAGCGGCTGTTGGGTTCGTCACGCGCGGACCGTCGTACACAGAGCATGAGAAACCGGTGGCCGCTCTCGATATTGAAAAGGTGTGCCAATGATGGGAGCGCTGCATCACTCCGGACTGGCGAATACCGCGATGATTGCGAGCATTGTGGTGGCTGCGACCGTGGGCGACGTGCTGATCGCATCTGCGATGCGGCAAATCGGCGACCTGGATGAGATCAAAGCGGAGTCGGGACTGATGGGCGCGATCAAGGCGGTTGTCACGAATCCTCGCTTCTTCTGCGGTGTCGCGGCGATGGCGGTGAGCTTTTTTTCGCTACTCTTTGCTCTTAGTCATGCCGACTTGAGCCTTGTTGCGCCGGCGTCCGCGTCGCTGACCGTGGTGACGAATACGGTCGCGGGCAAGCTCTTCCTGAAAGAAAATGTCGATCAGCGGCGGTGGCTGGCTGCGTTGTGTGTTTGTGTCGGCGTGGTTCTGTTGGCACGATAAACGTCTTCCCACCCTTCTCGCCTCCGGCTCAGGATAGGGCTCCCCAAGGGTCAGAATGCGGCGCCAAGTTTACTGCCAGGTTGCGTTGTTCTTTCCGTTCAAAGCGCGATCGAGAGCAGTTGCGGCGCTGATCAATGCCAGATGCGTGAATGCCTGCGGGAAGTTTCCCAGGTGCTGTCCGCTGCTTCCGAGCTCCTCTGAGTAGAGGCCGAGATGGTTGGCGTAGCCGAGCATCTTATCGAAGAGCAGGCGCGCTTTTTCCAGTTGATGCGAGCGGGCGAGGCACTCGATGAACCAGAAGGAGCATGCGGTGAAGCTGCCTTCGCTGCCGGACAATCCGTCGATGGAATTTTCTTTTGTGTCGTAGCGGTAGACGTGACTGTCTTCCGTCAGTGTCTTTTCGATGGCGTCCAGGGTGGAGAGCCAGCGGGGATCGACCGGGCTGATGAAGCGCATGAGCGGCATCAGGAGTGAGGACGCATCGAGGCAGCTGGAGCCTTGATATTGCACGAAGGTTTTTTGCGACTCGTCCCAGAAGTTGGTGTGAATGTCGTCGGAGATTTCGTCGCGGGTCGTGAGCCATTCCACATATGGGCCAGCGAGCGAGCGCTTGAGGCTCAAGCGGATGGCACGGTCAAAGGCAACCCAGCACATGAGGCGCGAGTGCAGGAAGTTGCGGCGGCCGCCGCGCACTTCCCAAATGCCTTCGTCGGGGCGCTTCCAGTTCTTGCTGAGCCACGCGAGGATGCTGCCTACTCTCTGCCAGCTATCATGCGAGATGCCGTCTCCGTATTTGTTGGAGAGGTAGATGGCGTCCATAAGCTCGCCGTAGATGTCGAGTTGGAGCTGGTTCGAAGCGCCGTTACCGATGCGGACGGGGAGCGAGTTTTCGTATCCACGGAAATGTTCAAGGATGATTTCGTCGAGCTCCTGATCTCCATTGATGCGGTACATGACCTGGAGCGGGCCGTTCTCTGCGTCATCCGAAAGGCGCCCACGCAGCCAGTTAGCGAAGGCGCGTGCTTCTTCAGTGAAACCGAGGCGCATGAAGGCGTAGAGGCTGAAGGCGGAGTCGCGCAGCCATGTGTAGCGATAATCCCAGTTGCGCTCACCTCCGATGTGCTCAGGCAATCCGAACGTTGCAGCGGCGATGAGGGAGCCGTGCTCCTGGCTGCAGAGAAGCTTTAAGACCAAAGCGGAACGGTTGACCATTTCGCGCCAGCGTCCGGAGTAGTTGGAGCGCGCGATCCAGTCGCGCCAGTAGTGCGCGGTCTGGTTGAAATGATTCTCGATGGCCTCGGGATTGATGATTTTTACGCGACGAGAACTTTCGCCGAAGGTGAAGGTGGCGGTCTCGCCTGCTTTCAGCGCGAACGTGGCGACGGCATCGCTGCCATCGAGCGCGACGGGCATGCTGGCGTGCAGGGTCATTCGCGGACACGATGCGCAATCAGGTTCGAAGTGAATGCAATCCTGTTCGGCGCGCGCGATGTGCTTGTTGCGGGCATAGTTGAAGCGCGGCGCGCAGCGCATGCGGAACTGGACTTTGCCTTTGATGACACGCACCATGCGGATAATCTCGTGGGCGTAGATCTCGCCTTTCTTGCCGGCGAGGATGGGCATGAAGTCGGTGATCTCGGCTACGCCGGAGTCGGATAAGAAGCGCGTGAGCAGGATGTTTGTGTCGGGAAGATAGAGCTGCTTGGTTCGCTGATTTTCCAGTTCGGCCGAGATGCAAAAGGAGCCGCCTCGCTCGCTGTCGAGCAGAGCTGCGAAGACTGTAGGGGAGTCGAAGGTGGGGAAACAAAAGAAGTCGATCGAGCCTTCCATGCTGACTAATGCTATGGAACGCATGTTTCCGATGACGCCGTAGTTTTCAATCGGCTGCGCGGCCATGTTCCACCTCTGTGAATCTTGCGGTTAGATGTGCCTGGATAAGTTGACTGCAAGTATTGTTGCAAAAAATCGACCTCAGAGGACACTGGGGTGACGCAGAGGTTCGCTGAGGCTTTCACCAAAGAGGATGCAGAGAGCACCGAGGGTTTTCGGCGCGGGTGTTGCGGTCAGCCGAAGAGGCGCATGAGTCCGGTGGGCGGGAGGTCGGGTTGGAGGAATTTACGTTCCTCACCGTAGGCTTTCGTCAGGGCTTCTGCCGCGAGATAGCCGCTGCGCGCCGCACCCTCCATGGTTGCGGGCCAGCCGGTTGCAGTCCAGTCTCCGGCGAGGAAGATGTTGGGCCACGGGCTTTGCGCTGTGGGGCGAATTTTGTCGAGCTGCGGACGGATGGAAAAGGTCGCGCGAACTTCTTTCGTGACAGCGGCTTTTAGTAGTTTGGCTTCTCGGACGGTGGGGAAAAATAGCGCCAGCTCGCGGAGAGCGAGGTCGATGAGATCATGGCGCTGCATGGGGATGACCGAACGCAGGACGCTGATGACGACTTCGATGTAGTGGCCCTGCTGCGCGTGACGCTGCGGTTGCAGCTTTGATTTGTTGAAGAGCCACTGGATCGTCGTGTCGAGCATGGATGCGTGGTAAAGGTCGGTGATCTCGCGATCGAACCAGAGATGCATCGCGGCAATGGGCGCGTGGCTGAACTGGCTTAACTTGGCTGCGAGCAATTCTTTTTCCGGCGCGTCGGGCAGCGTGGGCAGGAGCTTTGCCATGGCTTCAAACGGGACGGCGAAGATGAGAGCGTCGCTGAGGAAGCGGCCTGTTTCGGTTTCGATGACCCATTGTTGCTGCCGGTCGTCTCTCGTGACCAGCGTGACTCCGCCGCGCAGGTTGATTTCTCCTCCGCGTGCTTTGAGTGACTGCAGCGCATGGCCGTAGAGGTCGCTCAACGGGACCGATGGGATCGCCATGCGGCCTGCCTGCGGCGAGCGCAGGAACAATTCGCGGCATACTTTTGCTGCGTAGTGGACTGAGGTCTTGTCGAGCTCTTCGTTCAATGCGGCGAAGAGGACTGGCTCCCAGAAGCGCTTGATGGCTCCGGGAGTCTGCTTATGGCGGGAGAGCCAGTGCGCGAAGTTCTCTTCTGTGTCGTCGTTTGGGATTCCCGTGATGAAGGTGTTGAGGCCTCGGGCGATGGCTATTTTGTCTGCGAGTGAGAAGGCGTGGGCCTTCAGAAACCCTGGGCTGGCATGGAGCGGCGCTGGCAGTGGCGACTGGCTCAGCACGCTTCTCCGGCCACCGGGTTCGATCATGGTGATGTCGTCGAACCAGTGAAGTTTGTCGAGCGCGCCGATGCGGCGGTAGAGGTCGATGAGATTGGTGCAGCAGCCGAAGAGCAGGTGCTGACAGTTGTCGATGACTTCGCCTGTGCCGGGATGCTCGTAGGATGATGCGCGGCCGCCGACGTAGGGGCGACGCTCGATGAGTCGCACCTTGTATCCGGAATCGGCGAGGGCCTGCGCGGCTGCGAGACCGGCGACGCCTCCACCGACTACCGTGACTGACTGGATTGGGTGGGCTGCTTCAGGCATTGCTTAATTTGTGCCTCGCAGACGGTTGGCCAGGGTGCGGAGCCATCCGCGGGAGAGGATGGCCAGCTTTGTGATGGTGGGGACGGAAACGCGCTCGCTGAAGACGTCGAAGTCCTTCTGCTGAATGCGCTGAAGGAGCCGGTGGTAGATGGTGATGAGGACCCACAGAGCTGGTCGGGCGTCGGCTGCGATGAGCGGCAGCAGGGCCTCGCCTGATTTGTAGTAGTGCTCGGCACGATTCGCTTCGAACTCTAGAAGTTCGCGCTGGTTCAGAGTGAGGTGATGGCCGTTCTTCAGCTGTTGGATTTCGTTTATCGACACGCCAAAGCGTTCCATGTCTTCGAGCGGAAGATAGATGCGGCCGCGCTCTGCGTCTTCGCGTACGTCGCGCAAGATGTTTGTCAGCTGGAAGGCTATGCCGGTTTCTTCAGCCAGCTTTTCGGCGCGATGATCGCTGTAATCGAAGATGCGGATGCAGACCAGGCCAACGACCGAGGCGACGTAATAGCAGTAGCGGTAGAGATCATCGAAGGTTGCGTAGGTATCGAGGTCCAGTTGGTGTACTGCGTTGCTATGGGGAACGCTAGTCTGTGCGTGCGACGAATGCAGGTCCATCGCGGTTCCCTGGACGAGTTGATCTAACAAATCGGTTGTTATGTGGAAGCGGGACTGGGCATCGCGCAGGGCGATAAAGACTGGATCTTCGGTGCTTCTACCCTGTGCGGCTTGATGCCAGGCCTCGAGCCATCGGTCGAGGTTGGCGCGGCGTTCTTCGCGCGACTTCGTCTCATCGTCGGAAAGGTCATCGGCATGCCGCATGAAGGCGTAGACGGCGCAGATAGCGTTGCGTTTGGCTTTCGGAAGAGCGACAAATGCGTAATAGAAATTCTTGGCTTCGTGGCGTGCGATCTGGCGGCAGGTCGCGTACGCCTCTTCGACGCTTACGGTCACGCAGCTCTCCGCCCAAAGAATTTGCCGCTCAACGCGCGGAGAAGCAGAGCGGCCTTTCTGCCTTTAGAGATTGCTGGCCGGGCGCGGAGTACATTGTAGTTTTGCTGCTCGATGGCGTTGAGAATTTCGAGGCCCCCGCGGCTGAAGAGGTCGAGATCGAGGGCGAGTTCGCGGTCCACAATCTGGATTAATGGCATGCCTTGGGCGAACATCTGACGCGCATATTCGACTTCATAGCGCATCAGCTCGCGGAATTGCGGGGTGAAGTCTCGATTTGCGATTGTCTCTTCGTCAACGCCGAAGCGGCGCATGTCGGCAAGCGGGAAATAGATGCGGTCTTTTTCGTAGTCTACGATTACGTCCTGCCAGAAGTTGGCAAGCTGCAAGGCTGAGCAGGTGAAGTCAGATAGGGCAAAACGCTCAGCGTCGCGGTAGCCGCAGGCGTAGAGCACCAGATGTCCGACCGGATTCGCCGAATAGTGGCAGTAGTGAAGCACGTCGTCCATTGTCTCGAAGCGCGTGACCTTCTGGTCCTGACGGAAGGCTACGAGCAGATCGGCGAACGGTTCTTTGGGAATGTCGCAGATGCGAATTGTCTCGGCGAGAGCTACAAATACGGGGTGGCGGGCGTCGCCGCGATAGCAGGCATCGAGCTCTTCTCCCCAAAGATTGAGCAAAGCCAGCGCTTGTTCGCGATTCCCTACCTCGTCGCCGAGATCGTCTGAGATGCGGCAGTAGGCGTAGATGCTATGGAAGTGCGGGCGCAGGCGCCTGGGCAGGAACCACGAAGCTACGTGGAAGTTCTCGTAATGTGTCTCGGCGAGGCGCTGACAGTATGCACGGGCTCCTTCTAGCGTCGGCGCTTTGTCCGGTATGCGATATTCTGCTGGAAGAGCAGCCCAGCCCTTTTCTACCAACTCACTCTGTTCGGTATTTGCAGTCATCGGTTCCAAATGATTTTCCGCTAGAAAAGCGATCCCTCGGCGGCTAAAGCCGCACACATCCGTAGATCTTATGGCACTGCTGAAGCCGTGCTCCTTCAAAACTATTGCCCTGCCACATCTGCAGTGTTCTTTTCAGTTTAAGGGATGATGGCGGTCTTGATGTCGTTCGCGCGGTCCATCAGCCTGCGGAAGACCTCATCGAGCCGAGAAAGGGGCGCCCGGCCTGTGATGTATTCGCGGCAATTGAATTGTTTGCTGGTGATCAGTTCAAAAGCCCTGCGCGCGGTTGCCGGCGTGTGATGGAAGCTTGCCTTGAGCGTGATGTCATTGTAGTGCAGGCGGTTGGTGTCAAGCTCGACCCTGGTGCCTGCGGCGCAGCCTCCGAAGAAGTTGACCGTGCCGCCTTTACGAACCATTTCCACGGCCTGCTGCCAGGTGGAGGGAGTGGCGACGGCTTCAATGGCCACATCGACGCCGCGGTGGTTGGGAGTGCCGCGGCGCACGGCTGCGATCACGTCCTTCACGGCCGTCGTCTGCACAACATGCTCTGCGCCGAAAATCTTTGCGGCTTCGATCTGCTCGTCGCGCTTGACCACCGCAGTGACGTGCATGCCGGCGAGCCGGGCGGTGTTGATGAACATCAAACCGATTGGGCCCGCTCCGATGACGACGATGGAGTCACCGGGTTGTGCACCGGTCTCTTCGAGGCCTCGGACGACGCATGCCAGTGGTTCTGTGAGCGCGGCGTGCTCAAAGGGGACGTCATCGGGAACCTGCAGCGTGTTTTTCTCGACGATGCGGGCAGGAATGCGGATGTATTCGGCATAGGCGCCGTTGTTGAAGAGCAAATCGTCGCAGAGGTTCTGCTGATTGTGTTTGCAGTAGTAGCAGACGTCGCAGGGTGCGGAGTTGAGCGCGACGACGCGGTCGGCGACGCGGAATTTTGTAAGGCCTTTGCCTACTTCTACAACGGTGCCTGCCAGTTCGTGCCCAAAGGGGATGGGCGGCTTCAGCATTTTGGCGTGATAGCCGCGGCGATAGACCTTGAGGTCTGTGCCGCAGGTCAGCGCCGCGGCAACACTCACCACAATCTCGCCCGGGCCAGCTGAGGGTACAGGCACCTGCTCGATGCGCAGGTCTTCTTTCCCGTAGAGCACAGCGGCCGTCATTTGGTTCGCCATATCTTTCTATTTTCTCAGATTCGGCTGAATAAAAACTTTCATCGACGCGGCTGTCGGGTTGGATGCTACTTCGATTGCCTCGACCGCGTCCTCCAGCGGAAAACGGTGCGAGATGAGCTGCGTCAGGTTGAATCCGTTGCTATAGCCGTCAAAGACCAATTGAGCGCCTTCGTCCTGTATCTCGACTGAGGCGCTGTAGGAGCCGAGCAGCGTCTTTTCATCCATGCAAACGGCTGCTGGGTCAATAATAGCGTCTCCGTGCTGAGTTTGCGCGAAGAGAAGCACACGGCCGCCGGGGCGAGCTGCGTCCATGGCGGTACGGATGAGAGAGTTGCCGCCCACCGCGAGGATGACGGCGTCGGCTCCGCGGCCGTCGGATTCGCGCTTGGCGACTTCGATCACGTCAGTGCCTGCGTCGATAGGGTGCTCGAGACCGTAAGCTGCGGCGATGGCATGGCGCTCAGGGTAGAGGTCGGAGGTGAGGACCTTCGCGCCCGTGCGCGCGGCCAGCGCCGCCAGCATGATGCCGATGGGGCCCTGGCCGATGACCAGCACGGTTTCATCCGGGGCGAGGGTGAGGTTCTTGATCGCCTTGAGGCAGGTGTTGACCGGTTCGACGAGGGCGGCCTGCTCGAAGGGGACGCCGTCGGGGATTTTGACTAGTCCGCCCATGCTTACAATCCAGGGCATGACGCGGACGTATTCGGCGAAGCCTCCGCCGGAGGGTTCGAAGCCTGCGGTGCAGCCAACCTGTTTGTAGGTCGCGCACTGCGCAAAGGTCTTCTTGCGGCAGTAGTAGCATTTGCCGCAGGGGATGTGGTGGAAGACCATGACGCGGTCTCCTACCGCGAAGTTTTCGACTCCTTTGCCGGTCTTGACGATGGTGCCTGCTGTCTCGTGGCCAAAGATGCGTGGTGCCGAGTGCGAGCCGGTGTGAATCTTCTTGAGGTCGGTTCCGCAGATGCCGCAGGAGTGGACGCGGATGAGCACTTCTCCTGGGCCAATTTTCGGGACGGGAACCGTTTCTAGGCGCACATCGTTGACGGCGCGGTAGACGGCGGCCTTCATGGTCGCTGGGATAGCCTCGCTCCCGGTGGCGGGCGCATTGCTGGTAACTGTCACCATGTTTGTTACTACTAGATTACAGCGTCTTGCCAAGAGATTCAGTGACTAGGGTGGCAAGGTTACGGGCTGCCGATTTACTGTGCTTATCCATCTGCTTGAGTACGGACCAGTAATTTGGGTGCAGCAAAGCATAGGCTACAAAGGCAGCCATACGCAACTGGCCGTCTTTTCCAAGGAAACGGTTGAAGTCAGGGAGCTTATCGTTGTAACCGTCGGAGATGCCCTTGAAGCAGTAGAAGGCGAGGTTTCGGGCTGCGGCGATGCGGGCTACGGTCGCGGCTTCCATATCGACCAGGGGGGCCTGATATTTCTGGGAAAGCGAGCGTTTTTCATCGGGGCGGGCGACGTGGTCGAGGCTTAGGAGACGCTGGCCTTCTTTAGAGGCTGTGGCGTATGTCTCGCTGGTGGCGCTGTCCATGACCTCGGCAATAACGCAGGCTGTTGGCGGCTTGAGACCGCAGGAGAGCGCGCCAGTCCAGCCATAAGAAACGAGGGCATCGAGTGGGCCTTCGGCGAGGATTTTCTCGGTGGCGTGGGCTGCGGCTGTTGCGCCCATGCCGCCGGCGATGGCGATACATTCGGTTCCGCCAAGCTTGCCGATGTGAAACTGGTCGCGTTGCTGCCAACCTTTGACCAGCGGCTTCAGCTCTCCTGGGAGGGCTGCAATGATCCCGATTCGTTTCATGATGGCGGCGCGTATCCGTTTGCGCGAAACCAGTCGATGGCGGCACGCAGGGCTGGGTAGACGGGGATCTGACGGAAGCCGAGGTCGCGCGTTGCTTTGGCTGAGGATGCGAACATCTTCTTTTTTCCCATGCGGACGGCTTCGACTGTCGCACGCGGCTCTTTGCCTAATATGCGACCGGTGATGGTTTCGTCAAAGAAGGCAAAGATCATAGCAACCGCGTGCGGGACTTTTATTGTCGGCGAGGGCAGGCCGGTGATAGCGGACATCTTGTCGAGAATCTGCTTGAGGGTTAGGTTTTCGCCGCCGAGGATGTAGCGTTCGCCGGGCGTTCCCTTCTCGATAGCGGCGACATGGGTGCGGGCTACTTCTTCTACGTCTACCAGGTTGAGGCCGGTGTCGACGTAGGCGGGGAATTTTTTGTTGAGGAAGTCGACTACGATTCGGCCGGTGGGGGTGGGTTTGACGTCGTTGGGGCCGATGGGGGTGGTGGGGTTGAGGACCATCACTTCCTGGCCGTCGTAGGCGGCCTTAAGGGCTTCCTGCTCGGCTAGGAACTTCGACCGCTTGTAGTGACCCACCATATCGCTCAATGACACGGGCGTGTTCTCGTCGACGATCGTGCCGTCGGTCTTGAAGCCCATCGTTGCCACGCTCGACGTATAGATGACGCGGCGGACGCCTTCTTCGCGGGCGATGCGGAGCAGCTCGCGGCTGCCGTCGACGTTGGCGGCGTACATCTGCTTTGGGTCGCGGACCCAGAGGCGGTAATCGGCGGCAACGTGGAAGACGAAGTCGCAGCCGCGAATACCGGGACGGAACGATTCCGGATCTTGCAAGTCGCCGGTGATGGTGGTCAGTGCGGAGGGAGCGGGCATTCCGGCAAGGTTCGACAAGTTGCTGGTCTTGCGGACGAGGAGACGGAGGTCTGCTCCCTGGCTGGCAAGGACTTTGGCTACGTGGCTGCCGATGAATCCGGTGGAACCTGTGACGAAGACTTTCATTTTGGTTCGATCTCGCGGGCTGGGGTCCCCCTCCCTGTTTGTACCGAGATCTTTTATTTTCAATTACTTATAAAATCGATGTTGACGCAAGTGCTTTAGAATGTGCCGTTTCGAAGTAAGAATAAGATTTTAAAGGACTTGCTGGTACTTCGGCTATTCTGCCAAAGCGGGCCCTGCGAAAACGCCCTCTATTTACTAGGATACCTGATTGAGCAGGAATATTCGGCAAATCGGGCGTTGTGGAAGTGATTTGTGATGAAGGAGTTAGAGGAAATCTTTCCTAAATGGGACTTGACAACGTTTCTTGGCATACCAAACCATCCCATGTCTCAAAATCGAGACCTAGGGCAACCAGGCAACTGCGTCTGCGGGAGGAATCATGTTGAACAAACGGTGCTTCGGCTCAAGGTGAGTCTCCAACGGGCCTACAATTTATATAAATCGGGGAAGTAAGCGGGGGCATCGAAGGGGAAAGACATCATGAGGCTCAGGCTGAAATGCGGATTCCTTACTGCGCTGACTCTGGCGACGTCGATGGCGTGGGCCGATACATTGGAGTTGAAGAACGGCAGCCTGATTAAGGGCAAATTCCTGGGTGGCACGGAGACTGAAATCAGCTTCCAGGTCGGCTCGACGGTACAGAAATATAACGTCGCTGACGTCGTTTCGCTCAAGTTCGATTCGGAAGGCGCAGCCGGTGCACCCGGCGCCGCAGCCGCAGAGTTCGCTTCCCGACGATCCGGGGACGGTAGCGCATGTCGAAATGAAGCCGGCCTATGTAACTATCCCAGCCGGGACGCTAATTTCTGTGCGCACCATCGATGCCATCGATTCCACCTATAGCCTCGTGGGAGACCGCTTCCAGGCTTCGCTCGAAGAACCCCTGACATTGGAGGGCAACGTGATAGTCGCGAGAGATGCCCTCGTCTATGGCCGGCTGACACAAGCGAAGGAGTCAGGAACGTTCACCGGCAGATCGCAGCTACGTCTGGAGCTGACCGGGATCGTAGTGAATGGAAAGATGGTGCCCGTGGTGACGGGAGAATATGAAGTGACCGGCAAGTCGCGCGGCGCGAGCACCGCGAAGAGAACGGTCGGCGGAGCGGCTCTTGGAGCGATCATCGGTGCCGTTGCCGACGGCGGCCAGGGAGCAGCGATCGGCGCGGGTGTTGGCGCAGGTGCTGGCGCAGGCTCGGAAATCATCACTGGGGGCGACCAGGTAAAGGTGCCGAGTGAGACCCTGCTCGATTTCACGCTGCAGGAAGATGTGTCGATACCGACGCGCCAGAGCTAATTATGGGCACAGTCACGAGAGAAGCTCAGTCAAACGTTGATCGACGGTGTGGGAATATTGTTGGGTTGAATCTCAATGGAATCATACGAAACGAGGCCTGCGCCTAATTCAGGCGGAGCGATTTTGCGCGCCCGATAGTTCTCCCGGTAGCGCGGGTTGCTGCGTTCCTTATACATTGGGAGCTGTGAGGTCCGGTAACTGTGGCCCAGTACAACGAACAAAATCCGAACGGCGTGAAGCACGTCTTGATCGTAGGTGGTGGTTTCGCCGGATTGAACTGTGCCCGCAAGCTGGCTGCGAATCCAGATGTTCGGATCACGCTGCTCGACAAGAACAACTATCAGCAGTTTCAGCCGTTGCTCTACCAAGTGGCCACCGCGATGCTCGCTCCAGGCAATATAGCTTTCAATTTGCGCGGTGCGCTCATCGGCCACCCCAACGTAGACGTGAAAATGACGGAGGTCGTCTCGATCGATCTCAACACGCATACGGTGGAAACCGCCGAGGGGCAGCAATACCAAGGTGACTTTCTGGTGCTGGCTGCCGGCTCACAGGCAAACTTTTTCGGCACACCGGGAGCGAACGAGCACAGCTATCCACTGTACTCACTGCATGATGCCGAGCGGCTAAGGTCACGCATCTTGGCCATGGTCGAATCTGCGGACCGCGATCCCTCGCTCGTTGCCAAGGGAGCGCTCAACTTCGTCATCATAGGCGCTGGCGCTACGGGCACGGAGATGGCGGGTGCGTTTGGGGACCTGCTGCAGGCAGCGCTGAAGAGAAAGACCCACGACAAGGCGTATAAAAACCTCGCCTTGGACCGGGGGCAGATTCTCCTGGTAGATGGAGGCCAGGCGGTGCTGAGTGCATTTTCGCCCAAAGCCCAGACATACGCCGCCAAGATGCTCGAAGCACGCGGGGTGAAACTTCGCCTGGGTACGAGGGTGAAGGAGGTCGGGAGTGGGCATGTGGTGCTCTCAGACGGCACCAGGGTTCCGACGCACACTGTCATCTGGGCAGGAGGGCTCAAGGCTGCGTCTTTATCAAGTAACCTGGGGATCAAGACTGGGCATGGCGGCCGCATTGATGTTCAAGCCGACCTCACAGTGCCTGGGTTGACCGGTGTTTATGCCCTGGGAGACTTTGCCAATATCCTTGGAAAGGACGGTAATCCGCTGCCCCAGCTTGGATCTGTGGCGGAACAATCTGGCAAGTGCTGCGCCAAAAATATCTTGTCGGACATTGCGGGAAAGCCAAGAGACTCGTTCCACTATTTGGATAAAGGCATCATGGCGATGATCGGGCGCAACTCGGCCGTGGCTGAAGTCGGCGAGCATCGCCACGAACTCCAAGGGACGATCGCTTTCGCCGCGTGGCTCGGAGTTCACGCCGCCCTGCTAACTTCCACCCGCGCGAAGATCGAAGCCTTTGTTGAATGGGCCTGGGACTATTTGGGAGGGGCCCGCGGCGATGCGGTTCTCGACCGCTCAGAAGAATTGAAGATCGACTGGAACGATGACCAGGAAGAACCGGCTTCCGCCGTGCCGCCCGCAAGCAGCGAAACTAAATAGAGCACCTTGACGATTCAAGCGACGTTGCTGCGAGCGGATTCACCTCAAATCGACTCGCCAATTGAAGTCACCGGAGTGTTGCCTGAGCAAAAACTGAAACAGATGTATCTTTTCAAGCGCTCTGCTGTCTCTCGAAAGCTGCCAATGCGTCATGCAGCCGATTGAACAATCGCGAAGGGGCGATCACCTCGGTCAGGGGATGTCGGGCGAAGTCCGCTCTTAGATCCTCAGACATCCAGGCGAAGCCTAGTTCGGTTCCGCGTTTGGTCAGGGTCTGCTGCAATTCCCGCACAACACGCGCCGCTGTGTAATCCAACGTGCGATTGCCTCGGCATCGACAATCAGCCAGCGGACCTGCGAAGGCGATTGCCCTGCAAGACAATTAGCTTTCTCCCGGTACCATCGAAGGCCGCACTGCAGCTTTGCGTTTTCTCTTAGTAAATGCAATCGTGATTAGGTCAGCTGCCTCTGGATGCTTTCGACTAAGTGCCGAACTCAAGCCTGAGCGCTGCGGAACATTCATCGGACACGCGGAGGCCCCGTTGAGTGCTTTCAAAGCCTTGACCAGGTTCCTGAGCTGGATCCTCTGTCTTTGTTACTTCAGCGGAATAGTCTGTTTCTTGTCGGCGCAAGATGTGCCTGCCAAAGGAACCGAAGCCATTGGCTCTGGGATGAGTGGAGTACCGCAAACTTCCCAGGAACCTGGGCAACAACAGTCATCATCGCCATCAACCGAGACAAAAGAAAATCAGAAGCAGTCCGACGACGAGGAGAAAAAGAAACAAGGCAGAAAGAAGTGGGACGAGAACGGATCATTCGTCATCGCCCCGTTGCCGATTAAGAGTCCGGCGCTTGGGGCCGGGATCGTACCGATTCTGGGTTACATTACCCCCATTCCCGCAAAAGACAAGAAAATCGAACCTTCGGTTTTTGGCGCAGCAGGCTTGGTCACAAATGATGGCACCCGGGGATGGGGTCTGGGGACAGATACCTATATCGATAAGGCGCGCTATGAAATGGAAGCCGTATTCGCCAAGGGGAACCTGGATTACAACCTCTACGGCGTCGGATTCCTGAATGGAAATGCCGGTTTGAAATTGCCCCTAGAGCAGACAGGCCACTTCTTCCTCTTCAAAACGCTGTGCCTTATCGGTTGGGACTTCTATGCCGGCATCCGTTTCATCGACGGCAGTTCGTTCATCACCCTCAAGCCAACATCCGGCAAGATACCTCCGATTCCTCCCGACGTCGGACTACAGACAGATCTGCGAGCGCTCGGCATGGAAGTGTGGCGTGATTCCCGCCCCAACCGCTTTTACCCGTTGAAGGGAAGCGTGATCGACTTCACTGGCGACTTCTTTGCGCACAACCTCGGCAGCAAATACTCGTTTCAATCCTACAAATTCACATTTAACAAATATTGGAGCCTCACCGATAAACAGGTACTTGCTTACAACCTGTATTGGTGCGGTACCGGAGGGTCGCCGCCCTTCTACGGCAACTGCATTTACGGTGCCAACAATGAACTACGCGGCTACACGGCAGGTCGATATCTGGATCGGTATATGTTTGCGACCCAGTTGGAGTACCGCCTCGTTCTACCGTGGCGTTTCGGCCTTGTTGGGTTTGGTGGTGTTGGGTCAGTCACCCCAGGTGGAAATCAGTTGCGCGTCAATCAGTTTCTCCCCGCTGGAGGGACTGGTATTCGCTATATGCTGAGCAAGAAATACCACGTCAATCTCCGCACTGACTTTGCCTGGGGCAAGGACAATTTCACCTGGGGTGTGGGGGTGGGTGAAGCCTTCTAGCTGTTACTTAGGCTCTGGAGGTCTCGAGCCAGGCGCTCCCGGAGATATTATTGGTTCGACAGTAATCGTCTTCATTGCTGACCTCCAGACGAGGCCCATTACTACCCGAAAGTCCTAGTGCTGTATCTGGAGCGCCCCGCGACGGCAGTGCGCAGTTGCATGCTCTCAGAGCAGGGCGCTTCGGATACAGCGACTTGAAGGAAGCCGCCCCCATGGAAGGCTATGTACTTTGAATGGCGCTGATCGGGTGGAGAAGTTTGACCAAGTCGTTAATCTGGGCATGATCTGCGGCTTTTAAGTCGTGATGGAGCGGTGAAGGATCGCAATGTGGCATCCGGCGGGGGCTGAAGAGATGAGCGACCGAGCGTCCCGGGACAGATGAGACAAGGAACCTGCATGCGTGCCGAAGCAGGGGCAAAGGCCGAAGATGGGGATAGAGGTTCAAGCTGCGCACCGGTTTGGTTGAGGTGGAGAACGAAGCAGCAGTTGCGCAGCGGAAAGCCGTTCGACAGCGCGCATGGTTCCGCCACAGACTGGGCAGTTCCAGAGTAAATGGGTCTCTTCAGTGGACATCGAAGCTGCCGAAGCAGCCTTTTGCTCTGAGCCGCTGAGTAGTCGAGAGCATAGCGGCAACAGGGTAGCGCGGTTCCGGTTGGCGAGGAACCCGAAGTTGCGGATGCGGACGAAGCCTGGCGGCAGCAGATGGAGCAGGAAGCGGCGCAGGAACTCTTCGACGGCCAGAGTCATGAGCCTCTTCTTGTTGCCGTGGGCAGAGTCGCGCCAGCGGAAGGTGACGTTGCCATCGGAGAGCGCAACCAGCCTGCTGTTGGAGATGGCGACGCGATGGGTATAGGCGCCGAGATAGCGCAGCACGTGTTCAGGGCCGCCGAAGGGAGGCTTGGAGTAGACGACCCAGTCGTGGCGGAACAGTACACGCAGCCATGCGGCGAAGGTGCGTGGCTGGGCAAGAGGCAGAAGGTTGCCGTAAAACTGGAGTTCGCCTCGATGGAAGGCGCTACGGAGTCCGGCGACGAACTTGCCGCGGAAGACACGGCTGAGCACGCCGATGGGCAGGAAGAAGGAAGGCCGGGCGGAGATCCATCTGGAGTGATCTGGTGCGAGGCCGCCGGCGGCAACGACACAGTGGATATGGGGATGAAACTGCAATCGCTGATTCCAGGAGTGGAGCACGCTGAAGAAACCGATCTCGGCTCCAAGATGTCGAGGGTCGCGAGCAATCTCACGCAGCGTCTCGGCACTGGCGTGAAAGAGCAGGTTATAGATGAGCCGCTTGTTCTGTAAAGCGAGCGGGGCCAGTTCCCGCGGCAGAGTGAAGACGGCATGGACATAGCGGGTGGGCAGCAGTTCTCGTTCACGCGCCTTGAGCCAGCGCAGGCGCGCGTTGCCCTGGCACCGTGGGCAATGCCTGTTTCGGCAGGAGTTGTACGAGATCCTGGTCGTATGTCCGCAGCCGGTACAGCGATCGCGATGTCCGCCCAGCGCGGCGGTGCGACAGCGCGTGATGGCCAGCAACACTTTTCGGTGTTGCCAGTTGATCCACTTACGGCTGTGTTCAAGAAATGCGTGTCCTGCACAGCGAACAATGTCGGCCATCTCCAGCGGAGGCCGGCTCATGAACTGTGCTTGCGTCCTCCTTGTCGAGAGAACGTGAGAGCATCAAGCGGGCTGGCAGTTGCGCTGAGATGCCGTTGGGACAGATGCAGGTAGACGGTAGTGACCTCGAGGTCTCGGTGACCGAGCAGTATCTGGATCGTTCGCAGGTCGGCGCCGGCTTCAAGAAGATGTGTGGCGAAGCAGTGACGTAGAGTATGCGGATGGATGTGCCTGTTGTCGAGGCCGGCGCGTTCGGCGGCGATCTGGCAGGCATCCCAGAGGACCTTAGTGGTGACAGGGTAACTTGCCGTGTGCCAGCGGTTGCCGGGAAAGAGCCACTCCTTCGGCTTGCGCCGGAGGCCGCGCCAGTAGAGGCGCAGCGCATCGAGCAGCTTCGGGCTAAGCATGACATCGCGGTCCTTGCCGCCCTTGCCCTCCCGGATATGAACCACCATCCGCTGGCTGTCGATGTCACCGACCTTCAGGTGGGCCGCTTCCGCGCGCCGTGCACCCGTGGCATAGAGCGTCATCAGCAGGATGCGATGAAACTGCGAGTCTGCTGCGTCAATGAGGCGTGCCACCTCCTCCTGGCTGAGCACCTGCGGAAGGTGTCGCAACTTCTTCGGATAGGGCGTCTCGGCGATGCTCCAGCCGCGCTTCAACACGTGGATATAGAAGAAGCGCAGCGCCGCCAGCCGCAGGATTACGGTGTTCGGACTGAACTTCAGCTTGGTGAAAAGCATCGCCTGATACTTGCGAATGTCCTCGGGGCCAAGCTGATCGGGCCGGCGATGAAAGTATCGGCTGAAGTGCTCGACACCGTGCAGGTAAGTGCGGATGGTCGTATCGGCGAAGTTGCGACGCCGCAACTCCTCAAGCATGAGCTGGCGTAGTTGGTTCACAGAGAATCCTCCTTCTCTGCGCACCAAGCTACCCGGTAGCCTCAAGTGTCAGTTCAGTAACACGCGGATGCGTCCGCCGCCGCCGCGGCTTCGTTCAAGTCGGCCAGTGTTTACAAATCGGTCATTCCCCAGGAAATCTCGGCGGTAGACTGCCCGGTGAGCGTTGGCGATTTCGCAAAGCGAAAAGCATTTCCCGGCGAGAAGCCCCTTTATGAGGACTAACGGGCCTTCGCTATCTTAAATGAGTGCATTGCCCTAAAGTCGTCAAGCGGCATGGGATGGCTCTACAGGAGCGGACTCTTGAGTAGCAATCCGTTCTTGCATTGACGATTGGCATCAAGCGAACTCGATGCACGGCAAAAATCGATCACCATTTGCAATTTCGCAATAAGTAGGACTCTGCCTCTCACTCCGCGCGCAGGATCTCGGTGGGGTTTGTGCGCAGCGCGCGAAGCACGGCGGGCAGTGTGGCAACGAGAGCAGTGAGCAGAATGGCACACGCCGGCAAAGCGATCATATCCGCGTCGGTTGCTTTGACCTGGTAGAAAAGCGACTGGACATAGCGCGCCGCGCCGAATCCGAGCGCTACTCCCGCGCAGCCACCGAGCGCGATCATCAGGAAGACATCGAGAGTCACAAGGCGCACGATGCCAGCACGAGTCGAGCCTATCGCCATGCGGATACCGATCTCGCGGCGGCGCTGGAGGACGGAATAGTTGAGGACAGCGTAGAGTCCGATGCCGGCGAGGAGCAGCGCGACGGCGGCAAAGAAGGCGGCGAGCATGGCGATCAGGCGCTCGCGAATGGTCTGGTCGCGGACCAGATCGAGCTGCGTGGTGATGTTCGAGACGCGAAGGCCGTTGTGGCGCTGCGCGATGAACTGGCGGAGGGAGTCGGCGAGGGCGAGCGGGTTCTGGACGTCGGTATGAATGGCGAAGGTGGCGAAGTCGACGCCCGTGGGGGAGGACTTGTCGTCGATTTCGACCAAGGGCACGTAGAAGACGGGGCGGCTGGGCTCGCGCAGGTCGCGGTAAGGGACGTCGGGGGTGACGCCGACGATCTTGTATAGGGGTTGATTGGCACCGCGTTCAAAGGTGCGGCCGATGGGGTCCTGGCCGGGAAAGAAGGTCTTGACGAAGCTTTCGTTGACGATGGCGGCTCCCGGCGAGGTGTCTTGAGGGCGAAAGTCGCGGCCGGAAACGAGGGGGATCTTCATCGTCGAGAGCCAGGCCGGGGAAACGTTCAGGAACCAAGCACTAGTCGGACTGGGAGCGCCGTTGACGTAGATATCGCTGTTTATGGCGATGCGCCCAAGAAGGGGCCAGCTCGAGATGGCGACTGAGTTGGCGCCGGGGACGGCACGGAGCGCCTCGGCAGTCTGATTCCAGACAACGGGGAGCTGGCCTTTGCCGGCAACGGTTTCGAGCAGTAGCAGACGGTCGGTGGAGAAACCGAGGGGGCGGTTCTGCAGGCGCTGGAAGGATGCGACGAAGAGGGAAGACAGAAAGAGGACGAGGCAACAGAAAGCGATCTGAAGAGCGATGGCTCCACGCATGAGACGACGTGGCGAGTGCGGATCTTGACCACCTTTGAGGACGGCGACAGGCCGGACGGCAGAGGCACGGAGAGCTGGAAGCAAACCAAGCAATAGAACGATGAGGATAATGAGCCCGAAGCCGAAGAGAAGCACACGCCAGTCGGCGGAAAGGGCGAGGCGCGCAGGATTGTCGGGAGGATTGATGAGGGTGAGCACAAAGGGCGCCGACCACGCGGCAAAGAGTGCGCCAAGGACGGAAGCGAAGAGGGCGAGGAGAGCGCTCTGGACAAGGATGAGCTGGACGAGGCGACGACGGCCGGCGCCGATCGAGATTCGGAGAGCCATCTCCTGGGCGCGAGCGGCGGCCTGGGTGGTCATCATGTTGGCGACGTTGACGCAGGCGATGAGCAGGACGAGAGCGGCCAGGAGACCGAGGATGCCGAGTGATCGGCGATAGTCTTTCTGAAGATCGGAGATGCCCGTGCCGGCGGGATAGAAGACAAGCTTCTGCTTGAGAAAGCGGTCGATTGACGCCTGGGGCATGCCGCGGAAGCACTCGGAGCAATCGGCCTGGAAAGCGCGGTTGGCGGCAGAGAGGTGCTGGCGGAGCGGCTCAAGGGCGGTGGCAGGGTTGACGCCGGGTTTCAACATCAGGAAGGTGCGGTGCCAGCTGAAGCTGACCTGAGTGGCCCAGCTGTTCATGTTTAGGGGCAGAAAGATGTCGGTGACTGTGCCTTTTTCGGTTCCGGTGAAATCGCGAGGGCCGACGCCGATGATTTCGAAGGTCTGGTCGCCGATGTGGAGCGAGCTGCCGAGAATATGCGGATCGCGGCCGAAGCGGTGATTCCAATAGTCCCACGAGAGGACCGCATAGGGATAGAGACCGGGGCCGCGGTCATCGGCGGGGGTAAGCAGACGGCCGAGCGCGGGCTCAAGGCCGAAGAGCGGGAACATGTTGCCGGACACATAAGCGACGTGGGCCTTCTCCATGTCGTCGTCGGTGGACCAGGTGATGTCGGTGCGGTCGGCGTCGCTGATGGCGATGAGGTCGGCCTGGTCCTTGACGGCATCGCGCATTACCTTGAACTCGGGCGTGGCCCAGTGGCCGTCCTCGACAGGCTTACCTTCCAACCCGATCATCTTGCGGGAGAGGACGTAGAGGCTGCTGGAACCGGAGATGGGCAGCGGGCGCCAGAGCAGGGCGTCGATAAGACGAAAGGCGGCGACACAGGAGCCGATGCCGAGGGCGAGGGAAAGCACAGCGGTCACGGACGTGACCTTGTTGCGGCAGAGCTGCCGCCAGCCGAATCTTACATCGGCGAGAAGCGACTCAAGCCATCCGGCAACACGAATGCTGTGGCTCGCCTCGCGCTGGCGCAGTATCGAACCGAAGGTGCGGCGTGCTTCGTCGGGGTCGTGTCCCGAGGCAATGGCTTCTTCAATGTGCGACTGCAGCTCTTCCTCGATCTCGCAATTCAAGCACTCGCCGTGCACGGCATTCAAGATACGCGACCACAACGACATGTCATACCTCCCGGAGAACCCGATTGATTGCCAGGCTGACTGACTGCCAGCGCGACTCTTCTGCGCCCAGTTGCTTCTTGCCAGCGGCGGTCAGTTCGTAGATCCGGGCGCGGCGGCCGGTGTCTTTCTTGATCCACTCCGCGCGAATCCAGCCCGCTTCCTCCATCCGATACAACGCTGGGTAGAGCGAGCCCTGCTCTGCGCGCAGCACTTCGCCGGATGTACTGGCGATGGCAGCCATAATGGCGTATCCGTGAAGCCGCGGGCGGCGCGACAATATTTTGAGCACGAGCAAATCGAGTGAACCTTGCAGGGCATCGGGCTTGGGCATAGTCAGATGTCTTTGTATAGATATCTGACTATAAAGTCAAGACGCGCTCATCTCATGCACAGGGCAATGCCCTCATTGAGCCATGATTGCCAATGTGAGTTTGGCTTCTCGCTGGGACGGGGATCGGCTGAGATCAGTGGCTCCTCCCTTCATGATGTTTCTGTGGGTTCTCTCCAAAAGAGAAATATCCCCTCTGGACACCCTAAAGAGAAAAGAAAAGCCCAGACAAGCGAGAGAGAATCTCAGCGGCTGAAGCTGCGTTCTTTATTACGGCTATTGCCCGGGTTAAAACCCGCGCCTACCCCTAGAGGCACCTACTTCTAGTGTGGTGTCTGAGTTCATTTCATCCGGCTTTAATGCGGGCGGCCAAAGCAGTTGAAAGGATGGTTCAGCAGGATTTTGATGAACTCATCTATTGGTAAGGGGTCCTTTCGGCGGATTCTCCGGGCGATGAATTGCATGTCGATGGCCGCCGGGGTTTTGTCTGTCGTCTTCTGGCATCCGCCTCTGAATGGCCAGGAAACGGGTCGAGAGGCATGTGCGCGGCCGCAGGCCGGGAGCGTTGTCAATGAACCGCCAGACGTGCGCAGCAAGGACGGCGTTCTGGAAATAAACTTGAATGCGGTCAATGCCGCGGAAAGCGACGGCAGTACGCGCTACTGCTTCACCGATACTACAGGGCGGGAATCTCCCAACCTGCGCGTGAATCCGGGCGATTTGGTGATTATCCATTTGAAGAATGCAATGAGAGATCTGAACCACGCCGGCGCGGAGACCAAACACACCCACTCGCCATCTCAAATGGCCGGTAACTCGTGCACCAGCGGGGGGATGAGTCTTGTATCCACCAACCTGCACTTTCATGGATTGACCATTCCTCCGGTCTGCCATCAGGACGACGTATTGAAGACATCGCTGCAGCCGGGCGATCCCCCCTTCGAGTATCGCTTTCGCATTCCCGACGATGAGCCGCCCGGTCTCTACTGGTACCACCCGCACATCCACGGATTCAGCAAGCAGCAGATGCTTGGCGGTGCGTCCGGGGCGCTAATCGTGGAGGGACTGGAGCGCGCGAAAAAGGAAGTGGCGGGGCTGCCGGAGCGCGTGTTCATCATTCGCGACCAGGACCTGGTCAATCCGAATGCGCCACCATCGAAATCTGAGCCGACTGTGCCGAAATTCATGGTCGACCGCGACGGGGACTCAGCGAACAACGGTACCGGTTTCGGAAAGCCGGCGAAGGACCTCTCGATCAATTACGTGCCGGTGCCCTATCCGGATTATCCGCCCGCGGTGATTGAAATGAGGCCGGGAGAGCGGCAGCTATGGCGGGTGTTGAACGCATCGGCCATCACCTACCTGAATCTGGAGATCCTATTCCAGCATTCGCCACAGCCACTCAGCCTGGTTGCGATGGATGGAGTTCCGATGGGGTATGGGTTGGAGAATCAGGCGGTCGGGGAGCCGGCTAACTTGCAGACCCATCTGGGCATTCCGCCGGGAGCGCGGGTTGAATTTATCGTGCAGGGACCGGCGGCTGGTGAGACCGGCCTGCTTGTAACCCGGACCGTGGATACGGGACCGGGGGAGAAAACGACACCAACCGGATGCTTGCAAAGATTGTCGCCGCACCGGGTGCGCCCGAACCTCGCTCAAAGTTGCAGAGTTCACCGCAACCGCTTCCTCCGCCAACCCAAAAGTGGCTGGGTGATGTTGCGCCGGTACGCGTACGGCACTTGTACTTCTCAGAAAAGCTGGCCGATCCCAACGATCCTACGAGCGCAGTCGAGTTCTATCTGACCGTGGAAGGGCAGACGCCAAAGATGTTCGACATGAACTCCACTGTCCCGGACATTGTGGCTCAACAGGGAACGGTCGAGGACTGGATCATTGAAAACCGCTCCAATGAACTGCACGCGTTCCATATTCATCAGCTGCATTTTCTGCTGCTGGATTACCAGGGCCGTCCTGTAAACGAAAACTTTCTCCGGGACACGGTCAATGTACCGTACTTCACAGGCCGCCAACTCGGCTACCCCAGCATTCGCGTCCGGATCGATTTTCGTGATCCCAACCTAGTGGGAACCTTTCCGTACCATTGCCACCTGCTCGAACACGAAGATAAGGGCATGATGGGAACCATCCGCGTTGAGGCCTCAACCTCTGCACCAGCCTCCCTTTCTACACGGTGAGACATTCGCGGGAAAGCCTGGCTGATCCGTCGCTGCATGCCGATATATCGGGGCGGGTCAGGGCCGTGCGCCCGGCTAATTTTCCCTGACGAATGGCCGTATGGTAGCCGCAAAGCAGATTTAGGTATCAGTAACCAATAATTCATTCTCTATTCACGTGGCGGACATGTCCCTGCAATTTATGCCGCCGTATCCTCCTCAGGTTGGAGCTAAACGCCTCAACGCAAGCACCTAGGAGGAAGTATGACTGTCTGGCAAGTCGCATCCACTGCCAAGCGAACATTGCGTGCGGGGCTGATATCCGCCGCGGTGTTCCAGTTCGCACTTGGCAATTCGTTCCTCGAGGCCCAGTCGCAAAATTCACGCGACAATGACACAAGCTCGCCAATCAAGCACGTGATCGTCATCGTCGGCGAAAATCGCAGCTTCGATCACGTCTTTGCAACCTATGTCCCAAAGAAGGGTCAGGCTGTCTGGAACCTTCTTTCAGGCGGAATCATAAAAGCGGACGGCACACCCGGCCCGAACTACTCCAGGGCTGAACAGTGGGCCGCCTTTGACGAGGCACCGGATGCGTTTACGCTGACCCCCGTCAAAACCACCTTTCCAGGAGATGTGCTTCCGGCTCCTCTCGTCGGTGGCGCCCAGGACTCGTACATAAAGAACGACAGCCTCACGCTGGCCATGCAGTCTGAGAATGGGCTCCCCGCAGACTACTATGGCTACCTGGTGACGGGCGGGACCGGGTTAACGGCGCAAACTCCCGATACACGTATCAAGAATGTGAACAATCTTCCTCCGGGACCATTTCAATTAACGAACGGCGATCAATTTACCTACAACTCGTATGCTGCGAGCCCGGTACACCGCTTTTACCAGATGTGGCAGCAGCTAGATTGCGACGCCGCTTCAGCCTCGCCTAATAATCCTTCCGGCTGTCACAACAAGCTTTATTCCTGGGTGGAAGTCACTCAAGGCGCAGGTGATAACGGCCTGAAGCAACCGGCGAACTTCAGCATAGAATACTCGCCCAACGGCGTGACCACCGGCGAAGGTTCTACCGCCCTGGGCTTCTATAACGTCCAGAACGGCGATGCTCCTTACTTCAAGTGGCTGGCGGATAACTATGCCATGAGCGACAACTTCCACCAGTCGGTTAACGGTGGAACGGGCGCTAACCACATCATGTTGGGCCACGGTGACGCAATCTGGTTCAGTGATGGCAAGGGCTATGCGGCGGTTCCCCCGCACGGTGTCGTAACCAGCAAGACCACCGTTCTTGACGAAATCGAGAACCCGAATCCGGCTGACCATACCAACAACTGGTATACGGAGGATGGCTACGGCGGCGGATCTTTCGGCTCACCGGCTTTCGGCGGCGGATCTTACACCGAGTGCGCTGACACCGCGCAGCCTGGCGTTGCCCCGATCGTAAACTATTTGAAATCGCTGCGGACTCCAATCGATCCGCGCTGCGAAAAAGGTCACTACTACCTTCTGAACAACTACAACCCGGGATACTTCGGAAACGGCAACAACGCCTTCACCGATACCAACTCGAACAACACCGTGTTTACTATCCCGCCGTCTTCTGTGCCCAGCATCGGTGACAAGCTGCTCGCCGCGAATATCTCCTGGAAGTACTACGGCGACCAGTGGAACAACTACGTGCCCGACCCGTACCAGCTCAACTATGGCGCCATCGGCGCGAAGACCGACGAGTATTGCAACATCTGCAACCCCTTCCAGTACGACACCTCGATCATGGCTAACGCTGCTGTGCGTACGGCCCACATCCAGGACACAGCCAATCTGTACAACGACATCAAGAATGGAACACTGCCGGCGGTTTCCATCGTCAAGCCCAGCGGACTTGTCGACGGTCACCCGGCTTCCTCCAAGCTGGATCTGTTCGAAGGCTTCACCAAGAAGATTGTGGATGCGGTCCAGGCCAATAAGACTCTGTGGAAGGACACCGCGATCTTCATCACCTTCGATGAAGGCGGCGGCTACTATGACTCCGGATATGTGCAACCGCTCGATTACTTCGGCGACGGTACGCGTATTCCTCTGATGGTGGTATCTCCTTGGACGACACCGGGCCATATCTCACACGAATACGCCGACCATGTGTCGATCCTGAAATTCATCGAAAGGAACTGGGGTCTCGAACCGATCACGACTCGCAGCCGTGACAACTTCCCGAACCCAATCGCAACCCAAGAATGGCCGTACATACCGGTCAACAGCCCGGCAATCGACGATCTCTTCGGTCTGTTCAACTTCCCAAATAATAATTAGCAGCACGCATCGATTCGTGGCCGGAGTTGAGATATCAGCTCCGGCCATTTTCTTTGCAGGGCGACTTCTGGGTGCTTGTGTCGCGAAGGACCAGAGCGCTTACTTGCCCGACGACTGCGCTGACCATGGGGCAAGTTGATCCGTAATTTTAGACTTGTCCCCTACGACGACGATCGTCATTTGCTGCGGCTTCAGGTATTCGGAGGTCATCTTTTGAACGTCGCCGGGAGACACGGAGTTGACCTTGGCTACGTAGGTTTTCAGGTAATCCTCGCCGAGGCCCTGGAAGTCGACATACTGCAACTGGATAATGAGCGCGCCGCGGCTTGAATTCCGAATGACGAAGAGGCCTGAGAGATAGTTTTGAATCCCCTTCAGTTCCGGGCCAGGCGGAGGATCGGCCCTGAGGCGGTCGATTTCGCCGAAGATTTCCTTGATGGACGGGCCAGTGAATTGGGTGGTGACATCGGCGCTCTCTGCCCAGTAGGCGTCGTGATAGCGGGCCGAAATCTGGCTGCGCGGTGAGTAGGTATAGCCCTTCTGCTCACGGATATTGGCTGTGATGCGTGAATTGAAGGAGCCGCCGAGCAGGGCGTTGGTCACCTGCAGCGGAATCGCATCCGGACTATTGGGCGGAGCCACGGGCAGGCCAATGATCAGCGTGGATTGCGGCGCGCCGGGGCGGTCCGTCACATCGAGGATGCGGCCTGAGTTTGGCGAGGGGACGTTCGGCTTCCATTCCGTTGCCCCTTTCGGCCAGCCGCTGAAGCTTTCCGCAATGGCCTTCTTCACGGCTGCCGTATCAAATTTTCCCGCGACGTAGAGATGCGATCTTTCCGGGTTAAAATTCGCGGCGATGTACGTCTTCACATCCTCCAGCGTGATCGCCTTCACCTCCGCGTCGGTGGGCAGGACGACTGCATATGGATGGTCGCCGTAGAGGATCTTCCGGAAATGCATGTCCGCAATGGTCTGCGGGCGAGAGGTGCCCAACGCGATCTGGCGTAGCATGTCGTTCTTCATGCGGGGTAGCTCGGACTCAGGCAGGCGCGGATGCTGGAGAACATCCGAGAGCAGACGCACCGCATCGGGACCGAATTCGGAGAGGACATCGAGGGCCGCTGTGGTCTGGTCGTCGGATGCATTGAGATCGAGCGTGCTCCCCATGCGTGCCGCTTCGTCGGCGAGCTGCTCGGGGGTGAGCGTTGCGGTTCCTTCCTGGAGAAGGTGCACGGTGATGTCGGCGACGCCGCCGTGATTGGCTCCTTCGTTGATGCTGCCGGCGTTCACGGCAACGCTCACGGTGACCTTGGGAATGATGCCGTAGGGCACCAGCGTGACCTTCAGGCCATTGGGCAGCGTGTAGGTTTCGTGCGCGGGGACCGTGTATGCCCTGGCGACCGCGCCTTCGGGCGGCGTTCGCTTTTGCGCCAATGCGGTTGGGGCGGCAAGAGCAAGGATCAGAGTTGCGATGGTCACCTTGTTCATCTGGGTTCTCCTCTCCTACTGGTTCTTCGCTGGCGCCGCGGCGGCGGCGTTTTTGGGCGCGGGTTGCACGATAACGACGGTCCGGTTGGTCGGCCGCAGATACTCCTGCGCCGTTTTCTGGATGAGCTCGGGCGTCACCTGATCGAACTGCGGCACAAGGGAGTTTATGCGTGCCGGATCGTCGTCGAACAAGGCAAAGCTGGAGAGCAGATCCATGAGGCCAAAGCCGCCGAACTGCGTCATGGTGTCATACAGGCTGGACCGCGCCTTGACCCGGGAGCGGTCGAGCAGCTGCTTGTCGACGGGTTTGGTGCGCAGCGGCTCGATGGCGGTATCCATGGCGGCGAGGACGGTATCGGCGCTGGTAGTGGGGTCATAGCGCACGTCGGCGACCAGCAGCATGGGGCCGTAGTAGTCGAACATGTTGCCGAGCAGGTTGATGCCGCCTTCGATGCCGTCGGTGAGGCCGCGCTTCTGGACCAGCTCCTTGTAGAGCAGGCTGTCGTTTCCTTCGATGAGCATCTGCTCGATGAGGCCCATAGCGTAGTATTCCGGCGTGTTGCGCTCGGGCATGTGGTAGCCGATGGCGAGGGCTGGACGCGGGGCGAGCGGGTCAGTTTTGGTGATGCGTTTTTCCGTTTCCTGGCTCGGCTCGGTGAGGTCGGGTTGTGGAGGCAGTTGCGAGGGCTTGATCGAAGCGAAATATTTCTCTACGAATTTTTTCGCTTCGGCGGGGTCGAAGTCGCCGACGATGGTCAGCGCCGCGTTATCGGGCGCGTAGTAGGTGTCGAAGAACTTCTTGACCTCGTCGAGCTTGGCAGCTTCGATATCGGTGAGGTCGCCGTAGAAGTTGTGGGCATTGTACCAGTTGGAGTTGGCTGCCATGGGCAGGTCAATCCAGGGAAAACCGCCATAGGGAGCGTTGAGGACGTTGACCTTTACTTCGTTGCCCACTACGCCCTGCTGGTTCTTGAGGTTGGCGTCGGTAACGGCGAGGCCACTCATGCGGTCGGCTTCTGCCCAGAGGATGGTTTCGAGCTTGTTCGAAGGAACGACTTCGAAGTAGTTTGTGAAGTCAAAGCGCGTGGATCCATTCAGGATGCCGCCATTGCTCTGAATGAGCTTGATGAATTCCATCTTGCCGAGATTGGCCGATCCCTGGAACATCATGTGTTCGAAGAGATGCGCGAAGCCGGTGCGGTCACGAGGCTCGATGCGGAAGCCGATGCGATAGTAGACGCCTACGCAGACGGTCGGCGCGGTGTGGTCCGGGGAAAGCACAACCCGCAGACCATTTGGCAGCTTGTAATATTCGACCGGCACATGGAATTCCTCCGCGGCTGGCGCCGCGATCGCAGGCAGCTCCAATATCAGCGCGATGAAGAACAGCAGGAATAGTGGCCGCACTCGTCTTGCTCGCTTCGTTTGCATGGCTCCTCCTGGAAGATTTCTTCCTGGAAATTGAAGGTGATTGATTGCTTTTTCTTGAACTTCGTAAATGATACGGCGGTCAGAAACACTATACCTGCTCAGTCGAGGCAGAAAGGAATTTAATCAAGTCCAGTTGCCGGGCTTGGAAGACGAACTGAGAAACCGCAGATTCCCTTCGACAAGCCCAGGGCAGGCTCACGGCTCACCTTTCCCGCTATCAGAGTTCCGCCCGGAATGGCAACCGTTGAATGTTTCTCGCGACTGAAGAGCTTGTCGGCAAACCATCGACCGACCGGATCTTCGCTCTACTGGTCGAGATTCTTTACCTGTCAGGCGCAAAGGTTTGGACAGCGTGGCTGTGCGCGATGTTCTATGGCTGCGAGGTGGTGCTATGAGCGGGATAGCTATAGAAGACAATCGCGCAATCGACGCGTTGCTCAAATCGGGCCGGTTTTTGCTGGCCTTGCCCATGGTGATTTTCGGTGTACAGCACTTTGTGTTTGCCGGATTTGTGGCGATGATTGTGCCTCCGTGGATTCCATGGCATTTTTTCTGGGCTTATTTCGTGGGCATTGCGCTGATTGCCGCGGGCGTGGCGATCATGGTGAGACGCGAGGCGTGGCTGGCGGGACTCCTGCTGGGGGCGATGATTCTTGCGTTCGTGATTCTGATTCATTCGCGACTGCTGGCGCAGATGCCGGGCGATGCCTTTGCCATGAATCCGATTTTCGGGCCGCATCCGGGGCGGCTGAATAACGCATGCAAAGACCTGGGGCTGAGCGGGGCGGCGTTTCTGTTTGCGGGAACGCAGTCGGAGACGTGGAAGGTTTTCGGAAAAGACAAGGTGTTTACGCTGGGGCGGGTGCTGTTTGCGATTGCGGTTGCGGCTCTGGGGGCGCTGCACTTTGCTTATCCCGCGTTTGCGCCAGGCGTGCAGCCGATGTCGACGACGATCAAGTTTCCGCTGCCGGGGCAGCCGATGTGGTCGTACTTTACCGGAGTTGCATTTCTGGCGGCGGCGGTCGCGATCTTTTTAAACAGCAAGGTCCGGCTGGCGGCTACGTTGCTGGGGATTTTGATTCTGCTTTTTGGGCTGATTGTTTGGGTACCCTGGCTGGCCGCGCATCCGCAGGATGTTGCCGGAGGGAATTATCTGAAAGACATGGGGCTCGCGGGCGGAGCTTTGCTTCTGGCTGGCGCACTTCCGAAGCGCGATGGATGATCGGTCTGCATTCGTGACAGGAATTTGACAATTCTGACATAAAGGCGGACATCCAATGGGCAGGAGATATTACACATGGTGAAATATTCGATTTGGGCAGAAGTGCATGCCAAACCGGGCAAAGAAGCCGAGGTTGAGGCATTTTTGAAATCGGCACAACCTTTGGCGGAACGGGAAGAAGGCACGTTGACCTGGTACGTGGTGCGAATTGGGCCGTCGAGCTTCGGTATCTTCGATACATTTGCCGATGAAGCCGGGCGCGATGCACATCTGAATGGTGAGATTGCGAAGGCGCTCTTCAGCGAGCAGACGAAGGCGCTGCTTGCGAAGGACCCGCAGGTGAACAAGATCGATGTTCTGGCCGCGAAGGGTCCGGGGGCTTAGGCTCCTTCTAAACTTGACTGCGATGCGCGCTGCTGAAAGACTGCTCCCACTGATTCATGGCCTACTCAATCAAAGTGGAATATGCGGCGCATCGCAGGATTCGCGAGCGCAATACGCGGCTGTATCGGCTGGCGCACTGGCCGATCTGGATATGGGTTTTCTTTCTGGCTCCCGGGTGGCTTACGTTCGATCTGTTTGCCGCGGGCGGGAGTGTGCGGAATTTACTTTGGCTGGGCGCGGTGCTCATTGGCACTGGCATAGCCGCGTATCGCGGCAAGCTGCCGGGGGCTGAGCCTGCGCCTTATATTCTGCGCTTCGATGAGGACAGACCGAATCCGCTGTACCGCAAGGTTTGCTACACCTTCGCGTGGAATGCGGTGCTGAGCTTTGCACTGCTGAATCTGGCTGGGCTGGTGGATGCGGTTGTGAATCGGCGCTGGCACATGATGCAGATTTATCGGTACGGGTACTTCCCTCTTTGCGCTTTGATTCTGCTGCTGGGATTGTTTGGCGTGTTGCCGCGTGTGCGACGGTCGACCAAGGGCGAGGGCACGGAGCGCCGGTATTTCTATGGCTCCGTCTGGGCGGTGACGCTGGCGCAGGCTGTTTTGCTGGTTCTCTGGAAGACTCTGCCTAAGACGCACTCAACTGACTTGGTGAAGTTGACGGTTTATGTTCTGGTACTGGCTGGAGTTGGGTTAGCGGCTGTGCTTGGGTTACTGCCGCGCACCCGGCCGATTCTGCCTGGGGAGTTGATGGTAGCCGATTAGACGGAGAGGGCAAAATGAAGCGAGTGTTTCGTAGTCTGCTTATCGCATTTCTGATTGCCGAGTACACCGTTCCGCCGATTATTTTCCCGACAATTGAGGAGACGCCTTAGGAGACGAGCATCTCTCCTCGGTTGAGGAAGGCTTCTCGCCGTCTAAAAAGTTGGTACATGTACCCCTTGACATATTCTCATATAGGAATATAGAGTTCTTTTCATGGCAAGAGCTGCTACCACTACCGATGTCTTTAACGCGATTGCTGAGCCGCGGCGGCGGGAGATTATCGGCATGTTGTCGGATGGGCGGGAGCATGCGGTGGGAGATGTTGTGCTGCGGTTGCGGATGGCGCAGCCGGCGGTGTCGAAGCATCTTGGCGTGTTGCGCAAGGTGGGCGTGGTAACGGTGTCGAAGCGCGGGCAGATGCGTCTGTACCGGCTGAACGCGAAGGAGCTGAAGCCTGTGCATGACTGGGTGAAGGTGTATGAGCGCTTCTGGACGCACCAGCTCGACCAAATCAAGATGCGCGCCGAGCAGAAGATGGCGGAGCGGATAGCCCGCGAAAATCAGATTGGCAGAGACAAGGAGGAGAAGTGAGTTCGAAGGTTTCAGAGCAGACGGTGGATATACTTGAAGTCACCCGCGAGAGCGAGATCGCGGCCACGATCGATATTGTGTGGGAGACCGTGCTTGAGAATATGGGGCCGCTCAATGAGTCTCCGAACAAGGAGCCGCACAACCTGATCCTGGAAGCGTGGCCGGGCGGGCGCTGGTATCGGGATTTCGGCAACAACACAGGACATTGGTGGGGTGCGGTGCAGTCGATCAATCCGCCGGAGTTGCTGGAGCTTCATGGTCCGATGTTCATGTCGTCGCCTGCAGTGAATCATGTGATCTTTCGGTTCAAGGAAGAGAACGGGCTGACGCGGATTGACTTCTCGCATCGGGCGATTGGGCTGATTCCGCATTGGCTGATGGATGGCGCGGATGTGAACAAGGGCTGGTCGAATTTCTTTACGAATGTGCAAGATGGCGTGGAGCGGCGGGTGCAGGCTGGAAATCGTTAGACGAATTATCAGGAGATGAAGCATGGCGACGGCGGTGGCGACGAAGGCACAGCAGAGCATTCGGGTACTCGAAGTGGTGAAAGAGATTGAGATAGCAGCGTCGATTGACATTGTGTTTGAGACGGTTCTTGAGCAGCTTGGTCCGGTGCTTACTTGCGGCGAGGATGCGCCACCGCTGGAGATGAAGCTTGAGGCGTGGCCAGGTGGGCGTTGGTTTCGCGAGTTGGGAAACGATGGCGGCCATTTGTGGGGACATGTGCAGTCGATCCGGCCTCCGGAACTGCTGGAACTTCATGGTCCGATGTTCATGTCCGCGGCGGCGGTCTCGCATGTGCTGTTTCGTTTGACGGAAGATGCGGGCTTAACACGCGTCGCATTTTCGCATCGTGCGATGGGGCTGATTCCGCATGAGCTTCAGGATGGAGTGGAAGTGAATAAGGGTTGGACGAATTACTTTGCGAAACTCTGTGCGGGAGTAGAACAGCGGTTGAAGGCTGGAAATCGCTAGAGCAAATTCAGGAGACGAGTGATGACGGGTTTGGCGACGAAGGCAGAGGACGTTCAGGTACTCGATCTGGAGAAAGAGATTGAGATTGCGGCATCGATTGATCTTGTATACGAGTCGCTACTGGAGCAGATAGGGCCATACTGTCAGATTCCGGATGGCGACCCGATACCGATGATCTTGGAGCAATGGCCGGGTGGGCGCTGGTATCGCGATCTGGGCGGCAATGCGGGATGGTGTTGGGGGCATGTGCAGGTATCGAGCCTCCGGCTCGGCTGGAGATCTGGGGACCGCACTTCATGCAGTATCCGGCGGTGACGCACTTTCAGTATCTGCTGAGCGAACGCGACGGATTGACGCTGCTGAAGTTCCATTACCTCGTGGTGGGGCAGCTCAGAGAAGAAGACCGCGCGAGCGTGAGCCGGTGTGACTTTATGCACCGGGTTCGCGCGATGGCGGAGAGTCGCAGGGGACGGAAATAACGACGCGTTTCGAGAATATGAGGAGGAACGATGGCGGAGATTGAACCACGTTTTGAGGATGGCAGGCCGATCGTCATTGCGGGCCTGCGCGAGCGGTACACGCCTAAGACGCAGGGCGATATTCCTTCGTTGTGGAGACGGCTGGCTCCGCACCTGGGCAAGATTCCGGGGCAGGTGGATCACGTTGCTTACGGAGTTGTCTCAAACATGGCGGGGGCTGACGGTGGGTTCGATTATCTGGCAGGGGTTGAGGTTTCGCAGGCGGGTGCTCTTGCTGATGGATTTGTGAGTTTTGCGATTCCGGCGCATCGTTACGTGGTGTTTGCTCATGGAGGGCATGTTTCGACACTGAAGGACACGATCGGCGCCATCTGGAACGAATGGCTTCCTGCTTCCGGCTACAAGACCGGTACGATGCCGGGGTTGCTGGAGCGGTATGGAGTGGGCTTCGATCCGGGCACCGGCCTCGGCGATATCGAGGTGTGGGTGCCGATTCAGAAATAAGGAGGTTTTATGCGTCTACCAAGAACCGGAATGCTTGCTGTTGCGCTTGTCGTTTCGATGACGAGTTTCTGCGCGGAGACGGCGCGGGCACAGACTCCAAAGTACCCGCCGCTCAGCGAGTACATGATGAGCCCCGATGCAGAGGTGGAATTGGCGAGAAGCGCGGCGCCGGATGGGGTGTCAGACCATGCGACCATCATGGTGCTTACAACCGCAGGGTACAAAGTTTCGTCGCAGGGCGACAACGGCTTTGTGTGCATGGTGATGCGGGGATGGGGCGCCCCTACATTTACGCCGAAGCCGAATCGCAACCTGGTTTATGACCCGCAGACGCGCGCGCCCATCTGCTTCAATCCAGTTGCGGTACGAACCGTTCTTCCCTACCAGGAGCTGCGAGCGAAGCTCGCCATGGAGGGCAAATCGCCGGCGGAAATTGCCGATGCGATTGAGGAAGCCTACGTGAAAGGCGACTTGCCGAAGATGGAGGCCGTTGGATTCGGATACATGTTCTCCGCAGCGCAGAAGCTGGGGCCGGCTGGGGCCTGGCATCCGCACATGATGGTGTACACGCCTTACTACACAAACGCAATGCTCGGGGGCAATTCGGGTGACGACATGTTGCCGGCCATCTCAGACGATGAGGGAACGCCATTCGCGGTGACGGTGATTCCGGTGGAGCACGAGTTGGCGGTCAAAATCAGGACAAGGTAATCAAGGAAACGCGGCGAAGACCGGTGAGACGACGATCGCAAGAATCAACTGCGGGTGGTTGGATAGCACATTTTCGGACATCTCAAGGCAGACGTCGATGAGGCGGCGTTCGATTTGGAACCGTAGCGACTACAACTTCCGATGGAGGAATTATGAGCGCAGTTGCTGTGAACCACGCAGTCGTTTCGCAGGAAGAATGGCTGGGGGCGCGCAAGGCGTTTCTGGCGGAAGAAAAGAAACTGACCCGGCTGCGGGATGAGCTGAGCCGCAAGCGGCGCGAGTTGCCGTGGGTTCGGGTTGAGAAGAATTACGTCTTCGACGGACCGAACGGCAAGGAGACGCTGTCTGATCTGTTCGACGGGCGGAGCCAGCTGGTGGTGTACCACTTCATGTTTGGGCCGGGATGGGGCGCGGGGTGCTCGCGCTGCTCGATGGGTGCGGACCATTTCAATCCCAGCGTGATTCATCTGGCACAGCGCGATGTGACGCTGATCGCGGTTTCGCGAGCGCCGTTTGCTGAAATCGACGCGTTCAAGAGGCCCATGGGCTGGGGTTTTCACTGGGTGTCATCGTATGGCAGCGATTTTAATTACGACTATCGCGTGTCATTCTCGCCGGAGGAGATGGCGAACGGCAGGTTTGATTACAACTATGGCCTGAACGGGTTTCCGACGGACGAGGCTACGGGCACGAGCGTCTTCTATAAGGATTCCGAGAACAACGTCTTCCATACTTATTCGTCTTATGCGCGGGCAGCGGAGGGGATGCTGATTCCCTACCACTTCCTGGACATAGTGCCGAAGGGGCGCGATGAAGAGGATTTTCTGCCGGATGCGATGGCCTGGGTTCGGTATCACGACAGCTATCGGGATTTAAGGCAGGGAGTTGTGCAGCTTGTGGAGTAGAGAGGGGCGAGCTTGCAGAGTGGGTGCAGCGCGAGAGATAACAGCAGATCCCTCGACTCCACTTCACTCCGCTCAGGATGACAAAAATCACGTCAAAGGGAGAGATAACGAATGGCAACGATGAGTGTAAGCCACAAGATCGTATCGCATGCGGAGTGGCTGGCGGCGCGCAAGACTCTGCTGGCGAGTGAAAAGGAGTTGACGCGGCTGCGCGATGTGCTGAACCAGCAGCGGCGCGAATTGCCGTGGGTGAGGGTTGAGAAGGCGTACGTTTTCGATGGGCCTAATGGCAGGGAGACGCTGGCGGATTTGTTTGCGGGACGGAGCCAGTTGATTGTTCAACACTTTATGTTTGGGCCTGAGTGGAAGGAGGGTTGCGTTGGGTGTTCGTTCAAGTCGGATCATATTGAAGGGACGCTGGCGCATCTTGAGCACCATGATGTTTCGTTTGTGTCTGTCTCGCGGGCGCCGCTGGAAGAGATTGAAGCCTTCAAGAAGCGCATGGGGTGGAAGTTCAAGTGGGTGTCATCGTATCGCAGCGACTTCAACTTTGACTTCCATGTGTCGTTCACTCCGGAAGAAGCTGCTAGCGGCAAGGTTTTTTACAACTATGCCATGCAGGATTTTGCAAGCGACGAGCTTTCCGGGGACAGCGTCTTTTATCGGGATTCGAGGGGCGACATTTTTCATACTTACTCGACGCATGGACGAGGGGATGAGCAGTTTGTGTCGACGTACATGTATCTCGATGTGACACCGAAGGGTCGCAATGAGAATGGGCCTCGCTACAACCTGACCGACTGGGTGCGGCACCATGACCGCTATGAAGCCGGCGGGTCGGTGAACGAGGATGGGCGTTATGTTGCTGCCACGAACGGTTGCGTCTGCTCGGAGAGTGAGTCATGAGCAGACATGCCTGCTGTGGTCGCAAGGCCGCAGCGGCTCGACGCGGTTTCTGGAAGCGCGCTCTGGTGGCGTGCTACCAGGCGCTCTTCTGGTGCTGATGCCGAAGTGCCCTATGTGTGTTGTTGCTTATATCGCGCTTGCGACGGGGGTTGGCGTTTCTGTTTCTACCGCGACGTATTTGCGGGAAGGAGTGCTGGTATTGTGCATTGTGGCGTTGGGTTATCTTGCGGGTGAGGTGTTTTCTCTGGAGTCACACTCCTTAGGGCGGATGGGGCGTTATGTTGCTTACTCCCTATTCGGTGCGCAGGGCGTTGATGGGGTCGATGGAGGCGGCGCGGCGCGCTGGTAGATATGACGCCAGGATTGCAACCGCTACCAGCACGACGGCCGCCAAGGAAAAGATCAGCGGGTTCATTGCGGCTGTTTCAAAGAGCAGGCTTGTGAGCAATCGCGTAGATGCGAGTGCTCCGGCAAGACCGATGATGACGCCTGTTGCTGTCAGACGAAAACCGAGGCCCATCATCATGCGGAGCACATCGGCACGTCCGGCACCGAGGGCCATCCGCACACCGATCTCCTGCGTGCGCTGCGTTACGGCGTAGGCCATGACTCCGTAGATGCCGATGCAGGCCAGTACCAACGCAAGCACTGCGAAGCCAGAAATGAGGACGGAGCTTGCGCGGCGCAGGGCGAGGGATTGGTTTGCCAACGAATCCATGGGAATGGCTTTGAAGATGGGCAGGTCGGGGTCGACGCTCCATAAAGCTTGTTCGGCAGGCTTGATCATTGCGGCGGGATCGGTTTCAGTGCGGAGGGTGAACGCGATGATCGGGAATGGGTCCTGATCCAAGGGACGGTAGATTTCGGCGTGGGTAGGTTGATCCTGACCAAAGGACTTGACGTCGCCGCTGACGCCGACGATGCGCCACCAGTCGGGTTTATCGGCGGTGCCGAGGTTGAGTTCTTCGCCGATCGGATCTTTATCTTTGAAGTATTGCCGGGCGAAGGTCTGGTTGATCATCGCCACGTGTGCGCTGTCGGCGCGATCGGCGTCGGTGAAAGCTCGTCCGCGCAGCAACGCGATACCCATGCTCTGCATGTAGCCCGGAGTTATGACGCGATTGTCTGCTTCGGGGAGTTGGCCGTCTTTTGGTGGCGCTTGTCCGCGAAGAAGAAAGTTGCTTGTACCCCAGAAGCCGATGAGCGGCAGGAAGTTGGTTGCTCCGGCTGATTTCACTCCCGGTACTGCGCCCATTTTTGTGATGGTTTGATCGACGAAAGCTCGAGTTTTTTCATGGTCGTTTCTAGGGTAGCTGTCGGGCGGAAGAAATATCTGCAGAGCGAGAAGATGATCGGATTGAAAGCCGAGGTCGGCGTTCATGACTCGCTGAAAACTGGTTACGACAAGGCCGGCTGCGGTCAGCAGGATCAGGGACAGCGCAACTTCAGTGACCACAATCGCGCTGCGCGAGCGGTTGGAGCGCCGGCAGGCTGTAGCGCCGCGCGCGGATTCTTTCATGGCGTCTCTCGCATCGGCGCGCGTGGCCTTCAGCACGGGAAGAACTCCGAAGAGAACCGCTGAGAGCAGCGTGATGACGAGAGCGAATAAAAAGACGCCGCGGTCGATGGGGATTTCTGTCACCTTTGGGATCTGCAGGTTGGCCACGTCGTTGGGGAAGAGCGTGAGCAAGAGGCGTGTTCCGGCGAGCGCGAGGAGCATGCCTGCGACTCCGCCCATGGTTGCGAGTAGCAGGCTTTCGGTTACGAACTGACGCAGGAGGCGCAGGCGCGTTGCGCCGAGAGCGAGGCGCACGGAGATTTCTTTCTGGCGTTCGGCGTTGCGGGTTAGCGCGAGTCCGGCCGTGTTGGCGCACGCGATCAAGAGCACCAGGCCGACTGCACCCAGGAGAATCAGCAGCGGTTTGCGGATGTCACCGTCGAGTTGCTGGCGAATCGGGACGAGGACGACGCGGTTGCCGTTGTCAGTGGATGGATGCGCTGCCGCTGTCTGCGCTTCGAGGGCATTGATTTCTTTCTGCGCCGCTTCGAGCGAGATTCCGTTGCGGAGGCGTCCGAGGATGCGCACATAGGTGTGGTTGAAGTCGTCGAAGGCGGAAGGGGCCATGTCGACAGGGTTCCAGAGATCGACGCTGGCCGGGTAATCGAAGGAGGGCGGCATGACGCCAAGAACGGTGTGGGGCTTGCCGTCAAGCGTGATGGCTTTGCCTACGATGTTGGCGTCAGCATGGAAGGTTGCGCGCCAGAGATGATTGCTTAACAGAACTAGCTGTGGGCCGCCGGGCTGGTCTTCCTCGTCGGTGTAGAGGCGACCTAGCTGCGGCTGGACTCCGAGAATGCGGAGATAATTTGCGGACACCGCATAGCCGATGAGGAACTGCGGCGATCCCTGGCCTGTCAGCGTTTTTTCGTCGTCGTAGGAGGGGGCGAGATCTTCGAAGATGCCGCTCTTCTTCCAGGTGGCGAAGTCGCCGGGAGAACTGGGGAGGATTTGACCTCCGCGCACGGGATTCGTGGTCCAGACGGCGACGATACGAGCCTGGTCTTTGTAAGGCAATGGAGCCAGCAAGACTGCTTTCACAACCGAGAAGATCGCGGTGTTTGCGCCTATGCCTAGCGCCAGGGTTAAGACGGCCGTAATTGTGAATCCGGGATTTTTAACGAGCATGCGGAGACCGAAGCGGATGTCCTGCCCAAGTGTTTCGAGCGACGGGAGGCTTTGGCGTTCTCGGTAGGCTTGTTTTGTTTGCTCTATGCCGCCGAGTTTGATCAGGGCGTCGCGACGCGCGTGTTCAGGTGTCATGCCGCGGCGGAGGTTGTCTTCGATGTGCATCTGCAGATGAGCTTCGAGTTCGGCGTTGAACTCGGCTGCTTTGTCATTGGTTGAGAAAAGACCCGGTATGCGCATCCATATTGCTCTCAGCTTTCGCATTTGTCTCCTCCTCTTGTTTAGCCATAGGAATGGTTACACGGTTTTCTATGGGGAGGCAATAGGAAAGATTTTGGAGGCGAGGCGAATCGATGACTCTGCTATCCCATCCACGCTTTGCTTTGCAAAGGATAGTGCACCCGGCATTGCTCAGCCGCAGTTCGCGCCTTGTGGTGGATTCTCTGGTCGCGACGTGGTGGTGAGGGGAGTAAGTTCGATCGTCTTGCCGTCGGGCGCTACCGCGATGGTGAGCGTAGAGCCGGGATAGAGTGAGGCTTGCTCGACGATCTCATCCGGTAGCGCGATGCAGCCGCAGTCCTGGACTTTGATCGCCGTCATGCTATGGCTCTAGTCGAGAGACTCGGGCTGGATGGCGATGTCTTTTTCGCCGGCGGCTTTCTTTTCCCAGTACTTCTTGACCCAGGCTTCGAAGCTTTTACCGGCGGCGGTGTCGCGTCCGGTGAAGGCAAGGGCGGCGATGTCAGAGTACGGGATCGAAAGCTTCGTGCGCTCGGTGGATGGGATGATGCGGACGGCTGAGTCGGCGAGGGTCTTGCCACTGCGGCGGTCGAAGATGTAGCCACTGATCTGGCGGCCATCTTTGAGGGTGAGGGTTACGTCGCCGCGGTAGTCGAAGGCTTTTTCGAAGGCCTGATGGATCTCTTCGTTGCTGGCGAGAGACGGGATCCAGCCTTCGAGCTGTTCGCGCTCGCGGCCTTCGGCTACTTCGAGTTCGTCGGGATTGGCGATGTGTGCAGGCTGGGTCATGCTGTGGTTCCCTGCTGCTCGACAACGTTGACCTTGGTTTCAATCTGGATGAGCGGGTTGAAGCCGTGCACGGGCTTGACCGGCTCGTTGAGCAGGTCGAGCGCGCCGCGGTCTTCGTACTTGTCGAAGAATACGGCCATCGCGGTATCGATGAGGCCACGCAGCGATCCGAAGGTGTAGTAGACACCGGAGGCTTCGTATCCGGAGTGGACCATACAGTTGGCGCACTTGGGGTTGCCGCTCTCGGTGCCGTAGTTCGACCAGTCGGTGGTGTCGATCAGTTCCTGAAAGGTGTCGGCGTAGCCGTCCTGCAGCAGGTAGCAGGGCTTCTGCCAGCCGAAGACGCTGTAGGCGGGCATGCCCCACGGAGTGCAGGCGAATTCGCGCTTGCCCATCAGAAATTCCATGTACATGGGCGACGCGTTGAACTTCCAGGTCTTCTTGCGGTTGGAGAGGATCGACCGGAAGAGACGGCGCGAGCGGGCGCGGCCGAGGAAGTGTTTCTGGTCGGGAGCTTTCTCGTAGGTGTAACCGGGGGCGACCATCATGCCTTCGACGCCAACTTCCATCAGCTCGTCAAAGAAAGCGCGGACCGAGTTCGGGTCGGCTCCATCGAAGAGGGTGGTGTTGGTGGTGACGCGGAAACCTGCGGCGATGGCCGCCTTGATGCCTTCGAGGGCGATATCGTATCCACCTTCGCGGCAGACGGAGAAGTCGTGGTGCTCGCGCTGGCCGTCAAGGTGGACTGAAAAGGAGAGATATTTGCTCGGCTTGAAAAGGTGAAGCTTTTCTTTAAGAAGAAGAGCGTTCGTGCACATATAGACGTACTTCTTGCGCGCGACCAAACCCTCGACAATTTGGTCGATCTGCGGGTGCAGGAGTGGTTCGCCGCCCGGGATCGAGACCATGGGCGTGCCGGACTCTTCGACAGCGCGGAAGCACTCTTCGGGCGACAGCTCCTGCTTGAGGATGTGCGCCGGGTACTGGATCTTGCCGCATCCGGCGCAGGCCAGATTGCAGCGGAAGAGCGGCTCGAGCATGGTGACGAGCGGGAAGCGCTTGCGGCCCTTGATCTTTTGCTTGAGGACGTAAGTGGCTACCGTCCATGCCTGGGAAATTGGTACAGCCATTTTCCTCCTTGAGGGGCTTTGGCAAATGCCCGGGCCTGACGGCCCTATTTTGTGCGGCGCCTCGCGCCGTACTTCAACCTCTAAAAACAGATCCTTCCACTTCACTTCGTTCAGTGTCAGGATGACAGCATAAACATACGATGACACGGCGTAAATTATGCGCTGCGTTCCATGGCCCGCTTGTAGTTTGTGAGCGCCAGGAGCGGGAAGTAGTTCCGGTACTCGTGGTAGGCGAGGTAAAAGACCCGCGGGAAACCTGTGCCGGTGTAGATGGCCTGACGGGCTGCTCCCCTCACCGATGCTCTCGTCCCAATTGCCATCTCTCTGCTGATGTTCGATCAGCCAGCGGACGCCTTTGGCTACGCTGTCGCTTCGGGTGTCGCCGGCGGCCAGCAATCCGAGAATGGCCCATGCGGTTTGCGATGGCGTGCTGACGCCGACGCCGCGCGTGGTTGGTTCGTCATAGCTGCCACAACTCTCTCCCCAGCCGCCGTCGGAGTTTTGCACCATGCGGATCCACTCGGCGGCTTGCTGGATCTGCGGCTCGTGGTTCCAGACGCCGATGGCTTCGAGGCCGCGCAGAACCAGGAAGGTTCCGTAGATATAGTTCACGCCCCAGCGGCCGAACCAGCTGCCGTCCGACTCCTGCTCGTCATAGATGAACTTGATGGCTCTTTCGACGCGCTTGTCCTTGCGTGTGTAGCCGTAGATGGCCAGCATCTCCAAGACGCGACCGGTGATGTCGACGGTCGGCGGGTCGAGCATCGCGTTGTGGTCAGCGAACGGGATGTACTGGAAGATCATCTTCGTGTTGTCTTTATCGAAGCTGGCCCAGCCGCCGTTCTTGCACTGCATGGCGAAGACCCAATCGATGGCCCGCAGACAGACATCGTACTGGTAGCGCTCACGGGGATTGTCGACCTTGTTGAGAGCAAGCAGAACTTGCGCCGTATCATCGACATCCGGGTAAAACTCGTTGTTAAACTCGAAGTACCATCCGCCCGGTTCGGCGTTGTGGGTCTTCATCGCCCAGTCGCCTTTGTGGCGGACTTCCTTCGAGAGCATCCAGTCTGCCGCCTTGAGCATGCGCGGATCGTTGCGGTCCACTCCGGCTTCGCCGAGAGCATAGATCGCTTGAGCAGTATCCCACACGGGGGACATGCAGGGCTGCATGCGGAAGGTCGGCTCGGGGCAAGCAGGGGAGCCGTTGGGCTCGTCGATGCCCAGCTTTTCAAACTCATCCATAGCGCGGATGACTTGCGGGTCGTCGAGTGAATAGCCCAGGCAGCGCAATGCGATAATCGCATTGAGCATGGCCGGGTAGATGGCTCCGAGGCCGTCCGACATTTCGAGACGGGCAAGCATCCATTTTTCTGCCTGCTTCAGAGCGATCTTGCGCAACGGGCGGATGTGAATACGCTCGTTCCAGTGGGCGATGCGATCCCACATCAGGAAGAAATTGCGCCAGCTGATCCAGTTCTTGTTGTCCCACTTGAGGTGCAGGTTCGCGTTCTCGCGGCCGCCCAAGAAAAGCTCGTCGATTCCCTGCTCGGGGGGAATTTTCTTGAAGGGCTTCTTGGCGTACGCGATCGACAGCGGCACAAGAATGGCGCGCGACCACGAGGAGATTTCGTAGATATTGAAGTAGAACCAGTTGGGGAAGAGCACGATCTCCGGCGGAACGGCCGGGACGGCGTCGTATTCGTATTGCCCAAGTGCGCAGAGGTAAATCTTGGTGAAAGTGTTGCACTGGACAACGCCGCCGTGTGCGAGAATCCACTCGCGCGCTTTGACCAGAGTGGGCTCGTCAGCCGTCCAGCCCATGAGCTTGCAGGCGAAATAGCACTTGACTGTGAGACTGATATTGCCGGGGCCACCGGGATAGATGCTCCAGCTGCCGTCGTCGTTCTGGAAGCGGAGCATTTCGGTGAGGGCGCGGCTCAGCTTGCCTTCGTCGCCGGTGCCGAGGAAGCGGTGCACGAAGATGTAGTCGGCCTCGAGCATCGAATCGGCTTCGAGCTCACCGCACCAGTAGCCTTCCGGATCCTGAATGGAGAAGATGTAGTCACGGGAACGCCTGATGGCGGCTTCTACGGATTCCAGGGCGGCGTCAATTCTGCCGAATCTGGGTACGCCGCGTTGTGCTGTTCCTGAGGATGTACTCATTCTTGTCGTTGAAACTCTACGCATTTCTGAAGTTATCTTTCAATCGCGAAATGCAAAATCGTTCTTTCTGTTGTGAGGGCTGAAGCCCTCACCTACCTATACAGATACGGTTGCCGGCGCCGGAGCAGATGCGATTGCCTGAACAATCTCCGGTGGTAGGCCAAACCTTACATTTTCTGGCATGACTTCTACTTCTTCGACGCTGCCAAAACCTTTTTGACGCAAATAATTTACGACGTCCTCGACGAGGATTTCCGGGGCCGATGCGCCGGCTGTGATCGCGACCGTAGAGACGCTTTCAAGCCATTTCGGGTCGATGGCTTCAGAGTTGTCGATCAGGTGGCCGTTCGTTCCCAGGTTGCGGGATACTTCGACGAGACGATTCGAGTTCGAACTGTTGTTAGAGCCGACGACGAGGACCAGGTCGGCGTTGTGGGCAACATTTTTGACGGCGGTCTGGCGGTTTTCGGTCGCGTAGCAGATGTCCTGCGAGTGCGGACCGATGATGTTGGGGAACTTTTCCTTAAGCGCGTGGATGATGTCGCGCGCTTCGTCGAGCGAAAGCGTGGTCTGCGTGAGGTAGGCGACGCGGTCAGGATCGGGCACTTCGAGCGTCTTCACTTCCGTGGCGTTGGAGACGATCTGGGTCACGTCCGGCGCTTCACCGAAAGTGCCTTCGATCTCATCGTGATCGCGGTGGCCGACGAGGACGAGCGAGTAGCCCTGCTTCGCGAACTTGACAGCCTCGACGTGGACCTTGGTGACAAGCGGACAGGTGGCGTCGATGACCTTGAGCTTGAGATCTTTGCTGCGCTGGCGGACGGCGGGCGAAACGCCGTGCGCGCTGTAGATGACGCGCATCCCCTCGGGGACCTGGTCGATCTCATCGACGAAGATGGCGCCCTTCTCGGCCAGTTCATTGACTACAAAGCGGTTGTGGACGATTTCCTTGCGGACGTAGATGGGCGCGCCGAAGGTTTCGAGGGCAATCTTCACAATATCGATGGCGCGGACAACACCTGCGCAGAAGCCGCGGGGCTTGAGGAGGAGAACGCGCTTTTTGGAAGATGCGGAGCCATTGCCGAGCTCAACGGTATGGGGGTCAATTGTGGTCGCTGTCACATCTATCAGTATACCGTGTTGGGCGCGGCAGTGGTAGGGTTATGAGCCTTCACGGGTACCGTCTCATATTCGTGCTTTTAACGTCTAGTTCGTTGCTATTGAGAGAAAAGCAGATCCTTCGCTCCACTCAGGATGACAGCTTCTATTATCGAGAACCCTCTATTACCTCTTCCCTGGACGTGCGACGGCGTACATTTCGGCGGCAATTTTGTCGAAGAGGGCCATGCGGTCGTCGCCTTCCTTGTAGAGGTCGAAGTGGGTTCGGTTGTCGATGTAGGTGAAGTGCGGATCGGCATTCAGGGACTTCAAGACGGCTTCGAATTTGTGGGCAGCGCCGTCGAGATAAAAGGTGTCGGCAGTGCCGACGATCAAATGGAGTTTGCCATGCAGGTCTTTTCCGCGCGCGGCCCAATCGGTGACGACGATGTTGGCGAGGTCGTAGTGGTCGTGCCAGTAAGCAACGACGTTCGGATCGACGTCGCCAGTGTCGCGGTTGAACATTTTGAGCGGACGTCCGTCTGCGCCTCGTTGGGAAAAGACCCATTCGAAGGAGGCTAGCTGGCCGCCGTAGTCGCCAAGCACGCGCTCCTGTCTTGCGAACTGCTCCATGGAGCCGAGGACTTTATCGTGGTCGCGCACGATGGGATAGGCACTGCCATCAGACTTGCGATAGAGGTTGGCGTGCGATGCGTAGAGGTCGACCTGGCTGAAGTCGTGGAAGTCGCTGGGATCGGGCGAGGTGGACCATGTGCCGCCGAAAACCTTCGGGTAGTTGACCTGGAGTTGGAGCGTTGCCCATCCGCCAGATGAATGGCCTTGCAGAAAGCGGCCGCTGGTCTTCGCGTCCATGCGATATTTCGATTCAATCCATGGGATGAATTCTGTCGTGAGCGCGGCGCCCCAGGGGCCGTTGTTGAGCGAATCGGCGAATTCATGGGTGCCTGTGGCGAGCGACTCGTCGAACATGACCCAGATCATGGGCGGCATTTTGCCTTGCGCCATGCGGGCGTAAATCATCTGGCCCTGCGCTTTTGCGTACATGAGGTTGCCGCCGAAGCCATGCGTCCAGTAGACGGTGGGGTACTTCTCTTTTGGGTGATCAGTGTAGGTGGGCGGCAGGATGACCCAGGCGCGGATGTGGATTTCGCGGCCTGAAAATTTTGTCAGCAGCGGGCTAATGAAATCGGCTGGCTGCGTATGCTCGTCGGCCGCTTTCTGAATCTCGGGTGTGAACGGGAGCTTGCGCGGCTCTGGCGCGGGAACTTTGCTCGATAAAACGAACGACGGCTCGCTTCCCTCCCCCGGTGTCCATTCTTTGAGGGTGACGACGTCGCTGACCAAATCGCCTTCGGAGCGACCTCCGTAGTTGTAGGAATGGTTGACGTCGAGGACGGCCTGGGCCTGGTAATCACCGGGCTTGAGGCTGGAGAAAGCTGCGGGGAAGGCGAGATCGTCAGTGTCGATGTCTATGGCTTCGCCGGGCTTGAGCGAGGACACTTCTTTTGCAGCGACGTAAACTTCGCTTGGCTGGAACGGGTTGGTATCCACTTCTTTTGCGTTTGTTCCAGGCGCGACGAAGATGAGCAGGCGGCCCGAGGCTGGCGCGCCGGCTTGCGGCCCTAATGTCACGCGGAAGAAGAGGTGCTGTGGTTGCTGAGCGAGTGCTGTTGTGGCGAAGAGGACGGCGGCTAGAAAAGGCAGATAAGTCTTGCGTGCGGGCATTGCGTTGGAGTGTAGCAGGTGGGTTGCTCTCTGTCCTCATGCTTTTAGTCGAGGCGCGTGACAAGGATTCTGTGCTCCCTTCGGTCGCGCTGCTCAGGACGGCAATTCTTTAGGATCTCTCGAAGTCGTGTTTTATGCGGGCGAGGATGTCGATGGCGTGGGTGGCGTAGCGGCTGATCCAGTGATCGTAGATTTCCTTGATAGGCAGCGGGTTGATGTAGTTCCAGCGATTGCGGCCCTTGCGTTTCACGATGATCAGCTCGGCCTTCTCGAGCACGCCGAGATGCTGCATCACTGTGCAGCGGTTGAGGTCTTTGAAGCGCTTGCAGATGTCTCCCGTAGTCTGGGGCGCGTCTCGCAACAAGTCGAGCATTTCGCGGCGGCGATAATCGGCTAGGGCTTTGAAGATCGACTCCTGCCGTTCGCGCTCTTTCTTTGCCGTTGACATGTTATAAAAATACAACATATAGTTTGGATCGTTCTAAGAAACATGGCGAGGAGGAACCGTGGAACTCAAGTTCAAAATTCAGACCAAGATTCAGAAGCCGGTCGCAGAGGTCTTTGACGCGGTTTATAACCCGACGAAGATTACGCAGTATTTTGCGACGGAATCAGCGAGCGGGCCGTTGGATGAAGGTGCAAAAGTGATGTGGAGGTTTGCGGATTATCCTGGCGACGTGCCGCTGTCGGTGACGAAGGTCGTTGCTAACCAGTTGATTGCTTTTGAGTGGGAAACGATGGAGCGCGGCTACAACACGCAGGTAGAGATACACTTTGAGCCGCTCAGTCCGGAGGAAACTCTGGTCAGCATCTCAGAGGGGAATTGGAAGGAAAACCAGAAGGGGCTGGATAGCTCGTATGGGAATTGCTATGGGTGGATGCAGATGAGTTGTTGCCTGAAGGCTTATCTGGAGTATGGCATCAACCTGAGAAAAGGCTTCTTTCATAATGCGCATGCGGCGAAGAAGCAATGAATGCCTGGCCTCTCAGCGCGAAACTGAGAGGAAGGAGAATACTTTGGGCGAGACGTCGAGCAACGCTCGAATCCCATCGGACGAATGCTCTTCGAATGCTCCCAGCAAATCTGCTTCTTCAGACATGATTTTGCTTACTAATATTAAAGTTTCGCGATGCAAGGCACAACGCAAAGGGGTTCACAAAGGGTAGGTTTTGCAACGTCCCGAAAGGGTTCCTTTGTGCGACCGCTTTCGGGGAAGATTGGCGCGCAAGCTGGAATGCCTGGACGTGCCCCAAAGCGGACCTGACGCGTCCGCGCAGTCCGTCGGGCGAGTTGCGCGACTAAGCAGGAACGTACGTCAACCTAATCACGTCCCCGCCAATTAGATCGCTGGCAACAAGGCGGAGCGGCGGCCGAGGGCCGGAGAAGAATGGCTTGCCGCGACCAAGTACGATGGGGTGGAGGTAAAGTCGATACTCATCAATAAGACCAAGGTTGGTTAGGCTTCCTGCCAAGTCTGGTCCGGCAACATCAATCTCCCCATCTAGCTGAGCCTTCAGCCCACGTATCACCGCCTCGAAGTCATTGCCGACAAGTGTGGCGTTGGGGCCGACCGATTTCAACGAGCGCGACACAACCCACTTCCGCTGGCCCCGCCACACCGCCGCGAAGTCGCGGTCCTCGGCGTCCCAGTCCGGAAGGTCATCGTCCCAATAACGCATGATCTCGTACATGCGGCGACCGTACACAACGCCCGTCAAGCCGCGCGCCTGCTCTATGAAGTGACGAGAGAGCGCAGGGTCCGGCGGTCCTATTTCCAGATGATCGACGTAGCCGTCCAGGGACTGGTTCAATCCATAAACGAGCTTTGCCATGCTACAAAACCTCCATTCCAGGTTCTTCAGAATAGCTTGAGGCGACGTTCCGCAGAAGTGAGGTTGGACACGATCTGCGCGCCGCATTGCCAGTGTAATCAATAACACGAGGTCCACTTTTGGCTGGGAACCGCCGGATGCCTTTGAGGAAGCTGCCGTTCGCTGTTGCACAAAGGGTAAGTTTCGGAACAGTGCATTAAAGCTCAGCGGATCAATCTCGGGGCGGAACCAACGGCTTGACGTAGTTGTAGACCAATGAGGTGAATCCCTTTGATCGTGAGGGTTCAGCCTGAGGCCGCGTTTTCGAGAAGAGTCACCACCCACCAGTAAAGGTTTAGCGGCTGCGGCGATTACGAAAGAGAGCGCTAGTAACGCTGAAAATACAGCGGTCCAGGATGTAGAGTTATAGACCTCCCCTCCACTACGCGCGAGGACTCGCCCCCAACCCCAACCCCCTGCCCCCCACCCCCAAGCCCCACCCTCCGCGCAAGCTATCCCTTTTTACCTAGACGACACGCGGGGAGCGGGACTGTCTATGAAATACCTATTGTTCCTTGGCACGCTGGCACTCGCTACGGCGTGCGGGACGGCTCCAAACGCCGTCGAAAGTACGCAATTGGGAGCCGACGCAACACGTATGCCAGCTGGAAACTGGACGCTCACCTTCGACGACGAGTTTGACGGCTCGTCGCTTGACACCACAACGTGGAAGGCCGATGCAGGTTATACCTGCCCCGACTCGCAAACTTGTCTGGCTTCAAGATGGCCAGAGAACGTCACCGAGTCAAGCGGGTACCTGCACATGGTTACGAAGAGGGAAGAACGCATGGCAGGACGACCGTACACGACTGGCGGCATCCGCTCTGCTTTCACCCAGCAGTATGGCTACGTCGAAGCGCGCATACGCTATGCAAATGCTCCGGCTGTGAATAACGCTGTATGGCTCTTCACGCCCGGCCAGGTATTGCATCCTTTCGAGATCGACATAAACGAAGGAATATTTACCAGCCAGATCAACACGACATTTCACAACTGGACGGGGGGGCAGAACGAGGCTGAAAGCCACACTGAAGTCGCCTCGCAGGATCTTGCTGCCGGCTTTCACATCTATGCGGTTCAATGGGACGAGTCTCAGATCGTGTGGTACTACGATGGCTCGCAGGTGTGGCGTATCCAGAACGCGAGCGCGAGCACACCGGTACAGCTGATCCTGAGCACGATGGTTATGTCCGCCGCAGGACCGATCACGGATGCACTGGATGGGTCGAGCATGGACGTGGACTACATCCGTGCCTATGCCAAGCAGTAAATCCGCCTAATGATGGCTCGCTTTAAGGGTGCGAAGGTACCGGGATTAGAGGCGTGGCTACCGGCTGGCTTTGATCATCTGTTCCGCATGCTTGAGGGATGTGTCGGTTACGGTTGCACCGCTTAGCATGCGGGCTATTTCTTCAGTGCTACTGGCGGCTTCGAGCAGGCGGACGGAGGTTTTCGTGCGGCCGCTATGCTCCTTTTTTTCGATGAGGAAGTGCTGGTCGGCGAAGGCGGCGATCTGGGGCAGGTGAGTTACGCACAGGACCTGCTGCGCACGGGAGAGGGCTTTGAGCTTCTGGCCGACGGCTTCCGCGGCAGCGCCCCCGATGCCGATGTCAATTTCATCGAAGACCAGCGTGCGCGGGACTTGCGTTTTCTTTTTGCTGTGGGATTTGGCCGCGCCTTCTTCGACGCTGACTTTGAGCGCTAGAAGAACGCGAGACATTTCGCCGCCGGAGGCGATTTCGTCGAGGGGCTTGAGGGGCTCACCGGCGTTGGTAGCAATGCGATATTCCACGGTGTCCCAGCCATGAGGGGTCCAGTGTGCGGAGTCTTCGTTTGGGGTAACGGTTACGGCGAAGCGGACTTTCATGGCGAGGTCATTGATCTGGGCTTCGGCGAGTTTTTCCAGCTTCTTTGCGGCTGCTGCGCGGTCAGCGGTGAGCGACTGCGCGGCTTTGCTGTAGGCATCTGCGGCGATCTTCAAGTCTGCTCGCTGAGCTTTCACGACTTCGTCGCGGTTCTCGATTTCATTCAGCTTTGCGACTACTTCTTCGCCATACGCGATGACTTCAGCGAGTGTCTGGCCATATTTGCGCTTGAGACGATCGAGGACAGCGAGGCGGTCTTCGATTTCGGCGAGGCGCTCGGGCGAGGCCTGGATGTTTTCGGCGTAGTCGCGGACTGTTGAGCTTACGTCCTCGACCGATGCGCGAGCCGATGCGAGTTGCTGCGCGGCTTCCTGAAATTTTAGATCGTATTGGGCGAGGTCTTCGAGATGCTTCTCGGCAGCGCGCAGAGTTGTTTCGGCGGAGCTTGATCCTTCATAGAGCAGTTCGTGCGCGCTCATGGCGGCGCCGTAGAGTTTTTCGGCGTTCGATAAGACGCGGCGTTCGGTTTCCAGCGCTTCGTCTTCCCCTTCGGAGGGTTTGACGTCTTCGATTTCCTTGCGCTGGAAGCTCCAGAGATCGACCATGCGGAGGCGGTCCTGCTCGTCGCGTTCGAGGGTGTCGAGCTTTTGCTGGATGGCGCGCCATTTCTCGCAGGCGGCGGCGGTTGATTCTTCGGAGATACTGCCAAAGCGGTCGAGCAGGCTGCGCTGTTGCGCCTGATCGAAGGCTCCAAGGGTCTCGCTCTGTGCGTGGACGAGGGCTAGCTCGGGCGCGAGCTGGCGCAGTGCGGATACTGTTGCCGGCTGATTGTTGATGAAGACGCGGCCTTTGCCGTTGGAGAGGATTTCGCGGCGCAGGATGATCTCGTGGCCTTCGCTGTCGATGCCGTTGGATTCCAGGATAATTTCGGCTCCGGGGGTGGCCTCGAAGACGCAGGCTACGACGGCTTTGTCTGCTCCGTGGCGAACTACATCGGATGAGGCCTTGTCGCCCATGAGCAGGGCGAGCGCGTCGACGAGGATGGACTTGCCGGCCCCGGTTTCGCCGGTGAGTAGATTGAGGCCAGGGCCGAAGACGGCGATGGCGTGGTCAATGACAGCGTAGTTTTCTGCGCGCAGTTCAAGCAGCATGCTGCGCGCAGAATATCAGGACTGCGCGTCCAGCGGTACGCGCCGTCGGCGCCTTGCTGGGTTAAGAAACTTTTTAGCATGGATCGACACCATCCAAGATGGGACGGCAGGAATTCCGGGCAATTCTCTCGGAAAAGCGGTATTCTATTCAGCCATCCAGAGGATCGGGATGCGGTTCCGTTCTACTCTGATATTCACCCTCAACGCAGCTCTGAGCATAGCTGCATGCGCGACGGACAGCACAGCAAAAAAGCGAGTGGCGGTGCTGGACTTCGACAATGCAGGCGTTGGCACGACCAGGATTGGCGTGGCGGCCACGAATATCACATATGGCATAGACCTCGGGAAGACCGTGGCAGATTTGTTGATCAATCGTCTGGTGCAAGATGCGGCTTGCAGCGTGATCGAACGGTCGGCGCTCAATAAGCTGCTAGCCGAGCAAAATTTCTCGAATAGCGACCGCGCCGACCCTGCTAGGGCTGCGAAGCTCGGCAGAATACTGGGCGTGGACGTCATTATCCTTGGAAGCATTACATGTTATGAGTACAACGACAAAGCGAAGGCGCGGCATGTGTATCCCGTGGTGGGTGTTACGGCGCCTAAATATGACTTAAGCGCGTCGATTCAGATCAGCGCCCGCATCGTAAGTTCCGAGACGGCGGAAGTGCTGGCCGTGGCACAGGCCTCGGGGGATGCATCTCATAAAGGGGTAAAGGGCTCTGAGACGGACTACGTTGCGGCGATGACGGGCCGGTCACCCGGAGGACAGCTCGGGGAAACTACGAATGAAGCGCTTGATAAGGCAGTTGCTAATCTTGCCTTGAAGGTGGAACAGAACTTAGCCAAAGTGCCTGCGCATCAGAGCTCTCTTGATGGCGTAGTGGCGGGAATCGATTCCTCGGGCAGCCTGGTCCTGAATGTGGGCGCTCAACGCGGACTGAAATCAGGCGACCACTTGCAGGTATGGAGAATCGGCAAGGTCATTACCGATCCGGATACAGGCAAGGTACTGTTGCACGATGACACGCTCATTGGCGAAGCGGTGCTGACATCTCGTCGATTGCGAGCTATACCGGGTCGCAGCCAGCCAAAGAGAACGATCATGTCCGAAACACGCAACACAACTCGACTGACACGAACCGCTCTCTAACTACCAATAATTAATGAAACGGTTCATGAAACTTTGCAGGACCGCGCGCGTCCTGCGAAACGCGGCGTCTTGTCTTGATGGATGAGCGACTCTGGTTTCCGCACGGTGATTGCAAGAGCAGGACCGGTTCTGGAAGGTACATGAGCCCGCAACTTCGTCTTGGACGAACCAACGAAGCTACCGGCTCGGTGAAAAGGTAGATCTAGTTGATCAAGCTGAGGCGACTGGCGTAAATCCGTCGCATCCGCTCACGGCAGTCACTTTCAAGTGAAGTGGAGCATGTTTGGGATGGCCGCAATCGTCTAGGAAGGTTTCTGGAGCTTGCTTGCTACTGTGAATCTGGGTCAGCGTGGGGGTTGCTGGATGAGGCTCGCCAAAGTGAGCACAAAGTCCGCATTGACCTGAATTAATTGCGATCATGGCAGGGCTCCTTTTTCGCCGAAAAGTCTTGCGTGCGGTCATCACGAGAGCATGATGACTTACGAAACATAATATGTCTGAAGCACAGATTTGTGTTGAAGTTTTCTGCAGATATCTCTTTTTTTTTGTGATACTTAAAACAGACTACTTAAGTCGCCGTTTGAGACGAAACGCGGATGGGTTTAGTCGGGAATCCAGAAGACGAATAGGGCTTTGAACCAGAGAATCGGTTTGTATTTATCTCTGCGAAAACTCAAACGCGTTCCATCTTCATTTCACCAGCGCCTGGCAACTTGGTTTCGCAGATTCGCGTCTGCTAACGTTAATACTAGGCAATGACACACCTTTTTTTTGCAATAGCCTTTATTTTCTTTCAGGCGGAGCCGGATGCGGGCGCGCCGCCTGCGCCTCCAAGCGGCAGCGCTATCTGGGAAATGCTGCAGAACAGCGGGCCAGTGGCTCTGGCTGTTCTTGGACTGCTGCTGATTGCGAGCCTTTATTCATGGGCGATCATTCTGGGCAAGTGGGGCGCCTTTAAGCGGGCGCGAGCGCAGAGCAACCGCTTTTTGCGCGCCTTTCGCAAGGCCAGCCGGCTGCAGGAGATTGCCGCGGTCAGTGAGCAGTTCAAGCCCAGTCCGCTGGTGAATGTGTTTGATGAGGTCTATGAGACGTATCGGCGGCAGACGGGCGGATATGGGCCTCCGAAAAACATTACGGCGCTTGAACGCGCGGCGCAGACGGCTTCGAGCGAATCGTTGACTGTTCTGGAGCAGCGGCTGACGTGGCTGGCTACGATTGGCGCGATCTCGCCATTTATTGGTCTGTTCGGAACGATCATGGGGATTGTGGATGCCTTCCATGGGCTGGGAACTGCGGGCGCGGCTACGCTGCGGGCCGTCGCTCCGGGTGTTTCTGAAGCGCTGATTACTACGGCAGCCGGACTTGTGGTCGCGGTGCCTGCTGTGATTGCTTACAACCAGTTCACGGCGCGATGCCGCGAGTTTGGGGCGCGCATGGATGACTTCTCGCGCGAACTGCTGAACAGCATGGAAGAGTTCTCGGTGGCAGCGAACGAGGATCCTCTGGAAAGGCAGGCCGCGCGTGGCCTTCACAAGTAGAAGCGGGCACACGCAGACGGCACTGGCGGAGATTAACATCACTCCGCTGGTGGACGTGGTGCTGGTGCTGCTGGTGATCTTCATGTTGACGGCCCCGTGCTGCAGTCGGGCATCGATGTGGCCGTGCCCAAGACGAAGACGGTGAAGGAAATCACCGAGCAGCGCACGGTGCTGACGATCGATAAAGATCAGCGCGTGTTTCTTGGCGACCAGCCGATCAATCTTGGCAGACTTGCCGACGCGGTTGCAGCAGCCGAATACCGATGCGGCACATCGGGTTATTTATCTGCGTGCGGATGAGCGTGTTCCATTTGGCGCGTTTGCCTCCGTGATGGATGCGGTAAAGCAGGCGGGCATTACGAATATCAGCATTGTGACGCAGCCGTTGAATAACGGTGCTGCGGCGAAGTAACGGATGAGGACGAGCGCGAGAATCGAGCTTGAACGGATCCCCATTTCGGTGGGCCGGCTGTTGGTTCGTTCATGCTTCACGTTGGAGTCGTGGCGACAGTTGCGCTCTATGTATTTCTTGTCGGGCGCTTTCATGGCGGCATCTGGGGCAACAGCGAATCTGCGCCGGGAGCGATACAGGCAACACTGGTGAGCTCGGCTCCGACGATTCCTTTGCCCAGCGAAAATAAGCCGACGGAGAATGTGCTGGCTACGCAGACGCCGAGCCAGGCGCCTGCTCCTCCGGCGCCCCAGAAGACGGTGGAGGCGCCACCGCCGGATGCGATCCCGATTCCTGAGAAGCAGAAGCCGATCAAGGCGAAGGAGGCTCCGCAGAAGACGGAGGCTCCTGTGAAACCGCAGCCGCAGAAAAATGTCACACCAACTTCGACCAAGCATGCTCAGCTGATTCCGAACCAACAGAACCGGGCCAACTATGGCGAGGCGGCACAAACAAATATTCCGCGGTCGATGACAAGCAACCCAAACGGGAATAATCCCGTCGCAGTCAATGGCGGGGACTTTGGTTCGCGTTTTCCCTGGTATGTAGACAAAATTCGGAGAATGACTGCACAAAACTGGCTGGTGCAGGAAGTGTCTCCGAACACACCGGCGGGATCGAAAGTGTACCTCTGTTTGTGGTCGACGGGATGGATCGCCGAGCCAGATTCGAATCGAGCAGTCGAGCGGCTCGCCTAGTCTGGATACTTCGTGCCTAAGAGCAGTGCAAAGGGTTGATTCGTATGGTCCCTTGCCTGGCTGGATACAATGGGAATTCGCTCTCAGTGCAGTACTATTGTGAAGAGCCCGGGCGATGATGTTTTTGCAGTTTGATCCAGTTTTCGCAAATTTGTATGCGGGACGGAAGAATGATTATTAGTAAAAAGCAAGAGATTTTGGCATCGCGTTGGTTCCTCTTCTTTGTAGCGATTTTCTTCCTCGGCGGTCCACTTAGCGCGCAGGCGCAGGATTGGGTGCGAACCGGCACTAATCTCGGTGCCACGAAGATTCGCCTGGCCGCTGCCGACTTCAAACCAACATCCAATGATCCGCAGACCGGAATGCTGAAGAGCGCATTCGATACGACGCTTTTTAACGATCTTTCGAATGCGGGCATCTTCGACATGGTGTCAAAGAGCATGGCTCCGCCGCTGATGCCGGGTTCGCCGCAGGAGATCAATTTGCCGGACTGGGCGGCTGCTCCTTCAAATGCGGACATGGTGGCGTTTGGCGCGCATTGGCGTGGGCGATGGCAAGAGTGACTGTCTATGGTTACTTATTCGACGCGAAGAACCAGCAGACGCCGCAGATTCTCGGCAAGCAGTACTCGGACAACGCCAGCGTGGACAATGCGCGCGCGATTGCTCACCGCTTCGCCGATGAGATTATTACGCGGCTGGGCGGCATTGCCGGCATCTGTGAGACGAAGATTTATTTCGTTTCCATCAGCACGGGCAATAAAGAAATCTGGGTGATGGATTACGACGGGCAGAACGCACACCAGATCACGCAACTGCGGCAGCATTTCGCTCTCGCCCCGCATGGCTCCGGATAATTCTCGCGTAGCGTTTTCCAGCCTGGGCAAGAATGGCTGGTCGATCCGCATGTACTCGCTGCTGCTGAACCGGATGGTGGCAATTTCAGTTCGCCGGGCGGAACGACGATTTCTCCGGCGTGGTCGAGCGATGGGTTGAAGCTGGCGTTCTCGTCGTCGGCTGATGGGGATTCGGAGATTTACACGACGGATGTGAATGGCGGCGGACTGCATCGCGTGACGGCGTTCCATGGACCGGATGTATCGCCAGTGTGGAATCCGAAGACGAATTCGCAGATTGCCTGGGTGAGCGGACGCACAGGTCTGCCGCAGATTTACATCATGGATTCGGACGGCGCCAACGTCCAGCGCATGACCGACGGCGGGTATGCTACTTCGCCTTCGTGGTCACCGAATGGACAGTTTCTGGCCTTTGCCTGGAATCGCAAGTATGGTCCGGGAGCGCCGGGCGGGCAGGACATCTACATCATGGACATCGCCAGCAAGCGCTGGACGCAGTTGACCCATGAGGCCGGACAGAACGATTTTCCATCGTGGTCGCCGGATGGCCGGCATCTCGTTTTTCAGCGGGAAGAGGGTGGCGCTACGCAGATCTGGACTATGCTGGCGGATGGTTCGGAGCAACATGCATTGACACGTGGCAGCGCCAACACGATGCCGAATTGGAGCTGGAAATAAGCTTGCAGTTTTACCTGGTTGGCAGACCGGGCTTGACCTGGCTGCCCTGTCTTGGCCAAGGGCCTGGAATCACGCTCGTTCGAGAGCACTTACAAATCGCTCCCAAAGGAGGAGACCGTGCAACACCTTCATCGTAAGTACATTGCTTCCGTCGTCAGTCTGGCAGCATTGTTAACAATTGCCGGATGCCACAAGAAACAGCCCGCGCCGCCGCCACCACCTCCGCCGACTACTCCCGCGCCCGCGCCAACGGCTCAGATCACCGTTACGCCACAAGCGATCAACCAGGGTGACAGCGCTGTGCTGACATGGAAGACGACGAACGCGACCGATGTTTCGATTGAAGGTGTAGGCCAGGTTGCAACCGCGGGCACGATGAATGTGAAGCCGACCGATTCGACCAATTACCATCTGGTCGCGCGCGGCGATGGCGGCTCAACCGATGCGACGGCACGGCTGACGGTGAATGCGCCGCAGCAGGCTCCTGTGAGCAACATCAACGAGAGCGAAATGGACGACACGCTGTTCCACCAGAACGTGCAGGACGTATTCTACGACTATGACGCTTATGACATTCGTCCAGACGCGCAGCCGATTATTTCCAAGGACGCTTCGTTTCTGAATCAACACACGGGCATTAAGGTCGTGATCGGAGGCTATTGCGACGAGCGCGGGTCGACGGAATATAACCTGAGCCTCGGTGAGAACCGCGCGAACGCGGCCAAGCAGGCACTGGTGAATGCCGGAGTAAGCCCGGACCGCCTGCGCACGGTGAGCTACGGCAAGGAAAAGCAGTTCTGCACGGAGCACACGGAATCGTGCTGGCAGCAGAACCGCCGCGCCCAATTCAGCATCGACCGCTAAACCCGGCCATGGGACGGCAGCATTGCTTTGTGCAGTGCTGCCGTTTTGCTTTGGACTAAACTGATCTACAAAGGTACTGCAATGAAGGCCACGCATGGATGCCATGCGCGCCTGAGGAATTTTCCTATGCGAAAGAGTTTGATTCAGCTTACAGCCGTTGCCACGCTTGCACTTCTCTGCCCTGCGCCCAGGGCGCATGCCGCCTCAAAGGAAATGATTCAATTGCAGCAGCAGGTGCAGACCCTCCAGGATACGCTGCAGCGCCTGCAGCAATCGAATGATGAGCGCATGGGCGTGCTGCAGCACCTGGTGGAGCAGACGGCGGACAGTGTGAATCGTATGTCGCAGTCCTTGAGTACCCTGCAGCAGGCGGTACAGGCGCAGAACGAGGGAAACGGCAGCAAGGTTGACCAGCTCTCCGGCCAGATGCAGGGCCTGAACGATTCCGTCGATGAGCTGAAATCCCGCATTGCCAAGGTGGACAAAACACTGCAGGAGATCCAGGCGCAGATGCAGAATGTGAACGGCCAGCCGGCTGGCGGCGGACAGTCGGCTGGGGCTTCCGGTGGACAGCAGGCGCCGGGCGGTTCGGATGGGAATGCTGCGGCTGCGCAGCCAGCGGCGCCTCCCGTTGACCAGCTATATCAAGGTGGAGTTCGCGATTACAACAGCGCAAAATATGATGTGGCCGCAGGCGAGTTTAGTGATGTATTGAAGTATTATCCCCAGGACAACCTTGCCGGCAATGCACAGTTCTATCTTGGTGAGATTGCTTACCGGCAGGGCGACTATAAGACAGCCATCAAGAACTACGATGCAGTGCTGGAGCAGTTCCCCGGCAATCCCAAGGTTCCGGCAGCGCAGCTGCGCAAGGGCGAGGCTGAACTGGCGACGAATCAGCGCGATGCGGGCGTTCGTGACCTGCGCAACCTGATCCAGCGCTATCCGCAATCGCCGGAGGCGGCGCAGGCACGCAGCCGGTTGAACGGCATGGGGGTTAGAATTACAGCACCGAAGCCTTCGCCTTCGGCATACCAACCACAGTAAGCAGCCGATTGCCAGAACGCATTGGCAACTCGCTCCGCATTTGAGCCATCGAAGAGGACCTATGCCAACCCGTCACGACAGCGATACTCTCAAGGGCCCGGTTGAAAGCGAATCCCCTACCGACTCACCACGGCGGACCGATCTGCGCAGCAATCTTGCGGATCAGCTTCCTCATCGCTTTGCGGACCCGATGATCAAAGATCTGGAGCACGACAACGACACCGATTTTCCAGAGCCAGGACGGACCCCTGAACATAGCGGCCAGCACGAGTAGTGGCTGGGCTGAGATCGGTTCCCCGCCATGCCGTACGGACCGGCCCGCGGGTATCAGTAGACTGGTGTCTTCAGCATCTAACTATTTTTTCTGAATGAATTCCTTTGGTGGCGTTACGCGAATCTATTACGAGCTGTGATTCGTGCACAATCCGTGCATAGTCATAGTCGGAATGATCTGTGACGATCAGCACGCAATCGTACTGCGACAGATTTTCGAGCGGCACTCCGTGCATGTCGAGATCGTAGTGGCGGCCTCGGCCTACATAGGGGAAGAACGGGTCGTTGTAGGAGACAATGGCGCCGCGCTTCCTAAGCAGTTCAATGATGGTGAGTGACGGCGACTCGCGCAGATCGTCCACGTCTCTCTTGTATGCAAGGCCGAGAACCAGAACCCTTGAGCCCTTGAGCGCTTTCGATTGCTCGTTAAGCGCTTCAACAGTCTTGTCGACCACATAATACGGCATCGCGACGTTGACTTCGCCCGCAAGCTCGATGAACCTGGTGCGGAAGTCGTACTGCTTTGCCTTCCACGAAAGATAGAACGGGTCGATGGGGATGCAGTGGCCGCCGAGGCCCGGGCCGGGATAAAAGGCCTGAAAACCGAAGGGCTTGGTCTTGGCGGCATCGATAACCTCGAAGATGTCGATACTCATGCGATCGCAGAGTTGCTTCAACTCATTCACCAGCGCGATGTTCACGCAGCGATAGATGTTTTCGAGCAGCTTGGTCATTTCCGCTGCCGCGGGTGTTGAGACGGGGACGGTGCGGTTGAAGATGCTTCCATAGACGGCGGATGCTAGTTCCAATGCGACTGGGCCTACGCCGCCAACCACTTTAGGAATGTCGCGTCGGGCAACGGTGTCGTTGCCGGGGTCTTCCCGCTCGGGCGAAAAGGCCACGTAAAAACCGTTCGTCGATATGTCTCGGTTGACGCGAAGCTGCCTGCTGTTTCCTTGTTCGAGGATAGGGATGAGCACTTCTTCGGTTGTGCCAGGATAGGTGGTGCTTTCAAGGATGACGAGTTGCCCTTCGCGCAGATGCGGCGCGATGGCCTTCGCTGTATCGCGGATATAGCTCAGGTCCGGCTCATGATATTCATTCAGCGGAGTGGGCACGCAGATAATGATGACATCGACGCTAGAGATCTCTGAGTAGTCCGCTGTTGCGCGAAAACCGTGCTTCTGCGCGGACTGGATCTCGGTGCCGGGAATGCGGACGATGTAGGAGCCACCTGAGTTCAGGGTGGAAACTTTCCGGCCATCGATGTCAAAGCCGGTGACGGCGAAGCGTTCTTCGCTGAATAGAAGAGAGAGTGGCAGACCTACATATCCCATTCCGATAATGCCGATATGCGCGGAACGGTTTTCTACCTTTTGAATAAACTGCGCTGCTTCGCCTGCGACAACATCTGCCATGCCTCTGGTCCTTTCGGGGGGTCGTACAAAGCTATCATCGCATGAGAATAGGTACATTGGGACTGGCGGAATGGTCATGGGGAGCCTATCTTAAAGCTCCCCAAAGGTAATAGTTACCTTGTTAGGTGGGAGTTATCTAGTGTCGCTGCGGGGGTCAATTTTGCGCGGCCGGATTTGGTGTTTCGGCAGATGAGTGCGTGCTGTTGAGCTTCACGCAGATGTCGAATTGCTGTTGGGCGAGTGGCTGCTTGCCCTGGCGACGGTATAGCTGGCCAAGTTTGTAGTGGAGAGCAGCAACATCCGGCGCGAGCGCGATCGCCTGCTCCAATTCCTGCTCGGCTTTGTCCGGCATTTTGAGCAGGTCGTAGACTCGGCCGAGTTCTTCGTGTGCTTTTGGGTTGTGCGGGGCTAACGCTGCGGCTTGCTGCAGATAGGGTAACGCTTGCGACGCTTGGCCCTGATCCGCAAGCAGGACTCCCATATTCAGATACGGCTGTGCGTCTTTTATGGGTGAATCTTTTTGCCAGGAAATGGCATTCTCGAAGGCCGTCTTTGCTTCGTCGATACGGTTGAGGCCTTGATAGGAGAGACCTAGATTGTCTTCGGCTTTGATATCGCCCGCGCGTAGTGAAAGTGTTCGCTGGAAACACTGGATCGCTTCTTCGAAGCGGTTCTCGTTGTACTTGGTCCGGCCCAGCAGATACCATGCCTCGGCGTCCTTTGGGGTTTCTTCCGTGACGGTAGACAGCCACTTGTCTGCGTCCGCAAAATCGCCGAGCACTACGTAGTCGGCGGCTACGATCTTCAGGTCTGATGCTTGTAGGTGCTGGTACTTTGACCCTTCCATGAATTCCGCAAGAGAATCTTTGGGGCGCTTCTCGCGAAACAATGTGTAGCCAAGCAGGAAATGTGCATCTGCAGATGATGGATTCTTTTCAAGGTAGATGTGGAGAGCCTTCTCGGCCTGAGCGAACTGTGAGGCGTCGAGAAGATGGTGGATTGATTGCAGCGTGTCGGGCTGGTCTGCGGGTGGAGGCTGTTGCGCGTGCACTGGAAACGGCGACGAGGAACATATAACAAAGGCTGCGAGCAGGCGGGTTCGGGTCAGAAATTTTTCGCAGAGGGGCCGCTTCGTCATATCGTCGTATGCGTTCATTTTATTATTTTGCGGCAGAGCAGGATGGCAGTGCAGCCAGCAACTGCTGTACATCCTGAAGCCCGGGGCTGTATTGAAGCGTCTTTTCAAGCGTGGCGCGGGCTGAAGCTGGATCGCCTGTCATGCATTGCACCAAAGCAAGGTTCTTTGCCAGGCCTACAACATCCTCGTTGCGTTCAAATGCCGGACGCCAGAGGGCGATGGCGCCTTGCAGGTCTCCAGATTTTGCTCGCAGAGTGCCGAGATTCGAGAGCGCGGTGAGGTTCTGCGAGTCGAGCCGCAGGACCTCTTCGAACAACTCTGCCGCTTGTTTGTTCTCTCCCCGCTTTTCGCTGGTGATGGCCAAGGCATTGAGGGCTTCTTTGTCGCTGGAAATCTCCGGCTTGATTTCTTTCAATGATTGATTCGCTTTCTGCTGCAAGACGAAATTTCCCTGGAGAACAGCGTTGTAGTAGGCCAGCGCGAGGTCGCGCTTCGTGGCACGCGGAGAGAAAATCGGCGTGAGTGTGTCTCCTTCGCCCAGGTCCTTGATCGACTCGCTAGTGTCCGGAATTCTCCGAATGCGATGATCTGTCCACGCAACGTGGGGAATATTTTCTGCTCCGCTCCGTGGCATATGACAGCTTGTGCAATCGGGATTTTCAGGATGATGTGATGCTGCGAAGGTTGTATCGCTGTGGCAGGTAAGGCATTTGCTTCGATAGAACGCTGCGCGCTCCTGGGGCGCTGGCCTATAGTGAGGATCGTGGCAGCTGGTGCAGGACATCTTGTCCCCGCTCGTGCGTTTGCACTTGCTCATGCTCAGCTGTTCCACTTCGCTGACGCCGCGGCGCGTGGCGTCCTCCCCTTTATAGACAAAAAACGAAAGATATTCGGAGATGGAATCGCCTGGTTTGTAGTTGATGGCTGAGCGACCCAAGCGCTCGACAGATACATCACCCTCAAGATGGCAGCTGATACAGATCGAATCGCGCCGGTCCGTTTCCAGTTTATCTGGATTGATGACAGCGGACTTACCGCCAGTTGAAACATGCTGCTGCGTATCTCCATGGCAGGCCTCGCAGGTAATTCCTGCATGAAGGAATGGCAGGCCAGAGTAATGATTGATGGTGCCGGGGTCGCTCTGTTGGACCGCGCTCATATGACAGCGGAGGCAGCTCGATTGCATGGGAAGAGCAGGCGGGATTTCTGCGATCGATTCGAGCCCCGGCTTCATGTCAATGGAATTTGTTGCCGAGTAATAGGCAACCGGCGACTCGAAAAGATAGTTATCGACCGAATAGAGATATGTGATGCCGAGATGACCGGAGCCGAGAAAGTATTCCAGTTGTCGCTGTTGCCTGAGGTAAGGGTCACGTCTGCGAAAGCAGAGCATCGCCTGCTGATCGCGAACGAACAGCTGGTAGTTGATTCCCGAGGCCATATGTTCCAGAACCCCTGGCTGAAACTTATCCAATGCCTGACCGCTCGCGTTTGCCATGGGTGTGGCCAGGTATTTCTCGAAGACTTCACGATGACATTTTTCACAGACTGCGTCACCTGTACGGACAGAGGACACCTTTACAGGCCGCTGCGCGCCAGCGGTCACAAACCAGAATGCCATCCATATCACCGACAATCCTCCGGCCCGCAAGATTGTCCGCGTCATTTTGTTTCCGGGCCCTTATGGGAATCGCACGTTGCGCAGTATGAACTGATGATTCCTTTGCCTTCTTCAATGGCGTAGATGCGATCTACGGCTGGAGGAGTGATTTTCTGCCGAACCCCGCTCGGCCAGCGAATCTCGATGCCGTCAACTGCAGGGGCACCACCGAGGCCGAAGTGAACACGTGGATCGTTGGAAGATGCATAGCTGCCTCCGCTGAGAACATCTCCCCGTTGCTTCATGTTTCCCGCGTTGAGAAATACGGCCGCGCCTACGGCGTCGCGTGGACTCTTCGGGCCTCCTATCAGTTTGAATTCGATCCAGTGATGATGGTCGCTGTTGACGTTGCGCAAAAGAGTAGGCGGCGCATCGAGATTGTTCATCACGACATCGATTTTGCCATCGTTGAACAGATCCCCGAAGGCAGCACCGCGCGCGGAGATGACATCGGCAAGGCCGCTTCCCTTGACCGGCGGTACGGGCTCGAATTTTTCTCCGCGCAGGTTTCTGAAGAGCAAAGGACGCTCGGCCATGCTGGTGCCCCAGTCGTTCTTGTCTACTTGTGGATAGACGTGTCCGCTGGCAATAAAGACGTCCTTCCAGCCGTCATTGTCGTAATCGATAAACCCATCGCCCCAGCTCAGGAAAGGGATGGTCGCGGTTGCAATACCCGCGTCGTAGCTTATGTCAGCGAAGTCGAGATCGCCATTGTTCCGGTAGAGCACCTTGTAGTCATCGGAAAATGTTGTGTTGAGAATGTCGAGCCGGCCGTTGTTCTGGTAGTCACCGACCGCGATGCCCATGCTCGCCGTTTCGCGGCCGTCGTGGTTTACGGCGTAGCCCGACTCGAAGCTCAGGTCTTCGAATGTGCCGTCGCCTTTGTTGCGGTAGAGATAGTTCGGCGTTGAATCATTCGCGACGAGCAGTTCCGGCTTGCCGTCATCGTTCAGATCGACGAAGAGAGAAACCAGACCGTAGTAGCCGGGTGGATCAGAGACGCCAGCCTTGCTGCTGACGTCGGTAAATGTTCCATCGCCATTGTTATGGAAGAGATGGTCGTGCTCACCTCTCAAGCCGCGCGGGCCGCAAAAAACACTGACGCCGCGATATTGGCAGGTATTCGAGACGACCGACTTTGAGCCCGCCGCAGGCGGATCGTTGAAGTCATATTGCGTGTATCCCGGAACGAAGAGATCGAGCTTGCCGTCTCCGTCGTAGTCGCCAAAGGTGGGGCCGGTGGACCATGTGCCCAGCGCCACACCGGCCTTCTCGGCCAGGTCGGTGAAGGTGCCGTCGTGGTTGTTATGGTAGAGGCGATTCTTGCCCACGTTGGTTACGTATAGATCGGGCCAGCCATCGTTGTCGTAGTCGCCGACCGCTACGCCTACGCCCCAGCGGTCGTTTGTCACTCCGGCTTTTTCGGCGACGTTGGTGAAGGTGCCGTCGTGGTTGTTATGAAAAAGCGCCGCATGCGGAGCCGGCGCTTTGCCATTCATCGCGTCATAGGTCATGCCGTTGACGAGATAGATGTCGAGCCAGCCGTCGTTATCGTAATCGAGCAGAGCGACGCCGCTCCCGAGCGATTCGACGATGTAGGCTTTGGCAGGGGTGCCTCCGGCATAGCGCCATGTGGTCAGGCCCGCTGATTGTGAAACATCCTTGAAGACGACGGGGCCCTGATCGACGAATCCGCCGGCGGTGATGGGGCGGTGCTCCGCATCGTGCACAGGGGCGTACACGCCGCCGGTGCTTACTCCACCTTGCTGTGATGACATCTGCTCCTGCGATGGCGCGCTCATGGGCGATGCGATGAAGAGAAGCAGGAGACCAAGCGGCAGAACTGGTATCCGGAATATTGTCTTAATGAGATGTGCTCTTGATTGAAATGGCATCACTCGCTTGCCCTGCGACAGCTTCGCTTGCTTCACGCTGTAACCGGCCGTAGGTACGCATTTCCTGCTGCGCATCGGCTGTCTTGCCCTGAGCCTTATAAACACTGGACAGCAGAAAATGAATCGACGGCTCGTTCGGGCTATCCTTTTCCGCTATAAGAAGATCGGGCAGTGCATCGTCGTGCTTGCCTAACTTCAGGAGCGCGCGAGCACGGTCCACTCGGGCCTGCATGAGGGTTGGACAGCGGTCGATGACGCGGTTCAACTCGGTAAGCGCATCCTGGGCGGGAGCGTTGGCTTCGAGCATAGCGTTCGCCAGTTTCCAGCCGGTCGTGCAGTTATTCGGATCGTTTGCCAGCTCGGCTTTGAATTCAGTCTCCGCTGACTCCCATTTTCCGATCTCCCAGAATGTATTCCCCATGTGTTCGTGCGTGCCCGGCTGCTGCGGGGCCAGGTCAATCGCCTTCTTGTATTCGACGAGCGCTCCATCGTAGTTACGCATGCTCTCGTCGATCTCACCGGCGATGATGTGAGCGGTCACTGAGTTCGGATCGATCTGGTTGATCTTTCCTAACGCGTCTTCTGAGAGCTGAAGGTAGGTCTTGCCAAGGAGATACCATGCCTGCTGGTCTTTTGGATTGCGCTCAAGGAAACTTTTCAGATAGGGCGTGGCTTCGTCATATCTTTTCAAGTTGATGAGCGTGTGGGCCAGTGCCATCTGGGCATTGTCGTCGTTCGGATTCGCACGCACGGCGGCTTCAAGCAGTGGCTCCGCCTTTTCGTTTTCACCCATCTGCGAGTAGCTGAGGCCGAGCATCGCGGATGCGGTTGGCATGTCCGGATTCAGTTTCAAGCCCTGTTCCAGTACCTGTGCAGCATGAGGGTAGTCATGTTGACTGAAGTAGAGCATCCCAAGATTGTTGTACGCGGGAGCAAGGTGCGGAGCCAGCTTCAGCATGGCTTGATATTTCTGAATAGCGGCGGCTTCATCTCCGTGCTGTTGAGCCGCTTTCGCTTGCGCGTACAGGTTCTGCACCTGGGGAGTTACTTCATCGTCGGCGGATTGGGCTGAGGCGGCTGCTGTCAGGACGACATAAAGCAATACAAGGACGTAGAGGAGTCTGTTTCTATCCGGAGCAAAGATCGGCATACCTGAAGTCACAACAAACCTATTATTTCGGACCAAATAGAACATAGCAATGAAGAAAAAGCCGGACCGCATGGGGCGATCCGGCTGGGAGGCATTTGTTCATCGATTCAAAAGTCTGGGGGCCCACCGGAACCGCTGTTCGCGGCGGGTTCCCGCAGCTTACGCCTAGAACTCTAATCGGATCATGACTTGTCCTTGACGATTCGATGGACCGTTCCCGTTCTGCGCACCCTGGCTCGTGACCGCTCCGAAGGTACCGTTACTCAATGTTCAGATCAGGAGTTTCGAATTGAGTGCGGTTGAACAGGTTGAAGTAGTCCACTTGAAGAACCAGCTGGAAGCGTTCGCCAAGGTAGAAGTGCTTTCTCACGTTGGCATCTTCGTTGTACGAGGCGGGGCCTTTGGCCGAGCCATAGTTGCGTATGGCGTTGCCGAGGACATACCGCGAAGGCGTTTCCGTGAAGGCCGCCGGGTTGAATATCTGAGCTGAGTTAGCCTTGCCGGTAAAGTAGTTCGAAGCACGGGTGTAGGAGGCAGTGCTGAGACCGACGCTGGAATTGCGATCCGGACGCAGGGTTACGTTGGGTCCGGATATGGACCTTCCTGGATAAGGATCACCATTTTCCTGAATTTGATTGAGCGGCGCAGCCGGCCTCGTAATCGAGAATCCAACCAACCTGCCAGCCGCCAAGAAGTTGACCAGTCACGCCCCGATTGTTGAAATGAGCTCTTGCCCGGACCGATGGGCAGTTCATAGGTACCGTTCATTTTGAAGGTGTTCGTCTCGTTTGCTTGAGAGATCGACCACTCAGGCCTCTGGTTGTACTTGTTAAGAGCAGCGGCGGTAAAGCTGCTAAATCCGCTGCTGGTATTGTCCATGAGCCTGGAAAGTGTATAACCAGCAAGGAACGCCAGACCATTCGTGAAGCGTTTCTCAACCTGGACTTGCATGCCTTGATAGTAGGTTGTGCCTGACGCCTCAAAGTTGTTGAAGATGTAGGAGTACTGCGGGTACGGCACTAAGCGACTGCCCAACCGTGGCCGCTCCGCCGAAGTCGTTGACGAAGTTAGGATAGGGAAGCGTATAGCCTTTGGCCTGCGCAGAGCCATCGGCAAAGCTCAGTCCAAGATCGGTGCCCAGCGCAAAATACTGGGGATTGAGCTGATTCACGGTATTCAACTGACTGGGAAGGTGAATGACGCGATTCCCGACCCAGGCTGCGTTCACGAAGATGTCATATGGAAGCTGGTGTTGCACTTGCACGTTCCACTGCTGGCCGTATGGAGCGTAGCCGTCAGATTCGCTGAAGTCATTGATCTGCGTGCCCACACCAAGACCGGTATTGAACGCCGTTGCCGGCGGATTGGGCATGACATTGGTATCCCAGCCGCCGTACGAAGATGTATTTGTGCCTGTGCTGCCGCGGGCAAACGAGCCTACAAGCAGGTTGCCGTAGTTCACAGCGACCTTACTTGTGCCGTACTCATAGGCACCGCCGTTCAGGAAGGCTACGCTGAATCCAGCCTGAAGGACGGTTTTCGAATTAAGTTGGTAGGACAAACCGAAGCGCGGGCCAAAGTGGCCCCAGTGAATATAGGCACGATCGTAACCAGCGCATCCTGTGCAGTTGCCAAACTTCGTTGCCGCACCGGGAAGTCCGGAATCCGGATTTGTCCCGTAGGGGTTGAAGAAGACGATCAGGTTGTTGTTTTCAGTAAACGGCGCCATGATGTCCCAACGAACTCCGAGGTTTAGAGTGAGCTTGGGATTGAGCTTGATGTCGTCCTGAATGTAGGGGGACAAAACCCAGTTGCGCAGTCTTAACTCCTGCGAATTCTGGCGGGCGGCAGAGTCAGGAACACCTAACAGGTAACTGGCAAATGAGCTGCCCGTGGTGCTCAGGTTGTTTGGATCGGCGGTTTCTCTTTGGCTAAATTGGAACTGGCCACCTGCTGTCTGCTCTTCGTTGTCATCCTGATAGGAGCGGCGGTATTCGCCTCCAATGTTGAAGGTATTACGACCCTTCGTCCAAAGCCAGTTGTTATCGAAGGCTATGCCAAGCTTGCGGTTGATGGATTGCAGCCAGGCGCCGCTGGTGCCCCAGTTGGTTGGCGCATGATTTCCGTCAAAGAGAATATTTGTCGGAATGACGCCATCCGCCACGGCAGGGAAGCTGTACTTCGTGATGTTGAACTGGTTATTGATTTCGCCAATCCAGCCACCACCAGCGGTCATGACCAGATTCGGCGTGATCGAATTGTCATAGGTCAGGATGATGCCAAGACCCTTCGCCGGCTCATACTTCATGCTGTTCAGCGGATTGGGCGCGACCACCAACGGGTTGTAATCGAAGCTATAGTTGCTGAAAGTGTTACGCCACATACTGTAGTGAACATTTTGCTTCGGCGTCAACACCTGATCGATGGTGAAGCCCCAGACGTGCTGTACATGGGGATTGATGAAAGGAGCAAAGCTCTTGTTGCTGTCCAGTCCGCCGACGCCGCTGCCGGGCCGATCCGGATTTGGAATGTCCGAGATCAGCGAGGCCGACGCTGGGCTGATACAGCTCGCGGGGATGATATTTCCCGGGAATTGCTGTCCTGGTGTCAAACCGGCGCAACTAACCCCTGGCGGGACATAGATCGGTATCAGCGCGCCAGTGGTGCCATTGACGAAATCGTTGAAGTTACCGGTCTTTTCCTGCTCTGATGGCACCGTTGAAACAGCCGTATTCTCGTTATTCTGCGAGTACCACTCCTGGCTGTAGTGACCGAAGGTCTTATTCCGGCCATCGTAGACCTTGGGAATCCAGATGGGACCGCCGACGGTAAAGCCGTAGTTATTTTCGTGGTCGGTCGGAGGAGAGTTGCTGCCACCCCATGACGGACCGTTGAAGAAGCCTACGGAATCAAACCAGCTGTTGCGGTTAATTTCGAACAGATCACCATGATAGCGATTTGTGCCGGAGGCCATTTGATAGGTAAGAGCGCCCTGGCCTAGTCCAAACTGCGCGGCGAAGGTGGAACGTTCGACGTGAAACTCCTGAACCATTTCAAACGGTGGATTGAAATTGGTCGTGTAGCCTTCGGTCTCCGGCTGGGGAGCAGGGACACCGTTGTAGAGGATCTCCTGTTCGAAGTCGACGCCGCCGCTGATGCGATGCGAGAAGGTGCTGCCAGTTGTTCCGGGAGCCAGGAGCTGCAGTTGGTCGATCTGGCGTCCGCGTCCGTTAACCTCGTTTGGCAGAGAGGCGACGACCGTCGGTTCGATAGTACTGCCGAGTTGCGGGGCTGTCGTATTCAGCGATATCGGGCTGGCGGTAACCTCTACGGTTTCCGCAGTCGAGCCAGTCGAAAGGACAACGTTGATCGTAGACGTAACGGTGACCTCGACGTTCACCGCATCCTGAACGTTCTTCTTAAAACCAGAGGCTTCCACGGTGAGGGAGTAAACCCCGGGGGTAAGTCCGGTGACGGCATAAGTGCCGGCGCTGCTGGTTGTGGTGTGGTTTTCGACACCTGTGCCCTGATTCTTGATGGTGACAGTGGCCCCTGCGATCACCGCGCCGGAGGAGTCTGTTACGGTGCCGGTCATACCGGCGCTAGCCTGTGCAAATAGATGACTTGGTGACACAAATGCGAGAGACAGCACAAAGACCGCGAGCGCGACATGCGCCGTAAATAGACGCTTGCCCCATTCTGTAGATGGTCGCATCACACTTCCTCCTGAAAAAATTCATAACAACCGCTGGATCAGACCGGGCAGCGGCTTCGATGTTGACCCGGCCTATTGGCTCTTGATCTGGAAACGATACCATCTTTGCGTGGTATCGTTTCCAACAACCCGAAACTATAGGGAGTCTGGCGTGGCACTGTCAAGGAGAAATTTTGGAGAAGCGACTAGCCGTATACATATAGGCTACAGAAGGGTGGTATCGATGCCACAAATGGTTGAACAGGCATGACTTCATTTAGCCGTCGAGGCCTCGTTTTCTCGGCAAGCAGCGCCCTTTTAGGCGCGTAACAGGGTCTCAATCCTGACCGGCAGTTCGCGTACGCGGATACCTGTGGCGTGATAGACAGCGGCGGTGATAGCTGGGGCGATTCCGGCCAGCCCAATCTCGCCGACGCCACGTGCGCCGTACTCGTTCAGGGTCAGGTCGGGATAGTTCAGGAAGGTGACATCAATCTCTGGCGCGTCGGCACAGGTGGGAACGATGTAATCCGCATAATTGCTGTTTATGGGGTTGCCGCTCCGCTGGTCGTAATGCGTCTCTTCGAAAAGCCCCATGCCTACGCCCATCACTATTGCTCCCTCGACCTGGTTCCGCGCCGGGCCCAGGTTCATGATGCCCCCTACATCGATCACTGAAACTACGCGGCTCACCCTCAGGCGGACTATGTCTGGATCCCATGTCACCTCGACGAATTGCGCGCCGTAGGAGTGCTGCGAGTACTTTTTGGCCGTTGGGTCATCGTCGGTACTAGAGGATTTTCCTTCGCCCCTAGCGCTGCGGATGTTGGCATGCTGGAGAATTTCTTCGAAAGGAATGCCGTGCTCTGCCCGCTGGTCTTTCGCGTGGAGGTGCCCCGAGGTGAATACAAGGTCTTCGGCGTTTTTACCGTGGAACGGAGATTCAGGGGTACCTGCGGCAATACCGATCATCGATTTTATGGCCGCGGCCGCGGCGGCGGCGATTGCCGGGATTACGGAGGCCGTCACCCCCGAACCGCCGGACAGCGGTCCGGCGGGCAGTGAGCTGTCGCCGAGCACCACCTGCACCTTGTCAACTGGAATACCGGTTTTATCGCTGACGACCTGCGCGAAAATGGTATAGGTTCCGGTGCCGATGTCCTGTGTAGCACAGCTGACGCGCGCGGTGCCGTCATCGTCGAGTGAGACGTATACCTGGGCAGACATGCGGAATGCTCCCCAGGAAGCACAGGCCATGCCCCATCCCAAAACCAAGTCGCCCTGGCGCATTGAGCCTACCGCGGGATTGCGCTTCGACCATCCAAACTTCTCCGCGCCCGTGGTGAGGCATTCCTTGAGGTGGCGCGAAGAGAACGGCTTGCCGTTGCTTTCATCTTTTTCCGGCTCGTTGCAGAGGCGCAGCTCGACCGGGTCCATCTTCAGCTTGATGGCGAGTTCATCCATCGCGGATTCGAGAGCAAAGAGACCGGGGACAGCGCCGGGGCCGCGCATGGCTGTCGGCGGCCCGATGTTGCGCTCGACCTTTGCTCCGCGAAGGAGCAGATTCAGGGTGCTGTAGATGTATGGTGTGGCTTCGCCGCAGCCTTCGCTATAGTCGCTGATCATTGACGTGTTATTGACATAGTCGTGATGCAGGGAGAGCAGCTTGCCGTCGGGACTTGCACCCACACGGATACGCTGCTGTGTGCGCGGGCGATGGCCGACGTTGGAGAACATCATCCGGCGGGAAACGACTGCCTTGACTGGTCGGTTGAGTTCGCGGGCGGCTGCGGCTGCCAGAGGGGCGTGCGTCCATGGCCACAGTTTTCCGCCAAAACCCGAGCCCAGGTACTTCATCACGATCTGAACGTTCTCGTTGGGAACGCCGAGGAACTGTGCCATCACGGCCTGGTGGTTGAGCAGGGATTGCGTTGTTTCGTAGAGGGTGAACTTCTTCCCATCCCACACAGCGACAGATGCATGCAGCTCGATTGGATTGTGTGTTTCGGCGGGGGTGACATATGTTTCATCGATCTGCACAGATGCGGCGGCAAACGCCTTTTCGGCATCGCCGCGGTGGCTTTCTTCCTTAAGAGTCTTCCAGCCGTCGCTCAGATCAAGTGCAACGTTTGGGGTTTCGGCGGCATATTCGACGTGAACGGCGTCGGCTGCGGCATTGGCCTGCTCCAGGGTCTCGGCGACGACGGCGGCTACATACTGTCCGCTGTAGTAGATAACCTCGTCTTCAAAAGGAGGGCGACTTTCGTCGACGACTGCGTCCTCATCTCCGGGAATGGGCCGGTAGAGTGTTGGAACGTTGCCGTGGTACATCACGCGGAGAACTCCGGGCATCTGTTCGGCATCCGAGGCGTCGAGCTTCGTGATCTTTCCTCTGGCAATCGAGCTGCAGACCGGGACGAGGTAGACCATTTCGGGAAAATGGTAGTCCGCCGAATACATGGCGCCGCCGACGGTTTTGAGACGGCCGTCAACGCGAGGGACGGCTGTGCCGATGATGGATGGCGTTGCGGTTTCCTGTGTCGCCATGGGCTGCCTCCCATGAAAAGCAACGTATTTCTGTTGCCGGTGTATGGGTGATGATATCGCATGCTGCTGCAAGGTCCCGCGCGGTGCATCTTCAGACTATTTTCAGCAAATGGGAATAGTATCTGGCTCGATGGTCACGTCCCGATCCATAAGGAAAAGCGGAAAGGAAATTTGAATGCAGAAACATGCGTGGCACCGACCTATTGGTATTGTCTTTGGCGCAGCTTTGGCTTTTGTGAGCTGCTCCTCGCTGCTGGCCCAGGGGCCATATCATATCCAGGACCAATGGAAGATCGGAGGAGACGGCGGGTGGGATTATCTGGCTGTCGATCCGCACTCGGGTCTCCTTTACATCACGCGGGGCAACCATGTAATGGTCGTCGATACGACCTCTGGTAAGGCAGTGGCCGATATCACCGGGCTCAAAGGCACCCACGGTGTTGCTTTTGATACGGATAGCAAAACAGGATACATCAGCGATGGGGCGGACAACACCGTCGCCGTGTTCGACCGCGCGAGTAACAAAATTACACAGACGATCCCGGCCGGGACCAATCCTGATGGAATTCTGTTTGAGCCGTCGACCCGGACTGTCTGGGCGTTTAACGGACGCAGCAAGAATGCCACAGTAATTGACGCCACGTCGAAGCAAGTCATTGCCACGGTGCCGCTTTCGGGCAAGCCTGAGTTTCCTGTGGCCGACGGCAAGGGTTCCGTCTTCGTGAACGTTGAAGACAAGAACGAGATCGCGCATCTGGATGCAAAATCGCATACGCTGCTGGCCGAGTGGCCGATTGGCTGCGAGTCGCCTTCGGGGCATGCCATCGACGTTGCCAACAATCGGCTCTTTGCCGTGTGCGATGGCAAGAAAATGGCCGTGGTAGATGCGAGCACCGGCAAGGTTGTAGCATCTCCGGCGATTGGCGAAGGCCCGGATGCCGCGGCCTTCGATCCCACTACTCGCAATGCATTCAGTTCGAACGGCGGGGGGACGTTGACTGTTGTCCATCAGGATTCGCCCGACAGTTACACAGTCCTGCAAGACCTGCCGACGCAGCGTAGCGCCCGCACCATGGCCCTTGACCCCAAAACGGGGAAAGTCTATCTGGTGGCGGCCGAGTTCGGACCCCGGCCAGCGGCAACACCTGAGAATCCGCGGCCGCGGCCTCCGGTTGTGCCGGGCAGCTTCGTAGTAATCGTTGTGAGCAAGTAGCCCGGCATTTCTGGTGTGCGGTCTCCGGTCGCTTTTCAGTTGATCCTCAAAACAGCCAGCTTTGACTTAATTTGCTGCGGCTGCCCTTTCGGCAATGTATAGTTCTGCCATTGGTTGTTTGCTGTCTCGGCTGGAGAGCACTTTATTCTGAGGATTATGGCTTGCAGTTCCAAAAGTTCGATGACGCTTACCTCGAGAGTCTGCGCAAGGGCGATCGCCGCACTGAGGAGCACTTTGTTCATTACTTCAGTGAGCTGATTCACCTGAAGCTTCGTTCCCGTTTGAAATCCAGAGATGCGATAGAGGACGTTCGTCAAGAAACCTTTGCCCGTATCTTCGTTCTGATGCGGGGCAAGGAAGGTGTGCGCAATGCCTCCGCGTTGGGCGCCCTGGTGAATTCTATTTGCAACCATGTGCTGCTCGAACACTATCGCTCGCATTCGAAGAGCGAAGCGATGGAAGATGCGTCGGAGATGGACATACAGTCCGAGGATGCCGATGTTCTTGACGTCATGGAGTCAAAAGAGACGCAAAAGACGGTCCGTCAGATCCTGGAAAAGCTGAGCGATAGAGACCGCCAACTTCTGAAAAGCATCTTTCTTGAAGAGCGCGACAAAGATGAGGTCTGCTCCGAGTTTGGTGTGGATCGGGAGTATTTGAGAGTACTTTTGCACCGCGCGAAGCTCTCATTTAAATCATTTTATGTCAAGCACATAGGGACATCCGGGCCTTCCGGGGGCGGGCGCGGCAGCTTCGGGCGATACGTTTGGCTTTTTTCTGCACTATTCTGTTGAGGCTCGAAAATCCATGGACCACACTGAAGCTGTAAATCAGTACGCAGTAGAAAAGTATCTACTCGATGAATTGAGCCCAGAGGCACGCGACGCGTTTGAGACGCACTACTTCGGCTGCGAAGAGTGCGCCACCGATTTGCGCACGGCTGCCGTCTTTATTGCTCAATCCCGGAAGGAACTTGCTCGCCCAATTCTCGTCACGGCAAAGGAGCCAAAGAGGAAGCTCTTCAGTTTCCCGTCGCTCCTGCAGCCTGCTTTCGCTATACCTGCTATGGCGGCCATGTTGCTCGTCATTGGCTTTGAAAACATCATTACCTTCCCCCATCTGAAACAGGAAGTCGCTGTGGCATCGGAGCCGCGGATTTTGCCGTCGGTCACACTGGTGGATGGACAAAGCCGCGGCGAGGAGATCCGAACAGTAGTCGCTGAGGCGCATAAGTTGTTCCTGCTCTCTGTTGAATTTCCGGCGGATAGCAGCCGCTTTTCAGGATACCTATGCTCGCTATATTCTCCATCCGGGAAGATGGTCTGGCAGTTACAGATTCCACCCTCGCAGGCGGCCGATACGGTTCCCATTCAGGTGCCTGCGGACAGCACAGATGCCGGGGAGAACACACTGGTGGTTCAGGGAGTACCATCAGGAGCGGAGAACGGCGCGCCTGTAGAAATTGTGCGATACCGCTTCCTCTTGCAGATTCACTAATTGTTTTCTTGCAGGTTTCACTCATCATCAACCAGATATTACCCAGGAGGAGAGATCATGGCTGGAAATCCGACAGGACAACCGATCCAGCGTGCGTTTCTTTATCATGCCGATGCTAATCCAGTCGGCGGCACTATCAACGGGAACAATATCCCCTCGTATGCATCTGTTTCTCTTCCGCTCGCGGGCGGAGAACTCAAGAGACGCCGCACTGCACCCAAGGAGATTATGGATGACCTCGTAAGCTATACGAGCGTCAGCACGCACGTAATCGGCAGAACTCAAGGCGATGCGTGGACCACACTTGTCACCGCGACAATCAAGGACTTAAGCATTCTGAAAGTGGTGACCGCCAAGACGGTTGTGGCGCAGTTGGAGGTCTCTCATCCACAGAATGGCGGCGAGCCGATTATCTCTGTATTCGGATCGCAATTTGAAGGACTGAAGATCAGCGGTGTCGAGATTAAGCCAGATATTCGGTACGATCTTTTTTCTGAACACGATGGTTCATCACAAAAGCCGGCACAGAAGTATCCAACGAAGTCCTGGCTGGAACAGGCCAAGTTTCTTGAGAAAGTCAAGTCGCAAAGGGATAATCACGAAAAGACGTACGCCGGACTTTCCAGTTCGGTCCAGCAGCACTTTTACAAGTTTGCCCCTGCCCCGGTGCAGAATAATGATAAGTATCTCGTATGTTCGCTTATCGACGAATTGCCCGTGCCACAAAAGCTTGGGGTTACCCTCTGTGGCAATGGCATCTATATACCGGGTTACGGCAAGTTCTTTTTCGGCGAGCTCATCGTCCAGCACAAGACTTTCACCGTGTCGATGGTCCGAGCGGAGTTAGGATCTGCGAATGTCGGCCCCGTTTCGGCTGCTTCAGTAAGATCCAATGGCGTTCCCAGTGGTCCATAGTTCTATTTTCTCTGATCGCGCTCAGTGGGACTACCGGCTGCAAAACCGATGCCGTAAGAGACACTGAGCGCGTTTACAGGACCGTAGAAGAACTCCTTGATCATGGGGATCTCGATGCGGCGCATCAGAAAGCGCAAGCAGCTAGCGCGCAACTTTCACAACAAAATATCGATTGGGCCTGGAAATTCAGACTCATCGACGCAAGAGTTTTGCTGCGGCAAGGGAAAAGCCATGAAGTCCTCTCCATGCTTTCCGAACCGCTGCCTGCTTCTTTGGCAACCTCCGACATCGCTCTCGAACGGACAGTGCTCCAGGCATGGGCATACACTTCATTAGGTCAACACCAGAAAGCCACACAGGCGCTCCAGCAGGTTGAACTTCTGTCCGGTAACGGGCAATCGAATGAAAACCATCCTTCATCCTTAAGAAACCAAGCTCTCAACGCATGGGGTGTCCTCTATCTTGAGCAGGCCGACCTAGTCCGGGCAGACGAGATTTTTCGTCGAAATCTCGAAATTGCACGCAAGCAGAATGATGCATATCAGCAAGCCTCCACCTTGTTAAATCTCAACGTAGTTGCGCTCCGCACAGAGCATTTAGATGAAGCGCTGGCTTGGGCGGAAGAAGCAGTTCGGGTCGCCAAAACGATCAATGCCAGGAGCATTCTGGAGGAGTCTCAGGGAAACATCGCTTGGGCCGAGTATAAGCTGGGAAACTTCGAGGAGGCTCTTGAAGGATTTCGCACGGCGGAAAAAGAAGCGAAAGCGCTTGGCGAAGTGTCCGACAGAATGGAGTGGCTCAACGATATTGGTTTATCTCTCTACCGATTGGGCAATTTACAGGAAGCGGAAACCTATTACAACAACGCCCTTCAGCTTGCGGAATCTGTCCCGAATGTTGGACGTGCAATTGAAGCTGATACCGCACTTGCTGAACTCCTGCTGCAATTGGGAAACATCGACTCCGCCGCACAACACGCTGACAAAGCACTTGCCCTGGCACGATCGACAGAGAAAACCTCCGACGAACTGGATGCATTGTTCCTGAAGAGCCTTATCTCTGCCCGACAGGAAAAACCGGATGAGGCTGTGCAAATGCTGACCAGCCTCGAACAAAATACAGCCATAAAACCGTCCCTGCAATGGCAGGTGGAAGGCGCACTGGCAAATCTGTACGACGAAGCCAATAATGCCGCTTCGGCTGACAAATGGTACCGGCAATCCATCACCACGTTCGAGACCCAGAGGGAAACCATCAAAAAGGAGGAGTCAAAATTACCCTTTGCAACTCATGCTGATCGCCTGTACGACGACTATGTGCGTTTCCTGGTGAGCCACAAGAGAACAAACGAGGCTTTGCAATGGCTCGATCTTGGACGCGCGGAGACTCTGGAGGAAGGACTTGGAATGCCGTCGCCGGACTTCAAAGCCGTAATCAAGAAGCCCCTCGATACGGCTGCGATTGCGCGCAGGCTCAACGGCACGATCCTGGTCTACACTCTGGCGCCGCAGGAATCGTATCTCTGGGCAGTCAACTCGTCCGGCACATATTTCTTCAAGCTGCCGCCCCAGGAACAAATCAACAGACACGTAAAAAACTACCAGCGCGCCATTCTTAATTCGCTGGATACATTGCAGACCGGATACGTCGATGGAATGGCGCTTTATCACATATTGCTCGAGCCCGCCGCTTCGCTGATTCCCAAGGGGTCACCGGTCTTCATCATTCCCGATGGAAGCCTCTCGACGCTGAATTTTGAGACGCTGCTTGCGCCAGGTGGGGGAATACACTACTGGATCGAAGACGCGACCATCACCAACGCCAGCTCATTGAAACTGCTCGCGGCATTTCATCCTGAGAAACACGCAAAGAACCCGAAAGAGCTGCTGCTGATCGGAAACCCTGTTTCGCCTGACGTGAAGTTTCCTGACCTGCCGAAGGCTTCCGACGAAGTTACAAATGTAGCCAGGCACTTCCCGGCGGCGGAGGAAACCGTCTTTGTCCAGAAGCAGGCCTTACCTTCCGCTTATGCTGACAGCAGTCCCGGCGAATATGCCCTGATTCACTTTGTCGCACACGGCACGAGCAGCAGCGCCAGCCCGCTCGACTCAGCGATTGTGTTGACCCGCAACCCTGCTAGCGCCGATTCCTACAAGCTCTACGCGCGTGACGTGATCGAGCACCCACTGCATGCCGACTTGGTCACAATCTCCGCCTGCTATGGCTCAGGGTCGCGCATCTACGGCGGAGAGGGGCTTGTCGGGCTTTCCTGGGCATTTCTCCGCGCCGGCTCGCACTACGTCATCGGCTCGCTGTGGGCAGTAAGCGATTCGGCGGCTCCTCAACTCATGGACCGGATGTATAGCGAGCTTGCAGCCGGGCGCTCTCCTGACGTGGCTTTGCGCGACGCCAAGCTTTCCATGATTCAAATGCAAAACATCTTCCACAAACCGCTTTACTGGGCAACATTTCAGCTATACGGCGGCGCATAAGCCTCTGATATCCAACCGTTACAGATTCTCTGTAACGTTCGCGTCACTAACGTCACTATTTTTCCTGTAATGGTAAATAAGCCAGTTTTCGACGAAGCCACGGAGCGTTCCGGCGGTCTTGCTGTTTCTGGAAGAATTCTCTGCCCGGTTCTCTCAAAGCGAACCACTGTTTCGACACATCGCCTTTCATCCCTCAACGAACACACTTGCAGGAGGAGAAATGTCGCTCAGTTCAGAACATCGCAGATTAGACAACAATGCCCGGTCAACCGAACACCCAGATCTTCGCGATTTGCCTGAGTCGCCCGAGGATCACAAGCTCACAAAAGAGAGTACGGTCGGACCCAGAGAAGACCCGCTGGTCGAGCACATTCTCGACTTTCTAGATAAGTATCCAGCACGCTTCGCGCCGCGCGGCCCCCTGGTGGGATGCATGCGGGCATCGTGAGGCGCTACGGGACTAGACGTCCGCAACGCCCACGTTGCCTGACTTGTTGCATTGTCTGGCCTCAAAGCCGGTTGATATCGAGGTTCCCGAGGACGCGCTTTAGTGCGCCCGTTCTTGCTACTTTGATCATGGCGCGTCCCACCTGTTCAGTCGTTGTTACGTACTTTGGGAAGCGCGTATACAGCCACGGTAGAACACGCGCCGTCAAGGCATATAGCAGGCGATAGCTCTTTGTTCTGGACTTGATTCCATGCATTGGCACAATGGCTGCCGGACGAAACATATACGTGTGGAACGGTAACTGCAGCAGCGCGTTCTCCGTGCTGCCCTTCACGCGCGCCCACATAGTTCGGCTGCTCTCGCTCGAATCTGTACCCGTTCCGGATACATAAATGAACGTCATCGCGGGATTCAGCTTCGCCAGCGTTTGCGCCACTGCAAGGGTAATGTCAAAGGTGATGTGCCGGTACTGCTCTTCAGTCATGCCAAACGACGAGACGCCGAGGCAGAAAAAGCAGGCATCGTACCCCGTTATTTCGGCCTCTACCTCGGAAAGGTCGAGCAAGTCGCTGTGCAGCGATTCGCGCAGCTTCTCATGCTTGAACCCGATCGAACTTCGTCCGATGGCAAATACGCACTTTACTTCGGGGTCGAGCAGGCATTCCCGCAAGACTCCCTGGCCTACCATGCCCGATCCGCCAAAAAGAATGACCCGCATGGGTTCAGTGTATTCGCAGTGGAGGTATGCCCGATGACGCGGCGACTCTTGTTACGCGCTCTCCTGCAACATAGCTGCAGTCACCACGCGATGCTGCACGTAGTTGTACGGGGGCACAGTGTGTCCACGCAAAATTGTGACGCCCAGTTGGATGAGCCGGGGCCCGTAGGTGTGCGCCTCGTGCGAGATGGAACCGATGATCGGGCTTTGAGGTTTTTTCATCTCATCCAGAACCTCGGGAATGCAGTCCTGCCCGGCGATGGCGATATTTTTTTCGCGCTGTGCATCCATGGTTGCATGCAAGGCACCCAGCGCACTGGTGTCAGTGGCCGCAGCGATCAGGATGCGGTGCGTGCGTGGATGTCTTTTGAGAAATTCGGCAACGACACGAGCGCTATTCTCACGCAGGCCGCGCCCATCCAGCCGGATAAACAACTCCTGCGGGATTCCGGGTAGAAGTGAGCGAACACCCTCAAACGCACCGGTGATGCGACTCTGCACCAGCGACCCGGCCTCAGCGACATCGAGGCCAAGCACCCAGTCCACCTTATGCTTCCATTTGGAGATCGCATGCTGCGCCAGCAACTCGCCCGCTTCAAAGCCTACCTGGAAGTTGTCGACCCCGAAATAGCTGGCGTGCGGGTGCGGAATATCGATAGCAATCAACGGAATTCCGGCACGCGAAATGATATGCGCGAGGTACGGAGCGACATGTTCCTCGATCTGGAACTCGATGATGAGGTCAACCCCCTCCGACACAAATTCCTTCGCGTTCTTGACTGCGATATCGGCATCGTAGCGGTTGTCGCGCACAATCAACTCGACGCCCGAGGCTGCCGCGGCAGCCCTCAGACTGCTGGTTACCGCTTGAGAAAAAGGCATCTCGGCGCTCTGGCCGGCGAAACCAAATCGCATTTTCTTGGGACGGGAAACCAGACGATAGGACCCGTCCAGCGACTGCGCAACGTAGCCGCGGTGCACGAAAGTCTTCAGGATGCGGTAGACGCTGGTTTTTGAAATGTGCGAACGCTGGTATATGGCCTCAAGCGTTATGGGGCGCCTCTCACCTTCGAGCAATTCCAGAATGTCCAGTGCCTTAGAGAGAATTGGGATGAGGTAGAGCCGCTTGATTTTTGGCTGAGCCAATCGAGATGCACCCCCCGAAGCCGTTAGTATAGCAGCGGCGTTTTCCTCGGCCGGGCTCAATCAACATCCCCCGGACCCTCGTTTCACAAAGGACTGCGCAGCATAAGCGAGAAGGCGGCAGACTTCCTCGTCATCGACCTGTGAGAAATCGCGATAGAAAGAACCCACTGCGGGAAAGTACTCCGACACTCGCAAACAAACAAATTCATGGGCCACTGCTTCGATCTCACGACGCGCATGAGGCGGGGCCACCGGCACAGCTACGATGATTCTTGCCGGTTGCTGCGTGTGCAATACCTCGATGGCTGCGAGCATGCTGGAGCCGGTCGCGATTCCGTCATCGGCAACGATCACCTGGAGGTTGCCAATTGCTGCCCTGGACTGCGTGTTCCCGTATGCCTGCTGGCGACGCCGCAGTTCTTCCCCTTCTTCCATGAAAGCCGACGCGAGTTCCTCTTCGGAAATGCCAAGCTGCCGAATCATGACATGATCAAGAACCCTTATTCCGCCGGGAGCGATCGCGCCCATTGCCAACTCAGCTTGTCCGGGCACTCCCAACTTGCGTACAAGCAGAATGTCGAGCGGGAGATGAAGCTCTTGCGCGATCTCAAAGGCCACAGGCACACCGCCGCGCGGCAGCCCTAAGACGATCGCGTCCTTACGGTCGGCATAGTGCTCTAGTCTCTTCGCGAGGACCTGGCCGGCTTCAGTTCTGTCCCGAAACATATACATTCCCCAGGCTTAAAGATTGGACCTGGTCGGGCTCTCTTGCAAATCGAAGGGATTCGTTCCCAGCTATCGACTTGCCCTTCAGCTGCTCTTAATCTTAAGAGTGGGACACTATAGTCGGGTCAAATGCGTGTACTCCTGATTGAGGATGAAATCCGGCTGGCTGAAAATGTGGCTGCCGCGCTGCGCGAGGGCCCAGGATTTGCCGTTGATATCGCAGAGGATGGCCAGATCGGTCTCTATCTGGCGAAGGACGGCTGCTACGACCTGGTTATTCTTGACCTGATGCTCCCAAAACTGGACGGGCTGGGTGTCTTGAGTAAAATGCGCGCGGCTGGTGATCGTGCGCCGGTTCTGATTTTGACGGCACAGGGAGAGACTCGTTCGGTTATTGAGCTGCTGAACGCAGGCGCCGACGATTATCTGAGCAAGCCATTCGATCTGGGAGAGTTGATTGCGCGCGTCAAGGCGCTGATTCGCCGCGGCAAAGGCGCTGCACATCCGTCCCTGCACGCTTCCGACATCGAAGTGAACACGCTTGAGCAGACGGTGCGGCGAGCGGGCCAGATGATTGATCTTTCTCCGATGGAATATCGGATCCTCGAATATCTGATGCATCGGCCCAGGGTTGTTGTCTCAAAGCGTGAATTGCTTGAGCACCTTTACGACTACAACTGGGAACATCACTCCAACGTGATTGAGGCTCATGTCTCTAACCTGCGCAAAAAGATGGATGCCTATTCCGATCAACCAAGCATCGAAACTCTGCGCGGACGTGGATATCGTCTGATTGTCCAGCGCAAAGGTCTTGTATGAGATCCCACTCCATCGCCCGACGACTTATCATCACTGTTCTCTTGGTCGAGTTGATCTCGGCGGTGTGCGTCACGGGCATGGCGTGGTTCTACGAGCGGCACAGTCATTTCCGTTCCTTCGACATTTTGCTGCATGGGCGGGCTGACTCGCTTCTGGGATCGGTGCAGGATGCGGAAGACCCGCAGGATAACGTCATGCTCAGCAAGAGCGATGTGGATGTGCCCGCGGAAGACATCTATGAAGTGCGAGATGAAAAAGGCAGATTGTTGGGACGCTCGCCGAACTGGGATGGCGCGTCGCAGGAAATCCTGGGCAGGCGCTCCGATGGCTACTTCAACCTAGCTGTAAATGAAAGACACTATCGTACTCTGCTACTTCATGGCTTACGGGTCGTTGATCCGGGGGATAAGGGTGGCGGCGTTCCGCATCATGTAACGATCGTGTACGGCTCGCCTACCAGGGGGGTGTGGAATGCCATTTTACGAGCGGTGGAGTTTTATGCGGCTGCGAGCTTTGTTCTTCTCGTTGTCACCGGCCTCGTCATGGCATGGCTACTGAATCGAAGCATGGCCCCGCTGCGAGCACTGGCCGCTGAGGCGGAGGGTGTTTCAGTCAACGCATGGCGCTTCAGCCCTCCTGAAGAAGCACGCGCTACGAAGGAGCTTGCGCCATTAGTCAACGCGCTCGAAGCTACACTGCAAAGACTGGAGCATTCATTCTTCCAACAACGCCGTTTTGTGAGCGATGCTGCTCATGAATTGAAGACGGGCGTTGCGGTTGTGAAGTCTTCGCTGCAACTGCTTGGCATCAAGCAAAGGAGCGCTGCGGAATATCAGGCAGGCCTGGAACGTTGCGAAACAGACTGTGGCCGCATGGAGGAGATTGTTGCCAGGATGCTCACACTGGCGCGCATGGAGAACGCAGCTGCGAAGCCTGCCACGACAGTTCATTGGACCGATATCTCCGGGGTATTACGTCAGATTGCGGAACAATTCACTTCCATGGCTGAGTTGCGTGGCGTCATTGTTGACTTGTCAGCACAGGAATCTCTGTACGTCATCCTTACGGCGGAAGAGTGCAAGCTGCTTCTCTCCAATCTGTTATTGAATGCCCTACAGCACAGTAGCCGCGGTACGAGAATCACCGCTTCGACAGAAGCGCAAAACCAGATGGTTGAAGTTCGACTTGAAGATCAGGGCGACGGTATCCCCGCTGAGGCGCTGCCGCACGTCTTTGAGCGTTTCTACCGCGGCGATCCATCGCGCAACCGAAATACCGGAGGCACCGGGCTTGGCCTTTCTATCTGCAAGGCCATTGTGGACGCGGCAGGCGGAGAGATTACAATTCACAGCACCCAGGGCACAGGAACAACTGTCGTGCTTCGTCTTCCGGCTGCCCGTGTTGAAAATGCGGCTCCTGCCGAATCTGGCTACGAATCCGTTCCCCAAATCTAGCTAAATCACGCTTATGCGGCCTCTGGTCAGCAGATAATACACAACCGGAGTCACAATCAGGCTGAGCACCATGGAGATGCACAGGCCGCCGATGACTGCGATGGCCAGGGGTTGGAGCATCTGTGAGCCGGAGCCTAAGGCAAATGCCAGCGGCAGCATTCCGCATACGGCCGCGATAGCCGTCATCAGGATGGGCCGCAGCCGACGCTGTGCAGCGTGCATCATCGCTTCTCTGGAGTTGCCTCCTTCAGCGCGGAATTTCTCATCTGCGTCGAGCAGGAGAATGCCATTCTTGGCCACGATGCCGATGACCATAATCAATCCCATAAAAGACGCGACGCTAAAGGTGGTTCCGGTGACGAGCAGAGCGATAACAACGCCCGAGATGGAGAGCACTGACGAAGTAAGAATTGCGATGGGTGCGGAGAAGTTGCGAAATTCGGCGAGCAGAACTCCGAAAACGAGGGCCAGGGCCAGAAGCAAAACGCGCATCAGGTCATGAAAGGACTTTTGCTGTTCTTCATATGTTCCACCGTACTCGATTCGAACGTTGGACGGGAGATGCAAACTGTCGACTGTGCGACGAACCTGCGCCATACCGCTGCCAAGATCGGAACCCTCAAGCCGTCCCGTTACTACAACCAGCCGCTGCAAATTTTCGCGGCGAATCTCATTTTGCGGCGGCAGCTCTTCTATGTCTGCAAGCGAGCCCAGAGTTGCTGTGTGTCCCGTGCTGCTGTTGAAGACTGTATTTTGAATGGAATCGAGAGACGAGCGCGTTTCGTCACCCATCCGCACTCGGATGGTGTAAGGACGGCCATTTGCGATGAGAGGATCGGTGGGCGTCACTCCATCGAGGATGCTGCTCGCATCTTCAGCGACCTCAGCCGGCGTGAAACCGAGACGCGCCGCAACTGTGGGATTGACTTTGAAGTTTGTTGCCGGACCGCTGATGGTATTCTCGATGCCGTTCTGCACATCCACGACGCCATTGATTTTGCTGATCGCGTCGGCTACTCGCGGGCCCAGCTGATTGAGCATGGTCTGATCGTTCGCGAATATCTTGATCTGAATCGGCTCCGGAGCATTGGAGAGATCGCCGATCATGTCCTGCAGTACCTGTGTGAACTCGACGTCCAGCTCCGGTTCGGTCCTCCTGATCTGCTCGCGAACATCTGCCATGACTTCGTCGATGCCACGGTCCCGTTTGCTCTTCAACTTTACTGTTATGTCGCCGGTATTGGCCTCGGTCACCGCTGCAAGGCCCATTTGCAGACCAGTGCGGCGGGATGTGCTTTCAACTTCCGGAGTTGCGCGAAGAATCCGTTCGACGTGCTCAAGTACGCGGTTCGTCTCTGTCAGGGAGCTGCCGGCAGGCATGATGTAGTCCAGTATGAAGCCGCCTTCATCCATTTCAGGCAGCAGATCTGATCCCAAACCTTGATAGGCAAACCAGGTTCCCAGGACGAGGGCTGCACATACAGCAAACAGAATCAGCGGATTCAATAGCGACCAATTCAGTGCGCGACTGTGCCACGCGATGATACGTGATAGAATACGCCCCGGTTCTGCATGCCTTGATGTTGCTGCTACATCGTGCCGTTCGCGCAACATGACCAAGCTGAGTCCGGGAGTCCAGGTCAGGGCGAGAAAGAGAGATGTGAGCAGCGCGGCTGTCATTGTAACGGCCAATGCACGGAAGAAGCTTCCTGTCACTCCGGTTACTGAGATCAAAGGCAGAAACACAACGACAGGGGTGATGGTCGATCCGATCAGGGGCGCTGTGATCTCGCGCAATGCTTTGCGCACCGCGTCAATGCGGGCTTCTCCTGAGTCGCGATGGAGAATGATGTTTTCAACGACGACGATTGCATCGTCGATGACTAACCCGATTGCCGCGGCCAGACCGCCAAGGGTCATCAGGTTGAAGCTCTCTCCAATCAGCCAGAGGAAAAGAATTGTGACTGCCACGGTTACGGGAATGACGAGACCGGCTACGACTGACGATGCCCAGTCGCGCAGGAAGAGGAAGAGAATGACACAAGCAAGAACGAGGCCAATGAGGATCGCGTCCCTGACGCTTGAGATACTTTCGCGAACCAGTTGCGATTGATCGTAGTAAGGTTCGAGCTTGACCCCGGGAGGCAGATTTTTCTTGAGCTGCTTCACTTCGTCAGCAACGGCGTTTGCGACGGCCACCGTATTGCTCGCGGGCTGGCGCGTAATGTTGAGCAGCACGGCGGGCTTGCCGTTCGCAGTCACGACGGTGTAGACCGGCATGGTTGCTGGTTGGACAGCAGCAACATCGGCCACTCGCACGGGCGCGCCTCCTGGCGTCGTCTTGATGACGAGCTGGCCCAGGCCGGCGGCATCGTGCACCTGCGCACCAACGAGGCCAAGAATCAGCTGATGGTTTTCTTCGTAGAGGCCGGGAGAATCGATGATGTTTGACGCCTGAATGGCATTCACCAGATCGGAGATGGTCACTCCCGAAGAGAGCAGTCGGGCCGGATCTGGAACGATGTGATACTCGGGCACCTTGCCGCCCTGAATGGTGACTGTGCTCACACCGGCTACACGGTTTAGCGGAGGTTTCAGCTCGTAGGTTGCCAGCTCCCATAGCTGGGTCTGAGAGACTGTGTCTGACGTAAGGCTGTAGCCGAGGATGGGAAAGGTCGCGAAAGTCAGTCGATTGGTAGTGATTCGTGCCGTCGCCGGGAGCGTCTGCTCTACTTTTGCGAGAGCGGCATCGACGAGCTGTAGTGTGTGAAACATGTCCACATTCCAGTCGAAGAAAAGACTGATCTCGGCTGACCCTCGGCTTGTTGTGGAACGCACGGTCGCCAAGCCGGGTACGCTGTTGATCGCGTCTTCGATGGGCTTGGTGATCGTGACCTGCATCTGCTCGACTGGCATCACTCCGTTGTCGACACCGATGACCACGCGCGGAAAGTTTGTTTCAGGAAAGACCGAAATCGGCACCTTGAAGGCCAGGTAGATTCCCGCGACAGTCAGCACCACTACAAAGAAAAAGATCGTTCGAATCGCGCGGTTCAGCCAGAAGCCCGCTGCAGCTTTAGATGGTTGAATGGAGGCATCCGTGATCACTGGTCGTCACCACCCTTGCCTGCAGATGGCTTGTCTTCGCCGGAGGCCGCAGCCACCTTGACCTTTGTCCCATCATCCAGTCCGTAAGCGCCTTCATTGATCACAAGATCACTCTGCGACAGGCCGCTCGTGATTTGTACTTCTCCGGCATCCTGAACACCGGTTTCTACGGGCTTTTTGTGTGCAGCGCCATCCGCGCCAACAACCATGACTGACTTACTGCCGTCCTGAGCCGTGAGGATGGCCGCAACTGGAACTTTCAGCGCGCTTTGGACTGTTTTGCTCGATATTGCGGCATGAACCGGTGTTCCTGCTTTAAGCGTGCCGCTTTTGTTTTCTATTCGCAGCCACACTTCAACTGTCGTACTACCCGGATCAAGTGCCGGACTGATGAGCGAGACTTTTGCCGGAATGGGATCATCGAATCCGGGGACGGTGATCGATGCTGCGTCTCCAACTTGCAACCGCTGTGCTAACAGTTGGGAGATATGGATTTTGGCCAGCACGGCCGACGTGTCCATGACGGTAAGCAGTGGAGTACCTGCCGCTGCGGTTTCACCGGCGAAAAGCGAGCGGTCGGTGACGACACCGTTGATGGGGCTGTGAATCTCCGAGTAGCTTGCCTGGGCCTCGGCACCCATGTACTTGCCTTTGGCGGATGCCAGTTGTCCTTGCGCTTCTTTGAGGGCCGCCTCGTGGCTAACGGTCTTCATCGATTCGAGATGCTTCTTCGCTGTGTCATATGCGGCCTGGGCCTGCACTAGGGCGGCTGTCGCTGTATCGAGGTCGCGTCCGGGAATGGCGCCCTCTGCAAAGAGCTGCTTGCGGCTGTTTACTATGCTTTGATTCAGATCGAGATTCGCTTTGGCCTGCGCGAAATCCAGTTCCGCTTTCTGATAATCCTCGGGAACCTGGGCACGGGTCGACGCATCGTAAACTGCCTTCGCTGCCGTATAGCTTCCTTCGTTGTCGAGAACGGCTGCAGTCAGGTCGCGGTTTTCAAGGGTCGCCAGGAGTTCGCCTGCTTTCACACGCGAACCGCGTTGCACATAAAACTCTCTGACCGGCGCGCTGATCTTTGGGGCGATGGCGGCTTGCGCCAAAGGGGCGAGCACAGCATCGGCGGTGATATGCGCGGCAATAGGCCCTTGCGTGGGGTGCGCGGCCTGAACTTCAACCTGTACCTCGGGCGCGCTCTCTTTTCTTGCACAGCCTGTTGCGGCCACAAACAACACAAACGACGAGCCTAGCAAGAACCGGCGGAGACAGTTCCACCGCCCGGCGGGTGGCATCGCTACTTTTCTTTTCCCCGGTTCCTTCATTGATCTCACAATGTTCCTGTCAGAGTCTGAAGATTGGCCAGCGCGGTTTGATAACGAACGGCCCCGTCTTCACGCGCATTTTCGGCAGATGTGAAAGCATTCTGCGCGTCCACAACTTCAAGCACCGTGGCTTCTCCTCCGGTATAGCGCAGCTTTGTGAGCCGAAGGCTCTCGGCAGCTGTTTGAACGCTTTGATCCAATGACGCCAGTTGATCGTGCGCCGTTGTTGTCTCGCTGTAGGCTTCTTCGAGATTGGCGATGAGCCGTCTCTGCGTCGCGGTAAGTACCACGCGCGCGGCATCGCGGCGGATTTCGCTCTGCTTTACCTTGTGCTGCGTTGAAAGCCAGTCCCAGACGGGAATATCCAATGTGACGCTGCCGGAATAGCCCAGGTTTCGTACTCCGTCCGGCCCATTGACGGCAAACTGCGGCGCATCAATTCCATAGGTGAAATTCAAGCCGAGATCCGGTAAATAGGCCGCGCGCGCCGCGAGCACCTCTGCGTCGCTCTGTCTCAACGCAGCCAGTGCGCTTCTCAGATCCGGATTATTGCTGGTTGCGGCCGCTTCTATCGCTGCGCGTGAGGGGACTTCAGGAATGCTGGGGCTCTTTTGCAGAGCATAGGGTGTACGCGGGTCGGGAAAAAGAAGTACGGCAAGTTCGAGTCTTGCCTTTTCGGCGACGATGTTTGCGTCTGCCAGATCACGCCGGCGTTGCTGCTGCTCCAGTTGCGCCTTGATGACATCGGCATGCGCCGCTTCGCGGGCCGCTTCCCTTTTCCCTGTGAGATCGGCAAAGGCGTCTGCTTCTGTCGCAGCCCGTTTAGCGACAAGCAGCTTCTCGTCAGCCGCGATTGAATCGTAGTAAAGACTGACTACTGTCTCGACCAGCCCCCTGCGGGCTACTTCAAGCTGCGCTTGGGCGAGGGCTGCGGCTGCATCGGCGCGCTTTACTTCCGCTATCTGGGCAACACCTATGGTTTCATTCACGACACCCTGGCTTGCGTATTCACGAACCGCATTGTTCGCGATGAAACGTGGAGACGGCTGCGATCCCACTCCCTGACCCGCCTGGTTTTGTTGTCCATTCGGCTGCGTATATAGGACCTGGTTGTGATAGACAGCATTCGGCAGCAAAGTGGCCCGGGCGATGGAGCGATCCAAGCCGGCCACCTTGCTCTCGGCCGCGCTGGCAGCAAACGCGGGTTCGTTCGCCTGCGCGCGACGAATCGCTTCATCCAGCGTGATGACAACGGGGCCCGACGTCGCAGGCGAGCCAGCTGCGGTCTGCTGGCCTTGTCCAGACACTGCGGCGACGGAGAATACGGCCACCGCCGCGAATAGACGTAGGTTGGCCTGTATCTTTCTGGTTCGAGAACGCATTAAGAGATCAGGATACTGGTAAAAAGCTTAATTTGGCCTGAAAGGACCTCGGCTTCCATGCAATGCCGGAGACATATTGGGCGAAATTCTGCGTAACTTACACCGCTTGACCCGTCAAAATAGAAGAAAGACTTGCCAAGGGTCGTCGAAATGAATACCTTGGCAGCCGGGAGGCTTGATTGCCTGGGACCCTCGGAACTCTGCTTGAGACTTTCCCTCAGGAACGGCGCGTTGCCCTCATTCCCCGCCAATGTGAGGCGCTGAAAAAAGCTGGTCTTGAAGTCATTGTTGAACAATCGGCTGGCGTTGCAGCCGGCTTTCCCGATGAGATGTATGTGGCGCGTGGCGCGCGCATCGGGAGCCGCGAAGATGTATTCCGCGAAGCCGACATCATCGCCCAGGTCCGCTGCCTGGGCGCGAATCCCGAAGCTGGGCACTCTGATCTCCCGCTGCTGCGTCCCGGGCAGATACTGATTGGCTTTGCTGAGCCGCTGACGGCATTGCAGGAATGCTCTCAACTGGCAGCGACAGGTGTGTCGCTGTTGGCGCTCGAACTCATTCCCCGCATTACGCGCGCGCAGAGCATGGACGCGTTGTCATCGATGGCGACGATCTCCGGCTACCGTGCGGTTCTGCTGGGCGCCAGCCAACTGCCCAAAATGTTTCCATTATTGATGACAGCGGCAGGCACCATTACTCCTGCGAAAGTGTTTGTGCTGGGAGCAGGTGTCGCCGGGCTGCAGGCTATCGCCACGGCGCGGCGGCTGGGGGCCGTCGTTTGCGCATACGACGTTCGTCCGGCGGTGAAGGAGCAGGTAGAAAGCGTTGGCGCAAAATTTGTCATGCTCGCCGTTGACGCGCAGTCATCGGAAGACAAGGGCGGCTACGCCAAGGCAATGGACGAGGACTTCTATCGCCGCCAGCGCGAGCTGCTCACCGAAGTATTGCGCGAGCAGGATGTTGTGATTACGACTGCCGCCGTGCCCGGACGCAAGTCGCCTATTTTGATCACTGCCGAGATGGTTTCGGCGATGCCCGCAGGTTCGGTGATCATTGACATTGCAGCGGAACGCGGCGGCAACTGCGAACTCACGAAGGCCGGCGAAACCGTGGTGCAGGATGAGGTGACGATTCTGGGCCCGCTCAATCTGCCTTCGATGGTTCCGAATCATGCAAGCCAGATGCTTTCGGCAAACATCGCTGCGGTCGCCAAGCTGTTATTGCGCGACGGAAACATCGTAGTAAATCTGGATGATGAGATCATTCGCGAATCGTTGGTTACGCATCAGGGCAAGGTCGTGCACCCGCGTGTTGCCGAGTCGCTTGGAACATCTCAACCCACTGGCGAGGTGAAGCAGTGAGTTCCTACGAAATTGCTATCTGGGTGTTCATGCTGGCGGCGTTTCTCGGATTCGAATTGATTCGCCGCGTATCGCCTTTGCTGCATACGCCGCTCATGTCGCTGACCAACGCGATCTCGGCCATCGCCGTGGTTGGCGCGATTCTCATTACGGGCGCGAAAGAGGCGAGCACGCTGACTCGCGTTCTCGGCTTCACGGCTGTCGTGCTTTCCACCATCAACGTGGTCAGCGGATATCTCATCACCGATCGCATGCTCAAGATGTTCAAGAAGCGGGGAGCCGAAAAGAAATGATGCAAAGCGTCTTTCCCGTTTTATATATCCTTGCTGCGGCCAGCTTCATTCTTGCCATCAAGTGGATGAGCTCGCCGACGACCGCCCGCCGTGGCGTAATCATCGGCGAAATCGGCATGCTGCTTGCTGTGGTGGGAACGCTGCTGCGCGCTGAGGTGGTCAGCTATCAGTGGATCTTCATCGCGTTTTTGGTCGGCTCTGCCATCGGTGTTCCTATCGCGTACTACATGCCGATGACGGCAGTGCCGCAGCGGACCGCCTTTTCGCACGCCTGCGGCGCGCTGGCGGCTGCGTTGATCGGGACGGCTGAATACTATCGCCAGATGCCGCATGGCGTGGTGATGATCGCGCTGATTGTTGAAATGCTGCTGGGCTTCCTTACCTTCACCGCCAGCATGATGGCATTCGGGAAACTGCAGGAGACGCTGCCGCAGCGCCCAATCACGTTCAAAGGCCAGAATTTCGTCAACCTCGGCATCCTTGCTTTAGCGGTGGTTATCGGCGTCGCGCTCATCCTTTCGCCGGAACGCACATGGCTGTTTCCAATCTTTGCGGTTCTATCTCTGATTTTTGGCGTATTGCTCATCATCCCAATCGGCGGGGCCGATATGCCGACAGTCATCGCGCTGCTCAATTCCTATGCGGGACTCTCTGCCAGCGCCATGGGCTTTGCCTTCGATAACAAACTACTGATCGTCGCCGGAGCCCTCGATGGCTCGTCCGGGTTCATTCTTGCCGTGATTATGTGCAAGGCCATGAACAGGTCTTTCACCAACGTGCTCTTTGGGGCGTTTGGCACGATTCAGACCACAGCGAAGCAAACCACGGAACGTCCCGTGCGATCGGCTTCAGCGGAGGAAGCGGCAGAGATCCTCGATTCAGCGCGCAAGGTGGTCATCATCCCCGGATATGGCATGGCCGTTGCGCAGGCGCAGCATAAGCTTCGCGAACTCCACGACATCCTCACGAAGCGTGGCATCGAGGTGACGTTCGCAATTCATCCGGTTGCAGGACGCATGCCGGGGCACATGAATGTTCTGCTTGCGGAGGCCGACGTTCCCTACGACCGACTGATCGAGATGGATGACATCAATCCCGAATTCGCCAGAACTGACGTTGCTCTCGTCATTGGAGCGAATGATGTAGTCAACCCGGCTGCGCGCTTCGAGAAGGACAGTCCCATCGCCGGTATGCCGATCCTGAATGCCTTTGAGGCGCAGACAGTTATGGTCATCAAGCGCAGCATGAGCCCGGGCTTTGCCGGCATCGACAACGATCTCTACTACCTGGACAAGACCCTTATGCTCTTTGGCGACGCCAAGAGTTTTGTCTCCGGCATCGTCAAAGAGCTGAATGCTGTCGCGGCTGGCTCGTAGCTACGGACCTATCGCTGGGTCGTTGCGGCAGGTCATTCCGAGAACTCTGCAGTTCGCATCAGCAATCGATACTAGCTTTTTTCAAGGAGTCTTTCATTCCCTTCATGCTGACGCGCGTGGAAGCTTCAGGCGTGCCTGCGCCACGCCAGTGCGTCTCCAGGCTGACTGCATAGTGGTAGCCGTCGCGCTGCAACGCGCGGAACTGCCCTACCCAGTCCACGACGCCCGATCCGACGGGAGCCCATTCATACTTTCCGCCCGCCAGCCGCTTTACATCTTTGCAATGGCAGTGGCCGATGCGTTCTTTTGGCAGCAGATCGTATCCAGCTGGGTATGGCGTCTCATCGGGGAAGGTTGCGGCATTGCCCGGGTCCCAATTCAGCATGAAATTCTTGTTTGGAATTGCCTTTAACACCGCCGCTGCTTCTTCGCCGGTTGCGGTGTTGCATGACATCTCGTTTTCGAGCAATAGAATCAGGTTGTTTTTGGCGCACTTTTCCGCGGCTTCGCGCAGTTTGTCGTTCATACCCGCGCGATATGGTTTTGGGTCGTCGAGACGCCAGAAGTCGAAGCACCGAATACGATCCGTGTGAAACGTCTTTGCCAGCTCAATGCAACGGTCGAGCAGCGCGTCCTGCTGTTTGAAGTCGAAGTCGGCGTGAAACTGATCGCGCTTCGGACTGCTCTTCGAGAGCGGCGCTCCTGGCCAATCTACTTTAAACAGCGGGCTGGCAATGTCTGTCACACTTAGCTTGTATTTTTCCAGGATCTGCTGGGCATCAGCAATCTCTTTGGGGTCGAGCTCCGTAATGTTCTTGTTCCACATCCCCCGCAGCTCGATCCAGTTCAGGCCAAAGTCCTGGGAGGCAATCTGGCATGCGCGGTCGAAGTCCTGCGTCAACTCGTCGTTAATGACTGAAAGGCGAAACGGGCAGTTCATAGTTGCTAATGCGGATGATTTTGAGACCACACCTGTTGCAGCCAGGCCCAACAGAAAATCACGACGCGACGCAGACATCTATAAAAACCTCCGGCGCATAAAACCAGGTCGAGAATCGACTCCGTAATATTAATATATGGGCGCCAAGACTCGGGTTCATAGCACTATCCAGTATGAACCCGGCTGACAGCCTCCTCCCTTCAGAACCTGATGGTTGCCGAGGGTGGCTGTATTCGAATCGCGTCTCCGACAGCGAGACAGAATCGCATAGGTTTGCAGACACGAGCCACGCGTATTTGATACATCATTCATGTGGCTGCACCACTCCGTCTGCTGAGCGGTCCGCTCATGGAACCATCGATGCCGATTCCCTTGCGTTCTACAAACGTATCTTTCGTATCTTTTCCGCGGAGTACCCGCTTGCGACTCATGCTTCTGTGCCTGTCGGTGTTGATTTGGGGATCAGCGCTTCAACAGTCGAAGGCCGATGAGTTGTCGTGGTCGCAGAGGATGGCTAATTCTACGATCAAGCGGTGGCCAAAGGGGAAATTCCTCCCCGACGAAAAACTGTGGGCCTGGAACTATGAACTGGGCGTGCTGCTGCAAGGCATGGATGCAGCCTGGTACCACTCTGCAAACGGTTCCTATTACACCTACATCAAGTCATCGATTGATCCGTTCATCAATGAGGATGGCTCCATATCAACCTTCAAGCCGGAGAACAACGCGCTGGACGATCTGGTGCCTGGGCGCGAGCTACTTCTGCTTTATGGCGTCACTCAGAACGCGAAGTACTACAAGGCGGCAACGCTGCTTCGGCAGCAGCTGAATACGCATCCACGCACTTCGGATGGAGGCTTTTGGCACAAACAGCGCTATCCGCAGCAGATGTGGCTCGATGGCCTATACATGGCTGAGCCTTTCTATGCCCAGTATGCCTCGACATTCCACGAGCCGCAGGACTTTGAAGATATTACGAAGCAATTTGTGCTGATGGAGGAGCATTCACGCGATCCGAAGACCGGACTTCTATATCACGGGTGGGACGAAACGAAGAAGCAGGTGTGGGCGATGCAGGCGACGGGGATGTCTCCGAACTTCTGGGCGCGCAGCATGGGCTGGTACATGATGGCCCTCGTCGATACGCTGCCCTATTACAGCGAAAATGATCCCGGCCGGGAAAAACTTCTGGGCATCCTGCAGCGGCTTGCTGCCGCGGTTGCGAAGTATCAGGACCAGGATAGCGGCCTTTGGTCCGAGGTCGTCGACAAACCCAATGCGAAAGATAACTACTTCGAGTCGTCTGCAGCCTGCATGTTCACCTATGCGCTGGCCAAGGGAGTGCGACTTGGATATCTCACAACTGCGTATGCTTCAAATGCCTCCAGCGCCTATCAGGGCATTCTAAAACACTTCGTGAAGGTGGATTCTGATGGAGAAGTTACCCTCGCCGGCACAGTGAGGGCCGTTGGCCTTGGGACAGATGCGGTTCACGATGGGAGCTATTCCTACTCTGTGAGCCAGGAAGTGATCAGCAACGATCCGACGGGCGTGGGCGCTTTTTTGATGGCCAGCGTGGAGATGGAAGCGGCGCAAACCGCGACGCTAGGCCGGGGCAAAACGATACTGCTCGACGCATGGTTCAACAGCCAGACACGCAAAGATGCCACCGGCGAGATGGTTTCTTACCACTACAAGTGGAATGACTTCAGCAACAGCGGCTACTCACTGTTCGGTCAGCTGCTGCGCGAGTATGGATTGAAGACCGAAACTCTCTACGAAGCGCCCACCGTACAGAATTTGGGCAAAGCGCAGATCTATCTGATCGTCTCCCCGGACAACCCTAACTGGAACAAGACCCCGCACTACATGAATGACGACGATGCTTCACGAATTGCAGAGTGGGTAAAGCAAGGCGGCACGCTTGTGATCATGGAAAATGACCCGAGCCATGCCGACATCGAGCATCTCAATATCCTTGCGGAACATTTTGGCATGCACTTCAACAGCGTGCTGCGCAATGCGGTCGACGGAGACAAATTTGAAATGGGCAGAATTGATGTCAACGGCAGTGGTCCTATCTTCCAGGCGTCGCACTTCCTTTTCATGAAGGAGATCTGCACGCTGACCCTCAAGCAGCCTGCCGCCGCGATATGGCGCGACAAAGGCGATGTCCTTCTGGCCGAAGCACGGTACGGTAAAGGCAAAGTAATTGGCTTCGTCGATCCGTGGCTCTACAACGAATACACCGATGGCAGAAAGTTGCCTCCGCCCTATGACAACCTTGGAGGCGGCAAAGAATACGTTCGCTGGCTGCTCGAGCAGCTTTCGGGAAAATATTAGTGTGCTATCTGCATGACTTTGAAGAAACTCGGGGACAATTATGAAAACGCACTTACTCGCTGATCCGGTTCGATATCTACGCATGACAACGTCAGAGCTGCGAGAGTCCTTCTTAATTGGCTGTCTGTATCAACCTGGATCTATTCAGATGGCGTATGTCGATCTGGACCGCGCGGTCGTCGGCATGGCGGCGCCACAAGCGCAAGCGCTGCCCCTGCCAACCGACGACTCGTTAAAGTGCAGCTACTTCACCGAGCGCCGTGAACTGGGTGTGTTGAATATTGGAGGAAAGGGCAGCGTAGCCGTCGGCGACAAGAGACATACTCTGGAGAACCTCGACTGCTTGTACGTTGGACGAGGAAATCCGGACGTCTCGTTTTTTTCCGAGGAAGCCGGTATCTGTGCAATTTTCTATCTTCTCAGCTATCCAGCACATACCAGCTATCCGACAACTCTTATCCGTAAAGAGCAAGCCAACCCGACAGAACTAGGCTCCCCAGAAACAAGCAATAAGAGGACTATTTACAAATATGTGTTCCTTGGCGGCGCAAAGAGCTGTCAGCTGGTGATGGGCGTGACTCATCTTCATTCCGGCAGCGTGTGGAATACGATGCCGCCTCATACTCACATGCGCCGCTCAGAGCTCTACATGTACTTCAACCTCGCTCCAGAAACGCGTGTCTTCCACCTGATGGGGCCCAGTGAAGAAACTCGACATCTGGTGATGCGGAACTATGAAGTTGCGGTTTCACCCGGCTGGTCGATTCATGCGGGTGCGGGAACCTGCGCATACAGCTTCTGCTGGGGCATGGGTGGAGAAAACCAGGATTATGCCGACATGGACCCCGTTCCGATTGATGGGTTGCAGTAGTCAGGAGAGGTGATGAAAAAACAACTCATAGCTTTATGTACGCTTCCGCTGTTGAGTGTCCTTGCGATCGCACAAAGCATTTCCAAAAAAGCCGACTATTTCTCGGCGCAGGATATACAAAAACAGCTAGCCGATCTTGCTCCGAAGGCTCAATCGTCCGGCAGCAGCGGGTCAACGCTGGGCGACTATACAAGCCATCAGTTGAAATTGTCCGTGCGCAATGCCAGCGGCGGCGCCGAAATACATGCCCACTATGACGATGTGTTTGTCGTCACGCAGGGTCAGGCGACTTTAATCACCGGCGGCGCTGTCGACGATCCAAAAACAGGCGACGATGGAGAAACAAAAGGCACCAGCATTCGGAATGGCAATACGCAGCTGATTTCAGTCGGTGATGTGGTGCACATCCCCGCTGGCATGCCGCACCAGGTAAAGATTGCTCAGGGGACCGTGTTCAGCACTATCGTTGTAAAGGTACGAGAATAGCGATTTGGCTTCCGCGCCGGTATTCAACAAACGCGCTGAATTTGCTTTTGCCTGTCAATCCTCATTGGTCACCTGTGCAGATTCAATTGCCGTAGTGATGAAACACCGGCGAGCTGTATCTTGACCGCCGCCGGTCATGGATACCCAGCATGCGGGAAATCTCGTTGCAGCAGCGAATCAGCTTCTCAGCGATACCGGGAACGCTCTGCACGGTAATCCGCGAGGCTGGTCCGGAGACGCTGACGGCTGCGATTGGATATCGGTTCTCGTCAAAAATCGGCGCACCGACACAGCGCACGCCCACTTCAATTTCCTCATCGTCAATGGCGAAGCCGCGCTTCTTCACGCGCTCGAGTGACTTCAGCAGCGCCTCGCGCGAGCAGAGGGTTTTCGAAGTAAATCGCGTGAATTTGATTTTGCTGAGAACCTCTTCGCGCAAGTCGTCTGGCAAGAAAGCCAGCATTGCTTTGCCCATTGACGTGCAGTAGACAGGATTGGACGTGCCCGATTTCGACGTCATACAGACTCTGCGGTTGGGCTCAACCTTATCGAGATAGACGACCTTCGTTCTTTGCAAAACGCTCAGGTGCACGGTTTCGCCGACCTCCATCGCGAGGCGGCGGAAGAAAGGCTGCACGCGGTCGCGCAGGTCAATCTGCTCGACCGCCCTGTTGCCCAGCTCATACAGCTTGAGTCCAAGCCGAAAGCGCCCTTCCGGGGTTCGCTCAATCATCGACGTGCGCTCCAGCACAATCAGAGATCTGTGTGCGGTGCTTTTATGAAGGCCCATCCGTGCGCAGATTTCCGCAAGGCTGAGTGGAACATCGCTCTCGCTCAACATGTCCAGCAATGCCACGACACGGTCTATGCTTTGCAACTTATAGGGATCCGCATTTTTACCGGATTCAATTTCGGATTGCGGCATCATTACGGTACTCATAACGTTCCTCCGGAGGCTTTCATTTCAGCCGTGCATTGTACTGCGCATCTCATCAACAGCTACTCCAGGCGCGCCCGGGCGCATAATCTTCGCGATAAGGGTTGAAAACGTCAAGGACTTCTGAATCCTCAAGAGCGGAGGGCCTGATGTTCCATGCCGGGAACCACGAAGCTGTCGCCTGGTTCCTCATCGCGCCATCCAGCCACCGTCGACGACCAATACCTCCCCATTGACGTAGTCGCTGGCAGATGAAGCCAGAAAGACAGCGGCTCCGGCCAGATCCTCAGGCTCGCCCCAGCGCTGCGCCGGTATGCGTTCCAGAATCTGGCGATTGCGGATTTCATCTTTCTGCAGCGCAGATGTATTCTCGGTGCGGAAATAGCCAGGTGCGATCGCATTGATCTGCACGCCGCGACACGCCCACTCATTTGCCAGGGCCTTTGTAAGCTGAGCCACACCGCCTTTGGAGGCTGCATAGGCGGGCACGCGAATGCCTCCCTGAAACGAGAGCAATGAGGCGATATTGATGATTTTTCCCCGGCCCTGCTTCAACATCTCAACTCCCGCAAGCTGCGAGAGGCGAAACACACTTGTGAGATTGACTTGCAGCACGGTATTCCACGCATTTGATGCAAATGCCTCAGCAGTGTCCCGGTGAATCATTCCAGCGTTATTGACCAAAATATCGGGAGAACCAACAGCGGCAACGACAGCGTCGAAGAGTTTGTCTGCTCCACCGGCGAGGCTCAGATCCGCAGAAATGCTTTGCGAGGTCTTCCCCATCGCTCGAATCTGTTCTGCTGTCGCTTCCGCGGGACGCCGATTGCCATGACAGGCCACGGTCGCTCCGGCCTCAGCAAGAGCAATGGCAATCGCCGCGCCCAACCCACTGGCTGCGCCTGTCACAAGGGCTGTTTTTCCATCCAGACTAAAGCGATCTAAGATCCCCATGAAGATTGCCTGCTCGAATCGCGGTACGCCGTTCCGTCCAGCGCACTCGACGTACGCATTGTTTTTGTTAGGGAAAACGGTTGTCAACTATCCAAAAAACTCGCGGGATGCATTTTAAGGACTATCGTACCGTTATCCGGTCGATCTCTTATGCACGGGCCTGCCTAATGATTTCCAGATAAGAGCGCGCCGCATTTGTGACAAGCTCCGGTCGACCATCGGCAATGGCCTTCGTATTCACCAGATCAGTTCCAACGCCCAAAGCACGAGCACCCGCTTTCAGGAATTCCGCCGCGGTCTGCTGTGTCACTCCGCCGGTCGGGATTAGTTGTAATTCCGGAAAAGGTGCGAGCAGGGCCTTCAGATAACTGGCGCCTCCAACAGCGGAGCAGGGAAAAACCTTGACATAGTCCGCGCCCGCATTCCACGCGGTGATGACCTCTGTTGGAGTAAGCGCTCCGGGAATGGAAACCTTTCCGAGTTCTTTTGTCTTTGCGATAACTTCCGGATGCAGGCTTGGACTGACAACGAACTCAGCACCTGCTTCAATCGTTGCCGCCGCCTGTGCTGCAGTGGTAACAGTTCCCGATCCGAGAAGCAGCTGATTGCCGTATTTCCGCTTCAAGACCCGCAACAAATCGATGGCTCCGGGCACGGTCATGGTGACTTCTACAACCGTCACCCCACCTGCGATCATTGCATCTACAATCGCGTGCCCCATTTCCTCTGATTGCGCCCGTAAAACAGGCACAAGGCAAATGCGTTCTATCTCTGCTTTTATTTCTGCTGACATTTCTCTCCTGTATTCATCGTGCGATACGCGCCGATCCACCTTTCATCACGAGCTCTACTTCCGCATAGTTAGCCATACTGGTGTCGCCGGGCGTTGTCATGGCGAGGGCTCCATGGGCCACTCCGCAGCGAACTGCCCAGTCTATTGGCTTGCCTGCGAGAATCCCGTAGATCAATCCGGATGCGAAAGAATCGCCGCCCCCGACGCGATCCAGAATATCGACTTCGCGCTGCGGGACGTGAACAAGCTCGTCTTGGTAGAGCGCAATTGCACCCCACGCGTTGCGGCTTGCGGTATGCGCGGTGCGCAAGGTTGTCGCAATCATTTTCAGGTTCGGATAAGCGGCTGCCAGATCGCGCAGCATCTTTTCGTAACTGGCGATCGGTAGCTCTTTGAAGTCTTCGGTAACGCCTTCGAGAGCAACTCCCAGCATTGCTGAGAAATCCTCTTCGTTGCCGAGAAGAAGATCGACCTTGCGCACCAGTTCGCGATTTACCTCCTGCGCCTTGGCCTTGCCGCCGATTGCCTTCCAAAGCGAATTGCGGTAGTTCAGGTCGTAGGAAATGATGGTTCCAAATTTTCTGGCCGCATCCATCGACTCGGCGGCAACTGCAGGCGTTGTCCCTGACAGCGCGGCGAAAATTCCTCCCGTGTGGAACCACCTCGACCCATTCTGCGGACCGAAAATAGACTCCCAGTCGAAGTCTCCTCGCTGCGTTTTCGAGATTGCCGTATGACCGCGGTCAGAGCACCCGACGGCGGCACGTACTCCATAGCCGCGCTCGGTGAAATTCAGCCCATTGCGGACCGTGCGTCCCACGCCATCGTAGTTGACCCAGCGAAGGAGCGAGGTATCCACGCCGCCTTGCAGGATGAAGTCCTCGATGAGGCGGCCGACAGGATTGTCTGCGAAGGCGGTCGCTACGGCGGTTCGGAGACCAAAGCAACGGCGAAGGCCGCGCGCTACATTGTATTCTCCGCCGCCTTCCCACGCGGTAAACTGCCTTGCCGTGTGAATGCGTCCCTCGCCGGGATCGAGCCGCAACATGACTTCACCCAGACTTACACTGTCCCATCGGTATGCTTCAGTCTTCAAAACAATCGGCTGCATTGTGCTTCCTCACGGTTAATAATAAGCGCGGCCGATTTCAGATCGAGGGGGTACAGTCTTACAGGGGCAATCGAGATGCGACTAGGACCCTTATTGACTACCGGAATCGCGCTGGCGCTCTGTGGACACAGCCTGAACCGGACGGAATCAAAGCGAGCGGCGGCGGCAGAAGGACTACCGGTCATCCAAAGAATCGATCCGCCGAACTGGTGGCCCGATCTACCGCCGCCAGTGCTGTTGCTTTACGGTGAACATTTGCAGGACGCGAACTTTCGCGTCGAAGGTCAAGACGTCGCATTGAAGAAAAGCGCAACGTCAGACAACGGGCACTGGGCCTTCCTGTGGCTTGATACGACCAACGCCGCAGCGCAAACTCTCACCATCATTGCTTCAGACGCAGGCGGTTCCACCAAGGCGCAGTATCGGCTTGCGCAACGTACACCGCCTGCCCGACGCTATCAGGGGTTCTCTGCGCGCGATGCCATGTACCTCATCATGACGGACCGCTTTGCCGATGGCAACACGGCAAACGATTCCCTGGGCGGAGACGACGGAGGACGCAACATCCCCCGCGGCTGGCATGGCGGCGACTTCCAGGGAATCGAAAATCATTTGGACTATCTTCAGCAACTGGGCGTGACCGCGCTATGGACGACGCCCATCACCAGCAATGCTGGAATGACCGATTCCTATCACGGTTATGGAACAACAGACATGTATGCCGTCGACCCACACTTTGGGTCGATCGCGGACTACCAGAAGCTGGCCGATGCGTTGCATGCGCGCGGCATGAAGATCGTGTTGGACATGGTGCCAAATCATGTTGGCGTTCGTATTCCGTGGGTCGAAGACCCGCCTGCGCCAGAATGGTTCCACGGCACGCTGCAGCAGCACTTGCACCCCATATCGCCATTTCGGTATTTGCCCGATCCTCACGCTGCTCCCCTGGATTCAGCCAACATTAGGGAAGGATGGTTTACCGATTCGCTGCCCGATTTGAATCAGGAGAATCCACTGGTATCGCAGTACCTGATTCAAAACGCGATCTGGTGGATTGAGACCGCTGGGCTGGACGGCCTAAGGCTCGATACTTTTCCTTACGTCGGCCGACAATTCTGGACTGACTTCCATCGACAGCTTCATGCCCTATATCCGCATCTGACAACCGTTGGAGAGGTGTTCACGCCCGATCCGACGATCACCTCTTATTTTGCGGGAGGATCGGAGCATGCAGGCGTGGACACGGGCCTCGACACTCCCTTCGACTTCCCCGTCTACTTCACGCTGCGCGATGTGTTTCTGCATCACAAGCCAATGACAGCGCTCGAAGACACATTGCGCCAGGACTGGCTATATCCTCATCCCGAAAGATTAGTGACCTTTCTCGGGAACCACGACACAACACGCTTTCTCTCCGAGCCGGGCGCGCGCATTGCTGATCTGAAAGTCGCATTCGGCCTACTTGCCACCATGCGCGGGATGCCGCAAGTCTATAGCGGGGACGAGGTTGCTATGCGCGGCGGCCCAGACCCGGACAACCGCCATGATTTTCCGGGTGGATTTCCTGGCGATGCGAAAAGTGCATTCACCGCCCAAGGCCGCACGCCTGAACAGCAAGACGTCTTCGCCTGGCTTCAGGGTTTGCTGCAACTTCGATCTAAAGAAGCCGCCCTCATTGAAGGGCAGCAACAAAATATCTTCGCCGATGATACGGCTTTCGTGTTTCTGCGCGGTTCCGACCTCGAAGCCGGGTGCACGAATGCCGATTCGAAACATCTGCTGGTCATCGCAGGCAAGAATGACACTCCGAGGCATATGCAACTGAAGACAGATCAAACAGCACTCGTTGGGTGTGAGCACTACGAACAGCTATATCCCTCTCAGCCGGCAAGTATTGTCTACAAGAGTAATTCCCTGGAAGTCACTCTGCCTCCCGACGGATTTGTCATCTATCGTGCTACTCCATGAGAGGTTGATGACAGACGACTTATGACAAATTCAGTCCGAATATAACTGTGCTTTTGAAGCTGACAACGGATCAGGCGCAAATCAAGGAAGAAGAAACGTTTCGAATGGTGAATAGATTACAATGCACAGGTTCATCACGACGCCTCGGACTGGGCGGGAATCAAGCTGCGACCGGCTTGGTTGAGGAGAACAATTCGTGGGGCCAAATCCACTATTGGGTGTCTTCTTTCACTGGTTGGGAGGGCTTGCATCGGCCAGCTTTTACGTTCCTTATCGCGGAGTAAAGCGTTGGGCATGGGAGACCTATTGGCTGGTCGGAGGGGTCTTCAGCTGGATCATCGTTCCCTGGCTCCTCGCGGGGCTTATGACGCGTGATTTGCTGCTCGTGCTGCACGAAGCGCCACTGAGCAGCCTCGCATGGGCATTCATTTTCGGGGTGCTGTGGGGGCTTGGGGGCCTTACCTTCGGCCTGACTATGCGTTATCTAGGCATGTCGCTGGGTATGGCCGTCGCGCTTGGATATACAGCCGTCTTCGGTACTCTGATGCCGCCAATCTTTCGCGGGCAGTTTGTGTCCGAGGTGCTGGGTACTCGCTCGGGAATCATCATTCTCGTCGGCGTGGCCGTTTGTGTTGCGGGAATCATCTTTGCCGGAACCGCGGGCATTTCAAAAGAGCGCGAACTATCGGAAGAAGAAAAGCGCGCCTCTATTAAAGAATTCGATCTCAAGCGTGGTCTGATCGTCGCAACATTTTGCGGAATCATGAGCGCCTGTTTCGCCTATGGCCTGGCTGCAGGAGATCCGATCAAGCAGCTTACATTGCGCCATGGCACTTCTATCCTGTGGCAGGGATTGCCGGTGCTGGTGGTACTCCTCGCCGGAGGCTTCACCACGAATTTCATCTGGTGCCTGATTCTCAATTTGCGTAACCGGACTGGTTACCAATACATCTCCTCAACAACACGAGGCCACGTCCCCTCACTCAATGAAGAATCAATTCTTGAAACCACCACCGATGCGCCCGGCATGGAAATGGGGATCGACCGGTTGCAGTACGCCGAAGAGCAGGGTCGGGTCCCGGTCGTAGCGAACTACCTATTTTCCGCTCTGGCCGGGACGACCTGGTATATGCAATTTTTCTTCTACACAATGGGCGAGACGCAAATGGGACGTTTTAAATTCTCGAGCTGGACGCTGCATATGGCCAGCATCATCATTTTCAGCACGCTCTGGGGCATTGCGCTCAAAGAATGGCGCGGCACAAGCCTCCGCACACGTCTCCTCGTTGCATGTACATTGCTCGTGCTCGTCGGCTCGACCGTCATCGTCGGGTACGGCAACTACATCGGAGTGGCACCCACTGCAACCCGGGCGTCTATGCAGGGTGGAGTTCGTTGAGACAGTTCAGCAGCCAGTGCGAGATCCCCGCGCAGTAGTACTGACAGTGATGTCAACATTCATGCATGCTGGTAAGCGCTCCGGCCCAGTGCGCGATTCGTTCCCGCGACCCGCCTGCCCCTTCCAGCACTGCGAGCTGAACCGCAAAATTGCCGATGGTCGAGCTTTCCGCGACCCCGCACACAAGTTCAAGGCCCGTCGCTTCGCTCGTCAGGCGGTTCAGAAATTGGTTCATGCTACCACCGCCAACAATCGAGAGCCTCTTCAGTTTCTTGCTGGAAATGGCGGCGGCGTTTCTGAGCACTTCACCATAACGTGCAGCCAAACTATGAAAGATAAGCGATGCATATTGCGGCATCGCGGAAACGTGATCTTCGATCGGAGCCAGCCCACGGCGTTCGAGCTGTGCGTTGATGCGCGAAGCCATGTTGCCGTGCAGCAGCAACTCCGGATCATCCACCTCAAGAAGATTCTTTGGCGCGGGCAGCGACTCGGCCGCAGCCACAAGCTCTTGCATGGGCCATACACTGTCATCCGTGCAAAGCTGGGCCATGCACTGTTTAAGAATCCACATGCCATTTACATTCTTGTGGAAGCATATCTGCTTCCCCGCAGCGCCCAGATTCGTGAATCCTGCCTGAAATGCTTCATGGCTGGTGACCGAATGATCGAGGAGAGTGCCAACCAGCGACCACGTGCCGGAGCTAATATATGCCCAGTCGTCGCCAGAAAGCGGAATGCCGGCTACCGCTGACGCTGTATCGTGACAACAAGGCGCAATCAGCCGCGCTCCTTCGAAAGCTTTCAGTTGAGAGAGTGGGCCTTTAGTCTGGCCGAGCACTTTGCCTGTTGAAACGTGTGGCGGAGCCGCGTTAATATCGAGCCCGCAGCGTTCAAAAATCTCTTTGTTCCACGTTTGCGTCTTCGCATCCATCAGACCGGTATGCGTCGCATTACTGAACTCAGCAATGCGATCTGCGCCAAGGCGCATCAACACATATTCCGGCAAGTTGATCCATGGCGCATCTTGTGGAACTCCGGAAAGCCTGTCGGCGACCAGCTGATTCATCGTGTTGATGCGAAGCGGCTGCACCCCGCTGAGGGAAAACAACTCTTCCGCGGAGATGCGTTGCCATACTTCTTCTTCAGCAGCTTCGTTTCGGAAGTCGCGATAGCAATGAGGCGGGGCGAACGGAACTCCGTCGCCGTTCAGGCGGACGTAGTCGACTGCCCACCCATCAACGCCAATCGAAGCAATCTGCCCATCGACCGGCTCTGTGCAGCGACCAAGGCCGCTCATCTAAACCCGCGCAAATGCGATCGAGATTCCAATACAGCCCTCCATCGCGCTCGACGGGTGAATTGCTGAAACGATGGACCAGCTCGATGCGCGGCTGCCGCCTCTCCCACTGCAGCAAGGAAATGCGACAGCTTTCCGCGCCTAGATCGATCGCCACTATCGAAGGAAGGTCATCAGGCATGAAAGCGTGCTCGGCATCGTCTAACGCAGGAAGGCGTCTGTCAATCCGCCATCCACGGGAATCATATGCCCGGTGGTGCATGGGGCCCTGGGCCCGGCAAGAAAGAGGATCGCTTCTGCACAGATGCGCGGATCAATCGGCTGATTTGTCAGCGTCCGCCTGGCATAGAACTTTGCCAGCAGCGTACGCAGTTCTTCATCGCTCTGGTTCGCTTCAAAGGCAATTTCATACTTCTTCAGCGAAGCGATCACGCGATCCCGCGGAAACATGGTAGAGCCTTTCACCACCGTCGCCGGACTGATGCCGTTGACCCGCACCAACGGCGCCTGCGAGACAGCGAGTTCACGCACAAGATGACTTAGAGCCGCCTTGCTTACATCGTAGGCTTCGCTGCCCTTCTTTGGGACCACCGCATTGGCAGAACTGGTCAGCACAATGCAGCTGCTCAGGTTTTGGTCGCGGAGCAATTTTCCAATTTCCTCGGCAAGCAGATAATTTGCGGTCACATTCACTTCGAGCGTCAGTGCCCACTGCCCATCGGAGATGACGCCGTCAGATGAAGACGGAAAGAGCGCCGCAGTATTGACAAGGATGTCGATTCCGCCAAAGCTGGCAACCGTTTCCCGCATGGCAGCCCGGATCGAGTCTCTGCTGCGAATGTCCACAGCGACAGCAACAGCTATCTCTTTGCCCGCGATGGCTTTCGTCTCGCCAGCAACACGCTCTGCTCCGGTCTGGTCACGGTCGGCAACAACCACGTGAGCACCGCGCTCCGCTGCGAGCAACGCAACTTCCCTGCCAATGCCGCTGCCGCCGCCAACGATGAGCACTACCTGGCGGCTCAATTCCTTTTCTGGCGGTTGGCGGCGAATCTTCGCCTCTTCCAGTTTCCAGTACTCAATGCGAAAAGCCTCGGATGCCGGCATTGCAACGTAGTTATCTTCCACCTTGAAATCGCTGGCCAAATCCGACGATTTACTCTGCGGAACGGAGCCAGTGATCGCGCCTTCTTCGAGGGCTGCAGCGCCCTTCATCACGTGAATCGCGTTGACGTAGAACTCGCCGGTGATCCGCGACTCCGGCTTGTTCTTGCCAAAGCTGAACATGCCTGCGCCGGGAATGAGCACGACCGTGGGGTTCGGATCGCGCATCGCAGGCGACGCTTCGTCCCGATGCGCCGCATAGTAGGCGGCATAGTCGGCGCGATAAGCCGCAAGTCCACTTTCAATCTGTTGCTTCAACGTATGGATGCCGCTTTGGGGTTCCCAATCAACGAAAAAAGGTCGAATCTTGGTGCGAACGAAGTGATCGGGACAACTCGTGCCCAGATACGCCAGCTTCGCCGCATCCACAGAGTTCACGAACTCAAGAACCTCAGGCAGATCGCAATATGTGCCGATCAGTCGACTTTGCTGCGATACGCGCCCGCGCAGGAATGGAAGAATTTCAATCGCGATATCGCCTCGCGAATCGAGCGATTGGCGGCTCTGTCCGCCGAAGATGCTCGCGCCCTTGATCACGACGTGCTTCTCAATAAAGTCGGTCATCTGATCAATGACAGAAATAGTGTTCGCGTAGCATTCGCGTTGCGTGTTTCCCCAGGTGAACAATCCGTGGCCGCCAAGGATGACGCCATCGCAACCCGGCTCCTTTTCAACCGCCTGCTTGAGCATCATGGCCAACTCAAAACCCGGTCGCTGCCAGGGAAGCCAGATGAGCGAATGGCCGTAGGCACGGTTGAACTCCTCCATTTTTTTCTTGCCGTTGGCCGAGGCCGCCAGCGCAATGGCGCAATCAGGATGAAGGTGATCGACATGCGGAAATGGCAGGAATCCGTGGAGCGGGGTGTCAATCGAAGATGCGACCGGGTTCACGCCGAAGGTGCACAGCGGATAGTAATCCACCATCTCGTCTTCTAGCTCGACGCCTCTATAGAGCAACTCCAGAGCCAGTAGCTTGTCGAGGTACAGTGTAGCGAACCCGCTCCGCCGGATGCTGCCCAGATCGCCGCCACTTCCTTTTACCCAGAGCACCTGGCGCTCTCTGCCGTCCAAATGATCGGCAGCGCTGATCTTCGAGCTCGTGTTACCCCCGCCGAAATTTGTAATCCGCAGATCAGAACCGAGCAGATTGGAGCGATAGCGCAGCAATTCCGGCTCGTCCATCTGAACTGTATCGCCCTCGTCCCAGCGATCTTCCAGATATTTGAGATTCGAGCTTCTGATCGGTAACGGTGGTTGCCATGACTGCTTCCTCACTTCCCGGCTTCATGTAGAACGGGTTTCATTCCATCAAAATCGCAAACTATGTCTTTGCGAGAATGATCATGCGTAACTGGTAGAAAGCGATGAATTTCGGGCTCTTCTCACCCGCTCGATCCTTTCTATGTACCCGCTCTCACGCAAGGCCTTCAACGGCTCCTGAGGCAGACCTCGCCGCTCGCGCCAAATTTTCAGTACTGGCCGCACGTCGCTCCAGAAAGCCTCACGCAGGCATTCCTCCGCTTCTACCGTCTTGGCTTCGGCCTGCAGCTCCGCCAGCCTCTCGCGATCAATCAGAAGCGCTTTGGTGAAGAGTTCCTGAGCGGCAACAACCGTTTGCACCATCGCCTCCAGTTTGCCTTTAACGTTGTGGCTCTGGTCAATCATGTACGCGATGCCGCGCGTGACGTCATTTGCAGGCTCACTCAGTATCTCGTGAAAAATGCGAAAGACCTGGTAAGGATCAATAGAACCGATAGTGAGATCATCGTCGGCGTAACGGCGATCATTGAAATGAAATCCACCGAGCACCCGCAGATGCAGCAGCCATGCCACGATCTGTTCGATATTCTGCGACTGGTAATGATGGCCTGTATCTACCAGCACATATGCCTTGGGGCCAGCAACGCGAGCCAGATTTGCGGCCATTCCCCAGTCGGCGAGATCCGTGAAATAGAAGGCCGGTTCAAACGGCTTGTATTCGATCAGCAAGCGTTGGCCATCAGCGAGAGCATCATGCGTCGCCTGCATCGCCTCTTCCGCCCACAGAATGCGCTTCCGGATACTCTGTGCGCCGGGATAATTCGAACCGTCAGAGACCCAGAGCGACACATCCTGCGAATCGAGCGCCCTCGCGATTGCTACCGAATCGAGCAAGTGGTCGATGGCTTTGCGGCGGATGTTCACGTCCGGATTGCAGATCGAGCCAAACTTGTACTCCTGGTCCTGAAACAGATTCGGGTTGATCGAGCCGGCACGGACTCCATACTCGGCTACGAGACGCTTTACAGTTGGCGCATCGCTTGCGCCGCCTGGCAGGTCCCACAGCACATGAAGCGCCATGCTGGGTGTAGCACCGGTGAGCGCCTGCACCTGGGCTGCATCGGCGAATTTCTCTTCGAGCGTTCCGGCTGCACCCGGCTGCAAAAATTTGCCGAATCTCGTGCCCGTGTTGGCAAACCCCCAGGAGGGTATTTCAATCACGAACTCGTCCACCCGATCCAGGACCCGCTCGAGGCGGTCATCGATGTGCATTTTGCCCTCTCAGGAACTTCACATACAGGCCGGCCGGAGTGTATCTATACCGGCATTACGATTCAATAGAAATTCTATTTCATATTTGCATTTGATTGAAGGTGCACAAACGGGCACATCTGCGGCAAATCACAGAATGCGGCGACGTTCATATTCTGGCCCGCGTCGACGAAAACATGGACGACCATCCGCCTCGCTAGTGCGTGGATCGGATTCCCTGTTTCTTAACTTTACTTCAACGCAGTCCAGGTATTGTCAGGATTAAACTCGGTCATGGCCTTCGCCACACTGGCGGTGTCTTTGCCGAGGTCTTTCTCGTAGACTACGCCGTCCTGATTGATGATGAACGTCTTAACACCCGTATCGTCGTATTTTGCCGGATACGCAACATAGGCGAATCCACCGGTCATCTTTCCATTGACGACATAAGGCTTCGCGCCGCCTTTGGCAGCGGGACCTTGGCTCTCCAGCCGCCGGAAGTAGTAGCCATAGAAGGGCTGGGCAACGTCGGGCTTGATGGTGAGTCCTTCTTCTGTCGCGAATGCGACCAGCGGTCCAAGCGGGCTGCGAGGAGAACCCTGCGGGGATTCCCAGTACAGGCCGTTCTGCTGGCCGGCATCGCTGATGAATTTCTGCGCGTACTGTTTGACGCCGCCGTGTTTTTGGGAGAAGTATTGAGCCTGGGAGTCTGCCAGAGCGGCGCAGACATCGATGGCGGCGAGCTCGTCGCGGCCTATGCGACGTGCCAGGATCTCTTCTTTGCCGGCTGCCGCATCGAAATACCACTGGCCGGCGGCGTTCTTCATCAGCGGGATGGGAAATGTCTGGTTCTCGGCGCCCACCAGCAGCAATTCGCTGCTGTCGCCCAGCTTCCGCCAGCGGTTCATCACCTGGTATGCCTTGGCGAATCCATCCAGGGCAGCCTTGTCTTCAGCGGCATTGCCGGAGGAGACGATCGTCCGCCGATCCCGGGCCGAAGATCGCCAGAATTGCATCCTGATTTTGCGACTTCGCGGCATCCGCCAGTGCCTTGCCGGCCTCATCCGGCGAAGCGAAGGTTTTGGGCGCGGCCTGGGCGGATTCGGGCTGCTCCTTCTTGTTGCAGGCGGTGAGAGGAAGCAGCAACACAAAACCCAGAGTCAGCGATCAGGAAGGACGAAGCAAAACCGGCGCGATTGCGAACTAAGTCAGAACATTTTGATCCTCCGATGGGTGTTGTTCATTTGCTTCCGCGGCCTCGGAAACCTACCGCCGGAACCCTCCGCCACCACCACGAAATCCTCCGCCACCCCATCCGCCGCCGCCGCCACGGCTGCCCCAGCCCTGCGAACTGGACGACCGCGAACCCCAGCCGCCACCACCGAAGCCGCCAGAGTGGCTGCCCCAGCCACTGAATGCCGATGAGCTGCCGCTATGGGATTGCGAGTCCCAGCCTCCGCTGCTGCCTCCCCAGCCGTGGGCAGCATCGGAACCGGAACCGGTACCTGCCTTCTGCCAGCCGCTCCCGGTGTTTTTGTAGGCGTTGCCGTTGGCGGTCGCATACTTGTTCCCATTGGAGGTCGAGGCTCCGGCAACCGTTCCGTTGGCGTCCGAGTAATGCGCGAGTTCACCGATGTGCCGTCCTTCGAGGCGTACGAGCTTCCATATTGCGCGCCATAGGTAGAAGTCTGATGGGTCTGAGCGTAGGCTCCGGTGCTCGGGTTATAGGCTTGTCCTACCTTTTGGGTGCCGTAGGCTGTCGAAGTTGATGCGCCGCGCGCATAAGTCCCCGTGGAAGGGTTATAGCCAGAGGAGGCGTGCGCGCTGCCGTATGGCCCATAGGCCGAAGCACTGGTACCGTAGTAGCCGCCATGCCAGGCGTCGTTCCCGTAGTAGGCTCCGCCGTGGTAATAGGCTCCGCCACCATACCAGTTGCAATTCCAACTGCTGTATCCCCAGCCGCAGCATCCGCCGCTCATCATGGCTCCAACGGCCATCCCAGCCCGAAGGAAAGTACGCCTGCGGCCACCACATCTGCGGTCGTGTAGTTGGGAACGACGTAGGGCGTGCCATAGATGACGGTAGGGTTGTACTCCGGCACATACACAATCTGCGGGTTGGTCGGCTGGATGACGATGGTCTGCGGCGACTGCTGCACGACGGTGATCTGCGCGCCCGACTTCAGATTGCCGGCGGCCTTCGCCTTCGCGCGCAAGGTTTGGATCGCCGTCATCACGTCGGCCTGCTGGTTGTGGTAGGCCTCACCGAGCTGCGACGTCCAGGAGAGGTTCTTGGCCATGTTGTCGAGCACGGACGGAAACTGGGTGAGCGCCTTGACGCTGGGATCCCAGGTTTGTTTATCGACCGCCGTCACGAGCGCGCTTCCCGTAAGGGTCTTGTTCTGCTGCATCCAGTAGCTGGCGACGGCCACCTGGTCGGGAAAGGTCGCCGCAGTGAGAATCTGCGCCACCAGCGCATCCGGATAGAGAGCGATCGGCGCAACCAGACTCTGCAACTCGTCGGCGGTCGCCGGCACGCCCTGTCCGGGATAAGTGGGAGCCGTACCGGCGGCTGGTGGGGGTTCGGTACTCTGATAAGCCATGCTGGTCGGAGCCCCGGGGCCGAGGGTGAAGACCAGGAGGATGCTCAACCCAAAGGACATACTCTGCTTAATCTGTGATATGCCGCCCATGTGTTTTTCTCCTCGCAATCAACCCTTCAAGTGTTTCGGAGTAAACACGAGCCTAGTTCCCGGCGAACCTCAGGGGCAACTGGTAGAACTACTAGAACGGGCCATAAAACTATTGCTTGGTTAACGCGACGAGGAGTTATGGTCCTCGACGCAAATCCCGTGCCTACTTCGGCGCGCCTTATCCGGTGGTCGCACTACGAAGAGGTCCGCAATGAACATCTGCAGTTCCGTTTAGAATCTTTGGATTTCCCCCGTTCATCTAAGAGACATAGCAATTTGGAGAATCAATGACATGGCTGCTTTTTGTGCGTGCTGCGGAGCTGAGATTACCTTGAAAGCCGAAGCATGTGTTGTTTGTGGCACTCCTCGGCATGGAATGGTGTCAGGTCTACTGCCCACGCTGGGTGCCGGCACGGATACACCTCAAGAAGACGTTAAGATCGGTCGGATGCTGCACAGGCCGCCATCGGATAAGGGCAGTAAACCACTGCTAAATCCGCGCAAACGCGCCGAACCGGATTCGCTCGGCAATACGTAGCTCTTAGACTCGACGGACGATTCTCTGACTGTCACCGCTCGATGTCTCAACGGGTTTCAGGAATCGCGGCTGTATACAATTACCCCACTCGATAGAAATGAATTGTCTGGGATATTGGATGACCACTCGTCGTGCATTTCTTTTTCGCGGTGTGCCTTCGGCTGCCGCTCTCACCTTCGCTGTGCCCCGTCTGGCCCTAGCATCCTCTGAACCGAAGACTTCGCCTGTTCCTGGTGCTTCTATCGACGCCTTGGCGAGCGAGTTGCGGCCTTACATTGATCGCTTCTCCGCAGACCAGGAGCTGCTGCGCCGCTTCTACAGCATCCCTTTCGCGGCGCAGACGCGCGACCGCATGCGGAAGTTCTACACCGAATGGCAACGCAAGCTTACAGGACTCGACTTCGACAAGCTGAGCGAGGGTGCGCGGATCGACCACATTCTGTTTCGCAGTTACCTCGACAGGCAGCTCAGCCATCTGGATGAGGACGCGCAATTCGAGAGTGAGGTTGCGCCTTACATACCCTTTGCCGATGCGATCGTTGCCTTGTTCATGGCGCAGCGCGATATGGAGCCGATCGACGGCAAGGAATCCGCAGCCACACTGTCACAGATCGAGCACACCTGTTCTGCCACACAGAAGGATCTGGAAGCAAAGCTCGCCGCGACAAAGGGTGATCCAAAAAGTATCGCCGCACAGCGGAGGCGCGAGGCTGCTAATCGGGCTGTGCAGCATCTGCAAACCCTGCGCCACTTTCTGCACGGATGGTTTGAGTTTTTTGAGGGCTACGACCCCATGTTCACATGGTGGGCGGACGAGCCTTACAAGACGGCGGATGCGGCGCTTGATGGCTATGGCAAATTTCTCTCGGAAAAAATAGTCGGTTTAAAGCCGCCCGCGACTGATGAGAAGCAGCCATCGCCTCAGGGTGAGGAGGACGCCTTTGCGCAATCGATGAATGCTGCCCACCCGGACGACACGAGCGACATTATTGGGCACGCCATTGGGCGGGACGCGCTTCTGCGCGAACTGCAGTTTGCGATGATTCCCTACACACCGGAAGAGCTGATTGCGATCGCCGAAAAGGAATTCTCATGGAACGACGCAGAGATGGTTCGCGCGGCACGCGAGATGGGCTTCGGCGATGACTGGAAGAAGGCGCTCGACAAGGTGAAGAACACCTACGTCGAACCCGGCAAACAGACGGAACTGGCGCGCAAGTATGTGCTCCAGGCACTCGAATTTATCGACCAGCACGATCTAGTCACTGTGCCTGCACTGGCCCGCGAGACCTGGCGCATGCGCATGATTCCGCCACAGCAGCAGCTGGTATCGCCATTCTTTCTGGGTGGTGAGGTGTTGCAGGTCGCGTATCCGACCAACACAATGTCCTATGAGCAGCGCATTACCACCATGCGCGCGAACAATATCGCCATGTCACATGCGACCGTCTTCCACGAGATGATGCCGGGACATGAACTGCAGGGCTTCATGGAAGAGCGTTACCGCAGCTATCGAATGGCTTTCGGTGGTACTCCGTTTCTTATAGAGGGCTGGGCGCTTTACTGGGAGATGCTCTTCTGGGACATGGGATTCGACCGCACTCCGGAAGAGCGGGTCGGCGCGCTGGCCTGGCGCCGCCATCGCTGCGGGCGCATCATCTTCTCGCTGAATTTCCACCTCGGAAAGTGGACGCCGCAGCAATGCATCGACTTGCTGGTCGATCGGGTTGGCTTCGAGCGACAGGCCGCGACGGGTGAAGTGCGTCGCTCGCTCGGAGGCGAATATGAGCCGCTGTACCAAGCGGCCTATCTGTTGGGCGGTTTGCAGATTTATTCGCTGCACCGCGAACTGATCGGCTCCGGCAAGATGACGAACCGTCAATTTCACGACGCTGTACTCAGGGAGAACAACATCCCCGTCGAGATGATCCGCGCGGGCCTGACTCACCAGAATTTACCCAGGGACTTTCACACGCAATGGAAGTTTTATGAAGACGTGACCCCTGTTTCAAGTCAATGACTGGCTACTTAGGCGAATTCGCCTGCCGGAATCACTAGGAGTTAGATAGGCTTGACGCCCTCGCCTTCGACGATCGTGATGTATTTGTCGATGGGCAGGTCGGTAAACTTTTCTGTTGTTCCACTGGGCTCGGGCCACTTCACTTCCAGCCAGTCAATCTTTGTCCGCTTGCCGATACCCAGCACCAGGCGTGGATCGTGCGACGACAAGTAGCTCCCGCCGCCAACCTTTGTTCTGGTGCGCTTCAGATCTCCAGCCTGCCAGGTCACGCGGGCGCCGATCGCGTCACGGTTCGCTTTCCTGCCCACCAGCTTTAGTCCCAGCCAGTGATTATCTTTGCCTGCTGTGTTGCGCAGCAGCAGCGGGGCCGCATCGTTTACCGAGACGAGAACGTCCACGGCGCCGTCGTTATCGAAGTCGCCGATGGCAAGCCCTCTTGCAGAGAGAGCCCTAGCGAAGATCGGTCCGCTTTCCGCACTGACGTTGCGCAGCGTCTTTCCATCGCTGTGGAAGAGCAGCATCGGCTCGCGGTAGGTCACGTCTTTCTGCATGGTCTCGATCAGGTCGTCAGGATTGCCGTTCGCCAGGAACAGGTCAAGATTGCCGTCGTTGTCGTAGTCGAAGAACTTCAGTCCCCAGCCGCTCATCAGGCGCGTCGCTGCACCGATTCCCGTGGAATTGGCTTGATCGTCAAACGTTTCATCGTGATTGTTCTGATAGAGGGAATATTTTTCGTGGTCGATGTTGGCGACGAAGAGATCCATCCAGCCGTCCTGGTTGAAGTCGGCTGCGTCGACCCCCATGCCGGAACGGGGCCGGCCTGTTTCGCTGAATCCCACACCCGCCAACGCAGCAATCTCCTCGAACTTGCCGTTTCCGCGATTCATGAACAGAAAATTCGCTGTGGTGTCATTGGCGACGAAGAGGTCCATTTTGCCGTCGTTATTGAGATCTGTCGCCACAGCGCCCCAGGCCTTGCCGGGATATTTTCCGATGCCAGATGACTTGCTCACATCGGTGAAGGTCCCATCTCCGTTGTTGTGGAAGAGCCAGCTAGGCATCGGCTTGTAAAGGCGCGGGACACAATATCCAGGCTTGTTGTTGTATGTGACGCATGGAAGGTTCTTCGATTTATCGAAGTCAACGAACTGGCAGACAAACAGGTCGAGCCGACCGTCATTGTCGTAGTCGAACCAGACCGCGCTCGAAGACCATCCGGGAGCGGCAACACCCGCCTTTTCGGTTACGTCAGTGAATGTTCCGTCGCCATTGTTGCGATAGAGAATGCTTCTTCCGTACTGCGTGACGTATATATCCGGGAAGCCGTCACCGTCGTAGTCGCCGACCGCAACGCCTTGTCCGTAGCCTCCGGCGGCGACGCCAGCCTTCTCGGTAACGTCGGTGAAGGTTCCATCGCGATTATTACGATAGAGCGCGTTGCGTAACGGCGGAGTGGGGTCGTAGAAGTCGCATTTCCCGCTATTGACGAGATAGATGTCCATCCACCCGTCGTTGTCGTAATCGAGAAAGGCGCAGCCCGCACCGGTCGTTTCTGGCAGGTATTTCTGGTCGGATTTCCCGGCGGTGTGAACCCACTTGATCCCGCTGACAGAAGGCGGCACTTCTTCGAATGGATACGCTGCAGCCGCCAGCGAGATATCCGGGAAGCTGCTCAGCCTTGCGAATCCGGCAGCGCCCGCCATGGTCCAGAGAAAGCGTCGGCGCGACATCCGTGCGCCGGTTGGAATGGGAAAGCTCACTGCGGAGTATGGGCCCCCTGACCGCCAGTGTGTTCCGCAGCCTGCTGCTGCAAGGCGAGTTCACGCTGCGCTTCTTCTTTGCGTCCAGTGCGCGCATATGCCGTGGCGAGGCTGTAGTGTCCAGCGGGGTTCCCGGGTTGAAGTTTGACCGCCATTTCAAGTGGAGCAACTGCCTCGGTGTAGTTCTTTTCAGTCAGGAGCGATACGCCCAACCCCAGGTAAGCGTCTGCGAAGTTCGGGTCGAGCTTCGTGGCTTTGGTAAAGTGCTGAATCGCAGTGGGGAAGTCGCTTGCCTGGCGCGCCAACTCTCCCAGAACGTATTCCGCGCCCGCATTCGCCGGATCAATTTCGAGTTCCTGTTGCAACTCTTTCTTGGCCTGATCCTGGAAGTCCGGAGGCGGATTCGGCTTGGAAAGCAGCAATCGCGCCAAGCGGAAGTGAACACCCGGATAGCGCGGATTTTCCTCGAGGATCTTGCGATAGTCTTTCTCCGCCTGGTCCCATTTGCCCTGCACTTCGTTTGCTTCCGCGTCCATTTCGAGCGAGGGGATCGAATTCGGCGCGGTGCGGGCTAGTTCCTGCGCGGCTCGCGTAGATAGATCGGAATAAGCGTGCACGGAAATGTACAACACCTCGGGATCATGAGGAAACTGCTGGTTCAGGATCCGAACGAAGTCTAACAGTTGCCCTGACTGCTGGAGCAGTGTGGCGCAGCGGACGCCATCGAGGCCGACTCTCTTTTGCAGCTCTCTGTCGGTGGTGTGGGCTACGGTCTTTGCCAGCAACGGCAATGCCTCGGAACAATGGCCACTCTCGGCAAGCGACGCGGCATGTTCGGCTGCTGTGTTCGGGCTGACGGCGGCTGTCTTACTGGAAACCTGGGCAGTAGCAGAAAGGCTAACCGCAAATGCGAAGAGAATCAGGAAGGTTAGCTCAGACAATTTACGCATAGTGAAATTAAGGGGCAGACGGATGACCGTCTGCCCCTGAGTGTATCAGTCACGCTTAGAAATAAAACTTGAGCGCGAATTGGATGTTTCTTGCAGGCTGCGAAGTATTGATCAACCCGAAGCTGCCAGAGCTGCACTGTTGTCCGTAAGAGCACGAGTAGTTGGTATTGGGGTGTCCCAGCTGCACGTTATTGAATGCATTCAGGAAATCGGTGCGGAACTGCAAATACTTCCCTTCGGTGAAGTGGATATCCTTGCAAGGCCAAGATCAGTGTCGGTATACCCGGCACCGGTAACAGGCCCCTGGGCGGGACAATTGCCAAAGGAATACGGAGTGGCGACACCGTTTATAGGTTCCGTCCGACGGCTCCGAAAATCCAGAAGCGCTCATCCACTGATAGCCCTGGAAGGCACCAGCTCCGAAGCTTTTTTGGCGTCCAAAGATCGTCTGCGGTCCGCAGTTTGGACGAGGTCCGCGCCCGCCGGTGTTCGAGCTATCGGTGGCATTGTAAACGGCCAGAGGAAAGCCGCTGTGAATGGAAATGATCGTCGAAGCCGGTCCAGCCGCCCACCACTGCATCGACGGCCCGGTTCATGTTGGCGCCAAACTTTTTGCCCCTGCCAACAGGCAGCTCATAAGTCGCGTAGGCGGACAGGTTATTTTTGAGTCGTAGTAGCAGCTGGCGTAGTCGGCGCCAGGAGTTATATAGGTTCTGGTAGTACGGTGATGCCGGCGTGGCCTGGTCGGCCCCTCCCCACGTGCCGTAGTATCCGCTATTGTTGGTCAGGCAATGCGACCATGTATAGGCCACTTGCCCCTCCAGTCCATTAGACAGGCGTTGCTGCAAGACGGCCTGGAGTGCGTTGTAGCTCATGTAGCCTGTCGAAGCGGTCCCGGAGACAGTCGAGAGGTCAGATCAAGGGTGGAATTGGGACCCTGGAAATAGACTCCCGGCGCGGGTTGACCATTGATGAGTTGTTCCTGCGCATAGGGCGTGGGAACCATCAAGTGCGTACCATGCTGACCGACGTAACCAATCTGGAATCGATGTCGATGAGGTGATTGCGTCTTGTACTGTAAGGTTCCACTGCTGGTCCATTGCAGGCTGAACGGTCTTGTCCCAGACATACATGACAGCTCCCGCGAATGGATCGCCCGGGACAGCTGCCGCCTGGACCTTGCTGGGTTGTGTAAGTCGGGCTGTTGTATACGAGCAGTAACTTCCGCTGGGGTGAAAGGGGGATTTCGTGGAAGGCGCAGGTTGGTACCGGTCCCTTCCAGGTAGGAAGAGATGGTGTATGCTCCGCGAACGACCACCTTGCCTTGAAATACTCCGGTGACCAGGCGAAGCCGATACGGGGCTGAAACGCATTTTGTCCGTATACCGAGTTATAGAGGGACCGACTGTTGCCATCGACTCCGGCATACTCCACTTCGCCGGTTTGAAGGTTCATGTTGTCCTGGCGGTTGTTGAGTTCCACCCAAGGGGTGTGCGCTTCATAGCGCAGTCCGAGGTTCAGCGTTAGAGTTGGCGTAACGCGCCAGTCGTCCTGAAAGTATCCAGCGTAGGTCCACGAAAACTGGTGCCATGATCCACCGGTACTGACACCCTTGCCTGTTGCCTCCGGGTAACCGAGAAAGAAATCGGCTCCTGGATCGCCGGAGAATGAGCCGCCGAATAGGATCGAGCCGTACTCGCCGCTATTGCCCGCTATAGAAAGTGTTGATCCGATACCGCCACATCTGGAAGCCGGTCTTAAAGACATGCTTGCCATGCGTAATCGTCACACCGTCGTTAAACTGGATGACGGTGTCAGCAAAGTTCTGATTGCACGACGTTGCTGCCGATATTGGTAAGCGTACCTGTGCCGATTGCGGGGGCGGTGCCACCTCCAAAGCCGAGTTCCAGCAAGCCGGGCCCTGCGCTATTGGCGTTGGCAATCCCGAGCTGCGTCCCGAGATCGCCAATACTGGGGGTAAAGCTGCTCCCATTAAAAAGCGTGATCCAGCTCGTGCCAAAACGGGCTTCGTTCAAGATGGTCGGGCTGAAAGTGTGGGTCCAGGTCCCGACGACATTATGGATCGGGGCCTGCGCGAAGCCATTGCCCAGGATCAGCAGTGAGTTGCTCCCTGGGTCGTTCTGATATGCCTGCGAGTAGCGGCCGTCAAAACGATCCTTTTCCGTAATGTTGTAGTCAACCTTAACATCACCCTGATCAGTGTTGTAGGCCTGCGTGGTTTGATTGACTGCGTTGTTGATCAGGTTGTTGTTAATCGGTTGCGGATAGTAGCTGGAAGCAAAGAGATTCTTGGCAACGATGTTTTGTTGTGACAGGGGAATCTGGTTGTTTAGATAAGGCTGGCCTGTGATCGGATCCTTAAGCTGCGTCCCTGGAAGAAGCGCGACTGAAGTCGCCGTTGCGCTCGGCATTGGTGAAGACAGTGATGAAGTTGCTGGAAGTAGGGTGATCGAAGCGCTGCCCTTGATAATCGACGAAGAAGAACAGCTTGTCTTTGATGATCGGACCGCCCAACGTGCCGCCATACATATTCCAGCGCAGCGCCGGTCTTTTCAGTTCATTGCCGGGGCCGAGGAATTTGTTCTCCCACTGGTTAGCATTGAGAACATCATTGCGGAAGAATTCCCATACATCGCCGTGGAACCGGTTGGTGCCCGACTTGATCGAGGCATTGACGATTCCGCCCTGAAAATTGCCGAACTCGGCGGGGGCGTTTGCAGTGATCAGGTTGAATTCCTGGATAGCGTCGGGTGAGGGCGTTACGGCCAACAGGTTGTCGGAAGTCTGATTGTTATCCATCCCGTCCAGGATGAAGTTGTTGGACTGCTCACGATTTCCGTTGATGTATGGACGCCCGCCGCTCGCGGTGTTATCACCATTGTTGAAGTCTGCGTTGTCAGGGTGAATACTGCCGGGAGCCAGCAACGTCAGTTCGACGTAGTTGCGCGTCGCCAGCGGGATGTCCGTAATCGCCCTGGCATTGATGAGGGTGCTGACCTGGGTTGTATCCGACTGCAGTTGCGGAGTCTCGGACGTGACCTGCACGGTATTGGTAACCGCACCTACGTTCATCTTGAATTCAAGACGCGCCGTCTGATTGAGCACGAGAGTGAGGTGGGATTGGACGGTGGTTTCGAATCCAGACGCTTCCACTTTCACGTCGTAGGTCCCGATTGGAACATGGGCAAAATTAAATATGCCGTTGTCATTGGTTTTTGTGACGTAGGTGGTCCCACGATCGACGTCGGTTACCGTCACAGTGGCGCCGCTAAGAACTGCACCGGCCGCATCTACAACGTTACCCGTAATCGCCGCGGTGACTTGCTGGGCCAAAGCAGGCTGATGGATGCCCAGATACCCTAGAAGCATCGCCAGCGTGAAGCCCCATAAGACGACTCTTTTCATACCGCCTCCTAAGCTTTAACTCACAGGCCTCTGCGGACGACATGACCGCATCCGAAAAAATGACCGGGTGCAGAACGCCGTATTCAAAGACTCTCAATTTTGCCGAACTACGTATCCTGTACAGCTGACTATACAACTACCCCGAAAAAACGAGAGCTATAAGGACTTCCATTTCGCTCTGGGGTCAACCGCAAAAGTTAGCCACAAGCGTAGGACAAAATCTCCGGGAAGGCAATAAATAAATTTGCAGGATGTTCATATGGGTCAGTCGGGCAGGGAGATGGCCAGCCCCTCATACGGGCAAACCTGGCCTCGCAATGCATCTCAACCTCTTTTGACTCAATGTAAAGTCGAACCGGGCGACATTCCTCAACCGTGAGGATGGGCAACAAGGGCGCTGGCGTGTGGGTCTTGAAACAGGTCCATCTAAAAATCAGTTTTTCGCAGCTTCTTCCGGATGCCTGGATGGCTTGGGAACTTCAAGAGGGATCTGGATGCTGCCGGCGCGTCCGGTAGCGGTGTCCCATACCCCCAAACTGATGAACTGATCGCCCTTCGCCAAGTTAAGCTGCTGGTCGAGGGTGATGGGCAGGTTGGGATCGCGACGAAATGCTTCTTCCTTGAAAGTCATCGTAATCTGCTGGGCATCGTGCTCCACCAAGCTCCCATCGCGATTGAGCACGATCACGGCGACGCCAAAAACAACCTGATGCTTCCCGTCAACATGTTTCATGGTGAACGCGTCAATCGGCACTGTATAGCGGATCGAGAATGGAACCGACCCCTTCTTTGCAGGCAGCGAATGTAAGACCCCCGAAGGTTTGTCCAGTCTGGCAGCGGAGGGGTCCGACGCGGGAAGTACTCTTGCATGAAAGATGATGGGATGTGTATTCACCTCGGGAACTTCAAGCTTTTCTCCGTTCGCGAAAAGGCGCGTTCGGGACTTCGGACGCTCCTCTGTATTGCGAAGGCTTCCATCAGCGAAGTATCCAGTTCGGTAGCTAAGGTGGTAAGAGCCTCCGTCGACTGCGACACGGATCTTGTGCCATTTGTTATCGAAACGCAGGTCATGCGGTGAGTAGGTCAGAGTGTAAAAGCTGCTATCCGTACTGAGAAAACGCTCTGTAGCCTCTTTCAATCCATTGTTGTCATAAAAGACTTGTCCGCCGGTAGCCTGAGCCTGCTGGTCCATGATCTGGTGCTGCGTCACAAGGGCCAACAGCACGGCTGGACGCAAGATCACCATGAGCCCTCGGGCATCAATCGGGTAGATGGCGATACGTTCCTGATCGAGTTCATCGTAGAGATCGCGCCAGGCCGCGTCATTCTGCAGGGGGACGGCGTCAGATATGAGAGTGCGCTCGAAGGAACCACCGGAGAACCACAGAACATTCTTTCGACCGGGAAGCTGGCTTAGGGCAATGGCGATCTGCCGCAGCGTGTCAAAATCGGTGAGATATTGGCTCCCCAGCGGAGGAAAGCGCGGAATCGCTTTATGCAGGGCATCCAGCAGCAGCTTGCGATCCGAAGTGAAGTTCTGCAGGAGAAAGACGCCCGAGCCTGCACGCAGATATATGGCCAGAGGCTGCCCGTCCGGCCGCTCATTCAGAAACTTTGTCAGCTCGTAGTTGAGATACATCTGATCGGTCATGTCGAGGCGGGCAATGTCGATCAGCATGACATTCAGCACAGGCGGCAGGTGCACCAGATAGTCGTTGTTGTAAACGCCAGGTGTGCCCTCGGGCCCCATGGTTGTTGCAGGTATGCCGGCGTGCTCCTCAAAGGAAGCTATCACCTGCGGACGCTTGTTATCGAAGATGTGAAAAACAGACTGCGGCAGATCATGCACGGGATTGCCCCTTGCATCCGTGACCGCAACATCGGTGAGTACAACACGTGTATCGGCCTGAAATGTGTATGTTGATTGCCCGGGTGACGTCTGCGTAGCGGACTGCGACGGCGACGGCACTGGATGTAAGAACAGCGTCAACAAAATAACCAGCGCCGAAACCAATGTAGTGCTTCGCGAGATCATGGGTTGACCTTAGGCAGGACCGCTGCTCAACACGATATGGACGGATGAATGAACTGGCAAGTTCCCCATGCCCGGTGCCCCAGAGACTACCCTGAGTGAAGCCCCATTACATCTCGTCTTCCAAAACCTCCGCGTGGCGCCACGGGCAATGACGGCAACCGGACTCGCAGCAATATCCACGCTTCAGGTGATAAGCCTCGGTAAAGACCAGATACGGCCCGTCCGTGTAATAGTCCACCCCTTCAACCAGCGGAGTGGGTTCAGGCGGTGGGAGGCTACTCATAATTTGATTCTGCCAGATGCACCGATTGCTCCAGTCGTCCCAGCGGCGGCTCACTTACGATCGTCGCCCTGAGTGAGCCGACCTTCTCAGGTCAAGCACCAATCCTGAGAGCTTCCCGATGAACCGATCTTTCCAGCGGGCGGAGGGATCAACACGGATGCTCCGCTCGGTCGTACTGTCTGGGAGCGGACGGGAGCTTCCAGTGGCGTAAGCACCGCCTCATCAAAAGTTACCCGGTTCCCAGCAACTGCAGCGACGCGCGCTCCCGGAACAACGACGCCGATCAGGTTCAGCGGATCGGCAGCGGCCACTGTGACCTGTTCGAGCCGGATTCCGCCCCGCCGTGCCTCGCGCAGTGAATCAAGCGCCGCCGGCAGCGCAAATTGTTCGCCACCAAAACCGGAGACGAACCGTCCGCCGCGAACTTCGCCGCGGGCTTCCATGCGCCGCAGGAGACCCAGCAACTCGCGCCAGCGCGGAACCGTCGTCTCGCGCTCAAGAAGGTCGCGAAAGACAACACCATAGCGGGCCAGCAGCATCCGGCAAGCCGACTCTATCTCAGCCTCGCGCCGGGTAATAGCATGAGAGTCGACTTGAGCATCCGTCGACGCGTCCAAAGCCCGAAACAGGCTCCAGCGTCCCGCCGCCTGCTTCACTCGCATCCGAGTAGAGGCAACCTGCTTCCGACGAGGATCGATGAGCATCCGCAGGCTGTCGAAGCCATCTGCCGTTACGAGGCCAGCCGCGACCAGTTCCCAAAGCGCCAGATCAAGCTCGGCCGCCGGGACGCCAAGCCCGCGCACCATATCGCCGACAAACATCGCCCCGCCTAAAGAAAGGATGTCGCGGACGCGCCCCGCCAACTCGCTGAGGCAGGCCGTCAGGCAACTCTCAGGAATCTGCCGCTGAGAGAGGCACAAATCCATCCAAAGCGCCTCTTCCCGCACAAAGAAGGTGACGGGCGCCATGCTGGTAGGAACCACCCGTCGCGGGCCGCCCGATTCCACCGAACCGAACGCCGGATGGGGCGAAATCCGCCCCCACCCAACCACGCCCGACAGACAGAGCGCATCCAGCCACCGCGGATCATACCCCGCCACCCGCTGCGGCAGAATTGACCGCTCCCACTCAATCGCTGGCGCCTCATAGCCTTCCAGTGCGCGCAGAGCTTCGAGCAACCCAGCCTCTCCCGAAAGCTGAGTATTGGGAGCCACATGCTGCCACCGCAGCAGCCACTGCATAAAGACGGAGGGGGTAACCGGCTCAACCTGCTTGCGCAACGTCACCAGCGTCCACTTATGAATCCGCTGCAATAGCCGCCGCTCACACCACTCCACGTCCTCATCGGCCAGCGAATCCAGAGGGGCTGTACCCTCAAAAACACCGCGAAGAATCGTCCCCGCCATCTCCAGGTGAAGCATCTGCTTCCAGACTTCTCTCGAAGAAACGCCGAGCTTCTCTGCCAGCGAACGCGACGAAACGGGTCCGAGAATCGTCATCCAACCCAGCACTGCCTTCCGCAGGACCTCATCGGCATCCGTAACAGTTACAGGTACAGAAGAGAGTGCAGCGGCGAAGCGCAAGTCGGGCCACAGTAGGCGCAACCACTCGGCGCGCTCGGCCACGCACAGGTAACTGCGGTCGCCGGCAAACACAAACGTTGCGCGCCCCAGCGCTTCAAGCTGTGCCAAATAGATATCCCAGTCGCGCGCTGCCGGCTGCAGCAAAACATCGGCGGGAACGATCACCAGAGAACACAACAAATCGTGCAGCTCATGCTCGTCGCGAATATCAGGCCAGATTTCCTCGCGAACGGACGCAATCGCCTCCGGCGAGAGCCTGCCCGCTTCGCCCAGTAGATTGTCCGGAAGCACGCCTCGCATGCTCACAGCCCGTGCACGGCGCTCTTCGAGTGGCGCATCGTCGAGGAACGCATATGGGTTCGCGTTCAACATCTCGTGCGCGAAATGCGATGGCGTCGCCGTATCGACAGCGACACAGTGAATCCTGCCAGCGTGCATGTCCGCAAGAACGCGCTTCAGCCCTTCGAGATCCATCGCTTCGCCGAGCACGTCTTTCATTACCTCGCGGACAAGAGGATGGTCCGGAATTTCGATATCTCCCTCGATATTCTCCTGGCACGCGGCAACCTGCGGAAAGACACTGGCCAGCAGATCGTCGGCCCGCGTCCGCTGAATCTGCGGCGGAATCTTCTTGCCGTTCTTGAAGCGCAGGAGCTGCAGGCTGCGCCCGGCATCCCACTTCCAGCGCGCCTTGAAGATCGGCGATGCCAGCGACGCCTGCTCCAACAGTTCCGTTACAGTATGCTCGGTCAGAAACTGGAAGACATCACTCAATGGGAAGCTGTGCTGCTCGGCAAGCGAGATATTCAGTCCATTGTCGGTTGCCGCGGCCTGCAGCTCAAAGTTAAAACCTCGGCAGAAGCGCTTACGTAACGCCAGCCCCCATGCCTTGTTGATGCGTCCGCCAAACGGCGCATGCAAAATCAACTGCATACCACCGCCTTCATCGAAGAACCGCTCGGCTACGACTGTCGTCAACGTCGGTACTGTGCCTAGCACGGCGCGTCCAGCTGCGATGTAGCTGATCATCTGCTCCGCGCCCGAGTCGCACACGCAGCATTCCAGCTTCAGCCATGTGACGGTCTCGGCGATTTCTGTGCTCGACTGGCTGATGTAACCGGGTAGGACGGTTCTGGTTCGTTGATCTATTTCCTTGCGCAGTTCTGAGACGAATTGTGACAGTTCGATCGTTCGCTGCGGCGCTTCGCCGAGCCAGAAAGGCACCGTCGGTGGCTGTCCGTGAGCGTCTTCCACCAGCACGCGGCCGGCGCCGCTTTCTACCCGCTGCACGCACCAGCTTGTATTCCCCAGTAGAACGATGTCGCCTGCCATCGATTCGATGGCAAAGTCCTCATCCAGTGTCCCAATCTGTACTCCTTCTGGCTCAGCGATGACGGCGTAGAGCGCAGTGTCTGGAATCGTTCCTCCGTTTGAAACGGCGATCGTGCGGGCGCCGCGGCGCGCCTGCAGTCGTCCATGCACGCGGTCGCGCAGCAGATACGATCCGTAGCGCCCGCGGCTTGCTTCGATGCCATCCGTAAGAAGGCACAGTGCTTCTTCAAACTCCTCGCGAGTCAATTCGTGATAGGGCTGCGCCCGACGCAGCACGGCAAAGAGCGCATCCTCTTCCCACGGCTCGGCCGCACAGGCCGCGACGATCTGTTGCATCAGCACGTCCATCGGCCTTGACGGAATCTCCAGCTTATCGAGCACTCCAGACCGCATGGCGCGAATCAGGGCCGCGTGTTCCATGAGGTCATCGCGGGTTGTCGCGAAGAAGCGCCCTTTCGGAGTCGCGCCGCGCCAGTGGCCGGCTCGGCCCACGCGCTGCATGGCCGCGGCTATCGCGCGCGGCGAGTTGATCTGACAGACAAGGTCCACGTTGCCGATGTCGATGCCCAGTTCCAATGACGCGGTCGCCACCAGCAAGCGAATCTCGCCCTCTTTCAGCCGGCGCTCCGCTTCGAGGCGCAGTTTGCGCGAGAGGCTTCCGTGATGGGCTGCGACGTTCTCTTCTCCGAGCAGTTCGCCCATGCGGAATGCCAGCCGTTCGACCAGCCGCCGCGTATTCACAAAGACCAGGGTTGAGCGGTGCTCCAGTGCAAGCTCTGCGAGTCGTTTGTAGATGCCGTCCCAGATGGCGTTGCTTGCAACTGCTCCCAGCTCTTCGTCCGGAACTTCGACGGCGAGATTGAGCGTGCGCCTCTGTCCTATCTGGACGATTTCAACACTTTGCTTGTGACCACCGCGCAAGAACTCGGCTACGAGTTCGATGGGATTCTGCGTTGCCGAAAGCCCGACACGCTGCGGCGCTTCATGGTGGCCTGTAACCCAGTCACCAATAGACAGGCGATTTTCGCCTCGCACCAGCGCATCCAGCCGCTCCAGCGTCAGGGCCAGATGCGAGCCCCGTTTGTCATCGGCGATCGCATGGATTTCATCCACGATCACCGTGCGCACATGCCTCAGGTTGTTACGGCTCTTCTCTGCCGTCAGCAGGATATAGAGCGACTCCGGCGTGGTCACCAAAATATGCGGCGGCTGCTTCAACATCCTCTGCCGCTCGGCGGGCAGTGTGTCGCCGGTACGCACTGCTGTACGAATCTGCGGAGAGAGATAGCCGCGATCTAAAGCCAGTTGCTGGATTTCCTTCAGTGGTGCTTCCAGATTTTTCTGTACATCGTTCGATAGAGCTTTGAGCGGAGAGACGTAGACCACTTCTGTCTCGGGTCCGAGCCTGCCCTCCAGTGCTTTGCGAATGAGTTGATCGATGCAGATGAGAAAGGCGGCCAGCGTTTTGCCTGAACCGGTTGGCGCTGAGATCAATGTTGGCTTGCCTGCCAGAATGTGCGGCCAACCCTCTTCCTGCGGCTCAGTGGGCGTGCCGAAACGTCGCACGAACCATTCCTGGACCACCGGGTGCGCCCACGCGAGAGTTTCGGGGATGGCCGCGGCAATCACTCGCTTATTCTAGCGCGATTTTCGTTTCCTCTTCGCCCCGCCGCTGGTCCATTTTGAAATGGCCTGCGTTGGGGGGCCCCTCGACTTCAGCTAAATTATTATTTTTACAGCTAGTTAGGGAGTTTTTGGCCTTAGATTCCACTAAATTACTCTTTTTACAGGAGTTAGGTTCCCCTTGCCGCTTTTCCCGCCACTTTCGGATCGGGATTCTTCGTCCCGACCACCCCGTAATTTCGGCTAAATTGCTCTTTCTACAGGAATTTGGGTGCAATTCTAACCTGTAATGCCGCTAAATTACTCTATTTGCTTGAGTTATGGTTTGCCTCGTCTCTTCCCGGGCCGCTCTTTAGGGATCGAATGCCCTGTCGGACACCCCGCCATTCCAGCTAAATTATTCTTTTGAAAAGAGGTTAGCTGTAATTTTGGGTAGGAATGATTGTAAATTACTCAATTTATTATAGTTACGAGATTCGTTACTTCCAACTCAGGGAGCAAACGTGGAGCGCCTATTTCTATTTTAGCAATTTTGGCCATAATTCCCTGCAGGCAGCAGGATGCCGCAAACTATTCACAATGTGCTACTTATTCCGGGTGATGGCCCCGGTGGGGCTTGACAAGATTTTCCACAGACTTAATGAAACCCTTAGAAAGTGCCCACTCCTCCTTTATGGCTGTACCGCTTGAATAAGACATGCCGGTATTCCGGCGGAGGAATCATGAGCGCATTTCGTACTCGCAGGCCGTTACTCGTGGATGCTGAGCAATCCCAGGAAACGAAGACCATTGCGACCGACCTTGGCTTTTGTAATGTTCAACGCGGCGACTGGGTTGTCCGCGGAGAAAACGGAGAATGCTACGTGGTGGACGATGCTTTTTTCCAACGCACCTTCTCTCCGTTGCAGACCTATCCGTGGGAAAACAATGAGGAGGGACGGAGTTATGGCTCGTAAGATTCAGACACAAGTCAAGCCAGTCGGTGGAGCACAGTACTCGGATGCTGTATTTGCGCAATTACTGATTACCACGATGCGGATTTACAGCGTTCCTGCGGCGAGGAAGCGCTAAAGAATCAATACTTACTGATTCAAATAATTGATTGTTCGCTCATCTCGGCACCCGTAATTTATGGTCGTGGTTGATTCTGTTTGGCGCACCTTACGGAATCAGCCGATCGTCTCTCAGTCTCTGGAAAAGATCGAAGAAGCTTTCGTCGGTTGGTTGATATTCGGTGAAGCCGAGCTTCCGGCTTTTTGCCATATCCGTCACAACTTCTATTGGTCTGCCGAGATCGGCATCTGTGTGCCAGGGTGAGACGAGCTTGTTCAGATCATCTTCCGCGAGGTGATATTTCGAGACGATTTGTTGCCAGACCGGGGCGGCGTGGGCCAATTGGATTTCGAGCGGAACGCCCTCGCCTTTCAGTTCTTCAGCCGCTACACCAAACCAGCCGGAGATGCGCTTCCACATCCACTTCCAGCGAAAGACGTCGCCATTTACCACGTTGAAGGCCTGGTTACGCGCTGCCGGCGTGGTTGCTGCCCACAACAGATGTTTTGCAAGCAGGCGCGCATCGGTCATGTCGGTGAGACTGTTCCATTGGACAGACGAGCCCGGGAAACGCATGGGCTGCCCCAGTTCCTTGCAGATGCTTGCATAGACGGCGAGTGTCGTCCCCATGTTCATCGCATTGCCAACGGCGTAACCGATGATGGTGTGCGGGCGGTGGATGGTCCACCCATATCCATCGCGCGCTGAGGCGGCAAAAACCTCGTCTTCCTGCGCATAGTAGAAGTTCTCGATTTCGAGACGCGGCAGTTCCTCTCGAAAGGGCGTTGTTGGCAGCGTGCCTTTGCCGTAGGCCTCAAACGGGCCGAGGTAGTGCTTGAGACCAGTCACGAGAGCGACGTGTTCCACGCTTCTCCCATTGGAGACAGCGTCGAGCACGTTGCGCACCATGCCGGCGTTGACGCGAATGTTCTCGGCTTCCGTGGACTGGCGGAGCCACGTAGCGAGGAAGATGTGGGTAGGCTTGACGTCCTTTAAGGCGGTGGTCACGGCGGCTGCATCCTGCAGGTCTACGGCGATAGGAAGGATGCCTTCGCGCTGGCTGGGGCGGCGTGCTGCGCCATACACGATCCAATCCTTCTCCGAAATCAGCAGGTCCGCAAGATTGCGACCGACGATGCCGGTCACACCAACGATTAAGGCTGTCTTCATTGCCATCCCCTCCCCTTCAGAGGTGTCGTTTACGGAGAGATAAGGGGGGGACAAGTCCCACCCCCCTTATTGGCTGATAGCCGGACTGTTGATGCGTGCGTCAGGCTTAGGCCTTGGCAGCGTCTACCTTTTCGGGGTCTACACCAAGATCGTTGAAGGAGGCCTGCGCTTTTTTCGCGTCGAACTTGCCGTCACGTGCCAAGCGGGAGAGCGTGGCTGCGACGATGGATTCGGCGTTGACTTCGAAATGGCGACGCAGGTGCTCGCGGTTGTCGCTGCGGCCGAAGCCGTCGGTGCCGAGCGACACGAGGCGGCTGGTGAGCCACGGCGAGAGCTGATCGGCAACGGACTTCATGTAGTCGGTGGCGGCGATGATGGGGCCTTTTGCGCCCTTGATTGCTTGCAGGATGTACGGGGTCTTCTCGGCTTCAGCCGGGTGCAGGCGGTTCCAGCGCTCGATGGAGAGCGCCTCGCGGCGGAGCTCGTTGTAGCTGGTTACGCTCCAGACGTCGGCCTGGACGCTGTATTTCTCGGCGAGAATTTGCTGGGCACGGACTACTTCATTGAGGATGGGGCCGCTGCCGAAGAGCTGGGCGTCGGCTTTACCCTTGATGGCGCTCTTGAATTTATAGATGCCGCGGACGATGCCTTCGCGTGATCCTTCAGGCATTTCGGCCATGGCATAGTCTTCGTTGTACATGGTGATGTAGTAGAAGACCGGCTCGTTTTCCTGATACATGCGGCGGATGCCGTCCTGCAGAATGACGGCGAGCTCATAGACGTAGGCCGGGTCGTAGCTCAGGCAGGTGGGAACTGTGCTGGCGAGGACGTGGCTGTGGCCGTCCTGATGCTGCAGACCTTCGCCCAGCATGGTGGTGCGGCCAGCGGTGCCGCCCATGAGGAAGCCCTTGCCGCGCGAGTCGGCGAAGGCCCACGCCATGTCACCAATTCGCTGAAAGCCGAACATCGAGTAGTACATGTAGAACGGGATCGTCGGCGTACGGTAGTTGGAGTAGGCCGTGCCCGCAGCAGTGAACGAGGCCATCGATCCGGCTTCTGTAATTCCCTCTTCCAGGATCTGCCCGTCCTGCTCCTCGCGGTAGTAGAGCAGCATATCGAGATCGTGCGGCTTGTACTTCTGGCCCTCGCTCGCATAAATGCCGACTTGGCGAATTGCGGACTCCAGACCAAAGGTGCGGCCCTCGTCTGGGACGATAGGCACAATGAGCTTGCCGATCTCGGGGTCTTTGAGCAGGTGGCGCAGGATGCTTACGAAGCCCATGGTTGTCGACACGGCGCGTCCCTTTGAACCGGCTGTCCATTCGCCGAAGTAATCGAGGTCAGGCGCCTTGAATTTCAGTTCGGGAGTTTCTCGCTGCGGCATGTATCCGCCGAGTGTCTTGCGGCGCTCGTGCAAATACTGGATTTCTGGCGCATCGTCGGCAGGTTTGTAAGGCACACCCTGCTTTGCCGCCTCTTCCGGCACCGGAATATCGAAACGCTTTACAAAGGTGGTCAGCGCTTCGTCGGTCATCTTCTTTTCCTGGTGCGCAGCGTTGCGGGCCTCTGTGGTGCCCATGCCGTAGCCCTTGACGGTCTTGGCAAGGATGACAGTCGGGCCGCCACGATACTCCACTGCGCGCTTGTAAGCGTTGTAAATCTTCACCGGATCGTGGCCACCGCGATGCAGGCGCGCCAACTGCTCGTCGGTCATATCGCTGACCAGCTCAAGCAGTTCCGGATATTTGCCGAAGAATTCCTGGCGAAGATAGGCACCGCCCTTGGCTTTGAACGCCTGGTACTCGCCGTCGACGCACTCTTCCATGCGCTTAAGCAGCAGGCCCTTGTGGTCGCGCTCAAAGAGAGCATCCCAATCGGAGCCCCAGATGACCTTGATGACGTTCCAGCCTGCGCCGCGGAAGATGCCTTCCAGCTCGTCAATGATGCGCTTGTTGCCGCGCACCGGGCCATCGAGCCGCTGCAGGTTGCAGTTGATGACGAAGACCAGGTTGTCGAGCTTTTCGCGCGAGGCTACGCCGATCGCGCCCAGGGTATCGACCTCGTCGGTCTCGCCGTCACCCACAAAGGCCCAGACTTTGCGCGGCGTCTTCTCGATCAGCTGGCGGTTTTCGAGATAGCGCATGAAGCGCGCCTGGTAGATCGCGTTGAGCGGGCCGATGCCCATGGAAACTGTCGGGAAGCGCCAGAAAGTCGGCATCAGCCAGGGGTGGGGATAGGACGAAAGGCCTGGTTTGTCGCGCAGCTCATGACGGAAATTCTTGAGATGATCGTCAGTCAGGCGGCCTTCGAGATAAGCGCGCGCGTAGACGCCGGGTGAAGCATGGCCTTGAAAGTAAATGAAATCGCCCGGCTGGTCTTGGCCGCCGCTCGCCCCCTGGCTTGGGTATTTGGCGTGGAAGAAATGGTTGAAGCCGACTTCGAGGAGCGTCGCCAGGGACGAATAGGTGGAAATATGCCCGCCGATTCCAGCGTCCTTCTTGTTCTGCGCGTGCACCATGGCCATCGCGTTCCAGCGGATAAGGCTCTCGACGCGGCGTTCCATATGGCGGTCGCCGGGGTACGGAACTTCGTCATGTTTGGGAATGGTGTTGAGGTAGGGAGTGCGAATTTCGCCGGGAGTGTTGATGCCCGCTTCGCGCGCTCGCTGCCGCAGCGCACCCATCAGCTCCGCTGCCTGCTCAGGGCCTTCGTCGACAACAATCTGATCGAAAGCCTCAATCCACTCTGCCACTTCTTCCGTAAAGTCCGCCTGAGCGGGAACTGCCAGTTTCATAGCCATAGGACTCATTTTCCTGGAGAGTATGCAGAACGCTGTCCGTCCGACGCGATGGCGGATAAAAAGTTCGTGCTTTGCTTTAAGGATTCAGGCGATGGCCTTCGGCCTCTCCCCACACTTAATTTTCGCAGAATATCTGCCGCCACGCCACGCTACGCGCGTAGTGCAACCGTCAAGTGTAGCGCACGTTTCGAGATGCAGGGCATTCATGCACCGTCCGTCGACACGCCGCGCTTCAGGAGTAGTTGTTTTGACGACGGCAGAGTAGTGAGCACCTTCACAATTCGTTCTGCACCGTAACCATCGCCATATGGATTTGTCATTCCACGGATGGACTGCAGAAACGCGACGTTTTGAGCCTCTTTGATCTTGCTCAGGATCGATTCCGCTGTCGGAATTGCATCGAGCACATTTGCCGGGCGCTCTCTTCCCTGCTGTCTCAAACCCATGTTCACTGTGGGCAACGCGAACGAGCCTGTCTCCATGATGCCGCTGCTGGAGTTGCCGATCATGAGTTTTACATGTTGCAGCAGGCTCCAGTAGGTGACCGCCGGCAGGTTGATAAATAAACGGCCGTGGTCGTGGTGCGCGAGAAATGCTTCCGTGCTCTCAATCAGCATGCGGCTGCCTGCATCGGCGTTGGGGTAACAAAACACAAGTTGACCGGTGAGATGTGCGAGCGCTGCGAAAAGGGCGTCGGCTTCGCATGTAGTATCGCGGAGGATGGTGACGGGATGATACGCAATTAAAGTTGTTGGCTGGGTCAGATCGAGGCCCAGCTGCTCTTCAAGCTCGCGCCTCGTCAGCAACCGGCTGCGCCGCAAGTGGTCCAGCGATGGCGCACCTGCACGGTGCACTCGCCATGCCTCTTCTCCCATGCCGATGACCCGCTGTCGCGCCAGCTCTGTCGAAGTGAAATGGATGTGGCTCATTTTGGTGAGAGCGTTGCGAACAGCGTCATCAATGGCGCCTTCGCTGATCTCACCTCCTTCGATATGGGCTATTGGAATCCGCAGAGCCAGCGCTACCGATGCCGGAGCGAGCATCTCGTACCGATCTGCAATCAGCAGGAGAAGATCGGGCCTCATCTGCCCCAGCGTGTCGGCGAGTGAAAGAATCCCCACCCCGATACTCTTGGCCATGCCGACATCGGTGTCGGAGCTTAAGAGGCACTCCAGCTTTGAAGCGATGGGAAATCCGTCGGCTTCGATCTCACCCACCGTCCTCCCAAACTCCGGTGAAAGATGCGATGCGAGTGCGATCACTTTCAGATCCACATCGGGATGTGCCTGAAGGTCTTTCAGCGGCCAATAAAGGTGGCTGTAATCCGCTCGCGAAGTGGTCACCACTGCGATCGTGCGCTTCATTGAAGCTCCCGGTCTGAGAGCCCTACTTGCCGATACATCAGTCGCGATATTGCCGGCCTACCGAGGACCTGATCCCATTCGATATATGTTTTTTGCATGACATGTTGTTTGCCCGCTTGACGCTGCAATGCAACAAGCACGGACATGTAAATCAGCTTTCTATAATTGATTCTATCTATGAGCGTGGCTCTGCTTCCGGCTGTTGAACAGCTTGCCCTTTTGCAACGGCGAAAGATTTCCCCTCTCGAACTGGTGGAGGAACATATCGCTCGCATCGAGCGGTGGAACCCTGTCCTCAATGCGCTCGTCGATTTCGATCCGGATCGCGCTCGCCAGCAGGCACGTGACGCGCGAAGCGGAGTGCTAAGCGGGTTGCCGCTCACGGTGAAGGCATCCATAGCGACGAAGGGATACAGGTGCGAGATTGGCAGTGCGCTGCATCGCGGAGAGATTCCGCAACATGATGCCGAAGCTGTGGCTCGTCTCCGGCGTGAGGGTGCGGTGATTCTGGGCACGACAAACTGTCCAGAGTTCCTGATGGCGTATGAGACGGACAACCTGCTTTATGGAAGGACCAACAATCCATGGGATACGGAGCGGACTGCCGGTGGATCGAGCGGAGGCGAAGCAGCCGCCATTGCCGCAGGGCTTTCCGCAGGAGGTCTCGGCAGCGACAGCGGCGGCTCTGTGCGCGAACCTGCTCATTTTTCCGGGATCTGCTCGCTCAAGCCGACTTCCGGGCGCGTGTCTGCAGCAGGACATCTACCGCCTTGCGTTGGGCCGTTTTCGATTCTTGGCGCGATAGGACCAATGGCGCGCACCGTCGCCGATGTCGATCTACTATTTCGCGCGATAGCCGGCCAGCATCCACCGGATCCCGCTGGTACTCCAGTTAGCCTGCGCGAGGTTTCGATTGCCGAGGCAAAGCAAATTCCCATCGGATGGTTTGAGGATGATGGACTGACCCCGGTGACGCCGGAGACACGCCAGGCCGTGCGCGATGCAGCGGCAGCGCTTAAGAGACAGGGCTTTAAGGTCAGCCCGTTTTGCCCGTCATTTCTGGAATCGGCCCGCAAGCTTTGGCATATTTTCTTTGTGCAATGCGGAGCCATGTTTTATGAGCATTCCATCGCCGGGCGAGTGGACAAACTTAGTCCTACCTTCCGCAATTTTCTTGAAATTGCAGGGGCTCAATCTCCATTGACTGCGAATTCGCTGTTACAGGCGTGGGCAGAGTGCGACATCGTACGCAGCCAACTTCTTGCTGAAATGCAGGAGTTCCCTTTGCTGCTGTTGCCGGTGTGCTCGATTCCAGCTTTTCGCCACGGCGAACGCAAGTGGACGATCGAAGGCCGCAACCTCGACTACCTTGACGCCATGCGGTATACCCAGTGGTTCAATCTGCTGGCTGCGCCTGCCGCGGTGGTTCCAGTGAGACGATCCGACGAAGGGCTTCCCATCGGTGTTCAAATCGCAGGTAGGCCATTTGACGATGAACTGGTGCTAACCGTGGCTGCTGCCGTCGAAAGCGAATTTGGGTATCGTCCTCCTCCGCTTTCGTGAACTATGCGGCTCGCTAATGAGTGACTGGTTGCGAAACAGTGGGCACGTAGTTGAATTGATATCGCTGCATGCGCTCTCCAGACTCGAAGCGGTCGTTCCAATCCAGTCTGTATTGGAAAGAACGGTTGTCCTCCGGATAGTGCTCGTTCGCTGGATATGGATAGGTCGTCATTTCATGGAACGGCATCTGCGCCACAGTAAAAGGCAGCGCTTCATAAAAATCCATGTCCTTGACGAAACCATTTGCGTAGAAGAAGTAGTCGCGCTTCCACCCGGATGGCAGTGGCGGCAATGATACGTCGCTGAATTCAGCATCGACTTCTTCGCCGCTGCCGAAGATCACGTAGTGGTTATCTATCTGCCGCAGGAGTGGCGTCACGTCTCCGTATTTCGTATAGCTTCCACGTTGCCACTGGAATGGCCCAGTCGCGCTGATGCGGTCGTAGTGATAGGTCAGGTCTCCCGGTGTTTCACCTTCTACCTGCTGCGGGTATCCACGGAATGCGAGATGTGCCGTTGTCAAATGCAGCTCCGTGCGCCTCGTGTTCGTCGCCTTCTCCGGCCCGTTGTCGAAGAGCATCTGATCCCAGTAAATCTGCAGGTTGGTCTTAATGCGAATGCGGCGCGTACCACGCGGCAGTTTGCCGCTGAGATCGACCACAATCGTTCGCGGAAGGCCTGCCGGGAAGCCCATGTCGTCGATCACACGCTTCCAGCTACCGTCCGGCAACTGCGCCTCAACGAAAGGCGCAACCGGCTGCAAACCGGCCTGCCATGCTGCATACATGGAACTGGCGCTGAAATATTCGATAAAGCCGTGCATGAAGAGACGCAGAGGATTCTGCGGCGACCAGTCGCCTAAATCGAGGGTGAGCGTGTGCATGTTCGCATAGCCCGCGTACTTGAGATTTGTGAAGTCGCGAACGTATTTGTGATCGCGCGCGGCGAGCAAGGACAGGACATCGCGTCCCTGATCGTCCCATGCCCCTGCAAGCTGCCGCGTTTCGGGAGAAGCGACAACCGCAGCTCCGGAAGCAAATGGACGCTCGTTCAGAAAGCGCTCGTCGGGATAAACGTCGGTTCCTTCCGGATGGTCGACAGCCACAAGCCTGAGCTGATCGATGTAATTGATCTCTTCCATGGGCTCGCCAAATCGGAGGCTGAATGAGCCATTGCGAGCCTTGAGCTGTGAACCTTCGATCTTGACCCATTCATCCGGGTCAGCCTTGTTCGTCGTTGTAGGGGAAACCCAGTGGCCGACAACGGCCGCACCAATCACATCGGAGACAAACTGGTACCTGGTGCCGTCCCAGGCAAACAACACGGGACAAGAACTTCCCCGGCGATCGAGTTCCTGCAACGCCGCGGGCTTGTTGGCAGCAACGTCCAGTTCGTCCTGCGGAACACCTGTTGGCCACAGCAAACGAACCACGTCTGCACTCTCGGACTGACCGAGACCAGCGATGATTTCAGTTGAACCCTGGCTCAGGTACCCGCTGCCGCCAGGCACTTCAAACTTCTGCATGTGGCCGTTCGAAAAAACTTCCACCTTCGTACCGATCGCCGATTTGTTGTCGGCCAGTCCGGTAAGAGCGATACGCAGAGAATGATTGCGGTTCCCGCCCGCGTTGTGCAGCACAAGCGGCGGAGCGTTGAGTTGCGTAACGATGAGATCGGCGGCTCCGTCGCCATCGACATCAGCCGCGATCACGGAGCGCGGATTCTCGAGTTTCAGTTTGTTCAAGCCAACCACATCGCTGACATCTTCAAATCCCTGCGCGCCGCGATTACGCCACACATGCACCTCAGGCCCTTTGGCGGTTTCAACAACTGCCGCTAGATCGATCCAGCCATCGTTGTCGATGTCGATCGCGGTCACTCCCCAGGCTGCAGTCGCACCAGTGATGGGCAGCGGTACGCGCTCAAAGTGCTTGCCTTCCACGTTCCGCCAGAGGCTGATTCCAGGCGCGCCAGCGTGAGTGACAGCAACGTCCATCCATCCATCTTTATTGAAGTCGAATACGTACACGCCCTGGGTCGGCGCTAATCCAGCGTCGGCGTATAGCGGCACAGCTTTGAAGGCACCTTCGCGCTGATTTTCATAGATCGTCGGCGCGCTTCCTGCTCCCGTCACGACCAGATCGACGGCCCGATCGTTGTTGATATCCGAAAGCGTGGCTCCGGTCGAATTTGCGCCTCCTGCCAGTCCCGTCGGGCCAGTCCAATCCGTGAATGTTGAGTCGCCATTATTGCGCCAGACGACGCTCGGGCCTTTTCCGGACGCAGGTGGAGAGCCGGTCACAAAGAGATCGAGGTCGCCATCGTGATCGAAATCGATGAATGTCAGCCCTGCCGGATGATTCAGCTGCTCAATGCCTACAGCCTTCGTCACATCGGTGAATTTTCCGTGCCCGATGTTATGGAAGAGCATGACGCGATCGCTCAGAGCGACAGCGAGGTCGGGCTGGCCGTCGTTGTCATAGTCGCCAACCGCGCAGGAAATTCCCTGACCGCTCGCTGCGAGTCCTGTCTGCTGCGCGGGAATTTCTTGTACTCCGCCATTCTCTAATGGTCTGTAAACCCGAATCGCCGAATCGCCTTCGCCCATGGCAACAATGTCTTTTTCGCCTTTGCCTTCGATGTCGAGAATGCACGCGCCGCTCCCTCGCGCGCCACTTGCGGCAGGCAAAGCGCCTGCGAGCGTCGTTGTTCCACCCTGAGCGATGAAGTGCACAGGTATCATTGGCCCAACCGGTTGCAAGGGTGCCAGCATGTCCTGAACCGTGGCATTGTGACCCTGCTCGCCATAGGTCACAGTCAGAGGCGTACCGATTTTCGTTTGCGTGATTTTCTGAAAACGCCTCAGGTGTTCGTGTGCCTCGGCTACTTTCCCGGAGCGCTGCAATGCGCTCGCCAGTCCGAATTCCGCGGAGGCGTGCAAGGGGTTCAGCTGTAAAGCTGCCTCAAACTCTTTGATCGCGTTATCGTAGTCCTTCAGGTTTAGATAGAGCGAGCCCAGGTAGTAGTAGCTGTCTGCATCGTCAGGGTCGATTTTGATCGAGTGCTTGAAATCGTCGATGGCGAGCGTAGGATTGTCGCCGGTGAAATGCGTCAGTCCCAGGCTGTACCACACGCGCACGTTGTTTGGATCAATGGCAGCTGCCTGCTTAAGAGCCTGTTCCGCTTCGGGCAGCTTACGCAAATAGAGCAGCGCAATGCCTTGGTTCAGGATCGGGATCGCCGAAGTCGGATCGATCTTGCGCGCTTCTTCAAACTTCGCCAGGGCCTTTTCCATCAACTGCTGGTTCATCAGCGCCACGCCCGTATTGTTCAGACGCGCGGCAGCAATCGGATCGTGCGATGTATCCGCAGTGGACGCACGCAGGGGAGCATTAAGACTCAAGCTCAATAGGAGAATGGCTGCAAAGCACAAATGCACCGACGCTTTGCGCTGTGGCCTGCAAGATGTCAAAAAGCAGGCTTGTGGATTTTCGGCGGGGACGAATCGACGGACGTTGGCTCGCATTGACGCAACTGATTATAGAAGACGCAACAGATGAACATCGACGCCGATGTCTCTTCTGCGTCACGATTTGAGAGTCATGAGACAGAGCCCTCCGAAAAGGGCGTAAACTGTTTGCAATTAAGCCTGTTCAGAGGATTGAAGTGCAGCAATACATTGAACGAGTTGTCGATCTCACCGAGCCGGAAGCAAACCAGATTTATAACCTTACTGTTGAAGAGGCGCAGCGCCTGCTGCTGGAACAACCCGCTGATGCTATTTGCAGCATTCAGGGATCGTTTGCGCTGATTGCGCGTTCGGGGAAGAAGGTGAAGATGGCCCGCTCGCTCGACCGGCCGATGCGTTATTTCCTTGCCAAGCGGCAGGAGGGTCCGGTCCTGATCGTCGCCGCCCGGATCGACACGATCTATAGCTGGCTTAAAAGCGAAGGGCTTGATGGCCAGTTTCATCCGAGCTACACGCGAATGGTGCCTGCGCACCATCGTCGTCGAGATTCAACTCGTCGGCTGCCCCGATCCCGATCCTGTTTACACGCGCTTTTTTACGCCCGAGCTGGGCACCCTGCCTCCGGATCTCGACCGGATCGGAGAGGCTTATATCGCGGCTCTTGCAGAGGAAATTTCTCAATGGCTCAGCCGCGTGCCTTCCAGCGAGCCGATTGGCGTCTGTTTTTCAGGCGGCATCGACAGCGGCAGCGTATTTCTTACGGCTTACCATGTGATGCAGAGAACGCGGCATGAATCTGAGCCGACTCAAAGCTTTTGTCCTGGATCTTGGAAATGGTCCTGATGTGCGGCAGGCCCGCGCGTTCCTAGACGCTCTTGGTCTGGGCCTTTTTCTCGAAACGTATCGAGACGGATGTCTCAGCACTCGATGCGCAAGAGACGATCCGCATCGTTGAAGACTACAAGCCGCTCGACATTGAATCGGCGACAATGGCGCTGGCTCTCTGCCGCGGCATTCGCGAACGCTACCCCGATTGGCGCTGCTTGCTGGACGGCGATGGCGGCGACGAAAATCTGAAAGACTATCCGATCGAAGAGAATCCTGAGCTTACTATTCGCAGCGTCGTCCACAATCGCATGCTGTACCAGGAGGGCTGGGGAGTCGGGAAGATCAAACATTCGCTGACCTACAGCGGCGGACTCAGCCGTTCATACACACGCACCTATGCTCCCGCCCATCACTTTGGCTTCCTCGGTTTCAGTCCGTATACGCGGCCGGATGTCGTTGCGGTAGCGGAAGCGATTCCTTTCATCGAGCTGACGGATTACAGCGTGGCGCGGCTCTATGAATTAAAGGGCGAGGTCGTCTCGCGCGGGATCGCGAAGCTGACGGGGATGAAGATGCCCGTTTTCCCGAAGCGCCGTTTCCAGCACGGCGCGTTGCCTGAAGACGCGCTGCGCCAGAAATTGCCGTTCCGGGAAGCCGAATATCGAAAGCAGTTCCTGTCGCTCTACCAGTGAAGATGCCGCCGATCTCATCCTATCCGGCTCAGATTCCAGAACGTGACAGGTGGATTCTTGTCGCGCCGGCCAGAGCGCAATGCGCTCGATCCGCGTAGGCCCTACGCATTTTTTGTCGGAAGAAGAATGTCTCGGCGACGCGAGAAGTTGTACCGGTGGCAACGGTATTTCTGACGAACCGCGAATGCCCGTGGCGATGCGTGATGTGCGATCTCTGGCGCAACACCTTAACGGAGACCGTGCCAGCAGGCGCGATTCCAGAGCAGATCGACTACGCTCTTTCGCAAGCTGCCGCCGGCGCGGCAGATCAAGCTCTATAACAGCGGCAGCTTCTTTGATCGGAAAGCGATTCCGGTGGAAGACTACCCAGCGATTGCAGCCCGCGTTCGCTCGTTTGAGCGAACCATCGTTGAGAGCCATCCGGCGCTGGTTGGCGATGCGTGCCTGAAATTTCGCGATCTGCTTGCCGAATCAGCTGGAAGTGGCCATGGGCCTCGAAACGGTGCATCCGGAGATTCTGGAGCGCTTGAACAAGCGGATGACGCTCGATCAGTTTTCCACTGCCGCAGCAGTTTTTGCGCTGCAATGCGATCGATCTTCGCGTCTTTATCCTCGTTCAGCCTCCTTTCATGCCGGCTAGAGGAGGCACTTCACTGGACGCAGCGCTCATTGGATTTCGCGTTTGATTGCGGAGCGACGGCTGCGACACTGATTCCTACGCGCGGCGGCAACGGAGCGATGGATGTCTTAGAGCGGCAAGGCGAGTTCGCGCCGCCTCGCCTTGAGGTCGTGGAGGCGGCAGCGGAATACGGCTTGGGGCTGAACGAGGGCCGCGTTTTCGCCGATCTTTGGGATGTACAGGCGAGGACTGACGCGTGTCCGGCCTGTTATGCGCCTCGCGTGGCGAGACTGCGTGCAAATGAACGCTAAACAGCCGTAATGCCTCGCGCTACCTGCCGCAGCTGTGAAGGTCGTAGTTGAATCGCGTTTACGACATCGCCATTGCGGGATCGGGCTTCGCGGGCTCTCTCATGGCCATGATTGCGCCGGCGCCTTGGGCTTTCAGTCGTTTTGGTCGAGCGAGGCAAGCATCCCGCGATTCATGATTGGGGAGTCGTCGACGCCGCTTTCGAACCTGCTTCTTGAAGACTTGGCCACTCGCTACGATTTACCTGCCGTCAAGCCTCTTGCGAAGTGGGGCAGCTGGCAGCAGACACTATCCGGATATTCCATGCGGCCTGAAACGAGGATTCACTTTTTACCATCATGTCCTCGGCCAGCCTGACACGCCGGATCCGGACCGTAGAAATCAGCTTTTGGTGGCAGCAAGCCCCCACGACAAAATCGCAGATACGCACTGGTATCGCGCTGACCTCGATGCGTTTCTCGTTCAGCAGGCGCAGAGTCTGGGTGCCGATTACATTGATGAGCTTACGCTGGAGAAACTGACCTTACACCGTGACGACGTTACGCTTGAAGGACACAAAGATAGCCGATGTGTAACCCTCCGAGCCAAATTTGTTGTGGACGCCACTGGGCCTCGCGGCTTTCTGCATCGTGCGTTACATCTGCCCGAAGCAAAGTTGCCCAATTATCCTCCCACCCAAGCACTCTACAGCCACTTTTCCGGACGTAAAGCGTCTCGCTCCGATTGAATCCTCTATGGGAGCACCCCCGTATCCTGTCGACGACGCGGCCGTTCATCACATCTTTGATGGGGGCTGGATATGGGTGCTGCGCTTCAACAATGGCATGACCAGCGCCGGGGTCGCGGCAACTGACGAGGCCGCCGCAAAGCTACGGATTGCAGATGGAGCAGCTGCCTGGGAACGGCTGCTGAGCCTGATGCCGACACTCAAAGAACAGTTTGCGGGGGCGAAAGCAGAGCGGCCATTTACGCATGTCCAGCGTCTTTCTTTCCTGACCGGCGCCGTTTGCGGAGATCGCTGGGCGCTGCTTCCATCAGCGGCGGGGTTCGTCGATCCTCTGCTCTCGACGGGCTTTCCACTCAGTCTTTTAGGTATCAGCAGACTGGCCGACATATTTGAGCACGATTGGAACTCGCCGCGCTTCGATACGCGGTTGCAGCAGTATGCCGAACAGACGAGGGATGAACTGCACGCAACATCGCGCCTGATTGCAGCTCTCTATGCGAACATGAACAACTTTCCGATCTTCTCTGCGTTGTCTCTGCTCTACTTTGCGGCCGCAAGTTTTTCAGAAACAGCGCGAAGGCTGAAAAAATCGCGACTCGCGTCGTCGTTTCTACTGCACGATCATCCAACGTTCGGACCCGGGTGTCGAAAACTGCTGGAGCGAGCACAACATCTACACACAGAGCAGGATTCAGCCCGTTTGATCGGAGATGTTGCGCGAATCATTGAACCTCTGGATGTGGCCGGACTTTGCAGGCAAGACCGGCGCAACTGGTATCCAGTCGACGCGGAAGATCTGTTTCACGCTGCCTCGAAGGTCGAAGCAACGCACGATGAAATCGCGCAGCTTCTACAAAGTTGTGGCTTTTATCCGCCGTCCTAGTGTTGCGCCTGCGGTTTAGAGAACTCAATCGGCTGTGCGGAAGTCATGCCTTTGCCTTCCTCGATCGTGATGAACTGGTTCGTTTTGATATTCATGACTGACTCTTTTTTCCCACTCGGCCAGACAACGTCAAGGTTGACGGTTTTATCTGCTTCGGCTTTTCCCAGCCCGAAGGTAAGCGGTAATTCACTTTGCGAAAGATAGCTCGATCCGTCTTTCACCATGCCGAAGAGCCGAAGTCCTTTGCTTGTTTTCACGGTAATCCTGGCACCGATCCCGTCGCGATTCGAGCGTGTGCCAATCGTCCGGACTCTGAGCATATCGTTTTGATTCCCATTGTCGTTACGCAGCAACTTCGCCGGACCGTTGTTTGTTGTAATCACCAGGTCCAGATCGCCGTCATTATCGAAGTCCAGGTACGCCGCGCCGCGCCCAACGACCGGCTGGCGTAGCGCGGAACCCACCTTGTCCGTCACATCTTCGAATTTTCCGTTGCCCTTGTTATGGAAGAGCAGGGGCGGTTCTGCGTAGTGGAGTGTTGGCGTCACCACACTCACGTCGTCGGCGACATGTCCGTTTAAGGCAAAGATGTCGGGCAATCCATCCAAATCGTAGTCGAAGAAGAAAGTGCTGAAGGTGAGCGAACTCGCAGATGCCGGGCCGATGCCATCGATCATTGCCTTGTCCGTGAATAAACCGGTGCCATCATTCTGATACAGTGACATGCTTTCATTGGCGAAGTTGCCAATGACAAGGCTTTGGCGGCCTGACAGGTCATAGTCCGCGGCGTCAGCGCCCATGCCTGCGCGCGCCTTGCCCGCATCACTGAAAGCAACACCCGTGGCAAACGCCTCGTCGGTAAACGTGCCGTTGTGATTATTGTGATAAAGCTTGTTCGCCTGGGTATCGTTGGCAACAAATAGATCCAGCCAGCCATCGTTGTCATAGTCCAGCAAAACAACTCCTAGCGACTTGCTGGTCGGATCATAGAGTCCGGCTTTCTTTGTTACGTCTTCAAACGTGCCGTTGCCCTTGTTGTGATAGAGCGTTGCGCTCTGGCCTTTATAGAGCTCGGGCGTGCAATAGGACTTGTGCTTTCCATCGAGTGTGCATGACTGATCCGTCTCAGGCGACCACTCAACATAATGCGAGACAAACAGATCGAGCTTGCCATCGTTGTCATAGTCGAACCACACTGCGCCGGTTGAGAAACCGGGATCGCGCACTCCGGCTTTGGCAGTCACGTCGGCGAACTTCCCGTTGCCGAGATTGTGAAAAAGATGGTTGCCATCGAGCGCCGTGACGTAGATATCGTCGAAGCCGTCGTTGTCATAGTCTGCGGCGGCGCAGCCGAGGCCGTACATCTCCACTGCCAGACCAGCCTGACGAGTCACGTCGGTAAATGTGCCATCTTTGTTGTTGTGATAGAGGGCGGGCAAGGATTTGCCCGTAGCATGTCCAGGCCAGTCCATGGAATTGACGAAGAGAATGTCCTGCCAGCCGTCGTTGTCGTAGTCGAGAACGCACACGCCGCTACCCATTGTTTCCGGCAGATATTTTTTCCCGAAAGCACCGCTGTTATGCCGGAAATGGATACCTGCCTGCGCCGTGACGTCGGTGAACCGAATAGGACCGGATGGGCGCACAGAAGTGGCTTCTGGACTTATGTTCGGTGCCGGCGTCGCAACCGCAGCAGGATGACTCGCGGTTGCGGGCTTCTCCTGCACGGATGTGGTGGACGATGTTCGTTTGCAACCAGGAATAAGAAACAACACAGCCAATGGCAAGATGCGGAGAGCCCGCAAACACAACAACATGAATAGGTTTTCCTTTTCTGTCTCTGCAGTCATACCGTCGTTATGCTCGCGTCGGAACGCTCAGAGTTGAGCGCCGCGGGTCCGCCCACATTTCAATGAGCATGGCAATCGGTCCAACGATAAAGAGCGCATAAAGAGGTGCATAGATGCTTTGATCCAGGCGCAGTAAGAATTCAACGACTGCCACGGAGAAGGCAACAAAACACTGCCCGGTCTTTGAGCGGACTGTCGTTTTTGGATCAGTGATCATAAAGAAAATGAAGAGCTGATACTCCGGCCCCGTAATCGGCGAAACCTCCGACATCCACGGATCGCCCGTAATCCATGCGCGCAAAAAGGCCAGCGCTATGAATGAAACAACATAAACGGCACAGATGTGAAAGCGCCGAAGACGCCAGATAATCGCTGTCCCCAACGCCCATATCACCAACATGGCCCAGAGGTTGTTGCCCCACTGAATGCTCAGGCTTGCAACGGCTTCCGATGCAAGGAAAAGCATCGCGCAGATGCCAAAGTTCGACGGGTTCCAGATATGGCGGCCCTTAACGCGCAGCACATATTTAGAAGTGATCGCAAGCAGGCTGCATAATGCGTATGGCCAAAACGCCGGCGAGCGCAGCAGAATACCGACGCTGATACCGGTGATATATGCGCTGGCAATGTTCGGCCATTTATGAAGAAAAATGCGGCCCAGGACCAGTTCCGCAAGAATGCTTGTTCCAATGGCGAGCAACGTCTTCTGGTAGCTCTCTAGAATGCCAAATGTGAGATGCCCTACCAGCAGAATGAGCGTTATGAAAATTGGTGGAATGAACCGGTTATCCAGGCTCAAAAGCCGCTTCCAGCGGGCGGTCTGGACTGTTGGCCGGGCGGGTGTCGTTGTGGCTGGCTGACTCATGCAGGCTCCTCAATCTTATAAAGTTTGCCCGGCACAAGGCCATTCAGCGTTTGCACCCTACCTGAAGGCCAGCGAATGACCACTTTTTCGATCTGCGGATTCCTGCCCAGCCCAAAGTGTAATCGGCGGTCGTTTTGCGCGGAGAAGCCGCATCCACCGGAGACCTGCTGGATCTGTTCCTGACCGTTCCAGAACAAGGCCACTTGGGCACCGATCGCGCTGCGATTGCTCTTCGTTCCTTCCAGCGCAAACTCAATCCAATTGTTTTCCGGGGTCGCAGCGTTTTTGTACAGAAGCAACGGCCCACGCTGATTGGCAACAACAACATCCAGCACGCCGCGGTTCCACAAATCGGCGAGAGCAACGGCGCGGCCATCGTGCGTGTCTGTGACTCCAACAGCCTGCGCCACATCGACAAACTTGCCTGCGCCGTCGTTCAGCCACACATGCTTCTGCTGATAACCCGACAAGCTTCGCCCATCCATCGCCGGCCAGTCCCTTGCATCTCCGATGATCGAGGAGTTGCCCCCTGCCATCTTTGGAGAAGTCGTACCAGTAGTTTCGTTTGCGATCGAGCGAGACATAGCCGTTTGTTAGAAAAAGATCGAGCGTCCCGTCGTTATTCAGGTCGCCGAACTGTGCGCCGAAGCTCCACCCGCCGAGCTCCACGCCCATATCGCGCGCAAGATTTTCAAATTTGACGTCATTGCCCGAGGTGCCTTCTTTGGGAACCCACAAATTGTTGCCCTGAATCAGCACACCGTCTTCTGAGATGTTCGACACGTAGACGGAATAGCGGCCCTGATTGAAGATGTCGCCAAATGCAACGTTCATGCCGCTCTTAGGAGCGAAGCCCACGCCAGTCTGCTCGCCCGCTTCATGGAACCGCTTGCCGTCGTTGAGATACAACTCGGAAACTCCATAGTCATTGGCGATGAAGAGATCAGGATGCCCGGTGCCACGCAGATCAGCAGCACCTGCAGCCAAGGCCCACCGTCTACTGGCGATACCAACTTTTTCGCTTACTTCTTCAAATTTTCCATTGCCTAGATTGTGGAAGAGATATTTGCGGCCGCCGTTTTTCGCGTATTCGAAGCTGTCCGGCATCATGCTGGTCGACTTCAGATGCCAGAGATCGACATCCTCCGGATAATAGCCGCCAACGAAGAGGTCGAGCAGTCCATCGCCATCGTAATCAAACCAGACAGCGGTGTTCGCATTGATCCAGGGAGGCAATCCCGCCTGCTCGCTCACGCGGGTAAAGTCGTGGCCCTGGTTGTTATGGAACAGCTCAGGGCGGCCCCATTTGATCAGAAACAGATCTTCGTAGCCGTCATTGTCATAGTCGCCCCACACGGCTCCCATAGAAACACCAGTACCAGGTTGGTTGACATCGGCAATCCCCATCTCTTCTGCCACATCTTTGAAAGTGCCATCGTGCATGTTTCGGTAGAGATGGTTTTTACTGCCCTCCTTGCTGTCAGTCACGTAAATGTCGGGCCATCCGTCGCGATCGAAATCAACAATGGATACTGACGCCCCCATCGACGCCACTTCCGGCATAATGTGTGCGAGCTTCGAATCCAGCGTCGGCCCCTGATGGACAAAATCAATGCCTGAGGCGTGGGAGACTTCCTGAAGATAGAAACCGTGTCGTGCAAGCGCGGCACTGATATCCAGCGTTGTTTTCGCGGACGCCTTACGCTCGGACGACAGGCGCTTCACCACAACGGGAGTCAGTAGAAGCCCGGCGAAAAAGATGATCAGCAAAACTCGTGCAATGGGTACGCGCTTCATTTTCCGGCGTTACTCCTCAAGGCATTTTCAAAAATATCGGGCGTGACGTAGCGCGTTTGATACGTTTGCCAATCGTTCGTGTGGTGTCGGTAGACCCAATCGTCTGCCAGCTTGCCGGGCGGTGTGTCGTATTCCGTTCTGGAGTGGTAGGGATACGGGAGCACGGTCCGGGAATAGGTGGAGTTGTAGTCGCCGTCTTTGATCCAGCCATCGCCAGCGATCACATAATCGCGCACCCAGCCGGTGGGCGGAGGAAGCGGCGCGGCAAAACGAAGGCCCAACTCATCGCCGGCATTCATGACCACATAGCGATCGTCAATGTTCGTCAGAAGCGGACGCACGTCACCATAGCGTGTGTAATAGCCCGCAAGATCGCGCCAGATCTGCGTCGTTGCCAGAAGATGGTTGTAGTCCGGAATCTCTGGAGAAGAGGCGTTGGCCTGATGAATGATGGAGTAGCCCCGGTAGTGCAAGTCCGCCGTCGTCGGATCCAGCCGCGTGATTTTGAGTGCCGTATCCGGCAGCCCCCTGGCCCACTCAATCGAGTCCCAGTAAATTTCCAGACTCGTACGCAGCCGTACTTTGCGCGGAGTTCCCGGGACAAATACATTCGTGAGATCGATAAGGCATGTTTTGTTTCGGCCAGCGGGGAAGCCCAGATTTGGCGTTGCTACTTTCCATCCACCGTGCCCATCAGGAACCTCAAGACTCAGCGGGTGCGGAGGCTCATGGCGCCCCTGGCTCATCGCTATGTTGATCGAAGAGTCCGACGGATGCAGCCAGCCGGTTGCGATCAGCCACAACGGCCCGTTTGCTGGCACATCGTTACCCAAGTCGACCTCGACGTAGTGGTCGCGGGTCACTCCCTGATACTGCCCGCGCCCAAACGTATCCAGATATTTACCGTCAAGCGACCTGAGAATGTCCGTCACGTCCTGTCCGGTGTCATCCACTGCGCCTGCTATCGATTGCGGCGTCGCCACGGCTGTCACCGCGAGCTTCACAGGTGGCGCGGCGTAACGCTCGTCGGTGAATATCTCGGTTCCTGCTGGATGATCGACCGTCATCAGTGCAAGGTAGTCGTAGTAGTAGGTCTCCCATAGCTCGCCTGTGATGCGCAAATCGTAATAACCATCACGTGGAACAAGCTGGTCGCTGCCGATTTTGTACCACTCCTGCGTTGCCTCGATGCGCGCCGGACCGAGCGAGTTAATGCGCAGACCAATCGCCGAACCCCACGGCACCGTGTCCTTCACAAACTCCATCTGCTTGCCGTTATAGGCAAAGAGAAACGGGCAAGATCCCTTGAGCCGCTGCTCTGTCACAATTTCCTGATCGGCTTTAAGCCCAAACTCGGCTCGCACCGAGCCATTTGGCCAGACGATGCGAGCGACGTCCACTTGCGTCTGTTCACCTAGACCAAAATGCAGCTCTGGACTTGTGATCGGCTGCTTCTGCACCAGCAGTCCCGAACGAATCTCAATGTCACCACCGATGCCGAAAGAGTTGATGCGCTGATCCCCCGTGGCCTGGTGTGCGCGGGGCCGGATGGTTTGCCAGTGATAGTTTCTGGTCCCGCGATTCACTCCCTCGATGGCTTGACCGTCGGCAGAAATCTCTAACAGGTCAAGCCGTCCGGTGCCCTGTAAATCCGCCGCGTCAAAAAACATTCCCGTCGCCGCGGGCTTGTTCATCAGAACAAATTTTCCATGCTCATCCTGAAGCCAGATGAGAGCGCCTTCTGCAGAGTCAACCGGAGCAAGCAGCAGGTCGAAGGCGCCATTGTTATCCAGATCGCCGACGCGCAGGCGAACTTCGTGCGCAAGATAATTTCCGGCATCCGGCACATTCGCAATTACGGCTGACGTCCAGCCTCTGCTTCCTTCCGGCTCAGAAAGTGAAACGATAGTACCGTCCCCGCGAACTGTGAGCAGAGCAAGCATGCCGTCTCGATTTACATCGGCAACGGCAAGCGCCTTGATACCAGAAAAGCTGGTCGGCACAGCTTGTTCGTGGAATCTGCCCGAGCGTTCGTTGATGAAAACATGAAGCCGGCCTGAACCATCCATCAATGCAGCATCTGGATTGCCATCGCCATTCAAGTCAGCCCAAACAAACTGCCGTACGCCCGAAACACCGGCGAAAGGACGAATCGGCAGGAAGGTACCGTCGCCATTGTTCCGCAAAACAATAGGAGGTCCATCTTTTGCGCCAACTACTATGTCGAGATCGCCGTCGGCTTCGATATCGACCGCCCAGGCGCCTGTGTAAGCGCCGTCTGTCACGGAGCGCGGCAGCTTTGTCTGGCCGGTTACATCGGTAAAAACTTCAGGCTTATCCTGACGCAGAAAGCGCAGGCCGCCCGCGCCTGCCAGCACAACGTCGGTCTTGAAGTCGTAGTTGAAGTCGACAGGTAAAACCCCTTCGGGCTGCGGCGCAACATTCGCGGAACCGCCCGGAAATGAAAAGGCTGCTCCAGTTGACAGACGCACATCGTGCGCGTTCGCTACCGCCGCAGCAGGCACGCCGGAGCCGTTCAGCGAAATGGCGCCGATCCAGTTCCACTTTCCCGCCGGCAGATTCGCCAAAGGCTGGGGCGCGAAAGACATCGCGTCATCAGGAGGGGCAGGTTTGAATACCGGCGAGGCCAGTCTCAGAAAATGCGTGAAGGGGATGGCTTCCTCTCCCGGCTGCGGCTTGATCTCCGACAGGCTGGCGCGAAATTCCGGGACCTGCATCAACACATTGCGTAGGAAAATTGACCGTGTCGCCGCCGCCTTTGGTTCTGGACCGCCGGCGGCTGTCTGCAAAACTGCCAGCTGTTGCTTCACGTCTGCCGGCCATGCGCTAGATTGGGCTGCAATCTTGCCCACAGTGGAATGCAGCTTCGCTGCATCGCCGCGTTTTGCCGCAATCCGGCTGAGTTCGAGCAGCGCCGCAAGATTGTTAGGCTGCGTCGCCAGAATCTGCTCCATCAGTCGCTGAAAATCCGCATCGCTGTTTTCGTCGCCCTGGCGCTCAACTTCCGATGCAAGCTGATAGACCGCGCGCAGATTCGCAGGGTTCAGCTGGATTGCCTGGCGCAAGTCGGCGATTGCTTTGGACGAGTTTCCGCGGTCGCTTTCCAGCAACCCAAGCAGGTAATAAATGCGATCATTGTTCGGGGCGAGCTCGCGCGCCCGATCAAGCCGTTGCTCTGCTGCATCAAAGCTACGCTGACGCAGCGCCAGAATGCCCCAGTTCGCCCAGGCCGCCGGCTCTCCCGGAACCATCTGCGTCGCTTTTCCCAGGTTAGCGTCTGCGCGAACGTCATCACCCACCTGCAGAGCCGCCAGGCCGACATAAAATGTGGAGACAAAATCGGCATAGGCCTTTGAAGACGGATCAGGCAACCGTTCTCCCGAGCGACAACCTGCAGAAAGTAAAGTCAACAGAGCTGCAATGCAGACCGTGACCTGACCCGAAAGCTCACAGAAGCTCCCCATGAGCTTTCTAACGCGTGTGCTGATTCTCATGCAATCTTTTATTCTGAGGGTTCTACTGAACATACCGCAAATCGAATCAAGCTCTGAAACTAGAAAGCTGCGGAGGCCGGTTTCGTTGTTTAACTGCCTAACTGCTGTTTTTGTGGCTGCTTACACTTCGCCTATACGCGCGCTGGCTCAATCTAATGACATCAAAGGTGGCCATGTCATCCACCGAAAGGTGGATGACTGCTTCCATCTTTTGGCCGAAGTCATGCTTCGCTTCAATTTGCGCCTCTAAATTTTCTCGTAGAGAAGATTTCTTGATCCCGAGATCAGAAGTCTTAGATCAATATCAAACTTTAGATGGTTGACCCGATCCACATCCTTCCTTCATGTTTGCATAGATCAGATCAAGAGCTGTGGGTCTCCACTTCGACAAGTGGAAACGATTCCGCTGATAAAAGCTCGTCGGCACCTATGCTTACGACTGTTTAAAGCCGCACGCGAGGTCTCTTAGTAGGAATCTCCCCCCAAAACCGGGAAATCAATCCCGGTAAAAACTGGTTAGCTTTTTCGGAGGCCGAATTTGCGTCGTCTTGTTGGTTTCTCAGTCCTGCTCTCTGCGGCAGCCACATTATGCGGTCAGACCCAGCCACAGCAACCTGCTGCTTCGCCTCACGCCGTGAACTTTTTTGTTTACGACCGGGCTCGCGCTCAAGGCTGGGATTGGTATGAAGCGCCGCCGTATCAGAACTGTTATGGGTATGGTGAGTCCCTGCTTCGCTTTGGGCTTACTCAAAGCATTAAGAACTGGGACTGGAGATTGGAGATCACGCAGCCCACGATCATTGACGCTCCTAACTACGCTGTAAGTCCCGTTACCGCACAAGGCCAGCTCGGTTTTGGCGGCACCTATTATGCTGCAAATGGAAACAACTCCTACCCCGCCGCGGCCTTTCTCAAACAGGCATTTCTCCGCTACAACTTTGGCGAGGGCGATAAGAATCTACGACTCGGACGATTTGAATTCTTTGAAGGCCTGGAGACCAAACCGAAGAATCCAACACTTGCATGGCTCCAGCCCAACCGCGTAGCACAGAGATTGGTGGGCAACTTCAGCTTCACGGTCGCGCAGCGCAGCTTTGACGGAGTCGACGCTCACTATGGTCAGGGTTCATGGGATATAACCGCCATGGCGGCACGCGCGAACCAGGGCGTCTTCAACATGAACGGCAATCCGGAAATAAACGTTGACATTCAGTATCTTGCCTATACCAAGACTGACTGGAAGGATCGCTTCCTGTGGCGGGTGTTCGCGATTGGGTATCACGATGGCCGCACGGGAATAACGAAAACCGACAACCGGCCGTTGCCAGTCCGTCAGGCAGACCATCAGAACATCCGCATCGGCACATACGGCGCTGATTTCCTCACGGCCATCCCCGCTGGGCCTGGACAGTTCGACTTTGTCGGCTGGGGAGTTTTGCAGAATGGCCAGTGGGGAACGCAGGACCAGCGTGCAGGCGCCGCAACTGTCGAGGGTGGCTACCAACTGCTGCATGTTGCGAGTACGCCGTGGCTGCGCGGCGGATGGTGGCGAGGCAGCGGCGACAACAACCCCAACGACAATAAACACGGTACGTTCGTAGAACTGCTACCCACTCCGCGTGTCTACGCTCGCTTTCCGATCTATAACCTGATGAACCTTGAAGACGGATTCGTGCAGGTGATTGATCGCCCGCTGAAACCGTGGGAGTTGCGGGGCGATCTGCATTGGATCCAGCTGACGTCCGGTAAGGACCTCTGGTATCAGGGAGGCGGTCCGTTCGACAACAAGGTCTTCGGATATACGGGACGCCCCAGCAATGGGCACTCATCTATGACTTCTTTATTCGACATCAGCTCAGACTGGCATGCGACCCACTATCTGGATGTCAATCTTTACTACGCTTACAGCTGGGGCAGGTCGGTAGTAGGAGCGATCTATCCCGCGAACCGGAACGCGCAAATGGGCTACCTGGAGTTGGTTTACCACTGGAACACGGCGCTAGTGTCGTCTCAACACCACTAGCGTTTCCAGCGCTTCGCCAGACATAAGATTGGCCTTTGCCTCCATCTTTTGATCGAGGCGCGAGGTCAACTCATGTAGTTAAGATCATCCTGACTAAGCTGCTAAGAAATTCAGCGCCGCAAGATGCCAATGCGAAGAAGACAGATCGGGGAAGACCAGCAATGAACATGCGTGTGCGTCTTCGCCCTATTCTGTTTATCCTCGTCCTTCTCGTTATCTGGGAGATTGCAGCGCGAAGGCAATCCGCCCATCTGTTGCCTGGACCGTGGGAAACAGCAGGCGGCATCGCCGACCTGATACGGCATGGTTTGCTTCTGAAGTATGTTGTTGCTTCGCTCTTTCGCGTGACGTGGGGCTTTCTTTTGGCGGCGGTTCTGGCCGTACCTTTGGGGCTTATCATCGGCTGGTATCGCCGGGCGGAGATGGCGTTTAACCCAATCATTCAGATTCTTCGCCCGATCTCTCCACTTGCGTGGATTCCTATTGCAATTCTCTGGTTCGGCGTAGGCGATCTGGCAGCTATCTTTCTCATCTTTCTCGGATCGTTTCTGCCTTTATTGGTGACTGCCATCAATGCGGCGCGGAGCGTTCCGGCGGTGTATGTAAATGCGGGCCGCAATTTCGGTTTAAGCTCTGCTCGGCTTGTCTATCAGGTCTTTTATCCGGCTGTGGTTCCGCAACTGATCGTCGGGCTGCGGATCACGCTCGGCGTTGCCTGGCTTGTAGTGGTGGCCGCGGAAATGATCGCGGTGAACTCTGGACTTGGCTTCCTCATCATCGATGCGCGCAACGCCGGCAACCGGTATGACCTCGTAGTTGCGGGCATGGTCATTATTGGCGTCATTGGCTTGTTGTTAGACATGGGAATGCGATCGCTCGAAAAAGTGAAGTCGTTTCGTTGGAGCTATTCGGAGGATTAGAAGTTGTTACTTAAGGAAAGCGTCGTGGCTTCAGCTCTCAAAACCAAATTGTCCGTCGAGAACGCCAGTATGACGTTCAAACGCGATGGCAAGAGCACACCAGTCCTCGAAAACATCAGCCTCGAAGTGCGAGACGGGGAGTTCGTCTGCCTGCTCGGCCCCTCGGGTTGCGGCAAGACGACACTGCTGAATGCCATGGCCGGTTTCCTTTCGCCAACGAGCGGGCAAATTCAAGTCGACGGCGAAGTGGTGCGCGGCCCTGATCCTCGCCGCATCTTTGTGTTTCAGGAGCGAGGAGTTTTTCCCTGGCTTACCGTTGAGGGCAACATCGGCTTTGGTCTGTTCAAGCTGCCACGAGCCGAGCGCGAAGAGCGCATTGCGCACTACATCAATATGGTTGGTTTAGAGGGCTTTGAAAAAGCTTATCCGCCAGAGCTTTCAGGTGGCATGAAGCAGCGCCTCGAAGTCGCCCGCGCTCTGGCCGTCAATCCAGACATGCTCTTTCTCGACGAGCCTTTTGGCGCGCTCGATTCGATTACGCGTCTGGTGATGCGTGGCGAACTGCTCCGTATCTGGGAGGCGGAGCGGAAGACGATCATCTTCGTTACGCACGACATTGACGAAGCGGTGCAGCTTGCCGACCGGGTAGTTGTCATGAGCGCGCGTCCAGCCACCATTCAGCAAATTGTGAATATCGACATATCTCATCCGCGCGATATCAGCTCAGCCCGCTATCTGGATTTGCGCGACGGCATCTTCAAGCAGATTGGCCTGGCTCATCACGTATGAACTCGCTCGCAGAGCCACGTAAATGGGAGAAGCTCTTCTGGCCAATTCTGGCGTCGGGGCTTCTGCTGGCGCTATGGCATTACTCTGTCGTCTGGACGGCAACAAAGGTCTTTCCATCGCCGCGCGAAGTAGAAAAAGGACTGGCAGAATTGCTGCGGCACCACGTTCTGTGGGGCGATATTCGCGATTCCCTGCGGCGTGTCGCGATCGGCTTCGGTGCCGCTACGCTGCTCGGCGTCCCTCTTGGGCTGACACTTGGCTGGTATCCGGCGGCGAACCAGGTCGTGAACCCGGTGATGCAGATTCTTCGGCCCATCAGCCCGATTGCATGGATTCCCGTTGCGATTATCTTTTTTGGCATTGGGGATCACGCCGCTATCTTCCTGATTTTTCTCGGCGCATTTTTCCCGATCGTCGTGGCCTGCATCAATGGCGTCTCCAATGTGCCATCAGTCTTTCGGCGCACCGGGCGCAATTTTGGACTGACGCCGCCGCAGCTACTGGCAAAAGTCGTCTTTCCTGCTGCGCTTCCGCAGATCCTTGTAGGCTTGCGCATCGCGCTTGGAATTGCGTGGCTCGTGGTCGTCGCTGCCGAAATGATCGCGGTCGATTCCGGCCTCGGTTACCTCGTCATCGATTCGCGCAACTCCGGAAAAAGGTACGACCTCGTTGTTGCCGCCATCCTGTTAATCGGCGTGATTGGCCTCGTGCTGGACTTCGGATTTCGCCGCCTGGAAAAGATAAGGCCCGTTCGTTGGGGGTTCCCGGATTGAGTCTTAAGAACAAAATTCTCTCTTGCACGCTCGGATGGCTCGTGTTGATTACGATCCTCCATGGCTATCTGAATGTGAATTGGGGTGCTGTCCTCAATGATTTTCGTCCGCCTGCGAAGCGCAAAGTTGTCGTGGCCTACATTCCAGTTACCTGCCAACTCACTTGCCCGGTGACAGATTACATCTCGAAGTTTTCCGAGAACGGAGAGATCTTCCTGCCTCGGATGTTCCAAGGCTTTCCTGAGATCAAGGAAGCGCTCATTTCTAACAAAGTGCAGGCTGCATTCGTTGTTGCGCCATTAGCGATTGCTCTGGTCTCGCAGGGGGTTCCGATTAAGGTTGTCTATCTAGGACACCGTTACGGCAGCGCTCTGGTAGTTCGCAAGAATGGCCCTGTTAAGAGCTTTACAGATTTGCGTGGGCGCACAGTCGCCATCCCCAGCCGCTTTTCTGACGAGCGTCTTATCCTTTTTCGCGCTATGAAGATATGGGGTATGAAGCCAGGAGACATCAAGATGGTTGAAATGGCGCCGCCGGATGTTTCCGGCGCGTTGGCCGCTGGCGCGATCGATGCCTTTGTGATGGGAGAACCGTTCCCATCGCAGGCGGAGATGGCAGGCTTCGGCCGCATACTCTTCCAGGCCCGCGACTACTGGCCGGACTATATGTCGTGCATCCTCGTCGTACGACAGGACCTGATCGATAAGCGCCCCGAGGCAGTGCAGGTTCTAGTAGATGGCATTGCCCGTTCTGGTCTGTGGCTCGATAAGGGCAAGCCTTATCGCGAAGATGCAGCCGATTTCGTAGGCCGCTACTACTACAACCAAAAACCGGCTTTGCTGCGCTGGGCGCTTACCAAGCCCATGGACCGGGTTGTTTACAGCCAGCTTGCGCCGCGCAAAGCAGATTTCGATATGGTTCGCGATCTGATGATAGAAACGGGCGTCCTGAATAAAGAGATCGATTTCTCTGCATACACGGATACGCGCTTCTCTGACAAAGCGATCATTCAAACAGCATGGAAATATGAACCCGGCATCGCGGCGGCCAGATGAACGTGCCGCAATCACCTAAGGAGGAACGGAATGCTACGCAGGCGTTTTATTCAGCTTATGACTGTTGCAGGTGCTGGCGGCCTGGCTACACTCGGGACACTGGAAGCGAGCGACACCAAGACAGTTGCCTATAAGGTGAAAGGATTCACTTGCATCACATGCGCCGTTGGTCTTGAGACGTTGCTCCAGCAGCAGAAGGGGGTCGTATGGGCTAAAGCGAGTTATCCCGATGCTTCCGTGGCGATCAAATATCAGCCTGCGAGCATCACGGAAGATCAACTGAAGGCATACATCGCTGACATGGGCTTTACCGCAACCCCAGAACATCGAGGCTGAACTTCACGTTGCTCAATCCCTGTACACCGTCGCGAAAACAGGGATCAGACGCGAACACACCACTTCAGTTGGCCTGCCAGGAGCACTATGAATAACGCATCACGAAATACAAACTATGCAGCGATTGCAGAGACTCTGACTGGCTGTCTTGGGCTCCGGCAACATCCAGTGGCCATCTGTTTCTCGGATTCAGTTCCCGATGGCATAGAGGAACGCGCGGATCGCGTTCCAGCGGGGTGCCGCTTCTGGCAAGACGCTGCAACTGCAGCCTTCGCGACCTCCGCTTCAGATCATGAACTATGCGCGATTGGCGTCTATACTCACCGTCTCCAAACGTCCCCGGCGCAACAGACGGATCTGATGGATGCTTTGAAGGTTTTCAGCCAGCTAGGTTATGTCCGCGAAGAAGACCTGCCCATGATTCCTGTCCTGGGGACACAGCCTGCCTACATCATCTATGCTCCATTGGCGCGAGTGCCGCTGCCCCCAGACGTTGTTCTGCTCTTCGTAAACGCCAATCAGACACTCATCCTCTCCGAAGCAGCGCAGCAAGTAGAACATCAAAACGCCCCGGCAATGGGAAGGCCAGCATGCGCTGTGGTGCCTCAAGTCATGAATACCGGACGCGCAGCGTTGAGTCTCGGTTGCTGCGGCGCTCGTGCCTACCTCGATATTCTTACTGACAGCGTCGCGCTCTTTGCGGTTCCCGGAGAAAAACTCGAAGTCTATGCACAGCGGATCGAGGCCCTCACAAAGGCCAACACAGTGCTTTCCAGATTTCATAAGATCAGGCGCGGCGATATCGGCGCCGGTCATGCACCAACAATTCAAGAGTCGCTAAAGGCGATGGAGTCTGCATAAAAAGGGACTTAGACCCCCCTCAAAACCAATTGCTCTGGTGATACAGTGGTCATACCACTTGAACAGAGGAGCATGGATCGTTGAGCGCCAGGGTCGAGTTGCCGCAGTATTCCATAGGAGTTGGCGACCGTTTTGCTCATCAGGCAAAGGCTCAACTTGAGGCCTGCATCCAGGCTGCGGAGGCTGGCGTCGAGGTCATCCCTGTCTGGAACAAATCAAACCGCGAACATACGATCATAGGTTCTGAGCCGGCATCTACACGCGCCGCAGCGGATGCCGCAGTCAAGGCGTTGCATTGGACGAAGCCTTACTTTTGCGATGCCGATCACGTTGGCCTTGTCACTGTGGATCGCTTCTTCGATGCTTGCGATTTCTATACCATCGACGTTGCTGACTTCATCGGGAAAGCGGCCGATCCGGCGGCCGTCGATAATTTTGTAAGTTCACACCCCGAACTGCTCGGCCAAATCAAGATCGACGGCATTGAACAGCCTCTGACGATTCGCGCCGACTTCTTAAAGGAAACGACCTGCAAATTCCTGGCGGCCGTGCAGCAGGCGGCAGGCGTGTACAGGAAGATCGAGTCGAATAAGGGCCGGGGCAATTTTGTTACCGAGGTCTCCATGGACGAGACCGACTCACCGCAAACACCGGCGGAACTGCTGATCATTCTCGCCGCCGCCGCTGACGAAGGCATCCCCCTGCAGACCATCGCTCCGAAATTCAATGGGCGATTCAATAAAGGTGTGGACTACGTTGGCGACGTCGCACAATTTGAGAAAGAGTTGGCTCTCGATGTGGCAGCCATCGCTCACGCCGTGAAGCAATATGAGCTGCCGCAGAATCTGAAGCTCAGCGTCCATTCCGGCAGCGACAAGTTTTCGATCTACGCTCCCATTCACCGGACAATCCGAAAGTTCAACGCTGGCGTGCACCTCAAGACTGCAGGTACTACATGGCTAGAGGAGCTGATCGGGCTGGCCGAGTCAGGGGGTGAGGGTCTGGCGCTGGCGAAAGAGATTTACGGGCAGGCCTACGATCATCGTCAAGAGTTGTGCGCGCCTTACGCGGCGGTAATCGACATCGATGCCGCAAAGCTCCCGGATCCACAGGAAGTGGCTCGCTGGTCTTCCGAGCAGTACACCTCGGCCCTGCGCCATAATCCCAGATCACGGGCTTATAACCGCAGCCTGCGACAGCTGCTCCACGTCGGTTTCAAGGTCGCCGCTAAGATGGGCTGTCGCTATCTCGACTTCCTGGAGGCGAATGAAGCGATCATCGCTGCCAACGTTACAGAAAACCTCTACGGACGTCACATCGCTCCAGTATTTCTTGGAAAGCCCTACCCGAAGGTCGAGCACATGCGCCAGTAGATGAAAACGCGAAGATCTATCTGGTCCCCTTTTCGGCCGGCTGATCGTAATGCAGGCCTGCGTCAATGCTGTCCAGCAGTTTTCCTGAGGGGTCGCTTTTGTACTCCCAGAACATGATGCCGCCCAGCCGGTGATCAATGACATACTTGCACTTCAGTGCGAGCGACTCCGGGTCTTCATACGAGACAAAGATCTGCGTCGTTGGGTTGTACAGATAAGGCACCGACGCCGCTGCGTCCCAGTACCGCGAAAAGCCATTGTTGAGCATGCTCGCCGAGATATTCCCGTAACCGGCAAAGGCATTCGGCACCGGCTTGCCCGGTTGAAAGAGCCCGTGATTGATGTCCGGCACCTGCCCCCACACATGCCCGTAAAAAGGCACACCCAGCACGATCTTCGCGGCAGGCACGCCAGCGTGTTCGTATTCCTGAACCGATCGGTCGCCCGATATTTTTTTTGGATCCTGCGGATCAGAAAAAAGCGGCGCATGGTTCCCAGTGATCGGGTCCGAGCCAGGCTCGTAATAGTCGTAGGCCATCAGGTTGACCGTATCGACATACTTCTGCACCTTGTCTATCTCCGTATGCTCCAGAAACTCACTTGAAGCGCCAGTTGCAATCGTAAGGAAAAGCCGCCGGTGCAGCTTCTTCGCTTCACGATCGAATTGCCTGCGCACCTCAGCAAGAACCAGCGTGTAATTCTGTTTATCCTCCGGACGAAACTTGTTTCCCGCGCCGATCATGCCGGGATACTCCCAGTCAATATCAAGTCCGTCAAGCTGATACTTCTCAACAAACTGGAGCACACTTTGAATGAAGATACCGCGGCTCTCAGGCGTAAGGGCCATATCCGAAAAATTTCGGGACCCAAGCCAGCCCCCGACCGAAATCAAAACAGTAAGCGACGGATTATCCTTTTTGAGCGCGGCGAGGGCGGCCAGATTGGCTGCGTCAGATGGGTCTCCGGTAACAATCTTCCCATCCTGAATGAGGGCAAAGGCGAAGTTGATACGCGTCAATTTGCGCGCAGCAATATCGCCCGGCTGAATCACAGCGCTTCTGGGAAAGACGTAAGCGACGATGACAGGTTGCGGCCCGGGCTTTGACGCACCAGCGAATAAAGCCGGAATGCGAGCGAATGCCAGCATAAGCCACAGAAGGCAAAGACCGCGCCCGTATGCACGAAAATGCTGGTCCGGCTTACTGAGCATCGGCTGGGGAAGAATATGCTCCTTCAATTCTGCCTCCTGTGATATCGCCTTCATGTGGACGCACGGCGCATGCTGCGCAAAATGATTTATAGTCGCAAAAACTGCTCCGAAAGGACTGGGGAAATCATACACATTTCCAAACTGCTCGCTGTTTGTCTGCCTGCGTTCTTTGCTTCAGCCTCTCTGGCACAGGTACAGGTTCTGGTCGACCACGTAGGCTATGAGACGCTGGCTCCGAAGCAGGCCGTGATAGTAGGCACGAAGGCAGATCACTCGCAACAGTTCACACTCATCGATGCCGACACCGGTAAAGCAGTTCTCCACGCTGCACTACAACCCTCTGGACCAGTTGACGCATGGGGGAAATGGACCTTCTGGACGGCGGATTTTTCCACGTGGCAGAAACCGGGCCATTATCTGATTGAGGCAACCACCGATACCGACGTTGTGCGTTCATGTCAGTTCGCCATCGAAGACAATCTTCTGGAACGCAGCACGCTTTCGAACGTGGTCTATTACTTCAAGGGCCAGCGATCGAGCGGACTGATCGATCGCGCGGACAGGCATCTACCCCTGCCCGATGGTGAAAAAGGTTTTGTCGACGTTCACGGCGGATGGTATGACGCGACAGGCGATTACGGAATTCATCTCTCTCATCAGAACCCGACGTCATATTTCAATCCGCAACAGGTACCGCTGGTGGCATGGTCGCTGCTCAAAAGTTATCTGACTCTTGAAGCACGGCACGATGACAACTTCAGCGAGTACGAGCGGCGAATGCTCGACGAAGGTTTGTATGGAGCCGACTTTCTGGTTCGCATCAAACGGCCTGGCGGTTCATTTTACGAATCGATCACAGGTCCCGGAAAGAACAAGCTGCCGCAGGACCGCGCTATCGGCAACCCAAACTGGCGCACTCAAATCAAGAAAAGCACCTCAGATTCAACCGAGCACATCGGAACCGCAGCAGGCCCATATGCCTATGAAGCAGGTTTCCGCGCTGGAGGCGGCATGGCGATCGCCGCTCTTGCGCTTGCAGGGACCATGCCAGAGCAGGGAGATTTCCCCCGCGCCATATACATCCAAAACGCTGAAGAAGCGTTTCAATTCCTGAGCGCACACAACAGCGAATTGCTGAATGATGGAAAGGAGAACATTCTCGACGATTATTGCGCTCTCATGGCCGCAACCGAGCTGTATCGAGCGACAAAGAAGCAGACCTACCGCGACGCGGCGGACAAGCGTGCCAGCCAGCTCATGGCGCGGCTTACAACGGATGGGGCATTTCGCGACTACTGGCGCAGCGACGACGGCAAGCGTCCGTATTTTCATCCGTCCGACGCGGGTCTGCCGATCGTTAGCCTTCTTGAATACATGCAAATTGCCGACCCCATGCAACAGGAACGGGTGCGCACAACTGTGGCCCGGTCTTTACGCTTCGAGCTTGCCGTGACCGCTGAAGTCAATAACCCATTCGGATACGCGCGACAGATTGTGCGAATGGGCAGTGGACAGGTGCGCACGGCGTTCTTCTTCCCGCATGACACCGAGGCGGCTCCATGGTGGCAGGGAGAAAACGCACGGTTGGCTTCGCTGGCAGCTGCCGCACGCATGGCCGCTCCGCTCTTCGCCGCAGATCCTGGCTTCCAGTCACAATTAGAAACCTATGCGTGGAACCAGCTGCACTGGATCCTGGGCCGTAATCCATTTGACGCAAGCATGCTTGTCGGCATCGGTCACGGAAACACATCCTATATGTTCTTCCGCTCTTACAAGTACACGAACGCCCCGGGTTCGATCATCAACGGCGTGACCGCCGCGTCTGACAACGAAGACGGTATAGCCTTCAATGAAGGCTATGCCGTAACTGGCAAAGATGACGATTGGCGGTGGACAGAACAATGGCTACCGCACGCGGCCTGGTATTTATATGCGGTAAGCCTTCCGCATCCTTAGCATCCGTCGGCTTTCGATTCGGCAGTTGGATAGTGGCTTCTTGTCTCGGCAACTTCGAGCGGTCTTCAGAAAGGATTCAACTCCAATGGTTTCATCCGGTCAGCAAGGCCGCATTCCGATGCTTGAGCGCAAGCAGGTAGACGGCGACATCGCCGCACTTTACGACCAAATATATCAAGAGCGCGGAATCGTCCCCTACATGTTCAAGACTGTCGCCCATGTGCCGCCTCTCGCACTGGGCTTTGCGGCATTCCTCAAACCGCTCATGTCTGACAGCGAACTTGCGGCCTGGTACAAGGAGTTGGTCGCAACCCGCGTTGCCTCGCTCAACACCTGCGAGTACTGCATTTCATCGCATCGCTATCTGGCAAAATTGCGCGGAGCTTCCTCCGAACAGATAGAGACCATTGACAGCTACGAGGACGGCCCATTCACGGAGAGAGAAAAAGCCGGCTTCCGTTATGCGGATAAGCTACACACCTCGACGCACGCAATCGACGATGCAGCCTATACCGCGATAAAACAGCATTTCAGCGACAAGGAAATCATCGAACTAACAGCGGTCGCGGCGGCCTTCGAATTCTTTCCGCGCTTTGTCTCCGCACTTGAAGTTCCGGTCACGCCGATTCCGGAAGAAGCCAGGAACTAGCCCATGTCATTCCCCAGTAGAAGGACGGCATCGGTTGCCTGCGCATCTCTCCTTATGCTCACAGGCACGCTCTCCGCTCAGCACCTGCCAGAAGCGGAGCCGCCGTCCTCGACTGCATATCAGCAAACCTATGACCGTCTACTCAAGGCAATCAATGCCATTCCAATCTTTGACAACCACGGCCATCCAGGATTCGCGGACGACCTCAATGTCGACGCGATGACGTCGCCGCCGGATGCGAGCACAGCGTTCCGCCTGCGCGCTGACAATCCTGAACTCATCGCCGCTTCAAAAGCGCTCTTCAATTACCCGTATGACGACAACTCCCCGGAACACCTGCAGTGGCTCGTAAAGAAGAAGGCGGAACTGAAGCAGGAACAGAAGGGCTATCAGTATTTCGACGCGATTCTTGATCGCTTAAACATTGAGCGGGCGGTCGCCAACCGGGTCGAACCTGGGCCATACCTTTCGCCAAAGCGTTTCCTTTGGGTCTTCTTCGTCGATTCGCTTCTTTTTCCTTTCAATAATCAAGCGGTCATCGCGCGCAATGGCGACCTGGCCGTCTATGTTCCCCTGCAGGAAAAGAAGCTGCGGAACGAGCTGTCTCAGGAAGGATTGCAACAGCTACCCGCAACCTTCGATGACTACCTTCGATTCGGAACACACCTTCTCGAAGACAACAAGCAGCACGGCGGCGTTGGCATCAAGTTTGAAATAGGCTACTTCCGCTCGCTTCATTTCGACGATCCGCCAAAGCAGACTGCGGAAGACATCTACACAAAATATCGAAGCGGAGGAACACCCTCTGAAAAAGAATACAAAGACTTCCAGGATTACCTCTTCCGCTACCTGATCAACGAGGCCGGACGCCTGCATCTCCCAGTGCAAATCCACACCGCCGTGGGTATAGGCGACTACTACAGCGTATCTAACGGCACGGTTCTGGAACTCGAAAACGTCCTGCGCGATCCGCGTTACAGCAACACTACATTCGTGCTGTTACATGGCGGATACCCGTTTCAGGAGCAGGCCATCTGGCTGACGACGCGCAGGAACGTTTACCTCGACTCATCTCTGATGGGACTGTATCTCTACCCTGGGGACCTAAAGATTGTACTGCGCCACTGGCTGTTGCTGTTCCCGGATAAAGTCCTTTTCGGCTCTGACGCGTTTCCCTTCAGCGACGCAGTTGGCGCCGAAGAAAGCTACTGGATGGCCGTCCGTTCTGCACGAGTCGCGCTGGCTGCGGCGCTTTCGGAAATGATTTTGAATCACGAAATCACAGAGCAGCAGGCGATGACCTTCGCTCACGACTACCTGCACGACAATGCAGCCCGGCTCTACAGTAAATAAGGCAGACTGGTTGACGACCTCCACAAGATTTCAGAGCGCCACCACTTTATCTTAAGATCAAATTGATTGGACGGAATATCACGTAGATATGGAACCGAACGAAGTACAGGAACTACATGAAGAGCACGAACATGCGGCAAGACATCCGAGTCTTCTGCCCGTAAGCTTCACCATGAGCCTGCTCGCCGTCCTAGTGGCCATCTCCACCGTACTCGGCCATCGTACGCACACAGAAGCAGTACTGGCGCAGGCTCGGGCTAGTGACCAGTGGAACGAATATCAGGCAAAGAAGATTCGTCTCAATGAAACGCAGTTGACCTCTGACATGCTCTCCGTTCTTGCCGAGCACGACGACAGCGCGAAGAAGCTGATGGATGGCTATAAATCTCATTCAGGTAAATGGTCTGACGATTTGCAGCAGGAAGAGGAAAAAGCTCACGATTACGAAGCTGAGGTGCGGCATGCAGAACGAAAGGCCAACCGCTTTGACCTCGGCGAGGCCCTCCTCGAGATTGGCCTTGTCATTACTTCAATCACCCTGCTGACCCGACTACGCGCATACTGGTATCTCGGCATGGCCTTCGGGATAGTAGGAGTGGTCGTGTGCGCAACCGTCCTATTGCTCCATCGATGACGCACAGGAAAGCCGCTATAACAGCGCGTTTTCCTGTGCCTACTCCTTCTTAACGCCCCAACCGCTGCACTCCCTGCGAACGATCAAGTAATCTGTTCGAGGAAACCATTCATGCTCACCCGGATCCGCAACTTCCTTTCGGCTTTCCTGCTCTGCAGCGTCTTTTCACTGGCTCAGGTACCGCAGGCCACACCGGTAATCACCGTCGACAATGGACCGAACGCACTGGTTCAGGAGCAGAAGCACTACGTCGTGCTCGTATCGCTCGACGGCTTCCGCTACGACTACGCAAAGAAGTATGGCGCGACCCACCTGCTGGCCCTCGCGAAACAAGGCGCCAGCGCGCCTGATGGCATGATCCCTTCCTATCCTTCCGTCACGTTTCCGAACCACTACACATTGGTCACCGGCCTGTATCCGGAGCACCACGGCATCGTCGCGATGAGCTTCTACGACGAACAACGCAACGAGCGCTATGCCTACAACGACACAAAAACAAGCAGCGACGGCACCTGGTACGGCGGCACCCCTCTGTGGGTACTGGCCGAGCAGCAGGGCATGCGCTCCGCCTGCTTTTTCTGGCCGGGATCGGAGGCCGCGATTCAAAACGTCCGCCCCAGCTATTATCTGCACTTCGATGACAAATATCCGGACGAGCAGCGCATCGATCAGGTGCTCGCATGGCTCAAATTGCCGGAGGATAAGCGGCCGCACTTCATTACTCTGTACTACTCAAACGTCGACCACGCCGGGCACCAGTATGGTCCTGCTAGCACCCAGGTGGCTGAAGCTGTAAAGCACGTCGACGCGCTCATCGGGAAATTACATACCGGCCTTGACTCATTGCATATGCCCATCGACCTGATTGTTGTCAGCGATCACGGCATGGCCCGCGAAGAAGGCCCGTGGATCAATCTCGACCAGTATGTCGATCTCGGAAACTTCGCCACCGTCGGATCGCTGCTCTACGGGAAGTCCGAAGCTGACGTGGCAAGGGCATACCAGAAGCTGAAAGCAGCTGACAGCAACTTCGTCGTCTATCGCCGCGCTCAGATGCCCTCGTGGCTGCACTACAACAGCAACCCGCGCGCCGGAGATCCCATCATTATCCCTAAAGGCCCCTACGCAATCCGCGCCCACGGCCCCGCCGACGACGAACCAGACCATGCCCCGAATCTGGGCGTCCACGGCTACGATCCGCGCGATATGCCGGAGATGAAAGCCATTTTCTACGCCGCCGGCCCTGACATACACGCCGGCACCACGCTCAAACCCTTTGAAAATGTGAACGTCTATCCATTTATCGCGAAGATCCTGCAACTGCAGGCACCCCCCACGGATGGGAGTCTCAACATTCTTTCCGGCGCGCTTGCTGACGCAGCTCGATAAGAACAGGAAGTAGAACGATGTCCTTTTACCTTGGATTCGACGCTGGCGGCACGAAAACCGACTGCGCACTGGCCGACGAAACAAGAATCCTGGCTCGCACGCAGAATGACAGCATCAAGCCGCTGCGCGTATCCGCCGAGCAGGCCGAGACGAACATGCGCGCGCTGCTCGAAGAGATTGGGCGCCAAAGCGGTATCGACCTGAAGCAGGTCGCTGTTTCCTGCGTGGGGACGGCGGGCGTACGGCTGCCGCAGACAAAAGAGTGGATGCAGCAGATCATCTCGCGCTACGCGGGCGGCCAAATTCTAGTGTGCGGCGATGAAACTACGGCCCTCGATGCGGCTTTCCCCGGACAGGCGGGCGTGCTGGTCATCGGCGGCACAGGCTCCAACATTCTCGGCCGCACCAGTGCCGGTGAAACCTTCAACGTGGGCGGATGGGGTCCAGCACTCGGCGATGAAGGCTCCGGTTACTGGATCGGCCACGAAGGGCTGAAGAACGCGCTGCGTGCGCATGACTTCCAGCAGCCGACCATGATTCTCGAAAAGGTCATGCGGTTCTGGTCTGCTGAAACGCTGGGAGATGTAACCAGCATCGGCAACGAAACGCCGTTACCCGACTTCTCCCAACTCGCGCCGCTGGTCGTGGAATGTGCGGAGGCAGGCGATGCCATCGCACTCGACATTCTTCATTTGGGAGGCCAGTTGCTGGGAGAAAACGCGGCGCATGCGGTCCGCCGCCTGCGTGTCCTTGAACCGGATGCCCCTCTTCCGGGGATTGCCTACGTGGGCGGCATCCTGAAGAGTGTTGGTTTTGTGCGCGAAAGCATGGTCGATACGATCCGTGGCAGCCTGCCCACGGTGAAGGTTTTGCCTGAGGCCGTCGATCCTGTCATCGGAGCCCTCTGGCGCGCGCGCAACCGCGTCAGCTGATCGACGCACTCGTCACTTGACGAATAGACGATACCGAATCGTCCAGCTCTGTGTCTGATTCGGAGCGAGGCTCAGATGGATATAGGCCTCCGGCGAGATCGTCGTTCGAATTGACCAGAGATAGAACTTCACAATCGGAGAATCCGACGTCTGCTGGACTCCGATTCCCGAAGTGCGATCCTCGACTGTGATGTCATAAGCCGCTGCCTTCTTCGAATATCCGTTAATGTAGGCCGAGACCGTCTGATGAGGCTCCAGCTCCCTTAAGTAAGCGATCGTATTGCCATCGATCGTCGCCATGGACGGATCGAAGTGTGTATCGGGTGAGTCCTGGATTTTTGGAGTGAACGGAAAACGCACCGTCATGCCTGGGCCGGTCGGCCGTCCATCGAGCATGAAAAAGTCGTGATCGTAAACATCGGTCTGGATTGTCTTCGATCCAATGTTCTTCAGCTGATGTTTTAGAGCAATCACAGTGCCATGCTTATCAAGCTCCAGAGTCTTTTTGTAGATGTAGGCAAAACCGATCGGCGACTGAAGCTTCTGCTCAAACGTGATTGACCGCTTGCTGGTATGTAGCGTCCACTTGCCGACCTCGATGAAAGGATAAGCGGTAAAAAACTTATACGGCGAATCGTCGACTTTGCGAAGGATGCCCACTCCTATTTTTACGAAAGGGTCGCCCGCCCTGGCATCTGCATAACCCAACGCCCCATCTTCGGAGCGAAATTCCTCCACTGGGCCGGTGATGGAGTCGTTAAGCGACGGATCGTATTTTGGAAACCACTCGCCCCAGAATGTGTGCCCTTTGTAGGAAGCACAGCCGATCACACCTGACCAGTCAAATCGTGTCGAGCGATAATAGCCGTGCTCGGGGTCGGGCAGAAAGACAACTGCGTCCACATCTCCATTGGTAAGCAGAGCTTTCGGGTGATCCGCGTGAAGAATATCACTGCACGGAGACGTCGATGTGGCATTAGCAGCCTGCACGCATAAGAGGACCAGAGCCACATGAGAAAGCGATTTAAGTTTGGTCATGAACCCAGCCAGACGGGAATCAACTTGAAAAGAAGCATACAGCAGAGTCGAGAGTGGGTTACGACGCAGAGACTGGTTGCCCTCGTAGAATCGCCTCTACAACCTTGCCTTCTGGCGAAAGCACGGTCAGGTCGGCAGAACGCCCTGTATCGAGCGTTCCCACCTGTGTATCGAGCCCAGTCATGCGCGCCGGATTCCGAGTGGCCAGAGCCGTAACGGCTCCAAACTCCACCCCAGTAAACGCGGCGAAATTTTGCACTGCGCGATCCATCGTCAGCGTGCTGCCGGCCAGCGTATCCTCCCCGACGATGCATTTCCCATCCTTTACGCGAACTTCAAGCTCGCCCAGTCGATAGTTCCCATCGGGCATCCCGGTTGCGCTCATCGCGTCGGTCACCAGAATTGCTCGCTCACTGCCCTTCTCTTTCCAGAACATGCGAACGACTGTCGGGTTGACGTGCAGGCCATCGCAGATGATCTCGGCAAACAGTTCGGCCCGGTCGAGCACCACACCCAGAATTCCCGGATCGCGATGATCGAAGCGCCGCATGGCGTTGTAGGTATGCGTGGCCGAAACCGCCCCCGCTTCGACGCCGCGCAGAGCGTCACCCGTTCCCGCATTGCTGTGACCCAGGCTGACGCGTACACCCACCTCGACGGCGCGCGCAATCACCTCATCCGCTCCCGGCAACTCCGGCGCAATCGTCATCAGGCGAATGTGCCCTTCGGATGCCTCCCACATACGGTTGAACAATGCCACGGTGGGCAACTGCAGATCGCGTTCGGCATGTGCCCCGCGCTTCGCATGGGAAATAAACGGACCTTCCATATGGATCCCGAGCGGCCTGGCGCCATTTATGTCCAAACCAATCAATTTCGCCAGTCCGCACAGTGACCGCAGCGTCGTGTCGACAGGAGCTGAGACCGTCGTCGCCAGATAGGACCCAACGCCGTGCCGCGCAAGGAAGTGTCCAATCGTCGCAAGCGAACTCTGCGTCGCCTCCATCACATCAGCGCCCCCGCTGCCATGGATGTGCACGTCAAAGAAGGCTGGCACCAGTGTTGCGCCGGGATAGTCCTGCGTTTCGCCAACAGGTGCAGCGCTATCCCCACGGGACGCAATACTGGCAATCACTCCATCTTCGATGACTACAACCGGGGCCGGAACTATCTCGTCTGGGGTCAGCAGTTTTTCTGCCGTAATGACTGTGCGCATACTTGTTCCCGTTCTCGAACGACAATACATCTGTATAGCTGTATAGTCCACCCAGAACTCTACACTATAGACAACATGAGTAAACGCATCGGCATACACCTCTCCACCGCAGGCGGGGTGTACAAGGCTGCTGAGCGCGCCCACGAAATCGGCGCCAATACCTTTCAAATCTTCTCATCAAGTCCGCGCATGTGGCGACCTGCTCGCCTCGAAGAAATGCACTGCGCCCGCATGCGGGAGTTACGAAAGGAATATAGCTGCTGGCCGCTCGTGGTTCATACCAGCTATCTCGTCAACCTATGCAGCCAGTCGGAAGAAGTACGCACCAAGTCGATCGCGGCCTTTCGCGGCGAGGTGGAGCGTGCCCTGGCTCTTGGGGCCGAGTATCTTGTGCTTCATCCCGGCTCGTGGCGCGGCCTCACCCGTGAGGATGGCCTGCGGTTGGCCACCGAATCGATCAAGAAATCGCTCGATGGCCTCGACGCGAAGATCAGCGCCTTTCAAATCCTGATCGAGAATACGGCCGGAGCGGAATTCTCCCTCGGCGGCAGCTTCGAGCAGGTGGCAGAACTCATCCACCGGCTCCATAACGCGGCCCCAGTAGGCGCCTGCCTTGACACTTGCCATACCCACGTCGCCGGATACGACCTCGTCAGCGAAGAGGGTTACGCCGAAACAATGCGTCAGATCGAAGCAACCATCGGTCCAGAAACCGTCCGCGTGTGGCATACGAACGACGCCAAAGCCGCGCGCGGCTCGAATCTCGACCGCCACGAGCAAATCGGCCAGGGAATGATCGGACCCGACGCCTTCCGACGCCTACTCAACGACAAGCGATTCGCACAATGCGCCTTTATCGCGGAAGTTCCTGTCGAGCAGCCCGACGATGACCGGAAGAACGTTGCCCTGCTCAAATCCTTCGTTATCTCGAAACAGGAGCAACTTGCGTCCACTCAAAGTGGGGGGATTCGTCGGCAATCAGTAAAATAGAATTAGGATGTCTTCAACCAAGCCAACAGAAACCGCGGCAATCGCGGCGACAGGCGGAGCTTCTCCCGAAATTCGCTACACCCCGGCGGAAATTGAACCACGCTGGCAGAAGCGCTGGGCCGAGCAACCAGATCTCTACGCCGCCGAACCGGCAAGTAGCGGCAAGCCCAAATACTACGTTCTTGAAATGCTTCCCTACCCCTCGGGCCAACTGCACATGGGCCATGTGCGCAACTATGCCATTGGCGACGCCTTGGCGCGCTATATGTGGATGCAGGGCCACAATGTGCTGCACCCGATGGGCTGGGACGCCTTCGGCTTGCCCGCCGAAAATGCGGCAATCAAAAACAATACGCCGCCGCGCGCGTGGACTGTCTCGAATATCGCGGCCATGAAGCGGCAGATGGACCGAGTCGGCTTCAGCTATGACTGGGCCAACGAAATCACCACCTGCCTGCCCGATTACTACCGCTGGAACCAGTGGTTCTTCATCCGCATGTTCGAGCGCGGCCTCGCCTATCGCAAAAAGAGCAAGGTGAACTGGTGCCCAAAATGCTGCACCGTGCTCGCCAACGAGCAGGTCGTCAACGGACGCTGTTGGCGCCATGAAGACACCATCGTCGAGCAGCGCGATCTGGAGCAGTGGTTCCTGCGCATCACCAACTACGCGCAGGAATTGCTTGACGACCTCGATAAGCTGGAACACTGGCCGGAAAAAGTGCGCACCATGCAGCGCAACTGGATCGGTCGCAGCGAGGGCGCGGAAGTCGACTTTGCAGTAGAAGACGCAACCGATGCGCCGGATGACGAGAACGCAGCCGCGCGCCACAAGGGCACGACCGTCCTGCCTGCGGTGGAAAACGTAAAAACCACCGGTAGCAAGATCACCGTCTTCACCACGCGGATCGACACGATCTACGGGGCAACCAGCATTCAACTTGCGCCGGAACATCTGCTGGTAAAGGAATTCGCCGCGAACAACCAGAAACTCGCCGAAGAAGTAGCTGCATTGCTCGACCAGCAAATACAGGCCCGCGAAACTGGTGACATCGGCGAGATTGAGAAGCACGGCGTTTTCACAGGGCACTACGCCATCAGCCCGTTTAACGGTGAGCGCCTGCCGATCTGGGTCGCCAACTACATCCTCGCCGACTACGGGACAGGCGCGATCATGTCGGTCCCTGCGCACGACGAGCGAGACTACGAATTCGCCAAAAAGTACGGACTTGAAATTCGCATCGTCATCTTGCCGCGCCGCAGGGAGGATGCGCACGGCGATACCGAATCGGAATCGCTACCTTACACCGAAGATGACAGCCTGCTGATCAATTCCGGTGAGTTCAACTCCCTCGGCAACCAGGAAGCGCAGCAAAAAATGGCCGCTTTTGCCGAGGAAAAGGGCTTCGGCAAGCCTACTATCACTTTTCGCTTGAAAGATTGGGGTGTAAGCCGCCAGCGATACTGGGGCACGCCTATTCCTATGCTTTACTGCGAGAAAGACGGCATCGTTCCCGTTCCCGATGACCAATTGCCGGTGCTCTTGCCGGACAATGTCGAGATCACCCAGGAGGGCGGCTCGCCGCTTGGCAAAATTCCGGAGTTCCTGAACGCAACGTGTCCGAAGTGTGGAGGCCCTGCGCGGCGCGAGACCGACACGATGGACACCTTCGTTGATTCGTCCTGGTACTTCTACCGCTATACGAGCGCGAAGTATGACGAGGGCCCGTTTGACCCGGCTGCGGTGAAATACTGGTTCCCAATTGACCAGTACATTGGCGGCGTAGAGCACGCCATCCTGCACCTCATCTATTCGCGCTTCTGGACAAAGGTAATGCGCGATCTCGGCCTCATCACAAACGACGAGCCTGCCGAGCGCCTCTTTACGCAGGGCATGGTCATCAAGAACGGCGCGAAGATGTCGAAGTCGAAGGGCAACGTGGTTTCGCCCGATGACATGATTGCCCGCTACGGCGCCGATGCAACGCGCATGTACTCGCTCTTTGCCGCACCGCCGGACCGCGACCTGGACTGGCAGGAAGACGGAGTCGCCGGAGTTAGCAGATTCCTCGGTAAGGTCTACCGCTTTGTCATGAATCACGCTGAGACGGCCCGCTCGGCATCCGCCACAGATACGAAAATCACCGATGCAATCTCGCAGGACCTGCTGCGCAAGTTGCATCAAACCATCGCGAAAATCACGCTCGACTTCCAGGGTCGCTGGCACTTCAACACCTGCATCGCCGCCATCATGGAACTGGTAAACACCTTCACCGCCGCCGACGAGGAAATCCGTACAGGCATGGTTCCACCTGCGACAGTAAGAGTCCTGCTGGAATACCTGGTCCTGATGCTGGCACCCTTTGCTCCCTATCTAGCGTTTGAACTTTGGGAACAGCTTGGCCAGGAGCAGGATATTCTGCGCGCGCCGTGGCCTAAGTTTGAGGAAGCGCTGGCCCGCGAAGACGAGATCGAAATCCCGGTGCAAGTGAACGGAAAGCTGCGTGCCGTCGTACGCGTGCCCGCAGGCGTCGATCCGAAAACGCTGGAGGAAACAGTGATGGCAGATGCAAAAGTGCAGGCCGCCGTCGCTGGTAAGCAGATCGTCAAGATCATCGTCGTTCCCGGCAAGCTGGTCAACATCGTCGTGAAGGGCTGATGACAGCGGAGGAAACTGCCAACAAAGCAGTCAAAGGCACGCAGTCTTTCGTTCACATGCTGGCAAATTGCTGGTCGCGACCTTCTCTGCTCGCTCTGGAAGTCGCATGGCGCTGGCTCTTCGGGGCGCCTGCGCTATTGCTGGTCTACTACGAGGGCGCGCGCATCCTCTCGGCAACGGCCAGCCAGTTAGAAGCCACGGGCATCGAACAGTTCTCTCTGCAGGATCCGATGCGCGGGGCGGTGATGGTCGCCGACGTCTTAGCCGTGCTCAAGCCTCCAGTCCTGCAGGCTGTCATATGGCTTTTCCCATTATTGGCGGTGGGGTGGTCCATCGCCTCGGGAATCGGCCGCAATCTCGTGCTGCGGCGCTACGATCCAGCGTTACCGAAGAAGCCCCTGCCGCTTATCGCCCTGCAACTATTGCGCGTCGCCGGGCTGAGCGGCAGCTTTGCCGGATGGTTCCTTGCCATTCACTGGGCTGCCACCTACGCACTCTCCGGAGGAGAACCGAACGTCGTCCTCTACTGCGCGCTGGTCATCTGCCTGTCGCTGGGAATCTTCACGCTCTGGGCTCTGCTGAGCTGGGTTTTCTCCATCGCCCCGCTGCTCGTGCTGCTCGAAAACCGTGGAATCGCCGCGAGCCTCTACCACAGCCTCGGCCACGGTCCGCTTACAAGCAAGCTGGTCGAAGTTAATCTAGTGATGGGGATCATTAAACTCGCCCTGATCGTGCTGGCCATGGTCTTTTCCGCGACACCGCTTCCCTTCGAATCCGTGATGCAGGGCCCGCCGCTTTACATCTGGTGGACCATCGTTACGCTGCTTTACCTCGCTGCATCCGACTTTTTCCAGGTAGCCAGGCTCGTGGCGTTCATCCAATTCTGGCGTCTATGGCGAGGATCAGAGAAGGCATCGCCAACTTTCGCAACCTCAAAGTAAACTAATTAGTGGACACTTCTTCGATTGTCATCCTTGATTTTGGGGCACAATACACACAGCTCATCGCCCGCCGTATTCGCGAGCAGAATGTTTTTTCCGTAGTCCTGCCCTGCACAGCAACGATCGCAGAGATTGAAAGCTGCAACCCGCTCGGCATCATTCTCTCAGGAGGCCCTTGCTCCGTCTACGACGCTGACGCACCCAACGCTGACCCCGCCGTTCTCGAGTTGGGCAAACCTGTTCTCGGCATCTGCTATGGACTTCAATTCATTACGCACCACCTAGGCGGCAAGGTTCGTGCTGCCGACAAGCGCGAATACGGACACGCCGAGGTATCAATAGTCGATCCTGCAACGCCGCTCTTTGCCGGACTGCCTGTCAACCTGCATGTCTGGATGTCGCACGGCGATGAGGCGCTCGATCTTCCTCCGGGCTTCCACCTGACCGCGAAAACATCGAATGCGGTCGCAGGAATTGCCAATCCAGAGCGCAACATCTGGGCCGTTCAGTTCCATCCCGAAGTTCACCACACGCGTCAGGGCACGGAACTTCTGCGCAACTTCCTCTTCAAGATCTGCAAAGCGAAACCAGACTGGACACCCGAGCACTTCATTCAGTCCACTGTTGCCGCCATCCGCGAGAAAGTCGACGATGGCCACGCCATCTGCGCCCTCTCCGGTGGCGTCGATTCCTCCGTAGCCGCTGTCCTGGTGCACCGGGCTATCGGTGATCGTTTGACCTGCGTCTTCGTCGACAACGGCGTGCTGCGCAAGAATGAATTCTTTAAGGTTCAGGAAAACCTCCGCGAAAAGCTTGGCCTGAACCTCGTCGCCGTCGACGCCAGCGGGCGATTCCTCTCGCGTCTCGCCGGAGTTACTGATCCCGAAACCAAACGCAAGATCATCGGCAACGAATTCATCAGCGTCTTCGACGACGAAGCACACCGTATCTCCCAGCAGACCGGCGGAGTCGACTGGCTGGTGCAGGGCACTCTTTATCCGGACGTGATCGAGTCCTCATCCGTAAAAGGTCCATCGCAGACCATCAAGAGCCATCACAACGTGGGAGGCCTACCTGAAACGATGAAGCTCAAGCTCATCGAACCGCTGCGCGACCTCTTCAAGGACGAGGTCCGCCGCATCGGACGCGATCTCAAAATGCCCGAAGACATCCTGCAGCGCCAGCCCTTCCCCGGTCCCGGCCTTGCCGTGCGCATCCTCGGCGAAATCACGCCCGAGCGCGTCGTGCTGCTGCAGGAAGCCGACGACATTGTCGTCACCGAAATCAAAGCCGCAGGGCTTTACCAGCAAATCTGGCAATCGTTCGCCGTACTGCTCCCGGTAAAAAGCGTCGGCGTCATGGGCGACCAGCGCACTTACGCCTACACCTGCGCGATCCGCGCCGTGCATTCAGAAGACGGCATGACCGCCGACTGGGTGCCACTGCCCTATGAGGTGCTCAAGAAAATCTCCAGCCGCATCGTCAACGAAATTCGCGGCATCAACCGCGTCGTCTACGACATCACCTCAAAACCGCCCGGCACCATCGAGTGGGAGTGACCCCTCCCCCTATACTTTTTGTAAATTCTTCCAAATAAAGGTACTTGGGAGGTAGTGAGATGCTCAATGCCGCATCGTGAGCGAAGGGTCGGCCTCATCCGGTTCGTCTCACGACCTTACCTCCAAGCCGCACGGGGAGTGGCGACCACCCCTCCCCCTACTTTCGTAAATTCGTCCAAACAAAGATTTTGGGCGCATTGGGGCTCGATCCCGAAGGCCAAGATACAAGAAGCCCGCCGTGGCTTGGCGGGCTTCTCTTACCCCTATTTCTATTTACCGGGTCAGTCAATATTTCCGGCCAGTAGTTGTTGGAACGATTAAACTTTTTCTGACGCTGTTTCTGTTTTGGGACAGGGTTGTCGGAGTTGCAAAAGCTCTCATTCGGGAATTCAATTCGTGCAGAGTCAGGCTGACAAGACTGAGGCACGGCCACGGGAGGCTAGAACTTGCCTCATAAACTGACAGGAGACCTTGCTCTCCTCGACGTAACTTCCGGTTTGCGGTGATCCGACCGGAACTACGGATTAATTCGGCACCCAGTACATCATGGTCCCAACCCACCCCGTCCACGCCGCCGGAGCCCCGTTTCCGTCTGGAAGAACGCTCGAACCCTATAACGACAGCTTCCTGTCCGACTCGGTGCGGACCGATTCTTGCGTACCGACATTGGCCTAGCAGAAGCAGAACGTTGCAATGTTCAATGCTGGTAGGTGGCCACGAGAAACAATGCATCCGCGTTGCCCTTGATGCATGCGCCAGAGATGCCGACCCTGTGGTTTGCTGTTGATCCCGAGTTGTCGGCTATACGGAAGTAATTCTGCCAAGCTTCGCCCACCAAAGGCATATGTGGGATGGGTTCTAGCTTTATTGCACAGAGTAAAGCGCCGCGGCATGCGGAACCAAGGTAACCTTGAGTCCGGATTGAGTACCGAGGTCTTTCATCTGCCATAAATCCCTGACGATATAGCCCGCCTTGCTCAAGCCAAGCTCTTTCCAACTGTAGGAAAGCGTCTGCTCCGTTTCGCTGATATTGAAAACAGCAACATACTGCTTTCCATCAGACCCCTTTGCCGTCCACACCACCGTAGAAGCCGTCTGGATCACCGGCTTATTTCCGCTAGAAAGCTGATCGACGGCAATCACCTCAGGATTCGTCAGCAGGGACTCGGTAAACGCATCCATCTGGGTCAGGTTTGCTCCGAGGACAAGGGGTGACCGCGCAATCGACCACAACGTAAGCAGGGTGCGTGCCTCGTCTTCCGTCAAACGCGAATGCCGCGGATCGCCCCATCCCGGTTTTGGCCCCAGATAACCGAGAGGCAGCATATCGGCATCGGGCCAATGTCCCGGCTCAACGTGAGGTGACCACTGCGCAAGCTTCGTGAATTGACGTGTCAAAGATTGCGGAAATGGGCTCGAGTCCCCTTCCGGCTTCTTCCAGACATCCCAGAAATCATCGGAGATACGCCACATCTGCGCATACTTCCGCACGTCGTCGGCCTGCTCAATCGGAGTCGGTCCGGGCGAGAGACTGAACACAATCGCGCGGCCGCTTTTCTTCAACGCGGCACTCATCATATGGATTTCGTCGGCGTCATAAGGTTGCGAGATGCAATCGACCTTGATGAAATCGAGCCCCCAGCTCGCATAGAGTTTCGCGAGCGAATCATAGTAGGCCTGGCCTGCAGCGTTCGCCTTCAAACCATAATTGTCCGGATTCCAGCGGCACAGATCCGAAGTATTCGCCGCGTCCGCGGCGTGGAACGACGATCCGGCGATCGGCAAATTCTTCTGGACTGCTTCTTTTGGAATCCCGCGAATGATATGGATGCCGAACTTCAGGCCCAGCGAATGCACGTAGTCGCCGATCGGCTTCAACCCCGCGTTACCGCTCGAAGGAAAACGATTCGGAGCAGGCAAGTACCTGCCATTGCCGTCGAGCATGTAGCCCTGGTCCGCGCCCTTTGTTGCGGCATTCTCAGGATGCCGAAGGTACCAGCCCTCGTCGATGACGACATACTGCCAGCCGTACTGCTTCAGATGCTGGTTAAACCAGTCGACATTTGCCTTGAACTGATCCTCGGTAATCGTCAGCCCATAAGAATCCCAGCTGTTCCATCCTATCGGCGGCGTCCCTGCCAGCAGGGACGTGCGGGTCTGAGCCACAAGAAAAGGTTCGGCAAATATCGCGAGCAACAACAGGTAGAAGCGCAGTAAACGTAGCATCCGCAGGCTCTCCGGGAGAACGTTTTCCAATAAACCGTCCTAGTGTACTTCAGACCAAGCGCTTTATTCATTTCGGATTCGCCGGATTCCTCCTGCTCCCATCCCGCGCCAGTCTTCATGGCCGATCAAGGCTTGATCGCTTTCCTGTATACTCCAATGTTTATGCGGGTTTTCGTCATCCTTCCGGCAGCAGGACTGGGCACGCGCATGGCTGCGGGCCACCATGCTCCATCGGCGCCCAAGCAATTTCTCGAATTGGCAGGCGTGCCCATCCTCATCCACAGCCTGCGCGCCTTTGCACAGGTGCCCCAGGTCAGCGGCATGTATGTCGCTGTCCGCGCCAATGAACGGGAGCGCCTGGAGGCGCAGGTTGCCGAGCACGGCTTCTCTGACAAGGTTCGCATCGTTACCGGCGGCGACAGCCGGCAGGAGAGCGTCGCCAACGCGCTCAATGCGCTTGATTGCGACGCGGACGACATCGTGCTGGTCCACGACGCAGTACGCCCGCTGATTGACCCGGCCACCATTACCCGCACGATCGAGGCGGTTGAGAAACACAACGCTGCGATTGTCGGCCTGCCCGCCGTGGACACGATCAAGCAAGTCGAGCGCACCGCTGACGGCGCCATCATCACCGCCACCATTCCGCGGGAATACATCGTCCAGGCGCAGACGCCGCAGGGCTTTCGCTGCGGCCTGTTGAAGCGCGCCTTCGCCGAGGCCACGGCAGACGGCTTCCTGGGAACCGATGAGGCAAGCATCGTCGAGCGGGCAGGCGCTCCTGTTGCCGTAGTGCTGGGCTCTCCGACAAATCTGAAAATTACGCAGCCCGGCGACCTCGACTTGGCAGAGTTTTACCTGAAGCATCTCGCAGCGTCGCGCCGTTCCTAGGGCGCTGCTTGCAAGAGCAGATGCAGACCAGTCTTGTAGAGTAGGAAGAGACAACGATGAACATGCGAATTGGGTACGGCTGGGATTCTCATGCCTTCAAACCTGGGGTTCCGCTGAAGATCGGCGGCCTCGCCATCGACCATCCGGAAGGACTGGCGGGTCATTCTGACGGAGACGTGCTGCTGCATGCCATCACGGACGCCCTGCTCGGAGCTGTCTCCGCCGGAGACATCGGCAGTTTCTTCCCGCCGGGCGATGCGCGCTGGAAAAACGCGGATTCATCGATCTTCCTGAATCTGGCTCTCGAAGAAATTCAGAATGCCGGGTACCGTATCGTGAATGTCGATACAACGCTCGTGCTCGCCGCGCCAAAAATCGGGCCCATAGCCGGGGAGCTGCGTGAGCGCGTTGCCGATCTTCTGGATGTGGAACCGAACGCCGTAGGCATCAAGGCAAAGACGCCCGAGGGCCTCAATGTGGACCATGTCGCGCAGGCCCATGCCGTGGTTCTGCTGGAGCAGGTAGAAGATCCAACCGAGCTCAAGAGCATGACTGCGGTCATCGAAAGCCAGAAGCAACTGGAAGACGTGGTCAAGGATCTGGTGAGCCAGGTGCACGGCCCGCCGGTGCGCACGACGCCATTCGATACAGAAGACATCACCTAGAAAACAAAGAGCCATGGAGAACGCATGAACCGCACGCCAGCTCTTGCCGCTCTCATCCTTGCCGCTGCGCCCTTTCTTCTGGCGCAGCAAAGCAAGTCCGACTGGCTCACTCCCACGGAAAAGTCCAACTACCAGACCACCCCCGACTACGCCGAAACCATGGCGTACCTGCACCGCGTCGCGTCGGCTGCGCCAAACCAGGTCAAGATTGAAGCATTCGGCGAAACCGGGGAAGGCCGCGAACTCGATATTGTCATCGCATCGAAAGACGGCGTCTTCGATCCAGCTGCCATTCACGCCTCGCATCGTCCCATCGTGCTGGTCCAAAACTCCATCCACGCCGGCGAGATGGACGGCAAGGACTCATGCCTCGCACTGCTGCGCGACATGGTCATCACGAAGACGCAGCAGAATCTGTTAGACAATGCAGTCTTTGTCGTCATTCCGATGTACAACGCCGACGGCCATGAGCGGCGTTCGAAGTACAACCGCATCAACCAGAACGGCCCCGAAGAAATGGGTTGGCGCGCCAACGGAACGAATCTCAATCTCAATCGCGACTACCTGAAAGCCGATGCTCCCGAGACGCGGGCTTTTCTCAAAATGTTCCACGAGTGGCTGCCCGATTTCTTCGTCGACGACCACGTGACGGACGGAGCTGACTACCAATTCGACGTCACGTTCACCATCGACGACGGCCCGAATGTCTATGGCCCTACTGCGCGCTGGGTCGACGACACCGTGACGCCATTCCTGACCAAATCCGTCGATGACAGCGGCCATCTCGCGTCGCCCACTTACATCACTCTGAATGACGACTCCGATCCGGCAAAGGGACTGGCCTTCAACGATAACCCGCCGCGTTTTTCGACGGGATACATGATCCTCGAAAATCGACCGGGCATGCTCGTCGAGCTGCACATGCTGAAGGACTACAAAACGCGCGTCACCGGAAACTACGAGATCCTGCGCGCATTGATGGAGGTTGTCAATCGCGATGCCACAAAGCTCATCCAACTCAATGCCGATGCCGATGCAGAAGCTACCCGCCTCGGTGCCCATCCGCTCGGCAACGTACAGTTCCCGCTCTCGGTGGCATGGAATGGCCAGACGACGCCCTTCCTCTTTCGCGGATACAAATACACGCGGCAACTCAGCGAAGTTTCAGGAGCGATGTGGATCCAGTATTTCCATGAGCCCTGGAACGTATCACTGCCACTGGCGTCGGGATTCAAGGTTGCCGCATCCACTGTGCCGCCGGCTGCATATATCATTCCGCGCCAGTGGACCCACGTGATCGACGTCCTGGCAGCGCATCAGGTCCAGATGCAGCACACTACTGCCGGCTGGACGGGCTCTGTCGAAACGTATGACTGCAGTGGCATGCAGTGGCAAGGCCTTCCATTCGAGGGCCGCCATCCGCTGTTCGCCGGCGAGAGCGGCGGAAGCCAGACTGGCAAGTTCGGCACGTGTGAATTTGTGACGAAGATGGTGACATATCCCGCCGGATCAGTAGTCGTCCTTCTGAATCAACGCCTATCGAAGGTTGCCATCCAGTGGCTCGAACCACTGGGGCCTGACTCTGCCATGGCCTGGGGATTTTTCGATCCCATCTTCGAGCAAAAGGAATATGGCGAAGCATATGTGCTCGAAAAACTTTCCCGCGAAATGATGGAGAAAGATCCAAAACTCAAAGCCGAGTTCGAGCGCAAGATTGAGAACGATCCGCAGTTCGCTGCCAATCCATCTGCACGCCTCGAATTCTTCTACGACCACTCCCCTTGGTACGCTGCTAACCGCGTAGGCGACTATCCCGTAGGACGCCTGACGAAGCTCGACGGTCTGCCGCTCGAAAAATAGCGAGCATGTTTCGCATTGCCGCGATGGAGACGGATCATCTAAGCTGATGCGCAACCCACTCAGAGAGGCACTCCAATGGATCAGAACCAGCTCCATGCGCTTCAGGCGATGATGGTTTTTCTGCCGCTCATCATCATCATCGGTTCGCTTATTGTCGTCATCCCTTACTGGATGATCTTCAAGAAAGCCGGCTTTCCGGCGTTTCTAGGGATTCTCATGGTCGTCCCACTGGTGAACCTTGTGCTGCTTTACGTTCTCGCCTTTTCGCAGTGGAAAGTCGTACCGGCAAGTCCAAACGTCTATCCGGTGCCCAACTATCCTCCGCCGAGTTAAGCACTCGCAGCGTCATTTTGCGAACCGGCACCGAGTCCCGTAGCATCAAAAGTGAACCTTCACTCAAAGATGTCAGGCACCGCTATCACTCCCCGCGTTCGTTTTGCGCCTTCCCCCACTGGCTATTTGCATGTAGGCGGCGCTCGCACTGCCCTCTTTAACTGGCTCTTCGCGCGCCACTTTGGCGGAACCTTCATCCTGCGCATTGAAGACACCGACTTCGAGCGCTCCTCCGAAGAAATGGTCGAGGGCATCCTCGAAGGCATGCGCTGGATAGGACTCAACTGGGATGAAGGCCCGTTTTATCAGTCGAAGCGCCTCGATCTCTACCGCGAAACGGCGAAGAAGCTGCTCGCCAGCGGGCACGCCTATTATTGCTTTTGCACGAAAGAAGAATTGGAACAGCGCCGCGCTGAGGCCGTGGCCGCAGGCCGTCCGCCCATGTACGACCGCCGCTGCCGCAAGATTGAGCCGGCTGTCGCCGCCGGCCGCAAAGCCGCAGGAGAAGCCTGTGCCGTGCGTTTCGCCGTGCCCGAAGGCGGGGCGACGAGCTTCGACGATGCCGTCTTCGGCAAAGTTGAATTTGCCAACGCAGAGATCGAAGATTTCGTACTGCTTCGCTCGGATGGCATTCCAACCTATCACCTGAGCGTTGTGGCAGACGACATTGACATGCGCCTCACGCACATCATCCGCGGCGCGGACCATATTTCAAACACACCCAAACAGGTGCTCCAGTATCGGGCTCTCGGCGCTGCCATGCCAGTCTTCGCGCACGTGCCGCTGATCCTCGGACCCGACAAGACGCGGCTCTCGAAGCGCCACGGGGCCACTAGCGTCATCGCCTACAAGGACATGGGCATTGTGCCCGAGGCGTTTCGAAATTTTCTTGCGCTGCTTGGCTGGACTCCAGGGTCCGCAGGCAAAGATGCCGATGGAAAGGACCGCGAACTTTTCGGCTCCGACGAGTTAACCAGCCTCTTTTCCCTTGACGGCATCTCAAAATCGAACGCCGTCTTCGACAACGACAAGCTCGCCTGGTTCAACACCGAATACATCCGCGCCTACGGCGCAGGAAAACTGCTTCCGTTGATTGAAGAAGAGTGGACGAAGGCAGGCCTCGCGCTTGACCGCACAAGAGACGAAGTTCTTGCGACGATCGATCTGGTCAAGCCGCGCGCGCGCAGCCTTAAAGACTTTGGCACCGCCTTCCGCGCCTACTTCAGCGACGATTTCGCATACGATCCCACGGCCGTAACAAAATTCCTGAAAGACGATGCCGTGCGCGCCATGCTGGTCGAGTTGGCTGCACGCTACGAATCCGCAACCGAAGTCACCGAGGCGTCCACCGAACAGATTCTGCGCGCCTTTGCAGAAGAAAAAGGAGTGAAGGCAGGAGTGCTCATTAACGGCGCGCGCGTTGCTTTAACGGGACAGGCAGTCGCACCAAGCTTGTTTGCGGTGATGGTGAATTTAGGAAAAGAGCGCGTGGTGAAGCGTCTCACAGTCGCAGAGGCAATCGCGGTTCCCACCTAGAATGACAACGATTGATTGGCGTCACTTCGCAATCAAACTAACCGCAACCGGAGCCGTCTTAGGCGGATAGCAGGAATTCGCATCGCAAGCCTGGTACCGCAGCGCAGCCTGCATCAGATGATCCCCGCGCTGCGCCGTGACATGAACGCGCAGGACAAATTCGCCGGTGTATACACTCAGCTTGTCGTTGGGGCTAAACGCCGGTGAATAATCCGTGCCTGCCGGAAAATCCACACTGGCTACGTTAACGCCCGCTGGCTCTCCGACCATCAATTGTGTAGGAATCAGACTCTTCTCACGCGGAGTATGCGAATTGATGTGCAGCCCATCATTCACGCGGAAATGGAGTTCCACCACACTCGGTTTACCAGCCACAACTGCAACCTGCTCCGGATATAGAAACTGCACTTGCTGATGCGGGTCAGCTTTCGCTTGCGCATCGCTCTGCCAGGCAAGCTTCTGCGAGACGGCGCATCGCAAACCCAGGCAGAATGCGGCGGCAAGAACAATACTCAGCAACCGTCGCATCGGCTTACACCCCTCCGCTGGCAAGGGCTTTCTTGATATTTGCTTCAAGCTCGTCGCGATCATGTAGTCCAATCGTGGCCGCAATGATCTTGCCGCTGCGGTCCACAAAAAATGAGGTCGGCAGCGCGTCAACTCCCCCGTAGGGGTGAGAAATTGAATCCCCGTCAATCAGCACCGGGTAGTCGATGTGCATGTTGCTCACAAATTTGGCGATGTCCGCTTTGTCCTGCGCGTTCATCTTTTTGTCGTCTTTGTCGAGGTCATCGGTTGAGATGCCAAGAATCTCAAATCCCTGCGGAGCGTACTGGTCACGCAGCTTGATGAGCCACGGCGTCTCCACCTTGCACGGAGCGCACCATGACGCCATGAAGTTCACCAGCACTGCCTTGCCTTTATAGCTGGCGAGAGAAACCTTCTGCCCCTGAAGAGTCTCCAGCGTGAATGGCGGAGCCGTCTTTCCTTCGAGCGGCGACTTCATCTCTTCCTCCGGCACAGCCCCGGCATCTGCCGAAGCAGGCGGAGCCGCAGGCATCAGCACCGCCTGCATTTCGCGCAGTCTTTCCTGCTCTGCCTTGCGGCGGCGGTAATTCGCCACGCTTGCCCAGACCATCAGCACCAGCGCTGCAACAACCAGAATCAGAACTAGATGATTGCGTTTCAAAATCGAACCCTTCCTTCTAACCTCTTTCATTTTAAGGGATGCGGCCGTGCTCCAGCACCTGCCGAAGCCGCGCACCCAACACCTTTGATACCATCCAAAATGTTTGGTCACTATGGCGGAACATACTCCTGCACAACTCGTCCGCATTGAAGCCGCTGCGCTACAGGAGCTGGCTGCCCGCCTCGAAGGCCTCATGGCCGCTGACTTCGAGCGCGCCGTCGATCTCATCGTCCAATGCGGACAGGCACGCGGCCGCATCGTCGTCACTGGCATGGGCAAGAGTGGCATCATCGCGCAGAAGATCGCAGCCACGCTCAGTTCCACCGGCAGCCCGGCGCTTTTCCTACATCCTGCCGAAGCCGTGCACGGCGATCTCGGCATGGTCGCGCGCGGCGACGTCGTGATTACGCTCTCGGCCAGCGGCGAGACGGAAGAAATCCTTCGCCTTCTCGCCACTATCAAGCGTATCGGCGATGCCCTCATCAGCTTCTGCTGCAACCTCAAGTCGACGCTGGCCCTTGCCAGCGATGTAGCCCTCGATTGCAGCGTCCCGCAGGAAGCATGCGGTATGGGCCTCGCGCCAACAGCATCCACAACCGCTATGCTCGCTCTCGGCGACGCACTAGCCATCGCGGTATCGCTGCGCAAGGGCTTCCGTGCCGAAGACTTCGCCGACCTGCACCCTGGCGGCAAGCTCGGCAAAAAGCTCTCCCGCGTTCACCACCTGATGCATTCCGGCGATGCAATTCCGCGCGTGAGCCTCACCACACCGATGAGCGAAGTCATCTACGAAATGTCTCGCAAGGGTCTGGGCATGACCACAGTCGAAGACACAGGCAAGCTCGCCGGCATTATCAGCGATGGCGATCTGCGACGCCTGCTCGAGCGCGATGGCTCGCACGTTCTCGAAAAGACAGCGGGCGAAGCCATGAACCGCGCTCCCAAGACGATCAGCGCAGACGAACTGGCCGTGCGCGCCCTGAACATCATGGAGGAGAAAAAAATTACGTCCCTCGTCGTCGTCGACAGTGCCCTGCAAGTCCAGGGCGTCGTCCATCTCCATGACCTATGGGAAACGGAGCTTATCTGACCGATGCTCCTGAAAATCGTCAATGTAGGCGACTCCGTTTTACGTAAGAAAGCGCGTCCACTTGCCCCGAACGAGATCCGGAGCACCCATATCCAAGACCTGATCGCGCACATGCGTGACACTATGCATGATGCCCCGGGCGTGGGCCTGGCGGCACCGCAGGTTGGCCAGTCCCTCCAGCTCGCCGTAATCGAGGACAAGCCCGACTACCACAAGAATCTAAGCAAAGATGACCTGAAGGAACGCGAACGGATCCCGGTGCCCTTCCACGTCATCATCAACCCGGAGATCGAGCTGCTCGCCTCGCCTGAAGTGACCTTTTATGAAGGCTGCCTCAGCCTCCCTGGATTCATGGCCGCTGTGCCACGCGCGCGGAGGGTCCGAGTCACCTGTCTCGACGAGCGGGGCAAGCCACGAACGATCGAAGCCGGCGGCTGGTACGCCCGCATCCTGCAGCATGAGATCGATCACCTGAGCGGTCGCATGTATATCGACCGCATGCAGAGCGAAACCTTTTCCACGCTCGAGCACTACCAGAGAAACCAGAAGAAATAGCGGCGGAAAGTCAGACGTATCTGCACCTTGCGCGGCACCTGCATCCCATGTGATAGAACATGGAGACAATGCCCGACAGAACCTCAACAGCCAAAGCGCCGCATGAAGTCGCCGGAGACCGCCTGATCGAAATCGCCCAGAGAAAAACCCCCGCGGAATCAAAGTCCACGACCGGCGAAGTGCCTGTTGCTGAGGTGAAAAAGCCTCGGGCCAGTTTGCTGGAAAGTCTCGGCAAGCTAAAGCCTTTGCTGCCAATCCTTTCCGGCAGCTTGCGGATGGTCGACCACGGCGCCGTACAGGCGCTTTCGCATGTCATTGGCATGGCTGCCGGAGCCGGCGCTGCCTCTTCGGCCGCTCAGAAGGAACACGATCAGGCCCTCGCTGAAATCCAGTCAACCCACCGTGAACTCCATCTCCAGGTGCAGGACCAGACCGTCGAAATGCAGCGCATCGAAGATCAGCTGCTGCTTCTGCGACAAACCGCCGAGCGCAACGCCGCCGAGCACACCGAGCTGGTCAAGAAGTTTACGGCGCTCAGCAAACTTGTCCGTGCCACCGGAGCGGGACTCGCCATTCTGCTGGTCATCCTCATCACGCTGATCATTCTGCTCCTAGCACGTCACCGCTTGTAGATCCAGAAGCGGCTCTTTTTTCACAATATCAATTTATATTGCGATCACGTGAAGTCAAAATTGCTGCGCTTTGCTCACGTTTTCCTCATATCTGAGGAAAAATTTGCCAGCAGGCACTCCGAGGGACTAGGATACGTTTCAGTTCGGAGTAGTTCGTGGCAAAACGGACACGCCAGAGCGAACATGCAGTCGTTCCACGAAGATGCCGATGTAATCCAACGTAAAAATGCCAGCATACGGAGAGATTCTCTATGGCATGGTATGCCTACTGCATTGCCGAGAAACAAGCCTTCCCTGAACTGCTTCGCCACCGCAAACCTATTCCTATGGAGACGGTGTCGGGCATAGCCGGTAACCAAGTTTTCCTGTACCCCGCCAGCGATTTGGCCGTAATTGTTAGTGAACACTCCGGAGAAGACAATTTGAACGAACGGGCAGCCGTCGATCACGCCCGCGTCATCGCAGATTGCTTCAAAAGCTCCACGGTTCTCCCCTTCCGCTTTGGAACGGTATTTTCAGACGACGAAAGTCTTCGCCGCTCCGTCCGTTCCAACCAACGCCAGTTCCTCACCAACATTGACCGCTTACGCGGCAAAGCCGAAATGCACCTGAAAGTTTTGCTCGACGATTGCTGCCGCGAACAACTGCATGCCTACGGTCTCCATCCCCATGGAAATTCGGGGACGGGCAAAGAGTATCTCGCGCAACTCCGGGAAAACGCTACCCGGCAACGCGAGCGCCAGACAAAGGCCCGCGCCGTCTCCGTCCAGATGCACCGGATGTTTGCGCCCCTGGCCGAAGAGGTCAGCTGCCGCAGAACGGATTCTGGAAAGATGCTTCTCGATATCGCCCATCTTATTGACAACAAATGCATAGAGCGATATCAGAACAAATATTCAAGCGCGAGCCAGATCATGAAGGACTGCCACATGCAGCTTTCCGGCCCATGGCCCCCCTATCACTTCGTACACCGGCTCACCACGCGCCATACGAACACGCACCCTGTGGCACCTACGCCACAGGCGTAATTAGACGGATACGGCAGAAGATGTCAAAGCCCCAGCGGACCCACGAACCGCCGGGGCTTTCTCTTCTGGAGCAAGAGGTTACAGCGGAGCGATTCTCTGGCAGAACATCCGCGCAGCCTCTAAAGATAGGGACGCACAAAGCACCCAATTCGTTTACAGGGAGCAGGGGTGCCGGGTCGGAAGGCACACCTTAAGCGGGAATATTCTTCTTCTTCCGGCTCAGCACAAACTCATTGTCGGTCTTCCTGCGGCTGGCGGTAGCACGATCAATTTTGCGCCAGAAGGCTACGAAATAGTCCACAGCCGAAATCGTCGAAACCAGAGCCATGAAATAGACCGCCGTGACGGCTACTGGCCGCACCGGCATAATGAACCAGCCAAAGTGCCAAGCGTCCCAGCGATGCGCCAGAATCACCGCGACCACCGCCACAATCTGGATCACCGTCTTCAACTTGCCAACATCGCTTGCCTCGATTGTGAAACCCTCGGTGCTGGCAATACTGCGCAATCCAGTCACCAGGAACTCGCGGCCAATCACCAGCACCGCAATCCATGGTTTCACTATGTCCGGACAATACTGGACTAAACAGATGAAGGCGGCCGTAATCAGTAGCTTATCGGCCAGTGGATCGAGCAGCATTCCGATCGTCGTAATCTGCCCGCGCCGCCGCGCCAGGTAGCCATCCACCCCGTCGGAAATCGAGACGAGAATAAAGAAGATCGAGACAAATAGTTCCTGCTCGCCATTCGGCCCGCGTAGTGGAAAATGAGGCGACAGCATCCAGATGAGGAGCGGAACGCTGAAGATGCGGCCCATCGTAATGGAGTTGGGAAGGTTCACAGTGCCACGGCCGGCGAGACAGGCTCTACCTAGTCATTATGCACCAGTAAAGCAGTGCAAGCGAGGCGAGAGACCCTTACTGAGGTGAGTTATGGCTCCGGAGTCTCATCCACAATGCGATACCGCGCCGGGACCACAAACAAGGATGGGTCCGGAGCCGACCGGGTCACATCCTTCACCGCGACAATCTGCTCCCCGGTCCGGGGATCGTCATGCTGGATGATCAGGTAGATCGATAAATCGGGCGAATACCAGTACTGGTCGACGATTTCGACTTCTTTCCCAGTACCGCTGGACGCAGCAGGCACAGTCCATACCTTCCTGGTGCCCCGAAGCAGCGTTGTTCCCACCGTCTGCTCGCCCAGGTCTTCCTGCTTCGTGAACGCAGCGCCTGCGTGCGGCCCCAGAAGCGGAATGACCGGCTCAGTCGGCCGCGGCTGTGGCAAAACCCGCTGCCGTGCCAAATGATCAGATGGATTGAGAAATGTGCTCGTGCGGGTCGCCGGATCGTAGATCAGAGCCGACAGCAGAATTGGATCGCCCTTGTACGCGCTTGGGACAAGGGCTCTGCGCTCGTTATAGATACGTCCCGCGGCATCGCGGGCGATGTGGGCCACAGACGTGCGGATATTGAAGGAGCCATCCGGCAGCTTTTCCTTCGAGACAATGTCAACCGTCGCCGAAAACGGCGCGTTCGGAACCGGCGTCACGAAAACCCCGCCAACGCGAACATCTACACACCACGATAATCACGGGGCATCGGCGACGAACCAGTCTGGCCAACTGCCGAAGCGGCACCTGTGAAACCCAGCAGGCAAAGAAGCGCGATTCGCAATCTACCGTCAGGCATGATTTCCCTCGCAGAAAAAGCATATCGCAGGCCTCGACGAGCCTGGTCGACACACCGCAAGAAAATCCTTTCCCATAGAAGTTCGAGTGGTGTATAGTTCTCTTACATAGAACTTCGAGTGGAGAGATAGATCATTATGGGCGGTGGCAAAAAACAAACAGACGTCGACATGCTGAAAGGCACGCTCGACATGCTGATTCTCAGAACCCTTGTCATGGGCCCCGCCCACGGTCATACCATCGCCCACGTCATCGAGCACACGTCGGAAAATGTGCTCGATGTGGAACAGGGCTCGCTTTATCCAGCCCTTCATCGCCTTGAAGATCGCGGCTGGGTTTCTTCCTACTGGGGTGCAAGCGAGAACAACCGCAAGGCCAAGTTCTACCAGTTGACGCCGCGGGCCGAAAGCAGCTGGTAGCCGAAGCAGGACGCTGGCGGCAGATCGTCGAAGCCATCGGCCGCGTGATGGGCGAGAGCCTCGAGTAAAGGGAGAAACCGTGAGCCTCAGAAAATTCTTCAGCAGGCGCAAGCACGATGCCGAATTCGCGCGCGAAATCGAAGCCCACATCAGCATAGAAACAGCTGAAAATCTCGCTCGCGGCCTTTCGCCGCAAGAAGCGCACCGTCAGGCATATCTGAAGTTCGGCAGCCCGCGCCGCGTCCGCGAAGAAGATTGGGAGTTCAACACCCTGCGTTTCATCGACGACCTCTGGCGCGATTTCCGATACTCCGCCCGCACACTATGGCGTACGCCCGGATTCGCTCTCGTCGCTGTCATCGTCATGGCGCTCGGCATCGGCGCAAATACCGCGATCTTTACCGTGGTCCGCTCTGTGCTGTTCAAGCCATTGCCCTTCAAAGATCCCGATCGCCTGATCCAGCTTTACGAAAAATCCGCCGATAACCGCCACTCTTACAACTACGTTGCTGGCGGCATGTACGCAGCGTGGAAGATACAGTCGCCAAGCATCGAACAGATGGGCATCTACAGCGCCAACGATGTCAATCTATCCGATAACGGCGGAGAGCTGCCCGAACGTGTTCGTTATGCAGAAGGCTCGTGGGATCTTTTCTCAACGCTCGGCGTCGCGCCTGAGATCGGCCGCTTTTTCACCGCTTCAGAAGATAGCCCTCAAGGTGCAGCCACTGTCGTCTTAACGCACAGCCTGTGGGAGCGCCGTTACGGTGGCGACCGCAATATCCTCGGCAAGACGATCCAGATCAACTCCCATCCTTATACCGTCATCGGAGTGCTGCCGCCCTCGTTTACCTATCCCGACCCGCATATTCAGATATGGACTGCGATCTACCACCAAGAAGACCCCGTCCAAATGCCGAAAGTTGACTCTCACAATTACTTCGTTGTTGCACGGCTACGACCCGGCGTCAGCATGGCACAGGCATTGAGCGAAATCGATACCTCGACCAAACGCGTCCACATGAGCCACCCCACGCCATTCACCGCAAATGGCGCCAACGCACGCACGCTGCTCGACGGAGTTGTTTACGCAGCGCGTACGCAGCTTTACATTTTGCTCTCGGCAACGACTTGCATCCTGCTCATCGCCTGCCTCAACGTAGCCAGCCTTCTCGTCGCGCGCGCGGCGTCGCGTCGCAAAGAAATCTCGATTCGCGCCTCCCTCGGCGGCAGCCGTCTGCGACTGCTGCGCGAGCAGGTAACGGAAAGCCTGGTTCTCGCCACCGCTGCAGGCGCTCTCGGACTTCCGCTGGCATGGCTTGGGACGAAATGGCTTATCCATGCACGTCCCGACCTGGCTCGCGTTGATGCAGTCCATTTCGACGGCGCTTGTTATCCTCTTTGGACTTGGCATGGTCGTACTCAGCGGCGTTCTCGCAGGCCTGGTTCCGGGCTTTTCTTTCCTGCGCGGCCCGCTGCTTGAGTCCTTGCAGGAGTCTTCGCGCACGAACAGTGCCGGCTCATCCACAGCGCGGCTGAGAAAAATTCTGCTCGCCGTCGAAGTCGGGTTCACCGTCGTGCTTCTCACCACCGCAGGACTCTTGCTCAAGAGCTACCAGAAATTGCGCTCGCTTGATCTCGGCTGCGAAACCCGCAATGTGCTTACCATGGGGTTCTTACTGCCCGATGTGCAGTACGACACGCCCGCCAAGAAAAGCGCCTTCTTTTCTGAGCTTCTCGATCGGTTGCATGCGCTGCCCGGTGTGAAAACCGCAGCGCTCGCCACTACGCTGCCCGGCCAGGGCTACGGCGGCGATCAGAGCTTTACCATCCCTGAACACCCAACCGGAGCTCAGATCGGCCTGAATGCAATGATCCGCGCTGTCGATCCGGGCTATTTTCAGGCGGTGGGGATTCCGTTATTGAGTGGCCGCGCTTTTGAAGACCGCGAAAGGCTGCAGGCAGGTTCTTCAAGTGTAATCATCAGCCAGTCCCTGGCACGCCAGTATTTCCCGAATGAAAATCCACTGGGCAAACATATCCACGCCGACATTTGGGGAAATGCCAACTTTGAAATCGTCGGCGTTGTTGGCGACACGCTTTGGAGCCTTACGGAGCCAGCGGGCCCGACCATGTACTTCCCCATTTTGTCCGGCCCATGGTGGTGGTCGTCTATCGCTGTCCGCTCCGATCAGGATGTAACCACTCTCGCGCTACCCGTGCAGAAGCTTCTCGCGAAACTCGACCCCAACCTACCCGTCGCCGACGTGCTGACAATGGAACAATCCATCGGCCAATCGACGCTCGATGCTAACTTCACTTCAATGCTCGTGCTCGCTTTCGCCGATCATCGCGCTGTTGCTCGCAGCCGTGGGCTTGTATGGAGTTCTCTCTTATATGGCGACGCAGAGGAGCAGCGAGATCGGGATTCGTATCGCACTCGGCGCACCGCGCAGTTCCGTATTGCGTCTTCTGCTAGTTGACGGCCTGACCCCGGCATGGATCGGCTTGGTCTTGGGACTGATTGCGAGTGGCTTCACCGTGCAGCTCATCCGCAGCATGCTCTACGGCGCACAACCGCTCGACTGGACCATATTCACCGCAGTCGCCGCATTGCTATCACTCGTTGCCGCAACCGCCTGCGTCATCCCCGCTTGGCGTGCCTCACGCCTCGATCCAGTACAGGCGCTGCGCATGGAATAGGCAAAAAGAAAGAGGGCGGATTGTGATCCGTCCTCTTCATTCAGTGTCTGCTCGGAAGCTACGCGTAGATTCCACGTTGCTTGATCGTAAACGCCACGCGATCAATCGCCAGCATATATGCTGCGATGCGATTGTTCACGCCATGCGCCTCCGAGTAGCGAACCACATCGTCAAAGCTCTCTGCCATAATAGTCTCCAACTGTTCGTTGACAACCGACTCCTTCCAGAAGTAGCCCTGCCGGTCCTGCACCCACTCGAAGTAGGAAGCAGTCACGCCGCCGGAATTCGCCAGAATATCCGGAATCACGAAGATCTTCTTGTCCGCCAGAATTTCGTCGGCCACGGCTGTCGTCGGCCCATTGGCGCCTTCGCAAATCACTCGCGCCTTGATGCGGTCAGCGTTGCGGCTGGTGATCACGTTTTCAGTCGCCGCAGGAATCAGGATCTCGCAATCCATGGTGAGCAGATCGTGCGAATCGGCTGCCTCCGCGCCTTTGAAGCCAAGCACAGTGCCGTTGCGCTGCCGGTGCTCAAGGAGAGAGCAGATGTCAATCCCGTGAGGGTTGAACAGCGCACCGTCGTATTCTGCAATGCCGATAATCTTGTAGCCTTTCTCGCGCATCAGGTTCGCGGCATTCGAACCGACATTGCCAAAACCCTGAATGATCACCCTGCAACCGTCCACCGGCATCTGCAGGAACTTCAACGCCTCGTCGCACATCACGCGGACGCCGCGCCCTGTAGCCTCGCGCCGTCCGCGCGATCCGCCGATGTTCACCGGCTTGCCCGTCACCACGCTGGTCACCGTCTGGTGCTGGTGCATGGAGTAGGTGTCCATGATCCACGCCATCGTCTGCTCGTTGGTGCCCATGTCGGGCGCCGGCACATCTTTCTCCGGCCCGATAAATTCGATAATCTCGGCCGTGTAGCGGCGCGTCATGCGCTCCAACTCGCCCATCGACATCCTCTTCGGATCGCAGATCACTCCGCCCTTCGCGCCGCCAAAAGGAATATTGACGACCGCGCACTTCCACGTCATCCAGCTTGCCAGCGCGCGCACTTCATCCAGCGTCACGTCAGGAGCGTAGCGGATGCCGCCCTTGCCCGGTCCGCGCGCCTGCGAATGCAGAACGCGGAAGCCGGTAAACATCTCAATCCGGCCATCATCCATGTTGACGGGGAAATGCACGATAATCTCGCGCGAAGGATGCCGCAGCACTCGCCATAGTCCTTCATCCAGGTTCAGCTTGCGTGCAGCAAAGTCAAATCGAGCAGCCTGTGCTTCCCACGGATTAATCTCCTGCTCGAGCGTAATTGTAGCCATACGAAATCTATTTCTCCCTTTGGACCGCCTGACAGTCCCGACCGATTGTCCACCCCAGGCGTTAGCATTGTGTCAACGCCAGACAAACCATTTCAGACACGCCGAAAACCGGTCATTTCGGCATGCTTATCCCATTTGTTTGACCCTCAACTGCAGCAAAAGACGCACATCCGGCCAAACTCACCGAGTATAGGCCTCTGTCCGGACACCCCGCAAGCACCGTAGTAACCACGGTCACGTATCTAACTGGATGCCAAAGACCTAACGACGCCATCCCGAGCCTCCCTGAACAAAGCGAAGGGCCCGCGCGTAGAAGACCGTTCGGCTTGCCCGCAGATGCGCGAGAAAGGTGGTTGGAGTAGGACGAGACTGATGATCGCCGGCCACAGAGTTTATTGCGGATGACGGCGCAATCGCATTGCCAGGGGATTGGCAAAAGGAAGGGTAAACAGGAGCGTCAATAGAAGAAAAGGGCGTGTGGATTCAAACTTACCCCGCTGCCATCTCCGTTCATTTCCTTACGGTACGATAACCACAAGCCATGCCATCGCACGAAACCTCGCTCCCCAGCCGCGCCGAATTCCTGAAACTGGCCCGCACGCACACGCTGGTGCCTCTATACCGCACGCTCACCGCCGACCTCGAAACGCCCGTCACCGCCTTTCTCCGCCTTGCCGCCGAAGAACCCGAATGCTTTCTCCTTGAATCGGTCGAGCAGGGCGAAAAAATCGGCCGCTACACCTTCATCGGCATTCGTCCGTTCCGCAAGATCGTCGCCCGCGGCAAAAACATCGAGATCACGGAAAACGGCAAGCTGCACCACATCGAAGATGACATCTTCAACCTCTGCAAAGGATTGCTCAGCAGCCACAAGCCTGCGCGCATCCCCGGCCTGCCACCCTTCACCGCCGGAGCCGTCGGCTTCTTCGCCTACGACGTCGTCCGCCAGATCGAGCGCCTGCCCGAGACCACGAACGACGACCTCGGCCTGCCCGACGCCTGCCTCATGTTCTTCCACGAGGTGCTGGCCTTCGATCACATCCGCAAAGAGATGCTGCTCATTGTGACGGCGGATGTCACGCAGCAGAAACCCGACCGAGCCTATGCTGGCGCTCTCAAGCGCCTCGACAAATTGGAAAAGCGCCTCGCCGCTCCATTACAGAAACCGAAGAAGAAAAAAGTCAGCGGCAAACTCAAGCTCACATCGCAAACCAGAAAGAAAGACTTCCTGAAGGCTGTCGAAGTCGCCAAGGAGTACATTGCCGCAGGCGATGTCTTTCAAGTCGTCCTGTCGCAGCGCTTCGACGTTGAACCCGGCGTCGATCCCTTCTCGGTCTACCGCGCCCTGCGCATCGTCAACCCATCGCCGTATCTCTACTTCCTGCGCCTCAGCCTGAAGAAAGAAGGTGCCGGCGGCTTAGAGGTAGCCACGCACATCGCCGGCTCGTCTCCGGAATTATTAGTGAAGGTCCATCAGGGCCGCATCCAGTACCGTCCCATTGCCGGAACGCGCCCGCGCGGCGCGAGCGAAGAAGACGACCGCCGCATCGCCGACGAAATGCTGCACGATGAAAAAGAGCGCGCCGAGCACGTCATGCTCGTCGATCTCGGCCGCAATGACGTTGGCCGCGTCAGTGAATACGGCTCGGTCGAAGTCAAAGAGCTGATGACCGTCGAACGCTACTCGCACGTCATGCACATCGTCAGCGGTATCGAAGGCAAGCTCCGCCCCGAATTGCATGCCGTCGACGCCTTCCGCGCCTGCTTCCCCGCCGGAACCCTCAGCGGCGCCCCCAAAGTCCGCGCCATGGAAATCATCGAAGAACTCGAACCCACGCGCCGCGGCATCTACGGCGGCAGCGTCCTCTACGCCGACTACTCCGGCAACCTCGACTCCTGCATCGCCATCCGCACGCTGCTACAGCAAGGCAAGCAGGGCCACATCCAGGCCGGCGCCGGCATCGTAGCCGACTCCGTCCCGGAGAAAGAATTTGAGGAATCCGTGAACAAATCCCGCGCTGTCGTAAGAGCTATTGAACGCGCTAGAGGCTAGCTACTCAACCGGCAGGGGCCTACCCGTCAAGCCGCAGTAGATCTACGCCGGTCGGATGAATTCCGTCCGATAGTCTGGAGCCAGCACCCCGGCCTTCGTCCTGAATTCCGCTTCTGCCGCTTCGTCGAGCCTGGGTGGAGGCGTTGTGCGAGTCACGACGGGAATGCCTACCTTCATAAAGAATTCTTCCTGGCCTGCTGGAGAGCAGATGCAAAGTAGTCTCGCCGGCTTCGCTGCAGCGTTTCGAAACTGATGCGGAGCGTTCGCGGGAATGTGGATTGTCGCACTAGCTCTGACAGTTTGCTTGACGCCGCGAAAGGTGAACTCCAGTTCTCCCTCAAGTAAGGTGAATGTCTCTTCGAAGTCATGGCGATGAGGAGGCGGTCCTCCTCCTGGAGGGATGTGCATATCGATGAGGCAGTACCGCCCCGCAGTGTCTTTCCCGTTAAGTAGGATCGTGTACGTATCTCCCACTAACCCGATGTGAGGAAGACTTCCGTCCGTGTCTGCCCGTGCAACTGCCATGTCGCGGTTCAGGTCGTCTGCAGGAATCGAGGCGCTGGGATGCACAGACTGATTTGATTCACTAGGCATGTGCAACTCCTTCTGGTTAACTGGCGCGGATACGCGCCTCCAAATGAGATGGTCAGGATGGCCCCCGTTATCCCAAAGACACAAACATTACACAAAATTCACCCGCTAATAATGGATACCTGCTCGTATGTGAGCAGAGGACCGATCATGGCCACCGCTCCCATTATTGAAGAAAAGGCAGAGACGAAAGCACCCCCTCTAAGCCGCAGCGCGCAAGGCACCTCGCTGAACTGGCTCACCATCTTCTTCATGATCGTCTTTCATGCCGCCACCATCGCCGCCCTGTTCTTTTTCACATGGAAAGCCTTCGCCCTCGCCATCCTTCTCTGGTTCGTTGCCATCAATCTCGGAATCAGCATCGGCTATCACAGACTCCTGACACATCGCGGCTTCAGGGTTCCCAGGTATCTTAGATATTTCCTCGTCTGCTGCGGCACACTCGCACTTGAAGGCGGCCCCCTTTTCTGGGTGGTGAACCATCGCGTTCATCATCAGCTCACCGACCGGCCCGGCGATCCTCACACGCCACGTGACGGCAGCTGGTGGGCGCACGCCGGCTGGGTCATATACGGGAAGGGCCTGAGCGCCCAGCCGGAGTTGATCCGCAAGTATGCGCCCGATGTACTGGCCGACCCAGTCCTGATGTGGCTCAGCAACTACCACTGGGTGCCGCTCAGCCTCCTCGCCGTCATCCTGTTCGCTGTGGGTGGCTGGCCTTTTCTGCTCTGGGAAATCTTTCTTCGCGTTACGCTGGGACTCACTCCGTATGGCTCGTGAATTCCGCAACCCATATGTGGGGAGCAAGGCGTTTCTCTACTCAGGATGATTCTCGAAACCTGTGGTGGGTCTCCATGCTCACCGGCGGAGAAGGGTGGCACAACAATCACCACGCACACCCCGTCTCCGCCCGCCACGGAGTCGCCTGGTATGAATACGATCTGAACTACTACTGCATCTGGCTTTTGGGAAAGATCGGCCTCGCATCCACACTTTAACTCAGCGAGGCGTCAAACTCCCGGGCGAATAAGGTCCCTTCGAATTCCCGGGACCGCCCACAAACTGGATCGTAGGAATCCGCTCGTCCACTTCTGGCAGAGGCGGAAACGCTGCATGCGGCTCGGCCTGATACCAATAAGCAACAGAAGAATACGTGTCCGACCTGTGATTGGCATGTCCATGCTCAATCGTCGCCTTGAACGACTTCGAAAACGGAATCGGCGAATCCAGATGAAAGCGATAGACGCTCCAGCGGCTTCCGGCAATCTCTCTTCCCACCAGCGGCGCCCCATTCATCGGAAGGCTGTAACTACCCCCGCCGAAATCCCACGCGCCAAGGAAATAATCCTCCGACCCAGTGCCAATAAATGTAGGCAGCGCCGCGCCATCGACAAAGAACATATCGTCGCCTTCGCCCCACCAACCATCCTGGTTTTGCAGGATGGACATGGTCACGCCGACAAACTGTCCATGCCCCTGCGCCTCCACCCATACATAGTTGTCCTTGCCATCCACGTTGCGCTTATAGTTCACAATCGGATCGCCATTCTCATACCACTGCCCCGTCCATCCATGATTCGGCTGCGCCTGCCTGTACTGCGCATGAAAATACAGCGTGTCCTTCGGCAAAGGCTTGGCATCCGTCCGATAGTCAATGTTCCAGTACAAGCTCCCCAGCGAATCCTTGCCGTCATTCGTGATCGTGACCTTTGCGTGTCGCGCATACGGCATTGGGAAGTAGCAGTTCATTGCCCGGTCATGCGATACCGTCAGCACCGGCGTCTCCCATGGAACAATTTCGCCCGTGCCCAGCCCGTAGAAGTCGCCAATCGGCGCTTCCACGCTCGGCGACTCCTCGCCATCCCAGTAGATCCGCAGCACAATGCGTTTCAGAAAGAACGGCTCGCTGTCCGCAAGCGTGAACCACATGTGTGAAATCATCCCCGGCCCGTCGACGTCCAGCAAGGTGAGCGTCTCCCCTGGAGTCACCGTACGGTAATCCGCATTCCCGCCCGTCGACTGCCGGCTCGACGACCGCTGCAGCGTATACGTCTGCTGCTGCGTAGGATCCGGCATCCAGGCTGGAATCTGTCCATACGAAGCAGGCCCCACTACTGCCGCCAGAATCAGAAACACAATAGGACGCATTACGAGAGCTCCCAGAAAATCGGTTCCGATACTATCACCACGGAGGCGGCTCAGATCTCTCCAGATGTACCAGGAATCCGTGGGCCAGGCATTGTCATCTAATCATCGAAAGAAGGACAACATGCCGGTCATCCGCGCCTGCCCGCATTGCGGACAGAAAAATCGCATCCCCGCAACTCATTTAGCCGACACAGGCCGCTGCGGAGCCTGCAAGAACGCGCTTCCGCCCGTCAGCGAACCCCTCGCCGCCGACACCGCACTTTTCGACGAGATCCTCCAGAACGCCCGCGTCCCGGTGCTCGTTGATTTCTGGGCCGACTGGTGCGGTCCCTGCCGCATGGCCGCGCCCGAAGTCGCCCGCACGGCCGCCGACCTCGCCGGACAGGCCGTCGTCCTCAAAGTCGACTCCGACAAGCACCCGCAGCTTGCCGCCCGCTACAACGTCCGCGGCATCCCCAACTTCCTCGTCCTCGCAGGAGGAAAGCCCGTGCATCAGCAGGCAGGGTTAGTCGACCATAAGCAAATGGAAGCCTGGCTCCGCTCCGCGGCAGCCGTAGGTACCCCCTCCTAAGCGCAGGGAAAGCAAATCACTCAATTGGCGCATTCTCCGGCCGAGGCTCCTCCGGATCCTTCTTGATCGTTGCCCCCGGCACCACCCAAACCACCGTCACCAGGGCAACGATCATCAGCGACAGCCACGGTTTGTAAAACGTGACCGCAATCGCCAATAGATAAATCGCCAGGCTCGCGCCGTGCTTCCACAGCTCTGAAGTATCCCGGCGGCTCAACGATCCGGCATACCATTGCCGCCGCATCACCGCCCAGCGCAGCAGGAAAAACGCTGCGCCGGCCACCAGCATCGTCAGGTCATAAAGCAGCGTCGAGAACGAGCTAAAGTCCTTCTCATCCAGATAGTCCACGAAGAACGGCACCAGCGAAAGCACAAAGAGAAAAATGAGATTCGACCACAGGACCAGGTAGTCAATGCTCTCTGTCCGCCGAATCAGCTCGTGGTGATTGATCCAGTAAATTCCCACCATCAAAAAGCTGAGCAGGTAAACACTCAGCCGCGGCGCGACCGACCACAGCCCCGCCCACCCATCCTCACGCGGAACATGCAGCTCCAGCACCATGATCGTGATAATCACTGCAATCACGCCATCTGAGAAGGCCTCGAGGCGCGCCGAACTCATCTGTGAATTCGAATTCGAATCTGCCATTGTGCCGCCAAGAAATCGTTCCATTCTCACCGATCACGAAAATTTTTCAAAATACCACTTGCAATGTACTAGTCTACTAGTACATTATTTATTAAGATGACGCCGACGAAACAACCCGAAGCCTTTACCTTCCGCTTCGACCCCCACAGCGGCGTGCCCGTCTTTCGTCAGATCATCGACCAGGTCCAGGCCGGCATCGCCTCCGGCGCCCTCGCATGTGGCGACCAACTCCCCACCGTCCGCCAGGTAGCCGTCGACCTCGCCATCAATCCCAACACCGTCCTCCGCGCCTATCGCGAGATGGAAATTCGCGGCATCGTCGACACCCAGCAGGGCACAGGCACCTTCATCGCCAGCCGCAAAATCGAGCAGTCCAAAGCCGAGCGCGAACGCGCGCTCGCGCAGCTCACCAGCGAATTTGTTTCACGCGCCGGAGCCGGCGGGTTCACCCTCCAGGACCTGATCGACTCACTGCGCGAATTTCAATCGGAAGCCGGCAAAAAGAGGAGATAACCATGAAAAGATTCGGCCAGTACAGCACCGTCGGTATCGCAGTCTTCGTCATTTGCGTGCTCGCCGGATTTCAAGCCACAGTATTCACCAGGCACGGCGTCTACGCGATCATCGGCCTTCTCGCCGGTGCGTATTTTTTCTTCGCAATCAAGGTCGTCAACCAGTGGGAACGCGTCGCTATCCTGCGCTTCGGCCGATACAAGGGCCTGCGCGGCCCCGGCGTCTTCATGCATCGTTCCCATCGTCGACACCCTCAGCCGCTATGTCGATCAGCGCATCCGCCTCGCGACCGTCAACGCCGAGTCCACGCTCACCCGCGACACTGTTCCCGTCGACGTCGACGCCATCGTCTTCTGGCTCGTGTGGAACGCGGAAAAATCCATCTTAGAAGTTGAAGATTTTGTCCAGGCCATCACTCTCAGCGCGCATACCGCGCTCCGCGAATCCATCGGCCGCCACCACCTCGCGCAAATGATCACCGACCGCGAAAGCCTCGGCGCCGAGCTGCAAAAAATCCTCGACGCAAAAACCACATCATGGGGCATCACCGTGCAATCCGTCGAGATTCGCGACGTCCGCATCCCGCTCGGATTGCAGAACGCCATGTCGCAACAGGCGCAAGCCGAACGCGAACGCCAGGCTCGCGTCATCCTCGGCGAAGCAGAAGTGCAGGTCTCCGCCCAGTTCGCGCAAGCTTCACAAGCCTACGCCGACAATCCCGTAGCCCTCCATCTCCGCGCCATGAACATGCTCTACGAGGCCATTCGCGACAAGGGAGCGACGGTCATCGTGCCATCTTCCGCCGTAGAAACCATGGGCCTCGGCGGAATGCTGGCCCTGACCTCAATGGGAAAGCAACAGTAACAAACAAGGAGGAACCATGAAAAAGGCAATCACACTCTGTCTAGCCAGCGTTCTCCTACTGGCAACTACTATCCCCGCCCGAGCAGAAAACCACAGATGGCCGGGGTCTGGAGAGCGACCATGCACGACCAGCCCTGCATTCTAATGAACATTCACGACAACAAGGGACAACTCAGCGGCAACATCATTTTCTACCTGCTCAAACTCGAGAACGGTTCATGGCATGCAACCGGCTCTGACCCCATCCCCCTCATTCACCCACGCATAGAAGGCAACTACTTTGTCTTCGAAGTGGTGCACGCCAAAAAGAACGGCTCCACAGATCCAGCGGATCAGCAACTGCAAACCTTCCGCATGGGACTCGCGGGAAAGGACAAGGGCATCTTCAGCAATGCTCTCGAAGGTCAGGACCTGATAATGCATCGAAGCGATAACTGAACACGCGGCTCAGGAGCCACCGCCAAGCGGCTTGCCGATCTCCCAATGGTGCCCGAACGGATCGACCAACCGTCCCACGCGCCAATGGTAAGGCTTATCGTCAACCGGCCAGACGACGGTGGCTCCCGCCGCAACCGCCTGCGCAAACGCCGCATCCGGATCATCTACCACCATTACCATCCGCACCGTTCCACCGCCCAGCGATTCAGGGCTGAAGTTCAAATGTTCCGGCGACTCATCCGCCAGCCAGAAATCTGCCCCGCCAACGGATAACTGCGCCACCACCGCCCCGCTCGGATCGTCCACGCGAAGCAGCTCCGCCGCCCCAAACGCCGCCTTATAGAATTCGACCGCCCTGGCCCCATTTCGAACCGAGAGGAGCGGAGCAATCGACGTCTTTTCAACTCTGGAACTCATACCAAGATCCTACCGCCGTTCACGGTTAATGCTTCAATATCCCCGGTCCGATAAGAGACTTGCGCGGAAAAAACAAGGAGGAAGCTATGCCAGAACTCAAATGCCAAACCCCGGATTGCAACAACGAAGTCGCCGACCCGCACCATTTTGAGACAGGCGAATGGGCCCTGCTGCATAAAGGCGAACTGGCAGGCCTCTACAGCTCGTTTGAAAACGCATCCAGCGAAGCAGCCGCCAGATTCCATTGCCGCCGCTGCCTCATACGCCAGGTCAGCGCCCCACCGCTGGCTCTAACCGTCTCCGCCGAGAATCTTCGAGCCGCCAATAACAAGATACTCATTCTGTTGCAAAAGTGGACAAGATCGATCACGCGACGCCTGTTTCCCGCCGACGAAATGTCGTTCTGAGCGAATCCCTTCAGAGTGTCAGAAGATCACGAGGGGGAGGGGGTCACGACCCGCCGGGCCGCCCCACGCCCCTGTCGAACGAGATCGGGAAGCCCAACTCCGTAATACGCATTCCCGATCAATTGAAGCCCGGGAAAGGCCCTTATCCGCTCCTCAAGCCGGGCCATCCGCTCCAGATGCCCAACGGCATACTGCGGCAGCGAGCGCGGCCAACGCCGGACAACGGTGAATGAAGCCTGCGGCAGCGGCCCGAGCAGAGAAGAAAGCTGGCGGATGGCGAGCGCGACAACCTCGTCATCCGGAGAGTTGAGCAACTGCGGCGCAGAATCGCCGCCAAAGAATGCCCGCAGCAGAACAGCGCCTTCGGGAGCGCGGTGGGCGAACTTCTGGTCCACGAAGGTGCAGGCAATGAAGAGAAGGCGCGCCGGATTCCTGGGATTGCGGCACCAGGAACCCAAATCCGCGAGGAATCCGCAAGGATTTCGCAATTTCCGGCGCAAAAGCGAGCGCCACAACAATCGCCGACGAAGCATCCATCGCCAACAACTCATCGAAGCCGGAATCGAGCGGCGAGAGCAACTCTCGCGTCACATCCGCCGGAGTTGCGACAAAAACAGCGTCAAATTCGACATCTTCTGACGCTAAAACACGCCATTTTGAACCATTTACGGCGACTTTCGTGACGCTTTCATTCAGCCTGACAGAAGACTCAGGCAAAACCGCAACCATGCGATCGACCAGCGTCTGTAACCAGATTTAAGCGTAGTAAAGACTGACGCGCTGCCAGCGCCGCGAGTACTCTTTTGCAGCGCCGAAATCAGGCTGCCATGCTCGCGCTCCATCTTCACGAACGCGGGCATCACAGCACGCACGCTCAACCGGTCAATGCTGCCGCCGAAGACACCAGCCAGCAGCGGGGCGGCAATCGTATCCGTAGCCTCATCGCCGAAGTGCCGGCGAACAAAGCTGGCCACAGACTCATCCGATTCCGGAACCAACGCCTTCAGTTCTTCGGCGCGCTTTGGCTCGCGCAGATAGGCCAGACGTGCCTGCCAGCTGAAGAGCGGAGAGCTCAGCAGCGGCTCCCACTTCGTGGGAACCATCATGCGCATGCCATCGGGCATCGCGACCAGTTTCCCTCCCTGAACAATGTACGTCCGCCGCAAACGATCATTCGACGGAATGATCTCGGCCTCCAGACCCAATTCGATAGCCAGTTCGCGCGCCCAGGGCTTCTCCGTCACCCACGAATCAGGCCCACATTCGACCACAAATCCATTGCGCCGCACCGTCTCAACAATGCCGCCAAGCCGATCGGAAGCCTCGTAGAGAACAAACTCCGCTCCTAACCGAGCCAACTCGTATGCAGCGGAAACACCGGCAATGCCACCGCCGATGACAGCGACCTTCATGACGCAGCCAGCCTCGTCAGACCGCGGCGCGCAATATCGGCGAGCGCCGCAGTCAGCAGAGGCGAGCTGTTGAGCGACCTCGGCCGCTCAACGCGCAGGCCAAGGTTCCGGCCAAAGTCGCGGAAGGCAATGTCAATGTCATACAAGATCTCGACGTGGTCGCAGAGAAAGCCGATGGGGTCGATAATGACCGCTTTATGCCCTTCCTTCTGCAACTCGGTCAACGTGTCCTCAACCGTCGGCCCAATCCACGGACCGCCCGACATCCCCTGACTCTGGAAGGCAAACCGCCACTCCTTCAGACCAGGAACGCAATCGGCTACGCTTTCAGCTGTGCGCTTCGCCTCCTCGGCATAAGGATCGGCTGGCTGGTCCGGTTGAGGCTCGACCGTTCTGAGCGGAACACTATGCGCGGTAAACAGCACCGGAACCGGATCGCCCACCTCACGCGAGAGACTGTGCCACAACGGACGCAACCGCTCCGCAAACGCTTCCGCCAGCAACGGATGGTCCGCCCAGCCCTCGACAAAGTCGATCCTCAGGCGATCGGCCGCAGCCGTCACAACAGCGCGCCTGTACAGGCCAACGCTGGTCCGCGAGTTCTGAGGAGCAAGACAGATCACCACGGCAGAAGTAACGCCGTCGTCGACCATCTGTTGAACGGTGTCCCTGATATAGGGCTTCCAGTTGCGCATGCCGACATACACCGGCAGGTCAAGCTCAGCGCCAAGCAGCCGTCCCTGCTCCCGCGTTAACCGGGTCAGCGGGCTCGATCCGATCAGCGAATAACGGTGCCGTATCTCCTCAATCACCGACTCCGGCAATGGTCGCCCACCCGTTACATTGCTTAGATACTCCGGGATCTCAGCCAAGGCATCCGGAGTACCGTGCGCCAACAGCAGCACCGCCGCGCGATCACCCATGCCCTACCTCACGAGACAGCTCCCGCACAAACCGGACCACGTGTTGTACGTTCTCAACCGGGGTGCCCGGCACAATCCCATGTCCGAGGTTAAAGATATGCCCCGGCCGCCCTCCGGCCTGAGCAAGAATCTGCTTCACGCGCTCTCGAATCAGTTCCGGCTCGGCAAACAACGTGATCGGGTCCAGATTCCCCTGTACCGCAGACGCATAATCGAACGATTTCCACGCCTCGCCCAGCGGCGTGCGCCAGTCCAGACCCAGGACGTCTGCACCGGTCTCGCGCATGGCAGGCAGCAGGCTGGCCGTCTCGACGCCAAAATAGATCACAGGCACACCGAAGGACTGCACCTCGCGTATCAGTGTTTTCGTGATTGGCAGCACAAAATCGCGATAATCTTCAACGCTGAGTACACCCACCCAACTGTCGAAAATCTGGATGACGTCCGCACCCGCCTCCACCTGCTCCCTCGCATATTCGCACAGCACCGTGACGAGCTTCTCTATCAACAGCCGCCACGTATCCGGCTGCCGGTACATCATCGTCTTTGTAGCAACGTAGTTGCGCGAGCTGCCACCCTCGATCATGTAGCTTGCGAGCGTAAACGGCGCGCCGCAAAAACCGATGATGCCGATGCGATCTTTGAAGTGAGCAACCACTCTTTCAATCGCTTCGGCAACGTAGCTCAGTTCAGACGCCCGATCCGTGCGCAGCTGCTTGACATCGTCAAAGGTCCGCACCGGCCTGTGGACCACCGGGCCTTCGCCTGCCTGGAACTCAAAATCAAGTCCCATAGGTTCGAACGGCAATAGCAGATCGGCAAAGATGATCGCTGCATCCACGTCCAGCTTTTCCGCCGCAGTAATCGTCACCTCTGCTGCTAACTTTGGCTGCCTGCAAATTTCCAGCAATGAATGGTGCTTCCGCACCGCCTGGTATTCCGGCATGTAGCGACCAGCCTGACGCAAGAACCAGACAGGCGTGCGGTCTACGGGTTTGCGCAGGCAGGCGCGCACAAAACGCGTGCCGGATGTGAGGTCGTCAGTCTCAATCTGTGTATTTGGGAAATGTTGTTGCATTGCGGAGATCACTCTTGAGGTTAGCATTCCCGCGCCGTCTTCTGCAGAAGACGGCTAAAGTGCAATCTCCGCTGTTGCTACTTCTTCGCGGCCGGTGGCGGCATCAGGTATTTGTCATACCACTCGAAGTAGCGCTGGTAGCGGTCGCGGATAAAGCTGGGCCGCGTGAATCCATGAAACTGCCCCGGATACACCACCAGCTCCGTCGGAACATTCAGGCTGCGCAGCGCCTGGTACATCTGCTCGCCGCCCATCAGGGGCACGTTAAAGTCTTTGTCACCGCCCATAAAAAGTGTGGGCGTATGAATGCGGTCAGCGTGCAGAAAGGGATAGCCGAGCTTGATGTAGGTATCGAGATTTTTCCATGGCGGCCCTAGTTCCTGGTCGTATTGAATGATGTACTGATCGACACCATAGAAGCCGAGCGGATTTCCGGTGCCTGCGCCGCTGATTGCCGCCTTGAAGCGTGTCGTGCTGGCAATGGTGTAGTCGGTGAGGATGCCTCCGTAACTCCATCCACCCACGCCAAGTCGATCAGGGTCTGCGACGCCTTGCTTTACTGCTTCATCGACGCTTGCCAGCAAATCAATGACTTCCTTATTACCCCAGTCAGAAAAGATACTCTGCTGATAAGTCGCACTTCGCCCTGCGCTGCCCCGATAGTTCACATTCAGCACTGCGTAACCGCGACCTGCAAAGAGTTGCCGCTCAGGAACAAAGGCATGGGCATCCTGTCCGTCCGGACCGCCGTGAATTCGCAACAGCATCGGATACTTTTGCCCATCCTGATAGCCAACAGGCAGCGTCAACAGCGCATGTACATCGGCGCCATCTTTCGTTTTCGCCTGTAAGTCACGGGTCTCACCGAGTTTTAACTGGGCGATCAGTGCGTCATTGTGCGATGTCAGCTTCCGCAGCTTGCCGTCTTCAAAAGCAAATACTTCTCCAGGCGCTGCGTCCGTGGTCCAGACGACTGCGGAATGCCCTCCAGCCTGATTCCGCGTCACCACCGATCCCGGCGCGTCTATCAGCCGTTTGACTGATCCATCATTCAGCGAAACCGAAGCCAGATACTCTGAGCGATCGTCCGTCACTAACACAGTTACAGATTGGCCATCCTCGGCAAATGCAGGCGCCGAGACAGCGCGATCCAGCTTCTTTGTCAGAACATGCGCCTCGCCGCCCGCGGCGGCGACGACCGCAAGCTGGTTCTGGTTGTATTCAAGATATTTGGGCTCGCTGCCGTGTAAGTAAGCAATCAACTTGCTGTCCGGACTCCACGCTAACCGGCCGCCATCCTGCCCTTCGAACGTCGTCAGCTTCCTAGCCACTGAATTCGCTCTTGCGTCGACGGCAAACACATCTGTGTTCGTCGTCCGGTCCGGATCGGGATCATGATTGCTCACATACGCAATGTGTGCTCCATCCGGAGACCACACGGCATTCTGCTCGCTATATTTGGTATCCGTCGTCACTTTTTCCAGCTTGTGGGTATCGACGTCAAACAAATAGAGCAGCGTCGGCGTCGTCTCCGATGAGACATAACCTTCAATATCCTGCTTGAAGTGATAACGATCGATGACGATCGGTTTCGGCTTCTCTTTCTCTTTGTCTTTATCTTTGTCCTTCGCCTCCGACGAGGCCTCCTTGTCCTCGGCAATCCCGAGCAGTAACTTCTTTCCATCCGGCGACCATGCGTAAAAGGACAAATGATTCTTTACATCCGTGAGTTGGCGCGCCTCACCGCCGCGCCGGTCCAGTACCCATACCTGCGGTCCCTTCGCCTTTCCCGCGCGATCGGAAGTAAATGACAAATACTTCCCATCCGGACTCCAACGGGGTGAGCTCGATGAGTTTTCGCTCGCATAGGTTAACCGCATGTCTTCGGAACCGTCCCACTTCACCATCCAGATGTCCGTCAGACGTTTGTCTGCGGTCGTGTCGATTGTGCTTACCGTATAGGCAACCCAATTCCCATCCGGCGAGACCTGCAGATCGCCCACATCCTGCAGACGGAAGAGGTCATCAAGCGTCATCGCGTGCGGCGCCGGTGGCGTAGCGGGTGTGGTGGTCGTCGTTGTTTGAGATAAGAGGGGAAATGCAAATGTAAAAGTCAGGGCGAACAGGCAGGTTGAGGAGAACATCATTTTGGTTAGACTAAAGGCTTTGCGAAATTCAAACAATAGAAATAGCAGATCCGTACCCTTCCACACACGGAGCTTTAGTTTGATTCAGTTTGCGATGTGCCACGTTCCGGAGCGGAAGCGAGGATCATATCTCCTCAAGACTCGGAACCGCCGAGACTATCCCTCGTGCTATCGAGCGACAGGCGGCGAGGATTGTGACAGGCCTTCGAGACCTTGTGCGGTTTCTGAGTAATATTTCAGCGTCACTTTTCTTCCTGTTGCGTCGAAGGCAGGCGTTCGCGCGATTCCCATCTTGTGGGCTACAAAGCTGGCGGTCGTCTGCAATACACCCAATCCATATTTCATGCTGCGCCTGAAGTTGATAGAAGATGCTTCCTTAAAGTATTTCGTTGGGCAGGAGATCTCACCGATCCGAAAGCCGAACATCACGGCCTGGGCAATCATCTGGTTGTCGAATACAAAGTCATCGGAATTCTCCAGTAGAGGAAGCGCCTGTAACAGCTCCCGCGAGAAGGCTCTGTAGCCCGTGTGATATTCGGAGAGCTTTACTCCAAGAAACAGATTTTGAAATCCAGTCAGCAGCCGATTGAAGATGTATTTATAGACCGGCATGCCGCCTTTGAGGGCGCCGCCGCCCAGAATGCGCGAGGCCAGAACCATATCGTACACATCGCTGGCAACCATGGCCGCCATGGCCGATACGAGTTTTGGCTCGTATTGGTAGTCAGCATGGACCATCACCACAATGTCCGCATCTGCAGCAAGGGCCTCCCGGTAGCATGTCTGCTGGTTGCGCCCGTACCCGTAGTTTGCATCGTGAATAAAAGTGCGCACGCCGAGTCTTTCCGACAGCAGAGCAGTTTCATCGGTGCTCGCGTCATCGACAAGAATCTTGATGTCAACCTCATCCGGAAGTTCCCGCACAGTTTTTTCCAGGGTTCTTTCAGCGTTAAATGCTGGCATAACCACAGCGACGCGCTTTCCGTTGATCATAAGAATCAGCCTCCTTGCTGGGCTTTCCTTTCACTTTTCCTGATCGATATGGAACTCACCGTAGGGGCGGCGGTTACACTTCCGGGCAACGGATAAGGGGCAATCCCTGCCGGTTGCAAGTCTGGCTGCACCAGCCAGACCTTTCGGTCTTTGTAGTAATGAATCAGTTCGAGATTATTGGCGTCATCCATCTCACGCGCCCAGATCACCTTGGAGTTATCGATGTCGGCAGCGTTGTAGACCCACTCGTCCAGCGGCTCATGTTGGGGAGAATATCGGACGATGACGAGTTGTTTTCCGGGTGAACGCTCAAGTTCGCTCTGGATCTGAGCACGCGCAGCACCGAAATTGAGTGGACCGTACCATGCGGTACTCCATGAGGAAGGAGGCCATTCGACAATATTGAAGTTAATCGAGGCGGCAAATAGACGCAGCGCGCCCAGTGCAAAGCAGACCGTTACGATGAGTCGTACCAGTCCCGTTCCGACTGGCTGGCCACCCGGCTTCCAAACTCGCAGGTGCCGCATAGCCTGCAAACCAATCGCATAGAACGCCGCCGTGAAGGGCGCCAGATAATGCGGAATGAGGAATATCTCGATGAGCATTCCCGCCATCAAGACGAGAATAGATATAAGCAGGAAACGAATACGACGATCTGCGATTACACGCCTCATCATAATGAGCGGGGGCAATAATGCTATTCCGGAAAAAAAGATCACCCCCATGGCAGCTTTGACGACTGTCACAGGCAGGAACCATTTGAGGCTGTGGATTTTCTCGAAAGCTCTTAGCTCATTGTGGCGGTAGAAGTCGTACATGACCTGGTGCCGATAAACTGGCTCAGGGCGTGGCGACTGCCAGACATAGTAGGGTGCGATGGCATAGGTGGCACGATTTACCTTGTAGGGTGGAGTAAGCGGGCTTCCGAAGGCGCGGTAGTTGTAGTACCCCATCCACACGCCTGCGGCCACCATCAGCACGAGCGGGATCGCAAAACAGCGGAGAAGAACATACATCGATGGCTTGTTCTTTCCAAAAAGAATCCACCTTCCGAAGACAACAGCTACTGGTATGCAAAGAAGCGCACCTTCATATTCGCGGCTGTTAGCGAGCAGTATGGTGCCCACCGCAAGCAGGAGACTGTAGCGGAGTCGCGGAGTTTTCATGAATCGGGGAAATGCACCCAAAACAAGCGCACCACCCAGAGCCGAAATACAACCTGCGCCGGTATATGTGTTGATCCAATAACTGAACAAGCCCAGACGCAGGACCGCCAACACCCCTCCTAGGAAGGCCCACGTGGGCGGTAGCCAAGCCTGCAGCATCCAGCAGATGGCCGCGCACATCAGTCCCATCACACATAAGAGGCCGTACCAAGGATGCCCGAACAATACCTTTCCCGCCGCCAAAACCAATCCATTTGCAGGAAAGTACATCGACATATACGTGGGCTTCATGGTGATGTGGAAGCTCTCGAAGTGCGTCCACATTGCGGGGGTGGGATTCGTTAGCCTGCCCGAAGCAAAAGTATCTGCGGCAAGCAGAAAGCTGAAGTCGTCTTGGACAAATGGGTGCGGTATCGGGCTGAATGGAAGAATTGCGAGACGCAACAGCATTGCAGTGAGGCCCACAACGATGACTGCTAGACGCTGCTTTCGCGCCAACCAACCGCAAGCTTGCTCGATACGCGAGAAATATGTGGCTCCCAGTCTGGGGCAACAAAAAGCCCCCGCGATCGCAATCGCCGTGAGGCCACTTTCGACCATCATTAGCGAAGCGCGATCTGGAGCAGGAGAAGAAATCATGTTCTAAGGTTCGGACTCAGCCGGTCTGGTGGAGTTGGTTTGTACCGGCCCCGACCTTTCTTTTGTCCCAGATTCGCTGAGTCTAAGGTTCGGCTCGTCGCCAGGCTGCAGAAAAGTGATGTAGTGCCCGCCACACTGTTCCGGCTGCCCATCTTGCCAGGAAAGAGATCTGGGTTTTGGCTGCTGTACGTATCTCTCCAGGTAAAGAACAAGGCGGGAGTTGGTTTGCTCGTATCTGACCCTGTTCGTTCCGGACTACGTCATGTCAGTGCTGAGAACACCAGCCATATTGCTGAAAGCCGTATTGATATGGGTGGCGACGCTGTCCATGCTCACAGCCGCACCGAAAGCCATCATAGCGACAAGAAGCGCGTACTCGATCAGGTCCTGACCTTCTTCCCGCATGACCAGGCTCTGCATCTTGATATAGAAGTTCAATAGTTTACGTTGCATAACAAATCACCCCGCACAACTAGGTTTCTCGCTTATCTTCCTTGAGAAGGGAGAGCACGCTTTTTATACTTGGCCTGCTCTCACGTATCTCTCCCGCCAAGGAACAAGGGGGAGCTGGTTTGCTCGTATCTGACCTTAGTTCGTTTCGGACTACGTGATGTTCGTGCTGAGCGCGGCAGCGATATTGTTGAAAGCGGTGTTGATGCCGGTGGCTACCTTGTTCATGCCAACGGTGGCTGCAAACGCGATCAGAGCAACAACCAGCGCGTACTCGATCAGATCCTGACCTTCTTCCCGGATCATCAGGCTCTGAACCTTGACAGACAACTTCAAAAATGCATCCTTCATGTGAATTCCCCTTATAGATTTTATTTCCCGGCCCTGGCCGAGCAACCTACATATAGGCAAATGAAGAACCATTCTGTGGCCGCCGTTCATCCTAGGGAATCAGCAAGTTACAAGACTTGCCTCTTTGGCGGTGTTAACGCTTGTATACAAGACCGCTCGAACAGGTATGCAACGTATACAGGCTCCTAAGGATTTTGGCTGTTTTTGGCTATGGATCGGGATCATAAACCCCTCGAACTCGGCGAGCCGTTCGCCAATGCATTCGCAGGCCAGAAAGCTAGTTGGCAAGCAAAGACTGCGGTGGCGCATCGCCACACGCAGCCTCTATCGCTTGATGGACGTGTCCAGCTGCGACTATTCGCGGTTGATCGATGATTTACAGAGATTCAGCAGCGGAGAATTCGAGCCTGTCCCCCGGTTTTGTCTGGGTTCTGCTGATGGTGCCAGAGGCGAGCTCGATCACGGAATGTGCGGTAAGACATGCGGACAGACGGGAAGGGGGTACATCGCTTCTGGTCTTTCTCACTCGATTATTGCGGTCCAGATAGACCAGATCAATCGCGAATCGCATGCCAAAGGTATGGACAGCTTCACAAGGAAGTATCCACAACCCTTCTCCGTCAGGGAGGTTGTCGCGCCCCAGCAAGCCCTTCCTACGCTTTGCTCCCCGATCAGCCACGTCTACACAGCTGGCGAGGACAGCCTGGCGGGTGAGGTTTGAGATCTTCAGCCGGACTTCAGGCTTTGCCCGGCGGTCTGGATCAACCCCACCCGCCTCCCAGCGGCGAATCCAGCGAGCAATTCTCCTCATTGTTGTGGTTGCCCAGGGCCATTCTGCGGTATTGGGATTTGCGAAGATGAACTCATATTGCTATCAATAGTCAAGGGTTGCTCCGGCTTCAGACTCTGAACCAGCTTCTCAACCGGCATTGTAGACGGAGAAGCCGCGCTAGCCTTAGCTCCTGTGACTTCCGGCCCCGGATTCGTCATCGGAATGTTGGAGTTAGGCGAAAGGAACTTGTCCGTATACTTAAGTGCCGGAAGTGGCGCACCGGCTGGGATAGGAGCTACGATCTCCGGCGTCACAATTACGATGAGCTCCGTATTTGTTTTCGTGGTTGCGATTGACTGGAAGAATTTTCCTAGTACAGGAACGTCTCCGAGAAACGGAATCTTTGAGAGAGTTTTGGTAGTGCGATTGTCCAGCAGTCCGCCGATGACAAAGCTCTGTCCTTCGCTCAATTCAACCTCAGTGTTCACTTTACGAACGTCAATGCCAGGAACGGTAAATCCGGAAATGGTTACCCCCTGAGCGTAATCCAGAGCGCTGACTTCAGGAGCAACCTGGAGACGGATGGTACCGCGCGGCGTAATGGTGGGAATAAAGTTGAGGCGAATGCCGAATTCCTTGAATGAGATCGTGATCGCTCCTGTACCACCACCGCCTGTCGTACCCTGGACCGTCGGATACGGAAATTGGCCGCCGGCGAGAAAGCTTCCCTGTCTGCCATTTTCGACTAACAGGTTGGGCTGAGCCAGAACCTGAAGGACATTGTTAGCTTCAAGGGCCTGGATGGTCGCGCCTAGATTGATGTCCTTGTTGAAGACGAATATGTTGAGCAAATCCGATAGTGCCGCTGTCGTAGGTTGTGTGTTGCTTCCGGAACCACTCCCTGCGGTGATCGATGGCGGAGAAAATTGCTGGGTGGTGACTGAACCAATGGTATTCGCTGCGCCCAGACTGTATAGATTCAGGCCGAGAGATTTGTTCAAGGTCCGGTCATAGCTGGCAAAGCGCACCTTCAGTAGAATTTGCGTCGCGGGTGGCGGAACATCGACATACAGGAGATTTACTACCTTACCCGCAGTCGACGCGATCTGAACCGCACGATCAGAGCTGGCGAGGTCTTTCACTGTTCCGCGAAGGAATATCATGCCGTTATCGGTACTGACTTGTATCGGTTGGTCGGGAAACTCAGTCCTGAGTTCGCGCCGGAGCCCTTCTATGCGTTCGCTCGATCCGTCAGAGTTGGCCCGAACCTTTACGTTGAAGAATTGCCGGCCCCCGCCCGCTTCCCAAATGATCAGGCTCGTTTCCCCGAATGCTTTGCCGCTCACTACTATCTCGGATCGGTTCACGGCAGAGGCTTCCGCGACCTCACTCGAAGCGACGGCGACTCGCGTAATCGGCCGCTCCGTGTCGACCAGCACAGACTTGCCCATGGAGACAAATAGCTCATTTGACGAGTCCTGAGTTGCGACTTCTGCTCCCCGAGACGACGCATTTGGACCCTGAGCCTGAAGCGCCGGCTCCGCCTGAAATCCCAAAGCGCACACACTAAAACCAAGGACTGCAATTCCCGCTCGCGTTCTCACTGTCTTTCCTCGCCTGAGACAAATTTCTCTTCGCTCCGCTTCCCGCCGTTCACAACTTCGATCACGTAGACGCTGCTCGCTTTGTGCGTTGCGGCCGCTCTCGCAGCCTTGACCTTCGGTGTCGGATTTATATCCGAGAAGAGGACGTTCATGCCGCTCCCCGGCGGATGCGTCTCCTCCGTGTCCAGCGGATTACGTAGCACCAGCTGAATCTTGGTCTGGTTGCTGGCCAGGCTCAGGAGTTCAGCCTGTTCGGGGTTCACCAGCAGGTTGACCACTTGAACCTGTTGTGGTTTTCCCTCGTTGTCCTTCTGGATGTCGGTACCAGCCGACAAAACTTCTATGTTCTGGAGAAGCGTCTTCACCTTCGGCCCGTCGTTCATGCTATTAGGCCCGGGGGGAGTACCCGAGATCAGCACGTCCACGCGCATTCCTGGCGTGACGAATCCTGCTACGCCCACCACTTCATCCACCTTGACGGCGCAGGCTCTCATTCCCGCCCGAATGGTTGCAGCAAGGCCGCCGCCGGAACCGGGTGCCGCCAGGCGGCTGTCCAGAATAGGCTCGCCCTGGTAAAGATCCGAGATCACGCCGCGGCCCACGGCATTTTCCGGTTTAACGATTGCGCCCTTGGGCAACGGCCCCACCATCTGGGTCGTCGTCAGGTCAGAAGCCTTAAGGATGCTTCCGAGTTTGACATCGTTAGCAGCCACGATCACGCTCGAAGCTTTTGGCTGCGCTGCCGCCATAATGCGGTTGCCGACCAGCCGATAGACAATGTAACTGCACCCGAGGGCAATAACAAAAGCGATCAGGAGAACAGTAAGTAACCTTCGATTCATTTGAACACCTGTCTGACCCAGCTATGCGCTTCGGTCATGTCGTGGGGACTTGCCTATGCCCTAACGGCAATTGCCGTGCCAAAGAGACCGGACCCTTCTTGACGCGGAATCAGAGGTTTAGGAGAGTGGGCCGACAATAAATTGTTAACAGGTGTATCCACCCGATGCGCAGGTGTAGCCGTGTAGACACTCTCCTGGCTCCGAGGCTGCTCTTTTCAGCAACTTACGACCACATAGTTGGTATGAGAATTGCAACCTGCAGAAAGTAGAGTCTCTAACCAGGAACTGCCATCGGTCGCTTCCCAGCATCTTTGGGTTCCATTGCGACTGAAATCGAGTATCACCACCGAATAAGGAGCTATCTGTGGTCAGGATTGGGAAGCTTACGCGATGATGATGGGATCTTCCCAGACGATCACCCTGTTCGGGGAAGCTCCACCAACGAGGTGGCGACCTTCCGGATTTCTGATTTCCATACTCACGCATGGCGTGGCAATGATCATGTTTTACGCCGGCCTGAAGCATATGCCGAAGGTTGTCGACCCCTTCTCCGAGCGATATACAGTTCGCATTTTGAACTTGCACAGGCAAGCCCCGAAGATACAGTTGGCCTCCCTGAAAGGCGTCGCGCACCCTACCCCGAAAGCTGTCAGCCATATGGATGCGCGGGGCGGCGGCCGCCCAGCACCCGCAACCAGTTCTCGGCACCTTGCACAGAAGATTCCGGCCCTGCAGACGCTGGTACAACCGGATTTGCCGCCAAATCTAGTGCTCCCGGAAGAAACCCCGATACCGCTTGCCGTGATGTGGTCCGCGGAGAACACCCCAACTTTGAAGATCATCCCACCTCCGACGCAGGAGGTTACGAATGCCAACGTTCAGCCCTCCCTCGATCCGCCGAATCAAGAATTGAAGCTCTCTGATGTCAGAATGTCCGCGACTGCATTCATGACAGAGCGGCCTTTGCTGTCTCCGAGCACGTCCTCACCCCTGACAGTTCGTAGAACTGATGCGCCAAACCAGGTTCCGGAAACCGGTTCGCGGCCTGTCACCCCACCGACAGAGGCCAGAGTGATGTCGCTCTCGGATCTCCTACTCCAGGAAGGGGCAGTTCCCTTGCCTGTGATCAATGAAACGGCGCCTTCGTCCTCCGCAAATTCACTAGCCCCGGAGAGGCCGAATAGTCCGCCGCAGGATGGCAACGGGGACTTAGCCAGTACGCTGAATGGAACCGGAGCAGGAGAGATTTCAGGCAATCAGGGCAACGTGATCGCAGCAGATGGACCTGCCGGTCAGAACGGCTCGAGCAGCGAGCCTACAGTCACACGCATCCTCCTGCCAAAAGATGGCCATTTCGGGGTAGTCGTGGTGGGCTCCTCGCCGGTGGAAGAATATCCGGAGGCTTTAGGCGCATGGACAGACAGGCTTGCGTACACGGTCTACTTGCATGTGGGCCTCGCCAGGAGTTGGATTCTCCAGTATTGCCTGCCGGCGGCCGAGGAGGCTGCCGCCGCGGGAATCGTCACGCGCCCGGATGCTCCGTGGCCCTATGTCGTCGTACGGCCCCACCTCGCGTCGAGTGACACCAACGGAGATGCCATCATGGTTCACGGTCTTATCAATGCCCGGGGCCAGTTTGAGCGGCTTGCCGTCGTCTTTCCGCAACGGTTCGCGCAGGCGCAGTTTGTTCTCGGTGCTCTTCAGCAGTGGCAATTCCGTCCGGCCACCCAGAACGGTCAAATTACTGCCGTCGAAGTCCTGCTGATTATTCCTCGCGAGTCGTAATCAGGCTTGCCCCATGACAGCCTTGGATCTGCCCTGGCTTGCATTGACCGATGGTCAACGCAAGCCAGGCACGGGTCCCTATCGTATAGCTCCGGCGACCGCCGGCTAGTCTGCTACGCATTGCTCGTCGGCGAAGCTCAGATACTTGTCGAGCGTATCGACCCCGCGTTCGATCTCTTCCCTGGTAATGATCAATGGTGGCGCGATGACGAAGTGACTGACCCAGGCCTGCAAAATCACGCCGTCCGCAAGCGTTTTGGCTGCAATCTGATCGACGACCAGAGGTTTGCCGGAGACCTTGTCGGCGTAAGTGTTGAATGGCTCTCTTAGTCTTTTGGTTCTTTACCAGATCGACGGCCCAGAAGAGTCCTTTGCCGCGTACATCTCCTACGCTGCGGTGTTTGGCCTTGAGTACGTTCAATTTTTGCTCGACGAACGGGCCTAGCTCGCGCGATCGTTCTACAAGACCGAGGCGCTGCATCTCGTGGATAGTCGCGACTGCCGGAAGCAGCGTCATCGGATGCGCTTCGTAGGTATGGCCGTGCGAAAAGTAATGGTCCTGGAAGAAATCGCCGATCTTCTCTGATGTCGCGCAGAGCCCCAGCGGGACATAAGCGGACGTGATGCCTTTGGCGGTGCAGAGAATGTCAGGTGTGACGTTCCACAGGTCCATCGCGAACCATTCGCCTGAGCGCCCCCAGCCGCTCATGACTTCGTCGGCGATCAGCAATACGCCGGTTTCGTTGCAGATGTGGCGCAGCTTCGGCATGTACTCCTGCTGGCGGAACAATCACACCATTCGTGCCGACGATCGGCTCGACCAGCACAGCCGCTACGTCAGACTCGTTGAGAATCATGTGCTCAAGGTAGTCGGCGCATGCGATTCCGCACTCGGGGTAACTGTGTTTGATGGGACATTTGTAGCAGTGCACCTCCGGGCCGAATATAATCCCCGGTCCTTTGCCGCGCGGCTCCATCGCCCAGCGCCGCGGATCGCCAGTTGCAGCGATTGAGCCTGCCGTCGAGCCATGGTAGGAGCGATAGCGCGCGATGATCTTCGTCTTGCCCGTGTACATGCGGGCGATCTTGAAAGCGGCTTCGTTTGCATCGGTGCCGGATGTGGTGAAGAAGAATTTGTTCAATCCTTTCGGAAGGACTTCCAGCAGCAGTTTCGAGAACTCGGCGCGCGCGGTCGTGGCGTAACCTGGCATAGCGTAGGCGAGATCCTGCGCCTGCTTGCTTGATGGAGTCAATGACCGCCTGATTCTTGTGTCCGAGGTTCATGCACATGAGCTGTGCCGAAAAGTCGAGATATCGCTTGCCGTTCGCATCGATGATGTAGCAGCCCTCGGCGTCGACGATATGCAGAGGGTTCCATCCTTTCTGGAAACGCCACGTGCCGTAGTTCGTCTCGCGCGTGATGCGTACGACTTCTTCTGAGGTCAGTTCTGTTGTGGCGGGCGGCGTCATTGTTTCGTTGGGAGCTCATTGCATTGCCTTTCGTTTCGTTGAGGTAGCGATGGCCGGCCTTTTACTCTGGCTCAGCATCATCAGGTAGTAAAGCGCGCCGGAGAGGAAGAATCCGACGAACCACGCGTAGTCATACAGAAAAGCGACGGAGGGGACGAAGCGGCCAATCAATGCGGCGACAACGCCGATGACGAGAGCGATCAGAGCGGCAGGGTTCAGGCCGTGGCGATACTCGTACATTCCACCACGGCGATAGAGCGAATAGCAGTCGAGCTTCGTTCCGCGCACCAGGAAGTAGTCCGCAACCATGATGCCCGCGACCGGGCCGAGCAGGCCGGAGTAGCCGACGAGCCATCCGAAGATGTAGCTGCCGAAGGTTTCCATCAGTTCCAGGGCATCATGGCAAGACCGAGAAGGCCGTGATCATGCCGCCGGTGCGGAAGCTGATGAGTCGTGGGGCGAGGTTGGAGAAATCGTTCGATGGCGAGACGACGTTTGCCGCGATGTTGACGTTCAGCGTTGCGACGAGCAGCGCGATCAGTCCGAGAAAGGCTACGAGTGGTTGATGAAAGCGGCCGAGTAGCGTGATTGGGCTCCAGATAGGCTCGCCGAAGACGACTGTCCGACGCGGAAGTGACCGCGATGCCGATGAACGAGTACAGTACCATCGCGACGGGTAGGCCGAATGCCTGTCCGATGATCTGCGCGTCCTGATTTTTTGCATAGCGTGTGAAGTCAGGAATGTTGAGCGACAGCGTTGCCCAGTACCCGACCATCGCCGTGAGCGAAGGGAAGAAGAAGTGCATGAAGCTTGCCGCGTTGACGTGAATCTGCTTGGCGCGGACAGCATCGGCCCGAAGCCGCCTGCTTTATGCAGCATCCAGAACAACAGGACGAGCGAGATCACCAGCATGAAGGGCGCGGAGAAGCTCTGGAGGAAGCGAATGGACTCGACACCGCGCCACACGACTGCCATGTTCAGCAGCCAGAATCCGAGAAAGCATGTCCATAAGACCCAGGGCATGTGGATTGTCTGCGGCAGCAGAACGCCGACCATGGCGGCGATTGCCTGACCGCCCAGCCATGACTGAATGCCGAACCAGCCGCACGCCACAATCGCGCGAAGAAGGGCCGGGATGTTTGCGCCCACCGGGCCGAAGGATGCGCGCACGAAGACGGGAAACGGAATGCCGTATTTTGCTCCCGCGTGTGCGTTCAGCAGCATCGGGAATGAGCACGATCAGATTGCCGAGCAGGATGGTGAGGATGGCCTGCTTCCAGTTCATGCCGCCGGCGATGAGCGACGACGCCAGCATGTAGGTCGTCACCTCCATCGACATCGAGAACCAGAGCGCGATGTAGTTATAGGTGGTCCAGGTGCGGCGCCGGTTGGGTGGGCGCGAGGTCCTCGTTGTAGAGGTGCGCATCAGGAGCAAGGTCGCGCAGTCGAAATGCTGGCGGTCGCGCGGATTCAGCTGTGGCAGCGGCGGCTGGGATCAAGCCAGACCTCCCGCATTCGCTTCGCGCTTTACAAAGCGGCCGCGTCCGGTCGTGCCAAGGAACTTGCCTGGCTGCGTTGTGTTGTCGACGACGAGTTCGCCGCGGGAGAACACCTTGGCCGCGTTGCCTTTTACGGTCCAGCCTTCGAACATTGAATAGTCAGTCGCCATGCACTGAGTCGCGGCGGAGATGGTGTAGTTCGGCGTTCGGGTCCCAGAGCAAGATGTCGGCATCCAGCCCGTGCTTGATTGTGCCTTTCTGGTTGCCCATGCCGAAGATGCGGGCAGGCGTTGGTGCAACAGAGTTCGACGAATTTCTCCGGTGTGAATCGTCCCGCATTGACGCCGAAGTGCCACAGGATCTGCAGACGGTTCTCAACGCCCGGGCCGCCGTTGGGGATCTTGCGTGAAGTTTCCGCGGCCAAGTGATTTCTGGTCGGCGAATCGGAAGGGGCAGTGGTCAGTGGAGACCACGGACAGTGAGCCGTCGTTCAGCGCCTGCCACAGCGGCTCCTGATGCCACTTTTCGCGGAGCGGCGGCGTGAAGACGAACTTTGCTTCGTCCCAGCTTTTGCCGGGCATCTGGTCTTCGATAGAGAGCACGAGATACTGCGTGCAGGTTTCGGCCAGCGCTCTTGCGCCGCGCTGGCTGCATGTGCTTCAGTTCGTCCAGAGCGTACTCGTTGGAAAGATGCACGATGTAGACGGCTGCTCCTGCCATATCGGCGAGTGCGATGGCGCGATGCGTGGCTTCAGCCTCGGCCTTCGGCGACCGTGAGAGCGCATGGTAAGTGCGGCGCGGTCTTGCCTTCTGCCAGCATCTGCGCGACGACAATGTCGATGGCGCTGCCATTCTCAGCATGAATGCAGCAGAGCGCGTTCAGCTTTTCGGCCTTCTGCATTACACGAAACATCAGGCCGTCGTTGATCATCAGCACGCCGGGTAGGCCATGAAGAGTTTGAAGCTGGAGATGCCCAACGGTGACCATCTCTTCCATCTCGCGCGAGTCCCTGCGCGCCGTCTCCGGGACCGAGATCGGTCACTGCCATGTGCAGCGAGAAATCGATACATGCTTTGTTGTCGGACTTTCTGCGCCACGTGTCGAAGGCTTCGCGCATGGTGTGCCCCTGAGACTGCAGGGCGAAGTCGATAAGCATTGTCGTGCCGCCGACGGCTGCTGCCTGGGTGCCTGTTGTGTAATCGTCGGCTGAGACGGTACCACCGAAGGGCATGTCGAGATGCGTGTGCACGTCGATGCCGCCGGGCATAACGAGCAGGTCCGTTGCATCGACAACTGTGTGGTCGGTCGGGTCGAAGTGGGCGCCGACCTTTGCGATCTTTTCACCCTCGATCAGCACGTCGGCCTTTTTTGATCCATCAGCATTGACTACTGTGCCGTTCTTGATCAAGGTCCCCATCGTTGTTCGACTCCTACGCCTCGAATGCTCGTATGCGTTAAAGGTTTGGATTGCTCGCGGCTGAGCCTTCTGCAACCAGTCCGGCATTCACGCGCTCCTCCCATGTCTCGGGCGGCAGGCCTTCATCGACGCGCTCCATCGTGATGCAGTCCGGGACTGGGCACACCAGGGAGCACAGATTACAGCCGACGCACTCATGCTCGTCGACACGCGGGATGCGGGCGAGCGGCGTGAGATAGGGGCCGGCCTCTCCAGCGCCGTTCAGGTCGAGCTTCGGAATCGGTGTTGTGCTGATGCGGCTTCGGCTTTCAGCCGCGACCATGTCTGGCGTACGCGATGTGTCCGGATTTGGGAGCGCGCGATCCAGGTGAATGCACTGATGTGCGCCGTCCCAGCATGCGGTATAGCACAGCTCACAGCCGATGCACTTATCTTCATGGATGCGCGCGACAATCTTGTAGTTGAGGTTCAGGTGCTTCCACTCGCGCACGGTCGGCAGCGAGAGGCCACGGAAGTCGTCGGGCGATTCGTAGCCTTTTCTGCGCATCCATGCGAGCAGTCCGTCGGCCATGTCTTCGACGATGCGATAGCCATAGTGCATGACTGCCGTGCAGACCTGCACCGTGCCTGCGCCGAGCAGGATGAACTCTGCGGTGTCCTGCCATGAACCGATGCCTCCGATACCGGACATGGGCAGCGCAGCCTGGTCATCCGACATGACCTGTTGCACCATGTTCAGAGCAATCGGCTTTACTGCTGGGCCGCAGTAGCCGCCGTGTGAGCTTTTGCCGTCAACATTCGGGCGCGGTTCAAGCGTGTCGAGGTCAATGCCGGTGATTGAGTTAATGGTGTTGATGGCCGAGAGCGCGTCGGCTCCAGCCTGCTTTGCCGCGCGCGCGGGCATGCGAATGTCGCTGATGTTCGGAGTCAGCTTCACAATGACAGGCGTGCGTGCTTTTTCCTTCACCCATCCGGTGATCTGTCCGCAGTACTCTGGCACCTGACCGACTGCTGAACCCATGCCGCGCTCGCTCATGCCATGTGGGCACCCGAAGTTGAGTTCGAGTCCATCTGCGCCTGCGTCTTCGGCGCGCTGCACGATCTCGTGCCACGCCTTGCGTTTCGATTCGACCATCAGCGACGCGATGACCACGTGCTTCGGGTAGCGGCGTTTCACATCAGCGATCTCTCGCAGGTTTGCCTCGATGGGGCGGTCACTGATGAGTTCGATGTTGTTGAAGCCCATCATTCGCTGACCGTTCCAGTCGATGGACGAGTAGCGTGAGCTTACATTCGTGATCGGTTCGCCGATGGTCTTCCACACTGCACCACCCCAGCCGGCATCGAAGGCCCGCATGACCTGCTCGCCGCAGTTGGTTGGCGGCGCAGAAGCCAGCCAGAACGGATTCATACACCGGATGCCGGCGAATGTTGTTTCAAGCGTTGGCATTGAGACCCTCCAGCCATGCGGTGATGCCGATGCCCGCGCGCTTTCCGTCAGCCACGGCGTCGACTACCTCCCGGCCTCCGTTTGTGCAGTCGCCTCCGGCAAAATATTTCGGATTCGAGGTCTGGCCGGTGACGCGGTCGATAAGAATGCGTCCGCGCTCAAGCTTCACCTTGTTTTCAGCCAGAAATTCTGTGTGCGTAGACTGCCCGATGGCGAGGATGACGAGGTCTACCTGCAGCTGGAAGCCGTTACCGGGCATTGGCACAAGCGATCCATCGGATGTTACTTCAAGCCTGATGAGATCGAGTGCTTCCACTTTATCCCTGCCTCTGATGCCGACCGGCTTCGTATGCCACAGGAACTTCACGCCCTCCTGCTTTGAGTGTTCGTACTCGTAGGCGAACGCCGACATCTGCTCGGGCCCACGGCGATAAACCATGTGCACTTCGCTTGCGCCGAGGCGCACCGCAGCATTAGCGGCGTCAATCGCAGTGTTGCCTGCTCCAATGACAGCGACGCGATCAGGCGCCGACGTGATCGTTCCACTCTTGTAGTCCACGATGTAATCGAGCGCGTTGGTCACACCATGTAAAGTCTCGCCCGCGATGCCGAGCTTGTGAATCGCACCCAGCCCAAGACCAAGAAACACAGCATCGTGCGAGGCTTCGAGTTGGGCCAGCTTCTTCGCATCGACTGTGACGTTGAAGTGGAAGGTGACGCCGAGCTGCGCCAGCATGTCGATCTCGCGAAGGCTCTCTGCCAGCGGGAGCTTGTACTCCGCGATACCGTACGTGTTTAGACCGCCCGGCAACGGTCGCGCGTCGAAGATTTCTGCACGGATGCCGCGACGCCGAAGTTCGGCCGCGCAGGCGAGCGATGCCGGGCCGCCGCCGATGAGCGCGACCGACTTGCCCATGTCCTCGCCTGGCACGAATGGCAGTGGTGCTCCACTTTGGTGGAGAGCGTCCATGGCGAAGCGTTGCAGCCGGGCGATCGCGATCGGCTGCTGATTGTAACGGTGCATGACGCAGGCGCCTTCGCACAACACGGCGACCGGACAGGCACGCGCACAGCTTGCGCCGAGGATGTTCGCGTCGAGGATGGTTTTGGCCGAGCCTTCAAGATTGCCGCTGGCAATCTTCTTGATGAACCGAGGCACGTCGATGTGCGTCGGACAGGCTGCTGTGCACGGGGCATCGAAGCAGTACAGGCAGCGGTTTGCTTCTGTGACGGCGGCTGTTTTGTTGAAAGGTGGATGCAGGTCAGGGAAGCGTGCAGCGATCTCCGGCGAATCCGGCGCCTGCTCGAAAAATTTGGTGGACTCGCTCATCAACCTCTCGTACCCTCCTGCGATTGGCACGGAAACGCGGCGCTGATACAGCTCCCGAAGGCCGCCCAATCTGTTATGCGGCGCATTCGTCTTCGGATTCTCGATTATCCAACATTTCTACACAAAACGGGAATGCGCGTAATCGTACAAGAGCTTTCAACGGTTTCAGCGGAGTTACCGTTGTTCTGTCCAGGCGATTGTTTTCTCCGCAAGGCGGTTCAGCGCAACGACTGCCTGCTCAATATGCTCGCGGTTCGTGTCCTCGGCGCGATTGTGACTCAGCCCGTTGAGCGACTGCACGAACATCATTACGGTAGGGATGCCGACGCGCGCCACCTCAGCCGCGTCGTGCAGAGGGCCGGACGGAAGCTGTTCGGAGCCCCCTGCTGTCTCGACGACTGCCTCTTCGCACAGCTTGATCAGTTCAGGGTGGAAGGGGATTGGCTCAATCGACCAGATCTTTGACCACTCGACGGAGCAGCGCTCTTCTTTCGCGAACCGCTCGCTGGCTTCCTTCGCTTCGCGAAGCATTCCTGCCAGGACGTTCGCGTCGAGATCGCGCATGTCGAGCGTAGCCTCGCATCGGCCGACTACGGCTGTGACGATGCCAGGAAATGTCTTGACGCTGCCCATCGTTGCCACCGACTGTGGATGCCTGCGGGCGATGGGTCGTATCTCGAGCGCTAACTTGGCGGCGGCTGCCAGCGCGTCGCGACGCACCTCCATTGGTGTGGAGCCGGAATGCGCCTCTTGCCCGTGAAAGGTGATGGCCCAGCGTTCGACGCCCTTAGTGCCCAGCACGACGCCAAGCGGCTTGCCAAGTTTTTCGAGAATCGGCCCCTGTTCGATATGCAGTTCGAGATAGGCCGCGATGTTCTTCTTCTCGCGGCCAGCCTCCCCGATGCGATTTACATCAATGCCGCAGTTGCGCAGGGCTGCTTCTAGGGTTGTGCCTTCAGGGTCGGTGCGTGTGCGGTCCGCTTCGATGGTGTGGCTACCGGCAAACGCGGATGAACCGAACAGGCTGCGTCCAAAACGCGCACCTTCTTCGTCAGCCCAATCGACCAGGCGCACCGTGCATGGCGGTTTGCCGTTGTACCCCTCCGCTAGGCTGGTGAGGACTTCGAGCCCTGCCAGCACGCCGAGGCAGCCATCGAGCCAGCCCCCATTGGGCACCGAATCCAGGTGGCTGCCGAGCACCAAAGACTTTTCCGACTTGCCCGTCAGAGTTACCCAGTGGTTGCCCGCCGCATCGTAGTGATGCTCGACGGGCAGGTGCCTCAATTTCTCGGCAAACCACGCGCGCGCTTTGAGCCAGACCGGCGACCACGCTACTCGCTGCGCCCCTTGCTCATCAGCGGTCAGCGCGCGAAGCTCGTCAAGATTTTGTAACGCGGTCTTTGGATTGACCATGAGGATGACGCTTCACTCCGGTGGCGTGATGACGATATTGCGAAAGGCGACGTGGCCTTTCTCGCTGCCTTGCAAATAGATTGGGCCGGGCGTTGCTTCGTGGCTATCGACCGCGCCACCGGTAATACCGGGGATTTCCTGATTGTTGATTACAGTCTGGCCGTTCTGTACGACAGTGACTCTTCGCCCAAGCAACGTGATGTCGAAGGTCTGCCATGTGTCCGGCGCGCGGGGCAGTTCAGGAGATGGGGCGAGATAACCATAGATTCCCCCTGTGTGATGGCTGGGCGGTTCTGCTTCCGATTCCGTTTCAATCTGCAATTCGTAACGGCCGCGCAGATAGACTCCGCTGTTCGCATCTTTCCCGCAGTTGAATTCAATGTGCAGCTTGAAATCCTGAAATTTGGAGTCGCTGATGAGTTCGGGGCCGTTTCCTGGGGTGACCAGGGTTCCATCGTGAACGGTCCATACTGGCGGGCCGACTGCGCTCATCTTCCAGCCGGTCAGATCCTTTCCGTTGAATAGCTGAATGGGTTTGCCCCATTTTGGGGCAGATGCTCTCTCAAGTGCTGGCGCTCTTTGACCAACCCACGTCCAGGGTGTTCCATCGGGGCCAGTTGTAGTTCCAGACAGGGTTTTCCCAACCAGTTTTCCCTGAAACACCATGTCATCCTTGCGGCCCTCTTCTTCTTTGGGCGAAGTGAAGGTGAGAACGCCGCCCGCGATCTCAATTTTAGGGAGCGGACGGGCGTTGCCCCAGCGTCCCACCATCCGAGCTTTCAACTGACCGCCTTCCTGCTGAATTTCTAACCACGATGGATACTCCCGGTCTGGAGCCTTTAAGGTCAAGTCCCAGCTTCCCAGGAAGGGTGCGACTGCGCTCGAAGTCGTGCCCGAGTCTTTAGTCTGGGAGTGAGTTGGGGAAGACGCGAGCCCCACAACAATTGCTGCGGTAAGTATCAGCCTTTGAAATCTCACAAAATCAAAACCTCCTGCTTTTTGGATCGATCGGACAACCGGCACTCGGTGGATTCAGCAACTCAATCATCCCAGTGACTTGATCGTCTGGGAGGCTGGGTCCCAGTACACCGGACTCTTGCGAAAGTAAGACTCATTTGCGAGATGGCAGCCCAGAGCTGCGTTGTTACCGAAGACGGCGTCCTGCACAACGGGCTTTCGCGACCGGACTGCTTCGAAGAATTTCCAGAGATGGGGCTTGAGGTCGTCATAGTCATCTCCGTTGAACGTGATCGTTTCCGGTGCTGGCTCTTGTCCGGGCACAGGATCGTGTTCTTCGTGCCAGGTCTTGACATAGGCATTCCTGAGGCGCGCAGGGAAGGAACCAGAATAATAGCTGGGAGACGTATCCACTCCGGCCTGCGGGGAATAGCTAACGCTGAATTCGCGAAGTTCGATGATGCCCTTGGAGCCCATAAAGCGAGTGACTTCGGTCGACTCCGTTCCCAAAGTCAGCCGCATGTAGACGGGAACATTGTCATACTCGAAGAGTACCGGGTGGACATCCGGCATGTCCCGGCCGTCTTTCCACCGGTAAATGCCTCCAAACGCGGAGACGCGCTTGGGAGGTTCGTTGATTCCGAGAACAAACATCATGCCGCTGATCAGATGGACGAGCAAGTCTCCCGCAACTCCGGTTCCGTATTCCCTCCAACAGCGCCAGCGCGCGAACACAAGCGGATCGAGCGGCCTCTTCGGCGTCGTGCCGAGCCAGGTGTTCCAATCGAGGTTTTCAAGCGATAGATCGGGAGGCGGAGGATATTCCCAGGCGCCATTTGGGTCGTTGCGGCCATAGGTGGCCTCGATCAGGCTTAGATCGCCGATCGCACCCTTGTCGAAAAGCTCCTTGGCCTTTGCGCAGAGAACAGAGCTGGTGCGCTGTGCGCCGATCTGCACAATGCGGTCTGTCTTCTTCGCCGCTGCCACCATTGCCAATCCATCAGCCGGGTTGTGAGACATGGGCTTTTCGCAGTAGACGTCTTTGCCAGCGGCCAAAGCATCGACCACAACCTGCTTGTGCCAATGATCGGGGACGGCCACGATGACAGCGTTGATGTCTTTTGCATCGAGCAGTTCCTGATAGCGACGAGTTGTTCGGATTGGCCTACCGACAATTTCCTTCGACAATTCGTGACGACCGTCGTAAAGATCGGCAGCGGCTACGCACTCCACTCCACGAAGCTGGATTGCAGTCGCGAGCAGGCTGGAACCCTCCATCCCGACGCCTATGATCCCAAAGCGAATCTGATCGCTCGGTGGCGTTGTCTGAGACGCGGCTAACATTGGTTCGGCATCGAGAAAATTGGACCCGGCGATCAGGGAAGCACCCGCAGCGCCAGCTGTCGTTTGCAGGAACTCGCGCCGCGAGAAGTGGGCTTTGTTCATGGTTTGATTCTCCTCTGGGGTTGTTTCGAACTCCCCTTTAATTCGTGAATACCCTATCTGAGTCAGCTACATGCTGCAAACCCAATCATCGGGTAAGTCAGATGAGGCCTTGTTAGAACGTCCCCTATTCTACCCGCACAAATTAGATCGAAGCGACGACCTTTTGTGTCCCGATAGTCAAGCGTTTAAGTTAGAATCTTGCGGACGGGGTCGTCTTTTCCCGTTTTATGGTTTGCGGACAGACATGGTCGGCGGGACTGCGAGCATCCCTACCGCCAGAAATGATTGGAAACTCTTAGTGAATTCGAGCAAGTCCCGCACATATATCTATGAGGACGCATTCTTTCGATATATCCAGGAAGGTTCCACGCGATCCGCGCAGAAGATTGTTCCTCTTCTAGCGCAAACACTTGGTATAAAAAGCGTGCTCGATGTGGGTTGCGGTACTGGAGCGTGGCTGAGGGAATATCGCAATCAGGCAATTATCGACTATCTAGGCGTCGACGGCGATTATGTGCAGCCGGAATCGTTAATGATTCCGGCTGAGAAATTCCAGGCGCAGGACATAACTCGGCCATTCGATCTCGGCCGGCGCTTCGACTTAGCGCAATGCCTGGAAGTAGGGGAACATATTCCACGGTCTGCCAGCGAAACTCTGATCGAGAACCTGGTCCGGCATAGCGGAATCATTTTGTTTTCTGCTGCCCCTCCCGGACAAGGTGGAGAAAATCATATCAACGAGCAGCCGTACGAATTCTGGCGTGCCTTGTTTAACAGGCATGGATATAAACCTTTTGACGCGGTCCGACCTGCTATAGAAGGGTACGCCAAGGTTGAAATCTGGTACCGTCATAACATCATCCTGTATATAGCGCCGGAACTGGTTCCGATCCTTCCTCCTGCAGTCGCAGGAGTCCAGGTCGCGGACAATGAGGCGATTGCCAGTGTTTCAAGCAAGCTTTATCGGCTTCGAACGCTAGCTCTTGCATCACTGTCCGTCCGTTGGGTGTCGAGGCTTGCGGTGTGGAAGCATACCTGTGTGCTTTTGTATAGGAAAACGCTGCGCTAAAGATGGGAGAAAGGCATACGTGTTGTGGCTTTCCAAAGTTAAGATGAGTCTCCTGTGAATCAAGCTCCCAACCCATCCACACCCGCCCGCACGACGTTGCAACAACTGGCGATTGTCGTCCCCTGCTACAACGAGGATGAGGTGTTGCCTGAAACGGCTTCGCGCCTGAACTCCTTGCTCAACGAATTGATTGAAGCCGGTTTCATCGGCGGAATGTCCATCTATTTCATTGATGACGGCTCGACCGACCGTACGTGGGCTCTGATAGAAGAGATGGCGGCGCGGGACAATCGCGTTCATGGAATCAAGCTCTCTCGGAACTATGGCCACCAGTCTGCTTTGCTGGCTGGATTGTTTCATGCACCGGGAGACGCGGTCATCAGCATAGATGCCGATCTTCAGGATGATCTCGCGGCTATCAAAGATATGCTGGCTGCTTATTCCACCGGTGCAGAGATTGTCTACGGCATCCGGCGTGAGCGGTCGAGCGATACCATTTTCAAACGTGGCACGGCGGAAGGATATTATCGGTTACTGCAAACAATGGGTGTTCGATTGGTCTTCAACCATGCCGATTACAGATTGTTAAGCCGACGAGTCATAGAAGCGCTGCGCGGCTATAAAGAAACCAATCTTTTCCTCAGAGGACTGATTCCGCAGCTCGGGTTCAACTCGGCAACGGTTTATTACAATCGCAGTGAGCGCTTTGCCGGAGAATCCAAGTATCCATTTTCAAAGATGCTTGGCCTCGCGATTGAAGGCGTCACCTCATTTTCCGAGGTTCCGCTGAAGTTGATTACCGTGCTTGGACTGCTGATTTCTTTATTTAGTTTTGGCTTGGCCTTGTGGGCGCTGGGTGTCAGAATCTTCAACCCGTCGGCTGTGCCGGGCTGGGCTTCCATTGTGATTCCGCTCTACTTTCTGGGGGGTATCCAGCTACTGTGTATGGGTGTGATTGGACAATACCTTGCCAAGGTATATTCAGAAACCAAAGCCCGTCCAAGATTCATTGTTGAGAAGATTTTGTGAATTGCGATACTCGCTGCCCATGGGCCGGCAAACGCACTTATGGACGAAGGCTATTGACAGGTGCTCGAGCAATGATCACCGAGATATTGTCCGAATAGACGGTATTCCAGCCATGCAGGAGCGGTAGAATTTTTGCGGCAGGCTCGCCGCGGCTTAACAGGCAGAAATCGATCTTGTATTTGTCGAGGACCACATTCGGGTCATCCTGGAGGGTCGCAAACTTTCCATAGTCGTCGAGGACACCAGTCCACTCGAAGATATCTCCGCGTCCATCTATAAACGCCGGGTATTCCGGCGCGGCCCAGATTAAGTACCCTCCATAGACATACTGGTTCAACATATTCCCGGAAAGGTGATGGCTCTTCATAAATTCCACAGCCTTCACCGGGGTCGATTTTTCCACTTGCTGTTCCATGTGACGCCGACTAGGAAATGCCCAGATAACTACAAGCAACGATAGTGTGATGACCGCTGCATTCGGTAACCGGCGGTCTTTCTTCTCGTCGTAGTTATCCCACGCTGCTGAGAGAAGCCTGCACAGGATGGGCGCCGCCAGAAAGCCGAAAACGAATGCCATTCGCATGTGATGGACAGCAAACCATGTGCCTGCCGCGAGCAAAACCAGTTCATGCCACAGCAACGGTGACCGTTGAACGATTACCAAAAGAAAAATGCACGCAAAAACTCCCAGCAGTCCGATTCCCCGCTCATCGTTCATCAGGAGCGGCTTCCATTCATCGATGGAACTGAGGTTGACGGGCAGATGCAGCATGACATCCACCGGATACCCGATGACCTTAACACCAACCGGATTGAGGAATAACGCCGCTGTGGAAACAGCTAGCGCCAATCCCAACGCGAGGCGGCGGCGAGGCTCCCAAGCTGAGGACTCGAGCAGGCCCATCTCAAAATTGAAGAAGGAGCACAGGAAATATAGCCCTGCAAGGCCAAGTCCCAGAGAGAAGGATGCGTGACAATTCACCCAGAATGCGAATAGAGGCGGCAGCCAGAAAAACCAGCGCGGACTGCGGGTACGCCCGAGATGGAGCAGGAGCAATTCAACTACGAGGAGAAGATAGCCGATCATCTGTGGCCGCACCGCGTACCCTACGGTTGCAAAAAACCAGATGATCAACGCACCCGCCCAGCCCACTTTCGCGTTTACCGAATAGAGCGAGCACAACGCATACCCGGCAATGAGCAGGGCTGAGGTAAAGAAGCACATCCAGATCATCAGGCCAGAGTAGCCCGCAACTCGATAAGCGCCGTAAATGAGCAGTTGCGAGAGCCATTCCTGCGGGACAACGGGATGGTGGTTGGTCGTGTACGAAAAAATATCTGTAGTGGGGATAGTGTGAGTGGTCCAGATGACCTCACCTATCTTAAGGTGCCACCACATGTCCGGGTTATCGAAACGAGACCCCACGGTCAGTACCGCAAGCACTACCAGGAGGCTCGCCAGCATGACGGGGAAGGAAAAGATCCTGCGCGAAACACTAGTGCGCGCCGGCCTTGCCGTCTGCTCGACGGCAAGGGTGACCGTGCTCATGCGGTACCGAATTCCTGGCTGTCTGTTTCGACGAGGACTTCCTCCATCGGTTGGTCGGCCAGCCTGATCAGCCGGTGCAGATAAGCACGGGAGATAGACAGGCTGCGCGCTGCCATGGTTTTGTTCCCGTTGTGCTCACGCACAGCCGTCGCGGCCAGCTTGATTTTGTAATCGCGAAGCTGACGTTCGAACGAACCATCGGGATGATAGTCGTTGATGTTAATAACATCTTCTTCCCGGAGATTCGATGGCAGATCTTCTGCCCGAATGCTCCGGCCTTGAGAGATGATGATGGCCTGCTGAATCACATTTTCGAGCTCTCGGACATTTCCGGGCCAGGAATAGCGTTGAAGCATAGACATTGCCGTCGACTCAATCTGGTCCATCGGTTTTGCATATTCATCCGAGTACCGCCGTAGAAAGTGAGTAGCAATGGACGGGATGTCTTCCGGGTGCTCCTGCAGAGAGGGAGCGTCAATTCTCATAACATTGATGCGGTAATAAAGGTCCTGCCGGAATTTGCCTTGTGCCACCATTTCGTTCAGGTCTCGGTGCGTCGCGAATACGAGCCGCGCACGCATCGGAATAAGCCGGCTGCTGCCAAGACGGCAGAACTCTCGTTGTTGTAGAACGCGCAATAACTTCACTTGCGTGCTCAGACTCAGCTCGCCGATTTCATCCAGGAACAGCGTACCGTCGCCAGCCTGCTCCATGTAGCCTTCCCGCGCACCGACAGTTCCCGTGAAGGCGCCTTTTTCATGACCGAACAGCTCGGCTTCAATCAGAGTTTCCGGAATGGCGCCGCAGGAGACAGCGATAAATGGGCGCCTGAAACGAACCCCTGTGTTATGGATGGCTCTCGCAATCAGTTCCTTGCCGGTGCCGCTTTCACCCGTAACGAGCACAGAAGCGTTAAGATCGGCGACGCGATGTACTAGATCATAGACCTGCTGCATCGGCTGGGAATGGCCGATCATTCGATCGCATTCAACAGCCAGCTTTGCGATACTCACCACACCGTCGGGTATCTCGGGTGCATGCTCGATCGTCTGATCGCTGTGAGCGATATTTTCCTTAGGCCCCTGCACAGGCTTCGGCGCTCGATTGAATGAGCCATTCTCATGGGCCCGGTAGAGCATGGCCTTGAGTTCGCGAACTGAGGGTGGCTTGCGACAGTGACCGTGAGCGCCGAGCTGCACCAGTTCGATGGCAGCGGGCCGAAGGCCGTCATCGGCCATCACCACCGACGGAACCGGATGCTCGGCAATGCGCCGGCAGCAGGCAATCCGCTGCTCGATCGCGCTGCTATTGGAATCCAGGTCGAGAATCACAACGTCACATCTCTCCGCAGAGAGCAATTGAGAGATTCCCTCCTCGTGAGATTCGAGGAGAACTTGAAATTCCTTACCCAAAGCAGAAGAAAGAAGAGGCTGCAATTTATGGTCTTCGGAGAAAACCCCAATCCTCATCATGAGTGAGCGTGCTCCTTACATCGCGCTAAAAGATGCAACGAAACTGCTGCCAACGTCACTTATATATTTTTAGTATCTGCGCTTCATAGCGTCGCTATTAGGGGAGGCATTCTTATGGACCAAGGTGCAAAAAGTTTTTGTTTCGTACAGTTGCTCTCCACCAAAAATGCTACGGAGCATTTTGCTCTCGCGGTATCCACATATCAGATGGTGTGCTTAGATACATATCGGAATATTCCAGGAAGGTCGATAGTACTTTCGTCACTTTCTGAAAAATATAGGTAATTGGGTGACAGATACTTACTGAAAGTAACCTCTTTTCTACTCCATCGGGTTAGGTAAACCCGCAACTCCGGCAAATTCCTCGTTGATTTCGTTGCCAACACATCTCATCGAAACTATCCTCAGCGACTCGGCTAACCTCCCAACGAACATGTTTATCTGTATCCCCGATCTGCGGTCTGAGAGCGTCTATCTCACCCCTTGCGTCGCCCGAAATAGGCCTGATGGCACTCGCATCTTTCTCCCATGCATGCACAGGACACCACCCTGTTCGCCATGGTGCCGGCGGCTTCTTGCTCCTAATTCGTCTTCCGCTCCCAAACAAGGGTTCTGCCTATGAGGAGCATCTGAAAAGACTCACGAGCCGATTCCGAGGCGGAAACCTGTGCATAGTTCCCACGGGATGTCATGACCTTGCCGTTGGCCCGAATCTGTGACCCGTCGTTGCCGTTCCTAAACAATGCATCAGCGCCAATCCACGGCCGATAGGGGTGTATATGTGCTGATTCACTCCGGGAGGAGCATGTAAACGGACGTGCACACCCCGCTGATTCAAAGGGGCCTAAGGGCCTGAATTCAGGCGCTCACCGGTTTCCATGGATTTGGACGAAGAATTGCATTTTCGACAACGTTCCTCCCCCCAAGCGGTAAGAAAGAGTCCGTGTATGCACTCAATCGCCTGGTGGCCAACTCTCATTGTTCTCGCCATCGCGACGTTCACTGATCTGCGCAGCCGCCGTATCCCGAACTGGCTTGTGTTCCCGTTTCTGATTGCGGGGATAGCGGTTTCCGGTTGGCTACACGGGTGGAGTGGAGTCGGGCACAGCTTGTCCGGGATGGCCCTGGGCGGTCTGCTCTTCGGTGTTCTTAGTTGGATGGGCGGTATGGGGATGGGGGATGTAAAGCTGTGTGCGGCGATCGGAGCCTGGGTAGGACCAGCGCAATTGATAATTGCGCTGGTCGTAACAGGGATCACCGGAGGCATTATGGCCTTCGCGTGGGCTGCGTGCGGGGGGTTTCTTGGCGAATTGTTCAGTGGTACGGGCGACCTGCTCTTCGGCATTAAGCAGCGCGGACTGCGGCCCCATCCGGAGTTGGTTCTTGATAACCCCCTGACACGCAAAATGCCGTATGCCCCGGCAATTGCAATTGGAACACTGATCTCGTTCTTCTCGCATTGAGGATGGAAACAGGAATGATGACTGCTTTGCTCACGACATGCCCTCCCCGGCTCAATCGAAGGCATTGTCGCGACCGAGGAGTCGCAAATCGATGATATCGGCATTTACAAATGATTCAGACGCGCTCGGCACGAACGTGCTGTCTATCGCGTTGATTGGCCCAGAAGGGACATATCGCGGCGCCATGGCCAGCGCGCTGGTGGGATCGCAGACGAAATTGACCCGCGAGTTTCCCTCTTATCCTGAGCTGGATGATGTGCCCCAGTTGTTGAATGCGGATTACGACGTCATCATTATTGAGCTGGATTCGAATCCGGAGCACGCGCTCGAACTGGTAGAAAACATTTGCGGCAACAGCCCCGCGACGGTCATGGTTTATTCCGCGCAGGCGGATTCGGAATTGCTGGTCCGCTGCATGCGGGCGGGAGCTCGTGAGTTTCTTACCGCACCGATTGTTCCCAGCACGATTGCCGAAGCCTTGGTTCGCGCTTCCGTTCGCCGGCCTGCAGCTCGCCCAGCCAGGAAAGCGGTAGGCAAGCTGTTGGTATTCGCCAGCGCCAAGGGCGGATCCGGCGTCACTACCGTCGCCAGCAACTTCGCTTTGACTCTCGCTCAGGAGTCGGGTCAGAACACACTGTTAATTGATCTCGATCTACCTCTCGGCAATGTGGCGATTGATCTGGGTATCACCACCCATTTTTCTACCGCAAATGCGATTGAAGGTGCTGAGCGCCTGGATTCCAACTTCTTCCAGAAGCTGTTGACCAAACATGACTCAGGACTTTTCGTGCTGGCGGCGCCCGACAGATACACGCCAGTTCAAGCAACGGACCAAGCCGTAGAGAAGATGTTAAGCATTGCCCGGCAGGATTTTGAGTATGTGGTGGTCGACGCGGGATCGAGCATCGGCTCAGCCAGCAGGGCGCTCTTCAAAAACGCGCATATTGTCTACCTGATTACGCAGGTCAGCATTTCCGGACTACGCAACTCGAACCGCGTTATTACTGAATTCTTTTCTTCGACCCCCGGTCCGGAGCTGGAGATCGTGCTTAACAGATTTCTTCCCCGCTCTCTCGGCATCGACGAAGAAAACATTACGAAGGCGCTGACCAGGCCGCTTCGCTGGAAAATTCCCAGCGACTACCTTTCTGCCCGGCGCGCGCAGAACACGGCCACGCCGCTCGCGACGGAGGATTCGCCGATTTCCCAGGTCATCCGGCAGATGGCCAGAACAGCATGTGGCCTGCCTGCCAATACGGACAAGAAAAAGAAGTTCGGCTTGTTCGGATAGCGCGAGAAGGCGGGTTTTTTTCACAGTGATTGGACGGATGGCATAGCGTGGAACAGACGATTCTTGAGAAGTTCAAAACGGAAGTACACCGGACGCTGATCTCCAAGCTGGACCTGGAGAAGCTGTCGCGCGTGAACTCCACCCAGGCCCGGCAGGCAGTGGCCGCCATGGTGACCGAGATCATCAGCGAACAGCGTGTGCCGCTGAACTACACCGAACAGGAGCAGATTCAGTCTGACCTGCTCGATGAGGTCTTCGGCCTCGGCCCGTTGGAACCACTGCTCCGCGATTCTAGGATCTCCGACATTCTGGTAAACGGTAAAGATAGGATTTTTATCGAGCGCGGCGGACGTTTGGAGAGAACCCAAACCTCGTTCCGCGACGATCGCCACCTGATGCAGGTCATTGACCGCATTGTGTCGCGCGTGGGCCGCAGAGTCGACGAATCTTCTCCGATGGTCGATGCGCGTCTGCCGGATGGTTCCCGCGTGAATGCCATCATTCCGCCCTTGGCGCTCGACGGTCCCGCATTGTCGATCCGGCGCTTCGGAACCGGCCCGGTTGGCGCAAATCAATTGGTGGAGTTAAAAAGCATTTCGCAGGAGATGCTGGAACTGGTCTCCGGTGCTGTGCGCGCACGTATCAGCGTACTGATCTCCGGAGGTACAGGCGCCGGTAAAACGACGTTTCTCAACATTCTGTCGCAATACATTCCTCAGACAGAACGTATTGTCACGATCGAAGATGCTGCCGAGCTGCAACTCGCGCAGCAGAATATCGTGCGCCTGGAAACGCGTCCGCCCAACATCGAAGGAGTGGGAGCGATTCGTCAGCGCCAGCTGCTGATCAACAGCCTCCGTATGCGACCTGACCGCATCATCCTTGGCGAGGTCCGCGGGGAGGAAGCCTTTGACATGCTCCAGGCCATGAATACAGGCCACGAAGGTTCCATGGCGACGATCCACGCAAATACTCCGCGTGATGCTCTGTCCAGATTGGAGTCGATGGTTGCGATGACCAATATGAATCTGCCGGAAAAATCCGTGCGCCAGCAGATAGCCTCCGCCGTCACCGTCATCGTTCAGGTCTCGCGTATGAGTGACGGTACCCGCAAGGTAGTCAGTGTCTCCGAGATCACGGGCATGGAGGAAAACGTAATCACGATGCACGAGATCTTCCAATTCAAAAAGAAAGGGATTGGGGCCGATGGCAAGGTCATTGGCGTGTTCCAACCGACTCAAATACGGCCCAAGTTCCTCGAAAGACTTCGTATAGCGGGAATTATTTTTCCACAAAGCATGTTCGAACGCGTGCTGGAAGTGAACTGAGAAAGGCAAGGGTCGATCGATATGTTACTACCGCTGGTGCTTGTATTCTTGGGCGTATTCGTCGTCCTGCTCCTCGTCCTGATCGGGAGCGGAGTCGGCGGTTCCAAAGAGACCAAGCAGACCCTTGCGGTGCTCGAGTCGACTCTCGCGGTCGACAAGCCGGACGTTGTTAAAGATCAGATCGTTGATATCCGCAAGCAAGAGCTGTTCAGCGCTATTCCCTGGATCAATCGCTGGCTGCTTAAGCTCGCGGTGGCGCCGCGCCTTAGCAGGCTCCTCTATCAAGCTGATCTGAAATGGACAGCAGGCGCGTTGATACTTATGTGCGGCTCAGGCTTCTTGATTTCCGGCTATCTGAGTTATCTGTATTTCCGAGGAGTGATGTTAGCTCTCCTGCTCGGGCTGCTGCTGGGAAGCACCCCATTTGTCTACGTGCTTCACAAGCGCAAGAGACGCTTCAGCAAGTTCGAGCAGGAGTTGCCTGAGGCGCTTGACATGATGGTGAGCGCGTTGCGCGTTGGTCAGAGTCTGGTTTCCGCCCTGGACCTGGTGGCCAAGGAAACGCCTGATCCTGTCGGCACTGAGTTTCGAATCTGTTGTGAAGAACAAAACTATGGCCTTGAATTGAGAACGGCCTTGAGTAACCTGGTAAGCCGCGTCCCGCTGCAGGATCTGAGCATGATGACGACGGCGATTCTGATCCAGAAGGAGACCGGAGGAAACCTTGCAGAGGTGCTTGACAAGGTATCCCATGTGATTCGCGAGCGCTTCCGTATGAGACGCCAGATCATGGTCCACACAGCGCAGGGACGCATGACCGGGTGGATTCTCTCCTTTCTTCCTGTGGTACTGGGGATTGCTTTGTATATAGTCAATCCGGACACGATGAGCCTTTTGTGGAAACGCGCCATCGGCGTGAAGCTTCTCTACGCCGCTGGCGCAATGACGATCACGGGCGCCTTGATTATTCGGAAGATCGTCCGTATGGACGTTTGAAGGAGAACTTATGGGATTTGCGGCTATTACGTTTCTCGTGATCTTCCTGCTGATAGGTAGCGCCGGACTGCTGCTGTTCTATCGCGAAGCAATGATGCAGCGCCTTAGCGCCGTAGTCGCGCCGCGTGCGAAGCAGGGGCGTTTGCGTACCGCCATTCAACAGACTGGATCATCGTTTGGGGACGCAATGGGGCATTTGGAGCGTATCGTCCCCAAGAGTCAGGCTGAGGTTTCAGTCGTACAGAAACGGCTGACGCTCGCCGGCTATCGATCCGAATCCGCACCGAAGTTCCTCTATGGCGCCAAGGTGTTAGTTCCTTTGACACTGTGCCTGCTTGTCGTCGTGACGGGCGTTGGAAGCATCAACCCCTTTATTGTGTATGCCCTCGCCCTGGGACTGGGATTTCTCGCGCCGGACTTCTGGCTGGGACGGAAAATTAAGCGGCGGCAGGATCAGATACGCAAGGGTCTGCCAGACGTGCTGGACCTGCTGGTTATCTGCATCGAGGCCGGGCTGAGCCTGGACCATGCAACAACGCGCACCGCTGAGGAGTTGGCACGTATCCAGCCTGCCCTCAGTGATGAACTGAGTATCACGGTGCTGGAACAGCGCGCAGGCATCTCCCGCCAGGATGCCTGGAAACATCTATCCGATCGTACTGGTGTGGAAAGTGTGCGTAATCTGGTCACCATCCTCATTCAATCGGAAAAGTTTGGGACGAGCGTCGCCAAGACCCTGCGCACTCATTCCGATACGCTGAGAACCCAGCGTAAGCAGAAGGTAGAGGAGCTGGCGGCGAAGACTACGGTCAAGCTGGTCTTCCCGCTCGTCTTTTTTATCTTCCCGTCGTTATTTCTCGTAACCCTGGGACCCGCCGGCATCGTCATGGCGGAATCGTTTCAGAAATATTTTAGTAAATGAGAGGAAGGAGGATTGACATGGAGAGTGTAACGATGATCCGGATAGTTGCCGGCGTTCTCTTTGTTGTCGTGCTGGCAATTCTTGTCCAGCGCCGTAGAACGCGAGTCCAGTAGTCAACCCGCCGGTTCGAGCCATTGTCACCCGTTCACAGTCACGGTGAACGGCACGTGCGATGCGGTGAATTGGCGGCGGAAAGCGCTACATCGGCGTGCCGTCTGGCAGCAAAGAGGCTTTTTGCGCCTGGCAGTTCACATTGCTGAGATGAAGCGAAACACGGTGCGGCACGGGGAGGCTCTGCGTGTGGAGATACTCCATCATGAAGAACGCCATGATGGAGTAGGAGCCTCCCCTATTTTCTAACGGGGTATGGTCATTGGTTGATCATGCCCGTTAGAAGAGATCGAAAGAACGGCCCGGATTCGGTAATTATTCCGAATCCCGCACAAAGGCTTGTTTTACCGGGCACACGCCAAAAGGAGGGAGGTGCAGTGGAAAAGCGGAAGTATTGTGTATACAACCAGACACGCGAATGCTTTCTAAGCTTAAGCATCACTCGCGCCGATACCTCGGTCGCGCGCCTCAAGGGGTTGATCGGCAGGATCAGGCTGAGATATGACGAGGGACTATGGATGGTGCCCTCAAGCGGAGTTCACACAATTGGAGTACTCTTCCCTCTCGATCTGATTTATGTGGACGAAGATTATCGTGTCATTCATCTTATTGAATTTTTTCGTACATTTCGTATTGCACCTTTGAGAACGAACGCCGCGAGCGTGTTGCAACTGCCCATCCACACGATCTATTCGTCACAGACGCAGCAAGGAGACCAGTTGCTCGTCTGCCCGCCCGAAGAAATGGAGCTTCGACTGCATGAGCAAGCTGCCTATCGCAATGGCAGAAAGGAAAAAGTAGGGTAGCTGGGATAAATTTCCAGGACGGTGCTGTGCTATGAGCAATTGGATCAAGCATTTTCTGTCCGGGGATAACCGGGAAGCTCCGCGACATGTGGCGCCCGGGCTTATTACCTACTATTGGGATGGGGATAGTGCAACTCCGACAGCGCACAGTGTTCGCGATATCAGTGCCGTCGGACTCTACCTTTTAACTGAAAGACGCTGGTACCCGGGAACCCTGATCACAGTGACGCTGCAATTTACTGATGGCGTAGATCCGGATTCTGAGAATGCCATCGCAGTGCTAGGGAGGGTCGTCCGCTCCGGGGCGGATGGCGTTGGATTGAGGTTTGTCTTTGCGGCGCCTCAGGATGGGCAAAACGTGCGCAACAAAGATGGCAATAGTATCGCTGACAAGAAGACCCTCCACCGCTTCCTGCGACGACTCGACCAGAACCACGTGTCAGACGAGAAAGAATCTGGCGCGGCTACGGAAACAACTCCGCGTCAAGAGGTGTTAGCAAAGGGTGGTCCTACGCCAAATCAGCAGCAGATAGAGGAAGAGCAGCGCAAGAAGCCGGGACAAGAGCTACAGCAGAAAGCAGCGGAAGAGCAGCGGCGAGTAGGCGAAGCAGCACAGGGACGGACAACGGCGGAAGAACAAGAGCCGGTAGCGGTGGACGAGCAGCGAGGAACAGCGGCAGATGAAGGGCGACTGGGGAGAACCGCGGAAGAGCAACAGCGGGCCGCAGAAGAGCGGCTGCGGAAAGCGGAAGAACAGCGGCAGAAAGCGGCGGACGAGCAACAGCGGGTAACGGCGGACGAACAGCGGCGGAAAGCAGAAGAAGAACAGCGGCGGAAAGCGGCCGAAGAGCAGCAGCGGGTGGCGGACGAGCGACTGCGGATAGCGGACGAGCAGCGGCAGGTAGCGGCGGACGAGCAACAGCGGGTAGCGGCAGACGAGCAGAGGCAGAGAGCGGCGGAAGAACAGAGGCGGGTAGCAGCGGCAGAGCAGCAGCGGATAGTGGACGAGCGGCTGCGGATAGCGGACGAGCAGAGGCAGAGAGCGGCAGAAGAGCAGCAGCGGGTAGCAGCGGACGAGCAGAGGCAGAGAGCGGCAGAAGAGCAGCAGCGGGTAGCAGCGGACGAGCAGAGGCGGATAGTGGACGAACGACTGCGGATAGCAGAAGAGCAGTGGCGAACCGCGGACGAACAGTGGCGGAAGGCAGAAGAGGGGCTGCGACGCTTCGAAGAAGAGCAGCGACGCAAAGCAGAAGAAGAGCAACTGCGCATCGCCGAAGAACAGCGACGCAAAGCAGAAGAAGAGCAACTGCGCATCGCGGAAGAGCAGCGACGCAAAGCAGAAGAAGAGCAACTGCGCATCGCCGAAGAACAGCGACGCAAAGCAGAAGAAGAGCAACTGCGCATCGCGGAAGAGCAGCGACGCAAAGCAGAAGAAGAACAGCGGCGCATCGCGGAAGAACAGCGACGCAAAGCAGAAGAAGAGCAACTGCGCATCGCGGAAGAACAGCGACGCAAAGCAGAAGAAGAACAGCGGCGCATCGCGGAAGAACAGCGGCGCAAGACAGAAGAGGAGCACCGCAAGGCAGAAGAAGAGGAGCGCCGCATCGCTGAAGAGCAGCGACAGCAAGCGGAAGAGGCGCTGCGACGCCTCGCAGAAGAAGAGCAGCGGTGGAAGGCAGAAGAAGAGCAGCGACGTATCGCGGAAGAACAGCGACGGAAGGCTGAAGAAGAGCAGCGACGTATCGCGGAAGAACAGCGACGGAAGGCAGAAGAAGAGCTGCGGCAAAAGGCAGAAGAGCAGCGACGGAAAGCGGAAGAGGCGCTGCGACGCATCGCAGAAGTAGAGCAGCGGCGGAAGGCAGAAGAAGAGCAGCGGCGGAAGGCAGAAGAAGAGCTGCGGCGGAAAGCAGAAGAAGAACAGCGACAGAAAGCAGAAGAAGAACAGCGACAGAAAGCAGAAGAAGAACAGCGACAGAAAGCAGAAGAAGAACAGCGACAGAAAGCAGAAGAAGAACAGCGACAGAAAGCAGAAGAAGAGCAGCGGCGGAAAGCAGAAGAAGAACAGCGGCAGAAGGCGGAAGAAGAACAGCGGCGGAAAGCAGAAGAAGAACAGCGGCTTAAGGCGGAAGAAGAGCTGCGGCTTAAGGCAGAAGAAGAACAGCGGCAGAAGGCAGAAGAAGAACAGCGACGGAAGGCAGAAGAAGAACAGCGGCTCAAGGCGGAAGAAGAACAGCGGCTCAAGGCTGAAGAAGAACAGCGGCGTATCGCGGAAGAACAGCGACGGAAGGCGGAAGAAGAACAGCGACGGAAGGCGGAAGAAGAACAGCGGCGGAAAGCGGAAGAAGAGCAGCGGCGGAAAACGGAAGAAGAGCAGCGGCGGAAAACGGAAGAAGAGCGGCGGAAAACGGAAGAAGAGCTGCTGCGAACAGTGGAGGATGAGCCGGAACTATTCGCAGCGGAGTTAGCGGCGGAAGAAGGGCAGCGAATAGACATAAAAGAACTGCGTCGGCTAGCTGCGGAAGAGCGGCGGGGACTAGCGGCGTGGTTAGCTGGGGAAGAGCGGCGGCTAGTGGCCGAAGAGCACCGCGACCGGAGAAAGACTTAGGGTTCTCAAGTCGATCGCTCGTGGAATCACAGCTTGTGGGGCGAGCAGTTGTTGATCTGTCTGCTCGAAGAAATGGAGTTTTCGACTGCATGAGCAAGCTGCCTATCGCAAATGGCAGAAGGGAAAAAGCAGGGTAGCTGGGAATAAATTTCCAGGACACTATATGACGAATTGGATTGACTATTTCATGTCTCGCAAGCGTTGGAGATCTTCACGATATGTAAAGCCCCCCTTAGTTACCTATTACTGGGATGGAGAAAGCGCCACTCCAGCACCGCAGTCTATTAAGGACATCAGCGTAACCGGACTATACCTGTTGACTGAGCGGCGCTGGTACCCGGGAACGTTGATCGTTATGACGCTTCAAACAAGCGATAAGACAGATGCCGACACCGAGAATGTCATCACTGTCCTGGCTAAGGTCATCTGGTCGGGTTCGGATGGCGTTGGTTTCAAATTTGTCTTTACCGCGGTCGCTCAAGAGCAGAGCATGCGGACTGGCAGCAACCAGATGGCGGATAAGAAAGCACTCAAGCGATTCTTGCAACGGTTCGAGAACGGCAAAGCATTGAAGGGTTACTCTAGGAAAGTCCCAAGCCCCTAATAGGTCGTGCCGCAACAGGCGGGAGCCATGCAAGGGGAGCGTTTTGTCGCGAGAGCAATTCCCAAGGTTACTGTGTTCAGTGGTGATTCGTTCCAGGTCACGCTGATGGCCATTTCGACTTGAGTGCATCGGCTTCGGGCTCTACCCTATCTCCGAATGCCTCGCCGGGCACCAGTGCTACCCGAGCGTGGGCATTGTCGTGTCAACGCCAGTCCGAATACCCGTCGGCCAGCGCGCCGTCACAGTCTTCAGCCGTGTATAAAAACGAATGCCCTCTGGCCCATGCACGGCATGATCCCCGAACAACGACCTTTTCCAGCCGCCAAAACTGTGGAACGCCATCGGCACCGGAATGGGAACATTGATGCCAACCATACCTGCCTGCACGCGACGCGCAAAGTCACGTGCCGTATCCCCGTCGCGAGTAAACAACGAAGTACCGTTGCCATATTCGTGTTCATTGACTAGCTGCAACGCGGTTTCAAAATTATTAACACGCACAACCCCCAGCACGGGCCCGAAGATTTCTTCCCTGTAAATCCTCATCTCCGGCTTTACATGATCAAAGAGGCAAGCTCCTAAAAAGAAGCCTTCGCCCATCGGCAGCGCGCTCGCGCGCCCGTCTACCACAAGTTCCGCACCTTCTCTCCCTCCAATCTCGACATAGTTGCTTACTTTTTCAAGATGATGTCGGGTGATCAGCGGTCCAAGATCGGCCTCGTCCTTCGCCCCATCACCTACGCGCAGCTTGGCGATGCGACTCTCAAGCTTCTCGATCAGATCGTCCGCTGTCTGGTTCCCTACCGCGACCGCCACGCTGATCGCCATGCAACGTTCCCCGGCCGAGCCGTACGCTGCGCCAGCAAGCGCATCAGCCGCCTGGTCGAGATCGGCATCCGGCATCACGATCATATGATTCTTCGCGCCGCCCAGAGCCTGCACGCGCTTCCCGTGCTTTGTGCCTTCGCGATACACATACTCCGCAATCGCCGTCGAACCGACGAAACTGACCGCCTGAATAGTCGGATGCGCGAGGATGGCATCAACTGCGATCTTGTCGCCGTGCACGACATTGAAGACGCCCTCCGGCAGACCCGCTTCCTTCAGCATCTCTGCCAGCAAAATCGACGAACTCGGATCGCGCTCACTCGGCTTTAGAACAAATGTATTCCCGCACGCCAGCGCGACAGGAAACATCCACATCGGCACCATCGCAGGAAAATTAAACGGCGTGATACCGGCCACCACCCCAAGCGGTTGCCGCATCGACCAGCTGTCAATGCCTCCCCCAACCTGCTCCGTGTACTCACCTTTCAGCAGCTGCGGAATCCCCGTCGCAAACTCAACCACCTCGAGCCCGCGAGTCGCCTCGCCTCTGGCGTCAGAGAGCACCTTGCCATGCTCGCTGTTAATCAACGCAGCGACCTCTTCCAATCGCCGCTCAAATATCTCGCGGAAGCGGAACATCACACGAGCGCGTCGCAGTGGTGGCTGCGAAGACCACTCCGGAAACGCGGCGGCGGCAGCGCCAACTGCGCGATCGACCTCTGCATCGCTGGCGAGCGGCACGCGCGCCTGCACCTGCCCAGAGGCAGGATGAAAGACATCGGCAAACCGTCCCGACGCACCCTCAACACGGGCGCCCGAGATCCAGTGAGTAACTTGTGGCAGTTTGGCCTCAGAGGGTTTCAACGAGGCTACAAGAGGGGACGCGGTAACAGCAGACATAGCACTTCTCCTTGGCAGGAAAGAGACTCTCATGATAACAGCGCCGTCGGACAACATGCTCGACAGCCCGACAGAGTCATGCAGGATCACACGATAGCTCAGCCAGCGAACGGGCAACCACCTCAACCCCGGCTGCAATATCGCCGGTGGCAGCATATTCGTCAGGGCGATGGCTGATCCCATCACGGCAGGGAATAAAGATCATGGCCATTGGAGCAATGCGCGACATAAAAAGTGAATCATGATACGCGCGACTGACAATCTGCCGCGATGCTACCTTCATTTCGTCGCATGCGCCAGTGATTGCGCTCAAAATACGCGGCGATGACGACGCCGGAGGATCGGCATTCAGCATCGTCGTCTGAATCCGTATCCGCCGCCGCAGCTCAATCTCTTCCACCGCGTTTTTGATCTGTCCTAGTATGCGGTCCCGCCGGTCGCCGTCCGTATCCCGCAGGTCAACACTAAGCTTCACGCGGCTGGGAATACTATTGATCGCGCCAGGATGCACGTCGCACATCCCCACCGTGGCCACGGTATCAACGGCGCCGGAACTGCAGGCAAAGCGCTCGATGGCAAGGATCAGCTCAGCCGCGGCGCAAAGAGCATCGTGCCGTCCAGGCATCAGCGTGCCTCCAGCATGGCCGCCCTGCCCCTCGAGCGTCACCCGAAAGCTCGCCGGAGCCGCGATGCTTGTAACAATGCCAATCGTGATGTTTTCGCGTTCAAGATTCGGCCCTTGCTCAATATGAAGCTCAAGAAATCCGGAGTAGAAACCCTCCGGTAGGCGCACGTCGGCGAGATCTCCGTTGAATCCCGCGCGGGTGCGCACCGTTTTGAGAGAATCGCCTCTGTCATCGCATAGCGTCTCATCGACAGTGGTACTCAATGCTCCAGACAGTAAACGGCTTCCGATACAGCCAACGCCGAAACGAGTCGGTTCCTCTGAAGTGAACTGAATCAGCTCGATGGAGCGCACGGGTCGAAAACCGCTACTCTGCAAAGAGCGAATCGCTTCGAGCCCCCCGAGCACGCCCACAACGCCGTCAAATTTTCCCGCATAAGGGATCGCGTCAATGTGGGAACCTACAGCGACCGCAGGCAGATCAGAGCGTGAGCTCTCCCAGCGAGCAAATGTATTTCCCACGGCATCTTCGCGCACCGAAAGTCCGGCAGCGACGCAGCGCTCCTTGAACCAGGAACGGGCGCGGAGATCTTGCTCGCTGAATACGATGCGCGTAACAGCCGGCGGCTCAACGTCAGAAAACGTAGCGAGAGTATCGATCTCCTGCGCAATGCGTTGCCGATCAATTTCAATGTGCATATCAGGTCAATGGATGCCGGTTCCAATCTTTATAAATAAGATATTTTGCCGCAACCTTTCCAATCGCGCCGAACCACTGCGGACAATAAGGCGCCATCCATATAAAATCGCCTGTCGTCACCGGATACCACTGATCATCGAGCCGATAGATCCCGCCGCCATCAAGCATCAGGAGCCCGTGCTCCATGACGTGTACCTCAACCATGCTCAAACTCGCACCCGGCGCATACGACATCGTATTCACCGCGAAGTCGAACGCCATGGTATCCGGAAGCAGCGAACGCACAAGCAGGTCGCCGTCACCCATCAACGGCTGCGCAGTAACTGAAGGTTCATGCCCTACTAGAAGCGGCGGCGGATTTATATCTGCCAAGGAACGATATTGCTGCTCGATGACAGCAACGCGAGCGGCCTGCGGCGCGCGAAATACGTGCCACGCACCTTGCGGGATATAAGCGTAGTCATCCTCGACCAGCGTATAAGTCTCTGCACTATACTCAAGCGTTACAGTGCCTTCGAGCACATATAGAAATCGCTGACCAGACGCCCCTCCCAGTAAGCCTCCTGCTTCGAACTCAACCGAATACTGTGTAAAACTCGCACCCAGCGCCGGAGAAACATGCACGATCACGCTGGCCTTTGAGCAGCCAGGAATCTGTGTGCGAATAAATGTGTCGGGCGTATGGATAAGATGGCTCGAACGTCGCACACTGCGCGTGTGCCCCAGGTTATGCACGTGAGCCGCTCTCCTTCTGGGCTAGAAACAATGCAAACTGGTCGAGAAAACAAAGACCCATGTGGATCGCCGCAGCAACATCAGTCTCAAGCACGCTCTCGTCAGGATGATGACTAATGCCGCCGGCGTTTCGCAGAAAAACCATGGCCGAAGGCACGTGTGGCGCAATCACCATGGCATCATGTCCGGCCCCGCTCGTCATGCGAATCGAGGCGTAGCCCGCATGGCACGCAGCCGCATCCGCGATCGAAATCATCGCACGATCAAGATGCACAGCAGGCTGCGTGTTACACTCCTCCGCTTCGATTGAGATGCCGCGCCTGGCCGCGATGGCGCGGGCTTCATTGAGGATTGTATCGAGTGCGTCGCTGCGGACTGCATCGTCGGCGTGGCGCACATCAAGACTGCAGCGCACTACGCCGGGAATCACATTGACGCCACCGGGATCAACGGAAATCTGGCCGACCGTGGCGACCACCCCGTCAAGGCTGCAGGCAATCGCTTCAGTGCGCGTCATCCATTCAGCTGCAGCTGCAAGTGCGTCGCGGCGCAGCATCATCGGCGTCGTACCAGCGTGTCCAGCGCGCCCGCGAAAAACAAGATGACAACGGCTCTGTCCGGCGAGCGCCTCGACCACTCCCAATGCGAGATCTTCGCGTTCAAGCACAGGGCCCTGCTCGATATGAAACTCCAGGTATGCCGCGGTCCCCGTAGCCAGCACTGATTCCACAGCTTCGGGATGCGTCGCAGCATAGCCGCTCAGCGCCTCGCTCGCCGTTATTCCCTCAGCATCTTTGCCCTCAAGTAAAGAGTGCCTCAGTTGATTCACCACAGCACGGCTGCCGATGAACGGCACACCAAAGCGCGTGCCCTCTTCGTCGGAGAAGCCTATAACCTCGATGGCATAGGGCATTCGACGGCCACCCAGACCCTCAACTAGCGCCAGTCCCGTCAGCACGCCCAGCACGCCATCGTAAGCGCCGGCGTTGGGCACGGTATCGAGATGCGAGCCAATCAGCAGGCGCGGCGAGTTGTGGCCTGACGCGGATGAATAAAGGCTCCGAAGATTACCAGCACTGTCCACGTTCACCGTCATGCCGGCGGCTTCAAACCATGAACGCAACTGTTGGTGAACTTGCTCCATTGCTGGCGAAAGAAAAGTTCGCAGAATCTCACCGGGCTTGTCCGTGCACGCTGCCAGCGCAGCACATCGCACAAGCAAAGTTGCCGCCGCATCGCGGGCAATCGCCGCTCGAACTCCACCTGTAATCACAACAGTGTTCAATTCTCTCTCCGCAGGCAAGCTTCAATCGAGCCATGCGGCTCATCAGTAGGCACGAAAATGTGGTTCGGATTGTCTTGCCCAAAAGCAGAAAGATCAACGAGATTGCAGTGCTTGTTCGGCATTTGAAGGCGGATCTCTGTGATTTCAGGCGCGGCTTCCAGCGCGGCTTTGCCCATTGTGTAAAGCGTCTGCTGAACGGACATGCTGTCGTGCCGGGCAAAGACATCCAACAGTACATCGGTGATACGGACCCGCGAAGCCGTAAACTCCCGTCCACCCGCACCGTAAACCCATTCTGCTGTTGCTAACGTTCCCAGCAGACGATCGTGCGTCTCCTTAAGCGTCGTCAGCCTGTCCTTAATGTACCCCGCAAACGCGGACTTCGACGTCTTCAGAATTGGAAGGTCCGTGAAGCCTGAAGCTACAGACACAGCTCCCGTGCGAGGATATATCACCATAACGGTCTCAATTGCCGGGCCGGCCTGAACAAATGCGGTGGGGTACTGCTGTCCGCCGGCATCGAGGTGCTTCCACAACGTGGCTCGAATGCCTGCGCCGGCCTCGTCCACCTGCGGCTGGCTCTTGATGAAATATGTCACGAGTTCGATTGCAAATTCTTCGATCTTTACTGCCTTCGACTTACGTGCAATCGAGTAGACCGTATTCTTTATCGTGTCTGTGGGCAAGATACGGCTGTTGTCCCCATCCTCAAAACACCGCGTGAAATCGCCCTTCAACCATACTTCAACATTCCACTCAAAGACCTCGTGACGGTCACCATACCGTTCAACCTTCATCACGCGGACGCGCGATTTGCCGTATCGGTTATCGCCTAATGCAATCATCTTTTCGATTTCATTTCCTCAACTTCCCCGGTACGTAGAGTAACCGTGTGGCGTAATCAGGAGTGGAACATGATAATGCTCCTCGGTATTCCGTACCTGAAAAGCAATATCCACAAAAGGGTGAAAACTTTCGAGGCCCCTACCGCGAAAATATGCACTCGTTCCCAAACGCAAACGATAAAATCCGCTTTGCAGGCTTTCACCCGCAGGCAGTAGATCGGAGATGCGCCCGTTCCCGTCTGTTCTGCACGCTGCAATTACACGCCATGATCCATGTTCGTGGCGATGGAGCCGTACGGCAACACCTTCCGCTGGACGCCCGCAGGTCAGATCGAGAATGTGCGTCGAGATTCCCTTCATACCGTATTTCTCATGTCTCTAGCCACTTTCGCAGGCGAAACTGAGTGATCTGCCGCTGCTGCTCGACGGCCTCTTCCAATTCCGTTTGCGGATCATTTTTCAGGCGGCGCTCTAGGCTCGCCAACATCTCCGCGGCCGACTTACCGTTCGCGCAGACGAGAAAAACATGCCCAAAACGCTCTTCATAGAGCCGGTTCTTAAGCTCGAGCTCAGCCCGCAGCGCTCCATTCAACAAGTCGATTTCGCTCTGCTCCTGACGCGACCATTCAACTGACCGCTGCGTTGCGGTCTCCGCTGCTTTTCGCTCGCCGATGCGCGGATGACTGCGGAAAGCTTCGTCCCAATCCAAGGGAGCGAGCTTCAGCCAGACCGCGTCGGAGCAATCTAAAAGCTCCGTTTCACCCGCGATAGGCCTTGCCTGTGCCAACTCCCGGGCCCAGCGCAGAGAGCCGCAACACGGCAGAATCTCGGCCGCAGCCATCTCTTCATCAAGAACGTTCCACTTTGCTAGGACCGCGTTGGCAATCATCATGCCGCTTCCTTCGACGCGGCGAAGCACCGAAGAAGGTCTTCGAGCAGATTTGCGGCAACATGCCTCCGATATTCGCTCGACGAGCGGATGTCGTCGATGGGCGCGATTTCGCTGGCGAGAACACGGCGGGCATCGGCGATGGCGTTCTCGGTCAACACAGTTCCAAGCAGCACTTCCTCGGTCTCGCGTAAACGGAGCGGCGTGGGCGCCACAGCGCCCATGCCGATGTGCAAAGCCTCCACGCGGCTTTCGCGGAGCTTCCCAAGAGCCGCAATGCAGACCTTCGAAATCGCCTGCGCATTCCGGGCGCCTGTCTTCTGCCCATAACGAAACCATCCCGCAAACCGCTTCGGGAGGTGGATCGCCAACAACAGTTCGCCTGGCAGCAGCGCGATCTTTTTATAACCGAGATGGAAATGGGCATAGGCAATCTTTCGCGTGCCGCTCGCGGAGATCAGCTCCAACTCGGCATCGTAGGCGAGCAATGCCGGAGGAGCATCCGCTGCGGGCGATGCGTTGACGATGTTCCCCGCAATCGTGGCGCGGTTCTGATTGGCGATACTGCCCAACCACGACGCAGCCTGCGCGAGCAGCGGAAAGTGTCTTTGAACCCCCGCATGCTCACGCAGCTGAGTAAAAGTGCACCCGCCGCCGATGCGGATCGATGCATCGGCTTCGATGATCTCGCAAAGCTCCCCTATGCCCCAGAGATTCACCAGCCGGTGCGCGTCGAGCCTGCCCGCGCTGTACTGCACCATCACCTCGGTGCATCCAGCAACCGGCAGCCACTCGCCAGGTTCGCGATGAAGCAACTCCAGAACGCCGGCAAGGCTGCCGGGAGAAACAAGCTCGAATTCTGCCGGATGCGATCTCATTTGCGTTGCCCCAAGGCTGCCGCTCTTTCCACCGCCTCAAAGATGCGCATGTAACCTGTGCAGCGACAGAGGTTGCCATTGAGCCCCTCGCGAATCTGCGCGGGGTTGGGCTGCGAATGCTTTTTCAATAAATGCACGGTGGCAACGATCATACCTGGCGTGCACATGCCGCATTGCGCGCCGCCACAGGACAGAAAGGCTTGCTGCGCAGGATGCAGCTGCTCGCCGGTTGAAATGCCTTCAATCGTAACAATCTCGGTTTCATTTGCTTGAGCAACGGGAACCAGGCAGCTATTCACCAGCTCTCCATTGATCAACACGCTACACGCCCCGCATTCGCCTTCGCCGCAACCCTCCTTTGTTCCGGTCAGGCCAAGCTCGTCGCGCAGCACATCGAGCAGCCGTTCCATTGGGTACGCTTCCACCGCCCGGCGCTCACCGTTCACCTGCAGCGAATACCGCTGGCGGCTCATACCGTAACCGCCTCCGCGGGAACGGACTGTCGCAGGCCAAGACGCATGCAGATATCCTCAGCCAGAAGAGGGATCGCGTTGAAGTCCTCGCCAGTAGCATGCGAAACGGCATTCATAATCGCGGGCGCGGGGCCATCCATCGGCAGTTCGCCGATGCCTTTCGCGCCATACGCCCCATGAGCAAACGGAACTTCCTCAAAAAAGACGCGGATAGGCGGAATATCCTGCGACGTAGGAATAATGTAGTTCGTCATCTGACCGTTCGCCATGCGTCCGCGCTCCCACTGCACTTTTTCATAAAGCGCGTAGCCTATGCCCTGTGCAACGCCGCCTTCGATCTGACCGGTGGCCAACACCGGGTTCAGCACGCGGCCCACTTCCTGTACGGCGACAAAGTCATCGACGGTGACGCCATAGGCGATCATGTCCACAGTCACTTCTGCAACGTAAACGGCCCAGGCAAATGCTGGATATGCCTCTCCGCGGTACTTTACGTCATCCCAATAAACGTTGGGCGGGGGCTCATAGCGGCTGCTCGAATACAGCTCGCCATATTTTGCGACGTACGCTTTTGTAGCCTCGCAAAATTCTTCTGTTGTCCAGTTTTCGGCGAGCAGCCCGCTCGCCTGCAGAGTCTGTTTCAAGCCAAGTGCAGCGGAATGAACCAGCTTGCCGACAATCATTGTCGTGCGCGAAGCGACAGTGGGCCCCGTGTTCGGCACGACGCTCGTATCCGGCTGCGCAATCTCCACCGCATCATAGTCAATGCCAAGAACCTCAGCAGCAATCTGACAAAGAATGGTATTCGTCCCCTGGCCAAACTCCGTGCTCGAAACCAGCACCCGCAACTTTCCGTCTGCGGTTGCATCCATGGCCGCCACCGAATTCAAAATGCGTTCACCTGATCCCGTGAATCCCGAACCGTGCAGAAACGCTGCAATACCAATTCCCTTTTTCTTCTTTGCTCCCGCGTTCTCATGATCGAAGCGTTCACGCTTCGCATGGTAATCGGACAGCGCGAGCGCACGCGAAAGCAGATGGTCTAAGTCGACAGCTTCGCGAATCTCCTGGCCTGTAGCCGTAGTCAGGCCCCGCCTAAGAAAGTTCCTCCGCCGCAGTTCTTCAGGCCGCAGACCGACGACCTGCGCAACTCGGTCCATGTGACGCTCAATCGCGAACAGGCTCTGCGGCGCTCCGAATCCGCGAAATGCTCCATGCGGAGGACAATTGGTCGCAAACACTTTTGAGCGCACACGGATGTTCGGCCAACAATACGGGCCACCGGCATGGATCGTTCCGCGAGAAAGTACTGTAGAAGACAGGGTCGAGTACGCACCGCCATCAAGCGCGAAATCAATCTCAGCGGCGAGGAGCTTGCCATCTCTTGTGACTGCCGTACGGATGCGCGTTCGCGAAGGATGCCGCTTGGTGGTGGCAACCATGTCCTCCATGCGGTCGTACATGATCTTCACCGGACGTCCCGCCTTCATCGCAAGGAGTGCGGCATGCGCTCCGATCATCGACGGATAGTCTTCCTTGCCGCCAAATGCCCCGCCCGTTTCTACTTGAATGATGCGGACTTTATCTTCCGGCAAACCGGTCAGGCTGACGACCGATTTGTGTACGTAGAAAGGACACTGCATCGATCCCCAGATCGTCAGGCCTTCGTCAGGCGCGTACGCCGCAATCACGCCGTTATTCTCGATGTATAGATGCTCCTGCGCCCCGGTCGTGTACTCACCCTCGACAATGAAGTCAGCCTGTGCCCACGCCGCATCCACGTCGCCCTTCTCGATCAGAAATTTCTTAAAGACGTTATCGTCGCCCCAGACAATAACATCTCCGCTCTCGCTCTCTTCAATGGAGTGAATGGAAGGCAGCGCCTCGTATTCGATGCGCACCGCAGCAACCGCTTTTGGCAGTAGGTGGCGGTCCGCGTGCGCCAGTAGGAGAATCGGCTCCTCCGGATGATTGACCTGCTCGTCGACCAGGCACGGCCAGTCTTTGTTGATCATCGCAATGACGTTTTCGCCCGGAATGTCCTTCGCGCTAACAACAACGAATTCATCCCAGGGAATCCCGTCGCCTAATTCAATCTTCGAAATACGCCCGCGCGGAATACTGCTGCGCACCGTTGCGCCATAGATCATCCCAGGGAACGACATATCGTCGATGTATCGAGCCGCGCCGCGCACCTTCGCTACACCTTCTTTGCGAAGCGCTGGTGTACCGACGATCCGCTCTTTCTGCAAACAGTCTCCCGATACCGGGCAACTCTCCGCCAGTCCGGAGAAAACGGCGGAAAGCCTCCGCTGAAATTTCCTTATATTACTACGCCGCAGCCCGGCACCCAAGAATTAACCGGCTTTCAGCGCACTTCCCGGCCCTCACGCGCAGCAGTAAATGAGTCTCCCTCGAAAACCTTCTTCCCTCGCATCCAGGTCGCAAGAACCTTTCCTCGCAGCCTTTCACCTATATAGGGTGAGACGAAGTGCCGGGTGTACAGTGCCTCCGCAGTAACATCTATCTCCGCATCCGGATCGAAGAGGGCAAAGTCCGCATCGCGTCCTACAGCGATTGCACCCTTGCAATGATCGATGCCCGCGAGTGCCGCGGGCTTTGCACTCATCCACCGCGCGAGATCTCCGAGCGTGAATCCACGACTGCTCATGCCGCTCCAGACAACCGGGAGCGCCACCGACAGACTGGCTATGCCACCCCACGCCGTCTGGAAACTCCCTTCATCCAATCGCTTCATCGCAGGTGGACACGGCGAGTGATCCGTAGCAATCAAATCGATGACGCCTTCGCGCAGCGCCTCCCACAATGCTTCGCGATTCGCAGCGCTGCGAATCGGAGGCGCGCATTTGTGCAGCGTGCTGCCGTCAGAAATCTTCTCTGCTGCGAAGTGGAGATAGTGCGGACACGTCTCGACAGTGACAGAAATGCCCTTCTCGCGCGCTCTGCGCAAATCTGGAATCGCCTTAGCCGTGGCCAGATGAACGATGTGCAGCCTGAACCCATATTCCTCGCACAATCGCAGCATCAAGCGAATAGCCTCGACCTCCGCCTCATCCGGCCGAGACGCAAGCCATGATGCATACCGCCGCCAGTCAGTCTGCGAGAGCGCCGCCGCCGCCGACCGAATCGGCCCGGGCAGTTCCGCGTGGGTTAGCAAGGGCAGCCCGGTGCGAGCGATATGGGGAGCGGCTGCGCGCAGCTCAGCCTCATCCACGCGCGCGAAACCATCGATACCGGGATCGGCAAGGAAGCACTTGAAGCCGCGAACTCCCGCAGCCGCCAGAGGTTCAAGGTGCGCGGCATTGCGCTCGGAAACGCCACCCCACGCACTCCAGTCCACCGTGCACTTTCCTTTCGCCGCAGCACGCTTGGCTTCGAGCGCGGCAACGGTCGTCGTCGCGGGGAGGCAGTTCAGCGGCATATCAACCAGCGTGGTAAAACCACCAGCCGCAGCCGCACGTGTTGCTGTCTCGAAACCTTCCCACTCGGTCCTGCCGGGCTCATTGATGTGAGTGTGCGCATCGACAAGCCCAGGAAGCAGAACATGGCTGCCGCAATCGATAACCGAGGCATCAGATGGAATCTCCCCGGAGTCGCGCAGCCCCGTAATTCTCCCCTGCTCGACCATCACAGCGACGGAACGAATTCCTGCAGGCGTGACTACACGCTTCGAGACAAATGCCTGTGCCATACCCTCGATGTTCTCATTCTTGCGATGACGGCGCGAATACGAGGAAATCCGTGGCTAGCCGGAACTTCCCCAGCCCCCACCTCCTGGAGTTTCGACGCGGATGACATCTCCCTTGGCCGCCCGAATACTACATTTGCCTGGAATTTGCTGCGCCTTCTGGTCATGCACAAGGGAAACGCAACCGGGCGTCCCATCCGCCCCACCATGCAGTCCGTAAGGCCCGATCTTCTGACGATCCGCCAGCAGCGTCACCTGCGCATCGGTAAGCAGCTCAATCTCGCGAACCAATCCATCACCGCCGGTGAAGCGGCCCACACCTCCCGAACCTGACCGGTACCCATAACGAACCACACGAAACGGATACGCATACTCAAGCGCTTCAATGGGTGTATTCAGCGAGTTCGTCATGTGCGTATGAACTCCGGAAACGCCCGCACGATCAGGCCGCGCGCCCATCCCACCCGCCGTCGTTTCGTAATATGCAAAGGGCCGATTACAGCGCGGATCAACCCCGCCAATCGTAAGGTTCGTCATCGTCCCGCTGCTCGCCGCAGGCACACGATGCGGCACAACCGCAGCCAGTGCCCGTAACAGCACATCGACAATCCGTTGCGAAGTCTCGACATTGCCGCCGGCTACCGGAGCAGGCAGTCGCGCGTTCACAACCGTACCTTCTGGAGCGACCAGGGTAATCGGTCTCATCAATCCAGCCGTAGCCGGAGCATGTGCCGGCAGCAGGCAGCGGAAAACATAGTAGACAGCCGAATACGCGACCGCCAGAACCGCATTCATGCTGCTTTCCACTTGAGCGTCAGTTCCGGAGAAATTAACCGCGACAGTCGCGGCAACGGGATCAATCGTCAGCTTCACTCGAATCCGGACAGGCTCGCTCCCGTTGCCGTCATCATCCAGAAAATCCTCCGCCTCAAACTCCCCCGCAGGCATGCGCGAAAGCTCCGCGCGCGTAAGCCGCTCAGAGTAATCGAACAACTCCTGCGCGAGACGCTGAATCATCGCAGGTTGATATTTCCTGATCACCTCGCCGAGGCGCAACTCACCCACACGGCAGGCGCCAATCTGCGCCTGCAGATCGCCTTCCCGTTCAACGGGAGTCCGGACATTGTGCAACAGAATCTCCAGCACAGAACGATCGATTGAACCTCCATGGACAATCCTGATCGGAGGAATGCGCAGTCCCTCCTGGTAAATCTCGTTGCACAGTCCCATCGATCCCGGATAGCGGCCACCGACATCGGCGTGATGAGCACGCGCAGCCACATAGAAGACTGGCCCGCTCTCGTCACTAAACACCGGCATCACCATCGTGATATCCGGCAGATGCGTTCCGCCGCGGTATGGATCATTCAAAATAGCAATATCGCCGCTCTCTAAAGAAAGCGTATCCACAGCAGCTCTCACCGACATCGGCATCGATCCCAGATGCACCGGCATGTGATCGCCCATTGCGATAACCCGCCCAAGTCCGTCAAAAATAGCGCACGAATAATCCCGACGCTCCTTGATATTCGGTGAATAAGAAGTGCGTCGCAGCGCCGCTCCCATCTCTTCGGCAACCGAATGCGTCGCGCTCTGAAATATCGATACATCAATAGGACTGATCGCCGTCATGCAGCCGCCACCTCAATGACCAAATTCCCATGTTCGTCCACGAACACCGAATCCAGTGGCGAAAGCACAGTCGTGGCACTGTACTCGGTGACGATCGCCGGCCCACGAAAGCGATCGCCAGCCACCAGAAGATCGCGTGCATACACCGGAGTCTCCACCGGCCCCTCGCGAAAATAAACACGCGCCATCTTGATCCTCGCCTGCTTACCATCGCCCGGCCGGAGTTCCAGCGTTGGAAATTCCCAGGGCTCAGCCTCCACCGTGAAGCGCGCGCGAAGGTTGACCACCTCAATGACGCGCGCCTCATCCGCGTACCCGTATCGCTTTCGATGCAGTCCGTGAAAGTGCTCCGGCACCGCACCGCCTGCGGGCACATTCACTTCATATCCCTGCCCGGCATAACGCATATCGATCGACCGGCTCACCCGACCAGCCAACCCTTCCCGCTCAATTGCGATGCGCCCCTGCTCTTCCAATTCGAGAAAGTGCTCTTCCAATACCGCTTCGTCATAGGGAACCATCACCGTCTTCGAGAAATCGCGAACATGGTCAGCCAACAAAATCCCCAATGCGGAAAGCGCCCCCGGCATAGGCGGCACCAGCACGCGCGGAATTGCAAGCGACCGCGCCAGAGCGCATGCATGAAGCGGCCCCGCGCCACCGAACGACAGCAGCGTAAACTCGCGTGGATCATAGCCGCGCTCGATTGAAATAACACGAATCGCCTTCTCCATCGCCGCCTCGGCAAGACTAACCGTCCCCAGAGCAAAATTTTCAACCAAACCCAAAGGCGCGGATACTCGCTCTGTCCAGTAGCGCGTCCGCTCTGCATCTAGCCGCAAAGAACCGCCGAGAAAATTCTCTGGGTCCAGCCGCCCTAGCAACAGATTCGCATCCGTAACCGTAGGGTGCTCGCCCTTGCCGTAACAAATCGGCCCAGGAGCAGCCCCCGCTGACTCCGGACCCACATGCAGAATGCCACCCTCATCAAAATAGGCAAGCGACCCGCCGCCAGCGCCCACAGTATGGATATCAAGCATGGGAACAGCAACCGGCAAACCCGAGACGCTCAATTCGTTCGTCGTCTGCATGCCGCCGGCGGTCATATCGATCAACGAAACATCCGTCGAGGTCCCGCCCATATCGAAAGCAATCACCTTCGACAACCCGGCACGAGCCGCGACCCGCGCCGCACCCATCACACCGCCCGCAGGCCCGGAAAGTACTGTGCGCACCGGCTCCTCCGATGCCACCGCCGAAGAAATAATGCCGCCTGAAGACTGCATGACGTGCAGCGCCGCACCCGGATAGGTCGAGCCCAAACCCTCACGCAAATCACGAATATAGGATCCGACCTTCGGCGCCAGATATGCATTCACAACAAGCGTCGAAGCCCGCTCATACTCGCGGAATTCCGGCAGAATCCGGTGCGAGATCGAAAGCGGCAATCGCAGCGATTCGAGCGCCTCTGCAACCAGTCGCTCATTCGCAGGATTGGCAAACGAAAAGAGCAGCGAGAGCGCGATCGCCTCAGCTCCGCTTGTCTGGATCGCCTCGCGCAGGCCGCCCAATTCCTGCTCCGTCGGCACTCGCAGAACCACACCCTCAGCACTCGTCCGCTCCGGAACTCCAAATCGCAAGTCCGAAGGCACAAGACACGGTGGCGCTGGCATAAACCAGTCATACAGTGACTGCCGCGCTTGTCTCCCGATCGCAATCGTGTCTTCAAATCCGGCAGTCGTCACAAAGGCAACCTTCGCGCCTTTGCGCTCAAGAAGCGCGTTCGTGCCTACCGTCGTCCCATGGCGCACAAAAATCGATTCTCCGGTAGGCGCGGTCTCGCGGATGGCAGCAAGAATAGCCTCGCCGGGATTGGCAGGCGTGGAAAAAGCCTTCGCGACCTTCAGAACTCCGCCATCAAACGAAATACAATCCGTGAAAGTGCCGCCGCTGTCGATAGCGATACGCATCAATCCATCAACTCCATTTTTATCAATGACTGTTACAAATATGACTTTGCACTCGGCAATTCACAGAGGAAGTGTATCAGCGCAGGCTGATTCTCTTGCCTGAACGAGTGAAGCAGCGATAATGAGACGGAAGCCATGAGCGCCCTCTCGTCCACATCGGCCACTCCATCCGCCGGCCCGTTGGCCTGGCTGCAGCAGGCCAGCACCATGCAGCGCCGCGTGCTGCTCGCCGCTTCGCTCGGCTGGATGCTCGACAGCATGGACGTGATGCTCTACGCGCTCGTCGTGCCCAGCGTAAGAGTGGACCTGCATCTGACCTCAGCCGACGCGGGGCTCATTATGTCGGCCACACTTATCTGCGCAGCCATCGGTGGCATCCTCTTCGGCGTCTTCGCCGATCGCTTCGGCCGCACCCGGGCCCTCATCGGCAGCATTCTCGTCTACTGCGTCTTCACCGGCCTCTGCGGCCTCGTTCAAACGGCAACACAACTCGCCATCTGCCGCATGCTTCTCGGCTTCGGCATGGGAGGCGAATGGGCCTCTGGAGCCGCGCTCGTCGCCGAAACCTGGCCCGACCAACATCGCGGCAAGGCGCTGGCTCTGATGCAAAGTTCCTGGGCCATCGGATACGCCCTCGGCGCAGCCATAGTCGCCATCATCATGCCCTACTTCGGCTGGCGCCCCGTCTTCTTCGCAGGACTGCTGCCCGCCCTCTTCGCCATCTGGATTCGCCGCCGCGTAAGCGAACCCGAACGCTGGACCGCAATCGCAAATGAAGCCGCAAGCAAACCTACGCGCTCTAATCCGATCACGCAGATCTTCCGCGGACGCAACGGACGCTACCTCGCAATCGCAACGCTGGTAAACGCCGCAACGCTCTTCGCCTGGTGGGGACTCTTCTTCTGGGTGCCGTCCTACCTGTCCCTGCCCGCATCGCAAGGGGGCCGCGGCCTCAGTATCGTGCAAACCTCCACCTGGACCATCCTCATGCAGGTCGGAACTTTTCTCGGTTATGTGAGCTACGGAATCCTTGCCGACCGCCTCGGCCGCAAGTGGGTCTATGTTGGATTCCTCTTCATGGCAGCCATCGTGGTGCAACTCTACGCACATGCCGCCAGCGCAATCGCGTTGCTTTGGATTGGCCCTCTCGTCGGCTTCTGGGGAACAGGCTACTTCAGTGGCTTCGCCGTGATCGCCAGCGAACTCTTCCCTACCGCAATCCGTGGCACAGCCATGGGCTTCGCCTACAACACGGGAAGGATCGTAAGCGCCGCAGCCCCACTCCTCGTAGGCAGAGCGTCAGACCAGCACGGAATAGCGTCCGCCCTGGGCATCACATCTGTCAGTTTTTTAGGAGCAGCGCTCCTCGCCATCAGCATCCCGGAAACACGCGGCAAACCACTGGAGTAAGGCTGCACTCACCTCCTCAACGTGACAACAGCTTTTGCCTCAAACCAGAATCAGGTGCACACTAAACCTTATGAAGCGCGTCCGCTACACCAAATATGAGGGCGGTCTGGCCGGAGAGATGAGCATGGAGGACCTGCTCAATGCGCTCTCCGACTACCTGCTCGACTCCGGCTTCCAGAATCCCTGGATGGAGTTCAGCGATCTCGACCACACCATGGACGCGCTGCGCGACGCCCTCAAGCGAGCCCTCGAATCGGGCGAGCTGTTTGATGAGCGCATGCAGGAGAAGATCGACGAGATGGCCGCCGAGGGCAAGCTCGACGAGCTGATCGAACAGCTGATGCAGCGCATGGAGCAGGAAAACTATATCTCCGTCGAGCAGCCAGGGGATCCATCGCAAACCTCATCGCCTTCAGGACAGGTCGGTGAAAACGAAGGCCAGGTGCGTTTCGAAGTCACCGACAAGAGCCTCGACTTCCTCGGCTACAAAACGTTGCGCGACCTTCTCGGCTCACTCGGCAAGTCCAATTATGGACGCCACGACACCCGTCACTGGGCCACAGGCATCGAAGCCAGCGGCGCATCCCAGCAGTATGAGTTCGGCGACACGCTGAACCTCGATGCCGTGGCCACGCTGACCTCCGCCATCGCGCGCGAAGGCGTCTCGCTGCCGCTCAACATGGAGTACAGCGACTTGCACGTGCACCAATGCGAGTACCAGAGCTCCTGCGCAACGGTTGTCATGCTCGACTGCTCGCACTCGATGATCCTCTACGGCGAAGACCGCTTCACTCCCGCGAAGCGCGTCGCCATGGCGCTCTCGCATCTCATCCGCACGCAGTATCCCGGCGACTCGCTTTCGCTCGTCCTGTTCCACGACTCGGCGGAAGAAATGCCAGTCTCGCAGCTGGCGCGAGTAAAAGTTGGCCCCTACTACACCAACACGCGCGAAGGCCTGCGCGTGGCCCAGCGCGTTTTGGAGCGGCAGAAAAAGGACATGAAACAGATCGTCATGATCACCGACGGCAAACCCTCGGCGCTTACGCTGCCCGACGGACGCATCTACAAAAACGCCTTCGGCCTCGACCCGCTGGTCGTCAGCGAAACCCTCGAAGAGGTCTCTCACTGCAAGCGCAAAGGCATTATGATCAACACCTTCATGCTGGCCTCCGACTTCGGTCTGGTTCAATTCGTGCAGAAGGTAACGCAGATGTGCCGCGGCAAAGCCTACTTCACCACGCCGCACACCCTGGGCGAATACCTGCTGATGGACTACATGCAGCACAAAATGAAAACTATTCACTAGCGCCGAGTCGACGCCTCCAAAACGCTTCTCGTGAAAATCTGGCGAACAGGCTTCGGAGACGACACCCTAGTTGAGCTGCGCAGCAACAGTGCCATACCCAAGCCGTTGCTGCAAACTTCCAGCCAATTCTGCAACCGTCTTCAGCTTGGCCGACAACTCCGGCGAGAGCGAGGGCTCACTCAGCGCAAGCTGAGAATGCAAGATCAGACCAGTGACCGTGTCTCGCAATTCACTTTCAACCGCGACCGCCGCGGCACGCATCGCGAGCGACTGCTCCTGCTCGCGGCGCGCGAGCACCGCCCGAACCTCGCGCACCAGCCGCGCCGTTCCGGAGATGGCGAAGTTGATCTGGAGGGGAACGGCCAGCCCGGCATGCTTCCAGAGAAGCTCCGCACCCTCCGGGTCGGACTCGGCAATAGCGTCATCGACGACAACGATCGTGTATTCGTTACGGCGGAGCCGCGCCAGCCCTTCCTTGCGGCTGGCCACGATCTCGACCGAAAACCCAAGCTGGTTGGCCAGCGCAGCAGCGCAGTTCTCCGCGCCAAGAATGGAAGTAATCATCAACAAACTTTGCATTGGAATTTTCCTCTCAGCATTCAGATCAACTTCGGAAAATCACTCAATCTAAGCTTCACTCAGCCCGTATTCCTTGAGCTTGCGATACATCGTGGTTTTGCCGATGCCGAGCAGCTTGGCCGCAGCCAGTTTGTCGCCCTGCAGTGCCTCGAGAGCTTCAAGAATCGCCTGCTTTTCCAGCTCAGCCAGCGATGTGATCGAAGGCCGAGCCAGCGAAGTATCGTTCGGAGGCTGAGCCAGCTTCGGCCGCGTGTTGGAGTAGTGTTCGATGATTGGCGACGAGGAATCGCCCAGTTGCAGCACCGTGCCCGAGCAATATGCGCAAGCGCGGTCGATCGTATGCTCGAGCTCGCGCACGTTGCCGGGCCATTCGTAATCCATCAGCACGCGCAGCATCTCGTCGCTGACGCGAAAGTTCTTGCCGTACTCACGGTTCCTGCGGTCGAGAAAATGCGCAATCAGCAGCGGAATATCTTCGCGTCGCTGCCGTAAGGCCGGCAGCCGCAGATTGACAACATTCAGACGGTAGTAAAGATCCTTGCGGAAACGGCCTTGCTCGACCATCTCCGTCAGATTGCGGTTCGTCGCCGCAAGAATGCGCACATTGATCGGCACGCGATGCGTCGCGCCCACCGGCCGGATCTCTTTTTCCTGCAAAGCGCGTAGCAGCTTGGCCTGCAGATCGAGCGGTAGCTCGCCAATCTCGTCGAGAAAGACTGTCCCACCCTCGGCCGAGACCAGCAATCCGTCTTTCGACCGGTTCGCGCCCGTAAATGCGCCTTTGACGTAGCCGAATAGTTCGCTTTCCACCAGCGTAGGAACGAGCGAACTGCAATCGACTGGAATAAAAGGCTTCGTGGCGTTCGGTCCATTCGCATGAATCGACCGCGCGATCATCTCCTTGCCCGTGCCGCTTTCGCCCAAAATCAGTACCGGATGCGTGGTAAAAGCGACCTTCGAAAGGATGCGGTAGATCTTGTCCATCTCCGCACTGCGCCCAATGATGTTGCCGAGACCCTGCTGCGTGCGCAGCTTGTCGCGCAGCCGGCGGCTGGCCACATCCAGCGTCCGGCGCTCCGACGCCCGCTCAAGCACCGTCGCCAGTTCATCCAGGGCGAAGGGTTTGGTGAGGTAATCCGTCGCCCCCGTGCGCATCGCCTCGACCGCCGAGGTGACCGTTGCAAAAGCTGTCATCACGATGATCGCCGTCTCCGGGTGCAGCGTCTTGATCTCGTCCAGAAGTTCGAGACCTGGCGCCCCCGGCCCTTTCAGGTCGAGCAGTATGATGTCGATGCTGTTGCCGCGCAGCAGTTCGCGGGCGGCTGCAACTCCCGGAACGCCGTGTGAGAGAAATCCATTCTTCAGGGCGATTTCGCAGCAGGCGTCGCGCACCGCCGCGTCTTCGTCCACGACGAGGACACTCATCCGCGCCGATTGCTCGGACACCGAGTGTTCCCCGATTTGAGGGTAGACAGAAATATTCATAAGTGGAGCAGTGGTTAGCATTCTAAGTTTGCCTTTCCTGAAAAGTCAGCAACAAAGCTGCTGTTTGCCGGTGCTCGATGAATCAGAGGTAACTCCACTTCAAAACGCGCTCCTCCGCCAGGAGCCGCCATGGCCCGCACCTTGCCACCTGCCGCCTCACTCAGCCTGCGCACAATGTTCAAGCCCAGGCCTCGACGATTGGGCGATGCCGCTGTTTTCGTAGTGAAGCCGGCATCGAAGAGGTGCTCGATCTGGTCTCGCGGAATGCCCGGCCCCGAGTCCTGCACGCAGAGAAGCACAGTCCGCGGTGGACGCGTCGAATCGAAAAAGCTGCCGCCGTCGCCTTGCTGCACGGTAACGCGGATGCGTCCACCCTGCTGCATGGCTTCGACGGCATTGCGCGTAAGGTTGATGAGGATGCGGGTTAGAGCTTGCTGCGAAAGACGAACGCCCCCGAAACAAGTCAGGCACTCCATTTCCAGGCCGATCTTTGCCCCAGCCAGCGCCGCCAAAGGTCCCTTAAGCTGCTCGACCGCGGCAGCCAGATCATCGATGTGGGGCGAACGGGCCGCAGGCTTCGCCGCACGACGCGCGTCTATCACTTCCCACCCCGCCCGGCTGGTCACGTGGAGACCCGTCAGCTGCTCCACCAGCCCGGAACTGGCCGAGGCCACAGCCTGCAATTCTTCGGCGAAGTGTTGCTTGCCTTCTGACAACACCCCCGGCTCCGCCAGCAGGTCGCAATACAACCTTAGAGCAGCTACCACATTGCGGGCATCATGAGCAATGGCGGCAAGCGGCTCATTGTGCTGTGCGCCCGCCGCCGTCTTCGACCTGGCATATTTCCCGCTCAAAGCAGGCTGCACGGAACGGCGACGGCGTTGGAATTTCGCGGCTATCAGCATGCCTTTTCTCCATGACAATAAAATGTTGTTGTCGTCGACTGTAACGGCACGAGTATTACCAAAGTGGGATCACTGGATAAACCATTGATTCCAAAGCTTTCAGCCCAAGGTCCCGCGAGCAGCGCGTACCGAAGCGCCACTCCAATCCGTCCCGAAACGGAACAGGGCTTCCACCAACGAACGTGTAAGTGTCTGATTTTGCACAGGTTAATAAGAGTCCTATTTTAGGAACCAGACGACACCATTCCCGAAATGAAATATCCCCAGCCGGACTGCATTTTCAATGCCGACCCGACGCCCGCTGTGCGGCCTTGCTTACAATGAATCGATGCCCGAACAGTCAAAAACTTTTTTTCGCTCCTCCGACCGCGCACCAGACGCGATGCGCCCTGTCCGCCTGACCCCTCACTATGTTGTCGCCGCCGAGGGCTCCGTTCTCATCGAACTCGGGAATACCCGCGTCCTCTGCAATGCCACAGTGGAGCAGGGTGTGCCTGCGTGGCTGCGCAACAGCGGCCGCGGTTGGGTCACGGCCGAATATGGCATGCTTCCCCGCGCCACACTCACCCGCACCCCGCGCGAATCGGAGCGCGGAAAAGTTGGCGGCCGCACGCACGAGATTCAGCGGCTCATCGGCCGTTCACTACGCGCTGTAGTCGACCTGAAAGCGTTGGGCGAACGCATGGTGATTCTCGATTGCGACGTCCTTGAGGCCGACGGCGGCACGCGTACCGCTGCCATCACCGGCGCCTGCGCCGCGCTGGGAATTGCCCTCAATCGCATGGTGAAAACCGGCGCCTTGCCGAAATCTCCGCTGAAGCAGCTCGTCGCCGCAACCAGCGTCGGGTTGGTCGAAGACACGGTGCTGCTCGATCTCGCCTATGAAGAAGACTCGCAGGCCGAGGTCGATATGAATGTCGTCATGACCGAAGACGGCGGCCTGGTCGAAGTGCAGGCCACCGCCGAGCGGACTCCCTTCGCGCGCAGCCGCATGCTCGAGATGATGGACTACGCAGCAAGCGGTATCGATCGACTGCTGGAAGCGCAGAAGGCATTACTCAACGAAGCAAGGTAACCGGACAGTTGCCTGCCCGCCATCTTAGATTGCCATCGAAAGCCCTACTCGTAGCGCAAGGCCACAATTGGATCGACCCGGGAAGCCCTGCGCGCCGGGAGGTAGCCTGCGAAAGCGGCGATCCCAACGAGCAGGCAGATGGCTGCAAGCAAACTGACAGGGTCCCACGGGCTCAGACCGTAGAGCAATCTCGAGACAAGGCGGCTGCCTGCAAGCTCAAGAGGCACGCCAATCGCCATGCCAATCGAGGTCAGCAGGAGGATCTCGCGCATCACCAGCCAGAGGACATTCGAGCGCCCGGCTCCCAATGCCATGCGCACGCCGATTTCATTGGTCCGGCGCGCAACGGCGTACGACATCAGACCGTAAATTCCGATACAGACCAGCAGCACCGCGAGCAATCCAAAGAACGAAGACAATTGAGCGACGAGCTTTTGGTTGGCGGTGGATTCGTCCACTTCTTCCGCCAGCGTAGAGATGCCGAGTATGGGCACGTTCGAATTGACTTCCGCGATAGCGTGGCGCACCGCGGAAATCACCTGTTGTGAATCGCCCGAATAGCGCACCTCAAAATTAGAAAGATACTGCGGGTGCTGCGTATAGACGAAATAAGCCACCGGCTGTGGCTCCTCTTCCAGTACCTCATATTTCGCATTCTTCACCACGCCGATGATCTCGATATCGCCGCTATGCGCAGGATCGTCGCCGTTACCAAAGCGGCGGCCAACAGCCGGGATGCCCGGGAAGAATTTGTGCGCCATGGTTTCGTTGATAACCGCGACTTTCGGCGCGCCCACGATGTCGTACGCGTTAAAGGTTCGTCCGGCGATGACGGGCAAACCCATCGCTGCAAAGAACCCCGCGCCGACCATGTTGTTCAAAACACCCCGGCTGTTTTCCGGAGTGCGTGGAATGTCCTGCAATGTTACATCGTCAGACCACTCGCCCTGATTGAACGTGAACATCGAGAAGCTGGCCGCGTCCACCCCACGCACAGCCTGCACCCGCGCCTCAATCTGTTGCAGAAGAGATTCGAGCCGAGCATCCTGCTCGAAGCCTCCGCCATATTCGTCAATCTGAAAGACAAGCACGTTCTGCTTATTGAATCCCGTATCCACATTCGTCAGATTGACGAGGCTGCGCACAAACAATCCCGCAGCAACCAGAAGGATCAAAGAAATGGTGATCTGCGAAACGATGAGGATGCGCGCCAGAGAAATTCGCGACGACGTGGAAGTAGTAGTGCCACGGCCTTCTTTAAGCGACGAGGTGAGGTTGAGCCTCGTTGCGCGAAGTGCCGGAGCCATTCCGAAAAGAAGTGCGGTGAAGCACGTGAGCAGCAGCGTAAACAGCAGCACACGAAAATTGGGGGCTACCGCAATCGTTGCCGGCTGCATGGGATCGGAGGCCATTCTAAGAAGCAGATCGCTTGCCCGCCATGCGAGCGCAATGCCAAGTGCTGCGCCAATCAGAGCAAGCAGAAAACTCTCGGTCAGCAGTTGCAGCACCATGCGCGAACGGCTCGCGCCGATGGCCATGCGGACCGCAATCTCCCGCGAGCGGGCAGTTCCGCGCGCAAGCAGCAGGTTGGCAATATTGGCGCAGGCGATCAGCAGAACAAGGACCACGATAGTCATGAGGATTTCAAGCGGCAGAGAGAATCGGCCTCGGATCTGCGAAAGGCCTCTGGTCGCTGAAGTGAGCTCAATACGAGCATGCTCGATGCTCGTAAGCTCTTTCGGTGACGGTCGCGGCCCGACATACTCATTGCGGAGAATCTGCTTGAAGAGCAGATTCACATTGGCTGTGGCCTGCTCGACTGTAACTCCCGGTTTGAGCCTTGCAATTAGATAGAGCGACTGAAAGAACTTATTGTCCAACCCGTTCCAGCCTGGAGAGACTTCTTTCTCCATCGACAGAGGAATCCAGAAGTCTGGCAACTGGCCCACCGACGTGCCGAAGAAGCCCGGCGGAGCCACGCCTACGATCGTGTACTCGTGCGTGCCAAACTGAAGCGCCTTGCCAATGACGGATCGATCGCTTCCAAAGCGGCGCTTCCACCAGGAGTAGCTGATGACGGCAATGGGGCCGCTGCCGGGCGCCTGATCGTCTGCATTCGTAAAGAGCCGGCCAAGAGCCGGCTCTAAGCCGAGAACAGAAAAGTATGTGCCGGAAACGAGATCGGTATGCATCATTTCGCGGCTGCCGCCGTCGAAAGAACCTTGCGCGGAGAACTCGATGCTGTCGATTGCAGTTACCCCGGCGAAGACTTCTTTCTTCTGGCTGATCTCGCGATAAAACGGATAAGAGAAAAGATGCGTACTTCCGTGAGGCAGCCCTTTGTTGCTGCCAACCGGATTGCCATTACCGAACAGCACCAGTTCTTCCGGCTTCTCAACCGGCAGAGGACGCAGCATTACTGCGTCCAGCAGGCTGAAGATAGCCGTATTGGCCCCGATGCCGAGAGCAAGCGACAGCAGCGCGACAATCGTAATGCCTTTCGTCCGCATCATCGCGCGCAGACCGTAACCAATGTCCTGAAGGAAATACTCAACCCACTGCCATCCCCACGAATTATGGCTGCGCTCTTTCACCACAATAGGGTTGCCAAACCGCCGCGTGGCCGCATGGCGAGCGTCTTTGGGAAAAAGCCCAGCCTCCATTTGCTGCTGCGCCCGAAGTTCTATATGAAGGCGCATTTCTTCTTCGAGGTCAGCATCAAATTGGCGGCGGCGCAGCAACATCCACAGGCGCCTTCCGAGTTCGTCGAGCTTTCCCATCGCTGCACCTCCTCAGGCGGTTTGAATCACCCGCGTAATTGCTCCCATCACTCGTTCAAACTGCGACAGTTCAACTTCCAGTTGTCTGCGCCCGGCTGCGGTGAGCCTGTAATAGCGGGCGCGCCGATTTCCTGCCGTGGTGCCTCATTTCGCCGTGACTCAACCCTTGATCAACATGCGCTGCAGCGCTGGATACAGCGATCCCTCCTCCACTTGGAGAATGTCTTCGGAGATCTGCTCGATGGAGTTGGCGATCTCATATCCATGCATCTCTCCCGAGCGCGCAAGAGTTCGGAGAATCAGCAAATAAAGGGTTCCAGGAGGAATTTCGTCGCGTTGCAAGCAGAAGCTCCTTGCCATAGTTAGACTATGTCACTATCGAACTTTGAGCACGTGCTGTCAAGCAGGCTTAGCGGAAGAAACAACCAGGCGCATAAGCCGTTGTTCGGTTCCGGACATATCTATCCATTTATGGACGCAGTCTTTCCAGAGTCTGCCGTCGAATCGCTGTATTTTCAGTGCTATCCGAATGCGGAAGATGGAGTTTCAAATGCAGAAAATGCGGGAGAGTTCATGAGTTCTCACGACATTTTCAGGGTTACGGGATGCCTTGGCACTTTTACTTGACCCAAGCCTCGACGCCGGGGCTGAGAATTCGATGCGCATAACAGGATGGGAGCGAAAATGCTGGCGGATTTGAAATTTGCGTGGAGGCAGCTGGTTAAGTCTCCGGGATTTACGGTGACAGCGGTGCTGACGCTGGCGCTGGGAATTGGCGCGACAACTTCGATCTTTACGCTGGTGCACGCGGTTTTGCTGAAGTCGCTGCCGGTGACGAAGCCGGAGGAGCTATACCGCATTGGCGATAAGGTGCACTGCTGCATGTGGGGCGGGTATACGCAGTGGGAAGAATTTTCGCTCTTTAATTACGAGCTTTATAAGCAGTTCCGGGACCACACGCCAGCCTTTGCTGATCTTGCTGCGTTTCAGGAAGGATCTTCCGGTGTTGGCGTACGACGCGCTGACAGCCAGCAGCCCGCGGAAGCGCGCATTGCGCAGTTTATCTCCGGGAACTATTTCCGCACCCTTGGAATTAACGCCTGGGCAGGCCGGGTTCTGACCGAGAGCGACGATCGCGAAGGCGCGCCGCCTGTTGCGGTGATGAGCTACCACGTATGGCAGTCAAAGTATGCCGGCGATTCATCAGTAGTTGGCACAACCTTCCAGATCAACAGCAAGCCGTTCACAGTAGTCGGTATTGCGCCGCCCGGGTTCTTCGGCGCTGAATTGAGAAGCTGGGGTGAGCCGGATTTCTGGATGCCACTGGCCAACGAGCCTTACCTGCAGGGAGCAAGCTCATTGCTCAAGGGGGCCAATCTCAACTGGCTGAATATAATCGGCAGAGTGCGTCCTGGCACGAATCCGCAAGCGCTGGAAGCGCAGCTCAAGCTGGAACTGCACCAGTGGCAGACGAGCCATCTGGCAGACATGAGCTCGCAGGAAAAGGAATTTCTGCCGAAACAAGCGTTGCACCTTACGCCCGGCGGCGCCGGCGTGACGTCAATGCGGCAGCAATATCATGACAGCCTGGTGTTGCTGATGATTGCGGCAGGATGTGTGCTGCTGATTGCCTGCGCCAACCTTGCCAACCTGCTGCTGGCGCGCGGCATGGCCGGTCGGCAGCAGACTTCTGTGAGGCTGGCCCTGGGCGCGTCGCGCATGCGGATGGTGCAGAAGGCGCTGGTGGAAAGCGTATTGCTCGGCATTCTTGGCGGGACAGCGGGGCTGCTGATTGCGTATGCGGGAACGAGCATGATTCTGCGGCTCGTTGTCACCAATACGGCCGTCCATGTGCCGATCGAAGCGTCGCCGTCGTTGCCGGTGCTGTTGTTTGCAATGGGCGTGTCATTGGTGACGGGAATCTGCTTCGGCATTGCGCCGGCGTGGGTGAGCTCGCATGCCGAGCCGCTCGATGCCATGAGGGGCGCGAACCGTTCGGTTGCCGGCGGGACCTCGCTGCCGCAGAAGGCGCTGGTGGTGACGCAGGCGGCGCTTTCACTGGTGCTGGTGAGCGCGGCCGGGATGCTGACGTATAGCTTGCGCAATATGGAGTATCAGAACTTTGGCTTTGAGACGAAAGACCGCTATATTGCGTGGATCGATCCGCTGCAGGCCGGCTACCAGGCGAACCAGCCTGAGATTCTTTTTGAGCGCATAGAGGAGCGGTTGCGGCGTATTCCCGGAGTGCGGAGCGTCGGCATTGCACAGTGGGCGCCGATGAGCAGCGATAACTGGAACACTTCCATACGGATCGAGGGCAAGCCCGAGCCGCACGAAAGCGATGACGCTATGTCGAATGATGCACGCGTCATGCCTGGCTTCTTCGACACGATCGGAAGCCGGATGATCACAGGGCGGCCGATCACCGAGGAAGACACAGCTTCTTCACGGCAGGTCGCGGTCATCAATGAAGCATTCGCAAAGAAGTTCTTCAAAGGTGAAAACCCTCTGGGCAAACACTTCGGCGAGTCCGAGATGAAGCACGCCGGGGATTACGAGGTCGTCGGGGTTGCGGCAGATGTGCGCTACGTAGCGTGGAATATGGAGAAACCGATCGCGCCCATGTTCTTCAGGCCGGAAACGCAGTTCATTCAGTGGGACACGCCCTCGGGGATTAATGGCGAGACGCGCTCGCATTATCTGGGCAACATTGTGCTGTGGGCGCCGGGAAATCCTCCCGGGCTGGAGATCCAGGTGCGGCGCGCGCTTGCCGAGATAAACCCGAACCTGGCCGTCGAGGACATGAAGAGCTATGACGAGGCGCTCAGCGTTGATTTTTCGCAGCAGGGTCTGATTGCGAAGCTGACATCGCTCTTCGGCGGGCTGGCGCTGGTGCTGGCTGCCATCGGACTGTACGGCGTGACTGCCTATACGGTCGAGCGGCGCACGAACGAGATCGGCATACGCATGGCGCTGGGCGCGGATCGTCTTTCTGTAGTGAAGATGGTGATGCGCGGAGCGTTTCTGCAGGTGGGTATCGGGCTGGCGATCGGCATTCCGGCGGCTATCGCCGCGGGACATGCGATGCGTAGCCAGCTCTTTTCCGTGCAGCCTTGGAACCCGCTTATTCTGGCAACGGCAGCACTGCTTCTTGCATTGGCCGCGCTCATCGCAGCTGTAGTTCCATCGCAGAAAGCGGCGAGCGTGGAGCCGATGGAGGCCCTGCGGAACGAATAGGCTTCAATACGGTTCGGCGTTTGGCGACATGATGTCTTTTGGTGGCGAGCTCTCTTGCTGAAAGCAATTGATGCGTCCGCTTGGGTTGATCCACAAGTGAACGGGCTCGGGACATTTCTTTGGGTAGACTACCTCACCTATTTGGCTGCCGCCTGAAGGATCGCTGTCATACGAGAGAACACCCACGGTTCCAATGGGCGTGCGCACGATTGCCACAGCGACCGATGAGTCGATGCCGCGCATATCATATCGGACGCGGAATGGTTTGGCGGCCTTCTGCGCCGCGACGGCGCATTGCGTCGCGGCTTTCGGGTCGCCGTTAATCCTGACTCTGCCGCAATCAATGGCGTCTGAGCCTGCCAGCCTTTTGCTTTCAATCTCAAGCCTGTCTTCCGCAGGTTCAAGAGCGCGTCTGGTCGCTGTTTCTCCAGACTGAGCACGGCCAGCATTCGCGCTCCTGCACGAGGTCGACAACATAGAGATCGCAATGAGGCTCAGAGCTGCGATCACACACTTAGACAGTGTCACAATTGCCCCCACCTGGAACCAGTCACATAAGCTTATACAGGTGATGGACGAACGAGCCGACAATTGGGTAGGTCCACAGCCGCGTTTGCCGCTACTTCCAGGACGACCCCATCGGGAGAAACGAATAACCGAACACCGCCGCCGATTGAAACAGGCATCGGGAAGTGTGTCTCAGGTCCCGTTGCCCCGACATGAGTTAAAATCATCGGTGAAATTCGTTTCCGAAATTCCCGCAACCCCAACCGAAAGAGCAGGAGAATTACGATGTCAACGAAACTCACCCCCGGAAAACTGGCCGGACTGAAATCAGTCTCTGATGAACGCGGCGTCATCGCCGCAGCCGCTATGGACCAGCGCGGCTCGCTGAAGAAATCGCTGGCGAAGGAAAAGGGCGTCGCTGAAATGCCCAATTCGGCCCTCGAAGAGTTCAAGACCCTTGTCACATCAGTACTGACGAAGCATGCCTCGGCTATCCTGCTCGATCCCGAGTTCGGCCTGCCCGCCTCGAAACATCGCAACGGCAAGGGCCTTCTGCTCGCCTATGAGAAGACTGGCTATGACGCCGCGACGCCAGGCCGTCTGCCCGATCTGCTCGATGTCTGGTCGGTGCGCCGCCTGAAAGAAGCGGGCGCAGACTGCATCAAGATTCTGCTTTACTACACGCCCTTCGAGAAGTCCCCGATCAACGACCTCAAGCACGCCTGGGTCGAGCGCATCGGCGACGAGTGCCGCGCGCACGACATCCCCTTCTTCCTCGAGACCGTCGGCTACGACGTGCATGGCGAGGGCGAGAAGAGCGTCGGCTACGCGAAGCGCAAGCCCGACGTTGTGACCGGGTCGATGGAAGAGTTCGGCAAAGAGCACTATGGCGTCGACGTCCTGAAGGTCGAAGTCCCCATCGAGATGGAGTACGTCGCCGGAACCAAGGCCTTCAAAGGCGAACAGGCCTACACCCGCACCGAAGCACTTGAGCACTTCCGCATCGCGGCTTCTTCGACGCACAAGCCGTTCATCTACCTCTCGGCCGGCGTCTCGAACCCGGTCTTCATCGAAACGCTGGAACTCGCAGCCGAGAGCGGCACGACCTTCAACGGTGTGCTCTGCGGCCGCGCCACCTGGAAAGATGGCATCGCCGTCTACGCCAAGCAAGGCGCGAAGGCATTCGAAGACTGGCTCAACACCGAGGGTGTGAAGAACATCGAGAACGTCAACACCGCCCTCAAGGCCGCGCACTCCTGGTATGACAAGGTTGGCCTCAAGGCCGAAGCGCTGGTCTAAACAAAATCCTGCCGTAACGGAAACGCCGCGATCAAAAAGCCGCGGCGTTTCTTTTTTGTCCTGAAAATTTTCAACTATTCCCCTTGCAGATATATCCATTACCGATATATAGTGGCATCCACCGGAGAACCGATGCCGAAGCCCCAAAAACCAGACGAAATATCGCCGGAATCGCTGCTTCCCCTCAGCGCCGCAGTCTTTTCCATTCTTCTCTCCCTGTCGGGTGGAGAAAAGCACGGTTACGCCATCATGAAAGAAGTTGCCGAGACCGATGGCGGCAGCCTAAGCATGGGTCCGGGCACGCTCTATGGATCGCTCGACCGCATGATCCGCGCCAGTCTCGTCGAGGAGTCCGGCCTCTCCGACGACGAGCGTCGTCGCTACTACCGCATCACGCGATTTGGGCGTAAGGTGCTCGGCGCAGAGCTGGTACGTCTCAGCCATACCCTCAGGGCAGCTCGCCGCAAACGCGTTCTCCCCACAGGAGAAACGGCATGAAACAGCAGTCATCCGATTCCTGGTTTCTACGATTCTACGAATGGTGCCAGTCACTCTACCCGCCGGCTTTCCGCCATGAATACCGTGAGCCTATGTTGCAGACGATGCGTGACGCCATCCACGACGGCGCACTCCAAAGCCCGCGCGCCTTATCCCGCATCGTCATCGATCTCATCCTTTCTCTATGCAAGGAGAACCTGCGCATGCTGCGTCAAGAACTTGCGAAACGGACGATCCTCTTTCAGACCTTTCTGCTGACCGCGATCTGCAGCCTGTTCGCTCTGGCCATGTACGCCACCGTGCAGCATGCCCTGCGCAGCGGCGCGAATGATCCGCAACTCCAGATGGCCGACGACGCCGTCGCACAGCTCGAACAGGGGGCAGACGCAGCTGTCGTCGTGGGATCGCGTCAGGTAAACATGGCCCGCAGCCTTTCGCCATTTCTGATCGTGTATGACACAAACGGCGAGCCGGTGGCATCCGCCGCACAGTTAAGCGGACACGCTCCCACCCCGCCGCTTGGCGTCTTTCGCTACGCCACCGAGCATCAGCGAAACGTCCTCACCTGGCAACCACAACGCGGCGTGCGCATTGCCGCAGTCGTTCAACCGTATGCCGGCCAGCATGCGGGCTTTGTGCTTGCTGGAAGATCTTTGCGTGTCGTCGAAGACCGTGAAGCCGCAACACTCAAAATGGTCGGCCTCGCCTGGCTAGGAACGATGGTCGTCGTTCTCCTGGCAACCGCAGGCTTCATGTTCATTGTCAGGAAAGAATCCGCAGCCGCCGTCTAAACCTGAGCTTCAGAGCCGCAAAAAGCTGCGCAATTTAGGTAATTTTGTACGGTTTTGTGTGCATAATTTCGCAGTTTTTACTCTACCGGGGGTCTATAGACCATCGATCGCACATGTTGGTTACTATCGCTTACTCTTTACATCTCAACTACTTGGCCCTGAAGATCAGGATTAAAAAAATAAAGGAAAACATTGGCAACTCTGGCGCGAAATTTGCACTCCTATAGCTAACATTTAGAGGCAACTTCACATTAGTACCTCACATTAAGCATCACTCTAGAACTGTCCGCCCTGCGGACCCTCAGTCACACTACCCTTTGGCTACCCATCCCTACTGCCTCTGAAGCGGGCCCGCTGGAAAGCGGGCCCACATGCTTTTTGCGGCGAAATCAGCCGCCTGTGTACCCCCGGCTACAATAAAAGCGCATGAGTACTTCTGCGGGCCGCTCCTCCAACCTTAAGTCGGAAAGCTTCGAAAGGTCCGGCCGGAAACCGGCGCCGCAGCGACAAAGGCAAGCTGTAGCGAAAAAGGCGCGACTTGAGGTCGTCCAAGTCCCGGCGTTGTCAAAGTTACCGTGGCTCATGCACGGATTCAGCACCCGCACCGGCGGAAAGACCACCGTCTACAAACCCGGCCAGCGCACGGGCGAACTCAATCTCGGATTCACCGCCACCGACCCTAAAGAAAACATTCTCGCCAACCGAAAGCTCTTCGTCGCCGCCGTCGCCAAAAAGACAGCCGCACCACTGCTGGTGACACTCAAGCAGATCCATTCCTCCATCGTGCAAGTCGTAGGCAAAGCCGACGCCGAAGACGAAGTAACGAGCAAAGCCGACGGCATGATGACGAGCGAGCCCGGCATCCTGCTCGGCATCCAGACCGCCGACTGCATCCCGGTTCTCATTGCCGACAGAAAGAAGCGTGCCGTAGCGGCCTTCCACGCTGGCTGGCGCGGAACGCTGAAGCGTATCGTCGAGAGTGGCGTGGGCCGTATGCGTCTTGAGTTCGGCAGCCGACCGGAAGACATGATCGCCGCCATCGGCCCAGGCATCGGAGCCTGCTGCTACGCCGTCGGCGAAGAAGTGCGAATGGAATTCGAATCGCAATTCATCTACGCGCCCGAGTTATTCTCCGAGGGACACGACTCCAACCCGGTGAGGGAAAAATATCCCCTGCTCTTTCTTACTGCCCGCGCACCCGGCCACAGCAATATCGGACCAGCCCTGCATCTCAATCTGTTCGAAGCGAATCGTCGTCAGCTGCTCGATGCCGGTCTCAATCCGAAGAACATCTTCGTCCAAGGCGACTGCACCAGCTGCCGCACCGACCGCTATTTCTCACACCGCGCCGATCACGGTTTCACTGGCCGCAGCCTGTCTGTGATTGGAATAGAGAATAAGAAATAGAAAAGGCATGGATGGATTTCCATGCCTACCTTACGGATGAATCGAGACTTCAGGCCGAATGCGGCTCAGGGTTAGGGGCCGGAGCCGCAGCTTTGGGATTGACTAAATCCCGTAATTCCTTGCTGGGCTTGAAGTAAGGAACGCGCTTGGCCGGAACTTCGACCTTGGCGCCCGTCTTGGGATTGCGGCCGATCCGGGGCTTGCGCTGCCGGATGCGAAAACTGCCGAAGCCGCGTATCTCAATCTTGTCGCCTGTCTTGAGCGCATGGATGACGGAATCGAAGATAGTATCCACGATCACTTCACCATCGCGCCGCGTCAGGTCGCCGAGTTGGGTCACTTCCTCCACCAAATCTGCTTTGGTCATGGCAAGTTCTGCTCCGAAACTAGGGTACGCCTGTTAACCATAATAGATGCAACAATTTTAACCATTATCGCCAAAGAAAGTAGAACCCGGCATGTTTTTCCAACAGCCGTTCCGGATTCGGCAACAGATCATCCGCATCTGAAGTCACTAAATCAAACACAGAACGGCCTTTTCTGGCCGGTTTCACCACATTCGGCTCGCCGGAAATGCCAACCTGCTTTGCCGTATCCAGAAGAGCATCGCGGAATCCACCTTGTTTATCAATAAGATGCAGCGGCAAAGCCTGCTGCCCTGTCCAGACCTGCCCGGTAGCCAGCGGAGTCAGCGTGTCGGTGGCAATGCCCCGCCCAGCCGCCACGTCGCGAATGAACTGAGTGTGCATGTTGTCAACAAGCCCTTGAAAATAAGCCCGCTCCTCCGGAGTCATGTCGCGCGTTGGCGAGCCGGCATCCTTCAGCGAGCCAGCCTTCAGGACTTCGGGCTTTAGCTTGGCCCACTTCAGCAGATCGCCGTAATTGGTCCACTCCATAATCACGCCGATTGAACCGACAATGCTGGCATCGTTCGCATAAATCTTGTTCGCGCCTGAGGCAATGTAGTAAGCGCCACTGGCACCCACACTCTCAATCGACGCGATAATCGGCTTCTTCTTCTCATCGCGAATACGCCGGACTTGCTGGTAGATCTCCTGCGATGCAGCAGCCCCTCCGCCAGGCGAATCGATATGCAGAATGATCGCCTTAATCGAGTCATCCTGATCGAATTTGCGCAGATTGTCGACCGTTTTATCCGCGGCAAGAATGACGCCATCAACATCGATCACACCAATGCTGTCGCCAAAGCTGGTGTTCCCCCCCAACGCCTGCACCGCAAAGTACCCCAGCAGACTGACAACGGCAACAAAGGCGACAAAAAGTCCGCCGCCTAAAAATACCCAGAACCATGCCGAACGGCGTTTTTCTTCTGTCATAGCGGCGAGTGTAGCACTTCCCTTCCCGTAGCGTGGAAAGCTCTTCCCGTACTACGCGAATTCCATTGCACGACAAAGCTGAGAGTCCGACGTAACATCTCTAGACAAACGTTTGACCAGGATGTCCGCGCGGTGTTAGCCTCGCGTCCGCAGATGGAGACAAGGAATGGACCGCCGCCAATTCATGAGAGGCTCTTTGACTGCTGCTGGCAGCGCGTTACTTTCTGCGAATCCCTCTGTTTCACCCGGGCAGATTTCTGGAACTCTGGCACCCCTGACGAACAGCACCCGCTTTCCCGACGGATTTCTCTGGGGCATGGCCACAGCTTCCTATCAGGTCGAAGGTGCATGGAACGAAGACGGCAAAGGCGAATCCATCTGGGACCGCTTTTCGCACACGCAAGGCAAGGTAAAAGGCGCGGCCACCGGAGATATCGCCTGCGACCAGTACCACCTCTACCCGCAGGACATCGCCATCCTCAAGCAACTCCACCAGAAAAGCTATCGCTTCTCGATATCATGGGCGCGCATTCAACCCAGCGGCACCGGCGCGCCCAACCAGAAGGGCATCGATCATTACAGCCGCCTCGTCGACGCGCTGCTCGAAGCCGGCATCCGTCCCTTCTGCACTCTCTATCACTGGGACCTGCCGCAAGGACTCGAAGACCGCGGCGGCTGGCCCAACCGCGACATCGCCAGCTATTTCGCCGACTACTCCGGCATCCTGGCGAAACATCTCGGCGACCGCATCACTGTCTGGGCGCCTTTTAACATGCCTTGGTCCTTCACATACATGGGATATGGCGTAGGCGCATTTCCTCCCGGCAGGGCCAACTTTGGCGATTTCCTTAAGGCTGCGCACACGGTCAGCTTGGCGCAGGGCGAATGCTTCCGCTCCATCAAGGCGGCCTCTTGCAAAGCGACCATAGGCAGCGCCTATGGCATGTCACCCGCTTATCCAAAGACCGATTCGAAAGCTGACCAAGACGCAGCGGCTCGGTATCACGCCATAAATAATGTCTTCTTTCTGGAAGCTGCCATACACGGTCGCTACCCGAACGCCTTCGTCGGCGAAATACCCTACGATTTGATGAACTTCAAACCTGGCGATGAAAAAATCATGCTGGCACCGCTTGACTGGGTCGGCTTCCATTACTACAACCGGCGCATCGTCTCTGACGTCCGGAGCGCCAACAGCGCAGCAGGCGGCGGCTTCAGCGGAACCGAGATTGAAGCAGACCCTTCGACTGGCCGTGACCCATATACGCGCTTTCAGGCCGTCATGCCGACCGAGGGTCCATTGACCGAAGCCGGACTTGAAATTTATCCGCGTGGCATCTACGACCTGGTGACGCGGATCAGCAGCGAGTACAAGCATCCCATCATCGAGATCACCGAGAGCGGCTGCAGTTATCTCGATGGGCCGTATGAAAAAGAAAACGGCCGCGTCCCCGATACTCGCCGCATCCAATTCTTCCGCGATGAGCTGACCGAACTGGCACGAGCGATTCAAGATGGCGCCAGAGTGCGCGCTTTCCATGCCTGGACCCTGCTCGACAACTTTGAGTGGGCCAATGGCTTCACCGAGCGTTATGGGCTGGTCTACGTCGACTTCCGCGATCAGAAACGCACCGTAAAAGACTCCGGCCTCTGGTATGGACGCGTCGCCGCCACGAATCGAATCGACTCTTGAGACGATCCCATCTCAAACCATTTGCATTTTTCCGACAGTATCACTACGGTTTCCCTCGTGATAGAAAATCACTGACCTTTGCGGTGCTGTTCCGGCAATGACAAAAACTCGAAAAGCCTTGAGGCAGGTGACACATGACGACAGACGTGAACCGTCGCACATTCTTGAAAGGCGCTGCTGCTTCGGCCGCCATAGTCGCGCCCGCGAATGTGTCTGCGGCTGCACTTGCTTCCAGCGCTGAAAACCCGCAACCGACAAAAAAACCGACGCCTCCTGCCGGAGTGTCCCCCAAAGGCCTCAATCGCATGAGCGGCATCATGACCGGCTACGTCGACAGCGGAGAAGTCCCCGGTATCGTTACACTCGTCAGCCGGCGCGGCCAGGTCGATGTCAACGCGATCGGCGTAAAGAAAGTTGGAGAAAACAACCCTGTCCAGCGCGACACCATCTTCCGCATCTCCTCCATGACGAAGCCAATTACCGCTGCGGCCACCATGATCCTGGTCGAAGAATGCACCCTGCGACTGGACGAGCCCGTTGATCGCCTCCTGCCCGAGTTGGCCAATCGCAAAGTCCTCAAGCGCCTCAACGGAAGGCTCGACGACACCGTACCCGCGAATCGCCCGATCACCGTGCGGGATCTGTTGACCTTCCGCATGGGCTTCGGCCAGATGGTCGCATCGGCCAACGCTTACCCGATCCTCAAGGCCGCGAATGAACTCCAGATCGGCATGGGACCGCCGACTCCCGCATCGATGCCCGCGCCCGACGAGTGGATCCGCCGCCTGGGAACACTGCCTCTGATGTACCAGCCCGGCGAGATATGGATGTACAACACCGGGGCCGACGTGCTCGGCGTCCTCATCGCCCGCGCGTCGGGTCAGCCTTTCGAAGCTTTCCTGCGCGAGCGTATCTTCGGGCCTCTAGGCATGAAGGACACCGATTTCAGCGTGCCCGCGCCGAAGATCGACCGCTTCGCAACCAGCTATTGGTTCAATCCGCAAAGCGGAAAGCTCGAAGTCTTCGACGAAGCCAACGGCGGCCAGTGGAGCCATCCGCCTGCCTTCCCATCCGGAGCCGGTGGCCTGGTTTCCACCATCGACGACTACTTCACCTTCAGTGAGATGATGCTGAACACGAGCAAGCGCGGCAGCGAGCGCATCCTGTCCCCACGATCGATCGATTTGATGAGAACCGATCAGCTGACCCCGGAGCAGAAAGCCATTTCCGGCCTGACCCCTGGTTATTTTGAGAGCCACGGCTGGGGATTCTGCATGTCCATCACCGCCAAACGAACCGACATTGCTGGAAATATCGGCGCCTTCGGCTGGAACGGAGGTCTCGGCACTTCTTGGTACGTCGATCCAAAGGATGGCCTGACTATGATTCTTATGACGCAGCGCGCATGGACGTCTCCAAACCCGCCGAATGTCTGCCTCGACTTCTGGACATCCGCGGCCCTGGCCATGGAAGATTGAGGCCTTCATACCGAGGCGGATAGCCGCGAAACTTTTGCTCGCCGACAGCGTATTATTACGATGAATAGAGTGTGTAAGGAAGTGATTACCTAGGGTGAATCCCGATTACAGTATCGTCATTCCCGCGTACAACGAAAAAGCCCGCATCGGACAGACTTTAGAGCTTGTACTCGAATGTGTTCACAGCCATAACTGGAATGCCGAAGTACTAGTTGTCAACGACGGCTCCCGCGACAATACCGCTGCAATTATCCAAGAATTCGCGGCCAAAGACCCGATCGTCCGCCTCATCAACAACCCCACCAATCGCGGCAAAGGATACAGTGTACGCAATGGCATGCTTCAGGCCGTCGGAGAAATTGTCATGTTCACCGATGCCGACCTTTCATCGCCGATGGAAGAGGCCGAATTGCTCTTCGCTGCCATCCGCGAAGGCGCGGATATCGCCATCGGCTCGCGCTGGCTCGAAGTTAAACGGCAGACCCTCAGGCAGCCCCTCTACCGCCGCTTCTTCGGGCGCTGTTTCAACGCCGTCACGCGAATGGTTATGGCGCTTCCCTTCGCCGATACGCAGTGCGGCTTCAAAGCCTTCACCCGCGAAGCCGCCCAGACAGTCTTCCAGTTACAGCGCATTGAACGCTGGGGTTTTGACCCGGAAATTCTGTTTATCGCAATCAAGCGCGGCTATACCGTCCGCGAAGTGGCCGTCACCTGGGGACACGATGAACGCTCCCGCATCAGCTACCTCAGAGATGGGCTCAAAATGCTGGAGGAGTTAGTCTTTGTGCGCTGGAACGCCCTGACGGGCGTCTACAGTAAACCGATAAAAGGACTGCAACCCCATACCCCTGCCCGGAGCTAAGGCTGCAAAGACAAAAGCGCCCAGTCAGGCGCTTTGTCATTTTCATATGAAAGATCAGGGCTTAGGATGCCATGACCACCGGCACAGTTGATCTTTCGGCGGTCTCCTGAACCACATATGTGCTGGCCGTACGCCTGGGCACCAGACGGATGCCATCTTCGCCCACCTGTTCAACTAGGAACTGCAGCGAACAATTGCCGCAGAGCCAATAGTGTTCGAGGCGATGGCCTTTTTTACCGCCTGTATTAACAGATCGATCTTGTACGTCGAAGACGAAAACCCGCCCCTCACGCAAGTAGTGTAGGGGCTTGGCACATTTCGGATTCGCGCAGTTGCTCACCATTAGAATTCTCCACTGCGCCTGCAACGGTCCTCCCGTTCAGGTGCTGACATAATGTGCTGTGTTTTTTGACAAAAAACGCTGGAGAGCACCTCCCCAGTTCTGCTTATCTCAGATGCAGTCGGACCGACATGTGTTGCCAAATCTGTAACACTTACACAGAATTTTCATCATTTCCGGAAAACCTTACAGGTCTTTTGAGAGTTTTGGGGAACAAATTCCCTCTCTACGCAGATCTTACGCTGCCTTCCTGTTATGCGAAAATGGACAGTCCGCCCACTTTCAACAACGATATGCCTATTCTACGCTCTGCTTTCATAGTTCTTTCCCGCAACGCCACCCTCAGAAACTTCTCCGAACGGTCGTCCCTGGGCCGCCGCCTATCCTCCCGCTTTGTCGCTGGAATGACCCTCGACGAGGTGGTGCACGCAGCGGAAGTCCTTCATGACCACGGCATCGCCTCCACCCTCGACAGCCTGGGCGAAAACGTCACCACCCCGGAAGAAGCACGCCACTCCGCCGACATCTACCACCATCTCCTCGACGCCATCGGCTCCCGCCCGAACATAAACGCCAACGTCAGCGTCAAGCTCACCCAGATGGGCATGGACCTGGATCCCGACCTGGCCACCGAAATCGTCTCTGGCCTCGTCGAGCACGCCGTCGCCGCCCACACTTTCGTCCGCGTCGACATGGAGGGCAGCCAATACACGCAGGCCACGATAGATATGGTCCGCCGCCTCCACGCCATGCCTGGCAACCGAGGCCACGTCGGCATCGTCATCCAGGCCTATCTCTACCGTAGTGAAGAAGATATCCGCACCCTCACCGGGGACGGGATCCGCATCCGCCTCTGCAAGGGCGCCTACAAGGAACCGGCTAATCTCGCCTTCCCTGAAAAGAAAGACGTCGACGCAAACTTCGTGAAGCTGACCCATCAGCTGCTTACCAGCGGCATATATCACGGCATCGCCACCCATGATGAGGAGATGATTGCCGCCACGAGGAAGTTCGTGCAGGAAAACAGCATCGACCCGAAAACCTTTGAGTTCCAGATGCTTTACGGAATCCGTCGCGACCTGCAGAAGTCCCTCGTCGACGAAGGCTTCAACGCGCGCGTCTACGTCCCCTTCGGAACCGAATGGTACCCCTACTTCATGCGCCGCCTCGCCGAACGCCCCGCCAACGCGATATTCATCGCAAAAAGCCTGCTACATCAATAGTTAGTTTTCACTTGCGCACGAATCCCTCCGTTTGTCTACCAGCAGTTTGCCAATCTGGCCTCATGCCGCAGCACTCGTGCAGTCGTCGGGAGTTGGCTCATCGATGGCGAATCGGCGCCATCGGAATACGCGAATCGAATGGTTACGTTACGACCAATACCAGCCGGTTCGTTCCACATCTCTTCCGCCTAGCTGCGCGTGGAACTCCATTTCGCCATTGACACTCTATCCATAGATAATCTATATCTACGAACAAGATCGTAGATAGTGGGAACTTGTAGCCCACCTCGGGCCGTATCTCTCAACACAGGCAGGAACTCACCATGCAAGCCATTACCCTCTTCTTTCGAAAGCTGCGCATCCTGTTCACCCGTGACCGCTTCAACCGTGAACTCGACGACGAAATGGCCTTCCACCGCGAACAGGCCGTGCATGAGATGCAATCCGAAGGCCTAGCTGCAACAACCGCGCAGCACGCCGCCCGCCGTCAATTCGGGAATGACCTGCTGCTCAAAGATAAGAGCCACGAGGTCGTCGGCTTCCGCATCGAGAGCGTCTGGCAGGACTTCCGCTTCGCCCTCCGCCAGTTGCACAAGAATCCTGGCTTCGCCATCGTCGCCATACTCGTGCTAACGCTCGGCATCGCTGCCAGCGTCTCGATCTTCTCCTTCGTAGACGCGGCTTTGATCAAGTCGCTGCCCTACGAAAACCCCGGGCGTCTCGTCGGCGTGTATGAAACAGCCACCGTCTGCCCCCGCTGCAATCTTTCCTATCAGGACTACCTGGACTGGAAAAAAGACAACACCGTCTTCGCTTCCTTCGATGCCTGGGGTTGGGCCACTTATCTCTGGAGAAGCCCCTCAGTAGTGGTGACTATGCCCGCAGCCCGCGTGGCGGGCGGCTTCTTCCATACCCTCGGCGTGACTCCCGCCCTCGGCCGCATTTTCTCCGACGCCGACGATACTCCCGCCGCGCCACGCACCGTTCTGTTGACCTACAGCAGCTGGCAGCAGCGCTTCGGCGCCAGAAAAGACATCATCGGCCAGTCCCTGACCCTCGATGACAAGGCCTACACTGTCGTCGGTGTCCTGCCGGCCAGCTTCCACTTCGCTCCCCGTGGCGGCGCAGAGTTCTGGACCACCTTCCATGATCCGAACAACTGCGAAAAGCGCCGCGGCTGCCACAGCATCTTCGGCATCGGGCGTCTCAAAGATGGCGTCTCCGTCCAGACCGCTCTCGCCAACATGAAGGCGATCGCCGCGCAGCTTGAAAAGCAATACCCTGATTCCAATCTCGGCCAGGGCGCGCTCGTCATGCCGCTGAGCGAAGCCATCGTCGGCGACGTCCGCCCGATCCTGCTCACCCTGCTCTGCGGAGCCGGCCTGCTCCTGCTCATCGCCTGCGTCAACGTCTCCAGCCTGCTTCTCGTACGCGCAGAAAACCGCAAGCGCGAAATGGCCGTGCGTGGCGCGCTTGGCGCATCGCCCGCGCGCCTGATTCGCCAGTTCATTACAGAAGGCGTGGTGCTCGTCGCCGCCTCCATGATCGCAGGATTAGCCGCCGCCTATGGAGCCATCCACTTGCTCCTCAAATTGATCCCTCACGAGATGCTGCAATTCGCGCCCTACCTGCAAGGCCTCGGACTGAACCCACATGTGCTCGGCTTCGCCGGCATCGTCGCCCTTTTCGCTGCCGTAGTCTTCTCCATCACCCCGACGCTCCGCCTCTCCATCGCGAACCTGCGCGACGATCTTGCCGAAGGCGGACGCAGCGCCGCCGGAAGGACCTGGAAGCGCCTCGGCTCGAACCTCGTCGCACTTGAGTTAGCCATCGCCGTCATCCTGCTCGCCGGAGCAGGCCTACTCGGCAAAAGCTTCTACCGCCTGCTCCACGTCAACCTGAATTTCAATCCTGAGCATCTGGCGATGGTCGAAGTCGACGCACCCGACGCACAATACGCGAAACCTGAGCAGTCCATCGCGCTGACAAAACGCGTGCTCGGCCGCATTGAGAGCATGCCCGGAGTCGTCTCCGCCAGCCACGCCAGCGATCCGCCAGTCACCTGCAACTGCAACACAACCTGGTTCAGAGTTCTCGGTCATCCCTTTCACGGCGAACACAACGACGCGCCGCAACGCGCCGTCAGCGTTGACTACTTCAAGACCATCCAGGCAAAACTCATCCACGGCCGCTTCTTCTCTGAAGCCGACACCGCATCCTCCGCGCAAGTCGTCATCATCAACCAGACGCTCGCAAAACAGTTCTTCCCCAACGAAGACCCCATCGGCAAATCGATCGGCAACACCGATCTCGATCCCAAGTCCATGCGCCAGATCGTCGGCGTCGTAGACGACATCCGCGAAGGAGGGCTCGACCAGGAAATTCGTCCAGCCCTCTACTACCCCTTCGTCCAGTCCACCGACGACAGCTTCGAGATCGTCGTCCGCGCCGCGCAAGACCCCAAGCTCATGCTGCCCTCACTCGTCAAAGCCATGCGCGACATTGACCCCAACATCGGCGTCCGCAATGAAAGCACCATGGCGCAGCAGATTAACGACTCGCCGACTGCTTACCTCCACCGCTCGGCTGCATGGCTCCTCGGAGGCTTCGCCATTCTCGCGCTCCTGCTCAGCGTTGTGGGCCTTTACGGCGTCATCGCCTACTCCGTCAGCCAGCGCACGCGCGAAATCGGAGTGCGCATGGCCCTCGGCGCGCAGCGCAGTTCTGTTTATCAACTCATCCTGAAGGAAGCCACCTGGCTCATCGCACTCGGCATCGTCGCCGGACTCGCTGGTTCCCTCGCCGTCACCACCTTGATGGGCAAGCTTCTCTTCGGCGTTCACTCTTGGGACGTACCTACGCTCGCCGCTGTCGCCGTGCTCCTCGGGCTCTCAGCGCTGCTCGCCAGCTACATTCCGGCCCGGCGTGCCGCATCCGTCAATCCTGTAGAGGCATTACGCGCTGAATAACTGGCCGGAGATATAAAATAGTCCTAAGCTACTAACAAATACTAAGGAAGCGGTTCAGCGAAGCCCGTCTTGACCGGTTGGTTTTACTTATTTGTCTGGTCGCCATCGTGCATGCGAAGATACCTGGCCAAGTCTCAGACTGAGCGCAACAAGTTGCCGGAGTAGACTCGATTCTAAAGCTAACTGCACTGGAGCCGGAAACAATCCGAACTCTCCATTGTTTGTATATCTGTACTATCTGCTGCTCCCTTGGGAGGTTTGTTCTGCATTCTATCTTCGTCAATTACCGAAGGAATGATTCGGAGGGTGAGGCTGGCCGTCTCTTTGACGATCTCACAGCCCACTTCAGCCACGACTGCGTATTCATGGATGTAGCGGCGATCGAGCCGGGGCGGGACTTCAGAAAAGCGATTGACCAGAGCGTAGAGAGTTGCAGTGTTCTGCTAGCACTGATTGGACGGGATTGGCTGGACTCGAAAGATGCGCTGGGACAACGGCGTCTGGACAACGCGAATGACTTTGTCCGGATTGAACTGGCTTCCGCGCTTCGCCGCGATATCCCAGTTATTCCGGTACTGGTGCGCGGGGCGAAGATGCCGCTAGCCGACCAGCTCCCAGACGACTTGAAGGAACTGCATTACAGAAACGCGGTGGAGTTGACGCATGCGCGTTGGAAATCGGATGTGCGGCTGCTGATTCAGGCGCTGCGGCCATATTTGGATGCTCCTGCACCGCGTGAACCCGTTGCGGCGATGGACAGTTCTGTCACCTCCAGGCACAGTTCTCTGCCTCCGGCCAGCCCTGTCGCCGCCAGCACGACAACCGTGATGGAGAAGTTCGAGACGAAGACGATCGAGCGCATCTGCAAAGAACTGGCGGCGTACATCGGTCCCATCTCCGAGGTCATTGTGAAACAGGCGGCAAAGCGATGCTCGTCGGTGGAGGACCTTTGCGGTAGGGTCTCGCAGGAGATCGAGGCTGATGCAGACCGCGCCAGATTCCTGAAATCCTGCCGTTCCTAGGATCTCCCTTTATTGTTCTTCAATCATCCGCAAAGCCTTACCGAGACTCACCTGCATGCGGTTGAAAGAGGAAGCAACCGTCGCGATTTCGTCCTTGCCCTTCACCTTGATCGGAGGCACATCCTTTTCCCCGCGGCTGACGCGGTCCGCAGTGTCCGAGACGATCTTCAGTGGGCGATGAACGAAGAAATAGACGCCTGCATCCAGAGCCAGGATCGCAACCACCATCGTGACAATAAGGAAGATCAGCAGCCGATGATATGCCCGGTCGGCAATTCCCACCGGCACTGACGTCGGCACAGAAATGATCTGCGCCCCCACGACCTCACCTTGCTTCCAACCAAAGCCGTTGGCCGATCCGTAAACTGCAAGCATGGCCGGCGGAGCAGCGGAAGGAGTGCTATGGCACTCCAGGCACTCCTGTTGCGCCTTGAGAGGCCTGGCAATAAATACGGAGGGCCCGTTCGGCGTTTCCCGCTCGCCAGTTCTCTGCGTCTCGTCGGGATGGTCGCGAAGATAGCGGATAATATCCGCCTCCCAGTCCGAGGCGCGGTCTTCAAGGTTCGTCGGATTGAGCGTGGCCTCGCGATACGAGTAGTCCGGGTAGTCCTTGCGCAGATTGTTGAAGGTCGTCGTCGCGCCATGGGCAGGGACAGTTTCAGCGAGGAAGCGCACCCGGTGCCGCGGGTTCTGCTGCAGCAGCGGAGAAAGGTCGTTGGCAGTGTAGTCGCGGACAGAATTCGCGCTGGCCATCATCAGCCGCGCTTGTTCCAGCACCTCGCGGCGTGCATTGCCGATGAGAAAACTGTAGGCGAACTGCGAAATCAAAAACCCGCCCGCTCCAAAAATGACAAGCAGAATCAGATTGAACTTTGTCAAAAGCTTCATGGATGCCCTCTTGACCTTGTCAGGACGGCCTGATTGCAAATGGATATATCGCATCGTTATAGCATTGGGGCGAAGCGAATGATACAGAGCCTTCCTGTAGGAGCGCCCATCCAGTTACTGTGCGTCTATTGAATCAGGCCCTGGAAACAGACCCCTCTCGATGCAAGAGCTGACGACAGAAATAGCTCAATCACACTGGCGCGAAGTGCTGAGGGGATCGAGAACGGCGCTCCATCGAAAGAGAAGATACCGGTGGTAGTCTCTTCTCGGAAAAGCCCCTCAGCTGCCATCTAGAACGTGAATTTCGCCGCTAATTGAATACCCCTCGGGCCGCCTCCGCCAAGGAATGGATTACCCAAGCCGACATCTCCGGTTGCAGTGATGGCATAGTAGCCAGCGCTCACTTCTCGTGAGTTGCTCTGAGCAAATCCATTGGGAGCTGCGTCGGCGATAAATGCAGGTAACAGCGGGCTGGCGAAGTTCGGGTGATTGACGATATTGAAGAACTCGGCGCGCAGTTGCAGCGAGAGGCTCTCTGTGAAGTTGGTGTTTTTGTAGAGCGCAAAGTCCCAGTTCTTGTAAGACAGTCCGCGCAGAGATGTGCGGCCCAGGTTGCCGAAATGCCGCGTGCCGGGAACACAATCCTGCGCGGTTCCCGTGATGCCGTTCGCCAGCGCGAACTGTGTCAGAGAGCATGGGATGGCGAACGACGAGAGATTGAGGAATACCGCGGGGTTCTTCGTGTATTTTGGAGGAGCCAAAATGTCCGGCCGGTCGAATCCCTCTCCGCTACCGCTGTAGTCGTCTTCAAAGTTATAGTTCAGGTTGAAGGGTTGCCCATCCTGCAGCGTGACCGTGCTGTCGAAGCCCCATCCGTTGCGAAGCAGGGACATGCTTCCTTTCATCGTCGGCAGTTGATAGCCGAAGACCCAGGTAAAGCGGTTGCGAACGTCGAAGTTCGAATCGGCATATTCCAGATCAGGGCGCATGCTGTTGTTGGGCTGTGCAGCATTCGGCACAAAATCTTCGCTGTCGCTCGCCGTGTCCAGTGAGTGTGACCAGTTGTAGTTCAGAATATTGGTGATCCCGTGCCAGTCGGAGACGCGCAGGTTGATCTGCAACGAGTTGTAGTTGGAGTGGGCAGTTGATTCTTCCTGATTAATGTAGAACGCGCCGTAAGGGTTGTTCGCATAGACCCGGCTTGCCGAGTTGTAGGTCGGAATGCAGCCCGGTCCACCCGCCGGATAGCATGGCATAGGATTTCCCGTCGTCGGGTCTGTATAAGTGTTTGCCTGGGCAAAGGCGATGTCGGTAGCTGTGATCGTGGCCTGGCTTGGCTGGTTGATATCGCGGAAGCGCAACAGGCGTCTTCCCAACGAGCCAACATAGCCGACCTGGACAAGCGCGCGCTTTCCGAATTGCTGCTGCACATTGAGGTTGTAATTCATCATGTATGGCGTGCGCATATTGTGATCAGCGGAAAAGATGTCGCCTGCTGGAGTTGTTCCCGGCGCCGCAAAGACAGGCTCTCCGGAGACGATCGTCCCGCCGTTGGCGCTGACCGAGAAAATGGGTGCGGGACCAACCGGGTTGTAAGCTGGGCCGGGATCGAAGGTGCTGTTATAAGGCAGGTGGGCGAGAAAGACATCCTGAGAAAACGCATCGAAGAACACGCCGAAGCCGCCGCGAATCACAGTCTGCCCCTTGCCGCGCGGGTCCCAGGAGTAGCTGACACGCGGAGCAAAGTTCGTGTAATCGGGCTTGTACAGGTTGCTTAGTCCCGGCTGGCCTACCAGCGTGAGTGTCACTGTGCCATCTGGAGCGTCGAAGTCAGTGATATTGCTCAGCAGGTTGTTCTTCTCATGGAAGACGCCGAAGTAGTCCCAGCGCATGCCGAAGTTCAGCGTCAGGTTCGTCATCGCCCTGAAGCTATCCTGCACATAGAGTCCGTCATTGTTCTGGTAGCTGTGCCGTTCCGAATAACCAAGCGATTGAGTCCCGTCGGCTACGTTGCCCGCCAGAAAGTCGTCGAGCGTATCGAAGACAAGGCGACCGCGGAAATTCGTACCGAGAAGCTGCGTGATGCTCGTGCGCCGGAATTCGTAGCCGAACTTCACCGAATGCTTGCCCGCTGTCCACGAAAAGTTGTCGAAGCCCTGCCAGTTGGAGTCGAAGCGCTGGCGCGGATCAGACTTGCTCGCGCCGATGGTCGAATAGTCACCGACAGCGATCACCGGCAGGCCTTCATCAGCGAAGCCGGTGCCCACATTCAGACCGATCGAACTCGGCTGAAAGCTGCGATCCTCAGGGAAGAAGCCTTCGGCAAATCGGTTCCAACCCAGACGGGCCTCGTTTACTTTGTTCGAACCGAGAATCGAAACCAGCGAAATCGACACCAGCTGCACGCGCGTGGGAGTGAATGTATTGAAGCCGGGCAGAATGCCGCCGCCTGAGAGTGCGAGCGGGAAGCTCTGCGTGCTGTCCCCGTAGTAGTAGCGTCCGCTGAGCATATTGCTCTGGTTGAAGTTGTGGTCGACCTTCCCGATAAGGCTGGTGATGAAGTTGCTTGAAGGGGCGATCACCGCCGCGTTCGGCGCGCTGCAGCCCGTCGGCCCTGTTGTAACACCACTAAGGTTGGGAGCAGGCCACGGATTGCGTGCGAGCAGCGCGGCACTGACCGGATTGCTCGGGCCTCCAAGGCTGGCAATGTATGCGGGATCAGGCACGCACGCCTGGCTGACCGTCCCCACGGTCTCGCGCTGGCCTTCGTAATCAAAGAAGAAGAAAGTGCGATTCCGAATGATGGGACCGCCGACCGATCCTCCAAACTGGTTGTTGTGGAACGGGGCCTGCGTCTGCCCGCGAGGATTGAAATAGTTGCGCGCGTCCAGAGCGTTGTTGCGGAAATATTCCGCCGCGGTTCCGTGAAAATTATTTGTGCCGCTCTTAGTTACAATATTGATGATGCCGCCCGCGCTGCGCCCATACTCAGGCTCATAGTTCGACAGCACGCGCAGTTCCGAGACGGCGTCGATGGGCAGAATCGTCGCAGGAGCGCCAAAGACGCCCGGCTCATTCAGTGCTGGATCGTTGCGGTAGCCGTCATTCATGTCGGTTCCGTCTAGCAGAAAGTTGTTCGATCGTCCGCGCGCGCCATTCACGGAAAACGCTCCGAAGGAGCCTGGAGAGTCGCTGATCTGGTCAGGCGATCCAGTCACTCCCGGCGACAGATAGATGAGCTTGGTGTAATCGCGCCCATTGATGGGAAGGTTCTTCACATCTTGTGTAGTAAACGTTGCGCCCAGGGTATTCGACGTAGTCTCTACCTGAAGCGCGTTACCGGACACCACGACCTCTTCTTTTTGCGCGCCGGTTTGCAGCGTGACATTGAGATTTATCTGGCTCCCTACAGTCACGTCGATACCCTCTGCCTGATACGGATTGAAGCCCGTCATGGTCACCGACGCACTATAACGGCCGACAGGAAGCTCGGGGACCGTAAACGCACCATCGCTATTACTTTCAGTGGTGCGTTCGATGCCGGTATCCATGTTCTTCACCGATACCGACGCCCCCGGAATCACTGCTCCAGTCGCGTCTGTTACGGTGCCAAGCAAGGTGCCGCGAAATGTTTGCGCGTTGAGAATGGAGATGGATGCTGCTGCCAGAACAAACGAGAGCGCTAGAAACCGGGAGAGAGTGCGCATGACGTTACCCCTTCAGGAGAGTACTTACCGGGTCGTCAACAGCGTAGCTACTTTACACCATGTCGATGACAAGTGTTTGAATCGCGGAAGCAAGTTGCCGGCGTGAGAGATTCTCACCCAGCGGCCCGATCCTCAATGGATGGGATCTGGAATTCCGGAGCAATTTTTCGTCTATTCTATTCGTCAGGAAGTGCGACAACTGGGTCGACACGAGCGGCTCGGCGCGCCGGCAAGTACCCTGCAGCCATTCCGGCAAATAGCAGAAGACCCGTCGCCGCCATCAGACTGAGCGGATCGGTTCCGCTCAGCCCATAGAGCATGTTGCGCACCAGCCGGATTCCGGACAGGGTGAGTGGCAGGCCGATGACGATTCCGGCCAAAACCAGCAGCCCTATCTCGCGCAGGACCTGCCAGGCCACTTCCGAGCGGTTGGCGCCGAGCGCCATGCGTATCCCGATTTCGCCGGTGCGGCGGCCCACCAGGTACGACATCAGGCCATAGAGCCCGATGCACGACAGGAAGACTGCCATCAGCCCGAAGAAAGCGGAGAGCTCGGCAATGATGGTCTGGTCGGTGAAGGAGCGAGCCACCTGCGCATCGAGCGTCGTGACGTGGGTGATCGGCAATCTGCGATCGACCGCGTGAATGGCCTGCTGCACTTCGGTAGAGATCGTGCTGAAGTCTCCCGCATACCGGACCTCGAAGTCGCCGAAGCTCCATTCCCGCTGCGTATAGGGAAGATAATCGATATAAGCGGCAGGCTCCTCTAGCCCATCGAACTTCACGTCCCTGGCCACACCGATCACCATCTACTCGTCCGATTCGACGAAGTAGGTGTGTCCGATGGGCGAACCTTTCGGAAAAAAAGTACGCGCCACGTGCTCGCTGATGATGGCTACGTGTTGCGATGTGGCTGTATCCTCCGGGCCGAAGCCGCGGCCTGCAAGGAGCGGAATCTGCATCGTTTTGAAGTATCCGTCGCCAATAATGTTGTGCTCTACGTTTACGTTGCGGTTCACGGGCATGCCGGGAACACGAATGGAGCTGTTCCAGCTGCCTTCGTTAAACGTGTAGGCGGAAAAGCTGGCCGCTTTGACTCCCGGAAGCGCGTTGACACGGTCCTCGATCTGCTTGAAGAGCAGCTTGAGGCGGGGATCATCGCCCTTGTAGCCGGTAATGACGGAGTCGATGTCCAGGCGCAGCACATTCTCCTTGTTAAAGCCTGTGTCGACACGGTTCAGGTTGACGAGTGTGCGCAGGAAGAGGCAGGCAGCCACCATCAACACCAGCGAAAGCGCCACCTGGGAGACAACAAGTATTTTCGCCAATGGCGACCGACCGGCGGTAGTGGAAGCGCCACGGCCGCTCTTGAGGCTCTCCACCAGCCGCACGCGCGTGGCCCGCAGAGCCGGGAGGGTTCCGAAGAGCAGCGCGGTGCAAACGGTGACCGCAAATGTGAAGGCGAGGAGGCGCAGGTTAAGCGAGACGTCGAGCGGAACGGTATCGGAGCCCCGCGAGATCATGCCCAACAGCACGCGATTGGCGGCGGCGGCGAAAGCGATGCCCAGTGCTCCGCCGGCCAGCGCCAGCAATTATGCTCTCGGTAAGAAGCTGGCGGATGATCCGCGAGCGGCTCGCGCCGAGTGCCTGGCGCACGGCCAGTTCGCGCGCCCGCGCCGTGGAGCGGGCCAGCAGCAGGTTGGCGATGTTGGCGCAGGCGATGAGAAGCACCAGCCCGACAATCACCATGAGAACCATCAAAGGCTCGGAGTAATCGCGACGCAGACCGGAGACGCCGCTGGCCATGCTTTTCAATGCCACGCGTGCGCGGGCGAGGTCGGCTGTATTTTCCTGGGTGAGCTTGGCATCGGGAAAGCCACGCAGGATCTGCGGGAACAGAACATTCACGTTGGCTGTAGCCTGCTCCATGGTGACGCCGGGTTTCAGCCGACCCAGGATGTAGAGCGATTCGGAAAAGTTTTCTTTGTAGTTGCCCCAACCGGGAGGTATGACGCCGGCCATGGATAAGGGCGCCCAGGCATCAGGGGCTTCGCGACCCGGGTGCCGAAGAACTCCGCCGGCGCGACACCCACGATGTCGTAGACTACGTTGCCCAGTTTCAGCTTATGGTTGAGGACCGACGGATCGGCGCCGAAGATGCGCTTCCAGAAGCCGTCGCTGATGACCAGAACCGGATGGTCGCCTTCACTCGAGTCGTCCGCATCATTAAGCATCCGGCCCATGAGCGCGCCCACGCCGAGAGTCTGAAAGTATGTACCCGAAACGGTCTGGACGTGGATGAGCTGCGACTCCTGGCGATCGTCGACGAAGCCGTGAACGTCGTTCATGATGCTGAACATGGCGGCGGTGTCAGAGAAGACGGCGTTCTTGCGCTGGAACTGGCGGTAAAAGGGGTAGGAGTAGAGCTCGGTGCAGGCGAACCCGTCGGTGATGCCGCCCCAGTCCTCGGCGCCCAGTTTGACCAACTGCTGCGGATCCCTGACCGGCAGCGAGCGCAGCATCACGGCGTCAAGAAAGCTGAAGATCGCGGTATTTGCACCTATGCCGAGGGCCAGCGAGGTGAGCGCGACCACCGTGATGGCCGGGGTACGCAACATGGAGCGCAGTCCATAACCGGCATCCTGCAGAAGTGTCTCCAACCAATCCCAACCCCATGCCATGTGGCTCTTCTCCTTGATGCGGGTAGTATTGCCGAATCGCCGCTGCGCCGACCGCTGGGCCGCTTCCGGCGTGAGCCCTGAGGCAATCTGCTGCTGGCGGCGCAGCTCGAGATGAAGGCGCATCTCTTCCTCGAGTTCACGCCGAAACCGGCCACGATGCAGCAGCATATTGAGTCGCCGTCTGAATTCGCCCGCGAGGCTCATGTCTTCTCCTCAGGCCGTCTGAATGATGCGGGAGATGGCACCCATGACGCGCTGGAACTGAGATACCTCAATGCCGAGTTGCCTCTCGCCATCGCGCGTGAGGGTGTAGTAGCGGGCGCGGCGATTGCCCGCCGTCACACCCCACTCCGCCGTAACCCAGCCTTTGATCAGCATTCGTTGCAGCGCGGGATAAAGAGAGCCCTCCTCCACTTGAAGCACCTCGTCGGAGCAATTTTGAATTGACTCGGCGATCTCATAGCCGTGAAGTCGGCCGCCGACCGTAAGCGTCTTCAGAATGAGCAGGTAGAGGGTGCCCGGTGGGATCTCGTCGCGATCGCTGTCAGTATCGGACTTCGGACGGATGAGCGCAGCCATGAAACTATCTCCGAGAGATTGACATAGTTTAACTATGCTAGTGTGCCAGCGCTTCCCGATTGCTGTCAATGAACTCTCGTGGCGCTTCTCGATTCACGCATGATCGCAATATCGCTCGATGAGAAACTAAGTGCCACGCAGCAACAGAGCATACTCGCCACACGAGGGCAGATCAGCCTCCTCGACGAGCGCAAATTTCTGTCAAGAGGTTCTTTCGGATTTTTCTTGTAACTTGCTGCAAACAAAGCTGCTTATTTGTGCCATAATTTGCCGGTTTATATAGCCAAAATTGCTATCATAGAAATAGAGCAAACAAGAAGGCCCGCCTGGATCAGGCGGGCTTCTTGTTTTGTGTCAAAAAATGCGAAATACGAATATGAATGTACGCTAACTCTCTAATTTTGCAGGAATTTATCAAAAACATACCGGGGGAGGGGTAGGCGTAACCCGGTAGTTTAGTGCGGCTGATATGGTTCGACCGAAAGCAGGTTCCCCAGCACCGTCCGCTCCTGCGGTGAGAACTGCTGTTGGAAGCGGGCCGAGTTCAGGACCGACTGCCTCTGCTCCGGGGGAACGCCCCGCAGATCCTGAAAAGCGCGCCGCACCTCGGTCTGGCGGTCAGCCGGCATCTGGTGGAAGGCCTGCGACGCCCCTCGCACTCCGGCCTTCTGCTCCGGACTCAGGTGCTCGAACATTTCGTTCCGCTGCAGCATCCTCTGGCGCTGCTGTGGTGGAGCGTTGTCGAGCGCGTGCATCCGGTTAATAAGCCTCTGCTGCTGGTCCTGGGGTAGCTGTTTGAAGCCGGGTTCCTGGCGCAGCGCGTTTTCCCGCTGCTGCGGCGTCAGGTTCTGGTGATTGTTCATCCACTCCGGCAGATGCCCCGCCTGCCCCGGCCGGTTGTTGAATTGCTGCCCGTTGCCGTTGAATTGCGGCGCGCTATAGTGTGGCTGCGGTTGCGGATTCGTCTGTGTCTGTCTCTGTCCCTGCGGCACGGATTGCGGCCGTGGCTGCTGTCTCGGTGGAGGCGCAGAATGGGGTGCCGGCGTATGCGGAGCCGGTGCCTGGGCGTGCCCGCTATGCTGCCCGGCGAACGCTGGAAAGGAGGTCAGCCCTGCTGCAAGCAGGCACACGAAAGACAGACGGCGAACATTCCACCGCTTGCGCTCTGTCTGTTTGTCCTGTTCCTGTGCACGCATCGTAGTTGTTTCCAAGGCTTGTTCGTCAATATGTACGCGGCAGGGCCAACTGTCGAAAATCCCGTAGCCTCTGCGCAGTTCTGCATATTCTCATCCTTACAGATCGTTCGACGAACTGCCGCTATCGCCCTGATCGTTCTGGTCGAGAGAGTTCAACTGCTGAAACACCTGCGCATTGTCATCCAGAGACTTCAGGTCTTCGACCGCAGCCGAGGTCTTAACCGGGGCCGCCGGATGCGACGACATCAACCCGGCATAAGTGCCCCCGCCAATAATAATCAAAAGCGCCAGCGCTCCCACCGCGATGGGGCGCAGATGCATATTGCCGCCAAAGACCAGCCGCGCGCGCATGCGCTCCAGCAGGCCTGCTGGCTCGGCCCGCTGCTCCTCGCGTAGACGCACCGCCAGCTTCGAATCGAAATATGCTGACGGCTCCGGCGCCTGCCAATCGTCCATCAGGTTCATCGTCGCTTCAAGCGATGCCAACTCCTGGCTGCATGCCGCGCATTCCTTCACATGACTGCGCACGTCAGCCGGGACCGACTCTGGATCGAAGAGCACGTTCGCAAGATTCGCTTTTACTTTCCGGCAGATCATATTCCCTCATTACGCTTAAACAAAATCCTTAAGCCTCTCGCGCAGCGTCTGGTACGCGCGAAAGAGGAGTGACTTGGTGGCGGATTCGCTCAACTTCAACACTTCGCCGATTTGCTTATAATCCATCCCCTGATACTTATGCATCAGCACCGCCGTTCGCTGCCGCTCCGGCAGCGCCATCACATGCTGGCGAATAGCCCGCATCCGTTCATCGCGGACGAGGTCGTGCTCAACCGATGGCGTGGAGTCGGCAACATCCGGCGTAGTTCCCGTCTCCGGATCAGGCTGATCCAGATATAAATTCTGCGCCGCCCGCTCGTGCTTCGTATCTCGGGCGTGGTTGACGCCCAGATTCGTGGCAATGCGGTACAGCCAAGTCGTAAAACGAGCCTCGGCTCGATAGGTCTGACGCGAACGGTACACCCGCAAAAAGACTTCCTGCGCCAGTTCCTCGGCCACGGCCTGGTTATGCACCATGCGGAACATGAAGTGGATGATAGGCTTGCGGTACTTCTCGACCAGATAATTGAAGCCCTGATCATCGCCTTCGCTGACCCGCAGCATGATCTCCGCATCGGTCAGAGCGCTCCAGTCTGCAACTCTCGCGCTCACTGGACCTTCCGCGCGGACACCTTTCAACAGCGGCTGATCCAAAACTCGGTCAAGGGCAATGGTTGCCATACCCTTACGAACACCAGAACCGTCTTCAGGTTGCGGAAAAGATTCACCATCCTCGGAACCGTCTGGCCCTTCGCTGAAACCGTCGCCAGAAAGTTCATCGCTGTCCTCCCCTTCATGCGCTGCTGCGTGGCTTGCAGGATACTTTGGAAGCGGATCTGGATCGCGGGGAACCATGCACGTCTGTTCATCTGATTGTAAACAGATGCCAAAAAGGCGCATACCGTCCCAATTGAAATTCCCTTCCAGCCCGCTTCCTGATTTGGCACGCGTTCACGCAGATGATAATCTAGGAGTCACATACATCGCTTTTAGGGCGCATAACTCAGCGGTAGAGTGCCACCTTCACACGGTGGAAGTCGTAGGTTCGAATCCTGCTGCGCCCACCATTCCTTTCAATAACTTAGCGCTAGTTCGGTGCGCGAGACTTTGTTGCATTTTGTTGCAAATCGCCGGAAGGTGATTTTCCTCTGCACCCTTTGTGAGCATGAGATATACGGAACCTACCATCTCCTGCACGCTGTCGGGTAGCTCCTGCATATACTCATTGGCAGTTGTGTCTGCCTTCGCGTGCCGCAGGTGCGCTTGAATGTCTTTGACCGATCCCATGTTTGCGCCTGTGTAGCCATCGTCCGGCGCAGGATCTGGAAGTTCAGTCGCGGTATTCCAAGGCGCTGAGCGAGGGGTTTCAGCACTCTCTCTCGGTAATTATCGACGCGCATAACTCCTGCATCGGTGTTCGGGAAAATGAAGGCGTTCGAGGACGAATCCGGGCACTCGGTCTTCCAAAGGATCAATTCGTGAGCCAAACCCTCTGGCAGATGAACCTTATGCACGCGAAGAAGTTCGGGCTGGCACGCAAGACGGTGCGGAAGATGCTGGAGTATCCGGCTCCGCCCGGGTATCAGCGGCAGAAGCCGGTGCGGCGCCCGAAGCTGGGACCGTGGCAGGCTGCCATCGACGCCATTCTGGAAGAAGACAAGAGCCGGCCACGAAGGCAGCGGCACACCGCGAAGCGGATCTTTGAGCGATTACGAGAAGAGCACGGGTACGCGGGTGGCTACACGATCGTGAAGGACTACGTGCGCCAGTCGAAGATCGGCGCCCGAGAGATGTTCGTGCCGCTGAGTCACGCGCCAGGGGAAGCGCAGGCCGACTTCGGTGAAGCACTGGTGGTGATTGCCGGCCTGGAGTGCGAGGCGCACTATCTTGCCTTCGACCTGCCCCATTCCGACGATTGCTTTGTGGTGGCATTTCCGGCCGAGACCACGGAAGCTTTTCTGGAAGGCCACGTACGAGCCTTTGCCTATTTTGCTGGTGTTCCCACGCGGATTCTCTATGACAACACCACGTTGGCGGTGGTGCGGATCCTCGGTGACGGGGAGCGGCAGAAGACGAGAGCCTTCTCCGAGTTGCAGAGTCACTACCTGTTCGCGGAGAAGTTCGGCCGCCCGGCCAAGGGTAACGACAAGGGCAAGGTCGAGGGTCTTGTGGGCTATGCGCGGCGCAACTTCATGGTCCCGATTCCACGTGCAGCGAGCTGGGAAGAGCTGAACCTGCATCTGGAGGCCGCCTGTCTGAAGCGACGGCAGCGCCGGTTGCGCGGACACAGGGAGACGATCGCGGAACGCTTCGAGCGTGACCGCGCAGCGCTGCTGCCGTTGCCTGCGGTGCCCTATGAGGCTTGCGAGAAGATCACGACCCGTGTCACTTCGTTGTCGCTGGTGCGTTATCGATCCAACGACTACTCCGTGCCCACCGAGTACGGACATCGGCAGGTGCTGCTGAAGGGCTATGTACATCAGGTGGTGATCGTCTGCGGGAGCGAAGTCATCGCCCGACACGAGCGCAGCTATGAACGCGAGTCGGCGGTATTTGACCCGTTGCACTATCTTAGACTGCTTGAGCACAAGAGCCGGGCGTTGGAACAAGCAGCGCCGCTCGCCGGCTGGCAGTTGCCCGATTGCTTCCTGCATCTACGGCGGCTGCTGGAACTGCGCCTCAAGAAGCACGGACGCCGGGAGTATATCCAGGTGCTGCGCCTGCTGGAGAACTTCGCTCTGGAAGAAGTATCCGGGGCCATCGAAGATGCCCTGCGGATGAACACCATCAGCTTCGATGCGGTGCGCCACATCGTGCTATGCCGCGTCGAACGCAGACCACCGCGGCTGGACCTTCACAACTGGCCGCACCTGCCTCTTCCCAGAGTCCGAACCACTGCGGCCGCGGATTACATGACGTTGCTCGCGGGCATCTCGACATCACCGGCACCTTCGGACATGGAGGTGGCGTGATGAACGATAAGCCCGAGATGCCCACTCCCGATACACCGCAGGTGCTGCTCGAACATCACCTCAAGGCCTTGCGGCTGCCAACCATCCTGAGTGAGTACGACAAGGTGGCCCGGCAGTGCGCCGCCGAGCAGGTCGATTATCCGCGCTATCTGCTGCGCCTGACCGAGTTGGAACTGCTGGACCGCGATCGCCGTGCCATCGAGCGCCGCATACGCCAGGCGAAGTTCCCGGTGGTCAAGAGCCTGGATAGCTTCGAATTCCTGGCGATTCCTTCGCTCAACAAAGCGCTGGTCCTGGAGTTGGCCCGATGCGAGTTCCTGTCGCGCAAAGAAAATCTTTTACTCTTAGGGAACAGTGGCACCGGCAAGACTCACATCGCCCTGGCTCTCGGCCTGTCCGCCTGCCAGCGCGGTCATCGTGTGCGATTCACTACCGCCGCGGCGCTGGTCAGCGAACTGATCGAAGCTCGCGATGACAAACACCTGCTGCGCTTCCAGAAGCTGCTGGCCAGCTATGAGCTTCTCATCGTCGATGAACTCGGATATGTGCCTCTATCGAAGAGCGGCGCCGAGCTGTTGTTCGAGACCTTCAGTCAACGCTACGAACGCGCGTCAACGCTGGTCACCAGCAACCTGCCATTCGAGGAATGGACCGAGGTCTTCGGTTCGGAACGGCTCACCGGCGCTCTGCTCGACCGCATCACCCATCACGTCCACATCCTGGAAATGAACGGCGACAGCTACCGGCTCAAGCAAAGCCGCCGAAAAAGGAATCCACCGACAGACCGCTGAGACCTTCCCCTCCCAACCCGCTTCGGGGAAGAAGGGCCTCTTCCGCTACGCTCCAGAGCCCCTTCTCCCCCGAAAACAACCCAATCCTCATCCTTATTACTGCTTATTAGTGGTTCCCTTTTGCTCCGCCCCAGCGGTCTACTTTTACTCCGCCCTTGACAACAGTTCAATGGCGTTCGTGCTGTCGTTCTGGTGATTCGGCCTGCGGTCTGAAACACCGTTCGCGCCAATCCAGATATGCGCCAGTTCATGCGCAATAGTGAATATCTGTGCTGCCTTGGCATCCGCGTCATTGATGAACACGACGGGTGCAATAGGATCGCTCAGAGCGAAGCCGCGAAACTCCTCTACCCGAAGGGTCCTGTGTGTGTCATGCCCAACGATGGCGCTTCTCATTATGAGAATGCCGAGGTCCTCGGCCCTTGCGACCAGATGTTTGATAAACGCCTCGAAGTCGGCGCATTCAGTACGATCTTTAGGGTCAAGCTTAAAAGCGTGGCGCATATCGGCAGCCACGGCCTTGGGGTCACTGCTCAGCTTGAAGCGCCCTACGAAAGATAGCGGCTTAGCTCCGCGTTCCAAGCGTTCGTCGCGAATCCAGTCCTGCCGAATGAACGTGGTGTTGAGAACGTCGCGGAACTCTAGTGAGGGTTTCTTAAGCTGCTGGCCGTTGAGCGTTCGCAGATCAGGGATCGGCGGATTGTCAGGTGGGGGAACAATCGGCATGAACAATATTGCGTAGGAAATACCCAACTCTTGCGCGATGTCGATTGCTTGCTTCTCAGTTGGGAATTCATCCCCAGACTCCCAAGCCTTCAGCTTTTCAACGGTGATATTGCCTTTTGCAAGGCGCTCGATCTCGAAGCCAGCGCGATTTCTCGCCCAAGTGAGCATCTTCCCGTTGATGTGGGCAACAACCATTCTCGTAACGAACATACAAGCGTAAATCATGATGCATCATCCGGCATTCCCACGTGTTGAACCTTTCGCGGGGGAACCACATCTTGCAACGGATGGTATGATAATCTGCTCAGTTACAATGCGGTAAGAGAGATGGCGCACTGGACGAAATATGGGGTCGGGTCAGAAGGATAATAGTCAATGTATTGGCATTCTTACTCTCGCGCCTTACGTAGCGCACCTTGCATAATCCGCATGAGGTTAGCTTCGAAGCTTGGCTGACACCATATCTTGCCATCCCATAATCCCGGGTTGGCGTTGGCCTCGACTACCGTGATGCGCTCTTCCTGATCCATCCGTAGGTCGAGTTTGGCGTAACCTCTTAACTGCAGCAAACGCGCAACACGAACTGCTATCGCGCTCATCTCGCGCATTTTTCCAGGCATGATCGACGGGCGGCGATAGAGCACACGAAAGGTACGGCGGTGCTTGCCGCTGACCTTGTTTACCTGTGTTGAGAATCCCCTACCGGCTTTTGCCCCAACAAATCGAAGCTCGATGAGGCCGACCGTCTCGAAGTTGCCGCGCGCGTTCTCGATCAGCCCCACGTGGAACTCCCGCCCCGCGATGAATTCATCGCAAACGGTTGGCTCCTGAAGCGTCCGCCAGATGCGATCTGCCCGTTTCAGTGCAAGCGGAAAAGACCCTGCCAATGACGAGGCGCTGATGCCTACCGAGTTCCCCGACTGAATCGGCTTAACGAAATAAGGTGGCGGAAAGTTGATTGTCTCAGGAGGGGGCGCCGGCGAGAGTTCGACAAACCGCGGGACGCGAATACCTGCGGAAGCCATCAATCGGCGCGAGCGGACTTTGTCATTCGCCAGCCCGATGCCAACCGGCCCGGAGCCAGTGTATGGAATTCCAAGAGTCTCCAGGGTACCGGCAAAGGAGGGCTCGCTGGGGAGTGAACAAAAAGCCAGGTTCACAACAATGCGCGGCTTCAGGCGGATCAGTTCTTCGACGGTTCGGCTGTCTCGCTCGACTGCCGCCACAACCTTTACGTTCTCGCTGAGCCGTCGCAGCGTACGAAGCACGAACAAATCTCCCGCAGCCCGGCCATTCTTTCTGTCACTGTCGATGGCGCGAACGATATCTTCGTCGATAACACAGGCGATCAGACCTTTGATCACGTCCGATATCCCTGTCAGTCAGTGTTTGCGAAGAATCTCGCGAATGGGAGCGAAGTTGATCGTGATTAAGCACTCGGCCTGCGGTGCGCTGATACTTGGCGTCGCCTCGGTACTTGTACTAATCAGCTTCACCAGCTTCAGCCGCTCTTCTGAGAGAGCCTCTCTCAGCTGCCGGATGTACAAGGGCAGGTGATGGAGGGGCGACAGCACGAGCAATGCAGCGATGATGACCAACGCGGCAACAAGCTGCGCGCTGTTCGGAACTGGCCCATGAGCGAACCACATAAGAAGGTAGCTGGCAACAATACCCGAGAGCAGGCTGGAGCATGCAAAGAGCGGCATACAAAAAGTATTTTCGCGGCGGTCCAGATACAGGAAGGAAAGAAAAATCCCCAAAGCCGCATAGAAAAATCCGATGGCCCAGCCGAAGGGGGCAAAAGAAGGATCAAACAAGTGGGCAAATCCGAAGCGGAGCTGGGCAGCCAGACTACCGCTGGCGCGCACTGCAAGTATTGCGGGAATCAATACCAGAACAGGCATGGCGATGCTCTGTTCCTCAACAAAGTACGAGCGTGCCAATTCCTTACCGGGTACCTTGGCCACCTTTGTCATGCTGGGAATTCTTAGAGAGTGACCGAAAAGATAAGCGCCGAGGTTCAACAGCGCAGCCAGAGTGAGACGATAGTCCTTTGTGCCGGCGAAGGATATGAGCACCGCGACGAGACTGATGACGAGACCGGCCCACGAGAACCAGCGAACGCGGCGGTGATAGACCCAATCAATGAACGGAGACATGGAAAGTACGCCAGCGCGCATCAGCACAAGAGCCAGAATGATGGAGACGCCGCTGAAGCTGTAGGCCAGCGTGGTGGTGATGATGATGATCGCAAAGCCGGTGCCGGAGATGAAGGCCTGCTGCTTTGGAAGCGCAATGTTCAGTCCCAGGACGTGGCGTTTACTTAAGTAGCGCCACCACCCCAGAACAGTGATGAACAACACCACCGTGACAGCCGTCGAGACCGAAGCGACAGGAATGATCGAGGCCACGGAAACTGGCCGGCCGTTGGTTAACAGGCCTGAAGTAACCGCCTTGCTCAACCCGCTATACGGAACATAGGACACAAAATAACCGAGCGCGAACAGCCATATGGCCAGACTGTATTGGCGTTTCGTGGCAACTGTTGGCATCCAGGCCTTCCGCTCAGCAGGTCATGAAGTATCAATCTGCAGAACAGGCGATCACGATATTCAGGATCGCCAGTTCCGCATGGAGCAGCACCATTTCAATGGTGTTGGGGGATGTTGCCTTGGCAGGCTTTTGGGTACATATTCGCCGGCACAATGCGAACCAGTTGCATCATCCCGCGATCTTCATGCGGAAGGATGTGGCAATGCAGCACGAATGTGCCGGTGAAGTCCGGATATCTCTGCCGGATAACCACCTTGCCCGGGTAGAGAGTTCCGTCAGTCGTTGTAACTCCCACCGGAATCGCAATGACATCCTGCCAGATGTAATCGCTCGAGGGAGTGTATTTGTTGTACGTCGCGGCCGTCTTGTCTGCATTCAGAGATGGCGTGTCGATTTCAACAATCTGGAATGGATTCACGTGAATGTGAAAGGGGTGAGCCGGACCGCTGGTGTCATTCTCAAGCACCCAGTCCTGCAGTCCATTGGAAGGCATGCATTGGTCGATGATCGGTCCTGTCTCTTCAAACTGCTTGTTGTTGATCATCAGGTGCGGCAAGCCATTGACCGGATCGGTCTTGGCCCACTGTTGAAACCTGACCGGAGACCCAGGATTTGGAATGTCGTTGGGACCCGGTGCAGGTAGGTCCTGCAGATACTTTGGCATGGTCGCCCATTGCGATTGGCCAGGGAAGGCCCCGTTTGGTGGAGTCACCTGAGAACCCGTAACACTCACGTAGAAGATGGGTGTCGCAGGAGAGTTCTCAGTATTGGTCACAGTGTAAACACCCGGCTTAGTGGGAGCCTGCACGAGAAGATCGACGCGATTGCCACCCGACAGGTTCATCCCGCCCGGAACAACCCCGTTGAGATATGGCTGACTGCCATAGTTGTTCGGGCTGAATTGAACGCCATCCTGCGCCGTCTGCCTGAACGCGAATCCGTTTGCCGACTGCAATGCCTGCAAGTTCGGTATGAAGTTATCTCCGGCCGTGGCGTTCACGATGCGCCACAACTGGACTTCGCCGGGAGCCATAGTGATGGTTGGTGTCGCGTGGCCATTGACCAGCATCTGCTCGTTACCATTGGGGCCCACGCGCTCTGCATTCACGACAGAGTCATACTCCTGCAGGACGATGACCTTCTCGTGTGGCCCATAGGAATCGCCCCAGCTGTAGAACTTGCGGATCACCTGGTCGTAGCCGCCCGTGTCTGTTGACTCGATGATGAACGCTCCGGACATTCCATTCAGCATGTGCAGAGATGTTGAGCCATGCTTGTGCGCGTGATACCAATGCGTGCCCGGCGCCTGACCCGCACCGTAGCTTCCTGAGCTGTAATCAGGAAGCTCAAAGAAATTCGGAAACGCGCCGATCAGATATTGCGGCCATCCTCCGGCGGCAATCGCTTCCTGGTCGGCTGCCAGCAATGACTCCGGAGCCGGCAGGCCATTCTTCTTGGCGTTCGCCGCCTGAGTCTTGTCGTACTCTCCTACCATCAACAACTGCTTCTTTCGGTAGTCGTCCGGCAAATCGGACCAGTGCTGTGGAATTTTCCCAGACCTGTAGATCTTATTAAATGTGGATGTCCAGTTTGGCTGATTGACCTGGGGAACAATCTGCACCAGTACGTTGTCGCCTAGCCCATCGGGGCTCGTGTGCGTGCCGTGAAAGTGGAGGTTCGCAGTGCTTGAGCCATGGAAACAATTGGGGAATTTGTCCTGACTCGGATAGTAGGGCTGTCCCCCGTTCGACACCGAGTCGCAGCCAAAGCCCGAAAATCCAGGCGGGCTGTTGGTGTCGAACGTATACGGAAACTTGCTGTCATCGACTTTGTTCAGAAAGGTAATCTCAATCAGATCCCCGACACGGGCGCGGAGCGTAGGTCCGGGAGCAACGCCGGGGCCAGGTGTCGGGCCATTGGGCGACTTGGTCGGATCCCAACCCACGAACAGACGCAATGTCTCAGTTCCGGTGTTTGGTATCTGGAGTGTGGCGTCAGTCATTTCAATCACACCCACCAGCCGTTTTTCACTTGGGTGATCGTCAATCTCGCTTGGATTAGCAAACGCGGGGCTCCCCAGGTTCTGAGCCCGCGCTGGCAATGTGCCGCCAGGCAGCAGGACAAGCAGCGCTGCGAGCGCAAACGATACTGCAAAGCCCCCTGCCTTAGGGCCGATGCGATTCGAATTGAGTCGAGACGAGGCATCTATCGTGAAAAGCTGAGTCCCTGGATGAACGGCGGCCAGGTCGTTGCTGTTTCTCACTCTCACGTCCAATCTCTTCACTGGAATCTCCTTGCTGAATCGAAAATGGCCGCTGATCGAATTCATGCGGCCACATATGGCGCGACTACCATTGAGTACTGCACTTGCTGAAGATTGTGCTGCGCGGAGTCGTTCACCGTGAACGTAAAGTTGTAGGTACCGATCGTGGTCGGCGAACCAACGACGTAGATTCCTGCGTTGTCAGTCGTTGGCGAGAGTGACATGCCAGGTCCGATGCTGCCGCTCCCCTGCTGAATGATAGTGCCGCTGCTATCTACTACCTGAAATAACTCGCCGCTGATTTGATACTGAGAGAATCCACCTACAACAATCTGCTTATTGACGGCGATATTCAAAGTCGCGCCAAATTGAGTATTCACGGCCGCCAGTACCTCATTCACATTCACAATCCCCTGCTCGTTCTGATGGCCAGGAATCTGGCACTTGTAGGTGTAAGTTCCAGGCAGGGGGTCCGGCTGAGGAACAGCGCACTGACTTGAATTGGGCGACGGAGCAGGGCCGAGTTTATTGGTTGTTAGTGTCGGAAAATGAGCCTCTTGCGGGTCCAGGTTGGTGAAGAACACAAATTCGGTGACATCGATGGAAACAGTCTGAAAGTTCACAGTGTTATTGGTGCGAGTGATCTGTATCTGTTTCATTGACCTTCCTTTGCGCGGCAAAACGTTCAGGCGGCTGGCACAGCTCAATGCAAGAGGAGTTGCATTCAACTCTCCGATATCAGGCTCAAGTTGCTCTGACGCCCGTGCCACGGATGGCAGTGGCAGTCGCGGCCCACGTCTAAGTGATGCTGCTTGAAGATATCTCTGCCGGCTAGCTCCTTGACGCACATACATACATGCGCTGAGCCGCACTGGTCCTCGCGTGACTTCTAAATGAGACGACCCATCTCATGGATCACGCTTTTCGCAATCTGGGAAGATGAAAAGGGGTTATTCGTAATGCATCGCAGACCTTAACATAATCCGTTTAGCCGCGCAACAGAAATAGCGGTGCTCGTTGAAGCTTTCAGGCAGGTAAAACACACTGAAGAATTAGCGTTAACGGAAAGTGAAAGGCTTTTGAGAGGGATTCCAGCGCGATTATCAGCAGGTGCCGATGTTACATGCTGTCAGCGTGTGTTACAGCCATATTAGCCAAAGTCCTGTTGACTTTATTAAGCCTCGTGTTATATTTAGGCGCACTTTATCGAGACGAGCCTTCACCTCAGATAGGCCGCATATCTTCTTGCGCGATACATCGCGATTGACCCCAGGGCGGAATCAGACGAGGCAGGTTAATCACGATCGATGACGCATCCAATTCGCGTTCTCGTTTGCGGAGTAGGTAGTAGCGCCCACGTCCTGGCTGTGATCCTCTCGGCCAGGCCGGAAGCAGAAGTCAGCATTCTTACTCAGAACGCAACCCGGGCGGACGCGTGGCAGAAGTCAATTCGCGCAACCCCTACGACGCTCTTTGAGCGGATTGAGCGGCACGGCCAAAAGGCGCTAACCGCGGATTCGGTGTTGATCACGAGCGATCCGGCATTGGCAGCGCGAGACTGCGACATTATCATCTTTGCGATTCCCGCGTTCCTGCACCGATCGTACCTCACCGCTCTCGAACCCTACATCGAGGACGGTTGCACGATTGTTGGCCTGCCGGGCCAGAGCGGCTTCGAATTTGAGATCAGGAACATCCTCGGTCGAAAAACCGATCGCTGCATCCTGATGAACTTCGATTCCCTGCCATGGGTCTGCCACACTGTGGAATTCGGCAGGTGTGCGCAGATAAGCGGCACGAAAGAGATGCTGGTTGGTGCCGCGGAGGGCGATTTCTCCAAGTCCCGGATTCGAGATCCTCTGGCTTCGCTGCAACTCCTGCTGGGAGAACGACCGAGGCTCGCCGTCTCGGGTCATCTCCTCGGCGTCACTTTGCGGTCTCCGAACGGCTATAGCCATCCGCCCATCATGTATGGCCGCTGGAAAGACTGGGACGGTGAACTGCTCGAGCAGTCGCCCCTGTTCTATCGAGGTATCGACGAAGCAACAGCGGCATTGCTTGAACAGATCAGCGGCGAAGTCGTCGCGACAAGCAGGCGGCTCATGGAACGGTACCCGGGGACAGACCTGTCGCAGGTTATCCCGATGTACGAGTGGGATATGTGCTGCTATGGACCGGACATTGAGGACACAACGAATCTGTTGACGGCCCTCCGAACAAATGCCGGGTACGCACACATTAAGCACCCGATGACTCAAACTCCGGACGGACGCTACGTTCCTGACTTCCACCACCGCTTCCTGACGGAAGATGTTCCTTTCGGATTGGTCGTTGTACGCAGCATCGCCGAAATAGCCGGAGTGCCGACGCCGCGCATCGACGAAGTGCTTTCCTGGTGCCAAGAAAAGATGGGGAAACAGTATCTGGTCAACTCTAAGTTGATCGGAAGCGATATAGGGGAAAGTCGCTGCGCTTTCCGATACGGATTCACGACGCCGGAAGATATCCTAGGATACGAAACGCTGTTCACCGCCGCGCTAGCGAAATGAGCGCTCCAATCTCGAGCACAAGCGCTGCCCCGAGAAGCGCGGTGATCTCCGAGTGATCGTAGGCTGGGGCCACCTCGACTACATCCCCGCCGACGAACCGAAGACCTCGCAGAGAGCGCATTGTGTCGATCGCTTCAAAGCTAGTGAGCCCCCCAACCACAGGCGTACCCGTTCCCGGCGCAAATGCGGGATCGATTCCATCCACGTCGAATGTGAGGTAACAGGGTCCGTCGCCCGCAACTTCGCGAATTGTCTCCAGAAAAGCTGCGCGCTCTCTGTCGTTATGAACTTCATGCATGCCCAGAACGCGTATGCCGGCTTGCCTGGAGAAATCGTTGTACTCGGCACTTTCGATAAAGCCGCGAATTCCTATCTGAAATATTTTGGAGCCGTCGACCAGTCCTTCGTCAATGGCTCTGCGAACGGATGTGCCGTGATGAAACCGCTGCCCGGACGCCGACTCATCGGATGTGTCGGAGTGAGCATCGAACTGAATGAGCGTCAGGCTTGGATACTTCTCGCTCGTCGCGCGAAGGATGGGCAAAAGTATGGAATGATCTCCCCCCAGAACGACGACGGCTGCGCCACGGCGATGCAAAAGCCGTATGCCATCCTCAATCTGCCTGAATGCCTCGTTGTAATCGAAAGGATTCACGGCCAGATCACCCGCATCGAAGGCGCGCAATCTGTCGAAAACGTCCACCTCCATTTGCTGACTGTAATTGCGGCACAAACCGGAGGCCTGACGGATCGCGTTGGGGCCCAACCGTGCGCCCGGCCGAAACGTGACCAGGCTGTCAAACGGAATGCCGAGTACTGCCAAATCGACCTCGCCATCCTCATCTGAAACAAGCGTGGGCAGCCGGCTAAAGGTCCTGATTCCGGCGATAGCGGTTCGTGATGTCAAGTGGCTGGAATGGGATTCATCGTCTTTAGCCAAGAGTTGCGCGCCTCCTGTTCCGCCAAAGTCCCGACCGCATTGGCGTGTTTGGCATTTCTCCTCGTGGATCGTAACATTGCGCCGCGGCGATGATAGAAGAAGAATTGGATTTAGGATATATACGAAACGGAATGTCGCAAACGCACGCTGTCGCCATCGTTGGGCTGGGACCGAAAGGGCTCTACTGTCTCGAGCGCCTGCTGTCCGAATTCTATGCGCGTCCGTTGAAGCAACCCCTTCACGTACACGTCTTCAATCGTTCGGCAACATTTGGCGCTAGCCCCGTCTACGATCCCCAGCAGCCCGATTACATCCTGGTAAACATCAGCGTGGGAGAGATCGATCTATGGACAGCCAACGATCCACCGATCGTTGCAGGGCGCGGTCCCGATTTTCTCACTTGGTATCAGGAGCGGCTTCAGCCGCGAAAACCCTTGAGCGGGGAGGAATACCTTCCAAGAGCCGTGGTAGGACGATACCTGATTGAAGGATTCAATCGCATTCGCGATCATCTTCCCGATGGTGTGAGGCTTTCGTGTCACGACGGCGAAGTCACCGACATCGAGCCGAGCGGGACCGGGTATTGGCTTGAGTTCGCCGCTGCCGAGGGCCACGTCCAACAAATCGCCGCCGACAAGATTCTGCTCTCGACAGGCCATTCGTGGCTTCGGCCGGGCAAGGCGGAGAACAGCTACCATGAGTTTGCCCGCCGTCATCCCAGGGCTGCTTTCGTCCCCTATGTCTATCCGGTAAAAGAAACAATGCGCTCAATTCCCACGGGTGCGAAAGTAGCCATGAAGGGAGTCGGGCTCACATTCATCGACGCTGTCCTGGAACTTACCGAAGGCCGCGGAGGGCATTTCTACCGAACGGGCCAGGGTGCGCTCGCGTACGCTGCCAGCGGCAAAGAACCACAATCCATTATTCCATTCAGCCGGACCGGCCTTCCCATGGCGCCGAAGTCTTACGACCTGCCCCAATTCGACCGACCGCTCACTTTCCTCGACGGTTCCGCGTTGGCCACTCTTCACGAGCGTTTGCTGGACAGGAAACTCGACCTCGAGAACGACCTGTGGCCGCTTCTCGAAGCCGAAATGGAGCTGAATTACTATCGCGTCGCAATGGGCTCCGGCGAGTGGAGGCAACAACTGGACTCGTGCGGAAAAAACGCTGACGAAATGCGCAGTGTGATTGAGTCGTTTCACCGTGCGTGCCTTACGGCGGAGCGGTTCGACTATCGATCGGTGCTCGATCCAGCCGAATACCGTCGCTTTGCGGACGGCTCCGTCTTCGCGTCCTTTGTCGAGCAGTACATGGAAGCGGAGATCGCCCGCGCTCGCCTCGGACAGGCTGCTTCAGCGATCAAGGCAGCCATCGAGATCTGGTACGAATGGAGAAAAGTGTTGAGCCGGTTCATTCAATTCGGCGGTCTCACTCCGGCGTCGCACAGGAAGCTTGTCGAATACTGGTTCCCGCGTTTCAAGCGTGTTGTATTTGGCCCGCCGATCGTCAATATCGAGAAACCGCTGGCCCTCTGCAAAGCCGGCATTCTCGATTTCTCCGTGGCGCGTAACCCAGCCGTCTCGCTCGATGAAAGCGGCGGCTGTTTCCGCATCTGCTCCGATGCGATCTCTGGCGCGGCAAGATCGGCGGAGATCCTGGTAGATGCCCGCTATCCTCCCGTCGATATCCCACAGGATGCTTCGCCTCTTTATCGAAACCTCTGCGCCCGTGGAATGATACGCGCCTACGAGAATCGGGAAACTGGTCTGAGTTCCTCGACGTACTCTCCTGGGGCCATTGACATGACCGAAGGTTCGCGCTTTGTGATCCGCGCGAACGGCCAGCCCAATGAAGATATCGCTGTCACCGGAATCCCAACGGAAGGAAGTCTCGTAGGCAATTTGACGGTAGCCCGGGATGAATACTCATCGCGCTGGGCTGTGCAGGTTATCGAGCAGTTGCGATGCCGGGAAGGCCGGCAAGCGGCTGTACTTGACGACCCACGACATTGTCTTTTTGAACAGCAATTGCGCGCGGTCAGCTCCGGTCCTCCGGCCGCTTTAGATTCCTGTTGTCGACGTCCCACAGATGCTGTGCGAACTTCCACCGATGTCCTTCCAGATCAATGCACTCATACACCCGGTCGCCCCAGAACTGATCGGCGGGAGGACGGATGATCTTGGCGCCGTGCGCGATAGCGCGCTCGTAGTGGGCGTCGATATTGTCGACGAAGATATACAGCCTCGAGATAACCCGGCCATCAACCGTCTGCGGGCTTATCCAATCCGAATTTTCGGCCGTCAGCCCCAGCATTACAAGGCTGTCTGCCACTTCCAGTTCCGTGTGAACGACTCCCCCGGACTTGTCGGTCATTCGCAAGCGCACTTCGAAGCCAAAAGCATTTACGAGCCAGTCCGTAGCCGCGGCAACATCGTCGTAAAAAATGTGGGGAGTGATCCTGGGCATGTCCTTCGGAGGATTCTGGACCATTCGGAAATTGTCTCCTTGAGATTTGATAAGGGATTTACCTTTTCGGGTGAATTCTTCTTTGTGCTGCCGTTTCAAGTTATGTGTCCCCGGCTTCCCGCAGCGCGTCGATCTGCGCCGAATCCAAGGAACTGCAGCCTGGAATTTCGCCCCCGAGCTTCAGCCTAGCACTACCGCACGGATGCTTATGTAAATCAGGAGACATTGTGAAAAAGGGACGCAGTGGCACAGCACTTTCGGATATGCCCGCTACTCGACCATTGGGGGGGAAGTCACATATCGACGAGAATCCGTCCGTATCGGCAATTGGTTCATCCGGATACAGGGGCGTTTGAACGAAGCCGCTGGCACACATTTTCTCTAGGGCGGGGGCGACGGAGATGTTAGGTTGCGAGTATGAGACGACGTGCGCCGGCTCCCTGGCTGTTCTCAATCCTGAACCTGCCTCCAGCCGTGATCATCGGCGGCGTTTCCGGCAGGCTGCTCTCGTATCTGCTGCGGCAGCAGGGCGTGGCGCCGCCTGATATTGCAAACGAATACTCGCTGCTGGTGCTGCCGTGTTCGCTGTTTTTTCTCTGGAGTCCGCTGACGGACTTTCTGTTGAGGCGGCGGACCTGGCTGCTGGTTTCGTGCGCAGCAGCGAGCGTTGCGGTGACGCTGGCACTCCAGATGAAGAGTTATGCGAGCAAGGGTGCGGTGGCGCTGCTGGTGAGCGCGGTCTGCCTGATTTCTCTGGCTTCGGCATCGACGGGAGGACTGGTGGCGTCGCTGATGCGGAAGGATGAGAAGACCCGAGTCGGGTGCTTCCTGCAGGCGGGAAACCTGGCGGGCGGTGCGCTGGGCGGTGGTGGTTTGCTAATGCTGGCGAGCCATGTCAGCAAACTGACGCTCGGGATAACGGCGGGGGCGGTTGTGTTTGCTCCAGCGCTGATGGTGGTCCTTGTGGATGAGCCTCCGGTGGCGAAACGCGGGCTGATCTTCGGGGCGCAGATGCTGTTGATGGGACAGGAGTTCAAGAAAACGTTTCTACGGCTGAGCGCCTTGCCGGCGGTGCTGTTGCTAATGTGTCCGCTCGGGAGTGGAGCCGCAGTCGGGATTCTTCCCTCGATTGCGAAGGACTATGGGGTTTCAGCGAACCAGGTGGCGTGGACGAACGGGCTGGCGGGGGCGGTGCTGACGTTCGCGGGAGCGATGGGCATGACACTCATGCCGGCGCGATGCGACGTTCGGATGGCGTACGCGGTGTTGGGGCTGGTGAATGCAGCGGCGCTGGGTATGTTCTGCTTTGGGACGCCGCAGCCGTGGATGTACCTGGTGGGATCCGGACTGTTTCTGTTTACGGTTGGAGCCTGCTGGGCAATGTACAGCGCATTGGCGCTGAAGATTGTGGGAGCTCCGGGGCACAGCGGGTGCGGTCGGTATGCGATGGCGGTGAGCATAGCGAACCTACCGGTGGCGTACATGGCGGTTCTGGATGGATGGGGGGCGAAGTGGTTCGGGCCGAAGGGATTGCCGGGGATGGACATGACGGTGAGCGGGGTGGTGGCCTTGGCATTTCTGGGGTGGTTCTGGTGGGAGCGAGTGCGCGGGTTCGAAACGGAGATTGGGCTGGTGGAGGAGTTGGCTAACAGCGCAGATGAGATAAGCGCATGAGATGAGGGTTCCGCTGCTCGTCACAAGTAGCCGGCAATTCGATCGGACCCCTAAGCAAATGATCGTAAACGACAGCGCCAAGGATCACGAATACCCACGGAGACTTCAGCCTCACTTGGAAAAAAAGCCCTCTTTTGAAGACGGACCTATGACAGTACAGCATCAGATAATCACCACCGCATCCGGATAATCGCGGCGAAAATCCTCAACGCGATCAGCGTGAATATAGCCACAGCGCCCGTCGGCCAGCCGCACGCCCACCATGTCATGCCCGGGGCGGATGACCTGAATCGTAAATTGCGGCGGCTTAAGATCCGGAGGGAAGCCGCGAGCCTCCAGGTCGTCGCCGCTCACCATCTCGCCGCTCACTTTTAAGAAGGCGCAGACTTCCATCGGGGAGAGATCGGTCCCGGCCATCTGGGAGAGGCCTTCGACGGCCTTCGTCTGCAGCTCCAGCGCCGCGTTCACCTGGCGCTCCCGCAACTTCGCCTTGTTGAGGATCACCCGTTTGTCAATGATTGGCGCTTCGTACTCATCGAAGGCCGCTACGCGGTCTTGCCAGCGCCAGCGCAAGCCCAGCGCGCGATGAGTTGACGGCTTTTTGACAACGCACGAGCTACTTTTGAGCAACTGCGGTCCCGCTCCTTGTGTGCGGTAGGCACAGAACCCTTGATAGGCGCGCAGAGACTCTCCTGGCCAGCGTTTCCCAGGGCGCTGCGGGTCCGCAGTTCACCGGGCTTGTCGTGATCCCCCTGGTCGCCGTTCAATGCGCGATGCACGGACATAAACATCCTTCCATCGGGCTGCAACCACTTGTCCGGCCTCGGCGCTGCAGTCTCGGCGCTGCCGTCTCGTAGCTCATAAATCCCTCACTCCCAGCGTTACACGCATGTCAAGTCGCAAACGTAACTCCGAGCAATCAGCTTTGAAGCACTTCAGCGAGGGACGCGTCGCAGAGGTTTGGTAAGGGGTTGGGTAGGAAGGCGCGAGCGGAAACTGCCCCACTCTCAAGTCCGGGACTCTAACAGGCGAGGTCATCCTTGACAGGATTCAGGATCTTTCTCCCAAGGACGACAATCAGCGGTCCCTGAAGACACAAGCCATAAACCTGTCAATCCAGCTAGGCCAAACCCGTTGGCTGATGTTTGCGCAAAATACTGTTCCTGTTCCCAATCTCCTGCTTTTCATGCTTATTTGCTGGCTGATCGTGCTATTCCTGAGTTTCGGGATATTTGCCCCTCGCAACTTCACGGTGCTGGTCGGCCTGTTCCTGGCTGCGGTGGCCGTTTGCGGGGCTATTCTCCTGATTCTTGCGATGTATCATCCTCAATCTAGACTGATTCAAGTGTCTGACGCTCCGCTGCGTGCTGCCTTTGCGCAGCTTGGACATTAGCTGCAACCCGACGCGGATTACGTTGAGGAGAGTTGGCCGGTCTCGGCGAGGCGGCGCACGTTCCATGCCTGCCACAAATGGCGTCTCTCGTGAGCGGCGATGGCGTTCAGTCCTGTAGCGAGGCTGAAGTTAACTCCGCGCAGGAATCCGCTGTGGAGACAATTGAAAAACTGAGCCTTCGGTCGCAATTCCCTGAGGTGACAATAGAAGGCGATTCATTCAACTCTGGACAATTTGCGATGATTCTGGGAGGACTCGCGGAGACTCGCGACTCCTCGCGAGCCTTCTATCGAAAGTCACCCTGGGAACGCATCATGCGCGAGATCGATCAGGCCGAGCCCCTCCACGATCCGCATTGCCCCGCAATCGACGCCCGGGAGGAAAACGGAACGACACCGTGGAACTATGCAATACCGGGGAAATTACCGGGACCCTAGACAGAAAGCCGCAGTAATCGAGAGCAACGAGAAAGCGCTCAGGACCCTCATAAACATTGGTGCTGAGCACTCCATAGATAGTGATAGAAAAATGCTCAATTCGATTTGGGAGCAGAGGGTCGGGGGTTCGAATCCCTCCGCCCCGACCATTAAATCAATCACTTAGCGCCTTCGCGCATCTCCTCAAAATTGTGCTGTAGCGAATACTGTAGCGGGTGGCTGCTTTTTCGGTTCGCGTGCGTCTCCAGCCGTGAAGAACAACGCCGCTTCAATCCGCCAAAACTTCCGAATTGGCGACAAACCATCCGGAACAGCATCGACACCCACCCAGAGGCAGGCACAACACGCGTTATCTCGCAGAGCTTTTGTGCGTTCCGGACTTATTGCCACACTTGCAACGATGGCGTCGCCCTTAGCCTATTCATCAGCGTGGAAGAAGGAGACGCGAGCCAGGCCGCAGGCTTCAGATACCGCCCTTGTTATTCTGGACTTTCAGGTTGGCATTGGTGACCAGCCCTATGCGAAGAGTGCTGCGCAACGCGCCGCTGCCGCGCTCAAGGCCGGACGCGCAGCCGGGCTGCCGGTAGTGTTCAGCAAGGTGAAGTTCCGCGAGGGATACCGAGACATTGCGGACAGCAACAAAGCATTTGCACTCATCAAGACCAGGAACCTGATCCCGCCTGATGCAAGCAAACTGATCTCGACCCTGCAGCCCGGACATGATGAGATTGTGGTGGACAAGGACAGATTCTGCGCGTTCAGCGGCAATGACCTGAATGAGGTCCTGCGCTCCGGAGGCATCAAGCATCTGGTGATGGCGGGTGTGGCAACCAGCGGCGTCATCCTGTCGACATTTACGCTGGCGGCGGATGAAGACTACAGCATAACAATTCTCTCCGATGCATGTGCTGATCCCAAGGCAAACCTGCATGAGGAGCTGATGACGAACCTGTTTCCTCGTTCGGCGACGGTTCTTACCGTCGATCAATGGATTGCTTCGCTGCCGGCAATTGGATAGCGGAAGCGTTGCCGCAACAGCAGAGGGCACCGTGCCCTACGAACCGAGCGGAGGCCGAGTGTCGCCGACCCCAGTTCTTGCCAGGGCACGCTCCACGCCGGCGACCGTCCTTTGCACATCGTTCATCGATGTCTGCCAATTGGAGACGCTGATGCGCATGGCGCGTCGGCTCTTCCAGGTCGTTCCTGAGAAGAACGAGGTGCCTTCTCGCTCGATCTCCGCGATGACCGCATCGTTCCATTCGTCAGAGATCCGTCCCGAGGAATCGCGGAATGAGACAAGCCCTTGGTTGATGATTGGCTCGCTTAACACCTCGACTCCGTCGAGCTTGCGCAAACCGTTCACGATCGCTGCCGCGCAGTCGCAATTACGCTCGACCATCTCGTGCAAGCCATTGCGGCCGAGTTCGCGCAGCGCGGCGTAACTGGCGAATCCGCGGGCGCGGCGTGAGAACTCCGGATTCCAGTCGAGCGGATCGCGCGCGACGTTCTGGTGCGTGAGATAGCTCGCCTGATACGACATCGATTCGCGGTGCGCCTCGGGCTCGGCGACGAAGGCATAGCCGCAGTCATAGGGCACATTCAGCCACTTGTGTCCGTCGGTCGCCCATGAATGCGCCTTCTCCATGCCACGCACGAGATGCGCATACCGCGGACTCGCGGCGACCCACATGCCAAAGGCTCCATCAACGTGCGTCCATGCGCCATACGTCCGCGCGATTGGGATCAGCGCTTCGAGGTCGTCAAAGCCGCCGGTGTTTACATCACCTGCCTGCAGTAAGACCAGGGCGGGCGTGTCGTTGAGTCCGCATAAGGCCGACTCGAGTGCCGCCGGATCGAGAGCATCGCGATCCTTTGTCGCTAGAGTCTTCAAGCTTGCATCACCAAAGCCGAGCAGCCGCAGAGTGCGGTCGATGGTCGCGTGCCGGACGCCGCATAACACAGTGATCGGCGGCGAGCCCGACATCCCTTGACTCTCAACGTCCCAGCCTTGCCGATTCAGCAGCCAAGAGCGCGCGGCAGCGAGACAGGTGGTGTGTGCCATCTGGCATCCGGTGACGAGCGCGAACGATGTCTGCTCAGAGAGGCCGAACAACTCCTTCAGCCACGCGCCCACCGCCTCTTCGACGATTGCGCTTGCAGGGCTGACGGCATACAGGCCAGCATTCTGGTCCCATGTGGAGGTCAGCCAGTCGGCAGCGAGTGCCGACGGCAATGAGCCGCCAATTACCCAGGCATAGAAGCGGGCGCTGACCGAGTTATTCAGGCCGCCGTCGATGTCGCGGACGAGATCATCGATCACCTGCGGCGCGGGAATGCTTTCAGCGTTCCACGGCTTGCAGACGCGCATGCGAAGCTCTTCCAGTGAGGCCGTCGGGCCGACGGGCTTCTCATCAACGTTGTTCAGATAGTCCAGAGCGCTGCGGAGCGCCGTCTCAAGCGCCGGGGCGAAGTCTTTGCGCATTGGTCGCTCCTTAGAATATACAGCTTCGATTATTCCATCCGAATCTTGTTTCAGAATGCGGAGTCTATGCCAAAAAGCTCTCTAAGACTATGGGATTGTTGGCAAAGTTGCCAGCGGATTGGGAATGAATCCGAGAGACTTCTGAATGTTCTCAAGCGCTGCTTGCCCATTCTGCCCATATCAGCAAACACCTCAGTTCATCGAGGTGATGTACCGATCGGGGCATGGCACTTGGGAGCAGCTTGACGACTACTGCTCACGATTGAAGCGGTTTCGTGAGGCAACCCATAGGTGCTCCGAATGGGTCAAGCAGCGGTTGTCAAAGCTGGTCGGTATTCCTGAACATCACGTGAGCGTGGAGCAGGATGCATAAGTTAATGAAAGGCGACAATCCACAAAGCAGCCGAACGGTGATCAAATATGGTCAGTTCTCAATTGATGCCAAATCTCTAGTGCCGTATCGACAGCGCACCGCGCACGGAACTGTGCGAACACGGGGTAGTCGGTGCGGAGCGGTGTGGATACGGCGATTTGCAGTAAGCCGCTAGGGCGGTGGATGTATGGGGATTGAATGCCGCCTGCGGGGAGTTGAGGCGGCCGACCGGGCACGAAATTGGACGTTGGTGGGGAGAGTAGGTTCGTGGGGTGGTTCGCTGGCCGTGTGTAGGGGATGGCAGTAACGAAGTTGAAGGCTATGCGGAGCCGATTCGAGGCGTGGGGCGGCGTGAGCGGAGTGAGAATCCGTCGTGGCGAGGAGTCGGGTTGGCATGCAGGTCGGCATCATTTTCCCTTCAGGATGAGTCGAAGTGTGCGGAGACCTGCGGTGAGTTGGGGCTGCCCAGTGCAACCGTGAAGTGGCGTGCGATGACGTGCATGGTGCCGCATTTGCACCGAGGGCAGGAGCGGTTAAGCGCAGAGCGCTGTTGTTCGGTGAGCAACTCTGTGCTGTCGGCAGCGGTGGCGTTGAGATGGAATCGGCAGAGAGCCAGTGCCCGGCGGCGGTTGCGGTTGGCGAGCAAGCCGAAGTGACGGATCTTGACGAAGCGTGAAGGCAGTACGTGGAGCAGGAAGCGGCGGATGAACTCGACTGCGTCAAGGGTCATGACGCCGATGCGGTTGTGGTGTCTGGAATCGCGCCAGCGAAAGCGTACCTGGCCGTTTTCGAGGGTGAGGAGCCTTCCGTTGGCGATGGCGACGCGGTGGGTGTAGCGAGCCAGATACTTCAACACCTGCTCGGGCCCGCCGAAGGGTGGTTTGGCGTGCACGACCCACTTGTTGTGGCGCAGGAGGTTGAGCAGTGACTGAAAGGGACGTGGTTGGGCAAGATCCGCCAGAGATCCAGGAAAACGAAGTTGCCTGCGGGCATAAGCGTGCTTGAGGAAGGCCAGTATCTTGCCGCGGAACATGCGGCTGAGCACATGCACGGGCAGAAAGAAGTTGGGTCGGGTTGCGACCCAGCGGGAGTGATCGAGAGCCAGTCCGCCGGAGGGAACGAGACAGTGCAGATGCGGATGATGTCTCAAGTTCTGCGACCAGGTGTGCAGTACCGCCAGCGCCCCGATGCGTGCCCCCAAATGGGAAGGATCAGCGGCGATCTCCAGCAGGGTCTCAGAAGCGGCCCGAAATAACAGGCCGTAAAAGAGACGCTGGTTGCGGAGCGCGAGTGGCGCCAACTGTTCAGGTACGGTGAAGACGACATGCGCGTAGGGCACTGGCAGCAGGCTTGCGGCCTGTTTCATGAGCCAGCGGTCGCGGGCGGTGGACTGACACTTGGGACAGTGCCGGTTGCGACACGAATCGTAAGCGACAGTCTCATAGTTGCAGCGATCGCATCGTTCGAGATGAGTACCCAGCACGGCCGTGCGGCATAGGCCGATATCGCGCAGCACCTTCCGCTGCTGGTCCGAGACAGCATGGCCCCAGCGTTGAAGGAACTCGTGCAGATGAGCGTTGAAGACATCGGCCACTTCAAGCCGATGTCCGTTCATGCAGTTCTGTTCCCTCCCTGAGCAGTGCGGATGTCGCGAATGGGCAGATCGTCGAGCGGGCTCGCGGTGGCGTGCAGTCTGGCTTCGGAGACGTGCAGGTAGCGGGAGGTGGTCTCCAGATCGCGATGGCCGAGCAGAAGCTGGATGCTGCGCAGATCGGTGCCCGCATCGAGAAGATGCGAAGCGAAGGAGTGCCGCAGCACATGCGGGCTGAGCGGCTTCGAGATGCGCAACTGCTTGCGCAACTCCGCGCAGGCGATGCGAACCCCGCTTGCCACCATGGGCTGGCCGGGCCATCGTCCGGGAAAGAGCCAATCCTTGGGCTTGCGCCAGCGCCAATAGAGACGCAGCAGCTCCAGCAGCTTGGGCGACAGCATGACCTGGCGGGGAAACTTGCCCTTGCCCTCGCGGATGTGGATGATCATCCGCTTGCTGTCGATATCGCTGACCTTCAGATCCAGCGCTTCCTGGCAGCGAAGCCCGGCGCTGTAGTAGAGAGCCAGCAGTGCACGGTGCTTGGCGTTGGTCGTCGCATCGAGCAGGGCGCAGACTTCTTCCCGGCTCCAGACCGTAGGCAGCTTGCGCCGCACCTTCGGCTTGATGATCTCTTGATCGAACCAGGTCTGCTTGAGCGTCCGCATGTAGAGAAACTTCAGCGCAGACCGGGCTCCTTGAATGGTTCCCCAGGCCAGCTTCCGTTCGTTGAGCAGATGCAGCAGGAAAGTGCGAACGTGCTCCGGGCCCAACTGATCAGGTGACTTGCGGAAGTACCTCGCGAACTCGGCAACGGTGTGGGTGTAGTGACGGATCGTGCGTGCGGAGAAGTTGCGCAGCCGGAGATCCTCCTGCATGCGCTGGCGTAGATGTGTCATGGACACCTCCTTCGGTGTCCAAAACTCTACCCAAATGCCACAGAAGCATAACCTCCCGCGCTAGCGGGTTAGTGCAAATCGCCAAGTCACTTATCGAGCCCGTAGATTGCTGACTTAGCCAACAACCGCGGCATTTGTCAAAAGTTTTTTACTAACTTGAATCTCACCTGAAACGGTTCGACGGGGTGGAAAACGTCGGTGAATACCGGCGTGGCTGTGGGCGTTATTCGGGAGGTATAGGCGTAGTCAATGTCGTGGTCTCTGCGGTTAAGCAAATTAAAAAATTCTGCTGAAACGCGCCATTTTTCGCCAATCTCTCGACCGACCTCAGCATTGAGCAATACGGTTGAACTTGAGCGATAAATTGCGTCGGATGTCAAATTGCGCGGACCAAACGCGCGCAGGCGCAAACTCCCCCAAAAGCTTTTGTAACTCTGCACTGTGATGCCTGATGAAAACACCAGCCCAACTGCCTCGGGTACATACTTGCCACCCGGGCTGCCCGGTGCAGCATCATCTTGATCGATTGTGGTGAAAAGGGCATTGGAATCCGCAAAGTCAAAATCAATAGCCAAATGCTCCAGGGGCGTGTAGTAGTTAGCCCATTCGACGCCATAGCGGTTGCTCGGCGATGTTGAAGCAACCGTGCCTCCGGTGTCGCCATCCTGCTGCAGCTCAGAAGCACTGCGGAGATACCAAAGCGAGAAGGTGCTTTGCAGATGTGGGACCGCCAAAGTGCGTACGCCGATTTCCGCGCCTTTGGTTGGGACAAGGAGGGTAATTGGAGTGGTGGGCGTTGGGAAAGGATAGTCCGGCGAAATCGGTTCAATCCTCTGCGTTGCGCCGCGCGCGTCGTTGCTGTGAAAACTGAATCCACCCTGTACATAGAACTCAGTATTGGACCACGGGCCGAAAATCAAACTCGCTTTCGGGCTGGGCAGGAACTTGCTGGCCGTGCCGGAATTGAGCTCTGCAAAGTTGACCACCGGAGCGCCAGGCAATTCGGTTGCGACATAAGTTGGAGTCAAGTTGGTGACGACATATATTGCTTCATCGCCGCGCACGGCCACGACCGATCGGAATTTTTCCGCCCACTGGATTTTATTTTCCCCATAAAAACCCACCATCGTGTCCGTAAATTTATTCAAATCCGTCGCCGCGGGCAGGACCGCGATCAGATTCGGATTGGTATCGCACTCGGGGACGGGTTCGTCATTGCAGGCGTTGATATCATTCTTGTCCGTGCGCACACGATCTTCCGTGCGGAAAAGGCCGTTGTGGATCCAATCGTTGCGGACCTGCAGGCCGAACGTATTTACCACCTTACGGCCAAACCATTGGCTGAAAATCGTGTGGGCTGCGTCAAACCCAACTACCCAGCGTCGATCCTGCTGTTCGAACTGATCGCCCTTTGTGGGGTCCGTCAGGTAGTAAGTGAAATCGGAAAATAAATCGAGATCGTAATAAAATACGCAGCCCATGATTGTCGTCGCGGAATTTGCGCCCTGGCGATGCCATTCAGCCTGTAAGCTATGACGCTGTGAATTGCCGCCGTCCGTTGGGTTCAATGCGCCAAAGAAGCCAACGAGAGGCACGGCGTTAACGGGGATTTGATCGCTCGAGTGCCAGTTTCCATGGTAACCGCGGGCCGTGATGCTGAAACCCTCGGCGTATCCGCCCTGGCTGTAGGTTAAAAGGCCGTTGAATTTGTAGTAATTATCAGGATGTGTCCATGGGCCGTCATCGTGATACGCTTCACCGCCGTAGAGCAAATTGCCAGGACCAAGCTTTTGCGACACCCCGAAAACGGCCCGGCCATAACCATACATACCGCCTTCCACCTGGAAGAAGTTCTGGGCCAGCGTCTTGAAGTATTCCAGGTTGGCCGATCCAGCTGAGCTATAGTTGCCAACCTCAGCGTAATAAGGACCTTTCTCGTAATTTAGCCGCCGCACAAGCTCCGGGATGACAGTGTTCATGTCCGCATAACCCTCGCCGTGCGCGTGCGACGGCAGGTTAAGCGGCATACCGTCGAGGAAAACGGCGAAATCTGTGCCGTGGTCAAGGTTGAAGCCGCGAAGAAAATACTGGTTAGCCTTACCCCCGCCCGCGTGTTGCGTAATGATAAGACCGGGAACAGTCTCCAAAACTTCTCCCGAACGAAGAATCGAACGATCTTCGATTTCCTTTGCGCCCACCGTTCCCTGGGTAGCGGAATCGGCAATTCCGATAAGACTATCCTCTCGGCCCTGCACCTCAACAGTCGTGCTCACGGCGTTCACAACCAGTGTGATGCGCAGGGGGGTCGGTTTCTCGTTGGTTCCTATGGCGACAGGCATCTCTTGGGTTGTAAAACCGGGATTAGAGATGACAAGTCGATAGTCCCCTGCTGAGAGTCCAAAAATACTGAAGGAGCCATTCCTGTCCGTCTGTGTCGTTCTTTGTACAGTACCGGTCTCGCTCCGAACCAGCACGGTCGCCTCTGCAATCACCGCGCCAGACGGGTCAACAACAGTACCTGATAGTTGAGACGGATAAGCCTCTTCATTCGTAGCAGACGGCCGACTCTGCGGATCGAGCACTCTGCCTGCAACTTTGGCCGCGTCGGATTGGGCAACTGCCGTCATCGCAGATGCCGTTACCCAAAGAAGAAATGGCACCAATATGAAAAGCGTGTTACTGGATCTCATATTGGATCTTTCCTCCTTCGATCCTTGAAGTGTTCCCTTGTGTCCTTGGAATCGGGATTACAACCGGCCCACTGCGGAATCCCGTTAAGCGAATGTGTTTAATTTCAGTACGCAGGCTTGCCCAGGATGGATCTCAGGATTTCTGAGCGATCTGCAACTTTCTACATTTGTTCTGAGTCACCCAGAGGAAGGTACGGCCCGAGACGATGAAATCGAGACACTGCTCGTACCGTTCAACCGAAACGAACAACCTGCAACAATAACATGATTCTCAAAATCGTATTATGAATGGGTTGGCTGTTGCAGCTATTTGGCTGTTTTGAGCGCAGCACCGGAGTTGGTCAACACCAGCTTGCCCAGTTCGACTCCGCGCGTGGCCAGGATGCGGTCGGCCATCTCCTGAATCTCTTTACTCTTGCCCTTCATGATGATGACTTCAAGGCAGTAGTGATGATCGAGATGAACGTGAGTTGCTGCCAGCACCATGACTCCGGCGTGATGCTGCATCTCGGTTAGCTTCTGCGAGAGGTTGGGCACATGATGGTCGTACACCAGGGTTAGTGTTCCGACGACGGGCTTGTTTGAGTCGATCACCTGGGAGAGCAGTGCGTCCCGAATCAAGTCACGCAAAGCTTCGGAACGGTTCTTGTACCCTCTCCGTGCAATCAGTTTGTCAAATCCCACTAGCAAATCCCGTTCCAGGGATATGCCTGTCCTGCTCAATTCAGCCATCGTCTCCTGCCTCGGTTAGATTCTAAGGGCGCTGAGCCCGATCTGGTTGGCCCAAAAAGCTCAAAGTCAGGCGCCGTCAGGGGCCCTTCGAACATTGCGCCTTCAACACCCAATTAGGCTCTCGTCTTGGTTTTCTTTTGGGTGATTTGGGCAGACGGACAGTTCGATCTCAATTGTTGACGTCAAACCAACGCAGTCATTGAGCTCCGCAATTCGGGAGGGTCATCAATAAAAGGTTTGCTGACGACTCGTAAATTTTAGGCAATGAGAACTCTTTCGACCTCATGTCTGCAGATACCGGATATGTAGAGGACTCAAAGGCTCGGCTCCTAGCAGAAATGGCCGGCAGGAAGACTGGGAAATGTGTAGCTGGCCTACTCGTTGGAAACTGCGTTGATAGGTATTGCGATGCACCTTCGGGCGGCAGCGTTCTGTCCTTCACTGCACACAATACGTCTCCACCCGCTGTTTTGGATTGCGAAAACTCTTTGGATAAATTTCAAGGCAGTCGCAATCCGAAATCGACAACCCCACGTACTGTAACCAAACGAACCGGAGGCGCTGCATCCGGCCCACCCGAATCTCTACATAGTTCAGCGTCTCGTGTTCCCCAAACGCCTTCAATATGGAGAGCCCTATGTCAAAACTGAAGCCTGCCGTCGGACTCGCTCTGAGTCTGCTGCTCGCCGTGCCTCCTGGCGCGGTTGCGTCGAGCCACCGGGAAGCGCCTATCACCTCATTGGACCACACTGCTGACATCACCGACTTTTACTCCTTTGTCAGCTATGACAAGCCCAACTATGTCACCTTCATTATGTGCGTCGATCCGTTTTTGCAGCCCAGCAATGGACCGAACTACTTCCCGTTCGACCCGTCGATTGTGTACCAGATCAAAATTGATAACAATCAGGATGTGTTGGCGGATGTGATCTTTCAATTCCGCTTCCACACTAACATCCTTGATGCCGGACTTCCCGTAGGTTTCGCTGGTGCGGGGAACGGTGTTGACGCTCCCGCCAACTCGCCTCCGCCCGTCCCGCCCGGGACACCGATCGTGCCTCCCGCCATCACTTCTTTGAATGGCGCCGGTGCCGCCGGTCTGAACCTGCAACAGACCTTCACTGTCGACATGATCAAGCACAGGACGGTCTTTCCGCTCACGAACTCGACGGGCGAGCCGTTGATTGCCGTTCCCAGCAACGTGGGGCCGCGCACCATGCCCAACTACGATTCCCTGGCTGCTCAGGGAATCTATACACTTAACGGCCCTGACCAGTCCCAGATCCGGATCTTCGCCGGTACTGTCGCAGATCCTTTCTTCATCGATCTGGGCGCGACCTTCGATAGCCTCAACTACCGGGCTGGCACGGGCGTTGAAGCACTCACCCCTTCGCAGGACGCAGACGATCAACTCAGTTCGGCTCCAAATGCGGTGGCTGGGTTTAATGTCAACGCCATCGTGATCGAGGTTCCGATCACAATGCTGACTAGCGATGGAAAGCTGCATCCCGCAACCGACCCGAGAGCCGTGATCGGAAGCTGGGCGACAACCTCTCGTACTCAGATCACGATTCGCGATGGAGGCAGCGAGCCTAAGGAGCCTAAAACATTCGGCAGTCTGGTCCAGGTACAGCGTCTTGGCAATCCGTTGATTAACGAACTTCTGATCGGCACGGGCAGCAAAGACTACTGGAGCCTGTCGGATCCTCAGTTCGACAGCCAGTTTGCGAAGTTCGATCTCGATCCGTTGATCGCAAGAGTCTTCAATGCGGTTTACGGATTCAAGATACCCACTCCACCGCGGACCGATCTGTTGCCACTTGTAACCTATGCGCCTCCGATTGCCCCGGCAGGCAGCAACCCCGGACCTATCGCAGACCTCTTGCGGCTCAACACTGGCGTTCCTGCTACACCAAAGGGTCAACGCAAGCGTCTGGGATTGATAGCCGGTGACCCTGCTGGATTCCCCAATGGCCGCCGCCCAACCGATGATGTGGTGGATATTGTCGAGCGCGTGGCTATCGGTGGTGTCCTGGTCAAAGGGTTCAATGTCGCGCCCAATAACCTGCTCGGCGATGGAGTAAACACAACCGACGTTCCGCCGCAAGAAACGTTCCCCTATGTTCACTTTGCATATAGCGGACGCGATAGCCGTCACATCAGCCCCGGAGATTCGACTGGTTGCGGCGATCAACCGACGACCTCCAGTTTGCAAAACACGGATGCACCGCCGTTGAACCAGGGCGGTTCGTCTCCTTGTCCAGTGAACTGAAGCCTGTTTTGCTGTTTGAACTCCGATTCAGCTAAACCCGGTCCTCTGCGTGGAACTCCACGCAGGGGGCCAGTTCTCGAGCTTTCAGAGAGGTCGATTATGAAGTTCCTGCACACGACCATGTTCACTCTCGTCCTCTGCGCCGGTTCGGCATTTGGCCAACAGGCTGCCCCGATAGATCAGCTCAGTTCTGCTGGACAAGCCGCCGCTCCGGAGAAGACTCCCGCGCAGCAAAGCATTACGGCAGCACAACTACAGATCAATGCGGATCCTAAGAAGGTATCGGCCTACAACCAACTGGCGCTCGCATATCTACGGAGATCCCGCGAGACCGCAGATCTCAAGTACTTAATGGATGCGGAAGCCGCCCTCAATCAGGGCCTGAAGGTGGGCGCTTCAGATTTTCAGCTGCAAAGAACTCGAGTGGCGCTCCTGCTCGCCCGCGATGAATTCGCCCGAGCGAAAGAGCAAGCCACGTCTCTCCACATGCGCACGCCCGACGACGTGATGACCTACGGGTACATTGCCGAGGCTGACATTGCACTTGGCGATTACCCGGACGCAGAAACAAATGCGCAGTGGATGATGAACTTGCGGCCCTACAACACTCCCGCGCTTTTGCTAGGGGCTACGCTGCGGAATCTCTACGGTAATACGCGCGGCGCGATCGAGTTCCTGAATCGAGCCTTTGCTCAAACCTCACCTGCCGAAGTGGAGGAGCAAGCCTGGATTGCCAATCAGATCGCGTCGATTGAAATCGATGCGGGGCATAATGACGCGGCCGGTCAGATCCTGGAACAGGCTGATTACATCTTTCCTCGCTATCCCTATACGATTGAGAATTTTGCTCGCCTTCGCATGGCGCAGAAACGAGTGAATGATGCGCGGCTGCTGTGGATGGAGGTTGAGCAGATCGACTCCAATCCGTATGTACTCTACGAATTGGCGCGAGCGCAAGAGGCCGCAGGACAGTCCGGCGAAGCCAGCGCCACCTATGCAAAGTTTGAAAAGCTTGCCAGGGATCCTACAACGGCAACCCACGAAGCGACGCTTGACCTTATTCGGATGTACGCAAGCCATCCGGCTCACGCGGCAGAGGCACTGCGTCTCGCTCAAAGGGAGATGGAAGCACGACAAGATGTGTGGACGCTGGATGCCTATGCGTGGGCTCTTTATGCCAATGCAAGATTTCAAGACGCTGATGCTGCTGTGCAAAAGGCACTGACAGTCGGAATTCAAAACGCACAAATCCTCGATCACGCGGGACATATTGCGCAGAAGCTGAACCACGCCGAGGACGCCGGCAAATACTTCCAGCTCGCGATGCAATCCAATCCGACCTCGGAATATGCCGCGGACGCTCGCCGATCATCGAGCACGGTTGTAGTAGCGGCCCAAGCTTCTGAACCTCAAACGGCGCCAAAGAACGAAGGAACGGATAATCTGAAGCCGCAAGCGGTTCCTGCGTCCCAGAATCAGCCGAATCTCAATGAGGCATCGATTGCTGCGGGAATCGCGAGCAATCCTTCCGGCTTTGCTCCTGTACCTGAAAAGCTGCTCACTCCGCGTCCGACAGCCACTACCCAAACGATTCACACAGCTCAGGCACTTATCGCGCGCAATCCTAATGACGCGTCCGGATATGCAGGTCTGGGAGCCGCATATCTTCAACGCGCTCGCGAAACTGGAGATGTAAGCGACTTTGAGCTTGCTGAGAAATCAACGACCAAATCACTCGATCTCGACTCCGCTGATTTCTCCGCCGACGCTGCGCTGGCAACGATGGCTGCCATCTGCATGGGGGAGCATCGGTTTTCCGACGCTTTCAGCTACGCGCAAAAAGCGATTGCTCTGGGAACGGGCGATGTCTCTCCGTTCGCGATTGTGGGCGATGCGTATGCGGATATGGGTGAATACAAGAGAGCTGGCGAAGCCTATAGCAGGCTAACGCCGCACGATATGATTCTGGTTCCGCGCGCTGCTTACGCGCGAGACAGCCGTCTCGCTTACCTGAAGTTCATCGCTGGCGACACTGTAGGTGCGATTGCACTGATGAGAGCCGCGGTCGCAGAGGGATCCGAAGCTCAACTACCGGCCGAGAACCTCGCCTGGCTGTACTACGAGCTCGGAGAATTTCTTACGCAGGCAGGCGACGTTCCTTCGGCCGATGCCGCGTATCTCTCCGCGCTCACGATTCATCCCGGAGACTACCGAGCCTTGGCTGCTCTGGGAAAGCTGCGAGCAAATAACGGGCGATACGCAGACGCAATCGTGCTTTATCAAAAGGCCATCGCCGTCGTGCCCATGCCAACCTTCATCGCAGAACTGGGTGATGTTTATGCCAGGACCGGCAACCAGGCCGAGGCCAAAAAGCAGTATGACCTAGTTGAGTACATTGGCCTTCTTGGTCACATCAATCAAATGCTGCATAATCGCGACCTCGCGCTGTTCTATGCCGATCACGACATAAAACTAGTTGAAGCACTCAAACTCGCGCGGCAGGAATTCGAAGTACGCCACGACGTCTACACTTGGGATGCATTGGCCTGGGCGCTGTTCAAGAACGGAAAAACCAGTGAGGCCGCAGAAGCGTCAGAAAAAGCGCTGCAATTCGGCACGCGTGATCCGCTGTTGCTCTTTCATGCCGGCATGATCGATGCGCAGTTGGGCCGTCACGAAGTGGCACAACGCGAGTTTGGCAAAGCATTACAGATCAACTCGCACTTCCATCTGGAATACGCCGAAGTCGCGCAACAGAGGCTTACTCTTCTCAATTCGCAAACCTCATCTCAGGAGAGCACGCAACATGCTGCCCGCTAGGTCGCTCAGAGTCTCGACTGCCCTGCTCTTTTCCCTGCTGCTTGTGGTGCGGGCGCACGCCCACCCCATGGGCAATTTCAGCGTGAACCACTATTCAGATATCGAGCTGCAGGAACAACAAATCGTTGTTCACTACTACATCGATTTGGCCGAAATACCTGCCTATCAGGAGCTGCAGCGGGGCAGCATTGGTGCAACGCCGGAAGACCCCGCTGTGACGCGCTACGTCTCCGAACGTGGAGCAGAGCTGGAGCGCGGTCTCACACTTACTGTGAACGGCATGCAGATTCCCCTTCATCTGGTTTCGAGTGGCGTTATTTTTCCGCCCGGCGCCGGCGGACTTCCCACCATGAAGATGGGATTTGTTTATGAGGCGGCGTACCCGCAGGGAGCGGACCGTGAGATCTTAAGCGTTCGCTATACCGACAACAACTACGCTGGCCAAACTGGATGGAAAGAAATCGTCGCTCACAGCTCCGCAGGAGCTTTACTCAGCAGCTCGGCTCCCTCGAAGGATCGCAGCGGCGAATTGAGCAACTATCCGACCGATCTTTTAACCAGCCCCCCTCAGGACCTTGAAGCGATGGTGGTAGCGAAGCTGGAACCTGTAACTACGACCAAAGCTCTTCGACCCGCGACGGCGGAACAGCCATCGCTATCGCCGCATGCGGGCGTGACCGTCTCCGAATTGCTCTCGCCGACCAGAAAGATCGAAAAAATACCCCAGGAGCAGCCGGAGTCGTTCACGCCGCCTGTTCCTATCTCGCAGCAGGCTCTTCCGGCCGTGCATCTTGAGGCGAATCGCCAACAGACTCCGAGAAGCAAGTTCACGCAGCTAATTGCTGCTCAGCACCTCAACGCCTGGTTTCTGTTTTCTGCAGCACTTATCGCCATTGGCCTGGGCGGCATGCATGCGTTGGAACCAGGCCATGGCAAGACGATCGTAGCCGCATACCTTGTAGGTTCACGAGGTAACGCACGCCACGCGTTGCTGCTCGGCCTGATTGTTACCGTCTCTCACACCGCGGGTGTCTTCGCACTGGGCGCGATTACGCTCTGTGCTTCGCGTTATATCGTGCCGGAACAGCTCTATCCCTGGCTCAGTGCATCTTCCGGAATCACGATTGCCGCGCTAGGCTGCTATATGCTTCTGCGGCGCCTGACCGGAACAGCCACCGACCATTCGCATGCACCCGGCAGTGCGCATGGTCACTGGTTCCCTTTCAAACGGAGCAACCAGAATGATGTTGCAAGCGACAAAGTTTCGCCCCGGCCAACCTCTACAGCAACTGTGAGCCTCGTCCAGCTCTGCACTCTCGGCATCACGGGTGGCATTATTCCGTGCCCGGCTGCGCTGGTCGTTCTACTGAGCGCCCTTGCACTGCACCGAATTGGCCTCGGTTTTTTTCTCATCTTTGCATTTAGCCTGGGGCTGGCCGCGGTTCTGATCACGTTCGGCATGGTGATGGTCTATGCGCGCCGCTTCATCACGCGTCTGCATGTGGATGGTCCGCTCACCCGGCGCTGGCTTCCGGCTGCATCGTCTGCCTTTATCGCAGCTCTGGGCCTGATGTTAACGATTCAGGCTCTGTGGTCCACACATTTCAAGGTGACGCTGCTCACCCACGGAAAACTCGCGCCAATGCTGATGGTGATCGGTCTGGGGTTGATTCTCGGGATGCGTCATTCCACTGATTCCGACCACGTGGTTGCAATCTCGACCATTGTCAGCAAGCAAAAGAGCATTCGCGGCGCCGCCTTGATCGGTTCCGTATGGGGACTGGGACACACCATAACCATCTTTGTCGTCGGGTCACTCATCATTCTCTTCGGCATCGAGATTCCCACCCGCGTTGGCCTGTCGATGGAGTTCTGTGTAGCTCTTATGCTGGTGCTGCTCGGGGTACTCAATCTTACTGGTGTGGCGCAGGCGATCACGAACCGCTTCACGCCATCCGAAAAAGTTTTTAGCATGCCTCATAACACGGGGAGAAGCGGCGGAAAGCTTTGGGACGCGTGGCTCCGAAACTCCATCGGCCAGCTCGGTGCGTTTCAATTTCTACGTCCCTTGGTGATTGGCCTTGTGCACGGCCTCGCCGGATCGGCCGCAGTGGCACTCCTCGTCCTCTCGACCATCCATAATCCGTACTGGGCAACCTTTTATCTCCTCATCTTCGGCATGGGAACGATAATCGGGATGATGTGCATGACCGCTGCAATGGCTGTCCCGCTCAGATATGCCGGAGTCCGCTTCGCCCGGTTGAGTCAGTATCTGGGCGCAGCCTCGGGCATGGTAAGCCTGTGTTTCGGAGCGTTCCTTGTTTATCAACTTGGTTTCGTAGGGGGACTCTTCACGGCACATCCTCAATGGACGCCACAATAGATGGGCGGCATGATCATTAAATACAAGGATCTACGCCAAAAATTGAGGGCGCACCCGCTGACGTCTCCCGCGCATTTGTGCCAGGCATTTGTTAATGAGATTTGGCGTCCAGGAGAACTGTACCTGTTGTCGCATGTGTAAGCACAGCGGTGGTCTATCTTCTCGCGCGAAGAGCCTGCGGGCCTGAACGGGTTCTAAATTCAAGCAGGCAGTAGATGACCCACCGCCAGACGACTCCTGGCAGGTGCGTTCACATTTTTGGGCCAAAGGAGAGAGCAAAAGTGATCGTTCCCGAGATTCAGGCCGAAGAATTAAAACAGCGCCTCGATAAAGGCGACAAACTTTTCCCTCTGGATGTGCGCGACAAATATCAACATGAGATCTCAAACATCGGGGCCACCTGATCTGGTTGGCCGAGCTTCCGAAAACGGTTCAGGGAACTGAATACTCGTGAGGAGATCGTTTAGGTCGGCTGGTGTTTATCAAAGCGAACTCAGGCTGAGGCTTCCAACGGGTCTTGTTTATGGATCTGTTGTGGTTGCGTCAATCCAGGAGGCGCGCGTCATCCCGATGTCGATGATAAACCGGATTATCGTGCGACATTCCTAAGATCCGGTTCTTACGTTGTTTGAGGGTGAGATTCGAAATCGATCATTGATCGCTGATCTCCGTGCGAAGGCTTAAGTAAGCTCAAGGCCGGTGTGTACTACGACTAACCAAGAGGAGCGAGTGCCAGCCGGCTTTGCTCATGCGAAGTCGCTTGCCGTTATTCAGAATCACGGCACCTTCACTGCGGCCCTCACGCTGGATCTCCCTCACCTGCGCAACATTGACAATTATGGAGCGATGAATCCGAACGAATTTGGCCGGGTCTAGCGTGTTGGCGAGTTCCTTAATCGTTTCGCGAAGCATGAAGCTCTTCGCGCCCACGTGGAGACAGGCATAGTAGTCGGCTGCTTCGATCCAGTCGATCTCGCTGACTGCGACAAATGAATCCTTTGTGCCATTGGGAACGAGGAGGCGCGCTGGGTATTCCCTGCGAATCGGCCCTGAGGACTCGAGGGAGGCGAGGATCGACTTCAGTTGCTCCTGCGCGATCAGCGCCCGATTCGCTGCGATTCTCTCTTTCACGCGGTCCACAGTTGCCCGGAGCCGCTCGGCCTCGACAGGCTTGGTCAGATAGTCAAGCGCGTGGACCTCGAAGGCCTGAATCGCAAACTGGCTATGCGCCGTCACGAAGACGGTGACAGGCATCTTCTCGGCACCGACCTGCTCGATCACCTCAAAGCCGTCGCGGCCGGGCATCTGAATATCGAGAAAGAGAAGATCAACGCCTGAGTTTCGCAGGGCCGCAATGACTTCGCGGCCGTTTCTGCACTCCCCTACAATTTCGATCTCTTCGTCGCTGGAGAGCAGGTAGCGCAGCCGCTCGCGCGCCAGCGGCTCGTCGTCAGCGATCAGAGTGCGCAGTTTCATGCGCTGAAGTTCTCCTATGCGACGGTCTCATACGGAATCGTGATGGTAACCTCAAAGCCCTTATCCAGCGCGGCCGCCGTCATCGCAAATCGGTTTGGATAGAAGTGCGCCAGTCTCTCCCGCGTATTCTTTAGTCCGATACCGTGGCCATCGGACTGATCGCGTCGGGTTGCTGCGGCGCCGGTGTCTCGAACACGCAGACGAAGAACCGCTCCCTCGCGCATAGCGGAGGCCTCGATGAGTCCTTCATCCTCGCAATGCGCTATGCCATGGCGGATCGCGTTCTCCACGATGGGTTGGAGCAGGAAGCAAGGGACGAGGCCGTCGAGCGCTCCGGGATCGATCTTCAATTCCAGGCGCAGCCGGTCGGCGAAGCGCACCTGCTCGATGGCCAGGTAATTCTCGATCAGCTCGATTTCTCTGGCCAGGGGCATCCTATCAGGAGTGATTCGTTGCAGAGTAGTTTTCAGGATAGCGTTCAGATTTCCGAGCATTTTTGCCGCTTGTTCTGAGCGGCCCAGTTCTACGAGAGTAGTGATGGCATTGAGGGTATTGAAGAGAAAGTGCGGCTCCAACTGCATTTGAAGCGCGCGCAGATGTGCCGCAGACAATTGTCTTTCGAGATCAAGCGACCGCATTGCCTCGCGTTGGGCGCGGAGCTGATACTGAATGATGCTGATGATTGAGCAGACGAACCCGTAAACCAGAATCTCGATTCCGAGTCGATTCAAGTTCATCAGAGAACGCCACACGCTCTCCGGAGTCTCGCCGCCCAAGCCCGCCGGAGTGAAAACCAGTGCCCACAAAAGGAACAGGTGTATGAAGCCCAGTGCGCCTCCAACGGCAAGATGCACAACGATCGTCTTCGCGGAAAGACTTGTGACGGCCGGCACGCGCCGGCTCAGCGCCCACATGGCGCTCGCGATCACGGCCCACCACAGCCAAAGAACCGCACCGTATATAAGGGATGGGATATGCGTCACTGACTGGCATTCGCTCGCCGTCGCCAGCGCCAGCCCTGTCGCTATTCCGAAGAGGACGACATGGCCGCCGAGGCGCAAGCGACCCGCTCGGCTCGAAGGACCGGGCAAGGACATCCTGGAGTCGGACGGAAGACATTCCGCATCCGTTGCCGCCATGAAGCTACGTATTTCCATCACCTCATGCAAGTATCTCTCCGTTTCCTTTACTTACTCTCGGATTATGCAGGGAACGCGCCGAATTGTGCAGGGAAACTTCCGTGCTAGGACGACGCATCATCCAGTTGAAATGGCAGTTTGTGCAGCCGCTTCCCGGTCGCAGCGAAGATGGCGTTGCCTACGCTGGGCGCAATCAACGCAAGTGGCGGCTCGCCGATACCGCCAGGAGGGCGACCGCCTTCTACGAGATGGGTTTCGAGTTCTGGCGCATCTGGCATCCTCAGCAGGTCATAGTCATTGAAGTTCTGTTGCTGGATCATGCCGTTCTTTACCGTGATGCGCTCTTTCAGCGCCGCGCTGAGGCCCATGAGAATAGCGCCCTCGATCTGCGCGCGAATACCGTTCATGTTGATAACCCGGCCGGGGTCGACGACCGTCACCACACGATCAACGTGGAGGTCGCTACCTTTTACTGTGACCTCAGCCACTTGAGCGAGATAGGTTGTCTTGGAGTAGAAGCAGGAGATGCCGCGACCGCGATTGGCGCTGAGCGGCTTGCCCCATCCTGCCTTCTCGGTGACGAGATCAAGCATGTCGATCGTGCGAGCGGGATCGGCGAGCGTGCCATCAAAGTTGGACCTGCGCGCGCTTGGGCGAGCGGCGGCGTTCTCAAGGAGCCGGCGGCGGAAGTGGTAAGGATCCAGTCCGGCGAGATGAGCGAGTTCGTCGACGAAGCACTCGACAGCAAAAACGTTGAACGCAATTTCCACGCCACGCCACGCTCCGCGCGTGACGCCGCTGTCGACGGGAACATAAGACATCCGGAAATGCTGTGCCTGGTATGGTTGATCGACGACTCCTCCAAGCTCGTAAGCCTGTGCCTGCCTCGGGTCACGCTGGCCGATAATGGTCGTGTCGGCCATGCGGTCTGTCCACGAAACAAGGTTTCCTTCGTTGTCGATACCGCCGCGTAGCCGGTGCATGCAGGCGGGCCGGTACTTATCATGGGTGAAGTCGTCTTCCCGGGCCCACACCAGTTGGACAGGTCGCTGAATACGACGCGCGATCTGAAGCGCCTGGTGATCATACGGGAAGCCGAAACGGCGGCCCAGACCTCCACCCATGAAGGTAACGTGGACGGTGACATCGCGCTTGTCGATACCGAGAAGTTTGGCGGCTCTTTCCTGGGTTCCTCCCCCGTCCTGAGTCGGGGACCATATCTCGCAGCGGCCACCTTCGAGCCTGATCGTGATGTTCATTGGCTCCATCGTCGCGTGGGCGAGAAAGGGAAATTCGTACATGCTCTCGATGCGTTTAGCAGCAGGGACGGTGTCGGGATTGAGAGTGGTGTTGGTGGAGTTCCAATACTCTTGAGCGTCGAGCCCTGCGCGAAGCTGTACGGTAAGCGACTCGGTAGACTCGTCGTGGTACTGCCCGGGCTTCCATTCGACGGCCAGCGCTTTGCGACCCTGGATGGCGGCCCATGTGTTCTTGGCGACGACGGCAACCTCGCGTGTATTTTTGTTGGCCGCGTCCGGACAAACGGGGATATCGAAGACCTCGAGTACCCCAGGAACCGCTTTGGCAGCGTCAGCGTCGAAGCGGACAATATCGCCGCGCAAGTAGGGACATTGGGCGACTACCGCGTAGACCATGCCGGGGATCCGAACATCGAGCCCAAACCTTGCCGCACCCCTTACCTTGTCGGGTATGTCCAAGTGTTGAACTGAGCCGCCGAGCAGGGTAAAGTCTCTGGGATCCTTCAATGGAACCGTGTTGGCGTCGGGAAGCGGAAGTCGACGCGCCTCCTGAACGAGAGCTGCATAGGAGAGAGTACGGCCAGAGGGCGTGTGAGTGATCTGGCTGTTGCGAGCGCGGCATTCCGCAGTCGGGACGTTCAACCGGCGCGCAGCGGCGGCAATCATGACCTCGCGAACCTGTGCTCCAGCCTGGCGCAGAGGCTTGTAGCCCTCCCACACCGAACCGCTCCCGCCAGTGCCATCGGCGTTGTCCGCCTGAACGACCGTGATCCTGCAGAAGTCGATCTCAGCTTCCTCGGCAAGGATCATGGGCAAGGCGGTGAAGACTCCCTGGCCCATCTCGGATTTGTTGAGAGCGAGTTGGGTCTGTCCGTCGGGTTGGATGCGGATCCATGCGTCGAAAGGGTCCTGCGAAACGTCGAAAGCCATGTGACGAAGTCGGCTGCGAAGCGTAAGCCCGACGACAAGCGCTCCGCCTGCGGCAGCGGAGCTCGCGAGGAAGGTGCGGCGCGAGAGAACAGCGCGTCTTTTGACGGGCGAAGGAGTGGCTTTGGTGCTCACGAGTGCACCTCCGCCGCCGCGCGATGGATTGCTTTGCGAATGCGGAAGTAGGTGGCGCAGCGGCAGAGATTGCCGGCCATAGCGTCGTCGATCTCAGCATCTGTCGGGTCCGGATTCCCGGCGATCAGAGCTGCGGCAGACATGATCTGTCCGGGCTGGCAATAGCCGCATTGCGGTACCTGCTCGGCGATCCAGGCTTCCTGAACCCAGTGGAGGTCGCTGGTGGCGAGACCTTCGATGGTGACGATCTGCTTGCCTCTCGCGGTTGATACTGGTGTCTGACAGGAGCGCATCGCGGCGCCATCGATATGGACAGTGCAGGCCCCGCATAGCCCCATTCCGCAACCATATTTCGTCCCTGTCATGTTCAGCAGATCGCGAAGCACCCAGAGCAGGGGCATCTCCGGATCGGCATCTACGGTTTGTTCGCGGCCGTTAATCTCAAGCGTGAACCGGGCCATAATTGACTCCCAGTTCAAGCCTCAACCGCGAAGAGATTCTTTACCAGCGGTCTGCAGGATAAGACGCTGGAAATGCAGGGAGGCCGCTCAATTTTGCAGTGAAGATGCGATGAGTCCAGCCTAGTCACATCGTCAGCAAACCTAGCATTAAGTTGATGAACTGCCTTACGGATCGGTTACGATCGTCCACGAATCGCATTCGTCGGCTTGCCAATCGGTAGCGAATGATAAAGGACATTATCACGCATCGTTTGCAATCTTGAGGTAAAACACTACTGCAAAACATAGTGCACCGCTTGCGACGAGCCGCGCGTTAAAGCGTCGTAACTGAATTTCCATGAGCGCATGGTCCTGAAGTCGTCAACCGAAATTTACCTTCAGCAGCAACCGCTATCTTTATTCACATCTCAACGCCACCATCGGGTCCACCCGCATGGCTCGCCGACCCGGAATGAAAGTCGCAACGAAGGCCACGGCTAAGAGAAAAAGTGGCATGGAAATGAATGCGATGGGGTCATGTGCGCCGAGCCCAAACATCATGCTGGAGAGCACCCCGAAACGGCGGCACACAGAGCCACGCCAACGGTCCCTCCAATCAGAACCGGGCGCATGGCCTGCCAAAGCACATGGCGCATGACCTTAGCACCATCAGCCCCCAGAGCCATACGAATGCCGATATCACGTACGGATCGACTTACGCTATAAGACACCATCCCGTACACGCCAATTGAGCAGAGCAGCAGAGCCAGTGCGCCCAGCGCTCCTGACAGTGCAGCCACGATTCGCGAAGGTGCGCGCCAGACTTCGAGATAGTCTTCGAGCCGGGTCACATCGATAGACACACCAGGATCGATCGATCGCCCCGCATCCCGAATGCTCGTTGCTATATCGGTGAAACCGGTTGCGTAGCGAACAAGGACATAGCTTCGCGAGTTGTCTTCTGTCCCGGCTGGGAAATAAAGATAATTTGTGTCGAGTTGACCGAGATGCGCGACCTGAGCGTCTTTGGCCACGCCGATTACTGAATATTCGCGTCCCGAAATTTCACGCAAGGCTTTCCCAATGGATCTTGACCGGGCCAGAGCCTACGCGCGGTCGACTCTGTGACGATGATCCCTGGCGCCTCATGCGTTTCAGCCGGCCTGAAGCTTCGACCTCGCATAATCGGGATGCCGAGCAGTGAAAAATAGTCAGGCGTGACGTGGTTATATTCGATGGCAACCGTGTCGGCACGGCCGGAAACCGTAAACTCCGAGGCGCTAAAATCGTGACTCAGCGGCGCGCACTCCGCCTGCGCGACTTCGATGACTCCAGGGAGGCCCTGGATCCGCTCTCGAAAACGTTGCATGAAACCCGTGGCGCGCGCTGGATCGTAGCCCTGTTTCCCTAGATCCAGAAAAAGCGTCGCTACGCCCTTGATCTCAAAGCCCGGATCAATAGTCTGGGCGCTGTAAAGGCCGCGAAGCAGCAATCCTGCAGCAAGCAACAAGACCATGCATACCGCAACTTGAGAGCCGACCAGCGTATTGAGCAAAAAATGCCCGCTCTTCTTGCTTGCGCCGAATGATGTGCCGTCTCCTTTGATTACGCTGTTCAGATCAGGCCGCGAGCTTCGCAATGCCGGGACCAGGCCGAATGCAATTCCCGTCAAAAAGGAAAGCACGAGCGCGTAAGCGAGCACATGGAGATTGGGCGCAACATTCACCGCAAAGGGAGGAAAGTCATGCGGTAGGTGCGAAGAATCAGGAGATCAAGCGTTCCCTGAAGCAGTTCGATACGTTCCACTTCTTCTCTAGTAGACATTCTAGGCGATCATAGACAGGCTTCGGGTAGGATGTCAAGGTGAGCTAGGCTAGCTTTCTGCTAGACCATGCGGGGGGCAGTTCACGCAAAATCGTAAAAGCATTTATTGAGCATAGGATTTGTAGCGGGAAGAGATTTCGAGATCGCTTCTCTTAGCGGTTAACTTCTGACGCGATAAAATACATTATCGCGCTTAAACAACGCGGGCAGGGCCATGACGTCTGGCCTGACTCCGGTCCCACGAAACCCTGACACCGACCCAGTATGACGTGGCCGGCGGTCACTATAACTTAGCTGGCTCTTGGGTGATCACTTTTGCTGCTGCTACCGCCTCTTCTTTATTGGGGAACATCCTCGTGATGACAACATCACCAGAAAAGGCGTCGACTACCAAGAACTCGTGCTCCTCACTCTCATGTATCTCGCGCACATTGGCGCAGATTCCAAGACGGTCATTCGTGAAACTAGCTACTAAAACACGGGAGTCTACTGCGGTACTCATACTCCAACTCTAGTTAGGCGATCCCGTCACCACAATCCCAGAGAGAGGTAAACGTTAGTCCCCCGGATGGGGAATTTGATCAGATTTGTGCAGGATAAATCCCACTAGCGGTCGCCAGCGTTGAAACAATGATCCGCCATAATTTAGCAGCGTGCGGCTCGGCGTCTCGATCCTTCGACCGAACAGATGCGTCCCGGGATCACATCCACCGAGAACATGAACGACTCTGTGAAATTCACCAATGGGACAAATATGTGGGAACGGCGTACTTGGAGAGGAAAGTCCGTTTACCGTTCCTCGTGGTACTGGCTGTTCCGAGCTGGGTGATAAACCGGATTATCACGCGCTGAACCGTATGCCAAGATACTTTCCCATAAACCTTGGAACTCGCGATTGCACGCGATGTTGGCGATCCTCACGGCGACTGCGATCCAGACCGTCGGTCGCAAGGGCTATGACGGATTCATGATCGCAATTGTCAAAAATCCGGAGTAGCGTAGAAGGAGGCGCACACGAGAGGAGGAGTTCCCATGAGCCAATATCCGCCGCCAACCGTCATCGTCGCGAACACCAAGAGCATCGCACTCTCGCTCGTGCTCACCTTCTTCTTCGGACCTCTGGGCATGCTCTACAGCACCATATGGGGCACACTCGTGATGATCGTTCTATCCGTCCCGGTCTTCTTCCTTACCTTCGGACATGCTGCCTTCCTCGTCTGGCCCATCTCCATGATGTGGGGAGCCTGGGCCGCGCACAGCTACAACCAGCGCCTGCTTCGCCGCGCCGGACTGTGAGTCCGACACCCCCAACCGGAATCTCTAATTCGGCTTGATGTGCGCAGACGCGCTCGGTGATACCATCGGGCGGTTAGAATTCGTCGTCCTTCGGCTGCACCATGCAGTTATCCCCTGGCTCGCTGGAACCAACTCCGAAAGGATTCTTCGATGGCACCTCCTTGCGCCGCTCTACCTGCCGCTTCCTGCATGCCTGCCGGACTCGACCCGCGCGTCACCCAGGCCTTTGCGCGCCGCTTCAATACCGCCACGTGGCAGGCTAGGTTAGCGGCCCCAGCCCACAACACCAACGGAGACGAGGCACACTATGCCGACAAGTGCGGCACCTATAGCAAATGCGTCAAACAGGCCAGTCCCGGTAAAGTCGATCTCGGCGCCTACGCCGCGTTCCGCAAAGCACTCGACAGCGGCAACTACTCTGACTTTGAGGCCGTCCCGCTGGGCGGCACTCGAACCCTCAACGGACCGATGGGCTCCTACGCCTTCACGCTGTGCGGGTCAGACTCGAGCCAGTTCGGCGACGCACCCTCACCTGAAAACCAGGAGACCCACCATGTCGTCCCGCCCGCTCCGGCTCTGGCCAGCTTCGAATATGCCACTGAGTTGATCGAACTCTACTGGGCCTCCTTGCTTCGCGACGTCGCGTTCACCGATTACCACAAGAGCGAGCTTGCCAAAGAGGCATCGGAAGAGCTATCCAAATCGCCCGGCTACGCCGGCCCCACTCACAACGGCAAGGTCACTCCCGAGTTGCTTTTCCGCGGCAAATTCCACGGAGAGACCGTTGGCCCGTACATCTCGCAGTTCCTCATCACTGCCACTACGCTCGGAGCCCTACCGGTTGACCAGAAGTACATCACCTACTTGCCGGGCTTCGATTACATGAGCGATCTGGCCACCTGGAGTGACGTTCAGAACGGCATCTCGACCAGCATCGCGAATGTACCCGATCCTGTAAATCGGTATCTTCACGATGGTCGCGGACTCGCCGCCTGGACGCACGTCGACGTGCTCTTCCAGGCATACTTCACCGCCTTCCTCGTCCTTCAAACCATCGGGACACCGCTCAATCCCGGCGTGCCCTATGCAAGCTCCAAAACCCAAAACGGCTTTGGAACCTTTGGTGGCCCGGACTTCGCCGCCACAATAGGAGCAGTCGCAAAGATCGCCCTGAATGAAGTCTGGTATCAGAAGTGGCCTGTTCACCTCCGCCATCGCCCGGAGTCTGGCGGCGGACTGGTGCAACTCATCAAGGATGGCGTCAACTTCGACGGTTCTCCCGACGTTAGCGTCTTCAACTCGAAGGCCCTTCATCGCAGCTATGAAAGATACGGCTCGTATCTGCTATCGCAAGCTTTTCCCGAAGGATCTCCCGCACATCCGGCCTATCCCACGGGCCACGGCACTGTTGCGGGAGCCTGCATCACCATCCTCAAATTCTTCTTCAATGGCGACTACGTCTTTCCCAATCCCCAGGTACCCACCGCGGACGGCACCGGTCTTGAGCCTTACCGGTTCGATCCGACTATCGGCCGCCACGGACCGCTCACCATCAATGGCGAACTGCACAAGCTCGCACACAACATCACCTTCGGCCACGGAATCCATGCCGGCATTCACTGGCGGAGCGACAGCGAAATCTCCATGCGCCTCGGGGAAGCCATCGCGCTCAGCATTCTTCGCGATATGGCATGTACCTACGCCGAACCCTTCACCGCCACCATCACCAAGCTCGACGGCGAGCCCGCGACGATAAGCAACATGTAACGTTGTACGAAGATTGCGCGCGGTGCTTAGGTCGTCTGCGTCCGATTCTCAGGTTGGAGACCGGAAACGCGGCCAAACTCGCGAGTGTTGTTCGTAACCAGGGTGAATCCCGTGCTGGAGCCGTTCACTCACCTGGCAAATCCCGCCAGAATGGCGAGTGGGTGAGAGTTCCGAGCCCTGAAAAGAGCGAGATCGCTGTCGGTATCTCGAAGAGCCACAAACTGGCTTGTGGGAGCCCCAGCTCCAGTCTGATCCTCAACAGATTTGACAAGAACTTCCTAATCGAGGAGTAGCAATAATTCCCACATTGCACTCGCGGCCTACCAAGCCAGGTAGCCAAGGATAAAGGACTATCGCTGCAAGCCTGGGCGAGCTGCTGCGGGCTCCCTCCAACTGCCCCAAGCAATCCAAGGGATCTGAGCAAGCTGCGCCGTTTGCATAGGCGGGCGGCGCACTGCCCTCGTCATAGGCTTCCTTAACCAGTTCCGCAGGGCAGGGCCCGCAAGGAATTGAGCCTTGACGGAAGGGGAAAATGCTTGATTGACGCGCGAGCGCCGCACCCACGGTCGCCGGTAAAAAGCGAGAGAGCAGGTAGGGTGAGGAGAAACGAGGCGTGGCAAAAAGAACGCAAGGTATGCCGGGCTGCTAGCATAAGCGAACAGGGTACCAAGTGCTGCGCTGATTCGCCTTGAGGAACACGCGAATAGGGACTGTGCGGTGAGGATAGATCTCAGGACATTGCTGGCCAGTCAGCGTAACGGAGCGCGCTCTAACAAGGGCGTGACGTACTCCTCACGGAGACTGAGATGCCAACTGCCTTCATAAGCTATAGCTGGGATCCGGAGCCACATCCAAGTTGGGTTCGCGAACTATCGGCTCGACTACGCCACGATGGAATTGAGACGATCCTCGATCAATGGCATGCGATTCCAGGAGATAATCTCCCACTCTTTATGGAACAAGCGATTCGTGAGAACGACCATGTGATCGTGATTTGCACTCCCGCATACAAGCGTAAGTCGGATGATCGATTAGGTGGTGTCGGATACGAGGGGGACATCATGACTGGCGAGGCCTTTGTCTTGAAGAATCGCCGCAAGTTCATGCCGGTGCTGCGCGCAGGGGATTGGGAATCCGCCGCTCCGTCATGGCTGCTCGGCTCTTACTACGTCGACTTGCGAGGGCCTACGTGGGAGAACAGATATCACCTGCTTGTTGATACGCTTCATAACCGACTGCCGGAGCCACCGCCTGTTAAGGCACAGGGCTTTAAGGTATTACCGGACAAGACCGTGCTCGATACAACCTCGTCTTTGGTCTGGTGCTTTTGCCGAGAAACCTCGCTTGTCACTATAGGCGGTTTTAGCATTGAATCGATGATCCGGAAGCAATGTGAGGAAACTGGGCTGAATTGGCGACTTCCGACCCGGGAGGAAATCAGGAGAGTCAAAGAGGCCGAAGAATATTACCCGCGGCCTCCAATCATGGTCTCGATAGTTTCTAAGGACCGCGAGATAGATGCAATGAGCGATTGGGATCTACAGGACTCTAAGAAAGAAATAATGCCTGTATTCTCCTTCAGCGTCGTGGAAATGGAGCAATCAATCTATGATTCTCAATATAGACTTCGTGAACAATATCTTCTGCGTTTGGTGCGCACCGCAAATGATGAGGATTTTTGCATCTATTGTGAGTTCGTGAAATCAGGTTCCCGCTATCGCTCGTACTGCAAGAGAAAGCAGAGCCGTTCTATTTGGATGGGATTTATCGAGAGCCGTAATAATGGTTGCTTTTCTAACCCGATAAAATCCATTATCGTGATCTTTGCGCACCGATGCCGCGAAGTTACGAGGCGACCCCGATTCTGGAGATGCATCGCCAAATTGGGCTGAGTCCCCACGATTCAGCCCATACCCGCTGGTTGGAAGTTGATGCCAATTTGATGCCAAATATGGCCCGGAATACTGGTTTTTGCCGGTTTATCCGGTTAATAACCCTTTTAGGATGTGCAGCCGTCCAGTTTCCACACACTTCACACGGTGGAAGTCGTAGGTTCGAATCCTTCTGGCGCCCACTTGTAGAGTCGAGATGTGGCGCGGTAGTTTAGGTCTGGCCTATCTGTTTCCGGCTCTTTAGTTTGCCGGTGCCTCATTATCCGGACCGTGCTCCGTTTCCACATCCCGCTCATCGAACCGGACATGCGGTTTTCCCGCATCCGGCTCTCGGAGGAAAAGTCACGATTTCGCCCACGAAAAGCTGTGCGTCCGCTCAGTGAGTCGGACCAGACCAAACTTACTCTGCAGGCTGGTTTCCGGAAATTTCTTAGTCCCCGGCCAAGCCACTTTGTGTTTGGCGCACAACCACTGACGCAGCCGCTTACGAGCATGTCGATCGACTGCCCGATAGGCTTTGCTGACCGACCCAAGACAGAAGTAGTTGGCCCAACCATTCATCATTTGATTGAGCTTCGTCACCACTGTCTGATGGTCCAGTAGGGTTCTATTGCGTCCAGTCTCACTGCTGATCGCCTGACAGATGCGAATCACTCGCTTCTTGGCCGGTACCGTGCCCAGATAGGCGCGTCCCGTCTTCGGCGAGTAGCAGCGACCAAACGAGTAGCCCAGAAAGTCGAACTTTTCTTCCGGCAGCTTCGCGACCCGCGTCTTGGTTTCATTCACCGTCAGCTTCAGCTTCGTCATCATGACCCGCATCGTTGCCAAGGCCTCATCCGCTCGGCCTCGACAACAGATCACGAGGTCGTCGGCATAGTTGACGATGTACGCTCCAAGACGCTTCTCGTGCCCCAACTTCTTCCATCCGAGCACGAACCGGCGCATGTAAAGATTGCTGAGCAGCGGGCTGATCGGAGAGCCCTGTGGGGACCCTCGACCTTCATCCCGATTGCTCGTATTCCGATGCTTCTTTCCGCGATCGTCCGTCTCCTCTGCCGGCGCTTTCAGCCACATCTTGATCAGATGGAGCATGGCGCCGTCAACGACACGGCGGGCTACCGACTTTAGAAGTTCGGAGTGTGGAAGGAGATCAAAATACTTGGCAAGATCTGCGTCAACGATCTCTTGATGTCCAGTGTTGATTAGCTTATGGACATGTCTCACGGCGTCCAGTGCACTGCGGCCTCGCCGATAGGCGTACTGTTCCAGTTGTAGATCGGCCTCAAATATGGGATCGAGGACTACAACCGCCGCCATCATCACCCCTCTATCACGGATAGCGGGCACTCCTAACGGACGCTGACTCTTCCCGTCCGGCTTCGGTATGAAGACCCTCCGCACGGGAAGTGGTCGATACGTTCGGCTTTTCAGCTCTTGCGTCAGTTCGTCCAACCATCGCTCTGTTCCGTACGCTTCGACGTCCTCGAACGTCTGGTTGTCTACTCCGGCTGCTCCACCGTTAGCTTTGCAGCATTCATAGGCAAACGTCAGTACATCCTTCCGGTACACCTTGTCGTACAGCGCATAGAAACGAAAGTCAGGCGATTTCTTCGCTTTGTCGTGTAACGCTGCCTGTAACTTCTGAACGCTTTCTGGGGTTGTTAAGCTCATCACCAATCCCTCCGTCTTCGTTACTTCTTGCGTTGATTTCCAACTAAGGTTCCTTCCCTCCCCCGGCATTACCCGGCTTCATCGGTACTACGAACCTCACCGTCACCCCACGCGGCCCGGCCTGGCTCTCACGAGTTGCCAGTTAATCCCAACTGCGAATCACCGCGGGGGCTTCCCGTGTTGCGTCTGGTCCCCCTTGCATACATGCCATCGCCAATACCCCGGCAAGACCGATGGGACTCCATTCGCTCGCACCATCCCATCGACTGCGGCCTTCCCCACGATTCTGAAGGGTCGGCTCTTGCATTAGTTGTTTCGGGGCCTGCACAGCGTTTACTCACATTACGGCCTGCATGCTCGCCGAGTCGCCAAAGCGACCCTCTGCACCGGAGGCTTCAGCAGTTTCGTTTCCTCCACTACTGCTCCGATTGCTACCGGGTGGAGCGAACCAGTTCCCGGGCGGGCTTAATCCCCGCTGTGGACCAGCGCCTTCACGGCGCACAAAATCAATCACATAGGGAGACCGCAGAGGGTCGCTGTTGCTCCAGATTGCTCCAATTGGAGCGTCAACTAGTTAGACCGAACTATGTTGAATCGCCGGAATAGGTTCCTCCGTTCGTTTGGGAAGAATTGCCTCAACCAGACGTCGCTGAGCCTCTCTTTTGGCAATCAAACACGCTTGAGAATAGATCTCCAAAGTAAACCGAGTACTGGCATGCCGCATGAGTTCCTGAACAACCTTCACGTTCTCTCCGTTTGCAATAAGAAGTGTCGCGTAGGTGTGGCGAAATGTATGCCATGCAATCTTCTTGTGGATTCCAGCTCTCGCTACTGCAGGTCGAATTACTTTTGCCATCACCGTATTAGGCCAAAGAGGAGCTCTGCCTCGGTTCGAGAACTGGGCAAATACCCAATCTTCCGGGCCGTAATATGTGCTGCGTTCTTTTTTAAGCCAGAGATCTGCCGCGACGCGTTCATCGAGAGGTACGGGCTTGCGTGATGTTTCCGTCTTGCAGTTTCCAATCGTGCCGAGATAAATCGAGCGTTGAATCGAGATCAGCATTTGATGGAAACTTATATCTCGCCATTGCAGACCGCAGAGTTCGCTACGCCGCAACCCGGCCGTAACCGCAAGCATAACCATCAGCCGAGCGTCCGGCTCTAATTGAGCCAAGATCGCCTGAATTTCTTTCGGTTCGAGTACGACGGGATCTCTCTGTCGCCTCGCACTTTGCCGGAAAGAGTAATGGGATTCCTTCCTTGTTCGAGCCATTCGTATCGGATGGCATGGTTGAACAAAACACTCAATATGTTGCGAACCTTTGCTTTCGTAGGATCAGCCATCGGGCTGCCATCGACTCGGCATAGTCGTCTTAACCAGTGCTCGACAGCAACAGTTCGAACGGTGCGAAGAGAAACTTCGCCCCAGTGTGGACGAACCCACTTCTGTAGAAAGTAACTGTAGATCGTCCTGGTCGCATGGGAGTGCCAACTGGCATTGCCTGACAACTCCGTTTGGATGTAATGATCGATCAAATCGCCAATTGAAATCGGCCCCATACGGCAACGGTTGTTATCGGAATTGATATGCACTCTGAGCCTATTTGCAGCGTCCGGGCTAATTGTTCTGTCGGAAGTTGCGCGAGCGTACCAATGATTGCGGTGCGGCGTACGCGTTTTCCGCTGTCATCGTCCTCGCGCCAAAGGAACTCCCAGCATTGCAATCCAGATTTCCGCTTCGCACATCGCAGATAGCCGTTCTGATAACGCTTGCTCATTTCAAACCCTCCTTGGAGAGGGTAATGAACATCGAGATATAAAATCTCTCGTACGTATACACCATTTTGTTCACGGAACGGAACGTGCAGGTGGTCCGACCCGCCCGCTAATCCAGCAATGAGATAACCAGCGCCCAAAAGATGCTGGTCGAGAATCCCATCCAGCGCGACAAGGTGGGCACTGACACCGCGGGATTGGTCAGGGCCGCTGATGGCTCAATCACGATTCGTGTTCAGGCGGCACAGCCCACGGGTGCGGAGGCGGCAAACCGGCTTCCTGCCCCAACCGGTCGCAAGAGCTGGTCCGGCACGATTGCCTAAAACCGGGATTGAATTGCATCTCTTCGGCATGTTGGGCGCTCTGAGCGTGCTGTCAGCGCTTGGATTGAGAGTGATTCGTAAAACCGCGTGAATGTTTGTTTCTTGGCAATCGGGCCTGCTTGATGTCTTTAACCAGAGGCAATGAGGCAGGCCTCTTTTTGCTCAAAAATCCTTACAATTTGGCTCCTAACCGAGATGGGATTCCATCGTCCAACGATGAATGAGGGAACAACGGGCGGTCTAACCAACGCCTTCTCTTCTGACAATGCCGAGCGGGGATTCGCGGAACCCCAAAACGGAATAGGGGGACGCATGTTGCGAGAGTTGCGGTTTGCGATTCGGATGCTGCTGAAGCAGCCGGGTTTTAGCCTGATCGCGGCGCTGACGCTGGCGCTGGGGATCGGCGCGACGTCTGCGGTTTTCAGTTTGATTCAGGGCGTGCTGCTCACACCGCCGCCGTACCAGAAGCCGGAGCAACTCATGCTGATTCCAACGGTGCGCACAGATGGACAGAAGATGGACAGCCCGCGCGGCTGGGCGGCGCAACAGTGGATGGAGTGGCAGAAAGAAGCGAAATCGTTCGAGGGAATCGCCGGGTACGACTGGACCTTTAATTTTTTGATTCGCAATGACGGCAGCCAGTCCATGCAGGGAATGGAGGTCACCAAAGACTATTTTCGGGTGATGGGGCTGAAGCCGGCGGCAGGCCGCGGTTTCGAGGATTCGGATTTCGGGCAAGGACCCGTGAAGGCGATTATGCTGGGATATGAGTTTTGGCAGCGGGCGTTTGGCGGCGATCCGCAGATTATTGGGAAGACGGTCCGCATCAGCCGGTGGGACGTGCCGCCGACGGTGATCGGGGTGATGGAACCGGGCGTGCGATTCCTGCCGTCGCCGGGAGCGGCGAAGGAGCCGAATTACGACGTCAACGCGACGGTGGATTTTTGGGTGCCGGCGGATCCGGATCCGAAGTATCTGAAGGAACCGCGATTGGAACGTGGTCGCGCGACTGCGCGATGGAGCGACTCCGCAGCAGGCGCAACAGGAACTGGCCGTGCTGACGGCAAGAGAGGCGCAGGCGGAGAAGACAGTTTGAAGGGTTCGCGCCGCAACTGGAGCCGGTAACGGACGAAATGAACCGGGATGGGCAGGCGGATTCTGCTGCCGCTGCTGGGCGCGGCGGCGCTGGTGCTGCTGATCGCTTGCGGGAACGCGGCAGCACTGCTGCTGGTGCGCGGACTGCAACGGCAACAGGAATACGCAGTGCGGAGCGCGATGGGCATGGGCCGCATGGCCCTTCTGCGGCAGGTCTTGACGGAGAGCTTGCTGCTGGCGGTGCTCGGCGGGGCATTTGGAGTCGGGCTCGCCTTTGGCGCCGTGAAACTGTTCAAGGTGATTGCGGGACACGCCGTTCCGCGCCTGGATGGAGTGACGGCAGGCTGGGCAGTTCTGGGTTGGGGACTTGGGGTGGCGGTGCTCGCCGCGTTTTTCGCAGGAGTGATTCCGGCGCTGCGAGCGTTTCGGCTGGATCCGATGGAGGTGCTGAAAAACGCGGGGCCGAAAGGAACAGCGGGAGTCGGAGAGAGGCGGCTGCTGCAGGGAGTCACGATGCTGCAGACGGCGCTGACGCTGGCGCTGCTGGTGGGCGCGGGGCTGCTGATTCGCACGATGGTGAAGATCGCGGAGGTGCCGTCGGGATACAACACGGGGCGAATATTGACGATGAGCGTGACGGAGGTGCAAAGCCGGGCGAGTGGGGCAGCTTTCATCGGCAAGCGTTGGAGCGCGTTGCGGCGCTTCCCGGCGTGCAGTACGCGGCGTTTGCCTGGGGCGTGCCGCTCACGGGAAACAATTGGCCGGCGACTATGGAGATTGAGGGCCAGCCTCCGGCGGTGAAAGAGAGCGACAAGATAGCGCTGCCGATGCGCGCGGTGACGCCTGATTATTTCAAGTTGATGGGAATGGCGCTGATGGACGGCCGGGAATTTCGATCGACAGATGATGACAAGGCGCCAAAGGTGGCGATCGTGAACCAGGCGTTTGCCGACCGCTACTTTCCGCATGGCAATGCAATCGGGCGAAAATTCTGGTTGAACGGACGAGATAAACCGGGCATGGAAATTGTCGGCGAGATCGCGAATGGTCGCACGGACGACTTGACGCAGGAAGCGTCGCCGGAGATTTATCTGCCGCTGTGGCAGGCGACCGCGTTTTCAAAGCATCTTGTGGTCCGGACAGCGGCGGATCCGCGCGCGATGGTGGTTGCGGTGGAACGCGAATTGCGCTCGGTGGATCCAACGGCGGCGATCGAAAACGTGAAGACGCTGGAGCAGATTCGCGACGAATCACTGGCATCGCGAACATTCGCCATGCATCTGCTGGCAGGGTTTTCGGTGGTGGGAAGCGTGTTGACGCTGGTAGGAATTTACGGCGTGCTTTCGCTGTCGGTGGCCTCGCGACGCCGGGAGTTGGCAATTCGCAGTGCGGTGGGCGCGCAACAGAAGGACATTCGCAAGTTGATCTTCGGCGAAGGATTTCGCTTGATCGCGGGTGGCGTGATCGTCGGCGTAGCGCTGGCGATTGTTCTGTCGCGAGTGCTGAGGTCTTTCCTGTTTGAAGTGCAGCCTACCGATCCTGTGACGTTGATCGTTGTGGGAGCGTTGTTCGTCGGAGTGGGGCTCTTGGCGTGCTGGGTGCCGGTGCGGCGCGCGGCGAAGGTCGATCCGCTGGAGGCGTTACGATACGAGTGAATCGTGGAAGCCTCGATCACGAAGGCGTACCCATCCAATGCCCGAGTCGCGGCCAAATGGAAGTTGGCTTAACTTGACGAATTCAGACCAAGTCACGTTTCCAGCCAAATTCGCCTCGATTTGATACTCGGTAGATTCATCTTCAATCGGGTCGAATTCGTTTATGTAAGTACTTGTTGCATCAAATCAGCGCAGATCCAGCCCGCCCGGCACACGATTCGATAGCCGGTTATTCAGCAACTGCCGAAGACTCAGATCGAACCGCTCCCGGACGTCGAGCTTGTACCAGAAGCGTTTCCTGCGCACGACAATCCGCAGGTTTCCAGTTCCCTTCGCCCTCAGACCCCTTTGCGGAAGACTTCGCAACATTCCCACAAACGTGGCCGTCCACGCGACCCATGCCATGCAGATCGTTATTAGCGGAATAGAGTGCAACATGGTAAGTCCGGTCGCCTTCTCAAACATGATCGTCGCGACCGTGAACATCCCCAAGGGAAACACCAACGACCAATATTGCGGGTCGTAACGAATCGGCACCCTTTGAACGCCATGGCGCCATAAGCCAGCAATGATCAGGAGAGGAATCCACCACGCCGCCATCGCCCAACAACAAAACGTCACGCCCTTCACAAAGACGACAATCTCTCGCAGAAACGGCCATCCGATCTGCGCTGAGAATCAGCCGCGAACCCGCCAGTGTGGTGATCGCCAGGGCTCCCATGTTAATCCAGTAGGACGGCGTGAGAGTGCCGGCATCCAGCGAGAAGAACATCCAGCGAAACAGGATCAGGGTGATAAATATGAGATAGAGGATCGCTCCCACTGCGTAAGCAGCCAGGCAAACAAAAAGAATCCGTTCTTTCGAGCCAGCTGCCGCCGCGAGCAGAGTTCCGAGTACACAGATCCCTTCTGTTGCCACGATCAGAATCAGCGTGGCCCCAGTGATACCTTCGGCAACCGTCGGCTTATTCCCACGAGTAATTACCGTAGTGAAGAAAGCAGAGACAAACGCAATCCATAAAACGATTCCGACGATCCACAATGCAGTGCCGACACCGTCCATCTGCAAGAGGATTACAAATTGACTGCCCAGTATGAAGGTGCCCGCCGAAGCGGTGAGGAAGGTGACGACTTTTGATTCGTTCACGAGGTCCGCTACAAATTCCGGCCGATAGCGAATAAACCGCAGGATGGTAAAGCCAATCAACGCCAGGTATTGCACAACGTTAAGCCACAAAAGCGCTAAACCCAGTTCGCGAAAGCCCAAAAAGGACGATGCAATAGAGACGATGCCTGTCGCCATCACCAGCGCGAAATAGCCAGGAGGCATGGTAGCCAGGCGTGACATGGCTTAACGGGACCGTTTCCTGCGATAGACGAAGAGCAGGCCCAAAATGAGCCCGAAGCAACAGATGCTGGCGAGTGCGGCTGGAACGATGATGGCGCGATCACCCCCCAGATATCGTTCCATCGTCGCAGTGAACAACCACAACTGCAACACGACGATGATGATTACTATGCTGAGAACGGCGTCGGCGATAACCATACGCTGCTCGTGTCTCATACTTCCCCCTGCTCCACGCCGGTAGCATAGACCTGGCCGGAGCGTTCGGTCAGAGTTACGCGTACCAAAGGACGGCGCGGCGGCCCCGCAATGGGCTCGCCGGTCGCGATGTCGAACATTCCTTCATGGCAGGGGCAGAAGAAGCGGCCCTGTTGCGGCTGTGGAATCACGGGACAAGAGAGATGCGTGCACTTCTGTTCAAAGGCAACCCAATCGTTCTGCGCCAACCGTACCAGGACACACGGGTCATTTTGACCGGGATAGTGAAACAATTTGAAGCCACGCACCGGCACATCATCTGTGCGCGCAATCGCCAAGAGGGGCAGTTTCTCTTTCTCCTTGTGGGTGAGGTTGCGCGCGATGATCCACAGATGCCCGACCACGAAAGCAAGACTGGTCAGCCCCAGCAAACGGGTGAAGTCGCGACGCGAGCGGTACTCATCATCCGTCCAATTCACCGGAAACTGTTCGCGCCATTCGGCATTTTCATTGGTTAAATTCAGTTTCATGACGATACCCAGAGGTTGCTAAAAATGTCGACACCGATCGTTCCTTCGTTAATGGCGGCGGCAACATCGAGATGATTGATGGCGGAATCATGCGGGATGAGCATATTGACCTTAGTAGTAATCAGTTGTTCGCCGAACTGGAAAGAACTGATGAACCGCGAATTAGGGCGCAACTTCTCAATCTCGTGTCGAGTGCCAAAAAACAACGCCTGACTAGGGCAAACCGACGCGCACATGGGCTTCTTGTCCACCGAGGTTCGGTCGTAACACATATCGCACTTCATCATCAGGTGCATCTCGGTATTCATTTTCGGTATTCCAAACGGGCAGGCCAGCACGCAGTTGTTGCAGGCAATACAACGCGGTTTTTTCGCTGTCTGCACCGTGCCGTCCTCACTACGTTTGATGGCGTCCGCCGGACAGACCTCGGCACATGTAGGCGAATCGCAATGCATGCAAACCATCGGCGTGGTTTGCGGCGACACGGCATGATCGATGAAATCCAGTTGGATCATCGAATACCCCTTGTGGGTATCGCACTCGGAACAGGCCTGTACACAGGCGTTGCAGCCGATGCATCGGCTGGGGTCGACGAAGAATTCCTGGGGCTCAGCTATGGGCATGGTTACTCTCGGCTTTGCGCAGGCGTGCGGCGCACACTTTATATTCGGGAATTTTCGAAATCGGGTCTTGGGCTGCAATGGTCAACTGATTGGCGCTCTTCCGGCCGCCCCAGTGATAAGGAATAAAGATAGTGTCAGGGCGAATCGTGCGGACGACTTTGACGCGAAGCGTGGTCGAACCCCGCCGTGATTCTGCGGTCGCCCAGTCGCCATCGGCCAGTCCCAATCGGGCGGCAAGATCGGGATGTAGTTCGATGTAGGGGTCCGGGCATTGGTCCAGAAGTGGACCGATGCGGCGCGTCTGCTCGCCCGACAGAAAATGGCTGACGACGCGTCCGGTGGTAAGAATAAGTGGGTATTCGGCATCGGTCACTTCCGTGGGAGGCGCATAAGGTGCCACCACGAAGTGTGCGCGGCCATCGGGAAAATAGAACGGTCCATTCCCTTTGGCGATCGGGTTCCACGAGCCTTTCTCAAATAGGCGTGGCGTTCCTGGGTGGTCATCAGAAGGGCAAGGCCAGAACACACCCATCTGTTTCTCGACCTTTTCGTATGTAATGCCGGAGTAATCAGCGATGCCGCCCTTTGAAGCTGCTCGCAACTCATCCAGGATTTCCCGGGGCGATTCGAATGTGAATCCGTGAGGACGCTCAAGGGCATGGGCGATGTCCTGGATAATGTGCCAATCCTGCCTTGCTTCACCGGGGGGCTTGACGGCAGGATTGATTTTGATCACGCGGCCCTCCGTGGAGGTTACGATACCCTCGTCTTCTTCCTGCAGAGAGCCGGGTAGAACCACGTTGGCATAACGCCCGGTTTCTGAGAGGAAGAAGTCGATAGCGACATAGAAGTCGAGCTTCTCCAGCATGCGCCGGATAAAGTTGTTATCGGGGAGCGAGATTACTGGATTGAAGCAGATGGAGAGCAAGCCTTTGATTTCACCCTTGTCGATCTTGCGGAAGATCTCGTAGGCGTCAACGCCCGGCGCGGGCAACGACTCCGGCGACACACCCCATACGGCGGCCACATGAGCACGATGCTCGGGATTCGAAAGGTCTCGAGCACCGGGCAATTGATCGCACTTCTGGCCGTGCTCACGACCACCCTGGCCATTAGCCTGTCCGGTGATAGTCGCGTATCCGCAGCCTTCGCGTCCGATACGTCCCGATGCCAGCACGATATTGATGGCGCCGAGGCAGTTCTGGACGCCGTGACTATGATGCTCGATGCCGCGCGCGTGCATCAGGAAACTGGTCTTTGCTGTACCCCACCATTCGGCGGCCTGTCGAATCGCCTTTTGAGTAATACCCGTCACTTCCGCGGTGTGTGCCGGAGTCCACTCCTGCACGCTCGCGGCGAGTTGTTCGAAACCGGTGGTGTGATCGCAAATGAACTCATGATCAAGCCAGTCGTTCTCAATCATCAAATGCAGAATGCCGTTGAAGAGAGCGATGTCGCGACCTGGCTTCACGGGAAGAAAGAGGTCGGAGGTGCGTGCGATGGGCGTGATACGTGGGTCGACGACGATCACGCGAGCGCCGCGCTCCCGTGCCTGCCAGACATAGTCGGTGGTAATGGGGGCGCACTCGGCAATATTCGCTCCGCTGATCCAGACCACCTCGGCGGACAAAACATCACTCATGGGATTTGCCGCGCGATCTATGCCCAGAGCCTTCTTATTCGCCGCCGCCGCGCTCACCATGCACAGGCGGCCGTTGTAATCGATGTAGGGGGTCTTCAGGCACACACGGGCGAACTTGCCCATGAGATAAGCTTTTTCTATGGTGAGGCTAGCGCCGGTGAGAACAGCGAAAGCCTGCGGGCCGTGTTCGGCTTGAATCCGGTCGATGGCCTCAGCCACGCGTCGAATGGCTACGTTATAAGGTGTGACGCGAAATCCATCGGGCGACTCCAAGTGCCGCTCGTAGGCATGGAGCAAACGGTCGGGGTGCGCGCCTTGCAGATAACGCTTTACCCCTTTAGGACACAATTTGCCCTGGTTGAATGGGAAATTGTAACGCGGCTCAAATCCAATTACGGTTTCATCTTTCACCAGCAGCGTGATGCCACACTGCTGACCGCAAAAACAACAGTGAGTGTCGACTGCCCTGTCCGGAACGGAACCGGGGTCGAGACGAGCCCCAGTTGCCTTCGACGCATGCGGTCCGAAGGTCCGAAAGAAGTCTTCCGACGTACTTTCTGGTGACAGCATGGAACCGTCCTTCCCCTATGGGTGAAAATTGTTGGCATCTTCCGACCCAAGAGGGCCTTCGTACAAGCCAGAATTCACGTAAAGCGGCATCGCCACTGGCGCGTTAGGAGTGTGCAGGTGGGCACCTGCCCGCAATTTCTCTTGAGCCAGCACAAACATGGCGCGGCGGCAACGCGGGCAAACATCTTGATAGTGGGTGAGACCATCGATTCCTTCCACGTTGTAACGAAACCCAAGCTGATGTTCCACCGTTTTCAAATCGTCGATATGCATGCGTGAAGCGAAGCCATGTCCGCAACGCGCACAATGCGCAAGCTCACTTCTTGCAGCCACATCTTTGTAGAATTCGACGCCTAATTGCGCAGGCCTTTGAAAGATATGAAAAAACTTCCCGAAGGGTAGCCAAAGCAGAGTAAAGATCACTGTGACGGCGTGCAAGATGCTTAAGAATTCGTAACCCGAACCTTTGAGCCAGGTGTAACTAACCGTCAGCAGCAGGCCTGTGAGACTCACGGAGAAGAGCAGAATCAGCGGGAGAAAGTCTTCCGAAAAGATCTCGGCGGCGGCGGCGCCCCTGTCACGCATGCGACGACGCATGGCCAGGATCACACCGCCAATGGTGAGAAAAGCGGCCCATACCAGCCCATGAAACATCATGAACGCGGGGAAGGAATCGTACGGCATGGTCACGGTGGGAAATCCGAAAAGCATCACCCGATAAATGCCAATATTGCCTGGAACCGATTCGAATGACATCCAGCCGAATACAAGCGGAAAAGTAATAGCACCGGCAATCACACAACCCCACATGATCCCCATGTGAGCCAGCCATCGAAGTTTGCTCCGCGCGAAAATGAAACTATTCACCGCGAACTCCGAAGTGAGACGACGCACCCACAGACTTGCGTTCCGTCCGCGATGTCCGCGCAGGAGAAAGACCTGCCAGCCGCGCTTCCAATAGAGTGCGGTTGGTGGACGCTGGAGCCACATCGCGTAGCGGTAAGTCAGGCCGAAGACGGCAAAGAGGCAAGCAAATGTATAGGCAACAAGAGCGGCGTCGAAATGAGAGAGCTGGCGGGATCCGATGACAATCAAAGCAAGCAAAACTACCGTAAACAGAAACGCGTAGCCGAATGCTTTGCTATTCTCCGACTTCAACATTTGGAATCCTTTAATGCTCCTGCATTGAAAGCCCCTTTATGTGAAACGGATCCGCTTTGGGTCTGCTGACGAGGTGAATTCTACACCTCAATTGGGAACGCCGACTGCGAAATCACTGTCTGCCGCATCAGCATAATGGCGGACGAACACCGCAACATGCTCAACTCCCTGGTTGTCGACAAATAGGAAGGTCGCACCTGGCCATGGTCTGCTCTGCGTCCGGCTGTGAAACTCAGGCGCGTGCGTTGCATCCTTCCTCGCACTGCGCCGTCGCTCTGCCCTAAGTTCAGGGAGGCCCGACCATGCGCACGACTACGCAACCTCATTTTTGTATCTCCTCGTCCACGCATTTCTTGCAGATGAGAGGCTGGCCAATATATTTCAGTCTACCTTCCTCTGTCGCCACCCAAGGTCGCAACTCCCATGGAGGCCGGTGCCTGACATGTTGTGTATGACCGCACGATAGGGTCGCTACCCAGTCTCCAAGCTCATCTTGATGAAAGTCCACAATGCTTCGAAATTGTGGCGAGTCACTCATCATCCTCCAGCATGATCTTGGTTTATAGACCGCCTCAATTTCTAGCGGTAGTGGTAGTTGTGGCCTCGATCGATCGCATTTGTAAATGTTATGTCACACCACGTAACCTTTGCCGACCTAGCCGCTCATTGAGGTAGATGTACTTGGTTTCTAAGACGGCCGCGCGATATTGGCGCTCCCAGTCAGTCGCAAGGGCAACGTCTTGGCATTCTCAAGAGAGCTGTTGAATAGCGAAATCAAATGGAGCATAGAGAGTGCGTCGACCGGCGAATACTCCTGTCTGGTTAACGCTTCATCGCTTCTCTGTTTTCGCGTCGGAAGAGGGTGTTGTCTATGGTCGGCCGCAAAATATTCTTCGTCATGATGTCAGCAGGGGTGTGCTGCGCGCTCTTATTTGCGCAACAAAACATCCGGCCATCGGAATCGTCTGAGTCGCGATCGGGCTCAGACGAGAAAATTTTCACGAACGCCCGACGAATGCTCCACCTAGGGCAAGAGGTGTTCCGATTCGACACGTTTGGAGATGAGGATTTCTGGGGCGATGCACTGAAACTCCACCAGGCAATTGAAGGCGCGAAATTGGGCGGAGTTGGGCCGGGATTGAGTCCCGGGTCTGCCTTGGGCTTAGGCCTCAAGGTTGACGTCGATGCTCTTCCTCGTAGCCTCGTCTTTCAGATCAAAGAAGGCAAAGTCGATCTGAATGACCCGGCAGTGACTGTTGCTCTGCTCAAGTTGAATTCCGTACTTGGCGTCACAGGTAGATTCGACGAAAGTGGGAAGCTCAAGTCCGTAGGAATCCAATGTGCTTTATGCCACTCCACCGTAGACAATTCGGTGGCTCAGGGCATCGGACATAGATTAGACGGTTGGGCTAACCGCGATTTAGATGTGGGAAGCATCGTTGCGCTCGCTCCCAATCTTGAGCCTTTCGCACAACTTCTAGGCACTGATCAGGCAACTGTGCGGACAGTTCTCCACGGGTGGGGGCCGGGTAAATTCGATGCCGAATTGGAACTCGACGGTAAGGGATTTCGACCTGATGGCAAGACTTCCGCCGTATTGATTCCGCCAGCTTTCGGGCTCGCCGGAGTGAACCTGCATACGTGGACAGGCTGGGGCTCTGTGACTCATTGGAATGCTTTCGTCGCCAATCTAGAAATGCACGGGAAAGGAATATTCTTCGACCCTCGTCTGGATGACGCCGCGCAATTTCCAATCGCCGCAAAGGCGCGGTTGGGACACACCAGCAACGCCACTGACCAGATCACCTCCAAGCTTGCATCATTGCACTTTTATCAACTTGCCATTGCGGCGCCTGTATCGCCACGCAGGAGCTTCGACGAAGAGGCCGCAAAACGCGGTAAAGACGTGTTCAATGGGGCTGGTAAATGTGCATCATGTCATGTCCCGCCTATCTATACAGAGCCCGGATGGAACATGCATGCCTCCGAGGAGGTATGCGTAGACGACTTCCAGGCAAACCGCGCTCCCGACAAGCGCTACCGTACAGCGCCCCTGAATGGTCTCTGGACGCACACCAAGGGCGGGTTTTATCACGACGGACGATTTCCGACGTTGCGAGATGTTGTTGAGCACTACGATAGCTGCTTGAGCCTTGGACTCGGCGATCAGGATAAAGCAGACCTTGTCGAATTCTTGAAATCACTTCCCGCACCGCATGAAGACGAGTGAATGGCTGTTCAGTGTGGCGCAGATGATCTGTTTGCAAGAAGCACGCGCCATCTTCATTCTCTTGGATGGTTGGAGGTCGATCCGTTACGAAAATCTGATTCCTCTGTCAGTGGGATCTTGCGTTCTTTGGCCTGGCGTCCAAAGGGCATGCGAATCCGCAGCACTCTTTCGCGGGCACGCTCGTCTTCAAGGTTCCTGGCTCTGGCGTGCAGCAGATCGTTGAGTGCCACCATGCCGACGATCTGCCCGTCACCGCGCGGGTCGAGGACGGGAAAGCGCGTGAAGCCCGACTCGGCCATTCGATTGACAACCGTCCGGAGAGGTTCGTCCGCGAAAGCCACCTGCGGTTTCTGCGTCGCGATTTCAGAAAGCCTGACCCCAGGAGCCCGGTCCTGCATGCGGTGGAAGAGCTGGACCAACTGGTTCCGAGTCACCACCCCGATTAGCTCATTGCCGGAGCCGAGCACTGGGAAGAGATGCTGGCTCTTTGGATTTTCAGTGGAATGGATGAGATGATACGCCTCTTCCAGAGTTCCATCACTTGGCAGAACAACGACATTCGTCCTCATGACCTCTCGCACAAAGAGAATTTCGAGTGGATCCAGTGCGTATTCACGGCTCAAGTGGTAACCGCGACGCGAAATTTTCTCAGTCAGGATGGAGCGCTTGAGTGTGAGTACCGTAAATGAATGGGCGAGGAAGCAGGCCACTAGAAGCGGCAGAAGCATATTGAAGTCATGCGTCAACTCCAGAGCGAAGACAATGCCGGTAAAGGGAGAACGCATTGTGCCGCCGAGAATCGCGCCCATGCTGACAATCGGCCAGAATCCGAGACCGAAGTGCGGAAGAAAGATACTTTCGACACCGCCTAGGGCAGCGCCCATCATCAATAATGGTGCCAGTACGCCGCCAGATGTGCCGGAACCGAGAGAAATCATCCAGATAGTGGACTTCACCAGAAGGACTCCAGCAAAGATCGTCAGCGGAGCGCTTCCCTCCAGAAGTGTCCTGATCGTGTCGTATCCAACACCGAGCGCTTGCGGGAAAATGAGGCCTCCCACTCCTACGAACAGGCCGCCAATGGCGGGCCACCACATCCAGTGAATGGGCAGCTTCTGAAACAGATCTTCGGCAGCATAGACTCCAAGGGTCAGCAGAGCTGAAAGCGCGCCAGCGGCGAGGCCAGCGAAAAGGCAACCGACGAGTCCGTAGAGTCCGATGAAGGCCGGATGCGAAGGAACTGGGAAAAGCGGCCCCAGTCCCATCAGGTAGCGCCGCGTCACGCAGGCAGTGGCACTCGCCAGAGCGACCGGAATGGCACTGCGGGGCTTCCATTCAAATAACAACAGTTCGACGCCGATCAAAACCGAGGAAAGTGGTGCCGCGAATGTGGCCGACATACCGGCGCATGCACCTGCGACCAGCAACGTGCGACGTTCCACACTCGTGAGGTGAAAGAACTGGCCAATCATCGATCCAAATGCGCCGCCCGTCATGATGATGGGACCTTCGGCGCCAAATGGGCCACCTGTGCCAATGGAGATCGCTGCCGATAGCGGTTTAAGTATGGCCAGTCGTGGGTGGACGCGGCTCCCGTTCATCAAAATGGATTCGATCGCTTCCGGGATACCGTGCCCGCGGATACGCTCAGACCCATATCGCGCCATCAGTCCGACAATGAGTGACCCGACGACGGGCACTGCAATCGCATACACGCCGAGCTGGTTTCCTGCGGGTGAGGCAAATGAGGTGTCGAACCGATGGTAGTAAGCAAGGTTTGTAAAAAAGCCGATCAGCTTTAGCAGAAACCACGCGACAAATGTGCTAATGACGCCGATCGCGATCGCAAGCAGCGAAATGGGAATAACTCGTGTTGTAGTCGTGAAATCGCCGAGCTTTTCGAGGCTGGGCTTGCGCTGTTGTCCTGCGGAATGAGAGCTCATGCTGGTCTTCTGGAGCTCCGGCCAGTGTGGTGCACTACTGCCCGAAGAGATTCGGAAAGAGCGGGACCGGAAACGCGCAATTCCTCCCAGTGCAGGATCGAAAGCCGATGCAGCAAGGCTTCGCCGTACGGTGTAAGCTCCACCAGCACTTCACGATGATCCTGATCCCCATGACGGCGCTTTAGGGCACCTTGGTCAACGAGACGATTTACAAGTTCTACCGTACTGTGATGGCGAAGGCAGAGTTGTTGGGAAAGTGCGGTAACAGTGGGACGAGTGCCCTTGGGCAAGCCCTTAAGTGCCAAGAGAAGTTGATGCTGTTGGGGTTCTATACCCTTGGAGCGGGCCGCTTCCTCGCTAAAGTGCAGGAATTGTCGGATACGGTGCCGAAACTCAGCAAGCTGGCGAAAGCCTGCTTCTGAAAGATCCGGTTCGAGTGCTTCATCGCGATGGTCATCCTCGCCGGGAACCATAGAGAAGACCTGCTCTATAGATAGCGTATCACTATAGCTTGCCGCCAGATTGAAATACTGTCTCCTCATCTGGGCTAGTAGGAAAATCACAGGCATAGTCTGTGCTACACGCAACCAGCTAGGTCAAGTGTTGCGAAATCTCTAGTGTGCCGGTTTTCTGGATGACAACTGCCTCAAGCATCTGGAGGTCGTCTTAGTGGAACTCTTCGCACCAGATCCAGGGAGAGCCGACACACGAGAAGTTTGGCATCACGAAATTACAATAACTTGATTGAGGTGACTTTCAGCGTATCGCCCTGAACGTCTCCCTTGACATCCACCCGAAGGTGATCAGTTTTGTCGGACGCTTTGAGAGCTTCAGTGATCTTTGTGTTTCCGGCAGCATCGAACTTCAGGAACTTCTGGTCCTTCGTCACGATGCCGAAACCACTTGCTGCGCATTTCAGCGCGCAGTCGCGCGTGTGTGAGTCGGGGTCAGCGGCTGCCTTTTTAGCACAGTTGACGTCCACTACTGGCACATTCTCGTAAGTCGCAGCGACGGCGAATGCAGGCATCGCACATAGCCCCAGCAGCACAAACAATGAAGTAACTTTTCTCATATATCCTCCGGTTAAGTTTCGTTTGTATCGTATTACCGAGTTCACGCTAATTGTGAGCCTGGCGCTACCCGTGCATCCAATTCGGCAGCTGCTTGCTGTTCGCGCACAGCTGTGAGCTGCGAGAGAACGAATGCACCAATTGCGATCTCCACGTCGCGCATGGCAAGATCGTAGAACATGCCGGTTGTGATGAGATTCACCGCGATGCCGAGCAGCCAGAACATCACGATGTAACTCCCAATCCTTGTCCAATGGCTGAGCACGATCAACCCGGCAACAATTTCGACAAAGCCAACAATATGCATGAACATTGTGGTGCTGATCGGCACGACTTTTGTCGCGAGAGGGCTGAGATACATACCCCAGTCGGCCAGTTTATTAAAGTACTTGTCCAGTCCCGTGACGATAGGCCCAACTCCCAGAGCGATTCTCAACGCCCACCAGCTAACGTTCAGGCGATCATCGAAACCCGTCATTCTTTCGGCCCTCCACCCTAAAGAGCTGCGAGAAGGAGATTGGTTACAGATTGTGCAGCCGTAACCTTTTCCTCCGGCACGACTCTATATCTACAGAAACATGGAAACCATTGGAACTCTGGAAAGAGCCAGTTTAGAAAGCTGGAGCGACCAGGAAGTAATCGCGCGCGTAAAAGCTGGCGATACCGCTCTTTATGAGATCATCATGCGCCGTTACAACCAGCGTCTTTATCGCGTTACGCGCGCGATTCTGCGCGATGATGCTGAAGCGGAAGATGTAATACAGGATGCCTACGTTCGGGCATATCAACACCTTGACCAGTTTGCCGGGAGCGCGGCTTTCTCAACATGGTTAACACGCATTGCAGTCCACGAGGCACTGCGTCGCCTCCACCTTCGCGACCGCAGTCAGCAACTGGAGGACACCGAGCATGACGAAGAAGGTTCTATGAGTGTTGTCGAGACGTCGCTTGATCCGGAACAAAGAGCTTCCCTCGCCGAACTCGGTCAGCTTCTGGAGGAAGCCGTGCTTGACCTTCCTGATCAGTACCGCACTGTGATCATGCTGCGGGACATCGACGAATTGAGCACCGCAGAGACAGCCGCGGTACTCGATCTCACCGAGCAGAACGTGAAAGTGCGCCTGCACCGAGGACGCGCTATGATGCGTGACAGGCTTTTTGCGCGTGTCGGGGGTAACGGTAAAAATGCGTTTCCATTTATGGGCAGCCGCTGTGATCGCGTAGTCATCGGTGTTTTTGCGCGGCTTAGAGGAATCAGCCTTGGCAGTCCACAGATGCCGTGAACGACTCGGCGGCTTAAACCGTAGGGTGAATGGAATCAATTCGCGATGATGTGCCAGAGTTACGCGCGTTTACGACATAGCGTTTCAGACCTTGCAAATCCAGGATTGTCACATCACGGTCTTCCATAGCAATCAATCCTTCGTGCTTGAGGCGCGCAAGAGAGCGTGAGACAACGTCTCTTACAGAACCGATCCGGCTGGCAATTTCGTGGTTAGAGAGGTCCAGGCGAAATGACATTGGACCGTGTACGGAAAAGCTGGCGGATTGCGCTTCGGTAAGAAGGAAGAGTGCAAGCCGTTGTCCAACCTCATGGAGAGACAGGGTCTCTACCAGGCTTGCATGCTTCCTGACCTTCGCAGCCAATAATTTGAGCGCTGCCAGTGCGAGCGACGGATACTTCACGCATAATCCACGCATGTCACTCTTCTCAATAAAGAGAACATCTGCGTCACTTTCCGAAATTGCTGACACTGGGTAGGGTCCATCGTCGAATACGGGAACATCTCCCAAGACAGCGCCAGAAGCATCTACGTGCATGACCTGTTCTCGCCCATCATCATCTTGTTGGAAGGCACGAATCTTGCCTCTGACAACCACAAAAAGGCCTTTCGCTTCTTCCCCTGAGAGGAATAGTATTTCGCCCTTCCGCAGATGACTTTCGACGGCTCGTTGCGCAACGTCGGATACCTGTTCGCTGGTCAGGCTCCGGAAGAGCGTTGTGCGTTGCAAGGCAACGATCCGTTTTGTTTCCATCGAATTCCCCACAAAATAATCCCCGCTATATGACTTAAGTCATAGCATACCGTTTGGCTGCGGTGTAGCTTGCAGTCAGAGCAGGCTCTTCGCGTTCGCTCAGGAGAAAGTCCCCGCTGTGCGAAAACAGACTCTGAATGAGCTCATCGAATTCGACAACCTAAAGTACCGCCGTCAGGTCTTGATCGATGAACCTGGTTATTGCTTGGCGATATTAAGCATACCTGCGGGACTCTCTATTCCTGAGCATGCGACTCCGGGAAATGTCACGGTCTGTGCGATGCAAGGTCATATCGTCTTTCACGACGGACCTGTGTATTTTCAGTTGCATGCCGGAGAAATGGTCAGCATTGCCGCCAGTATCCTTTATCGACTCGAAGCGTATGTGGACTCTGCTCTGCTGGTTTTACATACGGTCCAGGACGATGCTTCCCATGACCGCTCCGAGGAATCCGACGCGCGAGAAGTGCCGCATTCGCATCGTCAGCCGTTGGGATTTCGGCGATTGGATTCCCTGGCAACCGCCGATATTGTGCGGCCGTTCAACCACCAGGACTCCGAGCCATCGAGCAGGCAAATTGACACGATTCGTCCGGGGCAGGCGTTGTGCGAGTGCACGTAGGAGCAGCATTCCATGTTCGGGCAAGGCAGGTCTAAGAGGCTTTAACGGTAATCAATAGAACGCAACGGCAGCGTCGCGAAGATTGCGTGAGACATGGGGAGTGGGCGATGGTCACTGCACCGTCCCAAGTCGTTGTTCTACCAAAGCAGAATTATCTGAATAGCGAATATGGCCTTAAATCGTGGCTTCTGACGCTGGACCACAAGCGCATCGCTTTGCTGTACCTGTTTACGACTACTTTCTTCTTCATGATCGGCGGCACGGCCGCAGCATTGATTCGATTGGAACTACTAACTCCCGCTGGCGATCTCGTAGCCTCGGACACCTACAACAAGCTGTTCTCCATACATGGCATCATCATGGTGTTCTTTTTCCTTGTGCCTGTAGCGCCGGCAGTGCTGGGTAATTTCCTAATCCCGCTCATGATCGGCGCCAAGGATGTAGCCTTTCCCAAGCTCAATCTCTTCAGTTGGTACCTGTTCCTCATTGGCGGCTGTTTTGAGCTGTACATGATGATCTTCGGCGGCGTCGATACAGGGTGGACATTCACGACACCGCTCAGCACCCACTACGTCAATACACACGTGATTGGTGCCGCGATGGGAATTTTCATCGCCGGATTTTCATCGATCCTGACCGGTGTAAATTTCATCGTCACCATTCATAGATTGCGTGCTCCCGGCATGACCTGGTTTCGCCTGCCATTGTTTATTTGGTCTTACTACGCGACGTCCATCATCTTTGTGCTTGCTACACCGGTAATCGCCATCTCGATGGTGCTCATTGTGCTCGAGCGCGTGACCGGAATTGGCTTTTTTGATCCAACAAAGGGTGGCGATCCGCTTCTCTTTCAGCATCTCTTCTGGTTCTATTCCCATCCCGCTGTCTATGTCATGATCCTGCCGGGGATGGGGATCATCTCGGAAACTATCGCTTGTTTCTGCAGAAAGCGGGTGTTTGGTTATACCGCGGTTGCATTTTCATCGGTCAGTATCGCGGTCTTCAGCTTCTTTGTTTGGGCCCACCACATGTTCATCATGGCATCTCGAACTATTCCGCACTGGTTTTCTCTTTCATGACCATGTTGGTCGCTGTGCCTTCTGCTATCAAAGTGTTCAACTGGGCGGCAACAATGTACAAGGGCTCCATCTCCTTCGACACGCCAATGCTTTACACGCTCGGCTTTATTGGTCTCTTCACTATGGGTGGAATGACCGGCATCTTCCTGGCGGCTCTCGGCATGGATATCCATCTGACCGAAACGTATTTTATTGTGGCGCACTTCCATTATGTGATGGTGGGCGGTATGGTCAGCGCATACATGGCCGGTCTGCACTTCTGGTGGCCGAAGATCACCGGGAGGTTGTATCCCGAATCGCTGGGAAGATTGGCCGCCATGATCTTGTTTATCGGCTTCAATCTCACGTTCTTCCCTCAGTTCATTCTGGGTTATCTGGGTATGCCCCGGCGGTATCACGCGTACCCGCCGGAATTTCAGGTGTTGAATGTCCTTTCAACTGTCGGAGCCTCAATTCTTGCAGTGGGCTATTTACTGCCAGCGCTGTATCTCATTTGGTCACTCAAGTATGGGCAGATCGCAGGGTCCAATCCATGGCGGGCTACAGGATTGGAGTGGAAGACTCAATCACCTCCTCTCACCGACAATTTTCTCGAAGTTCCAATCGTTACGGAGGAAGCCTACGACTATGGCAGGATCGGCAATCGGGTGGAAGTGGTCGGCTGATGGTTCAGGACGGCGACCCCGCTATGGCGCCCAAGGTTATGTCGAAAGCCTTCGCCGATCATGGTCCGATACATGTTCGATCAGTGAAAATGATCGAATCAAGATCGATCGAACCAACATTCAGAAAACTCTTCAAGCTCTGAAAGCTCACGGACATGAGTGCTGAGGAGCCTACGTCCCTGTGATACCGCGCTTCTGCATCGAAGCGCGGTGTCCTATCGAGAAAGGGGAACCGTCATGCCGACTGATCTGCTTCTGTTTTGTCTGCTTCCAGTTGCTGCAGTAATTGTCAGCGCCATTGTGATCGCACGGCAGCATGAGGATTCACAATCACACATTCATCATCAAGGCCATCGCTAGACGCGTACCGGTCGGGCGATATCTCTACCGTCGATGGTGGCCCACTGGAGACAATTAGACAATCGACAACTGCACATTACTGATATGTGAGAACGTTGGAAGCCGCTCTTTCTGAATCTTCTGTCGCGAGGGCACGGCCGCCCGCGCCGACCCAGGTGCGCGTCCACTGTCCGGCGATGAGGCGCATCATGACGAAGACGAGGAGCGCCAATACGCTATAGACGACGAATCCGAACGCATAAGAGCCGGTGTGCTGTTTGGATTGCCCGAGCAAGTTTGGGAGAATGGAACCGCCGAGCGCGCCGATCTCTCCGATCATGCTTCCGGCTACGGCGGTGGTAGCAGGCCAGCGCAGTGGAACAAGCTGAAAGGCTGCGCCATTGCCCGCGCCCAGGGCGGCGAAACAAAGCATGAATAACAGAGTAGTGGCGGCGAGCGGCGGTGATGTCATGAGCCCGCAGAGTCCAGCGATGGCGATGAGAAACACGGCGGTGAGAGTCGTGATGCCTCCAAATCGATCCGCAAGCCAGCCGCCGAGAACACGCGTAGCGCTTCCGGTAAGCGTAGCAAGTACCGTGAGGCTACCGGCTTCGATCTTCGAGACGTGAAACTGCTTGAAATAAAACGACGGCAGGAATGTAGCAAGCCCGAGGAATCCGCCGAAGGTGATGATGTAGATGAAGTTGAAGGCCCAGCCATCTTTCTCCCAGAGGCAGCTCAGATGTTCGACGAGGCTCTGGTGCTCCATGTCCGGCGACTCCTGCGCGAGGAAGATCATCACGCATAGCGGCAGGAGCATGAAGAGGGCAGCGAATCCGTAGACATGCTGCCACCCAAAGTGCTGCGCCAGTCTTGGTGCAAGAAGAGCCGCCAATGCTGTTCCACTATTGCCTGCGCCTGCAATGCCCATCGCGAGGCCTTTGTATTGTTTGGGGAACCAGCCTGCGCCGAGCGAGAGCGCCACACCGAAGCTCGCTCCGGCAATGCCGAGCAGGATGCCCATGGCAAGCACGTCGTGATAGTTTTTCACGAAGAGAAAGCCATAGAGCAGCGCGATGACGATGGCGGACATTTCCACGATGGCCGCATTCTTTCTGCCGATGTACTGAGCGAGCACGCCGAGTGGAAAGCGCATTAAGGCTCCGGCGAGCGTAGGGATAGAGACCATCAGGCCGATCTGTCCCTGGGTGAGATGGAACTGCTCTGAGATGAACGGACCCATTGCTCCGTTCAGAACCCAGACCGCAAAGCTGAAATCGAAATACAGAAATGCTGCAAAGAGCGTTGGGATATGCCCCGACTGGCGAAATGCCTTATAGCTTGCCATCATTCGTCTCCAAGAAAGTTATCTCGTGCTGCTGATATTCGAGGGCATGAACGTCGGGGTTCAGCTGTTTCCGGCGGCGTGGCCGGTCATTTATGAAACTCTGCCAAGCTCTACGGGTGCTGATCTAATTTGGGGTGGAGCGTTCCACGCGCACGGCGCATTGCTTGAAATTCGGTCACGCGAGATGGGATCATAGGCCCCAAGCGTGACCATGTTTGAGTTTGACTCGGCAAAGTGGAATGGCATAAAGACCTGGCCGGGAGCGACGATACCGGTGATTCGCAGCTCGACATTCTTAACGCTGCTGCGACGCGAAAAGACGGTCACGCGATCGTGCGGTCTTAATTGAAGCTGTGTCGCGTCCGCGGGATTCATCTCCAGCCACGCGTTCGGCACCATGTTATGCAGCAGGGCAACCTGCGCGGTCTTGGTCCGTGTATGCCAGTGCTCGACCGTGCGGCCTGTGTTCAAAATAAATGGGTACTCGTCATTGGGCTGCTCGATGAATGGCTCGCAGGGAACGGAATGGAGGCGTGCTTTGCCATCCGGGTGCTCAAAGATTCCGTCCTGATAGAGGCGCGGGCCGCCCCACTGAATTCCGCCGCGCTCTTCAATCTCCTGCCATGAGAAATTGCTGTAGTCGCAGAGGCGTCCGTGAGAAACGCGCTGCCACTCCTTATATGAGTCTTCAGGTGTCCTCCAGCCCGGATAAAGTTCATCGCGCACGCCGAGTCGCTCCGCTAGATCGAGGAAGATATCGAAATCCGCGCGTGCATCACCGGCAGGTACAACGACGCGGTTTACTTTGCTGACACGGCGTTCTGAGTTGGTGAAGGTGCCTTCCTTTTCTCCCCAAATGGCTGCAGGAAGAACGAGATCAGCGAATTCGCTGGTTGGCGTGGGATGAAATCCATCCTGTACGACAAGGAAATCAAGGCTGCGCAGGGCCTGTTCGAGGAGCGAATAGTTAGGAAATGACACGACTGGATTCGTCGCGATGATCCAGAGCGCTTTGATTTTGCCGGAGACCGCAGCTTCGATGATGTCGGGGTAAGCCAGGCCGCGCGCGGTCGGGATGCGATCGACGCTAATGTTCCATAGCCGTGCCAGATCTTCACGGTCTTCAACTTTCTCGAATTTGCGATAGCCCGGCAGGCTGGAAGCGAATCCGGTTTCGCGCGTGCCCATCGCATTGCATTGGCCAGTGATGGAGAAGGGCGAGGCCCCGATGCGGCCAATGTTTCCAGTAATTAGCGCGAGATTATTGATGGCCGCAACGGTGACTGCGCCTTGTGTTGAGTGATTCACTCCCATCGTCCAGCCAATGAAAGCTGCTTTGGCCCGTCCGTAAAGCTGCGCAGTGCGAATGAGGGTTTCTTCACTAAGGCCAGTGATTGCGGCAACGCGTTCGGGAGTGTATCCGGAGACGTATGCGGCGAACTCTTCGTAGCCAACAGTGTGTTGCGCGATGTAGTTTTTGTCGATAAGTCCTTCGCGGATCAAGATGTGGGCGATGCCGTTCAGCAGGGCGATATCACTGCGGGGCTTGAGGGGCAGATGCAGATCGGCCATCATCGCGGTCTTCGTCACGCGCGGGTCAACGACGATGAGTGTGCGCTTCTTGTTGCGATCGAGGCGCTGGCAAAGAATAGGATGGTTGTCGGCAATGTTGGCGCCAATGAGCAGAATTGCATCGGCATGATCGAGATCAGCGTACGCGCCGGGCGGCCCATCGCTGCCGAGAGAAAGTTTATAGCCGCTTACGGCGCTTGCCATGCAGAGAGTTGTGTTTCCGTCATAGTTGCGTGTACGGAAACCGAGCTGCACAAGCTTGCCAAGCGTCTAAAACTCTTCTGTCACAAGCTGTCCGGTGCTGATGACCCCCAGAGCATCGCTTCCGTGTTTCTCCTGTGTAGCACCAATCTTCTCAATCATGGTGGCGAGTGCTTCGTCCCAGGAGACAGGTGTAAGCGCGCCATTCTTGCGGAGAAGTGGCATCCTCGCTCGTCCCGGAGCAGTGAGGATGTGGTGTTCGCTTAATCCTTTGGGGCACAGCTTGCCGGCATTTACCGGGTGCTCTGGGTTTCCGCGCACAGTGACGGCCTTGCCTCCCTTGACGCCGACGAGCATACCGCAGCCAACCGAGCAATAGCCGCAGGTGGTTTTTACCCACCTATCAGCAACGCGTGAAGCCGAGATGAGACCGAACTCCGCGTCGTAGCTGTAGGAGTATTTACCTCGGCGTATGTCGATGCCCAGCGCGCGGCGAATCTGTGTAATGACTTTCACCGCTCACCTCCTCGCACGAACGTCAACGCCATATTGAGCGGAACGACCGAGACGAAAAAGAGATAGCGCGCGAGCAATACGCCTCCAAAAGCTGCGCCACAAGCAAAGCCGTATTGGTTCTTGAAAACGAAAACAATTGATGCCGTGACGAGCGTGAGGGAGGTGATCAGAAGAGCACGCAGTTTCGGCGTGCTTAGAAGCGAGGCTGTTGCACGCTTTTCAAAAAATGTTGCCCGATGGAGCCGTAGCAGGCGCACTCCCTGATTTGTCAGCCAGAGGGTGGCAGCGCACGTGGCGGGCCATATCGGGAAGCTCGCAGCTGTATGCGGGAGAGGAAAGTGTTGCGGCAAAGCAAGTGTTGCCATCCACAATGCGACTTTGCTCAGCAAAGGCGCACATGTGGAACCAACAACGGCAGCGCTCAACAGAAAATCGAGCGGCGTATGCACCATGTTCCATGAGGGCCGCGCAGGAACAAGATAGATGAAGGCGCTGGCGAGAACACCCCCGATGCCAAGAATTGCGGCCAGCGACGCTGCAACGTCGAGAGAAGCAGAAGGTATCGAGAGCACCTTAAACACTCGCAGCCATGAGACCGCTGTGACCGACGCGAGCGCTCCGAAGAAGAGGCCGAAGAGTAACACTTCTCGACTGAGCCACGAGCGCCGCCACATCTTAAGCGCTCGCCATGCGTAGGCAGGCCTTCCGAGGTGAAAGACAGAGATATTGAGCGTGAAGGCTGTCGTAACGAGCAGCAGTGTGAGCACCAGAGTACCGGCTGCGCGATTGGCGAGCGAAACGATAAACGACCCTACGACTGCCTGGATGAGCGTCGTCATGAAGACGAGCGATAGATGGGCGTGCTCAGGGCGGATGCGGTCCATGTCGACGCGTTCGAGCACAGCAACCGAGCTTTCCGGAAGCGTGATGCGTGTCGTGGAGATTGTTTGCCCCGCTGCAGGCATGCGGGGATTCGGCCGTAGAGTAATCCGCCCGCCACGCATCAACGTTGACGATCTCGATCGAGATGGCGCCGTCTGGACAGGCGTTGACGCATGCGGGCTCAAGACCATCACTGAGCCTGCCTTGGCACATGTCGCACTTTCCTACAACACCGCGCTCAGGATTGAATTGTGGGACACTGTAGGGGCAGTTCCAGACGCAGTACTGGCATCCGCTACGACGTTGAATGTCTTTAACTCAAGTGCATGCTTTGCAGCCTCAGCCATTGGTTTCAGACAACGAATGTCAGAAGCATCGAGCACCACCGCGTGTGCCACGATCAACGCATGTTCTGCATCAACGGCGGTCTGGACGTTGTAAGCCGGGAGCGCGGTCTGCCGCATCAACATGTAGCCAGCTTCAGGTTCAGGATGTTGCTTCAACTTCTCTAGCGCAGCCTGTACGGCTGATGGATCGACACTCGCTTGCTGCTCCGCGTCCGCTTTCTCAATATTGTCAAGATAGCGTTGCAGGGCTAGCCGTTCTCGGGTGCTGTCGACGCTCGCTACGGCGCGAAACTTTGACCCATCGATAGCGATCCACTCGCCACGAATGAGACCACAACTCCGTGCAAAGCGGATGAGGTCGGCGCCGGCTGCGGTCACTGCGTCGCTGTGCAATCGCCGGAATTCAGCGATGCTCTTATGGTCCGGATATAAGCGCTCTAGAAGCCACATCAGTTCAACATTGCGACGGCACTCCGCTTCCAAGCGTCGTGATGAGCGGATCTGATTTAGGTAGCCATACAAATAGAGCTTCAGCAAATCGCGTGGATCGTAACCAGGACGGCCTGTCTCTGCAGCTTGAGCGCGCTCGAAACCGAGCTCTGACATCACAAGCCTATAGACGAAAGCGTCAATGACGCGGCATACGTGCTCGGCAGGAATGAAGTCGTCTAGAACGACCGGAAACAGTGAGCCCTGACCGCGGCCTTCACCTTGGATGTAAGCCATAGAAGAGAATGTCCTCGCGCTTGCGAGGACATTCTCTCATTGGTCCTGTTTCGAAATGCATCAAAATCCAGAATAGTTATTCACGGTCATATTTCAGATGACGACAAGCGCGTCTCTCATTACTTACTTGGGAGCACTGGGTGGAAGCGCATGGTTTTGCCGAAACAGACTTTTGACGAAGTAGGGAACCAAGAACATATCTCGACCCATGTCATTATTCTGTCCTTAGCGCCCGCACCGGATCCACTGACGCCGCCCGCCGCGCCGGAATTACTCCCGCCACGCAGGCCGCCGCCAGCAGTATCCCCACAGCCACCGCTAACGCACTGCTGCTCACCGTCGTTAGCTCATAAAGCTGTGACTTCACCAGCGTGACTCCGTAGAAAGCCACAGGAACTCCGATCGCAAGTCCAAGCAGTGTCTGCAACAACGCGCTGCGAAGGATCATCGCCACCACCCCGCTGCGTTCCGCGCCCAGTGCCATGCGGATGCCAATCTCGCTCGTCCTCCGCGCCACCGTGTACGAAGTCACTCCATACAGCCCCACCGTCGCCAACAGCAGCGCCAGGCCGCCGAACAATGTCATCAACGTGGACAGCATCCGCTCGTGCGTAAATCTGTCTGCGATCTGCGCATCGAAGGTCTCGAACCTTTGGATCGCCAGATTCGGATTGATTTCCCTCAGCGTCCGCCGCGCAATCGACTCCATATCGCTCATCGCATGTGACGTTTCAACTACAATGGCGCCCGCATACCCCGCCTCCGACGGCTGCGTCAGCGGGCCAAAGTACATGGGGTGCGTACCGTTCCTGCGCACGTCGGTGTAAGACGTTCCTGCTGCTACGCCCACAATCTCGTAAGGCTTGGCAGGATCTCCTCCAGCAGTAAAGCGATGTCCGATCGGGTTCTCTCCCGGCTTGAAGAGCGCACTGACAAAGTCCTCGTTCACCACCGCAACATGCAGCGAAGTTGCCGTATCCTGCACGGTGATCCCACGTCCCATCAGCACTCGCGTCCCCACCGAATCGAAGTACTCCGGATTCACAATGATGTTCGTAGCAGATCTGTGCATGTTCGGCTGCCCCACTATTTGAACTCCGTAGCCGTCATCGTTGCCTTCCATCGGCGTATAGGTACTCACACCCACCTTCACCACGCCCGGAATTGCATGAAAGCGCTCATCGAGGGTTCGGTAAAGCGCGTTCACCTGCTCATCCTTATAACCCGCCGCTTGTGCGTTAAAATGGACGATATAGCGGTTCTTCGACTCCAGCTTCATGTCCGTATGCTGCAGCCTGCCCAGGCTTTGCGAAAATAACCCCGCGCCCACCAGCAGCACGACAGAAAGCGCTGCCTGCATCACCACTAACCCACGCTGCAACAGCCCGGCACCACCCGTCGTCGTTCGTGCGCCGGCCCGCAGCGCATCCGCCGGCGCAGCCTTCGCACTCATCAATGCTGGCGCTACGCCAAACAGCACACCCGTCAGCATCGACACACCAATCGCAAACCCCAGAACTTCCATTGACGGGCTCGCATTGATAGGCACACGCTGCTCTCCTGGAAACGCCAGCGCCAGCAGCAACTTCGCACCGCCGTAGGACACAATCAGTGCGGCCATTCCGCTGATCGCCGCCAGCAATACACTCTCCGTCAGCAGTTGCCGCACAATCCGCCCGCGCATTGCACCCAGTGCTGTCCGCAGGCTCATCTCCGCCTTCCGTGCCATTCCGCGCACCAGCAGCAGGTTCGCTATGTTGGCGCACGCAATCATCAGCACCAGCCCGGCGATCCACATTAGCAGCTTCAGGTTTGAAGCGTAATCCTTCTGCATCGACTGCGTACCTGCCCCACCTGCAGTCAGCACTACATGCGTCTTAGCGATATCCGCGGCTGAAAAGTCAGGATCCGTCGCGTGCACCCGCTTGAGTTGCGCGCTCAACTTCTCCTGCAACGGAACCAGCGCAACCCCTGGCCTCGCCCGCCCAATAATATCCAGCCAATTCTGCGCCGGGTCACGCATACTCTTTCCACCCGCCTCATCGGGCATCGTTGCAACGGCCAAGTAGAAATCCGGTGGGGTACTCGACATGCGATCGCCGAAGAAACCTTCGGGAGCCACACCGACCACCGTCACCGCCTTCGTATTCATCCAGAACGTGCTGCCGACCACCGACCCATCCCCGTTGTAGACATCTTTCCATGTCGCATAACTCATTACCGCAACCACTGGTGCACCGGAAACATCATCCGTATCGGAAAGCAGGCGTCCCACTGCAGGCTGTAGCCCAAACATGCGGAAGTAGTTTCCAGAGACGAATTCCCCCATCCGTGGCTTTGCAGCCTCTTGGCCTCCATCACGCCGTATAACGATGGGCCGATTCTCAAACCCTGCCTGCATCGCCGCCAGCTCTTCAAACTCCGGCGTGTTCTTCTTCATCTGTTCATAGGTGTCGGTTGAAAACATGCTGTAGTCTCCGTCGTGCCACGTGTTGGGCCCGGAGTTCTGGCAACAGTCAGCCCAATCACCCACGCGCACCAGCGCCTTCGGATCAACCACCGGCAAATTCTTCAGCAGCACCGCATTCACCAGCGTGAAGATCGCCGCATTCGCTCCGATCCCCAGCGCCAGCGTGAGGATCGCGGTAACCGTAAATCCCGGAGTCTTCCACAACTGCCACAGCGCGAAACGCGCATCTTGCACCAAGCTCTCCAACCATCCCCATCCCCATGCCATATAGCTCTGCTCCCTAATTGAGGTTGGATTGCCAAATCTGCGATACGCCGCGCGCCGTGACTCGGACGAAAGCACGCCCGCCTCTGTCTGCTCCTGCTCTCGCAGCTCCAGATGCAGACGCATCTCTTCTTCCAGATCGGCCTGAAATTGCCTCCGGTAAAACAGCATGTGCAAACGGCGCAACAGCTCATGGATTCTATGCATCGCTCACTCCTTACGCTGTCTGGATCACGCGTCCGATCGCCCCCATCACGCGCTCAAACTGCGAGATCTCCAGCACTAGCTGCTTGCGCCCAGCGGCCGTCAGCTTGTAGTAGCGCGCACGCCGGTTTCCAGCTGTCGTCCCCCACTCCGCCGTCACCCAGCCTTTAATCAACATTCGCTGGAGCGCCGGATACAGTGACCCCTCTTCGACCTGCAGCACATCGTCCGAAGTGCGTTGAATCGAATTGGCAATCTCATATCCATGCAGCTCGACATGCCGCGTCAGCGTCTTCAGGATCAGCAGGTAAAGCGTGCCCGGCGGAATCTCATCTCGATTCAAACAACACCTCTCCAATCAAACAAGAACCTCTAGCATAGCCAAACTATGCCACTAACAGGCTACTTCCATAGTCAAACTATGTCAAGAAAAGATGGCGGCAGCCCGACTCTGGTGCGTGTAGATAAGATCGGTATCGACAAATGGGCTTCTCGTCAGCAGTCGCTGCGGAATGGACGGTTCGACGAGTTTCGTAACAACCTCGTTCCTGCCCGCAACGCCGACCCTGGGCATTGGTGCGCTATCGCGCACCAATAAGGAAGACAAGCCTGGCTAAGGGGTGAGTGTACTTGAACGTTCGTTACATTTTGGACCAAGGACCTCCATTACAACCCCCTTGAGGTCTAATGGCCTTGGATTCGGTCTCTCATGTTCTTGCACTTTGAAATATGCAGCAGTCGAGGCCGTGGGAATGTGGTAATCCCGAAGGGATTTCCAAGGAGTGTGGGAAGGGTGGAAAGCCGGCTTCTTGGCTTTCCATGCTCCGTCATTTCCATGGCCTGCTTTGGGAACCGTTCTCGAAGTCACAATCACCGCGAAGGCCGTTTTTGCGAACAGGGAACACTTGTCCGAGATGGCGCCCTTTTGGCAAATTGCCTTGATCTCATTTGTCGATGAGTGACTCGACGATTTGCACTCATGGAGCATTCAGCTCACGAATTAGATCACTTCCGAGACCGCGTTTGTCAGTACGAATGTGCCGTGATCGCAAGGTGTTCTCGGAGCAGGCAGCGTCAAATGGACAAAGTCAGTGTGAGACTGTCTTCGCATACACAGGGTCGGAGTAGAGTACACGACGATCTCGCCAATGACCTTGGAGCCGTTTTCGCCATTGGTGAAGATGACGGCACCACGTGTTTGGAAGGGATGAAGAAGGCAAAGGTGTTCACGCCCGCGTCAGAACCAGAGTGGTCGACAATGGTGGCGCCATTGTGGATGATGATTTGCCAGCCGAGGCCCATGCCCGCGGAGATGTGGCAGGGAGTGCCGGGCGTCTCGTGGGCGCAGACCTGCTTACGTGCGTCTTCCGTGGTCCAGTCGCGCGTCATAACGAGGCGCTGCGCCGCGATGGCTGGGCTAAGGCCTTCGTTGCGCATCACGCTGGCGACGAAGTGGGCGTAGTCGGTGACGGACGTTTCGACGAGGTCGGCAGCGTTCCAAGTGGCTTCCTTGTAAAAACTGGCGACGGCCGTACGAATCGAAGACCGTTCTGCGCGAGTAATCCGAAACATTTTGAAAAAGGGGGGAAGAACGGATCAACATTCTTCCCCTTCCCAGGAGTCCAAGAATAGGGAGACCGCATGAACGGGGTACTCTTCGACCCTGTAAAACATGCTGCTTTTGACCGAAGCTAGCGAACGGGTTGAAGCAAAGGTTTCATTCCTCACGCAAAGCCGCCACGGGATGTATATTCGCCGCGCGCAGCGCCGGCACGAAGCTTGCTGCCAGACCAACCACCACGATTCCAGCGATTGCAATTGACAACGTGACTGGATCCCTCGGCTTTAGCCCATACAACATCGAAGCAGCCGCGTTTCCGGATGCGGTTGTCATCGCCGTACCGGCCACCACGCCGATGGATATCAAAATTGCAGCGTCCCGCAAGACCATTCGCACGATGCGGTTGCGATCGGCTCCGAGCGCCATGCGCACGCCGATTTCATGTTTGCGTTGGAGGACGACATAGGAGATCACGCCGTAGATGCCGATTACGGCCAGTACCGTCGCCAGCACACCAAAGAAGCCCGAAAGGGTGGCCATCAAGCGCTCGCGCATGAGACTCTCGCGAATTTGCGTCTTGAAGACGGTGTATCCAATCTCCATCGAGGGATTGATTTGATTTGCCGCCCTGTTGATAGATGGAATCAGCGAATACAGAGATTCGTCCGATCGAATCATAAGCGTCGAGCGTTGCTCAGGACCATTCGACTGCGTGAACGATACATAGACCGTGGGTGACGGGTCTTCGCGCATATCGTGGAATTTGGAATCCTTCACCATGCCCACGATCTGGTACGTTTTGCCGGGCGCGTCGGAATCGTGGAACACCTTGCCAACCGGATTGGCCCCGCCGTAATACTTGCGCGCGAATGCCTGATTCACGATTGCCTTGCGCGGTGCGGCCGGCACATCTGCATGATCGAAGTCCCGCCCAGCAAGCAGCGGAGTCTCCATCGTTTGAAAATATCCAGGGCTAATGCGGTTCAAGGTCACGTCTTGCCGCTCAGCTCCACCCCGAATATCGATATTGCCATCCCATCCGCTCTGGCTCAAGGGAATCATCTGAACCTCGGCGGCAGAACTTACACGGGGAATGGCTTGCATACGCGAAAGCAATTCCTGCTTGAAATCCATCTGGCTTTCAGCCATTAGTTTCAGCGGCGCGAACTCGAAATCGGCAATCAGAATATGATCCTGCTGAAAACCTGCATTCAAATTGACGATGTTTCGGAAGCTGCGCACGAACAAGAGAGCAGCAGCTAGCAATACAAGAGAGAGCGCGACTTGGGAGATGACGAAAGTTCGCCGCATCAGGAAATGATTCCGGCCGGCGGTTGTTCCACGCGTGCAGGCTTTGAGCGCTGCGCCTGGCTCGGTTTGGGACGCCTGAATTGCAGGCGCGAGCCCAAACAGGATGCAGGTCAGAATCGCCAAGCCGGCGGCGAATCCGAGCACACGCCAGTCGGGAGTCAGTTCCACAAAGATCGGGTTCTGTTGAGGGCTCAAGAATGCGACCAGCGCACGGCTCAGGATTTGGGCCAAGCCGACGCCTCCCAACGTCCCCAGCGTGGCAAGCAGCAAGCTCTCCGCCAGCAACTGGCGGATCAACCTGCTCCGCGAGGCCCCGAGCGTCAGCCGTAAGGCCATCTCGCGCTGTCTCGCGCTCGCGCGAGCGAGCATCAGGTTAGCCAGGTTCGCGCAGGCAATCAGCAGAACCAATCCGGTCATCGCCAACAATACCCACAGTGGAGATTCATAGTCCTTTCGCAGGCTTGAAACTCCCGTGGCTGCCGGCATTGCGCCCAAGTGGAATGTGAGATAGTCCTTCTTCGCAATCGCGTCGTAACCTGCAGGCAATGTTGCAGCGAAGATTTCGGGCGAGATCGCATCGAGTTGCGAAGAGGCTCGCTCGAGGGTCCAACCTGGCTTCAGGCGCCCGATGGCAGCAAGCCACCAGACAGCCGGACTATCCATCAAGGAGGGTCTGCTGAGATTCGTCGCAAAGACTGGCTCACTGCACAGGGGAAGGGCCGCATCGAAATTCTGTCCTACCTCCAGGCCATAGAAGCTTGCCGGAGCAACGCCGATGACTTGAAATGGATGGCCGTTAAGTATGAGTTTGCTGCCCACCACGTCAGGCCGGCCTCCAAACTCGCGTTTCCAGAAAGGGTAGCTGAGCACCACACCCTGCACACCGCATCCACGGTAATCGTCAGCGGGAGAGATCAAACGGCCTATGGCCGGTTGTATTCCCAGAACATGAAAGAATTCTCCGCTCACGAGAAGCGCATTCGCATAACGAGCCTCTCCGCCCTCTCCAACATTTAGGCGGGTATCGGCCCATGCCGCAATCGCGGAGAAACCCTGTTGCTCGTCATGCACGGACTTCCACAGGTCGCCCGTCAAGTCTGAGTTGGACGAGTAGAAATCCCCCGTGCAACATTGGGGCGAGTTCACAATGGCCACCCGCGCAAGCTGCTCAGGCTTCTTTACCGGAAGGGTCCTGAGCCGCACTGCGTCCAGAAGTTGAAAAATAGTAGTATTCGCGCCAATCCCCAAGGCCAGCGAAAGAATCGCGACGGTGGCAAAGCTAGGGCTTCTGACAAGCAGACGGGCACCATACTGCAAATCATTCCAGATGCCAGCCAACAGCCGCTCCTGTTTCTCCCTGCCAATGGGGATAGGCGCCGACGTCTCGCGTACGGTAGCTTTCAATCCCGCCACCAGTTTGCCGTCCGTCAAATCGTGCTTCAGGATTCCATAGGCCTGCTCCTCGCCGACACCTGAGATGAGCAACTCTTCATAACAATCATTGAGGTGCTGACTCAGTTCCTCGACGACCTCTGCTTCGCGCGCTGCCGAAAGATTCAATGGAGCGATCGCGACCTCGATCTCCTTTGACCAGTCATGCATTCTCGGCCTCCGTGATCAGCCGGATTGCGTTCACGAGGTTGGCCCAGGTAGAACGCTGCGCCTCCAGCATCTTCTTCCCCTTCGTTGTGAGTTTGTAATAACGGCGACGGCGCTGGCCGGCCTTTTCAACCCATCGCCCCTCGATCAGGCCGCGTGCCTCCAGCCGATACAACAGAGGATAGAAGGAAGCAACGTTGTACTTCAACACTCCGTCGGACCGCTCCGCGATCAGCTTGCCGATCTCGTAGCCGTGGCGAGTACGGTGCTCAATCAGGGAGAGGATCAGCAACTCAGCACTGCCCTTCTTCAATTCTCGATCGATAGCTCGTGCGGTGATATGTTTCATAGCGATATATTGCAATGAGATATTAAGAAATGTCAATGTTCATTAGACTGGGGCGCCTATAGTGTTGCCCGCTTTCGAACAGTTGTGAGCGAAAATGAACAGTGCTACCTAGACTCCAGCGCCCTCGCCATCTTGTTATCTGCTGACTACAAAGAGGTAGCACTCAGCGCGTCGACTGGAACCTCGCGTGCATGCGTTGCCACGTTGGAGGACGTCGAATGCAAAACTTCCCGAAAAATCACTTCGGTACGATTCATGATTCAACCGAGATGCTTACCAGACTGAATACTTCTCAGTCTCGAACAGTTGGGACTTGGCGCTCTGTTGTTGCGATGATGTTCCGATCCATTGCTCGCGTCGCGGCTCCTGTTGGCATCCTGTCTGTTTCTGTTCTTGCGCCCGTGGCCAACGCCCAAATCTCGCCCAACCTACCCAATCCGATCGCGTCGCCGAATCCGCTGACGATGACGCTATCGATTTTCCGCAGCAATATGCAGGACAAGATCGTGAAGGCGGCGGAAGCGATGCCAGAGTCCAAGTACAGCTACCGGCCGACGAAGGATGTTCGCTCGTTTGGCGAGATCGTGACTCATGTGGCGGATATTTCCTACTTTTTGTGTTCAAACGCCAAGGGTGAAGCGAACCCCGCCATGGCTACCGCGAAGAGTTCGAAGACCGAGATCGTAGCCTACCTCAAAGGCTCGTTCGATTACTGCGATCGCGTGTACTCCGGGTTTACCGATGCGCACCTCAATGCCCCGGCGGACTTCTTTGGCTTCAAGACGAACAAGATGTTCATCTTGACGCAAGTCGGAAATCATGACGCCTTGCACTACGGCAATCTCGTCACGTATCTGCGCCTCAATGACCTCGTGCCCTCCGGGGGCTGGTTTTGATGGCCCGGCAGCGCCCTTCGGCAGTCCGAGGCAATCGGCAATTCACGATACGAAAAATGGGAACGGGAGGAATGATGAGACTTAACGTCTGTGGAGCGAGAAAAGTGTTGGTCGTGGCCGTAATGGGATGCATGGGCGCGACCCTGGCTGCGGGACAGCACAAGGAGCAATCCACTGCGCCCACCGTCGCAGCCAAGGAAGATGGCCGCGCTGAGATTGTTGCTCATGCGGCGGAATGGTTGAAAGAGAGCGATGTGCCAAGCGCAGCGGTGGCATACATCAAAGATGGAAAAGTAGCGTGGACAGCGGTGTATGGGGAACAGAGTCCGGGAGTCCCGGCGACCGGGAAAACGTTGTACAACATCGCGTCGCTGACCAAGCCGATAACAGCGGAGACAATATTGCGATTGGCGTCTGCGGGGAAGCTTTCGCTGGATGAATCGATGGCGCCATTCTGGCTTGACCCGGACATAAAGGATGATCCCAGGAGCAAATTGCTGACGCCACGGTTGTGCTTGTCGCACCAGACTGGGTTTGCGAACTGGCGGGGAATGACCGGCGGAGTGCTAAAGATGAGATGGGAGCCGGGAACCCAAACAGGATATTCGGGAGAGGGATACATGTACCTTGGCCGGTTTGCCGAAAAGAAGATGGCAAAACCTTTCGATGCACTGGCGCAGGAGATGGTATTCGATCCGATTGGCATGAAGGATACCTCGTACACATCGAAGGAATGGTATGCAGGGCGTTTGGCAGTTCCCCACGGGTCGAAGGGAGAAACACCGATAGACTATGTCGTGACGACGTGGAATGGCGCGGACCTGCTGCATACGACAATCGGGGACTACGCGAAATTCGTGGTGAGCGTGATGCACGATGAAGGCTTGACGAAGCAAATTGCCGCAGAACGCGCGACCATGACGCGAGAGTTGGTGAAGCCGGAAGACCTCGACAGAATGTGTGGGATAGCTGGCGACGTGGGACACTGCACCATAACGGCCGGAATGGGCTTGGGATGGGAAGTCAAAACATTGAATGGAGTCAAGATTCTGGAACATAACGGCGGCGATTTGGGAGTGAGAACCTTCGTCATGTTTGTGCCGTCGCAAGGAATCGGAGTGATAGTCTTTGCAAATGGAGATAACGGGAACGAGGTCATCCGAAAAGTCGCGAAAGCCCTGTACCCAAACCAGCTATACCTGGCGACGATGTGAGAAGTGCCGGGAAAGTGATTTGCCAAAGACAGTCGAGTCTGCTGTCGAGCAGGGTTTGTCCGCCGGATGCGGCTTGAGCTGTGCCCGATCACACCGGGCTTGGCGAGCCCGAGCTTGCGGCCCAGTCTGTACAGGGCCAGTCCCCGGATGGCCAGGCCGCACCCGCCCAGGAGCCGCCAACCCAACGGTGAGGCGCGAGCGAACTCCCCGGGAAAATTGGTCGAAGAGCGACTCGGCCTGAAGTCGTCAACTGAGAATTGAAGTTACCGAAAACTGGGATGAGTTCTTCATGTCTTTTTGGGCACAACGACGGATGAAAATGGGGTTAGGCTGGGAAGTCGTGCACGCATGAGGTTGTGACCTTCAACGGCGCCGTGAGCCCGCAGATGAGTTTGACCCTGGATGCGTTTAGGAACAACGGACTGTAGCCTTCTTTCTGAGGAGCACGCGAGGGAGACTCTCGCTATCTAGGCATCCTTGCGTCGCACGACGGAGGAGGCAGCGATGGAAATACTCCACGACCGGTGCTGCGGTTTAGACGTTCACAAGTCCTCGATCACAGCGTGTGTCTTATTCGAACAAAAACACAAGCCGCAGAGACATCTTGAGCGATTCGGCTGTACGACTCGGGACCTCCTTGAGCTTGTTAGCTGGCTGAAGGGTTTTCGGGGTCCGGCATGTTGCCATGGAATCGACCGGAGTTTATTGGAAACCGGTCTGGAACGTACTCGAAGAGCACTTTCAGATGCTCCTGGCGAATGCGCAGCATATCAAGACGGTCCCAGGCCGCAAGACCGATATGAAGGACTGTCAGTGGATTGCGGAACTCCTGAGGCATGGCCTGTTGCGTGGCAGCTACGTTCCTTCTCTGGTCATTCGAGACTTGCGCGATCTGACGCGAACGCGGGCTACCCTTTCACAGGAGCAATCAAGCGTCGGCAGTCGGATCCAGAAGGTTCTCGAGAGCGCAAATATCAAGCTGTCCAGCACGGCGAGCAACACGATGGGCAAGAGTGGGCGAGCGATGTTAGACGCCATCGTCAGCGGTGAAGAGAGTCCCGAGAGATTAGCCGACCTCGCGCTCGGCAAGTTGCGAAGTAAGATCTCGGAACTGCAACTGGCATGGGAGGGCCGCATCCGCGACCATCATCGCTTCCTGCTCGATAGCCTGCTTCGTCAGTTTCGCTTTCTCGGTGCCGAGATCAAGGCGCTCGACCTTCGTTTGGAGCGCCTCGGAGAACAACACAAGGAACTCGCCGATGCTGTCGCTCGTTGGATCACAGTGCCCGGAGTGGAGCGGGTTGCTGCTTGGGCCTTTGTTGCCGAGATTGGGTTTGATATGGCTCCGTTTCCAACTGCAGCTCACTTGGCGAGCTGGGCAGGAGTATGTCCCGGCAACCATGAGAGCGCAGGGAAACGGCTCAGCGGCAAGAGCCACAAGGGCAGCCCGTGGTTGCGCCGCATGGCCTGTCAGTCGGCCTGGGCTGCTGCGAGAACAAAGAACTGTTACCTCTCCGCGCAGTTCAAGAGACTGGCTGCTCGTCGAGGCAGCAAACGCGCCATCATCGCTGTGGCACACAGTCTGCTCGTTATCGGCTACCACATCCAGAAGAACTGCTGCGTCTACCAAGAACTTGGTGGCAACTACTTCGACCACCTCCACGCAGAAGGACTCAAGCGGCATCTTGTTAAACGACTGGAGAGCCTCGGACTGACCGTCACCTTGGAGCCACACACAGCATAGCGGACTATTTTCGAGGGAGACGGTCGCTCTGAGAAGAGAGAGACTAAGCGGATGAAAAAGCATACGCAGGACCTCATCGCGGAAGTACCCCGGGGCTGCTCTCAAGTTGGGATCACGATCGGCATCGACCTTGGGGATGTCTGGAGCCATTACTGCACGCTCAACGAAGATGGTGAAGTGGTCGACCGGGGCAGGTTCCGAACAAACCCATCCAGTGTCGACAAGTGGTTTACCGACCTGCCTCGTGTGCGGATCGCCATGGAGGCCGGGACACACTCGATATGGATCAGCGAGCAGCTTCAAGAGTTGGGCCATGAAGTCATCGTGGCCAACGTGCGCGAGTTGCGGGTGATCTCGCACAGTGATCGCAAGAGCGACCAGGTGGATGCGGAGAAGCTGGCGCGCTTTGCGCGGCTCGATCCGAAAATCCTCAGGCCGATTGCGCACCGCACAGTCGCCCAGCAGGAAGCCCCTCATGCTGATCCGCGCCCGCAATCTTATCGTTCGTCTGCGGACTGCTGCGGTGAACGCGGTGCGCGGGTTAGCAAAGCCCTGCGGATATCGGCTGCCATCTTCGTCCACGCTCTGCTTCGCCAAGCGATGCCTGGCCGCGCTGCCGCCGGGACTTGCCCGGGCGCTCGCACCGGTGCTCCATCAGATTGCCGATATGACGGCGAAGATCAAAGAGTACGACCGGGCCATCAAGCAATTGATCGAGACGGAATATCGCGAGACACAGGCGCTTCTCAAGGTCTATGGAGTGGGCCACCTCACGGCGTTGACCTATGTCCTGACTCTGGGAAGCAAAGAACGCTTTCAACGAAGTCGCGATGTGGGTTGCTATCTCGGCCTGCGGCCGAAACGGAGTCAGTCCGGAGAACGAGACCCTCACCTCGGTATCACCAAGGCCGGCAATGTCTACCTCCGCAGTCTGCTGGTGGAGTGTGCCAATCACGTCTCGGGCGGCATGGAAAGGACTCAACTCTGCGACAGTGGGACTGAGCCTGGCATCACGCGGAGGCAAGCGATCCCGCAATCGTGCCATCGTTGCTGTGGCGCGAAAACTTGCCGTGCTGCTGCATCGTATCTGGGTCACGCAGCAGCCATACATTCCGTTTTATGCAAAGCCCGCTTAAGGAAAAATCAGGTTCAACCGTTGCGATGACCCCGTGTTCCGATGACTGCGTGTCGGGTTGGGCCTTAACAAGGCCGGCCGAAAACTGGCAGCATCGACTTCTCCTACTGAACCCCAAATGCGACTGTCCTAATGTCGTGCTGGTGATCAATGGATAGAATGCAGACGGTAGAACAGATGAATAGCTGGAACTCGGGATACAGCCGTTGAGTGTGACAGCTCCCGGCTAGAAACCGCTCCCACATGGGAGCGTCTTCCTAAACCGCGGCCCTCTGATCTCCTCGTTATCACCTCTTAATTGCTTAACTGCTGACCGTTCAGAAGCGCGCCAACGCTAGTACTGAAAACAGAGGTGCTTCATGTCTTCGGGATCTCCAGAGGGTTCAGGCTGCTCGGCGGATAACCGATCAGATAGGTCACCGGCAAGAATCCACCGCGTTGCGTTCCCAGCTCCCACCGATAGCGTTCCTCGGGCAGGCTTCGCACCAATTCGCTAAGTTCTTCGTGCGAATAGGAGCGCAGGCAAGACATCAATCCATCAAACCATAAAACAAAGGGCACCACTGGAACACCATAAGTCCATAGCAGCCGCGACCAGCGAAAAGGGCGGATTCGCGGCGTCAGGAACAAGATCAGGAAGGGGATAAAACAGACAGCTAGCATTATTTTTGGCTCACGCCGTGCCATTTCAAAGATAGCGATGCCTTTTTGGCTCTCCACCGCGTTCGCCAGAACTCTACGCGCATCGGTCGCGCTGAAGTGATGAAACGATGAGAACATTGTTCGGAAGCCTCCGAGATCGGCTGGCACTTCTGTAGCCTGCACCGTTCGCGGGTCAAACCCGATCCTTGAATTGGAACCTGAGAGTGCCCTCTCGAATGCCTCCTGATTTGGGTACTTATCGGTCAAGCAGACGCTGATTGGGAAGTGCTGTTCACTTTCAAAATCGCGTACCAGCTGACCCCAAGGACCACCGCCGCCAGAGCAAAGGTCGAGAACCTCTCTTGTTCCCACCACGTCGAGCGCATTCAGCAGGAGTGGCAGAATAGGTTTGTACGAATTGCTGAAGTCCCAGAGTGCCTGGAGCCCATCCGTGACCAGATCCCGCAGGAACGCCGGAAACCAGGAGTCATCGTGAATTTCGAAAAGTTCCGTGCGGCGCATATGATATCGATCCGACAATGAGCGTTCCTGCGCTAAACCCAGTTAGATCTTGAAGGGGCGCATAGCGGCTCGCACCCGAGCCAGGAACTCCAATGGACTGAATGGTTCCGTTATGTAGCCGTCAGCCCCAAGGCCCAGAAGTAGAACCACGTCAGCCACGTCACTGATAGCACTCAATACAAGAAGTGGAACATTCTTGGATTCGCCCCTAATCTGACGACAAAGATCCTGACCCGACCTCCCCGGCAGACAAACATCGAGAACGACAAGCCCTGGCTTGATGGTGCGCAATGCGTTCATCGCAACAGGGCCAGAGGCAGCGGTGATGACATCGTAGCCAGCTTGCTCTAAGATCCCGCGCACTGTCCCATGCGATCGTGGATAGTCATAAATGACCAGAATTTTCTCCACGCTCCGCCGCCATTTCTGGTCCGAGCCCCTAAACTCTTCTCCGAACCGTTGGCGCTAATTGTCTGTGATTGACCAACGACTCGTTGCTCGGCCCGCACATTAGCCGTCATGAAACCGCCCGGAGAGTCAAGATACCGCTTCGGCGATGAAAGTATGTCACGCTGGAGTCACCAGTTCGTGATATCTCTGTTGTCGAGCATGTGTAGAGTTAGAACCGTTCGAGCTATGTCGAGTAGAAGTCGATCGGTTGTCAGGGGCGGCAGACCGAACCTGGAAAGTGCTGAAGCTGAGCCATCTCGCGAAGAACGTTACTACGTATTTCAACTACTTGGCCCAACTGATGAAGACGAACCCTCCTTCGCTTGTATTAGCCGAAGGAGACGCCTCCGACGATCCTTGACGGATCGTGGGTGCTACCACCAATCAAGCAAGTGCAATAATTCCAGACGGAGATATTAGCGGCTGGAACACATCGTTCCCGGCCGCTTTTCTTTGGGCTCAGCTGGTTCCGGTTCTAGCTTCCCTCTGAAGTGAGTGTCTACTTCCAAACCACATTGAGCCTTGGGGAATTCCACTTCGTCCAAGTAAAGGGCGAAGCGCACGAAAAACGGGGCTATCGGAAACTTCAACGCTCCGACCTTAGAGGTAACTGATAGCCTACTCTCGATTGCGGTAGTAGCGTGCCTTCCCAGTTGGCCATCCTCTAATCCGGCGTCGTTTGTTCGATTCGTCGGTAAGCGCCTTCGGTGCAAAGGCCGCCACCATCACACTGCCAAACCCGATGACGATTGCGAATGGCGCGAAGACGTTTCCTCCCGACCAATTCTGATAATCAAGGCCTCCACGCAGTAGAGTGCCTGCACCGAGAGTGAGAATGGTGAGTGAAATCAACCCGACTAAAACTCGGCCTGATTTGCTAGGACGCTCGGCGTTCTTCATGTATGGAGCAAGCGTACTCGATCATGGGGACGCAGAGCTACGCAGTTTCCCGGAAAACGGACTCAGGTAAGAACGCGAATGCAGGGCAGATCATGGAACGGCGGTTCGGGAGACCGCGTCCATGCCGGAGAAACATAAAGTGAACCGTGGCAAGCCGAAGAACGTGTTGCGTCTGCCCGATCTTGATCATTCCAAGGCTTCCGTTCTGCAAAGCCTCGGTTCGGTTGCTTCCAAGCGAACCTATGGGTTCGCGATCAACGACTTCATTGCCTGGTACTGCTCCGAACCGCGTTTGGCTTTTGGCCGAACCGTCGTTCTTCGATATCGCTATGAACTGGAGGCTCGACGTGTGGCTCCGGCAACGATAAACCTGAGACTGGCGGCCGTGCGCCGACTCGCTTATGAGGCCTCCGACAACGGTCTGCTGAGTCCCGATCTTGCGGCGAGCATTCGTCGAGTGAAGGGAGCAAAGAAGCTCGGTGTGCGGCTTGGCAACTGGCTGACATGTGCGCAGGGGCGCAGACTTCTCGATGCACCTGATACCCGGAATACAAAAGGCAAGAGGGACCATGCAATCCTCGCACTGCTCTTGGGTTGCGGTCTGAGACGTGCCGAGCTAATCGCCTTGAAGCTGAGCCATCTTCAGCAACGGGACGATCATAGGGCCATTATCGATCCGTATGGCAAGGGTGGCCACGTGCGCACGGTCCCAATGCCGAACTGGGTCAAGGCCACTGTGGATGCGTGGCTGGCCGCCGGAGGTATAGAAGACGGTTTCATCTTTCGCTGCGTGACCCATGCTGGTACCGTTTGGGGTTCAGGCATTAGCGAGAAGGTTGTGTGGTGGGTGGTTCGTCAATATGCCAACATCGCCGCAATCGAAAAGCTCTCGCCTCATGACCTTCGCCGCACCTGTGCACGGCTTTGTCACTCGACGGGGGGTGAGCCTGAACAGATTCAATTTCTCCTCGGTCATCGATCTGTAGAAACCACGGAACGATACCTCGGGTCGAGGCAGAGAATCCTACATGCAGTCAACGACAAGCTCGGTATTGAACCGGAATTCAGCTTAGGCTGAGCGATTTACCGAAAACCGGGGTGGTCTCAATGGGTCGACGCAACACTCAGCTCAGACCCATATTCATTGAAAACAAAAGCTAAAAGCGCTGGCTAGGGTTAGATCAGCCGGAACCTTACCCTAGCTAGGTTTGGCCACATCGGCCAAACAGATCGATTCTTCAGGGTAAGCATTTGTGGATCAGCTGATTAGATAGTGTTGCATCGACCGGTTGAGCTGGCAGGACTTTTCAGGCACGATGCAGGATTACTTTTCAGGCACGATGCAGGATTACACATTATAAAAAGGCGCCCCTTTAGGAGTAGGTTTGAGTGCTTGGCTCAACCTCTCCAGAAAGGAACACCTTTTATGACGAGTAATAAGAAATATATCGGCATGGACGTGCACAAGGAAAGTATCTCAATCGCAGTGATGAACTCTACTGGAAAATTCGTGATGGAATGCGTCATCGAGACGAAGGCGAGCATGCTTCTGCAGTTCATCGACGGGCTGCGTGGAGATGTGCGCGTCACCTTTGAAGAAGGGACCTGGGCGGCTTGGTTGTACGACCTGCTGAAGCCGCACGTCAGCGAAGTCGTGGTTTGTAATCCACGCAAGAATGCCTTGCTGAAAGACGGTAGTAAGAGTGATCGAATCGATGCGCGCAAGCTGGCTGAGCTCTTGCGTGGGAACCATCTCAAGCCGGTCTATCACGGAGAGCAGGGCTTGCGCACGTTGAAAGAGCTGGCACGCAGCTATCTGACCATCAGCAAGGATGTCACGCGGGTGATGAATCGGCTCAAGGCGTTGTATCGCAGCTGGGGCATTCCGTGTGCTGGCAACAAAGTGTATGCACCACGTCACCGCTCGGAATGGCTGGGCAGGATCAGCGAAGCCGGTGTCCGACGACGCGCCGAACACTGCTACCAGCAGCTGGATGTCTACGTCTGTTGCGCCAGCAGATACGTCGGGATCTGTTGCTGGAAAGCAAGAAGCACCAGGCATGGAAACTGCTTCGTCTGATTCCTGGGATCGGCCCGATCCGCGCGGCTCTGTTGATCGCGCTGATTGTCGCAATACCTGATTGATGAGATTGCATCGAAGGCCAACATTGAAGTGCTTCCTCATACCCAGGTTGTTTCGGCTGAAGGCGAGGATCGTCTGGAACAAATCGAGACTCGCGTTCACGCGCCGAATGAGGTTGAGAAGATCCACTGCTATGAAGCCGATGCCTTGTTTGTGATGATCGGCGCAGATGCCAGCACCTCATGGTTACCAGGTGAATTGGAGCGCGATCCGCGCGGCTATATCTGTACCGGGCGCGACCTCACCACTTGGAAGATTGCGCGCCACCCGTTTCCGTTGGAGACCAGCCTGCCGGGCGTCTTCTGCGCCGGAGACGTACGCCATAACTCCATTAAACGAGTATCGAGTGGAGTGGGTGAAGGCAGCATGGCCATCGCTTTTATCCATCAATACCTAGCCCTATAGGCTTCATCGTTCAGTCAGCAATGCTCGGCGAGATCGATCCTATACGGCTGCGAAGGGGCATTGAGGGCTTGATCTCCAGCCGGGCCGCTTCCACGCCGCTGATGTCAGGAAAGCATTAGTACCCAAAAGTCGGCATGGCGACTGGAATCTCATGGCCAGTGCTTGGAAACGGGTCGCCGTCGCAATCGGCGTTTTTCGGTAGCTATCTACTCGGAGGCCCCAAACTAAAGGTGGATGAGCGCATTACCCTGTTCTCGCCAGCTGAGAATTCCTTCCAACTTCCTGTGAGGGGGGCGGACAGTTATTCGGATCGCAGTGCCTCCATTACGTCGACGCGGGCAGCGCGAACTGCGGGCAGAAGCGACGCCACAACCGCAACCGTCATCAGCAGGAATGCGGAAATGACCACGGGCAAGGCGCCCGGCATCTTCATTTCAGCAAAATAGCTACCCGCTAAACGTGCCGCCACGAATCCGAACGCTGCTCCAGCGAGCACGCCCAATGCGGCCATCACGGCGCCCTCTGCTATGACGCCCTTAAGGATCCGCCGAGGCTCCGATCCAAGCGCCAGCCGGATCCCGAATTCGCGCGTGCGCGCACTCACCGAAAATGCCAGCACGCCTGCTACTCCCACCACCGCGATTGCCAATGCAACACCTGCAAACACGCCGAACACCACCGAATTCAACCGGTCCGGCGTGAGCACTTCGGAGCGGACATCTTCAAGCGTGGCCGCGTGCTCAACGGGCTGATCGGCGGACATCGAGCGAATGAGGCGCGTGATGGGCGTGACAAGCGCGTACGGATCGCGGCTGGTGTGGACAAACAGGCGACCGCCAAAGATCAAATCTCCCGCAAGGGGGTCGTAGACAGTGACTGTGGGCTCAGGAACGATGTGATTATCGTCAATATCGGCCGCGACACCGATGATGCGGTGCGGCGCCATCAGGCGTGCCTTGTCGGCATCCGTTCCGGGGGAGAATTGCAATACGGGATCCGTCCAAAAAACATGCCGGTTGATGGGATCCTGATTGGGGAACATGCGCTGTGCGAGAGTCTGGCTGATGATAACGACAGGGTCGCCATTATTCTGATCGTCGAGCGCGTTGAAATCGCGACCGGCGATGATGGGAACCCCAAGCGCTGCAAAATACCCGGGAGAGACAGTGCGCCACCCCGCACGGGGATCCTCCACGCCAGGGGTATGAACGTGACCGTCGGCAGAAAATTGCAGACCGGAGCCGGTGAGATCGCCTTCCCGCCAGGGAACCACGGTGCCAAACGCGGTCCGATTCACACCCGGCAACGCATCAATGCGACGCATCGCTTCTTTGTAGAAATCAACAACCTGCTGCTGTGTTTTCCCATAGTACATAGCCGGAACATCGATCGCGAGAACGCGTTGCGTGTCCAGGCCTGTCTGCGCCCTTTGCAGCGCAATGAGCGTCGAAATCAACACACTTGCGCCGACCAGCAGCACGAACGAAGCGGCGATTTGTGTCACCGCGAAGATCTGCTGGCGGCGGTTCGTGCCGCTGGTGATGCGCACAGTCCCGCTGGAAAGGCCCAGCCCGCTCGACGATGCGGACGATGGCAGACGTGGGACAAACGCCAGGATCACCGCTGCGACGATGGCCAGTGCTACTCCTACCCACAGCAGGCTGGAATCTACTTTTAAGTCGAGGGCGCGGACCGAAAACCTGGAGGCATAGCGGGCGAGGACAGCGACCATCAGCGGCGCACTTACCACACCGATCAGAGCTCCGGTGCCGCAGAGCACAAGGCTTTCGGCCAACAGCATGCGGCGCAGCGTGCCTCTGCTCGCGCCAAGCGCCATGCGGACTGCGAGTTCACCTTCGCGGCGAACCGTCCGTGCCAGAATCAGGTTGGCGACGTTGCAACATGCAATGACGAACACCAGCGCCGAGGCTGCGAGTAACACCAGCAGCACATCCCTGGCGCCGGACGTAATCTCGTCGCGAAACATGCGGGCTTCTATCTGATAGTCAGCTTGCTTCGAATAGGCCTCGGGGTGGTCTTTCTTCATCGCGGAGTAGGCAGTGCGCAACTCAGCACGAGCCTGGTCGAGAGTGGCTCCGGGCGCGAGACGGCCGAAAAGCTCAGTCATGCGATGAATGCGGCCGGTCACCATGGTCGCAGAGAGATGATGCGGGCTGGTGACGATATTAGAGATGATTTCGGTGTCCTGTGGGTATGGGACACAGGGTTCGAGGACGCCAATGATTTTCGCCGACCGTTCCCCGATGCTGCCGAGGCGAACGGTCTTGCCGATGACCGAAGGATCCTTACCAAGAGCGGTAGCCCAGAAACGATAGGTGAGAACGACGACTCCGGCAGCGTTTGGGCCATCGTCCTGAGGCCCGATGAGACGACCGAGGACGGGATGAAGGCCCATCACATCGAAAAACGTGCCGCTGACAACGCCCCCTTGAATAGAACGAGGCTCACCGAGGCCGACCATGGTGAACCCCATGGTGGAGAAGTCGCCGAGTGCGCTCAAGGTTTTGACACCTGCGCGCAAGTCCTGGATCTCGGGTACGGAAAAGGCGGCGTTGACCTCATGAATGCCCGGCGCGCTCTGCCGGATATAGATCAGACGGTTCTCGTCACGGTTGACCAGGGGCTTGAGAAGGACACCGCGCACCAGTGTGAAGATCGCTGCGTTAGCGCCGATGCCAAGCGACAGTGTGAGAATCACCGTGATCGCCAGTCCGGGAGTACGAGCTAATGAATGGACCGCAACTCTGATATCGCGAAGGAATGACATGTTGCTCCCCCTCTTCTGTGAGCTTGCTCTGATGGTTCATCACTTGTCCGAAAGGGCGACTATCCGGCCAAGTGACGAGAGGCCCTAACCCAATCCGCCTCCCGTCACCCTTAGCTGATCTCGCATGACGATCGTCAAAACGTCAACTTCCTATTTCGCCTGCGCCAACCCCGCAACAACTGCCGCGAGTTTATCGAGTATCTGGATCCAGCCCTCCATTTGACCGCTATTTTTCGCGCTCTCCATGGGTTCACTTCCAATGAAGGTCAGTTTTGTCTGGCCGTTTCCGAGATCCTCAAAGATGGTCACGTCGTACGCACCGTCTATGGCCTCATGTTCTATTCCTAATTCCGCAGGATCGATCTTGTTTCCCTTCGAGTCCGAAAAGTACATGGAGGAAACGATCTTCTCGTGCAGAACAATCTCATGGTATTCAATTGCATTCCAGCCCTCGTACCCATCCGGCGTCTTCATGCAGAGGAGAGACTTTCCTCCAACGCGAACATCCATCTGGCAAACGGGCGCAGTGAAGCCCTTCGGTCCCCACCACTGCATCACGTACTTCGGGTCTGTCCACGCCCTCCAAACCAACTCGCGTGGGGCATCAAAAACTCTTGTGACAACCATCCGCTCAATTTCGCTAACCGTGTTTTCTGTCATCTCTGACCTCCTCTTTCTTCATTTGATTGACAACTACTTCCAGTTTGTCGAAGCTCTCTTCCCAGAATCGGCGATAGCTCATCGCCCAGTTACTGACTGTCTTAATCGCCTCGGGCCTAAGCGTGCACACACTCTCTCGTCCACGCTTCGTCTTGATGACAATCCGCGCCCGCACCAGGCAGGCAATATGTTTTGAAATCATCTGCTGCGACAGAGCAAACGGTTCCGTTAATCCATGCACTGAGGCAGGCCCGTGGGAGAGCCGCTCGATCATCGCCCGCCGGGTTGGATCAGACAGAGCCGCAAATGTTGTATCTAACTTATCCACAACCATATGGTTGTGGATTGTCTGGTCAATGTCAAGTGCAAATTTTGCGATTCTTGATTTCTGTTCCCTGATCTCTGAACCCTGACACCTGCGCTGATTGATGTTCTGCGCAGGAAGGCGAGCCGGCAACGGTTATGGTGCTGGCATCAGGGGCAGGAGGAGTGCGGATTGTCTCTGGAACCTTCTCGGTGTCTCACCGCCCTGTTGGGCAAGTGATCTTTGCCAGACGACTCGCTAGGACCTACGCGGTGAGTGGTAAATCTCTAGTGCCGTATCGACACCAGATTAGTACCGAAATGTCCTAGTGCTGTATCTGGAGCGCCCCGCGACGGCAGTGCGCAGTTGCATGCTCTCAGAGCAGGGCGCTTCGGATACAGCGACTTGAAGGAAGCCGCCCCCATGGAAGGCTATGAACTTTGAATGGCGCTGATCGGGTGGAGAAGTTTGACCAAGTCGTTAATCTGGGCATGATCTGCGGCTTTTAAGTCGTGATGGAGCGGTGAAGGATCGCAATGTGGCATCCGGCGGGGGCTGAAGAGATGAGCGACCGAGCGTCCCGGGACAGATGAGACAAGGAACCTGCATGCGTGCCGAAGCAGGGGCAAAGGCCGAAGATGGGGATAGAGGTTCAAGCTGCGCACCGGTTTGGTTGAGGTGGAGAACGAAGCAGCAGTTGCGCAGCGGAAAGCCGTTCGACAGCGCGCATGGTTCCGCCACAGACTGGGCAGTTCCAGAGTAAATGGGTCTCTTCAGTGGACATCGAAGCTGCCGAAGCAGCCTTTTGCTCTGAGCCGCTGAGTAGTCGAGAGCATAGCGGCAACAGGGTAGCGCGGTTCCGGTTGGCGAGGAACCCGAAGTTGCGGATGCGGACGAAGCCTGGCGGCAGCAGATGGAGCAGGAAGCGGCGCAGGAACTCTTCGACGGCCAGAGTCATGAGCCTCTTCTTGTTGCCGTGGGCAGAGTCGCGCCAGCGGAAGGTGACGTTGCCATCGGAGAGCGCAACCAGCCTGCTGTTGGAGATGGCGACGCGATGGGTATAGGCGCCGAGATAGCGCAGCACGTGTTCAGGGCCGCCGAAGGGAGGCTTGGAGTAGACGACCCAGTCGTGGCGGAACAGTACACGCAGCCATGCGGCGAAGGTGCGTGGCTGGGCAAGAGGCAGAAGGTTGCCGTAAAACTGGAGTTCGCCTCGATGGAAGGCGCTACGGAGTCCGGCGACGAACTTGCCGCGGAAGACACGGCTGAGCACGCCGATGGGCAGGAAGAAGGAAGGCCGGGCGGAGATCCATCTGGAGTGATCTGGTGCGAGGCCGCCGGCGGCAACGACACAGTGGATATGGGGATGAAACTGCAATCGCTGATTCCAGGAGTGGAGCACGCTGAAGAAACCGATCTCGGCTCCAAGATGTCGAGGGTCGCGAGCAATCTCACGCAGCGTCTCGGCACTGGCGTGAAAGAGCAGGTTATAGATGAGCCGCTTGTTCTGTAAAGCGAGCGGGGCCAGTTCCCGCGGCAGAGTGAAGACGGCATGGACATAGCGGGTGGGCAGCAGTTCTCGTTCACGCGCCTTGAGCCAGCGCAGGCGCGCGTTGCCCTGGCACCGTGGGCAATGCCTGTTTCGGCAGGAGTTGTACGAGATCCTGGTCGTATGTCCGCAGCCGGTACAGCGATCGCGATGTCCGCCCAGCGCGGCGGTGCGACAGCGCGTGATGGCCAGCAACACTTTTCGGTGTTGCCAGTTGATCCACTTACGGCTGTGTTCAAGAAATGCGTGTCCTGCACAGCGAACAATGTCGGCCATCTCCAGCGGAGGCCGGCTCATGAACTGTGCTTGCGTCCTCCTTGTCGAGAGAACGTGAGAGCATCAAGCGGGCTGGCAGTTGCGCTGAGATGCCGTTGGGACAGATGCAGGTAGACGGTAGTGACCTCGAGGTCTCGGTGACCGAGCAGTATCTGGATCGTTCGCAGGTCGGCGCCGGCTTCAAGAAGATGTGTGGCGAAGCAGTGACGTAGAGTATGCGGATGGATGTGCCTGTTGTCGAGGCCGGCGCGTTCGGCGGCGATCTGGCAGGCATCCCAGAGGACCTTAGTGGTGACAGGGTAACTTGCCGTGTGCCAGCGGTTGCCGGGAAAGAGCCACTCCTTCGGCTTGCGCCGGAGGCCGCGCCAGTAGAGGCGCAGCGCATCGAGCAGCTTCGGGCTAAGCATGACATCGCGGTCCTTGCCGCCCTTGCCCTCCCGGATATGAACCACCATCCGCTGGCTGTCGATGTCACCGACCTTCAGGTGGGCCGCTTCCGCGCGCCGTGCACCCGTGGCATAGAGCGTCATCAGCAGGATGCGATGAAACTGCGAGTCTGCTGCGTCAATGAGGCGTGCCACCTCCTCCTGGCTGAGCACCTGCGGAAGGTGTCGCAACTTCTTCGGATAGGGCGTCTCGGCGATGCTCCAGCCGCGCTTCAACACGTGGATATAGAAGAAGCGCAGCGCCGCCAGCCGCAGGATTACGGTGTTCGGACTGAACTTCAGCTTGGTGAAAAGCATCGCCTGATACTTGCGAATGTCCTCGGGGCCAAGCTGATCGGGCCGGCGATGAAAGTATCGGCTGAAGTGCTCGACACCGTGCAGGTAAGTGCGGATGGTCGTATCGGCGAAGTTGCGACGCCGCAACTCCTCAAGCATGAGCTGGCGTAGTTGGTTCACAGAGAATCCTCCTTCTCTGCGCACCAAGCTACCCGGTAGCCTCAAGTGTCAGTTCAGTAACACGCGGATGCGTCCGCCGCCGCCGCGGCTTCGTTCAAGTCGGCATGTCGGCAGTGATGACGGCTGGCATGGTGGCCCACGTCCCAATTTCGAGGCTATAAGGGTGCCCCACATCTCAACCAGATGTGGGTTTGCAGGATCATTGCCTCAGCTAAGGTGACCGCATGCTACGAAACCTCGCTCGATACCAGACAACGTCTCCATCGCCTTGTCGAATTCCTAAAATTCCGGGCGGTGGGTCATTTGATCTGGGCGTGAAGTTACCGAAAACCCGACTTTCCAGGAGCTCAGCTGTCTCCGTGATAGTAGGGACTCGCAGGTTACCCATTACCGATCAGCTCTTCGGAACGGAATCCCCGATTCTGCTTGAAGTCTCCAACCTTGGCAGCGGCACGAGATTAACTTTCCGCCATTCTGATGGAACTCACGGCAGGAGCATGCGTATCTACATCACCCAAACGGCGGATTCGTGGTCTGGACTATACCTTTACCATTCATCACATGGGGTTAGATACCGCCCTTCTAGTCTCTGCACCTTCCCGGAAGTACTTCCACCGGGCGTGATTGACAGGTGCAGCTGATTAATATCACAATGTAGTTCTTATTGTGCTTGGAGAATTCGAATACCTCATTCTTACCGTCGTCGCCACGCTCGACGAAGACGCCTACGGCGCTTCCATCCGCGCGCAGATCGAGCAGAAGACCGGACGCCGATGCTCCATCGGAGCAATTTACATCACAATTGAACGGCTGGAAGCCAAGGGCCTGCTCAAAACATGGATGGGCGATGCCACACCGCAACGCGGAGGCCGCGCCAAACGAATGGTGCACGTCACCCCCAAAGGCACCCACGCCGCAAAAGAATTCTACGAAGCCATTACAAAGATCAGCATCGGCGCCGCCTGGGCCTCGCATCGCCCCGGAGCTAGAGCATGAATCGCGTCATTGTCGACCTCGTCGCGCTTCTGCTCCCACCCTGCGACCGCGAAGCCGTCCTCGGCGACCTTGCTGAATCCAGCGCGCCCCTCGCATCTTCGCTTTTCGCAATCCTCGGCTTCGTCCTCCGGCGTCAGTTCCTCTGCTGGCTATCGTGGCGGCCATGGTTTGCCGCTATTGCTCTCGCATACACCACAACATGGTTGCTCATGGGCAATTCTGTAGATGTCAACACAAACGCAGTGAAATGGTATTGGGGACCAGCTTCCTGGCATTATGTACCCTATCGCCTGACGGATTTCACGCTATCTCTTCTGCGGCTCTTTGCGGCTGCATGGTCTGCTGGGTTTGCTGCCGCTCGAATTTCACGCAGAACACTCTGGGGCAGCATGCTGTTACTTCTTGGCCCCTCCATTCACTGCTTCAAATTGTTCCACGTAGAGGCTCACTTCGATCATCACATCATCCAGCTTTCGCCATTCGCGCTGTTTCTTTATCTGCCGATGATGATTTTCGGCATATGCGCAGGACTGCATAACCTGCGCCCACGTCCTTGGCTGACGCTTCTGTTGATCATTCCCTACTGCGTGCAAATGATTCCTATGATGAAAATCCAGAACGGGCCAAATTTTGTCTTGTGGACCCTCATCCTGCTCTGGCCATGCTGGTATCTCGTATGGCTTACACTTCGCTCGACCCGCCGTACCAAAGAAGCCTACTCGCTATGATTCGCGCCCCTCGTCTATTTGCCCTCGCCTTCGTTTTCCTCTTTCTCGTCTCCGCTTCGTCCTTCGCCGCAGACTCCGGCACTCTCGTCGACCGAGAAATTCACTCCGACAATCTCACCCACAATCTCATCGGAGTTGATCCCATGCGCAAGCTCACCATCTATCTGCCGCCCGGATACAACACCTCCACGCAGCGTTATCCGGTCATCTACTTTTTGCCGAACCCATTCGGCGGTCATCACGATATCTTCGATCAGCACCACGCCGCCGAGCTCTTCGACCGCGCCATCGCCGCCAATCAGATCGGCAAATTCATTCTCGTCTCTGTAGACATGCGGACGCCCTTCGGCAGCACCTGGTACGTGAACTCGCCCGTCACCGGCAATTGGCAGGACTTTTACATCCGCGACCTCGTCCCCTACATCGACGCCAACTTCCGCAGTCTCGCTACGCGCAACTCGCGCGGCCTCCTCGGCGACTATATCGGCGGTTACGGCGCACTTCGCTTCGGCATGGCGTATCCCAACATATTCAGCGTCGTCTACGCCATGCATCCCGTCGGCACCGGTTCCGGCGTGCAAATGCTCGTTTCACGCCCCAACTGGTCCACCATCGCTAACGCAAAATCGCTCAACGACCTGAACAGCGACGGCTTCACTCCCATCTTCGCCAGCATGTTTCAGGCGCACCTGCCCGACCCCGCCAATGCGCCGCTCTATTTCGATCCGCCCGCGCATCTCATCAACGGCAAGCTCGTCATCGACTCCGCACTGATGGCCCGTCTGCGCGACAACCTCTTCATCGAATCGCTCATCCCCAAATACGCCGACAATCTCAAGTCCCTCCGCGCTCTCAAAATCGACTGGCCCCGCAGCGACGGCATCTGGGACCACGTCTATGCCAACGAGGCGCTCACCTATAAGCTCAACGAATTCGGCATCATCCATGAAGCCGAAGAATTTAACGGTACATGGGGCGGCGATCCCTACTGGGATGGTTCCGACAACCGCGTCTACAACGAAGTTCTTCCCTTCTTCCGCAACCATCTCGACTTCTAAAACTTTCCGCGCAAAGAAAAATTCCCACGCAGGGCGCAGTCGGTTCGAAGACCATGAGGTCATAGCTCATGGCAGGATTTTATAGCGACTCGATCTGTCCCGAAGAACCCGAACTTCCCGTGAAACGGGGTAGGTATACTTCTGTTGATGCAACCCGACCACGAGGTTATAAGCGTATGGCGTGATTCCGCGCGGTTCTGGGAGAAGCACCGCGAAATCATCCGTCCGATGTTTGCGCCGGTCACGCAGGCCCTTGTCGAAGATGGGCTGATTGGCAGCCGGCACATAGTTCTGGATATTGCTACGGGTCCCGGAGAGCCAGCATTGACCATAGCTGCCTTGGTCGGCCCCGAAGGCAAGGTCTTCGGGATCGATCAGGTGCCTGAGATGGTAGAAGCGGCTCGTCGAGCGACAGATCATCCTGGGTTCAGGAACGCACAATTCGACGTCGCCTCTGCAGACCGTTTGCCGTTCCTACCCGATACCTTTGATGCAGTAGTAAGCCGCTTCGGTGTGATGTTCTTTCCATCTCCGGTTGACGCAGTTCGCGAGATGTTCAGAGTACTCAAGCCAGGACGGAAACTGGTCCTGGCGGTCTGGCATTTCGCTGAGAGAAATCCTTTTTTCTACACGCTGCAACGAGTCGTCGAACGTTATGTCGATTGGCCATCGCCTGCGCCCGATGCTGCGGATCCATTCCGCTTTGCCATTCCGGGCAAGTTACGGGACCTTCTTGGTGAGGCCGGTGCGATGGCTCCATCCGAGCGCCTGCTGCAATTCACAATACAAGCACCAATCTCAGTTGAAGACTTTTGGACGTTGCGATCCGAGATGTCTGAGAAACTTCGTGAAGAGGTCGCCATGCTTTCAACGGAGCAGTTGACTGAAGTGAAGCGTGAGGCGCTAGAGGCTCTTCGGGAGTATTCCACAGACCGCGGCATGAGCTTTCCGGCTGAGGTTCTTATCGTCAGTGGAACCAAGAACCGTCCGATGTAGTTGAACCACCACGGGAAAGCTACGGTCTTAGAAGCGGATCGCGCGGTTGTGTCCGGTTGGTCGGCTAACCGGAAGTTAACCGCAATCTGACAGCCTGTCGAAGTTCCTCAAAAACGGACTCCCCACCATTTGTCAACATCGTGAAGAAGGGTTGTACCCTTCAGCAGCTACGGGGTGAGCTAAGCAGATGGACGGTCGGACGTCGGGCGGCAGTGGCACAGAGAGATCCGGCTCAGGCGGCCGTAAGGTGGGCGGTGGAAGGTCGATTTGGATCATATGTTTGTCCACTCTTAAGCATGGCGATGAGCATAGCAAGCAAGCGATCAGCGACACCACGCAAGGCGCGACCGTGGTTATGACCGACCTGGCGCAGGCGCGCGTAGTGCTGTTTGCTGCGAGGATCGTGCTGAATACTGGTACGAGCCCAATGATAGAAGGCGTTGCGTAGCCGCTGGTTACAGCGGTAGCGCATAAGAACCTGCCTGCTCTTGCCACTTTGCTTGGTCACCGGCGCAATGCCAGCAAGGGCCCTCAAAGCGTGATAATCCCGGAGGGAGAGGATGTGTGCTCCTTCGGCCAGCATGGTCGCGGTGATGAGGCGTCCAACACCCGGCAAAGAGAGCAGCACGGGGATGTCACGATGTTCTTGCGACATCGGGAAGTCATTCGTCGAGGCAGCCATCTGATCCAAGAGCTGGGGGGTCCGATCAGCGACTTGCTTACGCTGCAGGTGAAGCAGGCGTAATTGCGGCAAGAGCAGAAGTGCATGTTCGCTGATGGCTTCCGCGCTCCCAGCCGCCAAGGGCAGTGGCGGAGCGGTCAGAATTTCGCCTACCTTCTCGGCGGTCCAGCGGCGGATGCGATGTTTTGCGAGCAGTTGTTGCAGGCGTTTTTCCGTCAGTTTGGCGGCTCGCTGCGGCGTCGGCGCTAACTCGAGCAGGGCCCAAAGCCAAGGCTCATCGGGCGTCGAGCAAAGCCGCAGCAGTTGCGGAAAGTAGCGCAGTAGCAATTGGGAGAGCTGGTTCACGCACCGGCCTAGGTCGATGCCAAGAGTCTCTTCCGTCCGGGAGAGTTCGCGCACGCGAATGAGATCCGGATGGTCCGGTCTCACGCGGCGAAAACAGTGCTGATCGGTGCGCAAGCAATCCGCTGCAACCAAGGCATCCCGGCGATCGTCTTTTGCTCCCGCAACCGTATGCCGGTCGCGGAAGCGATCCAGTTGCTTGGGATGGATCGAGAATACGGCGTAGTTATGTTCCAGCAAGGCCTCTACGATCGGTCCGCGTGGAACTTCGATGGCAACCGCGAGTGCAGACGCTTCGCCATGGGTCAGTGCTGGCAAGAAGTCACAGAACTCGAGCATGCCTGCGCCACTATGTTCGATGCGGCGCTGGCAGATCTTCTCCCCGTTTGCATCCAGGATGCAGGCTTGGTGGAACTCCACTCCCCAGTCCACGCCAACATAGAAACAGAACTCCTCCTTCATGGCTAAACCTCCTTGCTGGTGGCGCTCGACCTCCGTAGCCAACGTCAGCCCTGTACTGGCGCTCATTCGACCTGCGGATGGCGCAAACTCCCTACTGGACTTTCGGCTACGGGCCACCCAACCGGGTGCTGCTCCGTTTTAGGCGCTGGTTCCATCCCTCGCTGGGGTTTTAGTGGCACTCCCGCTGGGCGGCCGAGCTGTCTATCTGCTTAGCTCACCCCGTAGCTGCTGGGAAGGGTACAGGGGTTTTCAGTAACTTCAACCCTACCGTGAACCCGATCCAAACGTTTAGCCGCAAATAGCGACGTCATTTGTACTTAGCCTAAAATCGCAGATGGAGTGAGCAGCAATCGCCACAGTGGCTGAGCCGTTGCCACTTGCTAACGAGAGCTACGAAGTAATAAGGGGCTCGTCTTCTAACTTCCGTTTGCTCATCCTGCTTGATTTCTGCAAGAATCTCCGCTTCTTCGTCCGAATCGGGCGGAGAAGTGGGCTTTGCGCTTGCCGGAGCGGGCACATCGAAAAGGCCACGCGCTGTTGGCGGCTCTGCCGGTATCTGCTCGTCTTTCTTCACAGGCGCAGTCACCGGAGCAGCTTTCTTCGCTGTCTTCGACTTATTTCTCGCCTCATCCTGGGCTGCCTTCGCAACAGCGGCCATCTCCTCTTTGGCGCGGTCGAGCGTGTTCTTCAATTCCAGGTGACTGGCCACAAAGCTGACAATTGCATCGGGCAGTTGCGCGTCGAGCTCAGCGGCGGTTCCGGTGAAGCTCATCGGAGTGGTAAGAGCAGCGTTTTCGCCGTCCGCCAGCTTCTTTGGCAGGACATTGACGCGAATCTGATCTTCTTCGAGAGACGTGACCGTCAAGAGGACGGACCTCTGGCGGAGGAGTGGAACGAGTTGCTGAAACATGGGCATCTCCGATGGGTGGGATTGGATTGAGTGCGGAAGAACGACGGTTGTTTAAGCGGCTACTCGGAGCCGGCGATTGCGTCTGCGGACCTGCGTCCACATTTCGGGATCGCCAGGGAGAGCGCTCATCCGCCCGGTTTCGGCATTGAAGAAGGCTCCGTGATGGCTCAGCCTTCCATAGCGGAAGAGCCGCGCCAGCATGGCGAGAGCGCTCGATGCCAGAGTTTGGTTGATGAACGGCTCCTGCCGATTGAGAGCTTCGATGGCAGAGCAACTCGGCAAAGGGTCTTCGCCAGCCGCAGCATCGACGATCTCAGGATACAACTCACTGACCGTGCGCAGCCTGGTGACCCTGCGACGATTTTGTGAATTGAGCGGTTGTCCAAGTATGCATTGGCCGCTGGCCGCATTGTTGCCGATGTCAAGCCAGTAGGTCGTTCGTTGCATGGGCCGCGTCACTGCCTGGTCGATGACCTTGCGTGCTGCGCGGGTGTCGACGCAACCAACAAGCAAATCCGGACCTCCGTCACGCGATCCGCTCAGTGTGCGCTCGTTAAAGCAGGATGGTTCCGCTGACCACTTCGTACCCCAGAACATGTTGATCCGGTTGACGAGCACCGTCGCTTTGTTCTGACCGATGTCCGAGGCGGAGAATGGCTGACGGACACAGTTCGTCTCAGACACCGTGTCGGCATCCATGATCGAGACCTGGGGCCCTTCAGGGATGACCCCACACCCGCATCGCCTGGTGTAGATATGGCAGGCCCATGAGGAAAGCGCTGCCAGTTCCGCCTGCACCCACAACCAACACACGGACGGGTCGACGGCCGAGGAAGCCTGGAGGCAGCAAATGCTCTGTGCGCATCTCAGTTCCTTTCGTCACGCACGAATTGCGCGAGGGTCTGGGGCAGGACGATCAGTGTCTCCAACGGAAACAGTTTCCGCTTACCTGTCAGGCCGCTCCAAAGCCCCTCGAATCCGTCTTTATGCCGCGTAAGGCGACCAACATTCGCGTGGGTAAAGGCGCTCTCGTAGAATCCCCGCTCCCAGTCGGATATGGCCGCGACGGATGCGCTCTCGGACCGCCGCATCGATCCGGTGCAGACCGTGCCGTAGTCCGAGAGATTCCAGTAGGGCGCGACCGCGAGCTTGGTTGTTGCCCCGGGACGCTTGTTCTCAGTGAGAGCGCGGATCTTCAATTGCCCGTCGGCGACCCGCCACACTAGAGGAGGCTGAGGGAAAATGCGGCCGTTCAAATCAGCCGCCTTTCCCTCGGAGTGCTGATAGAACATCTGGCGGCGCTGTCCCGGCGTCCACCACGCAATCATGCGATCGCTCTTGGCGAGGATCTTCTCTGGGAACACCTCGGCAGCAACTCCACCTCCAAGAGAGCGAACGAGCGACTCGACGAACGCAACCGTGAGTGGTTGCGCCGGTCCAAGAGTAGGCGCTGTGTTCTTTTGATTCAAAACCTCGTGCTTCGTAATGAAGGTTGTCTGGTTTCCGTAGTAAACCAACAGCGCCTCACGCAGCTCGAAGCGATGGTTCTCCCCGATTGCTAACTGAACCTGCATGTTGTTCCTTCTCCCAAGCCTGCAACTCTCCAACCAGCTCAAAGAGCTCTGTGTTGAATGCAATGAAACGCTCGATCACACGAATTGCGTGTTTCACTTCGTCCGCCTTTTTCGGAGAAAAGAAGACACAGACGGTCAGCTCCGACGAGCCTTCCAGCATGTGCTGACCTTCCTCGTCGAAGCAGGCGGTCACGGCGTCTCTGTCCTTGAAGGCAACGAGCAACGACGGGAGCGGCGGACCATCGTAATAGCGGTCTTCGAGGGACTGTTGGGACTGTTCAACGCGTAGACGGGAGAGTCGTTGCATTTTCCTTAGACGATCGATCCAGGCCCGGTAGGGGCCTTTGCTGCGGGCGCGGAGTAGGCGGCGATCTCCGAGTCTCCACTTCTCTTTGAGTGTCTTCCGGATGCATTCCGGGAGTGCTTTCTCTACTTCGGGGAATTCATATTGGCTGCGATTCTCTTCATCATCCTCGTTTGCGCACTCGATTAGCCTTTCCTCATACATGAGCGCGTCGTCGTGATCGTAGATGCGCATTACGCGATACAGGGCATGGATGAGGGTCCAATAGAATGCTGCTCCCAGCCCCTCCGCTTCCTTCTCGAGGGCGTCGAGTGCGGGCCCAATCTTCAGATAGCCGGCACCGCCACATTCGATCGTCACAGCCAGCTGTCCATTGCTAAGTGTCGAACCGTAGCCATCCCGTTCAAGTACATCGCTCACCTGAAGATGGAATTCAACGTTGCGCTCGAGCAGTTCGCCGCGCTCTGCGCCAATCCCGCTCATGATGCTGTGTTGTGCGAAGACAACTGCATTTCCCCCGCATCGTTGCCACGTTTCAGGCGAGCCCAAACCCGCCTTCACCAGAGCAGCGCCCAGCTCGTAAAGCAGCTCCGCATTGACTTCGCGGTTGTATTCCGTTGGAACAGTGCCGAGGGTGGGAAGAGCCTGGCCGAAAGCAGGCGCGAGAGTAGTTATCCGAGGGGTGGCAGGAGTTGCGATGGAGCGGTGAGCGGCAAGCTGTCTGTGCCCGCGAATCGGTCCATCGCCTGCCGCACGGCGTCGGCGAGACGTATCGACTCTTTGCATTGGAGATGCCTCACAAGTAATTTGTTCGCCTCCGGAGGTGGTGCCGTCGCCCTTCGTCGCGAATAACGCCACCAGTTCCTCTCGTGTCATCTCAGAGCGTGGCATAACTTAAACCCTTCGACCCGATGGCTCTGGAGAAGGAGTAACGCAGGCTCGTTCCCGTATCCTCCGGTCCGGTAATCGTCGCAGTAGCAATTTCCGGGTACGAAGGAGTAAGCAGGTCGCGGACCTGGTCGATGCTCATTCTTGGATCCGGATCGGGAATACGTGAGCTGTTGAAGACAAATTCACGGGGAAGGCTGCTGGTCTTCAGCGTAGTGGTAGTCATTTCTATTCTCCAAAATGATTGTTGGGTAGGAATTATTCGTAGTGAGTAAACACCTTCGCCAGATGGCGTTTATCGCCTAGCTTGGCGGACCATCTCGACCAGCACCGTCCGCGTCTCCATCGGGGGAGCTACCTCGCGGGGGAAGTTAATGCCAACGTGGGCGAGGATGCTGGGTGCGGCGCCCGCCAACGGATCAGGAGCTGCATCCTGGTACTCTCTTGCCTCGACCCATCTCATCACGCCGAAGCCGCCCACGTAATAAAGGTCGACGGGTTGGAGCCAGAAAAAACTGAAGTCGGAGAAGTCGACCCAGTACCGGCTGTTCTCATGACGGGCAAGGTAAATCTCTCGAACCGAATCAAGCTCGCTTGCGGGAACAGATTCGGCAACGCCGATCAGAGTAGCCCGAGCAGCTCCAAGTGGATCGCCATCGGCATCTGCTTGTGTAACGAAGAGACTGAACCGCGGTTCCGCCTTCAGATCTTGAGTATGCATAGCCATATTGCCCGCTAAATGCGTGCTGGCGGGGGGCGCAGTAGTTTCGTTCGAGGACATCGGCTTCTTCACCTTTCAAGCCATGCTATCGAGAGAAGTCAGACAGTGCACACAGCAACGGCCTCGGGGGTGGTTAAGAAATAATGGTGTGAATGCAGAAAGCGCAACATCAACTGCCCGCCCTTGGGATTGATTTTGGCACCACCAACAGTTCGGTGGCGCTGGTAACGGGAAATTCGCAGGTGCAACTCGTCTCGTTTCCTTTTCGCGGCGCGGAAACTACGTCGTTCCGCTCCGTTCTCTACCTCGAACGGAGGAAGAAGACGGGTGGGGCTCAGCGAATGCAGTCGTGGACTGGACCAGCCGCCATTGAGCACTATCTCGAAGCTGACGAGAAGGGCAGGCTCATCCAGTCTCTCAAGTCGCATCTCTCAAGCCGAACACTTACTGGCACGGAGGTCTTTGGCCGTCGATACACGCTTGAAGAGCTGATCTCCAAGATGGTCTCCGATCTGCGGAAACACGCAGAACAGCAATTCGGCATTCCCATCCGCTATGCCATGGTAGGACGTCCCGTGCGCTTCGTTGGCGCGGAGACGGAAGAGGATGATGGCTATGCCGTGACACGGCTGCGTGAGGCTTTTAAGATTGCCGGCTTTGAGAATGTTGATTTCGAGATGGAGCCGGTCGCCGCCGCTTACGCCTACGAATCCACGCTCGATCATGACGAACTGATCCTTATCGGCGACTTCGGCGGAGGAACCAGCGATTTCTCGCTGCTTCAGGTCGGCCCTGGGGTGCGGAGACGCGGACGCACACCCCGAGATCTGCTCGGCAACAGCGGTGTAGGGCTTGCCGGCGACGCCTTCGATGCGCGGATTGTTCGCAAACTGGTTTCTCCCGCTCTTGGATCGGAGTCCCACGCGCGCTCGCTGAACAAGATACTGCCCGCCGTCCCTGCATGGATTTACGCCAACCTCGAACGCTGGCACTACCTGTCATTCCTGCGCACCCGCAATGTAATGGAGATATTGAAGAGCGCACACCTGCGCGCTCTTGAGCCTGAGAAGATTGAAGCTCTCATCACCCTCATCGACGAAGATCTCGGCTATCAGCTCCACCAGACGGTTCAGCGGGTGAAGTTCGAACTTTCGCGATCCCACGCCGCAGAGTTCCACTTCCGCGACGGCAGCATGGACCTGCGTATTTCTGTCACCCGAGAAGACTTTGAAGCGTGGATCGTAGAGGAACTATGGGCCATCGAGAGATGCACCGACTCACTCCTGATGACTTCTGGCGTCAGTACGCGTGAAGTGGACCGCATTTTTCTTACTGGCGGAAGCTCCTTCGTTCCTATCGTCCGCCAAATCTTCGCGACACGGTTCGGAGAAGATCGCATTCGCAGCGGCAATGAGTTTACCTCGGTGGCACAAGGTCTGGCGCTGCGCGCTGAAGAGTCTTTAAGAAATGCCCCTGTTAGAGTCTCGTGATATTGAGATATGAGACTCGTCAGCTTTCTTAGAGTCGAATCCTCGACGGACCTTCCCAAATCTTTCCTGCCAACCAGCAGTAACGGAAAGAGAAGCGACACCACCCCTTCATGTGCTGCCGCTTCCATGCAGTCGGCCGGTCTAGCAGATAAGTACCCCCCACCGTCACGAGCAACCGCTCGTTCCGCCGCAGTTGCCGCACTTGTAACAGCTTCCATTTGGCACCATCAGGGACCCACAGGTGGAGCACAGTGGTGCGTCACCGGCCTCATAGTTTTCGTGAGGGAAGGGCGATAGGCTGGCAGGCACCTGGTTTGACTCATCGCCAATATTATCGCCACCAGCCGCTTTCGCAACGAACAGCGGCAGTTGTTGGCCCGATAGGAAGCGTAGCTCCATCCAGCGGAAGAGGTGGTCCATGATCGACTTGGCATAGCCAAGTTCTTGATTCCCCGTCCAGCCCGATGGTTCAAACCGCGTATGGGAGAGCTTGTCGCAGAGCACTTTGAGTGGCACTCCATGCTGGAGGCTCACCGAAACGACGGTGCCGAAACATTCCATCAGTCCCGCGATCGTCGATCCTTCCTTTGCCATCCGGATGAAGATTTCACCCGGTTGCCCGTTCGGATAAAGACCGACGGTCAGGTAGCCCTCGTGGCCGGCGATGGAGAAATGGTGTGTGATGCCCGCCCGCTCGTCCGGCAGGCGATGGCGGTTGGCAGCCGGCGGACCGGACAAGTCCTCCTGGTGTGCTGCTTCTCCATTGGTAGCTGCATTCGCAAGCTGAGACATGGAAAACCTCCTTCCCGGTTGCGCAATATGCGTGCCGAAGCATGGTTTGTACCCCAGGTTCAAAACTCGGTCAAATGGCGCACGGCAGAAAGGCTGAATGATTCGGATCTGCCCTAGTCAATTGGCGGATGTGCGGGGCGTGTGGAACGTGTCACGATAATTCCGCAATCAAAGGGGAATGTCGTGACAACTGGAACGGAAAAGTCAGTATGGACGCAACTGTCGAGTTCTTTTGCGGATACGATCGCGGTTCTTGAGAACAGCATTGCGGCGATTGAGGGCGGAGGAAGGTCGACTACAAGCGGCGTGGTTTGGCGGCCGGGCGTGATCGTAACGACGCACCACGGCCTTCGCCTTCGCGAAAACATCAGGATCATTCTCGCCGGAGAATCGCTCAGCGCACGGTTGATAGGGAGCGATGCGACAACCGACCTCGCCGTGCTGGGCATTGACTCGGATAAGTTGACGCCGGTTTCAAGTGCGAACGATCTCGTCATCCGCGCCGGAGAAGTTGTGCTGTCGGTCGGTCGTTCCCGGTTGGGAGATATTTCTGCGAGTTGCGGAATCATCGCCCGTACCGGTAGCGCATGGCGAAGCTGGCGGGGAGGAGCGATCGACCGTCTCATCCGTCCGGACATCCGGCTCTACGTGGGTCAGTCAGGCAGCGCACTGATCAACGAACAGCGACAGGTGCTGGGCATCAATAGTCCGGCATTGGCCCGTCAGGCCGTTATCACCATTCCAGCGCAGACCATCAACCGGGTTGTCGATGCCGTCCTTGAACAAGGCCACGTCCCTCATCCGTTTCTCGGCCTCGCCATGCAGCCGATTCCCATCCCCGAGCCAGCACAGGAGCTTTTTCCTGACGGCGCAGATGAAACACTTCTGGTTACGCATGTTGAAACGAAGGCGCCTGCGGCCCTAGCAGGCGTGATGGTAGGAGACGTCATCGTTTCATTCAATGGAGAGCCTGTTCCTAGTTTGCGCGAAATTCTGCATCGGCTTCGTGCCTCGCGCATCGGAGACACTATCTCCCTGACCGTCTTCCGCGGAGGTGCAAAAGTGGATCTGACCTTGAGCGTCGCTGATCGCGGCTGATTCAACGCTCGTGGCAAGCCACCGAGAGCAGAGGTAGGCGTGATCGCCCGTTCCAAACCCTTGCGCGTATTGCCCTGCGTTGACTCAACTGTATTCGTGCCTTCTATCGCTGTTCTTCGATCTACAGTGGGAGTCGATCTGCTCTCCGTTGCACCGGCCTCGACTCTTATCTATCGCGCGCTGAGCGATGAGCCGGATGCAATCGTAATCGCCACGGAAGACTTCGGAAGCGTTGCAGGGCGGAACGACAGCGATCTGATAGAGGTATTTTCCTCAACGTCGACGGTTCTGCTGAGCGGCCAAATCGGTCCCCTTGTGAGGAAACGAGCCGCAGCCTTTCGTATTCGCTCCGTCCTTCCTCTCCAGGTGTCGTCGGATCAATTGCTCGCCGCAATTCAGGCTACGGTGGCGGGCCTGTCAGTCACATTGCAGCCGTTCGGACAAACGGAAGATGCATATGCCGCCTCGGACACGGCAGACGGCATCGCGCTGATAGGTAGACTTGCCGAACATCTGACGGCACGAGAGACAGTGGTCTTGCGCCTGATGGCACTTGGCCTGGGGAATAAAGAGATCGCTTCGCGGCTTGATATCTCCGAACACACGGCGAAGTTTCACGTCAGTTCGATCCTGGCGAAACTCGGCGCAGCCAGCAGGACGGAAGCTGTCAGCATCGGCATGACGCGGGGTCTGGTCGCGATTTAAGAAGCTACAGCGCAAGAGAACTGACGTTCAAGAATCTGTAAATGCATCTCCTCCTACAGCTCACAAGCAGACGATTTCTCAACAGCTGAGTCTTGCAAGACATCCCGTGGCTGCATGCAGACGTCACTTAACGGTTAGCCGGTTTTACGGCAACTTGTCTCCGAAACGATAGCGGGCGAGTCACCCAGTGTGAGAGGCCGACTTGCGCCGAATTCCACGCGTATCAGGGTACGTCATTTTCCATTTCCTATTCTGTGACTCGAGTTGACAAATCAGCGCCACGCAGCGCTGAGTTGCCACTCGGCAGGCCAGAGCTTATTCCCGACCTTTAACTTGTTCGGGTTTCGAGCAGGCCTGGCGGCGGCCTGTAGTTTGTTCATGGTCTCAATCTCATCTGGTGAACAGACTGAGATCAATGGCGTCCGCCATGGCCTGGTATCCGTTGTCGTTGGCGTGCACATGGTCACCGCTATCGTATTTTGGAATCAGCCGTGATGGGGCATTAGGATCCCGAAGCACCCGATCAAAGTCGATCACCGCATCGAAGGCGCTGGACGTGCGGATCCAGTGATTCACCTGGCGCCGTTTAATCTCGTTTTCAGGTGAATACAAGGGGAATGGCGTTCCGGGAACGAAAGCGCCTTCAAACGGCGTAAGCGTCGCTCCGTAGATCTTGACTCCTCTTGTATGGGCGCCTTCAATGAGCTGCTTATAGGCTTGGAGCATCTGATCGACCGTGACCGCCTCATCCGGGTTGAGGCCGCCCGGCCATCCTGTACCTATGTCACCGGTTCCGAGATAAACGATGACGTAGGCCAATCCGGGCTGGCTGAGCACGTCACGCTCGAATCGGGCGAGGCCGTTAGGGCCCAGCACATCGTGTAGCAGCCTGTTGCCATCCATTCCTTCGTTCAATATCCCCATCGCGTGTTCGTCCCGCTGAACAATGCGCCGGGCCAACTCGTCTGTCCAGCGGTGATTCTCGTCGACGCTTGATTGGTCACCATCCGTGATCGAATCGCCAAGCGCGGCAATTGCTCCTGACCGTCGCGACGCCAATACATCGACGCCTGCCAGCCAAAACCAGGACTGAGTTGGCGACGATTGCGGATCGACGGGCATGACCGTAGTTCCCGTGAAATCTCCCGGCGGAGATATATAGGAGTTTTGCCGCGAATCAAAGTGCCAAGTGGCCGGCCCGGTGGCTCCCGATACAAAAAGACTCACGGCAAGGTTGGCAAGGTCTGACACGCTAAGCTCTACAGGATCACTCACCACCGGTGCGCCGGCCGGGATCACTATGGAAGCCTTGCCGCCGAACGTCAGAGCGCGGTCGGATCCTGCGACAATGGTCGAATCCCCGGCGGAGAGAGCGATGTGAGCAGCGTCGACGACGACTGCGTTTGCGCCGAAGGTAGACAAACGCAGTCGCACTCGTTTGCCGCCAATGCTGACGTGCACGATCTGACGCACCGTCTGATCGTTGAAACCCCCGTTCGTAAGTCCGGGAACAAGTTCGGGGGCGTGCAGAGCTGTGGACCACGTACTAACCCAGTGTTCGTGGCTATCTTCCCTTTGCTGACCATTAGCGGCGGCATCGGTAATGCTCGTTAGCAGAAGCCCGAGTGAAAGTATCGCGACCGATCGACGCGTAAGAAAGCCGCGATACTTGGAAAAGACACGTGTTTGCATATTTGACCTCCCTGGATAGGCTTGCGGAGTATCTTCGTCCCCCCCACACGCCCGGTTCAATCTGGCGAACCTGGGTCAACTTAAGCGGATGCGTCCGCTATGTCGATGCAAAGGCACTGATATGCGGCTGACATTTTAGTCACGAGATATGTTGTTGATTTATCTTCGTTTGGGGTCAGATATCATAAAGATGTCAGACTTTCGTGCTGGGGCTGAGAGACAAGGTACGTACAGTGGAACATAAGCCTCCATCTTCGGTCGGCGCATCGGCGCCATCAGTTGTTCGCTTTGGCGAATTTGAGCTAGACATCCGAACGGCGGAGCTGCGAAGGCGCGGTCAAGTAATCCGGCTGCAGGAACAGCCCTTTCGCATACTCATCGAACTGCTGGAACATCCGGGTCAGTTGGTGTTGCGCGAAGAGATCCAGAAGCGGTTGTGGCCTGACAATACGATTGTCGAGTTCGATCACAGCATCAATGCGGCCGTGAAGCGGCTGCGGGATTCGCTCCAAGACTCGGCGGAAAGTCCGCGCTTCATCGAGACTATAGCGAAACGGGGATACCGCTTCATCGCGCCAGTGTCGCGCGAGCAGGACCAAACGCTTCAGTCGGAATCTACACTTGTATCTCCATCCGCCACGAATGTTGTGGGAGAAGCAAACCGAATGCCTCTCCAACAGAACGGTTTCACCGTCCTGCACTCACCTCCAAAGACGCATGCAAGACTAAGGCTCGCAATTCTCGCAGTGTGCTGTGCAAGCGTTCTTTTAGCAGGTGTGGGATGGCTCCTTCACAAGAAATGGCATGCCGCTCCGCCCGTCCAGCGGGCCCTGACCCGGTTGACCTTCGACGAGGGCCTCCAGAGTGGTGCGACGTGGTCGCCCGATGGCCGCTACATCGCCTATAGTTCCGATCGGGGCGGAAAGTCCGACATCTGGATTCAGCAGATCAGCGGTGGCGACCCCATCCAGGTCACCAAAGGTCTGGGCCATAACTGGCAGCCTGACTGGTCGCCCGACGGCAGATACATCGCCTATCGTTCCGAGGAAAGTGATGGCGGAATCTATATCTCGCCCGCTCTGGGGGGCGTGGGTCAGCAGCGCAAGATCGCGCCCTTCGGTTACTATCCCCTCTGGTCGCCAGACAGCTCGGAGATATTGCTTCAGAACCAATTTGATGAGTTCGGTTCCAACCGATTCTACATCGCACAACTTGATGGCGGGACGCCTCGCGAAATCCTGGCCGAATTCATCACGCAAAAGAAACTTTCGGCAATGTCTGCTGCCTGGTATCCGGACGGAAAGAGAATCACCGTCTGGGTCGGCGGTTCCTCACCAAGCCCTGACTTCTGGATAGTGCCAATTGCTGGGGGGCCCGGCATCAAGCTGGAGATTGCACCTGCGGTTCAAAAAGAACTCGCAGAGGCTTCCGCGGAAGGCGAAGCTGGTGATCAGCAGGGTGACGCCTCCTTTTCCTGGTCACCTTCGGGCGATGCCATTTATTTCGAGAGAGGCTTCAGAGGCGCGACAAACATTTTTAAGCTGACAGTCGATTCCGAGAGTCTGCACGCCACCCGCATCGACCGTCTGACCACCGGCCCGGGATCGGATGAGGGGCTTGCGGTTTCAAGGGATGGCAGGCGGCTGGCCTTCACAGCGGACTCACAGCAGATTCGAACTTGGCTCTTACCATTCGACGCCAAAAGTGGCCAGATCAAAGGCGGCGGCAACGCGATCACTCCGCCCGGAAGAACATCCGTGGATCCAATCTTATCGCGGGACGGTACAAAGGTTGCATATGACGCTCCCCGCGGAGAGAGCAACGACCACCTAAACATGCGAAACGAATTGTGGCTGAAGTCGCTGCTGGATGGGCGCGAGACTCCGGTCATCGCAGACGACTATTCACGTTGGTACCCGCATTGGTCGCCTGACGGCACGCAGCTTGTCTACGAACGTCGAAATCCAAGGACAAACGAACACCAAGTCATGGTTTGGTCGAGCCGCAGCCATGAAGAAGAGCCGCTCACAGCAATCAATGACGGTCTGGGTACCGTTTACGATTGGTGTCCAGACGGCAAATGTCTGTTGACGGTGACGCGACATGAAATATGGCTGGTCCCGGTAACCTCAGCGTCAGGCGCGGAAGCTGCGGCCAAAAAGATCGCTTCCAACCCAGCTTACCATCTTTACCAGGCACATATGTCGCCTGACGGCCGATGGATTGTCTTCAATGCTGCTGCGAATTCTCCGAACCCTGAATCCTCGTTGTTTGTGGTGCCTAGGTCGGGCGGTCCGTGGACACGCATTACCGACGGCAAGCACTGGGACGATAAGCCACGCTGGTCTCCCAATGGAAAAACCATCTACTTCGTATCCCGCCCTGGCGGCTTTTTCAACGTCTGGGGGATTCGATTCGACCCGGCTGCTGGAAAGTCCGTAGGTCAGCCGTTTCAGGTCTCGAAATTCGATAATCCGCGATTGATGATCCCGCGGTGGATAGCACCCGTAGGGCTTTCACTCACCCAGGACAAGCTCGCTTTGACCATGGCAGAAGAGTCCGGCAACATCTGGATACTCGACAACGTGGATCGATAGCTGATCGCAAAGGAGTAGCTCAGACGACATATGGACGAATAGTCCGCATCTCGGACAAGTGCTTCATGCAGCTGTCTGTAAACGGTATTTATTCGTCTCGGCGACTTATCGCCAACCGAGAGCTGGGGCGATAGTAGTCAGAATGGCTTCCAGAACGTGCGCGTTGTAGGCGACACCGAGTTGATTTGGAACCGTCAGCAGTAGCGTATCGGCCTCGGTGATCGCCTCGTCTTTCCTAAGCTCCTCAATGAGAGCATCCGGTTCTGCAGCGTAGCCGCGACCGAAGACGGCCTGTCTGTTTCCGTCAATGAATCCGATCTTGTCCTGTTCCTGACCTCCTGGTCCGAAATAGGCGCGATCACGGTCGTCGATCAACGCGAAGATACTGCGGCTGACGGAAACGCGCGGAGTCCGAGAGTGGCCAGCCTCTTTCCATGCGGCGCGAAAGGCGCGAATCTGGGCTGCTTGTTGGATATGGAACGGCTCACCGGTCTCATCGAATTTGAGGGTCGAAGATTGCAGGTTCATTCCAAGCCTGGCGGCCCAGACAGCGGTCGCATTGGACCCCGCACCCCACCAGATCCGATCACGCAGTCCTCCGGAGTAGGGCTCGAGACGCAACAGCCCCGGTGGATTGGGAAACATCGGACGTGGGTTCGGTTGAGCGAATCCCTTGCCGCGTAGTAGTTCGAAAAACTCTTTGGCGTGGCGTCGGCCCATCTCTGCACCGCTCTCGCCTTCACGCGGGGTATAGCCAAAATAGCGCCACCCCTCGATCACTTGCTCGGGCGAACCTCGGCTGATTCCCAACTGCAGGCGGCCGCCAGCGATGAGGTCCGCAGCGCCAGCATCTTCCGCCATGTAATGCGGATTCTCATACCGCATGTCGATCACTGCCGTGCCAATTTCAATCTTTCGCGTTTTAGCACCGACTGCTGCGAGCAGCGGGAATGGCGATGCCAGTTGTCGGGCGAAGTGATGAACACGGAAGTAGGCTCCGTCCATCCCCAGGCGCTCGGCCTCCGCCGCGAGGTCGATGGATTGCAGGAGTGTATCAGCTGCCGACTGCGTTTGTGACTGCGGCGAGGCCGTCCAATGGCCGAACGAGAGAAAGGCAATTTTCTTCATGCAGGTAGGTCCAATGTTCCGGTTCGGTTGTCCTTTCAGGAGAGTTCGGCACGACGGCTTCTGATTTGTGCCAGCACGTCGACCAGCATTTTGAGATCGGTGGACTTTACACCTTCAAACATTCGATGAGTCTGTTCGTGAACTGGACCCTCCATGATCGTTAGCAGATTCTTGCCTGAATCGGTGATGAAGGTCGACACCTGTCTCCGGTCATCCTCAGCCCTCTCCCGAGTGATCCAACCGGGCTTCTCCATGCGATCCAACAGGCGAGACAAGTCATTCTTTCAGAGCTGTAACCAATGTTGACGATCCCGCTCACAGGCGAGTGAGACAGCCGATTCGTGTCCAGATCGAAATCGTAGTCTGCGGCGCTACCGAAAGGCCAAAAATGCGGGGAATCGCCGGAGCCATGCACTAACCGCTCTAGCCCTCGAATGAGCCCAGGTGGATAATACTGCATGCTCACCATAGCGAAGGTCGTCCTGTTCCCTGCAATGGTTCTATTTTCCATGGGCGCCGCCCAACAAAACGCGCCGGCCCCGAGTTCGAGTCCGGAATATACCAACGACTCTCAGCTCAAGTTTCCCGAGCACTATCGGGACTGGATGTACCTGACTTCCGGGTTCGACATGAGTTACAACCCAGCTATGCATATGAGCGACCAGCATACGTTCGACAATGTCTTTGTAAATCCCGAGGCGTACAAGGCCTTTGTAAAGACGGGCACCTGGCCCGACAAAACCATGCTCGTGCTCGAAGTTCGCGGCGCGGAGGGGAAGGGTTCGATCAACCAGAAAGGCAACTATCAGGGCGTCACCATGGGGTTCGAGGTGCACGTAAAAGATGAAGCGCGCTTTCCCGGTAAGTGGGCCTTCTTTGGCTTTGACGACGGCAAAACCGCAAAGATGATTCCGGCTTCGGCTGACTGCTACAGTTGCCACGCCGCCCACGCGGCTGTGGACACCACATTTGTCCAGTTCTATCCAACTCTACTGCCGATCGCCAAGAGTAAGGGGACACTCGCTGCCGCATACCAAAAAGAGCTTGGAACATCCACGCAGAAGTAGCCATCTGATCTCCAAATGACGAGCCTTAGCGTGGGTCTCTCAAGTTCAAGCTTATGTTGATCACCACATAAATGTTCGTAGGCCCCCAAGGTGACCGGTCGGACCCTTCGTAAACCGATAACGCCTCCATCGGCTGAATAAAGCGTGCTCTCTTCATAGATAACAATTTGATTCTGCCATTGGTTTTACTCTTCGTGTTTTTCCCGGGTTGGATTGAAGGTCCAAAGTCAGACTCAGTAAATTTGATAACCGTCTTTGGGACAACTTGCGTATCTTTCTAACGCATCCCCTCCAGCACGCAAGACGAGTTCACCAGATTTGCAGGGTCTCCTCCGGTGGTTCCGAATGCTATTCTGAGGCACACGAGCGACTTAGATTGTACTGATGCACGATTGTTCTTGCAGCAAACGCGGCCCCAGTCGGAGCTTTCAGTGGATGGTCAAAAGGAGTCCGTTATGGCGCGCCAAGTCGTCTTTACATCGAAGGCGGCAAAGCCGTCGCCGACATATAGCCAGGCTGTCAAGGCGGCAGGTCTCGTCTTTGTGTCGGGCACAGCGTCGACAGACCCCGAGACAGGTCAAATCAAGGGAGCCACGATTCAAGAGCAGACGCAGCTATGCCTGACGAACATTGCCGCCATTCTAGAAGCGGCTGGAACATCCATGGAAAAGATTGCTAGTGCAACAGTCATTCTGGCAGACGAGGATGATTTTGTGGGCATGAATGAGGAGTGGATGCGATGGTTTCCAACGAATCCCCCTGCACGCCAAGGCGCCAAGCTGCCGGGCCGCATTCCGGGACTCAAAGTTTCAATTGCGGTCATCTCTGAGGTTTAGGTAACGAGAAACGTTAGAACCCTATCGGGACTGCCCCGACGCGAGAGGTGGGGATAGTCCGGATTCTTCTCTGGGGCAGTTTCGATAGGGCCGTTTGAAGTAAGTCACTGGTGCTTGCGAGGGATGCGGTGATTTAGCTATGGGATTTCAATCGGCGCAGAAGAACTGAGCGAAGGTAGTGCGTGGGTCAGACGCAATGGATGGAGCGGAGAACAGCTCACATCGAGATGAAATGCATGTCTGATTTTCATCTTCGAAGCGATCGCGCGCGTGTTGAAACTCGTTCTTGAGCGTAGGCCGGCATTGCGTGCAGGAACGCGGTAGCAGAGGCGATCGATAGGGCCACAGTAAATCATGAGTCTCTTCAGGAGCTGTCATCGCCACGGCTCCGTTGTGCGGACCATGTGAGGTTGGAGCAGAAATACAGCTGGCTGCTGGGGAGTCGATCAAGGATCACCATCGCGCCGAAGCAAGCGGGACAGCGCGGTCCTGCTATCTCTGGCGGATCGACGGAGGTAGCCGTGTCGAGCAGAGCGCGGCAACGTTGGAGTGCGGCACTACGTCTGCGGTTGGCGCAAAGGCCGAAGAGTCGGATGCGGACCAGCCCCTTGGGCAGGACGTGAAGCAGGAAGCGGCGCAGGAACTCATGAGCGGAAACAGTCATGACCTTCTTCTTGCCGCCGTGAGCATAGTCCCGCCAACGGAAGGAAACGCGATGGTTTTCGAAGGCCACGAGACGATGGTTGGAGATGGCGACGCGATGGGTGTAGCGGGCCAGATAGTTGAGAACGTATTCGGCGCCACCGAAGGGTGGCTTGGCGTAGACGACCCAGTGGTTGCGGGACAAGTTTCGAAGCCAGGAAGAGAAGGTGCGCGGGTCTGCAAGTGATCGGAAGCTGCCGTGGAACTGGAGCGTGCCTTCGTGGAATGCGGTCTTCAGTCCGGCGACGAACTTACCGCGGAACACACGGCTGAGTGCCTTGACGGGCAGGAAGAAGCGGCACGAGGAATCGATCCATCTGGAACCATCGGGAGCCAGGCCGCCGGCGGGAACGATGTAGTGAACATGGGGATGATGCTGAAGGTTCTGCCCCCAGGTATGAAGCACACCCAGAAAGCCGATATCGGCTCCCAGGTGCTTCGGATCGCGAGCCAGCTCGAGCATCGCCGCGGCGCTGGTGCTAAAGAGCAGATCGTAGAGTAGCCGCTTGTTCTGGAGGGTCAGAGCGGACAACTCGTGCGGCAGCGTGAAGACGATGTGGAAGTACGGCACGGGCAACAGTTCAGCTGAGCGCGCTGCCAGCCACTTGGCGCGTGCGTTCCCCTGACACCTGGGGCGGTGCCGATTGCGGCAGGAGTTGAACGAGATGGCCTGATGGCCGCAGCGGACGCACTGATCGCGATGACCGCCCAGTGCCGCGGTGCGGCAGTGGACGATGGCATCGAGCACCTTGCGATGCGGCCATGCAAGATGCCTCTGCTGCTGCTCCCAAAACCGTTGCCCGTTCGACGGATGATGTCGGCCACCTCGAGGGTGGGCCGGCTCATCGCCTGATCTTCCTCCTGGAACGCTTGACCCCGTCAGGGCTGGATACTTCGATCGCTTCCAGCGGACTAGGAATCGCCTGCAGATGGCGTCGGGACAGGTGCAGGTAGACGGTGGTGTGAGCAAGCTTGGCATGGCCGAGAAGAACCTGGATGGTGCGCAGATCGGCGCCGGCTTCCAGCATGTGGGTTGCGAAACAATGTCGCAGCGAATGCGGAGATACATGCTTGGTGATGCCGGCACGCTTGGCGGCCTCGTTCACGGCCTGCCAGACAATCTTCTCTGTAATGGGCACATCGGCCCGCCAGCCCTTCACCGTACCAGGGAACAGATAGGTCTGGGGCTTCATCCAGCGCCAGTACTCGCGCAGGGTCTCGAGCAGCTTCGGGGTCAGCAGCACGTCGCGGTCACGGCCACCCTTGCCCTGGCGCACATGAATAACCATGCGCTGGCTGTCGATATCGGAGACCTTGAGGTGGCACATCTCCGCGCGGCGAAGACCCGTTGCATACAGCATCATCAGCATGGCGCGATGCATCAGGTTCCCGGCCGAATCAATGAGACGCGCCACCTCTTGCTGGTCCAGTATGGTCGGCAGCCGTCGCTGACGCTTGGGAAATGGAATGTGATCGGGAAGATAGGGCCGGCGCAGCGTCTTGACGAACAGAAAACGCAGCGCCGCACTGCGGCCTTCGATGGTTCCGGGAGAAAGCTTGCGCTCTCGGAACAGATACGCCTGGTACTGGCGTATCTGCTCCGGGCCAAGACGTTCCGGCGAACGGCGGAAGTACTTCGCAAAGTCCTCCACCGCGTAGATGTAGGAACGTACGGTGCTCTGAGAGTAGTTGCGACGCTGGAGCTCATCCAGCATCACCTGCCGAAGATGGGTCACCGGAACCTCCTGTGACCCGAGCCTTACACGGCCTACGATCCCCGGGGAAAGCCCATGCTGCAGCGTCCCTCGCGCCAGCGAGTTAGTTCAAACGCGCTTCCCTGCAAGTAGGCGATCGCTGACGAGACGCCGACTTATGAGGACTAACCAGTCTCGTTTCTGGATGCTGATGTACATCAGTCAGTCAAAATGCTCCAGGTGTTCTTACGGTTTGAATGATTGTTTCTGACGAAGTATCTTCTCGCGTTGCTGGCTTGTTGTCTTCGGTATATGGTTGAGATTGCGCCAAATTTTGGGTGGTTTATTCGCGCTGCCGTCACTCTTTTTCATCCTGAAGAGCTCGAGATTGAACTGCGCGGCTCTCTCAGCCTCCGACAGCGGCATGAGGATCCAGATGTATTCGGCGGGAGATTCTTGAACGCTGACAAACAGCGAGTGCAGAATGTTGAAGACATCCTTCCGGAGATTGCGTGAAACTTCAAGCCGCATTCACGATCCTTGCTCTGCTCCTGAGCAAGGGTGTATCTGCCCAACAGGTCTTCGACAGCCATGTGCATCTGTGGGCAGGCGAAACGTCGCTGCGACAGTATGAGGCGCAGGCCAAAGCCGCAGGGATCAGCCTAGTCGGGTTCGGCGGCATGTGGTTTGGCGGCCCAAACCAGGCCTTGAGCGGACATCCTGCGGACATCAAGGCAAGCAACGACTCCCACCTTGCCCTCGCAAAGAAACACCCTGAGATGTTGCCGATTGCGACGGTCCATCCGTATGACGGCGAGGCTGCTCTCGAAGAGATCACGCGCGTCGCATCGCTCGGTTTCAAGGTTCTCAAGCTGCATCCGCACACGCAGAAATTCGATCCTTCGGACCCGCGCGTCCTCACCGTCGTCACTCATGCTGGCGATCTCGGCATGATCGTCTTGATGGACAACTTCAACATCATCCCGGGAGACAGCGAGAAACTCTTCAACCTCGCGCTCGCAGCACCAAAAACGCGTTTCATCTTCGCGCATCTGGGCGGCATGAACTTTCGCTTCTGGAATGTCATACGGGCTGCTCGGACTGCCAGGGGCCTCTATGCGGACAACATCTACTTCGACATCTCCGGAACGACCGTTTTGCTCAAGGACTCGCCCATCCGGGACGAGTTCGTCTGGACCATCCGCGGTGTCGGTATCGATCACGTTCTGCTGGGTTCGGATTTCCCTCAGTTCACGCTTGCAGACACGCTGGCCGCATTCGACAGTCTCAATTTGACGGCTGAGGAGAAGAAGAAAATCCGGTGTGAGAATGCACGCACGCTCTTCGGCAGAACGCGTTGAGACTTGAGACAAGCGTGCCCTGATGATAGAGAGCGCGCCAGCCATTTACGCTCTGTTCCCAAATAGTTGCTCTGCGGGTTAATCGTTGCCCTTGCTTGAGTACATAGGTCATGAGGGATGGGTCACGGTAACCTCCTGTGACCCGAGGCTTACACAACCAACAACGTCCGGAGAAAGCCCACGCAGCAGCGCCCGCCGCGCCAACGGCTTAGTTCAAACGCGCTTGTCGTCACTCGTTTGGATGTATAAGTCGCTGCGATGAGGAGTGCTTGGTATACAAGTACCAAACTCAGCCGAAGCGCTGATGTAGAGACATCCAAGGAGGCTTCCTCGATGACCAGTATGCACTTCATTGGTTTAGACATCCACAAGAAGACGATCAGTTATTGCATGAAGGACCCGCATGGGAGGGTGCTGGGAGAGGGCATGGTGGCGGCAGGATCTGGACGCCTGGATGAAATCCCTTCCTCAACCGTGGACTGTTGCGATGGAAGCGACCATGTTCACGAGTTGGATCTATGACTACCTGTTGCCACACGCCGCAGCGGTGAAGGTCGCACACCCGCTTATGCTGCGTGCGATCGCCGCAGCCAAGAAGAAGAACGATCGCATCGATGCAGCGAAGATTGCCGACTGCCTGCGCTGTGATTTTCTACCCGAGGCCTACATGGCGTCGGCAGCCATCCGGCAGCGCCGGCGGACGCTACGCTATCGCAAGCTTCTTATCCGCCAGAACGTCCAACTGAAAAACAAGATCGCGCAGATGCTGATGGAATCGGGCGTGAGCTACAACAAACAGAAGCTGCATCAGCAGGGCTACTTTCATCAGATGCTACCGACGAACCACGAGATTGATCCATCGCTGTGGCCTCTGCTGAAGCTTTCGCGCGAGATGATCGAACATACCCACAAGACGGAGCAAGCACTGCTTCGTTCGCTGGAACGGGATCCACTACTGATAGATCGAGTGAAGCGACTAATGACGATTCCAGCCGTCGGTCCTATCATGGCACTCACCTGGGTGCTGGAGTTAGGCGACATCCATCGCTTTCGCTCGATCAAGCAAGTCATCAGCTACTGCGGCCTGTGCAGCGCAGAGAAGAGTTCGGCTGGCCACTCGCTGCGCATGCCTATCTCAAAGCAGCGCAACAAACATCTGCAGACAGTGCTCATTGAGGCTGCGCATATCTCCTGAGACACCATCCAGAAATGGTCGAGCTTTACGACAGGGAGAGAACAAGGGGCAACTGCAACCAGGCGATCCTCGCTGTCGCACGGAAGATGGCAGGCTATCTGCTGGCCATCGATCGAGGTGAACGAGCGTTCGTCCAACGCGAGAAGCAAAGCGTAGCAGCATAAAGCCACTCGCATACACACAGGATGTCGGCGCGCACTCTGCCAGGTCTCGCATCTACTCGGCTGAGCAACAGAGCTATCGCTCTTGAGGCTCCATGGCACTTGTTTCGAGACTGGCAGAGAATCCAAACTCAATCTTCTGTGACCGGCCAAAGAGCCCGAGACAGCAAATGGATGGATGGTTCTGCGTATCACGCAAGAGCCCAGCCGAGAGGCAAAACTGCGCAACCGAGGAAAACCTGTCCGAGGTTACCGAAATGCGCGCTCTCCAAGCGCGCATCGGGATCTCATGTTTTCTATTGACAGAGACTTATCATGGATGGCCGTGTAGTCGGCTTTTCCGTACACTTGACCTTCCAATCGAACCGCCATCGCTACCGCGATGCAATCGCACCTATTGGCTGATCCCGAGGATCAACGGAATCAATTCAAGCTGAGATGCGCAGCACGACTAGCGTCATATCATCGTGCTGGGGCGCACCGGCGACAAAGGCGTCGGCCGCACGAAACAAGTGTTGCAGCAACTCTGCAGCGTTCAGGTCCGCGTGCGCTTGCGCCTCAGCGATCATCCGGTCTTCACCCCATTCGTCTTCTGCTGTGTTCATGGCTTCGCTGATGCCGTCAGTAAAGGCCAGCAGAATATCGCCGGGGAGTAGGTGAAGCATCTGCTGCTTGTAGGCCGCGCCGGCAAGCAGCCCGACGACGGGACCACCGTCTCCCAAGCGAAACACTTGCCAAGCGCCGTCTTCTTTGCGCAGCACCGCAGGAGGATTGTGTCCGCCATTAACGTAGTGCAACGTGCGCGAGTCGCAGTCCAGTTCGGCGTAGAAGAACGTGGCATAGCGGTTGGAGTCGGACGCGTCGTAGAGAAGGCGGTTGACATTGGCCATCTTGGTCCCCAGATCGCCCGCGCCACTCAGCGTTTGACCGCGCAGGCTGGCGTGAAGGCTTGCCATCAACAGCGCGGCGGACATGCCCTTGCCACTGATGTCGCCAATCGCGATACCCAGGCGGTCGCAGTCCGTGCGCCGTTGTACGCTGGCGAAGAGATATTTTCGCCGGCGCATGCCCTGCTTCTGCCAGCGATCCATCACGGATGTCGATGAGGTCGTAGTAGTCGCCGCCAACTGCCTGGGCGGGTCTGCAGTGCGCGGCCATCTCTACGCCCGCAACGTCGGGGAACGTCTGCGGGAACAAGCGCTCCTGCACCTCGCGGGCAATCTCGAATTCACGTTCCAGCTTGGCGCGCGACACAGCCTCCTCGGCCAGCGTGGGAATAAGCTTGTAGACGTTGACGAGTATGCCTGATGGCAAAGCACTGGTGCTGCCCAGCGCAAATCCGCGTGGCAGTGATCCGCCCTCGAAAAAGCGTTTGCCTTTGCCCAGCACAATAGGATTGACCAGCAGAACCACCTCGTCCGCCAGTCCGTGTTCAAGCAGCACGGAAATCAGCGTCAAGCTGCCCGGGAGGACAAGGTCCGGGCCGTTTTTGGCCTTAATGCGACGAACGCTATCCACGAGGTCCGATCCAATGGCCTCGAACGGGCCCCATTCCAGACTCTCTGGTCTGTGAGTTACGACGTATTTCGTCGCCGCGTTCAGGCGGTCCGCCATCGGACTCTTCGGCGCTTTCGGCCAGTAACTCGCCAGCAAATCGTAGGTGCGGCGGCCAAGCAGCACGTCGCAGGTCTTGCCGTACATCTCGTTTACTATCTGTAACCCGGCAGGCGAGCGAAACGGCGCGGTCCAGTCGCCGTATGGGAAATCGTCATCCGGACCGCTGGTGCGTCTGGACGACGCCATCGAGCGAGATATGCTCGATGATTTTAAGTTTGCGCATGTTGATCTCCTATAAATGATCGGTTTGAGCCTTCGCGAGGGACAACTTCGGACCGAATGAACGACGAGCAAGAGCCGCGGACAATAGTTCGACTAGACTGTCACCGCCAAACGCGATAAGTGACTGATTATGCGAACCGGATGCAGCGAACAACGAGACAGCAGATTCGACCAGCAACCAAAGTATCGTGATGCCTTCAACAAACGTACTCGCCGTCTGATTTCTGGGCTGACGTACATCCTTAGCCGCTGTGCATCGACGGACATAGTCGGAGTCTACAGGCGGCGGTCCGGTGATTTCTCTCCATACACGCGCTTCGCGTCACTTGGCCGAAAAGTCGGCATCTCGGACAGTTGCTACCAGCACCACAATCTGCGAGACCACTTCTCCGAGAAGTCGGTTGTATCGTCGCTTGCGAAGACACAAATCGATCCCAATAGATCGATGAGTACTAATTCAGAAAGGGCTCGAAGAAACAGTCAATCACATGTAGGACAAGGAAATCGCGATCTCACGCATACAGTGCCACGGCGAACCATTGCAATCGCTCCGAACTACGGCCATTTTCCCTGTGTACAATCGTTGAGAGCCAATGTACTCTCGCTGCGGTTCAGCGTCCCAATCCGGCCCTCGGAGAATATCCATGGTTCGTATCAAGCTCCCACTCATGCTGTTAGGTCTGTCTTTTCTTGTCGCAGGCGCTCAAACATCTTCGAACACCGGTCGTTGGATTGTTTCGACAAACTATTTAGGCACTCCTCTGACTCCTCTCCTCAAGCTTGAACAGACCGGCGAAAAAGTGACGGCCACAAGCCCGGGCTACAAGTATGTCGGTACTCTCCACGGGACTGCTCTGCATCTCATGGCTACAGATGAACACGGCAACACCGATGAAATCACTGCTACCCTCGCCGACGGCAAGATGGACGGAACGGATACAGAAACGGACGCCAATGACAAGGCGCACCCGATGACTCTTAAATTCACGGCTATTTTGGCGCCTGCTCTGGAGCATCCCCAGCCCAAAACCCATGAGTTCACGCCGACGGTCTTCTATCGTCAAGTATCTGCCTTCAATAAACCGGTCCTCACCATCAATCCTGGAGATACCATTCACACGACTACGGTGGATGCCGGCGGGACTGATATGAACGGGGTCAAGCGGTCCCTCGGCGGCAATCCTCAGACAGGCCCCTTTTACATAACGGGAGCCATGCCGGGAGACGTGCTCGTTGGGAGAGTAGCCCCGGGGAATCTCACCCCGAGGCTCTCGCAGAACCGAGCGTGAGGCTCTCGCCTCACTCGGCTCCCATCAGGCAAACACGCCAGTCATCCCGATTCGCCAGTGTACGAAGAGATCCACGCATTCCGTCGCAAGCCGTTGTAGAAACTGGCTCGCTGGGACTTTGTGTCGTTTGAAGCGCTTGAACTTCCGCATCGCCCACGCCACGAGCGTCTGATTGACGTAACGCAGCAAGGGATACAGCGCCGAGGGGGCATAGCGCCCATAGTACGCAATCCATCCCCGAAGGAGAGGATTGAGTTGCTGGGCAATGTCCTGCAAGGTCAGCTGTGTTTGACGTCTCAAATTCAAGTCCCGAATCGCCTTGCGCATAGCCTTCATCGCCGAGGAACTGACTGCTGGATTGAATCCTCCAAACAGTGAGTTATCCCGGAGACGTCGGACCCGACGAGGCCGAAAGCAATACCCAAGAAAGTCAAACTTGACGCTCGGGTATTTGCCTTTTCGCTTTCCGTCTTTGCAGTAGACGACCTTGGTTTTCGTCGGATGCATCTCCAGGTGGCATTCCGCCAACCGGGCTTGAAGCTCAGCCTTGAGAGCCTCGGCTTCTTGCTCGGTGCGACAGTGCACCAGCCCGTCATCCGCATACCGACACCATGGGAGTTCCGGATGTGTCCTCGTCATCCATACATCAAATGCATAGTGCATGAAAAGATTGGCCAAAATCGGGCTAACCACACCGCCCTGCGGCGTACCGCGGCTTCGCTCTTTCGTGGTCCCATCTTCCAGCACCATCGGAGCCTTGAGCCATCTTTCGATGTACAACAAGGCCCACGTGCACGTGATGTGTTTCCGAACGGCTCGTAGCAGGAGCTCGTGATCGATGTTGTCAAACAGTCCCTTGATGTCAAATTCCAAGACCCAGTCATATTTCCAGCATCGCTCTCGTGTGACCCCAACAGCGTCCAGCGCCGATTTGTTCGGCCTGTAGCCATAGGAGTCTGCCAGAAAGATTGGGTCTAGAATCGGCTCAATCACCTGCTTAACAACCGTCTGTGCCACGCGGTCCGCTACGGTGGGCACACCCAAAATCCTTTCTCCTCCACTCTTCTTGGGAATGGAGACGGCACGCACAGGCGGTGGAAAGTAGCTTCCCGAGCTCATCCGATTCCAGATCTTGTACAGATTACCTGAAAGATCAGCATCAAATTGCTCGATCGTCTGCTCGTCCACTCCGGCCGCTCCACGATTGGATTTCACCGCTTTATACGCTTCGTACACCAAGCGCTTATCGATACTGAATGGTTTGTTTGTCGCATGCATCGAGTTCATCCTGTTTCCAGTTGTTTCGGTGATGCCACAGCCTGACCCGACCCCTTTGCTCCAGCCCCATTACAAAGCCTTCATCGCTCCTACGAGTCGGTCCGCCCCAGTGCTCCGCTTCGGTACTCTCGCCTCGCGGTTTTAGCCGCTTGGGCTTCTCCCTTGGCATCGGAGCACTGGTTCCTGCAGTTCCATGCAATCGCCTGCATCCGCTTCACGCCTTCTCTACGCCGGTCGCCACCTGCTCAGTCACCAGGCACCCAGCAGATTTATCCCAGAAGAAATGGACGCCTCTGGTTTCGACGACATCTGAATTCTTAACGACGCGTCATCAAAAGGTTCACTCTCGTTCGTCTCTCGGACGCTTACCTGCACAAGTGTTTCTTATGCTTTTCCTCCAACGCTCACAACCACGGCTTTTTGTCCGCAGCTGCTTGGAGGTGGTTTGAGATCTGCTCCTGAAAACCGATCTCAAGGGGCCCGCCCTTATCGATTGCACAGCACGTTCACGATTTGACTAGGTCATGTTGACCCCCTCATCCGTGCACTTCTGCAGCACACTCCATATTAAGAAACTCACCTTGAATCGCGATTGGGCGGAAAGTGACGATGGGCTCGACGAGCGTGCCTTGAATAGCGATCTTGCCGTCAAGGTCAAGGAGAACGGTAAATCTATCCGATGGCATCTCGACCGAGCGGCGGGGACTGCAACTCCGGAAACCCCAGCAGACTCCTACGAGTTGATTCTTGTTGATGAGCCTCTGTAAAGACGATCGCCGGGATGCCTTGGTTGCAGCGGATTGCTTGCGCACGTGGTTATGACCGACCTGGCGCAGGCGCGCGTAGTGCTGTTGGCTGCGAGGATCGTGCTGAATACTGGTACGAGCCCAATGCGACTAACTTGCTCCCTGCGCCATCTGTTTCACTCTTTTTCCAAACTCATCAGCGTTCAATTTCGGACCACTCTCCGAAGTCTGGTGCATGAAAAAGTCCGGTGCGGGGGGTAGATCGCCGCTCCACTGCGCCTTTGGACCATAGAGCATATAAACATCCCAGGCGTTGCTCCGCCATCCAAGCCCTTGCTTGTACTCCGCGCCCAGAAGATCCTTGCCATCCCAGAACTCGCGCGCCGAGCTGTCTGCCACGATGCGCGTCGCGGCGGGCACATCCTTTTCGCGCCCGCCTTGCCGTGGCACCCACAGCACATAGAGCGGAACAGTTTTTCCTTGGTTGATCCCTGCTACCTTTTCGGAGATTTCGGAAGCGCCTTCGAGACAGGCGCCGCAGGTCGGCGAAACCACCATCAGCACTCTCACCTTGCCGGCATCTGCATTGAACGCCGCCCTCACCGCAGCCGCCGAATCTCCCACGACGGCGTACGATCTTTCCGATCCCGTCCGGTTGCACGCAGTGACTCCGATAAGGAGCACTATGGCGGAAACCGTTACATACCCTTTCATGACTAGCCCCCTACGAAGTTGGGAACTAAGATGGCTGCTCCGGTGACCAGAGCCGCGATCCACAGAAGGACGCGCGTAATCTTCGCGCTCGTCGTGGTGCATGTCTTTCCGACGCATCCCCCTTTCGGACGATAGGCCAGCCAAAAGCCGAGACCCAAGAGCAGGACTGACCCAAGTATGAAGTACGGTCGATAGGGCGCGAGCCTCGCAGCAGCTATCACGCCACCTGTTCCGAGAATGGCGATCACTGCGGGGCCAACGCAACAGAAGGTGGTTGCCGTCGCCATTAGACCCGAAGCTATCGCACCTAGCGACGAACCGATCACAACAGGAACCTGTTTCATTGCTCTCCACCTCCCTGGTTCGACGCGGATCGCACGGCGGCGCGGATAAGTTCGTGAGAAGGAACCCCGCCGGCATATCGTCTGCACATCAACCCGAATTCCACTCGATCTTTGGCCGCCGGTTCGATGTCGATGCCGTTCACACGGACGAATGGCGAGCCAAGGAACTTCACACGTTCGGCGGTCGAAACATCCGGCACCAGAACTTCTCGCACGTCCGCGCTACAGCCTTCTTCGCGCAAAACCGCGTTGATTCTCTCCACGGTCGGTAGATGATTGGGGCAGTCCTCGAAGTAGAGAACTTCAATCTGCATTGCCAAGATTTCTGAACGTTTGGTCATGAGTCGATTCTTCTTAAGCTCTCTTTCTGTATTAGCCGAACGGGATTTCACCAGGCAGGCGAGAGGGCATAAAACACCTCAATGGCCCTTGCGTCCGTTGAAGTCGGACATCTGATTAAGTACGGGACACGCTTTCAGGGCTTGCTTTGGCGGTTGCCGCTTCAATGACTGATTGCATTTGCGAAGAGCAGAACTGAGATGAGTCTCCAGCTTTTCGAGTTCCGTCATTTTGGCGCGGATAATCGCCAAATCTTCCTGCCACTGCGTTAAAAAGCGAAAGGCGCAGAATTCAAAACTAGGCATCGTCGTCATGGACGAGGTGCTCACGAAGAACGATCCCCTCCAGCCAAACTTGACTCTTCTTAGGAATCCAAGTACATAACACGTCAGGACCAGCTACGGTTTTGATTCGGCTCGCGGCATCTTTGTCAGGATTGACAATAACAACCTCCGCTGGTCTTGTGGCCGGGTATCTACTATTAGCATCCTTAATCCGACCGTGGATTTGATTGTGGAAACCGCAACGGAAAATGAAATGGGCATGCAGATCGGAAGATGGGAGGGAGTAACCAAGAAATACAAGTTTCTTGGGCATGCTCAGAACCTCAGTGCACGAGCCGTGGACAGTTGCAATCAATTGCAACGCGTGGTTTCAATTGCAAAGTGCATCTTGTCGAATACTGCGAGTGCCTTTGATTGGCGAAAGAGCACCGAATTAAGAACCGGGCCTTGTTGTTGATTTGCAATCGCACAGCTTTCGCGAACTGAGGTGGGATTCTACACATGCGGTGACTTGATCTCGCTGCGTGTCAGCGGACGGAACAGCACAGCATCGTATGGTACGTGTTTGCCGCAATCGAGACAGACTTTGTAGGTCTGATTGCCATGGGTGAACGGACGCGACAGGCGGTCTTGGTTATGACGGCAACCAAACACCAGGCTCAGCAGGTTCGACATCCAATTCATACGTGCCTCATTAAATAATAGCCATGAGCCGAGGTGGAAAAGCTGCTCAGCGATGCCTGTACTGAAGCCGATGAATATAGCCAGTACACAGACTGAAAAACCCACGTGACGATCCGGCGCACCTCCGAGGCCGCATCAAGGCGTATGGACCATTGTTGTAGCTTGAGAATTCCCGGATTCTGGCTCACGCCTCGGTACGCGATTCCGAATACAGCGAACAGAAAAGCGTTGATCTTAGCTTGGTTTTGCAAACTGGCAGCAGAAACAGAGGAGTTGAGATTCCCTGACGGACGGCTTCGGCGAAGTGCAGCAAACGACGCAACCCGTCTTCGGCGCTCGCCTTGGTTTTTTTGGTGTTGCTTCTGACAAATTTGGAAATCTCACTTTTGACAAGCAGAATTCCACTCACTACGACATAACGAGCTACACGACCTCGACCGCAGCCGTCAAAATTATGACGCGCGCCCACTCCCCGCAGAGGCGACCAGCCGAAAGGCACGCGGCGTCGGCTCGACAAGTATGAATTATGAATAAGGATTGAGGGTTCGTGAGGCGAGCACGATGACCTCACACTTTGTGCTTGAAAAACTTTTCGCATATTACGGAATAGCTTCCGGATTGTCATCACCCAGAAAGAATAAATCGACGATCCGGTGACACCCAACCCCCTTCCTGCTAAGCGCGACAAAGTAGGCTCACTTCGGCTCCAATACCACGTAGCGATCGGCAAAGTTGACGTAGACACGACCGAAGAGCACAGTAGGCAACACCCCATCCTCCTCACGGTCAGGCACGTTCTGTGCGGCGCTCACCGGTGTCACGAACGGGATCTGGCTAAGGGTACGGCTGCCGATGCGCATATCCTGCAGCGGCAGGAGAGCAAAGGGCAGCCAGGACTCTTGCTGTCATCTGCCAGGTCTCCACCCGTCGATGTTCTGCTCACTTTGGTCACTGCTTGAACATCTTCTGCACGGCTTTATCTACCATCTGCTGGTTCTTATTGCCGTTGTTGCTCAAAGTATTCTGACCTATCCCGCGCCAGATCAGCGTCTTCTGCTTCGCGTCATAGAGGCTGACGATCAGTGTTCCCTCGACATTTTGCTCGGGGCTGATTCCGCCCATGCCGCCGCCAAAGCCCCGCATACCCCAGGCACTATAGGAGGTCTGCTGTCTGAGCCCTCCGCTCACGAGCAGGACCAGGTCAGGATTGGCAGATAGTTCAACCTTGCTCAGGCCTTTGCCCTGAAGTGCGGCATTGACATCGCTCAACGCTGCCTGCGCGAGGATAGAGTTGGCAATTTGATTCGGGTCATTGTTTTCAAAGGCGTACGTGTGATACGGCGCGAAGCTCTGGCTGTGGTCGTAGTTGACTGAAACCTGTTGCCCGAAGGCAATCGTGGACGTAAGGCAAACCAGCATTGCGCACAGCGCAATTTTCGTTCTCATGATCGTCACCTTTCTTTTTGAGCAGCATTGCCAGCTTCCGGACGAGCAGTACCCTTCAATGCGCGTCGCGACATTCTTTCTGCTTGCCGCGGACTCAGGACAAATAACGAGACCACGGAAGCCATCACTATTAGGAAGCGCATCAAGTAGACCATCTGTTCCTCTCAGGGATCTGGTCATCAACCCGAGTCGTAGTGACTCTGAAAGAGCAGCCACTGTCCATTCATCGCGAGGTGAGCGGGGTACCGTTAATTGAGTCCGGATGAACCTGAGGCGAAGAACCAGACATCGTGACGCGAGCCTATGCGTCCGTTCGGTTCTCTGGAAACTGGCAGAAGTGACAGGCGGCACGAGAAAAATTACTAGGAGCATGGTACGACGATCTCGGCGGTCTCGTGCCTTTCGCGGACACACCATTCCTGCTCTCAGATACTGAGGGGGCCTCGAACCCTTAGCGCTGACCGCGCCTGCCGGTACCACAGAGACACCCACACCACCCGAGGCTGGAGGGATTAGCCATATATGTCCCGTGATGACGGTGCTTCTTCCAGACCAGCCGAGAATCTGTAAGCTATTGAAATACTGATCACGCTAAGTGGCGATATGCTTGCTGCAACTGCGAGCCGGGATTAGAATCCAGGTCTTTCGCACTTCGAGGACACTGAAATGTCTAAAGAGAGAGCAACGATCGGAACCGACGGACTCGCGCTCCCAATTCTGCCGCCCGAGCGCGACGCGCGCGTATGGGCCCGACTGGTACGTGTGATGTTCTACCTCCCCGGGTTCATGGCCCTGCTGCTGATCAAGGCGGGGGAACCGGCGAGTTTTGGCATCACCGTGGAACTGTTGATGCTGTCCAGTGCCGCCGCCATCGTCGGAGGCCTGTACATCGGCGCGGAATCATCGGGTGCGGGTGCCGATTCTTCGTCCAAGGTCGGTGCCTGGAGCGGGGCGCTGGTGCTCGAACTGCTCGCCGTGGTGCCTTTCTTGTGTGCCGTGCCGGCGCTCTTCCATGAACTCGTGCACAGCAGGCTGTTGCACGACATGGCGCCCGGCGCTATCCCTGTCGCGCTGGGTGCTTCCGAGCTGCTGCCAATGGTAGCGATCCTGCCGTTCATGCTGTACCAGCTTGCCGGCTTTGGCACCGTGCACTTCATCGTGCCGAAGTTCGTGAACTGGGCCATTAACGCCGGCATTCTCTGCTTAATCACAGCCAGCTACATCGCCAACCGCGAGAGCGAGTATGAATGGGAAAGAAGATTCGCCGGGTTCCTGGTTCTTGTCATGGTGATTATCGTGTTCTACGGCGTTCTCAAGCTGAGACGCATGCAGGCGACCTACGACGCGCACTGCCCGCCAAAGACTCCGAAGTAACGAGCCGAGTAACTGCGCGGCGTCACGATAGGTGCTGGCACGACCCCTCTACAAGCTCCAAAGGCCAAGCTTGTCGAGGCAGTAGGAGGTCTGCGGACGCTGAATGATGTTGGCGTCAAAGTACACAGACTGAAGCATCTTAAGCTTCACGCGAAACTCGTCTTCGCGGAATAACCAACGCGCCATCATTGGCTCCATCAATCTGGCTCCGGGCAGCTTCGACAGCAGACGTGAGCCTGCCATTGAAGTACGACGTCTCTACCGCGAAGCGCCTGCACCACGTGGTGCAGGCGACTGGGATAACTCCCGACCCCTCGACCTTCCGACGACGGCCTACTGGCTGAGCTTGAAGAGTCAGACCCCACCGCCGCGGAGGATCTGGCGCTCGGCATGGACGAGAGGAAGAGCTTATAGAAGCAAAAAAGAAGCGGATGACGTCCATTTTCTCGGCCTGCTCTGGCAGCGACCTATTCGCCATCACACTGCAGCCAGGCACGCAATCTGGAGCTTAGAGTTCGTTCGGTTCCAACAGTGGTTCCATCCAAGGCTGGCTATCTATTCTCAAGTGAGGACCCGCCTCGCTAGCGCATATGATTTGGGCCTTCGTGAATCGGCAGCACAGAATCCATTTGATGCCCACTGTCGCGCTAAAGCACGCTACTGTTGATGAGAGGCGGTGATCTCTCCCAATGCGATCGCTGTCTTGGAACGTTGATTCGCGCTCAATACCAACCCCTTTTTGATCGCGACATCCCGCAGTTCGACATAGGTGGACTGCCCGGCATCCGGTGCCACCTTCGTTGAGACTTCGAGAAGGCGGCCACTCGGCCACTCCCAAAGTTCCAGGCTCAACTTGCCAAACGGCGGCTGAGTGCGCGTTGTCCAACTCGTTGATTGAATCTCCGCGATACGCTCGACACGCTTCCAGTCAATCTGGACCTTCGAGCCCTCGAGCAGTTTTTTCTGTCCCTCGCTCAGCAGTTGGTAGACTTCCTCGCCGGTCTCTGGCACCCTTGCGGCAACATACCTGTTCTGTACAGAAAACGACTGATTCTCGACGCCATCGTTCAAATCTACTTCACACTTGTAGCGATCGCGTCCGCCGGATGGATCGAGGAATTTCTCGCCGGAGAGGGGTCGCAATTTTGTCGTAATGTCAATCTCCGCGCCCTCCCTTAAACGAAGGATCACGCCCTTCGCGAGAAGAGCAAGACCTGGCGTGTCATAAAAATAGATACGTCCATGCGTCTCTCCCCGCGCCTGAAGGGCCGGAATCACAGCCTGCACCTGCGTCGGGGAAAGGAGAAGTTTCACCTCCTCGTCGCATGTTTCCTGCCCATGCAGGCTGAAGAAAAGCAGGAACGTCACCATCAGAATTAGAGTAGAGCGCGAGGCAGAAGCCATTCGCTATATCCTACCTGTCCTGCACATAAGGCGGAACTTCCTGCAAAATGGGATTGCGGTCGAATACCGCTGGGCCGCTGACTGAGAATGTTTCTTCGATAAACCGGATGATTATCACGCGCTTAGCATGATGGCAAGTAATTCATACTTGTGACGTCGGGCGATTAGTGAGCAATCGCAAAATGCGGAAGGTTGCGCGCACTGTTGGCGGCAACGTCCTTTATCGCAATTTACTTAACATCGCGGATAATGTCCCAGAAGCCGACTGAACAGGACTTAGAGCTCTAAATCTCCTCGAACCGCTCAACCTAAAGTGTCCGAACGGACGGCAGTCTACTGGCATGAAACTGGGCGGTAGGAAAAGAACAATCAGGGAGTTCGACTTCTTCAGCGGAATGGGCGACTACACCCCATGCTCATTAAGTTAAATCGCTCGCTGCTTCTGATTTAAGATCGCGAAGTAGTCGCTTGAGAGCTTTGAGATAGCAGTCCTGATCCTTCCAGCCACTGAAGTCTCCGATATGCCGTCTCCGTCGTATCTCCGCGGACCAAGCTTGATTCGTATTCATGACTGCATCATCGAGACGAATAGGAAACAAAACCAGTCGTCCTGGATGCCGATGCTCCCGCTCAAACGCTGATTCAACCTCTGATGCTACCCACGGGCTTTGAACAGAATGATCCGAGAGGATGATAAGAAGCTTGTCTTGCAGTTTGATAGATTCGTCGATTTTGTCACGAAACGGTTCGCCAATCCTCAGGTCTTCTGGGGCGAACCAGCAGGGCACTCCTGACGCCCGAAGGTCGGTATAAAGGCGTTCCGCGAACTCCTGGTCATTGCTGGAATAACTGATGAAGCAGGAGAGAAAGCGTTCGCTTTGTCGTACCTGGCGAAGTGTCCTGTTGCCCTCGCTCAACTCCAGCATCTCGCGTAATTGTTGGCTTACCGTTTGGGCGAGCACCTCCGCCCCCCTGCAGAACTCATCATGCCTGAAACCGTCAGGTTTTGAACTAAAGATTTCGTAGAGAGAACATATTTCTGGATATTCCTGCTCACCCACCCATGATGCAAAGTTGAATGCTTCAGAGCCTGAAGGTTGTTCGTAGAATGTTATGAACAGGATTCGACTTCTCGTCTCGTTTGCTGCTCGTTTCTTAGGATCTGATAACCGATTTAAGTCGTCCCGAGCGGCTTGCGAGCATTTGTACAAATACTCATCGGTGATAATCCGAACTGGCGCCATGGTTCTGAACTCGTCTTCGCCTTCATCGAAGATCGTGGACGAATTCACCACTGACATGGGTCGCTCAAAAATGGTCTCAAGTTTCTCTTGGATATGGCCAGCTAGCGCTGTCATCCATCCTTCGTCACGATCTGTATTTTCGACCTCTGAGTGGCTAATCAGAACATCGTTCAGGAAACCGGGGACGATTGAACTCATGACGCGAGTCTATGTGCGTGATCGCTCGTGTGACAAACGGTCGTATCCGATCACATTTCTACTGCATCGATCGTAGTCGCTGAGGCCTTGAATCCTTAGATAGTAATCCTGTTTCGCTCGTCCGACCGTGACAATACATCATGAAAGTTATGCTTCGCGCTGCTTGGCTCACTTAACTCGATAAAATACATTGTCGCGTTTAAACAGCACCGTCAGAGCCCATGATATCCGGAAGGATTCCGGTTCCTCAGAGAGTCCCTCAGATGGGACAGTAGGGTGAGCCGACTGAGCCCGCGCGGCTGCGAAGGCGCCGCCGCGTGGATTTCAGCGAAACGCTTGAGATCGAGCCACAATTCGCGAACCTGTGCTCGATAAAATCGATGCAACAAATCCCAGTGCGTTGACTCTCTTTTGTTCGCCCGCCTAAATCGATAGTTGTGTTCCGATTTCCGCTTGCCGCGCCAAGGTGTGATCCTGCATCAGAGACTCCTTCATCCTTCCTTCCTGCGTAACGCTCATCGCGGATGTTTTCGACAAGTCATGGCTTAGGCGCTGCGCTAATTCATGGGAATGTCCGTAAATATGTGCGCTTCATTAGATCCTCCCGAAATTGAAACGTAGGCGAATCGCGCATTGATGAGATTCGAATGTAACTCCGTATCCATATTGATGAGGACACGCTCCGCCGTAAGGCCTTGAGAGCCATGCGATGTGACAGCATAGCCATGATCAAAATGGGCGCAAGTCGTGCGGACCGAACGCGACGGTTCTGCCGCTGTCCATGCGCGAGATATTCGAGGCGGCAGCTATATGCGCGATTCACTTCAATGACGATGAGGCTTGGTTCAACACAGAAGAATTTATCGGGCTTGTGCTAAGGCTGACTAACGTGACGGGACAGGCGTAAAGTCCTCTCTCACAACATCCTTTGGCCTTTCACCTTCTCGCGACCCTACAAAATTGCTGTGACGGAGGTGAACATCGCCAGGTCCATTTCCCCGAATTCAAATCGACCAATAGGTTCCGGTTTGCAGCGTACTTCCGCATGAAATATGCCGTGGACTCAACGAGGTACTATTAAGAACGGAACACCGATAAGTACATGCCACCAATTGCCCTGATTACCCGGAACTCGTAGCGTTACAGCGTCCCCTGGTGATGTGTCAAAAGCAAAAGGAAGGAAGGCAACAACCCCTGCCAATAGCCATATGAGAAGTGCTAAGGCGTTGATCCATGTTGGCCCCAATCTTTCTTTTGACCAAGCTGCTCTTGAATGATCGTGCAAGGGTGTCCTAGGCCCTACCTACGCATAGTGATTTGCAAAGGTTCCAATCTGATAGCGCCTCCATGCCCGAGCCACGCGTTGACTTGGTTCTGGGAGGTTTGTAGGCTATCCGGACATTTCGAACCCGGCTCCACCAAACTGTCGCGGTAGGGACGATCCTCACGGATCGCCCCCCGCACAGAGCCGTACGAGCGCGTCTACGCATACGGCTCTTATGAAGAATGGGTGGCGTAAAAGCGGGTGTCGGGATAAGGGTGAAGAACGCGGGGTGGTGGTATCCACCTTTCCAAGACCGAAGTAAACTTCTCCCACTTCTTCCTGGCGCGTTGACTACGACGGACCAGTACGTTTCGCCACAGTCGATTGACGCGACTTCTGAAGATGCGCAGTTGATCGATGTTGCCGGGGACAGCATGGTATTGGTAGTAGCCGGTGACGACACTCCGAAGCCATACACCGACCTGACTGGTGCGATCATGCTTGCGGCGTTGAAGCCCAGCCTTGATGGCTTTGAGCTTCGCAACCATGCGCTTCTTCGCAGTGATCCGCCAGACGGTGAAGGTCTCGGTCTTGTGGCGTTGCCCACAGTAGTGGGTAAACCCCAAGAAGTTGAAGGTCTCCGGTTTCCCTTCCCCACGCTGCTTCCGGTCACGGGCCGCATAGCGCCCGAACTCGATCAACCGGGTCTTATCCGGGTGTAGCTCCAAGCCGAACTTTGCCAACCGTTCCTCGAACTCTTCGAGGAACCGCACGGCATCAGCCCGCTGCTGAAAGCCCAACACAAGATCGTCGGCATAGCGAACGATGATGACATCGCCCTTCGCCACTTTCCTGCGCCAGACATCAGCCCACAGGTCGAAGAGGTAATGCAGGTAAACGTTGGCGATCAGTGGTGAAGCCACTGCTCCCTGCGGCGTACCCTTATTTGTCTCCGACCACTGGCCGTCGACCGATACTCCCGCCTTCAGCCATTTCCGGATCAGGCGAAGTATCCTTCGATCGGCCACCCGATGCTCGATGAACTTTAAGGCCCATTCGTGACTCAAATTATCGAAGAAGCCCAAAACGTCCGCATCGAGTATCCAGTTCACCTTCTTCCGTTGGATGCCCACCGTCAGGGCGTCAAGCGCCTGATGCGGGCTGCGGCCCGGTCGGAACCCATAAGAGAAGCCCTTGAAGTCGACCTCGTATATCTGATTGAGGATCGTCACCACGGCCTGTTGGACTATTTTGTCTTCCACCGCCGCGATGCCCAGCGGACGTTGCCGTCCGTCAGCCTTCGGTATATAGACTCGCCTAGAAGGTTGTGCCCGGTACGTTCCACGATGAACCCGGCGGTGGAGATCGATGAGCCGAACCTCCAAACCGGTTTCATACTCCTGCCACGTCATGCCGTCTACCCCCGGTGAAGCCTTACGCTGAAGCACGTAAAAGCTGTCGCGGAGTAAAGCAACGTTCAGGTGGTGGAGCAAGGAAGTGAACCGTTCCTGTCTTTCTCTCCTTTGCTGCTTTTCGCACACCGTCCAGTCCCTGGGACATGCGTTTCCCGCTCTGTGTCGGGAGCATGTTTGGCTGCGCGATGTTCTCCTTCATCTGCGCCCTTCCCTCCCCAACCTCCGCAGAAGCTTTTACTTCCTTGTTGGCTGGTTCACAGGTACTACAGCGCAGTCCGACTTCTCCAACACGTACATGTCCGCATTGCGGCTTGCGGCCTTCGCGGACCGGCCTTCCTCAGTTGGCGAAGGCGTGCTGGAGATCTCCCGGTTCTCGTGCATGTTGTTTTATCAGCGTGCGCGGGTTCTTAGACTACGCAGGACCGGACAGCCACTCGCGTGTAACGCGGCCGCCGTATTGCCTTCCTCCACTACGGAAGGGAGTCAGCATCCTGATCTTCCGGCTTTTCGAAGCTCAATAGCCCGGCCCACCAATGGTCGGGATAGAGCTCGGGCGCGCCCGCCTTTCAGGTGGAGGGTTACCAGCCTCGCCCTTTCGGTTGCGAGGTGGGTTCAAAATTCCACCATGGCCACGTTTCCCGAGGCCCCCCTATAATGCCGGACTGCCGGATTTCCCGGGTCCGGTTTGAAGCCTTGGCCGTTCCTTCATGTGCCTTCCCAGCTTGGCGAGGTTTAAGCGCCGGTACGCATACACCCCGACTTCCGCGGTTCGCCCATAGCTTCGTCCCACAGCAAACGTCGGCTTCACGCCAGCACTGTGTCTGGCCGCCGCGCTGCTCGATGGAACCGCCAAGTGCCCAGAGCCCCTTTGCCCAATGTTGGGGTCTCCCCATCGGGGAGGCGTATACGCCACCTCCTCCGAGGACATTACTCTCGGTCATCGCTCCTACGGACTCATTCGCCAATCCCGTTGCCTCTTCTTTCCTTCAGCCTTAGCCTCGTGCAAGAAGTCTTTGCAGGTTGCTACCAGCCCCTGCTGCCACCGGGATCTTCCCGACGTTATCTCTGCGAATCTTTCCTCGGATGCCTGGCCCCTTGCCACGGCGGTTCCACGAAGTGCATATACCTGTTTCTTCCCCCGTGTCATCGGCCTTCCCCAACAGAGGCGTGGGTCGGCTTCCCGCTTAAACCCGCGAACACGACTTCTCGCGGAAGCGTTTTTCGAGGCTGCAGACATTTCTTTATGTTCAGGCCTCCGAGTTTGCTCGTCTCCCAGGTCGTTCCTACCGCTGCGCATATTGCCGCAGGGCAGCCGAGACTTTTACATCCGGGCAGAACGTGCTTCGTTACCTCCGCACGCACCGGATATGCTAGCCGTCCGAATACAGGCAATTGACGGCACAAGGACTTTCACCTTGCAAGATTCACAGCCTTGTCGGCTGCTCCCCCCTGTCTACGCTTCAAGTGACACCTCGCGATGTCTCCAGCAAGACTCGAGGTCAGGATGGATTCGCTACTTCCTTTCCTGTAGGGGACTTGCACCCCCTACAACATGCCGGTTTATCCCGGCGCTCTCCGGATTGCCGGTGATCCGACCGGAACTGCGGATTGATTGACAGAAGGGAGTTTTGCCCACTGCTGCCGATGTCCTGCTGCACGTGATGACCTGCATCGATGTCCGTTCTTGCTCGACGTCTTGTCTATTCCGACAAGATCACGATCCGTTTCCGCCAGTCTCTCACGGCACCACCGTGAGGCTCACCGTCGCCTTGTTATTGGCCAGGTTGGGGTCAGGCGTATCCGCCATGGTGGCCGCGCTCTCGGTGATCACCGTGCCGGAAGAAGATAACTAAATCCGGGTAGCACCGGTCGCTGCGGAGTTCACGCAGAAATCTCACGTGGCCCGAGGCGATCTCGTACACAGCGCCTACCAGCATCGCGCGGTCCTCTTCGACTGCTCTTTTCGCCTCAGGTGTATCCATCAATTGGTGCATTGACCATCTCACGTTGGCTTCGACCGCCCGTGCCAGATACTCCTCTCGTGGAGTCTGCGGATCAAAATCCGGCAGGCCTGGCAGAATGTCGTTCACCAGAATCTGAATGCGCGATAGATGCTCGACCGCGTCCAGTTTGCTCTCCAACGCCGCCTTTACCGCGCCGCACCCCTCATGGCCGAGAATTACGAAAAGAGGGGTGTGCAGGTGGGAACCCGCATATTGCATGCTGCCCATGACCTCTGGAGAAATGACGTTGCCCGCAACGCGAATGATGAACAGTTCACCGAAGTCGGCGTCAAATATCAATTCCGGTGGAACACGGGAATCGCTGCATCCGAGGATGGTCGCGTAAGGTTGTTGGCCTCTGGCAAGGTCCGCGAGACTCTCCCTGCAGACCGTGGAAAAACGCGCTCTGCCCTGAAGAAACCTTTGGTTACCCTCGATAATCCGCCGCAATGCTTCGTCGGCGGAGATGACTGACTTCTGAAGATGATCGGAGGCCATACGCTACTCTGGAAACAGCATAGCTTAGTGCGCTAGGTTGGCAACACTCCGGGAGCGAGCGCCTTGTCAATGGGGTCGTCAGGTGGGGTCGACGCTGATTCTTATGCCTTCCGGCTTGGGACGGCTTGGGAACCGCTCTGTCGGAACCGCCAGTTCGCTCGCGTCCCGGAGCGACAGGATCGCGGGAGTCATGATTTCGATGCCCGCGTCAGCGAAAGCGTCCAGAACATTCAGGCGCAACGCCGTACAGGTGTCGAATATCTCTTCAGCGTTCTTGGTCCAGGTACGCAGTTCATATTCCACCGAGTAATTTCCGAAGGAATTCACCAGAACTCGCGGAGCCGGATCGGTGGCGATCTGCTCGGTTCGAGCCGCTCCGTCGAGTAGAAGCTTGCGCACGACCCTCGAATCTATTTCGTAGCCGATGGTAGCAGTGATTCCCAATGCAAAACCGCCGCTCTTGCTATGCGCGCTATAGTTCGTAACAGAAGCGGCCAATACCTTGCTGTTGGGAATGACCACGTGCTCGTTTCCCACAGTCAGGAGCCGTGTAATAAGCAATGTCTGCTTGGTGATCCTTCCGTATGTGCCTTCGATGCGAACCACGTCGCCCAGCCTGAATGCCTGTTGGTAAGTCAGGAGGATTCCAGCCAGGAGGTTGCCGATGAACCCGCTGGAGCCGAAGGTGAGCAGCGCACCGAAGAACAGCGAAAACCCGCGAAACAATGGAGTGTTGGCGCCGGGCAGGTAGGGGAAGCTCACGACCAGGACCAACAGAAAGAGGGCGGCACGGCTCAACTTATATGTCGGTTCAGCCCATTCCACCGGAAAGTCAGTAAAGACGATCTTTCCACGCTGAATAGATGTGAAGAAATACTTCAAGGCCTTGAGAAGAATCCAACCGCATACGAGAATGACGAAAATGTAGCCGAGGTTCGGGACATAATTCTTGAAGGCCTTGGATGCATCTCGCAGGGGCGGGCCCAGGAACTTGATCAGAGCGGCAACGAATATCCTGGTACGGGGAAACATCCTGAAGCCGTGAAAGAAGTAAACCAGGATAAGAGTGACGGACAGAATGGTACAGAGGACATGGATTCCCACCTGAATGATCCGGTTAACATGAAACCGGGGACTGGTTTCGCTCGTACCGCCGGCGCGAAGGCGGGACTGCCAGGCGTCGATACGCCGGTCGCCGAAACGGTACATCAAACCCACCACGTAGAAAGCCGCGAACAACACCGAGGTGGAAATCAACGCATAGTAGAGGCCCACCAAAATGGTGGGAGGCCAGTCCGATTGAGACGCCGGCCGCAAACGACCGATCATTTCTCCCAGAGCGGTTAATACCTTTTCGGCCGGGTCACGTAAAAGGCGAAGCACTATCAGCGTGACGAGATTCCCGGCCGAAAAAGAGTTGAGCCAGCGCGCAGACTTACGGTTGCTGCTCAGGAGGAAAGTGCGGAGGCTCCAGCGGCAGGCCGCAACTGCTCCTAAGAAAATCAGAAGTCGCAAGACGAACCGGATCGCATTAAAGCTTGCTTCGGCAATGTCCAGGTTCTGATCGATCACCTGCACTATTCTGGTTCCTTCCCCCTCTGGAAATGCCACAGATCTGAGCCAGCCCATACTTGTAACGTGGCCAGTTGCAAAGGGCAAGCACCCCCGAGGCACTTCAGTCTACCAGTTAGCGTGGTTTCGGTGAGGACTCTTTGTCGTGGTCAAAAGCGGCGCGCAATCTCCGTATCTTTCGAGTTGAGTTAGATTCATCGGTTAGGCCCCGATTCCATCTTTAAAACCACGAGCCGGGAGCATCTTAAGAGTGAATCACTTGGCCGGTACCATCGAAAATGACATCTTGCTCCTGTCCTGAGACCTGATCACAGAGAACAGCTTCCCGCCTCCCGGAACAATGCTTAGGGAAATCCCTAGTGGCCGATGATCGGTCGATGGAGTTAGCGTTGGCCTGTGATGAAGAACTCCTGCGTCGAGTGCCGTCGGAACGCCATGATCGAGCAACTGCGCCATAAAGAAGTGGATTGTCTATGCCAAGCCGCCCTTCGGACAGGCGGCCTAGGTGCTGCGTTACCTGGGCCGCTACACCCATCGCATGGCCACCTCCAATCAATGCCTGCTCGACTTCGACGGTGAACATGTCACCTTCCGCTACAAGGACAATGCCCACGGCGCAAAGCAGCGCAGCATGACTCTCGATGCCACCGAGTTGCTGCGCGGCTTCTTTCTCCATGTGCTGCCAAAAGGCTTCGTGCGCATCTGCCACTTCGGACTGCTCGCCAATCGCTTCCGCCATCAGGTCCTGCTCCTGGCGCGAAGACTACTCGCCGTTAACATCGATCCACTTCCAGAGTCCGCACAAGTAACTCCGCTCCAGACCGTTCCACTCTGGCACTGCCCACGTTGTGGCGGACCGATGCGCGTGGCGCGAAGACTCACGGCTGCGGAGCTATATCTCGAACAACTCGACTCCTTATAACAGCCCATTCCAGCCCGGCCTGCGGACTTGCTCCATGAATGCCATCACACTCGTGTGTCCGACGGCGGCTCAACCATCATCTGCGTCCACCTGTTCATCGAGCTGAACCGCTCGACACAAGACAGCGCATCCGCAGCACCACCAGTTTCCATCATCATCGCTGCCGATGACTGCCCCTAAAACTGATTCACTCCATCCCCAGACCGTATTCAAAATCCATATAATCCTTGCCTCGATCACCGCGTCCCCGCCGCCCGCGGCTTCCTTCTCGTCTCCTAATCGAAACCGCCTCGGATCAACTCTGAGACTTACGCCAAACTCTGTGAGCGAGGCGGTTCCGATGCAGGCTAGTGTAGTGCGTCACGCAGACAGGCGTTTATTGAGGGCAGTCTGAGCGCGAGTAACCTTTTCCAGGATGTCGTTGGCTTTGGCGGTCCAGATGAAGGGCTTGGGGTTGTCGTTGTGGCGGTCGATATAGTCGCCGATAGCCATGATCAGTTGTTCGAGATCCCGGAAGACGCCACGACGGATGCGATTGGCCGTCAGGTCGCGGAAAAAGCGCTCGATCATGTTCAGCCACGAGGCCGAGGTGGGCGTGAAGTGCAGATGGAACCGCTTGTGGCTGTGCAGCCACCGTTGGACGCGCGGATGTTTGTGGGTGGCGTAGTTGTCGCAGATGATGTGGATTGTCCTGTCGGCGGCCACGGTCTTGTCGATCAGGCGCAGGAACTTCAGCCACTCCTGATGACGATGCCGCTGCTGGCATAAGTGGTAGACCTCGCCGGTTGCCGTGTTGAGGGCGGCAAACAAGGTGGTCGTGCCGTTGCGCTTGTAGTCGTGCGTCATCGTCTGGCCGCGCCCCTTCTTTAGGGGCAGGCCGGGCTGGGTGCGATCCAGCGCCTGGATCTGGCTCTTTTCATCGACCGACAGCACCAGCGCATGCTCGGGCGGATTCAGATAAAGGCCAACCACATCCTCCAGCTTCGCGGCGAAGTCAGGATCGTTACTGACTTTGAAGCTCTCGACGCGGTGAGGCCTGAGCCCGTGGGCGTGCCAGATGCGGCGCACGCTGGCTTCCGAAATGCCTGCTGCACGCGCCATCGAGCGCGTAGACCAATGCGTGGCATTGGCCGGAGCGCTCTGCGTGGTCTTTTCGATCACTTGTTCGACAACCGATGCGGAAATCGATCGTGTGCGTCCCGGCCGCGGAGCATCCTCCAGCAATCCCTTTACGCCAAGCCGGAGAAAGCGACTGCGCCACAAACCCGCCATCCGCGTGCTGACGCCGAGTCGTTCGCCGATCTGCTTGTTCTGCATCCCGCCTGCGGCCAGCAGAATGATACGGCTGCGCACCACAACCCGCGCCGCCATCGAACGCCTGCGGCTGAGCCGCTCCAGTTCGCCGCGGGTGGTTCCGTCGATCACAATGGCTGGGGCTACACGCATGACGAGGCCTCCTCATCATAGGATGTACCTCGCTGCATATGTGATCCTATTTATGACGCACTACACAAGCGACAAATCGGAAGTTCGTGGTCATTTCGCCAATGGCTGAAATCCTCAGAGATTTAATCCGAATTGACAGCGGCGGAGCATTCGGACTGATCTGTTATCCCGGAGCTGGCGAAAATTAGTGGGATATGGTAAGGGTCGTTAAGATTAGAAACGGTCCCCGGGGTTTGGCGCTGGCGTCCCGCTTTCTGAGCAGGCTTCGAACCGGTTGCAGGAGTACCATTCTGAACAAGAGAGGCCAGGGATAGAACTCACATGTCTTCGGATAAGCCGTTGGTCTCCGCGCGATATTCCGCGCTCTGCGAAATACAATTCCGAATGGAGGATCAGCGGCTCGGCTAATACTCGGTGGCTGAGCGAATGGCTTGCCGCGGCGCTAAACCTGCGGCCCAAAACACACGAAGGGTGGGAAGCCAGACAATATGAGCGAACCAAGTGTTCTCGAAAATCTGAAGGCAGGGGTACGGAAATTCCAAATCGAGGTCCACGCCAAAACGCAGAACACTATGAACGGGCCGCATCCACTCCGCAAACTCCCCACACTCTGTTCATCGCCTGCGCTGATTCAAGAGTAGACGTTGAAGCGATCTCCAGCTCCGGACCAGGTGAGATCTTTGCCAGCCGGAATATTTTTCAATCCGGTGACGCCCTACGGAGGAACCATGGGGGGCCTAACGGCCGTAATCGAGTACGCGGTAGCAGCACTCAAAGTAGAGCACATCGTGGTAGGCGGGCACTCCGATTGCCGTGCCATGAAGGCCCTCCTGCATCCTGAGTCGATCGACGGGATGCCTTCGGTGAAGATCTGGCTGCACCACTGTCAGGCAGCTCTCATGGAAGCCGACAGCCTCGCACACAAAGATGACCCGCCCAAGCGAAAAGCTGAGCCGGTTAACGGAAGAGAACGTCCTGATGCAGTTGGTGCATCTCAAGACCCACCCCAGTGTCGCGGGCGCCATCGCGCGCCGGGAGCTGACGACGTCCGGCTGGGTGTATGACATCGGAACCGGCGTCGTGCGCATTGCGGAAGAAGAACAGAGAGAATTCGTGCCAGTGACGGCAGCTGTCGAGACCCCACGATGATCGTTTCCAGAAACCGTCGTTTGGTAAAAATGATCCAGGGGCGTGGTGCCGCCACCCTGCTTGGCCTCGTAGGATGGGATCTTCTCGTCGTCCTCGTGTATAAGGCCCTGCACTCGAACTGGCCAGTTTCGCGCTACCTGCCGCTGGCCTCATTCGGCGCGGTCCTCGGCCTCGTAATCGGCTTTCGAAACTCCTCCGCATTCGCGCGCTGGTGGGAGGCGCGAATCCTGTGGGGCACAGTTGTGAACGAGAGCCGGACGCTGGCCCGTCAGGTGCTGACAACAATCTCAGCAGCGGCGAATGCGTCAGCAGGCGAACAGGCAGAGGTTGCGGCCGTACAACGGCGTCTGATCCTTTATCAGATCGCATATGTTCACGCTCTGCGCCAGCAGCTCCGAAAACTTGATCCGGTCGCCGCCGTGGCTCATCTGGTTCCGGAAGAGAATCCGGAGGAGCTAGCCCGCGAAAACAATCTGGCGTTGACACTGCAACGGAAGATGGGCGCGATGCTCGACACCGCAAGACGGCGCGGCTGGCTGAACGAGTGGCAGTGGCAGGCGATCGATCAGAGCATGAGTGGCCTGATGGACGCACAGGGCGGCGCGGAGCGAATCAAGAACACGCCCATGCCGAAGCAGTTCGACTTCTACCCGAAGCTCTTCGTGCAGATCTACTGCATCATGCTGCCGGTCGGATTGGTCGCAAACCTGGGCTGGTATACCCCCGTCGGCTCGACACTGGTGGGATTCCTCTTTTTTGCACTCGACAAGATCGGGCGCGACCTCGAGGATCCTTTCGAGAACACCATTCACGACGTGCCTATGACATCCATCGCGACTACCATCGAGATCAATCTGCGACAACTGCTCGGCGAAACCGAACTGCCGCCCCCAGCGCAGCCAAGGGACGGCGTTTTGTGGTGATCGAGCAAGCCGCAATTGCAATTAGTTTTCTCGATATGGACATACGCTCTCCTTGTTCCAGTGTCTCTTTTCTTCACTGGTACAGGAACAAGTCTTTCCTCAGTGTCCATGCGGGTCTGAGGCCCATTTTCGGATTCCTGTACCTTTGTACCCAATATAGGTTGGGTATCCGGAGGGGGAGAAGAAAACCGAACCGGAGATTGTCGATCAGGTAGAAGGGCGAAACGCGGCCAGCGGCTTATCAGCCCCTGTTCTGTCAGGGAGCGAAGGGCCTTTTCAAAGGCTTATGCATTTATCTGGCTCTGGAGGAGCGATTTTAGGCACTCAGCAATGATTTTCGCGCCATGGGTGCCGATGGCACCGAGCCTATCGAGGTCCGCAGCCCCGCCGCCAGAGGGCGCAATTCTTGCGTTGACTGATCTGGTACGGAAGCGGTGCCCTGCGCTGGTCTTCTTCTCGATTGCCTTGTTCCCGTCAGTTGAGAATTGAACTTACCTATAAGGCGACTTTGCAGGCACTTCGGGACTTCCGGATGGTCGGTGATTCGCCCACTGAGAAAATGCCTCGCGTGCAGCGCGGACTCAATGACGAGTCCTTTTCATTGTTGACTCATTCACCCGGAGGTTCCCGAGGCCAGCCGCAGTCTTTTCAGGCGTTCCTGCTGATGACGGTTGCGGTTGTCGCGTCACTTCTGCCCGCAGCTCGCGCTGCCCGCGTCGACGTAATGGAGGCACTGCGCTCCGAGTAACAGTTCGCCCTCTCACAGGAAATTGGAAGGAATTCTCAACTGACGCCAACAGGCGTGGGTGTTGAAAAAGTCGATTCTTCTGAAAATTGGGTCGAAATCGGTGACTAGAAATGTATAAGCAGCCGGAGAGGATCGTCTATTGGGCATCCTAGCGCGATGTTTTTTGAACATGATTTTTCGGAGCGAGTTTTTCAACAGCCACAGGCCAAAGCACGCATTATCAGAGGTCGCCCTGTTTCGGAATGAGCTTTGTGGCCGGCGCAGGTCGCAGGGGCTTTGCCCCCGCACCCCCAGGATTTATCGCTTGGTGCCTCTCCCGATGCTGGGCTCGCTGCAGGAAAACGGATGAAAAAGGGGGATGCCGAAGCATCCCGCCTTATCGATCGGTCGAGGCCACTGAGACGGCGCTCGGGTTGCTTCCCAGCATTGCCTTATCCTCCGCTCAGTTCGGGCTCATTCTACTGCGGAGAGATAAGAGGCGGATCTTTGCAGTGGGTTCTGAAGGGATGACACTAAAACCTTGGGGGAAAGTGGTCCAAGCGAAGAATCACCTTTCCCCCCAAGGAGGTACTCAGCATGCTGAGTAGCAATGTGAAGTATATCGGCTTGGATGTTCACAAGGAAGCCGTTGCAATTGCGGTTCTGAATGGCGCCGGCAAGTTGGTGATGGAATCGATCGTCGAAACCAAAGCCAGCACTCTGCTCGATTTCCTGCATGGGCTGCGCGGAGAGCTCCATGTGACGTTGGAAGAAGGGACCTGGGCGGCCTGGCTGTACGACGTGCTCAGGCCTCATGTCGCGGATATCGTGGTCTGCAATCCACGTCGCAACGCCTTATTGAAAGAAGGCAGCAAGAGCGACAAGATCGATGCGCGAAGGCTGGCCGAGCTGCTGCGGAGTGGAATGCTGCGCGCGGTCTACCACGGAGAGAACGGACTGGGGACGCTGCGGGAGTTGGCGCGTAGTTATCTGACCATCAGCAAAGACCAGGCGCGGGTGATGAGTCGGCTCAAGGCGCTGTATCGAAGCTGGGGCATTCCCTGCTCGGGTAGGCAGGTCTATGCCCCACGCCATCGCGACCGCTGGCTGAGCAGGATTACGCAACCCGGCGTGCGCCGCCGAGCAGAGCTGCTCTATCAGCAGATGGATGGACTGTCGGTGGTGCGGCACACCGTGCGAGGAGAACTTTTAGCCGAGAGCCGGAAACATCCGGCCGTGAAAATATTGCGCCAGATTCCCTTGATCGGCCCTCTGCGGGCTACCCTGCTGCTGGCCCTGATGCAGACGCCCTACCGGTTCCGCAGCAAGAGGCAGCTGTGGACCTACAGTGGTCTGGGAGTGGAGACGCACGACAGCGCGCAGCATCGTTATGTAGACGGACAATTGCAACGTTCCAAAAAGCCACAACAGATCCGCGGTCTGAATCAAAATCACAACCACGAGATGAAGAAGCTCTTCAAGAGTACAGCCATGAGCGCCAGCCGTTGCGCCGGGCCCCTGCAGGACTTTTACGCAGGATTGCTGGCCAAAGGCATGAAGCCGGAAATGGCTCGCCTTACGCTCGCACGCAAGATCGCGGCCATCACGTTGACACTTTGGAAGAAAGGAGAACGTTTCGACGCCGAACATCTGAAATCGCAAGCAGCTTGAGCGTCTGCAGGAACCAGGCAAATCCAGGTTTACTTACCCGATGGTTAGCCCATCGGTTCTTGCGACGCTCGGGGTCGAGGGTGAGTATCAATCAATGAGCTAGGCCCTGCGTGCAGTCGTTCAGCACCGAGCCTCCATTAGCACCGTATGCCCCTTCGCATAACCCAAAAAAGCTGTAGGCCTCGAGTCTCAGATAGGACCATGGTTGGCCCGTTAAAGCCAACACCTCTGCTTGCGTAGCTTCCAGAACCGAAGGCATCGAACGACAAGAACGTCATGAAACCATCGAGTTCAAACCGACAACTGCCTGACCTGTCCCTAATACGCCGCGAGCTTACAGCCTCTCCAGAACTGAGATTGGGCTGGATGCAAGCCACTCCGTCTCCCTCTAGAGAGCAAGTGGGGGATTTCTTTCTTGACATCCCCTCTTATAGGGCTCATTGACGGCTGCGGAATCGATTGGTCTTCGTGAATGGTCTCTGGTGATTGATTGCTTACAAGGCAGCTTTTCCTTGCCGATCCTAGAACCCAAAAATCAGATCAGCTACCATTTTGAAGGCGAGGATTGAACGGAACGGCCAGGAACCCTCTCGTCGCTACCTTAGTCTGAGTGATCGAACATGTTTAGTCGCCGTGTGTTTCTGAGTAATGCGGTGAAGTATTGCGCTAGTTTGTCGCTTAGCTGCTCAAGCCCTGCCCTTGTTAATGTAGGTGGTTTATCAGATACACCGAGGCTGAGCCGGGCTGCGCCTGTATCTGTCCCAAACAACTTTATCGGGTTGGGCTATGAAATGTCCTCGGTTGCCACTCCAGGGCTGCTGAGCGTAGATAATCATCGCTACGTGAATCTGATCAAGGGGCTCGGACCTGCAGGGGTGCTACGCGTTGGAGGCATCGTTGCCGACTACACCCGCTACGAACCGAATGGAACTTTGATAGCGGAACGCCAGAATACAGTCATCACTCGCGCTGGCCTGGATCGTTTCGGTGAGTTCCTCAAAACAACTGGCTGGAGCGCCATCTGGAGTGTCAACTTCGCACAGGGACGCATTGAAGATGCGATCGTCGAAACGCGTGCGGTTGCCAACGCACTGGGCGGTCGACTGTTGGCTCTTGAACTTGGCAATGAAGTGGAAAATTACGGACGCCGCGAAAGGCCATTCCGCACATCGCCATATAACTACGAGACGTACCGTGCTGAATATAGTGAGTGGCTCGCCGCGATTCGGAAGGCAGTGCCCGGTATCCGCTTTGCCGCTCCGGATACTGCCAGCTCAATTGAGTGGGTGGAACGCATGACGAACGACTCGAAGGGCGACGTTCAGTTGCTGACAACCCACTATTATCGAGGCAATCAGAAGTACGGCACCGCCGAACAGCTTCTTCGTCCTGATCCGCGTCTGAAAGATGTCCTGGTACGCCTTCGCGCCGTCGCTCAACATAGCGGAATTCCTTGGCGCATGTGTGAAACAAATTCGTTCTTTGGGGGAGGCCGTCCAGGAGTGAGCGATACCTTCGTGGGTACTCTTTGGACGCTGGATTACATGCTGCTATTGGCCCAATACGGCTGCTCTGGTGCCAACATCGAAACGGGCATCAACCAACTGGGGTTCATCAGTTCCTACTCTCCAATCCAGGACGACCAAAAAGGCATGAATACGGCTGGCCCTCCTTATTACGGCATGCTGGCATTTGCTGCAGCCGTTGCTGATTGCAATGAGGTCCTTCCGATCGACATCGATACTCGTGGCATAAACATGACGACTTATGTTTTGGGAGCAGGTGGCAAGCCGCGCTCGGTTGTCATTGTGAACAAAGACAGTTTGCAGGATGCGCATCTTTCGATAAGGGAATTAGGGATTAACACAGTCATTGCTCTCCGGCTTATTGCTCCATCCGCAGCGAGTAAGACTGGAATTACGTTCGGCGATTCTGCGGTGGATCCGGACGGACAGTGGAAAGCGGGGACCACAGAAGAAATCCGCGATGGAGCCGTCACCATACCTCAAATGAGCGCTATTGTGCTTCGCTCTACCGATCTGCGGGCGCTCGTAAAAAGTTGATCACGATTAATCCTGGGTTTTGATCCTTAGAAATCTCGTCGACCTCAAATTGTCGAATCAAGGCTCAATGAGCGCATTGGCGATTCGGCGTCAAACAAAGTCCGGATATACTTTCTGCGACCAACAAAGAGCAAATGGAACCCCGCTTAATCCTTGAATGAACCTGTCGTCCACTTGCCTGGCACAGAGGTCAATTATCACGGCGCAATGCCCGGAGAGGATCTTTGCGTGCCGCGCGAACTGCGGGAATATAGCTCGCGGTGGCGGCGACCGCGAAAAGAAGAAGAGCGACGCCGGAAAAGATCGCAGGATCGCTCGGGGACACATCAAACAGCATGGATCGAAGAGTGCGTACGAAGCCCAGCGCTCCGACCGAACCTAATGTGATTCCGCACAAGGCAAGAAAGATGCCATGCCCGACCACCCTGCCAATCACGTTCCAACGGGTGGCGCCCAAAGCGAGTCGAATCGCCAATTCTTGTGTGCGCTGCAGGACCGAATAGGTCATTACGCCATAGATGCCGATGGCCGCCAGCAGCAGGGCTGTCAGGGCAAACGCGCCCATCAGGATGGAGCGGAATCGTGGGAGGGCGACCGACGCATACATGCTCTCATCCATTGATCCGATATGGGAGACTGGCACGTTCCCGTCCAGTGCCGCGATTCGGTTCCGGATCGCGGGAATCAGCCCATGAGGATCGTTATGGGTTCGAACCACAAGCCACATGGGGCGATCGGGCACCTGAGAACTCGATTCGTAGTAGACGGGCTCGTCAGGAGAGCCAGCACCCTCATATTTGAGGTCGGCAACAACGCCAACGATTTCCATATAGGGATTATTCGACTGCGGTCCACCGTGCTTCAGGCGTTTTCCAATCGGGTCTTCGCCTGGAAAGTATCTGTGAGCCAGACTCTCACTGATAATCGTCACAGGTGGCGAAGTTGGAGTATCGCGACCGTCAAACGACCGCGGCCGCGCAATAGCGGAATCTGCAGTGCACTGAAATACCCATTGCTGACGATGGGCACCGGAACGACGGGACCGCCATCGGGTGGAGTCTTGCCTTGAATCTCGAAGCTGTCGCTCATTGCCGCATGGTCCGGCGGAAGCCAAATCGAGAGAGCCGCGGATTCCACGCTCGGCAAACTGCCGACTTCGCGAATGACCTCACCCCAGTAGATCCCGAGCCGCTGCTGTTGACCATAGCTATCGCCGCTGGGTGAAATCTGCATGGTCAGCAGATGGTCAGGCCGGGCGCCAAAACCGATTGGAACTTCTCCCAGGGTAAGAAAACTGCGTATGAGTAACCCCGCACCTGCCAGCAAGATGACTGCGAGGGCAATCTCTGCAACGACAAAGACATTCCGCAGCCTCCGTCGCCTCAGGCTTTCTCCTCCTCCGCGCCCACCTTCCTGCAGAACCATGCTTAGATTCGGGTGTGTTGCGCCAATTGCCGGTACAAGGCCAAACGCAACGCCGCTGAGAATGCAAACCAGCAACGTGAACAAAAGAACGCGTCCGTCAATGCTTAACGTCTCCAGTCGCGGGATGCCGGGAGGCGGATTTACGCGCAACAACCGCGTGCAAATGTACGCAAAAAAGACTCCAATGCCGCCGCCGGCGAGAGCCAGTACGATGCTCTCAGTGAGCAGCTGCTGAATCAAGCGCTTGCGCCCGGCGCCAATGCTAATCCGGATTGCGATCTCCTGTTCCCGGGCCGCCGCGCGGGCAAGCAGCAGATTGCCGACATTGAAAATGGCGATCAAAAGCACCAAAGCGACGGCACCCGCTACCGCAATCAAGAGGGGTCGAACATCGCCGACGATCGCTTCGGTGAGTCCCACGACTGGATAGCGGAGACGTTCCAATCCCCGGGGATCGGCACGCTCTAGTCCTTGGGCCAATCCTGCCATCTCGGCATTGACCTCAGCCAAGGTCACGCCCGGCTTCAATCGGGCAATACCGCGAAGGATGAACGGTCCTCGCCGGGTCGGAGGCGTCAAGGGCAGGATTCTCCACACGTCAGCATCGGGAAACACAAAGCGGAATGTGGATGGCATCACGCCAATGACGGCGACTGCCTGGCCGTCGAGAACAATACTCCGGCACAGAATATCTGTTCTCGCCGCGTACCGGCTGCGCCAAAAGTGCTCGCTGATAAGAGCCGTTCTTTCCTGGCCACGCTGATCCGCATCGGCAGCGAATGTCCGTCCCATCAGTGGCCGCACGCTCAGGGTGTCGAAGAACCGGGCAGTGACGTCAGCCCCTGCAAGTTCCTCGGCCTGCCCATCACCGGTCAAGGCAAAATGGTCCCCGGTGAACGCGGCGAGCTGCGCGAATGAACGGGCCCGCGCCTGCCAGAGCAGGAAATCTTCCATGCAGGCGCTCCAGCCGCTCTTGTCCCCCTGTGTTAATCCGTCATGAATCCACACGAGGCGATCGGGATCGGAATACGGTAGCGGACGTAAGAGCACACTCTCAACCACACTGAAGACTGCCGTGCTTGCCCCGATTCCCAGCGCCAGAGCCGCCAATGCCACAACGGTGAAGGCGGGATTCTTTGCGAGTGTTCGGAACGTAAAGCGGCAATCCCGCAGTAGGCTCTCCACCCAGGGAAGCTGTTCCGCGTCTCGATACGCCTGCCGGGTTGATTCCACGCCACCCAGCTTCATGATCGCCTGTCGGCGCGCTTCGTCCGGGGTCAGTCCCGACTCGATCAGATCGCGCACATGCATTTCAAGGTGCGCTTCGATCTCCTCGGTGAATTGCCCATCGCGGTCGGCACGAAATACGCCCCGGAGCCGCAGCAGCCATGCGCGAAGGGGTCTCATGAAATCTCTCCCCCGGGAGAAAGAAAGTGCGCGAGGATAGCGGTGGCCTTTTCCCACCTTTGCGCTTCCCTGCGGACCTGCCTGCGGCCGGCACGTGTGAGTTTGTAGTATCGGGCTCTGCGATTGTTCTCCGAATTGCCCCACTCGGAAACGATGTGGCCGTCCTGCTCAAGCCTGAGCAGGGCCGGATAGATGGTTCCGTAAAGAACGATCAGCTGACCTTTGCTGATTTGCTCGATGCGGCGTGCGATGCCGTATCCATGAAGCGGCCCCATGGTCTCAATCGTTCTGAGGATCATGAGAGCAAGGGTGCCTTGCCATACATCATTCTCGTTGGCCATGCGCTACCTATTTACTGGCAATAGGAGAATACGCCGGCGACATATTGCCATGCAATAGGAACTTTTTTCGCGCAACAGAGGACGTCGGCTCTCCACTTCGGAGACCGGCGCCTGGTAGCAACTGAATTGTCAGTCGATGATATCAGGGCTTAGCACGCATTATCAGAGGTCGCCCTGTTTCGGAATGAGCTTTGTGGCCGGCGCAGGTCGCAGGGGCTTTGCCCCCGCACCCCCAGGATTTATCGCTTGGTGCCTCTCCCGATGCTGGGCTCGCTGCAGGAAAACGGATGAAAAAGGGGGATGCCGAAGCATCCCGCCTTATCGATCGGTCGAGGCCACTGAGACGGCGCTCGGGTTGCTTCCCAGCATTGCCTTATCCTCCGCTCAGTTCGGGCTCATTCTACTGCGGAGAGATAAGAGGCGGATCTTTGCAGTGGGTTCTGAAGGGATGACACTAAAACCTTGGGGGAAAGTGGTCCAAGCGAAGAATCACCTTTCCCCCCAAGGAGGTACTCAGCATGCTGAGTAGCAATGTGAAGTATATCGGCTTGGATGTTCACAAGGAAGCCGTTGCAATTGCGGTTCTGAATGGCGCCGGCAAGTTGGTGATGGAATCGATCGTCGAAACCAAAGCCAGCACTCTGCTCGATTTCCTGCATGGGCTGCGCGGAGAGCTCCATGTGACGTTGGAAGAAGGGACCTGGGCGGCCTGGCTGTACGACGTGCTCAGGCCTCATGTCGCGGATATCGTGGTCTGCAATCCACGTCGCAACGCCTTATTGAAAGAAGGCAGCAAGAGCGACAAGATCGATGCGCGAAGGCTGGCCGAGCTGCTGCGGAGTGGAATGCTGCGCGCGGTCTACCACGGAGAGAACGGACTGGGGACGCTGCGGGAGTTGGCGCGTAGTTATCTGACCATCAGCAAAGACCAGGCGCGGGTGATGAGTCGGCTCAAGGCGCTGTATCGAAGCTGGGGCATTCCCTGCTCGGGTAGGCAGGTCTATGCCCCACGCCATCGCGACCGCTGGCTGAGCAGGATTACGCAACCCGGCGTGCGCCGCCGAGCAGAGCTGCTCTATCAGCAGATGGATGGACTGTCGGTGGTGCGGCACACCGTGCGAGGAGAACTTTTAGCCGAGAGCCGGAAACATCCGGCCGTGAAAATATTGCGCCAGATTCCCTTGATCGGCCCTCTGCGGGCTACCCTGCTGCTGGCCCTGATGCAGACGCCCTACCGGTTCCGCAGCAAGAGGCAGCTGTGGACCTACAGTGGTCTGGGAGTGGAGACGCACGACAGCGCGCAGCATCGTTATGTAGACGGACAATTGCAACGTTCCAAAAAGCCACAACAGATCCGCGGTCTGAATCAAAATCACAACCACGAGATGAAGAAGCTCTTCAAGAGTACAGCCATGAGCGCCAGCCGTTGCGCCGGGCCCCTGCAGGACTTTTACGCAGGATTGCTGGCCAAAGGCATGAAGCCGGAAATGGCTCGCCTTACGCTCGCACGCAAGATCGCGGCCATCACGTTGACACTTTGGAAGAAAGGAGAACGTTTCGACGCCGAACATCTGAAATCGCAAGCAGCTTGAGCGTCTGCAGGAACCAGGCAAATCCAGGTTTACTTACCCGATGGTTAGCCCATCGGTTCTTGCGACGCTCGGGGTCGAGGGTGAGTATCAATCAATGAGCTAGGCCCTGCGTGCAGTCGTTCAGCACCGAGCCTCCATTAGCACCGTATGCCCCTTCGCATAACCCAAAAAAGCTGTAGGCCTCGAGTCTCAGATAGGACCATGGTTGGCCCGTTAAAGCCAACACCTCTGCTTGCGTAGCTTCCAGAACCGAAGGCATCGAACGACAAGAACGTCATGAAACCATCGAGTTCAAACCGACAACTGCCTGACCTGTCCCTAATACGCCGCGAGCTTACAGCCTCTCCAGAACTGAGATTGGGCTGGATGCAAGCCACTCCGTCTCCCTCTAGAGAGCAAGTGGGGGATTTCTTTCTTGACATCCCCTCTTATAGGGCTCATTGACGGGACCCGGATGGTTTTTCGCCCAGATAGAAGTATCGCCCTAACGAAGAATCACGACCGGGAACTCGGCTCAGCCCGGTTGAGAAAACCGGAGATGAGGTCTTCGTAATGCTAGCGGGTTTCGCAAACGACGGCCCTCTAGTGTACGAGTGCAGCCCGAACAGCTCATTGAAGGTCGATATGGATGGTTCATGACGAAAGGCCGTAACGTTAACATGCAACTCTCCCTCGAATCGGTCCGCTTAAGGGTCTGAACCACGCGCCCCCGCTCTTCTATGCCGCAGAGAGCCGCGCAGGGTAGATTCTACGGCCTGCAACTTCCCATTGATATTCGCCTCTTCTTCGCCTACTCTTGATTCATGTTTCAGGGCCCGCAAAGCTGGCGAGATTTCATCATTCGCTGCAAAGGATGTGGCGAAAACATCCCCGCACCCGTCGAAACGCTGCCCGCGTCGTGGATCGCTGCAAGATGGGGTTGTGCGGCGAGCATCGGTGCTACCTAACCGACCGAAGTGTTTCAAGGCCGGGTGTAGTTTGCCCTTATGAGAAAGCCGGTGCGCTCGGCGGGACAGAGATAGCGTCCAGGGCGAAATGCGCCGAGCGATCGCACGCGAACAGGAAGAACGTAGGCAGGACCGTTTCGCGTCGACACTGGTCATCGCCGCTGCCATCATTGCTGCCGTGCGGCTGGCACGCGACCAGGACATCTCGACCCCGAGTCCACGGCTATTGAGCGAGGTCGCTGATAGCGTGTCATTGGCGCGATGATTTTGAAGAGAGTCGTTGGGAGTTGAGCTTCTGCGGGAGGTGTAACTGCCTAGGTGCGAGCTAGGTTTACCTCTTGATTGTGCGTTGCTGGTAGAGTTCACTTTAGTCTGAAGGAATTTACCCAAATGACAACTCTTATCCAGCCTCTATTCAGACTACAAAGTCGAGAGTACAAGTTGTTCATTAGCCACGCGTGGGACTATAGCGACGACTGCGACGGTGTTGTGAGGCTTTTGAATGAAGAATACGGTTTCAAATGGATCGATCTCAGCGTACCAAAACGCAACCGCTGGCAACCCATCCGGCATTGACGAAATCGTTCCAGTCCCATTGACGATGCGGGATGATAGAAATAAACAAGGAGACGCGCGGGGTCTGGATTCTGCAGCTGGCAATGCAGCCCGAACAATCTTGAGTCCTTGGAGACATCCCGGCCAACAGCATCGCAATCATGAAAGAGTAGGTAGCTAGGGCAGCATGCCTCTCCGCTTACAGATTCTCGCTTGGATGCTTTTTATCGTCGTGGGCTGCAGGTACACAATCGGTCAAGACAGCCTGTACGCGCGAGGCCAGGCCGCTTTCGTGGCACACGACTGGGAAACGGCCGCGAAACTTATGACAGAGGCTGATCGTGCCGCTCCCGGACAAACCGACGCCTTAGTCATCGCGGCGAAAGCTTACGTATACCTCAACAAATGGTCAGAGGCGGATAGATTGCTTACAGCCTATCTTACCTATCATTCGGATGCGGCGGGAGTACTGTACCTTCTTGGCATGGTCGAAGAACGGGAAGATAAGCCGAGCGAGTCGTTGGCCATCCTCACCCGCGCGGCCAAACTACAAACTCCATCTTCTGAGCAATTACGTATTGTTGGCCTCGACTATGTACTGATAAACGACTATCCGGATGCGATTCATTGGCTTGAGAGTGCAGTGCAGATGGATGACGGTAACTCAAACGCATGGTACTCGCTTGGGCGTTCGTACTATACGCAAAGTCGCTTCCGGGACGCCGAACAAGCCTTTCGGAAAACGCTCGTGCTCGATCCGGCGAATATGAAAGCAACGGAGAATCTTGGCCTCGTCTGTGAGGCAGAAAATAAGGTCAATGAGGCGGACACATTCTTTCAGGCTGCGATATCACTTGCCGATAAGAACGCCCAAGCTGACGAGTGGTCCTATCTGGACTACGGCGACTTCCTGCTCAATCGGGATCGAGCACAGGAAGCCATTCCACCGCTTGAGAAGGCTATAAAAATCAATCCGAAATGCGCAGCGTGCCATGAGAAACTCGGCCGTGCTCTAGACGCAACGGGCCAGCTCGAGAAAGGTATTGGTCAACTTGAGGCTGCTGTAAATCTCAGCGAAGACGACGCTCACCTGCATTATGAGCTCGGGCTTGCCTATCGCAAGGCGGGATTCAAAGACCGCGCCGAAAGGGAATTGAGTTTGAGTCAGAAGCTTTATGGGACGAAGACTCCTGCCTCACAAAAGTAAAGTCTTCGCTTCATCTTGCCGAGCATCTGCGTAGTTCAGACGGACTAGCGGCGATGAAAGGCGAGTACCGTCACGCTTTCATGTGGAAAGACATACTTTAATGCGTTCTTCGTCGGGGCTGCTTCAGTCTTCACCGGAAACACGTGTTCGGGGTCGTCTTCATCATTCTGGTCATCAATGCTGCTTCCATGCAGTGTCTGAACTTCAGCCTCCGAGCCCGCTGCAAAGCCAGCGAGCTGAATTGTGGTCGGAATGTCTGTGTCAAGGCTACGATTCACGCAGAATAGTAAAAGCGTTTCGCCCTTGTCATTTAGAGCGCCCACCACATCCAGATAAGGTACGTTCGCAATATCTGGCAAGCGGCCGACTCCGCGCTGCACTGAATAGCTTCCCGATTCACTATGGACTTTGATCAGGCGAAACGGGTGGGCGGTCGAGTACATCTTGAACACGTAGTAGCTGGGAGCTGCATAAACCTGGCTACGCTTTTTCCAGATGCCGGCGAATTCCATAATGCCGGTCATGTCTGATATGGGCACGATTGAGCTATTGCGCATCAGCATATTAATGAAGCTGGCCGCGTCGATCGCGCCGCCCATATTGGTGAAGTTCGGAGTTCCTGGTCTGTTGCCGATGAAGAGCCATTCAGTGAAGGCGATGTGGGCTTTGTCGGCAAATGCCGCGTTCTGATTGATCTGCTCCTGCTGGGATCTCAATTTCTGCTCAAGCCCGACCGGCAAAGCGAAGGCGGCCTGCGCGATGAAGTCGGCTGTCGCATGCGGTGTCTGCACGTCCGTGTTAGTGACGACAAAATGTGTGGATAGATAATCGAAGGTGCCCGCGGGATTAGTAAGCTGGATAGCGTTCCACCTGGCAAACGAGTCTGGATCGCCGCCTGTGGCAATTAGCTTTGCTTCCGGATCAGCCGCGCGAACGGCTTTGCTGAATGCCAGCGTACGCGCCGCCAACTGGTCCATTGTTGGATATCCAACGTTCCAATTTCCCCAAAGCTCGTTGCCTAGCTCCCAGATAAGCCCGTAGTGCTGATGCCAATGCCCATAGATATAACGGACCCAGTCAGCTGCATCTTGCGGCGTTCCGCTGCCCAAATTGAGGGCGAACTGCGGCTTTGCGCCAATTAAACTGCAGAAGTGTAGAAATTCATCCGTTCCAAAAGTGTTGTATTCCGGGATGCCCCAGGCAAGATTCAGCATGCTGATGCGTTTGTCGCGTGGCCCTATTCCGTCCTTCCAATGATAAGAAGAGGTAAAGTTGCCGCCGTAGCGCACGAGTGGGGTCTCCATTGCCGTTGCCATCGCGACTTCGTCGGGGTCAAGTCCATCCAGCGCATCCGTCGGCATTAACGAAAGCTGATCGACCTCCATCGCGGCGTCGCCATCCACTTCAACAACAAAATCCGCTGGATCAAGACGATGTAATTTGCCCTCGGGCAGATGAAAATCAAACGTGTACTTTGTCCATTGATCGGAATTGGCACTCAACGTTGCGGTTGCGAGTACTTCGCTACTGTTGTGCGGACGAATGGAAACTGTCAGGCCGCAGGGACCACCTAGGTGTCGCGCATAAAGGCTGCCTTTGTATTCGCTGGTTCGATGGACGGGAAGATAGACTTGCTGGCGGATACCAGTGGGCTGGTTTGGGACCCCGAGAATAACAAGAGAGCTCCATGAATTTGCCGCGTCGCCGTAGCGAAGTTCATATCGATTGCCCTGGTTGTTATCCAAGGGTTCCCATGGGAGCGGAAGTCCTAACGCTGATGCTCGTGTGAGCGACGGCTCCTCGCGCAACATTCGGCTTACATTCCCCGCGCTCCACAGGCCGGATTCGAGACTAGGATTTTGTAAGATCTCTGCCCATAGTCCGTTGTAGGTAGAGTTGCCGATAGGCTCGAGGAAGCTTCCGAAAATCGAGCGCGGAACTTGGTCGCCGAGAGACTGCGAAGCATCAACCTGGATGGTAGCGACCGGAGGGATAGGTTGCTGAACCGATATCTGCGCGCACACATTTACAGAAGCGCTTACATACAGAAACGCGGTTAGCCCTGCACAGGCAATTTGCTTCAAATGTTCCTCCTACATATCGTCAGCGGCAAATGTAGCTGTCTCAAAGGGTGGAAATTGCACGATCGAAATATATATGGATCAAAGTTAACGTCGCAAAATGATGTGTATTCACTGCGGCTGATATGGCTGCGCCAGTTGCTTTGTCTGGTCTTTGCGCCCATTTTCGCTGTTTGCGATCTGGACAGCAACGGCCAGCTCTTTCTCCGACTCTTGCTTTCGTCCCAGCTTTGCCAGAGTGAGCCCATGATAGTAGCGCGCCGTCTGAAAATCGGGCGCATAGGCGATGGCCTTCACTAGTTCGCTTTCCGCCTCGTCGTACCGATGTGCCTGGTATGCCAGTATGGCCAAACCTGTGAGCGCTCCAGCGTGCGAGGGGCCGTGCGACAGCGCTTCCTTGTAGTATTTCTCTGCCTGCAAAGCGTCTCCCCCCTCGCGCGCAATTTCCCCAAGCCGGTAGTAGGACTCCACTTGCTGCGGAGAGAGTTCAATGGACTTCTGAAACTGCGCGCGCGCCGCGTCCGCCCGCTGAAGCATTTGCAATAGCACCCCGTAGCCGTAGTGCGCCGAGGCGTCGTCCGGCCGCTGTTCCAGATATGCGCGCCAGGCTTCTTCGGAGGCCTGCGTCTGAGCGAGGTCCATCTTTACGCGGGCGATTGCGTAAAGGGTCTTTGTGTCGCCGGGCCGGAGCCTCTGTGCCTGGGCAAGCGCAACATCAGCATCCTTATAAAGCTTCATTGACTCTTCCTGAACTCCGGCATCGAGCAGCAACTCAGGATCATCTGGGACCCAATACTTCGCTCGCAACAAAAAAGAGAGGGCCTGTTCATCGTGACCGGCGCGCTTCGCGTCCAGCGCTGCAGACACAGCAGCTTCGATTTCACCCTTTCTCGCCATCGCATCGCCGGGCTGCTGTTTCAGCGCCGCTTCGAAGACGTCCAGCTGGGCAGATTCGGCTCTCAATTTTGAATCGACATCGTCTTGCCCAAGCAGCAACGCAGACTTTAGGAGAATGGAGCATGCCGCCAACAAGGCAACCCTGCGAATGGCTCGACAATGTACGTCGGTCATCATCAGTATCTCTCGGCCAGGCTGCCTGGTTCTCGAAATCGATTCCAGTGCGTCACAAGTGCCACTCTTCCACAATAGTACGAGAGCGTGATCGGCACGATTGACATCGAATTAGTGAGCCCTTTTGCGTTTCTCGATGACTATCAGCTGTGCCATATCTCGTCCCGGTATTAGTCTCAGGTACTTGACAGAAATGGAAGAAAGAGAGAATCATTTTTTCGGTGAAACGTTTTCCCAACGGGTTAATGCATTCACTAGGCGTGGATCTGTTTTAGGCCATGAATTAACTTGGGTCCTCGCTTACAGCCGGCATGGCTGCAGATCGCACGACACACAAGCTAGGTGTCGAAATCAAGGTAAGTGAAGCTCGAGAAAGCTTCGCATGGACGGTATCCGGACCGAACACCAAACGCAAGGCCACAGGTTGGCGGTGGAGGCGAACGGGCGGTGAAGCGAACCGCATAGACAAACATAACGACGGTGGACAGGAAAGCAATTTCAGGAGGCAACCATGAGATTCTTGACGTCTGGCGTAAGATTTGTACTTTTGTTGATGGCGCTGAGCGCACTGCTGGGTCCTTCGGGCATAGCACAGACTGTATTCGGCAGTCTGGCCGGAACTATCACCGACGCTACCGGCGCTGTGATCTCAGGCGCCGACGTACAGGCCATCGAGGAGGGCTCGGGAACAACCCTGCAGGCGACTTCCAGCTCGGCAGGCACCTTCCGCTTCCCCCAGATGCCGATCGGAAGGTACGACCTTACCGTGACCGCTTCCGGATTTCAGGTCCGGAAACTGACCGGTATCCAGGTAAATCTACAGCTCACGACTGCGATCAATGTAACGCTTCCGGTAGGCTCAGCGGAGCAGAGCGTCACCGTTAATGCTTCGGCGCCCCAGTTGCAGACAGACAGTTCAGAAATTTCCGGGACCATTTCGGATACCCAGTACCTTAAGCTGCCGCTTGCGCTCGGAGGGGTGGGCGCTTTCAGGTCGCCCGAGGCGTTCATTTTCCTGCTGCCCGGGAATACAGGCCCTGGGACTAGCAACAATAACAGCAATGGAATATTTTTCAGCAAAATCGCCGGCGGCCAGGACTACGGCGCTGAAGTGCTAATCGACGGCCTTAGTCAACAGCGCAGTGAGAACGGCTCCTCATTCGACGAGGAGTCGCCGTCCGTGGATGCGCTGCGAGAATTGACGGTGACCGAAGCTTTGCCGCCAGCGGAGTACAACCGTACCACTGGCGGCTTCGAGAACTTCGTCACGAAGAGCGGGTCGAATCAATTCCACGGGACTGGGTACGACATCATCCGGAACACCGCGCTCGATGCCAACCTCTGGTTTAATGGCGGCAATGAGGCCATCTCATGCGTGGGCGCCAACGATACGCCGGCATGCCGTGCCGGCTTTGCCACGCCCGTGGACCGTAAGAACGACTATGGCGGCACCTTCAGCGGCCCGGTCTTGATTCCGAAAGTCTACAACTTCCACAACAACGTGTTTTTCTTCTTTGCCTGGGAGCAGCTGAAATACAACCTTGGCGCGACGACCATCGCAACGGTTCCCACTCCACAGGAGCTGGCGGGCGACTTCTCCAATCCCGCCTTGTTCGATCCCAGCCCAGCAACCGCTGTCGGGGTCAATCCTTGCGACGGGACGACCGTTTACAGAGGGCAAATCTTCGATCCAAGCACGACGAGAACCGTAGGCGGCGTCGAGTGCCGGACCGCCTTCCCGGGCAACAAAATCAACACGCCCTTTTCACCCGCGGCCCTGAATTTACTGAGTTACTTCCCAGCGCCAACCAATGACAATGTGTTCAATAATTTCTCGTTTTCGAGCGCGTCCCCCATTACCAACACCGCCTACACCGTCCGTATCGACGCGAACATCACTCAGAAGATCAAGCTCTGGAGTTCCTACAGCTCTCGCGACAATAACCGTGTCTCCGGTACGCCTCAGATCCTGCCTTATCCGATTGATCCAAATACCTGGAAACAGGACTTCGAGACCCACTTCTGGCGCCTCGGCGTGGACTACGCCATCACCCCAAGCCTGTTGAACCACTTCATCATTGGGTCGAACCGTTCCAATAGTATTAACTTCGCCTTCCCCGCGCTGGAACATACGAATTGGTTTGCGTTGCTGGGGATAGGAAACGCTGTCAGCAACAACTTTCCGGTGGTTACCAACGGCTTCACGACCCAGGAGGGCATGCCCAACAACGGAGACAACATCGATAACGGTCTGCGTCTGGTCGACAGCATTTCATTGCAGAAGGGGGCCCATAGTCTCACCTTCGGAACTGACATCCGCTATCAGCAGTATTCGCCCATCAATAACAACTCTCCGTCGATCGCGTTTGGGGGCGGCCAAACCGCTGTTTCTACGAACTTAGGCGCGACCGGCAATGGGCTGGCCAGCGAACTTCTAGGACTGGCGACTGGCGGTGGTCAAAACGTCTACGCGCATCAGTCGCGGTGGATCTCCTGGTTCTACTCCGGCTACGTGCAGGACGACTGGAAGGTCAGCAGAAATCTGACGTTGAACCTCGGCCTGAATTACAGCGTGGATGTGCCGCGTCACGAGGCGCAAAACTACACCTCCAACTTCAGTCCCACCGCTACTGATCCTGAATATAACGTGCCCGGTGCCTTGGTCTTTGGGACACTGTGTAGCGGCTGTAACACGAAATGGGCAGACACCTATTACAAAGATTTCGCCCCCCGTGTTGGCTTCGCTTATTCGCCACCGTGGCTGAACGGGAAAACTGTAATACGTGGCGGTGCCGGTATTCTGTATGGACCGTTGCAGTACGACGACTTTGGCGGAGGAATGAACTCGGGGTATAAATCCAGCCCGAGCTTCAACTCTACGAATGGTTTCGATCCCTCATTCGTCATCGACGCTGGGTATCCGGCATTTCCCGCTCCGCCCAATCTTGACCCAGGGCAATTCAACGGCAGCCCTCTCTCCGGCTCTTACATTGAGAAAAGCGCGGGCCGGCCGGCTGCAGTCTACAATTACAACCTGCAGATCCAGCAACAGGTCGCGCAAGATCTGATCCTGAGCATAGGGTATGTTGGCAGTGCAGCCCAAAACCTGCAGGCCAACAATCAAAACATCAATAACATTCCTTACCCGGATCTTGCTCTCGGCAACCTGCTCAACACCAATGCGATGAACAACCCTTACGGAATCGCAACCCCATTCCCCGGCTTCTTCAATCTCTGGGGTAATGGAGCGCAGATTCAGCGGGCGCTGCGGCCTTTCCCGCAGTACGACTATATCGACTCGGGTTGCTGCCTTCAGGCCACTGGCCACTCAAGCTATAACGCGCTGCTGGTTTCCCTTGCCCGGCAGTTTAGGAATGGATTGAGTCTGCAGGTTTCGTACACCTTTTCGAAGAATATGAACGACACCGACAGTGCGCTCCCAAACACCAATCCCGGCCAGCCGCAGGTGCAGAATCCCACCAACCTCCACCAGGAGAAAGCAATCAGCATCCAGGACATCCCGAACACCTTCGTGCTGAGCGGGGTCTACGAGTTGCCCTTTGGGCATGGAAAACAGCTCTTCAATCATGGCCCGGCAAGCTACGTTCTTGGCGGATGGCAGGTTGGCACTATTTTGCGGTACCAGGATGGACAGCCACTCGCTTTCTGCTGCACCCAGGGCATTCCGGGATGGCAAAATGCAACCCGCTACGACCTTGTCCCGGCAGTTCCGATCGAAAGTGCGGTCTACCGCAGCGGCTGGAAACATATTCAACCGTTTAACACCTCTCAAGGTAGTGACCCGAGCGCGAATAGCTTCTTCAACGGCGCGGATACCAGTACTGCGCTGGCATATACGACAGGTGGGGCGAAACCCGCGTTTATTGATCAGGTAGCGGCGGTGAACGCTTTGCCCGCGGGCGCGAACGTCCCCTACACTCTTGGCAACTCTCCTAGAGTGTCGAATGTGCGCATGCCTATGTGGGCGAACGAAGATTTTAGCGTGCTGAAGGACACGCCAATTCACGAGAGACTAACCTTTCAGCTGAAGTTTGAATTCCTCAACGGCTTTAACCGGCATCTCTTCGGTTCACCGGACAGCAATCCTGCGGATTTCACCTTTGGGATACCTACGTACCAGGCGAATTCACCGCGGGCGATTCAGGTTACGGGCAGAATCAGCTTCTAGCTCTCTTCCTCGTTTGAGGAGAATTCGGCGGGATGCGAGCGCCATTGAGAGGCGCGAATCAACGGCACCAGCCGTTGACTTTTGCTCTCTTTCTCCTCTAGCGTGAGGCGGGTATGATGCGGCTCATCGGCTTCGGATGTTGCGCGATTCTTGTGGTGTTTGGATTCCTGACTGTGGCGCTAGCTCAGAGTGCTGCGCCCGAGCAGTTGCAGTCTCTATTTCGTCAGGGAGCGCAAGAGATGCACGCCGGAGACGCCGCAGCAGCGGAGACAACATTTCGCAAGGCAACCGAGGTGGATCCCCGATTTGCTCCAGCCCATCTGGATCTTGGACTCGCTGAGCTCAAGCAGGGCAAGCTGTTGGACGCGATCGCCTCAATACGGAAGTCGCTGGAACTTGATCCCTCTTCACCGGGCGCACACCTCTTCCTCGGGATCGCCGAGTATCAGAGCAGCCATGGGGACGACGCGATCGCTGATCTGCAACGAGCCCTTGAAGAGGATCCAAAGAACACCCAGGCATTGACCTGGCTGGGCATCGTCGAGATGAACACTGGTCATCCCGATAAGGCCGCAGAGCCTCTCGATCGCGCCGCCGAGTTGGCGCCCACCGATGAAAACATCCTGGATTACCGCGTGCAAGCTCATATGGCGGCGGCGAAACAGAGCTATGCCGAGCTATATAAGTTGGATCCGACTTCATGGCGTTTGCACCGGCTGAATGCGGTCATCGATGCGCAGGCGCTCGACCACAAAGATGCAATCCATGAATACCAGATGGCCATCGATCTTGCGCCGAAGGAGGCAGATCTGTACGAGGGAATGGGCTGGGAGTACCGGCAGCTTGGACAGGCAGATCAGGCAGCGAAGGCATTTGCGGAACAGCTCAAGCTGACGCCGGGCAATCCCATCGCGATGTACAACCTGGGCAGCGCACAGGTCGACAGCGGGCAAGAGCACGCAGCCATCCCGCTTCTTGAGCAAGTGGTAAAGATTTACAACCAGCCTACCGGAGCTGACTACTATCTGGGCCGCGCACTAGCGGCCGAGGGAAAGGACGAGGAAGCTGTTCGGGCATTTCAGCGCGCGACCGCCTTGGCTGGGGAAATGCAGCGACGAGCGTGGTACGAGCTTGCGCAGGAATACAGGCGCTTGGGCAGGACAACGGAAGCGCGTGCGGCGGTGCTGAAATACCAAGAACTCAGGCAAGCAGCCGATCAGACGCAAGCGAAAGAAGGAGAAGACTGGCGCAAGCTCAACGCGTCGAACGCAGCCGCATCAGCGACCCGAGGTCAGCAATAGCCGGTCAGGACTGACGCAGTGAACCCACTCGGCTCCATTACGATGCTCAATCCTATATCGATGGAGATGCCGCAGATTTCTTTTGAGTCAAGCTCAGATAGCGATGCTGAGCGTGCGATGGTCCGCCTTAGATTATGTTCACAAGACTAATAGCTCTGAGATCGCCGAATTGGAAGCAGGCATCGGCAAGCACGGTATTGATCGCTGTTTCTCTCGGACTCTTTCTGGCCGTGCCCACGCTCGTTGGTGGCCAGAAGACTCAGGCAACCTTCACGAATCCGCTATTGCCGAGCGGCGCTGATCCCTGGGTAACTTCACGCGCCGGCTACTACTATATGAATTCAACCGGGGATAATCTCACGATCTGGAAGACGCGGGATATCACGGAGTTGAAGCAGGCAGAGAAGAAAATAGTGTGGACGCCACCGCCAAGTGGTCCTTATTCTCACGAGATCTGGGCGCCTGAGCTGCATTTCCTTCAAGGAAAGTGGTACATCTATTTTGCTGCTGACGCGGGAGACAACGACTCTCACCGTGTGTGGGTTCTCGAAAATTCCTCAGCTGATCCGCTCGATGGCACCTGGGAGATGAAGGGCAAGTTGAGCAGCCCCGGGGACCTGTGGGCCATCGATCCATCGGTGTTTGAAAATGGCGACAAGACGTACGCGGTGTGGTCGGGATGGACGGGCCACGTTAACGGAGTGCAGAAGATATTGATCGCGGAGCTTGCGAATCCATGGACGTTGGGCAGAAAGCCAGTGGTCATATCGACACCAAATTATCCATGGGAAAAGGTCGGCGATCTCACCACCAGGAATCGAATCGATCGCGTACCTCATGTCGACGTGAACGAAGGCCCCGAGATTCTACAGCACAACGGGAAGATCATCCTGATTTACTCTGCGAGTGGCTGTTGGACGGACTACTACGAGCTGGGCATGGTTACAGCCAATGCGGACAGCGAGCTGCTTGACCCGTCATCGTGGACGAAGACGGAAACACCAGTCTTCTGGCAGTCACCAGAGGACTCGGTGTACGGACCCGGTCACAACACATTCTTCAAATCTCCCGACGGTAAAGAGGATTGGATTCTCTATCATGCCAATTCGGCGCCCGGCGATGGTTGCGGCGCAAGAGATCGCCGCGCGCCCAACCCTTCACCTGGAACCCCGACGGTACACCGAATTTTGGGCGACCAGTGGCGGCGGGAAAACCGATTCCCAAGCCGTCGCAGTAGCGCGCGAGGTTACGGCTCGTCCTGAATCGGCCTCGGGTGTGGCGAAGGTCGATCGTTACTCGTATTATCTCTTCCGGGTCAGGAGGCAAGCCTGGTGAAGCGATATTTCACACTGTTACTGCTGTTGCAGACGCTTCTTGCTGCCGGGCAGGACAATCGCTGGTCGGAAGACAAAGCGAACGCATGGTATGCGAGGCAACCGTGGCTAGTGGGCGCCAATTTTATTCCATCAGACGCGATCAATGAACTGGAGATGTGGCAGCCGGGCACTTTTGACGAGGCAGAGATCGACAAGGAGCTTGGCTGGGCGCAAGGGATCGGCATGAACACAATCCGTGTATTCCTTCAGGACCTGCTGTGGAGGCAGGATCCAGAGGGATTTAAGCGTCGAATTGATGCATTCCTTGGCATCGCCGCAAAACACCGCATCCGTCCGATCTTCGTGCTCTTCGACTCGTGCTGGGATCCTTATCCGAAGCTTGGGCCGCAGCACCCGCCGATTCCGGGAGTACACAATTCGGGATGGGTGCAGAGCCCTGGCCGGAAGGCACTCGAGGATTCAGCGGAACACCCAAGGCTGAAGGCGTACGTCCAAGGCGTGGTGGGTGCTTTTGCCAACGACGATCGCATTCTTGCCTGGGATGTGTGGAATGAGCCAGACAATCTCAACGAAAGCTCGTATGGCAAGGAAGAGGCACCGAATAAAGCAGAGTTGGTGCGGAAATTGCTGCCGCAGGCATTCGCGTGGACACGCGAGGAGCATCCAATACAGCCACTGACCAGCGGCATCTGGGAGGGTGACTGGTCTTCCTCGGATAAGCTGGACCCTATAGCGCGAATTCAGGTCGAGAACTCCGATGTTATTTCGTTCCACAACTATGGTTGGCCTGAGGACTTTGAGCAACGGCTTGGCTGGCTGGAGCAATACCATCGCCCTATCATCTGCACGGAATACATGGCACGGGGCGCGGGAAGCCTGTTCGACACGATCCTGCCAATCGCGCAGAAGCATCGCGTGGGAGCTATCAACTGGGGACTTGTTCAAGGCAAGACTCAGACCTTTCTGCCATGGGATTCCTGGTACCGGCCTTACACGCTGGAGCAGCCGACGGTGTGGTTCCACGAAGTCTTTCACCCGGATGGCACTCCTTACAGGCAGCGCGAGGTGGAACTGATTCACTCGCTCACTAGGGAATCGAACGGAGTTAACAATCCCCGACCGTGAATGCACCTGCCCACCTCAACCTGTGCTTCGAGCGAGACCTTGTTGCTTAACGGTGCGGCGCATATTTTGGCAGAGCGTACCCGCGTTCGCGCTGGTGCTTTCGTCCACGGTGCCAGACCGCCTCGGCGCCTCAAGGCCAGCTAAGCTGCGGATAGCAATGCCGGAGGCTGTCAGATCGGATTTCTCAAGAAGCAAAGCAGCTTGATCGCGGTTTAGCCAGTTGTTAGCTCGCGAGGGCGCCCTATTGTGTGGCAACTGGTTGCAAGTGCTACGCCGTTTGCGCGGTATGATGCAGCTCAATCGCCGTCATCACGGCATTTGCGACTGAAATCAACGCCTCTCTCTGCTGTTCGGTTATCTGACGTGGTCGCGTGTCCAGCACACACAATGAGCCGATCACTTCTCCGTCATGTGTTTTCAATGGCGCGCCGGCATAGAACCGTACTCCCTTGTCCTTGAGAAAAGGATCGTTTGCGAAAATTCATCATCTGCAGTATCGGCGAGGACAAGGGTGGAATCTGAAAACACGACTCTGCTGCACACGGAAAGGTCCCACGCTGATTCCGTCGTTGAAAGCCGGTCCTCCCCCAATCCGCACTGCGCTTCCCAAAAGCATCTTTGGCCGTCCGTCACCTTGATCAGTGCGATAGGAGCATCGAAACACCGTGCAAGGCTCGTCGCCAGCTTGCCGAAAATACCTTCTTCCGGTTCATCGAACACATCCACCTGCTGCATCTGGTGAACTGTCTCAACCAGTTCTGTCGTCGCCTTTATCTCTTCCTGGGTTTGGGGTGCCTCTTCAACCGGAAGAGTTGAGGGCTGCAAAAGGGATGTCAGATAACCCTTCAACAAGTGCATTGAGCACACCACGTGCTGCGCATCTTCGGTCTTTATCCGGCTCCGCAGGTTGGAAAGGTCGCACTCCTTACTCAACACGCACGCGACCACGGTGACGCCCGGCAGCTGAGTCCGGATCTGGTGACATCGCATCCGTAAATGTCGCATCGCGTGCGGTGGAACTCCGAGAACACAGATCAATTCCGGCCGGAGGCTGTCGAGGGACTGAAGCAGATCCGCTGTAGAAGAATCCGCCGACATCACTTGTACCGACATTGCATCTGCAAGGACCTGCATAGCTAGCTGGCACGCAACCTCATCCGCAAAGTCCCTGGCGAGTACGAATGCCACTCGTTTTATTGTGGACGATTCGGGTTCCGTAACTGTCTCGACTCTGCTGGATATGTCTTCAGCCAATTCTTCGATGCCTTGCAATAGCTCGTCCGCGCGCGTGGCCGTCATCTGCTCGGAGTGTCGCGCATCTTCGATTTGCGTCAGGGCAGGCACCAGAACGCTGTCGTAGACTTCCTCTTTCGATTGGGTCTTAATCAACTCTTCGATTAGGGACCTTGCCGCAGGCGTGTTCGAGGCTAGCATCCGCTGATAGAAGCGGTCCGAAGAAGTCAATTTCGTCTCTTCTCCAAACAGCACCTCCAGGAAGTGGAGATGCGGAATCTGCCGACCGATGACTATCAGGCACACTGTAAGGGGAATGGAGAGCAGCAGCCCAGGAAATCCCCACAAGAGGGTCCAGAAGATTGCCGCAGTCAAGATGGCGATCGCAGACATGCCGGTGGATGCTCCATACAGCATCGGCTCGACGAAGTTTGCAGTAACGATCTCAAGAATCGCAAACATCACCATCGTCGCGATCAACATGTTCCAGTGAGGCGAAGCCGCAACCGAAAGCAGCAGCGGGCCGGCCGCGGCCATCAGAATTCCGATATACGGCACAAAGCGCAGGAGGCAGGTCAGCACCGCCCACAGCAACGGATGCGGCACTTCGATCCACCGGAGTAAAAGTCCGGCGATCGTGCCATAACAGAGATTGACAACAAGTTGCATCTGGAGATACCGGCTTACCCTGCTGCTGGCATCCTCGATGGCAGTTGTAGTCACGTGAATCCGCTCGTTTCCGGCGAGTCGAAGGGCACGGTCCAGCAGGTCTTCCCGACCCAGCAGCATGAACACCAGGAAGATCACAACAATAAACGCCGTCGTAAGCGGGTGGACGAGCGGTACCATCGTCCTCTCAATCATCGCCGTCATCGATTCTTCGGGCTGTTCTATCGTTACGGCGACTGCCTGCGTCGGCTTACTCGCCGGGATCGTGGGCGTCCTAGGTGTGTGAGCAGCCGCCCTCTGTCGCGGAGCCGCCTGGGTAATCGGAGAAATTATCGAACTGCCACTCTTAATCTGCTTGCTGAGGGTCGTCCTTACCCGCCTTCTCCCAGGGTCCCCCGCATGTAGAGATGGTGAAAGTAGAGAGCCGCTCCTCGGCTAGAACGGTTCCTCTGACTGCGGAGCTCGCTCCGTTCTTGCAGACCGATATTGAAGCCCGCTCTCCTGGCTACGTGGAAAAGGTGCTCGTTGATCGAGGTAGCCTGGTTCACCGAGGACAATTACTCGTTCAGCTCTCCGCGCCGGAGATCAACTCGCAAACATCGGCCTCAGAAGCGAACCTATATCAGGCAGAAGCTGAGGTCGCACAGGCCGAGGCTCAGGCCGCTGCGGCTGAAAGCACAGCAGCGAAGCTGCAAGAGGCAGCCAAGACCCCCGGCGCCGTTGCCGGTAACGAATTGTTGCAGGCCGACAAGCAGCGGGATGCAACACAGGCTTTGGTCGATAGTCGGAAGGCCGCGGTACGGACCGCGAAAGAACGTCTCCAAGCGAACCAGGCGACGGAGTCCTATCTCCGCGTGACCGCGCCATTCGATGGAATGATTACTGACCGATTTGTTAATCCGGGAATGCTCATCGACGGCGGCCATACTCCCATGCTCAAACTCCAGCAGGTCGCCCATCTGCGGTTGATTGTGCCCGTCCCGGAAACTTATACCGGCTCGGTCGTGAAGGGAATGTCAGCGGTGTTCCGTGTTCCAGCGCATCCGGGAAAGAGCTACACAGCTAAGGTGGGACGAATCCCTAACGCTCTCGATCAGCAGAGCCGCGCAATGATGGTTGAACTGGATGTGTACAACAAAGATGGGAGCCTGGCTCCTGGTATGTATCCGACGGTCGATTGGCCGGTCGGCGCTGGAGAGAATCTTCTGGTCGTTCCCGCCACGAGCGTCGTTACGACGACCGAACGAATTTTCGTTATTACTCAGATCAACGGTAAAGCACACTGGGTTGATGTGCAGAAGGGTCCGGCTGCTGGTGAGAACGCTTCCGTCCGAGGTCAAATTGCTGTCGGCCAGGAGGTCGTCAAGCGGGCTTCTGACGAGATCCGAGAAGGAACGCCACTCAGATAGCTGAATCTAACCTCGATAAGCGAGAAGGAAGACAAATGGGCCTGGCGGAGATTTCCCGACGTAAGTTTCTTGTAACGGCGAGTGCCGTAGCGGGAGTCTCAGCTCTGCGCCCGCAAACACCGGAGCCGATCACCCGGACCTTACCCGAAATCGATGCCACCTGGAGAGCAAGAAGTGTTTCGGACTACACGAAAGAGACCGCGAACGTGAAACGCCGGCGCGAAGGTTAGCGACTCTGAATTCCCCACTTAGATGTCCGAGCGGATGTCGAATTATCAGCAGAACACCGCTACAGTTTTCTCCATAGATCAGCATCGGTATTCCCAGTCGAAGCGTATATATATATATGACTGGCGTCTGAGAACACCGCTACGACAATCCAAAAACGGGGTGCGATAGCGGGCTAACAGTCAAATATTGCGAACATTTGGAGGAATATGAAACCTTCCCCTTGCACTTCCTCCATCAAAAAGCATCGATCGAATAGACTTCTCATGTTCGTGAGCGTCCTTCTCTCTGCCTGCTATTCGAATAGGGTGCCTCCCAAGCCAAACGTTCAAATCACGCTAGTCCCCGCTGCCAATCCTGGAGGTCCGGTACAACTGGATTTTATTGAAGGACGGGCACGCGGCGTGAAACCCGGTCAACAGATCGTACTTTACGCACGGAGTGACATTTGGTGGATTCAACCTTTTGCGAATCAGCCTTTTACGAAAATCCAACCCGATTCGACATGGAGAAACGCGACCCATCTCGGTACCGATTATGCAGCGATCTTAGTTGAGCCCGGCTTTCACCCTGCAACCAAGGTTACGACTTTGCCCGCACAAGGCAACGGCGTGGTCGCAATCGCTACTTCGAAGGGCATACCTACTGCATCGATTGTTTCTAAGGTCATCCACTTTAGTGGCTATGACTGGAGCGTGCGTAACGCGGCGAGCGACCGAGGAGGGCAACCCAACTCCTACGATCCCTCGAACGTGTGGACCGATAAGAACGGCTATCTGCATCTTCGCATGGAGGAGCATGATGGCCTATGGACATGTGCCGAGGTGAGTCTGACCCGCAGTCTGGGTTATGGTTCGTACATCTTTGTCGTTCAAGATACCGGTCATTTTGGCCCATCTGCTGCTCTGGGGTTATATACAAATGATGACTTTCGAACGGATGACATTCCTGGTGAACTTGACATCGAATTGAGCCGCTGGGGTATTGCAGACAGCAAGAATGCGCAATATGTTGTCCAACCTTTTTATGTCCCTGAAAACGTCTCTCGATTCACGGCCCCGGCCGGAGTGCTGACCCACATATTACGTTGGGAGTCCGGACGCGCTTCCTTTAAGACTGTCCGCGGATCGGGGATAGGCCCCGGAGCCGCGACCATTAGTGAACACATCTTTACCTCGGGGGTTCCGACTCCTGCCAAGGAAACGGTTCACATGGGCTTGTACAGTTATCGACCTACGAAGACCTCATCTCAACAACCGGTCGAGGTTGTGATTGAAAAATTCGAATTCCTACCGTGAAAACGTGATGCAGAGGCATCGGCTACGCAAGGGACTCATAAATGGGATCGCGCTTTTATGTCTTGTGAATACTGCTTTTGGATTAGACCCTACCCGGAGAATCTCACAATACGTACATGACAAGTGGGGCGAGGATAAAGGATTTATTGGAGGAAGGATTCACGCCATTCGCCAATCGGCCGATGGTTATTTGTGGATTGGAACCGAAAGAGGTCTGGTTCGATTCGACGGGTCCAATTTCATTCTGATTCAGCGACCTCTTCCAGATTCGCCTCCGATTAGTCCCGTGCGCGGCCTCGTTACCGATGCCAGCGGGAATCTCTGGATTCGTCTCGAAGGTCCCCGCATGCTTCTTTATCATGACGGGAAGTTTGAGGATCCATACACCCGATTTGATCTTCAGGACATCACCTTTACAGCGATCGCTTCCGACGACAAGGGTCGTGTCATTCTCTCCGGACTCGGGGACCGGACATTCCGATATGAGGGAGGACGCCTGGAGACAATAGTCAGTGCAGAGCAAAATCCCGGTATTGTCATCTCCCTGGCTGCGACGCGAGACCAGAGTATTTGGCTCGGCACACAAGATAACGGTCTCTTTCGACTGAGCCAGAGACACATTTCCACAGTTGCCCAGGAGCTCAAGGATTCGAAGATCAATGCCCTTCTCCCTGCAGACACCGGCGGCTTATGGATTGGAACCGACAACGGCATTCATTTGTGGGAGGGCGGCGTACTGGCCACCCTTAACTTGACTTCTTCGCTGAAGCGACTACAGATTCTGGCGATGGCCAGAGATCGTGACCTAAACATCTGGATTGGAACGAACCATGGCATCGTGCGCATTACTCCATCTGGCGGTGTTTCGCTCGACCTGCTCAACCCAAAGCCTGGGTTCGAAGTAACAGCAATCTATGAAGATCTCGACGGAGATATTTGGTTTGGCGGTTCGCGAGGAGTCGAGCGACTGCGAAATGGAATGCTTACAACCTATTCGACTTCTGACGGTCTTCCGTCAACCGGCATTGGCTCAGTCTACCCCGACTCCACGGGCCGGATCTGGTTTGCGCCGCTCTCGGGTGGCCTCTACTGGATGAAGGGAGGGCAAGTCGGTCATATAACTGTCGATGGACTGGAACACGATGTTGTGTATTCCGTTAGCGGTGGTGACGGTGAAGTCTGCGTCGGCCGGCAACATGGCGGTCTCACGGTGCTGACCGGAAAGGGCGATTCATTTGCGGCCCACACCTATACACAGGCGGATGGCCTTGCGCAGAACAGCGTTTATTCCGTGCACCGTGAACGCGATGGGACGATCTGGGCTGGGACTGTAAGCGCTGGTGTAAGCAGATTGAATGGCGGGAAATTTACCAATTATTCGGACTCCAGCGGACTCCCCTCAAATGCTGTCAATTCCATAGTCGAAGGCTTCGATGGGACAATATGGTTGGCTTCCCCCAGCGGTTTAGCTTCATTCGCAAATCGGCATTGGACGATTTACACAGCTAACGACGGCCTACCATCGTCAATAGTAAGAACAATCTTTGAAGACACAAAGCATGTGGTGTGGGTCGTAACTCCCGGCGGTCTGGCGTACATATCCTCCGGAAAGATCGAAGTTCCAGCGAGGCTGCCAGAGGCATTACGAGAGGAGATCTTCGGAGTTGCGGAAGACGGGATGGGTTCCCTCTGGTTCACCACCTCAGATCACGTGCTTCGCGTCAATAGGGACGGGCTTTTGAGCGGATTGCTCTCTGATACCGATGTTCAAAGCTATGGAATCGACGACGGCCTCCAGGGGGTGGAAGGCGTGAGTCGCGACCGCAACGTAGTTGCTGATCCTGAAGGACGCATCTGGATCTCACTTAAGTCGGGTTTGTCCATGGCCGATCCGATCGTCATCTCCAGAAATTCGATTCCAGTCGCAGTGCGAATCGAATCTATGTCCGCTGGCGGAAATCAGGTTAATGCGCAGAACCCCATCAAGATTCCCTCTGGAATTCAGAGCATTACCCTGAATTACGACAATACGAACTTGGCTGCGCGAGAACGCATCCGTTTTCGCTATAAGCTCGATGGTTCCGATCAAGGTTGGAGCGACATCGTTGCGTCAAGGCAGGTTGTCTATAAAAACCTGGGCCCTGGCACATATCTCTTCCGCATTGTTGCCTCCAACAGTGTCGGTCTTTGGAATGGTCCGGAGACTTCTGTCCCTTTCGTGATCGAACCTGCGTTCTGGCAAACGTGGTGGTTTCGAGTGGCTTGTCTTGCAGGGTGTTGTCTGACGATCCTCGCCATTTATCGCTTGCGCATTCACCAATTGACGAAACGACTGAATGTTGGCTTCCAAGAGCGGCTCGCCGAACGTACGCGCATTGCACAGGAATTGCATGACACGCTGCTGCAAGGTGTTCTGAGCGCCTCTCTCCAGCTTGATGTAGCGGAAGACCAACTCCCGGAGGATTCTCCCACCAAACCTCTCTTGAAACGGGTCCTCCAATTGATGAGAACAGTCACTGAAGAAGGTAGAAATGCGCTGCGCGGGTTGCGCACAACAGAATCGGGCAACCAAAGCCTTGAGACTGCCTTCTCGCGACTGCGACAGGAATTTCCCCTCGACGACAAAACTGATTTCCGCGTTATCGTTGATAGTGTTACGCGTCCATTGCGGCCGCTGATCCGCGATGAAGTCTATCGCATTGGCCGCGAGGCTCTTTTGAATGCATTTATGCATGCACAGGCGAACCGTATCGAAGTCGAAGTAGAATATGCGAGCAGACATCTTAAAGTGTTGGTGCGCGACGATGGCCGTGGAATCGATCCTCAAGTGCTGCATTCAGGTCGTGAGGGGCACTGGGGACTCGTCGGCATCCGAGAGCGCTCCGAAAGTATTGGCGCTAATCTAAGACTTCGAAGCCGCATTGGCGCAGGAACTGAAATAAAATTAACGGTTCCCGGCACGATCGCATTCGAAAAAGGTTCGAATGGCCCGATATCGCAGTGGTTCCATTGGCTCAACCGAGAGAGGCTCGAGACACCGAAGCATGACAAAGCGAAGCGAGTACATAAATGAGCACTACCCCAAGGATTCGAGTCTTCTGCGTTGACGACCATCCTCTCATGAGGGAAGGCATTGCGGCCGTCATCAGGAATGAATCTGACATGCAATTAGTTGCAGAGGCATCAACTGGGCACGAGGCCATTCAGGGATTTCGTGAACATCAGCCCGACGTGACACTCATGGATGTCCGGATGCCGGATATGGGGGGCATCGACGCATTGCTTGCCATCCGCACAGAGTTTGCAGATGCCCGAGTGATCATGCTAACGACGTTTGAAGGAGACGCCGAGATGGCCTACCCGATCTTTTGTACCAGTGAGAGATTGTTAGTGTAGCGCGGCGGGTTTTGTAGTTATCCCGTCGCAGTCGGGGGTGTGGAAAAGTGGGAAGCGTTGTTGGCTTTCCACTTTTCCATGTCCCTTGTTGTTTTCGATCTGCCAGGCAGTCGGTGCCGGTAACATATAACCTGACGAGAAGTGTGGCCTCACGGTGTTGTAATGCACGCGCCACCGCTCGGCCAGCAGCTGGAGCTCCTTCAGCGAGTAGAAGATCTCTCCGTTCAGGAACTCGTCCCGTAACTTGCTGTTGAACGATTCGCAGTAGCCGTTCTCCCAGGGAGAGCCGGGCTCGATGTAGAGTGTTTTCGCTCCCGAGCTAAGAAGCCACTTCCGCAGATCCTTGGCCATGAACTCCGGGCCGTTGTCCGAACGGATATGCTCCGGGATTCCGTACTCGATCATGGCGTCGGCTAATACCTCGATCACGTTCCGGCTGTTCAGCCTGCGCCGGGGACGGATCGCCAGACACTCCCGAGTGAACTCATCGATCAGGTTCAACATCCGCACCGTCCTTCCATCGTGGGTAAACGTGCTGACGAAGTCGTAGGACCAGACATGATTCGGCCGCTCCGGCCGCAACCGCACGCACGAACCGTCATTGCGCCACAGGCGGCCTCGTGGCTTCTGCTTCTGCGGAACCTTCAGCCCTTCGCGGCGCCAGATGCGTTCTACCCGGTCCTTGCCGACTCGCCAGCCCGCACGCTGCAAAAACACCGTGATGCGGCGATAGCCGTAGCGACCATACTGGCCGGCCAGCTCAATAATGGCCCGGGTCAATGCATCTTCGTCTTCACGCTGTGTCGGCTGGTAGCGTTGCGTGCCGCGTGGTTGCTAATTCACCAGTTGGCACGCACGCCGCTCGCTCATGCCACGCTCTTCGACTCGCATGGCTCACCGCACAACGCCGCCGTTCCGGGCTTAGAAGTTTCCCGAGGCGATGTCCTTCAACACCAGCTTATCCAGGCTCAACTCTGCCACCAGCCGCTTCAGCTTCGCGTTCTCCTGCTCCAGCTCCTTCACCCGCCGTGCCTGGTCCACCCGCAAACCGCCATACTCTTTACGCCACCGGAAGTAGGTCTGCTCCACGATTCCCGCTTCCTTGCATGCTTGTGGCGTCTGTCTTTCCGTTCGCCACGGCTACTTCGATCTGCCTTCAGCAGATTCACAACCTGTTCTGCACTTATGCTTCTTGCCTCGCGCCATCTTCCTGGCTCCTCTTGTTCCAGTTTGTCTCACCTCCACTGGCACAAATTGAGCCGGGCACTCCAGAGATTCAGCGCGCCCTGGAGGCGGGAGCGCAAGGTTACATGCTCAAAAGCATGCCCCGAAAACAGCTCGTAGATATGATCCGCAAGGTGCACGCGGGGAAGAAACAAATCCCTCCCGAGGTAGCAGATCAGCTCATCGAGCATATTGGGGATGAAACGTTGAGCAAGCGAGAGGTTGAGGTCCTTCAGAAGGTCGCAGGCGGAAA
>CAWGND010000012.1:0-265199 GCA_963823845.1 Terriglobales bacterium
TCCAGCGCCCCGAGAAACATCGGATCGATGGCTGAGACGTGACTTACATCAGCTGAGGGATAGAACACTGCCTTCGATTCAAAGAGCGCCCAGTTCTCAAGGTCGTTGCCATAGCGCGAAGCATAGTAGATGCCGGAGAAGGAACCAAGCTCGTTGATGTAGTTCGAAGCCATCTGCGTGATGATGCGTCTTTGTGCCTGCATCAAAACCGTCAGATCGAACTCGGGCATGCCCAGATTCCTGCACTCCGGCTGCAACTGCGGGCGCAGCTGTGAAACCCATTCCGCTGTATAGATGTCTGCGTACCTTCCCTTCGCGCGTGCTCTGCCGACGTAGCGATTCTCAAACCAGTCCAAGGAGACGTAGCCAATCGGTTGGAAGTCATCCTCGCCCTTGATCGCAGCGAGCTCTGCCTTCAGCAGGTAGTCAGGGCGAAACCTTGCCAGGGTTTCAACATAGCAGGACAGGACCTGGCTCGAAGCATAGAGGACACGGTATTCGCCGGCGGGGTCATCGAACCGACTTCCGAAGGTGCGAGCTCCATAAGAATCAATGGTGACTTTGGACCAGTCTGGAAACGCCCAAGGATTCGAGCCCCGTGCAATCCGGTAAATCGGACCCTCGGGTGTTCGATGTTTCAGTGGGATACTAGCCTCCAGCAATGAAAGCCCGCACTGCGCCAAGCAGCTCGGGTCCGACAGCTTCCAGATCTCCTTCACGGAGGAGACGAATTGGGGTTCGATCTCTGAGCTCCGGATTGATGCCGGTCAGCCAAGACTGTACCACGGTCGGCCGATCGTGCTCCGACAATGTATGCACTAGCTGATATGCAAAGCGGAGGCGTGACTCTGCTTCTCCATATGCACCTGATCCTTGGATCCAGCGGTCCACAGAACGCACGTCATCCACTCCTGCAATGTAGGCTGTGAGCTTGCGGCCGATGATCTCGACTAAATGAGCAACGATCTCCTGGAATGAAAGCTTGGTCGCATTTGCGTGCGCGCGTGCACCCGGGCGGGCAGTTGTAGGGGTAACCATGATGAGAGAGTCCTCCGAAACCCATACTTCATGATGATGCTGGGAGAGGTGAAAACGTTACAGTCACGCGTGACAAACGTGATCAATGTGCAAGCAATTCTACATACAAATCTCGCCTAATTAGCAACTACTTTTGCACATTTTCCACAAGACGTTGAGTATCTTGTTGGATTCTTACCTATTTATGATCCGATGGCAGTCCGGTGACGCATTGATACAACTCTTTGAACACGTGGCATCTGCATCTCCGGTGACCCGCGCATGTTTGAGAAGCTCCTTGCTGTCTATTTCTGAAACATCGAAGACATAGGCCAAGCGAAAACCGGCCCAGAACGGTGACAATTCTGCCGTGTCAAATCCTTCTCCCGTTCTTCCTGCGACTTGCCCGATTGGCTTAACAAAATATCCGCAGGAATTGCCAGCATGTTTCGTCTTTTATTCGCCTATAATGGCTTTCATGTTCCAGGGACCAACTGCCCGCATCTTCGACTTTGTTATCACTTGTAAGCGCTTTCGCGAAAATATCGCCGCTCCTGTAGAAACAATGCCAGGCAGCTGGATCATTCACACCTGCCCATTGTGTGGTGAGCGGCGAAGATATCTCCCAGCCGAAATTTTCAGAGGGAGCCCTCTTATAAAGCTGAAAAGCCAGGAGTACGCCATGGGGCTTGAGGTCGGTGGATATCACGATAGCCCGGACTGGCCGATACTCGGCCCCTCTCTTCTCATTGCCACCTGCATCATTCTCGCGATCCGGACTGCCAAGTGGCCTGCGAGATTCGATGAGAGACTCAGTCATCATGAACTGGACCAGGAGATTGACTATGCCGCTGGGCTTGCCAACAGGGTGCTCTCACGACTGGTAGCAAAAAGGAAAGCATTTTCCCTCAGAAGAAGGTGCCCTGGTATCAGCCGGACGGAGAGGATGCGCCGAAGTAGGCTTCACATTCCCACACGCAACTTCTTCGCAACCCTAGTGGCAATTTCTGCATCTGGATTTGCGTCATGGCCAATTTGAGCGCCGTGATTTCATATTCAATCTAGCCTGCAGGAGAAAGCTTCCCATGAACATTGCTGGGGACCTTGAATTTGCCCATCGTCTGAATGCAGACGGCACATTCGATTCCATCTGCATGTCTTGTTTCTTAACCATCGGCTCTGCCGAAAGCGAGCCTAGGCTCGGAGGGCACGAGAAGATGCATCGGTGTAACGGCCATGCAAACCCTGTCAGTCTTGCCGCGAAAAATGATGTGGCTACTGATTCTTGACTCATGCATTCATTTCGGTTTTGCAAGACGGGACGCCGCACGAAGGCGGCGTGGCTCAGGAATAGTAATAGCGGCTTTGTTTTTGGGTGGTGCTGACAGATCTGGAGAAAGGGACTGCAATGAGGCTCAGCATAGCCGAAGGCCATCATCTTTTGAAGGCCACATAAGTAACAATTATTCGATTACAAGAACGCGTTGAGAAAAACTAAAGATGTCTAGGCAAATTGTGTGGCAACGGCTAGAGTTCAATCATTGAGTAGCACTCGGGGGAGGGCTACTGCATTGTGGCGCCAGTGAACGAACCGTTCACTGGCGTTTCGCATTCAGGGAGAGTGCGGGAAAAGAAGTTATTTTGTAAAGATTCCGCGCTTCTCTTCGTATTTTTGTTCGGTTTTCTGTGCTTTCTTCGCCGCGTCGTCTGCGGTACGGTTGACGTTCTTTCCGGCAACGGATTTACGGCCCTTGGTTTTCGGCACGACTGACAGACTTCTTTCCTTAGCCATATATTGAGATCCCCCTCTCCCCCTTGATGCCATCTCCGACTCAGGAGTTACCCACCTACCTGTCGTAGACTACGACCATGTGCGGTCGATACCAGCGCAGAGCCGATAAACAACGCATCGCGGAAGCCTTCCAGCTTGGGAACATAGACGGTCTGGCGCTTGAATTCGCTCCGGATTACAACGCTGCCCCGCAATCCATGCAGCCGGTCATTGTTTGGGATAGGCAATTCGGGACGCGATCGTTGCATATGATGTTCTGACGCTTTCTGCCTCCTTACGTGACCGATCCCAAGAAGTTCAAGCTCGATACCATCAACGCGAAGGGTGAAACCCTTCTCGACAGCAACACGTGGCGTTATGCCTTCCTGCATCATCGCTGCCTCGTGCCGGTGGACTCATTCGTTGAGTGGAAGCGCATCGATCCAAAAACCAAGCTGCCCTGGATGTTCGCGATGAAGGATGACGAACTATTTACCCTTGCCGGCGTCTACCGCCGCTGGCGTTCACCCGACGGTAAATCAGTAATGGATACCTTCGCGATCATCACCACGGAACCGAATAAATTGCTAGCAGAGAAAACAGGGCATGACCGCATGCCGGTCATCATCAAGCGCTCGGATTATCAGAGATGGCTCGAGCCTGGAAGCGTGGAACAGCGTCCCATCGATCTGATCCGGCCATTTGACTCAGACAAGATGAAAGCCTGGCGTGTCGACAGACGCATCAACAATGTGAAGATCAATGAGCCGTCACTGGATCAGCCGATAGAGACCGATGCTCCCATTCCTGAGAAACCTAAGCGCGTTGACAAACCAGAGCGCAAAACAAAGCCTGATGATAGTGGGCAGCTCGGGATGTTTGGATAGCCAAAGCGGGAGATCAAGTGCCGTTAACCCAGTGCGTACATAAGTGCGCCCACGGAGTTTCATGATCATTGCCAGTTGGAACATGAATTCGGTTCGTGCTCGAGCATGTCGCCAGATGGCTGAAGGCGCACAATCCCGATGTCTTGCTGTTGCAGGAACTAAAGGGTACAGAATTCCCGGCAGATTTGTTTAAAAAGCTTGGCTATGAGAGCGCCACCGTAACGTAAAGGACCTACAACGGGGTTGCCGTCCTGTCGCGTCACCCCCTTCAGATCATCAGCACGACCCTTATGGGCGATGAAGCGGATAGCCATGCTCGTTTTCTCGAAGTGATCGTAAAGGACATTCGCATCGCGAACATCTACCTGCCGAATGGCAATCCGGTGGGAAGTGAAAAGTTTGCTTACAAGTTGGCATGGATGGACCGTCTGGGCAGGCAATTGGCTCTCTGGCTCCAGAGCGGTGCGCCGACCGTGGTCGGTGGCGACTTCAATGTGATTCCGGAAGACATCGACTGCCACAAGCCCGCATCCTGGATCCACGATGCGCTATTTCAACCAGAGCCTCGAGAGTGGTACCGGGCATACCTCCGTCTCGGCTACATTGATGCCTTCCGCACGTTGCATCCCGGGCAAGGTGGCCAGTTCACATTCTGGGACTATTTCCGGCAAGCTTTCGAGCACAACCGCGGAATCCGAATCGACCACTTCCTGTTGTCGCCGCAACTCACCTCACGACTCGAGAACTGCGAGATAGACAAGGGCCCGCGCGCACAAACAAAGCCATCAGATCATACGCCGATCGTTCTCCAATTGGGCTGAGGGCGGCCTGACCTAGGATGGCGACATCCGTCAGCGCAACGGCGTCTATTGAGGGCTAATCCTGAGGGCTAATCCGTGAGTTCAATGCTTGACTTCTACCGTGTCAACCTGCCCGCATTAGGTTTTAAACGACTTACAAACCCGCGGGGACTGCCTAAGAACGCGTAAGCCGTGCAAGACAGCAAAGTCTGTGGGTTGAGTTGCGGGTTGGAAAACCTAAGCCACTTCTGTGGTCCAGTCCAATTCCTCGGTTGCTTCGATTTCCAGAGGCTCGGCCGCCGCGCGCAATTCCCTGTGAGAAGGCAGAAATTGCACCAGGACCGGAAAGAACGGCCGCACCACGTCCAGATGCTCTTCCGCTCTGGTGATGAACGCATCAAGCGACGCTTTGAAATCGCCTGGCCGCGCCTGCGCCTCCTGCATCCGGTTTAGCTTATCGAGCAGATCCGCGAGCACCGCGCTGCTCGAAACTTCACCTGCAAGTCTGGCGCGCAGCGATGCGAAGACGGCATCGCGGGAAGCGCGGCTTCCGAATTCTTGCAGGGAATGAATGTTCATACCGGTAACCTTCTGATGAGAGTTATGGGATCAGTGATCCAATAATTGTGAACTTCACGGTCAAAGCGTTACGGTAGATTGCTTAAGAAGGTATACGTTCCGGGCAGTGGAAAATGTTCCCTCTCCAAAAGCCGTCCGGATTGAGGTACATGGGCCCGTGAAATCCGTCACTGCCCTACTCTTCTATTCTACCGCATGCGGAGAACAAAAGGCGAATATCGGGCTACAATTCATCCCATGGGCGGCGAAAGAGGTTCCACTTCCCGAAAGCGGCTGGCTGGCAAGATTCGCTGCCTCTGCAAGAAAGAAAGTAAGCAGCCACTGCATTTTGGGTCATGCCCAGTTTTGAGACCGCGCACGGATATCACCCGCCATTGACTTAACGTTCATTATTCTGTACATTAACTACCGTACTGACCGTAAAAATGGACGTTACTTATGCGCAAAGAAAAGCCAGCAGGTACGCTTCCCATACCCGTCACACGCGCCCTGCGCAAGCTCGGCCACGATATACGGGACGCGCGCCGGCGTCGGCGTATTCCCGCAGAAATCGCCGCTGCGCGGGCGTCCATAAGCCGAACCACACTGGTCAAGATCGAAAAGGGCGAGCCCGGCGTTGCAATGGGAAGCTACGCCATCGTCCTGTTCGTCATGGGGATGACGGATAGGCTCGCCGACCTCGCCGACCCGAGGAACGATGCGGTAGGCCTTCAGCTTGAAGAGGAGCGCTTGCCGCAGAGGATTCGACGGCCGCAGAAGTAGGTTGAACGAGAGAGGGAACGATGGAGAAGGATGTTTTTGTGTATGTGGACCTCGACGGCGTTCCCCACCTGGTCGGACGCCTGTGGGCACGTGTGCGCAAGAACAAGGAAGGCGCGACCTTTGAATACAACGACGCCTGGCTGAAACATCCTAATCGGTTCTCGCTCGAACCGGCGCTGAAGCTTGGCCCCGGACCGTTTCATACGGGGGCCGACACGCCAATGTTCGGCGCCATCGGGGACTCGGCGCCTGACCGATGGGGCAGGGCGCTGATGCGGCGAATGGAGCGCCGCCGCGCAGAGCGCGCGGGGCAGGTGCCCCGCACCCTGCACGAAATAGATTACCTGCTGATGGTGGACGACGAGGCGCGCGCGGGCGCGCTGCGCTTTGCTGAAACTGAAGGCGGCGAATTCTTAAGGCAGGAGGAGGCCAAGCGCATACCGCCACTCGTGGAACTGCCGCAACTGCTCTCAGCGGCAGAGCATGTCATGGAAGATACCGACACGGAGGAGGATCTGCGGCTGTTGTTCGCGCCGGGTTCGTCTCTCGGCGGTGCGCGGCCCAAGGCCTCGGTCAAAGAGAAGGACGGTCATCTCGCGATTGCGAAATTTCCCTGCAAGGATGACGAGTCCAATACCGTCGTGTGGGAGGCCGTGGCTCTTGCCCTGGCCGAAAGAGCCGGAATTCCAGTGCCTGCCGCGTGTCTCAAAACCGTTGGCAATAAGCCGGTGCTTCTGCTGCGGCGTTTTGACCGGGACGGCAAGCGCCGTATCCCGTTTCTCTCCGCCATGAGCATGCTAGGCGCGAAAGATAACGAGACGCACAGCTATCTCGAAATCGTAGACGCGCTCCGTCAGCACGGGGCCATGCCAAAGGCGGACATGGAGGCGCTGTGGCGGCGCATCGTTTTTAGCATCCTCATCTCCAATACCGACGACCACCTGCGCAATCATGGTTTTCTCTATGCGGGCAGCGACGGCTGGCGCTTATCACCGGCCTACGACCTCAATCCGGTTCCGACTGACATAAAGCCGCGCATCCTGACCACGGCGATCAATGAGGATGACAGCACAGCCTCCCTGGCTCTGGCGATGGACGTAGCCAGGTATTTTGAACTGAACGCTGCCAAGGCCCGTGAGATAGCTGGACGGGTCGGCAAAGCCGTGTCGAAGTGGCGTGATGAAGCCGCTCGGCACGGTATCGGCAAAAGCGAGATTGACCGGATGGCTTCCGCTTTTGACCACGAGGATCTGAAGAAAGCGCTCAGTGGATAGGTGTTGCTGGCATTCTGGCGGAAAACCAAAGTCATAACGCCACGATAATTTATTAGCCTCGTGGCACTTCATTTAATAGAGTAGCGAAGTCGCTCGCCTTCATGAGGGCGAGAGGACTGATTGAGAGGCAAAGACCACTAACCTTATGAACAAGAAAGACCTCAGCGAACGCGACATCTGCTCCAAATTTATCGGCCCTGCCATTAAGCGCGCGGGCTGGGACGGAATGATGCAAATTCGCGAGGAGGTTGCCTTCACGAAAGGCCGCATTATCGTCCGCGGCAAGCTCGTCACCCGCGGGAAGGCCAAACGCGCTGATTACATCCTCTACTACAAGCCTAATATCCCGATTGCCATCGTCGAGGCCAAGGACAACAACCATAGCATCGGTGATGGAATGCAGCAGGCGCTCGACTACGCGGTGACGCTCAACATCCCGTTTGTCTTTTCCTCCAACGGTGATGGCTTTGTCTTTCATGACCGCACCGGGACGTGCATGGAAAAGGAAGCCACCCTTTCGCTGGACGCCTTCCCATCGCCCAAAGAGCTCTGGTCAAAATACCGCGTATCAACTCGCTTGGCGGCGGATAAGACGCTGTTTGCTGTATTTCGACCGATATTTCTTTGCCTCGCCACCGACCGCGGTCAGCGGGATGGGAGCACGTTGGCATGACGCGCGATCAAGCGCCAGGTTGTCGCTTCCTGCTTCCAAATATGAGTGAACCGGCGCTGGACCCTCTGCCCAGCCATAGGAGCATCGCCCGTTGGTTGGACGGTCTCAGCGCCCATGACGATGGCGATGTCGCCGTCGACACGGATAAATTCGATCTTTCGTTCGAACGAGGAGTAACGGATCTGGCCTCGCTGAACCAGAGCGAGGACGTTGCGCTTGCCGACCACTACTTGGTTCGAAGGGGCGTTGACGGTGAATTGATCGGACCATAGCCGTTCGAGCGTAGAGAGGTCTTGATTCAATACGGCCGCTCGCTCCTGGTCGTCCAGCGATCGGATGGTTCCCTCGTCGGTGGAGACACGGCCCTGCGCTTGCGTTGCCGTATCCGAGCCAGTAAAGCCCAAGAGCAGCAGAACCAATGGGAATGCAATTCTCTTTTTCATTTCGTACCTCCTCCAATGAGGCCAACCGTCCGGTCTGGTGGTTGGCCCCGAAACGTGAATTATTGGTCAACGATGGACTCAGTCGATGCGGTGTCCGACAGCAGTGGAACAGCCGCTTACCAGTAAATTGTCATTGGTGTCGAAGATCTCGTTGTGAGCGTTTGCCGTCCATGTGTTGGGATCGTCACCGATCTCGATCGTCTGTGTAAGCCTTTGCCATTCAATCCAGACGCCCGCAGGGTTGTACAAGAAAGCTTCCAAAGTCGAGCTGAAAGTGCTGCCCTGTATCTGTTGCCAAATCCCGTGGCCGGGGCCGCGCAGGGCGGGACTGAACCGTGCGGTGGTCTCGGTCATGGTTCCGCCACGCGCGAAGCTGAGAAGGGAACGGAACGGACTGCCTAATGGTGCGCCCGTATTGCAGTCGCGCAGCGTCACCTCTACTCGCCACGTTCCTTCCAGTCCCCGGCCGCTCGCTGCTTGCTGCGACTGAGCGTTGGCAATGGTTCTCGGTGCTAGCACCAGGGCGATTGCCAGTGCCAGCGCAAACAATCCTGCCGAACTAAGCCGTTGTGATGTCATAGTTCTTTCTCCTTGTATCGATGTGCACATCGGATTCTTATCCGGCGTGCTGCGCCTGATGCTGCGTGCGCGTGGCGATGAAAGTCTTTAGAATGTCTCTGAAAGTATTTGAAAGTTCTTGAAAAAGCCTGTGGATCCACAAGAACCGCACATCTATGCCTTTGGAAACTTCCGTCTGGACGTCTCAAAGCGACTGCTGTTTCGTGGCGGCGAACCGATATCGCTTACGCCAAAAGTTTTTGACACGCTCGTTTGTCTTGTTGAACACAACGGCAATGTGCTCAGCAAAGATGACTTGATGTCGGCGGTGTGGCCGGATACGGTGGTCGAGGAGAACAACCTTGGCCAAAACGTCAGCAAACTGCGCAGCTTGTTGGGGGAAAGCCCTGGCGATCATCGCTGGATCGTCACCCTCCCAGGTCGTGGCTACCGTTTCGTGGCTGACGTAACGCTGCTGGCCTCGGGGAAGGAAATCTCCAGCGGGGACGTCGGACTGCTAGGGCGGATTCCTGAGCAGAATCCGAGTGCGGCCGCAGCCCCATCACTGCCAAAACAAGCTACCAGTGGCTTCAGCGTCCGTCTTGGACGCTTTCTGCTCGCGGGGCTGCTCGCGGGGGTGCTGACCGTTGGCGCCGTTTACTTCCTGCGTTCGCGGAATAGTCCCTCGGCTCATCCGACTGTGGAATCCATTGCTGTGCTGCCATTCAAGCCGCTGGTGTCGGAGAGTCGCGATGAGGCCCTGGAGCTCGGGATGGCCGACACATTGATTACCAAGCTGAGCAACAGCACAAAACTCATCGTCCGCCCGATCAGTTCCGTGCGCCGCTATGGTGGTGTCGAGCAGGATCCCGCAGCCGCCGGTCGCGAGTTAGCCGTCGATGCGGTGCTGGACGGAACTATCCAACGGTGGGGAAACCGAATTCGAGTTGCGGCGCGCTTGGTCTCCGTCAGGGATAACAAAACGCTGTGGGCCGGCCAATTCGACCGAGGGTTCGGAGATATTTTCGATGTGCAAGATTCCATCTCCGAACAGGTTGCCGCGGAGTTGCTGCCGAGACTAACGGGAGAACAGAAAGAGGCGCTGGCGAAGCGTTATACCGCGAATGCCGAGGCCTACGAGCTCTATCTGAAGGGGCGCTTTTTCTGGAACAAGCGAACACCTGAGGCGACCGCCAAAGCTGCCGAGTATTTCCAGCACGCTCTGGAGCAAGACCCGACATACGCACTTGCCTATGCCGGCGTCTCCGATTGCTACAGAACATTACCCATCATGAGCGATGTACCCTCCCGCGACGCCTTCCCAAAGGCGAAGCAGGCGGCCCTCAAGGCGCTGGAGATCGACAATAATTTAGCCGAAGGACACAGCGCTCTCGCTTATGTCGAGTACTTTTTCGAGTGGGACTGGGCAGCAGCGGAAAAGGAGTTCCGGCGCGCTATTGAGATCAACCCGAATTACCCGCTGGCGCACTTGGGATACGCGCACCTCCTTTCCACTCTTGGGCGGCATGAAGATGCACTGGCGGAGGTAGACCGGGCGATCAAGCTCGACCCCTTGTCACCCTTTGTGGGTACCATCAAGGGGCAAATCCTGTTCAACGCCCACCGCTACTCTGAAGCGATCGAGGAAGTCAACAAGGCCTTGGAAATCGAGCCTAACTTCTGGATCGGGCAGATTGTGCTCGGCAGGAGCTATGAACGGTTAGGTCATTACGAGCAAGCTATTAAGTCTCTTCGCACGGCTGCGGAATTTTCGGGCGGCGTTACCGAGGCGACTTCCTTGGCTGGCTACGTGTATGCCGTTTCCGGACGGCGTCAACAGGCAGAGCAGGCTTTACAGACGCTCCGCGTGACATCACAGACACGATACGTTCCCCCTTACAATTTTGCGCTGCTGTATCAGGGGCTTGGAAATTCGGACGAGGTGCTGAGTTGGCTGGAGAAGGCATACGAGCAGAGGGACGTACACATGGTTTTTCTTCCCGTGGATTCCAAATGGGATGCCCTCCGCAACAACCCGCATTTCATTGGTTTGACAAAACGCCTGAGTTTACCAACCCTGAACGGCTCTTCTCATTAAGCACAACAGCCAATCGGTTCATGCCTGGAGAGGTTCTACGAGCAGATGCACACCATGTACTTGAGCGTTGCGCCAAATGCGGCGCGCTCCGTCGGGAACCGCGATTTCTTGGATTTGTCAAAACAGAGGTGGAACTGGTGTGCAAAGTGAACTCGTTGGCTTCCGAAACGCGAAATCCCCGCGAGGGCTCAATTCACCGTCCGCGCGGTCTTAGCGTGCTCTATTGTCCGTTTTCTGACGGGCCCCCTAGAAGCGGCTATGACGCCAGGCATCCGAAACCCGACACGATTTCATACTGGCTGGATTCGAACTCGGAAAAGGCGTCGTGGATCAGCTTCGACGAGAGACCGGACAACTGGACCTCTCAATTTCTGACGGGGCACGTTGAAGCCAAGCACGTTACGTCTCTTCAACCCTGTCGATGGCGACGCTATCCTCAAGACGGAAGCTCCACGCGTCCAGCTCCCTCCACCTAGCATTGAGACCTTGGAAGATTCCATCACCAGTCGCGAGCGCAAGCTTCGATTGCACCTTGTTTCACCGCGGCATGCCCGCATCATTTGGCTTCAGGTCGAAAAAGCCACCGTTCTGGCGGCCACCGTCGAAGGCCGGGAGATACAAGTCAACGAGGCGGATAAGCGGAATAAGGTCTGGGGCCTTGTTTACCTGGCGCTACCTTCGGAGGGAATTGAACTGGACCTTACCTTAAATGCCTCGGAGACGCCCCAACTCACCGTGATCGATCAGTCCGATGGTCTTCCGAGCTTCCCTGGCTTCCACTTTGAACCACGGCCAGCCGACCGGATGGCTCTACCAACGGTATGGCCCTTCTTCGATTCAACGCTCCTGGTAAGCCGCATGTTCCCAAACTTGTCTGAGAAAAACTCCGCACAGCCTGTTCATTGAATCGGTCGCGGCTCGCATTGCGGGTGGATGACGGGCAAACCGTTAGGAATCGGCCCTGGACGAAGGAACCAAGACTGGCCGCCTGAGAATTGAATCCGCAGCCAGCGTGACTTCGCCACTTCCTCAGCAAATTTGGTGATTGTGAGACAAGGCAGACGGTATCCACGCAGCGCTGATAAACAATGCACCATCTCGGCAACGTCGACGGCTCTCTGCTACCATTCCTCGTGTTCAGATTCGGCAAACCAGAGACGGCCGCGCAGTGGCTCGGTCATATTGTTGCAGCCATTGTCGCGCTCTTCCTTGTGTGGTGGATGCTTGAGGCGTTCGTCTTGCGGTAGGTGCTTTATTTCTGCCAACGCTTGTACTGATCGGATAGACCCCTACTTCACATCCAACTGACAGAACCTCTGTCAAGAACGCGATGAAGCACTACATCTACATCTCGGAATCTACATCTCGGACGCTAAGTGGACATGCTGTTTCCGCGGGTGCCACATGACATCACGGAAATATGCACGTTCGGTCGCAAAATCGCTCAAGGACAGATTTGGATTGCTGGCGTCAGGCATCGACTTCAGATGGGGGTTACGAGGCTGAAACGGTGGTTGCAGCGTGAGGCTACTTGATTCAAACGACTATAGAATCCGGACCAACACGGTGCTCGACGTGGGTGTTGCTGAAGCCTGCTTCTTTCATCCAGCCTATGCAGTCGGCTGCGGTGCAGTCGAAGCCGCCGGGGGTTTCGATGAGCATGTTTAGGCTCATGAGAAGGCCGAAGGCATTTTTGGAGCGATTGGCAAAAGGATGAAAAGAGACTGCGGCTCGATCACGAACAGTACTACCGAATTGGGCGAGCGCCTGAGCCATGACTTGTCGAAAAGATCTGGACGAGCGCCACGAAAGAGCAAAAGCCGACCACGGCGTTGACGCAAGCTCAAAATCTGACGCGCAAACTGAAATCGGAGTTCAAGTTCAGATGTAAGCTGACGAACAACCCGAGCTCAAGTTATTGCGGGAGAGTATCAGGTAGATCATCCTGCATCAAAGAAGTAAGAAGTGTTCTTGAGGAGGAAAAAATGTTTACAGAAGTGCAGGTCGAAAAGCAAAGTTCGACGGGAAAGTTAATCTTCTACGCAATGATAGTTTCTGGCGTCGTCGCAGCATACCTGATGTACAGGCGAGGCGAATCTTTGGTTTCGATAGCGACCAAGACTGTCACCAATCCGGTGGGCTCGCTGATTTCAGAAGTGAAGAATACAGTCTAGCTGGAAATGAGATTCAGAATAGTTTTCCTAGGAGGCGACAAATCCAGGAAAGCGGCCGACTGCGGCCTGCAAAGCACCTCAACGGACCTTCGAGACGGAGTCTGCAGGGTGCTACAGCAGAAAGTGTTGCCGCCGGTACAGCGCAATAGGAAGCGGAAGCAGGCATGGTCGCTGATCATGTTCACAATGCTTTCACTTGTCCTCACATCAGCACAGGATATCAGCCTAAGCCCTACCAGACCGACAGTTGGCAACAGCGCCGCCATTCAAAGCAGGGACGTGTTGCAAGTAGAAAGCGCTTACGATGCCTATCCGCAGAGAGTGCCAGGCAATCAGCAGACGGTAGACTCGCTTCTTACCTATATCCCTCTTGCTCGACTCAGGATGGATTTTGGATGGTCAGCCTTTAATCATCAGGAGGAAGACGGCGTACAACCAACGGCGTTGGCACGATCCAAATAGGCGGCAGGCTCGAATGGAGGAAGGAGCAGTACCATCGAGTTGCGCCGGGGGCCGCCGTCCAATGTGAGGCTGAGCTTCCCACCTGTGGTACGCAGAAATTCCATCCGAGATCACGCAGCCGAAGGTTCGAGCCCATATTCGTGATGTAACCCGCCCAACACCGACGTTGAAGTCACCCGTTCGTTGGAAGCCAGGTGATGCCGATCGGTTCTTCGAAGTGGCGACGGGGTTGTGCGATCTGGAAGGCCTGGGCCGAGGCTGGAGTGAGGTCGTCCCCGGTTGTAATGCGCCACCCACTCGCGAAGGATTCTGCGCAGGTGACGCTCGTCGATGGGAATGACATAGTCCAAGCATTCTCTTCGAACCGTTCCAATCAGCCGCTCGCAGTAGGCGTTGGCCGTTGGCGCTTTCACCGGAGTGCGCAGAATCTTCAGCCCAAACGTTTGCAGGTGTTCATCAACCTCCGCCGAGAAGATCGAGTCACGATCATGGATGAGAAAGCGATGTCCATGATCACTGGGAATAGCTTCGCGAAACTGCTGCACAGTCCAATCAGCAGTGGGATGCTCGGTCACACTGCCGTGAACGATGCGACGCGATCCGATTTCGATCAGCAGCAATACATAGAGGACACGAAAACGGACGGTGATGGCGCCATGAAATCATGTCCGGCGACGTTTACTTCGCCGCTGACGCCAGTTTTCCCGATCCCAAGGGGTACGACGACCGCAAGGTAGTCCTGATCATTAGACAGAGCCTGGATGATGACTCGAAAGAGGCGATGCTGGGAGAACACGGCTCGGGCATGATTCATCTGGCGCAGCGCTCGGAACAGGGAACGCAGATGATTGATATGCAGTTCCGGTTTGGCGGGACGCTGGACGGAGTGATGGCCAAGCGCGTTGGCATTCAGAAGCATGGGGATGAGATCGCGATTTTCGTCAGCCTGGAGGGTGAACCTCTGCATCAGTTCGGACCACCGATTACGTTGCATTTCGAGGCGCCGTTCTATGTCGGCATCGGTTTTTGTTCCCATCTCCCGATTACGACCGATACGGCGGTTTTCTCAAACGTGGAGCTTAAGAATGCAGCGGGCAAAGCCGAATAGAAACACTTTGATTGCTTCAGCCTAAAGGGGTGTGTTCCATTTATGAAGATTTCTGCGTCATCCTCGCGATTCTGCTCCAAACTCGTGGCAGTCGCATTGTCTCTCATTGTCTTTTCCAGTGCAGCTGGTGCCGCGGAGGCACCGCTGCGTAGTCGCATTTATATCTATGACCTTCGCACGCATTCATCGAAGCTGGTTTTTACGGCAGATACTATCTGGGAGGCTCCCAACTGGTCACCTGACGGCAGGTATCTCATTTCAAACTCAGGTGGACTTATATATAAGCTGGTCTTCAAAGCCGATGGAACGGTCCAGACGCCGGAAAAGCTGAATATTCCCTATGATTATGACTGCAACAACGACAAAGCGATCTCGCCTGATGGAGCGAAGCTCGCTTTCTCAGCTTCGCGCGGAGACGATGGGTCCGAAGTGTTTCTGGCCGATCACGACGGCAGCAACATCAGGCAGATAACGAAACTGTCTCCCAGCTATTTCCACGGCTGGTCGCCTGATAATAAAACCCTTGCCTATGTGGCTCAGCGGAACGCTGGCGGCGACCAGTATGACATATATGGCCAGCCGGCAGCCGGTGGCGAAGAGACGCGGCTGACTTCAAACTCCCATCACGATGATGGTCCCGATTATTCGCCGGATGGAAGGTGGATATACATTAACTCCGATCGTTCGGGAAAAGAAGCCGTGTGGCGTTTCCCAGCGACAGGCGCGGGTGAGAACGATGCCAAGGCTGAGATGGTAGTGAACGACAGCATGGAAGACTGGTTTCCTCACATTTCGCCCGATGGCAAAAAGCTGGTCTACATCGCCTATCCCGCAGGCACCCCGACGCATGATCCGCGTGATGTTCACATCGAACTGAAGCTCGTTGCCATCGCGAACGACAAGGTTGCAAAGAGCCAAAAGATGCTGGTACAGGCCACGGGTGGCCAGGGAAGCATGAATGTAAACTCCTGGGCGCCCGATTCGATGCGCTTTGCCTACGTCACCTATGAGGCATTGCCGTAAAGTCAGGTTTCTATAGCTACGTCATTCATTGAGCATCGGATTTTGACGTGAAGAGATTCGAGGACATTTCTACATTGCTTTAGCGGTCGATAAAATCCATTATCGCGTTCGAAACTAGAGCGACAATCTCTTCGATGATGAGGGGGCTCAAGAATGCCCCAGTCTTCACGACTTGCCACTCCCATAGACGTATTGGGATGATGAAACTCTTGGCGTTCACAACGCTCGGGCGGGTACAGCGGCAAGCAGGCAAGGTATTAGTGATGACCGTTTCCGCCATGTTTTGCAAAAAGTGGTCACTTAGAGGCTCTCTTCACCTTCGCCCAGCGCTTTTTCTGTGCTGCGGCAATCTTGGCGCGTGCTTCCGCTGAGAGATGATGTTTTTTCGGTGCGGACGGCGTTTTGCCGTTGGTTGTAGAGCCAGACAGTAGAGCCTTAACTTGCTGAAGGCGTAATATCTCGGAATCAAGTGCTGCAACAATATCATTTATCTGCATTTCCAAATTGTAACGCAGCCTACTTATAGTCGACTAAGTGCATCATGAGTAAGGTGGAATACCCGGAGGTGCCTGATGATCTATAGGTGTTTCAACCCGGCATGTAAGAGAAGGCTGGAATATCTCCGTGGTGGCGTGTGGTGTGCGTCATTCGAGGGAAGATGAAAATATATCCTGGCTCTGCGGGCCGTGCGTTCTAAAACAACCTTGGGTGAAAGGAACCCACGATGGCCAATAGATACGGAGAGGCCGCGCTCATGGCGGCCCGAGGATCTTCTGTAAGGACCAATCCGGTAGCCCGGTGGGATAGCGCGATGGAGACACTGTATCCGACCAGCCCGACGGCGCGGAAGAAGGGCTGGCCACGAGGAGCCTTTCTCGGTCTATGCGAAGAGGGATTGGTTAAGGGTATTCCCGCAGGTAACTACACGGCATCGAAGGATGACAAGGCCTATGCGGTGCGTGCTGCAGCATTATTAATTGAAGGAACGCGGAGCTGGTCCATAAGCGAATTATGGAGGGCAGTCACAAACGATCCTGAGAAAACGCACAATAGCCAAATGGACATAGTGCTGGCGCTATGGAAGAACGACCTCATCGTCCGCAAATCATAGCCACGCGCCTTGGCCACGCCATATTCACGGGCGACGAGAGGTGCGAGCGTTGATTACCGACTCCACCAAACTGCTCAACCTTCAGAAGAGGGCGCCGAATAACCTTGGAGAACTGAAAAGCGATGTCCTGCCAACTAAGGCTATAGTCGGACTAATGAACTAGCTCCACGCGATAAACCGGATTATCAGTGCGCCGTGAAAGGCGCTGGTCAACAGTGGGTGAAATTCCCACCCGGGAACTGGTTCGCTCCACCCGGTAGCAATCGGAGCAGTCGTGGAGGCAACGAAGCGGCTGGAGCCTCCGGTGTAGAGGGTCGCTCAGGCGACTTGGCGAGCATGCAGGCCGTAATGGAGTAAATGCCGTGCAGGCCTCGAAAAGGTTAATGCAGGGGCCGACCCTCCTGGTATATGGGGAAGGCCGAAGTCGATGCAACAGTACGAGCGAACAGGTTCATCGACCCTGCCGGGGTAGTGGCAACAGCATGCATGCATAGGGGACCAGACGCAACACGGGAAGCCCAAGCGGTGATCAGCAATTGGGATCAACTGGTTGCTCGTGAGAGCTAGGCCGGGCCGTTTGGGTGGCGGATGGGCGCGTAGTACCGATGATAACGAGTAACGTCGGAGGAGGGAAGGCGCCTTAGTTGGAAGATAAACGCAAGAAGTGACGAAGGAGGAGGGATTGACGATAAGTCTAGCAACCCCAGAAAGCATTCAGAAGTTACAGACAGCGTTGCACGACAAAGCGAAGAAATCGCCTGACTTTCGTTTCTACTCGCTTTACGACAAGGTGTACCGCAAGGACGTTCTGGCCTATGCCTACGCATGCTGCAAAGCCAATGGCGGCGTAGCAGGAGTGGACAATCAGACGTTCGAGGACATCGAAGCGTATGGAGCAGAGCGATGGTTGCACGAACTGATGCAGGAGCTGAAAGATCGAACCTATCAACCACTTCCTGTGCGGCGGGTCTACATCCCGAAGCCAGGAAGCAGTAAGCAGCGTCCGTTAGGAATTCCCGCGATCAGAGAACGAGTGGTAATGATGGCGGCGGTTTTGGTCCTCGACCCCATCTTCGAGGCCGATTTACAACCGGAACAATATGCCTACCGGCGTAACCGCAGCGCACTGGACGCGGTAAGACACGTCCATAAGCTGATCGACACCGGACATGTCGAAATCGTTGATGCAGATTTGGCCGGGTATTTCGATGCTCTTCCGCACGCCGAGCTTTTGAAGTCGGTGGCCCGTCGGGTCGTCGACGGCGCCATGCTCCATCTGATCAAGATGTGGCTCACAGCGCCGGTTAAAGAGCCGGACGCACGGGGAGGGAAGCATCGTAATACGCGCAATCGGGACGAAGGTCGTGGGTCCCCTCAGGGTTCTCCGATCAGTCCTCTGCTCAGTAAGTTCCCGCCTGACAGCCTATACACCAAGTTTGGCCTTATCCGGCTAACAGAGCGGACGCGCAACTTTTCGTGGGCGAAATCGTGATGTTTCCAAGAGAGCCGGGTGCGGCAAAACTGCATGCCCGGTTCGACGAGCAGGGTGTGAAAACGGGGCATGGCCTGAATAATGAGTCACCGGCAAACGAAAGGGCCGGAAACAGGTAGGTCAGACCTAAACAACCGCGTCACACCTCGACTCTACCGCCGTCTTGGCTAGCCCAATTTAGTGATCTAATTCGTTTCGGTCGACAACCGAAAAGTATTGTTAGTGAGTGCCGGAATTGGTCGAGCGGCTCAAAGTGGAAAAGCGCTCTTCATCAGCACCTGCTCGCACCGGCGATAATAGTCCGGAACCTGTCGGCGGGCGCGTTCCTCGATTCGCATTCCGACGGCGGGATGGGTTTTGGCGCCGCCCATCAAGTGTGTGAATCCTATGCGCGCAGAGTAATTCGGATCATAAGCGTGCTCCCACGAGGGGAAGACGTGGTTCATGCTGACTCCGCGAAAGGGCGAAGCAGCCCGTGCCCGATGGTACTCGACGCAAGCGACAAGGAAGAACTCCTCTATCAGCACGTAGGGCCAATTCTTATCCGCCAGGCGAGACCAGGCTGGGCCGTTTTGGGGGTTGACAATCAAGTCGACCGCGCTTCGTGCGTAGTACTGAAGAAACTCCACGCTTGAGCCGCCTAGAACTCCACCATTTGCTCCGTTAAAGCTGTCCCGGTTCGTCCGTGCCCACATCCATTCAGCAGGCAACTCAAGCGCCTCTTCGGCAAACGCCAGCTCGATTTCATGAGGACGAAAGAAGGAATGGTCCTGGTTGAAGCTGTACGGGCACTGCGCAAGAACCGGGGATTCGGCAACATCGCTCGGCAGAGCCTTCCAAAGAAAGACATCATTATCGAGGTGAACGAAAGGACGATCCTGAAGAGTACAAGCCACAAGCTTGCCCACCGCCCACCAGCCCGGGTCTACATCCTGCAGCATCTCCAATTCTGTCGACACATGGACAAACTGAAGACCAAGCTGATCAATCAACAGCTTCTTACCCTTCCGATCTGTTACCAGCATCGTGTCGGGATAGTGGCGGCTTGCGGAGTCCAGTGAGAGTCCCCATGCAAGCAAGTGATGCAGGGGCTTAGACCAGATACGGCTGTAATAGGTGATGAACGGTTTGCTCCAGAACGACCAGACTGCGCGCATAAGGTGCCTCAACAACCTAGTTGATGACTTCGAAACCGGTCACGTTAAACGTCGTTGTCTGGATCCGGGACATACCCAGGGCCGGCGGCATCGCCGCGGCGATAACGAATGGCTGCGCCTGTGGAGTACCGGTATTTCCGGAGACCGTAACGGTAAAGGTCTGCGTAGCTGAGTTTTTGGGAACCGTAACAGTCGCGGGCACAGTTACTACCTGCAGCACATTCGCCGGGGGAGCAACAGATAGGGTGATGAGAGTGTCTGCTACCGGAGGATAGTTAAGGGTTATGGTTCCCGTGGCCGTGGGCGGCGGTGCGCCGCCTTGGCCCAGTGTGACAGCCGCTGGATCGACAGCAAGACTGACAATCGTCAAAATGGGCGCCAGGAAAAACCAGCTTTCAAAATCGCTGGCTTTCACGTGGTTGCCGGAAGGAAATTGGAGATCGATCCGGGGCGCTCCGTCGATACGGCTTGAGCCGGATGTGCCGAAGGTCTGGCCATCAAGGTAAACCAGAGCGCCGGTGTTATCAGTAACAAACAGCGTCCTCCCGTCCAGCTTGACGCGCACTCTCGACGGGATACTGCTGGCCGCGCCGATGGAGAGAAGCGCATTGAGGACCGCGATCGTTGAGAAGTCAGCGCGCGCTGAAAGCACGGGTAGCCACGTGAGCGCGGAGCCAGTGGAATTGACAAAGCCGTCGAGCTGCAAGTCGAAGCGAACTACGCTGGGAGCACTCAGCGTCGACGCCAGGGTCCGGAATCCACCGGCGCGTGTCACGACGTCTCCAGCTGAGATGGTTTGGGCCGCGGCTGCTGCCGCCGTGCTGCGGAAGAGCGGCGCAATTGTGGCCCGAACGTGCTCGGGAAGGCCGGAGACAACGCCGAGCACATCTCTGCTCGCCGTGACCGGAACAGGAATCGCAACTTCAAGCGTAACGATGAAATTCGAGGATGTGACAAGGCCGGCCGCCGGCGCGGACTGATCGAGCGCCACGGCAAGACCGCTGATCAGAGCGGTGGTGGATTGAGTTGTATCACCGTTATAGTTCTGGGTCAGAGTTAACTGGGTATCGCTCGAGATGGCGGCGATCTGAAAGAGCTCTTCGTCGATAGCGAATAGTAGCCACTCGCCGGGCGCAAGCTCGGCGGTGAAGGATGTGCCGGTTCCCGTTACCGTAGGAGAGCCTGTCGTCACGGCGACTGTACCAGACAAAGGCCGTGACAGCAGTTGATCCAGTGTCATGATGTCATCGTTCGCCCAGCTGACGTTTGAGACATGGATGGCTGACGGCGCGGCGGAGGGGCTCAGAGCGGTGAGCGGATAAAACGGCATGCGGCAATCGCGGACGACTGGCTGGCCCGTCGCGCTGTTCCATTGAATGCAGGCCAGAGGTGTGCGGTAGACGTGGATGTGATGTGGTGGCTGGAAGGCAGAGCCGTCGCTATCGCAGGGCGGCCATTCTATATTTCCGGTAGCCGTGCGCGCCGGAATCAACCAGTAATCGCCAGGCTCGTATTGCCCTTTGGCAAATTGCACTGAAATACCGTTTTCTAAAGAGAAAGCGGAGGCGACAGGAAGGCTGATGCCGTCGGGACCGGCGGCCGAACCAAACTGGTCCCATCGACGCATCGAGGCGTGCAGGATTGGGTTAACCGTCGCGACCGTCTTCTGCATCATGGTGACAGTCAACGACTCGGGAGTTACGAGCTGAACCTGATAGAGATTCCCAGGCTGGTTGGGCGGATCGGGACCGAACAGGAAGCTGTCATCGGAGATCTCTACCCACTGACCGCTGCTGATTCCCAGGTTGGCATCCGGGCCGACGCTGTCCACATATACCTGCGAGCCAGATACACCTGTGACTCCCACCAGCACGGAGGCGTTCTCGCGTGACCATTTGAAAGTGGCCTGTGTTTCATCGCCGCCCTGATGAATCTCGACCCGGTAAAGCTGGTTTTCCAGCCCTATGTAACCTGCGGGAGGAGTGGGCTGGCAGGAGCAGTCATCACCGCCCGTTCCGGAGATCGCGGTCATTTTCCCAGGATTTCCCGAGATCTCTCCGGGGTCCCGCATGGCAGCGCAACAGTCTTCGAAAACCGCGGAAGGCAAATTCGCCGTAATGGTTTGTGTTGGCCGCCGGAAGAGACTGGCGGACGGCAAAACCCTAGTGAACGGGAGTCGCGTGCTAGGCACGAACACAGGCGACGGCTGCGGTGTCGAGGTGACCACCCGCCAAACCGTTTGCAGGCGCGCGGTGGTGTCGGCCTGGCCCAGGGCGGGCTCACGGAGACACGAATCGTCCAAAGCCGTTACCAAACGCTGCCAGATCTCCAGATATACCTCGATGACCGGGATCGAACCCTGGGCGAGGCTCGCTAGTAGAACGGCATCGGTCGGACTGGGATTGATCAGGAATTTTTGTTGCCCGTAAGCCAGAGGTTCGGGATTGAGACAGAGGATTCCCTCCACATAGTAGCGGCCCGGACCGATGGAAAGCGTCTGGCCCTGGGCCGAGATTTTGAAGCTCAGCTTTTCATCGGCTGGATAGCCGTCGGTGCCCATGATATCAATCGTCGCGGTATCGCGAAGATAATCGTCGATCGCACATTGCTCGTTGGCATCAGCGTCCAGCGCGACCCGCCCCTGCTGCTGCAATACGCGCGTGTACTGCTTCTCAGCACTAAACCGAATGCGGCTAAAGTCACCCTTCATAGATCCTCCTAAATCAGCATCACGCCGACACCAATAAATCTGAGATCAACCTCATCCTCGTACCCGCAGGGATCCCGGGGCTTAGCATGCGGCCCAGAGCCGTAGGGAGCGGGCAAAGGCCGGAGAATTTCCGCGAGCGACGGTACCAGAAAAATCCCCGCTTCCAGGCCGAAGGGCAGGAACTCGGGCGCCCGCAACTGGACGTTGCGCACGGCCTCAGTTTCCTGCAAAAAGTAATACACGCCCATCTGGGAGCCGTTGTCGGCGCCGCTCCATACGGCTAGCGGGACATCGGTGCTGAGCAGGCAATAGGACGGATGGCCATACTCGAGAGAGACAAACTTGGGCAGAAACAGGTCCTCCTGCGTCGGATCCGGCGGCAGGCAACGATAGGTTTGAGGCGTAATGGCGGTGGCCGGGAGAAAACAGAAACGCACGCAACCGGCCTGTCGTCGACTGCACCATAGCGCCGCACCCGATTCGCGCCACGCCAGGCGGGCGAGGAAAATGGTATTCGAGGCCAGTTCCAGAAGGCGGACACGGACCTTCCCGATCACGGTGCTGTCTTCGACGTGCAGATCCGCGCCCTCGCTTGCCAGGTCCTGAGCTGCGTAGGCCATCGCGCAGCGTGAGCCGGCATCCACGATGCTCGAGCAGATTCGTGTCGTGCCTTCCACCGAAGCAGCAATCGGCCCGCTTATGCATCGAACCAGGCTCAAAGCCACTTCGCCCGACGGCACAGTCACACTTGGCTCGCCGGGGCTCACAGGAGTGCCGTTCGAGTTGAGTGCGATGCCGGGAACCAGCGTGCAGTCCATCAACTGAATCGTGGCAGGTCCGCCGCCCTGAACAGATAGCGAGCCGGATAGCCAAATGCCGCTCACAGACAACTGCCCGGCTGGCGGGATTTCACCTCCCTCTCCGACGGGTGCCGCTACGCCTTGAACTTCGATATTTCCGCGGACCGTGCAGAGGGAGTCGACATAAGTGAAGCTGTTTCCGCCCCCGGGATGCAACTGTGCGGAGACGATCCAGAGCCGGCTCTCCGCGGGCAGAAGGATGGCGGCGTCTCCAGTAAGGTTCACGTCGAACGAAGAGTAACCGGGGAGGACAATCAACCCTTGCGACCCTGCGGGTGCCTGATTCCATTCTGCAACTGCCTCTTCGAGCGTAGGCACGACGCCAGGTCCGACTGCGCCCGGTCCTCCGGCGGTGTGTGTCCCAACCACTGCGATGAAGTTGCACTGGCTCGGATCGAGAGACGTGAGATTGGGTGTGCGGTCATAAGGGCCTCCACCAATTTCCGCCGGGAAGCCGTAGTTATAGTCGATCTGTACCTGGGCAGGCAGCGGCAGATCCGCGGCGAGTTGAAGTCTTCCCAGCTCCGGATCGATAGCGACCGTGCCGGGCGGGGTGCACTGCTTCCAGTCGCCGGAAAGATTACGGCAGCAAATCTGGGAAGCCGGAACCGCGACCCCGTCCAGAAAGATTTCGAGGCTGCCGGTGGGTCCATAAAACTCTTTCACGCGAGCGTAGAACTCCCGACGGCGGATGGGTTGGGGAACATCGAGACGTGCCGTCAGGCGGCTGAAGGAGTCGCGAGGCGCCAACGCGTTGAACAACGGAATGTCCTGACCAAGAGGGCTGAATTTGAAGCGGCGCTCGTCGACCGGAAAAGCCGGAGCGCCGGTTATCCCAAAGGCCTTCCACCGCCAGAGGTAGACACCGATGTCGGGGATGTTGAACCTCCCTCCGCCATGCAGTCCGATCGCGAGCGGTGCAGAGTCGGGATCGGAAACCACGCGATTGCGCGGTACGATGCGCCGCACATCGATCGTTCGATTGAGCGTGTCGAAGGCGGTATTGAGGCGCTCCAGTTGCCCGCCGCGACGTAAGTCGGGCGTCGCCGCGTGGTGAGGCCTCACGTGGCGCATGCTTTCGGTGGTGATCAGCCGCTTAAAAAACTCGACAGCCGCGGCAGGAAGGCCGGAGACGTCCATCGAGACCTGTTCCAAGGCCAACACCGTGCCTTTTCGCCGCCGGTAGCCAATCGTATTGGCGACTTCAGCGCGACGATTGCTGGTGGCCGCGGAGATCTCATAGATGGGGTTGTAGCCAATTAACTCTCCGATATAGGGGATGACCCAGGGAGCGCAGGTTTCAATGAACTCATCGTCATAGAGCTGCCGGATGTTTTCTTCCAGAATCGCAGACTGGACGGCAGTGACGGTCAGCAACGCCTGCAGCGGCTCGCCGTTTTCAATGTCGCGAGTGCGATAGATCGCCGGTAAAAGGGCGTAGAGCTCCTCAGCATTCAGGCTCATGACTCACTCCCCTTCTGTGGGAGGATGAAAGTGGCAAGCGCCTTTAGTCTGTCCTCGCTTTGTCGGGCGTCTACGCGGCTACGCTGTTCCACTCGTTCTTTCACCGACATCCAACCAATTCTCATGACCATACTTTGATGGCTCCTTGCGATGCAGGGTCGAGCAGCAACATCTCGGCAGCTTGTGGCGTGCCCTGCTGACCGGCGACCGGTGCCGCTGCGCGGAGAATTGCTGGTAATGGCGCTCCCTGCGGAGGCGGCTGCCCTTGCCGGCTGAATGCCGTCAGTTCCACGGCGATGATGCCCGGGGTCGACTGTATCAACGCGATCACTTCGCTCTGCGCTACTCCCTGGCCCGGCTGACGTTGCGCGAAACTCAGGTTCGTCAATAGCGACTGCCACGCCTGCGCCAAAACCAGCTTGCGATCGTAGTTGTCCATATCCACGAGCACATTCGCGCCGACTTCAAAGAACCGCGGAATATAAGACATCACCGTGACCGGGATGTAAGGATTGCCGGAATCGTGAAGTGCCTTGATCAGATTGGTGATCGTCTGATCGTCCTGCTGGAACGTGATCCCGTTGGCGCCGGCAACCGTCAGGAAGACTCCACGCGCGCGTCCGTTCCAGGTCCATGTGGCGAGTGCCTTGGCGATGCCGGCGAATGCCAGCGTGTAGTTCTGGTAATCCTCGAGCGAAACGACGCGACCCAAAGTGAGAGTGTGCAGGGGGGCGCTGGTGCGGGCGCTATTCGCGGAATCGGGATCGGCCCCGCCCGTGGCCGGATCGGGATTGGTTACGGCTTTCAGTCCCTGGGGACGGTCGAGCGCCTGCGACAACTGCCCGTCGTCAACATTGCCGGCCGCGCCGATGCCCTTGCGGTACACGGCGCGGATGTTCATCTGTCCGGTGGGAGTTCGCGCTCCCTCGACGCCATTGCCGAACTGCACAGTGACCTTGGCGGTGGAGTCTGCTTGGGTCACAAACACCCTGTCGCTGGCCACGGAGCTCAGGAAGTTGTCGACCTCGTGCCACCGTAGGTTATTGACCCAGACCTGGAGTGTGGAAACGGCTCCCAGATTCAGCGATGAACTGAGGTAGGTCAACGGCGATTGCTTCAAGGTGAACTGGAGCGCGTCATTGGTGGCGTCGCCGCTGCCCAGGATTTCGTGCATCGTCTCGCCGTTGGTCGCGGCGACCACGTTGGCGTCGAGAGTCACGGTACCGCGGTCATAGATGCGCGCGAGTGGCTGGGTCAGGCTGAGGAGCTGGATCGGCCCGTTGAAACTGCTCTGGCTGATAGTCGTCGATTCGCCCGTGGCGGCATCGTTCTTGTCCGCCGGAACCAGCAGAACGTTGGCACTGCTGATCTGAAGAGTTCCGGCGACGTCGTCGGTTGTGAGTACAGTCCAGAGCCGGTCCACGACGTTGGACGCCGCCTGGGGCGGGAATGCGTCTACTAGGAACGTCTGCCCTTCGGAAAGCGGCTGGCTGCCGGCGGTGGATCCGTCCGGGACGAAGCCCGGCTGGCTGCCGGAGGGCGCGTTCACAAGATTCACCACCTGTAAGCGCAAACGCTTTCCGAAGATGGCCACAGGCTGACCGGTGCTGAGCGTCTCGGTTGTAGCGAACTGGAGCGTGGATCCTTCGACGGGTCGGAGCATGCCGGGTTGCCGGCGATAGATGTTTTCATAGCTCCAGTCCGTGAGAGGCGAGCCGGTCGGAGTCAGGACGTCGTCCTGCACGTAGGCTGTCGCGGCGCGCGTTTCGCCGACGAGATGAGCCAGTAATTCATCGCTCGTCCCTGGACGCGCACCCTGTTGCAGCGCTGCCAGAGCCTGTCCCAGCGCGATGAGGTCCTGAGTTGTATCTCGTCCGAGAATGTAAGCGATGAATACAGTGAATACTGCGCTTTCAACCTTGGCCTGCAGTTGAGCGAGGCTCGGCGACGGCTGCACGTTATCGAACAAGATCTGCTGATTCGCCAGCGTTAGCTGGGTGGCGCGGCTGGTGAGCGTAAAGAGCGTCGGGCTGCCATCGAGGGCGGTTTTTATTTGGTACAGCAGCGTGAGATCGGGCGTCGTAAAAACGGCCCACTCAGGTTCACCGCTCTGCGGGGGAGTCAGACCGGAGTAAGTTGCATCGAGATAGATCTGGGAGCTCCCGCTCGCATGGCTATTCTGGAATAGCCAATCGCCATTGCCCCCGGATGGCCATCCGACCAGACTATTCAGATTGGGTTGAGCCGTGCTATTGAGCGTATGTGGATCAGGAGCCTGGGAACCAAACAGGCCAGCCTTCTTGCGGAACACGTAGACGTAGGCGGTATCGTCGTTGGACGTCGGCCAATTCAGCCCCTGATCCCACTGAACAAATGTCGTACCCGAGTTCGGATAGGTGGTCGTCGCAGTAATGAAGTAGAAATCGGCCGCGCCGGAGGCCGATGTGGACCCCGCTTCCGCGGCATCGTGCAAAGCCCGGCTTATAAAGAGAAGTGCATCCCCAACGTGAAGGTTATTACTGGTGCCCTGAAGCCAGAGCGATGTCATGCCGGGGTTCAGCGCCCAGGGATTCGTAGTTTGAGGAGGGATGGCATTCAGCTCGATCAAGGCCGTCAGATCGCTGGAAGTCTCGAAGACCTGCGGTGTCTGGCCGGGGTTGGGCACGCTTTGCACGCGGGTTGTGGCGGGGATCAGTACATTGGCGGGTGAGCCAGGCGCGTCGTTCAGGGTGAAGGCTAGGAATGCCGAAGCCGCCACTCCGGGAGAAGGCTTATATCCGACCAACTGCGCCAGGTACATCACCGACCCGGCATCAACAGCCGTGTCAAGATAGGATTCGTTGGCGAGGCGCTCCTGGTAGAAGGTCAGGATATCGAGGGCAACTGCCCATGCGTCCAGCAGAGCGATCGTGAAATCCGAATTATCCCGGGTGCGTAAGGCAGCCAGTGCGGGCAGGCTCGAGTCCGAAAGTGCGGCGAGCAGGCTGGCCTTGAACGTCGTCTGCGTGCCTACGCGATAAGCGATTTGGCTCAGTCCGGGCCGGTTGTATACCAGTTCGGGTGTTTCCGAGCCGACGCCCTCGCAGCACCCGCAGAGCTGTTGAGCGGGAGTCTCACAAGATCCGTTCATTTGCCACCGTCCATGTGGAATATGAGAATCCCGTGGTCGAGCCGGTTCGGATCGTTATCGCAGCGAGCGATTTCCAGCCGGCCCATGGTGAGATAATCCTGCGCGACGCCGTCAATCGAGGGATTGTCCATCCGCTGGAATACGGTCAATGTCGCGGAGGTAACCTCTTCGACACCCTGGGCCGCGGCGATCAACGGGCTCGCGTAGATGGTTTCGCCGAAGGTGAAGTTGGCGGCATTGAGAATTCCCGGCATGCCCGAACACTGATCGCCGGTGGTGAAGAGCTGCAACAAGGCTTGACGCACGTCGAACTGGAACCAGTCCGGGCCGACGCAAATATTCATCTCGATGTGCAGGCCGACGATGACTGCGCCCTCGACTGCCAGGTCGACTCCCGCCATGCGCAGCAGATTCAGGCGAGAGGTCGTGGCAGTCACGAGCGTGGAATCTGGCGGGTCCCCGGTTGGCGTTTCCAACGACACGAACGCGGTGTACCAGCTTCCTGTCCAGCGCAGCGTGCCACGCGCCTGTTGAATCGCTGGATCCAGTAGGGCCATGACGCCGTAGTCGTCTTCCGTCACGGCCCGAAGCTGGGTGCGGAACGCAAAGGGAGCCTGCTGGCGGATGTGGTCCATGGATTCCGCATCCACGCCGCCTGCCGCCGGGAGCGGGTTGCTCAGTTCCTGAACGCCTGTGATGTTTGTGAGGATATGGGAGAGGCTGTCGTGGCCGATGTTTCCGAGGCTTCCATTTCCTACGCGGTAGAGAGCGTGGAAATCTGTGCCCGTCTCCGGAGCCTCGCCGTACTGACCATCGCCAAAGCGCACAAACGCCGTGCCGTCGCGTTCGATTTCCAGCACGCAGACGCGCTGCAAATCGTCGCTCGAGAGCAGGTCATTGAGCACCGTCCAGGGTTGACCCTCGTCGTCCACGATCCGGATTTGCGGAGCCGGACGCACCGTATCCGAAGTCTGAGGCGCGAGGAACTGCGTGGCAGGGAGTGTATTGTCCACAGGAAAGGCAAACGTGACCGGTGCGTTCGCAAGCTGCGGAAAGTAGCGGGGACGAGGAGCCGAAACAACCGGGGAATTACATTGACAGCTCGTTGCCAGAACTGGCGCAGCGGGCGCCGCCGGGACCGTGTCGAGGTCCTCCCAGCATTGCCACATGCCGTGATCAGCCGCAACGATATTGCCGAGGACGACGCTCACCGCCGGAAGCGGCTTCGATCCGTGGGCCCCATCCGTGGTCGAAGAGATGCAAATGGGAAAGGGTGGAGCATCCGCGGGCGCCCAAGTGATGCGGGTAATGGGCTGATCAAACAACGGGTCCTTCAGGCGGCGGCGCAGGTGATCCGTGGTCTGGACGCCGGTCAACCGCACGGCCCAGCGATGCTGCGGGTCAGCGTCTTCGGAGTCGCCGGTGTGGGGACCCATGACCTCTTTGAACACAACGACGGCACCGGGAACGAGGGTATTGAGAGTACCGGTTAACGTGGCTTCGACGGCGCCATTGGCAAGGCAGCAATCCGCATCTCCCCAGGTGTAGAACTGCATGCAATTTTGCTCTTGGTAGAGCGTCGACGCCTGCATGGTAGCGAATGGGATGGTGCTGGCACGCAGAAGTTGCGCCGCAGGCGGCGGCAGCAAACCAGTCTGGCAGGCGATGGCGGAAGGATCGACCGTGCCGGATGAGACGGTGACCGGCAGGCCCGGGACAAGGGGAAAAAGCAAGGTTCCGGGCGGAATCGTGATGCCGTCGTTCCCGGTCTTCATGTAAACCCACGTGCGCGCGTTGCTGCCTTCGCTGATGCGGTAATCGACCAGCTTGGCGTGCCTCCGCAGAGAGATCCGGCTGCGCGCCGTGGCCAGATAAGCTTCGGTGCCCGCGGCATCCTGCTGATAGCTGAGATGGTCGGCGGCATACGCCAGCAGTTCCACCAGCGCCATGCCGATGTCGGAGGCATGAGTCTCAGTCCACGCCGGCGCCAACACCGCCATGCGATCCAACATCACCTGACGAAAGCCGGTATAGTCCTTCGCCAGGTAATTGATGTCGGGCTCGGGCGTGGTATCAGGCGGGCAGCAATTGGACGGCAGGCAATCGCCGATCGTGGGGCAGCCGGCCTTGAAAGAGAAGGTAACGGTCGAGAGCTGAGGATCGAAACCATCGGGAGGATCGGTGGTGGTGTGATCGGCGACGAAGGAAAACGTGTAGGGAGAAAAGTCGCCGGATTCGTTGAGGTCGACCGTGACCAAGCGGCTCGCAGCATCGGTGGGTAAAGAAACAGAAGCTACCGATACCTGGGCGTTTGGCGCGCCGCCGGTAATCATCACCTGCGCCGGCGTGAGGCTCATCCTCCGGCCGTCGTGCAACAGCGTTACCAACAGCCGGTTATTGCAACCACTTCCCGCGCTCGCAACCTCCAGGTAGTCGATTCCGTTGATCCCGGCGTTTTGCAATACCAAAGCGCGGCGATTCTTTTGCGAGCAGAAGTAGATCATGAAATCCCTCCGCCGTAAGCAAACTGCTGCGTCTGTTGCTGCTGGGATTGAATGATGGTGTAGGTGATGGTAATAAGTAAGGTCGCGTCCTGAGCAGCTACGCTCACGTCATTGACACGAATCAGGTCGGAGAGCCATTGCTGCAGGGAGGCCTGGATTATCTGCTGTTGCGCCGCCGCCAGAGCGTCGCTATTGGGAGCGAACACCAGTTGCGTCACGCCGCAGCCGAAGGTCGGACGATTCACCCTCTCTCCGGGCGAAGTGAGCAGGATCTGCTCGATCATGTCGCTGATATGGCTCGGCAGATCGGTTTGTGCGGTGTGTCCGCTCGAATCAAACGCGTAGGGGTATTTCAGATTCATCGCCAACTTCCCTTCCTTCCGTACCCCGTTGCATTACTCACAACTAACTCGGGTCTGCATTGCGACCGGCAGAAGTGGTGTACCGTTCGGTATCGTGATTGCCTGCCCTGACTGCACGACCAGCGGCTGGCCGTTCGAAGTCACGCGCAACGTGCCCATGACCCACTGGCCGGTCACGCAGGGAGGCAGCGGTGGTGGAACGAGCGGACATCCGGCAACCACCCAGGGAATCGAAAGAAGGGCTGTCGGCTGGGAGCTGACCAGCACGCGCGGATTGGGCGCAGTGGGCAGGGCCTGGCCTCCATGGGCGCAAAGGACGGTCGCACCTTGGTGGAGCAAAAAACCCGGCATGATGAACCTCCCGTTCAGGATTCGGTCGAATCCTGCCGATCAAATCACTACCAGTGCACCTTCATTCACGGTCACACTCGGTCCCGCGAGAAGGATGGTGGCCCCTTGTCCGTTGCTGATCGTGATGCCGGTTTCGTTGATGGCGATCAATGCACCGGCGGTGGACTTCAGCAAAATGCCGCCCGTCGGACCGGGTACGTCGCTGATAATCAGCGTGTTCTGCAGGACCGACTGAATCACGATCTGCTGCACACTCGGCGGAGCAGCCAGGGCCAGCGCCGGAATCTCCTCTGTCGATCCCCAGAAGCATCCCGTCCAGATGGGATAATCGCTGTTGCCCTGTTCGAACTCCACCCATACCCCTGAGCCGATAGCCGGCAAAGCAAAAAATCCGTTTTGAATTCCCGCAAATGGCACACATGGCATCGCCCAGGTCGACGGAATTACGTTGGAGACATCGGGTACCTGCACCATCAACCGCCCCATTTGCATTGGGTCAACGTTGTTGAGAACGGTGCCTCGGTACTTGCCGAAAAACTTGGCCACTTTGACACCTCCACTCAAATCCGCCTCGAAACTTCAGTTGCTTCGAGGAATAACTGATACTGCAAACCGCGACTTCACATTGCCAGCGCAGGAACCACCGGCAGATTCGACACCAGTGCATTTCGCTTCAGCGAGAAGCTCTGTTTGTATTCGCCCAACTTGATCTGATGCTTAGTGCTCTCGACGTAGTACAGGCCATCGTAGGCAAGTCCCGCACCCCGAAGACCCACTAACTGGCGCGCTTTGAGGATCTGGCCATAGCGCATCACGTCCAATGAACCGTCAGCTGAAACTACATCCGCTGTCTCAGACGCCCTCGCAATTCCCCGCATGATGGCCTGTCCGGGGGAAAGCTTTGCCGTGTCTTCCAGTTCCTCGATATTTTGCGGCACGGGTACGATCAGACCCAGCGGCGGATTCAGCGGGGTCACCGGGGGAATAGGGAGCGGCAGGACCAGCTTGGTGATCGGCTCCTGAATGAAAACGATTGGCAATACGGAGGATTGTGGTTCGTAGTGGAGATTGAGACTCTCCACGTTCGTAAACGCGTCCATGTTCACATTCAAGGCAGCCTGGGGAACCCCGATCTTGATTTGCGGCCCCCAATAGGCCTGAGTCGTACCCGGCACCGGACCGGGCTCTAAATAAAAAACGTATCCGGCTTCTTTGGCTAACTGTCGGATGTACGCCAGATCGGTCCCTTTCTGTGTCGGAATCCTCTCCACTGGCAGTTCAATATCGGGAGCAATCATCGGTATCACCTCGGGAATGATGCCGAATACGGAGTACTTCGCGAGGATGGTCAGGACACGCAGATCGGGCGTCAACCCGGGATAAGGCAGTCCGGATAGATCGATAAGATCCATGATGGCGGTGAGATCTTCGCCCGTCGCTACAAGTTTCGACGAGCCCACCATGGCATCGGGAACGACCTCAGTGTGCTTTACCACTCCATCCATCACGACCTGCGGCAGGCCACCGAAGGCCGCCACTAAAATCACCCTCATGATCGGGACCGGCGAGCCACCGGCCAGAAGAAATAAAGTCTGCAAAGGCGAACTATTCGCGAGACTGAAGGTGAGCTGAAAGCCGCTGGTGCCGGTGGCGGAGACATTGACCTCGACAGAGGTCAGCGCGTCCATCACCGGCTTGGGTGCCGGCACGGCTTCGACAGGGCCCACCAAAAGTGTCAGGTACAAAGGGCTAGCCATTTAGCTCCTCATCCATTTCGCGCTCCCGAGGGAATCCCGGAAGGCAGGGGAATTTGAATTGCTCGGCCCACCTGTGCCGCTGACGTCAGCTCGTCCGGGTCGCTCTCGGTATTTGCGTCCGCGATGATCCAGAACAGCAAAGGATCGCCGAGAAACTTCGTCGCGAGATTGTCCAGCCGATCGCCATCCACCACCACGTAACTTTGAACGCTGGAATAGATATCAGCCTGCGGAATAATGCGGCGCTTCAGGTAGGCCGCTTGTGTCCCATCCGGACGCGTGAAGAACTCCACCGCGTAACCGTAATAACGACTGCTGGGATTTGTGGGCGCACCGGTACCGGCGGCCGCTCGTACTATTGCCTGCAACGCAGTGTCCATCGGCTAACCTCCCTTTCTCACAGCCTTTTCTTCGAAAGCTCGCGCTCTTACGGCGCCAGTGCAGCAAGTGCCTCTTTCTGTATCTGGTAGACCATATAAAGCGCCCCCGCCGGTGTGAGAAATCCAACGTCGTTGACATTCAGTACGCGCATTCCGATCGACACCTTGGCTCGAATCGGATTCAATTGCGGGTCGAATGCTTCTTCAGTAATGTCGAGATCGGTAATGCGGACCGGCGTAACACGCGACTTGCTCCATACAAAAAGAGTGAGAGCCGACTCCATCGGCAGTATCTCGATCGTGCCTATGAACGACAGAACTTCGTTCGCTGTCAGCACTGCGCTCGAGGGGTAGACCAACAGTTCCAGCGCCGACAACTGTGGTTGGATTCCGTGAGCCAGGGTATTGGCATCCCCGGCGGCAAGCAGATCCGTAGCGTCGATCTCCACCGAGCACTTGATGGTTTCGATAGGCGGCCCTTTCAGGCGCAGGATCTCGGTCCGGTCCGGCTGATCGCCCACGCTCTGTGGTTTCAGGCTGCGCGTAATCTCGTCCGGGTTGTACTGCAGATTGATCATGCCCAACGGAATCCCTGTGTTGGGATCAACGGAAACGATCGCGCCTTTCAACAGTCTTGGTGAGATGTTGGGCATTCAAGTTCCTTCAATTCAGTTCAACTGCTTTGGACCTGCAGTCAATCACGGGAGCAGGCTCGCGAGATCGAAATTTGGACAGGGAGGGATCTTTGCCGGCGCTCCTTTGCAAATCTGATTTGCCATCTCGCCATAGCGGTTCTTGTAACTCAAGATACTGAGGCAGCACGACGAATCCTTTCCTTTCCCACTACAGTCATTTGTCTTCTCCAGTGCAGTGGCACACTTAACATCATTCCGGTAGGCATTGCATTCGGTAGTGGGCCGCGCCGTCTCCAACCACTGTCGGTACAGCTTCAGGACCTTGTCCGGAGCAGCATTGCTTTTGCGTGCGTTAGACGCCTTTTTGCAGCAGTCTCCGAGGTCCTGAACGTGCCGCTCTTCGTGTTGCTGAGTGCAATCGGCGGTGCAGCAGGTGTTCTGGTTGGGCTCGATCTTGTACTGGCCGGACGAGAAGTCGCAGCTTGACGAGCCTCCGCCGTTACTGCACAGAGGACCACCTGCACCGGAGATTCCGGGTGGCGATTCGGCGCCGAGCGCGATGGCTCCCTGACCGCCATCTCCGTTTGCCTGGGAACCGTCGCCGCCATCCTGCTGGGTTGCATCGCCTGAAATAACGGTGTCAGGATCCTCGGTTCCCTCGGGCGCATCCACTGGCACCTGGTTAGTCGCGGGCACACTATAGCCCGGCATGAGTGGGCGCAATACGGTCCGCCCGGCAAGCGCGCGAGGATCGGAACTGAGCACGTCTGCTGACGCGGCTGCCATGGCTGAGTCGTGTATCCGCAACTGGCCGAAATTATGGCCGAAGCGCGGATTTGCACCGTCAACTCTGCGCTGTAAGGTGTTTTTCTTTTTGCATTCGGCGCATTCACCTCCGCAAGCACAACTTCGCTGCAGAGTTGCCGAGGGCGCGCGGGTAAGCAGCGACGCAGCCGCAACACCAAGCTTCGTGGGGACCGGAATGCGTGTACTGGTCAATTGCATGCTTCGCGGGCTCCTGCTCATTCCTACATTCCCAGCTTCTTTGCCAGGGTTGAGAGGTCGAGGTTCAAGATCACGGACTGATTTGGGCCAAGCGGATTGACCTGAACGCTAAGGCCAGGCACCAAGGGAACCGGGATCGCTTTACCTTGGATCTGTTGCAACGCAAATTGGCGCGAGGAGTTGTTCGCCAGGATTCCTGCGAGCGCGGCCCCTGCCACCAGCGCGGTGCCTCCAATGGCAACAACCTTATCCGCGGTAGAAAGGCTTCTCCAGTCGTGCCGAAAGCGGTCGCTGGCCTCGTTCCGCAGGCGAGTGATCTCCGCTTTCACTGCCGGAACGGCGGCCAGGGCAGATAGCACATCTCCCGCCGAGGCGGGGCGGGGCGTTGCAGGCCCTGGTCCCGCCGGAACCGCTGGTACGGGAGCAGCCGGCGGCGTCCGGGGTGACTCCAACGGAGAGAGTGCAGGCGACGAAATCCCGAGATCTACATTCAACAAGGCGCGCTGAATCATATCCGGATCGAGCAGCAAATAAGCCTGTACCCACGGCTCAAGATGCAGGCTGGGTTGCTCCCCGGGCGGAAACAAACCGTATTCCCGCTTCGGCGCTCCAAAATGCGGCGTCGTGTCGCCTTGCCGCTGCATGAACGCGGCACCCGAGGTGGGCCCGATACTGGCGGGCTGACCTGCTAAGACTCTCGCAGTGATCCGCTCGGCTTCCACTTCGCTGGCGTCACCGGGCGAACTCACAGCTTTGGAGAAGCTCCGGGTGGAGGCGTTCTGGACAACGTGGGTTAGTTCATGAGCGAGCAGCCGCTGCCCTTCCGGCGTTGCAGGCTGATAACGGTCCGAGCCAAAAACAATATCGTCTCCCACCGTGAATGCCGAAGCTCGTATCGACCTGGCCGAATCCGCGGCTGGGCCATCCGTGTGAACACGGACTTGCCCGAAATCATGGCCAAAGCGTGCTTCAAACAAAGCGCGAACCGGAACAGGAAGCGCCTCTCCTTTCGCATGGAACCCATCCCGAGCGGTCGGCCCTCCCGACCGGTTGGAAGCGTTCCGGTGCACGAAGTTGTTATCGCTTCGCCGCCCGTTCGGCGATGATCCGCGAGGAAGCCCGCGTTCGTGTTGGGGTGAAAATCTCATGGAGCCACCGGTGTCGCCGAAGCTGTTTGCTTCTCGCCGCAACCCTTGATGATGTCACTGGACGGATGCTTCCCCACCTCGGGCAGGCTGCCGTCCGAAACGATCAGCCGGAGGTCTTTGCAATCGGGGGATGTTGGAGTCAATCGCGTGGGCCTCGGTGTGTGCCAGCTCGCTCCCCCTTTGTTTCGAGGATCGCGCAATAGACTCTTCTGCGCGAGGCAGACGAAAACACTCTGCCAATTTCCGGGTGCCACCCCGGTTGTGCGGGTGAGCGCCGTCTCCACAGCTTTGTCATCCGGGAAAACGCGACCACTTCCGGCCAATGCGTTAACGGCGGCCGTGTACTGTTTTAAGGAGATGTCGAATGCGAACTGGAAATCGTTGCAATGTTCCTGTTCCCCGTCACTGATCTTTTGCGCACCTTGCGGCGTGATGATCCATCGGATGGGATACTTCCCGGACGGGCAAGAGCGTTGGTCTCCGCCCAGCACCTCGCCGTCGCCTTCGACAAAGGCACCCGCTTTGGTGAAGACGGACGGTATCGCAGGCAGCGCTGCGCTGGTGGCGGCCACGGTCACGCCCTTAGGTTTAGTGGGATTGGTGTTCACGGCCGGAAAGGTCACGGCTGCAGCGATTAGAGGTGTCCGTCCGAAATCATCCTTGGTGGCTCCGGGAGTGGCCAGGAATGCTGCGCGATCCAGTCCTGTCGGCTGGCACGTGGGAACACCCGGCGCTGTGCCACTACCGCCGGTTCCCATCCCGCCTGCTTGTGTCGCATCTCCCGGAGTGCTCGGGGCGGGTTGCGGCGGAGCGTCCAGCGGCGTTGGCGAATTGTCCGGCGGGCTATCTTGCCTCCGTATGGAGGGCTGCGCCCCACCGTCAGAAACATCAATGGCCTGATCTCCGGCGAGTACGGTTCTGGCGGTAGACTCCGCCTCTCGCTCTGCTGCGTCACCGGGATCGCCCACACTCAGCGTGCCTGGCACATTGCCGGCTGGCGTGCCGGATTGTTGTATGGTGTGCACCAGTTCATGCGCCAGCAACTCGCGCCCGGCAGTCGTGTGCGGTCGATACTGACCTGCTGCGAAAACGATGTCCTGGCCCACGGTGTAGGCCAGGGCGTTCACCGAGCGAGCTGACTGCTCCGCGGTTGCATCCGCATGAATTCGAACCCGGCCAAAATCATGATTGAAACGTTGGTCAAAGAAGGCGCGCGTCGCGGCATCCAGCACCTGACCCTGGGAACCAAGTACTTCGTGGACGATGGACGGCGCCGTTTCCGGCGCACCCCCGGCCGGCCGGCGCTGCAGGTTCATCTTTTGGCTCTCTGCGGATTCGTCCCTGCTCTGCGAGTGATCAGCACATGCGCACATCGAAGCAGGGAGATTTCCCTGCTTAGCCGCCGATAGCATGAGGCCTGAGAGCTTCGCGGGTGCGGGCTGTTTCTCTTCCTTCTTCTCGGGTGCCTTCTTTCCCGGTTCGGTCTTTTTGGATTCCTCAGGAGGCGCGGGGCAGTTAGGCGGATTGTCCCGAAACGTTCCCCAATCTTTCATGTTTTTGTTGTAGCCAGCTGTCTCCCCCAGGTCTGCGCACGACTTGCGTACATCGTCTTTGTTGCAAGCATCGATTCCAGCCTGGTAAGCGCGGCGTTCGTTCTCGCGACAGGTGGTGTTGAACCATTTGGTGTAGTCTTCGACAGCCTTCTCCAAGGCGGCTTCCTTCAGTTCCGCATCCTTGAGGTCCGCCTCCGATTTCGATTTTTCGGCCTTAGCAATCGCGTCCATTAATGCCTTATAGACAGCGACAAGTTTCGCGCAACTCGCATTGCCGAAGTCGACATGCGACAGTTCGTGCACCTTGGCGCAATCGGCCATACAAACTGGAAGCTTTTTGACATCGACATTCCAGGTCATCTTGCCGGCGTCGAGGTCACACTGCGCCGACCCTACTTCCTCAAGTGTCTTCGGGGGACCTGCGTACCATCGCAAGGGCAGCTGACAGAAATCGCGCCCGCTGCGAGGCATTGCAGGAGGGTCAATGGGGCTGACTGCACCCGCCACGGCCCGCTGCAATGTCACACCAACTTTATTTCGGCACTCGTCGCACTCGCCCTTCAGGCTCGCCGATCGTCCACAAGCACATTTCCGTTGCAGCCATGCATGAGAAACCGGCGTGAGGCTCGGCGCCTGCACGGCTACGGACTTCATCGGGATTTGAGCTCGCGCGTTCATAACATCAACCTTGCATACGTTTCACGATTGCTCCAGGCCCGGCAGGTCGGTGAGGACTCATTATCCATGCGGAATGATCGAGCCGAAGACCAGGCGGCCATCCACAAATTCACCCAGATAGATGTCTTCCCACTCCCGCTTTGCTTCCGCATCGCCAACGCAAAAACGCCAGAACATCCGCTTCATTCCAGATACCTCCTCTTCGTTGAAAGGAGGCCCACCCAGGGTGCCGTTGACCGCCTCAGCAGATTCGCCCTGCTGAACCCGGCGAATCTTCTCCCCCAGCTCTGCTGCTGTAACTCTTATGCAAGGCCGTTCGTCCGTGGGCGTCATGTTCGTCAACCAAAAGTCACCGTTCGAGGATGTTTGTCGCCGCGGATCCGAAGCCTGCGATCCCCCGTTTCCACTTCATGTCCGTTGCACTGGTCCCACAATTGATACCGAAGATCGAGATGCAGTTCGGCAAAGGTGCCATCACTCAGGCCGCTGGAGAAACCCGGTTCGTCAAGGTACACACGGTCGCAATCTGCACTGATGGGAGCCCCGCCCGGATTACATGCTTCAAACTCCTCGGTCCATGTGCTCTCATTCATGTTGATGTTGGTACCACAGGAACCAATATCGTGTCTCTTGGGCGATGCCGGTGTGCCCAAGCGCCAAAAACCGCGGATGAATTGCCGAAACAGCCCGCAATTACAATCGCAATTGGCTCCGCCAGCAGGCGCGGTTCCCAGGTGGGCCGTCACTCTCGACGTACCGGTTGCTGCCGTGGCGCTATTTTGACCGGGCCCACCAACCCAGATGAGACTTCTTTTTGCCATACAAACTTTCTTGGTCGGATCAGTTGGGCCAAGGTCATTGCCATCAGGTGTCGTAGCGCCGCCACCACCCCCGGCAGCCTGGCCCACTACAACCACTTCGCCTTCATCTTCTTGAGGTTTCGCGGGTGTATCTTCAGCCTGGCCGGCAGGCAAGACTCGAACCTTTCCAAAATGATGGCCGTTATGTGCGAGGCGTGGTGGGCGGAGCGAAAGGCCAACCGCATCCGACCCGCTTCGCAATTCTGGGGGCGACGAGCGCGCCGCAATCTGGCCAGTCGTTTGCAGTTGCGACGCTTTCTTCTTCTTGCAGCTTTCGCACTCACCACCAGCGCTGCTTGACCCATTACAAGAAGCGCACTTTCGTTGCAAGGTTCCAGTCGACGCACTTGGGCTAGCCGCCGCACGCGAGGCGGCGCGCTGCATCGGAATCTGGAATCGCGTGCTCATCGCCTGCGATCTCCTGCCCCGGCGGGTTGAGTGGTCTTTAAGCCGGGTCGAGTGGATGTGCTCCGTTGCAGGCCTTGATAAATGGCACGCGCGATCTGCACCTCTGTTGATCGTTGACTTGAGCCAGCCTTGACTGTGAACGCTCCACCCTCAACCCGTTCGAGAGTCAATGAACTTTTCAGAGACCGCAACGAGCGGCCCTGGCTAACCAGTCGCGCCAGTTCGGCCTGCACACCCTGAGCGATCCGGTGGCGATCTGCAGGGGCAAAGCCATGCAGGATGAGCTCCTCGATACGCAGATTGACCGCAGCCGGTGCCTGTTGATCCACTTCTCGCGCCACCATTATCTTCCGTCCCTCTCTCCGCCGGTTTTCATACCCACCCCGCTGTCTCGGAATCTGTCAGTGGCTTTTCGAGCTTGGCGAATTCGTTTCGCGCCGCCTGCAGAAGATGGGGCATACGCACAGGTTCCTGCGCATCCGCGGCAAGAAACGCCGCACTCAGGGCGATGTTGCGGATGTTCCCGCCGGCGGCATTCAGCCGCGCCAGGCGATCGATTTGCAAACCATCTGTTGGAGTCTGAGCCGGGAAGGTATGGCGCCATATCTCAGCTCGCAGCGCGGCATCGGGAAAGGGAAACTCGATGACGAAGCGGATACGCCGGAGAAAAGCCGGGTCGAGCGCTTCCCGCCGGTTCGTGGTAAGGATGGCCAGACCGCGATAGGCTTCCATGCGCTGCAGCAAGTAGCTGACCTCGATGTTGGCATATCGGTCATGACTGTCTTTGACTTCGCTCCGCTTACCAAAGAGCGCGTCGGCTTCGTCGAAGAGAAGGATGGCGGCACCATCATCGGCTGCGTCGAAGACACGACGCAGGTTCTTCTCTGTTTCGCCTATGTACTTGCTGACAACCTGGCTCAGATCGACTTTGTAAAGATCAAGCCTTAAAAGGTTCGCCAGCATCTCGCCCGCCATCGTCTTTCCGGTTCCGCTTGGACCCGCAAAGAGCGCGCTCACACCAAGCCCCCGGGCTCCCTTGGATGCAAAGCCCCAACTGTCGTAAACAAGGGAACGCTGTCGTACGTGCAGCGCGATTTCTCCCAATAGCTGCTTCTGCCGAACCGGCAGCACCAGATCATCGACCGATGCGCCTGGCTCGATACGCTGCGCCAGCCCTTCTAGGCGGGGGCGCGCCTGCTCCCGGCATGCATCCCACAACACCGCGGAAAGTTCGATGCCATTGTTTGTCCCCGATGTTTCTGGCGAGGAAGCGCTCGTGCCTTGCCCGACATCACACCAGCTGAATCGACTAAGCGCCTGCGCCGCCGCCATCTGAATATCTACCGCGCTCAGGCTGAATTGCGAAGCCAGTTTTGTCGCGGTTCCGTTCAGCGAAGGAACGGCTCCGCTTAATGCCTCGTTCCAAATCGCCGACTGTTCCGCGGTAGTTGGATTCGGCACATCGAACGAAAGGATAGGACGATCCACCGCTCCCCGCCGCTCACGTGCAGAAATCAGCAATGGGCTGCGCACAGCTTCAATGAAGCGGGTGATCGCTGCTTGTCCCGCAGCATCGGTGGGCTCCAGATCTTCACACTCCAGCAAGAGTCCGCAAGGCGAGAGCAGCGCTTCGCGCTCCCAAAGTCTTACCAGGAGCTCTAACTCCGACGGTACGCGCGGAACCGCCGACGCGAAGATGCGCCGCAAGTTGAGACATAAAGCAGAGCATGCGAGCCCAGCCGTCGCCCGCTTACCGGCGATATCGCTTCCGCACAATTGAATAGCCGGCCACCTGTTTTTCGTGTCAGCCCTCGACCAACTGCCGGACACTTGCATCGCCACGGCCTCCTGCGATGTGGGCAAGGAGCTTCTGAACTCCCACGGCTCCGTGAGCCCTCGCAGCCTCTCGTCTGTACACGGAGTGCCAGCCATGTAGTGCAGAATGCATTCGTCAATTTTTATGGGACTGGTCGTGAGTGTGTCGCCCGCCATCACCTCCAGCAGGCGCCAGTAACGCAAGGGGCTCGTGGGTAGAAGCGCGCTCCAGTGCGCGTCGTCGAAAGCCGCCAGAGCCAGGCTGAAGGTGGGGAGCGAATGGCGCTGGTCGGGCGCGGCTGCGGCGAAAAGTGTGCGGAAGCGCGACTCAAACTCCAAACCCGCGCACATCAGCAGGATCTTGCGCTCGAATGAGGTCAGGCTGAAGGTTGTTGAGAGCGTCTCGAGCGTAGGCGCGCGTGACATCGTTGCGCGGAGGTCTTCGAGCGCCTTCATGTCCGGCTGCTCGTTCTCTGACGCGGCCTCGTCCGGGTAGGCAAGAAATCTCGCCAGCGTTGTGCTGATCTCGGAGAGCGCCGCCAACAGGTACGCCTGATTGGCCTCTTCCCATGTTCGATTGGCCGTTTGGTTCATGGGATCGTTACCGTGGGTCCGAACGCCGGATTGCTGGGGTCGAGGACCAGCGGGCTCTCGGCTCCGTCGACGCTCACCCGGATGAAATACATTGTGCCGCCGCCCCGAACGTTCGAGATCGCAAAATTCAGAGTGCTCGAAGCGATGTCCAGCGGCGGAAGTGAGAAGGAGTATGCTGCAGGCCCGGCGGGTGGCGGAGGGGTTGTCGCTTCATTGAGTAGCAGCGTCGCGCGTTGCCCTTGCTGCACGGCAGGCGTGACAGTTACCGAGACCAGGCTGGCAGTGGGCGTCGTGGAGCCTATGACTGGATGCAACACGAAGGGAACCACATTCGATTCGACTCCAGAGTGAGGCTGCGGCGGCGTGCCGATCAGCGATTGCTGTATCACCTGAAGACCCTGAATGCCGGCCGCGAGGCCTGCCGGCACTGGAAGAATGATAGCTCGGTCCGTCACCGTTGTCGGGGTCGCCACCGCGCTTCCCACTTGAACCAGTGTGAGCGGCGCCAGCAGTCGCGTGCCTTGCACCACCAGTGTGCTCGTCGGCAGAATCGGCACATTCGGTCCTGCCTGCGAGACGACCCGGGTAACCGTAGGCATCCTGAACGGCAAAGCGTATACGTTCCTCGACGTGACGGGCGGTCCCTCCTGCGGCGTAACGTCGCTTTCGATCAACACGAGCGAAGCCTGATATGCGGCCGACAGGCGATACTCAACCTGAAAGAATGCCGACCAGAGTTTCGTAAATTCATCCAGGGACAACGACGTCGGAGCGAACTTCACACGCTCCACCTGAGTATCGAGTCCCGAGCCTGCCAAAAATCCGAAGTGGAGCGCAGCCGCTTTGATGTTTTGCGTCGAGAGCAGCGGCTGCGACTGAAGAGTGCTGACCACCGCCCCCAGCATTCGCTGCGGTTCCAGTTTTGAATCGTCGCCGTGAAAAGTGAACAGATAATGAAGGTCGAGCGCCGCCTGGGGCCTCTGCACCAGCGAGCTGTCAGACCGGCGGGTAGGCACATCGGCGTTGCGGTAGGCGGCGTTAGGCGTTACCTCATAGAGATACACATCTACCTCGGCGTTGGCCGCGCCTCCACTGCCGTTCGGGCGATTGAAGCCCACGGTGGCGCCGCCGACCGCGTTCTTCACCGGGTCCTGCAAAATCTGTTGGAGGGCAGCGGTCACCGTCGCGATGGCCAGAAAATTACTCACCGCCCACTCCCACCGCGCTTTTGCAGGTAATTGTCCAGGGAAAGAGTGGGACGGGATGGGACACGAGGTGCGGGGCGGCTGGGTTCAGGGAATATCGCTCGCACTTCTACTCTGCCGATTGTCACCTGAATGGCGGGCTCGCTTGGATTGTCCGTGATTCGGAGCGCACGATCGAGCCCATCCGCTGACGCGCGCTGGGGGAGAACTGGCGCTGCGATTCGATCGGGATGCGCTGGCGAGAGATTCGCCGATGCCGCATGCTCGGCAATCCTGGCCGTGATATGGCTTTGGGTCGACTCATCCTCTTCGACCGCGATGATACGTTTGGCCTGAACTACACGGACGGTCTCGTCGTCTCTAAGCGTACGATGAATCGGCTGCATCGGTTCGGACGACTCGTCCGTCGTCTCCATCGAGGGCGCGCGAAGTTTTGTCGAATAGTCTTGCGATGACTGATGGGATTCCTGCCAGTCGTATGACCCCGAAGTCGGTGGAGGAGCCGGAGGGACTGAGTCGTGGACCGCCGCCCTTCTGTGCTCTGTCGCAGGCATCAACCGTTGAGAATATGGCTGCGGCGCTTCAGGAAACCCAGATACAGCGATGTGTTCGACCTCCGAGGCTGTCTCAAAGGCAGTGTTGGCGTGCATGCTCAACGGGGCGGTCATTGTCCGGTACGGCTCGAATATCGACGGCAGACGTGGCTGTATCGTCGGCAGGGAGCCGACGCTGCGCGCCAGGACGTTACTGATCAGGTCATTCAAGCTCTAACCATATCCAGATAGAATTGGCGTCTGTTCGGGCTGAGAGCCAGAATGTCTCGTTCACACCAGCCGTAGGCCGATGCCAAAGTGTGCACTTCAGCCAACACGCGTCGAGCCCAGACTTCGATCTCACTCCACAGAAATGACAAAATGTCGAAGGTAGCCTGCCATACATGCCGGCAGGAGTGACAGGAGATCGACATCCGAATATGTGCCAGCGGGTCGATTTCTGTGATCTTTTCGGCTGCAAGTTCTACAACCTCTCGTGGAACAGACTCGAACGCCACTTGAGTGCTGCCGTCGTTCACCGAAAGCAGGCACCGTCGAAGTATATGCTCCCGACTCGCCGCCAAATCCGCCTCGCTCGCAATCGTCATTAAGTCCTGACTATTCGGCGCCCGAAGGCGCACATCGTACCCGTCGATCGCGAGCACAACTTCGCCATCCGGTTCCGGCTCGCAACTGCTACGCAACTCTGTGGCACTGAAGTTCATTTCCAGCCGCTCTCCGCAACGCGGGCACATCACAAAAGCTTCTACCTCGGCCCCGAACAACGATTCGCGCAGCGCCAACAAACGCGTGTCCCGCTGACCGATGCTCAGCGCCGCTATTTGCCCTGCCGTGCTTTCTGCGCAGGCAGCCGTCAGCAGCGACACCGCCCGTGCGACCGGCGGCTGGGTGAGGCCACGCTCCCAGAGTTCCAAGAGTTCCATCGCCGATACTCCACGCATAGCAAACCAAACTTTGGGCTGAGAGCGAGATTGATGGAACTCTCGCCGAGTTCTCAGCCCGGGTCCATCAAACTAGGTTGGTACGTTGAAAGAGGGTTCAGTAGGCTCAACCACGGAAACATCGCGCTCCCAGCCTTCGTTTTCCAATTTGAGGTGCTGAATGGCTACGGCGTTGGCATTAGCATCGAAGTCCGGAAGGGCCTGGTACTCAGATACCCAGCAGCGATAGATGTTGTAGGCGATTACCTTCTGTCCCGCCTCGTTATATACCTCCAGAATGATGTTCTTCCGGAAGTCCTGCAGAGAGACTTCGGCTCCGAGCTGTGCACCCAACTGCCAAACCTTTCCCGCCCAAAGCTCGAAGGCGGTGTCGTGAGTCACGCCACGTTCGAGCGTGATGGCGTCGAATTCGTTCTTGCCGGGTGATTTGCGACTCGTCGATGGATCGCCACCTTCACGGTGCTTCACGACCTCGGTGGTTCGCTTGAGGCCGGTCACTTTACTGACACCCGCTACGTACTGGCCGTCCCACTTCACGCGGAACTTGAAGTTCTTATAAGGATCGAAGCGTTGGGTGTTCACAGTAAATTCAGCCATTGGCTTGCTCCTTAACTGCCGCTCTGGTTGGTGATCTGCTGGATCTGAATCACTACAAATTCCGCCGGCTTAAGCGGAGCAAATCCAACCACGATGTTTACAACGCCCAGATCGATGTCGGTCTGCGTGGTGGTATCACTGTCGCACTTCACGAAGTAAGCCTGCGCGGGCGTTTGCCCCTGGAAATAGCCCTTGCGGAAGAGATCCTGCATGAATGCCCCGATGTTCAGCCGAATGGCTGACCACAGGGGCTCGTCATTGGGCTCGAACACCACCCATTGCGTTCCCCGGTACAAACTTTCCTCCAGGAAGAGGGCGACGCGCCTGACCGGCACGTACTTCCACTGGCTGGTTTCGGCATCCGCACCCAGCAACGTTCGGGCGCCCCAAAGAACGGACCCGTACACGGGGAATGTGCGGAAGCAATTGAGCCCGAGAGGATTCAGGGCGCCGTTTTCGACATCCGACAGCTTATAAACCAGTCCCTGAACTCCGGACAGAGTAGCCTCCGTCCCCGCCGGCGCCTTAAACACTCCACGTGTCGTGTCGATGCGCGAGTAGAGGCCCGCAACGACTCCGCAGGGAGCGAAAGTGCGGAGCTGGAAGTTGTTCAACGGATCCGGCAGGCGCAGGCGCGGGAAGAACGCCGCTGCATTCGCATCCTTGACTGCGAGTCCGGAGCTGATCCAATCCACGGCCTTGGACACCGAATTGACAAAGGGCGGACAATCGACGAGCAGGAACGCCCGCCGCGCGTCACAGAGCGCGACAGCAGCAGCATAAATAGCATTGGGATCCACTGCTGGATCAAGTGCTGATGGATTCCCGGGTGCGGCGCGCGTAGCGTCTGGAATGCAAACTAGGTTGAACAGATCGATCTTCTCCAGAGCGTAAATTCCCGTGAACGTGCCAGGGTCGCCGATCAACTCGTTGCTGCCGGGAAGCCCCGTGCCGTCGGAACCGGGCTGAGAACTCGTTTGCTGCGCCCAGGCGTGGCTAGTACCTAGAGCGTAATGAGCTACGTTCCCTTTGCCGGCGGGGCTGCCGTTGGCCGGTGGGTTCAGGCCAAGTACAGCCGAAGCATCGGTCAACGAGCTTGCGCCGGGTGGTGCGGTAATGGTGACCACCGCATCGGGCACCTGCGGCAGCAAGGCGTTGACTCGGATCGCCTGGACGCCGCCGACACCGGAGACCATACACTGCACCGAAGCCCCGGCCATCTGCACGCTGAGCGCCGCGTTGAGCGCCTTCTGGAGCTGGGCAGCGAGCCCGGCCACTGTGAGGGGCAGTGGAACGTTCTTGGCAAAAACCTTTACCGTGATTGGCAGCGGGGGTAGCGTGGCCGGCAAAGAGACGTTGAACGAAACGCCGCAATCTGTGGTCGGGATGGTAATGGATAGCTTAGCCGCCACGCCCGCGGTGGTCGTGCTGGTGAACTTGGAAGCCAAAGTCAGGCTCGTGTCATTCGTGATCGTGCTGACCTGGTAGAGTGTTGCGGTCGAGTCGGAGGAGAACACCAGCCACTGGCCGACCTTCAGCGCGGTTGTGAACGCTGTACCGGCTCCGGTGACGGCGGTAGAGCCATTGGTTACGGTCACTGTACCCGCGAGCGCCGTCGAGCCCCCCAGTGTATTTGTGATGTTCGAGACGGTAAGGGCCGTCCCGACTACCCCCGACGCCGGCGGAGCGGTCGTCGGTGCACCCACCACCTGTACTCCCACGAGTTGCGAACCGTTGTCGGGATCGTTCACGACATTCACGACGTAATTCTGCAGCGCGTTATTCAGTGAAACATTGGGAAAGGTCTCGGCCGTTCCATCTACCAGGTTTGTGATGGTGAGGTTAAATGCCAGAGGATCCGGAATTAAGGCTGCCGTCGTGGACGTAGTCGATGGACCGGGATAAGGTGTGGCCGCCTTCAAGACAAGACTGGTATCGTTCGTAATCGAGGCGATCTGGCAGGGTGTCTGCGTGGGATCGGAGGCGAACACCAGCCACTGGTTAGGCTTCAAGGCAGAAGTGAAAAAGCTGCCCGTCCCCGTTACCGCCGTCCCGCCGCCACTCACGGCAAAGGTGCCGACCACCGGCGTGGCCAGCCCGCTGAAATCCACGTCAATCGTCAACTCGCCGTTCGCCCAGGTTCCGCTACTCAACGCCGTGAATGTCATGCCCCCGAAAACAACCTGCGCGCCTGTGGCGCCGGCGCGGGGCGCTCGCACAACGTATGCCACGCTGCCGCCGTTATTGAAGAATTGTTGAACGGCGTAGCTCAACTCGCTGTCGGGAGCGAGACCGCCGAAGAGCCGTTCGTAATCGCCAAAACCGAAGACTTGCTCGGCGCGATCGTCGATGCCTCGTGCTGTGTAACCGACGAATGCCCCGATAGCGGTCGCCACCCCCGTAATCGGGTGAACGGCGCTGGGCAATTCCTCAATGTAAACACCGGGGTAGCTCAATACTGGCGGCATATCGTTTTCCTAACTTTCCGTTTTGATCACTGCAAGGTCGCTGACTCGCACGACGATGGTTTGGGTTTTGACCACTTCGACCACACCAAAGACGCGCGGCTCCAAACCGGAATCGGAGAATCCAATCAGGCGGCCGTGCACCTCCGAATCCGGGGGCAACGCCGAAAGTGGCTCTTCCGACGGCCATAAGAAGACGGTCGCTGGCCGGAATTTCACATGGTCGCCGACGCGCGTCGCGTACCTCCTGACCAACGAACGGATACTAAAACCAGCACGGCGAAGGCCATTTCAATCCATTCGCGAAACGCGTCCCGCGGTGTTGAGGAAACCTCCATGTAATCAAGGGCGAGGATTGGTATGCGTGGCGAGGTGAAGGATTCAGGAAGCGTGGCTGCGCTGCCGAATTTGGCAGTGTGCCGAATGTGCGAAAACTGCCGCTGGCCACCAGGTGGGCCCTATGGGTATGACCTGGTGGTTTGGGTTTTTTTGAATGCAGCGGGCGTGCTGTCGCCGGCTTAGCTTGCCGCCATCGAATCGATGGCTGACGCGCGCCACTCAGCGGGATCAGTCATCTACGGGGCTCGGTCTGGGCCCGATGAGGCTTTTTCTCTAACAGCACACGAATTGATTAATCGGGGAGGTGCCGAGGTCCGCAGCCTGATTCAGAAACGAGTTAGCTCACCTCGTGCCGCGGCTGCAACGGGGGCCTGCCACTCTGCTCACTCTTGCGGTCGGGCAGCGCTTCAATGGGACGTGGGCACCCGGTTAATTGGTGAGATTTGAGCTTATGGTAGAGGGTCCGTTCGCTGGTGTGGAGGCTCAACGCAAGCTCACGTCGCGTTTGCGGGTTGCCGGAAATGGCCAGCTCCAAAATATTTCGCTCGGCCAAGCGCAAGACTGCCGCGCACGGCAATCCACTTCCCGAGATAGCTTTCCAAAGGGTTTCTGCCGCTTCGTTGATCAAGTCGCGGCTTGTCGTGCTCCCCTCCTCAGGGCACTGCGCCATCCAATCGCGAAGTCCCAGCGAGACGCCTTCCGTCTTCGCAAATAACATCCGCTGTACGCAATGTTCCAGCTCGCGGATATTACCGTCGAACCGTTGCTGCGAAAGATGAGCAGTCAGTTCGGGCTCAACGCTGGTGATTCCTGGAAAGACCTCCTGGTGACGGCGCGCAAACGCCAGGATGAGCGCGGACAGATCCTCGGTCCGTTCGCGAAGCGGCTGCAATGACAGGTGAACCACGTTTAGGCGGTAATAAAGATCCGCCCGAAAGCTGTTCTGCCGGACCAGCTGGTCGAGCGGGCGATTGGACGCAGCCATCACTCGTACGTCGATGGGTATCTCGCGATCCGAGCCGACAGCCCGGACGACGCGCCTTTGCAGAACATCGAGGAGTTTCGCCTGCAGCGAATAGGGCAGATCGTTGACGTCATCGAGCAGCAAAGTTCCGCCCTGTGCTGTATGAAAAAGACCGTTGCGCGGATGTACGGCGCCAGAAAATGCGCCTCGTTCATGTCCGAACAGCTCGCTCTCCGCCAAAGTTTCGCTAATGGTGCCGCAATGAACGGTGACAAATGGGTGAGAGCGACGTTTCTGATCCAGGTGGTGAATGGCATAGGCCATGACCTGTTTGCCGGTCCCCGTTTCGCCATCGAGTAGTACCGTGATGTCGCTGAGGCACGCGGCCTTGATCGCTTGCCGCATCAGCGGCAGGCTCCTATCAGAGCCGGTGACAAACCCCAGCTCCGCGAAAATCCGCCTCAATTCGCGGTCGGATACGTCGCTATTCATGAGCGTCTCTCATGCGTTAGCCCCAAGAATTCTATGGCGAAATGACGAGCCGGAGGTAGAAAATTGCGGGCAGGCTCACTTTTCCTGTCCTAAGAGGATCTTCTAGTTGCTCTTGACTGGCCTTTGGTGCGAGCGTCGGTAGCTGCGTAGAAGTATCTTGGTTTCGCGGCTTTTCGGAATGCGGGTAGGGCGCTGGGTTTCACGGGTCCCATGTACCTCAATCCGGACGGCTTTTGCAGAGAGAACATCTCCCATCCCGGAACGTATACCTTCTTAAGCAATCTACTGTAACGCTTTAACAGTGAAGTTCACAATTATGGATCACTTAGCACATATCTTCATCAGAAACTAGGTTACCAGTATGGACATTCACCCCTCGAAGAAATTCAGAAGCGGCGCTTCCCGCGATGCCGTCTTCGGATCGCTGCGCGCCAAACTTGCCGGTGAAACTTCGAGCAGCGCGGTGCTCGCGGATTTGCTCGAAAAGCTAAACCGGATGCAGGAGGCGCAGGCCCGGCCAGGCGATTTCAAAGAGTCGTTGGATGCATTCATCGCCAGGGCGGAAGAGTATCTGGACGTGGTGCGGCCGTTCTTTCCCCTGCTCGTGCAATTTCTGCCTTCTCATAAGGGATTGCACGCGGCGGGCGAGCCCGCGGCAATCGAAGCCACGGATGAATTGGACTGGACCACGGAAGTGGCCTAGTTTTTCCATTCCACAATCCCATCCCACCAAACCTGCAGCCTTGCACGACTTTCGGGTATGTAGGCAATCTCCGCGATCGCTCTAAGTCGTTGTAAAACCTAATATGGAAAATTGACACGGTAGACATCAGGACGTGAATCGCCCGTGTCCCCCCCGAGCCGGATGAAGGCTACTTTGAGAACTTCCTGATGCGCTATCTCAGAACCAGGACCAGCGACCCCGAAATGCGACAAGAGAAGGCCTCATGGGGATTTTTTGAGTCCAGGTCTTGAACGCTTCAACCTTGTCGACGATGTACTGTAGTTGACCTTCGCGTGTAATCGGGTATCCCGATCAGACCGCGCTGAGAGTTCCCCAACTACAACCCGGCAGTTCATAGGCGCTCAGAGAGCGTCCTATCAGATCACGTTATATGATACCGACGCGGATACAAATAACACGGAAGTGAGTGTCTGGTGGCAAGGGTCATTTTCAAATTGGCCTAATAGTGATAGGCGGACTCAAGAAACAAGAAAGAGTGCCAACCTGGCTTTCGTCTCTAATTTTCGTACGCGAGCATTCTTAAATTCTGGAGACGATTGGACATTGCGGCGGTGCTCACCTGGAACCGCTTCGCCAGAAGATCAATCGCCTCGCTATCGTCCAGATCCAAATCCTGCGCCCGGATCTCCTGCTGAACCAGGCCACGCGGCATCAACAGCGCGGCACCGAGCTGGTTGGCTTCGATCTCTTCACGGTTCACTCCGGCGGACGACTGATCGTCGCGGCGATACGTTACCTGCTTATCAATGAACAATTGCGCCTTGCCGCTTCTTCTCGCATGCAGGAGATAGTGGGCGATTTCGTGAGAAATCGTGAACCGCTGCCGGACGCGGGCATGGGCCGAGTTGTAACCGATTGCTCCCTGGTCTCCGTCGACGACCAGCATCCCTGAAACTTTGTCTCCAAGAGCAGCAGCCTCCAGGGTCAGGTTCAGGCGCTGGGCCACAAGATGAATCGGAACCGGCACCCGATAGCCCTCCGTATCGCGAAGCGTTTTTTCAGCTCTTTCTTCGAGATTGTGTCTTGCCATGCGCCTTCCTCTCATCGCTCGGCGTATTGACGTTCCCTCTGAGCTTTTTAGTCACAAAGCCTGTCAAGACTTTGATGGTAGCCGGATCGCCGTTGGCCACTTCCTCGATCTGCTTCATCATCTCTCTGTCGAGCCCGGTCTGGTTCTGCGGCGCAAGCAGATCTTCCGGCGTGGGAATCAGCAAAGTCAATTTGGTTTCAAGTAGTTCAGCGATCTGCCACAGGACGTGCAGCGGAGTGCGCTGCCGGCCAGCCTCAATATTGACCATCGACGTACGGCTGATCCCGAGACGCTGGGCCAAGGAATCCTGGCTTAGATTCTGGTTCACTCTCGTTTGACGGATCTTCCGTCCCACTCCACGATAAATCTCGTCAAAGTCCGTCATTAGAACGGAAAGTACAGTTTCAGGCCGGGAAGGTCAACCGCCTCGAAGGACGTTTATATAGCAAACGTGTTTGTATAGCGCTATATTGACATAAGATCAGAAATTGGAGCAGTATAGTACCCATTCGGGGCGCCTGCAGCCATCCGCTCCTGATCGTCGCACGAGGCCGCTTGATCTGGCCAAACGAAATCCGGCGCCGTTTCAGGTACGTGGCAAGAATCGATTCGCAAGAAAGAAATAGGTGCCTTAACAACGACGGGCCATGTTGCTCATGAATGGGTCTGACAAAAAAAGCTGTGGCATGTGTCCACTTTTGGCGTTTTCCACACGCTTTATAAGTAGAGGGCAAATTCCGGGCGCTTGCCGTTCGTGAATTCTCGGTGAATTGGTCGGCATTTGCCCCCACAAGAGACCTTTCAAAGTGCCTTTAGTCAGTTGAGGGGTCTCTATCTTCTGGTTCTGTGAGGACCATTTCATCCTGGTGGTGAACTCATGGCTGGTACTCCCCCACTCCGAAAACTCGAATATGTTCTCGCTGTTGCGCGCGAGCGGCACTTCGGGAAGGCGGCGGCACGACTGCACGTTGACCCATCGAATCTTAGCCGGCAGGTGAGAGAAGTCGAGGACGAACTTGGAATCGAGATTTTCGTCCGCACCAATCACTATGTAGCCATTGCCGAGGAAGCAGTCGAGTTCATCATGGACCTCGAACAAATGCTGGTCAGGTTTGTTACTGAATTCGAGAAATCGAAAAGATTGGCCCGCCTGCGAGCCCGACGTAAGGCATCCTCGTTCGTGATCGGCTACTCACCTTTCGTAGCCCCGACGATTCCACATGAAATCCGCGCCAATCATAGCGCAAGGCTCCCCTCCGTGTACCTCGAACTACGCCGGGCTTCCTCTCAGGAGTTGACGGACTCTCTGATCGCGGACGCATGCCAAGCTTGCGTAATGGTCCGGCCGGCCGGCCAACATTATCTCGAAGCGATACCGTTGCGTTCAGAGCATCTCTCAGCCGTATGGCCTCGCGCGAACCAGGTGAATCTCAGCGCAGTTGGACTCATCGAATTAAAGCACACCCTCTGATCCTGCCATGCTCAGATCGCACAGATCCCGTTCTTGAGGAATGGTTCTTTTCCCAGTGCGCGGCTGCAGGGTTCAAGCCGAAGATTGCGGCGGAAGCGACATCTCCGTCCGAGGCATTCAATCTCGTTCAGGACGGCGTCGGCATCGCGATTGTGCCGGGCGGAGTCTGCGGCGACGCTCCTCGGGATCTCCAATGCTCTCCGATCGAGGGTCTCGAAACTCTCCTACTGGTCATTACCTATCGCCGGGGGGCCTCCTACCGCGTGCAGAAGATGATCGTAGATATCGCGCGTGAACTTGGCGGAGCCAATCTGGCGATTGCGGGCTAAATTTTTTCCACAAGCGCACAAGCCGAACCGTGTTGTCTTACTCCGCACGGTTACGACGCACACCGTATTGATGAGTTTTACGCATTAAGGCGTGCAAACAAAGCCTTGGACAAGAAATCGACTTCGCGCCAATCTCTGGAGCATGACCCGCTCGCTTGCGGTCAATTTCACAGCAACGGAGGTACACGCATGAACCTTTCGCCCACATGGCAGAAACACTTTCGAGCATTGCAAGACTCGAAAGCGATCTTCCTGCTTCTCCTGCTCATGCCGGTCGCTGCGCACGCCCAGGCGGCCGGCTCTCCCTTTGACACCGGCTTCACGGCCTTGCAAACCCTATTCACGGGAACGATCGCGAAAGTCGCAAGTCTGATCGCGATCGTGATCGGCGGCTACGGCTTTGCTCACGGTGAGCCCGGAGCCAAGAAAGCGCTCGCGGGCGTGGCTGCAGGAACGGGCATCGCGGTGCTTGCAGTCAACGTCCTTTCCTGGCTCTGGGGAGTTTAGCCAGAGCTTCGTGTTCGTCAACTCTCTCACCCAATGAGGCGAAGATGGCAGACGCAAAGGCAAATCGCAAACGAAGCAATCGAGTATTCAAGAGTCTGCACAAGCCTCTGACCTACCTGGGTGTCGAACGCACGGTCTTTTACCTCGTCTGCGTGAGTGCGGTCGGTGCCTTCAACCTCTTCAATTCCATCCTCGCCGGGATCGCTGTCTTTGTTGGTGGATTTGCCTTCGGGCATTGGGTGACGAACAGCGACCCGGCATTTCTTCGCATTCTGGCGAAGGCGGAACGCTATAAGACTCGCTACGATGCGGCAAAACAGCAGATCCCGATGGTCGAGGTGCGTTGATGCTGAACATCGCCCGAGCCCTCAAACCGTGGAAAGAAGCTGCATCGCTCAATGCGCAGATCAATCTGTACGGCTTCTGGGATGCGACCACGTTTTTGACCAAGAGCGGAGACGTCGGGATGGTCCTACGTGTCGGCGGCGTCGACTACGAGTCTTTAGATAGCGGAGAACAGGAATACGCAGTCAAGCGACTGGAAGCGGCACTCAAGGCCTTTGGTCCCGGCTTCCACGTCTACCAATATCTCTTCAAGCACAATCGTCCAGAGATTCCCTTCGCCGAGTCTGACGATCCAGTCGTAGCGACGGCTATCGATCAGCGCCACCGATTCTTTGATGCGAAGCGCGACAGCCTTTACTCTGTCGAGATCTTCTATTGCATGCTGCTCGAAGGTGCACGGTCGAAGACAGGGATTGGCCCAGGAATCGCACGCCTCGTCACCGATCCTGCCGGGGGCTTGTCAGAACTGAGAGCACAATTCTCGAACGGAAGTATGAAGACGCTTCTGCGTTCGCAGCTTCAAACAGATTGTGCCGCACTTCATCAGCGTGTGCAGGCATTCGTCCGGCAGCTGTCCGATTTCGTCTCGATTGAAACGCTCGACCAGACCGGTCAACTGCAGTTCTTCCGCAGGCTCTTAAACTTTGACGATTGGCGCATCGCCGGGAATCCGAGGTCGACACAGTTCCTCGATTACCAGGTCACGAATTCAAATATCGAGGCAGAACGAGATCATCTCCGTGTCGGCGATCATTTCGTTCGCATTCTAACGATGAAGGAAGCCTTGGCCGAAACACGGCCATTAGTCCTTGATGCGTTGCTGAAGATTTCTGCGAATTTTCACGTGGTCACGGAATGGGTTCCGGTCTCACAGAGTAAGGCGCGCAAAGAAGTCACCAAGCGTCGCCGGCATTTCAATATCTCGAAGACCGGCTTCGTTTCGCAGCTGGGCAATGACACGACGAAAACAAACCCCCGCGACATACTGGTCGACGAATCCAAGCAGGCGGATATCGAAAACCTGGGAGATTGTCTACGAGCGCTGGGCGATGGGCAATCGCTTGGCGATCTTTCCTTGACCATCGTTCTCTACGATCGCGATAAGTCTGTTGCCGATCGCCTGGTCGGCGAGTTCTCCGCTGTCTTCACGAATGCCGATGGCAATCTGTTCACGGAAACCTACAACCAGCTCAATGCTTACTTCGCTACGGTGCCGGGAAACTATGTTCAGAATCTCCGCCGGCTTTACCTGCTGAACAGTAATTATGCTGATCTCTCGTTCCTGTTCACCATCCTGCCAGGCGAAAAAACAAACTCGCATCTGAGCGCGGAGTACCTTGGCGTGCTAGAGACGGACAACGCCACACCGTACTTCCTAAACCTACACAACGGTGAGGTCGCACACACACTCATCCTGGGAATGACCGGATCTGGGAAGTCATATTTTGCATCATTCATCTTGCAAAATGCTCAGAAGTACGCACCGCAGACCTACATCTTCGACATCGGCGGCAGCTTTCAGTCGCTGACGCATATCTTCGGCGGGACATATCTCAACGTCGGCCAGGAATCCCGCGACTTCACCATCAATCCATTTTCTTTGGAACCGACGAAAGAGAATCTGCAGTTCCTATTCAGCCTGTTCCGTGTGCTCGTCGAAGGAAATCAGCGTTATCGTCTGGACTTCAAGGAAGAACGCCGCCTGTGGGAGGCCATCGAGCGCATTTACATGCTGGAGCCTGAACAACGGACCGTTTCGAATCTCGCGAACATTATTGGTGAATTGAAAGAGCGGCTGCATCGCTGGACCAAAGCCGGTCAGTACGGCTTCGTCTTCGACAACGTTGAAGACACGCTCTCCTTCAGCCGGTTCGAGACCTTCAACTTCAATGGGTGGGGTGACGCTCCTGACGTCTTAGAGCCATTGCTGTTTTATGTTCTCCATCGTGCCAGCAATGAGATCACCGATCCACGAAGGCTCGCAACGTTCAAGGTCTTCCTGATGGATGAAGCGTGGCTCTTCATCCGCAATGAGACGATCCGCCAGTACATTGTGCAGGCACAAAAAACCTGGCGAAAGCACAATGCTGCCATGATCCTGGCGACGCAGTCGATCAAAGAACTCGAAGAGTCGGGCATGCTTCATATCGTTGCCGAGAGCTGCCCCACCAAGATCTTCCTGGCCAATCCGGAGATGGATCGCGAGTTGTACAAAGAAGCCTTCCATTTGAACGATACCGAATTGGAATTGATCGCGGGCCTGGTCCCACCGGGACAGATGCTGATCCGGAAAGCTCAGTCTTCGAAGAAGGTTCATTTGAATGTTGACTCGGTGTCGCATTGGATGGCGACCAATAATGCCCGGGACAACCTGAAGAAACGCGAATATTTAGCACAGTTCGGGATCGCCGACGGGTTGCGCCGTCTGGCTCAGGATCATCCGTTCCAGCCACGCACGCTGGCTGGGATCAACCAATAGGAGGAAGCAATGCACCGCATGCCGTTCGTTCTCGCTCTCGCCGCCATCTCGACTTCCACCGCAATCGGACAGGATGCTTCAGCACGGACTGTTCAATATCACTCCCAGGACATTGTTCCGATCCACGCCAAGCTCAAATACACGACGTTGATTGAATTACCTTCAACGGAAAAGATCATGGAGGCGGCCACCGGCGACAAGGACTTCTGGGTGGTCGATGTGGTCAGCAACTTTTGTTTCGTTCATCCGGCCAAAGAAGGAATCAGCTCCAACCTGAACCTGATCACCGACAAGGGCAACATTTATTCCTTTACTCTGCAGGATGTCTCAAATACGTCCCAGACACCGGACCTGAAGGTGCTGGTTCAGCCGGCAGATCACTCTTCGATCGTGGCATCCACCGGGCCCTCGCAGTTTATCCCCGCAGCGCAGCTGGAACAGTCCAAACAGGAACTGGCTGCGCTGCAGTCTCATGTCGAACAGGCAGTCGACGAGTACAAGAGCTCTTATCCATTGCAGTTAAAGTTCGACTATTTCTACAAAGCGAACGAAGCACCGTTCGACATCCAGTCGATCTACCACGACGACAAGTTCACTTACATCAAGACCACCGCGCCCGAGAAATTCAGCGTCTATGAAATGAAAGACGGGAAGCCTAATCTGGTTACCTACGATCTCCGGGAAGGAACGTACATTATCCCGAAGGTCATGGATTCCGGTTATGTAGAACTCGGCAAGAAACGCATGGATTTCTCGCGCAAGGGATGATGGTATGCAGAGTCCGAGCAATCCACAACCGCTGACGAATGAGTTGCAGGATCCGCCTGAGCTTCGGCGTAATGCGCCGGAGCCCGAAGGCGTTCTGCAGAAGAATCTCAAGGTCCTCGTCTACCTGGGCGCCGCGCTTCTGGTTATCCTCGCCGCTGTTTTCAGCACTGCTGGAAAGAAAACAGCTAATGGTAAAACTGCGACGAGCAAAGATGCGCCCCCGCAACCGATGGTCCAGGACAATACGGATAACAATGTCCAGGATCTGAAGAGCCAGCTTGCAGCGGAAAGGCTCAAAGAGCAGCAGCAAGCAGGTTACGCTTCATCCAATCCTACTGACCCGACGCTCACCAACGCGACGCCGGCGCAGCAGGTCGTGGCCGCAGCGTATGGCCCAAACGGCCAATCGATCCCATGTATCCACGGGCAGCAATGTTCACAGTCGCCTTACGGACAGCAGAACTCTGCGCAACCTCAATTGTCCCCAGCGCAGCAGCAGGCCCAACAACTCGCAGCTAAGGAGCGCGAGCTGGCATATAACTCTCGGTTCGCTTCGAACCTCGCTTATGTTCATCAGGACAGCGCGCCAGTGCAATCACAATCCAATGGCTCCGAATTGCCGGCAATTCAGAGCCCAGCGAGTGTAGCTGCGGCTCCGATTAGCAGCTTTGTTGCGCCGCGTGCTCCAGGCGAAAAGCAATCGTTACCAGCCGATCCGCCTGTCGCTAAGCTCAATCCGGAAGTGAATATCGATTCTGCCGTTGGTCAGCCGTATGTCATCTATGAAGGCTTGACGGTGGACACCGTTCTGATGAACCGGCTTGATGGCGACGCCGTGGGACCGGTCAAAGTACTGGTCTCGAATCCGGTCTATTCGCACGATCGGCAGCATGTGCTCATTCCCGAGGGCACCATCGTGCTCGGTGAAGCTCGCAAGATCGGATCGGCTGGTTTCGGTCAACAACGCCGTTTGGCAGTTGTCTTCCATCGCATGATTATGCCGGATGGCTATTCGGTCGACCTCGACCAGTTTCATGCTCTCGATCAGATCGGAGAAGAGGGCCTGAAGGACAAGGTAGACAATCATTACCTTGAAATCTTCGGAACCTCGATCGCGCTCGGTGTTATCGCCGGAGCGGCCCAGATTACGCAAGGAGGCGGTGTCTATGGTGGTTCGGGCCCTCAGGTCTTCACTAATGGCGCCGCTTCGTCAGTTTCACAATCTGCCACCACAATCATGGACCGCTTCATGCAGATTCCTCCGACGATCACGATCCGGGAGGGACATCGCGTAAAAGTCTACTTTACGCAGGACATGCTCTTGCCTGCGTATAAGAACCACACTATTGCTCAAACGTTCTAGGAGATGACATGCAGAATAAATTGATCGCTGCCGCCCTTACAGTACTTGTTCTCGCTGGATGCAAAAGCAAGGAGCAAAAAGAGCAGGATCTCAACAATCAGTTGCGGACCGTGACAGCTCAATACAACAAAGACTGTCCGAAATTTGATGAAAAAGATGCCACCGGTATCGATGCTGCTCTCGGCGACAAACCTACACCGCAACAATCGGCTGCGGCTGCGCAACGGCGTCAAGAGATAGAGGCAAACCTTAACAGCCCACATTGCAAGGAACTCGCATCGGAACAGGACGAAATAACGCGTAAGCTCCTCGGTTTACAGAACTAGTAGCTCAACCAATAAAAAATGCGTGCAGTTTCTCAAAGCTCAAGTGATAAGGAGACAGACAATGAAGAGATTAGTTCTCGCCGCCACGTTCGCAGTCGCAACTACAGTTCCGGGTCACGCTCAGTTTGGATCCGGTATCGTCTACGATCCGACGCAGTCGGCCCACGCTGTGCAACAAATCATTCAGGCAAACCAGCTCTACACCACTGCGTTAAAGACGACGCAGAGTGTGATTGGAGCGTATAACCTCGCGCAGCGCATGGCGTCTGCACCGTTTTCTCTGTATTCAAACTACACAAATCTTGGAAGGCAGTTGTGGGTTCCTTTCACTCAACCGGCGAATACCTATGGAAACGCCGTTGATTGGGTGAACGCTGCTATGACCGGAACAGGGTCAGCTGCTGCGAATCAGAAAGCGAGTATCCGCCATACCGGTCAGCTTTCTGGATTCAACGAACTCGATGCGGAAGGACAACAAGCTATTGCAGCACAGGGGGCGACGGTCGACCTTGGGGATACTGTCAACGCTACTACGCTCCAAACCCTCGGAACCGTCAGGTTGAATGCTCCTCAACGTGAAAGTGATATCCAGAATCTTGAGGCAGCTAGCCATTCTGTGGATCCAGCGCAACAGACCGAACTAGCAACCTTGCAGAGGATCAACCAGGCTCTTCTCATTCAGCTGCGTACACAACAGGAAGCTAGTCAAATACAGCAGGCACAGACACTCCAGCAGATGATTGAGCAGAAACAACAGCAGGACGCTCTGAAACTTACCATGCAGGCCGCTGACGGGTATGAGGCGAATTACAAAAGCCATACCTCGACCGACACAACTGGAATCAACAAGACGCTTAGTTACTAGCATCAGAGGGCGACATGGGACAGCAGATCCTTACATTTATAGTGCAGCAATGCGACAACCTGAGTGCTACGATGTCGCCCACGGTTGATTCAATCGGCCTGCATATAGTGATCGCTCTGGCGACGATGATGCTGGTCTGGTTTGGCGTGCAAGAGGCACTCGCAGCTTCCCAGGGAGGACCAGGCTTCAGCATGGCAAAGTTTATGAATTTTTTCGTGCTGATAACTTTTGCCTATTGCTTCGTGAATTTCTACGACAGTGCGATTCCCGGAATTGGTTATTCACTCAGGAGTTTCATTAGTCAAGGTACAACCAACCTGGCCCAAATTATTGGCCACGATTCGATCTCTGCTATGTTTCAACAGATTGATGATGCCCTCTCGAAATCTGGGACCAGCATGGTGGCTGTTACCGCACCATATCTCTTTGTTTGCTACATCTTCAGTCAAATCATGCTCTGCGCTCTCGCCGCATTCGTCGCCGTCATTCTTGGATATGGGGCAATTGCAGGAACGATCATCGGGATTCTTGGACCAATTTTTATTCCTTTTCTGGTTGTCGAACGGTTGGATTTTCTCTTTTGGGGATGGCTGAAAGCATTCCTCAGCTTTTCGTTCTACAAGGTCGTGGCAGCAGCAACGATGAGTGTCCTAGGGCACCTCTTTTTGAGCTATTTCGCTAGCGGAATCACCTTCACCAATCCACTTGACTTCGTAAAGAACTTCCCGCTTCTTATCGTTCTAGTGCTCGTGAATGTATTCCTGCTCTTAAAGATTCCGGCAATCACGGCTTCGATCTTCTCTGGCAGTAGCGGAGGCCATGACGCGGGAATGGGAATGGCAACGGGACTCATTACAGCAAGGTTCATGAAGTAACGGAGATCTGGCAATGATCGCTACCCAAGAAAAAAACTCCGATATCACCCGCGCCGCCGAGCGGTATCTCGAACAGTACGGCGACCCGATCGTCATGAATACGTATTTAAAGGTGACGATCCTCGTATTGGCCGTAGTTTCTCTCGTGCTCGCGGGGCTCGTCTTCAAGAGCCAACGAGCCCTGGCAGATATGCACCCGATGATCGTGCGCATCAATGATGTCGGACGGGCCGAGGCGATTGACTACCGCAATTTCCAGTACCGACCGCAAGAGGCGGAGAACAAGTATTACTTGTCGCGATGGGCTGAGCTCTATTTCAGCCGTAATCGTTTCACCATCGAGCGCGACCAGACGAACTCGCTCTATTTCCTGAATGGCGATGTCCAGCGTGCCGTGATCGAACAGGAACGCAAGGACAATGTCATTCAAACCTACATCAAGGAGGGATCACTTCCGTACGTCGATGTCGAGGTCAAGAACGTGATTCTCGACGACCTCCGACAGTCGCCGTATTCGGCTCGAATTGAATTCGAGAAAGTGTTCACGAACCCTGCAGATCATTCCGAGATCAAGCGGGAACGATGGACTGCCAGCGTTACCTATGTCTTCCGTGAGAACGTGAAGAACAACGAACTGGCGGTCAATCCTCTGGGATTGATGATCGTGCGCTTCCGCGCAGATCAAGCGTTCAGCTAGGAAGCGGGTGCATGGGACCTTTTTTGCAACTTTTGGCACTTGTTCGAGACGTTTGAGTACGCAAGTTAGATGAATGGAGGCTAGATGACTCGCCTTTTAAAAGTTCCTTAAGCTGATAGGCCCATTTTCAGCGAGTGAACTGGGTTGATCTGGTCAGCTGCGACTGAGGACTCTTAAGAATGAGCACCCAAAGCACAACTTTCGAACGCCATTACCGGATTGCGGAATTGTGCGATTTGTGGGGGATAGGTCGTGAAACGTTGAGAAAGATTCTGGTCGACGAACCGGGGGTAGTGCGAATTAGAATGGGTCGCCGTAAATACCACACGACATATAGCATTCCTGAGTCCGTCGCGGAACGAATACACGCTCGCCTGGCGTCCGGTGATGACTCTCGTCCTTAACATCATTAGAACGAACAATTATCACTAACAAGTGTTTGCAGCAGCCTGGGCTCGCGACTGTTCCTCAAACGTGTTCTCAGCGGATCGACACTACTTTGCCTCTGGAGCGATCAGAAAAGGCTTCCTGCAGGATCCTGGAAAGTCGATTTTGACGGCCTGGTATCCAGGCGGCATAGTGCTTCCGAAGGATCTGCTCGCTATCTCCAATCAGTTCTGCCACGTCGGGAACCGGCACGCCTTTCTCAAGCAGAATGCGGACGAATGTATGCCTGAATTTGTGAGGATGGGGCGGCGCTTCCCACGGTCCTGCAAGCTCAAAGACCTTCCTGAGCCGCTTGCTCCTCCAAATATCGCAAAGCTGTTTCGCGTTCTGCGTGACACCGGCAGCGAAGATCAGCGACCCATGGATCTTCTGCCGTGCCCGCAATCGCTTCACCAGCCAGTCTGGTATCCATGTGAATAGGGGCCGCTTCGTCTTGTGCATGCGCAGAAAAACGTCATTGCCATTGAGGCGTTTCGTAATATCGAAGGTTGCCACGTCTGAGATGCGAAGGCCGGTGTAGATGGAGAGATAGATAAAGTCCTTCACATCCTCGCCACCCCATGTTCGGTAGCCTGGTCCCCGCTTGAGTTGCGATCCGATTTTGTCGCAGGCAGCATACAGGCGATCGAGTTCCTCGTCCGTGTACGGTGACTTGGGAACAGTGACCGATGAGCCCTCTGGCGCCTCGAGGTCCTCGGTAATGTCTTTGGGAAGCCATTCGCGCTTCACGCAGAATTTGATGAACGCCTTTAATCGCTCGAGTTTTTTTGCCTTCGCTCGGATGCCGTCTTTCCAACTCGCATAGAAGCGGTCCATGTCAACGACCCTGAGCTGGTCGATATAGACGTAACCGCGGTTCTGGCAATACGCCGACAGCTGATTCGTGAACGTGCAGTATTTGGCCAGGGTGTTCGGAGCGATATTGCGGTTCTTGCATTTGGCAAGAAAGGCCGCACTCGCCTCCTCAACGGTGGTTCGCGCGATCTGAACTTCTTCGCGCGGGATAGGTTCAAGAACCACCTTCCATGATCCAGCGCGCTCGAGATCTGCGGCAACGGCGCGCGCCCCTTCGAATTCCCATTGCCCGGTATTGTGCCGCTTGAATTTTCTGCGGAGAGTTCCTGACGCGAAGATCGGACACTCGCAGCGACGCCAGCCCTTCTTGCGTTCTTCGTATTCGGATGTACGAGAATTGTGGGGGTGGCCACCCTTGCATTCCTGGCGATGACGGCGATAGAGAGTGAGGGGCATATGGGAGCATTATCCCATACCGTGTTGGCCCATATTGCCCCATGGCGAGCTGGTCAAAATACTAAATCATTGATGGATAATAATATAAGGCCTGGGGCGGCTAGTGGGGATCGAACCCACGACATCCTGAGCCACAGTCAGGCGTTCTGCCGCTGAACTATAGCCGCCATATAAGTACTCATTGTAGCATTTGCCAGCGCCGTATTTCGCTTTCGTCTGGACATCATAAGCAACCGCATCTAAGGAATAAGTGCATGGAACCAGAAGTTCTTCCGCCGGCCAGCAAGAGCCTCCGGCCGCGCGCGCGGTTCACTGGTGATCTCTTCGCAAATGAAAATCTTGACCTGCTGGCCCACCTGCTGGATGACTGGTTTCGCATTCCCGGCACCTCCATTCGCTTCGGATTGGACGGCATCATCGGCCTCGTCCCCTGGCTAGGCGACGTGCTCGCGGGACTAGCTTCCTGCATTCTCATCGTCGCCGCATGGTTTCGCGGCCTTCCTTACATCACCCTGATGCGCATGGTGGTCAATCTCGGCATCGATGTTGTGATTGGCTCCATCCCGTTGCTCGGCGACATGTTCGACATTGCATGGAAGGCGAATCGGCGCAATTACGCATTGATGAGACGCCACCTCGAACAGCCGCACAGGCACACATGGAAAGACTTTGTCTTCCTGCTGATTCTGGCGTTATGCGTAACCGCCATCTTCATGGTGCCCTTGATCCTGCTCATTTGGTTCGCGGAGTGGCTGGCGCACCGAATGTAACATCGGCGAGTGCCTTGCAGGACCGCCGAATCCAGCATGCTGCATGAACTGCGTACGGTACAATGTGTTGAGTCGGGGCGTAGCGCAGTCTGGTAGCGCATCTGCTTTGGGAGCAGAGGGTCGGGGGTTCGAATCCCTCCGCCCCGACCATGAAAATAAAGGGGTTAGCTCAAAGACTCCTGTTTCTTGGCGGCCTGCTGTGGGGGAATTTGTGGGGAGTCGTTTGGCCCTGCTGGCAGGTCCAGCAGTTTTACAGCCGCTCTCTTCGATTCGTTTCTCGCGTGACTATATCGCTCGAGAACTCTCCGCGACAATTGGCCCGCCAAAGCCAGCAGAGTCTGATCGGCGACGTTGTTTTCGCCCATCCTCGAAATGAATGTATGGCGCAGGTCGTGCCACCGGCAGCTTAGCTTTGCAACGGCTCGGCAACTGGTCCAGGAGGACTTCCAACCGGCGATTGGCGTCCCGGGATCGTGGTCGTAGGCCTTTACTACGCCGCCGAAGACTCCCTTTGTTCCATGGAGGCCATATCGCTCCGTGAAGGAAGAACTCAGAGTCGGAAAAAGCAAAACCCGCGGCGGTGAAGGACGGGTAATTCCGCTCAGCGATACAGCGCTTAATTGCCTGAAGGATTGGCGCGGCCTATTCCCCGCCGCTCTCCCGACCCATTTCGTGTTCCCCACAAGAAATCTACCTGCGACCATTTGAGAAGTCGCAACTCCTGATTTCTCAATCCGGTATGAATGGACAGCAGAATGGCAGGATAGAGAGAGCGACTGGTGCTCTTCCTGGCAGCTGCCAGTAAGCTCAGCTCCTCATCGTGACTAAGAGCTCTTCCGATGTCTTCACGCTCTCGCAGCATCTTGACGTCTGGAGCGATCGAGTGCCAGACGCGATGATGAATCATCACCTGGCGAATCAGGCCGACTTCGATGTTGATACTCCTGCCGCTTGCGCCTTCCTTCTGCCGGCCGCGCTGATATTTCGAAATGTGGGAAGCCGGGATGTCGCTGAGCAGCAGCTTGCCGAAAAACGGCTCGAGATGCTGCCAGGAGCTCTGATGAACCTCGCGTGTGCGGTCTGCCCAGTGAGGCTCGCGTAACCTCCGGTAAGCTTCCACTGCACGCGAGACGCTAAGGGGACTCTGATCTTCTTTAGGCCGGCGGCGCCGAGTTCCAGGTCACGCCGGCGCTCGCGCTCAATCCGATCTGCAATGCCCTTGTTCGATGATTGCGTGCTCTCACGGATCCGCACGCCGCTGAAGCGGAATTCAAACCAGTAAACAGAGCCTCTCTTGAAAACCGCCATTAGTCGATTCCTGCGGCCGGGCAGCGGCTTTATTTTCGTCTTCTCGTCCAATTTGTGCTATTGCCCTTGAGATTGAAATTCGACTGAACTTTTCTCCCATGCGCTTGAATTCACTTTTCTCAATGGCATCCTGGACGCGCTTTGTGATGAAGTCAATCAAGTCCATTCCCCTCCTACGAGCATGGCTAAGATAATCGCGATTGTACTGTACGGCGAGTTTCGTCCAAAACACGCGAAACCTTGCCCTTGTGTCCCGTGTTGCGGCCATGGCACTTGCTGAATTGACGTGGGCTGGAGAGTGCCAGCCTCGGGTTTATCGGTCGCGCCCTTTCAAAGGACAAACGAACTTCTGACACTTCTTGCAGCGCATTATCGAAAACAGAAGAGGGATTGCCAAAAGTGGAAAAAGCCCAAGCTGCAAGTTTTCTTGGCTCCGGGCTCGCCGTGAGCAAAGCCGTAGCCGCCGATCACGATCGCGATCAGACTTGCGACTTTTGCGATCGTTCCCGTGAATAGGGTTTGCAAGGCCGTGAAGCCGGTGTCAAAGGGAGAGCCGGCCGCCTGGGCGTGCGCAGCGACCGGCATGAGCAGGAGAAACAGGAAGATCGCTTTCGAGTCTTGCAATGCTCGAAAGTGTTTCTGCCATGCGGGCGAAAGATTCATGCGTGTACCTCCGTTGCTGTGAAATTGACCGCAAGCGAGCGGGTCATGCCCCAGAGATTGGCGCGAAGTCGATTTCTTGTCCAAGGCTTTGTTTGCACGCCTTAATGCGTAAAACTCATCAATACGGTGTGCGTCGTAACCGTGCGGAGTAAGACAACACGGTTCGGCTTGTGCGCTTGTGGAAAAAATTTAGCCCGCAATCGCCAGATTGGCTCCGCCAAGTTCACGCGCGATGTCTACGATCATCTTCTGCACGCGATAGGAGGCTCCCCGGCGATAGGTAATGACCAGTAGGAGCGTTTCGAGACCCCCGATCGGAGAGCATTGGAGATCCCGAGGAGCGTCGCCGCAGACTCCGCCCGGCACAATCGCGATGCCGACATCGTCCTGAACGAGATTGAATGCTTCGGACGGAGAACTCGCTTCGGCCGCGATCTTCGGCTTGAGGCCCACAGCCGCGCATTGGGCAAAGAACCACTCCTCAAGAACGAGTGCTAAATGGTCTCAACGACCGAGCGATTTATGAGGACAGGCACGCGCGGAACTCATCATGGCTAGGAGACGAATCTCCAAAATAAAGCCGGATACATTTGCGCAGACTTTCTTCTTCGTCCCTCTCGACTTCTCCCTTGCATTCATCCGGCGGACCATACATTATCACTCATCGAGATTCAAGCGCGCTGCTAACTTCCGGATGGCCGACAAACCGGAAGTGAATGACGAGATGCGCGTTATTCACTTCCGGCTTTCCTCAGCAACCTGTAAAAGGCTCCAGATGAGGGTCGGTTGTCTTCCAGAGCCCAAGCACATCCTCGTAGGCGGCCTTCGCTCTCTTCTTGTCTCCAGCCCTTACGTACGCTCTGCGCCAAGCGTTATACTCAGCGGCCATGCCAGGCGTTCGCAACTCCCACCTCTCGATTGGCTTCGATCTCACGACCGGGATATCGATTAGCGAGATACGCGATGTGGCGGCCAATCGCCCTTACTTAGTGGCAAATTCGCTGTTCTTTGAGTTTGCGGTAAACAATCAGGCAGCGTTTCAGAGCGATACCGGTTTGACGGCCAGAATTCTGTCGGAGGCTTCCGATGGATCGTCATTATCGTTGCTGGCGCGTTCGATCGATGATCAACTCGGCTTTCAACTCAACGCAACGTTAGCTCCAGACTCGAACGTGGCCGTGTTTGAACTGACTGCGGTTAACCTCACAGCGAACAGCATCTTCTTACGGGTGGTCTTTCCTAAAATTCGGGGCATCAAAACTCCCGGCGATCCCGTAAATATGATGGGCGCCATTCCGAAAGAGGGCGGTTCCGTGGTGCCCCTTTCCGATGAGAACCCATGGGGCCTGCCACCTTATCCGCTGGGGATGGATTTCATCATCGATGTGGGATTGCCGAATGCCCGCAACAACATGGAAATAGCTAGTATTTTCGATCAAAAAAGAGGCGGCGGTGTCTTCTTTTGCGATCTTGATGGCGATCTTGACAACGGCATCGCACCACTCCAATTCAACCTTTCGGCTATTGAAGTGGTCGGGTTCTGGATCGGTGATATTGCAGCAAACTCGTCTACCATTCTTCCTCGCCTGGGAATTGGAGTTCACTCGCAAGGCGACTGGCACAAGGCGGTGGATTACTACACGTTGGTTCACCGTCCACGCTGGAGCTTTCCGGACACTCCCGCCTGGCTTAGCGAAGCCGGAGCCATCTATACACCCTCCGGTGGCGGTGCCGGTGGCATCTATCTTGCTCTGCCGCCCAAATTCACTCTCGCCGACGGTGCCGTATGGAACTCCTGGGAGGCAGGTGATGGTCAATGGAACAACGGGCCCCTGCAGATTACTCCGGCAGGCTTCGTTCCGACGGGCTCTCAGATAATCGCCATCAAGCAAAATACGAACCAAGTGACAGTATTCGGGGCCAGTTGGGATGGCACCATCAAGGCAACGTGGGAATCCAATGATGGGCCCTGGCACAACAATCGAAACGGACTCATCCCGGGATCGATCACTCCCCAAGTCTGGGTAATCCCGGGCATTCCCCTGGCAGCCGCGCAACAAAGCCAGGATCAATGGAACGTTTTCTTTACACGTGAAGATGGTTCTCTGTGGGTCACTTTCGAAATAGGAGACGGTGCATGGACAGATGGGCAGAGCGGCAGGCCCTTTCCGAAGCAGATTGCGCCTGCGCGAAGCGTGCCACCCGGAGCGAACCTGGCAGCTGCTCAGGAGAGTGATCGCCAGCTGGATCTGTTCTGTATTGCAGGAGACGGGGCCATTTGGCTGTGGTACGTAGTCGACAACGGAGTCTGGTCTGACGGCGTTGCAATAACGGAGGTACGCATGTTTCCGCCGGGCGCTCCACTAGTGGCGATAAAACAAAACGGCTCGCAGTTGAATGTGTTTGCCGTGGATCATCTCGGCGGCATAAGAACCACCTGGGTCAGCCCGGGCGCGGGATGGCAGTTTCTGCCTGTCGCTGTAAGCCCGGCAGGATTGGCGCCCGCCGGTGCTTATCTTGCCACTACGAAGCAAACGAATTCACAGCTCGACGTCTTTGTCGTTGGCAGTGAAGGCGCGGTCTGGGTTACATGGGAAGAAGGCGACGGCGTCTGGACCGACGGCAGTTCGCCGGGAAGCCAACCTCAGAAAATCACGGCTGATCATCTGGCGTCGCCGGGCAGCCCTCTGGCGGTAGCCACCCAGGGCGCAAGCCATTCCGACGGAAGTCCCCACCAATTGGACGTGTTTTTTACCGGCGCAAGCGGCGGCGTTTATGTCACCTTCGAACAGGAGAACGGCCCATGGTCAGACGGCCAGGATAACCGGCCCGCTCCCGCCGCCGTCATGGCGTTTCCTACGCTTCCTGCGTCGGGTATTGCCGCCGTCGCACGGAACGATTCGCACGTCGACGTCTTCTGCACCATACCGGGCAAAATCAAGTCCTTCCTGGAATTGCCGAGCCTGTTGGCCGAGGCCCAGGCCCTCGGCACGAACGTTCTCTATCTAAATGACTATTGGGAGGGTGTGGATGAGGGCGGTATGTCCCCCTACACGAACAAAGGTGACTACATACCTCGCCTCGACCTGGGGGGCGAAGAAGCATTTATACAAGGTATTGACGGAGTTCATCAGTTCGGGGGCAAGGTGGTGTTGTATGTCGAGCCGTTCATCGTTTATCTATGGTCCATAGTTGGGCAGGCGAATGGAGAGAGTTGGGGCGGCCGTAACGAGCTGGGGGAGCTATGGGGCATTAAGCTTTATGACCTCATTTATCCGAACTACGAAGACTACTACACCATGGTTGCGCCCTTCGCGGGTTGGCAAAACCAGCTAGTGAGCATCGCCGAGCGGCTAGTTGGTCAGTATGAGGCTGATGGGATTTTTCTAGATTCCTACGCTTGGCAGATGAACCGACCAATGCGTAATAACGCGAACGAGATCTTCTACACCGCGCAGCAGTATTCACAGGGTGTACTGGATTTAGCCGGGCTTGTGCGGAGCGCCATTCGCAGAATCAAATCCAATGCCATTGTCATGGGAGAGACTACTGCGGGACCTATTGCCCGGCATTGGGATGGAGGCCTGAACGCCGATTTCGGATTCGGCAATATCTGGGGAAAATTTAAGGGTCCAGAGCGATTGATTGCTTCGCCTGTCCGCTACGGGATTCCAGAAGTGCGCATGTTTGGGAATGGAGTAGATCTTAACGGACTCCATCAGTTCTTCGCTGCGGGCCATAACCTGGCGCTCTGCTCGAATTTTCCGGGAACCTTCATGTTCACCTATGCTGACCACATTAAGAAGCTGGTGGGGATTCGGGTGACTTATAAGGATGCGTTGATTTACGGGGCTCAAATTAATCAGCCGAGCAGTAGCAGTTCCGCCGTGGTTGCCTATCAGTACCAGGGAACTCTTCAGCGAATAGTGACCATTGTGAGTATCGTAGACGAGCTAATTGAACCTACGATAACCATAAGTCTCGACACGCCCGACCCTGGCGGCACCTGGACTGACCTGGTCGCTGGGCGCACCTATACGACGAATAACGGCGTCTTTGAGAATATCGGCCTGGGAGTCGGGATAGGCTCACTGCTGGTTTTGCTTCACAATCCGGGATGAGAGGGAAGTGAGCGCAAATGCATTGGCAGGAAGCCGCTTCGAGTTCACGAACGTGTTCGAACGCGGTGCTTACCGGTAGTGTCAAGAGTTTTGTGTAAACGCAGTTCACAACTTATTAGCTGGTCGGAGTCGGTGTTTCTCCGCAGTTCCGGCCACGGAACATGAAGGCTCCCGCAATAAGAGCGAACAACTCGGTAAGTTCGATCCACATGATCTCGTGTTGCAGCGCTATCAGTTTGGGAAAGTTGACGACAAATCCAATGGTCCCCACGGCAATGTAGAGACAGGAGAGGAACAAAACCGCGATCGGGCGCCTGGCTGAATTCATGGCAGCACCTCAAGAACGGCGTCGCTGGGTTCGAGTGCTTCGGGGTCCGGCGGTAGAGCGGCTCCGGCATCAAGAAGCGCGCGCACGGTTCCTACGAAATCTCCTGTGCTCCGATGCCAGCCGTTTCCAGAAGCGTAGAGGGCCCATGACAGCGCTGTCCCCGCATACTCCCGCGATTTAGTTTCAATATCCGGGTGAAAGCGCAATATGTCACGGGTCATTTCAGCATTGCCATTGAAGCCGGCCCAATGCAGCGCTGTGGCTCCCATTTCGCCCGGAGTATTGACTGGCCAGCCAGCCTCCAGCATCAGTTGGACCGCCTTTGTATTGTTGCTCTGTGCGGCTGCGGGTAGCTTTCGCCGCTCCGCGTCCGACAGCGTTTTGGTTGCGTCCGGATTCCGGGCCAGGTAGTCCTGAAATGTGCTTTCATCGCCCAGTTCACAGGCCAGAGCCAGCTTCAGATCTTCCGGAGTCCGCTCCATGAGCAGCTCAAAGACCTGCTCATGGCCGAAATCGCGCGCGACCACGTGCGCGGTTCGATTTGCCCCTAGCATCCAGATGTAAATTGTCCCCCCTGCGCGAGGGTCTTTCTTTGGAAACCACGCTTCCGAAACGCTCATACGAATGCAGGCGGGGTCGGTGTCCAGATGATGCCGCACAAGATTTACATCGCCAAGTGCCGTCGCCATCAGGAGGTCGGTTCTGCATCCGCGCGATACAAGATAGCGAGCAACGTCCTGACGATCTCGCGGATAGTGACGCTTTTGCTCAACACGTAACATGTACTGGGCTGGCGTGGATTCGTGGTCCACGTCGAGCGCGTCGATCTCCGCACCATGATCGAGAAGGAATTGAGCAATCTCAACCGTCGACGCGAAGTGCAGTGGCGTCTGCCCGTCTCCACCTTTTGCGTGGACAACGTTCTGATCCGCCGCGACCAATTCAGTCAGTTTTGAGATCATTCCGAGCCGGACAGCCGCGTGCGCGTCGATCACCGCGCCGCGTTCGACCAGAAAATCCACCAAGCCTGGATCACAATCGTCGAGCACGCCGAAACCGCCTGCCCACCACTCGGTTCGTTTGTGAATGTGGGCGCCTGCGTCCAACAGAACGTCGATGGTCGCCCGATCGCTCCGTTGCACCGCAGCAAACAGAGCATGTTGACCAAAGCCGTAGTTTGGCAGCGGTTCGTTGATCTTCGCTCTCAATTCTGGATGGCTTTCCAGAAGTTCGCGAACCCGCTGCGCACCCTGATCTCGAATGGCAGCAGTCAAAGCCTCAGCAGGCGGTAGGCCCAAGGTGATCACGTACGATTTCAGTTTTGCCCAGTCGGCAAAACCATACTCCCTAGCCAGTGCATGCTGCGCATCGGCCAGCTTGCCCTGGGACATCGTGCGTTGTAATTGTTTGGCTTGCTTCCTCAGAAATTCGAGGCTCGGTTTTGCGGGCAACTCACGAGACATACACTTCTCCTTTTGTGGCCCGATGTCCGCTGCACGGGCAAAAGAGAAGTCATGAGTCTGTGCTTGCAGGTTGATTCAGGTGGGATCTTCCCTTTCCGCGGACGGGATGCAACCTGAATTGCAGGACATCAATATACCATAATGCGCGCTGAGTTGACGCATTCAGGGCTTAGCACGCATTGAGATTCAGTATTACCGACGTCCAGCAGGACTTAGTTCCAAAACACTTCTAGTGAGCAAGCCTAACTCCTCGAGAACTCGGGTTATGATGACGAATTGTGACTGGTCCGCATTAAACGGGGGTGAGGATGGATCGCAGGCTATTTCTGCAGAATGTCGCGGGAACATTGGTTGCAGCATCGCTGCCAAGCGCAGGTCTGGCGACCGATCCGGCAATGCAGGAGAAGATGATAGGCATTCAAATTGGAGCCGTCTCCTTCGCCGACGAGGGCGTCTCGAAAGTGCTCGACGAGTATCAGAAGAGTGCCTCTGTCAACACACTATTCGTAGCCACCTTTACCTACGGTCGAGGCATCGCCGGACGTCAAGTACCGGGACAGCCGCTACCCGACCACGGTAGCCAGAAGTACGACACCGACACCTTCTTCGGAGGCTCGTATACCAAAATCAATCCGAAGTACTACACCGACACAGCATTCAAAGAGTTTCGTGCGCCCGACCTTGGAAGCTTTGATGTTCTTGAACAGGTGATTCCCGAAGCGAAGAAGCTCGGTATGAAGACGATCTGCTGGTATGAGGATGTTGTCCGCCCCGGTCTGCCCAATATTGAGAAGTTGCAGGAGGTCGAGCTTTCGGGCAACAAGGCTGCGACTCTTTGCTTCAACAATCCTAACTATCTGTCTTGGCTTCAGGACATCGCCGAAGACTGGTCTCGATCGTATGACATCGACGGCATCATGTGGGGCTCTGAACGGCAGGGAGCACTGTCCAATGTTCTGGGTGCAAGCCACGCTCATCCACAACCATCAACCGCCACCTGTTTCTGCGAGTTCTGCTATGCGAAAGCACGTCGCCAGGGCGTCAATCCGGGGCGGGCCAAGCAAGGCTTCCTTGAACTCGAAAAGTTTGTGTTGGCAAGCCGCAAGGGTGTTCGTCCTGTCGATGGCAGCTATGTCGAATTCTGGCGTCTGATGTTGCGTTACCCGGAACTGCTGGCATGGGAGAGCCTATGGACATCCAGCCTGCGCGAAGCGCAGAAAGCGATCTACGATCGAGTGAAGGGGATCAACCCTAAGCTCGGAGTCGGCTGGCATGTCTGGCATAACAATTCCTTCAATCCGATCTACCGTGCCGAGCAGAATCTTGCAGAAATGGCTCCTTATTCCGATTTTCTGAAGGTTGTTATGTATCAGAATTGCGCCGGCGAACGCATGATGGACTACATCAATAGCGTCGGAAGCTCTTATTTCTCGGATGTGCCCAAGCACGAGCTCCTCGAGTTTCACTATCGTGTTTTGGACTACGGCAAGGAGGCCAACCTAACTGACCTTCCCCTAACCGGTTTCTCGGCAGACTATGTCTATCGTGAGACAAAGCGCGCTAAAGAGGCTTTGAAGGATTCAAAGACAAAATTGTGGCCTGGCATCGATATTGATATTCCAACCGCGAGCGGAAACGCTAAGTGCACGCCGACCGGCACCAAAGCTGCCGTGCTTGCAGCCTTCCATGGTGGAGCGGACGGTGTGATCCTGTCGCGCAAATACTCCGAAATGAAGCTCGAGAATCTGCGAGCGGCTGGTGCAGCACTCAAAGAGGTGGGACTTAGCTAGGATGAAAGAAAATCTACCCAGCGAATCGTCGTGAATTATCACTGACGAGAAGCCCACATTTAGTTACTGATCGGTTCCTCGATGAGTGAACTGGCGATGATGCGTTTATCGAGATCTTGGTAAGCTCCACAAGGATTGTTGGTTTGCCTGGAGGCAAAGTGTTTCGCGCGTAACGTGGTCTGCCTGTATTACTGGACCTCTCCGAAGGGCCTAAAGCGATATCATGGTTACCGTAATGTGCCAAAGCGGAGCCTGAACCAAGCTTGAGCATCTTGAGCGGTGATTTGTGGGAGTAGGTCTGTGATGGCTTGATCGAGGACTTCGCGGGTGCGTGCTTTGGTGGAGCGAAGCAATTGTTTGAGTTTGGCCCAGGCCTTTTCGATCGGGTTTAGATCGGGCGAGTAGGACGGTAAGTAGATCAGCCTGGCACCTTGGTTTTCGATCCAGATGCGCACGCCCTCGGCTTTGTGCGAGGAGAGATTGTCCATCACCACGACGTCGCCGGACCGCAGCGCCGGGCAGAGTACATGCTGGACATAGGCGAGAAAAATGTCTGCGTCTGTGGGCTCCTCAATGGTCATCGTCGCGATCAAGCCGCGGGTGCTCATGGCGCTCAGAATGGTCAAGATTTTCCAATGGCCGCCGGGCGTCGCTTCGTGGATGCGCCGACCTCCAGCACAGCGGCCATAGCGTCGTGTCATCGAGGTGGTCATACCGCTTTCGTCCAGGTAAATCAGCCTCTCCGGCGGGATGGCCCGGATGCGCTCGATGAACTCTTCGCGACGCTTGCGGTTTGCTTCCGTGTCCCGCTCGAGGGCGTGGAGCGACTTTTTTTCAGTCGCAGACCCAGCTGTCCTAACCATAGCCGGACCATCGACCAACTCATCTTTACGCCGATGTCATAGGCGAGTCGTTCGCGTAACTCGGCTACCGTCAAATCCGGATGCGCCGCAACCAGAGTGGCGATCCGGGCCGATACTTCAGCAGTTAGACGGCTCTTCGGTCCGGGCTTGTAGCGCACCCGTTCTGACTGTCCGCTCACCTGCCGCTGACGGAAGATCTTCTCCACATACCCAAGACTCACACCGAACACCGCCGCCAGCGTCCGGAAGCTGCCATGCCCCTTGGCGTGCGCCTCAAATATCTTGCGCCGCAGGTCGTCTTCGTAGGCTCTCGCCATCCTCGTCTTCGCCGCAGAGTCTCGCCTCTTCTACATTACACCATCATTGGTATTGCTCTAGTTAGTCCGTGTAGCCAGTACGAGTCTTTCTACAGAGGGTGCAATTATCAACAGAAGAACCGCCTGCGGCTTGGCTGCGGCGTTCAGAAAGTCAATGTTCTGATTCCGTACGTCTGCACTGACCATCCGATTATGCTTTAGATCATCCAGTGCCTGGAGGCCGATGACCGCTACCTCGGACAGGTTGCGCGAAACCGGCGCCAGGTCTTGTGTCAGGAACGATCGCGCAAGCAGTGGTTGCAGCCTGGCATCGTTATCGCGCCAGAGAACGAGCCACTGCTGCGCCTGCTGCCAGTCCTCAGGTGTGGCCTTTCCCTCTGCGATCCGCCGGGCAATAACGTCAAACCGGCGCGCAGTCTCGCTCTCCGGAGGCACAGCGTCATCCATGCGATTCAACGGAGTGAAGTCCCCGAAATTGCGCAGTTGTTGGCGCTCGTATCCTTTGGGCGGCTGCACCACGTCCGCCAGCACCCGCAGGGCCACTGGATCAGGATCGCCGCTCATCCGCTCCAGCATCTCTTCCGTGATCAGCCGGTGTCGCACTCCGTAGTACCCGAGCTTTTGCGAAACAACGCCAAGCCGGAGATACATCGAGTCAACATCCCGCACATCCGCAGGAGACCAAAGTCGCTCAGCGATAGCCGCCGTACGGGGCCATACTCGGTTATCAAGGTTCTCATCGGAAACAATGTCGGTCCACATGGTCGCTTCGCCCCCGAGCACGCGCGCCTTCTCCTCTGATGTAAGACTCGCAGCGCTCGGATCTCCCAAGGGATCGACGGCATAATGCTCCGCAGCCGACTGGTTCAGATCAATGTAGTACCCCGACGAGAGCACGCCTCGATTCCCATTGCGCGCGGCATCTGCAAGAGACCTCGGGCCCCGCCACGACTGAATTACCACCTCCTTGGGCGCGCCTGGCTGCAGCACTTCGTCCCAGCCCATCATGATCTTCTTGTTCTGGGCGACAATCGTCTCGATTTGGGCGGTGAATTGTGCCTGCAGGGCCGCACCATCCTTGATGCCGTGGACGCGCATATACTCCTGGATGCGCGGGTTCGACTCCCATTCGTGGAAGTCGCATTCGTCTCCTCCGGTGTGGAAGTACGCATCCGGAAACAGCTCGGCCATCTCTTCAATGAATCCGCTGAGAAACTTGTATGTGCTCTCCCTTGTCGGATCCATCGCCGAACCCTCGCCCGGGATGTGACCACTGCCGAACTCAGGGTAGGCGCGGAACCAGGACGCGGTGTGGCACGGCATGTCGAACTCCGGCATCACCCGAATGCCGCGATCCCGCGCGTATGCAATGATCTCCTTCACTTCTTCCTGCGTGTAGTAGAAGCCTCCGGATGCCTTCTCCTGCAGAAGCGGGAATCGCTTGCTCTCAATGTGGAATCCCGCATCATCCGAAAAACGCCAGTGAAAGACATTCAGCTTGACGGCCTCCATTGCATCGAGATTCCGCTTGATCACCGGAAGCCGAACGAACCGATGCCCCGAATCAATCAGAAGGCCGCGCCACGGAAAGCGGGGCCTGTCTTCGATCGTGATCGCGGGAACGCTGAATCCCTTCTGAGTCACTCGCACGAGCAGTAGAAACGTCTGCAGCCCGTGCAACACGCCCAGGGGATTGGCGGCACTCAACTGAACGCCGCTCGCCGAGACCGCCAGCCTGTATGATTCATCCTCTCCGAGCTGCTGGACGGGCAGGCTTGGGCCCTCCGTATGAACCGTGAAACTCGGCTTGTTGACCACGGCCTCACGCCACAACGGGATTCCCGTTTCGCGCGAAAGCATATCGAGAAATCGCTGCCGGGCGTGGTCCAGCCGGGGCTCTGCGTAGCCCGTCAACTCGATTCCAAATGAGCCGTCAATGAGAAACTGCCCCTGGCCAGGCGTCGCTTGCAACGGCAGCGGCATCATCGCCAGTGTTTCGGGCTGCTGCGCTCCAGCCGGCCACGGGAAACTCAGGATCAACAGAAGAAGTACGCAGAAGCATCGAAAATCCGCACGCCGAAAATCTGGCACGACTGCATCTCCAAAGGTTCACTCGGTTGAATCGATCCTATCTTCAGGCAATGTCTCGCCGGAATCGAAAGCCGTCTCACGGTGTTCCCGGTAGGCTCCGAATTCCGCCAGATCAAAAGACCACTTGCGGATGAAGAGAAAGCGTCGGCGACTCGATCGCGCGGAACGCATTGGCAGCCTCGTGCGCATCGTGCCTGTAAACGATCCAAAGTCTTCCGGCCAGAGCACGCGAGCGGTCATCGCGAGACTTTGACAGAACGTCAAGTGCAGATTCGGTCTCGCCGCGCCCCGCCAGCCACGCGCCCTGCTGAAACAACCATCTGTCTCGCTCGCCATCTCCCGTGCAGCACGTCGCCCACGCCAATGCATCCCCAGTTCTGCTATTCCGCTCGGCGCCCACCGGTTGCTGTCGAGGTCAGGAGCCAGCGGAATCCTCAGCGCATCACCAGCCTTCCGCGCGTCCGCAAGCTCCAGCCAGAGATCTACCTCTTCCTTTCGTGCCCACGAAAAAACTGGCACCTTCTCGACGGGCCGCAGCCGGGGCGCTGGGAGGCCAATCGTACGAATCTCCAGTCGGCACCGAGTGGGGATCCAGAACTCCACATGCTCATGCTTCTGGCCGGGCTCGAGCATTGCCTTGACGGACTGATCCACGAGCGGTCCGGCTTGAATCTCCAGACATTGCGTCCCGTCCAGTGTGTAACTGGCTCACCCACGCTTCATCGCGTCCAATCCCATCGCTCCAAAGCTTCATTCCAGGCACCTGCAGCGGATCCGCCACGTGGTAGAGCCCGACTCCCAGGCTTGGAGTAAAGGCTCCGAACGCGCTGCAGTCCGGTTTCTGCCAGAAGTAGCCGGTCATTCGGCACACGTCTGCCTGGCTACGCGGACCCTGCGTTTCCCAATCAATCGTTCGAATCTGCGCATCGTGCATAAGCACCGGCCCTCCCGGGAAATCGAACGCAGTGTCGGGCCGGGCAGGTACACCCGCGTCGTCATCCCTTCTTGCCGAGAACCACTTGAGTGTATAACCGGCAATACGGACGTTTCATCCACAGCTGCCCTTACCTTGGTGATCCTCGTCGCATGTCCACCAAGCGTCGATCGGGCCTAGAGGTCTTGAGGCAATCGGCGCTTTCACAGTCCCGTTTTCTCGGGCAGAAATTTCGATGAAAACGCAATGCGCGTTTCCAAGCTCTTCTTAAAGAGTTCGTTTCGTAAACAGTTGCTGAAGTGCCGATTATCGTCACCTCGAAGTCTTTTTGCTGCCCTGTTCATTTCCAAGGTGCCCCCAGCAGTTCCCAACGAGTAGTCTGATTGAGCCATGACTCCGAGAGTCGCCAAGCCTGCTCTGGTTGGAGGGTGCTTGAAGATTCAACGAAGGGAATTCCTTCGCTCCGCTCTAGGTGTCACCGCTGCTTCTTTTGTTTCCTCCTGCAGTTCCCTCATGACACCCTTCGCCGCGAGTCTGCCGTTACCGGAACACTCCGGCATCGAGCATGTCGTCGTTGTCATGATGGAGAATCGCAGCTTCGATCACTTTCTCGGCTGGCTGCCAAACGCAGACGGAAAGCAAGCCGGGCTGAGTTACGTGGACCAAACTGGCGCCATTCACTGTACACATCACTTGGCAGGTGACTTCACCGGTTGCGGGCACGTTCAACCCGATCATTCGTATCAGGGGGGAAGGATCCAATACGACGCGGGAAAGATGGACGGTTTTCTGCGTTCTGGTAACGACACCTTTTCGATTGGCTACTACGAGGAGAAGGATTTGACCTTCTTCGGCGCAATGGCGCGTCGATACACCTCGTTGGACCGATATTTCTGTTCATTCCTTGGTCCCACAATTCCGAATCGCTTCTTTCTGCATGCAGCGCAGACAGATCGAATCAGTAACACTCTAAACTTATGTCAGCTGGAGACCATTTGGAACAGGCTCTCAGAGGCTGGGATTAGCAGTCTCTGCTACTCGCAGTTCTTGACGCAGCACTGGGGTTGGAAATACGCGGACATATCTCGTGGCTATGAGGATTATCTGCATGACGCTGCGGCGGGTCAGTTGCCTGCGGTGTCATTCGTCGATGCACCCTACTATCCGGCGACCGGAGTCATGGATGATCATCCATTTGAGGATATTCGAAACGGGGATGCTTTTCTGTCTCAGATGTATCACGCTCTGGTGAACAGTTCCTGCTGGCCCAACTCAGTTCTGATCGTTACATTTGACGAGTGGGGCGGCTTCTTTGACCACGTGCCGCCCCCCAGAGTCGTTGCGCCGAACACGATTGATACGGACCTCATCGACGGTCGCGCTCTTTTAGGCTTTCGCGTACCAACGGTGGTTGTGTCTCCGTTCAGCGTGGGATCGTCGCTCGTCCCTCGCGTGAACAGCACGATTTTTGACCATACATCGGTGCTGAAGCTCATTGAATGGCGTTGGAATCTGCGGCCCCTCACGGCGCGAGATGGTTCCGTTGAAATCGGGAATCTGGCTGGCGTACTGGATTTTGCGAAACCAAGAACTGCGGCTCCTGCGCTTCCCGTCACAGTTCCGGTGGCGAAGTCTCCATGCGATAGCTCGAATTCCGACTAAAGGCTCTTCAGTTGCGTTAAAACGGATCGCCAGAGGTGTGCAAAGTGCAGCAAAGGGTCGGCCTCGGCTTTTGCCAGCACGGCCCCGAGAACGCGTCTTCCCAAGTTCCGCTGGACTTTGACCATCGTCGGTCTTGATGTACGCGTGCGCTTTATTCGTCCGGTTAGCCGACCAACCGGACAACTCAACGCAAGCGCGTTTCGAATATGGGGTTCTGAGCTTCCACGCACTGTCACCGGGAAAAGGCCTTGCGCGGGAACCGCCGTGTTAGCTTTGGTACATTTTCTTTGACCCTTATGAGCTCAACCGTCGTCCGCCAATCTAACCCTTCCCTGCGTGCGGCCCTTCGGCTCGCCCTCCTCTTCGCCGCCATCAAGCTCCTCCTGCAGTTCATCCTGACACTCTGGACCCAACACATCGGCTACAGCTACTTCCGCGACGAGTTCTACTACATCGCCTGCGGCCGTCATCTCGCATGGGGCTTCGTCGACCACGGCCCCATCGTCGCCCTGCAAGCACGCCTCGGCGAGCTCCTCTTCGGCGACTCTCTATTCGCCATCCGCATTCTCTCCGCACTCGCCGGAGCCGCCACCGTTTTCCTCACCGGCCTGCTCGCCTGGGCTCTCGGCGGCCTCCGCCCCGCACAGGCGCTCGCGATGCTCGGCGTCCTCGTCGCTCCCATCTACATCGCCATGGACGGGTTTCTCTCCATGAACTCCTTCGAGCCCGTCTTCTGGATGCTCTGCGCGCTCGCGCTCATTCGACTCATCGACGGCGCTCCGCAGCCCTTCTGGTGGACCATCTTCAGCCTCTCCGCCGGCATCGGCCTGCTCAACAAACCCTCCATCCTCTTCTTCCTCATCGCCGCCGGCATCGGCCTGCTCCTCACGCCGCAACGCCGCATCCTCTTCACTCGCTGGGCCGCAGTCGGAATCGCATTAATCATCGTCATCGCCCTGCCCTACGTCCTCTGGCAGATTCACAACCAGTGGCCCACTCTCGAGTTCTTCCACAACGGCAAGGTCGGAAACAAGAACGTCATCCTCGGCCCTATGGGCTTCTTCAACGCCCAACTGGGGCAGATGCACCTCGCCAACGCTCTGGTCTGGATCACCGGCGTCATCTCTCTTCTGCGCGCCCGCTCTATCCCCCGCGGCCGCTGGATTGGCTTGACCTTCCTCATCTTCTACGTGCTCATGTTCGTCCTGCACGCCAAGGACTACTATCTCGCCCCCATCTATCCAGTGCTCTTCGCCGCCGGGGCCATCGCCTGGGAGCGCCGCTTCGCTACAAAGCCCCTCGTCGCCGCAAACCGCGTCTTCGCCTTCCCCATCTTCGAATGCGCGCTCATCCTCACCGGTCTTCTCATCCTGCCGATGTCCTCGCCCATACTTCGCCCCGCCGCCTGGGTCCGTTACACCACGGCGCTGCACCTGAAGAGCAACAAGACCGAAACCGCCGCCAGCGGTGAGCTCCCGCAGTTCTACGCCGACCGCTTCGGCTGGCAGCAACAGGCGGCAATCGTCGCTCGCACCTTTAACTCCCTTTCACCTGCAGACCAGCACCGCGTCTGCATCTTCGCCGGCAACTACGGTGAGGCCGGCGCCATCGACTTCTTCAACCGCCGCGATCATCTCAACCTTCCACCTGCCCTCAGCGGACACAACAACTACTGGCTCTGGGGCATGCATGGCTGCGATCCCGACCTTGTTATCGCTGTCATTAGTGACTCTCCGGACGATGTCTCGAAGAAATACGAGTCCGTCACCATCGTCGGCGTGCGCGACACGCCCTACGCCATGCCTTTCGAGCACGGCAACATCTACCTGCTTCGCGGCAGACGCCCCTCCGCGCCCCTCAACTGGGCCGACGAGCGCCATTACGACTGAGCGATACCCAGCTCTTCGCCCGCGAAGCCAGGTCGTTATGCGTCGCGTTTGAACTCATCCTGTGCGTTCGTACGCTCACAGATTTCTCGTTCAACACCTTGGCTCCGCACATCATAGAAACATTGATATTCACGGGTTGGTCCCCACAAAGTCGGCTTCTCACCTTGGCACTCCATCGTGGCCGGGCGGTTAACCGGCAATACGGAAGTTACGCGCTGAAACTTCCGTATCGCCGACATCTATGTAAGTTAAAGTCAAGAGAAAAAACACGAGGCCTGAGGGCGCGCTCCGGAGGGCGCGCATTGCGTGGATCAGGATCCTTCACTGCGCACAAGTGCCTCTCGGCTGGTGGTCCCTGTACCCTGCAGGACCGGACATCTATTTGCTGTCTCGGGCTCGAAGACCCGTCACAGAAGATTGAGTTGGTGTTCTCTGCCAGTCCCGAAACAATCCGTAGGGGCCTGGGATCTGATCCCTCGCCCAGTCGGCAATCGGCGGGACCTGGCAGCCTGCGCGTTCATGAATCCCGATGTTTTTCTTTCCCTTTAGAAGGGAAGGTCTTTTACGCTGCGACCGTGCGGCTGAACTCTTCGGCAGGCACGAAGTCCTGCTGTCTGCGCTCTACGGCGAGCATGTAGCAGACCATCTTCCTGGCAACAGCCAACGTGGCGCGGTTCCGATGTCCTCTCTCCAGTTCTCTGGCGTGGATCAGGGCGAGTTCGTGAGACTGTCTGGGCGCCAGCTTGGCAGCCTCGATCAGCACTCGCTGGATGTGCTTGTTCCGCTGCTTGGAAATCGGCATGCGCATCACCTTGTCGGCTGAGCTCTTCTCCTCACCGCACAAGCCGCAGTAGCTGATGGCTTGTTTGATCGATGAGAACCGCGTGTAATCGCCAATCTCCAGAGCCCACGTCAGTGCCGTGATTGGACCCACGCCCGGAACCGTTCTCAGTCGGCGCAGCCGCTCCTGCAGGAGTGGATCTCGCTCCAGAGAACTGACCAACGCGTACTCCAGCTTCTGCGACCGGCTGATCATGTCCCGGCTCAGCTTCAGTAGCGGCCGGATGCTCTGCTGCACTTCCTTGTTGGTCGTCATCAGCTCGCCGAAGTAGCCCACCTTGTGCAGCCGCTGCTTGTTGTAGCTCACCCCGGTCTCCATCAGCAGACCGGAGACACGGTTCTTCATCTGCACCATCTGCTTGATCACCAGGTTCCGGTAGCGCAGCGTGCGTCGCCGGTCCCGGATCTCCCGCGTCGCCATGTGGCACTCCGGCAAGAAGTCGCACCGTAGACAGTCGGCGATCTTGCCGGCATCGATCCGGTCGTTCTTCTTCTTGGACGCGGCGATGGCGCGCAGCATCAGGGGATGCGCCACCTTCACCTTTTCCGCATGCGGAAGCAGATGATCATAAATCCACCCGGTGAAAATCGTCGCTTCCATGGCGATCATCCGGGGTTGTGGAAGGGTCTTGATCCACGCATCCAGCTCACGCCGCATGGAACCGATCTTGCCTTCACTGTGCACATGACCAGCTGCGTCCTTCACGCAATAGCTGATCGTCCTCTTGTGAACATCCAATCCGATGTAATACATAGTCTCTGAGGAGCCTCCGAGGTTGTTCTCTGAATCAGCGCACCGCTGAGTTCAGCTCTTTGTAACACCTCGTGCTCCTCCTCGACTTAGCATTCAAACAAACCGGACATACTCAACCCTAGAGCGTCTTAATACTAATCCGACTGCCCGTCCTATAAATTATCTTGAATGAGTACATTGTGGTATTTTCGCGAACCGAGTCCAGGCCAATGGTTGGTGCCGATACGCGCACTCTTAGTTAGTGCTTGGGTTGCCGATTTTTCGGCGATAGGCAAGCGGCAGCACTACTATTGACGGTGGAAAAGTGAAGAACGAGAACCCTGGCAAGAATGGAACTTTGGGGTTCAAGCGAGATTCATGTCTAAAGCGCGAATGCCAAAATGGAGCGCAGCAAGTTTCACGACGTGCGTCACTATACTGCTGTGCGGCTGCGGAGGTGGAAACTCCTCAAGCGATGTTCTCGTTACTGTAACCCCATCGTCCGCAGCGATTAGGCTATACGCCAAGCAGAAGTTTTCGGCAAGTATCTCCGGAACCTCAAACGTATCTGTCTCATGGAATGTGAACGGGGTACCGGGAGGGAGCGCAGCCGCAGGGAGAATTACCTCTACAGGGCTCTACACCAGCCCTGCATCGGTGCCGTCTGGGGGGGTTGTCACGGTCACCGCGATCAGCCAGGCTGACGCAACCGCATCTGCCTCAGCTTCGGTTGCAATTCTGCCCTCGTTCGTAACGATCCCCTCCGCGCAACAATGGACCGTCTCTTCGGGCTCTTATACCTTCAGTGCTGCTTCGCGCATCGTAATCGATCCCGCCGGCGCCGCTGAGTTGACCACAACGGCTAACGTCTTTGCGGCAGACCTGCAATACCTTACCGGGGTGTCCACTCAGCCCGTCGTGGGCTCTCCAAATGCCAGTGATATCAGCCTCAGCTTGCTGGCAACCCCGGATACCGGTCTTGGATCTGAAGGATACTCTGTGAACGTAGCAGGGACGATATCCATCAGCGCCAATACGGATGCCGGCGTCTTCTATGGGACTCGCACCTTGCTGCAACTGTTGTCGCAGGGTTCTACGATCGGTTCCGGGACCATTCGAGACTGGCCCGACTACCCGCAGAGAGCATTGATGGTCGATGTTGGAAGGAAGTACTTCACCATGCAGTGGCTGGAGGACCATATACGCGACCTGGCTTATGCAAAGATCAATATCCTCCAACTGCACTTATCGGACAATCAGGGCTTCCGAATTCAAAGCACAAGCCATCCCGAGGTGAACAGCACCACATTTCCCCTCTACACCAAGGATCAAATGAACAGCCTGATTCAACTCGCTGCCCAGTACCACATCACCATCGTTCCGGAGATAGAGTTTCCCGCGCACGCTCAAGCCATTCTTGCCGCTCACCCCGAACTCCAGCTCACGAACGCATCCGGAGATGTTCTCGATGACTCGTTCGACATTACCCTGCCGGGCACTTATACGCTGGTCGGCGATCTGCTGGATGAGTATCTGGCTTTCTTTCCAGGACCGTATTGGCATGGCGCCGCCGATGAGTATCTTGTGACGAGCAGTTTTTCGACCTATCCCCAGCTTTTGACCTTTGCAAAAACCAATATCGGCCCCACAGCGACTCAGTACGATACCTATCTCTACTTTGAGAACTGGGTAGACAAGAAAGTGACTGCAGCAGGAAAGTCAACGCGAATGTGGAACGATCCGTATAACACTCTGAGTTTGACTGGCACGGCGGAGGGCCTGAACAAAGATATTCTGCTGCAGATGTGGAATCCGACCAGCGATCCCCAGACAGCCATCGACCAAGGATATTCCATCCTCAACGCGAGTTTTGTTCCGCTCTATTACGATGGCGGCACATACAGTTACGCGCAAGACTTATATGAGGATTGGGCTCCCAATCTTCAATTTGGCGGGACCGATGGATGGTCGGCAAAGGCTCAGGATCCGAACCTGCTCGGAGCCTCGTTTGAGATTTGGTGCGACCCTCCCGCCCCGGATGAGACCACCATCGATCAAAACACGTGGATTCCGTTGCGGGAATTTGCGCAGAACCTCTGGGGATCTCGCAAGCTGCTTCCCTCCTACACGCAATTTGATTCACTGGCCTCTGCCCTTGGACGCGCGCCAGGCTACGGCTCTGCCGGCGGACCGGTTGCCATCACTTCCACTGATTTCGGTGAAGAACTCTCCGGCGAGTCAAGCGTGCAATCCAATGATCTTCAACCCCGCCGTGCGAGATAGAGCGAGTGGCGCATCAGTATCGGAAAGATTCCGGATTGCCGGTGATCCATTCACAACGCCACTCCCGCTGGTTTCGGCGTTTACGTCCAAGCGCCTTCGATGCGAACGTACGGCTCACTAGAAGGGGCCCCATCGAAGCAACTCCTGCCGCACCCCGCGCGGTATCATAGATTCGACTGCGCATTGGAGGTTGACTGCTATGCTTCCGCCGAATTCCCCCCTGCGATCTGGATTCCATCTCCTATTCGTGACCGTGGCCATACTGACGATGAGCGTTGTCACGGCGTCGCCATCCGTGGCTCAAACACCTACGCAAAAACTGCCTTCAGGCTGTAACGAGCCCACCTCGATGTACTCGAAGTACACGGAGTCCACTCCGCGGAGTTCGCTGGCGAAGTATCGCCTTGCCGAATCGCTCTTTATGCAGCAGCAATACCAAGCCAGTGCGAATGCATTCCGGTTCGCGCTGCATGGCGATGGGGATCCAAGCTGGACCATGGTCTGGAGTTACATCGGACTCGGTAAGATTTTTGACGTCACAGATCAGCGGGAACGGGCCCTGATCGAGTATCAATGCGCAATCAAGACCAACGACAACACGCGGGGCGCACTCGATGAAGCCCAGCAATTGCTGCGACGGCCCTACGAGTTGCCCTGACGCCAACTGAGCAGTTTGTGGCTGTATTGTTTGAATGCTAAGTCGAGGAGGAGCACGAGGTGTTACAAAGAGCTGAACTCAGCGGTGCGCTGATTCAGAGAACAACCTCGGAGGCTCCTCAGAGACTATGTATTACATCGGATTGGATGTTCACAAGAGGACGATCAGCTATTGCGTGAAGGACGCAGCTGGTCATGTGCACAGTGAAGGCAAGATCGGTTCCATGCGGCGTGAGCTGGATGCGTGGATCAAGACCCTTCCACAACCCCGGATGATCGCCATGGAAGCGACGATTTTCACCGGGTGGATTTATGATCATCTGCTTCCGCATGCGGAAAAGGTGAAGGTGGCGCATCCCCTGATGCTGCGCGCCATCGCCGCGTCCAAGAAGAAGAACGACCGGATCGATGCCGGCAAGATCGCCGACTGTCTACGGTGCGACTTCTTGCCGGAGTGCCACATGGCGACGCGGGAGATCCGGGACCGGCGACGCACGCTGCGCTACCGGAACCTGGTGATCAAGCAGATGGTGCAGATGAAGAACCGTGTCTCCGGTCTGCTGATGGAGACCGGGGTGAGCTACAACAAGCAGCGGCTGCACAAGGTGGGCTACTTCGGCGAGCTGATGACGACCAACAAGGAAGTGCAGCAGAGCATCCGGCCGCTACTGAAGCTGAGCCGGGACATGATCAGCCGGTCGCAGAAGCTGGAGTACGCGTTGGTCAGTTCTCTGGAGCGAGATCCACTCCTGCAGGAGCGGCTGCGCCGACTGAGAACGGTTCCGGGCGTGGGTCCAATCACGGCACTGACGTGGGCTCTGGAGATTGGCGATTACACGCGGTTCTCATCGATCAAACAAGCCATCAGCTACTGCGGCTTGTGCGGTGAGGAGAAGAGCTCAGCCGACAAGGTGATGCGCATGCCGATTTCCAAGCAGCGGAACAAGCACATCCAGCGAGTGCTGATCGAGGCTGCCAAGCTGGCGCCCAGACAGTCTCACGAACTCGCCCTGATCCACGCCAGAGAACTGGAGAGAGGACATCGGAACCGCGCCACGTTGGCTGTTGCCAGGAAGATGGTCTGCTACATGCTCGCCGTAGAGCGCAGACAGCAGGACTTCGTGCCTGCCGAAGAGTTCAGCCGCACGGTCGCAGCGTAAAAGACCTTCCCTTCTAAAGGGAAAGAAAAACATCGGGATTCATGAACGCGCAGGCTGCCAGGTCCCGCCGATTGCCGACTGGGCGAGGGATCAGATCCCAGGCCCCTACGGATTGTTTCGGGACTGGCAGAGAACACCAACTCAATCTTCTGTGACGGGTCTTCGAGCCCGAGACAGCAAATAGATGTCCGGTCCTGCAGGGTACAGGGACCACCAGCCGAGAGGCACTTGTGCGCAGTGAAGGATCCTGATCCACGCAATGCGCGCCCTCCGGAGCGCGCCCTCAGGCCTCGTGTTTTTTCTCTTGACTTTAACTTACATAGAGGTCGGCAATCCGGAACATTTCGACGTGAAACTGCAGTATTGCCGGTCATCCTCTCAGAACTAGAGAGTCCTCGCCTGCCTTGCTCTACCGCTAAAGGCGCGCGGTACGCTCGACCTATAGTTCCAGGGAAGGAACCACTCTCCCGAGCCCAACAGACTATGTGCGGCAAAATCCGGCATCGGCGGCACAAAGCGCTCATAGACTCCGGTCAAAACCTCCCGGACAACGGGCGAGGTGGACTGATCACTCTCAAGAAGATCGGAGCACCGACATAAAAGACCGCCAGATTCACTTTGCCACGAGGTCTTCATCGACCACCTCTCTGGTCTTAATGTTGGCTAGCACGATCATTATGCCCTCAACCAGGATGGACTTCAAGATAGGTCCGGGTCACCAGCACGCACCTCCCACACTCCGACAGAGCCGTGCGCAGGTTCGTCTCAAATCGTGCGGCGCAAGTGCAGGGATTCCGACTTTCGAAGCGGCAGACCTGACCACGTGCCATATGGCCTTTTCGCTGATGCCACCCCCGAGCACTCGACCCGTACGGCTGATCCGACGAAAGATCTTCCCCCGATCGATGGAGGCTGAACTGAGCCAGGTGACCAACTCCAGGTAAACCCAATCGGGCATCGGAACAGTCCGGATATGACCGGCCTTGCCAACGAGGTCCACGATGGCCCAATGTTCCTCTCTTTGCTGCAAGTCCTCCACTTTCAGATTCGCGGCCTCGTGCCGCCTCAATCCGCACGCTAGGAGAAGGGCCAGCAAAGCACGGTCACGTTTGCCCTTCATTCGTGCATTATCAGGACTCTCCCACAGCGAGCGAGCCTGTTCAGCCGTCAGCCAGTTTCCCATCCGCACGCCATTCTTCTTCAGGCCCTTCACACGCCGAATCCCGGCAGCCAGATCGGAGCTGAGCAGACCGCAATCTGCGGCCTCGTAGGCCAGCCGCCGAACCGCGCCGAGCCGGAGGTTGACGGTCCCGGGAGCCAACCGCCTGTATTCAAGGTGACTGCGATACCGAAGCACCACGATGCGATTGAATGCCAGCCGTGGTTCTGAACAGTACCAAACCACGAACTCGTCGATTGCGTGCCTATACCCGCGCTGCGACTCAGAGCTGCTCAGGCCGTTCAGAACTGCTGTTCTGGCGTGTTCGAGATCGGGAAGTCGTAAAACTCTCCGGGAGCGACTGGTTCGACGGTTCCGCTTCTGCTTCATGGTTCGTGGCCTCCATTGCCAACAAGCCATGAGATGGAACTTGACGGGTACCAGATGAGGCGGTCCAAATTGCCGTATTGCCGGTCACACGGCTGCATTATGATCACCGTGATGCATGGAAAGCACTTGATCGATTTCGTACGACCGGTGGCCGAGCTAATCGCTGGCGCACTGGTTGCGTGGTGCTTCCTTGTTGATGCCCCAAAGGACAGAAAAGCGAACCTCTCAACAACCGGGCGCGTCGAGTTCGCTCCGAACCGCCGTGCCACGGCTGCGTGGCTGATATTGGTTGCGTTCTTCGTCTATCTGGTTCCTGCTCAGTTCATACACATGGGCGACCATCTATTCTCCATCGTGACTGCCGTAGCTTTTGCGTCAGTCGCCATCGCGCTCCTCAACTCATTTCCGGGAACCATCATCGATTCCGAAGGACTGCAACAGGCATACTGGACATGGAAGAGCAAACGAATACGGTGGGCGGAAATAGTCGAGATCAATACAGGCGAGAAGAGCCGCACGGTTACGATCACCGGGGCTGACGGCATCAAGATCGTGCATTCGCGCCAATTGCCTGATCGCCCACGCCTCCTCTGGGAACTCAAGCAGCATTGTGGGGAGCAGCTTCCAGCGGACTTCCCGCGAGAACGGGTCTCCAGTTCGCCGTGACGAGCGTGTAGTCGGCAATACGGACATTTCAACTCGAAGTTTCCGTATTGCCGGTAAGAACGAAGCCGCAGGCGCCGCGGTCTCTGCGGTTGTGGCTGTCGAGCAGTCTTGAGGCCGGGATAGGGTGTGAGTCACAGGAGGTACCCCACTGTGACTCGTCTTCGCAAAATGATGCTCGAGGAACTCGAGCGCCGCAACTACTCTGATGGAACGATCCGCCACTATCTACGATTTGTAGAGGAGTTTGCTCAACACTTCGGCAAGTCCCCGGACAAGCTGGGTGTCGATCAGCTGCGTAGTTATCAGGCCTATCTGCTCAAGCGGCGCAAGCTTTCCCCGGGATCGGTCGAACACCGCATCTCTGCATTGCGATTCTTGTTTGTGCGCACGCTTCATCGCCAGGAGTTCCGCCAGTTTCTGCCTTATCCCAAGGTGGCAAGGAAGCTGCCCAACATTCTCAGCCAGGAAGAAGTCACACGTCTGATCAACGCCGGCAGCGATCTGTTCCAGCGCACGCTGCTGATGGTTCTCTACGGCACCGGCATGCGCCGATCGGAGATCGTCCGGCTGAAGATCAGCGACATCGACAGCCAGCGCATGGTCATTCACGTAGTCAACGGCAAGGGTGGCAAGGACCGCGATCTGCCTCTCAGCCCGGCACTGCTCGAGGCCCTGCGCACATATTGGCGATGGCTCAAGCCACGCATCTACCTGTTCCCCTCACGCATGCATCGAGACCAGGAACGGCCCATCAGCGATAAAACCGTGTGGCATGCGTGCACGCATGCCGCGAAGAAGGCCGGCATTCGCAAGAAAACGAGCCCGCACCTGATTCGCCATAGTTGGGCCACACACTTACTTGAAGCCGGTACCGACCTGCGCACCATCCAGTTGCTGCTCGGTCATGAGGACCTGGAAGTTACAGCCCGTTATCTGCATTTATCGCAGCAGCACCTGCACCAGGTCGCCAACCCCTTCGAGGAGCTGAAGCTCGCCAGCGTCGAGCTGAGCCGCCGCCTCTATCATCGTCCGCGCCGCCCATGACGCGGCCGGCCATCGAAGTGGCCGACATCGTCCGCGCAAAGGGCAGGCAGTATCTCGAACACTACCAGTCCAGTGTCAGCTATCAGCAGCTGAAGGCATTTCGGGCTGTGGAGCGCTGCCGCACCGCTGCTCTCGGCGGACACAAGGACAAGTGTGTCAACTGCCAGTACGAAGCACCGCACTCCTATAACTCCTGCCGATCACGATGCTGTCCCAAGTGCCAGGCGCAGGAGCGCCGGCGATGGCTCGAAGCCCAGCAGCGGGATCTACTCAACACCAACTACTTTCACGTTGTCTTCACCGTGCCCCACGAACTGAACCCGCTGGCACTGACTTCCCCCAGGCCATTTCTCGACCTGCTCTTCGACGCCAGCTCCCAGGCCCTGCTCGAAGTCGCTGCCGATCCAAAATGGCTCGGCGCAGAGATTGGATTCCTCTCCATCCTGCATACCTGGAGTCAGACCCTGCTGGGCCATTACCACGTCCATTGCGTCGTCCCCGGCGGTGGACTGTCCCGAGATCATCAGCGCTGGATTTCGACCAGCCACCCACTGTTCCTCCTGCCCATTCGAGTACTGCACACCGTCTTCCGTAAGAAGTTCCTTGCCGGACTTCGCCAGCTCTACCGCAAAAGCCTGCTGGATTGCCGTGGTCCCGCCGCTGATTTCCGTCATCCCGCGTGGTTCGAACAACTGATCGAGGAGCTGGGCGATAAGGACTGGTACGTCTATGCCAAGCCGCCCTTCGGAGGACCGGAACATGTCCTCGGCTATCTCGGCCGCTACACCCATCGCATGGCCATATCGAACCACCGCATCATCGCCTTCGACGGCGAGCACGTCAGCTTCCGCTGGCGCGATTATCTGCACGGCGGAAAGCAGCGTGTCATGCCCCTCGACGCCGTGGAGTTCCTGCGCCGCTTCTTCACGCACGTTTTGCCCAGGGGTTTCGTGCGCATCCGCCACTACGGACTGTTGTCGAATCGCTTCCGCAAACAACTGCTGCCCCTGGCGCGCACACTGCTAGCCGTCCAGGACCGCGAGACGATGCCTCTGCCGCCAGCACCGGACTGCGGCATTTGGCACTGCCCCCGCTGCGGCGCACCTATGCGCGTCGTTGAGCGCTTCTCCGCCGCACAACTCTATTTCGCAGGCTTAGATTCTTCATGACCGTCGCTGCCAACCCGCTCTGCCGGTTTGCTTCATGCATGCGTTCCCAATCGTGTGTCCACCTGACCCGACAACTCTTCACAACCAGGTCAACCCGCATAGAGCAACGCCGGGATCGAAGACAGCGCTTGCAACTGCTCAACTGTTTCCAGCACCAGCGGCGACGATGATCGACAACAAAAATCTTTACTCAACCATGAAATAGCATTCAATATCCATAATCCCAGCCAGGATCACCGCGACCGCGGCAAACACCTGCCGCTTCCTTCTTACCTCCAAATCGAAAACGCCTCGGACTTAGTTCACAGCTTCTCTCCAAAATTCGTTTCCGAGGCGTTTCCGATCTTGCGTAGCGGTGATCCGACCGGAACTACGGATTGATTGACAGAAGGGAGTTTTGCCCACTGCTGCCGATGTCCTGCTGCACGTGATGACCTGCGTCGATGTCCGTTCTTGCTCGACGTCTTGTTATTCCGACAAGATCACGATCCGTTTCCGCCAGTCTTTCACGGCACCACCGTGAGGCTCACCGTCGCCATGTTATTGGCCAGATTCGGATCAGGTGTATCCGCCATGGTAGCCGCACTTTCAGTGATCACTGTACCTGCGGGCGCCGTCACCTTCACCGTCAGACGTACCGTCCACGTCGTGTTCGGAGCCATGCTGCTGTTTTCGTGGCAGACGATCGGGATCGGCCCGGCTCCCAGGTAGGGCGTAGTAACGCTGTCGCTGACTCCGGCTTATTGAAGTACTTTCCGGCGTACTTCCACAAAAGTTACGACAAACAATTCCTCACTCTACAATTCCGGCTATGGGCTACATCAACCTTAGTTTCGCCTTAGAAGTGAAAATGCTCTAATGTTGCAGTCCAATCCCTGTACGCTTCTCAATGAATGAAATTGGCCCACGGCGAGCTGGTGCTCAGGATCTCTTGGGCCTGCTGTTTCACAGGGTCGCTGAACTCCTGCTTGGCATTCACCATCGGGCCAGTCGAGTTAAAGCGCCCAATTTGGTAATCGGAATCGCCCTGGCCATTTTCAGAGGCGCTGTTGCGCATGATGATGTTGCCCGTGCTCCCCTGGACGAAGAAGCCGAAGTTCACGTTGAAGCTGCAGCTATTCCCCTCAACGCGGTTTCCGCTGATTCCAACATTCTCTTCATCATCGACATCGATACCGTTGAGCGCATTGTGGTTGCAAGTGTTTCCAATGATGTACGAGGACCCGTTCCTCACTGCAATGCCTCGACTTCCGTTTGAGCTCGCAGTGCAACCCCTGACGGTGCAACCGGCGTCCACCCTGATGCCATCCGATCCGTTGCTGCCGACCAGACAATCCGCTATGGTGCAGCCCGCGCCAGTGGTAATGCCTTCACCTCGCGGAAGATTCCTCGTGGACGTGCAACGGATGATTGAGCAGCTCGCCTGGGTCAGTATGCCTCCTCCACCGAAGTTGCGGCTGGCGGTGCAATCGATAATTGAAACGTAAGACGTGCAGACAAAACCTCTGTCCGTGTTTTCGGTAGCAATGCAGTTGCTGATCTGAGTGCGGTCCGGCAGAGAGAAACCGACGTTGTTGCCGGTCGCAACGCAGGCATTCACAATCGAGCCGTTGCCCACGGCCAAGCCGGCCGGACCGGCATTTTCCGAGAGCCGCAAATTTTCAGCTATCGTGACAGCCGTCGCGGCCTGCACACCCCCACCACCCCAGCCTCGAACACTACCATTACGGATGCAAAAGCCTGATTGGGGGACCGGGACGTTGACCCCACAGGAAGCGCTGCCCCCACCGAGAAGCGCAAAGCCGTTCAGGTCGAGCGTAACGTCATTTGCCTGAATACTGATGCCGTGTTTGCCGGGCGTTGCAGCGATGTTCCCGATGAGATAGTACGAGCCGGGCGCTGCTATGACGAAGCTGTTAGTCTCATCACCGGGCGTGCCGGATGCGCTGACGATGGTGCGGGCTTCTACTTGATCAAGTGTCTTCAAGGGTGCGCTCCGTTTCATCTATGGCGGGCTGAACCCTCGGGAGGCCCGCTTCCGCAAATTTCCCACTGGCATTTGCAAAATGATGACGCAGGTCCTGGCCATAGGTTTCTTTTGCGGCGTCATCGAATTGCGCTGCCAGAACCATCAAGTCGATCCCATCGAGGTGATAGGCAAACCAGTGGGGCCGTGGCCCGGGCAATGGCCATCTCAACTTGAATTCTGGCTGTGAGCCATTCCCGCTCCCCATTGCGGAACCGAGTTGCCCAACAGGATGCTGCTGAAAGCGGTCTCGCGCCGGAACACCAGCGGAGCGGGCGCCGGAGTCGCAGCGGCGGCAGCGGCAGGCGTTGCGGTCAACACATCCGAGAGGTGACTGAAGCGAGCCGAGAGATCCACCGCAGGTCCCGCCTCCGCGGCTTCGTGCTGCAGCCGGTTTCCGGAGACGGTGAACCGGGTCAGCCGCGAGCTGCTGCGCCAGATTTCGTTGCAGAGTGGAAGCGCGTCGGCACTGGTTCCCGTCGCCGGCTTCAGACTGCCCGTGAGCTGCTGCAGCTGTCCCAGAATAGCGGTCTTATCCATGTGGCACTTCCTGTGGTGAAATAAACAAAACGGTCACCCTGCGATGCCGCAAACAGAACTCTTTCAGGCCATGACTCGGAACTGCGGCTCCGATAGCGAGGTGGGGATAGTTCGGCAAACCGCTTACCGTATCTTCGACAAGCCTGCTTCCACGAACTTTGCCCCAGCATTCGCCAGCTGCTGGCGCAGTTCAGGGCTGTGGGTTCGTTTCGCCGCCTGATGAAATTGCGACGCCATTACCACGAGATCTACCGCATTGAGCTCCGCAGGAAACCACCACGGGCGTGGTCCGGGAAACGGCCAAATCATAGTAAATCCGTTGCCGCAAAAGTCGTCGCAGAATCGGCTGAGGTAGCCGCCGACAATGATGATGCCCCGCCGTTCGCCTTCGTGCGCTATGGCATCGGCCATCTCCTGCAGCAACTCTGTGCGACTGATCACGGTACGCACGACGGCTGCCAAAAACGCGAGGCGTGGTGGTAGTGGTTGTGGGTTGAGCGCGACCTCTTCACCGAAACTATGACCGCCTCCGATGACGTCATAAAGTTCAGGGTGCTTCGCGAGAATGCTGGTAAGGAAGACCTTCCACGTCTCCAGGTGCGGGCCTACGACCAAGTGTCTTGTCCGCAGGGGCGACGGAGGCCGATCAAAGTTTGTCCACGCCGCCGGAGGGTTCGGAATGGGAACTCTGTCCAAGGCTTCCGAAAGCAAAGAGGCATACCGGTCGGGCACAGGGTTCGGGTCATCTTCGCAGCCCACGTGTGCTTCCATCAACTCGCTGACGAAAGCCAGGAGTTTCTCTGGATTGATGTGTAACGATCGTTGCTCAATTTGCTCGGCATTCATCTCATGTTCTCCTTTTTGAAACCACCACGGTTCGTCTCCGGAGGGATGATCTCCGCACCGTATTGGTCGATCAGGTGCTTCACCAATTTGGGATCTGTATTGTCGACCAGTACCTCGTCCGGCACGAACGCCATCTTAGGCTGACCACCCCCGGCTTACAGATCGCCAAAGCACCCGAGCCTCGTAGTACTACAACATCCGGGGAGCTAGGGGTAGTAGTCGTCGGAACCCTTCACCCAATCCAGCCGGATCAGACACATGAGGAACTTGGAAGCAGAACCGCAAGAATGGTGCCGCTTACGCCCACGAGCCAGCCATGGCTAATGTCGGGGAAAGCCACCCCCAAGAGCGCCTGTCCGGGGTCGGGCTCGGGGATCTGAGGGGTCCACGTGCGGCCGCTGTCGGCGGTCACGAGAATGACACCTCCGCCTGTAGTGGTTTCGCCGACGGCCCAACCGTGGTTGATGTCGGGGAAGGCGACTCGGAATAGGCGCGCGTCGGTGCCCGAAGGCTTGGAGGTCCAGGTACGGCCACCGTTGGCAGTGGCCAAAATGGTGCCGTTGTCGCCGACGGCCCAACCGTGGTTGATGTCGGCGAAGGCGATACCCCAGAGCAGGTCGGTTATGCCCCTATCGTCATTGGTGACGGGGGTCGTTTGACGCTCCCAGGTCTTTCCGCCGTTGGAGGTAGCGACGATAAGGCCACCCCCCTCCGGAGAGGCGCTGCCGACGGCCCAACCGTGCTGGGTATCGGGGAAGGCGACTCCTCGGAAATCGTCAGTGAAGTTCACCGCGTCCAGAGCTTGAGGGCTCCATGTGGCACCGCCATCGGCGGTGGCCAGGATCACGCCTCCATTGGACACGGCGCCCACGACCCAACCGTTCTGGGTGTCCGGGAAGGCTACGGCCGTGAAAAGTGACCCAGGGTCGTCTTCGATGCCCGAGGTCTGCGGCGTCCAGGTGCCTCCCCCGTTGGCCGTGGCCAGGATGGTGGGAGGGTCGCCACCGACGACCCAGCCGTTGAGGATGTTGGGAAAGGCGATGTCCCGGAGCGTCATCGTCGTCTCGTGGATCTCGGCCCAGGTCGCGCCGCCGTCGGGAGTGGCGACAATGATGCCGATCCTGGTGCCGTCATCCTTCTCGATGTAGCCCTCGGCCCAGCCGTGGCATGTGTCCGGGAAGGCTACACCATTTAGGTTCGCGAGAGTGTTCGAAATCTGGGGCGTGATCGACATCGGTGAGGCTCCTCTAATTGAGGGGTCGCTGATAGCGACCAGGTTGGTTCCTACTGATAAGAAATCGCTTTTTGGCCCTCCGGGCCATTTGCCCGGAGTCTGAAGCCGAAAGCGCGCATTTCCATGTGTCGCAGGTGTACTACAAAATACACACACCGGAAGGAGTCATAGTAATGTGCTGTAGAGTGATGACTCGATGAACAACCTAGGCTCGCTGAGTGAGGATGACCATAGAACCTTTAGGGTAGGGGCGATACAAAAAACACACTAGTGACCTGTCGCAGAGTAAACATTACTAGTCCTGCTTACATCTAAGCGGGTATGTCCATCGATTCCATGGTGCTCAGCGAAGACCAGCGACTGGAACTCAGCCGTAGTGCCCAGTCCCGCTCTCTGCCCGCCGGATATGTCTTCCGCGCCAGGCTGATTCTGATGCTGGCCGAGGGAGCGTCGTTCAATACGATCAAGCAGAGGTTGCGGACCACGGCGCCGACGATCAGCCGGTGGAAGCAGCGCTTCCTTGCTTCGGGTATGGATGGCCTGGATACGAGTCATCCCGGACAGTCGGCTTCCGTGCTGACTCCGAAGCTGCGAGCCCGGATTCTCTCGGCTACCCGCAAGAAGCCGAAGGACGGTTCTACTCACTGGAGTTGTCGCAAGCTTGCCGCAGCGCTGGGCGTTAGCAAGGACGCAGTGCATCGGGTGTGGAAAGAGGCCGGCCTGAAGCCGCACCGCCTGGAGCGCTACATGGCCAGCGACGATCCGGATTTCGAAGCCAAAGCCGCTGACATTATCGGGCTGTACCTGAACCCTCCGCAGCATGCTGCAGTGTTCTGTGTCGATGAGAAGACTGCCATTCAGGCACTGGATCGGCTCGATCCGGTGCTGCCGCTTTCGCCGGGCCGCGCCGAGCGCCACGGATTTGAATACTACCGGCACGGAACCCTGTCGCTGTATGCGGCGCTGGACACCGCGACCGGCCGCGTTCACGGCAAGACCGCAGCTCGCCACACCAGTCGGGACTTTGTCGGTTTCCTGAAGGAGGTCGTCTCCCTGTGCCCGCCCCATCAGCAGATCCACATCATCCTCGACAATCTCTCGGCTCACAAAACCGCGCTGGTGCGGGAGTTCCTGGAGCAACATCCCCGCGTCCGGTTCCACTTCACACCCACCTACTCCTCATGGCTCAATCAGGTCGAACTCTGGTTCGCGAAAATCGAGCGGGAGGTCATCGCCCGCGGCGTCTTTACCTCCGTGCCCGATCTGGCCCGCAAGCTGCGCCGCTACATCAACGCTTACTCAGCCAATGCTCAACCTATCAACTGGAAGTACTCCGACCCTTCTCACCGCATCCGTAGTAACGATCTCTCTGCGACATGCCACTAGCAGCGGCAAAGAATCCGAACGTGAGCACGGCAGCGATCCCAACCGGAGAGCGACGAAAGGCATGCGCGAACAGTGTGCAACAGGGATCCAGGCCATGAACTTGAAATACCGATAATGAACTGGTCGTCCGCCTTGAAGCAATAGACATAGACTCCGTACACCTTCGGCAGAGGAAGCGGTAGGCAGTCGGCGGAGCAGACACTGTCTGAGTCTGACTCGATGAGAGTCGCCCGCGTTTGGTTCTGGGAACAGATGAGTTGGTGCGAACAGAGAATCAGAGCCGCGATAACGAGAGTTGCCCTGTGTCGGTGCATCAGCAAGAGTATAGGGCCACGCCCACGAAGGCGACGGCTTAACCGGATGTGATTTAGCCGCCGGTGCTGACTGTGTGTGACCCGAAGCTTCTGTATTGTCGGCAAACCGGAAGTTTCGACTGTTAGTCATTATGGAGTGACCGGCCCGCTGCGCTAGTCGTGGGTTAGGCTGAGTTTGATTGAAGAACGCCAGTCCAGAGCCACAAGCGGAGGGAACCGGTCATGAGAGAGAAGTTACGATTTTTGGGTTTGGATGTCCACGCCGAAACGATAGCCGTAGCAGTAGCCGAGCCAGATGGCGAGGTGCGCAGCCTGGGCACGATCGCCAACCGGGAAGATTCGATCCGCAAGTTCATCAAGAAGCTTGGTTCGCCGGAGCAACTGCGCGCCTGCTACGAAGCGGGTCCGACAGGATTCGTACTGTACTGGCAACTGGCTCAGTTGGGTGTGCGAGTGCGCGGTGGTAGCGCCAACGCTGGTTCCGAAGAAGCCCGGAGATCGCGTGAAGACGGATCGGCGGGATGCGTTGAAGCTGGCGCGCAGTCACCGTTCCGGACGATCTGACGGCGGTGTGGGTTCCGGATGAAGACTCCGAGGCGTTGCGCGATCTTGTCCGCAGCGGGAGGCGGCCAAGCAGGATCAGTTGCGCGCACGGCACCGGCTGACCAAGTTCCTGCTGCGCACGGGCCAACGTCCGCCACTGGGAGTGAAGGCGTGGACGGAGCGTTAGATGAGGAGTGGCTGGCAGCAGGTCCGCTACACGCAGCCGGCGCAGGAAGTCACGCGGCTGGATTGCATGAACGAAGTCGAGCACATGGGCGGCGGGTCAAGCGATTGGAAGAGGCGATCCTGGAAGTGGTGAAGCTGGCTCCGGAGCCCAGTGCAGGAAGTGATCCGGGGCCTGCAGGCATCTGCGCGGTGTGGCCATATCTCGGCAGTCACGATCGCCGCCGAGCTGGGCAACATCTACCTCCCGCTTCGAGAGTGCACGGAAGCTGATGGGCTATAGCGGAGCATTTCCGAGCGAAGACTCCAGCGGCAAGCGCATTCGAAGAGGGGGCATTACCAAGGCCGGCAACGCGCATCTGCAGACGCATCGTGGTCGAATCGGCCTGGAGCTATCGACACCGGCCATGGATTGGGAGCTAAAGCTGCGCAGACGACAGGAAGGGGTTCCGGCGGAGATCATAGAGATTGCATGGAAAGCGCAGAATCGCCTGCACAGGCGCTACATGAAGTTGATGAGCTGCAGGCAAGGATCAGAGAAAGATCATGACGGCGGTCGGACGAGAACTGCTGGGCTTCATCTGGGCCATCGGAATCAAGGCTGAAGCGGTCTGCAAGCAACCAACTGGCGGCATGACGAGAACCGAAAGAACAAAAGCAAAAACTTTCCAAATAAGGAAAAAGCAAAAACGAATCCAACCAATGAACAACGTTACTCCAACTCGAGGACAGGGTCAGCCGCAGCCGGAGCAAGCACGAAGGAGAATCCTCGGCGGAAGTATGCGACAGGCCTCAGCCGGACTCGCGCGGTTAGTCAGAGGCAGCTCCCGACGGATCATGATTATGCGGTTCCGACCCGCGAATATCAGCTTGATCAATCGTCGCCATTACCTGCCACGGCTGCTGCTGACTCTGTCCTCGAAAAGACATATGCAAAAACAAAAACGACCCCAACGATGCGCAGATATTGACAGGGTCACACCATATCACTGTCGCGGTAGGGACGATCCATCACTGATCGCCCCCCGCACAGATCCGTACGAGCGCGTCTACGCATACGGCTCTTATGAAGGATGAGTGGCGTAAAAGCGGGCTTCGGGATAAGGGTGCAGGACGCGGGGTGGTGGTATCCACCTTTCGAAGACCGGAGTAAACTTCTCCCACTTTTTGCTGGCGCGTTGACTGCGGCGGACCAGAACGCTTCGCCACAGTCGATTGACGCGACTCCTGAAGATGCGCAGTTGTCGATGTTGCCGGGGACAGCATGGTATTGGTAGTAGCCGGTGACGACATTCCGAAGCCATGCACCGACTTGACTGGTGCGATCATGCATGCGGCGTTGAAGCTCAGCCTTGATGGCTTTGAGCTTCGCAACCATGCGCTTCTTCGCAGTGATCCGCCAGACGGTGAAGGTCTCGGTCTTGTGGCGTTGCCCACAGTAGTGGGTAAAGCCCAAGAAGTTGAAGGTCTCCGGTTTCCCTTCCCCACGCTGCTTCCGGTCTCGGGCCGCATAGCGCCCGAACTCGATCAGCCGGGTCTTATCCGGGTGTAGTTCCAAGCCGAACTTTGCCAGCCGTTCCTTGAACTCTTCGAGGAACCGCATGGCATCGGCCCGCTGCTGAAAGCCCAGCACAAGATCGTCGGCATAGCGAACGATGATGACATCGCCCTTCGCCACTTTCCTGCGCCAGACATCAGCCCACAGGTCGAAGACGTAATGCAGATACACATTGGCGATCAGTGGTGAAGCCACTGCTCCCTGCGGCGTACCCTTATTTGTCTCCGACCACTGGCCGTCCTCCGATACTCCCGCCTTGAGCCATTTCCGGATCAGGCGAAGTATCCTTCGGTCGGCCACCCGATGCTCGATGAACTTTAAGGTCCATTCGTGACTCAAGTTGTCGAAGAAGCCACAAATGTCCGCATCGAGCATCCAGTTCACTTTCTTCCGTTGGATGCCCACAGTCAGCGCGTCAAGCGCCTGATGCGGGCTGCGGCCCGGTCGGAACCCGTAAGAGAAGCCCTTGAAGTCGACCTCGTATATCTGATTGAGGATCGTCACCACGGCCTGTTGGACTATTTTGTCCTCCAGCGCCGCGATGCCCAGCGGACGTTGCCGTCCGTCGGCCTTCGGTATATAGACTCGCCTTGAAGGTTGTGCCCGGTACGCTCCACGATGAACCCGGCCATGAAGATCGATGAGCCGATCCTCCAGTCCGGTTTCATACTCCTGCCACGTCACGCCGTCGACCCCCGGCGAAGCCTTACGCTGAAGCGCGTAGAAGCTGTCGCGGAGAAGATCGACGTTCAGATGGTGGAGCAAGGAGGTGAACCGTTCCTGCTTTCTTTCCTTTGCTGCTTTTCGCACACCGTCCAGTCCCTGGGACATGCCTTTCCCGCTCTGTGTCGGGAGCATGTGTGGCTGAGCGATGTTCTCCTTCATCTGCGCCCTTCCCTCCCCAACCTCCGCAGAAGCTTTTGCTTCCTTGTTCGGCTGGTTCACAGGTACTACGGCGCAGTCCGACTTCTCCAGCACGTGCATGTCCGCATTGCGGCTTATGGCCTTCGCGGACCGGCCTTCCTCAGTTGCGAAGGCGTGCTGGAGATCTCCCGGTTCTCGTGCATGTTGTTTTCTCAGCGTGCGCGGGTTCTTAGACTACGCAGGACCGGACAGCCACTCGCGTATAACGCGGCTGCCGTGTTGCCTTCCTCCACTACAGGGAGTCGGCATCCTGATCTTCCGGCTTTTCGAAGCTCAATCGCCCGGCCCACCAATGCCTCTGTCTACGCTTCAAGTGACACCTCGCGATGTCTCCCGCAAGACTAGAGGTCAGGATGGATTCGCTATTTCCTTTCCTGTAGGGGACTTGCACCCCTACAACATGCCGGTTTATCCCGGCGCTCTCCGGATTGCCGGTCATCCTCTCAGAACTAGAGAGTCCCGCCTACCTTGCTCTACCGATAAAGGCGCGCGGTACGATCCACCTATAGTTCCAGGGAAGGAACCACTCTCCCGAGCCCAACAGACTATGTAGTGACCATGCTCGAAGTCCGCCGGCGCTTCGAGATTCCGAGCACCGTGAATCTGGCTCGGGCGCATGAGATTGCCCGCACCGCGCGACACATGATTTCCCGGCAGAAGATCGCCTGAAATACGTAACTCCAAGGAGAACCATATGCCCCTACTTGATGTCATTCAAAGCCGACAGATCAACGCATCTGTCCGCTTCGACGAAACCACCGCCGCTCTCGTCGACCAGTATGCGGCCTTTATTCACGCCACTGCCGACGATGTCGTGAACAAGGCCCTCAACTACGTCTTCGCGAAGGACCGCGACTTCCAGGACTACCTCAAGAGCTCCGATGCGTGGCACGTCACACCTACGCTTCGCGTGCGCAGGAGCGGCCCTCCAGCCGACACGAAGCCCAAGCCCACACCAAAGGCCATTGCAGGGGTGGGGTCGATAGAGTCAGCCAGGCTGGTAAAGCCATGATCCTCCCCGAGAATCAGTGGCGAGAAGGAAACGGTGCTTCGCACCGGCTGTATCTCGACACTCCACCCCTCGTAGGGTGGCGTTCGCTACCGATTGGTAGCGATTGCTACCGCGAATGAGATCAGTGGATTGAAGAACTCGCGGTAGCGAACGGTATCAGGCGATATCGCGACTCGCGCAGGTCTTGGAGACCATACACGATGAAAAAAATGCTGAGTGTCGATAATGCGGAGTCGATTAGCCGTCCTGCTGTGCGCAGCCGGCAAATTGGCGTCCGCCTCACTGAGTCGGAATATGCCGCTCTTGAAAAAGTGGCCTGGAAGTCTGGCAGGACCATCGGCGATTGGGCGAGGGACCAATTGCTCATGGCAATTGCCATGACAGATGCGGGGGCACCGTCTACTGTGCTGCTCACCGAAATCATCGGCCTGCAGATGTTTCTCACTAACGCGCTCGCATCTGTTGTGCAAGGCGAAAGAATGAGCGCCGAACAATATCAGGACCTGATGCGGCACGTAAAAGCTAATAAGCACAAGGCTGCCCAGCAAGTGATTTCACAGAAAACGGAGTAAGAGCCATGCCCGGAGCAAATTGGGCGAGAAAAGAGACCATCATCTGGCCGCCGAGGAAGCCTATCTACACTCTCGGCGCGCTATTTCTCGCAATGATTGCCACCGGCCTGTTCGTCGACCTCCGGTTCGCTTTCGGCATGACTGCGCTCGAAAAATACTACCTTCCCCTCTACCTAAAAATAGAGATCACCAAGTCTTTTCGTGCCACGGGTTAGTATCAACTGCTCTATATTTTCGATGGGAAAAAGAAGTTTCGTCTCGTGACAGATCAGGACGTGGAAGGCGGCAGCACGCCTCAAACAACAGGCAAACCCCTGCCGTTGAAGTTGTCTCCCGACGCCATGAAACAAGGCTGGCTTTATCTATATCGTGGCCCAGTCCTCGTCTATCAGAACAAGGTTCTCCACATCTATTTGCGGCAGGCGGTTTATGGAAACGATGGCCTCGTCTCGCGGTTTGAAGTACCGCTCACCTTCGGTCTTGCGACGGTCCTTATCCAGCTTCCTTTTTCCACCCCAAAGGACATTCGCCGGCGCAAAGAGATGAAGTACGGACGTCTCCTGAAGGGTCCTCTCATGGTCACGCCTAGGCAATTCAACAGGGCAGTAAATGGCACTGGCATCGGTATTAAGACCGACGATTGTAAGGAACCGCTGCGGGAACACCCGGCAAACTCTCGGGGTGCAACCGTGCAGTTTACTGTGAACGATGGGAACGGTGAGAACGAGGAGCGGGCTTCTACATCGATGACTGGGGAAGAGGACTCAAACGCCGTCCCCTTCCCCAGACCCCAACCCTTGCTAGGAGATGCAAAGACGTTGCAATAAAGTCGGAGACTGTGCCCAAAGGTTTTGTCACAATTTAGGGGGTCGACTTGAGTCCGAGTTGGGTCCAATCGAATAGCCAGTGCGCTCGACTGGGAGCGGAAAGTTGTCTCAAGCGAGATCGGTAGGAGTCAGCGCCATCCAAAAGACGCTCACTTAACAAAGGATCCCGAAAAACTCATTTTCCACGAGAAAGGCTTAGTTCGCGCGAATGTTTGCTAATACGAGCTGAAAATTATTCATTTTGGCGGCGATGTACATGTACTTGGTGCTCACCTTGATGCCGGCAAACGGATTTCAACTCGCAGGCCCCGCGGAATGGCATTCTCCGCGCGAACCATGCCACGATGAATCCGTACTACACGATCAGCAATAGCCAGACCCAGCCCCGTTCCGCCCGATTGCCGATCGCGTGCATCAGCCACGCGATAGAACGGTTGAAAGATGTTGGCGAGTTCTTGCTGAGGAACGCCCGGTCCGTAATCGCGGATGATGAGGAAGACCCATGGAATGCCTTCGGCATCTCGACGCTGTAACTCGATCTCAACCGACGTTCGCGGCGCCGTATAACGGATGGCATTGCGGATCACATTTTCGACAGCGCTGTGGAGTAGTTCCTCATTGCCTTGGATGGAATATTCCTCGTCAGCCGTCAACTTGATGATGCCGTCAGGTTCGCGCGACTCAAATTCGGCATCACGGACTATTCCCGTGACTATCTCGGTCAAATTTACTCGTTTCATCTGTACCGGCGTGGCCGATGTGTCCAGCTTGGCGAGTGTGAGCATGCGCTCGATCATCTCACTCAAACGTTCAAGGTCTTGTTCAATGCGATCAAAGGCCGGATCGTCGCCTTTCCTCTCGCGCACAAGATCGACTGCCACATTTAACCTGGCCAACGGTGAGCGCAATTCGTGCGAAAGGTCATAGATGAGCTGACGTTGGCGGGAAATGAGCTCTTCGATGCGATCAGCCATGATGTTGAAATCGCGCACAAGGTCTCCGAGTTCGTCACGTCTATGTTCTGTCTCGGCTGCTGCTCGTGTGCTCAGATTGCCCGCCGCCAGCTGTCGCGACGCGTCTTGCAAGCGCAAGATTGGGTTCGTGAGATAACGCGTGAGCAAATAACAAACGAAACCAGAGACTAGTAGGGCAACGCCCCACCGTAAAGCAATAGCGGCGAAGTCGACGCCGAGCGCGGCTCGTGGGCCGGCCGGGAGCTCGGTGGCGAAAATGTATTCGTGAGCGTTACTGCCCGGCAGCATCAGTGCAACACGGACGATGCCATACTTCATGCTGAAGTCCGATGTCTTTAGGGCCGTTACACGGGGAATCATGTCCTTGAAGGTCTCGCAATTCTGACCCCCAAGTTTGTCTCCAACCGAATCGAATAGGCAGGCTCGCAAGTGTGCGTCGCGCTCGAGTTTTTCAAGGTAAGCCGATGCTGCGGGTGCCCCACCTCGCTCAAGTTCTGCAATCGCAAGCATGCCTGATGACCGCGCCGTGTCGGTCAAGCTTGCATGCCATCGCGAAGGCACACTTCGTGGGCCCAGGAAAAAAGTCAGAACAAGGGCGATGGCAGTCACGATTGCCGTGAGCCAGAACGACAGAAATATCTTAAGAAAAAGACTGCGCATGACGGACTTCATTTCTGCTCGGATCGCACGACGAAGAGATATCCGCTACCCCGTACGGCTTTGATCCTCTCGCAGCTTTGCAAGCGACCCAGCTTTTTACGCACGTTACTGACATGCACGTCGATGACACGATCGAAAGGGCCAAGCCTACGGCCGAGAACCGTTTCCGTAAGCTGGTCGCGGGTGACGACGCGCCCGGCATCGAGCATGAGCGTCTCCAGCAACGTAAATTCCACGCTGGTCAGGTCGAGCGGAGCTTCATGGATCCATGCCTCGCGCGCAGCCGGATCGAGGCGGATATCACCCACAGAAAGTGCAGTTGCCGCAGCAGTTGATCTGTTGCTCCGCCGCAAAATCGCGCGAATGCGAGCGATGAGCTCTCGTGGATTGAACGGCTTGGGTAGATAGTCGTCAGCACCAATCTCCAATCCCAGAATGCGTTCAATATCTTCGCCCCGCGCCGTAAGGATCAATACCGGCACGGAGGATTGCGTTCGCAGGCGCCGCAGCACATCAAGGCCGCCTACAAGCGGGAGCATGAGATCAAGGATGACAAGTGAGTGCTCACGAGAGAGAGCACGTTCGAGTCCATGCTGCCCGTCGTGCACCGCCTCCATCGCGAACCCTTCGCTGCTTAGCCGCTCAATGAGCAGTCCGCACAGCTCTACATCATCATCGACGATGAGGACCCGATCCATGCTCTGACTTGATGCTAGTCCATCACTCAACTCGCAACAGCGATCTTTACAAAACTTTACCAACCTTAATCAATCTTTATCGCACGCGATGTCTGCCGATGCTGGAATCGGAATAAGCAGAAAGTGAGGGTGGTATGAAGAGAGTTTTGATCTGGTCTGGCGCGGCGTTGATCCTGATTGTTGCCGGTATTGCAGTCGCGCGAGCGGATGGGCGGTCCTGGCATAGATGGTGTCATGGCGGATGGGAAGTTGGTCCTCTCGGCTATGTCGCGCATGCATTGAACCTGAACGACGCGCAAAAAACGCAGATCAAGTCCATCTGGCAGACTGAGCGGCCGACCATCTCTTCGCTCGTGCACGAATTCGCCGCCGCGAGCAAGGAGATGGATGCCGCAACCGCACAAGGCAGCCTGGATGAAAGCAAGGTTCAGGAAATTGCTGATAGGCAAGGCGCAACAGTAGCAAAGCTCCTGGTCGAGAGAGAGCGGCTGAAGTCAAAGATTTACTCCACTGTCCTGACGCCTGACCAGCGCACCAAGGCCGACGAGTTGCAAACGCGGTGGCATTCCCGGGTGGATCAGATTGCGGACAAGCTGGGAAATGCTGCCGATGCCAAGTGAGGACGACGTGTTCTTCCCGGCCAGAACGCGAATCTGCGCAAAAGAGGTCAACTGCCATGCGTGACTATTTGGTCTTTATCCTCAGAAACTCACTGCGCAGCAAGCGACGCACTCTGTTGACGATCGCAAGCATCGCGGTCTCCCTGTGCCTGCTTGCGGTTCTTATGGCGTTGTACCGCGCATTATTTCTTGCGCCTGACCCGATTCCGGGTGAGGCGCTGCGCCTGATTGTCCACCACAAAGTGTCGCTGACGCAGGAACTGCCTCTCTCGTACGAAGAGAAGATCGCGCAGATTCCTGGTGTCAATGCTGTGACCAGTCTGCGCTGGTTTGGCGGCGTCTACAAAGATGCGCGCGACCCCAAAAACCAGTTTGCGCGCTTCGGAATTGAACCAGCCCACTTCTTTGACGTCCATCCGGAAATCACCATGCCGCAGGAGCAGATACTGACGTTTCAAAAGCAGAAAACAGCGTGCATTGCATCGAGATCGCTGGCAGAGAAGCTCGGCTGGAGAATCGGTGAGCGCATCACGATTGTTGGCGACATGTTGCCGGTCAACCTTGAATTGACACTGGTCGCGATCTTCGATCAACCAGTCGAGTCGGGAGTGATCTATTTCAATCGCGATTACATGCAGGATAGCCTGCCTCCCGGAGACCCGCATCGCGACATGGTGCAACAGTATTACGTGGAAACTGCTTCGAAGGAAGACGTCGCGCGCGTGGCTCCCGCCATTGATGCCATGTTCGCTGAGTCGTCGGCGCCTACAATGACAGAGAACGAGCACGCATTCATGCTCGGCTTTGTGTCGTTCGTCGGCAACGTCAAGTTGTTCCTCCTAGCGATCAGCTCCGCAGTGACCTTCACGATTATCCTTGTTTCCGCGAATACCATTTCGATGTCAGTGCGCGAGCGGGTTCGCGAGGTAGGCGTTCTCAAGACGCTAGGGTTCTCCACATCCAGTGTCCTCGGAATGATCGTCGGCGAATCGGCCATGATTGGCACGGCCGGAGGCGCAATCGGGTGCGTGATTGCGGCTTTGCTTTGCTCCCTCATTGCGCAAGCTATCCGTCATGGGCCTGCGTATATACAAGAGCTGCGGTCGTTTGCCATGACGCCGCTAACTATATTGCTGACGGTATTTGCGGCAATACTGATTACCGCAGCGAGCGCCTTCGTCCCAGCGTTGTCCGCAGCGCGAACTCCCATTGTCGAATCGCTCAGGCACACAGGATAAAAGCCATGAAAATTCCTCTTGCCTATAACCTCCGCAATCTCATCGTACGCAAGACGACTACGCTGATGACCGCCTCCGGAATCGCGCTTACAGTTTCGGTGCTGGTTGCCTCGCTTGCCACGATAAACGGGCTGCGTAATGCTTTCGCAAATACGGGCAATGCGTTGCAGATTCTGGTGCTGCGAAAGGGTGGCACGTCGGAGCTAGGTAGCTCGGTCACTCGCGAAGCCTTTGCACAGCTGCGAGCCTTAAGTGGAATTGCACGGAGCAAATCGGGCGAGCCAATGGCATCGCTCGAAATGGTGCAAGTCATCAATTTGCCCAGCGTGGATAACCCGAAGGGCATGAATGTCACCCTGCGCGGTCTGCCGCCTGTCGGTATCGAGATGCGCAATGTCCGACTCGTGAGCGGACGATGGTTCGAGGCCGGGCAGCGGGAAGTCGTTGTGGGCAAGTCTGTGGCAAAGCGCTATCCGCGCGCACGATTAGGAGGTCACCTTCGCTTCGGGCGGGGAGAATGGGTAATTGTCGGAGTCATGGATGGAGGGCAGTCCGCGGTAAACAGCGAAATATGGGGCGATTTAAACCAGATCAGTTCGGACTACAACCGCCAGCACGGTCTCAGCTCGATCCTGGTCCGCGCAACGGATGCCGCTGCCGTCCCTGCATTGATCAACAGTATCAATGATGACCGGCAACTGAACGTGTCTGCTATGCCGGAGCAGCAATATTACGCAAGCCAGACTTCATCCGGAATGCCGATTGAATTCCTCGGCATCTTAGTTGCCGCCATCATGGCTGTCGGCAGCAGCTTTGCCGCCATGAATACCATGTACGCCGCCGTGTCGCGCCGTAGCCGCGAGATCGGCACTCTTCGAGTTCTAGGCTTCTCCCGCGGAAGCATACTGGTTAGCTTTCTGATGGAGGCGCTCCTGCTGTCCGCGATGGGCGGCGGGCTGGGTTGCTTGATCACGTTGCCACTGAACATGGTCACTACCGGCATTGGCAGCTTCACCAGCTTCAGCGAAATTGCATTTAACTTCCGCGTGGGCTTCTCCGCCATGGCGACCGGAGTGATCTTCGCCATGCTTGTTGGCGCAGCCGGCGGGTTCTTCCCGGCGAGGAGCGCAGCGAAGAAAGAAATACTAGGAGCTCTCCGTGAGGTCTGACTGGGACACAGGACTCGAGAGCTTACGGATCGACCGCTCCGCGCAAGAGCCTCCTTCTAAGCCGCGCACACGATGGATTCTTGTTGCGAGCGCGGCTGTCATTTTGGTGGGAGCCGCAGTGTTGATCTACGCGAACTACAGCCGCGCCATAAGCGTGCAGGTTATACGGGTCACGGCGGTCCGCCAGTCATCAAGTGGAGAAGGCGGCATCGCACTCAACGCGACTGGATATATTGTGGCGCACCACGAGATTCAGGTGGCTTCCAAAGTCAGTGGAAAAGTGGCCTGGATTGGCGCCGAACAGGGTGATCAGGTCAAGAAAAATCAGGAAGTCGTCAGGCTTGACGACACAGAGTATCGTGCGCAGGTAGAGCAAGCTAAAGGAAACCTGGCGAACCTGGAGGCCAAGCTTGTAGCGCTCGAGCACGGCTCGCGTCCACAAGAGATTGCTCAAGCGCACGCAAATCTGTTGCAGGCGCAAGCCGACCTAGCCAACAGCAAGCTGGTGTACGAACGTAACAAGGCACTGCATGCCGAAGGCATCATCTCTCGGCAGGACTTCGACAATGCACAGTACACGTACCGCAATATTGAGGCAAAGACAGATTCTCTTGCCCAGGCGTATGACTTGGTGAAAGTTGGCCCGCGTGAAGAAGATATTGATGCGATGAAAGCGCAGGTCGAGCAGGCGAGAGGGGTGCTGGCTTTCGACCAAGACGAGTTGAATAACACCGTCATCCGCGCTCCTGTCGACGGCTGTGTCCTTGAGCGCGCGGTGGAGCAGGGTGAATACGTTACGACCGGTTTTGTGGGTGATAAGGGAGCCAAAGGCTATGTAGTAACTCTGGCAGACTTGAACGACCTTCAAGTGGAGCTTGATATCGCCCAGAACGATTTCGCCAGGTTGCATCTGGGACAGAATGGAATCGTCACGACCGACGCATACCCTGACCGGAAATATGACGGCAAGCTGATCGAGATTTCACCTAAGGCGAATCGCGATAAGGCCACGGTTCAAGTGAAGGTGCAAATACTTCACCCGGATGCTTATCTGCGGCCAGATATGAATGCCAGTGTTGCTTTCGTCGAGCCTCAGGCACAGAGCAAGAGCATCGAAGCCAAACCTCTCATCATCATTCCTCCTTCGGCTGTCCGGGATGGCAGCGTCTTTGTGGTTGTAGACGGCAAAGTGCTGCGACGCAAGGTGCGACTTTCGCGGACAATTCCCGACGGAGCGCAAATTGAAAGCGGCCTGATTGGCGGCGAAGACCTGATCGTAAATCCGCCTGCCAATTTAAACGATGGACAAAAAGTTCACGAACAAGGACAGACACCATGAGCGAAGTTGCGATCGAGACATTCGGACTAAGCAAGGAATACATACGCGATGAGTTTCACATTACTGCACTCAAGAATGTGGACATAACGATTCGACGGGGTACCTTCGTTGCCCTGATGGGTCCATCCGGGTCGGGCAAATCCACGTTGCTGCATCTGGCAGCGGCTCTGGACCGTCCCACGTCGGGAGATATTCAGGTGTTAGGGCAAGATCTCTATGCCCTCGATGAGGGACAGGTCGCACGTTGGCGCAATGCCCACATCGGATTTGTATTTCAATCCTTTAACCTGATTCCTGTTCTTACGACACTCGGAAATGTGGAGTTGCCGCTACGGCTCACATCATTGTCATCGACAGAGCGGCGAAAACACGCGGAGAATGCGCTTCGACTCGTGGGCTTAGGTGATCGCATGCACCATCTTCCACGCGAACTCTCAGGAGGCCAGGAGCAGCGCGTAGCCATCGCGCGAGCCATCGTGACCGACCCCGATCTGATTCTTGCCGATGAGCCCACCGGTAACCTGGATGCGGCTTCGGCGGAGGATGTCTTGACCCTGTTGATACAACTGAACAAGAAATTCGACAAGACGATCGTGATGGTTACTCATGATCCGTATGCTGCTAGCTTTGCCGGCGGTGTGCGTCACTTGGAGAAAGGCACTTTGCTGCCTGAAGAAACATCATCGTTCGCCACGAAAGGCACCATTTAGCTAAGATTTGGTCTTACGCCGAGAAGGAGTTTCGACACGGAAAGGCAGGAGATATTTTTAGCTCCCGAAGTCCTTGAGAACGCTGTCAGACATCGAAAAGGTGGCCGAGTCGAGCGCCTGCTGCAAGACAACAGGTATCTGATTTCGTGGCTCCGTGTAACCTCTGTTCAGTATTTTATCCCGTTCACGTAATGTGAACAAGATAATTTCAATGAACAACACGTCGAGTAAGCCACCTTTATCCGATCCAGCAATGGCGATCGACATCGAGGCGCTTAACTATTCGCGCTGACCAGACGCTACTGGCAGACTGATCCCAGACGATACCGACGTTCGGATTACGCATGGGCCCACCGTATAGTGTTCTGGATAAACCGCGCCTATCCGGGACTCATTTGGGCTGCGAGGAACTAGAGAAGAGAGTCGAACAACTGAGGCCGAAGCTTCACGTATTCGGACACATTCACGGAGGCCATGGACAGTCACAATCCAAATTCAGTCTCACGAAGTTCGTCAATGCGTCGGTCGTTGACGAAGCGTATCGACTGGTTCATGAAGCACAAGTGGTGGATGTCCTTGCCACTTCGAATAGTTGAAGCTTGTCGGAACGATTTACTCCAGATCTCGTCTGCATATCGACCGACATTCTGGCTGGTTTCGCTGTCTTACGGACGGTCAATCAGGAATCTCCGCGATGAATTTTCGCGGTACTCGGTAGAGGTTTCGAACTTAACGACTGTTGACAAGTCACTTTAGCTAGTTTACTTTGCATTGTAAAGTGAATAGCCATGAACGACTTGTATAAAGCGCTGAGTGATATCGGTAGTATTCGCAGGCAAATGGCCAATACAACGGATTTCCGCGGCTATGGTCCTACGACGCTCGCCGCTACGGGAGCTTTTGCGATTCTGGCTGCGGTGGCACAAGTGCTCTGGCTGCCTGATCCGGGCAAGCACATCTCTGCCTACCTGGGCATCTGGGTTGCGACAGCCGTATTGTCAGCAGCCTTAACTGGTTTCCAAATGTATACGCGCACGCGCCGCATTCATTCAGACTTATCGAATGAAATGCTTCGGATGGCCGTGGAGCAATTTCTGCCGGCGGTAGCTGCAGGCCTGCTCTTGACGATGGTACTTTTGCGCTACGTGCCGCAGGCTTCATGGATGCTTCCTGGGATGTGGCAGATCATATTCGGACTTGGAGTTTTTTCCTCGTGCCGCTTCTTGCCACGTCTAATGGTTATCGCAGGTGCATGGTATCTGCTCACCGGGCTTAGCTGCCTCGCGATGGGAGGCAATCGTGCGCTCTCGCCGTGGACCATGGGAATTTCATACGGAGCAGGTCAGCTGCTGGTTGCAGGAATTCTGCTGTTCAGCGCTTCGGAGGCTGAAGATGAAGTCTGAGTCTTCATCAATCGAAGGACGCTTTGCCTACGAGGGACTGGATCGAGTGATTCATGAACGCGCTCGCCTTAGCATCTTGACGTCCCTGGTCACAAATTCCAAGGGGCTGACGTTCAACGATCTCAAACAGTTATGTGCTCTTACAGACGGAAACCTGAGCAGGCATCTGGCAGTGCTTGAAAAGGGAAAGATGGTTGAGATTTTGAAAGGGCATGAACACAATCGGCCGCTGACTGTCTGCCGTATCACAGCCCCTGGTCGCAAACGGTATCTTGAATACCTCTCCACGCTCGAACAGGTGATTCGAGATGCGGCCAAAGAAACGAAGGTTGAACCGGCGGGCAGCCTGGTACATGGCCTGACGCCGTCAAGAGTCTAATTTTTTTGCCTCATAGCTTTGTATTACAAAGTACTTTGCATCATGGAGGAACTACTGGTGAACGATTTTTCGGTGTTGCATGCGAACTTGCAGGGGCGGATCAAGTCGCGGTCGATGGGTGTGAAACTTATCGTAGTCTGCGGCCTGGCCCTGCTCATGACTATTCCGGCGTTTTTTGTAAGTGGCTTGGTTGACGACAGAACCAGGCGTGAAGCGGATGTCATTAAGGATATAAGCGGCCATGTAGGTGGCCCACAGACCTTTCTCGGGCCGACTCTTGCGATACCCTACAGCATTCCACCGCGGTCTCCAGCCGATTCTGCAAAGCGTGGAACTTACTTAGTGTTTCCCGCTCAGGCTTCTGCCGCTTTGAAAACCTCTACGAAAGAGCGGCACCGTTCGCTCTTCAGGGTGCCGGTATTTCAAGCAGATTTGAAACTTGACGCAACCTTCGACTTAACGGGAGTGCCCAATTCCGCTCCGCAGGGCGCGGAACTCGACTGGAGACATGCCGAGGTTGTAGTAGGGGTGAGCGACCCTCGCGGTGCCCTGGCTGACGCTACCTTGACGACAGATGCAAAGAGGCTGACGCTGGTGCCAGCAGAAATTGCTGAGAGTATTTGCATCGGCGGAGATGAGAACCATCCCGTCAGGCTGTCCCTGTTCGGCGCAAAGATTGATGACATCGCAAAGCCAGATGCACAGTTCCATGCGACATCTACATTGCGATTCTCTGGTGCTGAGCGGATTGCAGTTCTCGCCTACGGCAAGACAACCCACCTCACGGCACAGGGAGACTGGCGAAGTCCAGGATTTGACGGAGGCATCCTGCCCGTCAGCCGGGACATATCCAACTCGGGTTTTGCTGCGGAATGGTCTGTACCCTTCATCGCACGTGGCGTGCGAGCCGAGGGAACCGACGATTCAATTACTGGGCTTGACGCGACGACGCTGGGCGTGTCGTTCATCGAAGTGGCAGATCCTTATCAGTCCATTAATCGCTCTCTGAAATATGTACTTCTCTTTCTGGGATTGACCTTTCTTTCTTACTTCATCTTTGAGGTGACGACCGGCAAACGGGTTCATCCTGCACAGTACATTCTGGTCGGAATGGCACAAATCATCTTTTATCTACTCCTTCTGTCTCTTGTTGAAAGGATCGGCTTTGACTTTGGATTTATGATCGCCGGTGCCGCAACAGTGATCCTCCTTTCGGTCAATGCTGGTTGGATATTCTCCAGCCGACTACAGGGCACGAGGGCTCTGGTCATCTTCACCATGCTGTACGTATTGATCTATCTGTTGCTGCGGCTTGAGGACAATGCATTGCTCGTAGGCGCGATTGCCAGCTTCCTGGCTGTGGCTGCCGCAATGTACTTCACTCGCGGAATTGATTGGTATAGCTCGCTTCCTGCAACGACCGCTCCTGAACAGACCGTGCCATTGAGTCCAGGGAACACGGTATAGGACCACGCCGTACAGGAGGAATTTCGATGCAGAGCGAACGATGTGAAGGATTGCATGTAGCAATCATCATGGATGGAAATGGCCGCTGGGCGACGCGACGCGGTTTATCTCGCGTCGCGGGCCATCGCGCTGGAATCGTCGCAGTGCGCCGTGTTGTGGCGCGGGCGCTCGATGTGGGAATTGCTCGGCTGACGCTCTACGCATTCTCCTCCGATAACTGGCGTCGTCCACCTGCCGAGGTGCAGAGTATCTTCTGGTTGTTGCGTGCCTTCCTCCGCCTGGAGACGGAGCGGCTCCGGCGGCGCGGAGTGAGGTTTCAGGCTATCGGACGTCGGGATCGACTAACGGAATCCGTGTTGAGGGAGATCAACAAAGCCGAATCTATGACCGCGCTGGGAAGCCAGCTTCTTTTGTGCGTCGCCATTGACTATTCATCACGTGACGCGATCGCGCGTGCAGCTGCCGATGCGACCGCCGTTTTTTCCAACGAACGATCACCCGATCTAATTCGGCCAGCGATGTCGCAGGCTCTAACCGCAAAAGGCGGAGAGGTTGATTTGCTGATTCGCACGGGCGGGGAAAAACGTCTTTCGGATTTTCTGCTGTGGGAATCTGCTTATGCCGAACTTTTGTTCACGGACCGCATGTGGCCTGATTTCGATGAAACGGATCTTGATATGGCTCTGGAAGAATTTGGTCGCCGGGAGCGCCGATTCGGCGGAGCAACGACAACCGAGTTGAAATCTGCAATCTCGACGGCCTGAGTCATCAACAGTTACTCTGTACAGAATCCATGACACAAACTGACCATCTGCGGCGCATTCGCTTTTATCTAACTCTCTTTATCGTGGGTCTGGTTCTCAGCGGCGTCACTGCGTTTCCTCTTCAAACTGAACTTGCCTGGCTTGTTTTCCTTCCTTCACGCAAGGTGGTTACAACCGATCGCAGAATCTGTCGATCTGCTTTCCTGGATCGAACGTGTCAACGAAGGACTCACCACAACGAATGCTCATTATCCCTTCCTCGCCTATGGCACCGACTGGCTCGCGTTTGCACATCTAGCCATCGCCGTTGCATTCATAGGGCCTTACATTGATCCCGTCCCGAATAAATGGATCATCACCTTCGGTCTCATCGCCTGTGGCGGCGTCATTCCCCTTGCCCTTATTGCAGGGCATGTCCGAGGCATCCCGCTCGGCTGGCGGCTCATTGATTGTAGTTTCGGAGTTTTTGGCGCTGTGCCGCTTGTGTTGTGTAAGGAAACACACGCTCATGCTCGAACACGAGAAGACGTATGGGGATGGAACCATCCGCCCGAAACTTTGGTATGTGAGTTAGTCAAACATCTTGCGAAATTTCTTTTCCTGTGTCGTAATGTAAAAGCTCGACTGAGCACGAGACCCCATGCGACTCCAACATCTATTCCGTAGCAATCTGCCCGTCACCGGTACTAATCCGGCAGCGAAACGGTCATTTCTTTACGGCTTGGACTGGGATCCTCTCGTGACATAACACTCAGCAACTGAGAGTTTTCCGAAAGCCCCAGCCTCCAAGCTGGGGCTTTTGCTTTGTTGGGCCCATCAGGAACTGCTCAAACACTCTCCGAAAGGAGTCAGAGAAGATGATGAAATACACATTCGATGCGGATTTCAGAAGCGTAGCTCGACGGCTTGCTGAAACGACTGACGAGAGCAGCAGACCCGCAACTTGGGCGAGCTGCTCAGAAGGCAGCGATCGACAATCCCAGAAGCAGTATTTCCGAGGACTCCACCGAAACCTGGAGGCAAAAGTCCTTCATTGCGGTCTCAGCCCAATGCTGGGGCATTTCCCTTCAGTGAAGACGCCAACGCCGATTTCATGCACTTGCGACATGAGCGGAGGGAGTTCAAAGCTCTTCGGCACCTGATTTGATAGCAGCCTGGTAAAAACCGGCGAGTTCTCCAATGCGGAGAGAAAGCAGACAGACAATGAAGATGATCGAAAACATCCCCGTTTGGGGAGAGCACGAAGAAAAGACAATAGCGCAGATTCAGACCTGCGCTGCCACCGCGGACCGCGCAGCACTGATGGCTGATGGACACCTGGGCTATGCCGTTCCCATCGGCGGTGTCGTCGCTTATAAGGACGCTGATATGGAGTGACCCTGTCAATAGGCACCGATTCGGGGTTTGTTTTTGTCGTTGTCTTTCGAAGATAGGGTCAGCAGAGCCGGGGCAGGTAGTGGCGACGATTGATCAAGCTGATATTCGCGGGTCGAAACCGCATAATCATGATCCGTCGGGAGCTGCCTCAGACTATCGTCGCGAGTCAGGTCGAGCCTGTCGCAAACGTCCTGCGAGGATTCTCCTTCGCGCTTGCTCCGGCTGCAGCTGACCTTATCTTCGAAATGGATAATCGCGTTCATTACTGATTCGTTCTTGCCTTTTTCTCTATTTGGAAAGCTTTGCTTTTTGGTGTTCGATGTCCGTTATGCTGCCAGTTGTTGCGTGCAAGCTGCTTCAGTCTTAATCCCAATGGCCCAAATAAAACCCAACAGTTCGCGTCCGATCGCGGTGATGATCTTCCTCTGCTCCTTGCCGGCCATGACCATCTTCACGTAGCGCTTGTGCAGGCGGTTTTGCGCTTTCCACGCAATCTCTTTGATTTCTACCGGCACACCTTCCTGTCGCTTGCGTAATCCAGCACCAATCGATGGCCGATGCCGATAGCTCCAGGCCGATTCGCTCACGATACGTCTCAGGTGCGCATTACCCGCCTTAGTAAGGCTCCCTTTTCTCTTGCGCTTGCCACTGGAGTCTTGGCTCGGAATCGCCCCGCAGTAGCCCATCAGTTTCCGCGCGTTTTCGAACCGGGAGGTAATCTTCCCCAATTCGACGGCAATCGTCACCGCCGAGATGTGGGCCACACCACGCAATGCCTATAAGCCCCGGATCAGTTCCTGCATCGGCTGCGGAGCCGCTTTCATCACTTCTACAATGGCTTGTTCCAGGCGCCGAACCCGTTCGTTCATGTGTCGAACTTCATGCAAACAATCCTCGAAGGTAGCTTCCTGCGCCGGCTGGGTGTAGTGGATTTGCTCAAGCCAGGTCACGTAACGCGCCGTCCACGCCTTTACTCCCAGCAAGGGGCGCCGGCCGGTGCGAAGCAGGAACTTGGTTAGGCGATGTCGTGCTCGTAGCTGATCCTGCTTGGCTGCTTCCCGCGCTCGCACAAGATCCCGTAACGCCTCCGAACCTTCATCCGGCACCCACACTGCGGTCAGATCTCCGGAGCGATGGCTGCGCGCCAGTTTCAACGCATCCCGCCGATCCGTCTTCACCCGGTCTCCGGGTTTCGTGGGTACAAGCGAGGGCGCTACTACAGCGCAGTCAACCCCCAACTGCGTCAGCTGCCAGTAGAGGACAAATCCTGTTGGACCGGCCTCATAGCAAGCATGCAAATGCTCCACCGGGCCCAGCTTGCGGATGAATTTACGGATCGACTCTTCGCGGTTAGCAATCGTACCCAGACTCCGAACTTCGCCATCTGGCTCCGCTACAGCTACGGCAATCGTCTCGGCATGGACATCCATGCCCAAAAATCGTAACTTCTCTCTCATGACCGGCTCCTTCCGCTTGTGGCTCTGGACTGTGTTCTTCGAACAAACTCAGCCTAACCCACGACTCGCGCATCGGGCCGGTCACTCCATAATGACTATCAGCCCTTCCGGTGTTGGCTTCGACATCGCCTGCGGCAACGAGGCCGTTCGTCTCGATATGCCCGGTGGAGAACTGCGTACGAAGATTCGCACGATCATGGATGACATTTGGACAACGCTGAGTTTCGGCGTAGGGCGCAAAAACTCTGAGCGTGTCGAGCACGCGATCTTTGACCAGGGTCATCCCGGCTGGGATCTCGATGCTACTCGTCCACTTCGTCACAAGGCCGAGGCACAGCTTGGAACTATCGGTTCGGGGAACCACTATGTTGACCTCTTCACCGATGAGCAGGACCGGGTTTGGATTGGCGTGCACTTCGGATCGCGTGGCTTCGGTCATGGTGTTGCGACCTGGTTCCTGAAGGCAGCAGGCGCGAAAGATGGGATGGACGTAGAGCCATGCGTTCTGTCTGCTTCGAGTGACCTGGGTGTGCAGTACATCCACGCGTTGACTCTCGCGGGTGAGTATGCCTATGCCGGACGTGACTGGGTGTGCGACCGAGTTGCCCGTCTGCTTGGAGCGCCGACTGTCGAAAGTGTGCATAACCATCACAATTTCGCATGGCGCGAAGAACACGATGGCGAACAGTACTGGGTTGTTCGCAAAGGTGCAACTCCTGCGTGTTCCCTGGCCAGAAGGGATTTGTTGGCAGCACGATGGCAGAACCTGCTGTCATTCTCGAAGGAGTTGAGAGCGAAGAGTCGAAGCTGTCACTCTACAGCACCATCCACGGCGCAGGGCGTGTGATGGGCCGTCGTGAAGCAATCGGGCTCACTGACCGAAAGACCGGTGAAGTGAAACGTCCTGGCAGGATCACGCGTGAGATGATGCACGCGAAGATCACCCAAGCCAATGTCGAACTGCGCGGTGCTGGAGTCGACGAGTCTCCTCACTGTTACAAGCGGCTTGACGAGGTTCTTGCGGCTCACAGTGATAGCGTGAAGATCCTTCACACGCTTACCCCCATAGGCGTCGCTATGGCTGGAGCCGATGAGTTCGATCCTTACAAAGACTAGACAGGGACTGCTTCGGCAGTCCCTTAACTAAATTAAAACGTCGATTTCTGTTTTGCTCCAACAGCCCGCGATCTCAATCGTTCTGAAGCTTGAGGGCATTTCCTGTTCACAAAGAAGCCTGATTGCCCGCGTCTACGAGGGCAACATATAAGGTTCGGCGTGACAAGTATCTTTTCCGACTTCGAGTGTTATTCGATAACCAAGCTCCCGCCTTGGATGGACAACGAGCGCTGGCCGAAAACAGACTACGCACGTGCCCTCAGTACGACGAACGCTTTGATAGACGATCCCGCTGGAGCCTTCATAAAGAAGCCTGATCGCCAGAGCTTGTGATGGACCATAACACTGCGGAACCGGGTCTGGCTGGCGACAAATTTGGGCCTCCGTTTCGTCCAGGTGGTGAAATTCGCCGTGGAAGTCAGCGAGAAAATCCGCGTATTCAAATGTGAATTCGCCGGCTATCCTGCCTTCCTTGAGGAAGCGGCGCCTGTGGAACGCTACTTCAGCGATCGAAGTTTCGAGTTCGACGCTTGCATACCAGGCCCCACGTGTCGAATCGTTGAAGCGTCCGCCGTAAGGGCCGGGGTGACAAAAAGCCGCGTTAACGATGTGCGCTTCAGGTACACCATATAAGAGCTCCCCCGGGCCAATGCCGGCTGTTCCTCTGCGTTCCGCCAGTTTGCGCTCATTGGTTGCTGCATCGAGTTCATTCAGATCCGTGATGGTCTGCGTGGGAAGCGGAAGCTTTTCGAGAACGCTTCCCTCGCTGTATTTTGACGGAATCAGTCGATGCGTGTCGGTGTTTTCAAAGGTTCGAAGAAAAGCCAAATTATCTGCCCCCTTGGGCAGCATCGAGAAGACTGCGAACCTGCTGCAATCCGGGGATTCCCGCCTTTACTGCGAACTCCAGAGGGGTTTGACCGCCGAACAGAAAATTGTCGTTAGGCCGTGTCATCCATTGATCCGCGGCCGCATCGGGCAGCAGGATATGAAGCGCTTTGAAGATGCCAACGATATAGGAGATGCGCGTCAGTTCATCCTGGCTGAGCGTGCCCGCAGCCGTTTTGAGTTTGTAGACAGTAGATCGCGGCATGCCCCCGAGCAATTCGCCAGCACGTTCCGTCGAGATCTGCCACTTATCAACGATGGCGAAGAGGCCGTCAACTGCGGATTGACTCAAACGCTCCCGAGTCTCCAGGCGGCTGAGGTCGGGCATGACTTCGAATTGGTATCCAGGTGCAGCGTACGTCGGGAATGTGGACATAACCGCCTCCGATCTCTCCTATAGTCTCATATTAGACTAAAAATGTCTACATATAGAATATGTAGACAAAGCAAGTTTGAAAACATTGAGAAAGAATTACCGCTGCTAGGTGGAGATCGAAATTGGGGTCCGAGAGTGATTTTCGGGACCGAAGCAGGCTACAGAGGAGCACAAAATTGGCACTACAAAGAGTGCAAATGTGAGCGAAAAATGTCCGAAAGAAAGCTGAATTTACCGCTGATGGGTAGAGATCGAAATTGAGGCCCGATTGGGGTCCAATTACGCCATTCTTCTTTCGAAGCAGGTTTGATGCGTCAAGACTGGACTGGCGTATACGAGCATCGTCTGTGGCAGTTTGGACTACTTCTAGTCCTTTTCTGCGTTTCTTGCGCAAGGCAACCGCGACGATATCAGCAACGCGAGGCTGCAGAGTGACGACAGTACGACGGAAAAAGCGAGAGCCATGAAGACGGAGTGCCTTAGGGTTATCGAGCCTAACGCTGCACCAGCAAACATCGCCACCACCGCTGCAATTCGCCGCTGCAAACGGGGATTGGTTCCGCGCGCCAGGGACGAATCCGCAGCAAGGCCCGTAATGGTCAACGTCAGCACTGTCGTTGTCAGGTCTGGAACGGCTAACTTACGTACGGCGGCATTTCTCATCCCCATCGCTATGGCTGTGAAAGCGATCATCGCGTAAAGCCGTAGGAAATGCTGAGATGAAACGACACTATAGCCAATTGCGGCCAGAGTTGCCCCGAATAAGAAAACAATCTCAAATGCAAAAACCGAACTCGCCGCACGAAGCCGCAGTACTGCGCTTGCGCCAGCCATGATGCGACCGCCTACCGCGGCGCCTGCAAGAAACCCCAAGAGAGCAGTGATTGAACCGGCCAGGGACACCTGAGGTACACCTGTACTCGCAAATGCAAGAAGAACGATGTTTCCAGTCATGTTTGCTGTGAATACGTGTCCGAAAGAAAGGAAGCTCACTGCATCGACTAGACCGGTAACGGCGGTCATCCCAAGCAGCACATATGGGAGGATTGAGTCCGCGGTCAGCGCTTTCCACATAAATCAACACCTCTGCTCCTCACTAGAACTCATAGCCGGTCCAAAGACACCAATAGTTGAGATTGCGGCCAGGCTGGGTCTGCCTTAGAAAACGCCCTGCATAAAAGATTCCGTAGTCGCCTTGAAACCACAGATGACGAGTCTTCTGCCAATGGATCTGTGTGCCAGGCCTGTCCCCGACGTAGCGTGCCTCGCTTGCATTGCCGGCGCGGATCAGGCTTCCCGGGACGTTGTAGACGCCATCGTCAAGGCTCTGTCGCCACTGCACGATCCAATCGAAAGAGGCGGAGACGTTGTGAGGCAGTGTTAACTCGACATGAGGATGAACATCTATAAAGTTCAGAGGGCCCGGTCCGGTCGTAGCCAGAACACCGAAATAGTCACCCTTCGGGAATAAAGGATTAAACGTGCTCAAAGTATTGGAGGCTGGATGGTCCCCGCTTGAGATGTCGGCCTTCGCGCTGAGACGCGGCTTCAGCGGCGTATTTGTAAATCGATAGCCGGTTTCGGTCGCGACCGTCCACGCTCGAATGTTTCCCGAACCAAACGTGCCGAACTGCCACAGAGCTTCATCATCAAAGTCCCACCCGGGCCGCTCGGTCGCAATGGGGCGGGAGACTCGTCCCCCGATAGATTGACGCACCTCCTGCGCCGTGCCGCGTTGGAATGTGGCCTGCTTCCTATCCAACCCCAGGTAGTACAGTTCTACTGACGTTTTCGGGGCGGGTCGCGAAGCATATACGCCCCAGAACCATATCTGACTGTTTGGCCGATCGTCAAAGAAGCCAAATTTGTCTAGGCGTGGACGCATCGCAAATCCGTCCACTAGCCATCGGTCGATTTTGCTTTGGGCCAGGAAACCAGCAAAACTCAGGCGGACATTCGGTCCCTGGCGGACGTCGATAAGCCGTCCAGATCCGTACTCGAGTTCCTGTATTCCGACCCTCAGATCGATGAACTTCTGACCCTCTGCAGTTCCAACCTGGAGGAAGGCGGCTTGAAAGTCGAGTTTCTTCTCGTCGATTGGACGCGGACCACCATACCGAAAGGAATTTATACCGCTTTTAAAATCGACAAACGTGCGAACATGCTTTCCGTAATGAATATCGAAGCCCAGCATGTATCTTTCGTTGAGGTACCCATTCCAGTAAGGAGCCTGTCCCCAATAATCGTTTCCGATCTGTTCCCATACTTCTCGGGCTTCTCCACTGATCGTCATGAACCAATCATTGCGACCACCTCGAAGCCGGATGTATTTGACCGGGTCCCAGAAATCCTGACGGTTGGCAGGATTAGCAAGAAAACTCCAGTCTTCGTCCTCACGCAGTAACTTGATGCTCCTGTCGGGCGCGTCCGGGATGGCAGAAGATACGGACTGAGCACGGGCGCCCAGTTCCGTGACAAGCAATACAAATGCCGCAAGCATGAGAAAAAATCGCATCAAGGTATTTGCTCAACATCAGTTCGGTTTGCCGGTGATCGAGTGGACCTCAGCAATATAACCGCCGGGGAATTGCACCATGGCTGCTGCGCGCTGGTCGGCAGTGTAGGGAGGAACCAGTACCTCGACTCCTGCCGCCTTGGCCTTGGCGAGCGTAGCCGCGAGATCCGAAACCTCGTAGCCCGTCATCTCGTGCCCGTATGGATACGGAAGATGGCCATCGGTTACGAGAACCGTCAGCTTGCCGAAATTGGATTGGATACGGATTCTCCGATAGGTGTCACTCGGCCGTCCGATCTCAACACCGGGAGCGTGCGCATCATCAGAGATGACATTCCCATGACTAAAGGCAAGAAAGCTGACTATGAAGGCAGCCACTCGATCGGCGGACACATAGACACGGTTTTCCGGAATGGTTTGCAGAGCTTTATAGGACGGCGCGGTCGTGTGCCAATAGAGCTGCGTGTTCACGCCGCCCGGCCACTGGATAATGGCATCTCGTCCGATTGGGTCATTGAATGGAGTCACAAGAACGTCGGCGCCTGTCGCGCGAGCGGCCTGGACCGCCGCATCAAAATCGGTCACGAGGTAACCCGTTCGCTCTGCGCCAAACGGATATGGAATCGGTGTCTTGAACCCGAAAACCGACAGAGTTCCTACAGGAGTCAGCACCAGCTGGGACATGGTGCTGCTCGGAGTTGGCGTCACGGTGAAGACGCCCTGCTTGGATGTAGTCCCACCGAAGGTTGCTACAAGGCTGGCGACGAAACGGTCGAAATCCTCAGGCGCGACGTAGACGTGGGTCGTATCGTATTGCGGCCCCACGGTCACATCGGGCGTAACGGTAGCAGCATCGGCGACTGCCAGGGCGTCGCTCCGCATGGGGAACAGGCGAGCAATCCCCGTACTCAGAGAGATCGCGATAGCAATTACGCCAAAGGATTTAGTGATACGCATTGAGTCTCCTTTCACGAGGGTCAGCATCACACGGTGTTGGCTGCAGCTCATTTGGCACGATGAAAACTCTTTTCAGTCCGCGTGAGGCTGAACTGATACTACAGATTGCACATTCGCTCGCTGATCCCAATGCTTACCCACAAGACAAACGGATGCAGCATGTGTCACGGTGACATTTTTCGTAAGAATCCAACCGCCGAGCTGTTCTCCGAGCACCATTCCCAGGAGGCCGAGCAGAGCGACGATTGGCGGGGCAGGACTCTTTACGCGAATCACTCCGTACAAAATGCCGACAAACAAACCTACTGCAAATGAAATGAGCAGTACCTTCATCAGTTGCTCTCCCTTCCAGTTCTTCAGGCCATTTCTTTCGTCCGGTTGTGTTTAGAACGCGAAACAGTCACAGCCGAGACTCCAAAGCCCGGATTTTCCGAATACACGGACGTGCCCATTTGGGCCCTCCTCCGCGTGACTCAGCTCTGAGTGCTGGCAAAAGGCGGAATGAGAAGCTCCAGCCAGTGATTTTGAAGACTTGGCATAGCCGCCATAATGTGCAACGGGCGACCAGTCAGGACTGACAGGAAGCTCGGGAGGAGCAAGGCTTGCGTGCTCTTCGGTGGCGTACACAACCCTGCCACCGACGATGGTCAGCACCGATTCGAGATCTTTAATTTCTTCCTCCGGGATCGAGAAATAATCGGCGGAGAGAACGGCCAAGATCAGCGAGCTGCCCTGGTGCGAGTGCTCCCTTCTTCCCGTCTTCCGTAGAGAACCAACTGCTTCCCATCGGTGTAAAGCTTCAGCGCTTCCGATCGGTCGAAGCGATTTTCTTCCGAATAAAGGCTCAAACCACCAATCGTCTTACCGGTGATAAGCCAGTAGAGGGAGAGGATAAGGGTTGTAGCTGGAGACTCGCGTTGCATCGGTCCCTGCTCCCACGGGAACACCCATCTCCAACATCCGCCGTATCGGCGGTGTGCGCTTCGCCTGCTGCGCGCCATAACGTTCGACGAAATACTCGCCCTGGAAAGCCATGCGGTTCTGCACTGCAATGCCCCCGCCCAACGCTTTCACACGCTCGATATTGCGATCGGTGATAGTTTCGCAGTGATCGAAGAACCAATGCAGGCCGTCGAACGGAATCTCCCGATTGACTTCTTCATAGACATTCAATGCCCGCTCGATCGTCTCGTTGTATGTCGCATGCAGGCGAAATGGCCAGCGGTTCTCTACCAGGTGACTGATCACGGCCTTAGTTCGCTTTCCATCACGGGCGCCATATCGGGACGCGGGCACAAGGAAGTCTTCGAAGTCCGCGGCAGAGAAAACCAGCATTTCTCCTGCGCCGTTGACGCGATAGAAATCATCGCCGTCCCCGGGCTTTGTGATTTTGGTCCAATTCTGGAAGTCCGCCAGTTCCTGTTTGGGCTTCTGCGTAAAGAGGTTGTAAGCCAGCCGAACGGAAAGTTCCCCATTTCGGTGGAGTTCGTTCACAACGCCATAATCGTCGGGATAGTTCTGAAAGCCGCCGCCCGCATCAATGGCACTCGTGATTCCAAAGCGGTTTAGCTCGCGGAAAAAGAGCCTTGAAGAATTAAGCTGATCTTCACGCGAAAGTTTCGGACCCTTGGCCAGGGTGGAGTAAAGAATATTCGCATTCGGCTTCGCAATGAGAAGACCAGTGGGATTGCCGTGCCGGTCCCGCTGAACTTCGCCGGCAGGAAAATCCGGCGCATCTTTCCCGTAGCCAACAGCACGCAAAGCTGCTCCGTTCAACAAAGCACGGTCGTATAGGTGCAGAACGAAAACAGGAGTGTCCGGCGCTGCCTCGTTGATTTCGTCCATCGTCGGCATGCGCCGTTCGGCAAATTGAAACTCCGTCCATCCCCCAACGACGCGCACCCACTGCGGTGCGGGAGTTCGCGCAGCCTGCTCCTTGAGCATGCGCAGTGCGTCGGCGAGCGATGGCACCCCGTCCCAGCGCAGCTCCATGTTGTAATTGAGGCCGCCGCGGATCGGATGCATGTGGGAATCGTTGAGTCCTGGAATAATGGTTCGCCCCTTTGCATCAATCACTTTGGTCGCAGGGCCGCGCAGCCGTAAGATATCTTGCTCTGTGCCCGTGGCGATGATCTTTCCGTCCGTAATCGCGAGAGCTTCAACAAATGAAGGAGTGGAATTCGTCGCGATCTTTGCATTGTGCAGGATAGTGTCCATTGCCATAAGATTTTCCTCTCACAGGACTGTGGTGCCAGAGGGCAGAGAAGACTCTTGCCCTCTGCGCGCTCCTACTTGGCCGCCAGTTCCGCGTTGACCGGCATCTCCCAATCGGGGAACGTCGACGGGCCTGCACCATGCACCATCGTATAGGCATACTCCACACCCATTCCGTAGGCACCTGCGTGGTTCTTCACGATGTCCATGACTGCCGGATACGTTTCGGTCCAGGCCCAGTCCCGTTGCCACTCCAACATGACTTGTATCCAGGTGACTGGCTTCGCGCCTGCCTGCTCGACGCGCGCATCGCCGCTTCATGAATGCGCAGGTCCAGGTCGCCGCAGAGGTCCTCCACCACGTAAACCTCGTAACCGTCTGCGATGGCCTGTATGGAGGGAAACGCCACACAGACTTCGGTCCAAAGCCCAGCCAGGACAATCTTCTTTCGTCCTGTCTTTTTCACAGCGGCCACAAAATTTGGATCGTCCCATGAATTCATGCTGGTACGTTCAATCGGTGTCTGTTCAGGAAACTGCGCTTTAAGCTGAGGCCATATATTGCCGCTGAATTGCTTGGTCTCAACGGTGCTCAGAATGGTGGGAACACCAAAGAGTCTGGCGGCCTTCGAGAATCCGACGACGTTGTTGATCAGCGTCTGCCTGTCGATGCTGGTGACACCGAAAAGCATCTGCGGTTGGTGGTCAATCAGGGTGACGACACAATTGTCTGGAGTGAGCAACCCTTTCTCACTCCGCTTGGCAAGGCCGTTCTGAGCCATGACTTTTCTCTCCTCTTAGAGGTGAATGGATTATGTTAGACGTTTCCGCCTTCAACACATCCGAAAGGTGGTTACGCCGCTGCTAAACGTGTTGTCGTGTTGAAGAAATTTCGCTTTCTTCGATGTATGATCGAAATCACTTTGTACTACGAAGGGGATACCAGGAACCAAATGGATACCTGGTCACCAAAATTGAAATGAGCGCTAAACGTATTGTCAGCAAGTGTCCGATCGAGGAATTGCTCGTCCTGATTGGCGGCCGCTGGAAGCCAGTTATTCTCTGGTGGCTTATGAGCACCGAAAAACCGTTCCGGTTCAAACTCCTCCGGCAAAGCATGCCTCGAATCTCGCAGAAGATATTGACGCAGCAGTTGCGAGAACTTGAGCGGGACGGACTTGTCAAAAGAGAGATGTTCTCCGAAATGCCTGTGCGTGTTGAATACTCGCTGACCGCGTTCGGACGAAAGCTCCGGCCTGTTCTGCAGGAACTCGATTCCTGGGCTCGGAAGTATCTGCTTTAGGTAAAAGGTTGCTGCCTCGGAAAATTCAGCCCCATGAGCGGTCGTATGCATACAGCGTTGAGGATCGAGCGAACGTAACGATGGCTGCATGTTGGAACGCTGCTGATTTGGCGAGGTCCACGCCACTTGCTCGCGGTTGTACTGCTCGGTGCAATGCGTCGCCTTGCGTGTTGTTATCGCGGACTCCTGCACAAGGGCAGTTTGGAGAGACCACCACGTACAGCCCACCTTCCCCACGAGGAGAAGTTGAACAACATTTATGATCCCAATTAGGCCAAGGAGAACAGACATCTCGTTTCCCCTTTTCTGGAGGCTTGCAGGTTCCAACAATGCCGCCCTTACTTTTAGTCGACGCAAATACAACGATGCTATGTGTCTTCTATACGGCCAGACATCACCAGTTAGGAGGTTTTTTACCTACCCCTATAAGTGGGCACAGGAAATACCACTATTGCGTGATGAGGGTTGGTTCTGATTCCGCCTCTGGCGGGAGCAGCGAAGTTTGTCGGTCGAAATTCAATGTTCCAAAAAGCATCTGTGGTTGATGATCAATCAACGCAGTACCAGAATTATCAGGTGTAAGAAGTCCCTTCTCGTTAAGCTTGGGATGATTTCCGTTTTATGAATAACTCATTCATTTCTCCTTCTCGTACTGGCGATACCAGCAGTCCTAAGTTGATCGCGAGGATCGCGATCCAAAGCGAGACTTTGCGGAGTGTTTGGTCGGGCAACGTTTCTTCGCAGCCATGCTGCGCGGTGGTTTTCGAATCCAACGTGCCCGAAAATTTACTCTGCACCTTCGCTCACGAACATTGCACTTGCACGAGGAGGGCCAAAATGGAACCGTCGTTCTCAACGCGCAACCCTCGCGAGATACGTGGGTATGAAGCTGTAGATCGCCGTGAGTCGAGCTTCAAGAAGTGTCGTGTCATATGTCGTGTCATGAAAATGACGCCCGACACCAGACACCTTGGGTCTGTTTCACAATAAGCAATCAACAATACGTTCAGGTGCACCGCAGCTGATGGCAAGTAATACTGATTTCGATTTCAATCGAACGTGATGGCAGATGAATTTGGGTGGGAATGGGCTCGCAGGTGCTAACCGGCTAGCAGATTAGTTACACGGCGACGAGGCCATGAACAATAATGAACCGCCAGCGTGAAGTTCGTGTGGAAAGACTGACAAGCAATCCATGGTTTCGATGAAGCCTATATTTCCTGACGTCGCTAGCGACTTCTTGGGCATAGCGTTTTGTATCTGCTAAAAGAGCGTAGGGCAAGGTGGCTGACGCAACTTCCGGCCACTTCGCCGATCCCCGTCGTACCCTCCGCTTCGCCGCTCCGGGCCGCCCCTTCGGGCGAGCGCCGACTGCGCGCCAAAGTCACAAAACAACTTTGTCACTGGCCGCGCCTGCCACTCGGAACTACGCCGGGTTCCGGTCGTCGTTCTGTCCTGGCTGTCCGTTCAGTCATTTTTGTCTCGCTGCGCTGGAGCGGGATGACCCCCACAAGAGCGCTTATCAAGGACGGGAGCCCTGTAAGAGAATATCGACAAATTTCCGCGCCTTTGCGGGCCAGTCGTCCGCACTGCCGGCGGTGGAGAGGCCGTAGATGGCACGCATCAAGTCTATGGGATCGACGTCCGGGCGGAGATCGCCGCTCGCTATAGCGTGGCTGGCGAGCGCGTGGGCAGCTTCTTCCATCACCTGCGTGGTCTGCTGAAACACCCGCGAAGGGCCGCCGGCCATTGCGTTTAATGCCGGCGCGATGATCTTTTTCGCGGCGATGTAGTCAATGAAGACCAATAGCCATGCTCGCAGGGCTTCGATGGGGGGAGTTCGGCGGATAATTCTTTCTGCGCTGCCGCCAGCTTCTCGACTTCGGTGATGTAGACCGTCGCCAGTAAGTCGTCGCGTGTCGCGAAGTGGCGGTAGAGCGTACCGGGTCCGATCTTCGCACGCCTCGCGATCTCGCCCATGCTGGCATCGGCGCCGCGACGGGTGAAGACTTGCTTCGCGACTTCCAGGATGCGCTCGCGATTGCGCTGGGCGTCCGAGCGAGGCTTGCGGGCGGATTTTGGAGTGGCTGGCTGTTTCATAGAATTTTCTGAAACCGGAGTACCCCTCCGGTAATCCTATCGAATAACGGAGGCCGATTCCGTTTTATTCCGGGACGATGCCAGTGTCAAAGAGTTTGACAGGAGAGTGCGGCATGGCGACACAGTTTGGAGCGAAGTTAACCCCGGAAGATGTCCTTGCGGGCATCGAACTGAAGGGCAAACGAATTCGATTCTTGCCTTACGGCAGACTCAATGGCTACTGTTCCTCAGGGCGGAGCAGAATGCCGTTCCACTTCCACTCCTGGTGATCGTGGTCTCGTGGCTGGCCGCCATCTTTGCTAGCTTCGGTCTTTTTGCCCCGACCAACGCTACCGTAGTCGTAACGTTGGCCTTAGGCGCGATGGCAGTTTCCTCTGCAATCTTACTCATTCTGGAGATGTATACGCCATTCAGCGGAGTACTGAGAATATCACCGGCTCCAATTCTCGACGCATTGAGCCAGATGGGAAGTTGAAATATTTGATGCAAATCGCAAAAACTAAGTCCGGTACGGCCCTGGCGTATGTAGTGGCACGGAAGTAATAAGAGAATCAGCTCGCCAGCAGATCCCAACCGACGTTCTATAGCTGTCAAATCATCAATCTGCGCAGAGGTTTTTAGTGGCACACGCCTTGTCCAGTACGAGCCGGTTGGTAGACCGAAAGGGAGTTCGCCCATCTGTAGCCGGTGCTGAAATCATGAGAGCGGGATTGCCAACCGACGAGTCATTCGGCGTCAATCCGTGGATCATGTCGGCTGTGCGCCGCTTCCTGGATATCACGGTTGCTGCGTTTGCCCTGCTCATTTTGCTTCCGGCAATGTTGCTGATCATGCTTCTTGTACGTGTGAGCTCCCGTGGCCCCGTATTTTTTCGACAGCGCCGCACAGGCCGAGACCGGGAAGAATTTACGCTCTATAAATTCCGCTCCATGCGCTTGGCAAATACTTCGGGACCCGCGATTACCGTCAGTGGCGACTCACGGATCACACCGATTGGCGTATTTCTGCGCCGCTACAAGCTCGATGAGCTACCGCAGTTCTGGAACGTGCTGAAGGGCAATATGAGCTAGTTGGACCGCGTCCCAAATTGTCGCGTCACGAAGGGCTGGACCTGCCGTATCGTCCCGGCATCACCGGAACGGCGACGCTGGTATTTCGCAATAAAGAGAAGATCCTTTCCGAGATTCCTTACGATGAGCTCGATGCGTTTTACGAGAGCTGCGTTAAACCCAGAAAAGCCCAGCTCGACCTGGAATACATGCGCTCTGCCACGTTCTGGACTGACCTGAAGCTGCTTTGGGGCACTGCGACCTCCTGCTTATTCGAGTCAGACAATCTGTCTTTAGAAACGGAGAAATTGACCCGATTTGCCGCGGCGTGGCCTGATCCCCCCGTGAACTATTTAGGCGACCGTACCCGTGATTCGACCTGAAGTCTAAGGAGAAGTTCATGCTTGATGGTTTATTGGGTCCAAAAGGCAAGAACCGCCCAGTGAATCAGGTCGCTTCTAAATCGTAGTCAATATACCCCGAAGCCTTCAGCCTACATGAAAGAAGGAAGCGCCCGATCGACTGTACAGTCTCCACTATTTTCGCCAGCGTTCCATAACAAATTTTCGCAATATCGGCTCGATTGACGTTTGCTTTCAAAAAGTGGGCCAATAGCGAGAGATCCGTTGTGAAAATTTGAAGATTGGCGAAACGGCGGAGAACGGACTACTAGTTAATTTTCTCAGGCCGCCTATATCTTTTACCAGTTTCTGAACAAGCGAAACGACGCATAGGCTCGCTTGGTAGGTCTAGGTCTTCACAGCAGACGCATCCGCGCTCGACGCGAGTGAACCGCTCACAGAGGGAAGGAAGGTTTTGATACGCCCAAACATAAGGATTCGGATACCCAAACCATAAGGAGAGTCAACGACTAGGCGGCTGGAGTAACTCGACGCCGTAAATGCAAATGACGCGCCGCCAGTTTCATGACTGGCAACGCTTATTCGAAAGGACGACGATCATGAAAATGAAATTCGCATTATGCGCAATGCTGCTATCAATTGCATCCACGATTGCTTTCGGGCAACAGGTTTCAGTCAACTACGACCACAGCCAGAGCTTCGCGCAGTATCACACGTACGCCTTTGAAAACAACGACCCGAATCAAATTGCCAACTCCATCCTCGCACAGTCAGCAGTGAGCGATGTCAATACCGCTCTTCAGGGCAAAGGCCTGAGCAAGGTTGAACTGTCTGCCAATCCCGACCTGATCCTGCTCGTGAGCGGAGGGCTCAAACAGCAGACCTCCTATAGTGCCTGGGGTATGCGGGGCCTTGGCGGCGGCATGGGCGGAATCACCCCCGAGCAAAATGTCGAGGGAACAATGATCGTCAGCCTCTATGACGCGAAGCAGAAGACGCTGATCTGGCGCGGGATAGGTCAGAATACATTGAGCAACAACGGCAACAAAAACCAGCAAACGGTGGAAAAAGCCGTCCAGAAGATGTTTAAGCAGTGGCCAAACTCCTAAGTGAGCGGTGGTTCTGTGTAGTTTTGGGGACAGGCGGGCGGGTGGCATAGTATCTCAACGACCCAAAGGACGCGGTCACCATCGCTGGGCAATTCGCTAGGATCCCAGGCGGCCCCAGTCACATTTCCAGCACGCTCGTGAACGGCATTAGCAAGCACCTTACGTCGCGACGCAGAACTCGAATTACCAGCAGCCGTAAGACCTCGGGGGCTCGCTCAGGGGAATGAGGAATTCCTACGTTGTGACGGCGGGCAGTCGAGCAGATCAACATTTGAACTCAAACGGATCGTTCCGACCACATGGTGGGCGGTTAAAGAAGGAGATCGCGTAATCCCGCCATTGTGCGGTTTGGGAACGCGGATCTAAGCAAAAACTCTGATTTCAAGGCCGATGTCCGATCATTGTCTTTCTCGGTCGACCTGACTCGCGCCAGCACGATTATTCCTGGCGCGAACGTTAGCCGCCAGGATTTCTCGATGCAAAATGCAACGACGCTGCCCATCAACGACTCGCCGGCATTTCTGGCCATCATGAAGTTGCTTACGGCCTCGAACCCGACCGCTGGCTTGTTGTCCCTGTCGTTCAAGGACAAGTTAAGGCGAAAAAGTCCCTATTCTCTGGTTCCTCCCGGTGAAATATGCGGTGGAGCAGCATTCTTGTCCAAGCCTGTTGAGTACCTCGCGAGTACGGAAGCTGTGATCAATAGCACCGTGCTGGTCTGGGACCGCACCACAATCCGATTTCTTAGCACTCAATATCCAAGATTGGTCGAGAACGCGCTGTTAATAGCCTACGACTATTTCGTCGTATATCGGTCTCTCCACATTTCCGCGACCTGTCAAAATGCCCGTCAACGGCTCGCGCAGGTGCTCGGGAACCTCGCCCACGGTATGGGTCAGAGGAGTTCGGAAGGAATCGAGGCTCAATATCAGGAATGAGGAGTTGGCCCATGAGGCGAACATCACGATATTTACAGCAAGCCGCTTCTTGAGCGAGTGGCAGCGTAAGGGCATTCTGACAAAAAGCCGTGGTAAGGTTGTGCTCCGTTCGCCCGAAACCCTGATGTTGAGCGAAGCCTAATCTGCCACTCCTGCTCTCGTTACCGTTGGCAGTCTGCTTCATTGTTGATCTTGAGCAACGATTGAATCGACGTTACGTGTCATCCTTAAAGGTAAGCAGTTCAGCCCCGCCAAGCTATGGCCGTAGGTGAACTTTTGCCTGAAGGAGGCCTTTCGCAAATGGCGACCGTTCGTATTTTTATCGTGGATGATTATGAGCCCTGGCGGCGTGCCGTATGCTCAATCCTCCAACAATGCGAAGATTTGGATGTTATATGCGAAGGCTCGGACGGCTTAGAGGCAGTTCAGAAAAGTGCGGCATTGCAACCTGACTTGGTTTTGCTGGATATCGGGCTTCCGAAGCTCAATGGCCTGGAGGCTGCTTGCCACATCCGAATGGTTTCACCAGGATCGAAGATCCTCTTCTTGACGATGTACGACAGTCCGGAACTGCTGCAGGAAGCCCTAAGAAGTGGCGCGTTGGGTTGCGTTGTCAAATCAGATGCCTCGCGCAAACTTTTGCCTGCTGTAAGGGCTGTCATGCGTAATCAGCGGCTCGTCTAGGAACTTGTTGAAATTCGTCTTGCTGTAGCGGATTTACTTGGGATTGGTGCGTGTCATGGGCTGAAATTCTGTTTCAAATCGTGCTTTGGAGCAGTGTATATCGAGTTGTGTGGTGATCGGGAAGACGAGCCTGATGGCCGCAACCAGGGTTGGGGCACACTACAGCCTGAGTCCTGCAGGTGTTGGTTGCGCCATCAGCCTCGGCAGGCGAAGCAGATTGTGGGCGGCGCAACTGAAAACGAACAGCCAATCTACTTTCTCCAGTCCGCGCAGCTTGACCTGGCGCAACGGCCCGGTCTGCTTCAGCCATCCGAAGCCCTTTTCGATCAGCCATCGGCGGCTCAGACTGATGACATAGCCGGGCTGCCGCGTGGTTCTGCGGTCCAGGTTGCTGGAGCGGTTTCTGTGGTTGCTGGTGATGTGTGGAGTGACATTGAACTCCCGCACGGTGCGCACAAAATCCTTCGTGTCGTAAGCTTTGTCGGCACCTACGGTAATGCGGCGTGCGCGGCCCTGCTGTTTCTTCTGAAGCATTAACAGCGCCGCATCGCGCTCGGCGTATCCATCGGCGTGAGTCACCATCGCGGCAGCAATCAGTCCATTACGGTTCTCCACCAGCGCATGGCCCAGGTAGCTCAGCTTCGATTCCTTCCCGTAGCTCTTCTTGTACAGGCGGGCATCGGGATCGGTGGTCGATGCATGTGTCTTGTTGCTCCGCTTCTGGCCGTGGAAGTTCGCGCCATCGTCATCATCGGAATCATCCTTCGAACGAAAGCTCTTCTGCGAGGCCCAGGCCTGGATCAGCGTGCCGTCCACGGTGAAGTGCTCATCCGACATGTATTGCTTCGCCTGCCGGTTCACCTCGGCAAAGAACCGCTGTGCACCCTCTGAGGTCAGCAACCGGTCACGGTTCTTCGAGAACACCGCATGATTCCATACCACATCGTCCATGCCCAGGCCCACGAACCAGCGAAACAACAGGTTGTAGTCGATCTGCTCGACCAGCAGTCGCTCGGTACGGATGGAAAAGAACACCTGCAGGAGCAAGGCCCGCAGCATGTACTCCGGCGCTACCGACGGCCGGCCGGAATCAGCGTAGAGTGCATTCAACTCCGGGCTCAGCGACCGTAGCACCGCATCGGTTAACTTGCGAACCTCACGCAACGGATGATCGGCCGGTACCCTCTGCTCCAACGACACATAGCTGAACATCCCGTCCTGAATCCGCTCGTCTCCACGCATATCGATAAGACGAACAGACCCTGTCCAATGCTGCAAAAGTCGTACCTATTTCAACAAGCTCCTAGAAGGCTTTGCCCCATTCCCTGGATGATCCAGGACTGTTGAGGAACAACATGCTCGTCTGTGTGGTCGCCACGTGGAATTGATACTGCAGTGAAGAACCCTCTTCCGTGCGGGCATCGTGTTTTTTTGGCACAGTGAATCGTTTTCAGGCCGCCAAGGTCAGCACAAGGATGGGTCGAACACTTGGAAACCGTGTCCAAAACGAAAAGTCAGTACACCACTTCCACGGCGTAAGTCATTGAACAATCCACCTAAATACCTGGCAATTTCGTCATCAGACTTCCCTCCAGGCTGGCACAATTCATGAAGCTGGAAGGCAAACATGAGTCATGGCAGGCTTAGGGTAGTACCGACCGCAGCCTCGCGCGGGGTGAAGCTATGACATGCAAATCATGCAGGTCGGAGAACCATCTGAAGTTTAGTGCAGAGGTCAACGTCCATTTTCCCGGGTGGGAAGATCTGGTCAAGCCTCCAGTCTTAATCTCACGAATGGTGCCCACCCCTGCCGAGTGATGACCTGACCTTCTCGATCATGCCAAACAGAAAAGCGGTGGTCAGCCCGAACAGCAGCCATCCGTTCAGAGCCTCAATTGCTCCCATGAGCTTCCAGTGCCCCTCCAGAGCCAGGTTCTCATGCCCGTAACTGGTCATTGCATTCAGGGAATAGAGCATCGCGGATTTGTTGTCACGCATAGCGTCGAGCAGCCGATAAGCAGCTGCCCAAATCCCGGCCTCCATCCCGTGCATCACAGTGGCCAGCAAGGTAGTGACACCCATAACCAACACGAACGCGATGGTGGGATGACGGCGCACGATGGCGCCAGTGGTAACGCCATCTACTCTCTGGTTTATGAGCCCGAGCCCTATGACATGGATGATCACTGTCAGCACGATCAGCGGCATACCCCATACCCAGTCGGCGCCCCAATTTAAGGGATCGTCGACAAGGAGGGATATGAAAACGGCTTGGTCAAGGTTCATCGAGACCTACTTTCGCAGCTCAATCGGCTAAAACAAGTTTGCATTCGCGGTTCGGTACTCCCCGTGCTGGCTCTACGTCCCCGTGGCGCCATTAACCGGGATTGTGCCGTTGAAGTTAAATACTGCCGTCATAGAAGGACCAGGTTAACGTGACTGCATCAACATGCAGAGGCGTGATCACGTAGGTTCGCGGCGAAAGGTCCTACGCATTGAGCGCCTGCAGCGAAGATGCCACAACTGCCGTCAACCAGACGTGTTTCAAGGCTTGCCGCATCGCAAGAGCTCCGGAGATAGCCTTTCTTGATCCGCCTGGAACGCGCTCGCCTTCTGGGCTAACACCTATTTGAACTTGTATGTTGCTCCGATAATGATCCCCTGAGTTGAAAATGTTCCCGTTGTTGCCGTAGTGAACGCTGAGGTATCTCCATTCACCTTGCAAGGTCCATTTCGGTTTCACTTGATAATTCAGAAGACCACCTACCTGGTAGTCCAGGGTTGCACCGCCTTCCCCCGCATCGCCGAGCACATCGACCGATGCCTTAGGGCCGAGAGGTATGTTGAATCTGCCGCCCATAACAAAATCTATCCAGTTGACACTCTTGGAAAGGTTGTTGCCGTTAATGGTTGGTACCAGCTCAAGTGTCGTGGACTCATGCCAGATGCGGGGCCCGGCCGTGCCGTAGATCTTGATCTTAGGATTGTTCAGGATCAGGTAGTTGACTTTGGGGGTGATGATGCTCATGCCGAGGTCGGCCCGCACCGAATAATCGGGCGCGAACGGAATCGCCTTACTGTCTCTGAGCCTCATCCATAAAAAGTCGACGGGCGCCGAGAAGCGACCGTAGGTGGGTATGAAATCCCCTAGGAATCCGCCCCGGAAATTAGAAAAGATCTCGCCCGCGGTCACGTGGACGCTCGTGTCAAAGCCGCGAATCCCGACCGTGCCATGGATTCCCGGGAACCAGATATACCCCATGCCGTAATAGTGCCATTTCTTATCCGTTAGATCGGCATCGGGACCTGCGGATGAGGCGCCGGACGGTGTCTGCGCAGCAGTTGCCGTCTGCGGAGCAGCGGGAGCGCTCCCTGTCTGGTCAGGCGAGGCAAGATCGGCTGATGGTTGAGCCATATCTCCGGATTGCTGAGCAATCGCTGGCACGCATAGCACCAGGGCCAGCAAACCGAAGAACGTCAAAAAACTAGTCCCGCGGCACGAATTCATCGCGTCTCCTTGCACTCGGGAACTTATTTGTTCCTAGTTGCCAGCTATGCCTTTGTTCTGCAGGACCCTGACCACAACGCGGCGGTTTTCTGCCTGACCTTCTGCCGTAGTGTCGGGCGCAACCTGCCTGCTGGTACCCATCGCGCCGGGAGCCAGGATGTTGGTCAGCGGAATCCGGCCCTCCTGCTCCAGAAACTCGGTGACGTTGGCCGCCCGCTCCTGGCTCAGCCTCTGGTTCAGCGCTGCGGAACCCACGGCGGATGCGTAGCCCTTTACCTGAATCACGTAGCCGGTGACGGTGAGCGCCTTCTCGCATAGCTTCAGCAATGGAGCGTTATATTGCGGGTCAACCGTGACCTTGCCGTTGGCGAAGTAAACCGTGACCTCATCCCAGATGTTGTATTCACCCAACTCGCCAAACCGCTTGTTGACCGCAGCGATGGCAGCCTGCTTGGCCGCGATTTCCTGCGCTGCTTCGCCTGCTTTGCATCTGTCGCTTGAATCTGGGCCTGTTCCTGCTGCAGCTTCGCCTGTTGTTGGGCCAGTTCCTGTTGCTGTTGCTGCGTCTGCTGCTCCACCGGAGCGACGCCCGCCTGAATGTCGGTAGCGTTTTGCAGGTTCTTGCTATTGAACTTGACGGTGTTCGCTACCAACTGGTTTTGGGCGTTGTAATTCCCTTGCACCTGGACCTGAAGTCCGGGCACCAGAACGGTCACGCCCATCTGCTTCTTACGGGCATGGAACACGCCCGATACGTCTTCTGCCTGAGTGTCGGGCGTGAGAAGGACGACCACGTTTCCCATGTCCTGAGTCTGGACGGTCATGGTGGCGCCATTGCGCCCATTGATCACTCCCTGAATGCTTTGAGCAACAGCCGTCCCAGCAAGCAGCAGGATTGCCGCCAACGAGGCTATCGCGAAAAATGTGATTCTCCGAATCCTTGCTTCCTTCATGATCATGCTCCTTCTACATCAATAACTGACTTGAACACTTATCTGAGACAGCCCGGACTACTCCCGGCCGTAGTAGCCAATTAGCATTCCTTTGCGTTGCCCAGAGAGTCGGGCTCCCTATTTGCTAAAGACCAATAGGGGACCGCTGATTTTCTTGCCATGGAGGTCGACATCCACCTCAACGCGATCGGCGATCGTGACGAAGGGAATGCCCTTATTCATCCCATAGTCTTTGCGGTCAAAGGCCATCACCCCCTTGATCGAGCCTGCGCCTGTCCCTTTGCCGGAAATCGTCAGCGTCAGCTTTTCGTGTTTAGTCACTCCGCGTATGGTGAAGTCTCCATCAATGTCAACGGTATTCGGACCGGTCTGAGTAATCTTCGTCGAATGGAACGTGATCAACGGATCATGATCGGCGTCGAAGAAGTCTTTGCTCTTCAGCTTGCCGTCCTTCATGCCGCTTCCGCTATTGACGCTTGCCGCCTGAACCTTGAGATCCAGAACTCCCGTCGTGACATCCGGAGAGGTGAACGTCAGCGTGGCGTCCCACTTGTCGAATTTACCGGCAATGGCGACCGAGGCCTTCACGTTGAACCCAACCGAGCTGCCTTGCTGCGAAATCTCGAAAACAGGTACTTGTGCGCGACTTAATGGTGTTAGCAAGGCGGCGGCTAGCAAGCAACGGTAGCATTGGCAGAAATCTCATCTTCATAAACTTTCCTTTTCCGGATGCGCTGACATCCGGTTGACCGCATGATTACGCCGGCGTTGCCGGTTTTTTTGGCGGGTTGTCAGCGCGGTTGTTGTCATCTGTCAGATCCTCAATGAGTCAGGGCCGGTAATGCTGAACAGGGTTCATTTAGGTACGTTGTTCCGTCCTTTGACAATTGCTTCTCGCACCTGCACCTCCCGATGGTGATTTCACTTTTCCCACGCAAAAATCCTCTTCCAGTCGTTCTTCATGCTGATCACGATCCAAGCATTTTTCGTTGCTTCGAGCAGGAGCTCATTAGAGAATGTGCCGACATGAGTATCTGGAAGTCCAGCAGCAGGGCCATAGGCGTATTCGCGCGTCGCGTCGTCATGGAGGACGAGCATCATAAGCCGAGCTCTATCACTCGCCTGCGTCCATTCCAGCATCTGGGTATCGCCTGACTTAAAATCGGCACTCCCGGAGTTGCCGAAGGCAGCCTGCGGCCGCTTGCCGATGAAGAGGTTGATTCCGATTGCCTTGCCTGGACCATCATCGATGAAAAATGGTTTCGGCTCGCGCATGAGCACCGGCTTGCCGCCCGTATTGTCATATGTCGTCGCGATGCTCGATCCCACCACTTGCTCCGGCGGAACGCCGTACACCCGCTCGCTGTAGACACGCACAAACTCCTGTCCGCCGCCCGTGACGATATACGTCCTGAAGCCATTGGCGCGCAGATGCTGCATCACCTCCAGCATGGGCTGATAGACAAGGTCGGTATATGGCCGGTCGAAGCGAGGGGCTTTGGCTTTGGCGAGCCAGTCTTTCACCAACTCCTGGAACGTTTCCGTGCTCATCCCTGAATGGGTCACGGAGACGATCTGCAGCCAGTCCCCCTCGGTGAACTTGCCCATCGCCGCGTAGTCTCGGGCAAGTACCGTCTTGAATGGCTCCTTCTCTTTCCATTCAGGATGGCTCGACGCCATCTCGCCAACGCGCGCAAGCGCAAACGCAGCCTGACCGTACATGGGATGTTCCGTCCAAAGCGTCCCATCCTGATCAAACGTAGCGATGCGATCCGCTGGCTCAACATACTTGGGGCTCGATTTGTCGGTCGCATCTTTTACGAAAGCAAAGACCGCCGCCTTTGCCGGCCCGTCATTCCACGATGGCATAGGATCGCCTGGCGCTTTGCCGCCGCTTGCCATTCCCAGACGCGCGGAGAGAAGAGCGACTGCACCCGTCGAAACGAACGCCCTGCGGCTCACATTGCCGACCGCATTTTGCGTTAAACGAACCTTCACAGAACCTCCAGGTTGCTGTGTGAATTCGCGCCGCCGCCACCTTTCAAAGCGACAACGCGGTTGTTGGACTTCGCGACTCGATTTTGCGCCAACCGTCTGATCCCGGCACCGACTGGGGATAACATCCGTCAGCGGAGGGCAAAGCACTGATCTCCGTGATCGAGCTCGGTGAATCGGAGGTCGACCTGGCGCCAAACACTTCTTACGTTGCGGATGGTATCCGCGCGATCGTCCACACACAACTAGCAAAACTTGTAGCAAAGCATTTAATTTCCCGGAGGCGTCCGGAGCGAAACATTTTTTTGGACGCTCCTTCACCACGAGAACGGAGCTGAGAGAAGATGGGTCTCGGATGGGCTAACGACATGCTGCTGCCAGTTACGCCGTCACGACAAATGTGATTCTTGCGTCTATGGTGTTCTTGATGAACGCACTCTTTCTGTCAGCGCTAGTCGTTCGCCGTCAACTGCTGCATCACTTGATCGAGGCTGAAGCGGGCCGGCTTCTGGCGAGGAGGAAATTCCTTGAAGCTGCTGAGCCACTTAGCTACGTAAGCCTGCGCGGGGGTCAGCAAAAAAATCCGGTCCATCCGCCAATGCGAATAGTCGACCCCTTCGTATTCCGCTCTTTCGAAGGGATCGGCGTGTAGATCCATCAGCTTGGGGACGCGTAGCGAAACGAAAGGCTCCTGCCATACGTCGAAGCCGTGAGCGCGCTGCTCCAGGAAAAGGAGCTTCCATCTCTCGTAGCGCAGAGCAGCAACATCACCGTCATCGGTCCAATAGAGGAACTCATGACGAGGGTCCTCCTGCGTTTCGCCCTTAAGGTGCGGCATCAAGTTGTAGCCATCCAGATGGACTTTGTAAGTGACATCGCCAACCTGGTAGCCCGTCAACAGTTTCTCCTTGACGTCCGGAACACCGGCCGCCCCTACAAGCGTGGGAACCCAGTCCTCATGGGAGGAAATATCATTAATCACCTTTCCCGGCTTGATCGTTCCCGGCCAGCGGATTACGAAGGGGACACGGTACCCGCCTTCCCAACTGGTGTTCTTCTCGCCCCGGAAAGGCGTCGTTCCACCGTCGGGCCAACTCATCGCCTCGGCCCCATTGTCGCTGGTAAAGATGACGATTGTGTTGTCTGCAATTCCGAGGTCATCCAGCTTCTTCAGGAGCACGCCGACGTTGTCGTCAAGCTCGGTCATACCGGCGCCATAGAAGCCCATCTTATTGATAATGGCTTGGTATTTCGGCGACAGGTGCGTCCAGATGTGCATGCGGGTGGTATTGTGCCAGATAAAGAATGGCTTACCCGCTTTCACTGAGCGCTCCATGTCGTCGAGCGTCGCCGCTAGAAACTCCTCGTCGGCCGTTTCCATCCTTTTCTTGGTAAGCGGGCCGGTATCCTCGCACGTCTGCTTCCCCCACGCGCCGAAGCGCTTATCTGCGGGTGCAGGATTGTCCGTAGCCGTAGCTTTGCACTTGAAGACGCCACGCGGCCCAAACTCCGCCGTGAAACTGGGGCTCTTGGGATAGTCGACGTTTTCCGGCTCCTCCTCGGCATTCAAGTGATAGAAGTTACCGAAGAACTCATCGAAGCCGTGCACCGTCGGCAGGAACTCGTTGCGATCGCCGAGATGGTTCTTGCCGTTCTGGAAGGTCATGTAGCCGAGCGGTTTGAGCAGCTCAGCGAGCGTGGGATCCTGTTTCTGAAGCCCGATAGGGCGAGCCCGGCAAACCAACCTTGGTCAGTCCCGTGCGAATCGGACTCTGCCCGGTAATAAATGCCGCGCGCCCCGCCGTGCAGCTCTGCTGCGCATAGTAGTCGGTGAACAGGGCACCCTCTCGGGCCAGCCGGTCGATGTTAGGCGTCTTGTAGCCCATCATGCCCTGGTTGTAGGCGCTGACGTTCCAATAGCCGATGTCATCGCCAAAAATCACAAGGATGTTCGGCTTCTTCGCGCTGGCTGATTGTGCCTGTGCAATCGGACTCCCGCCAACGAAAAAGCTCGCGACGGCAAGAGTTCCCAGGGCTACTTTCCGAATACCCGCTGCACGATTCATCGATTTTTCCCCTGCTGGAGGCTGTTTACCTTCCGCATGTCTTTTACTTCGCCAGTCAACGTGCGTCGCGACATCCTTTGTGCTTCCCGCGGACTCAGGATCAATAACGAGATCACGGAAGCCATCACTATTAAGAAACGCATCAAGTGGACCATCTGTCCCTCTCAAGGATCTGATCATCAACCCGAGTTGTAGTGAGTCTGAGAGAGCAGCTGCTGTCCATTCGTCGACTCATCGTGAGGTAAGCAGCGTACTGCCCATTGAGCCCGGATGAACTTATGGCCTGAGGCGAAGACCCAAATTTCTGACGCGAGCCTATGCGTCCGTTTGGTTTTCTGGAAACTCGCAAAAGTGACAGGCGGCGCAGGAAAAAATACCAGCGCGATTCGGCGTCGCGCTCAGCATGATGCCCTGATTGTAGGAACCGAGGTTGAACCATCAGATGTCGTCGCCCATGATGACGATAATATTGGGCTGCTTCCCTTCCGGCCGCTTGCGCATGTGCCGACGCATTTGCAGTTGCGCTCGCGAGAAAACTCGATATGGCAAGCACGGCCATGGCTACTTTCCGAATTCCTGCGACAAGATTCATGTGTGTCTCCTTGCAAGCGCTACTAAGATGGCCTTCGCCAAAGGAGGCAACGTGTTGATTCCCAAGATCGACCACCGTGAATTGACCCGTCGCTAAACACTTTTCAAGTTGCGTAGACAGTACGCGCATGATCGGCCCGCACTCAACTAGCAAATCTAGCAGTACAGCACCTGATAAATATCCGTCATCACTTTTCCATAGACACTCATGGTTGTCATGGCATCGGCGTGACGCATTATCTTTTTGCTGAACGCCTGCGGCTATTCCCCGGGAATCTAACCAACTAAGCCCTACGTGCCCAAAATTGCACGTCCGACCGAAGAAGGGTTGGAGATTGCCCACGAATGCTGTCAAACAATCACGGACCCGATAGAACCCGCCCGCATGAATGAGAAATTCTAGGCATCGAAACCTCTCTCCGGTACAACTTCTACCAAAGTCAGCCATCGGCTAGTCATATATCTTTTATCTTTTGATGGCCGGTGTATTTGGAACACATGCTTCGCTGTGTAGCACCCTCTTGTGTTTCCATATGCACTTTCATACTCTCTACTTGGCATTCCACTGTATCGGCGTATGCGTTGAACTGCATCGTTGGTACCGGTTTTGCCAGTCTTCATTTATGAATCCTGCCCTCATTGTCCTGGTCCAGAGAGTGAATCGAACCCGTAGAAGGTCAGCACGACTAGTTCGTCAGGGCTGGCTGGCTTGTCTTGCCGCCCTGTTTCTTTCGAACTGCGTCATGGCTGCCATGGCCGCGCAGTACCGCCTCAAGGATTGGACGGCGGAAAATGGCCTGCCTCAAAACGTCATTCGCGGCATTGTCCAAACTCCGGATGGTTACCTTTGGATTGCTACACTGGATGGCCTTGCGCGCTTCGATGGGGTACGCTTCACCGTCTTCAACAAGAGCAACACTTCCGGGATCACTTCGAATCGGTTCGGTTCAATGGTGGAGGACCAAAATGGAGATCTATGGTTAGCCAACGAAAGCGGGAGCCTTACCCGATATCGCCATGGTTCATTCCACACCTACGGCCCCGCAGATGGTATCCCGGCAAACGGCGTTCGTGGAATTACGAGAGATCCTGCTGGAAACCTGTGGATATTGTCCGAAGATTCCATTTTGAAATGGAACGAAGTGACAGGTGAGTTCCTTGACGTTACACCGGGCAATCTCAGGCTGCAATACTCGCCCCTGCGTTGGGATGACGGCGGATTTTGGGGAAAGGATGCCTCCGGCTTGCATATCTTCGTTCAAGGGCGTTTTGAGAGCTATCCTCTGCCCGACTGGTTTTCCGGTAATTCGATTTGGGACGTAGGCATGGACGGGAACGGGACCATTTGGATGGAAGATTTCGATGGTCAACGAGGCGTCATTCCAACGGGCAAAAAGGCAGTTGAGCGCGTGGACCCCAGTCATCCTTATGCTGCTTCTTACCGCGGTGCTCTTGGGCATTCGTGGACAATCCATGTAGGTCCACATCTGACCCGGTTTCTCGATTTTGAATCCTCCGGGCAGCCGGCCACTATCCCGCTCACCCGATTTCTCGAAGACAAAGAAGGCAATCTATGGATTGGTACTGAAGGGAATGGACTCTACCAGCTCCAGGAACAATCAATGCAAGTCTATACCAAGGCACAGGGCCTGATCGATCAGGATATTTATCCGATCTATCAGGATCGCTCCGGAGCGATATGGATAGGGGCATGGCAATTAGGCCTTAGTAGTTTCCGCGACGGACGATTCACAAATTATTCGACCGCTGAAGGTCTGCCAGGCCGACTCGTGAGCGCACTAGTGGCCTGTCGCAGAGAGATCGTTACTACGGATGCGGTGAGAAGGGTCGGAGTACTTCCAGTTGATAGGCTGAGCATTGGCTGAGTAAGCGTTGATGTAGCGGCGCAGCTTGCGGGCCAGATCGGGCACGGAGGTAAAGACGCCGCGGGCGATGACCTCCCGCTCGATTTTCGCGAACCAGAGTTCGACCTGATTGAGCCAGGAGGAGTAGGTGGGTGTGAAGTGGAACCGGACGCGGGGATGTTGCTCCAGGAACTCCCGCACCAGGGCGGTTTTGTGCGCCGAGAGATTGTCGAGGATGATGTGGATCTGCTGATGGGGCGGGCACAGGGAGACAACCTCCTTCAGGAAACCGACAAAGTCCCGACTGGTGTGGCGAGCGGCGGTCTTGCCGTGAACGCGGCCGGTCGCGGTGTCCAGCGCCGCATACAGCGACAGGGTTCCGTGCCGGTAGTATTCAAATCCGTGGCGCTCGGCGCGGCCCGGCGAAAGCGGCAGCACCGGATCGAGCCGATCCAGAGCCTGAATGGCAGTCTTCTCATCGACACAGAACACGGCAGCATGCTGCGGAGGGTTCAGGTACAGCCCGATAATGTCAGCGGCTTTGGCTTCGAAATCCGGATCGTCACTGGCCATGTAGCGCTCCAGGCGGTGCGGCTTCAGGCCGGCCTCTTTCCACACCCGATGCACCGCGTCCTTGCTAACGCCCAGCGCTGCGGCAAGCTTGCGACAACTCCAGTGAGTGGAACCGTCCTTCGGCTTCTTGCGGGTAGCCGAGAGAATCCGGGCTCGCAGCTTCGGAGTCAGCACGGAAGCCGACTGTCCGGGATGACTCGTATCCAGGCCATCCATACCCGAAGCAAGGAAGCGCTGCTTCCACCGGCTGATCGTCGGCGCCGTGGTCCGCAACCTCTGCTTGATCGTATTGAACGACGCTCCCTCGGCCAGCATCAGAATCAGCCTGGCGCGGAAGACATATCCGGCGGGCAGAGAGCGGGACTGGGCACTACGGCTGAGTTCCAGTCGCTGGTCTTCGCTGAGCACCACGGAATCGATGGACATACCTGCTTAGATGTAAGCAGGACTAGTAATGTTTACTCTGCGACAGGTCACTAGGTGGGGACAGCGACGGCAATGTATGGATAGGCACGCATGGAGGTCTCGCAATTGTCCGGGATGGCCAGATTCGCAAGCCCGATACGCTTCTTCCGGAACACGCTGTAGCGCAGGCCATCATGCAGGACCGTGGTGGAACACTGTGGTTCGGCACGACGAACGGCCTGGTAGCGTACAGAAACGGGCCCAGTAGGACCCTCACAGTGCAGGACGGCCTGGCTGGCAACGATGTGAAGGTGATCATCGAAAGCGCTTCGAGCGATTTGTGGATCGGGGGCTATGGCGGCCTCACCCGACTTCACGATGGTCAATTTACGCATTGGACTGAGCGTGATGGTTTACCCAGCGACAACATCAGAGCAATCTATGAGGACCACGATGGTGTCATCTGGATCGGAAGCTACGACGGGGGCCTCGGGCGGTTCAAGGACGGAAAGTTTACTCGCTACACCGAACGCGATGGGCTCTTCAATAATGGGGTATTTCAAATCCTTGAGGATGAGCGGGGAAATCTTTGGATGAGCTGCAACCGCGGCATCTACCGTGTGAGCAAACAGGACTTAAATGCGTTTGCCGACGGAAAACGTGCGACGATCACGTCCGTTGCGTACGGAAAAGCCGATGGCATGCTAAATGTGGAATGCAACGGGGGGATGTGGCCCGCTGGCATCAAAACAAAAGAGGGCAAACTATGGTTTCCTACGGAGGATGGAGTTGCAGTCATCGACCCACAGACAGTCCGTATCAATCCACATCCCCCTCCTGTAGTGATCGAAGCGGCTTTTGTAGATCGTGTTCGAACGGCCATTCAGGGTTCGCTGAGAATACCTCCAGGCAAAGAGAATCTGGAGATTGAATACACCGCGCTCAGCTTTATTCGTTCGGAACAGATTCGATTTCGGTACAGACTGGAAGGGCTGGATTCGAATTGGATTGATGCCGGTTCGCGACGCACGGCCTTTTATTCTCATCTGCCCCCTGGGACATACACATTCCATGTGATTGCCGACAACAGCGATGGCGTGTGGAACAATCTAGGGCAGAGCCTGAAAATTACTGCGTTAGCGCCGTTCTATCGAACATGGTGGTTCATAACCCTCGAGGTGCTGCTAGCGACAGCATTGGTAGTCTTGGCCCTGTACTACCGCATCTCTCAGCTTCAGCGGGCGCAGGCTGTGCAAAAGGCCTTTTCACAGGAATTGATTGCTTCCCAGGAAAAGGAGCGTCAACGCATCGCGTCCGAGTTGCACGACAGCCTGGGACAAAGATTGATCGTGATCAATAATCTGGTTCACCTTTCAATAAAGTCTCAAAACAAAGGAACTACTCCGAGCGTCGACGCGATGCAAGAGATCAGTGACGAGGTGGCAGTGGCAATCCAGGAAACGCGCGAGATTTCGTATAACTTGCGACCGTTTCAATTGGATCGCCTTGGCTTGACGAAGGCCGTGCAAATCGTCGCACGCACGGTCGGCTCTGCCTCGGGGATTCGCATCGCTTCGGAAATCGACAATATTGACGAAGCTTTGCCAAAGGACCTGCGTATCAATTTTTACCGGATTGTTCAGGAATCCTTGAACAACATCATGAAACATTCTCAGGCTACGGATGTAGATATTCACATAACACGCGACAAGGAGCGCGTGACTTTGTCGATCCGCGATAATGGAATCGGATTCAATCCGGCAAATCGTCCTTCCAAAGGAGGGAAAAGCGGCTTTGGGTTAACTGGAATGGAGGAACGAGCTCATTCGCTTGGAGGTAACTTCCGCGTGCGCTCCGCACCAGGTCAAGGTACTGTGATGACTGTAGAGATCCCGGTTGATGGCAAGGATTTGAGCTGAAGAAGCCTGTACCTAAGTCCCAAAACGACGCGGCATCCACCCATGTTGATCACGCGCACGACACGTCTATGAACCGCTTCGGTGCAACTCACAACTCGAGACAGAGATGGTTACTTTATCCGTTGATGATTGCGCCTCTGTTGTTTACCGGGTGTCGATCGCAGAACGTGCAGGGCAAACCGGTCGTCGAAATCACTCAAGTTCCGGTTGCGAGCCTCGGGGGTCCCGCACGGATGGACTCGATCGAGGGACGAGTGAGCAATGTGAAACCCGGCGAGCAGGTCGTTCTGTACGCACGCAGCGGCGCATGGTGGCTCCAGCCACTGACAGACCAACCCTACACCAAAATTCAAACCGACTTGACATGGAAAAACCTTACCCATCTGGGTTCCGAATACGCGGCCGTGCTTGTGGAACCCGAATACCACCCAGCTTCAAAGCTTGTCACTTTGCCTTCGGAGGGAAATGGTGTGTTGGCAGTAGCCATTATGAAAGGCAAAGCAGGGACTGTGGTCGAAACACCCACGATTCACTTCGGCAGCTACGACTGGTCAGTACAGACGGGAGTCAGCGATCATGGTGGCCAACCGTACGCATACGATTCTGCGAACGCATGGACCGATGAGAAGGGATATCTGCATCTACGCATGGAGTATCGCAACGGCCGGTGGTCCTGCGCAGAGGTCAGTCTCAACCAGAGCCTGGGTTATGGCACCTACAAATTCGTAGTAGAGGATACCGCACACTTAAGACCATCTGCGGTTATCGGGATGTTCACATGGGACGATGCACGGTCGACGAATTTTCGCAACGAAATGGACATAGAACTGAGTCGTTGGGGAAGTCCGGAGAACAAGAACGCGCAATATGTCGTACAGCCTTTCTATGCTCCCGAAAACCTTGCTCGCTTCAACATACCTGGTGGGACTCTGACTTATGTGTTTCGTTGGGAGCCTGGAAAGGTGTCCTTTAAAACGACGAGCGATTCCACCACCGACCACCAGAAGCTTATCAGTGAGCATGTTTTTACCTCGGGAACACCAACGCCAGCGAACGAGAAAGTACACGTCGACCTGTACGACTTCCATCATTCCGAAGGTTCCTCGAATCAACCGAATGAGGCCGTGATCGAGAGCTTCGAATTCCTGCCATTGCAACAACCCCATTAATCGTTATGGAACTATCCGGACGACCTGACGGTTGATTGGTATTGCGGATGTGCCTTGATGAAGTCTGCGACGAAGGGACACTGCGGAATCACCCGCAGGTTTTGTTCTATGGCATAGTCAAGACCTGCTTTGGCCAGGGCAGTACCGATCCCGCGCCCATTCACCGACGCCGGAACTTCGGTGTGAGTAAACGTGATGACCTTCTCATCGAGGCGGTAGTTTAGAAATGCAGTTTTTGTGCCGATTTCTGTTTCGAAACGGTGCTTGATCGCGCTGTTGATGATCTTCAGGGTCATATCTCACGTTGGCAGCTTTTATTGAGCTATACGCTCTCAAGCTTATCCTCATCCATGCAGAAGATCGACTGTCGTCCCACAGGTTGCTGTATGGTTTCATATGGCGGACAACTTTCGGGTATGAGGAACGGTTGTGAACGAATTGAATCGTAGAAGTTTTCTCAAAGCTGCCGGAGTAGCAACGGCGGAGACGGTAATCGGAGCAAAAATGCACATGCTGGCTGCGGCTCAGAGCGAACAAGCCAGGCCAATCGCAGCAAACGATCACATCCAGATTGCCCTCATTGGTGCGGGAGGTCAGGGCCAGGGAGACACAAAGACGGCACTCGAGGTCCCTGGGGTAAAGCTTGTCGCCGTGGCAGACTGTTACACCGGACGACTTGAGCACAGCAAGGAGCTATGGGGCCAGGACGTTTTCACCACGCGCGACTACAGCGAGATTCTGGCCCGCAACGACATTGACGCCGTCATCATCGGCACGCCCGATCATTGGCATAAGCAGGCGTCCGTCGATGCGATGAAGGCCGGCAAGGATGTGTATTGCGAGAAGCCGATGATCCATCTCTACGCCGACGGGCCGGAGATGATCGAGACTGCGGGCGCCACAAAACGCATCCTTCAGATCGGAAGCCAGCGCGTCAGCTCTATCATCTACGCAAAGGCTAAAGAACTGCTCGCCTCCGGCGCCATTGGACAACTGAACATGGTGACTGCGCGCTGGGACCGTAATTCGTCAATGGGCGCATGGAACTATACGGTTCCGCTGGATGCCTCGACGGAATCCTGCGACTGGCCGCGCTTTCTGGGTACCGCTCCCAAAATTCCTTACAACGCTGAGCGCTTCTTCCAGTGGCGCAAATGGAAAGATTACGGATCCGGCGTCGCTGGCGACCTTTTCGTCCATCTCTTCAGCGGAACCCACTTCATCACGAACACGCATGGCCCCACGCGCGCCATGGCCACGGGAGGTTTGCGCTTCTGGAAAGATGGCCGGGATGTGCCGGACGTAATGTTGGGCCTCTTTGACTATCGCGAGGGCTTCAATCTGAGCCTGCGCGTCAACTTTGTCGACGGCGGCGAAGAAAGTGAAGGACTGATTTTCACCGGATCAGAAGGCACCATGGAAATTGCCGGCAATACAGTCAGCGTAAACCGGGTTCCCCGCGAGACGGAGCCAGGCTACACCATTGGCACCTTCACCGAAGCGATGCAGAAGCAATTCCTTGCAGAATACAAGGCGAAATATCCACCCCCCCACCCCACCGGAGCGCCGCCAGTCGGATACGAAAAATATGTAGCGCCAGAAGGATACAGTGACAGCTACGATCACTTCAAAAACTTCTTTGAGGCTGTTCGAACGCGTCGACCTGTAGTGGAAGATGGGGTGTTCGGTTATCGTGCAGCCGGAGCCGCGCTGCTCAGCAACCTCAGCATGGAGCGCGGTACCGTCGTGCACTGGGACCCGGATGCTATGAAATTGACATAAGAAAAGCTTCTGTGGGTTGCCGAGTTACAAATCCTCGGATCATTCCATATCTATGAAAGTTATTCGCTATGGCCTATTGCTGCTTCTCATCTCCTTCTGCGTTGTTTGTCCGGCCCAGTCGGCCAGCAGCCAGAAGAAGCACCTCCTCGTGATCGGCGAGGAAAAGGGATACCGGCATGAGTCTGTCTCGCACGCCATGGCCACCATTGAACGTCTCGGGAAACAGACCGGTTTGTGGGACACGACCATCCGCACGGATACCGAAGCGCTCACGAAAAAGAAGCTCGAATACAACGCAAAGAATTTGCTGAATTTTGATGCCGTTCTCTTTTTCACCGGCGGCGACCTCGAAATGGATGCTGAGCAGAAAGCCGCCCTGCTCTCCTTTGTCCACGAAGACGGCAAAGGATTTATCGGTGTCCATAGCGCAGCGATCACCCTTACCAAGTGGCCGGAGTTCGTTGACATGGTCGGCGGCACTTTCGATGAGCACCCGTGGGGGACCTTTGACATGCCGATCATCGTTGAAGACCCGAGGTTCCCCGGCATGGAGCAGTGGCCTCGGACGTTCACTCTTCACGACGAGATTTACCAGATGAAGTCGTTCTCGCGCGACAAAGTGCACGTCCTTATGAGCCTTGATGCCAGTAAACTTGATCTGACGAATCCCAAGGTGCATCGCGCGGACCACGACTTTGCGGTCACATGGGCAAAGATGTATGGAAAAGGACGCGTGTACTACTCGACCCTTGGGCACCCTGAGGACAATTGGGACGACCCAAGACTGCAGACGATGTATGTTGAGGCAATTAAGTGGGCCACGGGGTTAGTAGACGCCGATGCGACGCCGTCGCCAGCGCCGGCCTTAAACAGCTCACCTAAATAGGAGCTTCTCGTCGAATGATGACGCGGCGAAACTTCGTTAAACTCGCTTCCGGATTGTGCCTGGCGAGCACAGCGGCCCGACTCCACGCTTTCTCACTCAATATCGGCGTCGGCACCTATAGCTATCATGGCCTTTCCATTGACGACATGATCGTTCAATTGAATGCACTTCGCGTGAGCGAAATCGAGATGTCGCGGGGCGAGTTCATGCTGCTGAGCCATCCGGAGGACCAGCTATTCCGCACCGCCAGGGAGAAGCTGGACCGCGCAGGCATTCGTTGTGTGTCCTATTACGCTGCCACCTTCAAGGACGACCATGACATCGACGATGCGGTGCGTTTTGCAAAGCTGCTTGGCTCCAGCAATATTACCGGCGATGCGACCAAGAATATTTTGAAGCAACTCGACCAGCGTTTGACCCATGAAGGATTAACCTTCGGACTTCATAATCATTTCTTCCCATACAAATTCGCGTATGAAAGCCCGGAAGACATCCTGAACGCTCTGTCCGGACTGTCAAAGACAATGGGCGCCACGGCCGATACCGGGCATTTCGCGTCGTGCGGCTATGATCCCGAGGATGCGATCCGCAAATTAGCCCCCCGATTGAGACTGGTACATTTGAAGGACATTCAGGCGAAAGGCGGAGAAGTCAATGTATTGCTCGGTTCCGGCATCGCAAAGATTCCCGAAGTGATGCACGAACTGCGCCGGCAGAACTTCCCGGACCTGGTGGCCGTCGAATATGAGAAAGAAGGCGACGTCGATCACGATCTGGTGGAGGAAGTGACGTTTGCGAGAAAGCTTGCGTAGTTACCCATGCGCTGGGACGCAATGGAGAAAATCAATGCCTAAGAAGGTTCTATTCGCGTTTGTGATTTTGTTGTCTGTGTCGCTCTGGGGACAGCAGGCCCATCCCATCCTACCGTTGGGCTCGCCCGCTCCGGACTTCGCCCTGCCGGGAGTTGACGGAAAAATCCACAAGCTCAGCGACTACGCAAGCAGTCCAATACTGGCCGTAGTGTTCACCTGCAACCATTGCCCCATCGCCCAGATGTATGAACGCCGCATCGAGCAGCTTTACGAAGACTATGGGAAGCGCGGAGTAGCGGTCGTCGCGATCCAGGGCAACGATCCGAAAGCGATCAGAATCGATGAGTTGGATTCCTCCGATGTAAGCGACACGCTGGATGATATGAAGATCCGCGTGCAGTACAAGCATCTTCACTACCCCTATCTGTACGCTGGCGATGCTGAATCCGTGACTCGAGCCTACGGTCCGCAGGCAACGCCGCATGTTTTCATCTTTGATAAGGATCGCAGTCTTCGCTATGAAGGCCATTTCGATAACAGCTATCGAATCGAGATGGTCAAGACCCACGATGCTCAGAATGCGATCGACGCTCTGTTGGCAGGCAAGGAAGTTGCAGTGAAACATACCGGCGTCTTCGGCTGTTCAACGAAGTGGTCGGAGAAATCAGAACAACGTGAAGCGGCAGAGCGAAAGCTGGAGGCTGAGCCCGTTCATGTGGAAAAGGTAGATGCAGCAGAACTGAAGAAGCTGCGCACCAATACCGGCGGACGTGTCACGGTCGTCAGCTTCTGGGCTACGTGGTGCGGCTCCTGCGTGGCTGAGTTCTCGGACCTGCAGGACACCTATCGTATGTACAGCCCGCGCGACTTTGACTTGGTGACGGTAGCTGCCAATATGCCGGACGAGGAGCCGAGCGTGCTGCGCTTCCTGCAGAAGAAGCATGCCACTACACGTAATCTTCTGTTCGGCGCTGACGATACTGCCGCATTGCAAGCGGCATTTGATCCGGCGTGGCAGTCGGCAGTGCCCTATACGGTCGTGTTTGGTCCGGACGGCAAGGTTATCTACAAAACGCTCGGCTCGGTCGATTTGCTGGAGATGCGCCGGAAGATTCTAGCAGCCATGCCCTCCGACTATATCGGCTTCAACAAGTACTGGGCTTCCAACAATTAATCTTTGCAATCGCTTTGTAACGGGGGGCGACTTGAATACGAGTCGCCCCTTTTTTAATTTCCCGAAGGCGGCTCCCAGATGAGCTTCGCATTCGTAAGCTCACGAGCGCCCAGCGCCCCCAGCTCGCGGCCGAATCCAGACGCTTTCACGCCTCCGAAAGGCGCACGCGGGTCTGAGCGCACAAAGTCATTGATGAATACCGCGCCAGCCTCCAGCCGAGCCGCGACCGCGTTGGTGCGCTCAGGATTCCGGCTCCATACCGATGCGCCAAGCCCGAAATCGCTGTCATTCGCAAGTTGAATCGCCTCGTCCTCGGTCTTGAAGGTAAAGACGAGCGCCACTGGACCGAAGAATTCTTCACGCGCCACTGGGGCACCATGCGGAAGATCAACAAGCACCGTTGGAGGGAAAAAATACCCCGGCCCGGGGAGCGATGTACCTCCCAGAAGTACACGAGCCCCGGCTCCGATCGCATCCCTCACCTGGCGCTCCGAATTCTCGCGCAAATCCTTCCGAGCCAGCGGCCCTAGTTTGGTGTCCGCCAGTAGCGGATCCCCGATCTTCAACGCTGCAGACTGCTCGACGAATGCCTTGATAAATGCGTCAGCCACGGGCTCAGCGATGAGAAAGCGCTTGGCCGCGATACAGCTCTGTGCATTGTTCAAGTAACGCGAGGTCACGCCCAATTGCACGGCCTTTGCGATATCGGCGTCCTCCAAAACGACAAATGGATCCGACCCGCCAAGTTCGAGCACGACTTTCTTCCCATGAAGGCCCGCCAGTTCCGCAACGGCGCGTCCGGCGCGCACACTGCCGGTCACCGTCACAGCGCGTACGCGAGCATCCGCGATAATGCCCGGCACCACTTCACGCTGGACCGACAGATTCACGTAAATATCGGAGCCGCCCGCGTCGTACACCAGCTTCTCGATCGCCAACGCGCATCCCTGCACGTTCTCAGCGTGCTTCACAATCATTATGTTTCCCACCAGCGCAGCAGGAATGAAGCAGCGCAGCACCTGCCAGAAAGGCAAGTTCCAGGGCATCACTGCGAAAATCGGCCCAATCGACTCGTACACGATGCGGCCCGGTGTTCCTGGAATCGCTTCTGGCTGAATATACGCCGCGCCGCTTTCGGCAAAATGTCTCGCGCTTAACGCTGCCTTCTTCACCTCGCCGCGGGCCTCTTCAATCGGCTTTCCCATCTCAAGCGTAATCAACCGCGCGTATTCTTCGACGCGCCCCTCCAACAGATCGGCAAGACGAATGAGAAAAGCAGTGCGCTCAGAAAGCGGCGTCCGCGACCATCCCAGCCAGCCGTCCCACGCGTTTTGAAGACGGGCGTCGACCTCCTGCGCATCGTGCTCCGGATATGTGCCGAGCAACTCACCGGTGGTTGGGTTGATCGACTCGAAAGACATAACGCCTATTCTCCTGTAACAGGAAATTCCCGCAGACAACACGTTGTAAGAAAGCGGTCGACACAGGTAGCGAGCACTTCCTTGCCCGGACGCTTCCACCAGTTTTCGGACGAGAAAATCTCTACTTCCTGCGGCCCCTGATATCCGGCTTTTTCTATCGCAGCGCGGATCGAATTGAGGTCGATAACGCCATCGCCCATCATGCCGCGGTCGAGCAGCGGATCGCGCGTGGGCACCAGCCAGTCGCAGATGTGATGCGTACAAATCCGTCCGGCTGCGCCCGCACGCGCAATCTGCTCGTGAAGCTTCGGGTCCCACCAGACATGGTAGACATCGATCGCGACCCCGACCCCGTCTCCCAGAAGGTCGCAGACGTCGAGAGCCTGCTCAAGCGTATTGATGCAGGAGCGGTCCGCCGCGTACATGGGATGCAGGGGTTCGATGGCGAGAGGGATGCGGCTTTCCCGCGCATGAGGCAGGATGGCGGCAATGCCATCAGCAACCATCTCGCGTGCGGCCGCAAGATCACGCGATCCATCGGGCAACCCTCCCACGACCAGAACCAGGCAATCAGCCTGAATGGCCGCGGCCTCGTCGATGGCGCGCTTGTTGTCGTCGATGGCCGCTGCCAGTCCAGCCTTGTCGGCGGCAGGAAACATCCCGCCACGGCAAAGGCCAGTGACTCGAAGATGATTCGAGCTTCACAATGGACGCCGCTTCTTTCAGACCTGTAGCCTGCACCTGATCGCGCCAGGGAGCGATGGCTGTAATTCCGTGTGCGATGCAGGCATCCACGGCCTGGGCCAGGGTGTACTGTTGGCGCACAGTGGCCAGGTTGATGGATAAGCCTTTGAGGCTCACGCGACGCCGCCCACGGCCAGCACTCGCCGCATGCGTTCGGCTGCCAGCTCCGGGTCGCGGAGCACGCGGGCCTTGTCCGCAAGGCGAAACAACTTGGCAAGATGCACCAGCGAACGCGCACTTTGCTGGCCGCCCAGCATCACAAAGTGTTCCTGCAGACCATTGAGATAGGCAAGAAACACCACACCTGTTTTATAGAATCGCGTCGGTGTCTTGAAGATATGTCGCGACAGAGGCACGGTGGGCGCAAGAATCGCATGAAATCCAGCCTCGTTTCCTGCACCAAGTTCCGTTAGAGCAGCAGAGGCCGCGGGTGCGATCGCATCAAAAATACCTAGCAGCGCATGCGAATAGCCCTGCTCGTCTCCAGCAATGAGTTCTGCATAGTTGAAGTCGTCGCCCGTATACATGCGGATGCCGGCAGCAAGGCGGCGACGCATGAGGACTTCCTTCTCCGCCGACAGAAGCGAAATCTTCACGCCATCAACCTTGTCAGCGCGGCCGTTGATGATATCGACGCATATATCCATCGCTGCCATGTGGTCTTCTCGTCCCCAGTAGCCCTTCAGCTCCGGATCAAACATCTCCCCAAGCCAATGCAGGATGACAGGCTCTTTCGTTTGCCGCAGAATGCGATCGTAAACGTGCTGGTAGTCTTCCGGCGATTGCGCAGCGGCGACAAGAGCGCGGCTCGCCATCAATATGATCCGGCCCCCAAGCCTCTCGACCGCTTCCATCTGTTCCTCATAAGCGCGGATTACATCATCGACGGTCGTGTCAGAGCTGATGGGCAGATGATCGGTGCCAACGCCGCAGGCGATCAGAGCATCGGTGCGACTTCGCGCAGCGTCGAGGGAATAACGGATCAACTCCTGCGCACAGTTCCAGTTCAGGCCCATGCCGCGTTGCGCAGTATCCATTGCCTCCGCCACGCCAAGGCCCAGATCCCACAAATAGTGACGAAAGGCAATAGTGCGTTCCCAGTCGATACTCTGGTCGAGCCAAGGGTCGGCGTCAGCCAAAGGATCGGCCACAACGTGCGCCGCCGAATAGGCGACACGGTTGAACTGCCGCGCCGATGGCTCCGGCAATGGCAGCGGTACATTTGTAACTGTGTATGGCTCCAGTCTTCCGCCGCTCGTCGGTAAGTTGAGCGTTGGCATCATCGCTTACGCGCTCTCCGCCGCCTTGAGCGATAGGGGCGGCACATCCAGCCAACGCCGCTCGGCCCAGCTCTTCAGGCCCAGTTCTGCTAGTTGCACTCCCTTAGCTCCCTCGATCAAATCGGAGCGCCACGGCGTGTCCGCTGCCACATGACGAATGAATTCCTCCCACTGGAGCTTAAAACCATTCTCATAGACCTGATTATCCGGCACCTCTTCCCACTGCTGCTCAAACTTCATCGTCTGCGGCTGGTCAGGATTCCAGACTGGTCGTGGTGTATTCACGCGATGCTGCGTATAGCAGCGAGTAAGCCCGGCCACGGCCGAACCGTGAGTTCCATCGACCTGGAATGTCACAAGATCGTCGCGCTTCACCCGCACGACCCAGGAAGAATTAATCTGCCCGATGACACCGCCTTCCAGTTGGAAGGTCGCATAGGCCGCGTCGTCTGCATCGGCCTTGTAACCGTGCCCACTTTCATCCACGCGACTCTCGATATGCGTAGCGCCAATGCAACTGACCGCCTTCACCTCTCCGAACAGATTGTCCAGAACATAACGCCAGTGCGGCAGCATATCGAGAATAATGCCCCCGCCGTCGGCTTTGCGATAGTTCCATGAAGGCCGCTGCGCGGCCTGCCAGTCGCCTTCGAAGACCCAATAGCCAAACTCGCCGCGCACGGAAAGAATGCGTCCGAAAAAGCCCGCATCCTTCAGCATCCGGATCTTGCGCAGCCCGGGCAAATAGAGCTTGTCCTGCACCACGCCGCTTTTTACTCCGCGCGAACGAGCCAGACGTGCCAGGACCAGCGATTGCTCCAGGGTTTCCGAGAGCGGCTTTTCGCAGTAAACGTGCTTCCCTGCGTCAATCGCGCGGGTAAGGAGTGCCGCGCGCATCTGCGTCGAGCCCGCATCGAAAAATATCGTATCTTCCTGGTTTGCCAACGCCGTCTCGACATCTTTTGCCACACGAGTAATTCCGTGGCGATGGGCGAGCTCCCTCACCTTCTCGACGTTGCGGCCTACGAGGACTGGGTTCGGCAGGGCGCGGTCCCCGTTCGGAAGCGCAACGCCCCCCTGGTCCCTTATCGCTATGATGGATCGCACAAGGTGCTGGTTATAGCCCATGCGTCCCGTGACGCCATGCATAATGATGCCAATTTCCCTGGTAGACACTCCGACCTCGTCCGGTTTCTAACGTGTGCAGAAGCGTTGGCCCTTTAGTCCCGAGCGACCACTTTACACCCTCGTAGTTGCCCCGATCACTTCGACGACCGCTGACCGCCAGTCGGGCAAAGCAATTCCAAAGACCGATTGCAGCTTTTCATTGCTAAGAACGGAGTTCGCCGGCCGCGCGGCAGGAGTCGGATACTCGCTTGAGGAGATAGGAATAACCTGCGGCACTTTTTCACCACTCTGACGCTGGTGCTGGGCAAATATTTCCTGTGCGAACCCGCACCACGTCGTCTCACCACCGCATGTCATGTGATATACGCCGAATTCGTGCTCGGTCGTCATCGCTGTGTCCACCACAGCGCGAGTTGCATCGGCAATAGCCAAAGAAGAAGTCGGCGCGCCAAATTGATCATCGACGATCTTTAGTTGATCGCGTTCACGGCCCAGCCGAAGCATGGTCCGCAGAAAATTATGGCCATGTGGCCCATAAACCCAGCTCGTGCGCAGAATAAGGTACTTGCCGCCCACTTCCTGAACCGCATGTTCGCCCGCCAACTTGGTCCGCCCGTACGTATTCAGCGGATTTGTCTTGTCGCTCTCCACCCACTGAGATTGCTTCGATCCGTCAAAAACATAGTCGGTCGAATAGTGCACAAGCACCGCGTCAAGCTTCACGGCCTCTTCCGCCAGTACGCGCGGCGCATCGCCGTTGATCGTCATGGCAAGCTCTGGCTCCGACTCGGCCCGGTCGACCGCGGTATACGCCGCAGCATTCAAAATGACGGCAGGCCGAAGCTGACGAATCATAGACCGCAATTCTTCGGGCTGGGAAAGATCAGCGGCCTTGCGGTCCCACGCCGTCACCTCGCCGGCATCGGCGAAGCTGCGCTGCAGCTCGCTACCAACTTGGCCACCGGCGCCAAGAATCAGGATGATTGGTTTTTGACTCATGCAAACAGCTCAGCCTGATGGAAGGTTCGGCCCTGCTGATCTTTCTCGGAGACGATGGCTTCCTGCTGCGAGACAGGCCACGGAATAGCGACAGCAGGATCATTCCACAGCAAGGTCCTTTCATCCCCGGGCGAGTAGTATCCCGTAACCTTGTAGGCAAACCCTGCTACTTCAGACAGAGCGGCAAATCCGTGCCCGAATCCTTCAGGAATCCAGAACATGCGCCCGTTGTCACCTGAGAGCTCTACGCCAACATGCTTGCCGAAGGTCGGCGAACTGCGCCGCAGATCGACAGCCACATCCCACACCGCTCCATGCGTAACACGCACCAGCTTGGCTTGCACGTTATTAAGCTGGTAGTGGATGCCGCGAACGACATTCTTCGTAGACAAGGAAAAATTATCCTGCACCCAGCGTGTAGGCAGTCCGGCCTGCTCCATTAGTCTCTCGTTATAGGTCTCATAGAAGGCTCCGCGCGCATCCTTGAAGATCCTCGGCTCCAGCACCAGAACCCCAGGCAATGCAGTTTTAATTATGTTCATTCTCTAAATGCCTTCGGAAGGAAAATGAGGTTCGGTGAGGAGAGACAGGAGATATTGCCCATATCCGCTCTTACGCACCGGCTGCGCAAGCGCCTCAAGCTGTTGCGTCGTGATATATCCGTGGCGGAAGGCGATCTCCTCCGGGCACGCGATCTTCAAACCCTGCCGTCGTTCGATGGTCTGAATAAAAAGCCCTGCTTCAAAGAGCGAATCGTGCGTTCCCGTGTCCAGCCAGGCCATCCCGCGGCTCATCAGTTCAACATCGAGCGTGCCGCGATCAAGGTAGCAGCGATTCAGGTCGGTTATCTCAAGCTCGCCACGCGGGGAAGGCTTAAGCGCAGCAGCAAGGTTCACCACATCGTTGTCGTAGAAATAGAGGCCCGTCACCGCATAGCGCGATTTCGGGGCCGTCGGCTTTTCCTCGAGACTGATAGCGCGGCCTTTCTTATCGAACTCGACCACGCCATATCTTTCCGGATCGTGAACAGGATACGCAAAGACCGTTGCGCCCTTCGTCTTGTTTGCAGCCTTCACCAACTGCGTAGAAAGCGACTGCCCGTAAAAGATGTTGTCTCCCAGAACCAGCGCGCACGGATCGGATCCGACAAAGTCTTTGCCGATAATGAAGGCCTGCGCCAGCCCGTCCGGACTCGGCTGCACCGCGTAAGAAAGCCGAAGTCCCCACTGCGTTCCATCGCCAAGCAGTTCCGCAAAGCGCGAGGTATCCTGCGGCGTTGAGATGATCAGAATTTCCCGGATACCCGCCAGCATGAGCGTCGTCAACGGATAGTAGATCATCGGCTTGTCGTAAACGGGCAGAAGCTGTTTCGAAATAACATGCGTGACCGGATAGAGGCGGGTCCCCGACCCGCCTGCGAGTACGATTCCCTTCATCGCCCGACACGCTCCGCGTAATTCGTTTCAATCCATTGCAGGTAGGCACCGGAGCGCACGTTTTCTACCCAATTCTGATTCGCCAGATACCACTCCACAGTCTTTCGAATTCCGGACTCGAACCGCTCTGCCGGTTCCCATCCAAGCTCCTGCTTGATCTTGCGGGCGTCGATGGCATAGCGACGATCGTGTCCCGGACGGTCCTTTACAAAGGAGATCAGCTTCCCTCGCGAACCAATTGTTTCGCTGGGTGCAAGCTCATCAAGCAGATCGCAGATGGTTGTGACGACATCGATGTTCTTGCGCTCGCTCGAACCACCGATGTTGTACGTCTCGCCGAGTCGGCCGCGATCCAGTACTGCACGGATCGCAGAGCAATGGTCTTCCACAAAGAGCCAGTCGCGAACATTCTGCCCATCGCCGTAGACCGGCAACGGTTTTCCCTCAAGGCTGTTAAGGATCATCAGAGGAATCAGCTTTTCCGGAAACTGATACGGCCCATAGTTGTTCGAGCAGTTCGTAGTCAGAACCGGCAGTCCATAGGTATGGAAATACGCACGAACCAAGTGGTCGGAAGCAGCCTTCGATGCGGCATAGGGGCTGTTCGGAGCGTACGGTGTAGTCTCGCAAAAAGCAGGATCATCTGCCGCGAGCGACCCATATACCTCATCTGTAGAAACATGCAGAAAACGAAATGCCTTTTGCTCCTCGGCGCTCAGCTCCGCATAGTAGGCGCGGGCCGACTGAAGAAGCGAAAATGTGCCAAAGACGTTCGTCTTGATAAAGGCATCCGGTTCTACGATAGAGCGGTCTACATGGCTTTCAGCAGCAAAATGAACAATCGCTTTCGGCTTGTGCCTATGTAGGAGCTTGGCAACCAGTGCTTCATCCGCGATGTCGCCATGCACAAAAATGTGTCGTGGCTCTCGGTCAAGCGACTCCAGATTGTTGCGATTGCCTGCATAGGTCAGGCTATCCAGATTGATGACCGGCGAACCAACTTCCTTGATCCACGTCAAAACGAAGTTAGAGCCGATAAAACCAGCGCCCCCTGTTACCAGGATCGTATCTTCTTTATTTATCATTTTTTAGGCTGTCTTCTTGGTCCAGATTGCTTTGCGGAGAAGGTTGAGGCGCTCACTTTGTTCCGGGTCCTGTCGCAATCGCTCCATACCTTCGCGGAAGAGCGCGACGAAAATGCCGATAAACAATCCAAACAGGGTTGCGCCGATGGTAATCAACGCCCGCTTTGGAGATGACTTGAAATCCGGAACGATCGCCGGGTCCACGACCTGAATCAGCGCTCCCTCTTTCGCCTCATCCAGCTTGGCCAGTTCGAACTGACGCGCCAGAATCTCAAAGATCGTTTCGTTGTACTTCACATCGCGCAGCTTACGAACGTATTCAACACCCGCCTGCGGCACCTGCCCCTTGGGCACAATCAGGCCGACACTGTCATCACCGTTTCCGGCAAGTTTTGCCAGCTGCGCACGCATACTGTCTAATTCCTGCTGTGTCTGCACCACATCAGAGTTTTGACCCGTTGCGTAGGTGCGCATAGCCTGCAGCTGGACTTCCTTGGCCGTGATCTGCGCTCGAAGCGCCGCGGCTGACTCAATCAGTGCGCGGGCCTGGCTATCAAGCTGAATCATCCCCGTCTTCTGCTGGGTTTCTTTTAACGCTTCTTCCGCATTGGCCAGATTGTCCTTGGCCTGTATCAGTTGCTGCTCGAAGAAGAGCCTGCGCTGTGCCGCTTCGCCTATGGCCAAGTGCTGTGAAAGCTTGCGGTATTCCTCCACATAACCGTTAGCCATCTTGGCCGCAACCTCCGGATCCTTGTCTTCTACGGAAATGTGGATCAGGGTGTCTTTCCCATTAGCTTCTATCGTCGCATGGCTCTCGAAGACTTTTCGCGCTCTGGACATGTATTTCTGACGGTATTTAGTCATCAAATCGAACCGCTGAATCATCGCGTCTTCAACTGTCTGACTCTTGAACATCGCAACAAACATGTCATTGGGGTTTTTTAATCCGATGCTTGATCCCGCCAGAGCCCCTATCGATCCTAGGCCTCCGATCTGCGACATGATCGCTGAGCTGAGCGACGAACCCTGCTGTGGAGGTAGGACCGTTGTGGTAGCTGTATAGCTCTTTGGAAGAAGAAACACAATGACGATCGCGACCACCGCAAAACCGGCAGTAAATTTAAAAATCAGCCATTTCCGACGGGCCAGAACAATGAGAATATCCAGAAGCGACATTTCATCACCCGGTTCCTCATGAAATGCCCCTGATGGGATCGTCTCCGATTCCCGGTGTCGGATTTCAGTCGTTGTTGTGTTCATTCCCTGCGCTTCTACGGTCGAATCCCAAACTCCATCATACCGCCGAGTTGAGGACAGCAGCCTTGGCTAGATTCTACCCGCAAGCGCAGGTCTACCCCAAGTGTCTTCAGAATCACGAAGTGGAATACACTTCAACGATTGAATCGCAAGTAATACGAAGGGTGTCCTGAAAAAACTCACGATGTCTCCCCCTGCCGGAATCGCTGAACCCGGCACCCATTTCCCGCTTCCCGCCCCATCCATCCGCATGCTATCCTCAGCACACACAGGGACAATATGCGCACCGACCGGCACATCGCCGTTGTGAGCCCCGCCTCCAGCCCCAGACGCTGGAGCCAAGCTTTTGCGCGTGCCATCGCTCCCCGTAGGCATCTCCGCGTTCTGCCTACCCGGACGCGACCCAGTCTCTTCGGCAGCGATTAGTCACCGCTGCCCGTGACGCTCGACTGCGCACCCGGCAAAAATCAAAACCGCCACCCGCGTCGGCGTCATCGCCGGAAGAAGACTCCTCCGACAGCCGAACTACCGCCAAACCAATGCGGTGTTCTTAAGGAAACGAAAACAGGCTGAAGCCAAAACCAAGGCCCTACAAGGAGAAAACCATGCAGTCGACTGAGATCCTGAGCAAGTTCGGACCGAAACTCAACGGTCCCCTGCCCGGCCCGAACGCAAAGCGCGTTGTCGAAGACGATGACCGCCTCATCTCGCCCAGCTATACGCGCTCTTACCCCATGGTGGCGAAGCGTGGGCGAGGACTGCGCGTTGAAGACGTGGACGGCAATGAGTTCCTCGATTTCGCCGCAGGCATCGCCGTCACCTCGACCGGACATTGCCATCCCGAGGTCGTTGCCGCCATTCAGAAACAGGCGGCCGAGCTGATTCACATCTCCGGCACCGATTTTTATTACGAATCTCTGATTACGCTGTCGGAGCGCCTTTCCGCTATAGCACCAATGCCGGGACCACATCGTTTTTACTACGGCAATTCCGGCGCGGAAGCAGTCGAGTGTGCCCTGAAGATCGCCCGTTACCACACCCAACGCCAGCAAGTGATCGCATTCTTCGGAGCATTTCATGGACGCACCATGGGCGCGCTCTCGCTCACCGCGTCAAAGCCACAGCAGCGTCGCCGTTTCGCGCCGCTTGTCCCAGGCGTCACGCACGTGCGCTATCCCTACGCGTATCGCGGCTGTAGTGGCGGCCCGCAGGACGAAGAAAAATTCGCCCTCGGCTGTGCCCGCTATATTGAAGAAAAACTCTTCAAGACAACGCTCGCGCCCGAAGAAGTAGCCGCGATCTTCGTCGAGCCCATCCAGGGCGAAGGCGGCTACGTCGTCGCGCCGACCATCTTCCTGCAGGAGTTGCGCCGCATCTGCGACAAGTACGGCATCCTGCTCGTCGCCGATGAGGTGCAATCCGGATCCGGCCGTACCGGCAAATGGTGGGCCATCGAGCACTCCTGCGTCGAGCCCGACATCGTCTGCATAGCCAAGGGCATCGCCTCCGGCATGCCGCTCGGCATTTGTATGACGCGCGCCGAGATCATGGACTGGAAGCCCGGTTCGCATGCCTCCACTTTTGGCGGAAACCCCGTCTCCATCGCCGCAGCCCTCGCCACCATGGACATCCTCGAGCGCGAAGGCATCGCCAATGCCGCCAGCCTCGGCGAGCAGATGATTAGCCGCCTGCGCCAATGGCCTACGAGGCATCCGGTAGTCGGCGAAGTCCGCGGACGCGGCCTGATGATCGGCATCGAGATCGTCAAGGATCAGACCACGCGCGAAGTTGCCGGACAATGGCGCGATCGCATCGTGGAGCTGGCCTTTGAGCGCGGTCTCCTGATCCTGGGCTGCGGCGAAACTTCCATCCGTCTTGCGCCTCCACTGATCGCAAACGAACACGAAGCAGCCATTGCACTCGACATTCTGGAAGAGTGTATTTCGCTGGTTGAAACCGAGCAGTTTGCGGCGAGCGCGCTCGCCAGTTCCGCCGTTTAGTAGCAAAGCCGGAGACCGCAAGGTCTCTGGCCCTCCCCCCAATTCGGGCCGTCTGTACGATTTTTCCGCCAGGGAGGGAGTCTGCATGATTACACGTCTATGGCAGGGCTATACCATACCGGAGAACGCCGATGCGTACGAGACGTTCATCCGCCTCGAAGTCTTTCCAAGACTCCACGAGATTCGCGGTTTCCTGGGCGGCAAACTCCTGCGCCGCAACCTGTTTCACGAAGTCGAATTCGTCGTGCTGACCCATTTTGACTCGCTCGAATCGGTGCGCGCGGCCGCTGGGGATGAGTTTGGCTATATTGTTATTCCTGAACCCGGGCGTAAATTGCTCACCCGGTTCGATCAACGCGTTGCCATCTATGAGGTTGTGGTGGAGGAAGTTAAGAACTGAAGCACCCGCTCACTTGCGCAATGCCTGTTTGCGAAAAAACACGCCGGCGAAAAGAAACAGCACTGAAATCCCCATCGCGATCCGCGCATGCGTGCCCAGCTCTGCGTGCAAACACAGCGCGGCGTCGATCCACCAGACCACTGCGCCCACAAACCAGATCATGTAAGATTTCGACCGCACCTGATAATTCTTTGATGCAACTGATGAAAGGATATTCCCGATTCGTTCTTCGGCATCCGTACAAAAATGGGTGCCCTGTCCTTTCGCGTAGCTTGCGAAAAAGCCCGTCCTGAGCGCTATCGAAGGGATGGGAGCCACAAATCTATCAAGCCTGCAGTTTATATACGCACCAATTCCTGCTGGATACGCCCCGTCACCTCAGCCTTGTCGCGCGAAGTCATCATGTTTACCTCGCTGCGAATGCCGAACTCCGGCAGATAGATTCCCGGTTCCACCGAGAAGCAGGTAAACGGCAGAAGCCGGCGTTCGTCATGCGTCTCCAGATTATCCAGATGCGCCCCACTGCCATGCAGCTCAGTACCGATATTGTGCCCCGTGCGATGCGTGAAATACGGCTCAAACCCAGCCTCACGAATCACACCACGCGACGCATCGTCAGCCTGCCATCCGGCAAGCGGCTTTTTGTCAGCAAAGGCCTCCTGAACGACCCGAATCGCCGCATCCCGCGCGTTCTTCACCGCCTCAAATACCTGTTTTTCACGCTCCGAAGGTTCGCGCCCCAGAACGCCCGTCCAGGTAATGTCATACCAGCACGTTCCCGCCCTGTTCATACGCGCCCAGATATCGATCAGAAAAAAATCCCCGTTCTGAATCCTCCGCGAACGCCCGGCTGTCGGCTCATAGTGCGAGTCGGAAGAGTTTTCATTGATCGAAACATTTGGACCGTTTTCCGTTACCATCCCCGCCCGGTCGATCGCTTGCTGAAACCACGTCATCATCTCGTATTCCGTGATGCCGCTCTTCAACCTGCGATCGATCGCGCGAAATCCCTCGGCCAGAATCTCATCCAGCGCCCGCTGCGCCTCGTAGTGGCTGGCAATCTGCTCCTCGGAAAGCACAGCCTCGAACTGGCTCACCAGATCTGCCGAGCTTACGATGGACTTGCCCATCTCGCGCAGCAGTTCCACCGTCCCGGCATCCACCATCGAAACATACATGATCGCGTTGCGCTGCGAATACTGCATGGCAATGCGCTGATAAGGCGCGAGCATCGCCTCCAGCCCACCCTGCAGTTCCTGCCATGACGAGTACTGCGTCTTTCCTCCCGGAAGCGAATCCAGGCGCGCCTGCTCGATACGATGCACGAGCTTATGCGGCTCCCCGTGCGCCGGAATCACGTAGTACCAGCGACGCGTGATGTGCGCATGCGGATCGAGCCCCAGGATGCGCCCTGCAATGGGATCGCGGTGATGATGATCGTAAAAAAGCCAGGCATCCAGCTTTATATCGCGGAGAGCGGATTGGATCTCAGAAAGGTTCATCGGTCGAAAGCAAAGTCTATCGGAAATAAGCTGTGGACGTCAGGCAACAAGGCGCAAGTAATCAGGACGATCCGCAATCGTGCGATGCCGGAACGACCGCACGAGCGCCCGGTCCCGGAGAAAAAAGATGCCAGGCATCTGTGAGGCGTCTTCGCGGTTCAACCCAACGCCGTGTTTGATCAGGGCGTCTTGCAACCACCCTTTCCAGACGGCGGGTTGAAACACTACCCGCGCCAGGGAAACACGCCCCAGCTCAAAGATCGGATTCCGGTAGAACGACCCATCGGGATTGCTGATCCGTTCCACGTCGGAGAGACAGTAGTAGTCGAAATAAGGCTTTGCTCGCTCCGCCGTTCCCAGGTGCACAAAGACAGGACGGACGCCGCGGTCCGTCAGCGTGCCGTAAATTTTCGAGACATCATCCAGGGCCTGCCTGCAAAACGAACATCCAAAGTGCCGCAGAAAGACCAGCAGTACTGGCCCAGCGTCCAGTAGCTCCAGCAATGTGCGACCCGATTCGGCCCGCACGTCCTCAAGCGCTGAAGCAATCTCGGCCCTCTGGTCTCGAATGTCCGCTTCCAGATACATGTATGCGTCCTGCGCTGTATTGTATGCCTGCTCAAAAGGTGTGTCGCCAAAGCAAACCTCGCAGAGCACCTGACAACTTCCGCATTTCTCCCTCCAGTGCTAGCTTGGTCGAGGAAGTTCAAGGAGAGCGAAGAATGGATATATCGCGTCGGGGACTATGTCAGACTCTGCCACTGATCATTGGCTCGTTAAGTACTGGTTCACTCGCGCAGTCGACGAACGATCAGCCGATTCCATCGTTCGCCCGGCCATTCGACCAGATGACACCGCACACGAACGGCGGCAACACCGCGCGTCCGATCGTCAACGGTGTCACGCATTCCGGAGCGCATCTCGAAGTCCACGAAACCGTCCTCGCACCCGGAGCCATGCCGCACCCGCCGCACCACCACGTGCACGAAGAGCTCTTCCTCCTGTCTAAAGGAACGATCGAGATCACGATAGCCGGCAAGAGCACAACCCTCGGCCCGGGATCAGCCGCCTTCGTCCACTCTGGCGAAGAACACGGAGTTCGAAACACCGGTCAGGAACCCGCGCAATATTTTGTTATAGCCATTGGAACGGGCGCCTAAGACGGCAACAGGCGAAGCGCATTTTCGCGATAGATCTTACGCAGCACATCGTCCGGCAGATGCAACCCATAGATATTCCAGCGCCCCTGCCGCGAGGCGTGCGAAGGATATTCAAAGTATTCATCCGCGGTTTCCAGAAAACGGAAGTAGAGCCGGTACATCGATTCCTCCGGCAGCAAATCGGACCCGAAAAGAATGCGATCCGGAAACTTCAGAAACAGTTCCCGCGCCGAGTAAGGCTGTCGCCCCAATTCAGAAGCACGCGCGCTGATATCGATATAGACGTTCGGATAAGTCTCAAGCAACATGTTCACGCGAGAGAGATTCTCTCCACTCTCCGCCACATGCGCCGCAACGAAAGTCGTTTTCGGATGCCGCGCAATCACCCGGTCCCGCTGATCAAGCAGTTCCTGCTTAGAATACCGTGATCCATCGAATCCCCAGTCGGGATGCGCCGCCAACTCCTCATATCGTTCGTTCCGCGCATCGATCGGCAGAAAAAACGCATCGGGGTCCGCCGTATGAAACATCACCGGAATCCCTAACTCAGCCGCCCTATCGAAGATTGGCGCCAGCCGTTCATCATCGACGCGTAACAATTCGCCTTTGGCATCGCGCACGCTCAGCCCTAGGTCCTTCCAGAACTTGATTCCGACCGCGCCGCGCTCCACCAGCGTCTCCAGTCGCTGCAAAGTCCGCGTCACAAAAGCCGGATCCGTCACATCTGACCAATCCATCCATCCAATGGTGAAAAAGCGCTTCGGATCAGCTGCATGAAACGTATCAATCATCTGCAGAGCCTCGTGGCCGATCTTCATCGTGATGTTCACAATCTTCTCGATCCCACAGGCATCCATCACACGCAAAACATGGTGCGGCTTCAGCGAATCCAGATGATTGTGGTAATCGATCACGGGAAACCGGGCGCGCTCGACATGATGCTCATCGGAAATGAGCATCGACTTCGGCTGAAAATCGCTAAGTGGCAGAGTCACTTCAGCCTTCGCCGAAACCATCGCCACAAATTTGTCCCGTTCAGTCACGATCAACCTGTCTCTTCCCGCTCAGCCCGGCAAACATGGCCTGCAGATCGCGAAATCCCTTCACCGCCACAATCAGAGTAATGGCAGCAAAAGCTACTCCGGAGATAACCAGCCACACCGCCCAAAAATATCCCCATGCGTTCATTGCGCACCCCCACTCTGTACCGCAAGTTCACCCATAGACGGATTCGCTCGTTGCCTCCCCAGCAACGATCCGATCAATAACCCAATCGCTGATAACCCAAAAGCGGCAAACCCGGCAAAGCTCTCGCTCTTGTGCAAAAAGAAAAACGGGATTATCGCGCCAGCTGCGCCCATTAACATCGCGCAATACCCGCCGGCCGTGTTGGCGCGCTTCCAGTAGAGCCCGCCTATCACGCAGATAAAAGCGCCCGCAAGAAAAATCGTCCCCGTAATATTCAGGTAAAGATACACCGCCCCAGGCGGTGTATAGAGCAACCCCCAGAAGATAAGAAAGATTCCCACCGCAAAATTGCAAATACGATTAATCAGCAACTGCGTCGCGTCGCGGACGGGAGGCCTGCCCATCTGCTTTCGCACGGGGGCAATTATGTCCTGCGAAATCACCGCGCTCCAACCCAGCAGATACGAACTGTTTACTGACATCGTCGCGGCCAGCATGCCCGCCACCACAATCCCGCGAATCCCCGGCCCCAGCAGAACAGCCAGCATCGCCGGCATGGCGTCAATCGGGGCAAGCGTCTGCCCATGCACAACAGGCTGCGGAATCCCACCCTGCAACGCACCATGTCCGAGCAGCGTAAGCGCAGCGATCCCCCAAAGCATAGGCAGCATGCCACGACCCAGAAAAATAAATCCTGTCCACGTCATCACACGCTTTGAAACCTCCGGGCTCTTGGTCGAAAACATCCGCATCGCCGTCGTCTGCCAGCAAGTGTGAATAGACAACCACAGCAGCAGCTGCCAGATGAGAAAACTGAACCCAAACTTCGGCGCGGTGATGGGATTGAAGCCGCTCGAACCCATCACGCTCGTCACCTTCACAACCATCGCATGCCATCCAGCAAAGTAAACGGCATAAATTGTAATGATGATGGTTGCAATTGAAAGCAGAACGTACTGCAGATAATCGGTAATGACGATCGAGATCATGCCGCCAACCGTCGTATAGATCAGTTCGAGCAGCAGAATCGCAATCATCGTGGCCACCAGATATTTCTGATTCAACCCGCTGATCACCGTGAGAAATTCCCCTTCAATCTTGAGGAAGACTCCCATATTCAAGATGCCGCCTAGCGCAACCAGAAACCCAGTAACAATGCGCAGCCCGCGGCTGTACTTCACCTCAAAATATTCAGGAACGGTCATCAGCCGCAGCGCACGCAGCCTGCGAATCACAAAGCCGGTGCGCCCCACAAAGATCATCGCAATGCCCGAAATCAGCGCGGCAGAAAATGCAGCAAAGCCGTATCGATAGCCCAGCTCGCTGTTGTACATGAATGTGATGGTGCCGATCTCAGTAGCCGCCAGGGTCGCAATCCCGATGTAGGTCCCAAGTTCCCTGCCCGCAACCAGAAAGTGCGCGGTGTTGCCAACATACTTCCGCCCAAGCAGCCCAATCAGCATGGAGGCTGCAAGGTAAACCACGACAATGACCCAATCAATGGTCGCGAAATTCATTCTTTACGCGTCACCGCACGAAGGAAAGTTATGCTGCCTCAGGAACTGATGCATGAATTCACGGTCGCGAAATGCCTCCGTGCCACCGGGACGCTGCGTCGACAAAGCCCCGGCAATATTGCCGGCCCTGGCGCAAGCTTCCAAAGGAAGCCGACGAAGCCACGCGAAAAGGAATCCTGCATTAAAGCTGTCACCAGCGCCAATCGTATCCACCGCCGAAACGGCAACTGGTGCTGCCGTGTATCTTTTCCCGCCTGCCTGCACCAGCGAACCGCGCGACCCCAGCTTGACGGCAATGCACGGAACGCGCCGTGAAAGCACCTCGATCGCCTCATCCACAGAATCGCGATTCGCAATCCGGCAAATTTCCGCCTCGTTAGGCAGCAGCACGTCCACCAGATCCAACAGCTCTTCCACGGCCCCGTCCCACAAGTCTTCCGGATCGTCATTTGTGTCGAGCGAAATCGTCAGCCCCGCGCGCTTCATTTCACGAAAAAGCTCCGGCAGGTCAGGAGCTAGCGACCTCTGCAGAAAAAGCGACGAGAGATGGAAATGCCGCGAAGATTTTAAATACCCCACATCCAGGTCGCGCCCGCTCATGTCACTCATCGTCCCTGGATACGTAAGAATATGCCGTTCTTTCCCATGATGCAGAAGGACGGTCACGCCCGTTGACTTTCTGGTCGCGGCGAAAACCACGCGGCTCAGGTCAGCTCCGCTTTCCCCTAGGCGCTCGAGCGCAACCTTGCCCAGTTCATCTTTACCGGCCAACGTGATAAACCCGACCTTCGCCCCCAGAACAGCGAGATTATGAGCAAGAATGGCCGACGAGCTTCCGAGCGTCATCCGAAAATCGGCAGCCAGCAACTCCCGCTCCACTGGCATATTCTCCGGAAGGCCGTAAAGAATCAGATCCAGATTGATTTCGCCGGCAATGGTTATATCGAACATTCGGGAATAAAACTGCTAGTGACTATATGTACTACAATCAGATTCCGAATCCCTAAGGAGCTTTCGGGTGCAGGACTCACTTTCGGCACTACTCTCTCTCTCTGAGCAGGAAAAGCAAGCTCGAGGTCTCATCGATACCCCACGAGAAATCCACCAGCAGCCGGCAACCTGGCACAGCACCCTGCAACGACTCTCGTCCCTGCGTGCGTCCATTCAGTCTTTTCTTGTGGATTGCGGATGCAAGCCCGCATCTCCGAACCAACCAGCTGTCATCCTCGTAGGCGCCGGAACCTCCGACTACATCGGGCGGTCCGTGAGAGATGTCCTTCATCAGCAATGGCAATGCGAGGTCGCGGCAATCCCAAGCACCACCCTGCTGACAAACATGGATGACCTCATCCTGAGCGGCAAGCCTTACCTGATGATCTCCTTCTCGCGTTCCGGCGAAAGTTCCGAAGGGGTCGCAGTGCTCGGGCAGGCTCTTCATCAATATCCGCACCAGATTCGCCATCTTGTTGTGACGTGCAACGCATTCAGCACCATGGCAACAGTTCCCGGAGTCTTCACCATCAAGCTCGATGACGCCGTGAACGACCGCGGCCTCGCCATGACAAGTTCCTTCTCGAACATGGTCATCGCGGGCCAATATCTGGCGCACGTAGACGCACCAGATCGCTACGAGTCGCTGTTGCAGAGCCTGGTTGAAATGGGCGCGACACTTCTCCCCGAGGCCGCTAACACCGCCGCGCACCTCGCAAAGCAGAAATTCGCACGGGTCTGCTTCCTCGGCGCCGGCGCATTGCAGGCCGTGGCCCAGGAATCAGCGCTCAAAGTCCTGGAACTGAATGCCGGCAAGGTCGCAACCCTCGCAGAATCGCCGCTAGGTCTGCGTCACGGCCCCATGTCATTCCTGAATAAGGAGACGCTGGTCGTCGCATATCTCTCGGGTGACGGCTATCGCCAACAGTATGAACTCGATCTGCTCGGAGAAATCCGCAGCAAAGACTTGTGTGCGGAAATGCTCGTCGTTGCGCCGGCTGCAAGTAGCCGCATCGAAAAGTTGACGCAACATGTTCTGACCCTCAACTCGCCATCTGATTTCCCTGACTTGTGCCGGCCGCCCGTGGATGTCATTGCAGGCCAGCTCCTGGCCCTCTTTCTCGCGATCGAAAACGGTATTACTCCAGACACACCAAGCCAGGGAGCCATCAGCCGCGTCGTTTCGCACGTAAAGATCTATTCCCCCGCGAGAAGGGACAAGACTAGATGAAGACTGCGTCAAGAGCCCAATGCCTACGCACGCAAACGTTCCTCCTGGCACTCTTGCTTCTGGCGCACGCCGCCACAGCTAAGGCTCAGGATTCTGGCAAAGCGATCGCAACAACTCTAGGCAGCATCTACACCCTTTCCAATAGCACCCTCGCAGCAACCTGGACCATTGAAAACAATAGATTAGCCACCGTTACAGTTACGGATAAGCAACACAAAACGATGCTGCTCCTCTCCAATCCCTTTGCGCTTCTGCTCAAAAACGGAACCATCTACAAAGCCAGCAACCTGCAACTCGACGGCGACCCGCAGACGCAGGCGCTCACGCCAAACCCCGACGCGTCGCGCTACTCCGATCGCCTTCCCGGTCAGCAGTTCAACCTGATGCTCGCCAGCAGCGACGGCAATCTTCACCTCACCGTATCGGCTGTTCTGCGAGACGGTTCCCACTACATTCGTCAGTTCATTGCGGTGACTGCGGGCGCGAACGACCTGCCGATCAGCCGCGTGCAGCTGATCGATCTGAATCTGCCTGGCGCGCAAGTAGTCGGCTCCGTCAAAGGCTCGCCCATTGTGCACGGAAATTTTTTCCTCGGCTTCGAGCATCCGCTCTCCGACAGCAAAGTAACGAACGCCCGCGCCACAGCATGGATAGATCGCGACCTCCCGCTAAAAGCCGGCCAATCCGTCACCTATTCCGATGTCATCGGCATCGCGCAAACGGGCCAGTTGCGCCGCGACTTCCTCAGCTACATCGAACGCGAGCGAGCCCATCCCTATCGCACATTTCTGCATTACAACTCCTGGTATGATCTCGGCTTCTTCAATCCCTACGACGAAGCCGGAGCGCTCGATCGTATCAACAATTTCGGCCGCGAACTGCACGAGAAGCGTGGCGTAACGCTCGACTCATATCTCTTCGACGACGGATGGGATGATCACGCCTCGCTCTGGAGCTTTAACAAAGGCTTTCCGAACGGTTTCGCGCCGATACGCGACGCAGCCAGCAAGTACGGCGCCGCACCGGGTATCTGGATGTCGCCCTGGGGCGGCTATGACGGCCCCAAGGAAGAGCGCATCCACTATGGCAGGCAGCAAGGCTTTGAAATCGTCGACAACGGCTTCGCACTCTCCGGACCGAAATATTACGCGCGCTTTCGCGATGTGTGCTTGGAGATGATCCGCAAGTACGGCGTCAATCAATTCAAGTTTGACGGAACCGGAAACGCCAACAGTGTCTTCCCGGGAAGCAGCTTCGACAGCGACTTCGCCGCGGCCATTCATTTGATCGGTGAATTGCGTGACGTCAAGCCCGACATTTACATCAATCTCACCACCGGCACCTATCCGTCACCGTTCTGGTTACTTTATGCCGACTCCATCTGGCGCGGCGGCGAAGATGACAGCATCGCCGGAGTCGGCCCATACCGCGAACGCTGGATCACCTATCGCGACGCGGACACTTACGAAGAAGTTGTGAAAACAGGCCCACTCTATCCTCTCAACTCACTGATGTTGCACGGGCTCATCTACGCCCAGCATCATAAAGAACTGAGCAAGGATCCAGACAACGACTTTCGCAACGAGATACGAGACTACTTCGGCAACGGCACCCAGCTGCAGGAGATGTACATCACGCCATCCCTTCTCACCTCCGCCAACTGGGACGATCTGGCAGAAGCAGCAAAATGGTCGCGCACCAATGCCGACGTCTTAAAAGACACGCACTGGATTGGCGGCGACCCCGCGTGGCTTGAAGTCTACGGGTGGGCCTCATGGACACCGAAGAAAGGCATTCTCGTGCTGCGCAACCCCAGCGATCATCCACAAAATATCAAGCTGGATATTCAAGATGCCTTCGAGCTTCCGACAGATGCGCCGCGATCCTATACCGCCAAAAGTCCGTGGAAAGATGACGCTGGCAAACCGCACATCGAACTGCGCGCGCACGCCCCGCACGAATTCCAACTCGCTCCGTTTGAGGTGTTGACGCTCGACGTCACGCCCGAGTAGCGATTATCGTGCAACACATGAGGAAGTCCCAGCCAGATTCTGCTCCAGCAATCGCGGCATCAAAAACTGAAAGAACTGATCCGAATCAGAACTCAGGCAGACATTCACGTTCGGAGCGCCCTTGCTCTCGCGCGTAAACCCTGAACCGTCTACCTCGATGTGCAAAGGCGTAACCGGGCACAATTCAGGCTTCACCGCATAAGCTGCGGCAACCGCATCAAACATCGTCGGTGTCGTCTGGCGCGCCACCCTCTGCCACTCGGCCGTTAGCACCTGCAACGAATCCGTAAGCGGGGTGCTCACTGTGGTCAACATCGTGCGCTTCACCTCATCGAATTTCAGTTGTGTCGAATCGAGCGGCATCATATAGATCGGCACGCCCGACCGCAGCAGCTTCTGCGCCGCTGTGGGGTCCATGGCGATGTTGTATTCCGCCTCCGGCCCGCGTGAAGCATCAAGACCAAAATCACCATAGCCGCGCCGTATCGATCCCCCCATCATCACAACTCGCTTCAGCTTCTTAAAGGCCTCAGGATCGCGATCAATCGCGGCGCCGATGTTCGTAAGCGGCGCAAGAGCAAGCAGCGTAATCTCGCCGGGATTCTTTCGGATCTGGTCGAGCAGGAAGTCGACCGCATCCCCATGCGTATGCCCTTCGCCCGCTTTCGCCCACACCTCTTGTGAAAATGTAGCCTTGCTCGCTGTCTTGATTCCGGTAGCGACCGGAATATCGCTTCGTCCCGTCTCGCATAACAGTCGATCCAGCATGCGGCTGCGCAGCTCCGTATCACCCCATGCCGACATAACGCCAAGGACCTTCAACTCCGAACTCGACAACGTCAGATCCACAGCAAAGACATCGTCAATATCGTCACCGATGTCGGTATCAATAATGATCTTCTGTTGCGCAAACGCGCTGAAACAACCTGCGGCAAGCAACCAGGCCGCAAAGCAGGAAGCCAATATCTTCAGGTGTTTATTGATTGACATACTTATCCAGCCACTTCAGCTCTTCTCGCACTTTGATATAGCCATGCCAGGGATTCTTGTCCAATCCATGCCCCTCACCCGGAAACGCGAGAAACGTATGCGGGACATTGATCTGCTGAAAGGCTCTTTCCATCAACACATCTTCGAGGAAGCTGACACGCACATCGGCATTGCCCCCCACAAGATGCGTCGGCGTCTTTACCTTGTCGAATTGAAAGAGCGCGGCCTCCGACTGATACAGTTCAGGCTTCTCCCACGGGCTACCACCCAGATACCACGCATCGTCATAAGTCTCATCGTCGTTGCCCCAGTTCGCCGCATGCTCCACGGCCCCCGCGCCCGTCACCGCAGCCTTGAAGCGCGTCGTCTGCGTGATCAGCCAGTTTGTCATATAGCCGCCATAGCTGTATCCGCCAATCGTCAGATGATTCGGATCGGCAATGCCATCCCTCACCAGCGCATCGACTCCCGCAAGAATGTCCTTGCCCGGTACCGAAACCAGATGCGGCGCAATCTGCAGCATGAACTCATCGCCATAGCCGCTGGACCCGCGATAATTCGGACGAAATACGAGCCATCCATTCGCTGCCGCCAGCGTCGCCCAGTCATACCAGTCCGCGCCAAAGCGATTGCCATCCGCATCAGCAGGACCACCATGAATCAGCGTCAGCATGCGCAGATGCTTAGCATTCATCTTCCCCGGCGGATAAATCAGCATGCCATCAATCACAGTGCCGTCATCCGATTTCCACTTGTACGTCGTCCATTCAGGTTGCGCCCGCTCGTGGAAGAGCGTATTGAAATTCGTAACTGCCTTCGCTTCCTCCAGTGAACCACTGGCATCGGCAACAAACGCCTGCGTAGGATCAGTGACTGTCGAATGCAGCACGATCAATTTGTGGCCCTGTTTCGCCGCATCCACGCCGGAGTAACTGCCTGCCACTCCATTCAGCGGCACCGCCTGGCTTCCATCAATCTTGTAGAGCTGCTGCTGCGTGCCTGTCAGCCCTGCAGCAATAACGCTTCCATCCCCATCGATCGTGTACTCTTCAAACGATCCCTTGAAATCTGTACCCAGCCGGTCCACCTTCCCGCTCGCAGGATCGATCACATACAAGCGTCCCTGCACATCCTGATACTTGCCGTCGAGAGAACCCGCGGCTGCGCGGACATTGAAGTAGAGCCGCTTCCCATCCGGCCCCCATCGTAGGCCGCTCTCGACCGCCTGATTGTGCGTAAGCTGCTTCGCCTCGCCCCCATTCGTACTCACCAGAAAGATTTCGCTCGCCGCAGGGCCCTCCATGCGACGCGACACCGAATCGGTTTCAAGCGCAATCTGCTGCGAAGCAACCGCGATCTCCGAGATCTCGCGATCGTTCTTTACAAGCACCTTCGCCAGCTTTGGCAGCGGCGACTCTTCGTCCTCTTTCTCTTTCTTCGCAGCGGCCTTCGGCCCAGGAATCTTCTGCGCATCCGCAATCGCATCCTTCACCGGAATCGCCAGCAGCACATCGCCGCGCTCCTGCTCGCGCCAGCGGATCACATCCTTCCACTCCTCTTTACGCGCATCTTCCTGGGCTTTTGTCAGCGGCTGCTCGACCGAAAAGAAAATCTTCGTCGCATCAGTCGACCACGCAAACGCATGCGCATCCAGTTTCTCCGCGTACAGTGGAAAAGCTTCGCCCCCGGCCACGGAGATCAACCACACCCGCTCCGTGCTGTCCTTGTCATCATCTTTGTCGTCGGCGTCTTCGTCTGCAAGAGCCCGCGATGAAATAAACGCGATGTACTTCCCATCTGGCGACCACGCCGGCGTTGAGTCGTAGCCGGACTGCGTCAGCTGCACCGTCGCGCCCGTCTTCTGCTGCCAGAGCCACAAATCATCGCGGAAGCGGTCATGTCGCCAGTCCGGCGACGAGGTCCAGATAACCGCGGCCTGCCCGTCCGGCGCCAGCCTCGCCGCCCGAATATCAGTCGCGTTCATAAACTCATCGAGCGTAATTGGCGGTTTCGATTTCTGCGCTTGCGCAACGCACAGCGACCCGCAGAGAACAACCAAGGCGCCAGCAACTTTCTTCACTCTCTTCTACCTTTTCGGAAACAGATTTTTCTCACTTGACGATAACATCCCGTATCAACGCGCCCGCAAGCAATTCCTGCACGCGCTTTCTTCCCAAAATATGCACTCTATCTGTTACTTTTTGACTTTACTGGAAAGGGGAAACACATGCACTGTTCCACCGCGCTTAGCCTGCTTGCGCTCTGCGCTATCACTTCTGCCGTCACTCCCAGCCGCTGCTCCGCTCAAATCGACGAGCAAACCCGCCAGCTCTCGCACGACATCTTTCAGCAGCTCATCGAGATCAACACCACCGACTCAGTCGGCAGTGTTACCGCCGCTTCGGAAGCGATGCGGCAGCGCTTCCTCGACGCCGGATTCCCCAGGGAAAACCTCTACCTCGGCGGCCCCAACGACCGCAAAAAGAACCTCGTCGTCCGCTTCAAGGGGACAGGCCAGAAAAAACCAATCCTCTTCATCGGCCATCTCGACGTCGTCGAAGCCCGACGCGAAGACTGGACCACCGACCCATTCAAGTTCGTCGAAAAAGATGGCTTCTACTATGGCCGCGGCACACAGGATATGAAGGAGAGCGACGCCATCCTCGTCACCACCTTCATCCGCCTCAAGAAAGAAGGGTACAAGCCCGATCGCGACCTCATCCTGGCCCTCACCGCCGACGAAGAAGGAGGTAAATCAAATGGCGTCGACTGGCTTATCAAGAACCAGCGCGATCTTCTCGACGCTGAGTATGTCGTGAACCCCGACGGCGGCGGTGTTGATCTTCAGAACGGCAAGCCCATGGACATGGACGCCGACGCCACCGAGAAGCTCTACGGCGACTATCAGCTCACCGCTCTCAATCCCGGCGGACACAGCTCGCTGCCCGTGCCCGATAACGCCATCTACCACATCGCCGACGCGCTCCAGCGCCTGCAGAATTACACCTTTCCCTTTGAGTTGAACGCCATCACGCGCGCTTACTTCCAAAAGATGAGCACGCTCGAATCCGGCCAGACCGGATCCGATATGAAGGCCATCCTCGCCACGCCTCCCGATAAAACTGCCATCAAGCGCCTCTCGGAAAATCCGGAATACAACTCCATCATGCACACCACCTGCGTCGCCACGCGCCTCTCCGGAGGCCACGCCAACAACGCGCTGCCACAGACGGCTCAGGCAAACGTCAACTGCCGCATCCTGCCCGGCCATTCACTCGAAGAAACCCGCCAGGACCTCATCCGCATCTTCAACGACCCGAAGATCATCGTGCGCTATGTCGATAGTGGCGGCGAAGTCTTCGACACAGCCCCAGACCGCAAGGCTCTGCCGCCCCCGGCACTGAATCCGGAGGTCATGCAGGCGCTCCAAACGCTGGTGAACAAGATGTGGCCCGGCATCCCTGTCATCCCCACCATGGCAACCGGAGCCTCCGACGGCGTCTACACCAACGGAGCAGGCATGCCCACCTATGGCATCTCAGGCATTGCGCTCGAAACGAACGATGTCCGCGCCCACGGTAAAGATGAACGCCTCCCCATCGATTCCTATTACAAGGGTCTCGATTTCTACTATCAATTCGTCAAAGCGCTCTCAGGCGGCGAGTAAAGAGAAATATCTCAACTCGTGCGAGAGCAAAAACAAAACAGCCTGAGGTCGAGAAGACCTCAGGCCATCAAAGCAAGTACAAGAAATTAGAAGTCGTAACGAAGGCCGAACTGCATGCGCCGCGGCAGGTTCTGCATCGCGCTATAGGTGCCGAGATTCCCGCCCGTCAGCCCCTGGCCCAGGAAAAGCCCGTTACTATTGAAGCGAACGCTATTGGTGACGTTAAAGACCTCCCAGTCGAACTTGAGAGATCCATATTCCTTGAAACTCCACGACTTAGACAGACCTGAATCGATACCGAAAATGCCATCGGCGCGGAAGTTATTACGCTCTCCGGCCTCGCCCGGGTAAGGAAGACGGATCGGACTGCCGGTAGTTGTTCCATTGTTGATGCCATTCGGATCGGTAAACACCTGCGGAGAGCCACTAGCATAGTTCTTGTGCTCCAGTTTGCTCATTGCTGCTTTGTCGGTCACGACTCCGTAGCTCTCGATCTGCCAGTTAGTAGTCCAGCCGGGTTCAAAGAGGCCGAAGGGCAAAGCGCTGGCCCACCGGTTGATACCTGACCACTGCCATCCTCCGATAAGAGCATCGACTGCGGCGTTGTCGGAGCTCATGAACTTCTTCCCTCGGCCAATGGGAAGCACATAGACCCAGTCAGCAGTGATTAAGTGACGCGTGTCGAAGTCCGATACACCCCGGCTGTACTCTGGATGAAAGCTGTTGGTGATGTTGCTGAAGTTGCCGCCGCCACCGTTGAATTCTGTTCCGCGCTCCGTGTCCGAGCCCATATCGATCGATTTAGCGAGTGTGTAGCTGAAATCAAGACTGAGGCCGTGGCTGGTCGGATGCTTCAGAATAATCTGGCCGGCGTTGTAATAGCTCGTGCCTATGGAAGCCAGCACATAGAGTGACGAGAACTGATCCTGCCAGAAACGTGGACCAGCTGGACAGGTGATATGACTGTCCTGTGATCGGACTACCGCAGTAAAAGTCTAGATCAGCGAGGGCAGAGGTTGCTCCCAGGTTCGAGCGGAACGGGGCCCATTCGAGGTCGTAAACAGCCTGGGTTGCGCTCTCACCTTGATATTCCGCGTTCGCCATGTATCCAAATACATCCTCGAAATATTGAATCGGCGGTACATTCACGGCTTGGTTGTTCCCGCTGTAAGGGCCGTTCCCGCCATTCAGATCCACCTGGTGAGAGAGCTTCGCGCCGGCCGTGTAGTAGTCGCCCCCGCCTTGCGGATCGACATAATCCACTGGCTCGGCAATATCAAGGCTTTGCAGCAGATGGCGGCCCAGGCGGCCAACGTAGTTCACCTCAACCGTGAATCCGGCTGGCAGTTGGCGTTGCACAGAAAGATCCATCGACTCGGAATAGGGCGTCTTTATCTTGCTGTCCAGACCCCATTGAATCGCGAAATTGTCCTTGCGGGATAAAGATAGGGAAAGCTTGTCGTGGGTGGCGCCGGCGGAAGGCTGATGTTCGGAAGAGTGGTGCGGTTGATATAGCGCGGCGACGTATCGTAACTATAAACACCCGCCGGATTCGAGAGCGCGGTGCTAAGCCCGAAAGAACCTTGCTGAGAAAAAGTATTCACAAGCGCTTCGCCGTAGTGGTCGTAATACAACCCAAAACCGGCGCGGATCGAGGTCTTCGGATCAGGGGAATAAGCGAAGGACAAGCGAGGCGCAAAGTTATTCTTCTGCTTCGGCCAGTAGCCGGGCTTGCCATAAAATGGCCCATTTGGGGCAAAGCTCAGGTCGTCCTCAAAAACCGCCCCCTGAGCTGCTGCCGCTGCCCGCGCCAGAAACCAGTTGTGCGTGTCGACCGTCGGAGCAAGCTGCTGGCCATGAATTTCCCAGGGCGTCTGAAGGATGGTTTGCCGCAGTCCGAAAGTCAGAGTGAAGGTGGGCGAAATGCGCCAAGCGTCCTGAACGTACCACTCATATTCATTCGCCTTAAAGTTTCGATTGATGAAGGCTCCCTCGGGAAGGAGGGAACCACTCGTCTGACTGGAAATTGCGTAATTCTGCACGTCGGTGATCTGTGGAATGGTGCCGATAAGGTTGGCATAGGCGATGTTGTAAGAATTCTGGAATCCGCTGTCTAGCGGCGCACCGCCGGCGGTATCGGGCGCAGGGGCATTGCCGGCGAGCCAATATGGGTTCGAAGTTGCGCTGTTGTAAGAGTTGGCATCCGTTCCGCGATTCTGATGGACGAGCCGCCAGTTTCCGCCAAACTGGAGGGTGTGCCGGCCTTTGGTCCAGCTCAGGTTGTCGACGATGTTGTTCACCGGCACACTGTAAACCGTCTTGCGGTCCTGCGGGTCCAAGGTCGCAGTCAAGGGATCGATGAAGCGGAAGTCAGTATACTCGCCCGTCGCTGTCCCGGTCGTACCGTAACCCTGGCGAATGTAGCCATAGCGCAGGTCGTTGACAAGGTTCGAGGTGAACATGAATGTGTAACCGGCCGCAATGCCCTTCGAGTTGTCGATCTGTGAGTAAGTCGGGGGCTGGCCCGGGAACTGCTCGACAGCGCTAAATGTGTCTTTCTGTAGGTTGCCGCGCACGAAGATGCGCTGCTTTTGGTTGGGGATGAAATCAATGCGGCCGATGCTGGTATTCAGAGTTACCGGTTGGGAGAAGAGAACGTGTAAGAACCGGTATTCAAACCGTCACCCGACGCAGTGCCATTGGCCGCCGGGTACTGATTAAGGTAAGCAAGCACATTTGGATTGGGACCTGGCCCGGCTGGATACTCCGACGTACCGCATACCTGGCAGCCCGCATCGAGTGCTGTTACCTGTGCAGGCGTGATTGAAACATGTTTGGCCGTTGCTCAAATAGGAGACGATCCCTTGCTGATAGCTGGCGGTAGGAGCAGTCCTGGTAACAATTTGATTCTCCGCCTGTCGCTGGCCTTCATAGTTCCCGAAAAAGAACAGCTTGTCTTTTAGGATCGGACCACCGACTGCGACTCCGAAGTTGTTGCGGATCAGCTTGGGAGGTGTGTTGGCTTCTCCGCTGTTCAGCTGCGCTTCCTTGTTGAACCAGTCATTGGCAACAGTCAGCGTCGGACGGTTGTACCAATATACGGCCCCATGATAGCTATTGGTTCCGGACTTCGTGACCATACTGATCTGCGCCCCTGACGACCGCCCCTGGTCCGCCCCCGAAAGTCCGGTGGTCACACGGAATTCTTCGACCGAGTCCTGGGTCTCGCGCAGTACTCCCGTGAAGGCATAGCCGTTGACCTGGTCATTATCGTCGAGTCCGTCAACGACGATATTGCCCTGGTCAGAGCGGCCTCCATTCACCGCGCCGCTGCGTGGATCGTTCGCCAGTTGGCGAATTGCTGGGCCTGCCGGAATCCTGCCCGAGGTAAAGCACGCCGGGCTGCAGCGAGAGCAGATCGGGCACATTGCGGCCCTCACTCGGCAGCGCCTGAATCATCGCGTTGTTCATGGAATTTCCGAGTGAAGCGTCGGAAGTGTTCAAGCTCTGCGCTTCCGCGCTGACGTTGACGACCTCTGTACTTGCCTGCACTGTCAGCGCGAAATCGATCGTGGCCGGCTGATTCACAAGCAGTTCAGCTGTTTTGGTCTGATCGCCGAAACCAGTCGCGGAAACTTTGATGTTGTACTTCGCCGGTGGAATCTGGTTGAACGGTACTCGACCGGCGGCATTCGATGTAGCCTGCAGCACGGTTCCGGTTGTGCTGTCCGTTAGCGTAATCGTTGCGCTGGGCACGACTGCCCCGCTTGGATCTTTAATGGACCCGCGCAAAGATTGTTGTGTCGGTTTGGCTGAAGGCAGGTGAGATCAGGGAAAACAGGAGTAGGAGAACGCAAAGTGCGTATCGCTTGGCCACAGATTCCTCCAGGAAAATACAGCATGACCGCCTTAAACAAACGGTCAGTTCATTTGTTGTCTATCGCTTAGCAACTTTGGGAGCTGTAAGCCATTCATTGTGTGCCACTCTCAGCTGAATTTCAATACAATTCAGCCGGCAGTTGCGTTACATGGAAACACTCCTATATGCATTGCCTGCAAGTCTTGTTTGGGTAAATTAAACACCCACATGGACTTTTACGGACTCTATATCAAAAATATTTATCTGCCGAATAACTCTGGGAGCGTTGGCCGTCGCCAGGCCGTGCAGAAATTGCAGCCAACCCGATTCGGATAATTTGTCGCAGTCACGATAACAAAATCCTTCGCCTCGCGTAATTCCACTAACTCTCAGCGCTGCCATCTGCTATGTTTTCCTTTGCCGCTTATGGACTTCCTTCGCATCGCCACCTCCAAAGACCAGACTCTGTTAAATCTCCGCTTTCTTCGCACCGGTGTTGCCGCGTTTGCCACGCTCTTTCCCTTGACGCAAATGTCAAACGCTGCCGAAAGCAAAGCAGACGCCGCCAGCCTCAGCAAATACGTAGGCCAGTATCGAGTCGACGAAGAGCCCGAGATCACGCTCTCGTTCTTTCGCGACGGCAGCCAGATCGCAGTCGAATCCCAGCGCATTCCGCACACGCCATTGCACGCAATCGCAGCGGACATCTTCTCGCCGGCAAGCAACGACACCCGCTACATCTTTCAGCGCGACGCCACTGGCAAAGTCGCCGCCGTCAAGCGCGTCACGGGCCGGGATGAAAACATCGCAACCCGCACCAACGATCATCCCCAGCACTACTATTTCCGCGCGTATGACCGCCGCGAAGCCATGATCCCCATGCGCGATGGCGTCCGCCTTCACGCCGTCATCCTCCGCCCCAACGACACAAATGAGCCTCTGCCGATCCTCATGCAGCGCACCCCCTACGGCGTCGATGAATCCAGCTCCAACTCCATCAACTCCCGCTACACCGAGCTCGCCCAGAGCGGCTACATCTTTGTGATGGAAGACATCCGCGGCCGCTTCGGCTCCGAAGGGCAGTTCATCATGAACCGCCCCATCGTCGACCGCCACGATCCCGCGTCATCCGACTCGAACAACATCGACGAAACCACTGACGCCTACGACACCGTCGCATGGCTCATCAAGAACGTGCCCAACAACAACGGCCGCGTCGGCGTCATGGGCATCTCCTATCCCGGCTTCCTCGCCATCGAATCCGGCATCGACCCCAACCCAGCCGTAAAAGCCATCTCGCCGCAAGCTCCGATGACTAACCTCTGGATCGGCGACGACTTCTTCCACAACGGAGCCTGGCGTCAAAGCTATGGATACGACTACGCCATCGGCCTCGAAACCAGCAAGGAAAACGCCTTCAGCAAGATCAATGGAGACGCCTACGACTTCTTCCTCGATGCCGGCTCACTCGCCGGCGACATCAAGAAAGCCGGCGTCGGCGTCCTCCCCACATGGCAGGGCTTCATCGATCACCCCAGCTACGACCACTATTGGCAGATTCGCGCCGTCGAAGCCCATCTCACAAAAGTCACCGTGCCCACGCTCGAAGTCGGCGGCTGGTGGGATCAGGAAGACATGTGGGGCCCCCAAGCCGAATACGCCGCCCTCAAACCGCATGACAAAGATGGCAAAGTCTTCATCGTCCTCGGCCCCTGGAACCATGGCCAGTGGGCGCGCACTACGCGCTTTCTTGGCGACGTGAACTTCGGCGCAGCCGCCGGCGATCAGTTCCGCGCGCAGATCGAAGCCCCCTTCTTCGCCCACTACCTCAAAGATGAAGGCCCCTTCGACCTCAAAGACGCCGCCAGCTTCCAGACCGGAACCAACCGCTGGATGCGCTACAACCAATGGCCTCCGAAAGAAGGCGTGACCATCCAAAACCTCTATCTCGACGCCGACGGCACCCTCAGCTTCACCAAACCCGCAGGCAGTGACTCGACCACCTTCACCGCCTACACCTCCGACCCCGCAAACCCCATCCCCTACCGGAAGCGCCCCATCGAAGCCACCTACGCTCCTACCGGATCAGGCTGGTACACCTGGCTCGTGCAGGACCAAAAATTCCTCGGCAACCGCAAAGACATAGCCACCTGGACCACGCCCGTCCTCGACCACCCCGTCACTATCACCGGCGACATCGTCGCCGACCTCTTCGCCTCCACCTCCGGCACCGACTCCGACTGGATCGTCAAGCTCATCGACGTCTACCCCGAAGACCCGTCCTCAGGCAAAATGTCCGGAGCCGAGCTGATGATCGTCGACGAAATCTTCCGTGGCCGTTATCGCCAAGGCTACGAGCACCCCGAAGCCATCCCCGCCAACCAGCCCGAGGAATACAAGTTCAGCCTCCACGGCGCAGACCACGCTTTCCTCAAGGGACACCGCATCATGGTGCAAGTCCAGAGCACATGGTTCCCGCTCTACGACCGCAACCCGCAGACCTTTGTGCCCAACATCATGTCCGCCTCGCCATCGGACTACAAGTCCGCCATCCAACACATCTATGGCTCAGGCTGAGCACGCATCCCACATCATCCTTCCAGTAGCAAACACGAACTAATAAATCCACGCCGGTTTGGCTCTTTAACGAAGAACGAAGTATTAGTTAAGCTTCGCGTACTCCGCCTTGGCTTGCTTGAAGACAGGAATGTCGGGATCGGCGTCCTTCCAGAGCGTGAGGAAGTCCTGGTAGGCAATCTTGGCCCTAGCCTTATCTCCCGACAGCGCGTAGGCTCTGCCCAATTGCAAGTGCGCCAGCACGCTGATGGGATCAACGATCACGGCCCCGCGGTGATCGAGAATTTTCTGGAACTCTCCCGCGGCCTGGGCGCCTTGATGTGAAGCCAAATACGCCTGGCCACGCACATAAATTGGATAGAGCGCCCCGAAGAACCCATTGACGGCGCTGCGCGGCTGGCCCAGCTCATTTGGTACAGCGGTTTGCAGCAGTTCTGTCGCCTTTGCAGGCTCACCATGGTTCAGCGCGAGAAGCGCGCGAACTGATGGCATGTAATTGAATCTGACAGCCGTGTCCTCGGGAAAGTTTTTTTCGAGATCATTGGCGAGTGTTTGTGCCCGGGAAGAATCCCCTGAGAGGGCCAGTGCAAAGGCCGCGCCAAACTGCACCTCCCGGTTCCTGGCGAGCGCAAGCGCTGCCGTCGCACTCCGCTTTGCCTCGGCCGCATTTCCGAAAAAGGCCTCCCGTCAGGGCCACCCTGGTTTCGAATAAGGCCGACTTTTCCCATGGCCCGCTTCCTGCGCGAAGTCCACTGCACGCTGTGACATCCTCCTGGCCTCTTGCAAGTGACCGGCATATGCCATGGCAAAAGCCGCGTGGTCGAAGATCCAATCTTGCGTTTCAGATTTTCCCTGGGCCATGAGCTGCTTCCTGCTCCATTCCCGCTTTGTCATCTTTCAAAAACGCGACGTCGTAGCGCAAGAGTGAAAGGTAAGGTGCTTCTATTTTGCGGTCGGAAGCTCTCTGAAGGGCTTTTTCGACTTCAGCTGGACGGCCAAGGTGAAGATAGGCGTTACCCAGACTCACGTACCCGATGGCAACGTCCGGATTGAGCTGGATTACTTTCTCCGCTCCTTCGGCCATCTTTTCATATTTGCCGAATGCAGGGTAAATAAACCCCGACAACATCGCGTGTGGAAGCCAATCACGAGGATAGGCTTGCGCCCACTCCTCGCAGGTCATCTGCGCCTTTTCCTGGTTTCCTGTTGCCCGCCCATCATAGTAAGCGGTGATAAAGAACCTCTCATTGTCACTGGCGCGATCCCGCAACTGCCAGGCTTTGCTGATGTTCTCCGTAGCCAGTGCCGATTCTCCAGCGGAACCGTATACTAGCCCGAGAGACGCATACGCCATTGCAAAATTGGGGTCAATCTCAATGGCGTGTTTGAAAAAGGGCTCAGCGGCCTCCTCACTCCTTGTCTCAGCAACCTTCAACCCCATGCTGTAGGCCTTCAAGGCTTCGAGTGAAGGCGTTGTGGCTTCGGCGAGAGGCGTGTCGTATTTTTCGACGGTCGTCAGGGATTCGCCGACCCGGGCTCTGAATTTACTGGCAATTTCGCTGAGCGCATTCAGTACGTCTTCTTTTCGGGCCGCCTGCGCCTGCTCATCGGCGAGCACCTCTCCGGTGCGGCAGTTTTTCGCGCGCAAACCCAGCACATACTGGCTGCCCAGTTTCGCAATCGACCCTTCCAGCACAGCCGCGCTTGCGGTCCTCTCGCAGACTTCAGGCGCAATCTCCGGCGTAAGCCGCGCTTCGGCCGGCTGCCCCATCATGCGCAGGGTCTGCCGCACGCGCTCCTCGGACACAAGGCTCAAAAACGGCGATTGCTTCAGTTGGATCTCCAGCCCTTGCTGCAGAGCCCCATCAAACACAGGATCACCGGTCGTATTGGTGAAATCGGCAAGCAACACCGAGTCTGTCTCACCCAGGCTGACCGGCTTTTGCCTGTGCCTGCTCAGAAAGAGGATCGTGCCGCCAACCAGCACAACCATCACCGCGGCAACCGCCCATCCATACCTCCCGATCGCTTTCGGCCATAGGCCATCTGCCGGCTCCGGAACTGTCGGCGCCGCAACTGGATGCTCAACCACGATCTGCGCACGAGAGCTACTCGAGATCAGTACGTCATCGCCATCCTGCGCAATCGTCCGTACCTCCGCAACAAACCGGTAGCCCCTTCCCGGAATCGTCGCAATGTAGCGCCGGTCTTCTGGAGTGTCTCCAAGCGCCTTGCGCAGCACAAAGATGTTCTGGCTCAGATTCGCTTCCTCGACGAAGGAGTCCGGCCACACACTTTTCATGAGGTCGTCTTTGGTCACAACGTCGCGGCTGTGTCGAACAAGGATCAGCAACGTTTCAAAAACCTTGGGAGTAATCGCGACCGGCTGATTCTCGCGCAGCAACACCTGTTTGGCTGGATCGACCTGAAATGGCCCGAATTCGTAAAGAACCTTCGGTCCGTTCGTCATGGCTGTCGACAGCTGTAAACCCATCTTGGGCTCAGCACCGTCCACAATAGCTCAATCCTCTCCCCATGTCTTCCGGCAAGTCCTTCCTTCCGCCTTCAATATCCTCCTCAAGCGACTTTGAGACTTTTTGAGGTGTTCTTTGAAGACTTTTCATCCAGCCTTCCCTCACGATTCGCCCAGTTCGAAGCACAAAAGCAATCAGCGCATGGAGTGAACCGTGGCAGTAAGAACAACAAAGATCACCGTGGAGACCGAATCGCTGGTTGTCATTCGGCGTGCAAAAGCTGCCGTCGCCTGGTGCCCTGGGTGCCTCGCCAACGTTGAGACCATCACGCTCGACGCCGACAGCCTCGCCGAACCAGCTACCGCGACTCAGATTCGGGAGTGGCTCGCCACGGGCAAGCTGCACCTTTGGCAGCCAGTCAATGGGTCTGCACAGATTTGCGTGACATCGCTCTTGCAATGCTTCGAATTGGACGAAGTTGGAAGGTTTTCCCAATCGAATGAAAACGCACAGGTTAAGTCAAGGAGGAAACAAAATGAAACTCACTGGTTTGAGTACGAAGTCGTTTCGCGTCGCGGGCCTCGGCTTGGCATTCGCAGTCTTGACCGGGTCAGTCTGGGCGCAGGAGCAGTCGGCAACGCAGGAGAGCGGGAAGACGTTTCCTCGCTATAACGTCTTCGACCTGGGCTTGGTAGGGAACCCGCCGGGCGGGCCGTACATCATCAGGAACGATGGCCTGATAAGTGGGGCGGCGGCTACCCCCGGCGGCGAAATGCATGCCGTCCTCTGGTTCAGAGGACAGAAGTTCGATATCGGCACACCCGGACTCGGAGGACCGAACAATGCAGCGTTTGGCGTGAACGAATTCGGCCAGACTGTGGGTCAGGCCGAGACTTCGCGCTCGAATGCCGAAGACTTTTGCGGCTTCAACGCCTATGGGTTTCCCTCATCGACCGCATGTCGGCCTTTCTTGTGGCAAGACGGCGTGATGACAAAGCTCCCGACGCTGGGAGGCGACAATGGCTTCGCCTATATGATCAACAATCGAGGCGTGGTCGCCGGAATTGCAGAGACTGACGCGACGGACCCGACCTCGGGCTGTCCAGTAAATCAGTTTGAACCAGTCATCTGGGAAAATGGCAAGATCCACCCACTTCCGCCATCCCACGGTGACTCGGACGGAGTCGCGGCCCAGATCAACGATAAGGGTCAGGTTGTCGGCGCGTCAGGTACGTGCGGATCCTTCAACCCGAATACCGGTCTCTATCTCGTGGAAAATCACGCTGTGCTCTGGGAAAACGGAACGGTGACCGACCTCGGCAACCTCGGCGGGAATGGAGGGCCTGTGGGAAACGCGGGGAACCACGCTTGTGCCATTAATAACCGAGGTCAGGTGGTTGGTCATTCGGAACTCGGAGACTCGCTAGCCTCACCGTTTCACGGCTTCCTGTGGACCAGGGAAATGGGTAAGATGCTGGACCTCGGCACGCTTCCCGGTCCCTTTGGCGTCACTCCAGCGGGTCAGAACGACTTTGCGAGCCTCGCCCTCGGCATTAATGACGGAGGCGAGGTGGTTGGCGCGTCGCTGGACGCGAACTTTGACTCCCGCGCGTTCCTGTGGGAGAACGGCGTGATGACCGACCTCAACACGCTCGTTGCCGCCAACCCGTCCGGTTTGTACCTGCTGGAGGCAGTGTCTATCGATTCCCGCGGGGAGATCACTGGCCTCGCGCTGGCAAACGGCGAGGCTCACGGCTTTCTGGCGATCCCCAGAGCCAGATAGAAGATCAAGATAGAGTAGCTGGCACAAGGATCGAACACTTGCCACCCAACATATCTCGGCATGTTGGGTGGCATCGTTACTATACCCGCTTGCCTGAGCTTCCACGCTGCCAACGTATCACTGGAGTTCTCGCGCTGGGAACGCATCGAGGGCCGAACGCTCAAGGGCGTCCTTATCGCAGCTGAATACGATAGAGGTTCCGGCGAATATTCTCGCGGATGTAGGCGTATTCAGACGGGTTTGATCCTAACCCTGCAAACCAGGGGAGCGTAATGATCGTTTTCGTGTTCGGAATATCCTGAATGCGCGCGATTGGGGCTGATGGGATCTGCGGCATGCCTACGTCCTCACGCACCGGAAGCGCGTAACTACCCTGAATCAAGTCCGGGAAGCCAATATAAAGAAATTTCCCGGAAGAGTCCCAATTGACCTCGCAATGAACGACGCATAGGGGCATCGACGCGCTCCCATCCAACGCGAACGCTTTGGCCATGAGAGGGTGTTGGTCATTGGCGTTTGGCACCGCGGCGACAACCCAGCGACCGTCCGGTGAGACGGCCATAATCTCCAGAATGCGATCCGGGACGGTCCTGCGACGGGCTGTGCCGTCTGTTTTCATGCGATAGATAGAGTTCAAACCCCCTTCTATGGCGCGGAAGACCAAATCGCCGCCCGGCAGGAAGAAAGGAGAGTCTTCTTGAGCCGCAGAGGGGATGCGCCGCGGGGACGAGCGATGGTTGGTTGGCGCGACCCACAGATTCGATCGACCGCTCTGGTCATTCATGAAAAAGGCTACTTGTTTGCCATCCTGGGATATGGAATAGGTTCGCCGGTTGATGTTGTTGTCATTGCTTTGGATCAGGTAGCCCGGCAAAACCCTATCCAGCTTTCCGCTGTTCAAGTCTTTCACCCACAGTTCCCCTCCATGCGTTCGGCCGTTGGCCATCAGGAAATAGAGACTTCGTCCGTCCGAAGAAAGAGTAGGCAATGAAGCGTCCCCTTCGGAGGAGATCTGGTGGTCTCCGTCCTTGTCGTGCAACCAGACGGTGTGATCCTGCGAGCCGACGGCGGTGATGAGCGACTTGCCGTCGGATGCCATCGCAATTCCTTCCTGAGACGTTGGGCCGAAGGTCAGTTGCTCTGGCTTGCCATTTGGAAAGCGCTGCCGCCAGAGATGAAAGTCATCGGTCCTGGCGGTGAGATAGATCCATTTCCCGTCAGGGGACCAGGCGCCCGCACGGCACGGGCCGTTGGGGCCGACAACCGTGATCTTTGTCGCGCCCCAGAAGGGAACCACCCGGCAAGGCAGAATATCGCCTCGACTGTCCATCTCCACGACGAGTACCCATCGGCCGTCGGGCGAGAGGTAGGAATGATGGGCCATGCTGCGCTTGCCATCGGGCACATAGACATCGCGACTGTTCCCTCGGGCTTCATCCGAGGTCACAACCTTTAGATGTGTATCCCTTCTACCATCTCGGAATAGAGCAGCCGCTTTCCTCCTTCAATCCAGGTCAGGGATGAGGAGTTGGGCAATAGCAGATGGGGCTCGCCACCAAGAACAGGCACCTCCAAGGTGTCAAATGGGTTGATGATGCTATATGCGATCTGCGAGTTATCCGGCGAAAACGATGGCGCTAGCTTTGACATCGAGTCGTGGGTAAGCTGGACTGGCTCACCGCCGGGAAGTAATTCGACATAGATATCTCCAGCTCCAAAGAAAGAACTGCTGCCCCGAATGAACGCGAGCATTCGTCCGTCCGAGGATAGAGCGGGATAGACTGCCGAGTCGGTGAAGAAGGTTAGCTGTTCCCACTGTGTGCTTACAGCCGGAGGAGCCGGCAATGAGCGATATAGAAAAAATGCTCCCACCACAATCGCAATCGCGGCGGCCACGCCTGTGCGGAGCAGCCATTTCCGTCTAAGGTGCGCAGGGGGTGGAAGGGCGGGTTGGGTCTCAACGAGCTCCGGCGCGTGCTCCTCGATCATAATCTCGGTGCGGGAGTGCATTTGCGCAATCAGCGCCTCGCTTCCATCGGTGATCGTACGGACCGGAACGGCGAATCGATAGCCGCGGCCTGGCAGGGTAACGATGTAGCGTTCTCCCTCCAGCGTGTCTCCGAGCGCCTTGCGCAGCTTGAAGATGTGCTGGCTCAGGTTGGCTTCCTCGACGAAAGAGTCGGGCCAGATCGCGTTCAGTAGCTCCTCTTTTGAGACAACTTCCCGTCCACGGCGCACCAACACGAGCAGCGTCTCAAAAGCCTTCGGAGGCACCGCGATGAGTTGGCCGTCGCGGAGAAGAACCTGTTTGTCCGGATCCATGCGAAATGGACCGAACTCGTAGACGACCTTGGGATCGGGGTTCATGGGAGACGACGGAAACGTGTGCCGCCCAGGGCAGGAACGTACCGGTAATCTACCACGGCCCTCTGGGCCTTGGCCTGCTTTAAGGCGAAGAGCCCCTGTTCACTAAGTCGCTGATTCCCGGATATCAGGTGCTCCATTGAGATTTGTTGAGAAGTATTAATGCGCGCATTAAGGACATTTCGTTCCGGGTCCGGGCAGGATGCGCTCATTCGAAACCCCGGAGCGAAGCAATGGCGGTGCGGAGAACCAAAATCACAATCGAGACCGAAGGGCTGCTGGTGGTACGCCAAGGCCGGACGGCAGTGACCTGGTGCACTGGTTGTCAGGCCGAAGTGGAAGTGATGCTTTTGGATGACGACACAGCAGTTGCTCAACTGCTGGGCGGATTGCCAGCCGGCACCGTGCACATGTGGAACCCTTCAGAAGGTCCCGTTCAGATTTGCCTCCCATCCCTGCTGCGGCGCTCAAATCCCAACGACCCTCAACAAATTCAAATCCCCGAGCGAACGCTCGACAACAAAGGAGAAGGACAATGATCAACAGGGCAAACAATTGGATCGTTTTGAAGCGGGTTTGCGCGGTTGTGGCGGCGCTTGGCTGGTCGCTTTGCGCTTCCGCACAGGCAAATAAACTTTCCTACAAACTGATGGATCTTGGCGTGGTGGGCCCGGCGGGCCAGCCCTTCCAAATCACCAACAATGGAATCATCACTGGCGCCGTCGAAACTCCCGACGGAACAGCAGACCATGCGGTGATTTATTTCCACCATCAGATGTTTGACATCAGCAAACCCGGTCTGGGGGGAGCGAATAGCGAGGCAATTGGAATCAACGGCTGGGGCCAGGTGGTGGGCGGAGCCAACAACTCTCCCAATGCTGATCCCCAGGAAGAGGACTTTTGCGGCTTCCAGACACTGGGAATTTCTACGGCCACGGCCAGTTGCCTGCCGTTTCTGTGGCAACAGGGCCGAATGATCCCGCTTCCGACACTCAGCGACAATCATGGCAACCATGGCGACAATGGCGTGGCCGTCTCGATCAACGATTTCGGCGTGGTGGCCGGAGCAGCGGAAAACACAACCATCGACTGCCCAACCTACGACCCTGCTGCATTCCAATTCCAGAAGTATCAATTCAAGCCCGTCCTGTGGGGGCGTCACGGGATAGAGGAACTGGCTACCGTCGGGGGAGATCCGGTCGGCTCGGCGAAGGTTGTCAACAACAAGGGACAAGCCGTCGGGGCGACGGGTACATGCTCCGTTTTCGGCTTAGTCTTCCCATTCCCCATGCAACCGTTGCACGCCGTGCTGTGGGAGCAGGATGGCGCACCGATTGACCTCGGTTCGCTGGGCGGAAATGAGAAAAGCCTGTGGGGAAATTTCGCCGATGGCATCAATAATTCCGGCCATGTTGTGGGCTCGTCCTCGCTATCGGATAACGTGACGATTCACGCCTTTTTCTGGAGCAGGGAAACCGGCAGGATGCAGGATTTGGGACCAATAAAGAATAAAACGAAAATAACAAATAGCCTCGGCCTCGCCATCAATGACAGCGATGACGTCGTCGGGTCTTCGTTGGATTTCGCGACGCAGTTTGTCGCGACCATCTGGAAGCATGGTGTGGCTACGGACCTGAACACACTTATCCCCACCAACTCTCCGCTGCATCTCATGTTTGGCTGCTGGATCAATTCCAGCGGGCACATCATTGGAGTGGCGGTGGATGGAAGCGGCCTATATCACGGATATGAGCTGATTCCGACTGACGAATGGCAACGGTGAAATGACCTCTCAACATGCTCGTTGCCGCTAACCCGTCGGGTTTGTATCTCCAAGAGGCAGTGTCAATGCCGGCGGGGAGATCGTAGGTCTAAGATAGAGTGGCCGGCACAACGATCGAACCCTTGCCACCCAACATACTTCGGCGTGTTGGGTGGCATCGTTACTCTACTGAGGCTCCGCAGCGGCTTCGGCACCTTGCTGTATGGCGTTAACAGTCCTCAGTACATCCAGCTGCAGTCCCGCGTGAAATCAGTCGTCACGGAACGCTGCCACGTGCCGCCCGTTCTCTCGACCACAAAGATTCCACCGCTCCCGCAAAGACCGCCGCAACTCTTGATCACCGACACCAGCGCCCGCGTGTGCGTGTGGTCAAATCCCGGAACTCCCAGGTAACGTACATGTCTGAGTTGCTTGTAGCTTTCGCATCGCGCGACATCGCGCCCGTGGGTTGCCAAACAAGTCTGTGCCTGCGCGAGTTCGCTGCGCGGCAACACTCGGTATCCTTGCGCCATCGAGAATTTCTGCTCCCAACGATGGCTCAGCTGGTTGGCTGCGACGAACGCATCCGTCATCTCGTGCTCCTGCGGCGTAGACGGCTTCAGGCAACTACCATCTACCTGCGGAATATCGGTCACCGAATCCCCTGCAAATGCCAGCGGCTCCTCCATCCGAGCCTGATAAAGCGCGGAGTAGATTTCGTACGCCTCCGCAGGAGCCGCTTCGCCGCCCGGCTGGTTCAGCGGACTGGTCGCTGCCAGATCAGGAATGGACTTAATGGCCGGCGTCGTCGTGCGGCGATGTACCGCGATCCGCGCCCCTATGAGTATCACTGCAACGACCGCCAGGGACACCCGCAACCACAGGCGCCATGAGATACGCATTCTCGACGCTCCTCTGCCATTATCGATCGTAGACGCGAATCCGATGATTGCCACGAAATCCGGCACCGCAATCAATCGCGCCTGATTTTCCTTGTCAAGAGGGGCCCGCTTCACCGGCGTTGCTAACCAGCCTCTTTTCAGAGAGTTAAAAGGAGAAACCCCTTGCCGGTAATTTCCCCTTAAATTGCTACAATAAAATAATAGTAGGGGTGCTATTTTCCCGCGCTGTTCAACCACATGGGCGCTGGAGGGCGCGAATTGCTTCAAGGCCTTTGAACCGCACCTAACCTTAATTAGATCAATATTTTAGAGGCAACTAACATAGAATGAATACTTTACCGGTAATTGTCCTGAAAAGGTAGCCTTTTCAGGAACTTAGCCATCCTGGGGGGTAGTGGGCATCCGGCAGACAGACAGCACAGCATGGACCAGACTCCGATCCGACGAAAAATTAGGTGCTGGACGGCGAGAATTGCTTCAAGGCCTTTGAACCGCACCTAACCTTAATTAGATCAATACTTTAGGTGCAACTAGCATAGAATGAATACTTTACCGGTAATTGCCCGGAGAAGGTAGTCTTTTCAGGAACTTAGCCATCCTGGGGGGAGTGGGCATCCGGCACACAGACAGCACACATGGACCAAACTCCGATCCGACGAAAAATCCTGTATGTATCCGACCTCAGATTCGGAGGAACCACCAGCTTCCGTCTGGAGGCGATGAAGCGAATAGGTCAGCACGTCGTCCCCTTCGACTCGGCATCGTCCCTGCCCCAGTCACGCCTTCTCGAAAAGCTCCGCTATCGCTTCCCGACAGGTCCGCTGGTAGCCGCAGCGAACCGCAGCCTTCTAACAGCGGCGAGAAAGGAAAAACCCGATGTTGTCTGGTTCGATAAACCAATCGTCTTCATGCCGCAGACAATTCAGGAGATCAAAGCCACCGGAGCAAAGACCGTCTGCTACAACCAGGACAACCCCTTCGGCCCCCGCAAAGACGGTTGCTGGATGCAGTTCCATCGGGTTTACAGGCTCTTCGACCTCAACTGCCTTTTCCGCAAGTCGAATGTCGCCCGCTATCAGGCCTGGAATCTGCCTTATATCGAGCTCCAGTTCAGCTTCGACCCCGGCGAGAACTTCCCGCCGCCAGCCGGATGGACGAACGCGCAGCGCCCAAGGGACATCTCCTTCACCGGAAGCCCCTATGATCACCGCGCCGAATTTCTCATGGAGCTCGCCGAAAAATACGGGCTGCCCGTACAGATCGCGGGTCCGAACTGGCCTCGGGCCCTCAGCCAGAAGCGGCTTAAGAAATATGTGACCGCCGGATTTCTACCCGCCGCCGACTATCGCCAGAACATCTGGAAATCAAAGATCAATCTGGCGTTCGTCACCCATTCCAATGAGGATGACGTCGCGCACAAGTCCTTCGAGATCTCCGCCTGCGGATCATTTCTGCTCGCCGAACGAACAGAAGGTCATCTAGCCGCCTTCGAGGAAGACAAGGAAGCAGTCTTCTTCTCCTCCGTCGAAGAATGCGCCGAGAAAGCCCGCTACTACTTAGACCATGCCGCCGAGCGCGAGACAATCGCCCGCCGCGGAAGAGAGCGCGCCGTCTCGTCCGGCTACGACAACGACACGCAGTTGAAACGAGTGCTGCTCAAGCTCGATGGAGTGGAAACGCCGGCAACTATTTAGCGACCGGCTCATCGACCGTCACATACTGATCGCCCTTCACATCCTTGAGTGTCTGCACAATGCCGCTCGGCCAGCGAATCTCCACGCTCTGCGCCAACGCATCCTTGCCCAGACCAAAGTGCGCTCGCGGATCGCTCGACGATAGATAGCCAACACTCGTCGTGACAGTCTCCCACTGCGACCCAGCTGAAGTCGTGATCTTGATGACCGCCCCAATGCCGTCGTGATTGCTCTTGTGACCAACGAGCTTGATGCCAAGCCAGTGATTGCTGGTCTGAATCTTGTTGAGAAGAACGTGCGCCGGCCCGCCGTTCTCGGTCACAACGGCGTCGAGGAGACCATCATTGTTGATGTCGCCGATCGCCATCCCCCGCCCCACCCAGCGCTTGGTAAACACTGCGCCGGACATCGCAGAGACATCGACAAATTTGTTGCCGTCCGCGTTCCAGGCCAGCAGCAATGGCTCACGATAACGCAGTTGCGGAAAGGTCTTCTCGATCGTATCGAGATCGTGCCCCTGCGCAATCAGCAGGTCCTTGCGCCCGTCATTGTCGTAATCGAGAAAGCGAACACCCCATCCGGAATGGAGCAAAGTCATACCGGCGATTCCAGATGTATAGCTCGAATAGGTGAACGAGCCATCGCCAGTGTTCTGATAGAGCGCATACTTCTGGTTCGCCAGGTTGGTCACAACGATGTCAGGCAAACCATCGTTGTTGTAGTCGGAGAAGTCCACACCCATCCCTGCGTAAGTACGCCCTTCTCCATCGACTGCAACCTCCGAGTCGAGCCCAACCTCTTCAAACGTGCCATCGCCCTTGTTGTGAAAGAGGTACTCGACCATCGAATCATTCGCGACGAAGATGTCCGGATGACCGTCGTGATCGTAATCGGCAATAGCGATGCCTAAAGCCTTGGCAGGCTTGTCGAGACCCAGCTTATGCGCTTCTTCGGTAAATGTACCGTTGCCATTGTTGTGGTAGACAAGCATCGAGATGGGCTGAAATACATCGGGATGACAATAACCGCGAAATCCCTCGCGATGTTCACCGCACCACAGATCGTCCCAATCCCACTGGATGTAACGGAGCACTACCAGATCAAGCAGATCCGTCATTGTCGAGATCAACCCAGGCTGCGCTCGTCGACCACCCGCTGCCTGCGACACCAGCCCTGGCCGTGACATCGCTAAAAGTTCCGTCGCCATTATTGTGGTAGAGCTTGTTCCCACCATAGGCAGTTACATACAGATCTTCGCGGCCGTCGTTGTCATAATCGCCGACAGCGACCCCCATGCCATAGCCCACACCCTGAAGGCCCGCTTTCTCCGTCACATCTTCAAATGTGCCGTCTGCCTTCTGGTGATAGAGCCTGTTCCAGTATTCCGGCCCGGTTTTCTGCGGAATCGTGCCTTTGGGCGTGGGATCGCTGAACGGAGCGCCGTTCACCAGGAACAGATCGAGACGTCCGTCATTGTCATAGTCGAAAAGAGCAACCCCCGAGCCCATCGTCTCAATCAGATACTTCCTCGACGTGTGCGGAGCCTGATGCTGGAAGCGAACTCCTACTGCATCCGTCACTTCTACAAAGTTTCCTGGAACAGGAGTCGCCGGTGTGGAACTCTGAGCACGGCAAACAGGAGGCAGCAAAAATAGGCTGCATATTACGACCGAGCCGATCGCAGATGCGATGCGTCGTTGCCCCTGGCAAAGCCACGTCATTTTGCTTTCGTCTCTTTGCCGGATTTGTTACAGGTGACGCACAGCTCACCCACGATGCCTTTGCCTTCCTGAACCGTATAAATGCGATCGATGTTCGGCAGATCCAATTTCTCTACGGCCCCGCTTGGCCAGTGAATCTCGACTTGATCGACCTTGGCTGTATCTCCCAGACCAAAGTGAACGCGCTGGTCATTCGAGGACAAATAGCTTCCGCCACTCAACACGTCGTCACGCCGTTTCAAACCGTTTGCCGTCAAGTACACGGTCGCGCCCACGGCATCGCGAGGACTCTTCGGGCCGCCAATCAGTTTCAGTTCTACCCAATGATGCGTATCTGCGTTCACATTGCGCAGCAGTACGGGATTGTTGTCTATCACGTTGATGACAACATCAATTTTGCCATCATTGAAGAGATCGCCAAACGCCGCTCCACGGCCCGCGATCACATCTGCGAGACCTGTTCCCTTCACCGGCGGAACATATTCGAACTTCTGTCCCTTGAGGTTGTGATAGAGCAGCGGACGCTCAGCGAAGCTGGTACCCCAGTCGTACTTGTCGACTTGCGGGTAGACATGGCCATTGACCATGAGTATGTCCTTCCAGCCGTCGTTGTCATAGTCAATGAAGCCAACACCCCACCCGAGAAAAGGAATGCCTTCCTGCGCGATTCCCGCGTGATAGCTGATGTCGGTGAAATTAGCATCACCGTCATTGTGGAAGAGGACCTTGTAATCATCCGAGAAATCTGTGGCGACGATGTCGAGCAGCCCATTGTTCTGGTAGTCGCCTACGGCAATGCCCATGCCTGCTATTTCCCGGCCATCCTGGTTGAGAGCAAATCCCGAAGCGTAGCTGGCATCCTCAAATGTGCCATTGCCCTTGTTGATGTAAAGGTAGTTGGGTGTGGAGTCGTCGGCGACGAGAAGGTCGACTTTGCCGTCGTTATTCAGGTCGACAAAGATGGAAGAGAAACCATAATAGGCGTTCGGATCGCCAACTCCGGCTTTCTCGGTGACGTCCGTGAATGTCCCGTCCCCATTGTTATGGAAGAGATGGTCATGCTCTCCCATAAGGCCTCGTGGACCACACATGGTAGCAACGCCGCGAAACTGGCATGCGGCAAAACCTACGGCCTTTGTTCCCGGCGCTGGCGGGTTGTCGATGTCGTAGTGGATGTAGCCAGGGACGAAGAGGTCGAGACGGCCGTCGCCGTCATAGTCGCCAAAGGTTGCACCAGTGGACCAATTACCCAGAGTGACTCCGGCCTTCTCTGCAACATCGGTGAAAGTACCATCGTGGTTATTGTGATAAAGGCGGTTTTTGCCAAAATTGCCGACAAAGATATCAGGCCAGCCGTCGTTATCGTAGTCCCCGACAGCTACTCCAAAACCCCAACGATCGTTGGTGACTCCGGCTCTTTCCGCAACGTTGGTGAATGTGCCGTCGTGATTATTGCGGAAAAGTGCGGCGTGCGGCGCAACAGCTTTGCCTCGTTCGGCTTCATAGGTCGAGCCGTTTACGAGATATATGTCTAGCCATCCATCATTGTCATAGTCGATCAAGCCAACACCGGAGCCATTTGTCTCAATGATGAACTGCTTATCCGGAATTCCCATCTGATGTCGCCAACTCGTAAGTCCAGCTTGTTTGCTCATGTCCTGAAAGATGACGGGACCACTGTCCACAAATCCGCCGGCAGTAATCGGCCGATTTTCGGCGTCGTGGATGGGCGCATGTACACCCCCAGTGCTGGTCCCGCCCATGGGGGCTTGCCCGGGTGGAGGCGCTTGTCCGCGCATCGACAAAATCACGGAGGGAAAGAGCAATAAAAGGGCCGTTAACACACCACTACCTTTACCCAGGAAGCACTTTTTTCTACAACCGGACACGCGCTGAATATAGCAGATTTGAAGGGTTATTCGTCTTCACGAAAAGCTGGCGCACTGTGCTCGTATGTCTTACACCGTCTGCCACTTTACGATACTATCCATAATCGTTACAGTGTTTGTTCTTCTTGGGCGGAAAATGGTGCACCTGCGAAAATCGCTTATTGACCGAACGGTTTTCTCGTTCGGTTTCTTTAGACTCCAGGATCGTCATGAACATTAAAGAAGTTGCCAAGCTCGCCAAAGTTTCAACCGCTACCGTTTCTCGCACCATCAACGGCTCAGACAAGGTCACACCGGAAACAGCCGATCGTGTGCGCAGGGCAATCGAGACACTGAAGTTTTACCCCAATACCAACGCACGCGCACTGGGCTCTGGCCGGAGCAGCCTCTATGGACTGATTATCTCTGATATTACCAATCCCTTTTTCCCTGAGTTGGTGAAGAGTTTTGAGGACATCGCCGTGCAGTACGGGCAGGAGGTTCTGATTGCGAATACCAACTATGATCCGCATCGCATGGAAGTCTGCGTGAGCCGCATGCTGCAGCGGAAGGTAGACGGTGTAGCCATCATGACGTCGGAAATGGCCGAGCATCTGATCGATGAGTTCAACATCCGCAGTATCCCAATGGCCTTTCTTGATACGGCCACTCCGCAAAAAGGCATCAGCAACATTCTGGTGGATTATGCCGTGGGTATCGATGCCGCTGTCGAGCACCTGACGAACCTGGGGCATAAGGCCATCAGCTTCATCTCGGGGCCCATGTCACTGACTTCAGCTCGCATCCGCAAGCGCGCATTTATCAATAGTCTGAAGCGCAACAGCATCAAGCTGGAGGCCCACTTGATCGAAGAGGGCAATCATCGCACAGACGGCGGGCACGACGCGATGTCTCGCCTGCTCGATCACAAGATACGTCCGACAGCAGTTCTTGCGTCAAATGACATGACAGCAATCGGGGCAATGGGCGCAATTTTTGAGCGCGGTCTGAGGATCCCGGAAGATATTTCAATTATCGGCTTTGACGACATCGAGCTAAGCGCGTTCACACAGCCAGCGCTCACTACTGTGCGACTGTCCCGACAAGAGATTGCCAAGATGGCCTTCCGTGCGCTCTACAGCACCTACCAATCAGGCGTAATCAAGGGTGCGGAATACACGATCCAGCCGACCCTGATCGTGCGCAAGTCAACAGGGCCGAAGCCAGTCGGCAAACGCTAGGGCTTCTAGGCTTTCCTCCGCTTAATTGCGATAAATTCACAGGGGAATGCAGGTCATATTTCATTGGCTTACTCGATCCTCTCATGACGATAGCCGGCTGCGGTTAGTACCTCCCCTATCTCGCGAATGTGCTCATATCCGCGTGTTTCGAGCGTAAAGTCGATGACCGTGTCGCCTAAGTTCACTCCGTAATAGGCGCGGTCGTGTGATGTCTGCACAATATTTGCCCGTACGTCAGCAAGGATCTTAGTGAGCTGATGCAGCGCTCCTGGCCGGTCCGTCAAATGGATGCGCACGCGAGTGCGACGTCCATCCTTCACGAGTCCGCGTTCGATGATTTTCGCTAGCAGACTGACGTCGATGTTGCCGCCGCAGACCAGTACTGCCGTACGTTGGCCATTGAGCGAGGTCTTTCGTTGCAAAAGAGCGGCTAAGGCAACAGCACCGGCGCCCTCTGCCAAAGTCTTTTCTCGCTCCAGCAGAATCAGAATGGCCTTTGCGATTTCTTCTTCGTCCACCGTCACAATCTCATCGACATAGCGCTGCACGAGCGACAGAGTTTGTTCTCCTGCACGTCGTACTGCGATGCCGTCAGCAATCGTCGCCTCGGCGGGGACAGTGACCGGTTTACCAGCCTCGGCTGCGCGCAACATTGAAGGCAATCTCTCCGTCTGCACACCAACGACACGAATCTTCGGATTGCTCTCCTTGATAGCGCAAGCCACGCCGCTGATGAGTCCGCCACCGCCGATGGGCACGACAACCGCCTCAAGACCCTGCACCTGCTCCAGTAACTCCAAGCCAATGCTTCCCTGTCCCGCAATCACTTCCGCATCGTCAAAGGGATGCAAAAATGTCATCCCGTCGGCTTCGCCCTGCCGCATGGCCTCTGTACAGGCTTCATCGTAGTTTGCTCCGTGCAATATAACTTCAGCACCAAATCCCGAGGTTGAAGACACCTTAACGAGAGGCGTCATCAGCGGCATGACAATGCGCGCCTTGATTCCGCGCTGCGTTGCGTGAAATGCGACCGCCTGGGCATGGTTGCCTGCGCTGGCAGCTATCACGCCACGCAACTTCTCGGCTTCGGTCAGCAACAGAATCTTGTTGAGAGCGCCGCGCTCTTTGAAGGCACCTGTACGCTGCAGGTTATCGAGCTTGAGAAAGACCTGTTGTCCCGTCATCTGCGATAGAGCCGCGGAGTAGGGAGCGGGCGAACAATATATGAAGTCGCGAATCCTCGCTTGTGCTGCCTGTACATCGACTAACGACACGCTCATTACCGGTGATTTCCTCCTGCTGAAATAAAAAAGCCACCTACCCTCTGCGGGTGGTGGCTTTGTGCTTCTTCTAAAGTCTCGTCGCCTTACGCACCCGCATGTTGTTCGAAAATAATTCGAATCATGCTAATGCAGATAGAAATCGCAACCGGGCGGACCTGCTGAACAGATGCAAGAACCTTGCGATGCTCTTTGCTGAATTCCATGGCGGATGACTTATCAGTATCAGAGAGGAGCAGCGGCGTCAAACTTTGACGCCTGCCGCAAAGACAGCGTACGGTCGATGATTGCCAAAGAAATATGCCAATTCTCGATAGTCTTCTGCATCGTGGATCGCGAAATCAGCGATCTTACCCGGTTCGAGGCTGCCGATCTCGCGTCCGCGATTGAGGCTCCAGGCAGCATTGACCGTCGCCGCTGTGACTGCTTCCGCTGGCGTCATCTTCATTTGTGTGCAGGCGAGGGACAAGATCATTGTCATCGAAGTCGTGGGCGAAGAGCCGGGATTGAAATCCGAGGCAATCACGATCGGCAGTCCGGCTTCAATCATGGCTCGCGCAGGCGCGTATTTCTGCGAACCGATAGCATAAACCGAACCTGGCAGGAGTACTGGCTGCAGACCCGCTTTTTTCATGACAGTGATCGACCCGTGTGTAGTCTGCTCCAGGTGATCGACCGTCTTCGCGCCGAGCGTTGCTGCCAGTTCAACTGCGCCGATCGAAGTAAATTGGTCAGCGTGGACGCGCAGTCCCAAGCCATGACCCTTCGCCGCAGTGAGCACGCGTTCGGCCTGCGCCAGACTAAAAACCTTAGACTCACAGAAGATGTCGCAGAATTCGGCCAGCTTTTCCGCTGCAACCTTGGGAAGAATTTCAGTCACAACCAAATCGACGTAGTCATCAGGATGTGTCTTGAACTCATCCGGAATCTCATGAGCGCCAAGAAATGTCGGAATGCAACGGAGCGGGGTTGTTTCCGATACACAGCGAGTGGCGCGCAACAACTTTAACTCATCGTCTACAGTCAGGCCGTATCCGGACTTCGCTTCTACCGTGGTCGTGCCACCTTGCAGAAACCAGCGGGCGTGTTTCTGCCCAACATGGACCAGCTCGTCTTCGGTCGCTTGGCGAGTGCGCCGAACCGTAGAGCGTATGCCGCCTCCGCGCTCCGCGATTTGCTGATAGGTCATGCCAGCGCAACGCATCTCGAACTCATCCGCACGGTTGCCGGCAAACACAAGGTGTGTGTGAGCATCCACGAACCCCGGCATTACCACCCGGCCGCCTGCGTCGACGACCTGGGTGCCGGAATCGGCCAGAGGTTCGATCTCTTCCCTGGTGCCGACAACGGCAACACGGCCATTCCGCAACAACATTGCACCGTCGTTGACGATATGCGGTTCCCGCAGCTCAGTGCCGACGCGCGGACGCGATGGGCCAGCCATCGTCAAAAGCTGTGAGCAGTTCGTTATGAGAAGCGAGGACGATCGACTCACGCACGATCCTCTTGCATCGGTACGCGAATACTCTTGTCCTTCGCAAACTCAATTGCTTGCTTGTAACCTGCGTCGACGTGGCGCAGCACACCCATGCCTGGGTCGGTCGTCAGAACGCGTTCGAGGCGTTGTGCGGCAAGGTCCGATCCGTCGGCGACGACTACCATGCCGGCATGGTGGGAGTAGCCGATGCCTACGCCGCCGCCGTTGTGGATGCTTACCCAGGATGCGCCTGCTGCGGTGTTGACGAGAGCATTCAGGAGCGGCCAGTCGGCTACGGCGTCGGAGCCGTCGAGCATGCCTTCCGTCTCGCGGTAGGGTGATGCTACAGAGCCGGCGTCGAGGTGATCCCGTCCGATGACGATGGGGGCGCTGATCTCGCCCTTGCGAACGAGTTCGTTCATCGCTACGCCGAACTTTGCTCGCTGGCCGTAACCGAGCCAGCAGATGCGCGCTGGGAGTCCCTGGAAGTGGATTCGCTTCCGGGCCAGTTCGATCCAGCGGCGAAGGCTTGCGTCTTCAGGAAAGAGTTTTAGCACGAGTTCGTCCGTCCGATAGATATCCTTCGGATCGCCCGAGAGCGCTACCCAGCGGAATGGGCCTCTGCCCTCACAGAAGAGCGGGCGGATGTATTCCGGTACGAACCCGGGGATGTCAAATGAGTTTTCGACACCAACCAACTTTGCCTGGGTGCGCAGGTTGTTGCCGTAGTCGAAGGTGACTGCGCCCATGCGCTTCAATTCCAGCATGGCTTGCACGTGTTCGCCCATGGTTCGCATGGAACGGCGCGTGTATTCGTCGGGATCGCTCTGGCGCAGGTCGAGCGCTTCTTTGAGGCTCATGCCGTTGGGGACGTATCCGTTCAGCGGGTCGTGGGCGCTGGTCTGGTCGGTCAGGACGTCGGGGACGATCTTTCGGTGGATCAGTTCGGGCAGCACGTCGGCGGCGTTTGCTACCAGGCCTACGGAGATAGCTTTGCCGTCACGCTTGGCTCTGTCGAGGATGGTGAGTGCTTCATCGAGGGTCCAGGCGATGTGGTCGCAGTATCCGCTTGCCTGGCGCTTCTCGATGCGCGCAGAGTCAACGTCGATGCCCAGGAAGCGGGCGCCGTTCATGGTGGCGGCCAGGGGTTGGGCTCCGCCCATTCCGCCCATTCCGCCGGAGACGACGAGCTTGCCTTCGAGCGAGCCGAAGTGGCGGCGACCGGCTTCGGCGAAGGTCTCGTAGGTTCCCTGCACGATGCCCTGGCTGCCGATGTAGATCCAGGAACCGGCGGTCATCTGGCCGTACATCATCAGACCCTTGCGCTCCAGTTCGTGGAAGTGCTCCCAGTTGGACCACTTGCCGACGAGGTTGGAGTTGGCGAGCAGGACGCGCGGCGCGGCTTCGTGGGTGCGCAGGATGCCGACTGGTTTGCCCGACTGGATGAGTAGGGTCTCGTCGTTCTCCAGGCCCTTGAGGGCGCGGACGATGGCGTGGAAGCACTCCCAGTTGCGGGCGGCTTTGCCGGTTCCGCCGTAGACGACGAGGTCGTCGGGGCGCTCGGCCACTTCGGGGTCGAGGTTGTTCATCAGCATGCGCAGAGCGGCTTCCTGCTGCCAGCCTTTGGTGTTCAGTCTTGTACCGCGTGGGGCGCGGATAATCTCTGTGGTCGTTTGCAACATTTTGCTCTCCCTTCGGGAAGACCCAGGTTAGCTTCGCGAACCTGGGGCACCCAGTGTTAGTTTCTCCAGGCGTCGAATGCGCCTGCTTTGATCTCGGCTGGCCAGTCGCTCTATATCGGTTGACAGTATTCGGTCTTCGGCGAGGCGGGGTACGCAGCTGCGGACGGTCACTCGTGCCTGCTCGACTTCGCGGGCGGGTTTGAGCGGCTGGCGGTAATCGAGGCCCTGGGCGGCGCTCATCATCTCGATGGCGAGGACGTGTTCGGCGTTCTCTACGACCTGGCGGAGCTTGAGGGCGGAGGTCATGCCCATCGATACGTGGTCTTCCTTGCCTCCGGAGGTTGGCACAGAGTCGACGCTTGCAGGATGGGAGAGGACCTTGGCCTCGTTGAGCAGTGCGGCTGCGGCGACGTGCGCGATCATCAGGCCGGAGGAGATTCCGGGCGAGTCGGAGAGGAAGGCGGGAAGGCCCTCGTTGATGTCCGGGTTGATGAGGCGGTCGATGCGGCGCTCGCTGATACTCATGAGGTCGGTCAAGGCGATGGCCGCGTAGTCGAGGGCGAGGGCGAGCGGCGCGCCGTGGAAGTTGCCTCCGGAGAGGATGTCGTTGTCGGCGGCGAATATCAGTGGGTTGTCCGTGGCTGAGCCGGCTTCGGTTTCGATGACTTCGCGGACGTGGGCAAGGGCGCCGCGCGCGGCTCCGTGGACTTGCGGCATGCAGCGGAGGCAGTAGGCGTCCTGCACGCGTGGATCGTTGTGACGGTGAGACTCGCGTATCTCGCTGTCTTCGAGGAGGCGGCGAAGGTGCGCGGCTGAGTCGATCTGGCCGCGATGCGGGCGGGCGGCGTGGATGCGCTCGTCGAAGGCGGTTGGCGTTCCGCGCAGGGCTTCAAGCGACATGGCTCCGGCGAGGTCGAAGAGCTGGGTAACGCGCAGGGCGCGGTCGAGGGCGAGCGCTCCGGTTGCGGCCATGGCCTGCGTGCCGTTCAGAAGCGCGAGGCCTTCCTTGGCTTCGAGCGTCACCGGGGTGATTCCAGCTTCGCGCAGTGCGCAGCAGGCTCCGACGCGCTTGCCTTGATAGAGGACTTCGCCTTCGCCGATCAGCGCCAGCGCGAGATGCGCAAGTGGAGCGAGGTCGCCGCTTGCGCCGACCGATCCGCGTGAGGGAATGACGGGGTGAATGCGGTGGTTGAGCAGGGCGAGCAGCGTTTCGAGGACGATGGGGCGAACGCCGCTGTGGCCTTTGGCGAGGACGTTGGCGCGGAGCAGCAGCATGGCGCGCGTTTCCGGCTCAGGGAGCGGTTCGCCGAGTCCGCTGGCGTGGCTGAGGACGAGATTGCGCTGGAGGGCTTTCAGGTCGCCGTTTGAGATGCGAACGTCGGCCAGCTTGCCGAATCCGGTGTTGATTCCGTAGGCGGTTTCGCCGCTGGTGACGACTGCTTCGACGACCTGGCGTGAGGCTTTGATGCTGGGCCAGGCTTCGTCGGCTACTGTGACTTCGCGGCTGCCGACTGCGACGCCAGCGATCTCTTCAAGGGTGAGCGCTTGTCCGGAAAGCGCCAGTGCTGCTTCAAATTCCATGATTTGCCGATGCTAGCGACACATGAGCTATTCGTACATGGCATTTCAACGGAAATTTGGATGCTATACAATGATTTCTGTCTATTTTGGAGATGGATTCGATGGATTCTATTGAGATTCTGGATGATCACGGAAGAAAGCTGCTTGACGAGCTGCGTCGGGATGCACGCGCTTCGTTTGCCGACCTCGGGCGGCGGATCGGGCTGTCAGCTTCGGCGACCGCAGAGCGGCTGCGGCGGATGGAGGATGCCGGGATCATTCGGGGATACACGGTTGAGATTGACCGCGAGGCGCTGGGGCTTGCCGATTCTGGCGATCGTTCGCATGACCTGTGATGGGCCGCGGTATCATCCCTTCCTCAAGTTCGTGAAAGAGCTGCCCGAAGTGCAGGAATGCCACCATGTGACAGGCGGCGACGCCTTCTTCCTGCAGGTTACGGCTGCTTCCATTGTGGAGCTGGAGCGGGTGATCGAGCGGCTGCTGCCATACGGGATTCCGACGACAAGTATTGTGCTTTCTTCTCCGGTGGCACGACGGGCGTTCGATCTTTCGCGGGTTCGAGGGTGAGTTCAACTCCCGTGTCTCTGCGAGGCATGGGGCACCCAGTGTGTCGGCAGCGGCCTGAAGTTGCGGGAGCGTGATGCTGACTGGTTGATTGGCTTCTGCGGCTTCCCGGACCGCGCGTTCGGCTTCCCGCTCGGCCTTCATGGCTTCGGCTTCGCGCAGGAGGATTTCGCCGAGGCTGGGGCGTTGTTTTTCAGCGGATTTCTTCGGGGTCGGGGGCCTGTTTGGGCGGCGCGATGAGGGTGCCGTCTTCGTGCTCGTGGATTTCGCGGACCATGGAGGCGGCGTCCTGCATACCCAGGTTAGCTGGCTTCGGTCGCGAACATGGGGCACCCGGCGGTGCGGTGGTTTTGGGAGGCGACCTGGAGTCCGTAGATGAGGATGCGGGCGCGGCGCGAGTCGATGCGGTTGGCGGCGAGGGCGAGGACTACGTCTGAGAGGGCCAGCTGGATGGCGTCGGCGTCGTCGAGCGGGGTGAGTTGGTGGGCGGTGTCCTGCGGCGCGATATAGGGTTCGTAAGCTTCGTCTTTCGGTGAGGGGCGTTTGCGGCGGTTGTTGTGGAAGTAGCAGAAGTTCTCGTCTTTGAGCGCGGGTGACTGGCATTTGTGTCCGCTTGTGAAGATGTGACGGCACTCGTTGTACATGGGTGACTCCCCCCGGTATGTTTTGGTAAATTATTCTTTTTATTGGCGGTTACGAGTTCAAAATGGTGCGCGCTTCGCGCGGTCTTTCCAGACCCACTCAATCTCCTCGAACACGCGAGGAGATTGAATGGAGCATCCCGTTCCTGGTTTCTTGTACCGGGTAGCTCCCCCGGCATGTTTTCGCTAAATTACTGAGAGGGCGTTGGTTAGAGGGTAGGATACCTCAGGGGCTAAAGCCCCTTGGATTGGTTGATCCTTCATTGCGAGGGCTGAAGCCCTCGCCTACCTGACCCCTAAAACACGAAAGCCCGCCGGGAACCGGCGGGCTTTTTTCTCTTTATATCTAGTTTAGCAATTTAGAGCGAAATAGTCGGCGAAATTGGCACAGGGTTTTTCTTTTTGGAATGTGTGGGTTAGAAGATTTCTTTCGCTTTGGGGGCTTGACAAGGTTTCGAAACTACCCCACTCACGCCAAAGGAGGGCTTGAATGGGCCACCCGCGTCTCGTCAGGTCAGAGCTTTGCCTTCAGGTCGCGGATGAACCCTTCAACCTCTGCCCGGTCCCCACCTCTTTCGCCGCCCCCCAAGTCGAGGTATTTCTGAAAATCAGCGATAGCGTCGCGATGCTCAGACCGGACCCTCTTCCATAACGCCCGGTTGTAGTATGCATCGATGTAGTCGGGCTTCAGACGGATCGCCTCGTCATAATCTCCCAGCGCGCCCTCCACGTCGCCTTTACCGGCACGGGCATTGCCGCGGTTGTTATAGGCGTCGGCGTAGTCAGGCTTCAGGCGGATCGCCTCCTCATAATCCCCCAGCGCGCCCTCCACGTCGCCTTTGTCGTTACGGGCAATGCCGCGGTTGTTATAGGCCAACACGTAGTCGGGCTTCAGACGGATCGCCTCGTCATAATCCCCCAGCGCGCCCTCCACGTCGCCTTTATTGGCACGGGCATTGCCGCGGTTGTAGTAGGCGGCGGCGTAGTCGGGCTTCAGACGGATCGCCTCGTCATAATCTCCCAGCGCGCCCTCCACGTCGCCTTTGTCTTGACGGGCAGCGCCGCGGTTGTTGTAGGCGGTGGCGTAGTCCGGCTTCAGACAGATCGCCTCGTCATAATCTCCCAGCGCGCCCTCCATGTCGCCTTTGGCTTGACGGGCATTGCCACGGTTGTTATAGGGTTCAGGGTAGTCAGGCTTCAGGCGGATCGCCTCAGTGTAAAAGCGAATCTTCTCGTCAAGGTCCACTGCGCTAAAGCCCCGTTCGAAGTAAGTCTGGGCAGTCAGTTCTTCTTCCTGGACAGCAGGTGCACCTTTCGCTGCGACCTGCTGTTCTTTTGCCGCTTCCTGTGCCGGAGGTGAGGCAGGATGGAGGATTGCATCCAATGAGACATTCAGATATCGGGTTCGGAGCTTATCCATGGCCGCAAAAACGTACTCCGCGGGCACGCCCACTGCCTGATATTTCCGAAGCAGAGCGAGCTTGCCGGTAAGCTGGGTGGCGATCGCCGGGGTGCCGAAGCTGAAGCCTTCGAGCATGATCGGAACGATATTCCGCTTTTCATCGATGGCGGTTTCGATTTCGCGGCGCAGCCAGTCGCCAGGCTCAGAGCAACGTTCCAGTGCCGACGGCGCGAGGACTACGAGGAAATGTGCGCGGGCGCGGACATTTTCGAGGATTACGGTCTCGAAGTCGCCAGCAGGGATGCTGTTGTAGTCAAAGAAGACATCGTAGCCGTGCTGGGTCAGATCCTGATAAATAGCGAGCGCCCAAGGAAAGTTGGTGCGGCGGTAGCTGAGGAAGACGGTTCTCTCGATGCGTCCCATAGTTCTTTGCGGGTGCATTGGGAACAATACCAGAGAATGGACCCTGGCGGAGAAGTTGGTTTAGTCCACACACGCCTTTTGCGCTGATCGATGCAAACCGCAGGTCCCTCCGCTCCCCTTCACTCCGTTCGGGTTCGCTCGGGATGACAGGTATTTCATTGAGAGTTGTGCTTTCCCACCCCTTCGGCAAGCTCAGGGCGGGCTCTTTCGAAAACTGCGTGAAAGGATGGGGCACCCGGCGACTTGCCCGGCATAGCCGAAAACTGCCCCACTCAAGCCAAAAGAAGGCTTGAATGGGCCACCCGCCTACTTTCCTTTGTAGGCCATGGAATCTCCCGTAGCCAATAGGCGAGAGCGCGAGTAAGATTTGGGGTAAATAAATAGACAACCTAGAGGGATAGAAATGGGGCTATTGTCAGAGACCGCGCCAATCCACGAGCGACCGAAAACCGGGGGCTATCTAGCCTTGCCGTGGAAGTTGAGATGCGCGATTGAGGGCGCCAAGGGCCTACTACCATTCCAACGACGGCTACGAAGCGCTAAACAGCGAATCTTTGGGAGCGCTTCTTCCGAGGAGAGTGGTGACGCCTTAGTGATAGACAACGGCCTTGAGATGATCGAGTGGCTCGGATCGGTCTCGGGGGCTAAAGTTCTGGAGCTCGGTACGGGATGGAGGCCAATCGTTCCGATCCTCTTCTCGCTGGCAGGTGCTGATGTCTGCACCGTCGATCTTCACCCTCTGATGCACCTGCCGTCCTTCTGTGCCGCACTTGCCGTGGTTTGTCAGAACCGGGAACAGATAGCTCAGCGCCTGGGAATAGAGCGCAGCGCCATCGACTATGCGACCCGCGAATGCCACGACATGAACGACCGACTGCGGGAGCTTCGCATCGAATATCGCTCTCCGTGTGATTTTCGCGAGTCGGGCCTAGAGTCGACCTCGTTCGATATGTTCATTTCCCGGTCTGTCCTCGAGCATGTTCCAACACCGGTGATTGAGGGGATATTGCGAGAGGCTCACCGGATTCTTCGGCCTGGGGGAAGGATGATGCATCGGGTGGATCACTCTGACCACTGGGCTCACTCTGATCCCGCGATCACCAAGGCAAACTTCCTCAAATATCCCAACTGGCTCTTTCGGCTGACCTATCTGAATCCAGTGCATTATCACAATCGCCTGCGGAGTCCCGAGTTCCTTTCTATGTTGTCAGATGCCGGGTTCTCTCTGGTGAAAAAGCGGCTGATCGTTGACGATCGAAGCCTCAAATTTCTAGAGAAGCAGACGGTAGACAGCCGTTTTCGCTCCCTTACCTTGCGGGATCTTGCGACCACAGGCTCAGTAGTGCTTGCCGAGCGCGGATAGTGGGCGCAGCCCGCTCCCACTATCGAGGCCCTATGGCTTACCGGATGGACCAGCAGATGGTGCCGGTAAGCTCAGGGCAGGCTTTTTCGCAAACTGCGCAAAAGGATGGGGCACCCGGCTAAAGCCCCCTGGATTTGTTGATCCTTAATTGCGAGGGCTGAAGCCCCTCGCCTACCTGACCCCTAAAACACGAAAGCCCGCCGGTTTCGGCGGGCTTTTTTTTCTCTATATCTAGTTTAGCAATTTAGAGGGAAATAGTCGGCAAAATTGGCGTAGGGTTTTTCTTTTTGGAATGTGTGAGTTAGAGGATTTCCGCTGCCCGAGGAGCTTGACAAGATTTTGGGGGTAATTGCGCTTCTCTGCAAGACCCTTCGGCTTTGCTCTAGCGTACCGCGCCGATGTTTAAGACCGGGGCGCCCGCCAGGTTAATGCTTTGCTTTCAAGTCGCGGATGAACTCTTCAACTTCTGCCTGATCGCCGTCTCGTTCGCCCCCACCCAAGTCGAGGTATTTCTGAAAATCGGCGATGGCGGCGCGATGCTCAGAGTGGTTCTTCTTTAACAGAGCCCTGTTGTAATAGGCATTCACGTAGTCTGGATTCAATCGGATCGCTTCGTCGTAGTCGGCCAGCGCGCCCTCCACGTCCCCTTCGACTTTGCGGGCAAGGCCGCGGTTGTAATGGGCCAAGGCATGGTCGGGATTCAATCGGATCGCCTTGTCATAGTCGGGCAGCGCACGCTTCAGGTCCCCGTTTTCATAGCGGACAAGACCGCGGGCATTGTAGAAGTCAGCATCGTCGGGATTCAGCTGGATCGCTTCGTCGTAGTCGGCCAGCGCGCCCTCCACGTCCCCTTCGGCTTTGCGGGCAATGCCGCGGTTGTAATGGGCCAGGGCATGGTCGGGATTCAATCGGATCGCCTTCTGGTAGTCGGCCAGCGCGCCCTCGACGTCCCCTTCGACTTTGCGGGCAAGGCCACGGGCATTGTAGAAGTCAGCATCGTCGGGATTCAATCGGATCGCTTCGTCGTAGTCGGCCAGCGCGCCCTCCACGTCCCCTTCGACTTTGCGGGCAAGGCCGCGGTTGTAATGGGCCAAGGCATGGTCGGGATTCAATCGGATCGCCTTGTCATAGTCGGGCAGCGCACGCTTCAAGTCCCCGTTTTCATAGCGGGCAACGCCGCGGGCATTGTAGAAGTCAGCATCGTCGGGATTCAGCTGGATCGCTTCGTCGTAGTCGGCCAGCGCGCCCTCCACGTCCCCTTCGGCTTTGCGGGCAAGGCCGCGGTTGTAATGGGCGAAAGCGTAACCGGGGTCAAGGCGGATGGCCTTGTCATAAAAACGAATCTGTTCAGCCGGATCTTCTGCGGCGCAACCCCGCTCGAAGTAGGTCTCGGCAGTCAGTTTCTCTTCCTGCACCTCGTATGCTGCAGCGGCAGCGGCCTGTTGCACTATTGCTGCCTTTTGCGCGCGGGATGAGGCAGGATGCGACACCGCATCCAGAGAGACATTCAGGAATTTGTCGCGCAGACGCTCCATCGCCTCAGTGAAATAGTCTGCCGGTATGTTGAGCGCGTTGTAATGGCGGAGCGGTTCGAGTTTTCCGGTGAGTTGCTGGGAGATGGCGGGAGTGCCGAACTTGAAGCCTTCCAGCAAGAGAGGAACGATATTGCGCTCTGCCTGAATGGCTGTTTCAATCTCCCGGCGGAGCCAGTCGCCAGAATCAGTGCAGCGCTTGAGTGCGGAGGGCGTGAGCACAACAATGAAGTGAGCGCGGGCGCAGACATTTTCAAGGATGATCGATTCGAAGTCGCCACTGGCTATGCCATTGAAATCGAAGAAGACATCGTAGCCATGTTGGGTCAGGTCGTGATAAATGGCGAGCGCCCAAGAGACATTTGTACGGCGGTAGCTGATGAAGACCGTTTTTTCGATGCGTCCCATGGCTCTTTCCGGGGGTGCACTGGAAACGATAGCAGACTATGGTGAGGTGTTAGAAAGGTGCGTTTCGCTCAGCCCTGCGTGGCTGGACTTGAAAAAACGCCAATCACTCTTTAGCTACGGGTCTTCAAGTCCCGGATCATGTTTGTTACTTCGGCGCGGTTGCCGTTCAGCTCGGCGCCGTGGAGGTCGAGATATTTTTCCAGGTCGGCGATGGCGGCCTTGTACTGGGAATTGCGCTTTCTGATCTGGGCTCGGTTGTAGTAAGTGTCGGGCACATCGGGTTTCAGGCGGATTGACTCGTCATAATCGGCCAGCGCTCCAGCATAGTCGCCTAAGGCTTTGCGCGTCAGTCCACGGTTGTTGTACGCAATTGCGTGCCTGGACCGGAGGCGGATCGTCTGGTCGTAGTCAGCCAGAGCGGCTTCCATGTCGCCTTTATCGTAGAGGATATCGCCGCGATTGAGCCAGGCTGAGGCCAGACTGGGCATGAGACGGATGGCTTCGTTATAGTCGGCCAGGGCGCCCTTTACGTCGCCCTTATCGGAACGCGCCAGTCCTCGATTGTTATAGGCGATGCCGTAGTTCGGCTTCACCTGGATCACTTCGTCAAAGTCGGCGGCGACGCCGTCACCATGAACATACGTGCTCTCATGAGCGACATCGAGGTAGCCGGGCTTCAGACGGATGGCTTCGTCGTAATCCTTGAGTGCTCCGGCTAAATCACCTTTGTCATATCGCGTAATACCGCGGTTGTAGTAAGCGGTAGCGTAGTCGGGCTTGAGGCGGATGGCTTCATCGAGATCGGCCAATGCCTTCGCGATATCACTTTTGGCCACGTGCGCGTTCGCGCGGTTATTGTAAGCCTCGGGGAAAACGGGCTGGAGAGCGATGGCTTCCGTATAGAAGCGGATCTTTTCGTCCAGGTCTTTTGCTGCAAAGCCGCGCTCGAAGAAGGTCTGCGCACTCAGGGCGCCTTCCGCAACGACGGGCGCTGCGCCTGCGGCTTCTTGCTGTGTCTTGGCTGCCTCCTGCGCGGGTGCGGAGGCGGGATGTGAAACGGCATCGAGCGCCACATTCAGGTATCGGGCGCGAAGGCGATCCATGGCTTCGACGAAGTATTCGATGGGGACGCTAAGTGCCTGGTATTTCCGCAGAAGGGCGAGCTTGCCGGTGAGCTGGTCGCTGATGGCGGGGGTGCTGAAGCTGAAGCCTTCGAACATGAGAGGGACGATATTTCGCTTTTCGTCGAGGGCGGTTTCTATCTCGCGGCGGAGCCAGTCTCCGGGCTCGGAACAGCGATCGAGCGCGGAGGGCGTGAGCAGGACGAGGAAATGGGCGCGGGCACGGACGTTTTCGAGGATGACGGTTTCGAAGTCTCCGCTGGGGACGCCGTTGAAGTCGAAGAAGACGTCGTAGCCGTGCTGGTTCAGGTCCTGAAAGATGGCGAGCGCGCCGAAGGCGTTGGTGCGGCGGTAGCTGATGAAGACGGTTTTTTCGATGCGTCCCATGCTCTTTACCGGGGTGCACTGGAAACGATAGCAGACGACGGGTGATGTGTTGGAAAGATGCGTTTCGGTCAGTTGAACTTGATTGCGAGGGCTAAAGCCCTCGCCTACCTGACCCTTTGAACGCTCACAGCTTTGACTTCAAGTTATGGATGCTTTCTTCAGCCTGGGCCCGGTACCCCTCTCTTTCGCCATCGCTCAGCTCGAGGTATTTTTCAAAATCTGCGATGGCGGCGGCCGGATTTTCGGAATCATTCTCCCTGATTCGAGCTCTCGCGAAATAAGCATTGGCCAAGTCAGGCTTCAATCGGATGGCCTCCTCAAAACCGGCCAGCGCGCGCTCCAGGTCACCTTTGTCAGCGAGCGCTGCTCCACGACTGTAATGGGCAAGGGCCAAGTCAGGCTTCAATCGGATGGCTTCCTCAAAACCGGCCAGTGCGCGCTCCAGGTCGCCTTTGGTTCTAAGCACTACTCCGCGACCGAAATGGGCAAGGGCCAAGTCAGGCTTCAACCGGATGGCTTCCCCAAAATCGGCCAGCGCGCGCTCCAGGTCGCCTTTGTCAGTGAGCGCTGCTCCGCGACTGTGGTAAGCGTCGGCCAAATCGGGGTTCAACCGAATGGCTTCGTCAAAGTCGGCCAGCGCCCCGTCGATGTCGCCCTGAACCCGACGCGCGGCTCCGCGATTGTGGCAGACAATGGCGTCGTCCGGGTTTAACCGCAATGCCTCGTCATAATCGGCGAGAGCTCCCGCCGTGTCGCCTTTGTTATAACGTGTATTGCCGCGGGCGTAGTACGCGTCAGAGTCGGGATCCAACCGGATCGTCTCATCAAAGTCGGACAGCGCCCCCTCGATGTCGCCTTTGTCTCTACGAAGAAATGCGCGGTTGTAATAGGCAGCTGCATGATCGGGCTTCAGCCGAATGGCCTCGTCATAATCGGCCAGGGCTCCCTCCATGTCACCCTTGTCATCGCGTGCGCTGCCGCGGGTGAAGTACGCGCGGGCCTCAGGGTTTAACTGGATCGCCTCATCGAAGTCGCCTAGGGCTCTATCAAGATCCCCGATGTCTTTGCGCGCTAATCCGCGTTGGTAATAGGCAATGGAGTCGTCGGGCTTCAGTCGAATCGCTTCATCAAAGTCAGCCAGCGCTCCATCAAGATCACTGGTGTCTTTACGCGCCAATCCGCGATGGTAATAAGCAAGGAAGTAGTCAGGCTTGAGACGAATCGCCTCGTTAAAATCGGCCAGCGCTCCATCAAGGTCGCCTTTGGTTGTGCGCACAATTCCTCGACCGCAATAACCGATGGCCTCCGGCTTTAGTCGGACTGCCTCGTCAAAGTCGGCGAGCGCTTTTTCCAGGTCGCCTTTGGCATGGAGCGCAACGCCACGGTTGTGGTAGGCAGCGCCGTAGTCTGGCTGAAGACGGATCGCTTCTGTATAAAAGCGGATCTTCTCATCAGGATCAACTGTGCTGTAGCCACGCTCGAAGTAGGTCTGCGCGGTAAGTTCTTCTTCCTGCACCACAGCCGCAGTTCCGGCTGCGACCTGCTGTTCTTTTGCAGCTTCCTGTGCGGGCGGTGAGGCTGGGTGCGAGACTGCGTCAAGCGCCACATTCAGGTTGCGGGTGCGCAGCTTCTCCATTGCGGCGAAAAAGTACTCTACGGGGACGCCCAAGGCCTGATACTTCCGGAGAAGAGCGAGCTTTCCGGTAAGCTGGTCGGCGATGGCGGGGGTGCCGAAGCTGAAGCCTTCAAGCATGAGCGGGACAATATTTCGTTTCTGGTCGAGAGCGGTTTCGATTTCGCGGCGCAGCCAGTCTCCCGGCTCGGAGCAGCGTTCGAGCGCCGAAGGGGTGAGGACTACGAGGAAATGGGCACGGGCGCGGACATTTTCAAGGATGACGGTCTCGAAGTCGCCACCAGGGATGCTGTTGTAGTCGAAGAAAACATCGTAGCCGTGCTGCGTCAGATCCTGATAGATAGCGAGCGCCCAGGGAAAGTTGGTGCGGCGGTAGCTGATGAAGACGGTTTTTTCGATGCGGCCCATGAATTATTCCTGGGTGAAAAGGAACGATAGCAGAAAGGATTTTGGCGGGGAAAGGCGCGCGGGCCTTGCTTCCCAAGGCTTCGCACCTTTCGGTGCGGGTCCTTCGACTCCGCTACCCTCCGCTCAGGATGACAATCCATAAAAAGGATATACACTCGATGCGTTATGACAGTTGTGATTTCGATGCTGCGGGGTGTGAATCTTACCGGGAACCGGATTATCAAGATGGAGGCGCTGCGGGCGCTCTATGTGTCGCTGAAGTTTGAGGATGTGGCCACGTTCATTCAGAGCGGCAATGTGGTGTTTCGGACGAAAGAGCGCGATCTGGGGAAGATCGCGAAGCGCATTGGGGATGGGATTGAGAAGGGCTTCGGGTTCAGGCCGCATGTAGTTTTGCGGACCGTGGAAGAGATGCGTGGGGTGATTGCGCGGAATCCGTTTGCGGCGAGGAATGAGATTGCGCCGAGCAAGCTGTTGGTGTGGTTTCTTGATGCGGATCCGGGGGACGAAGCGCGGACGAAAGTGCTGACCGTGAAGATGGAAGGGGAAGAGCTGCGGATCGAAGCGCGGGAACTTTATATCTATTTTCCGGATGGGCAGGGGAAGTCGAAATTGTCGCTGCCAGCCGTGGATCGGGCGTTGAAGATTCTGGGGACGGGCAGGAACTGGAACAGCGTGCTGAAGTTGATGGAGATGGCGGAGCGGCTGGAACTGCCCCACTCAAGCCAAAAGAAGGCTTGAATGGGCCACCCGCCGGTGGATGATCGTCGTAAAGACCCGGGTTAGCTTCGCGAACCCGGGGCACCCGGTTTCTTGCTTGACCGAAGCGAACTGTCAGTCATTGTCGGCAGATGAATTTTGTTTCTGGATTTGCGGCGATTCGGCGACAATCGCGAACATGAAGACTGTTCGCTTTCTTTTTCTCCTGATTTTTAGTTGTGTGTGCGTGGCTGCGGGTGCGCAGTCGCTTCCTTCGGCTATTAGCGCCGATCCTCCTCAAGACAAGGTGCATCCGGCGGCGATGGAGAGCTTTCAGATTCCCAGCCACGGAGAGCCGTTGAATGCGCTGATGTATATCGCGGCGGGTGCGGGGCCGCATCCGGCGGTGATTTTGCTGCATGGGTTTCCGGGGAATGAGAAGAATCTTGATCTGGCGCAGGCGATTCGGCGCGCGGGGTGGGATGTGCTGTATTTCAACTATCGCGGGTCGTGGGGGACGCCGGGAGATTTTTCATTTACGCATTGCATGGAGGATATGGCCTCGGCGCTGGCTTATCTGCGCGATCCCGCAAACGCGGCGCGGCTGCGTGTGGATACGAAGCATATTGTGCTGATTGGGCACAGCATGGGCGGATTTATGACTGAGTATGGCGCGGCGCATGATGACGGTGTAATGGCGGTTGGATTGATTTCTGCAGCGAATTTTGGCGCGATGGCCTCGTCGGTGGTGGCGAGCGCCGGCGAGAGTGCGGCTCCGGCGCAGATGGGCGAGCATCTGGCCAAGGAGGGCATGGCTCCCTTGCATGGATGCACGCCACAGGGACTGGGGCAGGAGGCGGTGACGCATCGCGTGGAATGGGGCAACGAGGCTCTCGCCAAGATGCTGGTGAAGCGACCAGTGCTGGTGATCAGCTCGGATGATGGGCTTGCCGGGCAGGCGAAGGCGTTTGCTGATGATCTGATCAAAGATGGAAATACGCAGGTGACGGAAGTGCATATGGCGACGGACCATGTTTATTCTGACCAGCGTATTTCTTTGGAGACGGCGGTGCTGACGTGGCTGGCTGGCTTGCCTGTGCACTAGATGGTGCTCTCCCACCCTTTCGCAAACTACGCGAAAGGATGGGGCACCCGGGTTTTGTGCACTAGATGGGACTACCCCAGGTTACCCTTCGCGCTGCTCAGGGGAACCTGGGGCACCCCGTTCGTGCTCATCCGACAGAGACAGTTTCGGTTAACTTCGCCAGGTTGTCGAGGCAGCCGATCCAACCCTGGTCGTGCTTGGCAACGGCTTCTGCACTCTGGAATCCTTCGTGGGTGATGGTGATTTCTGTGCCTCCGATAGCCTCCCGGAATTCGACGGTGACCAGGGTTTCGTAAGACGGGCTTTCTGAGCACGGTGTCCAGGTGAAGGCGAGAAGCTTGTTGGGGATGATCTGCTTGTAAGTGCCTTCTACGTGGAGCGTACCTGATCCCTTGAGAACCTTGATGGAATAGGCTCCGCCGACACGCAGATCCTGGGTTGCGGATGCCACAGTCATGGGCGCGGGAGCGAACCACTTCCGCATTAATTCGGGTTTGGTCCAGGCGTCGAAGAGCTCGGCGGGCGAGGCTTTGATGACGCGTTTGACTTGCAGGCTGAGAGTGTCGGTCATTTCTTTTCTCCTTCAAAGTAGGTCTGGAGAGCATCGAGGCTCCGGTTCCAGAATTTTTCGTAGTAAGACAGCCACTCTTCGGCGGTCTTGAGGGCCTGGGCGTTGAGGCGCACGACCTGGAAGCTTCCTCGTTTTTCGCGGTGGATGAGATTGGCTGATTCGAGCACCTTGAGGTGTTTGGAAACGGCAGCGAGCGAGACGCGGTAAGGCTTGGCTATTTCTCCCACTGTTTTTTCTTTGACCGAGACGGTGCGGAGGATGGAGCGGCGCGTCGGGTCGGAGAGTGCGTGGAAGATGGAGTCTAACCGTGCGGTGCTTGAGTTAACCATTTGGTTGAATGTTAGGGTGAGAAATTGAATCTGTCAACCGTTTGGTTAAATGTTTTTATTTAGATTGTTTTTGCGAGAGGCACGAAGAAATCCTACCCCGACTTCATCAGGATGGGGCACCCAGGCGTAGCTCAGGGTGACAATTTTTTATGAATGCTGTGCTACTCGGGTGAGAGCGTTATGTCCATCTGGTAGAAGCGGAAGAAATTTTCCTCTCCGGGCGAGTCGCAGGCGATGGGCTGGTAGCGGTCGAGCACGTCTTTCACGAAGTCGAGGCGCGACTCCTCCGGCAGGTGCTGTGTCCATTCGACAAACGTGACGGAGCCGAAGGCCATGAACGCTGCGTGCGATTGGAAATCCCAGACTTTAGCTGCGGTGTGCTTGTGGAGAACGCGAAAACCGCACTGCTCGGCGAGGGTTCCGTACTGCTCGGGTGTAAGGTGCAAATACGGGTCGTGGAAAGATTGGAAATAGTTTGCCCAGCGCGGGGAAAGACGCGTTTCTTCGATGACGTCTTCAAGGCTCTTGCGTTCGCCTTTTGGAACGAGACGCAGTTGTGCGTGACCGCTCTGCCTGAGGGCTGATCGTATGGATTGGAGAGGCCGCGCTTGCTCGGGGATCCAATGCAGAGCGTTGAAGGAGACAACGAGATCGAATTCGCGAACGAAGGCTAGGCGACGGGCATCGGCAACCGCGAACTGAAGATTGTGATGCACGTTGGTTTCGCAGTGAGCGGCTGCAAATTCAATCATCTTTGCCGAGGCGTCGATTCCGGCGACCTTGCCATTGGGGACGCGCGCAGCGATCTCCGCTGTTGTCTTGCCGTTCCCGCATCCGATATCGAGGATGTGTTCGTTGCCCTTCAGGTTGAGCAGCGAGAGCACCTCTTCAGCCATTGCCGCTTGCAGCATCGAGATTCGAGCGTATTCAGATGCGTTCCATTCGGTCATGGGCTGGAGTATACGGTGCGCTCTGGCACAGATCCTTCCCCTTTACTGCGTTCAGGGTCCGCTCAGGATGACATCAGTGGTTTTTTAACTGAATTGGCTCATATTGATGTCCAGTTTGTATTCTTCGCCGTGGGCGAGGAGTTCATCCCAGGTGACTTCGCGTTTCTGGTAGCCGGACATGCGGCCGAGCATGCAGCTGCGGGCGCTTTCTACTCCGGCGGCGATCTGGTTGTGGAATTTGCCGGAGGTGATGCTCTCGATGAAGCCCCTTGTCTTTTTCGGAGTCGGCTTGGGCGAGGTTGTCGCTGAAGGCTCCGTTGGCGGCGAATGAACCCGTCGGTTGTTGGCCTATTGCTGGCCGCTGGCGCTGCTGTCGGACCATGTCCACGGGTTGTCGCCGATGATGCGCAGCGGGCCGGAGTAGGGTAGCTCGGCGATGCCCTTTGCGCCGAAGATGCGCTCGGAGACGTCGAACCAAGTTGCCTGGACAAAACTGAGTGGACGAGAAGCTGACGTGGACGTCGTCAGGGTAGGTGAAGATGACCTGGTAGTTGTCCCAGGTATCGCCAGCGTGGGTGATGACGTTGCGGCCGCCGGTAGCGAGGGCTTTGACGGGGTGCGATTGCAGAGACCCAGTTGCAGATGTCGATGACGTGGATGTTCTGTTCGAGGAGGATGTCGCCGGAGAGAGTGCGATACCAGAGCCAGTTGCGGAGGCGTTGCTCGTCGGCGGAGGCGCTGGGGTAATCGTGCTCGACGGCGGGCGGCGCGTTGTAGTAGCGCGGCGATGCTGGCGATTTTGCCGAGGTCGCCGTTGTGGATGCGGCGGACGATTTCGACAAAGGGCGGCGCGCTGCGAATCTGGAAGCCGACGTCGACGCTGACCTTTCCGTTGAGGTTCTTTGCGATTTCGAGAGCCTGTTTGGTTTGCGGAGATGTCGACGCCGACGGGCTTTTCGCAGTAGGCGTGCTTGCCGGCTTGCACCATGGCTTCAAGATGCTGGACGTGGAAGAAGGGCGGCGTGGAGATCTGCACCGCGTCGACGTCTTTTGAGGCGGCGAGTTCTTCAGAAGCTTTGTAGCCGCGGAATTGATGGTCAGGGCCGGCGTAGCCTAGAGATTTATTGAGATCGTCGAAGTAGGCTTTGCCTTTTTCCAGCTGGTCGGGAAAGATGTCGGCGAGCGCGACGATGCGGGCGCTGGTGTTCTTCGCGAAGGAGGTGGCGACAGAGGTGCCGCGGTTGCCGCATCCGAGCAGCGCGTAGCGGACGGCGGAGTTGGCCTGATAGCCGAAGGCGGTTTTGGGTTTCAGGAGCATGAGGCCTGAGGCGGCGGTGCCGGTTAGGAATTCTCTTCTGTCCATCTTAGTTGTGCTCCTTGCTTGGGCAAGCCCCGGGGCTAAAGCCCCTTGACCTTGACCTCTATTTCCCCGGCCTGAAGGCCGTCTACCTGAATACTGTGCGCGCTTCGCGCGGACTTATTGGACCCACTCAAGCCTTCGGCTTGAATGGCGCACCCGGCTTCTACCATAACTGCACCGCTATCCAGTCGCTCTTGATTATCATTTGTTGCTCGTTTGGAAATCCAAGAACTTGTGTGCTGATGCGATCTTCTGTGGTCTCCCACCCTTTCGCAAAATGCGCGAAAGGATGGGGCACCCGAGATTCTCGCCGGTCCCTCATCCGTTTTGGATCTTTGTGAGGATGCGTTCGAGGTAGATTTTTTCGTTGCTTCACGTCTTCGATTTGTTGCGGGCCTTCGGTTTCGCGCTCGATGGTAACGGCTCCGGTGTAGCCAAGTTTGTGCAGCTTGGCGAAGACCTTTTCGAAGTCGACGAGGCCCTGGCCGATGAGGACTTCTTCGCCTAGCTTCATCGGGTCGGTGGGCCAGTTGCCGTCTTTTGCGTGGATGGCGTGAACGTGCGGGCCGATGATGTCGACTGCGTCGACCGGATTGGCTTTGCCGTAGAGGATGAGGTTGGCGGTGTCGAGGCCGACGCCGAGATTCGGCTGGTTCACGTCCTTGATAGCGCGCGACATGGTGGTTGGCGTCTCCTGGCCGGTTTCCATCAGGAAGAGCTGGCCGTTTCTGGCGCAGTGCTTCGCGACTTCCTGAATGGCGAGGACGGTTTCGTCGTAGAGGGGGTCGCGCGGGTTTTCGGGAATGAAGCCGCAGTGGGTTTGAATCTGCGGGATGCCGAGGAGTTTGGCGAAGTCGGAGGTCTGCTTGAGGGCGTCGATGCGAGCGGAGCGGCTTTGGCGCGGGACGAGACCGATGGTCGACGGGCCGTCTTCGAAGTCCCAGACAAGGCGGCCGGGGCCTACGACTTCTGCTGTTGTTGCGGTGATGCCGTACTTTTTGAGCAGGCCGCCGAGCTCGTCGGCTAATGCCGGGGTGTACTTATCGATGTAGGCGTCGAGGGAGAAGAAGCAGTTGGTGAAGCCCAGGTTCTTGACGCGGGAGATGGTGGCTTCGGGGCCGTCGGCTGGTTTGATGAGCAGGCCAAGGGCCATGGGCTGGAGACTGCTCTGGGTGTCTGCGGCGAAGCCGAGGCTGTTTGCTGCGAGGGTGGTTGCCGTGGCGCCTGAGGCGCTGAGGAATTCTCTTCGGTTCATTTTGTGTCGTCCTTCAGTGGCAACGATTCCATCTGGGAAAGGGTATCAAGTGTGGGTGTTGGTTGTCGTTACTCTTAAAAAACGCAGAGGACGCAGGGTTCGATTCCTGCTCCGCAGGAATCGAATTCGCACGAGCCCTTCGACTTCGCTCAGGGCAGGCCAAAAGCGTGCTCGTGCGGGTCCTTCGACTCCCCCTTCACTACGTTCAGGGTCCGCTCAAGATGACAGGCTAATACTTCGCCTCCAAGGGGAGTACTTTGGATCCTTTCAGGCCGTAGTAGGCGATGAAAAGGTAGCAAAGGATGGGCAGGATGAAGGCGTGGTGGATGCCAATGCGGTCGGCGAGGATGCCTTGCAGTTCCGGGATGATGGCTCCGCCTACGATGGCGGTAACCAGAAGGCCGGAGGCTTCGCCGGTGAGCGGGCCCATTTCAGCAATGCCCAGGGTGAAGATGCTGGGGAACATGATGGAGTTGAAGAGGCCGACGAGCAGGATGGTCCAGATGGCGACGTGGCCGAAGGTGAGCATGGATGTGATGACCAGCACCGCAGCAACGACAGCGCAAAGCGCAAGCAGCTTTCCTGTCTCGACTTTTTGCAGAACGGCGGAGCCGATGAAGCGGCCGATCATGGCGCCTCCCCAGTAGAAAGGCACGAGCGCCGAGGCTGCGAGCGGGGTGAGGCCGCCAATATCCGGCTGGCCGAAGTAGTTGATGAGGAAGCTGCCAATCGCGACCTCGGCGCCGACGTAGACGAAGATTCCGACTGCGCCGAGGACTACGTGGCGATGACGCCACATGCTGTCCTTCTTTTCGCCGATGGGACGGTAGTCTTTCGTCGTGTCGAGGCGTGGAAATTTATAGAGGGCAATGGCGAGGCCGAGGATGACGAGGGCGAGGGCAATGGCCAGATAGGGGAACTTTACCGTTGCTGCTTCCTGCAGGCGGTAGAGGTGGAGTTCCTGCGGAGTGAGCGTGGTTACGTCCTCTGCGTGCTTTGCTGCTTTGCCGAGAATCAGAAGACCGCCGAGGAGCGGGCCGATGACCGTGCCGAGCGAGTTGAAGGCCTGGGTGAGGTTCAGGCGGCTCGATGCTGTATTCGATGGGCCGAGCACCGAGACATAGGGATTGGCCGCAACCTGCAACGCGGTGATACCTGCGGCGAGCACGATGAGCGCGGAGAGAAAGAGCGGGAAGGAGGGCACGCTGGCGGCGGGGATAAAGAGCAACGCGCCGACGCACATGGTGAAGAGTCCAGCGACCATGGTTCGCTGATAGCCAATCCATTCGACGATTTTGCCCGCGGGGATGCCAAAAGCAGCATACGCGCAGAAGAATACGAACTGGATGAGCAAGGCCGATGCGTAGTTGAGCGAAAAGATGGATTTCAGATGCGGAATGAGGATGTCATTGAGCGAAGTAAGAAAGCCCCACATGAAGAAGAGCGTGGTGACCATCGCCATCGCGCTTTTGTTGGTGTCGCCGGGAGCGTGGGCTGTAACTGAAGTGCTGCTTACGTTTGTGATTGCCATGCCGTTTTCACACCCTCAAAATGACGCAATCTAATGGCGCTTGTTTCTAGCTGAGATGCGGGAAGAATCAGAGCCAACGGTGATAATAAACGGACGAGGCAACACCTGGCGCGGAACAAATGGTGGAAACGATGCCAAGGCGAGTTTTTCGCCCTGTAACCGCTTGCTTGCTTCGCTAAAATGGAGATTGAAACTTTCGAGAACGGCTGGCCGTCTTTTGAATGAGTCCCTTACGCAGAGACCTCTTCCTGAAAGACGTTGACATCTATCTGTATATGCCACTTGTAAAGACATCTTTGGCGCTTGGCTTGTTTGCTTCGGCAGCGGTCGGGTTTGCGGCGGTTTATCCGGTATCTGCAGAGGCAGGCCAGACGGCCCCCGCATCGACCGCGCGGCTGTTGGGAACGGTCACGTCGATTAGCGGCGATACGATCGCGGTGAAGTCGGATGCGGGCGTGGTGGCGACGATCTCGGTCAACGATACGACGCGCATTGTGCGCACAGCGCCGGGTCAGAAGGATTTGAGCGGGGCAACGCCGATCCAGGTAAAAGACCTAGCGGTTGGAGATCGCGTGCTGGTGCGGGCGACGCCTGGCACGGCTGAGAACACGTACACGGCCCAGGCTGTGATTGCGATGAAGCAGACGGACATCGCTCAGAAGCAGCAGCAGGAACGCGAGGAGTGGCAGAAGCGCGGCGTGGGCGGCATCGTGACGTCGGTCGATGCGGCAAGCGGCACGATTGTGGTAACGGCGGGAACCCGGACGTACACGATTCACACTACACCGAAGACGATTGTGCGGCGATATGCGCCGGATTCGGTGAAGTTTGACGATGCCAAGGTTTCTACGCTCGACCAGATCAAGCCAGGCGATCAATTGCGGGCGCGGGGGGATCGCAACGCCGACGGGACTGAAGTTACCGCCGATGAGGTTGTTGCCGGGTCGTTCCGGAACATTGCCGCAACTGTAGTGAGCGTGAACGCAGCCGGGCAGACCTTGACGGTCACTGATCTGACGACAAAGAAGCCGGTGGTGATTCGCTTCACTCCGGATTCGCAACTGCACCGGCTTGCGCCGGAGATGGCGCAAGGTATTGCGGCCCGGTTCAAGGGCGCGGCGGGCGGTGGACAGCCTGCTGCTCCGGCAAACGCGCAGCCCCCAGCGGGTAACGGCGGCGGCGAGGGTAGTGGCAGGTCGGGCGGGCAACGTGGAGATCTTTCGCAGATGCTGCAGCGCGCGCCGAGTGTGCAGCTTACGGATCTGCACGCTGGCGACGCCGTCATGATTGTCGCAACCGAAGGCGCAAGCAATGCGGCGACGGCGATTACCCTGCTGGCCGGTGTTGAACCAATGCTCCAGGCTTCGACCAAAGCAAGCCAGAGCCTATTTTCTTCTTCCTGGAGCCTGGGTGGCGGCGATGCCGCTGCCTCGCAACAGTAAGCACATCTTCAACGTCTATCGTTGAAACTCTTGGAGAATTTGTGAAACGAAGAGTTTTTATACGCTGTTTTTCTATCCTGCTGGTTTTATTGCTGGGCCTTGGATCCGCAACACACGCGCTGGCGCAGGCGACGAAGGGCTCGGTGCGCGGCCAGGTGACCGATCCCACGGGCGCGGTGATACCGAATGCCAATGTGAGCCTGACAACGCCGGATGGGCACACGGTCGCGACGGTTACGTCAAACGCCGGCGGCTCGTACCAGGTGAATAATCTGGCGCCCGGAACTTATATCGTTGTTGCGAACGCGCAGGGATTTGCGGCGTCAAGCTCGAAGGCAATTTCCGTTACCGCAGGCCAGACGAAGCAGTTCGACGTATCGCTCGCGATCCAGGTGGAGCAGCAGCAGGTACAGGTGAATGCGGAGAGCACCACTGTCGACACCAGCCCGGACAACAACGCGAATGCGGTTGTGCTGAAGGGCAAGGACCTGGATGCGCTCTCTGATGATCCCGACGAGTTGCAGAACGAATTGCAGGCGCTGGCCGGGCCTTCGGCGGGACCGAACGGGGGGCAAATTTATATTGACGGCTTTACCGGCGGGCAGCTTCCACCGAAGTCATCGATCCGCGAGATTCGCGTCAATCAGAATCCCTTTTCGGCGCAGTATGACCGCCTCGGATATGGTCGCATTGAGATTCTGACGAAGCCGGGCACGGACAAGTGGCATGGTAGCGTCAACGCGCGCGGGACGGATTCGAGCTTTAATGCGGCGAATCCGATTCTCAACTCCAACCTGCAACCTGGGCAGCCGAGGATTCCGTTTCCGGATTACTATGCGTATTTCCTGAATGGCAACGTGGGCGGATCACTTACGAAGAGGACTTCGTTTTTCCTGGATGCCTTTGTACGGGACAATCAAAATGTGAGCGTGGTGGATGCAGTCAATCCGGCAGAGACGACTGATCCTAACAATCCGGTGTATCTGAATACGACGGTCAGCAATCCGAGCACGCGCATTGATATTGCTCCGCGCTTTGATATCCAGCTGGGCGATACGGATACGCTGACGATCCGTTACGACTTTACGCGGAACGCGCAGTCGAATGCGGGTATTGGCACGACGAGTCTGCCGACGTTGGGATACAACACGCACAATGTCGAAAACGAGATCCAGTTGAGTAACAGCTGGGTGATGAGTCCTAAGGTCGTAAATGACATGCGCTTTGAGTACACGCGCACGCATGCACAGCAGACGCCGCTCTCGACCGATCCGACGATTTCCGTGCAGGGTGCGTTTACCTCAGGCGGAAGCAACAGCGGAACGCTGCGCGATAACCAGGACTACTTCGAGTTGCAGGACTATTTCACAGCGGCCGAGGGCGCGCATTCGCTGAATTTTGGGGCAAGACTGCGGGCCACTCGTGACGCCAACTATACCGATGCCGGCACCAACGGCCTGTTCACCTACCAGTCGCTCACGGCTTATCTCAATAATCAGCCGCAGAACTTTCAGATCACGAAGGTAAACAACGACGCATACACGGCGCGAGCCACGCTATTTGACGCAGGGCTGTTCTACCAGGATGACTGGAAGGTCAACCAGCGCTTTACGTTCAGTTATGGGCTGCGCTGGGAGGCGCAGAACTATATCAACGACATCAATAGCTGGGCGCCACGCGTTTCATTCGCGTATGCGCTGGATGGCGGCGGCAAGAAACCGGCGAAGACAGTGCTGCGCGCCGGTTACGGATGGTTCTACAACCGCTTTGGCGTGGCGAATACTTTTGGCGGCGGAGGCAGCACGCCTTTCGTGATCTACACCATTCACCACAACGTGCCAGCGCCGGGAGGAGTGTCGAATCAGCAGATCGTGATCCAGAATTTCGGTTCGGGCCAAAATTTGAATCCGGCGCCGACGTATTACCAGATCGACTCGCATTTCCGCGCAGCCCTGGACATGCAAGGAGCCATTGGCGTCGACCGGCAAATTACGAAGAATGCCACGGTGAACGTGACGTATCTCTACAGCCAGGGCACCCATCAGTATCTGACGAATAACATCAGCGCTGAGCCCTTCAATACAACGAGTGGGACATACATCGACGCGGGCAACCTGACAACGCCGGACGAGAACCTTTACACATATCAGTCGAACGGCTTCTATCGCCAGAGCCAGCTGATCGCCAGCGGCAGGGCCGGGTTTCGGCGTTTCAGCCTCTTCGGCTTCTATATGTATAACAATGCGCGGAGCGATACGGGCGGAGTGAATTCGTTTCCATCGAATGCGCATGACCTGGCGCTGGATTATGGGCGCTCGCAGTTTGATGTGCACAACCGGTTCATCATCCTGGGCAACATTCAGGCGCCGTGGGCGGTTTCCTTCTCGCCGTTTCTGGGGTACAACTCGGGAACGCCCTACAACCTTACGATTGGCAACGACCTGACGGCGAATAACCAGTTCAACGCGCGGCCTACGTTTGCGGCGAGTTGCGGCGAGGCGGGAGTGGTCGAGACGCGGTTCGGCTGCCTGAACACCAATCCCGCAGGCACCAATGAGCGGATTGTTCCTTACGGTTACGGCACAGGACCGTCGAACATCAACCTGAATCTTCGCGTGGCCAAGGTTATTGGTCTGGGACCAAAGGTGGAAGGACGGGGGCCGGGCGGGGGCGGTCCGGGTGGGCCGGGCGGCGGTCGTGGACGCGGCGGCCCGGGCTTTGTCGGGCTGAGCGGCAATCAGGGCGGCCCGGGACGGCTGGACGCGTCTGTGTCGCGCAAATACAACCTGACGCTGACGGCGTTCGGATCGAATCTATTCAACCACCAGAATCTTGGCACGCCGAATGGGACGCTGCTATCGCCCTTCTTCGACAAGTCGCAGTCGCTGGCGGGCGGGTTCTTTGGACCGCCGACGGCAGGCAACCGCAGCATCTTTCTCTCGGCGGCATTTAGTTTCTAACTGGAAGCAGGCAGAAGTGCTTTCTTGACTCGCTTCTGCCGAAGTTATAGGCTTTAGATAATGTTTCGTTCGTCCATTCCGGCGATTTGTTGCGGGTGTTGTCCTGCAATGCGCCGGACTTTGAGTGAATGATCCCAGCGAACATTTAAGTTCCTAAGATTCACATAAAGCCCGCGTATCAGCTCAGCTGACGCGGGTTTTTTATTTTTACAAGACAGGAAACCGATGACTGACGCGGCCGCAGCGAAAGAAACCAAAGCGCAAAAGATAGAACGGCTGAAGCGCGAAAAGAACCCGTGGGAAGCCTTCAACGAGGTGCGCGAGTTTGCGCGTCAGGGGCGTGCGAGCGTGGTGCCGGAGTGGGCTTCGGCCTACTTCAAGTGGTGGGGGATCTATACGCAGGGCGACGGCGTCGGCGCGGTGGGCGGCAAAGGCGGCGAGGGTCTGGCCACGGATTACTTCATGATGCGGATCGGGATTCCCAATGGCATCATCCGCGCCGATCAGCTACGCGTGATTGGTGAAATCACGAAGAAGCATGCGCGGAATATTGCAGATATCACCGTGCGGCAGAATATTCAGCTGCATTGGCTGACGATTGAATCGTTGCCCGAGATTGTGGACGCGCTGGATGCGATCGGGCTGTCGCCGAAGGGCGCTTGCGGCGACGTTGTTCGCAATGTAACCGGCTGCCCGCTGGCGGGGATTGCGCACGATGAGATTCTGGATGCCTCATCGCTTGCGGTGGAAGTGGCGCATCATCTCACGGCCAATCCTGAGTTTTACAACCTGCCGCGAAAGTTCAAGATTTCGGTTTCCGGCTGCTCGGTCTGGTGCAGCTATCCGGAGATCAACGATGTTGCGCTGACTGGCGTTCGTCGCGGCAATGAGGTTGGCTACTCGCTGCGCGTGGGTGGCGGGCTTTCGAATGAACCGCATCTGGGCGTGAAGATTGATGCATTCATAAAGCCGGAGCAGGCACTGGATGTAGTGCGCCGCGTAGCGGAGATCTTCCGCGATCAACAAGGGCTGCGTGAGAGCCGCGACCGCGCGCGGCTGAAATATCTCTTCATGCGTGAGGGATGGACGGCGGAAAGTTTTCTGCGCGAGCTGGAATCGCGGCTGGGGTACAGGCTCAATCCCGGAGTGGATGAGAATGCACCGGAAGATATTTTGCGCGACCATGTCGGAATTCAGCGGCAAAGGCAGCGGGGATTGAGCTATGTGGGCGCATCCGTGCTGCGCGGAAGGCTTACGGGAGATCAGCTGGCGGCGGCGGCGGATCTGGCAGAAGTCTATGGTTCGGGCGAGCTGCGCACGACGGTGATGCAGAATCTCATCTTCATCAATGTGCCGACGGCGAATGCGGGCGAATTGGCGCGCGAGGTCGGGAAGATTGGCTTGCGTGTCGACGGCTCGATGTTCTGGCGCGGTGCGATTGCCTGCACCGGCACGGAGTTTTGCAAGCTTGCCATTACGGAGACGAAGGGTTTTGCCCGCTGGCTGGTCGACGAGCTGGAAGAGCGCGTGCCGCAATTTAACGAGCAGTTGAAGCTGCACGTCACGGGATGTCCGAACGGCTGCGGTCAGCACTGGATTGCCGATATTGGGCTTGAGGGCAAGAAGATCAAGCAGGAGGGCAGGATGGTGGATGCGTACTACTTCTGCGTCGGCGGAGCGGTGGGTAAATACGCGGCGGTTGCGCGACCAGTCGGGTATCGCGTGCCGGCGACCGAAGTTCCGACTGCTTTGGAGCGGCTGCTGCGCACGTATCTTGCGGAACGAGAGCCGGAAGACAATCTGCGCACCTACTTCGGCAGGCACACGGACGAGGAACTGCGCAATCGGTTATCTGGCGTGTATGTAGAAGCCGTAGAACGGGACGTGCCGACGGGGATGGTTCCACACGGAGTTGCAGAATGAGCCTTTTTCCAATTTTTCTGAAGTTGCAGGAGCGTCCTTGCCTGGTGGTTGGCGCGGGCGAGATTGCGGAGTCCAAGATTCATAGCCTGCTGGCGGCGGGCGCTCGCGTCACGGTGATTGCTCCCGAGGCGAAGCTAGACCTGATTTCTCTTGCAGATGCGGGCCTGTTTACATGGCACCAGCGCGAGTATGTGGCCGACGATCTGGAAGGATTGTTTCTGGTGGTGGCGGCGACCGATTCGCTCGCAGTGAATGCGGCTGTGTATCGCGATGCTGTGGATCGCAACATTCTCTGCAATGCAGTCGATGACCCGCCGAACTGCGATTTCTACTTCCCTTCCGTTGTGCGTCGCGGCAATTTACAGATTGCTATTTCAACCGCGGGCGAGAGTCCAGCGCTGGCGCAGCGATTGCGCAAGGAGATTGACGAACAGCTTCCGGACGACCTGGGGCCGTGGCTCGATGATCTCGGCGAATTGCGTAGAGAGGTTCTTGCGGTTTTGCCTCCGGGTGAATCGAGAAAATTGCTGCTCCATGAGCTCGCGCAGCGGCCAGTATGCGGCTCGGATCATTGCCCGTCACGAAAGCTCGTGGTGCTGCAGGCTGAAGAAGCGCTCGCGCATCAGTGGTCGTAAAGCAGGCTGTACATGAGCACTGCGAACACAATGAGGCTGACGGCAACATAGAGCCAGTCTTTTTCCGCGAAAAAGCCGAATGCCGCGAATGCCACGCGCGCGATCGGTGTTGCGATTAACAGCAAGAGGCCCAGCTGAATAATGGCACCGCTGTTTCCGGTTGAAATGTTCTTGACGATTCCTGCGGGGCTGCGCAGTGCAGCGACTTCGCCGTGGAAGGTGGCGTAGTCGGGTCGAGGGCCGCGTGTCTGGTTTAGATATAGCAAGCCTCCGATGAGGACGACGGCGGCCGCGATGAACACTCCGGTGCGGAGCAGATGGCCGATGGCTATTTCCATTTTCTGATCATTCATCATCAGAGCCTGCCTGTCACGCTGTTGTAGATCATTTCAATGCCTAATAGGACGATGACGATGGAGAAGACAAGGCGCAGCGTCTTGACCTTGGCTTTTACCAGGATGCGCGAGCCGGCTAGCGACCCGAGAAGCACGCCCAGCATGACTGGCATGGCAAGACCGGGCGATATGTAACCGCGACTGAGATAAATTCCGGCGCTGGCGGCGGCTGTGACTCCAATCATGAAATTGCTGGTCGTCGTTGAAACTTTGAAGGGCAGGCGCATCAGGCGATCCATAGCAAGAACCTTGACGGCTCCGGAACCGATGCCGAGCAGACCCGATAAAGCTCCGGCAACAAACATAAGACTGAAGCCTCCGGGAACATTCTCCGCGACATAGCTTTCCATTCCGTGCGCGGCGGGGTAGGTGCCTTGCAGATTGAGCTTCAACGCTAACGCATCCGGTTGCCGGTGGGCCGCCTCCGGATGCTCGCGCAGCGATTCATACGCAGAGTAGAGCAGCACCAGCCCAAAGATGATGCCGATGGCGTTTGGGGACACGATGGCCGTGAGATATGCTCCTACAAGGGCGCCGATGGTGGTCGCGATCTCAAGAAACATGCCTATGCGGATATTCGAGAAGCCTTCGCGAACGTATGCGGCAGCGGCTCCGGAGGACGTTGCGATGACAGAGACGAGCGATGCGCCAATGGCGTAGCGGATGTCGATGTGAAAGAGCAAAGTGAGCACGGGAACGATGACAACCCCACCGCCCAAACCGGTCAGGGAGCCGAGAAGGCCAGCCAGTATCGAACAGCTGAAGATCCAGCCTGAAAATTCGAGCGTGTTCATGGTTGAAGAACCAGCCTACAACAAGTTTTGCGTTCTCCGGGTGAATGCGCGCGCGAGTCTATTCGATGATCTTGAGGATGGCTACCGAGTCTTGCGGGACGATGAGAGTTGCTGACTCCAGTTTTACGGAGCTGTTCGAGACCAACAGCAGCTTAGCCGCAGGGGGCAAATGGCGGTTCAGGGGAGCGTTGCCAAGATTTGCTGCCACTTCAATTCTGCCTCGGCGCAGTACAAGCCACTTTTCGTCTTCGCTGTATTCGACTTGTGTTTCTTCAAGCGATCCATTTGCCAGCTCGGGAGAAGATTTGCGAATCGCGATCAGATTTCCGTACCAGTTGAGCATGTCGGCGTGCAGCGGTTGTGGCTGCTCGTCCCAGTTTAGCTTCGAGCGCAGAAAGGTCTGCTCGTCCTGCGGGTCGGGAATGTCGTCCGGGTTCCAGCCGAAGGCGACGAACTCTTTTTTGCGGCCTGCGGAGACGAGTTTTCCTAATTCTGCTTCGTGGTCGGTGAAGTACTGGAACGGCGAGGATGCGGCCCATTCTTCACCCTGGAAGAGCATGGGAACGAAGGGCGCTGTGAAGACGAGGGCGGCGGCGATTTTCGTGTGGCTTGCGCTGACGAGATGGCTAAGGCGTTCGCCTTTGGCGCGGTTGCCTACCTGGTCGTGGTTCTGCGCGTAGCCAAGGAAGCGCCATGCCGGTATGCCTTCGACGGGACGGCCCTGGATACGATCGCGGTGCGGCGCGTAGATTCCATCGTAGACAAAGACTGATTTGAGGGACTTGGCGAGATCGGCGATGGAGCCGAAGTCAGAGTAGTAGCCGCTGCGGTCGCCGGTGAGCGCGGTGACGAGGGCATGATGAAAGTCGTCGCTCCATTGTGCGTCCATGCCGTAGCCACCTGCTTCGATTGCTTTCACGAATCTGGGATTGTTGAGGTCGCTTTCGGCGATGACGACGTAATGTTTGCCGGTTTCGTCTTCGAGTGAGCGGACTTCGGTTGAGAGCTGCTCCATGAAGTGAATGGCGGAGCGGTCCATGTAAGCGTGTACCGCGTCGAGGCGCAGTCCGTCGAAGTGATAATCGCGCAACCACATGATGGCGTTGTCGCAGAAGAAGCGCCGAACTTCGCAGCTGCCTGCGTCTTCAAGATTGACGGCGTCTCCCCAGGGCGTGTTGTGCAGGTGCGTGAAGTATGGGCCGAATTTGCCGAGATAGTTTCCGGATGGGCCGAGATGGTTGTAGACAACATCAAGCAGCACGGCAAGTCCGTGTTCGTGGCAGGCGTTGACGAAGCGCTTCAGTGCTTCGGGGCCGCCGTAGGCCTCGTGCGGCGCGAAGAGAGCGACGCCGTCGTATCCCCAGCCGCGCTTTCCTGGGAATGCGTTGACGGGCATGAGCTCGACATGCGTGATGCCGAGGTCTTTGAGATACGCGAGATGGCGTTGTGCGGCGTCGAATGCTCCTTCAGCTGTGAAGGTGCCAATATGAAGCTCGTAGATGATGGCGCTTGCGAGGGTCTGCGCTTGCCATTCGGCGTCTGTCCAGGCGAAGGCTGCATGATCGACGATACGGGATGGACCGTGTACCCCGTGCGGTTGCGAGGCTGAGCGCGGATCTGGAACCGCCGGTTCACTGCCGTCGATCACGAAGGCGTAGTCCGTTCCCGGGCGTGCGTCGGCTACATCCTTTCGCCACCAGCCACTGCTGGTTTTGTCCATGGCGTGGATGGTGTTCTCAATCTTGACGCCAAGCGTTTTCGCCTTTGGCGCCCAGACTTTGAATGGGTGCATCGTTGTTTCTTCCCCGTTTTTATTCGTTGTAATAGCGAGAGAGACCGCCATCTATATAGTAGGTGGCTCCGGTCACGTAGCTTGCTTCATCTGATGCAAGGAATGAGGCGAGGCCAGCCACGTCGTCAGTAGTGCCAATGCGATTGAGTGGAAGCTGCTCAAGCAGTGCGTTGAGCCTTGGCTCGTCGTCCAAGAGCGGCTGGCTCATGGGAGTAGCTATTGCTCCGGGAGCAATGTTGTTGACGGTGATCCCAAGCGGAGCGAGTTCAACAGAGAGATTGCGCATTAACATGCGCAGGCCACCTTTGCTTGCACAGTAGGAAGTATGACCCGGGAGGGCGATATCTTCATGCACTGAACTGATATTGATGACGCGGCCAGGCTTTTTCTCACCTGCCAACTTGCGGGCAAACGCCTGGATGACGAAGAAGGGCGCTTTGAGATTTACATCGATGACACGATAGAAGTCTTCTTCGCTGGCATTGAGAAACGGCGGTTCGAACCCGATGCCTGCATTGTTGACGAGAATGTCTGCTGAACCGAATCTTGCCCACGTCTCGTTGATCAGCGACTCGACTCCTCTGGTCTTCGATACATCTGCATTCACTATGATGCCCTGGGCGCCAGCGGCTTCAACCATCCTCAACGTTTCCTGCGCGCCTTCGGCAGGGCCAATATAGTCGACTACGACGCTCGCGCCGTCAACAGCAAAGCGTTTCGCAATGCCTTGACCGATGCCTGAACCTGCCCCCGTGATGATCGCAACCCGCCCCTGTAAGCGGCTCATATGTGTGTCCTGTTAGTTTTCTCGATGGGTACTTACTCGTTTTCTGATGCTACAGGAGGGAAAGGGCTGATTAGAAAAAACAATGCGGGAGCCCTAGCGGGCTCCCGCGCCGTGGCTTGCGATTTATGACTGTGAAGTCGAATGCTTGCCCGGCTTAACCTCAATTTCATTCACAACCTGCTGGACGTTTGGCACTTCTTTTGCCAGCTTGCCTGCCTCGGTCTTCTGCGCGGCCGTCTTTACACTGCCTTTCAATACGAGCGTTCCGTTCTTTGCGGAATAATCAATGCTCTGGTCGTCGAGATGCTTGTTCGCTTTCAAAGACGCCTTGTAATTATCTTCGATCGCGCTGTCAAGATTTGAATCGACTGCCTTCGCCTGACTTTCCGCGCCTGCAGGACGTACTCCAATTTCGTTCGCTACGGCGTAGTTCGGAGCTGCCTGTTTTACGACTGCTTCCGCCTGCGCCTTCTGATCGGCCGACGCAACATCGCCGGTCAGAGTCATTAGACCCTTGTCCTGGTCCTGCGAGACGCTTACATCGCTCAGGTTGCTGCTGCTGAGCGCATTTGTCACCGCCGACTTTTCGTCGGGATGCGCGGGTTTGTTATTGCAGCCAGAAACTACGAATACACCAGCGAGAATCGCAACCGATCCGGTTAGGAATTTGTACCGCTTGCCCCTGTTCATTTTTTCCGCTCCTCAGAAGAGAACGTGCCTGTTACGTCTTCTTCAGATGCGGTACAGGTATGTTTTAGTATGTCCGCAGTTACAAAAAGATATTGTTCCCTCGCAGGGCAACCCTTGCATGCCGATTGGCATAGGAGATGGAATGCACGGCGGAGTGCGTATTGGAATTTCGGGATGGACGTATGCGCCCTGGCGCGGCGTGTTCTATCCGGAGGGGCTTTCGCAGAAGAAGGAACTCGTATACGCTGCCGAAACTTTTTCAACGATCGAGATTAACGGGACGTTTTATTCGCTGCAGCGTCCGACATCTTTTGAGAAATGGGCTAAAGAAGCTCCGGAAGACTTTGTCTTCTCTGTGAAAGCGACGCGTCACATCACGCACGTCCAAAGACTGCGCGATGTCGAGATTCCTCTTGCGAACTTCTTCGCATCCGGCATCCTGAAGCTCGGGAAGAAACTTGGACCGATTCTCTGGCAGTTTCCGCCAAGCTTTAAATTCGACCGCGAGCTGGTCGAATCGTTCTTTGCATTTTTGCCTCGGGATACGATGCAGGCTGCCATGCTGGCCAAGAGTCATGATGCGTGGATGAGTGAAAGAGCATTCACGGAGCAGGTTGAAAGAATGCCCGTTCGGCACGCTATGGAAATCAGACACAAGAGCTTTGCAACTCCGGAGTTTGTTGAACTGCTGCGGAAATATCAGGTGGCATTGGTGTGCGCTGATGCTGTGGAGTGGCCTCGGCTGATGGATGTGACTTCTGATTTTGTTTATTGCCGGCTGCATGGGTCGGAAGTGCTGTACGCCAGTGGGTACAGTGATGATGCTTTGGAAGAGTGGGCGGCGCGTATCGCTGCGTGGGCTCACGGCGCAGAACCCGCCGATGCAGAAAGGGCCAGTGCTGTTCCCGCGATTGCCGGTGAAAGGCGCGACGTGTTTGTCTATTTCGATAATGACACTAAGGTACGAGCGCCTTTCGATGCCCTAGGACTGATCGAGCGCGTAAACAAAGCCTCTTACCCTCAAATAAACCACTCATTACCCTCAAATAAACCACTCATTATCAGGGATTTGCTGACTCCTGACAGGCGGTTTTCCACAAGTGTCGGCGATTTCTGTTGCGCGATATTGCAATCCGCGATATAAATATCGCGGATTGCAATATGAAGCTCGGCGAGAAAATCCGTTATCTGCGCGAAGTCGAAGGCAATCTGCGCGCCTTGAATCGCGCCATGACGCAGCAGGAACTGCTGAAGGCCATTCGTTCAGAGCTTGGAGAGCCAATGAGCCAGTCGTACCTGTCGCAGATTGAGAGCGGGGCGCGACCGCACCTGACGAATACGACGCGGCAGCTGCTGGCGAAGTTCTTCAAGGTGCATCCGGGTTACCTGGTGGATGATCCGGATGGCTACCACTCCGAGTTGCTGAGCGACGCGCGCACGCTCGAAGACAAGCTCGATCTGTGGCTGGTGAGCGGCGCGGAGCGATTCCGCCGCGATCCCGCGCTGCGCCAGGCGCTGTTGATGCTGGCCCGGCACAAGGAGACGAGGCAGTGCCTGTTGCTGCTGGAAGCAGTGATGGAAACTCCGGGACTGGTGGAACGGCTGCTGGAGGTCCTGCGGCCAGAACCTGGAAAAAACAGGACGGTGAAGAGGCCGTCTGGAAAGGAGAGTCGGAAATGACGTGGGAAGGTTTCTACCTGTTTTGCTTCGCCATGGGCCTTTGTCTCAGTGCGATTGCATTCGTAGGCGGCTTCTCGCATTTTCACATCGGCCACATGCATCTGCATCTGGGCAAAGCGGGGCATGTGCATACAGGAACGGGGCACGGCGGGAGTAGCACTTCGATCAGCCCGATCAATGGATTCACGCTGGTGATCTTTCTCTGCTGGTTTGGCGGAGCCGGTTACCTGCTGGAGCGTTACGGCGGATTTGTTGTTCCGGCCGTTCTCTTGTTGTCTACGGTTGCAGGAATTGCGGGTGCGTCTGCTCTGTTCTGGTACATGGCGCATGTGCTGGCACCGCATGAGCATGCACTGACGGCAGAAGAGACGGCAACGATCGGCATGGTGGGCCGGGTGAGCGGAGCGATCCGCGATCACGGCACGGGCGAGATTCTGTTTTCGCAGAACGGGAGCCGCCGGTTCGCTGCGGCTCGCAGCGAGAATGGATTGCCGATTCCTCGCGATACGGAAGTAGTGGTGATGCGCTATGAGCAGGGCATTGCCTGGGTGCGCCGCTGGGATGAGGTTGCGGATTGAAGTTGACGCAGTTCTCAGAGGCGTGGGTTTTTAACCTTAACGAATATTGGTTTTCCCGGTAGAAAGGCTGGGATCACTATGACAAACACCATCATCATCATTGTTGGATTGAGTTTATTGGCCATCATCGTTCTGGCGGGTCTGTTGGCCAAGATGTTTCGCAAGGCCGGCCCTAACGAGGCGCTCATTGTGTATGGATTTCGCGGGCCGCGCGTGATCAAGGGCCACGGCACGGTGATCTTCCCTATGGTAGAGAACTGCCGCCAGCTTTCGCTGGAGCTGATGTCGTTTGACGTGGCTCCGCAGCAGGATCTTTACACGAAGCAAGGCGTGGCTGTAACGGTAGAAGCTGTTGCGCAGATCAAGGTGCGTTCCGATCAGGAATCGATTCTTACAGCCGCTGAGCAGTTCCTGACGAAGACGCCTCCGCAACGCGAAGGGCTGATTCGGCTGGTCATGGAAGGCCATCTGCGCGGCATTATCGGGCAGCTTACGGTCGAGCAGATCGTGAAGGAGCCGGAGATGGTTGCCGACCGCATGCGCGGGACCTGCGCCGATGACATGAGCAAGATGGGCCTCGAAGTTGTCTCGTTCACCATCAAGGAGGTGCGCGACAAGAATGAGTACATCACCAATATGGGCCGGCCTGATATTGTGCGCATTCGGCGCGACGCCGATGTGGCGGCCGCAGAAGCGGAACGCGACACGGCGATTCGCAGAGCAAATGCCCTGCGCGAAGCCGCGATTGCCAAGGCTGCGGCCGATCAGGAGCGCGTGATCGCGGAGACCGCTTCGCTGGCCAAACAGGCGCAGGCACAGCGCGATCTCGATATCCAGAAAGCGCAATTTACCGAACAGAGCCGCAGGCAGGAAGCTCAGGCCGACAAAGCATATGAGCTGCAGACAAACGTGATGCAACAGCAGGTGATTGCCGAGCAGGTGAAGGTCCAGCAGGTGGAGAAAGAGCAGCAGATCAAGGTTCAGGAAGCGGAGATTGTGCGTCACGAAAAAGAGTTGATCGCTACCGTATTGAAGCAGGCGGAGATTGAACGCCAGCGGATTGAAAACCTTGCTTCCGCCGAGAGATCCCGCCTGACGATAGAGGCCGAAGGCAGAGCATCCGCAATTCGCGCGCAGGGCGAGGCTGAGGCCGCGATCATCTACCAAAAGGGCGAAGCCGAGGCCAAAGCGATGAACGTGAAGGCCGAAGCTTACCAGGACTGGAACCAGGCCGCGGTTGTCGACCGGCTGATTACCAACATGGCTGACGTAGTGCGGGCAATGTCTGAACCGCTGTCGAAGGTGGACAAGATCACGATCGTGTCTACCGGAAACGATTCTGCGGCGGGGGTGAATAAACTTACGGGCGACATTACGAAGATTGCCGCCCAGGTGCCGGCGCTGTTTGAAGCTCTCTCGGGCATGGACATGCATGAGCTGATGAGCAATGTGAAAAGCATGCGCGCGCGTCCGAATGGAGCGTCGACTGTCGATGGCAAGTAACGCTTGAATCCGGGCGGGCTTTGCGGCTTCTCACCCCATCGATGAAGACCGGTCGATGGGGACCCGAACTCCGCCCACTTACTTTTTCAAATAAAGGAGGAAGATATGGCACTCCTGGAACGCGTTGCAGCTCTGCTGCGCGCTAATGTGAATGACCTGGTAGATAAAGCGGAAGATCCGGAAAAGATGCTGAAGCAGCTCGTACTCGATATGGAGAACCAGATGCTACAGGTAAAGACGCAAGTAGCCATTGCAATTGCGGATCAGCATTTGCTGGAGAAGAAGAAGAAAGAGCACGGCAGCTCGGTGGAAGAGTGGCACAAGAAGGCTGAGCTCGCTGTCAGCAAAGGCAAAGACGATCTTGCCCGGGCCGCTTTGGAGCGCGCCTTAAGCCATGAGCGGATGGTGTCCGGCTTTGCGCAGCAGCTTGAAGACCAATCGACGGAAGCGGACTCTCTGCGGACAGCGCTGCGAAAGCTGGAGCAGAAGCTGACGGAGACGCGCAGCCGATGCGAAATGCTGATAGCGCAACACCGGCGTGCTCGTGTCGTCAGCAAAGCGAACCAGGTTCGTCAGAAAATTGCTGCGACACAAAGTGGAGCTGGCAATGGCGCAGGGATCGACCGGATGCGGCTCCGTGTGGCGGGCACTGAAGCCGAGAACGCTGCGAATCACGAGCTTCTGGGCGGCGACTCGGTGGACGACCGGTTTGCCGCTCTCGAACGGGAGGAGCAGATTGAAGGACTGTTGCGCGAATTGAAAGAGCGGCAGGGCAAGACGGCGTAATTTTTATTCGAGATTGACCTGGCCGTATTCGAGCAGCGTCACGAGCAGCACGCCTCCAGTGATATTGCCGAGCACGGCCGGGCCAAGCCACAGAAAATACCGCGATACGCCTAGCTGACCATGAAGCACCGCCGCCAGAATTTCGCCGCTGGTAGCGATGCAGTGCGCGAAATGGCCGAGGCCTACGACAAAGGTCAGCGTCCAGATGAGCATGACCGAGCCCGTAATTGAATGGCTGCCGCTTACCAGCCACGCCACCATTGCGATGATCCAGCCGCCGACAACGCCGCTCCAGAAAATGTGGCCTGCGGGGTAGCGCGCTGCTTCCACGCCGAGTTGTGAGAGCGCGTCCGCGTATTCGCTTCGCAATGCGCCGGTTCGGATGGCCAGCATGGCGAACAACAGCGCACCGATTACGTTTGCCAAAAATACCACGCTCCATAATCGCATCGTGTTCCAGAAGTGACGCCGCTCGGTAAACATAAGCGCTACCGGATATAAGGTGTTCTCGGTGAAGAGCTGACTGCGGCCCAGAATGACGGCCATGAAGCCCATCGGATAGAAACCTGTTGCTACGAATTCCGCGATGGGACCACTGCCGAGCTGGGCTTTCACGAGCGCGACGCTGAGGCCTGTCAACCCCATCGTGAGCCCGCCGACAATTCCTGACACGGCCAGCGCGAGATTGGTTCGCGACAATTCTCGTCGCGCATTCTTGGCGACCTGCTGATAGATTTCCGATGCAGTCGGGCGGTCGAGATCGCGCTGCACGGAAGCGTCACCACTGGAGACAACGGGCAGCTTGATTTTGGGCAGTGGCATGATTCAGTTGGAAGCGAAAGAGGGACAAGACGATGCCAGCAATTCGCGCTTTGCGCAAATGCATCTGATATCTGTACCTTGGAGTGGAGTTCATGATCGAGACACATCACATCAATTTGCAGGCTGCCGCGCGCGAATCCATGCTGGAGCATGGATTTCATCCAGATTTCGCCGCTACTGTTCAGAAGGAAGTTCAGGCGATCGAGAAACACACGCAAGTCCACCAGCCGCCAGATGCGAAGGATCTGAGCGAGTTGCTCTGGTCATCCATCGACAACGACACCTCGCGCGATCTTGACCAGATTGAGTTTGCGCAGGAGATGGAAGACGGCACGGTCCGTATTCAGATTGCGATTGCAGATGTGGATGCGTATGTTCCGGCTGGTTCGGCCATTGACGCACACGCTGCGGAGCAGACGACGACTGTCTACACGGGGGTGCGCAACTTCGGCATGCTGCCGGACGAACTTTCTACGGGGCTGACTTCCCTGCTCGAGGGCCAGGATCGATTGAGCGTTGTCTACGAGTTTTTGGTGGATAGCGAGGGCTGCGTCGGCACAAACACTATTTACCGCGCATCGGTGGTGAATCGTGCGCAGCTTGCTTATCCCTCCGTAGGAGCGTGGCTGCAATCCGGCAAAAACGCTCCGCCGAAAGTTGCCGGCTCTGCTGAGCTACAGAAACAGCTCCTACTGCAGAATCGCGTTTCCCAGTTGCTACGAAAGGCACGCTATCGCCACGGCGCACTTAATCTGGAAACGATAGAGACTCATCCACTCTTGATGGATGGAGAGCCGGTTGACATTGAGACGCAGCAGCGAAGTCTTGCCAGCGACCTGATTGAAGACTTTATGATTGCGGCGAATGAAGTTGTAGCGAAGAGCCTTGAGCGCGCAGGGTATTCTTCCATCCGGCGCGTGGTGAAAACACCGAAGCGGTGGGACCGCATCGTCGAACTTGCCGGACGGTTCGGTACCAAGCTTCCGGCAACGCCGGATTCGAAAGCTCTAGAAGATTTCCTTTGCGAGCGCCGCGCCGCTGATCTCGATCACTTCCCTGATCTTTCCCTCTCTGTGGTTAAACTGCTTGGCTCGGGAGAATATGTGCTGGAGCGTGTTGGCCAAACAGCGGAGGGGCACTTTGGGCTCGCGGTGCAGGACTATACCCACTCGACGGCGCCGAATCGCCGCTATGCTGACCTGGTGACGCAAAGACTCATTAAGGCAATGCTGACGAAACAGCGGTCGCCTTATTCGGATGATGAGCTGGCTGCGATTGCGCAGCAATGCACCAAGCAGGAGGACGCCGCACGCAAGGTAGAACGTGAGATGAGGAAACGCATTGCGGCGGTCGTGATGCGAAACCGTATCGGGCAGACATTCACGGCGATCGTGACTGGCGTCAATGAGCACGGGTCGTTTGTGAGAACGACTCAGCCTCACGTTGAGGGCATGCTGGTGCGGGGCCAGAAGGGCGTGGATGTGGGCGACAAGATCAATGTAACGCTGGTGCATACGGATCCAGAGCGGGGATATATCGACTTCGCCCGAAACTAGCCAATGCGTCCCAATCTTGCCACACTTGTCGACGACTTTCGCCGCCGTGGAAATACCACTGCGATTGTTACGTATCGGGGGAATCGGCGGCGAAGCACGAGCTACGGCGCCATTGCTTCGCTGGCGGAACGATTTGCCGCTGAATTGAGGCAGCGTGAAATCGCTGCGGGCGAGCGCGTGCTGCTATGGGGGCAAAACACTGCCGAGTGGATTGGGGCCTTCTTCGGCTGTATTTTGCAAGGTGTGTTGGTAGTGCCGCTGGATGCAAGCGGCGGTATAGACTTCGCGAGGCGCATTGTCGCTGATACCAGCCCGAGGCTGATTGTCGGCGACCAGCCCTTGATCGCCGCTTTGCCGGAAACGATTCCCAGGCTTGTGCTTGAAGATCTTGAGATCAGGTTGGCAGTAGAACTGCGTCAAACAGCAGGGCCGGTTTCGCTAGGCCTCGATACGCCGCTGCAGATTCTTTTTACCTCCGGCACGACATCCGAACCGAAAGGCGTGGTGCACACACACCGCAATGTACTCGCGAGCGTCGCCCCGATTGAAAAGGAGATGCAGAAGTATCTGCGCTATGAGCGGTTCGTGCATCCGTTGCGCTTTCTGCATACGCTTCCGTTAAGCCACGTATTTGGGCAGTTTATGGGGCTGTGGCTTCCGGTGCTGCTTGGAGCCGAAGTTCATTTTGAGTCTCGCCTTCAGGCTCAGCGGTTGATTGACCTGATGAGACACGAACGGATTTCCGTGCTCGTGGCCGTTCCTCGCGTGCTCGATTTGCTGCGCTCGCACCTGCTGGCCGATGATCCTGATCTGAACGCGGGGATACAGCAGGCACAGGGCGAATCGGTCGGGCGCAGGTGGTGGCGCTTCCGAAGAACACATCAGCTGCTTGGACTGAAGTTCTGGGCGTTTGTTTGCGGCGGTGCGTCGCTCCCTGGCGATCTTGAGAACTTCTGGAACACGCTTGGATTTGCGCTGATTCAGGGGTACGGGATGACGGAGACCACAGCCCTGATCACGCTCAACCATCCATTCAAGATCGGCAAGGGAACGATTGGTAAGGCTTTGCCTGGACGCGAGATTCGCATCGGCGAGGACGGCGAAATTCTGGTTCGCGGGGATATGGTGTCGACCTCTGCGTGGCAGAACGGCATGATGACGCAGTCTTCTGACGCGTGGCTGGCTACGGGCGATCTTGCGCGCAGCGACGAAGAGGGACAACTTCAGTTTCTCGGGCGTAAGAGTCAGGTCATCGTTACGTCTTCCGGGTTGAATATTCATCCGGAAGACGTGGAGTCAGTTCTTAATCGGCAGGCTGGGGTGCGCGCGTCGGTGGTTGTACCCGTGGCCACGCCGAATGGGAATGAGGCCATGGCTGTAGTGCTCTTTCGGGGCCCGGAAGATGGCGCCGGCGAGGCGGTCAGGCAGGCGAACTCGGTTCTGTCCGACTACCAGCGAATCCGTCACTGGCGGATGTGGCCGGAGCTTGATTTTCCGCGGACTTCGACGGGCAAGATTCAGCGGGGGAAGGTCGCGCAATGGGCGGCCGCACATGTTCTCACTGGATCTGTAACCGCGGAAGATACATATAGCGATGCGCTTGTTGCGTTGATTTCGAAGATCACACGCACAGCGCCTGTAAAAACAAGTGACGACGCTCGGCTTGACGAAGATCTTCATCTGGATAGCCTTGGGCGAGTGCAGCTGCAAAGCGAATTGGAGCGGCGCATGGGCTTCACGCTTGACGATGCCGCATTCGCGCGCATCGAGACGCTTAGCGAATTACGGAGAAACCTGGGACTGAGCCCCGGCGAAAGTGCTGGTTCGGGGCGAGATTTGACGGCGCGTGCCGTTTCGACCGAGCGCAAGGAGGCCCATGAAAGGGCGATCTATCCGCGTTGGCCGTGGTCCGTGCCTGTGCGGGCTGCTCGCGTCCTGTTTGTCGAATGCGCGATGCGTCCGTTGGTCTGGTTTCTTGCCGCTCCGAAGGTTGAACGCTGTGTAAATGCAAAGTGGCCGCACTCGCCAATCCTGATCATCGCGAACCACATCACCACTTACGACGGCGCTCTGGTTTTGTATGCGCTGCCGGGCAAGGTGCGGCGCCGCGTCGCGGTTGCCATGTCTGCAGCCATACTCGATGATTTTCGCCATGCCCGCGGACAGGGATCGTGGTTTCTGAACGCACTGGCGCCAGGCGCTTACCTGCTTATTACGGCACTCTTTAACGTATTTCCGCTGCCTCGCAGCGCCGGTTTTCGCGACAGCTTCGCGCATATGGGTAAAGCGCTCGATCGCGGCTACAACATCCTGATTTTTCCCGAAGGCAGTCGCTCCGAAGGCACTCTGGAACACTTTCGATCGGGCATTGGCCTGCTCGTGCAGGAGTCGGATGTGGAGGTGCTGCCGGTAGCGCTTCGAGGCTTAGGCGACCTGAAGCAGCGCAAAGAGAGATGGTTTCGCTCCGGCAAATTATCGATTCACGTCGGAGAGCCGGCGCGAATCGATAAAAATCTGCCCGCGGACGAAATTACCGCTCGATTGGAAAATACACTAAGGACCATGCTGGAGATTTGATAGTTTGAGTTTGAAATGACGGTCAACATCCATCACCTCGAGCTGTTGATGCTGCTGTTGCTGCTTTTTGTTGTTGGGCTGGCAGTGCTGGCGCGACGAATTGGGCAGCCGTACCCGATTGTTTTTGTGCTGGGCGGGCTGGTCCTCAGCTTTCTGCCTCCCGTGCCGGATATTGCGCTGCGTCCTGATTTTGTATTCCTTGTTGTGCTCCCGCCGCTCGTCTTCGCCGCTGCACACAACTCGTCATGGCGTGATTTTCGCGAGCATATCTTTAGCATCCTATCGCTCGCTTTTGGACTGGTTGTTTTTACTGTCATCGGTGTAGGGTTTGCGGCTCATTTCGCGTTCTCGCAACTTACTTTGCAGACAGGTTTGGTGCTGGGGGCGGTTGTATCCACAACAGATGCGCTTGCCGCCAGCAGCATCGCGCGCAAGCTGGGCCTTCCGAAACGCATTGTGAACATCCTTGAGGGTGAAAGTCTCATTAATGATGCCACCGGCTTGCTGGCGCTTAGTTTTACGGTAAACATCATCCTGGATGGTCATGCGCCATCGTTCCAGGCAGCCGTGGGAAAGCTGCTCTATCTCTCGATTGGCGGATTGCTGATCGGACTGGCTGTTGCATGGCTGTTTTCGCGGCTGATTCTGCGCATCGAGGCAGCACAGATCGAGCTGACGATGACACTGATGACGCCTTACATTGTTTATCTTCTGGCGGAACGGTTGCACACTTCAGGCGTGATGGCGACGGTCGTCTGCGGTTTATATCTAGGCCACCGGACGACGAAGCTGCTCTCACTGGGAGCGCGGCTTGAGGCGCCTGCGGTGTGGAATACGGTGGACTTCGTTCTGAACGGCGTCGTCTTCCTCTTGCTCGGGCTACAGATCTCTTCTGTATTGGATGGCATTCACGGCTTAAGTCTCGGCCAGCTCATCGCGGGCGGCCTGATGGTGAGCCTGATTGTGATTGCGCTGCGTTTCCTGTGGGTTTATCCGGGAGCATGGGTGGGGCAAAAACTCCGGCAGTTTAGTTCGGACACCAAGCTGACTCCCGTGGATGGACGCCAGCTTTTCGTTGTGGGGTGGGGCGGCATGCGCGGCGTAATTGCTCTGGCTGCCGCTGTATCCCTGCCGGAAACGCTGCGGAACGGCGATCCGTTTCCAGCGCGCAATATCATCATCTTTTTAACCTTTTGCGTGATTCTAGTCACGCTTGTCTTCCAAGGACTCACGTTCCCTTTGGTGATCCGCAAACTGGGTCTCGCACACGGAAAAAACGAAAATCTGGAAGAACAGATAGCACTGAAAAAGATGATCGAGAATGCGATGCAATATCTGCATCGCGAAAGAGACAAAACTCCAGCGGAAAAGGAAATTTACGACGCGCTGGAACGAGGTTACAAACGCCGGCTGGCGCTGCTGAAGAATCCGCAGGACGTCCCTTCAAAGGAAGAGCTGGTTACCCAGGCGCGCCGCTTTCTTGACATTTCGCGTGCCGCTCGCAATGTAGAGCGGCACACGGCAGGCGAGTTGCTGGCGGCCAACCAGATTAATGACGTGGTCTATCAGCAGCTGATCCTGGACATTGACCTGCTGGATGCACGCTACGCTCCGACGCAGGCTTCGTAGCCGGCATCTTGACTCGGCCGCCCACTTCCACAATTCATCTTTACGAGTTACAGTAGGCGTCATACCGACTATGACGGCTACGACAGTTACGAACCCTTCAGTGGCAGGTGTGAAGACCCGGCTTATCTCCCTTGATGTGCTTCGCGGAATCACTATCGCTTTCATGATCCTGGTGAACAACAATGGCGATGAGCGGTACGCTTACTGGCCCCTGAAGCATGCGCTCTGGAATGGCTGGACCCCGACGGATCTTGTTTTTCCCACTTTCCTGTTTGTTGCCGGCGTTTCTTTAGTCTTCTCGTTTGAATCGCGTCTGGCCAAGGGGGTATCGAAGACCTCTCTGTTCCTGCACGCGGTGCGCCGCTCAATCATTCTGTTTGCACTGGGACTGGTCGTGAACGGCTTTCCGTTCTTCCACTTATCGACGCTGCGCATCTATGGAGTGCTGCAACGCTTCGCTGTCTGCCTGCTGATTGCCAGCGCGATTTATCTGTACAGCCGGGGAAAGAGCAAGGTAGCAACTCTGATAACGGTTCTCGTCGCCGCACTGTTGGGGTACTGGATCATCATGCGATGGATTCCTGTACCGGGATACGGGCTGCCAACTCGCGACATTCCGCTGCTGGACAAGGACGCAAACTGGGTTGCATATCTTGACCGTCATATCTTTCCCGGGCGGCTCTATGAAGGCACGCGAGATCCCGAGGGATTGTTGAGCAACCTGCCAGCACTCGGAACGGCGTTGCTGGGCATGTTGACCGCACTGTGGCTGCGCACAAAAAACAGCACCTACACGAAATTTATTGGTTTGTTTGCCGCTGCGATCGCCGGGTTGCTACTGGGGAAAATCTGGGGCCACTGGTTTCCGATTAACAAGAAACTGTGGACCAGCTCCTATGTTTTGTTTGCCGCGGGATGGTCGCTGCTTGGGCTTTCTATTTGTTATTGGCTCATTGAGATCAAACAGTGGACACGCGGCTGGACGTTTCCGTGGGTTGTCTTTGGGTCGAATGCCATTGCGGCCTATGTGTTTTCCGAATTGCTGCCTGCGCTGTTCAATGACGTGCATGTGGGCAGCCAAACGCTAGGCCAAGTGATTTATTCGCACGTCTTTGCACTCGTTCCGGATCGCGCGTTTGGATCGCTGCTCTATTCTCTCTGCTATGTCGCTGTGTGCTTTATTCCGGTGCTGATTCTTTACTGGAAGAAGATATTTATCAAGATTTGAGCAGCGCGCGGCAGTGACGGGCGATCTGTTTTTCTTCTTCTGTGACCATGACGCGCACAGCAATTTTGCTCGCGTCGCTTGAGATGGTTGATGCGGACGCATGATTGTGTTCCGAGTCGAGTGCGATCCCCAGAAACTCAAGACGCCGGCAGACATTGGCGCGCACAGCGGAGCTATGTTCGCCGATGCCTCCCGCGAAGATCAGCAGATCAAGACCGCCGAGTACCGCGGCATAGGATGCGATCGTCTTTGCAATCGATCGGCAGAAGATTTCGATGGCAAGGCTGGCGTTGTGGTCGCCTTCATCGGAAGCCTTTTGTAACACGCGCATGTCGTTCGTGCCGCCCAGTGCTTTCAAGCCGGAGTCGTGATTGAGCAGCGTCTCCAGCGCCTCATCGTTGAGTTTGTGAACGCGCATGAGGAAAAGCGAAACGCCGGGATCAAGATCTCCGGTCCTTGAGCCCATGGGAATGCCGCCGGTTGGCGTGAGGCCCATGCTCGTATCGACAGATTTGCCATCGGCAATCGCAGCCAGGCTCGCGCCGTTTCCCAAGTGGGCCACGACGACCTTCGACGGCAGGTCCTTGCCGAGGGCATAAACGATCGACGCGTAGGAAAGTCCGTGAAATCCGTACCGCCTTACGCCCTCCGCGACGTATTCCTCGGGAATCGCGAAGCGGTACGCTGCCTCAGGCATCGTCTGGTGAAAGGCTGTGTCGAAGCAGGCGAATTGCGGCACCTGGGGAAAGATCTTTTCCGTATAACGAATAAGCTCGACGGCAGCCGGAATATGGAGCGGAGCAAAGTGAACGGCTTTCTTAAGCTCAGCCAGGACATCGTCGGTGATTCGCTGATGCTCAACCAGATGCGGGCCGCCGTGCACAAAGCGATGGCCGATGGCTGATGGCGGATCGTATTTCAGCGCGGCGAGTCGCTTTGCTATCTGGCTGAATGCCGTCTTGTGCGAATCGAGGTGCTGCGTTTCTTTAAAGACGTTGTTCCCCTGCTCGCCGAAGATTTCGAGCTTGCCGTTGTCAGCGCCAATAGCGTCGGCGTTGCCGCGAGCTATCGGATGCTCATCTCCATTCTTGTTCACGAATAGACCGAACTTGAGCGAAGAAGAGCCGCTGTTGATAACCAGGATTGGTTTCATGCGTTGTCACCACATGTAGGATTGTCTTTCAAATAAATTTGCCCAATGGACAGGTAATTCGCCGCACGCCCATAGGCGTTCATCTTGTTCAGAAGCTCAGGCGAAAGAGGTTCGCTCACGGTGCATCCTCCTCGGGGCCAGGTAGGTGATGGCAGGTCAACAGACTGAGACGCACGGGCCAACATACGCCGGGACATGTTAAAAGCACAACCAGCCGCACTTTCAAACCGGGTCGAATGTCTTAGATGCAGGATTCTTAGGCACATCGGGCAGGCTTTCACAGCAGATCGATAGAGAATCCACAGTATTCATATAAATTTTTTTTATCCGCAACATTCACACAACCCTACCGGTGGTTATTTCCCCTTGGGCGCCATCCGGTTCTGCGTTATGCTCACGAAAACGTTACCTTTCCAGTGCCGAATTTTTTCACGGCTTGCTCAACTTCTGGGGTCGACAGATTGTTTCACGCTACAGATTAAAGATAGGCGACCGGCCAGATATGGCTGTTCGCTGAAAGTGTTTTTTAGGGACCAACTTTTGTGAGGCGATGTATGTTGAGAAAAACCTTCCAGTGGATCGCAATCTGTCTTCCCTTCTCCGTTTTGATGCTTGCCACACCCGCTCTCCAGGCGCAGCAGACGCTCGGCGCCATCAGCGGCACTGTCAGCGATACTTCAGCAGCATTGCTGGGCAATGCGACAGTTACGGCAGTCGAAGACCAGACAAGACTCACCCGCGTGGTGAAGACGAATAACGATGGCGGCTATCAGCTCGTCAACCTGCCGATTGGCACCTACACCATCACCTTCACCCACGACGGCTTTGACACGCAGAATGTACCGTCGATTCTCGTGCAGGCCAACCGCACGGTTCAGGTAAACGCGGCGCTCAGGATCGGGTCCATCACCACGTCCGTTACTGTAACGGAGACTCCGCTGATGAATGCGGTCGATACCACAAATGGTTACGTGCTGGATAAGTCGCAGATCGATGCGATTCCCTTGCCTACCGGCAGCTTTACCGGGCTGGCCATTCTTTCGCCAGGTGTCAACGCCGAAGTTTCCGGCGGAACCGGAGCAAACAGCGGCCTGGGCAATGCGCCGATCTGGGCGAATGGACAACGCGACACGTCGAACAGCTTTCTGCTGAACGGCGTAGACGCCAGCAACCTATTCAACGGCAAGAGCACGAGCCAGGTAGCCTCGGCCCGCGTGGTCAACAACACAGGCACCGGCAATGCCATGGCTGGCGGGGTGGAACAAAGCAGCGCCTCCGTCTATCTGGCAATCGGACAGGCACTTCCAACGCCGGCTCCGGAGACGATTCAGGAAGTGCGGGTGAACACCTCGATGTATGACGCGCAGCAGGGATCGACGAGCGGCGCGCATATCGACATGAGCACGCTTTCCGGAACCAACGCCTACCACGGCACGGCGTATCTCCATCGGGGAACTAACTGGATCAATGCCGCGCCCTTTTTCTTCAAGCAGGACGAGGATATTCCGGCAAATGAAAAGGTCCCGCAGTTACATCGCTACATAGCGGGCGGCGGGGTCGGTGGCCCGATTATCAAGGACAAACTCTTTGCCTATCTGGCATACCAGCACGTACATGTGAGCGATCAGGAAATCGGGATTTCTCGTTTGACTGTACCTATTGGTCTTACCGATGACCGCAGCCCGGACGCGCTGGCCGGCGTGGCAAATGAAAACTTCGGCACGAATATAACTGGAGCGGACATCAGTCCGGTGGCTCTCTATCTGATGCAATACAAAATGCCGAACGGAACATATATGGTGCCTTCGGCAACCCCGGGAGTCTTCCCCACTTTCAATACTCCCGACAATGCTTCGATTCCCGGCACGGCTTACTTTACGTCAGACCAGGCGGTCGCAAATCTCGACTGGAACCCAACGTCGAAGGATTCGCTGGCGCTTAAGTACTACTACCAGCACGATCCAACGCTGGCGCCCTATGCTTACTCCAACGTTCCCGGGTTCCAGCAGCACCTGGACACTGGCAGCCAGGTCTTTTCGGCGAATAACACCATTTTCCTGAAGCCGAATCTCAGCGTCACAGGCGTCTTCGGCTACCTGCGCGAAAAGGCTTACGGCTATAACGACCAGATCATCACGGCGCAGGATGCGGGCATCAACACCTTTGGATCGACTTACTTTCCCGGGATATCGATTGTCGATAACTTTGGCAACTACTCACCCTATAACACCACGGGCATCTACAACGCATCGATGAATATCGGCCCGGGTTCATTTACGCAGGCGCCCTTTACCGGCCTGTTTCAGAACCGGATCATGCCCTCCGGCAATGCCATCTGGATTATGGGCAAGCATACGGTCACCTTTGGCGCGAGTTACGCGTACACGCAATTGAATGTCCGCAACGATCGCATCGGCAAAGGAATGATCGCGTCGGCCGATTTTGGGAACTTCCTGCAGGGGAATATCGCTTTTCAGAATGACGACTTTACAACGACCTCACTGATGCTGGGCAACGCCAACCGCTACTACCGGGCTAACCAGACCGGATCGTACGTACAGGACAAGTTTCAAATCCTGCCCAATCTGAGCCTGACCGCCGGCGTGCGTTATGACTGGAATGGCGGCCTGACGGAAAAGTATGGCCGCATCTTCAACTTCGATCCCTCGCTTTATTCCTATAACGAGACGTCCGACCAGATCATCTCGAATGGTTTCATCATCGCAGGAAACAATAAGGAGTACCCCACAAAGGGCGTGAGCAACACAACGCTTACCGGGCGCCAGTGGGGGATTGGGCCGCGACTTGGTCTCGCATTTTCTCCGCAGCAGAATGGCGGCAAGGTGGTCTTCCGCGCAGGGGCGGGCATGTACTACGATCGCGGCGAATTGTTTACCTACCTTTCGCCCGGCTACGCAGCCGGCGAGGTTTCGGGCGGTCCTTTCGGCGTGACGCAGTCGCCGCCGTTTGTGAGCACCATTCAGTGCCCCGGCGCTCCTTCGTTTATATCGCCCTGCTCCGGCGATATTTCTCTCTCGAATCCTTGGGGTACCACTCCCGGAACCCCACCGAGCGGCAATCCCGCAGATATTACCAAGTACCTGCCGAACGCGGCCGCGATCATGAATGGGGCTCCGCTCTTTGCTGTGGGCACCTACAACCGCGCAAACAAGCTGCCCTATACTATTAACTACACGCTGGACTTCCAGTGGCAACCGCGCAACGATATCGCGATCGATATCGGATATATCGGCAACCTCGGGCGGCACCAGGTCCTGCCCGTTCCCTTCAATCAGGCGGAGACCGCGACCCCCAGCAACTCGATTCACGGTCAGCAATACACCTATGGGTACGCCGTGCAAACAACCTCATGCGATTACTACGCGTGTTCGCCGGCGATACTCCCGAACGGGCAGCCATTCCAGTCAACCTACGAAGGCGGCAATATCGATCTTCGCACTCCGTACATCGGGTACTCGGCTGAATCGGAGACGTATAAGGCTGCGGGCGTATCTGCTTACAATGCGTTGCAGACGCACGTCGAAAAGCGCCTGAGCGGCGGTTTTCAACTTGGATTCTCTTACACCTACTCTCATGCCACGGACGAGCAGAGCGCGCTTGGCCTCTTCTACAACGGCAACAATCCGCTGAATCTGCGGGACGGTTATGGGTTGTCGGATTTTGACCGCACGCATGTCATTAACTTCAACTATCTCTATCAGCTGCCGAAATTCGCTGCGGAAAATAACTGGAAAGGAAAAGTAGTCAATGGCTGGGCGATACAGGGCATCACAGTCATTCAAAGCGGCCAGCCTTACAGCATCATTGACTACTCGGGCGCAGTGGGCAGCATCTTCTATGGAACGGCTGATGGCATCACCAATCCCATCGTGCCGCTGGCGCCGGGTTGCGACGCGCATCGTGCCCTTACCGGCCACTCGGGCGCATTTGGCACGCCTGCGCTCGATGCCGGGTGCTTTACCTTGCCGCTGCTGCACCCCGGTGATTTGGGCGGCGCCATTCCGGCCGGGGACGACTTCGAGACAGATTTCACAACAGGCCAGCGCAACATCTTCCGCCAATCCTGGCAGCGATTCGCGAACATGTCGCTGGTCAAGGTTGTGAACCTGGGCGAGCGATTCTCGGCGCGATACACCTTTGATGTTTTTAACGTGACCAACACGACCAGCTTCGATATTCCTGGCGACAACGTCTCGCAGAATGAGGGCTACAACGACTTCCCAGTGCAGGGAACACCGGCGGCTCCGTCGCCTGCTTCCTGTGCCGCCGGAAATCCACCCCAGGGAACGTTCTTTAACTGCCCGACGGGCCTCGGATATGTAAGCCGCGCCATTGGAAGCCCGCGGCAGATTCAGATGTCGCTGCAGCTCACCTTCTAACCACAAATTGCAAAAGCAGAGAGGCAGCCTTAGCGGCTGCCTCTCTGCTTTTGGGTGATATTTGTAACTGTTACTGACGCTTATTCTTTGGCGGAGTGACAACCACCACCGGACGCCGCAGGGGCACCATGGCTGAACCCTGCTGCTGGAAGCCTTGCTGCATGCGGCTGATCATCTCGCTGCGAACGTAGTCGACGAAGCCCTGCATCTGGCGGTTCATCTCTTCCATGCGCTCGCGCATCTGCAGGATGATGGCGATGCCAGCGATGTTTACTCCAAGGTCTCGCGCGAGATTGAGGATGAATTCGAGCCGTTCCAGATCTTCATCGGTGTAAAGGCGCGTGTTGCCTTCGGTGCGCGACGGCTTCAGCAGACCTTCGCGCTCGTAAAGGCGCAATGTCTGCGGATGAATGCCATACATCTCGGCAACAGCCGAGATCATGTACGCGCCTTTCGATTTGCGTTTCGTTGACATCGGCTTCTTTTACCGCGCGAATAACCGCGCGTCTCCGTTCTGCACCTGCACAGAACCGAACCGTATATATCTCGGGAGCAGTCCGTGCAGCTGCCCTCCACCTATTTTGTACGGCACGAATGCCTTTATACAGTACCCACTTTGGTGCTCAATTTCTACGAGCAATGCATCGGAGAAACCCTCTGCCGAAACCTTGGTCATGGTCACGTTGGCCGCAGTTGCCGCAGCAATGATCTCCTTCTTGCTGCTGCGCTCGGCGAGTTGGTCATGCAACAACTCCAACAGCATGGCAGGGTCGGGTGGCATGTCCTTTCGCGGGACCGTTTCATTGACTACTTCACGCTTCTCGTCGAGCGAGAAGCCGAACGGACCGAACTCACCGTATTTGCGCAGCATGCGGCGCGCATAATTGACCGCTGCATTCAACAACTCGTTTGCGTCGTCGCGAGTTTGCGCATCTTCGGCCACTATGCGTTCCCTATTTTGGCCCAGATCGTCTCGCGTGGGTCATCTGGATTCAGCTTGGCGAACTCACGCAGGATTTCCTTCGATCGCTCGTCCTGTATGTGCGGGACGACGATTTCGACGGTCACGATCTGATCGCCGCGCTTGCCTTCCTGGGTGGCTGAAGGCACTCCGCGCTCGCGCAGGCGAAGCTTCTGGCCGGACTGTGTTGCTGGCGGTATTTTCAACTGCGCGCGCCCATCAATGGTGGGGACCTCGATCTTCGAGCCCAGCGCTGCTTCGGCGACCGTCACTGGCACAGTGATGTGGATGTCATCTACCTGACGCGTGAAGACCGGATGTGCGCCCGCGCGGATGATCAGGTACAGATCGCCCGCCGCGCCGCCGTTGGTTCCGGCATTTCCCTTGCCTGCGAGGCGGATGCGCTGGCCATCGCGCGTTCCCGGCTTGATGCGGAAATCGATGTGCTCGGTGCGGGCCACCGTTCCCTCGCCGTGGCAGGTGGGACAGGCACTCGTTACTTTGCCGGTGCCACCGCAGACCGGGCACTGAATGTTGAACTTCATCCGGCCACCCATCTGAGTGACCTGGCCAGTGCCATTGCACTCGGGACAGGTGTGCGGGCCGCCCGTGGTTGTCTTTCCTTTGCAGGTGGGGCAGACTTCACGGCGGTGGATTTCGAGGCGCGTGGTGCCGCCGCGTATCGCCGTCCAGAAATCGACCGTGACCTGGTATTCGAGGTCTGTGCCGGGTTCAGGACCGTGCTGCTGCTGCTGGCGTCCTCCCTGCGAAAACATGCCAGAGAAGATGTCCTTGAAACCGCCCCATCCGCCGGATTGTGAGCCGCCTGTCTGTGCGCCGGACGAGGCAAAGTCGGAGAAGTCGAATCCGCCGAAGTCGAATGGCACTTCCTGACCGCGACTGCCCGCGCCGTGTCCGCCGCGGGCCGCGGCTTCTGCCGCTGCGGGGTCAATCTGATCCGAGTAGAAACCGAACTGATCGTAGATCTTGCGTTTCTTCTCGTCGCTCAGAATGTCGTTGGCTTCAGAGATTTCCTTGAACTTCTCCTCGGACTTCTTGTCATTCGGATTCACGTCCGGATGGTACTTCCGCGCCAGTTTGCGAAATGCTTTGCGGATCTCGTCCGCCGTTGCCGTTTTTTTGACGCCCAGTGTGGCGTAGTGGTCCTTGTGCTGTGTTGGTGGCATTGCCCGCTCGCCGCCCTCGCTTTTACTTTCTATATCGTACAAGGCCCGGCATCGAACCCGCCGGGCCATCACACATAGATGCGCTTCGCACGAAAGCGATGCACAGGTCTACTGAGCTGGAATGACCAGATACTGCTCGAGTTTGCCGTCGGGCATGGTGAAGGTGGTCACGCGCAGCTTTTGGCGGCTGTCCGTGAAGGTGACCTCGAAGACGTGGAAGGTCATGCCGCCCCGCAGCAGTTCTGTTGCCTGATGGAAGGTTGCCGGGATGCCCAGCGCTTTGAGGCTTGAAGAAAAGTCGGCGAGAGCCTGCTGGTCGAAGTAGGCGTTGCAGTTGTCGGTGAAGACCGTGCGGTCAATTTGCCCCAGTTGCAGCCCTTTAAAGATGGCGAGCCCCTGCGCCTCGGCCTGAGCCGCAGATTGCGTGTCGAGACCGAGAACGATTGGCGTCAGCTGACGACCGATCGCGGCAGCTGCGGGTGACGCATCCTGATTGGTCAGGACGATGATGGCGGCCTTGTCGTCCGGGAAAACGAGGTTTTCCGAGACGAAGCCAGAGACTTCACCCGAATGCTCCAACGTCGCGTGGCCGAACTGCGGTTTTGTGGCAAGACCAAGCGCATAGTAAGTGTCCGTCCCGTCTTTCAGCTTCATGGAGGCAAACATCTGCTGGTAGGACTCAGCGGATAGCAACGAACGGTTCATGATGCTGATGTCCCACAGCGCAAGATCGTGTGCGGGCATCGCGAGCTCCCCGGCGGCGAACATCCAGCCCGCGCCTTCCTTGGGTGACGGGCGTAGCGGTCCGAGTGCGTAGCGGATGTATCCCGCTGCGTCCGTATCACCGAGCTTCGCTACGTCTGTGTTGTAGACCGACTTCATGTCGAGTGGCGCGAAAACATTCTGCTGCAGAAAGCTCATGAGTGGCTGCCCGCTCAGCTTCTCAACGATCACACCCGCGATGACGTAGTTTGTGTTTGAGTACTGCCACTTGGTGCCCGGATCGAAATCGAGCGGCTTCTTGGCCCAGGTATCCATGATGTACTGTGCAGTTGCGGGATTCCGCATGGGCGGCATCAGGTAGTCCTGGGGCCAGTAGTCCTGGTAGCCGGAGGTGTGCGAGAGCAGCATGCGGATCGTGACCTCATCGCCGCGCGTGAGGCCGGGAACGTATTTCGATACGGGGTCGTCGATGGATAGCTTGCCTTGCTGTTGCAGCAGGAGGATCGATGCGGCGGTGAACTGTTTCGAGATCGAGCCAACCGAGTAACGCATCGGCGGCGCGGCTGGCGTTAGCGGATCAAGCCGTGCCTTGCCATAGGCTTGCGTGTAGACGACCTGGCCCTTCTGCACGATGGCGATCGAGGCTGACGGAACGCCCGTGTCTGCCAGAACCTTGTCGGCGACGGTGTCGATCTTGCCGCGTAAGTCTGCTGGGATCGTATCGACCGGCTGTGTGAAGGTGGTGGTTTGAGCGAATACGCCAACCGACATAAGACCGGCAATACACAGCAATAAAACAGAAAAGAAACGTTGCATCCTGACTTTTCTCCGATGATGGAAAAATCAGCCTAGCAGGATATAAGTTCCAAGGCGAACGAATAGCTCAGCAGGATTATTTTGAATCTGGCCGATTTTTGCAGGAAAATGGTCTGCTGTCTCGACAGGAGTTCCAATGAAAGCGGCATGGTATGAAAAACAAGGCGCAGCACGCGATGTTTTGGCCGTCGGCGAGATGGATGACCCAATGCCTCTCGCAGGCGAAGTTCGGATTCGCGTTTCTGTTTCGGGCATCAATCCCGGTGATGTGAAAAAGCGTGAAGATGCGTTTGGAATTGGGATGTCATATCCGCGTGTCATTCCGCACAGTGACGGCGCCGGGATGGTAGACGCCGTAGGTGATGGAGTCTCTCAGGAGTGGGTAGGACGGCGCGTCTGGTGCTTTGGGGCGCAGTCCTATCGTCCGTTCGGCACTGCCGCCGAATTTACCGTTGTTCCTGTGGAGAAGGCGGTCCCGCTTCCGGACACCATGACGATGGAACAGGGCGCTTGCGTCGGCATTCCGGGCATCACCGCACATCGAGCTGTCCATGTGGCAGGTGCGGTCAAGGGACGCACCGTCTTAGTGCAGGGCGGAGCGGGTGCTGTTGGGATGTGCGCTGTTCGACTTGCTCATCAGGCAGGCGCAAGGGTCATCGCCACCTGCCGGGCTGAAGGCGATAAGGAGATTGCTTTCAAAGCAGGCGCGAATGAGGTTTTATTAACGGATGAAAAGCTCGTAGAGCGAATCCGGAGTCTGGCTCCCAACGGAGTGGATCACGTCGTAGAAGTGGCGTTTGCCGCCAACATCAAGAACGACGTCGAAGTCCTTGGCCAGGATGGATCCATCGCCACCTATGCCACCAATGCTCCGGCTGCGGAAATCCCCGTCTGGCAACTCGTATTCATTAACGCGAAGCTTTTCTTTGTCGGCAGCGATGACGTGCCGCCAGAGGCAAAGTCAGAGGCTGCTCGCGCCATCAATCAGGCATTCGAAGCAGGCTGGCAAGGATTCGATATTGCCGAAAGGTTCCCGTTAAATGAGATCGCCCGTGCACATGAGTTTGTCGAGCACCCGGAAAAACCCGGACGCGTGGTGGTAACGATCTGAGCGTTTCTTCCCTGCTTTGTTATGCTTGCGCTCAAGGACTAGTGGATGGCGACGCGGCGCGATTTTATTTCTCGAGGTGCCTTTACGGCAGCAGGACTTGGAGCGTCTTTCGGCCAGCATTCACAGGCACAACTGGCCGAGAGCGTGAAGCAAATGCAGCCGCCGAAGCAACCCGTCATCGTGACGCGAGATACCGGCGATACCACCGTCGATGAAGCTTACAAGATGCTGCTCGACGGTGTGGACACGCTTGACGCCTGCAACCACGTCTGCCTCGCGCGCGAGAACGACCCCAACGACCACAGTGTGGGCTACGGTGGCCTTCCCAATGAAGACGGCGTGGTAGAGCTTGACGCCTGCTGCATGCATGGGCCGACGCGGATGGCGGGTTCCGTAGGTGCGCTGCCGAATATCCGTCATGCCTGCCTCGTTTCGCGGCTGGTGATGGAACGGACGGGCCACGTGATGCTCGTCGGCAAGGGGGCTGAGCATTTCGCCGTGATGGAGGGCCTGAAGCCGGAAGACATGCTCTCTGATGAGGCGCGCAAGATGTGGCTTCTGTGGAAAGAAGATCGCAATAGCCACAACTTCTGGGGGCCACCGTTGTCGAGCCCTCAGTGGAAAGAGCCGAGTCCACCCCCCACCTTGAATCACAGCGCGATTCCACGCCATCCAGGGACCGAATGGGCTGATGTGATTCGCACGCGCTCGCAAGAGCTCATGAGCATGGCCAGCGATCTCGGCATACCGCCGCAGAAACGCGCCTTCGCGGTCGAACAGGTATTGTGGCCAACCACCGGAACCATCCACATCTCGGTGGTCAATACGAAGGGCGAGATGTCAGGCGCAACCACTACCTCGGGACAGGCTTGGAAAATTCCCGGCAGGTTGGGCGACTCGCCCATCATCGGTGCCGGCTGCTATACGGATCAGGATGTTGGCTCGGCAGGCGCTACCGGCTCAGGCGAGGAGAACATCAAAGTCGCGGGCGCTCACACCATCGTCGATTGCATGCGCCAGGGCATGACGCCCAAGGAAGCCGGGCTGGAGGCGTTGCGGCGGATCGTCCACAACTACAACGGCGACATGAACAAGATCCGCTACCTAGACATGATTTATTACATCGTCCGCAAAGACGGGGCGTATGCTGGCGTTTCGCTCTGGAGCACGACCGCCAGTGGTGCGCCCAAGATCTTCCTGGTGCACGATGGCGAAAGGCGCGTCGAGAAGTGCGCGTGGCTGCTTGAAGGAACCACTACGAATTAGCTGAATATCGCGTCACTCAAGCACGGGAATTTCAGCAAGAAAGCTCACAGCACTGTAACTACCGACGCACCCCTCTGGATTCTTCGTCGCCTTTGGCTCCTCAGAATGACGGCGCTCGCGAGAAGAGCATCTTGGTAGATTTGTATTGGCATGAAGAATCTTCTCGAAGGCTATCTGCGTTTTCGTAAAGATGCCTTTCCGGAGCGGAAGGACCATTTTCACCTGCTGGCCGAGGGACAGGCTCCCGAGGTGCTGTTCATCACCTGCGCCGATTCGCGGATTGTTCCCGACCTGATTCTGCAGACTGAGCCCGGCGACCTGTTTATCGCCCGCAATGTCGGGAATGTCGTGCCTCCTTTCGGGGAGATGGCGGGTGGCATTTCGGCGACGATCGAATATGCCATTGCGGTCCTCAGGGTGAAGCACGTCATTATCTGTGGCCACTCCGATTGCGGGGCAGTGAAGGCCGTGCTCGACAAGAAGGACACAACCCGGCTGCCGATTACCCACAAGTGGCTCAGGTACGTTGAGGCCGCCTGGAAATATCGTGAGCCGGGCGATCCGATGGGCGACGAAAAGGCGCAGCATACGACCTTGATTCGTGCCAATGTCATCGCTCAGTTAACTAATCTGAAGACGCACAACGAGGTTGCCGCTGGTCTTGCCAAGCGCAACTTACAGGTCCATGGCTGGTATTACGACATTCTCACCGGTGCGATTGAGGTCTACGACGAGCAGGCGCGGAAGTTCAGGCCGCTCGAAGATTCTATCTCCGGCTGACACCCCCCTCCCCTGTTTTTAGCCTTGATTACTGCGTCGTGAGCCGACCGGCAAGTCGCAGATTGTAGAAACTGGCGCTCTTGTATAAAGGAAAGAACGCTTTCCTCAAGGAGCGTCACCTTCGATGCGAACCACTCCGGCGAAACCGCCGAGACCCGATGGGCAATCCTCCCAATCATGACGGATAAGACTGGGATCTCCCGGGGCGCGATTGCCTGGTCGAGTTTTTTCTTTGCGCTTTTGCAGAGTATTTGTACGTTTTTTGCTGCTTTAAATGGGCTTCGAGTTGCGATTGGCGTGGGATCTTTGGCGTTGAGTGCAGCAGTCGGCAAGCGTAATCGACCGGTTTCATGTGGATTGGCTGCGGATACCGATGATCGTCCTTGCTCTTCTCGGGTCGCTGTTAAACCTGGTGGTCCTGTGGCAGGTTCGGCGACTGCGCCGCCGTCCGGCCTCGCAGTGGCGACAGCAGCCGTTGAGCCTGCGCGCCATACGCATGGAGCGGCTGCAGATGGTTTTGTCAGTCGCGACTCTGGTTTTGATCGCAGTGGAAGAGTACTGGCATATCCGCTGGCATCACGGACATTTCTAGAGGGCACTAGGGCACTTCCAGAGGCATTTCCAGAATTCACGCTTCCAGCAGTCCTGCGCGGTAGAGGAAGCGCAGGTTCGGCTCCATTCCCTGTTCCAGTTCTTCGATCGGGGTTTGGGGGAACTGGGTTTTGAGGGCTTCGAGCAGGGCGGCGCGGTCGCGTGTTCCGTCGAGCAATTGCAGGCACTGGCGGCCGATGGCGTCGGTGAGGTCAACCTGCGTGTGCCACAGCGTCGACGTGGAGTCACGCAACCTCGCGTCGAGCCGGCTGGTGGCGGTGGCGCGGGGGCGTTCGGAGATTTCTTTCGCCAGCGGCGGGGTCCAGAGGTGCAGTTCGAGCATTTGGGCTGTGGCCAGTTGCAGGAGCAATACCGCTGCCTTGGCGGGATCGTTCAGGCCCTGTTCGGCGAGGGTGGAAGCGAGTTCATTAAAAGTGAGCGTGTGCGGCCAGGCGGCAATGAGTTTTTCCAAAACGGCAATGGTTGTTGCCTGGACGCAATGCAGCTTCGATCCAGTGCTGACCGTGTAGAAGCGGGCCGATTCATTCTCTGCCGGCTCTGAAGTAATGGGCGAGGCGAAGAGGAAGCGGTTGAAAGCGTGGGGCGGGAACTTTCGCTTGAGCTGGTGATGCGAGCGGCACAGCAGGGTTTCGCGGTAGGCGCGCATGCGGGCGAAATCGAGCAACTGCTCCTGGGCAATGAGGTCGGTGGAAGCTTGCTGGAGGGTGTGCTGGAACTCGGGCTTGAAGCAGGGGTCGTTGGGGGTGGGGAGCTCGGCTTCGCTGAGATATTGCAGGTCGTATTTGCCGGCGTGCTCAATGAATTCGGAAAAATGGACAGGGTGGTAAAACGGGCTGAAGTCGTCGTGAAAGATGACGTTCGACCGTTTGACTTGCAGCCGCTTGAGATGCTCCTCGAAGAGTGCGCGATAGAACTTGCCTTCGGCGTGCGTTTGGGCGGCGGCGGCGATGAACTCGACTCCGACTTTCACCTTTTCCGCAGGATCAGCGATTCCCTGGGTACGAAAAAGCATCATTTCGCGCATCATTCTGCGCAAATTGCTCCCGGGCAGGGCGTTATAGCTGACGAAAGCGACTCCGTTGGGAGTGAGCAGTTGGCCGCAGAGAGCCAGCAGGCGGTCGCGGACGGGCTCGGGGACCCAGGCGTAGAGGCCGTGGGCGATGATGTAGTCGAATTGGCCCAGTTCCGGGCCAACGTTCAGCATATCCGCGGCAAAGAGGCGGATATTCTTCAGGCCCAAGGCGTTGATGTGCTCCTGGCCGCGGGCAACGCACTCGGGGGCGATGTCGAAGCCGACAAACTTCGCACCGGGGATGGTGTAGGCCATGGGGATGAGGTTGGCTCCCTCGTTGCACGCAACTTCGAGGACACGGCAGGTTTCCACTGGAGGCGGATCGAGGCCATAGAGCAGGGCCATGACGGCAAGCTGGTCAGGATGGGTGTGTGCGTAGGCGAAGCCGGGGTACTCGACTGCGTCGTAGACGTTGGCCGAGGCGGATTGGCCGGGATGGGTGTCGGGAGCCATATGCCGGGCTTGCGATGAAGGAGTCTATTCCATAGATAATCGCCGCGGAGGCCGGGACGTTTCTACGCGAAATATAGTAAGCGAAATCAATGACTTAGAACAGAGAGAAAAGGCTGCATCCTGGGTGTAATTCTCTGCATCAGATAAGTTGACAATAAATGACTCAAGTGCGAAGCTAGGATAGTACCATCAACGCTATAGCCAGCACGATAAGGCAGTGGGGCAGACGATTATGGCAAAGATTATTGGAATTGACCTGGGTACGACGAACTCCGTTGTAGCCGTAATGGAAGGCGGCGAGCCGAAGGTGATCGCCAACGAAGAGGGTGGGCGGACGACGCCATCCGTCGTGGGTTTCACCAAGAGTGGCGAGCGCCTGGTGGGGCAGGTGGCGAAGCGCCAGGCCATCACCAATCCTCAGAACACGATTTACTCGATCAAGCGCTTCATGGGACGGCGCTTTAACGAAGTCAGCGATGAGATGAAGATGGTCCCGTACAAAGTGAAGCAGCAGGGCGACCATATCGTAGTGGAAGCGCAGGGTAAGGACTACACGCCGCCTGAGGTTTCGGCGATGATCCTGCAGAAGCTGAAGAAGGCGGCTGAGGACTATCTCGGCACGTCGGTTACGGAAGCCGTCATCACGGTTCCGGCCTACTTCAATGACGCACAGCGCCAGGCGACGAAAGATGCCGGACGCATTGCAGGTCTCGATGTAAAGCGCATCGTAAACGAGCCAACAGCGGCGGCGCTGGCCTACGGTCTCGACAAAAAGAAGGACGAGACGATTGCCGTGTACGACTTTGGCGGCGGAACCTTCGATATTTCAATTCTTGAAGTAGGCGAAGGCGTCATCGAGGTGAAGTCGACCAACGGCGATACGCATCTGGGCGGCGACAACATCGACCAGAAGATTGTGGATTGGCTGATCGATGAGTTCAAGAAGGATGAAGGACTTGATCTGCGCGCAAAGGGCAATGAAATGGCCCTCCAGCGTCTGAAAGACGCGGCGGAGCGCGCGAAGATTGAGCTTTCGACCGCGCTTGAGACGGAGATCAACCTGCCATTTATTACAGCCGACGCGAGCGGTCCGAAGCATCTGGTGAAGAAGCTGACGCGCGCCAAGCTGGAGCAGTTGGTGGAGGACCTGATTCAGCGGTCGCTGGAGCCTTGCAAGAAGGCGATGGCGGATGCCGGTGTGGACGCGAGCAAGATCGACGAGGTGGTTCTTGTCGGTGGACAGACGCGCATGCCTCGCATTCAGCAGGTAGTCAAAGACCTCTTCGGCAAGGAGCCGCACAAGGGCGTAAATCCTGACGAAGTGGTTGCGATTGGCGCTGCGGTGCAGGCTGGCGTGCTCTCAGGCGAAGTGAAGGACCTGCTTCTGCTCGATGTGACACCGTTGACGCTGGCGATTGAAACGCTGGGTGGAGTGGCGACTCCGATGATTCCGCGCAACACGACGATCCCGACGAAGAAGACGGAGACGTTCTCGACCGCGGCGGATTCGCAGACGGAAGTCGAAGTTCATGTGCTGCAGGGCGAGCGTCCGATGGCGGGACAGAACCGCACGCTGGGCAAGTTCAAGCTGAGCGGCATTCCTCCGGCTCCGCGCGGCGTTCCGCAGATCGAAGTTACTTTCGATATCGATGCAAACGGCATTTTAAATGTCACCGCAAAAGATAACGCCACAGGCAAAGACCAGAAGATTACGATTACTTCATCTTCAGGTCTAAGTAAAGAGGAAGTCGAGCGTATGGCCAAGGATGCTGAAGCCCACTCGACTGAGGACAAGGCGAAGCGCGATGAGATTGAGGCCCGTAATGGACTCGACAGCCTCGTCTACAACATCGAGAAGATGCTGAAGGACAGCGGTGATAAGGTCTCCGGCAGCGACAAGACCGATGTGGAAAGCGCTCTGGCCGAGGCAAAAAAGACTCTCGAAGGCACGCCTTCCGCGTCTGAATTAAATGCGGCTCGGGAGAAGCTGACCACAGCGTCGCACAAGATGGCGGAGGCCATGTACAAGGCCAACGCAGCCGGTGCGGCAGCGGGTGCTCCTCCAACAGACGGAGCGCAGGCTGCGGCTGGCACGGCGGACGAGAAGAAGGACGAAGGCGTCATCGATGCGGAATACGTTGACGTCGACGAGAAAAAATGACGCCGTTTTTGCGAGGCGACTGAGCCTCGCGGCGGCATCCTGAGCGCTTGCGCGACGGATCTGACCTGGTAGCACTTGATGAGGGGCGCGCTCTAGCACAACCTTGGCGCGCCCTTCGTGTTTATACATTTTGAAGACTGGAGTACTTGCAGAAATGACCGACACCCTTTGGAAATGCGAACAGTTGCGAGCCGGACAGGTGTACCACACCCTCATGTTCAGTACGCGCGAAGAAGCCATGAAATTCAAGGCCCAGCTGAACAGGATGGAGCCGGATATGTTTTGCC
>CAWGND010000013.1:0-832048 GCA_963823845.1 Terriglobales bacterium
GTGGAGTGCCCGGCTCGGAATGTACCAGTAGATAAGAGCGAGAAACTGGTATAGAAGGAGCCGAGGAAATGGCAAAGAAGCTGTACAGACCGGAAGAGATTGTGAACTTGTTGCGGCAAATTGAAGTAGCAGTGGCAAATGGAAAAACGACTGAGCAGGCAGCGCGAGAAGCTGGCATCGTAGAGCAGACCTATTATCGCTGGCGAAGAGAGTATGGCGGTTTGAAAGTAGATCAGGCGCGGCGGCTGAAAGAGCTGGAGCAGGAAAACAGCCGGTTGAAACGGCTAGTAGCCAATTTGAGCCTGGATAAGCAAGTCTTGGAGGACCTGGCGCGGGGAAATTTTTAAGCCCTGAGCGGCGACGATGCGCGGTGCATTATGCGCAACAGGCGCATGGAATCAGTGAGCGACGTGCGTGCCGATTGGTCGATCAGCCCAGAGGCACGCAGCGGCTGATTCCGATACATCGTGAAGATGAAGATCAATTGACCCGGGCCATTATTGAGCTGGCCAGCCAGTATGGTCGCTATGGCTATCGCCGGATCACGGCGTTGTTGCAACGCGCCGGCTGGCCAGTAGGCAAGGATCGAGTTGAGCGTATCTGGCGTCGCGAAGGGCTGAAGGTTCCACAGAAGCAGAAGCCACGAGGGAGACTGTGGCTCAATGATGGATCGTGTATTCGGTTGCGTCCGGAGCATCGCAATCATGTCTGGGCGTGCGACTTTGTCAGTGCCAGGACCCATGATGGAAGGACCCTACGCATGCTGAACCTGATTGAGGAATACAGCCGGGAATGCCTGGCGATTCGAGTAGCGCGGCGGCTGAACAGTAATGATGTGATCGATACGCTCAGCGACGCCATGATTCTGCATGGCGTTCCTGAACATATACGTTCAGACAACGGCCCCGAACTCGTAGCCAGGAATCTACGCCAGTGGCTTCAAGCCACTGGTGCAAAGACGTTATACATCGAGCCAGGATCCCCGTGGAAAACGGCTATTGCGAATCGTTCAACAGCAAACTGCGGGATGAGCTGCTGAACGGAGAGATTTTCTATTCCCTGAAAGAGGCACAGATTTTATGTGAAAGGTGGCGAGTGCATTACAACACGATCAGGCCACACTCCTCGCTGGGATATAGGCCACCGGCGCCGAAAGCATGGCTGATCAACAAGAACAAGGGGCATGGAGAAGTGGAAAGCAAAGTACGCTTTCCACTTCTCCACACCCCCGACTGCGACGGAAAAATAAACAAACCCGTTGCGTTACACTAACTATCTACTTGGAACATTCCATCGGGCAGTCCAGTACTCTGCATACTTGTCGACATTCAACAGGAACGCATCGGCCGCAGCTGCAGCACCGGCAAGTATGAGGCTCTCCCTGATCTTTTCCAAAGAGCCTTGCATCAGCAGTTGTTGCTTGACCAGGGGTTTTAGCTTTTTCGTGGTTGACTTTGATGAACCTTTGGCGATTTTGCCTTTGAGTGAACTGGTCGCTTTAATGTTCGGGCGTCGAGGCATCTCATTCTCCAATTCAAGACTGAACTTGGACAAGTGTGGACTGTATAGGGCCATAGGTCGTCCGCGCGAATCCCTTCCGCTATGCCGACTTCATGATGCGGCTTGTGGACGTTATCTTTGGAGGCGGACCGCGAGTGAACATCACCATCGCTCTTTCGGGTCCAGCGTTCGATGTGAGCGAATAATCCCTCGATGCGGGGTCGGTAACGCCGGATGACAAGCCCGGGGCGGTCGTTTCGTCGTTGTGCCACAATCCATTCGGCTCCAACACTGGGACGAGGTCCTCCATGCCAGACAAAAGAAAGACATCAGATTCGTCCGAGTCGAAGTAGCGCGGGAGACCCTGCAGACCGCGAAGGCTGAAAGTCGGCAGATGGGTTCGGGACCCTGCCTGTCGAAAGAACAGACAAATGTGGCTTCTCGTTTCATCAACATGCATCCGGTACCGGAGCAAGAGGAGAGATGCGCAGGATCGGCGCGAAGCCCAGATCAAACCCCAAGGGATTCGGCGCGGGGTCTGGGCTAGAATCCCCGCGGAAGAACTCGACCGCCAGAGTCGTCAGCGGCGCGTCTTCGGGAAGTCCCAGCAAACGAAGCAAGCCGTGAACCGAATCGATCTCAAATTCACCTTCGCCGTAGAGCAGTGCCGCGTTCGACTCCGGTGCCGCATTGGCCAGCAACGCGAGCGGGGGCTGAAGTTCTGCACGCGTCAGCACAAGATTGCGCCATGAAACCCCATCCATCTGTTGTACGCGGGCGTAGAGAACACCCCAGATCGCAGTCTTTGGAAAGAGAGGGCGAACGTTGCGGCCCTTGTACACCGGCGTTGCGAAGGCGGCCCGGACGCGAATGGCCTGATCGGTTCGAGCCGCCTGGCAGACGAGCGGAGGCGACGGATGCTGCACACCGGCGACTCGCAGCGGAGGGCCGAACCGCCCCTGCGCGGTCGACCAGCGCGAATCCGTATGGCCGAGCCGAATTTCATACGTATACATTCCGAAGAGCTCGGGAGAGGAAGCGTTCAGGCCGTCGGGCAGGGGCACAATCCAGTGCCGGTTATCGGGCGAATTGGGCGCGGGCTCGCTCATGGCCGTCAGGCCGTTGCGGTCGCGCGGCTGGCCAGGTGTGATCAGCCGGAGCCACTCCGGGTCGATGGCAAGTGAGGTCTCCGTGACCTCCGCGATTGCCTCGTTGGTCAGCATCGGGTCTGGAGCGTCTGCCAGTATCCGTATGAAGTAAGCGTCCTCTTCATCGAGGGGCTTTTCTTCAAATTCGATCCACAGGGATCGCGTCCTCTCATGTGTGGAGGAATAGTCGATTGCGGGAACAAACTCCGATAGTGCGATCCCCGCCGACACCAGCCTGGGAACCTGGGCCGGCGGCGTGGTCACCGGAACCAGCAGCGCAGGCAGAAGCTCGGGATCGGGTGCGGCGGCATCGCCTTTGAAGGCCGTCACGATCCTGTATTCGAAGGCGATTTCACCGGGAAACGATCCAGGTTCTGGCTTCGGGTCAAAGGCATCGAAGAAGACTCCATCGGTAAATTGCCTCTGCGGCGCGCGTGCATCAAGAGCCACCTCGGCTCTCGCCGCAGGCGACAGGGAGCGGGAGAGGCGCACATTTCCGGCAAGCTGGTCGAGATCGTCTTTCCCCTTGCGCCTGACGATTCGACGCACTTCGAATCCGGCGTCGACGAGTCCGTCCCAGGTCCAGTCGCGAGCGATCGTGAAGCGGACGACGTTGACCCAGCGCCCGATCAGATCCGCATTCGACGCGAAGGTGATCGATGACCCCTCGGTGGCGAGGGTGTGCTGCAGCGCGGCTGAGGAGCCGAAGAGGGTGCGGTGCCCAGGGCGTCCACTGACGGTAAGGCCTGAAGCGTTGAGCTCCACTTCCTGGGCCAGGCGCTGCACAGGAGCGGCGACGGAACCATCGGCGGGCGGGGGCTGGAAGAAGAGGCCGAGGACCGGTGGATCGGGCAGCGCGAACATCGGCTCCTCGGCGGTGGCCTCGGCTCGAAGCTCAACGGTGACGGGAAGACCGGTGCGGGCAGCATCGCTGTCGAAGTATCCGGCGTCGTCGCGGCCAATGGCCGTAAGCGTGAAACGGAGATCGCGCGCGGTGGGAATCGACAGCGGGCCATTGTCAGGCTGGTTGGCGGAGAACGTGTCGAGCGTGGCGTGGCCCTCAAGAGCGAGAGTGAGCGTGAGCGCGTCTTTGTCGAAAGGCCGATGGGTCGTGTAAAGCTCCAGCCATGAGGCTTCGTCTCCCACAAGAGCGCGAACCTCGACCAGCACGGTCATGCTGAGCACGTCGGGATCGGGGACGCTGAACTCCCGCTCGGGCTTGCTGAGAAAGTCGTCGGAGAGATCCGCGAAGGCGACTCGGCCGGTGAAGAGCGCGTCGGGATACCCCAGGCGCGGCTTCGCAATCTTCAAAGAGTGCTCGGCTTTCGTCGGCCGGGCCAGAATGTTGATCTGGCCGGGGCGCATTCGCCGGCGAAAATCGATGGTCGCGATTGAGTCCGGCGCGAACGCCACATCTGCGTCTGCGGCGGGGCCACCGCGGGTAAGGTCAGCCATCCGCACACGGAATTCGTACGTCTCGCCATAGCGCAGCGGAACCAGCTTGTCGTCGAGAGGCACAAAGTGTTCATCGCGTCCGAGTTTGTGTGGAGGCAGCTCCGGATCGTCGAGTTCGGGATGCTGATGGAGATCGACCAGATCCTGATCCATCAGCGCGAGCGAGCTGCCGCGCCAGGTAGCGAAGTACGGGGGCATCCAGTATTCGCCGGGCTTGTCGGGCGAGATCTGGACCGGATTTACCTCAACGACGGCGTCTCCGGTGAAGGTTCCAAAGTCGATGGGGCCGAGCGTGAGCGGGTCCACGCTTCTTATCTTCTGCAGAGAGTTCCAGGCGGCGTTTGCATCTTTGCGCAGCCGCACGTCGACGCGAAATCCGGCAGTGCCCATCGGCGCATCGGCCGCGGGGTCCACCTGACGGTTCATCCAGTCCGCCACCTGTTCATCGTCCCAGGCGAGACGGATCGCATCTCCGTGGTCCTCCGCCTGTGCGCCGTGCACCAAGCGCATGAAGCCGAAGCCGTAACGTTCGGCTTCGCGATACACGTCATCGACCGGCGCGGCGCCGTCCACCGGGAACAGCACCGCCGCAAACAGTGGACGCTCCCCGTCGAGAGGTGGAATACGCGCCGCATACAGCGACGTGAAACCGGCAGGCGCGCCGGAAAAATCGCTGGTCTCATGCAGGTCGAGATAGAGCCAACCGCCCTCCGCGAACAGCGTCGGATCAGGGAGAGTCACGGTGGTTTCGCCCATGAATCCGCAGGCTTCGGCCAGCACCGGCTGCTTGAGGAGAAAGGCAACCAGCCGCGCCCAGGTGACGCTGTTGTCCAGTTTCACCGGCGCGGGCGGCTGGCTGGTATGCGCGTCGTGCAGCGCGCACTCGAAGTCATCCGGAGAGACGATCGAGGGCGACATCTGACGGTCGCCGACGAGCGCGCGATAGCTTTCGGCAAGGGGCTTACGAAAGGAGGGCTGCGCGGCTCCCACCGCCTTTGGCCGGGGAACGATCCGGAAGTGGCGGGTCAGCTCCGAGAACAGTGCCGCTTTTCCCATCGGCGGTTTGGCCAGCGTCAGCGGGCCGATCGGCGTGGCGTCGGCTGCGCGGGGAAGCCGATCGAGCCCCGGGATCACGCGCGCGGCGAAGACCAGGTTCGCCGTCGCAAAGGAGCTCTGGCCGCCGAGGGATTGTTCGGGGTCGCCTTTCGGCAAACACAGAAAGCGCACCCGTAGCGCGCCGTCTTTCCAGTGCTGCGGGAATGTCAGGATACTTAGTTTCGAGGTGCGAGGTGCCGGCATATCTGTGCTCCTTACAGCGATGTCGCCGATGACACGACGACAAGCGCTCCGGGACCGCCTGCGATCGCCACGGCAAGCCCGAGGGGAATGTTCTGTTCAAACTGCGTTCTTACATCCACGTCTTCGTCGATCAGCCAGGCGATTTGTGCGGTTGCGACGACCCGGATGTCGGCAAAGATCGTCACATTTCCTTTGGCGGCATCGATCCGCTGGATTCTGGCCATGGCCTGAACCGAGAACGAAAAGCCGACGAGGCCGCCCAGCAGCTTGGCCCGCGCCTCCAGCCCCAGCAGGACGCCGGGCTGCAGCTTCTGCGGAATGAGCGTGTAACCGTAGCTGATGGTGGCCTCGACCGCGACCAGGCCAGGGATGAGATCGCCGCCGAGCGAGGTGGTGATTCCGAGGCCTAGTTCAATAGTCGGTTTGCCCGATTCGCTGATCTCCAGAGCGAAGCGGAAGAGGCCGCCGGCATAGAGCAGCGGCGGAAGAATCCCCTGCTGAATGTCGCCCTGGAATTCAGTCAGCAGATGGCCGGTCGTCAAGCCGCTTAACGCGGCCTCTAGTTTGCCGTGAATCTGGAACTCGCCGTAGAACTTGCCGATGCCGATATCGAATCGCTCGTTCGGCCCCTCTCCGAGGAGGAAGGAAAGATCGATGGTGATGATGAACGATGGGCTGGGACCTGAGCCGAGGGCCACATCGACATGGATATCCAGGCCCAGGCCGGTGAACTCTGAGAGAGCATTGACGATCTTTTTGAGCTCTTCAAGCGCAGCCCCGAAAATGAGGCTCGGCTTTTGCAGTTTGGCAAGGGCGTCGCCTGCGGCCTGATAGTTCGACGTGATGGTAAACAGATCGGGGAAGGGATCGATGTCGAGGCTGAGGTCGTTCGGTGTAACGCCGAGGCCCCATGGATTTGCCTCGTTGGCCGAATCGATCACGGTCGTCAGCATTGGAGGCACGATTGGAGGCACCATGGGAGGCACGATTGGAGGCACCCTCCCATCGAACCCCCGATTCATGGCCCACTCGCCGCCTTTGGCCAGGTCCTTTGCCGGAGCGGTGAAGGGGAAGCTACCCTGCGTCAGCCGCCAGGCATTTGCGGCTGAAATGTCGAAGTCCGCGGCCTGCGTGGCTTGTATGGCATACGCCGCGCGGGGAAAGACGCCCGTCGCCTGCGCCAGCGAGAGAGGATCGGCCATCGACGGAGCTTCGGTGTGGAGGACGCCCGGCGCGTTCGGCGACAGGGTCGGCCTGGGGAACAGGACCCGGCTGGCTGGCGTGGCCATCAGCAATCCGTACTCGGCCGAGGGAGGCTCGCGGCGCGCATCGGCCGCGTCGCGAAACTTGTAAGCCTCCCCGTTAAGGCGAACCACCGGAATACCATGTCGCGGATCGACGGGAAAAGCTTCGCCGGCACTGCTGATCTTTACGGCGCTCCACTGGCCCGCGCGGGGCAGCTGAGGAGATCCGTAGGCCGCAATGGCAAACCCGGAAGCGAGGTCGCCGTCGAACTTGGGGGTGAGATCGGCAAAGATCGCGGACAGCTGCATATCGAGGGTGCCGCTAATGCGAATTGCGCCGCCGGTCGCGCCGCCCATCGGCTGCTTTGTGGCTGCAAACAAAGCGGCCAGCGCTGGGCCGTCGAACTCCTTCCCCTCCGGGCCGATCTGTACATATCCGGACTGATCGTAGACCGTCACCAGCCCCTTCGCCCCTGCCGAGATCGGATTCTCAAGTTGAACGTCGCAGTCATACAACACCTGCAGCCATTCAAAAATGGCTGCAGGTGGGCCCAGCTTCAGGCTCGGCGTATTCTGCACTCGTATGTGGCGAATGTTGCGGAATGCGACGACGACGCCTTTGTCGAACTTCGCGTTCCCTTCAAACTGGCCATCGTCAACGGCCACCAGGCCGGAATCGAAGCGGAGCACCTTGCCCGAGTTCTTTCGCTCCATGATGACGGTTTGAACAAGGTGCGAGCAGCAGGGGGCGAGCACGGTTCGCGTCTGAACCACCTCAAGAGAAGTTCGCCCGTTCATCACGTCGAACCGAACCTGCGTGACGCCTGGGGAGATGTCTCTTCGCCAATCGCTGAACGCGCTGAGCCCGTAGCCGGAGAGATCCACCTGGTGCAGGGGAAGAACGCCCTCAGGAATTTTGGGGATTTGATCCCGCAGCGGCTTGACGTCGAGAACGTTCTTCAAACCCGGGGCGTTGGGCGTCTGCAGGTTGTCCGTCTGATCGATCGTACCGGTCATGAAACGGGCAGGATTGGTCCGCCGTTTGGGCGGCACGCCATCGGTGGCGACCAGCCGAATCTGCGGGGCCGTGCTGAGCGCAGGCGCGAAATCGACGGCGTGCAACCCGGCCTCGATGGCGGGAATGGTAAATGGGCTGAGATCGCCGCGTAACAGGCGCGCGAAGGCCTGGATTCCGAAGGGAAGAGCGAACAACGCGGCCCAGGGAATCCGCTGCTGGGCGGCCGAAGCCCACTCTCGCGCAATGATGCTGGGGCGGATGGGCACCAACTTGACAGAGGTTGTTCCGGCGAGCGTTCGACCTCCATTTGCGATCGAGTTCAGCGGCGTGCCGGCAACCTGCACCGGCTCCCACAGCACCTGTGGCTGCATGAGCAGCCGAAGATCGCGGAGCCGAACCGAAAGCTGGTTGTCGGCCAGCTTCGGATCGAGGTGGGACATGGGCTCGATGGAGACGCCGAAGAGATGATCGTTGCTCGACAGGTCGAGCAGGCTCAGCGATTCATGCCGGGACTGGAGATGGTCGTCGAAGGCATTTCGCAGAGGGCGGTTATCATCGAGGCGCACGTCGGCCGGCTCAGGAAACAGGACGGTTTGTTCGAGCCGCGCGATGATGGCCGGCGTTGCAGAGTCCGCCCAGGAGAGTATGGTGGAAAGCGCAGCGGGCCGAGCCGTGTCGGCAGTGGGAACGGACCAGTTTGTGGCGTAAGGATCGGGGAACATCGGCTGGGCCAGCACGACATCGAACCACAGGAAAGCTGCTCCATCCGCCACCGCGGAGACTCCGTCATATGAACCCTGGAGGATAAGCCGGCTCGGTGGGCGCACGGTCAGGAAGAGATTTTCGAGCACTAGCCCTTCCGGGCTGAAGCCCGCATCACGGCTGGCGGCGCACACCATGCGCAGTCCAGCAGGGCGGGCAAGGACCGCCGTTGCCGCCAGCGTGCCTTCAAATTCAAAGGGGCTTCCGGTGGCGCGCAGGGGAAGGTCCCAGCGATTGCGGATGATGCCGCCGTTGAGAATCGATGCAAGGTCGCCGAGATCGCGTTCGCTGAGGAACAGCACACTCGCGACTGGCTGCGCCTGCTCAAATGCGATGCGGCTGATGGCCGGACCCCATAGCTTCAGCTCGAACCTGCCCTGAGCGTTCGCCGGTCCTCCGTCGATTTGAAGACGCGACGCGCTGGCGGAAAGAACCGTGGTGCTGAATCGGAATCGCCCGCCCGACATGCCAGCGGGCTGCAGCGAGACGGGCCCCTTCAGGCTTACGACCAGCAAACCCCCATGCGCTGCCTCGCCAAAGGTGACTGGCGCTGCATTCTGAACAGGGATGGACCAGACCGCCGATGTGACGCTGCATTCCGCCTCGATCTGCGCGGCGGCGGAGCGATTGCCCGCGATGGACCATGTCTGGCCGGCGGGGTCGAATGGAAAATCCATGGAGAAAGCATTGGCGGAAGGGGGTCCGCCGGGCGCAGCGAAGACGATGCCTGAGCCAAAGCCGGAGATTCCGATGGTGCCGCTGATGGCGACATGCCCGTCGGAGCTGACTTCGAGCGTCTGCGGCAGGACGACCGAAGCGCCGTTGGCATCGGTTCCCGCAGCCTCGCCGGCCGGTGGCTGCTCCGGTTCCAGGTCGAGCTTCCACAGCCCGTTTGCTGCCAGCAGGACCACCCCTTTATCAAAGACGGAGGCCGCGGCGGCGAAGGTGAGGCGGCCGCGGGCAACACGCAATCCCGCATAACCGGCGGCGTTTAGAACCAGCAGGCGCGAACGGATCCACACCGTGCCCGCCGGGATATCGAAGGCCAGATTTCCCGCTTCGGCAACGGAGGAAGAGGGCAGAAGCAGGAGAACTTCCGGAGAAGGATTCTGGTTTGGCTGGCGTCCATGAACGAAGAAGAAGGCTTCGCTCTGAAGGATGAGAAAACGTTCCAGGTCACCGGCCGAATCGAGAAACGGTCCGAAGACATGCGCCGGCTTTTCAGCCGGGCTTACCGGCCCCAGCTCGTTGACGCGCAGAAAGCGAAGGCGGGTGCCAGCCGCGGTGAGCTCGGTGGCGAGCTCAGCACCTTTCGCCAGCGCGGCGGCAAGCTCCGGACCGATCGCGGGGTCGGGGGAGACCACCACGCCGGGATTTGCCTGAATGAGAGTGGCCGCGAGGAAGAGCCGCAGCTCCGCCAGGTCCCCCTGAGCGGTACCGGCGACTGGCTGCAGAGTGCCAGCCAGCTCCAGTAGTTGAGTTGAGATCGTATCCATAGCGGCCGCCTCGCATTCGATGGTTACTGAAGCCTCGCAAAGCCAGCTTCCGCGAACTTTGCGGCGGCGTCGACGAAGTGCTGGCGGAGGGCCGGGCTGAAGGTCTCCTTCGCGGAGTGCTCGAACTGCGCGGCCATTACCAGCAGGTCGATGCCCTCAAGCTCATGGGTGAACCAGTGCGGGCGCGGTCCAGGATAAGGCCATCTCAGCCGGAACCCATTGCCGCAGAACTCATCGGCAAAGCGCGAGGTATAGCCGCCGACGATGATGATGCCTCGTTGTTCCCCTTCGCGCGCCATGCTGTCCCCAATCTCCTGCATCAGTTCGGCGCGAGCGATGAATGTCCTGACGACCGATACCAGGAAAGCGGCGCGCGGCGGCAGAGGTTGTGGATTGAGAGAGACCTCCCCGTCCAGGCGGCGACCGCCGCCGATCAACTCATAGAGCTCGGGGTGTCTGGCCAGAATGCTGGAGAAGACGACGCTCCAGGGTAATGGGTCCCCAAGGACGGAAACACCACCCCGCGAAGAGGAACCGGGTTCAAAGACTCTCCAAGGCTCCGGAGAAGGCCCCAGGACGCTGGATCGTTCCAGCGCTGCCCGGATAACCGGGTCCCACGGCCCTGGCGCCAAAGGATGCTCATCATCTTCCCGGCCGGAGTCTGCGCCGAGAAACATGCTGACGAAGCTTAACAACTTCTGCTGGCTGATGTTGAGATATTTCTGTTCCACCTGATAGGTATTCATTCCATCCACTCCTTGCTGAGTTCGAAGAATTGTTGATCTGGGCATTGCCTGCGTCATCGGACCGCCGCAGCCGCGGGTGACAGGTGCTTGAGTAAATTCATACATTCTCCTTAGTTCGCGCACCGGCGTATGGCTTCAAGCACTTGGGCGCCGGAATCGGTCTTACGGAAATAAGCGACGCAACCCGCCGATTCGGCCTGTGCGCGGGTTTCAGGATCGTCGTGAGCAGTGATGAAGATGATAGGAGTGTGCCCTCCTTCGGCCACGAAGCGCTGGGCAAGTTCGATGCCGGATATGCCGCCGAGCTGGATGTCGAGCACCAGGAAGTCGAACTGAGGATGCTTGGTGTCGGCGAGGAACGCCTCCGCGGAGGCATAGGTGATCGGCTGAATGCCCGCCGCACGGAGCAGCCTGCCGAGTGATCGGCAAAGACTCTCGTCATCATCGACGACAGCGACATAGATAGGTGTAATAGTGCTCATCGGCGATCCAATGAGCACTATAGGTGTCGGCGCGAATGCCGACTACTGCCCTTAGGGGAAGGTCGGCGTAGACGCTGTGAAGATGCCCGCTTCGTCGGTCAGTCGCGTGAGTTCCGCAACGGATTGCACGCGCAGTTTCGTCGTAATCGCCGTGCGGTGCAGCTTCACCGTCCGCTCGTGGATACAGAGATCGGCGGCGATTTGCTTGTTGAGCTTGCCCAGCACGACATGGCCTAGCACTTCCAACTCCCGGTTGGTGAGCGTGGCGAAGCGCGCGCGCAACTCACCCTGCCGGGCGCGCTTCACACGTTCGCGTGCATCGCGGGCAAGGGCGCGATTCACCGCGTTGAGGAGCTTTTCCTTTGACGCGCGCTTTTCTAGGAAATCCTCCGCACCCCCGCGCATCGCGTGCACGGTCGAGGGAATGTCGCCGTGTCCAGTGAGGAAGAGAATCGGCAACGGATTGCGAGTTCGTGCGAGCGCTGATTGCAGCTCGAGTCCGCTCATTCCGGGCATCTCTAAATCAGCCAGCACACAGCCCGGCGCATTCGCATCGCGATGCTCGAGAAAGTCGCTCGCCGATGAAAACGCCTTCACAGCGAACCCGCTCGCGCGCAGCAGCCGCGAGATCGCAGCAAGAAAAGACGCATCGTCATCGACCAAGTGAACGATGGGTTCGGTGGCGCTCATTCCGCGGCGGCCTCCTTCTCCATGATTGGTAGCGTGAAACGAAACGCTGCCCCAGCAACGTTATTGTTCTCTGCCCAGAGCCGCCCGCCGTGCGCCTCAACAATCGTGCGCGATATCGGCAGGCCCATGCCCATGCCGTTCGGCTTGGTGGTGAAAAAGGGCTCGAAGAGGTGCGCGAGTTTGTCGGCGGGGATGCCGTGGCCGGCATCGCTCACGGTGATCTCGACGGACTGAGGTCCGTCGAGCCGCGCGGTCACACTGACGCGCCGATCCTCCCGTCTCTCCCCGTTGAGTGCATCCATACCATTAAGAACGAGGTTGAGCAGCACCTGCTGAAGATGCACTCGGTCTCCGCGCACGAACGGCAGATCGCTCGGCACATCCAATTTCAGGTTCACCTGCCGTACCGCAGCATCGGCCCGCACGAGTGCCGCGACTTCGCCAACGAGTTCGCGCACGTCGAGGGGTCGCGTGTCTAGATCATGTTTCTTGAGCAGCCCGCGCATCCGGTCGATGACCTTGCCCGCACGCTGGTCGTCCTCGCGGATATCGGAAAGGATCGCGCGGATTTCATCGAGATCGGGCGATCCGTTCTGCATGAAAAGTTCCGCCGCCTCCGCATTGCGCAGGATCGCGCCGAGCGGCTGATTAATCTCATGCGCCAGCGAGGAGGCGAGCTCGCCCATCATCGAGACGCGACCCACGTGCGCGATCTCCTGCCGTAGAAGCTGCGTCTCCTGCTCCGCCTTGTTGCGTTCCGTGATGTCGAGTGATACGCCGCGCACGAGGATCGGTTTGCCGTCGCCGTTGAACTCGACCCGTCCCCGAGAGTGAATCCAACGCATCTGTCCGTCGGGAAGCACCAGGCGATGTTCCATCTGGTAGCGGCCATCGCCCTCAATCGCTCTCGCAAGCGCCTGTCGAATCGTTTCGCGCTCGTCGGGGTGCAGGCGGTGTAAGAAGTCGTCGAGGCTGAGCGGTTCCGACTTCGAAAAGCCGAACAAGGCGCGCCAATTGTCTGTGGCCCAAATTTCCTTCCGCGTGAGGTCCCGAACCCAGATGCCCAGGTTCGCGGCCTCGGCAGCCAGAGTCATCCGGTCCTCGCTCTCGCGCAGATCGCGCGCGAGTTGTGCCGCGTTCAACACTTCATCGCTCAACTCCATGCCCATTGCCATCAAGATGGCTAGATAGGCAAAGCTGATGAGATATGGCGACTCGATGATACGGGTTTCCACCAAAGCCGAATGCCCGCCCGAAACCAGAAGAAAGGACGTGATCGTCCCGCCAACCACCGCCGCCCGGCGACGTGCCCCTTGACGCCAGAGAGTAACCGACGCATCTACCACGAACACCAGTAGCAGAAGGTAGCCCAAATAAAACAGCGCGTTCCACGGACTCGGTACCCCTCCGCCACCGTGTAGGTCGCACCGCCGAAAGTCTGCATTTTTCTAATACTGGTCATCTGAAGGTAAGTCATTGTTGGCGGCGGCAATAGATCGGCGCTCAATGCAACACACGACAGGCCCGGTGCCAGGACCGCGAGCCATTTTCTGCCGGTGCCAAAGAATATCCACACGAATGCCGTCAGCGACACAATCAGCGCCACTTCCGCAAAGTCCGACCAACGCAACTGTGCTAGATACTGGGCCGGGCTGTCGGCGCGCATGACGGCCAGCTCAAAATAGGAAAAAACCGCGACCGCGATCGCGTTTAGGGAAAACAATAGGTGCGCTGCCCCCGGCCTCCTGCGGATCCCGATTCGCAGGTGGATCAACGCCATCGTGAGGCAAGCTCCGGCCACCATCGGCCACAGCATGGTTATCCAAGTCATGGCTAGTTCTCCACATGGTCCGTGGCGGCAAAAGACTTGGGCGTCGAGCCGGAACGTGTGACTTTAGCAGAGCGACTGCACCCGTTCAGGTTGTACGCTTCTTGCACCGAATCACCAAAAATGCATCGCTGCCAGCGTGATTCACGCCGACTCAATCATGAAACCAGAGGATTATAATCCCGCTCAGTGCACGTAGTGACCCTTCGTTCACGCGATGGAGCCAGAGCGAGTTGGAGCGTCACATTCAAGCTGGCATTCTCGAGCGCGCGGTGCCGACTCTGGCAAAAGTCTCACCGGTGGCGCGACAAATGCAGCGGAGGCTCTATGTGTCATCCCAAGACGGTGGCATGTTGGAATTCTTGGACCTCCCTGCAGTCCACGCGGAAACTAAACCCCGCTTACATCGCCTTCCCAACATACTGTGCATAGCGAACAGGCGAGTGGTCCGCCAAGGGCTCGGACAGCGGGTTGGGAAGGCCCTCCATCCAGTGTGTTGTCAGGAATCCGCTGGGGAGCTTGGAAATGGCATCGCTGTCGCTGGGCAAGTCGGGTGGGTTGACGATCCGCAACGCGTGACCCGGGCCCAGCCAATAGATGGCGATGGTCGGGTGCGCGTAGAGGTTGAGAAAATCAGGCGGCACGTGTGTAACGATGTCCAGGTTGTCGACGGCGCGATAGCACGCGCGTGTGCGCGCCGCGGTGGCAATCACATTGCAGTAGGCGGGGTTGCCCACGCGGGGACAGCCGAACGTGATCAGGCTTGAGTCCGGATCATTGAGCCGCGTGAATGCCAACGTCGCCAGCGCCCCGCCAAGGCTGTGCCCGGTAATGCAGATGTTCTGGTTGGGATGGTTGGCGCGATAGCCCGCGACACATTGCGTAACTTGGCCCCAGACCGAGTCGAGATATCGCTTGAAGCCAGAATGAACCAGAACATCCGCTTCCCGGGTCCGATCGAGCTCCGCGTCGGCCGCTTTGTCGTTGTCGTTGTCCGCCTCGGTGCCACGGAAGGCCAGGAGGGCGTGGCTGTCGTTCGAAGCGAAGTAGCCGCGGCCGGTGTTGGCGCCGTCGACAAAGCAATCTCCGATTGGCTGAGAATTCGGATACCCCGCGGCACCCACGATTCCCTGAAGATCGGCGAGGACCATTCTCTGCTGAACGAATCGCGCGTAGGCGAGCATCGAGGCATCTGCCGCGCGCGCCAGGCTCACCTTGGGCGATTCGCCGGGTTGATAGGGCGGCGTTTCAAAGTAGATGTAGTCGTCTCTCTTCGGGGGATAGCAGAGGTTTTCCGGGGTGGGATCAAGGCAGGAAGCGCTGGTAGGACTTGCGGGGTTGAGCATATCACCTCCGTGAGGCGCTCGCGACAAGCTCCCCAGAAAGCTAATCGGGCGACCGTGTTTTCGAGCCACACCAGCGGCGAGTAGGGTCAATCCCGACATCATGAGAGATCGTCGGGATGGCGCGTCCGCAGTGCTTCGTCTTATCGCTGAACTCTGCTAACACAAGCCGGTCAAAGATTTAGCTGAGAGGTCCGCAGTGCTTTCCACCACGGCAACGGCAAACGCACGAGGGCATGCAGGCACCGATGATGTCGCCTTCACAGATCTCTTCACAGTACAGGAGGCAGTTGCTAAGTAACTGCGGCTGCACACTGGATCCTGCGAAGTAATAACGCTGTCTCTGACTCCGGTTTATTGAAGAACTCTTCGAAAAGAGCGAAGCTTCCGCTTCGAATCCTGGCATGCTCATATGATTCTCCCATTAATAGTTGTCTACTCATTGAGGGCCCGTCAACGGGATCCCTCGCAACATACTTGCGGAAAGGCGTGATTACTTTATTCCGGATTGTGAGGCGGGAAGAGCGTCGGCCTTCCTGGTGATTAAGAGCCCGAAACAGGGTGATTCAGAATTGATCACCAGGATTGCTCACAGGTAAGGGTCGTGCTCAGCGGACGCCTCCGCCTCGATAGTCCTCAACATTCTCCGAGACATTCTCTCAGTTTGGCCCCACGAAATGTGTGGTAGCATCGGGCCCGGCATCGCGCATCAGGCTTCGGATCCGTAGGGATTCCGGGAAGATCACATACCAACATTCCATCCAGCAACATGCAGTCCTGTGGGACTATTCCCGGGGCAAGTGTATGAGAAGCATCAAGTGCGCATGCGTAAGTTTGTCGATAGTCTCCATAGAGTGAGTGCTCGGCGGTGAATCCTGGGGTGTTTATAATTCTCATTTGACATATCCTCCTGTGATGGTTTGTCTACTCCAACCTTTTTGAGCAGCTGGGAGCCGACCAACGGGGAGCAGCACAGGCCGCAAACTGGAGGTTTTGGGTCTGAATTTGCCGCGTTCTCTCCTTGGTAACTCCGGAACGGCCCGCAGCCGTCCAGGGGGCACGGTCTGTGCGGCACTAAGGCATACCTTCGCCCCATTTCACGCCTCCTCCGTAAACAGCCGCTGCAGTGACCTGGTAGCGTCCGTTGCCATTAAACAGAACGGCCTTCAGCGGTAAATCCTGGCATATTCATTTGGATTACCTCCTTGAGGTTCTCCTAAGATGGGTGGAAGGTTATTGTCCGTGGTGTTCCACATACGCTTCGACAATAGCTAATACACCACCCACTGCCACCGTTAGCAAAGCATTCCCCGATGCATGAGTCATGGCATGATGATGCCGGTTGAACGCTATCAAGATTAGTGGGCCTGAGAGTCCTCGCTTGCCGGTAGTGCTTATCCATCGTAAAGAGCGAAGCCTCTGCCTTGAATCCTGGGATGCTCAGAGTTTTCATTTACATCTCCTTTCTAGCTAATAAGATGAACGATCATTAGTGCTATAGATTTTCTCCGTGAACTCAACCTACGATTGATAAAGCGGGTTTTTTTACGGCACTGTGCGCCAGGCCGTCATTCACAGCGGTGAGTTACAGGATTCCAGATACCAAATCCTGTTTGCGAACAGGTTAACCACGGCCAGAAAGGGAGAGCCCAACACTCCAACTTCGTCAGACAATAATCCGGTGTTGGTATGAACACGCTGCCTGCCGGGTGGACAAGTCCACCGCTGACATCTGCTTCCGTCCTGGCCTGAAAGCCAGCCCTGAACGTACGGAACGACGCCTCTGCAGTAAATCCGGGAATGGTCATCATTGTGATTCCCCTTTTAGCTAGTAAGATCAGCGGTCGTAGTACGACGACATCCGCGTGACCAGGAACGGGAACTCTTCGGTCACATCTACGCGCGTAAAGCATTTTTCGGTGAACTCATTGTTACGGTTGGTGAACGAAAGAATCACATCCACAATCTTGCGGGTGCCACTTAATGGTGAAGGCTGAACGTCGACCCCCGTTAGCGATGCATTCCGTCCATGAGCATCTGCTACGGTGGCATAGATTGCTGGATAGCGCATAACCAGGTAGTTCAATGCTCGATGCTCGTCGGTCGCGCCTGCGTTATCAGTGAGCTGTATGACTCGGTCGAATACTTCCTGCGCAACAGCTTCGAATCCTTTCGCAGCCATTTTCTCCGGCCGGGGGATCGCGCCGATCAGCGCATCACGGCCGAAGGAGTAGATCTGATCGAATGCGACAATGGGAATCATCAAACCGTTGCAGACTTCAGGCGCGGCAATCGGACCGCGTAGGCCGATGACGACGTCGATTTCGAGCGGGTTCGACGCAGGCCGGACTGCCCCCAGCAGCAAATCGAAGTCGGCAGGGTCTCGCGGTTGTAAGAGGTAGGTATCCAGTCCCTGGATAGTCATCACCCAGCACAACTGCCGCACGAGATAACGGTTCTCGCGTTGTGAAAGTACGGCTTGAAACATCGCCCGATCCGTCTTTCCCTTAGTGTCGGCTCGCCCCGCAATCTGGGCGAATTCCTTTTCGAGGGAAACGCGCGGAAAGCGCGCTTCCACGCGCCCCAAGGCATATACGTAAGAAGGGGAAGCGTCCTGAACGTCGGAATTAGGCTCCGGCGCACCCTGACAGGTGACACAGGCTTGCGGCGAGAGGACTGCCTCTGAACGGCTATCAGGAGAAAACGGTCTCACAGGGCTGTCGTGAACTTCCTTCCGAATAACCGCTTGGTCATTTGTTTCAGGGGTATCCACGTAAGGCTCCTTATTTGGGACAAAAAGAAGTGCGTCTCGGGAGTCTGCAGAAAACACGAACCATCGGTTTAATACGGTCCAGCAGTACTTTCGAATCAACGATCGCCGCAAATTCCTCGTGCAGGGTTGCGAGGGAAACGTTGTGAATCTCTTCAGCCGAATGGTCGCTCAAGAACAGTAAGAGCAAGTGAGCGTGAGAGTCCACTTTTCTTTCGGCGAATTCCACCTATCTTTTAGAACTACCGGATTTATTAGCCTGGTGGACAACGAGAAAGGAGTCGGGCAGTTTGGAGTAACTCAGCTTTACACAGTATAGAGATGTATAGGTGCAGCTTAGAACTGATCCTTATATTGTTCGAGAGCGATTTTCACCAGCTGGGCGCGGGTGTGGACTTCGAGTTTCTGAAAAAGCTGGCGCAGAGATGCTTTCACCGCGCCCTCCGTCAGTTGAAGATGCGTGCCAATCTCTTTATTGGACAGACCTTGAAAAACATAGCGAAGGATGGTCTTGTCACGCTCCGTCAATTCAGGGTCTCCCTCGGCGTGGCACCGCCTTAGCGAGCGGAATAGAGGTTTCAAGTAGCTCTTTTCCAGGCAGACCTCATCCACCGCTACCTTGCGGATGGTGTCCACGAGGACGTCCGGTGGGTGATACTTATGGAGAATTCCGGCGACGCCCGATTGCACTAACTGGACAGCCTCCATTTCGCTTACTCCGGCCGTAACGACGAGGACCTTGCCGGCGAACCCCTTTTCGCGGGCAGCTGAGACGAAATTATCGGCTCTCTCCCCACGCAAATCGAAATCGAGAAGGATCATGGTCGGCTGACTTTGTTGAATCTGCTCCAGGGCCTCTCGCGCTGTTGCACACTTGCCCACCACACTCATGTCCGGCCTGTTCGACAGTAATCCGGCAAGGCCCTCGCGAAAGAGCGCGTGGTCGTCTACAAGCAAAAGCCGAATATGTTCAGTTGTGGTATGGCTCATCTCGCATCGTTTCAATTAAACCGTCTGCAACTCTACTACAAAACAAGCACCATCAGACTCCTGTTCGTAGCGGAGTTCACCGCCATAGCTCCGCAGGATCGCTCGGGAAACATAGAGCCCCATGCCCGTCACTTCCGCCAATTCCTGAAATGGTTGAAAGAGCCGTTGCGGCTCGTGGACACCTGGCCCGGTATCGCGGAAGCGCACTGTAGTTTTGTGATCGTCTTCTGAAACCGTGATCGTTAGCACCCGCACCGTACACTGTGACACAGCGCGACAGCTATTGCGCGATAGATTCAGGAAGGTCTGCAGCAGTCCATGGGGATCAGCGAGCACACGCGAAGGGCGTTCCGGTATCTTCCACTCGATCGATCCTCCAATTTCCTGCCAATCGGGTCCGACGATGATACGGAGATTCTCGAAAACTCGCTGTAACGTGATCTCCGGGACAGCTTCCTGCGCCGCGCAACGCAAATCCAATGCCGCGACATTTTCCAAGCCTTTCGCGAGACCCTCCAGGCACTCCATCTCATCGTCCACCACGAAGGGCTGCCTGCGCCTCCGCTCCGAGCAGAGTATGGAAATGGCACTGCAGAAGTTGCGAATCTCGTGCGACACCGCGGCGGCGGTGATTCGAAGGCTGCTGGAAAGCTGTTTCAGGCTCTGCTCTTCGCGATAACGCATCTCTTCCGACGCGTCGATGAATATCGCCGCCAGCCTCAGTTTTCCTGCATAGCGGTAGGTAGAGAACCACGCATGTGCCAAGAAGATCTCTCCATTTTGCTTCGTTGCCTGGCACTGTGCAGCCGTGTGGAACGGCTCGCCACTCACATCCAGGTGCAGGGCGTGAACCAGCACCGGCAGATAGTCGAGCATCGTCCGCCCTTTCAGCGCTTGGGTATCGGAAATTTCGAACAGGCGGTGGGCTGCCGCGTTTGCGGCGAGAACGCGACCTTCTTCATCCAGAGTCAAAATGCCAGCCGGGCTGCTCTCGACCAAGGTGGTGAGTTGCTCCTCTGCTTCGCGACGCATTGCTTGTTCTTGTTCGATCGCGTTGAGATTTGCAGCCACCAGCCGGTGATTGCGTAACAGCATTGTGACGAAATACGCCTCGGCAAGGTAGCTGATGAAGGAAAAGAAGAAATAAAGCGAGCCGTCGATGCGAGAAGCCGAGGGATCGCCCCACCAGCTTAGTATGGCGCAGAAGAGCGCAAGCAGAGCAATCTCCCGCTCGGGGAGCGCGACAGCACCCAATAGCATTGGGATGGAGTAGAGAATTCCCAGAGAGGCCTGCGGGATTAGAAGATCGAGTAGCAGGATCGTCGATACCAGCAAGGCAATCAGCGAGAGCGAAAGAAACTTGCTGCGCGAGTGCCTTTTGATCAAACGCTCAACATGTTTGTCCAGGAATGCGCGGCCCATGGCTTTTCCCGATATCGCCATCAGTCTAACCGAAGCCGGCAGATTTGACGCTTCCGGAGGCCCGAAAGAAAGCAGCAATTGACCGAAAGAAAAGTAGACATTCGTGGCCAACATAGCCGACAAAAGGAGCTAAATACATGGGCAACCCGTTTCGGGCCCTGAACGCACCCATTTGTGAGTGCAGAACTGGCAGATTGCAATGGAACCGCTGGCACTCGTCAGGCTAGACCGCCTCATGGAGCATTCGAGCGGCCGGCCTGAGATAGTGATCGGATTGATCGACGGCCCGGTCGCAATGAGTCATCCGAGCCTTGCGACGGGGAGTATTCGTAAGGTACCCAGAAAAGCAGGCGCGTCATGCACTCTTGCCAACAGTGTCGCCTGTCTTCATGGAACCTTCGTGGCAGGGATCTTGTCCGCGAAGCGCGGATCGTCGGCTCCTGCCATCTGTCCAGACTGCACTCTTCTGCTGTGCCCGATCTTTCCGGAAACTCCCGCACCCAATAGATCAATGCCAAATGCCACTCCTAAAGAACTCGCGGCTGCCATCGTCGAGACTGTCCAAGCGGGCGCGCGCATTGTAAACCTGAGCGCTGCGCTCGTTCAACGCTGCACAAACGGTGAGCGAGAGCTACAGCAAGCGCTGGATTTTGCTGCCTTGCATGGAGTTATTATCGTGGCAGCAGCGGGCAACCAGGGAACGCTGGGAGGGTCAATAATCACTCGCCATCAGTGGGTCATTCCCGTTGCTGGCTGTGATCTCCGCGGACAGCCGTTGAGCGGATCGAATTTCGGGAGTTCGATTGGAAGGAGAGGCCTCAGCGCCCCTGCCGAAAACGTCTCCAGCCTCAGCTCGGACGGCAAACTCCGCGCCTTTGGAGGCACGAGTGCCGCTGCGCCTTTCGTTACTGGCACGCTTGCGCTGCTGTGGTCACAATTTCCTTCTGCTCCTGCAGGGCAGATCAAATCCGCGGTGACACGGGCCGGCGGCAGCGGCCGGAATACCGTCGTCCCGCCGCTCTTGGATGCATGGGCGGCTCAACAGCTGCTAGCTGTAAGCCAGGCGTGAAGATGAAAACTTTGAGGAAAGAGCGCAAGAGAAAGGAAATAGAGGAAAAGGATAGAGGCGCCTTGCATCGCGTCCGTCTTCCTGGCTTTCTTATCGAGCAGGAAGTCGGCCTGGGAGATGTCATCAAGCGCGTCACCGCTGGAATGGGAATCAGGCCCTGCAGCGGCTGCGAAAAGCGCGCAGTTACGCTGAATCGTTGGATGAGGTTCACTCGATAACGTCACCACGATATCTAATTCCGAAGGAGGAACAAAAATGGATCAACCTCACGCTGAAGTTCAAGAACAAACAGTCAATGCGTTCGACGGTCAGGATGATTCGTCGGCGACAGTAGATTCTTCTTCTGGACGAGCGCCCAGAGTTATTGCACCGCAATCATGTCCCACTTGCGGAACTGCGCCGTTTGCAAACGGTGGAATAGCAACAGTACCTTCCTGGGTCTACGCCCTCGGCAACATCGAGGCACGCTTTCCGACCATTTCCGTGGAGAAAGAGTTCGCGCAAGCCACGGGCCGTGAAAAAACTGCCGGGCTCACCGACCGGCAGGCACTCCACGCCGTGCTCTCCAAGCCTGAGAACCGATACCTGGTACGACAACTCTGCTGGGTCATGACGGTCGAGGGATTGGAGACCTACCTGCTGCGGTCGCGCGATCCGGCAGACATCGATTTATTGGTGGAAGCCCTTCGCCCCAACCCCAGTCCCCTGGATCTGGATGTCGTAATCGGATTGAAGGGACCGATGGCTCCGCCGGAGATGTGCAATGGCCTGATGGTCCCGATTGTATTCTTTGATCAAATTTATTCCTTCGACCGCGACGCCCTGATGAAGTCGATTCCCAAACCGGAGAAGACTTCCGCCAAGGAATTCGCGTCTGCGGCCGAGGAACTCTTCGACCGCATTATGCAGATGGCCGATAATGCCGGGGCCACTGACGAGCATCGTGCTCTGACCTACCTCTGCGTTCGCTACCAGGCGATCTATGCGAAAGCCGCCGAGTACTTTGCGCAGAATGCCTCACTCACCGGAGTCGATGTCCAGGGCTCTGCTCTCAGCGGCGTGCGGAAGCTCGTCGACGTGATCTTCTCCTTCACCAACCGCAACACAGACGTCGTGGACAAGTGCTTTGTGCGCGTTGACGTGACGGATGAGTTTCCGTTCCTGGTAACAAAGATGTCGCCGTACTACGATCGATGACCGTTAGGAAAAGGAGGTTGGGACATATGCAACTACCCGGATTTACTGCAGAAATCGTCCTCAAAGAGAAAAGCGCCGAAAACTATGTGGGGAAGGCTTCGAACCGCATGCAAGGCAATCCAAGAGTCCTGGCGCAACTCCGTATTAGAGATCCCATCGGCCAGTGTTTTTCATGGTGTTTTCTGAATGGTGGATCACCCCTGGGGTGCTTTTTTGCTTGTGACCCGGTGACGGCTACGCAGCTTAGTTACAGTTGAGAACTCCGAGTAGTTCGCATTTTCATCCAGGGGGTTTTCTCTTTAGCAGGACAATTGACTCTGACAAAGGTTGGATTAACGTGGGTACATCGAAATGTGTTTACTCGGGCTCACCACTGAGGTTCGCCAAACAGACGTGACAAGTGTTTCGTGTGCCTCAAGGTGACACTCGAGCTTCCGTTCCTGGCCACCAGGCGTCGGCGCACTACGGCCGCTAACAATGAAAGGTCAAGAGGAGGTAAGTAAAATGACGTCTCCTGGATTTAGTGCCGCCTCGTCTCTTTATAGGACGAGCGGTCTCTACTATGCAGCAGCGGGGAGTCGGGGTTTTGGCTTCTACGTGAATGCCGCTCAACCAAGTGCGTTGCCGCTACCGAATGGGAACGGGTGCAAACCGCATTTTGGTCAGTGTACTGTGCCAGATTCGACTTGCCCGACTGGTTTTTCCAGGCTCGTTTGCGGAACCGATTGCGAGTGCGACACAGTCTGCTGCACGAAGCCGTGCCAGACAACGTGCGGAACTTGTACCGGAGGATCGTGCAATCCATATCCGAACTGTGGCTCCGTCGCTGACTCAGGTACCCAGACCTGTACCGACTGCCACGGAAACAAATCGACGCGGCCTTGTTGAGCCAAACAGTCCGCTCGCGGCCATTTTCGTATAGTAGGCAACACCGATCAGGGTGATGAGCAGCGGAAAATGAACCGGTAAATGCTCCGTGTCTTTACAGCCTTATGAGATCTGTCTCAAGACTGGCGGTGACATTATTGCCTTTCGAGTAAGTCATTAGGGCATTACCTAAGGTGGAGCGATTAGGATAGTCTTCCATCTAAGTCATGTTGTATGATCCGCCGGCAAGAGGCATATGTCATCGATCCAAAACGAACTAAATCGCATGTCTCCGTGTTGTGCGAAAAAGGGAAGCTACAGGTGAGTGACGTTCTCAGACTAGACACTTCGGGCCCCGACGTAACCCAGCTTCAGCAAGCCCTTCAAGCGACGGGCTTCAATCCCGGCGCTATCGATGGGATTTTCGGTGGTGGAACCGAAGCTGCCGTGCTCGCTTTTCAGAAAAGCAAAGGGCTTGCAGTTGATGGTATAGTCGGCCCGAATACCGCTGCTGCTCTTGGACTTAGTACCGTCCCAACGGTACCCTCCGTCATTCAAAATGTGACTGTTCCTATTGTGTCCAAAATGTTTCCGGTTACTCCTATCGGCAACATTAAGATGAATCTACCGATTGTCCTTGATGCCCTTGTGTCGGGTAGCCTTAGCGACAAGATGATGGTGTTGATGGCTCTCGGAACTATCCGAGCTGAAACCGAGTCATTCCTGCCAATCAGCGAAGGGCAATCGCGTTTCAATTCGTCACCCAACGGTCATCCTTTCGATTTGTACGACAATCGAAAAGATCTAGGGAACACTGGTCCTCCCGACGGTGAGCGTTTTCGCGGTCGTGGATTCATTCAACTTACGGGCCGTGATAATTACACTCGCTACTCGAAGGAAATTGGTGATGATCTCGTCGCCAGTCCTGATGATGCAAATAACCCCACGATTGCCGCCAAGCTGCTTGCGCGATTTCTTGCTGACAGGGAGAATCCCATACGCACGGCCCTGGCAAACAATGACTTGCAAACTGCGCGTCGATTGGTGAATGGCGGTACCAACGGTCTGGATCGATTTACCGATGCGTTTCAGAAAGGTATGCAACTGATTGCAACTTAGGTTGCCACAACGAGAAGAGGCAAATAGGTGTGCAAGTTTTATAGCCCTTCTTTGGTTCAGCTGCTGCTCTGGAAATGTGCATGCGGATTTGGTAGATCTTATTGCCATCCGTAATTGGCCGTTACATTCCTCGGTTCTTTCGAGTTTTCAGTAGTTCTCCCTGAGTTGTAGCTGTCATCCGGTAGCAGGCGAACTAGCTCCTGTTGTGATCGATTCGCCTGCTGCAAACATGTAACTCCATCTATTTCTGAGGAAAGGTCGAACTCTCATGCGCAGACCGTCTTGGAGCTTATGCATCGCATCTCTCCTCATCGTGTTGATGGCCGTGCCGCGTCCCGCCTGGAGTTGGGGAGCTCAGGGGCATCAAGCGGTTGCCTACATCGCCTGGCAGCGACTCGATCAGCCGATCAAGGACAAGATTTACGCACTCTTACAAAAAGTTCCGACACGGAAGCACAGGAACGCAAATGGCGTGACCAAGATTATCCCCGGCTTCGCAGAGTGGTCGCAGGATTTGCCCGATGGTCTCACCGAAGATCAGCAGCACATGTACGTCTTTATGCGTGCAGCCACATGGGCCGATAGCATCAAGCATACGTTCCTACATGACAGTGATACTCCGCCAGCAAATATGGCAGAAGCTGCTTCGAACATTGGCTTTACTGACCCCGACAGCCACGGTTATTGGCACTTTATAGATACAGTCTTCGGCACCTCGGCGACAGCAAGGTCAAAACCGCTTTCAGTTCCCAAGAGCTGCTGGGTCAAGAAAGCCGGCCAAGACGTTCCACCGTCGCCCGTCACATCCCTACCCGAGACTCCTGTCCCCAACGCCGTCACTGAGATCAGTCTTCTTAGCACCGCTCTCGCCTCCAATGAAGACTCTTCACTCAAGGCATACGACCTCATCTGGCTCGAGCACCTCGTAGGCGATGTCCATCAACCACTCCATGCTTCCGTGCGCTATGTCAAAGGCATCGGAGACGAGGGCGGTAATTGCGTAGTCATTTCAGTGCCGGAAGATCTCCGGCCGAATTTTGCCAGTTCGAATCCGAAGGCCAAGCCCCCCGCTGAACTTCACGCTTTCTGGGATGATCTTCCGGGCGTCGGCACTCCAATGGAAACGCAGAAGGCGGCGGAGTTTGCAGCAACTGTCCCCGTTGCAGATGCAAATCAGGCCGCAATTGCCAATCCTGAAGCCTGGGCGAAAGAGTCGTTTGACATGGCGGTGAAGGATGGCTACGCAAACCCGATCGGCCCAGCCCTCGGCGTCCCTAAAGCCTATGGGATCACAGACGCCTACCATCAAACTGCCGATGATGATGCCAAGGCTCGCATCGCCTTGGCCGGGGATCGACTAGCCAAGCTGCTTACCACGGCGTTGCAATAGCCTTGAGGGATTGAGGAAAAAAGACAATGCTCGCAGGACTCTAAGTGTCAGTCTGGCGGGCAGATTATTACTGGTCTTGTCGCGTGCTCGGAGATTTCAGTGTCTTCAGATCTGCGTCGGTTGAATGCCTGGTGGCGTCACGCTAAAGTCTGTTTCTGTTGCAATTGAGCGGCTGGATCCAGGCGTTTGTTGTGAACGCGATAATGGATTTTATTGGGTTAGATGTCAAGGCAGAAAGGACGCATTCCCGGCGCTTCTTTGACGACTGCGACCGGCTCGACTCCTACGAGTTTCTCCGTTGATCTCAGTCCCAAATGCCTGTTGATTGCTGGAACGTTTGCGCAATTGACGCTCGCATAGTGCAGGTTATAGAACTACGGTTGTTTGCCGGTCCTAGCGTGCTCTGTCACCTGGCCGGTGAGAGTTGACTTCGAAAATCCAAACCATTCAATTGCCAAGTAACGATCAAGGCATAGATCATGAAGGCAAGAAAAGGTAATGATCTCTACCGCAAGGCCGAACGGTCGCGCACGGGGCAGGGCTAGTTTGAAGTTGTATGGGCTGTTCCGGCCGTGATGGGATATTCTTGAGACCCTAAAGATTGTCGAATATGTTGGACGCAGTCCGCAAGAGGCGCACGATATGCCAGTCGTTCCGGGATTCAAGTACGACCTTTTCATTAGCTACGCCCATAAAAATGATCGCCCGTGGCGCTGGGTAACGGAGTTCGCAGAGACCCTCAGGGATGAACTTGAGGGCAAGAGCCGTGACTTCCGCATCTGGTGGGATCCAGGCTTGCGTACGGGCGAGGACTTCAACATCGCCATAGGCGACGCAATCTCTGAGAGCGCGGTGTTTCTGAGTGTGCTTTCCCTGGCCTATGGCGATTCCACTTACTGCAAACGCGAGATCGAAGAATTCCGGCAACAGCGGCACCCGGCCTTTGGCATCACGGTGGGCTCGATGAGCCGCATGCAGGCGGTCGTCATTGACCGTGACTTCACAGCGGATCGCTGGGCACCAGAGTTCCGCGTCACCAGTCCATGTCCCTTCTATAACGACCGCCTGTCGTTGTTCAGCAAGCCCGCCGCTTTGGCGAGTTCTGACCCTTGGATCCAAGGCCTCTGGAAGGTGCGGGACTCTATCTGGGCGACACTCCAGGAGATGAAACGCCAGAAAGAGAAAGGTACTGCGGGCGAACGCACCTATGATGTGCAAGGTGGTGGAATATCGGCAACCCCGGTAGTCTGCGTCGCCGAGGTGACTGACGAACTCTATCGCAGGCGGGAAAGCCTGCGCTCCTCGCTATCGCAAACCAGCGACGTTCAGATCAGGCTATGGACTGATCCCGGACCGCCACCGGCCTCTGGGCCCAACGTCTTGACTGTGCATCTATTTGGCAAGTACCCCGGCCGGGCGTTCGGCGACTCCGACCTGCCATTGCCCCGACTACAACTGGAGGCGACAGTCCAGGCGAAGCCGGCACGGCGCCCACTCGCATGGTTTGCAGGCGACCTTAATTTCGATGACGCAGAGACCGACGAGCACAGGAGATTTCTGAAATCTCTCGAGGACCGCAATGATATCGAGTTGCTCCGTACCGATTTTGAGGACCTGAAGGAAGAGTTGCAGAAACGGATGCGGATCAGCACAGCGCCAGCGCCGAAAACCATTCGACAGAATCGCGAATCACCGATCGTCCATATTTGGCATACGATCGACAATCCTTCGATCTTGAGCCCGCTCAAACAATATCTCAATGAGAACGATTGCGGAATCTCGGTCTACAACTGCGCCTCCACGCAAATGGATAAAATGCAATCCAAGCTGGCGATTTGTGACGGTCTTATCATCCCGTATACTCCCGATACTCGAACGTGGGCGGAGGACATCATGAGCGAGGCCTTCCGTTGGCGAAGGCACGAAGAACGACCAATCGCATTCGCAGCAGTGGAACTGCCTCCCGCAACCGAGGAAGACTTCAATTTTGAGCATCCGCGAGTCATACCGATCCATGTCAAACGACCGGATACATTCCAGGACATCGACCACTTTCTCGCTAAATTAGAGCAGCCAAGTGCCTAGCCTCTCCATCGACCCGGCAGCCGGGTCCGCGCTTTCCGAGTCCAATCCCTTCCCCGGACTGCGTCCCTATGAAGAGCCCGACGCAGACTGGTTCTTCGGTCGCGGCGCGGAGATCAACGATCTACTCAAACGGCTGCGCCGTCTCCACTTCGTCGCCATCGTAGGTGCATCTGGTTGCGGCAAGTCATCGCTGATTCGCGCCGGAGTGCTACCCCAGATTCGAGACGGCTATCTCGATGCGGAATGGTCGATCGCCGCCTTTCGCCCCGGCGAACGGCCTTTGGCCAACCTGGCCGAGGCGCTTTGCCCCGAACTCTCGTGCGGTCTTGAGATATTTACCGACACTATACATAGCGGATCGCTCGGCTTGGTGAAAGCCGTGCAGTCGGCGAATCTGCCAGCCAGCAGCAAAGTGATGGTCCTCGTCGATCAGTTCGAAGAACTCTTTCAGTTCGCCCAGCGAAAGGGCGACAGCGCCCAGGAAGAAGTCAAGCAGTTCCTCAAATTACTCTTGTCCGCCGCCGCGTCCGACGACGTTGCAGTCTATGTCGTCGTAACCATGCGGCTGGAGTGGCTGAACGAATGCGCTACGTATGTCGGCCTGGCCGAGGCGATCAACGAGGGCATCTACCTCGTTCCTCAAATGAGCCGGCGCCAGTTCAGCCAGGCCATCATGGGACCGCTCGACGCGGCAGGAGGCGCCATCACGACCGCCCTGCTCGACCGAATGTTGAACGATCTGGATGGCCGCTCCGATCAACTGCCGGTCTTGCAACACGCGCTGCTTCGCATCTGGGAACGGCGCGACGGCAAGGACACTTTCGACCGCGCCGATTATGAGGCAGTTGGCACCTTTACCAACTGCCTGTCGAACCACGCCGAAGAGGTCTTCGCGGAATTGAGCGACCCGCAGAAGAAGGTTGCCGAGGCGTTATTTCGATCCATAACTCAGATCTACAAGAATCGCAAAATCCGCCGTCCCCGACCGGTCGAAGAGATACCGAGGAGCCCTGGGGGCGATTTCGCGCAATTGGAAGCAGTAATAACGGCCTTTAGCCGCACCGGGCGTTCGTTTCTTGTAACCACCAAGGGTAAGTTAGAACCGTCATCGATCGTCGACGTCTCGCATGAAGCGCTGATCCGACAGTGGGGCCGGCTGAGCAATTGGGTCGACAACGAAGCCGAGCTACAAGGCCGCCTCGCCCGTCTGGAGGCCGACGCCGCGGAGTGGGACCGAGACCGCAAAGCCTTCAAGTCCAGCCTCTATCGCGGATACCAGTTGCGCCGGGCACAGAAAGACCTGGCCTCCTACTTCGATGCTTCCAGCAGAGAGGCCATCTTCTTGCGGGCCAGCCAGCGAGCGAGCCTAACGACTACAGCCCTGATTACCGGCTCGATTATCTTAGCGGTGCTGCTGCTCATCGGAGTCATTGCCAAGGAGGTCCGCGACAACGCAGTTCGCCAGAAGCAATCGCTGGAAATTGCGAGGAAGCAGGCAGAACTGGCGAAGGAAGAAAGCGACTTGGCACAAAGAAATGCCGCGTTTCTAAATAAAACTGTAAACGAGATTGTTGAAGCGAAAGGTAACTCGGCCGCGTTGGCGGCGATCGTCCAGACGGTTCAGGCCCCGCGCGTTTTCCTGCAGATCGTTAAAGACCAACCCAAGACCCAGGCGATGCTGGCCCAGGCAGTTTTGCAGAAAGATGGATTTTCTGTTCCGGGAATAGAAGCGGTTGATTCCCAAAAATTTCCCTCCCAGTCAGAGGTTCGTTACTTCTACGCCGGAGACTGGACGGGCGCGAACAAAGTCGCAACTCCGCTGAAAGCGGCAGGATTTCAAGACCTTACCATCAAGCTATTGCCAAATCCGAACAACGTCGTCCCAAAAGGTCAATACGAGGTTTGGCTCGTCCCCTCCCCGACCGAGGCCCAGCAAAACCAACCGACTCCGCAGCAAGCGCCTCCTGTCTCCGCCCCCACTGTCAAGGTCACCGTATCTCCAGAACAGGTTCAGCCGGGCGGCCAGGTCAGGATCACCTGGCAATCGGAAAACGCGACCGAAATCCACTTGGACGGCAACACTCACACCCGGGCTCTTCCCACAAGGTTTCCAGACCCGCTGCCACTCAACGGAAGCTTGACGGATGCGCCGCAACGATCAACAACTTATGAGGTCACCGCGAAAGGACCGGGAGGGACAAGAACCCAATCGGTAAACGTTGAGGTTACCGCACCGTAGCGCCGCCGGTGCTTGAGCTCCTCGGGTCAACCGCGAACCGCTCGCGATCAAGGCGGTGTTGAATCCTTACAAAGCAGCCTACGAAGTAAGTAAACCTTAACGCACCAGCGAAATGGGTGGAAGTGACTTCCGATCTATGAGCACTTCATGACGGTCAGTCATCCTAAGCTATCGCCAAGGTGTGCCTTGGATTGCGGGGAGCAATCGGCCCCGATGTTGTAGACGCGTCGCTGTGCTTCACCAGACTCGGTTTGAGATGGCCTGCCGCAAGTGCCTCGACTTGCGTTACGAAACTCAACGTCAACGTTCAAAGGATCGTGCGCTCGACGATGCCCAAAGAATTCGATCACGTTTGGTGAGTTCAATCAATCTCCTCTCTCCCCCTCCAGTGAAGCCAAAGGGAATGCATTTCAAACCCATTTTCGACTCTGGAGGGCGCTGAGCCATGCAGAACGCGCGCCTTCCATGAACTAACCAACAGCCCACTTGCCCTCGGTTCTGAACCCTTTTAGAGATCTTGCCTCAGCAACGAAAACCGAGGCCCAGCTGCTGAAACAAATGATAGTCATTATGGAGAGTGACCGGCCCGACGCGCAGGTCGTGGGTTAGGCTGAGTTTGTTTGAGGAACATCAGTCCAGAGCCACAAGCGGAAGGAGCCGGTCATGGGAGAGAAGTTACGATTTTTGGGCATGGATGTCCATGCCAAGACGATTGCCGTAGCTGTAGCCGAGCCAGATGCGGTGATCCATGCGAGTCGAGAGCGTGGCATGAGCGAGCGTCGTGCGTGCCAACTGGTGAATCAACCACACGGCACCCAACGCTACCAGCCGACACAGCGTGAGGACGAAGATGCATTGACCCGGGGTTGAGGGGGCAACGCGAAGGCCTTGCTGACAAACTGGTCAATCCTCATGCGAGGCCGGCAAATCGGCTCTATCTAAGAATGACGAACTGGTGCGGCACCAGGTCCAGTTTCACGAAGCGCGAGCCGTCGCTGGCGGTGCTGACAGGAATCGTGCTCGTCCCCCCATATAAGAATCGCATGCTGGAGCCATCCGGGTGCAGGGTCGCATCGACAATCACGCTGTCGTGGCGGGTGCTGTTCTCGACGTTATAAGCAACTAGGATCTCATCCGGGTAAAGAATCCGGGAGAAAGCGAGTGTGTAAGCGGATCCGAATGGGAATCCAAACTGTTCTCCGTTTCCGGAAATCTGGCGGAAGTACATACGTCCGAAGCGCAGTGGTTCGTTGGTCCGCATCACCTCTGAGATCTTGGCAATCTCCTGATAGATCGTGCAATCCGTGTTCAACAGGTTGCGGGCCGCTGTCGCCTTGTCAAACATCCCTTCGCGCATCTCGTTATCGCCGCCGTGCCCCGAAAAGCCCTGCTCGGTGCCGTAGTAAATGCACGCCGTGCCCAACGAGCATAGAAGGTACCCGATGCCGGCAATTACCTGCTCATCCGGCGCGCCGTTGGCGAAACGACCACCCGGCTGCCAAAATGAATCGTGATTGTCGAGGAACGTGACCAAATAGCGCCCGATCTCACCGCGGTTCAAAGCCCGTTGGAGCTGTGCTTCGAGGCGATCAAATAACGTTTGTGGCCCTTGAAAGCCCTTCAGAACATCGCGAAGTCCTCCACTTCCGTTCCCTTCCGCCAGGCGGAAATCCAGAACCGAATCCAGACCGAAGAATACCGTGTTATTTCCGTCCTGGCTCGAAGTGTTTTGACCGATGTAGCGGTTGTATAGATCGTCATCGGCCTGAGCCACTTCACCGAACAGGAAAAATCCGCGCTTCCCGAGACTGTAGGCGTATTCGCGGAGATTGGAGCAGAAGCGCGAGCAGGCTATCGGTCCCATGTGCTTCACAGCGTCCACACGAAATCCATCGATGTCCGCCCGCCGGACCCAGTATGCATGCGCTTTAATAAGCGTATTAACCACTGCGGAGCCGATCTCATCATCGTCGTTGGCATAGTCCTTCAAAGTAGCGATATCGCCCAATTGATTCTCGGGTGATGTATCAAAGTGACTGATTTGACCGCGCCGATGATACCAGTCCCGGTTCCGCAGTTCGATAGGAATCGGGCGATCCGTTCTCCGGAAATCGTCCAACGCGAACTGCTGGCCATTTGAATAGGATTTCGGTCCACCCACATATTCCCAGTTGTCTCCCGAGTGATTGATGACCACATCGAGAATGATCCGCATTGGGAACTGCTGGCCGGCCTTTTTGAATTTGTGCGCCGCGTCCACGAGATCAATGAGGTCTTGCTCGGTGCCGAAATGCGGGTCAACGCCGAGATAGTTATTAATGTCGTAGCCGTGGTACGCCTTCGGATTGTTCTCGAAGACCGGCGAAATCCAAATGGCGGTGCAACCAAGTCCGGCTATGTAATCGAGATGATTGGTGATTCCCTTGATCTTGCCGCCAAAGAAATCGTTCGGCGTGGTGATGCCATTGACGCGGGCGGACTGCAACACGGGCGAACGCGTCTGGTCGTCATGGAAGCGGTCAAGCATCAGAAAGTAGATAAACTCCTCGCGCCACTCGCGCACTACATTGAAATATTGTTTGCCCGAAATGGGAGTGAGGTCTATATCGGAAGCTTTCGTCGGAGCAGCCATAGTTACTCCCTAGGTAAGAGCGGCTATCAAGCATTCGCCGATAAAATAACTAATCCTCTTGACTGCCGCAGGACCCGAAAGAAGTGTAGTGTACACACGATATTAAAGCCGGCCTCGTGCCGTTGAAAAAGCATAACTATATTCAAGATTTGAAGTCAACCATAACCATAACCTGGCCAAAAATCCTGCCGTGCTTTCGAGATGCAGGATCACTGCGTTGACTAGCCTTTTGGTTGATCACACTCCCTAGTGGATAAACGAAGGCTACTCACTAAAGGAGCCGACTGCACTTCCAAGCTGGCAAGTCGCGCTGACTGCGAAGCGGGGTCAACTTTGCGCGGTGATTCGAACCTAAGAGTGCCTTGCGGTCGAGGAGGGCGTTTCTCGATTCAGATAGAAAGGAACGGTCCAGAAACACGCTACGAAATCAATTTGAAAGGACTGGAGGATTGGAATCACTAGCGAGAGTACCGTCGTGCAGCCAAATACCTGTAGGACATCCCCATGCCGACAATCACCCACGTAAAAATTCACCCTGTGATCGGAATCGCGCGAAATGGCAACAGCCCGACCGATTTCTTTGTCGGACCCGAAATTCCACTCGACCACTCCGCTCCTCCTGGAGGATACAAAGCCACGTGGCTTCTTCCACCACCACCAAAGGATCGTCTGTGGGCGCAGTGGCGTGGCGCGGAGTCGCTGACTTGCAGAGGAGGGCTCATGAAACCAAGAAGGTCGCCCAGGGCGTTATGCACAAAGATGTCAAGCGCGCCAAACTGTTCCTGGACGTGTTGCACCATCGCGGTCAGTTCGTTGGGACGAGCAACGTTCGCCTGTACGGCGAAGGCTTCTCCGCCTCCCGATTTGATTCGAGAAACAGTGTCTAAGGCAGCAGGCTCGTTCTGAAGGAAATTGACGGCCACTGCGGCGCCACGTTCTGCCAGTCGCAGTGCAATACCGCGCCCGATTCCTCGCGAGGCGCCGGTGACCAGGGCGAATTTTCCGTGAAGCTGTTTCGCGTCGATCGACATCCCATCATTCCTTTCAGTTCCGGTGTTCGGCACTCTTCCAACCTTCGTTTGAATTCAGTCGGGATTTCGGCGGCGTCCAGACTTCGTCGTATTGCTCCCTCAGACCTATCTTCTCGAAACCATATCCGAGACTCTCGATGTCCTCGTTATTCATCACATTCGGAATTTGGCGGTGTTTTCCCTCATTTCAATTCACATTTTTCTCGCTTGAACCAGTCCCGGTCGGCGACCTGTTTGGCGTAGCGCTGGCTGCAGCAGCTCCTCGACCGCGCCGACGATTTGGCCCCCATCGAGAACCCCTCCGGAATGAGGCCAAATTCGTTACTGCTATCGCGGCTGCTCCGGAGTACCGACCGCAAACACAGTACCCGCGCCTGAAAACGTCACAGGATAATCGGCGGTGGCTTGTGCAGTTCCGCTGAAAAATTGTGCGAAGGTAATTCCGTTCGGGGCAATGCGATTGAAGTTGTACAACTGGCCACCGAATACGAAATTGGAACTCCACATCAGTGTCTCGGACAGGCTGTGAAGTGAGACCGTCCCGAGCTGTTGGAAGACGCTCTCGTTCCTGTGAAAGGTGGCAATCCGTTTTCCTCTCGAGAAGCTGGCCGGGTCGCTCCAGTCGGCGCCGGGAGTGGCATTATAGTAGACGCTGAATGTACCGGCTGACACAAGATCCAGACCTACATCGTTATTGTTGGGCAGCGGTGTAAGCTGCGCCAGGTCGGTGCTGAAGGTGAAATACGCCGTGCTCTCGCCGGGCAACCCATTGAAGAGCGAACCGTCGATTGGGTCGATGCCGACCAGGTATCCGACGTAGACGAACTGGAAGGTGTTTGGGTTCAGGAAGACCCTTCCCACATGGTGCCAGACGATCCTGCCGGTGGGTGTTTGCTGCGTCTTCTGGGCCGTGTTCGGCATGAATTCCTGCGCGCGGGCCGGGCATTGCCACCCGGCAAATACGACTGCGAGCGTGAGAAGGGTCGCTGTCGGCCGCTGATGCAGAAGCGTTCTTATCGATCTCATGGGTATTCTCCTTGCTGCGCTGGTTGCGCAGGTTGGTGGGAACTCTAGGGCCGACGGCAGGCGGAGGCAATACACAGTCGATAGAGAACGAGTGAAGAATGAATAGACCGCTAAATCGTTGAAAGCATGATTGACAGCAGGCCGGGCCGGGCTTAATCTCGGCGCATTGTTGCCTCTAGCTGCCCGGATGCCCGATGCAAACCTCGATTCTTTACTTCGATCAATTCGAGCTGGACCTGAATTCCTACGAGCTAAGGAAGTCAGGCCGCGTGATCAAGCTCGAAAAACTGCCGATGGAGTTGTTGATCCTGCTGGCAGAGAGCGAGGGCCAGTTGGTCACACGGGAGCAAATCATCCAGCGGTTATGGGACGACAACGTCTTTGTCGATACGCGGCAGGGGATCAACACCGCCGTCCGCAAGCTGCGCATCGCGCTGCAGGACGATTCGGAACATCCGCGGCTGCTGCAGACGGTGCCGGGGCGAGGATATCGGCTGCTGGCGGTGGTTTCGAGTCCGGCGGCGGCTGGTGGCCAAATGATTGAGCCGGCGGTAGTACCTCCATCGTCATCTCCGACAGATGTTCCCAAATCGATATCCTTAGACCCCCTTCCGGCCGCTCCGCCCCAACCCCTCTCCGCTAAGAAGATTCTGATCGGTGTGTCATTGCTGGCAATTCTCGCTGCTGGATTTTTGGGCTACCGTTCCCTAAGCGCAAGGCATGCCGTAAAGCCGCCTGCCGGGACCGCATTTTCAAAGATGCGTATTACCCAGCTCACCAGCATGCCAGGCCGATATTGGGACCCCGCATTTTCACCAGACGGCAGGCAGATCGCATACTTCTGGGACGGTGAAAACCGAGTTAAGGGCGACTTATACGTGCAATTGGTCGGCGGTGCAAACCCGTTGCGGCTTACGCACACCAGCACTGGCTTTATCTGTTGCGCGGACTGGTCGCCCGACGGCCAGCAGATAGTCTTCGCGCGCTGCGATGATCATGGCGGCAGTATCATCATCATCCCCGCTCTGGGAGGCTCTGAACGCAAGCTTACTGACGTGGTCTGTTGGGAATATCGTGTCGGATTTCCCCAGTGGACGGCGGACGGGAAGTCGCTTGTGCTTGTCGACAGCTGTACCCCAGCTGCGCGCTCGGGCATCGTAATCTTTTCTCTGCAGACCGGCGAAAAGCGCTGTCTGGATTCTCCACCCCCCGGTGACCGGGACTTTGGCCCGGTACTCTCACCGGATCGGAAAACGGTAGCGTTCCAAAGGTGGGCGAGTGTCCAGGAAATCTACACCGTTGCTATTTCGGGTGGCAATCTGCGGCAGCTGACAAATGAGCGCTTTGACAATTTGCCTCTGTGGCTGATGTGGTCGCCAGATGGGAAGTACATCGTATTTGAGCCCACGCGTGATCGACTAGCGCGCATCCCCGCGTCGGGTGGTCCACTTGAGTCTACGGCGGTTTATCCCAAAATCGGAGCTATGTCTCGCGACCACCGCCGCCTGGCATTTATTGAGCCCGCTCTAGCTTGGATCTTGAATCGAGTTGTCTGGCGCGCGAAACTTGCCAACGCGGGCGGAAGGGTTGTTGCACAGAACCGAATTCTTGTCTCTGCTACTGGAGGAAATAGTTCTGCACAACTCTCGCCCGACGAACGGCGACTCGTTTTTGCAGCCAGCCACAACGGCGCAGATAACGGCGCAGATCAACTATGGAGAAGCAATGCCGACGGCAGCGATCCGCTGCAACTCACCTTCTTCGAGCGTGGCTTCGCGGGAACGCCACGCTGGTCGCCTGACGGTAAATGGATTGCCTTCGACTATCACAGCCCCGCGCCTAGTCAGATATTCCTGGTCGACTCGGAAGGTCGCAATCTCCACGTCCTTGTTTCCGATACCTATCCAAATGAGGTGCCCAGCTGGTCGGGCGACGGCAAGGCCGTCTACTTCGCCTCCAGACGCACGGGCGACAATCAGGTATGGAGACACGAGCTTTCAACCGGAAAAGAGACGCAGGTGACTCGGCATGGTGGCTTTGCCGCGTTTGAGTCCTACGACGCTAAGTGGCTCTACTACTCCAAATACGAGGGCGGAGGCATCTGGAAGATGCCGGTCGGAGGCGGTCAGGAAGATCTCGTCACGGATTCTTTGCATCGCGGAGACTGGGGCAATTTTGCAGTGACGAACAACGGTCTGTACCTTGTCGATTCAGACGCGAAGGTTGGCCCGGCGATCATGTTTTACAACTTTCAAACCCGGCGGCTTTCGCCTATCCTGACGTTTGAGAAAGATCCTTGCCCGGGAGGGCCGAACCTGGCTGCTTCGCGCGACGGGCGAACATTGTTTTACTCACAGGTCGAATTCGAAAACTCCACGATCTCGATGGTGGAGAACTTCCAGTGATCGGAGGTTCCGGCAGGATCGCCAAGACCCATCTGCGGAAAGGTTTGGTGCTCCGTGCTCGGCGAACGGAGCCCGCATCCCAGTCGATCACGGAAGGCTGGCAACAATTGCCCGGTATTCACCAAGGCCCGCAGTGCTTCGGTTTGAATGTTGCCTTGGGCAGCCACGCTGAGGAGGGCCTTGCCAAACGTGGCGTCATCGGGAGCCTCGACAAGCAGGACAATGTCGTACTGCCCCAGGGTCATGTAAACCTCTTTCAGTTTGAATCCGGTTGCTTCAAAAGCTTTCCTTGCTGCGTTGCTGCGTCGACTCGTGATGAGCTTTGTTTGGCAGTCCGCACACTTTGAGTTGTCCACTTGGACCGGACCAGATACGTAGGCATCGAACACGTCTGGCGGATCTGATTTTTCCCGGGCACTGCCGCTCCCAAGTGGCCGAATAGTCGGCATTCCGGACAAGTGGCGAGGAGAGTGCCAAGGTCGGCATCTGTACGAGGCTCTACTCGTCGCAAGCCGTCCTCTTTAGCGTGCTCCTGAGCCTGGAAATATCTTCAGCCATAGCGTGAAACTCCCAATGGGAGGGCACCATGATGCGGCAATGTTATCAACGTGGTTGTCTGAGATATGCAAAGCGTAAGTCAGGTTCCGATTGCTGGGAGTTTCTGTGGCGAGAGACCGATGCGACAGGAAAGCGTGTGCGGCGTACTGCTTTTATAGGGACAGTTGATGAGTATCCCACGAGAGAGCTGGCTCAAGCTGCCGCGAACGGCCTGCGAATGCGAGTGAATGAAGATCGCAATCGTAAGCTGGGGCGAGATATCCTCGTCGAGGATTTGGTGGATCATTATAGGCATACGGAGCTATGTGATGAGGCTGATTGGCATGCTCTTGCAACGAAGATTGTCTATCGTGCTTACCTGAAAAGGTGGATATGTCCCTACTGGGGAAAAACGAGTATCTACGCAATCAGAACGATAGCCGTCGAGCGCTGGTTGAGGTGGTTACGGCGTACTGACGGTAATTTGCTGGCGAATTCAACGAAGGCTAAAATACGCAGTCTTCTGAGTACGCTTTTCAATCATGCAATACGTTATGAATGGTTCGACCAGGGAAGGAACCCGATAACCCTGGTCCGTCAAAGCGCAAAACGTCAGAGAACTCCCGAGGTCCTGGAAACAGTTGAAATCCAGCGCCTGGTGCAAGAACTCAATTCATGCTTTCGCCTGATGGTGATTCTGGATGTGACAACGGGATTACGCCGTGGCGAATTGTTTGCTCTCAAATGGAGTGATATTGATTTTTCGAACCTGCTACTCGATGTCCAGCGGTCTATTTACTTAGGAAAGGTTGGAAATTGCAAGACGGAAGCGTCTCGTAAGCCAGTCCCGCTTGATGAGCGTGTAGCGGCCGACATCTGGCTTTGGAAAGAGGTCAGCGAATACCCGCAAGCAGACGACTGGATATTTGCGAGCCCTCACACGGATGGGAGACGTCCGTTCTGGCCGGATGCTGTTTTGCAAAAAGTCATCCGACCTGCTGCGCTGCGGGCTGGAATCCGGAAAGTGGTGGGATGGCACACATTTCGGCGCACCTATTCCACGCTTCTGATTGCCAATGGTGAGAACGTAAAGGTCGTTCAGGAACTGATGCGCCACGCCAACAGCAGATCCACGCTCGAGATCTACGCGCAGGCTCGAATCGAGCACAAGCGGCAGGCGCAGCAGCGTCTCGCAGAGGCAATTTTTCGCGATGAGGATGAGATACAGATACCAGTAGTTCACCGAGTCCTCGATGACAACTTATCCTGAATGGAATTCAATGGGCTTGGGCAGAGATGAAATGTTGGTTGTAATGACTGCAACCATTTAGGGCCTTGTTGGAGCGAGGTGGAGCGGTGGGAAGAGAGCGGAAAATCTGTAAGTGATTGAAAGATATGGTAGGCACGAGGAGACTCGAACTCCTGACCTCTACCGTGTCAAAAAACCGGAACGCACCCCCTTCAACTCTCGACATAAAGTTTCTCCGAGCATCGACTTCTTTCGAAGAACAGAAGATCGACTTCACAACATCTGCGAGTTGCGTGAAATCACGTTCCGACCACAAGAAATCAATCGGACGATCCGCTGAGGATCACCCAAGAGAACGACGTAGGACACGTTCGCCATCCTTGTAAGCTGTTGTAACTCATGCAGGCTGAGACTACGGGATCTCGCTTTGAGCAGCAATAGAATCTCGCGTCTTGGCCAAGTAGCCCAATCAAATATTGTGCGGAACGATCTTCCCTCCGCTTCCGCTAAACATCTGCGAGCCATGCACCCCTCCTGAAATGACCCCTCCTCTCTGACTTTCGGTTGCAAATCAATAGCAACGTCCACGTCGCCCAAACGCTCAACATCGGATAACATACTTCCAAATAGCACGACGGATTCCACGCGATAGAGATATTTGGACGTGGCATTAACGATATGGACTCGCTCTAGGAGTTCTTCGAGGACGCGTTCAGCGGTCTTCCGGTAAATAGGCTTGGCAGCAGAAGCATTTGCCAATGCCAGACCGTAGTTTGTCACTTGAAAAATCAGTCCCCCGTCTCTCGACTTCTCCACTTCCTCGATCAGTCCTAGGTCCACAAGGTTGCGCAAGAAGTCTGCCGCAGCGTCCGTGCTCAAATCCAGTGAAGCCGCGGCTGCCTGATTAAGAAAACTGCCGGAACGATATCTTCTGATGAAATTGCGGACTTTGAGCGCCGGATATCCCGCAATGTCTTGGTTCGTTGTGATTCGCATTCGTCCCGCTTCCGTACCACCGGTGAAAGAGTCGCGGTAAGGTCCCTCGCCTCCAGGGAACAGCAGACCAGGGAAGCCATATCACAGTAAGCACCTCTGGAGGATTACAGTGTTCATAGCCGTCCGTAGAACGATGTGTCGCAACCAGGAGAACTCAGGCAGATCGTGCATTCTTGTTGATGGATATTACCTGTTGTGGTGCGTACTTCGCTCTGAGCCACATTGCAAACTCGCGAGGGTCGAAGCGAACAGCCTTGGCGACCCTGAACGAGGGTATCTCTCCCCTCGCTGCCATCTTGTATATCTGCTGTACGGACACGCCGAGGATCCGAGCGATATCACGCACGCGCAGGGCTTCGGTTTTCTCTTCCACTGCTTCAATCAACCTCACGAATTTGTCCTCCCGTGCTGGCGTTCAAGACCAACGCTCGCTTATGATCTTGCAGAACCAAAACTCGGTCAAATTAGATGGTCGGGGATGCTTCTCGTGTCACTGACCACATATCTAGTCCTCATCCATCCAAACTAAGCGATGAAGGATGCTAGGGAACCTGCATTGACCTTCGCCAAAGCATCCTTGGACTGAATGCCCTTCAGGTAAACCATCGTTGAATGAATATCCCGGTGCCCCATCCACGTCTGCAAAGTGCGGATGTCAATTCCGTGCCGTAAGTGTTCAGTAGCGAACGTGTGGCGAAATTTATGCAGAAAGAAACGCTGGCAATAGGGACCGTCTGCGCACTTGTTTCCGTGTTTCGTGACACATTGTCCGCAATTGAGCTTGGCGCGGTGCGCCACCCGCTTCACGACGTCTATGTGCAGGCTGTCTGGCTTTCCTCTCGTATTGGGAAAGACCAAGTGTGAGGCAACGGCATCACGCAAAACTTTGAGCCGCTGCAACTGCTCGATCATCGCTCCTGGCAGCGGCACGACCCGCTCTTCATAGTTTTTGGGATGAAACTGCCACAGAGGCTTCGCAGTTACACGCACTACAGAGTGTCGGAAATCGATGTCGCGCCACAGAAGATAGCGAACCTCGCGATCACGGAAACCGGATGCCACCAAGAACTTGATCAGTATGGCTTCATCTGGCTCCGCATGTTGGAGCATCATCTCAATTTCCTCGGGTTCATAGATTGGACGGATAGTGTCCACATAGGCAGGCCAGTCGTTCGTCTCGATGAGCCCGGTCCGTCCGTTCCGCTTGAAAAGCTGTAGTACTACCACAAGCTTGTCGTACACGGTTCGAGCCCCAAGTCCAAAATTGAAGCAATCGGACATGAACTTGAGAATGTCTTCGCGGGAAACCTCATCTACGTAGATCTTCGCGTACGACTTTAGTAGCAGGGAATTAAGGGTAGGGCGATAAGTCCTATAGGTCCGGATGCTGCGCTGCGTCCTCACGTACTCCAAGTACTCGTCAATGGCCGCCCCGATAGTTAGGCGCGTCTGCCCGGGATTGGAAGCCTTGTCAGGAGCGAGCAGAATGCCGGCCTTCAGCACATTGAGTTCGAGGGATTTTGCGCGCGCAGCGTCAAGAACCCGATCGAAGCCGGGAACAGGCTGTCGACGGCGCTTTCCCTCCTGATACCACTCCAGGTAATACCTGCCTTCTGGGTGATGCTCATCGCGGCCGGCGATCCAGACATGATCGCGAACAATCCTGCCATTGCGTTCGACGACAGGGGCAAAAGGCCACTTGCCGTTGACCTTCACCATCTTGATAACGTTGACACGATCCGCGTAAAGTTTCGCTCTAGCCATTGTCCCAAGCCTCAAGAACGGCTCTAGACAAATAACGCGGATGGCCGCTTCGAGCAAACGGACAGTAAGCCGGACAGTAAATTGTCTATCTTATTGATATTACGGGAGGGTGGTGAGAAGGCAGCATTCTAACCAACTGAACTACGTCCCCACTAGCTTCTTTGACTGCTGGGTAGTTTAGACCGTCTCGCCGGCCACTATCCCCTTGCCGGAGCCGTCAGGAAGTATCCCAGACAGCCATCGCGACGGTCTAGCACACGCCCTACACCCAGAACATCCTGTCCAATGCTCTGTAATTGAAATTGTAGCAGACTAGGCTCGTCCGGTGTTCGTAACGGGACGCGGTACGTTGAGAAAAAATTAGAAAATCTGCATCAGGTTTGACCGCGAAAAGTCGGGCACGTTCCGTGTGGGCACGACGCGGACTCGCTGCGAAACTATCCCGGCTTAATTCCCCAAGCCCAAAGTCAGGTTCAACAGAGCGATTGGGTCGATACGGCATAAATCGAGGACACCAGATCCATGTCATTGTCCAGTGACGCTTCCCATACGCAATTTGCATTGCCCGGACGATTCCCTGCTTCATGCCGCCTTCTCTCCACGGATTTGAGACCCATCTCACTTTCGCCCGGGCTTAAGAGTATGTCGCAGCATAGTAGTGTCATCCATCCACATTCGTGTACCTTTACATACCGTAGGCTAACTTTCGAATGGAAAAACCGCTGAAGGCGCGACTTGCCTCGATGATGTTCCTGGAGTATTTCATCTGGGGTGCGTGGTATGTGACTCTGGGAACCTGGCTCGGCCAGACGCTGCGCTTCTCCGGTGCTCAGATTGGGCTGGTGGCTGGGACGACGGCTGTCGGAGCGATTGTCTCGCCGTTTCTTGTAGGCGTGATCGCTGATCGTCTGTTCGCGACTGAAAAGGTGCTGGCAGCGGTTCATCTGCTTGGCGGCGTGCTTCTGCTGGCTGCCTCCTTTCGATCGTCGTTTGTGCCGGTATACTTCCTCGTTCTGCTCTATGCGCTTTGCTACATGCCGACACTGGCACTGACAAACTCGCTTGCTTTTCGCCAGATGAAAGACCCAAAGACTGAGTTTGGCCCGATTCGAGTTCTGGGAACTGGCGGCTGGATTGTCGCAGGTCTGCTCATTGGCAGGCTGCGGCTTGAAGCGACTTCAGTCCCCATGCGCGTCGCGGCAGCCGCATCATTTTTGATGGCTTTGTACAGCCTCACGCTCCCGCATACGCCGCCGCTCATGCGAGCCGTAAAATTTAGCGTCCAGGACCTCTTTCCAGTTGAAGTCCGGCGATTATTCCGTGAGCGCAGCTTCGCCATCTTCGCGCTGGCGTCTTTTCTGATTTGCGTGCCACTCCAGTTTTACTATGCGTTTACGAATCTCTATCTCAACGAGACCGGCGTAAAGAATGCGGCGGGAAAGATGACCGGGGGGCAGATGTCAGAACTCGCCTGCATGCTGCTGATTCCCTGGTTTTTCCGCCGGCTGGGCGTGAAATACATGCTCGTCGCGGGCATGTCTGCATGGGCATTGCGCTACGTGCTTTTTGCATATGGCAACAGCGGAAGCGGGATGTGGATGCTGTGGCTCGGCATTCTCCTGCACGGTATCTGCTATGACTTCTTTTTTGTAACCGGCCAGATCTACGTCGACCGCAAGGCCCCGGTGGCGCTACGCGCTGCAGCTCAGGGGATGATCACGCTGATCACTTACGGCGCGGGAATGCTGCTGGGGTCGTGGCTCTCCGGATACGTCGTCGATCTGTATACACTCACAGGCGCGAATGGCTCGATTACGCACGCATGGAGATCTATCTGGCTTGTTTCCGCTGTTTGCTCGGCTGCGGTGCTGCTGCTGTTCTTCTTTACCTTTAAAGACTCGGACCGAATGACTGAGACCGCACAGGAAGCAGAGACCGAACCGGTAGGCATCGTCTAACCGGGACTAAGAGTCAGCCGCGATGAGTCGCGCCTCCACTGAAATAGCAGGACCAGTGCGATGAAAATAAGAGCCAATGTGAGCCCCGTCCAAATCCCCAGAACTCCGTGTCCACGCCGGAAACAGAGAACATAGCCCAGGGGCAGTCCGCAGATCCAGTATCCGACGAAGTTAGCGAGCATCGGCACACGCGTTTCGCCAAGCCCGCGAAGCGCTCCGGTAGAGATGGTCTGGATGCCATCGAAGATTTGAAATGCCGCCGCCAGGGCAAGCAGTGGCACCCCCATGTTCACCACGGCGTCCTGATTGGTATAGATGACGAGAACAGCATGCGGTGCAAGCAGAAAGACCACTGCGGCGCAGGCCATGAAGCTGACTCCGATGGCCAGAGCCATCCATCCCGCGCGGCGCGCGCGTGGACCGTCGCCTGCACCCACCGCATGGCCCACGGCCACGGCGGCCGCCGCTGAAGTTCCGAGCGGGACCATATAGGAAAACGCGGCGCAGTTCAGGGCTATCTGATGTGCGGCCAGAGCAGCTGGCGCGAGGCGGCCTGCCATGACCGTTGCCGCACCGAAGGCCCCGACTTCCATGACGATCTGGCCAGCTGCCGGCACTCCGAGCCTCAATAAACTGACGATGCGATTGAAGACAATGCCCGGCCAATGCGCAAAGAGGGGATGACCGCGGCCTGCTTCGTTTTTCCATGCTGCGAAGACAAGAACGGCCGCCATGTAGGCTCTGGCCATGCAGGTGGATAGCGCCGATCCGCGCACGCCCATTTCGGGAAATCCGAGATGCCCATAAATGAGCGCCCAGTTCGCTCCCCAGTTAATCAGGTTCGCAGAAATGAGCGCGAAAGTGACCGGGCCGACGCGCTTCACACCCTGCAGGTAGCGGCGGAAGGCAGCGTAGATCAGCAGCGGCAGCGTGCCCCAGTTGAGCACGCGGAGATAGTCAGACGTTTGCTGGCTGACTATAGGATTCACACGCAGATACGGAAATGCAAAAGGCGTGGCCCAAACAAGGAGCATCAGGAACGGTGTGAAGGCGATGGCGACGTAGAAGCCCTGTGAAAGCCAGCGGTGGCACTCATCAAAATCGCCGCGTCCGTAAGCTTGCGAGACCAGGGTATCGAGCCCGAGCAAAATGCCGATACCGAATAACGCAGGTGAGTAGTAGATGGCGTTGCCCAGGCCAACAGCGCCGATGGCCTCCGCGCTCAGTCGGCCGACCATGATCGTGTCCACAATCGACATGGACATCCATCCCAGCTCCGACAGAATGACCGGGATGGCGAGCGCGAGCAGCGAGCGCAACTCTTTCCTCAAATCGATCTCCGTCGATTGCACCTGCATGGTACAACTCTAACCAATGCTGTTAAGGATGAATACCTGGGGCCTGCCATGCGCGTTGTGAAGCTTTTATTGTGTGTCGTTTGCTGTCTGAGTTTCTCGAGTGATATCAAGGTCAATGCACAGACTAGGCGAAATATCACGGAGACTGATCTGTATCAGTTTCACTGGATCGGCGACACGCAAGTGGCTCCAGATGGATCGCGCGTTGTCTTCGTCCGTGTCGAAGTAACGCTGGATCACAAAGGTTATGCGACTTCTCTCTGGCCGCTTGACCTGGGCGCTCCGAATCAAGCACCTCGGAGATTGACTGCTGGAACGCATGACAGCCAACCGCGATGGTCGCCTGACAGCAGGAAGATCGCATTTGCGCGCGCACTCGAAAAAGACGGCAAACCGGGAAAGCCGCAAATTTATCTCCTGGATCTCGCCGGTGGCGAAGCAGAAAGCATCACTGATCTGCCGGAAGGCGCTTCCGATCCTCTGTGGTCGCCGGATGGAAAGCATCTTTTGCTTACAAGCGGCACGACGCCTGACGAATGGCAGAAGCACGAATCGAAGCCAGACGCAGCCAAAACCAAAGAGGAGCAGCCTGAGAGCGACGTGCGCGTCATCACGCGCGCCGTCTATCGCATGAATGGCGAAGGATATCTCGACTTCGATCATCCCGATCATTTCTGGATGATGGGTCTCGCATCTGACGCGAAACTGGGCAAGCCCAGGCGGGTCACCGGTGGCAGACTTGGTGACTCCGATCCAGTCTGGGCGCCGGACGGCAGCCGCATCTATTTTTTCCGCGAGACCTCGGACGAACCGTACTACGAGGCGCCCACCAGCGCGCTCTATTCCGTCCCTGCGATCGGCGGCGATGCGACCCTCGTTGCGTCGATTCCCTTCGCTGCGCGGAATATGGCCATGAGCCCGGATGGCACGGAGATCGCTTTTCGTGGCGCAACGAATACGCCGGTGCGGTCGTATTCGGAGCCGCATCTGTGGACGCTCGTTCTAAAGCCCGGCTCTGAGCCGAAAAATATCGCGCCGGATTATGACTACGACATAGGCGATTCGGTCGCCGAAGATAACCGCGCCCCTCGCGCAGCTGGAAGTCCCCACCCTATCTGGCTCGACGAGCAAACGCTACTTGACATTGCCTGCAACAACGGTCGCACGAACCTGATAAAGCTCGATGCCGCCAGCGGCAAGGTTTCGGCATTTACGTCAGGCGATCAGGCAGTTCAATTGTTTTCCACTTCATCGGACCACTCGAAGATCGTCGGCCTGGTTTCAACACCCTTGATGATTGGCGATTTATTTTCGATCGCACCCGATGGCAAAAAAACGCAACTGACTCACATCAACGATGAGCTCTTTTCGAAGCTCAATTTAGCTCCCCCCGAAGAAATCACCTACAAGAGCTTCGACGGCAAGCAGATCCAGGCCTGGGTGCAGAAGCCGTATGATTTCGATTCACATAAGAAGTATCCGCTGATTCTCAATATCCACGGCGGCCCGCACAGCGCATACGGCTACGTCTTCGACCAGGAATTTCTTGTCATGGCAGCGAAAGGCTATGTGGTGCTTTACCCCAACCCCCGCGGCAGCACCTCATATGGGCAGGACTTTGGCAACATCATTCAGTACCACTATCCCGGGGATGACTACAGAGATCTGATGGCGGGCGTCGATGAGCTGATTCGGCGCGGATACATCGACGACAAAAAGCTTGGGGTGACCGGAGGCAGCGGCGGCGGCTTGCTCACTGACTGGACGGTCACGCAGACGACGCGCTTTGCCGCCGCTGTCTCTCAGCGCGACATCTCCGACTGGACTTCATGGTGGTACACGGCCGACTTCACTCTCTTTCAGCCGACGTGGTTCAAAGGACCTCCATTTGAGACACCCGACGATTTTCGCTCGCGCTCTCCCATCACCTACGCGAAGAACATCGCCACGCCGATGATGTTCATCCTCGGCGAAGCCGATTACCGAACGCCTCCAACCAGCGGCGGCGAACAGCTCTTTCGCATGCTCAAATATCGCCATATCGATACAGTGATGGTGCGGTTTCCCGGCGAGTCGCACGAGTTGTCGCGCTCCGGAATGCCCACCCATCGCATCGAGCGGTTGCAGCACATCACGGGATGGTTCGACAAATACCTGCTCGGCAAGAGCGAGCCCGAATACGATGTCGTGACGCCGAAAGAGCACGAATTGGATCGTTAGGCGGCATTTTTCCCAGCGAAAATGCCGCTTTTGCGACACATTTTTTGCGTGGCATGCTCTCGCCGAGACCTGCAATACCGCCCGTTCAGATGTGTTAACTTTAAAAGAGCCTCACCTAGCTGGAGAGATGGCCGAGTGGCTGAAGGCGCACGCTTGGAAAGCGTGTTTAGGGGAAACTCTAACGTGGGTTCGAATCCCACTCTCTCCGCCATTTCTTATTCTAGAGCGTCCAGTAAAACGGCAGAACGCTTCGCCAGTGAAAATTCATTCGCGAACGTGGCTGCTCGTTGGCTAGAACATTGGCAGGAGGGAAAGAGCCTGCGCCACGTGGATTCCACTAAGCGACGTCTGGCTGCGAACATTTTGCCAGCTTAGGTGACTGTCAAATTATGGAGATTGAAGCCCCGGAGCTAGTCGCTATGGTCAAAACCATCGAGAAACGCGGGGCGCGAGATATTGCAAAGCGAGCACTTGAGACGACTGGGCAGATCTTTCGCTATGGCATTGCTCATGGTTATGCCAAGCGCAACCCCGCAAGCGAGATTCGCCCCAGCGATATTTTGAAGACTATACATAAGGTGAACTACGCCCGGATCGATGCGAAAGAACTGCCCAATCTTCTAAAACAGATTGAAGTCTACCCAGGAACACATGTCACACGGTTAGCCATGAAACTGATGGCTCTGACCTTTGTACGCACGAGCGAATTAATAGGGGCCAAGTGGGTAGAGTTCGATCTAGGAACTTGTTGAAAAACTCATTTAGGCACTTACTTTAGACTCCGAAAAAGTGACCAGAAATGTATACAGAGGGCGGATCGGCGCGTTGCAGGCCATTTTTGCGCGACGCTGATTTGTCCTGGCTGGCTGCATTGGATAGCCGGAATCGTTTTTCAACAAGTTCCTAGAGTCTGCGCGTTGGGACATTCCTGCAGAGCGCATGAAGATGCGTACGCCACATATTGTGCCGCTGGCAAGGCAAGCGCTAGAGGTATTGGAGGTCTTGCGTGGATTGACTGGAAATAGTGACTGGGTCTTCCCAGGCGACCGTAATGTAACCAAGCCCATGAGCAACAACACCATTCTGAAGGGCCTGGAGCGCATGGGCTACAAAGGTCGAATGACGGGCCACGGGTTCCGTGGGCTTGCCTCTACCATCTTGCACGAGCAGGGATACGCTCACGATCACATCGAACTGCAGCTCGCACACACTCCAAGGAACGCGGTAAGCGCTGCATACAACCACGCTCTCTACTTGGAGCCGCGTGCCAAAATGATGCAGGATTGGGCAGACTTTCTGGAACGCACTCAGCGCGGCGTGAAGATTCTGCCATTTCATGGACGATTGGCCTGAGCCAATCGCCTTCGGAATTTTCGGGCGAAGCGAGAGGGGCAAAAGGAGTCGATGTCACCCAGCGCACCGGGGAGTACTGGACAACCTCCGCCGAGGACAGCGGGACGGGGAGCGAGCCGAGCAGGCAGGCCGGAGCACAGTCCGAATCTGAGATCGTGAAATTTCGTTCATTGTCGGTCAGGCGAGCGTGAAAGTTCCGTGGTTGCCGGTCACACAGACATCAAGGTTGCTTTAAGAGTTCTTGCGGGCAGCGGCTACCGCAAAACCGCATACCGCAGCAAGGAGAGGGTGTACACTCGGTGCATTGCTCAGGCACGGTGAGTTTAGTTATTAACTGCTCACATAGGTGGTTCGACGATGCAGATTTCTGATGAAGACTTACGAGGACGAACAGTAATTGCGGCCGACGGACAGGCGATCGGCGAGGTGGCTGCGCTATTTATCGACACCTCCACATGGACTATCGTGGCACTCCAGATCAAATTGAGTAATATAAGCTGCGGTCGATGGTTTCGTGGGACACACGCATGCTCTCGTTGCTGGGATAGTGGACCGTCAACCATGCTGAAATCTGTTCCGGCGACCAGTCCAGGATCAGTTTACTGGCCACGATCGTCCGCAGCTTCTCGTCGATGGCAAGAAGGCACACCTTGGGTCGCAGAGCCGACTCCCAGGCCCGACGATCGGCTTCACTGGCTCGATACAGTGGACGCCCGCCGTGACGCGACACCTCCCGGCTCACCGTCGACACAGGCCGCTGCAACCCTTTAGCGATCTCACGAATCGACGAACCGGAAGCCATTCCTCGTGAGATGTCTTCCCGCTCGGCCAGCGTTAGTGTTCGCAGCGAACGCCGACGAGCAGCAGGAACTATCCCGCCGCGCTGCGTCAACAAGAACCGGATGGAACCATGGCCCTTACCAAAGGCGCGGCCAATCTCATGCAACGACTCTCCCGCCTTCCAACGGCGCCACATGTCGATCCGCTGCTCCGTGGAAAGCCTGTCCCGTTTTCCATGTGCCATAAACACCACCTTTAGAAAAATGATTCATATCAGATGGTGTTGCACCGACCGGTTGAGACCGCCCCGCTTTTCAGGCACTACGCAGGATTGCTTTCGAATAGTTGGTCACTGGGAGTTTGAGTTTGTTGGCGCCATCAGAAGATCCGCAAACGCACACCTGAGGTCGGCTTCGATACGACTCCACTGCGAGCGCGGAGCGTTCCCGGCCTCGTTCGATAGATCCACAACACGCTTCAGAGCCATCGGCGGATCAGCGAACCCACATAGGCGAATGCGAATGTGTGTGGCCTCATCGAACACACAAGGAGTAACAACCACTACCGCTCGCCTTTCTCATTTAACCGTCACCCACACCAGAGGAGACAAATGGGTACACCGCGGTAAGGAGACGTGCCCTAACTTGGATTTTTGTGCTGCGGTTTGTGCGGCGGATGCAATATTCGGGTATGGTTCAAGCCCCTGCAGACATGCGATTCTTCGACCTCTCGCAGATCGGATTCTGCGGCTTTGGTAGCAACAGTCGCAAAACACCCGCTGCAGATCGAATTAATCGTTCCATCAGGATTGCGTCTGTGCGGAAAGAGGGGACGGAAAGATATGGCCATTCCTGGCCTCGATTCATGCTCCTATCCGTTCGGAAGCTCTTACATAGACACTACGCTCATTTCTCTTGAGCCGTACACAAATCGCACGAAAGCAGTTCTCACTCCAATTGAGGAGCATAAGAACACAAATCCAAGACCGCAAAGAATAGGCAAGTTACCGAAAACTGGGATGAGACGGTCGCTCTGAGAAGAGAGAGACTAAGCGGATGAAAAAGCATACGCAGGACCTCATCGCGGAAGTACCCCGGGGCTGCTCTCAGGTTGGGATCACGATCGGCATCGACCTTGGGGATGTCTGGAGCCATTACTGCACGCTCAACGAAGATGGTGAAGTGGTCGACCGGGGCAGGTTCCGAACAAACCCATCCAGTGTCGACAAGTGGTTTACCGACCTGCCTCGAGTGCGCATCGCCATGGAGGCAGGGACACACTCGATATGGATCAGCGAGCAGCTTCAAGAGTTGGGCCATGAAGTCATCGTGGCCAACGTGCGCGAGTTGCGGGCGATCTCACACAGTGATCGCAAGAGCGACCAGGTGGATGCTGAGAAGCTGGCTCGCTTTGCGCGGCTCGATCCGAAAATCCTCAGGCCGATTGCGCACCGCACCGTCGCTCAGCAAGAAGCCCTCACGCTGATCCGCGCCCGCAACCTCATCGTTCGCCTGCGGACCGCTGCGGTGAACGCGGTGCGCGGGTTAGCAAAGCCCTGCGGATATCGGCTGCCATCTTCGTCCACGCTCTGCTTCGCCAAGCGATGCGTGGCCGTGTTGCCGCCGGGTCTTGCCCAGGCGCTCGGACCGGTGCTCCATCAGATTGCTGATATGACGGTGAAGATCAAAGAGTACGACCGCGCGATCAAGCAATTGACTGAGACGGAATATCGCGAAACACAGGCGCTTCTCAAGGTCTATGGAGTGGGCCATCTCACGGCGCTGACCTATGTCCTGACTCTGGGAAGCAAAGAACGCTTTCAACGAAGCCGCGATGTGGGTTGCTATCTCGGCCTGCGGCCGAAACGGAGTCAGTCCGGAGAACGAGACCCTCAGCTCGGTATCACCAAGGCCGGCAGTGTCTACCTCCGCAGTCTGCTGGTGGAGTGTGCCAATCACGTCCTCGGGCGGCATGGAAAGGACTCAACTCTGCGACAGTGGGGACTGAGCCTGGCATCACGCGGAGGCAAGCGATCCCGCAATCGTGCCATCGTTGCTGTGGCGCGAAAACTTGCCGTGCTGCTTCATCGTATCTGGGTCACGCAGCAGCCATACATTCCGTTTTATGCAAAGGCCGCTTAAGGAAAAAATCATGTTCAACCGTTGCGATGACCCCGTGTTCCGATGACTGCGTGTCGGGTTGGGCCTTAACAAGGCCGGCCGAAAACTGGCAGCATCGACTTCTCCTACTGAACCCCAAACGGCACAGAGCCATCACCGCTCACGCAAAGTGCGAATAGAAACCTGGCGGAGAACAACATGCGTCGCAACCAAAGCAAAGAACAAAAGCAATACTCAATGAAAGAAAAAACACAGATCAGCTATTGACATCAGTGACCGTCTCATAGAAACCCGACTTTCATCACTTGTCTGAAGGTTCCTGTGGAAGTGCAGGATCGAGGACGACGCGAATATCTAGCACTTTTGCATAAGCGTCCCCAATTTCTGCGGATGCCGGATACCTCACGGAGACTTGACCCGATCCTTGCCACTTGACCGATGTCTGCCCCGGAGCCACGTTCTTCACTGTAACGATTGGAGTGTACTCGTATCCAGGATTCGGGTTTCCTGTGCTCAGATAAATGAAATCCCAGGCATGACTGTCGTCTCCGCAGACGCGGAGAAAGCTCTTGATAGTAGGTTTGCCATCTGGAGACGCGAGGATTCGCAAATTCCGTACTGAACGGCTCGATGAGTGACTTGGCGATTACGCACTGAATGACACTGGCCCGAACGAAGTGAATCTCTAATGCCGTGCACAGCGGTGTTCGTCGAACGAGACTCAATGCCGCTAATGCTCCTATGGACATTACAAAGGAGACTGTGGTAGCTTCTCTGCAGTGTCCAAAGGAGCGGAGGCGATGGGCGAAGGCAAATCGGAAGTGCTGCAGGGAACGCTGGACCTCATGGTGTTGAAAACGCTGTACGCGATGGGGCCGCTGCACGGCTTCGGGATTGCGCGGCGCATTGAGCAGGTGAGCGATGGCGTGCTTGATCTAAACGAGGGCACGGTATACACGGCGCTGCTTAGGCTGCAGCAGCAGGGTTGGATCGCCTCGAAGTGGGGCACGAGCGAGAACAACCGGCGCGCGCGGTTTTACTCCATCACCAGGCAGGGCGCCAGGCAACTGGAGCGCGAGACCCAGAACTGGGAGCGGGTGGCGGGCGTCATGGAGAGGGTGCTGAAACTCGAGAGACAGGGGTGAGGCAATGGGGAAGCTGCGGATACTGTGGTCGCGAGTGAAGGGGCAGGCAGCTCAGGGGCGCGAGGACGAAGGGTTCGACGAGGAGATCCGCGAGCACATTGCTCTGCTCGAGGAGCGCTACACGGCGCAGGGGATGAGCGCGCGCGACGCGGCACGGGCGGCGCGGCGGCAGTTCGGCAACTTGACCATGCTGAAAGAGCGGCAGAGGGTGCAGCGTGGGATTCTCTCGCCGGCGGAGTGGTGGCGGGATGTGCGGTTCGGGATGCGCATGCTGGCCAAGCGGCCAATATCGAATGCGGCCGTTGTGTTGGCGCTGGCACTGGGCATCGGGATGAATGCGGCAGTGTTCACGTTTGTGAATGCGCTACTGCTGCGGCCGCCGCAGGGAGTCATCGGGACAAACAAACTGATCGAGGTATGGCTGCATAATCCGAAGAGCAGCGGCATAGAGGGCTACCTGCCCTTCAACTATCCCGATTATGCATACGATCGCGACCACACCAGGTCGCTCGAAGGGTTGCTGGCGTTCGATGGCGACGGGGAGGACGCGATCTGGAATCGCGAGGGCACGGGTGAAATTCTGCACGGGCAGCTCGTGTCAGGGAATCTGTTTCCGCTGCTGGGCGTCAACGTGGTGGCGGGGCGAACGCTCGCGGCGGATGACGACAAGCTCGGGAACCCACGGCAGGTAGTGGTGCTGAGTTACTCGTTCTGGAGGCAAAAGCTGGGTGGCGATGTGAGGGTGGTGGGGCGCACGCTTATGCTGAATGGCGCGACGTTCACGGTGGTGGGCGTGGCTCCGGCGGGTTTCACGGGGTTAATGGTAGGGGTTGACACGGACTTCTGGGCGCCGATTACGGCGCAGAACCAGTTTACGCACGACAGAGGGATGCTGACATCACGAGACTCGCACTGGCTGATTGTCGCGGGAAAAATGCGGAGTGCGGGGGACCGGAAGAGCGTGCAGGCAGAGATGCACCTGCTGGCCAAGCAGGTGCACCTGGCGGACGGAAGCAAGGACGATTTTCTGGACGCTGTGGTATATCCGCTGGCGCTGGTGCCCGGGCCGTACCGCGGGTATGTGGGCGCGTTTACCGGAGGGCTGCTGGCGGTGTTTGCGCTGGTGCTGCTGATTGCGTGCACGAACGCGGCGAGTCTGCTGCTGGCGCGGGCCACCGGGCGGGCGCGGGAGATGGCTACGCGCGCGGCGCTGGGAGCGGGACGGGCGAGGCTGGTGCGGCAGATGCTGGTCGAGAGCCTGATGCTGGCGGCGATTGCGGGCGCGGTGGGCGTGGCGATTGCGTGGACGACGTCGCGGCTGCTCATGGAGTTGAAGCCGTCGAATATTCCAATCACGCTGGCGATCCCGCTGGACTGGCGGGTAGTGTTGTTCACGGCGGTAGTTTCAGTGGCAACGGGAGTGGTGTTTGGGCTGGCGCCGGCGCTGCGGGCTTCGGCCGTGGAAGCGGCGAGGGTGCTGAAGGAGGAATCGCAGATAGCGGGACGGAAGAAAACGCGCATGAGAAACGCCCTGGTGGTGGCGCAGATGGCGACCTGCGTGGTGCTGCTGGCGGGGGCGGCGCTGTGCGTGCGCAGCCTGATGAACGCGAACGCGATCGATGCGGGATTCGACACGCATCATATCGCGCTGGCGACGCTGGACCCAGGAAGTCTGGGATACACGCCGGACAAGATTAACGATTTTTACGCACGGCTGCTGGAGCGAGTGCAGCGGCTACCCGGAGTGACGTCGGCGAGCTATGCGCAGTTTTTGCCGCTGGGCACAGCGCAGTCAGGGACATCAGCGGGCAAGCAACTGGGCAAGGATCCGAACGCGCTGGCGGTGGACGAATATCGCGTGGAGCCGGGGTTCTTCCGGACGATGGGGATTCCACTGCTGCGCGGGCGGGATTTGACCGAGAAGGAGGCGGACAGCGACAAGCCGGATGCGGTGGTGATCAACGAGACCCTGGCGCGGAGATTGTGGCCAGGAGAGGATGCGGTGGGCAGGCGGCTGGCGCTGGGCGGCGAGAAGATCATGAGCGAGGTAGTGGGAGTGGTGAAGAACGGGAAATACCACACTCTGGGCGAAGGGCCGGCGGCGGTGGTGTTTCGCGGAACGCTGCCGCCGGCGCGAACGCTTATGGTGCGCACGGCGGGAGATTCGCGGACGCTGCTGGACGAAGTGCAGCGGGAGGTTGCGATTGTGGACCCGCTGATGGCGGCCACGCAGGTGCAGACCATCGAGGAGTACATGGCGTTGCCGCTGTTTCCGGCGCGGACGATGGGGTGGCTGCTGGGGGTTTCTGGGATCTTGGCGGTGGTGATGACGGCGATCGGTCTGTTCGGGGTGATTGCGTACGTGGTGTCGCAGAGGACGCATGAGATCGGCGTACGGATGGCACTGGGGGCGCGGCGGAGCGATGTGTTGAAGATGGTGATGGGCCAAGGACTGCGGCTGACGGCCATCGGGCTGGGTATCGGGTTGGGCGCGGCGTTTGGAGCGACGCGGCTGCTAGCGCCAGTGCTTTACGGGATTGGGGCAAACGATCCGGCGACGATGCTGGCGGTGGCGGTGGGACTGGCGGCGATTGCGCTCACGGCGTGTTATTTGCCGGCGCGAAAGGCGATGAGCGTGGATCCGTCCGTGGCGCTGAGGTACGAGTGAGGGGCAAGGCGAATTCCGACGACTCGGCCGGAGACGAACGACTGGACCTTCATCTGTCTTCGCTGGAGTCTACCCGCAAGGTCCAAAGATCGGCATGGCAGAAAGAACTGCATATTCCACCTGTTCTTCCGCCTGGTGTGTCTTGATGCAGATTGGTATCTATACGTCGGCTTGCGGCCAGCTTTCCAGTCAACTGCTGCGTTCAGGCCAATGCGCTCATCCAGCCGGACCGGTCACATTTCTGAGTTCCAGTCGGATTGCCGTGATCCAGACATTCCGTTCCGGGGAGCGCACGATTTTAGTTAGGGAAGCTCTACAGCCCAGGCAACAATCTTCCAACCGGCTTCCTCTTTGGCCCACAACAGCAGAAGAGCGGGTGATTGTTCCTCTTCGTAATTGAATCGACTGGCAGTCAGGTAATAGGCTCCGTATTTTGCATCGGCGGGCTTCAGATCCGGATAGCTTTCGGGCAGGTGTCGATGCTGGCACAGAAAACTATCGGCCATTTGGTCTGGCACGGCCATGATCGCGAAAGCCCCAGAGTTTTCCTGCTGCACTGGGCGCAGCAGATCGTCGACGGGCTGCACACTCGACATCGTGTCGGAGAGATTCGCGCTGGATCGCATTTTCGTCAGCGGCTGTTTCAGCGCAGACTGGATTCTGGCGGCGGGCGTCAATGTCTTCTGCTCTTCGGAAGGTGCCGCGAAACACTGGTAGGAGCGCTGTGACGCAAAGCCGGAAGCCTGGGTAACATCCCGTTTCACGATCCAGGCCTGGTAGAACTGCGTGATGTCTTTCACCGAGGCGAGATCACCGGCGATGTTCCGCGGTTCTTCCTCTGCCGGTAAGACTAGAACTGCTGCCTCGTTTGGGACGAGGCCCGCATCGCTGCTATCTTCGATGCGGATAGCAATGATTTTCCAGTAGTCGCCCTCCTGAGCCCACAGCAGAGACGTAACCCTGTTCCGGTTATCTACGTTTTTTTCGCGAAGTGCAGTGGCGAAGTATTTCTCCTTCGACCGTTTGCCCGAGTCGTTGGCCGGTATGGCAACGCATTCCTCGTCCTCTCCCATGTCCACCGGCAGGCTGACCAGCCGGAATTCCGATGCATACGCGTTCTTTGCCGGTTTCGATGCCTGCGACCATTTGTCGGCAGGCTCGAACACGTCGGCAACGGAATTCACCGCGCCCAGGCTGTCGCTGAATTTCTGCATTTCCATCATGGTGTGCAGCCGAATCATCCCTTGTGGCACAGGCTGCGTGCTCTTCTGCGCCAACTCCTCCAAACACGGATAGCTGCGGCGCGAAAAATAGGCAACCGACTTGTTCGCTTGTTTTCCCACAACCCAGCTTTGCAGGAAATCGTGCGCGCTCTTATCGACGCCCTCATTGGCTTTCACGCCGGGATTCATCGGAATGTGCCCGTGGCGTTCCGTGGCCGCCTCCTTTGGTGCCGTCCCGCCACTCCCGAGCTGTCCAAAAACGTCGCGCCACCAGCCATTGAGGCCCAGCCAGCGACCGTCATGCAAGGCCAGGTTGTTTCCTGCGCGAACATCCGAGTTGGCAGCCGTCAGGTGGCCATTGAGCAGCCCCTTGGGAAAGCCGGGAGCGCGATAATCGACGTCAACGTCGGCCAGTTTGTGGTCGCGCGAAATTGAGAACTGAATCGATGGAGGTCCCTTCTTCAGCCTGTAACAAATGGGAAACCCCTTGTGATAAACGGAGTTGTCTTTATCATGAAAGAACTCCTGGCTGCGGCTCAGAATGTCATCCGCATTGGGCGCCAGGTACACGTACAGGCGGAACTGCTGGTCGCCGCGTGCATCCCCTTGCTCTCCCATCACCTCATCAACGGCTGTCACCAGGTCGATCGCGCGCCCCAGGCTCTTGCCGTGCGAATCGGTCATCTTGACGTTCAGCAGCGCATGGGTCACCGCGTCGAACGTGGTACGGATGGACAGTCGAGCGTTGTCATAGGACTGTTGTGGAACAAGATCGCTTTTGGTGGTGGCGTTATAACTGCGAATGAAGCTATCGATCAGATGCTGTTGCTCAGGTCGCAACGTGGCATAGGATTTCCCAAGCTCCAGTGTTTCGCCTTTTGGCTTTTGGAAAGTGGCTGCCTTCTTCTCATTCGGTTGGGTTTGGGCAAAAACCAACCCCGTCCCCACAAGTGGGAAAAGGACGAGAAGGAACAGTGGGGCCATACGTTTCATTGTGAGCCTCCACGGGAGAGGGCGAGAAGTGAACTCACACGGCCGATAGCGAAGTTCAAAAATGAAAGGTGAAACGGGCGCGTCAGGGATTCACGGTGCAGGCCAAGGGTACTCCGACAGGTGCTATTGGGGAAGGGGATTCACCCGGATCGTCGGCGTGCTCTCTGGAGAATCGCCCGGAACTGTGGATACTCCAGTCCGGGTTCGATGAGTGCATTGGCGATTAGGCGTCAACCAAAGTCCTGGATCGACTTTCTGCGGCCAACGAAGAGCAAATCAAACCCCGCTGAATCCTTTAATGAAACCGTCGTCCAGTTGCATGGCACAGAGGTCGGTTCATTCACGGCGCAATGCCCGGAGAGGATCTTTGCGTGCCGCGCGAACTGCGGGAATATAACTTGCGGTGACGGCGACCGCGAAAAGGAGAAGAGCGACGCCGGAAAAGATCGCAGGATCGCTCGGGGACACATCAAACAGCATGGATCGAAGAGTGCGTACGAAGCCCAGCGCTCCGACCGAACCTAATGTGATTCCGCACAAGGCAAGAAAGATGCCATGCCCGACCACCCTGCCAATCACGTTCCAACGGGTGGCGCCCAAAGCGAGCCGAATCGCCAATTCTTGTGTGCGCTGCAGGACCGAATAGGTCATTACGCCATAGATGCCGATGGCCGCCAGCAGCAGGGCTATCAGGGCAAACGCGCCCATCAGGATGGAACGGAATCGTGGGAGGGCGACCGACGCATACATGCTCTCATCCATTGATCCGATATGGAAGACTGGCACGTTCCCGTCCAGTGCCGCGATTCGGTTCCGGATCGCGGGAATCAGCCCATGAAGATCGTCATTAGCGACGTGGCAATGGTCACTGCCTTAGGCGAATCCGAATACTACCCAATCGTGCAAATCCCTTGCTCTTCTGTCTTTTCTCGTATGCGGACAATTAACACTGTCCGATCATCACGCTGTTCCCCGAAGTCCGAAACGGCATGCATCAAGGCTTCGTAGATTTCGGGTAAACATTCTGTGGCGTGAGCAACAACTGATTGTTCCAGGCGCGCCAAGCCAAATTCTTCTTCGTTGCCGTTTGCTGTTTCTATCAAACCGTCGCTGACCACGACGAATAGATCCCCTGGATCGTAGTTAACTTGTGTACTTACATAACCGGGCTTCGGGACCAGTCCCAGAGGGTATTGCCGCATCTCGCAGCGGCTTATCTCCAGCGAGTTCCGGTGATAATGCAATATTGCCGGGTGGCCTGCGAGTGCGAACTCGACTTGTGAGGGTGCGTCAAATCGCAGCGCCGACAACGTTGCATACATTTCGGGCCCTTTAACTGCAGGTAGCACGGCGTTAACGCTCTCGAGAAGTGCGGGCAGCGGCTGTTGCGCGAGCCAAGCTTGACGCATCGCTGTTTTTAGCATGCCCATCAGAATGCCGGCGGAAATGCCGTGGCCGGAAACATCAGCAAGATACACAAGCACTTTATCGCCGTCGGCAACCAGATCCACCAGGTCACCGCCGACCTTTGCGCTAGGGACGCTATTCCAAAGAATCCAAATGGCGCCCGCAGTACGAGATAGGCGGGACGAGCATGCTTTGAATGGCGTGCGCGAATGACAATTCGGTTTGCAGTGCCACATACTCGACTCCTTCCGTGGTGGTAAAACTCAGAAACAAACGATAGCCGAGCATGATCGACAGAAAGACGTACGTGGCGTCAATCACGGTGCGGTGGCGCGTAAACTCGGGGGGACGTTCCTGCCGTGGAAGGCGAGCGAACAAAAGAAAAGTAGCGAAAATCAGGAGTATCGGCACAACGATGAAACGAGGTTTACGTAGCTCCGTCAGGATCGTGACGACGCGCAATCCCCCCAGAGTCACGGCGACTAGTATGACCCCCACAACGGATAGATACCGCCCGCGAGGAGGTCGACAAAAAATGGGACACCGCTGAGAACAAGAAATAATGCCAAGAACAATTTTGTAGCTCGCAGAGCTGGTAAACGCTGCCAATATCGTCTGCGTTCCCGCGTCAATCCAAAGGTGTATAGCGGGAAAACCAGATCCAGGAGCCATAGGGCTGTGCGCCGCAAGCTTATCCGTTCGTGGGTTACCGGAGACGAGGCCATGATGCGATCACTGTACGGGAATTTCCTCGCGTCTGGCACAGGGGTGTTCGTCTTGCGCTCGAATCTGTCCAGAACCTACGAGTGAGTGAGCGCCGATAAATTCAAAGGTTCTCCGCTGACAGCTTCGAGCCCGGTCTTAACATATTGTCGGCAACCCGGAAGTTACTCCCTGCATAGACCTGATTTTACCCACCCTTGCGTCCGCCGCACAGTTGCGCCGCGCCCTCGCCGTCCCACTCTGGGCGTGAAGTTACCGAAAAGCTGACTTTGCAGGCGCTACGGAGAGTTCACTTCCTGCACAGGCGGAGATGAAAACCGACGAGACCAGCATTTACGATACAGCGGATTAGCTCCACAGCAGTGACCACGTACAAAGTCTTTAGGAACGCGATCAGGGGTTGCCAGTCGTCAGGGGAGAGCGTGAATCCAACGTGACCTTTGATCGGACCAGGGCCGAGTTGGAAACCCTTTGGAACATAGTCGTTCTTCAACCGTGGCGGATCGAGCCATTCTTTCAGGGTTTCCGCCTGCCCGGCGTGTCCGAAGACGTTGCGAAACCACACCCCACGCAGCGAAGGCACTTTGTAGAGTGCAAGCGCGAATCGGGATGCGATCACTTTAGCTTCGCGTACTCGGTCTTGACATGCTTCAGCAGAGGGATGTTGGGGTCGGCGTCTTTCCAGAGAGTGAGGAAATCCTCATAGGCCGCGAGCGCTCGGACCCGAGCGGCATCGGCATCCGCACCCTGTGAAGCTCTCGACTGCAAGGCGTTGGCGCGAGCCACTCCCAGATGCGCCAAGGCCCCCGTCCAGCAATTCCATACAATGCCGCTGTGGTCGATGATTTTCTGAAACTCGGCCGCAGCGCTGCTGCCCTGTCCAGCCGCCAAGAATGCGTTCCCGCGCACATAGACCGGGTAGAGGCACGAAAGTTGGTTGCCAAACGTTTGCCCCAATTCGAGCGGGAAAGCAGCTTGCGGAGCGTTTAACGCGGAGGCCGGGTGGGTTCCATTGAGTGCCGATTGTGCCTGAATCGCGGGAAGCCAAAGCCACTGCACGTGCGTGTCCAGGGGGAAGCGTCTCCCTAAGGCCTGGGCCAGAGACTCGGCTCGCGCCGTATCGCCGGCCATGGCAAACGCAAGAGCGGCTTCGCTCTCGACCCTCTTGCTGGTGGGGGCAAGCTGCAAAGCCTCGGCCGCTGACCGCCGGGCATCCACGAGATTTCCATACGCCGCTTGCTGCTGCGCCGCAATCGCCAGGTACGTCGCTGCATTTTCTTTGTTGGTCGTTCGCATGGCAGAATCCACCGCTTGCTTGGTCAGATCACGCGCGTTGTCAAAGTGACCGGCATAGGCCTCAGTGGCAGCTGCGAGAGCCAGTCCATCATTTTCATCAGCCACGTTGCCCGCAAACCATCGTTGTTGATCGGCCATCGCTGCGGCGTCTCTCCCGAGAAACGCTAGCGCATAGAGAGTTTTGTGAAGCCCGGCGCCTTCCAGTTTTTTCGCCTGCGCTTCGTGAATGACCCCGCGGGCCGGGTCGAAGTGTTGTAGAGCCATGGAGTAGCGAGCGAGACCCTCGTACCAGGTGATGCGGCCCGGCAAAACCTGCATCGGTTGGCGCGTAAGCTCGATGGCTTTTTCATACTGTCCCTGCTCGGAGTAGATGATGGCCAAGCCTATATAGCCGACGACCTCCCGGGGATAGCTCTCAATCTCCTCCTGAAATGTCTGGGCAGCTTTATCCAACTCTCCTGTTACATGTCGGTAGTAGGCGGCCGTGATCTCCAGCCTTTCCCGCTCGCTCGCGTGTTCGCGCAACTGGAATGCCTTGCTAAAGTACTCTCTGGCGCTCTCAGCTTCGCCAAGACTGGTATAGTCCAATCCCAGTGCCCTGTATCCCATGGCAAAGTTAGGATCGAGCTCGATGGCGCGCTGATCGTAGAGCAGGGACGCGCGGAAGCCCTTCTCGCTGTATGTTTTTTGGCCAAGACTGAACGCTTTCAAAGCTTCGAGCGAAACTGTGGTGGCCTCTGCCAGGGGAACGTCAAATTTTTGCACCGAGGCCAGCGATTCGCCGAGTGCGCTGCGCAGCCTAGAGGCTGCCGCGCCCAGCTCGTCCAGCACCTTCTCCTTGGTTGACGCTGTGACCTGCTCCTGCGCCAGAATGTTTCCGTTCTGGCAGGTCACTGCCTTCAGCCCCAGCACATATTCGCTGCCCAGGCTGCCGATCGCTCCGGCAATATAGGCCTGACTCTTTGCCCTTAGGCAGATCTCGCGAGTCACGTCAGGCGTGAGTTTGGTCCCGGCGGGAAGGGTCATCCGTTGCAACGTTTCTGCCACTTGTTGATCTGGAAGCACACTCAGGAAAGGCGACTGCCCCAGGGAGACGTTAAGTGCCGTCTTTAGGGCGTCATCGAACACCGCATCGCCGGTGCTATTGGCGAAATCTGCAAGAACCACTGTGTCTTTCTCAGTCAGACGATTGCTCGGTAGACGCGAGCGCTTGTAAAGGCCGCCAACGATAAGCGCGGCCACTAGCAGGACAGCCAGCGCAATCATCCAGGGCTTTGAGGCGCGAGGTGCCAGCACCTTTGAATTTGCGACCGCAACCCGCCCGGTTTCCGTATCTCGCTCCAGCCGCCGCAAGTCCGCCCGTATCTCGGCTGCATGCTGGTAGCGAAGACTCGGGTCTTTCTCCAGGGCCTTGTTGACGATGTCCTCCAGCTTGCGCGGCATGGCGGGGTTCAGGCTGATCGCCGGCTGGGGCTCGCGGTTCAGAATCGATTCGAAGATCACGCCGCTGGTCTCGCCGGGGAACGGCAATGCGCCCGTACACATCTCGTACAAGACCGCACCGGACGAAAACAGGTCGCTCCGGGCGTCCAGCGGCTTGCCACGAACCTGTTCCGGCGACATGTACGCGATGGTGCCTACCGCAGTGCCTGCGCTAGTCAGGTGCTCATCCGCTGAGAGCGTCCGCTGCACCGTATCGGCTGCGACCTTGCCAACCGGTGTCACCTTCGCCAGACCAAAGTCGAGGATCTTCGCGTGGCCGCGTTTCGTAACGAAGATGTTGGCGGGTTTAATGTCGCGATGGATGATGCCAGCGGCGTGGGCGGCTTCAAGCCCATCGGCAATGTCGATGGCGAGCGGGAGCAAAACATCCATTGCCAGAGGGCGTCCCGCAATACGATGCTTCAATGTGAGCCCGTCAAGAAACTCCATCGCGATGAAGGAGAGTCCGTCCTGCTTCCCGACTTCATAGATGGTGCAAATATTGGGATGGTTGAGAGCGGAAGCCGCACGAGCCTCCCGGCGAAACCGTTCCAGTGCTTGCGGGTCGCGCGCGAGGCTATCAGGCAGAAATTTCAGGGCGACAAAGCGACCTAGTTCAATGTCCTCGGCCTTGTAAACAACTCCCATCCCCCCGCTGCCCAACTTTTCTGTGATGCGGTAACGGGATATGGTCCGGCCGACCAGTAAATCGCTGCTTTCTTGCGTGTCTCCGCTTTGCTGTCGGGCAAGGACACGCGCCGCGGCCTCAATGGCGGGGCTCTCCAGGAAGTTTCCTGCCCGCTTCCGTGCCGCAAGTAAAGAGCGGACTTCGCGTTCCAGGTTTTCGTCGCTCGCGCATGCATGCCGAAGATAGCCGTCCAGCTCTTCAGGGGGACGATCCAGCGCCGATTGATACAGGCTATCGATTTGTTTCCATCGGTCCGAGTCCATCGTTAGCCTTCGCCTGCTAGTTCGCGGTAAAGCCACGCCTTAGCCGCGCTCCAGTCGCGCATCACCGTGACCGAGGAAACTTTGAGCACCTCAGCCGTCTCTTCAACGCTCAGTCCGCCAAAGAAGCGCATTTCCACGACTTGCGCTTTGCGGGCATCGAACTGAGCAAGCGTGTTCATTGCATCATCGAGGGACACTAGGTCCGCATCCCGTTCTTCTCCGACGATCGCCGTGTCTTCCAGAGAAACGTGGGGCACGTGGCCTCCGCGCTTCAGGTTGTGGCGGCGGGCATGGTCCACCAGAATCCGCCTCATCAGCTGGGCAGAAACTGCGAAAAAATGGGCCCGATTTTGCCACTGCATGCCCTTGTAGTCCACTAAACGCATATAGGCTTCATTAACCAGGGCAGTCGCTTGCAGGCTGTGGCCCGGCCGCTCTCGTCTCATATAGCTTCTGGCGAGACGGTGGAGTTCGTCATAGACAATCGGCGTCAGGCGTTCAAGGGCGTCGCGGTTGCCGCTGCTCCAAGCTCGCAGCAACCCGCTCACCTCTTCAAGAGGCGCCTTCTTAGCCCCATCGTCGCGTGGAATTGATTCCACTTTGCCCCTGCCTGCCCGCCCAAATTTTAGGCCGATCCCGCTGCATCTTCAAAGAAAGATCGGCTGATGATAGTTCCAGCCCTCCGTCTCCGCTTATCTAGGTGGAGCGATAAAAGTCGCTCAGCAAGCATATTCCGAATGGCCAAACGAAAGGGGGGAACATGAAATCCAAAGTATTTTCGTGGATTGCACTATTGATCCCATTCGCTCCGCTGGCGGTCCCGGTTCGGGTTACCGCGCAAGAGGAGCAGCAGCCACAATCAGCACTCAAGGTGCATTACACCGTGAGAGATCTCGGCACGCTCGGAGGAGCCTATAGCTTCGGATATGGCATCAACAACTTAGGCGTGGTATCGGGAGGAGCTGCTACCTTGAGCCAGACCAATTTCGTGGCCCAAACTGCCTTCCTCTGGGATAAAGACCTCCATATAGTCAACCTGGGCACGTTAGGAGGAGACGCCTGCCCCGACTGCACCAGCTCTGCTGGCGGGCCAAACGCATGGGGCGAATCCGCGATTACTTCCGAAACCGCCAATCCAGCCTACGGGGGTGAGGATTTCTGCGGTTTCGGCACGCACCGCCAATGCCTCGCAGCCATTTGGAAAAGTGGTGAAATGAGCGCGCTTAACCCTCTCAATGGTGGTCACAATGGGCAAGCTTATTGGATAAACGATGAAGGACAGTCGGTGGGATTTGCAGAAAATGGCACAGCCGATTCAACCTGCGCTGCCGCAACGCCTTTCCAAGAGCTCCGTTTCGAGGCCGTGATATGGGGACAAGACGGCAAGGCCCGGGAACTGCGTCCGCTCGACGGAGACACAGTCGGTTACGGCTTTGGGATTAACGACCTCGGTCAAGCCATCGGAGTATCGGGTTTGTGCGGGAACACGCATGTGCCGCCGATAACCCCGGGTAGCAATGCGCCGCACGCTGTCCTCTGGGACGAGGACCGGTCCCCCACTAACCTCGGCAGCCTGGGAGGAGGCGGGTTCACTGTCCCTGCCGGTATTAACAACCGAGGTGAAGTAGCCGGAGCGTCGTTAGCGAAAGATGGCACGGTCCATCCTTTCCTTTGGACCAAGGAAAAAGGGATGGAGGATCTCGGCGCATTCGCTGGCGCTGTCGTGACCGGAATCCCCTGCTGCGGCACCCTGAACGACAGAGGGGAAGCAGTCGGGCTGACAGCTGACAGTAACTTCAACTTGCGCGCCTGGTTGTGGCGAGACCACACCAAGACGGACCTCAACCTTCTCATTCCGGAAGACTCGCCGTTGTATCTCACGCAAGGTTCCTCAATCAATGACATCGGACAGATCACAGGAAGTGCAATCGTGAAGAGCTCTTGCCCGGTGCAGAACCCGCCGGCGTGGCAGGTCAATCAGCCGGCCTGTACGCAGGTTCATGCATTCCTCGCAACCCCATCAAATTGACTCGGCGGGTCTGCGAGGATACCAGTTTCGAAGATTGCCATCGCCAGCCTCCAATAGACCGGGAAGTCAGATAGGTATGGCATGATTGAGAGGGCACGGGAAGTTCCTGCCCTCTCTTCTCTTTTCTAAACTCACCCTTGTCTCGTAGCCAAGCGGCGAGAAACTGCCTAGCGAGCATGACGGAGTTCCCGCGAAACGGGATTTCAAGTAACTACGAATCCAAGACTGCAAGAATGGGCAACTTACCGAAAATGCGACTTCACGGGCAGCTCGGGCCGACCTTTCCGAAAGGTCCGTTTTTTGCAGAGAAGTGGTTCGGGTCAAAAGACGTGACGATCTAGGCAGCTCAAATGATTGGCTTACTGTTCTAATCATCGGGAAATCTACCGGCGTTTACCGCACTCCAACCTCTCCGCGGATGCTTTGATAGATCTTCTCCGAATCAAAGCCAACGCCATCTTTGAACACTACTTCAGGATGTTCGATTGCCATTACATCCTTATCCAGATCACCCTTCAGCAACACTAAGTCAGCCTGTTTGCCAACCACTATGGTCCCGATGTGTTGATCCTCTCCCAGAAAAACCGCTCCATTCATCGTGTATATCTTCACCGCCTCTGGCACACTGAAGCCCGCCTCCACCAGCAACTCCAACTCGCGTTGATCGCCCAGGCCAGCTAATACATGACCATCGCCGGTCGGATCGCAGCCAGCCAACAGCGTGCCTCCCGCTTTAACAAACGCGTGTTCGAACTGCATCTCCTTCTTCAGGATCGCCTGCACTTGCGCATCCACCGTTGTTTCAGGCGCACGAGAGGTCATCACGTATGACCAGGACGCCGGACTCATTAAGAGATAGCTGCGACTACCATACTCTCGCGCAATCGGTGGTCGCGTCCCACCCTCAAAGACGGCCAGAGTTGACGTGATCGCCACGTGATGCGCAATCAGCAAGCGGATTGTTTCCTGCAGCTCGGGGCCCTCAGGATCGACGTGCTCCGCCGAGTCCTTGACCATGTCCTGCCACACCTCGCTGCAGCTGCCCGGCTTGCGCTTGCTATAGAGATCGCTGTCCGGTGCCCCAAACGGCCCGTGCTCCAGGTTATCGATCCCCATTGTCGCCGCTTCGCGGAAGCTCACCGAGCACAGGTGGCCCGTCACCTTCATCCCCAGCTTGTGTGCCTCTTCGATGGCTGCCCGCAGCTCTTCCTGTGTCACGTTCATGTACGCTTTTACTGAAGTGAACCCAGCCGAATGCCAGTACTGAACGAACTCACGGGCCTCGTCGGCCCCGCTCAGTCCATGCATCTGCTGGAAGCTTGACGGCGCTCCCTCCAGATATGGGCCGGTCAGTTCGAGCTTCGGCCCGGGAACGCGTCCTGCGTCCACATCTCGCTTGAGTTCCATATCCGTGTAGGGCTCAACCGAACCCGTCGTCCGTGCTGTTGTGACGCCGCTTGCCAGATATAGCCGTGGGAACGAAGAAGGCAGCTCGACAAAAATCGGAGCACGCATAGTCGGCCCCGGATAAAACAAATGCTCATGCATACCTACCAGCCCGGGGATCAACGTGTGCCCCGTCCCGTCGATCACCTTCGCCCCAGCGGGCAGCGTTACTTTCTCGTTAGCGCCCACTGCCTCGATCTTTCCCTCGCGAATCACAACGCTCTGGTCCGTGCGTGCCGGTGCTCCCGTGCCGTCGATCAGCGTCACATGAGTGATGGCAATGACCGGCGCATTCTCGCGAATCACATCTGCCATCGGCGAGGGAGACTGTGACCAACCAGACAGAAGAGGACACAAAACGAAAAGCAATGTGGGCAGAGGTCTCATATCGCGCTCCCTGCTTGGGGCAGCAGTAACATTTGTTTTCAAGCCTGCAATGTCGGACTGCCCAGGGCGTCAGTATTCTAAGGCGAATGACTCATCTGTAGACAGACCGATCTCACGAAGTTCACGGTAGAAACGTGGTGGTCCATAGAAACCTGAAAAGTCTGCTACTCGGATAAGTAGCGCCCTGCTCCACGATTCCCGCTTCCTACATGCTTGGGGCGTCGTCTTTCCGTTCGCCACGGCTACTTCGATCTGCCTCAGCAGGTTCACAACCTGTTCTGCATTATGCTTCTTGCCTCGTGCCATCTTCCGCTCCTCTTGTTGATGGGCCCGGCGATAACTGATCCAAATGGAGCGTTAGTATTTCGGCAAAACCAGCCCTTGAGAGGGCTCGAGGATTTGTCGATGAAGAAGAAGTTCTCCGTAGAGCAGATCGTGGCGGTGTTGAAGCAGGCTGAGGTGGGAGTTCCGATCGCGGAGCTGATTCGGAAGGTCGGGATCAGCGAGCAGACGTTTTATCGCTGGAAGTCGAAGTACGTTGGCCTTGAGGTGGACCAGGTCCGTCAACTGAAGCAGCTGCGCGACGAGAACACACGGCTGAAGCAGTTGGTGGCCGAGCTGACCCTGGACAAGACGATGCTTCAGGACGTGCTCAGAAAAAAGTTGTGAAGCCCTCCCGGCGCCGCCCGTTTGTGAACTATCTGGAACAGAGCTATCGGGTGAGCGAACGACACGCATGCTGTGTCCTGGAAGTGGCGCGAGCGACGCATCGCTATGAGGGCCATCAGGAACAGTGGATCGAGTTACGTATGCGTATCCGGGAGATCGCGCAGACCCGGGTACGCTATGGCTATCGCATGATCCGCGTGCTGTTAAACCGTGAGGGCTGGAAGGTCGGCAAGGACCTCGTCTACCGGCTGTACCGAGAGGAAGGGCTGGGGCTGCGCAAGCGGCCGGCAGGAAAACGACGCGCTGCGGTGCATCGTCGCGAGCGGTTGCGTCCGACAGGGCCGAACCAGGTCTGGGCGATGGACTTCGTTGCCGATCAACTCAGCGATGGAAGGCGGATTCGGTCTTTGACCACCGTCGATATCTTCACGCGAGAGAGCCTGGGGCTATCGAAGTGGGACAGAGCTTGAAAGGAGGAGATGGAGTGCGTGTTCTGAACCAGTTGAAGCAGCACCGTGGTGCGCCCAGGGTACTGTTCTGTGACAACGGAGCAGAGTTCACTGGTCAGATGATGGATCTATGGGCCTACAAGAACGAAGTGAAGATCGACTTCTCGCGTCCAGGCAAGCCGACCGACAACGCCTTCTGCGAATCGTTCAATGGGACCTTCCGCTCAGAGTGCCTCGACACCAACTGGTTCAGCAATCTGGAGGACGCGAAACGAATCATCGAAGCATGGCGCCGGGAATACAATGTGAGTCGTCCTCATAGGGCTCTCGACTACAGGACACCAGAGGAATTCGCCAGCCAGATCGCGGCGCGCCGCGATCTGGCTACAACTCAAACCAGCTGAAGACTAACCTTCAACTTGGTACAGATTTTTCAGGCCCTTCAACAAGCCGATCTCTAACCATCTAATTGGTACAGATTTTTCAGGCCCTTCAATTGTTCCAGTTTGTCTCACCTCCACTGGCACAAATTGAGCCGGGCACTCCATGGGCATGGTGCGCCTAATAGCTTGAAGCGTCATTAGGATAGAACGCAATTCATGGAAAGAGCACTGTGCTCTGGCTAGAAAAGTCCGCGAAAAAGACCGAACAAATGATAGCGACGATATTGACCGTTGTCACGCTGCAGACGCCGCGAAAACTTAGTGCTGAACAATGAAGGTATAAGCTCCTGATGGCGGCGTCGCATTTGATGCACTAGAGTTGCAGAAATGCAGAAGCAGGGTGTTAGGTGCGCTAGCATAAGCGACCCATATGCTTATATTCCCTAATACGCCGGGTGGAGCCACACCGTAAATATGATCGGATTTAGCCAGGCCAGTCACCGAGAATGTCTGGTCTGAACAGGAAGATGCGTTCACGAGTTTTGGAGTAATCGTTCCCGTTGAGTAAGTGGTGGCGCTGGTTCTTGTGTTGGCGCTGAATTGCCCTGGAGTTGTCTGGCCTCCCAAACTTTGGCAAGCCGTATAGGAGCAGATCACAGACGCTGTGGCGTTCGCTGGTATGCCAGACAGAACGGCAGGAATACCTAATCCGGTTTGGACTCTATTGCCTATAAATCCAAAAGGACTTCCGCCGACACTCCCCCAACTGGACACCGGAGAACTGAGGCGAAAGTCGGTGTTGGCCATGCCGCCTAGTTGATTGAATATGGTCGCTGCGTTTGTGGTTATGTTGACGGTATAAAAAACCAGAGAGCCGGGGCCGCCGATGGCATAGCCGCCATGGTCAGTGTCGAGGGCCGCATCCATCGTTCCGGCATGGGTCGAAGTCGTGCCATTCAGGTAAAGCGCGGTAACTCCGCCGGCCTTACTTTGATTTTCCGTTCGCGTGTTACCGAAATGGAGCTTATTCCACTCGTATGATGCGGCTTGATGTACGTCTATCAGTCTGCCTTTGGGCACTCCAAGATTGTTGGTTCCAGCGCCACCCATGACCACATAGGTATTGCCGCCAATCTCAAAATCATCGCTGCCATCCAACTCCAGCGGGGTATCCTGAGATCCCTGTATCGTGCAATTCAAGATGCTGATAAGTGTGTCGCCATAACCATTGACCAGCTTGTAGAACTTTGAGGCAGCTGTGGTAGTGCCAGCCCCGTTGCCAGCAACCAGCCCGACATAGTTACCCTTGCAGGTAGAGTTCTGGAAGACAGACTGATCGACACCACTCACGATACAGGCGGCAGATCCAGGAGAATTTCCCGCATACACCTGGCTGTCCAGGATGTTGAAGTAAAGCGGGGACATGCCCCCTGCTGCAGGCTTCGCATACACCCCAGCCGTGGCCAGCGAGTTGGACAGATCGCCGTTAACAGCCTGTATTGTCAGGTCTCGGATACCGCTCCTAGTGGCACCGCTAAAATCCAGTACGGGGTACGTCTCAGTAAGTGCGTGGCAGATGGTAGAACGATTGAAGCCGACTCCAGGACCATCGCCGACGATCCATAGACCACCAGCATGCCCGGCATCCAGAGATTTAGTGACCAAGTAGCAGGCATGTGATGTGGCCGGAGTGGGGAGCGCCATAGAGCGGTTCTGGCCTTTGGCAGTATTGAGGCACTTTTGAAGGGCGGCCGTATCATCCGTCCCTATGCCCACCCATGCTCCGGAGACGGCGGTCGATGCAGCGACAGTAAGTGTTGCAGTGCTGCCGCTCAGGTAAGTCAGAGTAGAGACAAGGGGGCCACTAGCGAGGCCTGCGCCATGAACCACAACCGTCATACCCGTGTTGGCAGAAGTAAGTACGGAGCGGCTGAGGGTGAGCGTTGTGGGCGCGGACAGGCTGATGGATGCAGTGGCTGGCATGCCAACGAAATTGCCGGACACCCCACAGCTGGAACGAGGATCCATTAAGCCGCCGGCAGAGGTATTCGGCGGCGTGTTTTCTGCGGACTGATTCGCCGTCTGCGCAGAAAGCAACAATGCGATTGCGAGGAATCCCGACGTTAGAATCAATTTGCAAATTCCAGGTCGCGGCGCGTCAGCAGCACGGCCAGCTTCTGCATAAGAAGCACGGTAATGCGCCATCACAATTGTGCTCGAACGGTGAGCATCCCCACACATCATGTCAGATACATCACCAGACAGGATACAGCCCAGACGACACTTCGGAATCGCTGTGCGATCCCGTCACGCGGCGACTGAGTAATACCCTGTCGCTGCCTATTTGAGTCGCTTGGATAACCCAGATTCTCGCCTTTGCGTTCCAATCTGTATCTGACTTGGCAATGAGGTGCCCCATCCAGCCTAATCAGTTTCAGCATGAGTATATTGTTCTAAAAGATACGCGGTTTACTGTTCCAGCCCTCTCCTTGAAAGGAACGCATTCGAGCGAAGGGATGCTAGAGAAGGGTATCAAAAAACGCCTGAATAATTCAGCGTCATTGGCGTGGACTTCAGAGCCGATTTTTGATGTTGCATAAAACGACCGTTAAATGAGGGTAAGAAACAGCCACTTTGTACATCATGTACACCGACAAGCCGATCCTGTGGGAGACGATCATCTTCACGAGACACCGTCCAGGGGAGACGTGTCGGTATCGGTCACGCGCCGACGCAGAAACGGGTCACGCTCTGGTAGTAGAGGCGCTATGAGCCGGCCGGAAGCCTGGCTAGCCGCGCGCTGCTGCTGGGTCCGTAACTCATAGACCCATTTGATCGCCAGCACGATCAGGCAGGTGAGTGGGATGTCGCGCACGATCAGGCCCTCGAAGTGGGCCAGATCCTGCCAGGCGATGCTGATAACCCAGTAGGCCAGAATGTAGATGGCGAAGACATTCGAGCGCAGGTCCCAACCCACTTTCTTGAGCACCAGCAGGTAGAGCAGGAAGGTGAGAAACGGGATCACGAGGACTCCAGGCAAGCCATAAGCCGCGTAGACGATCGCGGCCATGGGAACGGTGGGGTAGCCGCCCTGGCGGGGGCTCGACAGGCCGAGCCCGGTCACGATGGTAAAGCCCACGATCTCTTGCGGCTTGTCCGGGTCAATCGCCTTCGGCAGGTTCTTGCGCAGCGAATCAATGATGACCTTCGGGCCCAGCGTCCCCCTGGCGTCGATCGCGTCGATGACGGGATCGATCTGCTGGACGGACGAGAAGCGGCCGAGCACAAGCTGGTTGCGGCCGCCGCCGTAGTAGTCGTAGAAGACGCTTTTGTGGGCAACCTCGTATTTCGACCGCAGGATCGCCAGCTCGGCCGGGTCCAGCAACATGGGCAGGTAGGCTTCGAAATATTCGATTTCCTGGTTCAGCGGCAGATTGCGCAGGCCCATGTAGCGGAAGGTGAGCAAGATGGGCGAGATAACCAGGAAGAGCATGATGGCGATGCCGGCGAGCACCAGGTGGCGTTTGGGTAGCTTGCCCTTGAAGTAAAGGATGGTCAGGAAGTAGCAGACGCCCGGCATGGCGATTTCGGTCTTCCCGGTCGACAGGAAGCCGCTGCACGTCGGCAGCAGCAGCATGAAGAACAGCACCGGGTCCATCGTGCGCCGGAAGTCCGAGCGCAGCATGACCAGCGCGGTGCGGCAGATGATGCCGAAGTAGAGCAGGCCGCCGAAGACATCAAGGCCGCCGTACGCCAGAGTGCCGAGGCGGACCACGAAGAACTGCAACGCCAGAATGGCCAGGCCGATCAGGTAGCACAAGAAGCCGAGAAAGCGCAGCGTGCCGCGCTCCAGAATGGGCTTGACCGCGGGTTTCCCGACGGGAATCCAGATGGTCAGGATCAGGGCCACGAACAGGCTGAGGCAGCAGATGGCCTCGACGGCGAACGCGAGTTGCGGGTTGTAAAGGTTGGACTCCAGCGGCTGGCCCATCAGGGTCTTGGCGTAGTAGGCGACGAGGATGTTTCCGGCCATGTAGACGAACAGCACCCAGCCGGCGAGGTTCATGGGGCCGGTCAGCCAGAAGCTGTACAGACCTATGGCGATGGAGGACAGGGCCAGAAAGAGGACCACGGGATCGACGTCGAAGCCGACCTGGAAGACGGCCGCGACGACGGCCATGCCGCCCAACACGAGCACGATGTTGCGCCCGGATAGAACCCCTCCTGGGAAAAGAAGGCTCATAACATACAGTGCGGGCATTTTACACTGCCTGCACCAGTCGCGCTCCGGCGGCGCCGTCTTAGTTAGCGCGAATCCATCACAGCCTGCATGAGCTTACGGCCAATTCCGGCGTTTTGTCCTTTGGGATCGATGGTGATCGGGCAAGCTTAGTACCGCTTAGTACCGAGGCAAGAAGGGCCTCTCGTCTGGTCACAAACCGGCAAGAAATCTCATTAGATCCGGATCATCCCTCCACCGTCTTCGCCCTCGTTGAGGGCTGAGCTTTCGCAATTGTTTGCGAAAGTACTCTGGTGTCAAGGCTAGAAATTGCTCTGTTGTCTGGAGACCCGAAACGCCTAAATGGGTTACCAACAGAGGTTGCTCGAAGATCGTGTTCCCGAGCTTCTCGAGCGCGAGTTGCCGTTCTACCGTTGGCGCTAGTTTTTGAATAAGCAGGGCAGGATGCGGCTTAAGAGAACTTGTGTTTCGCATCACCATTCGTTTCGGGGCCTTGTCGTCGTATCTTGAAGGCTCGCCTTCTGGAGATGGGAAAAGGGATTGCTGCTCAGTCGGTTCCACCATCGTATGTGAGCGCGGGGTGTCAGCGTCCGTTTTTTCCCGCGCCTTCTGTTGACGGGCTTCACTGTTCATGGGAGCCCCCGGCTATTCTTCACGCGCTCACGAATCCACTCTTCGATCTCAGACTCTAGCCAACCGACCGCACGCGCTCCAAGACGCACGGGCTGCGGGAACTCCTTGCGAGAGACTGCTAGATAGATCGCGCTTCGCGACAGTCCAACGCGCTCCTTCACCTCAGGCAGACGAAGTATCGAACTCACCATTCACGTTCTCCATATCAAGGATTGAATCGGTGGACGGTAAACACACCTCAAGGCTTAAGTGGAACTATCGCCGCCGCACCATGAGGAGCATTCGCGCAAGATTGCCGCTAGCTACAGTCGGGGAAGGTGGCTGTACAGTCTTCGTCCGCAGACAAGAGCTTGCTCACGATGGTGTGAATACACCGAGTGCGCGGTCTTGCACTATTCAGTTGTGAGTTACGAGGCGATACGGGGTGTTTCTGGCACTTCTCTAAAGCAGGGCGCTTCTGTAATGCGGTATTCGCTAACTGCTGGGTCCGGCGGAAGTAGCGTAATTTCTCTGCATGCTTTCCATTTCCAGCTGAGCGAGCTTAACAACAATCTGGTTGAAAATGCAATCATTAGATATCCACAGGCGCTCGCAGAGGTATCAGTCAGTGCAATGAAGTATTACAACCGTGCTTGTTTGCGGCCATCAAAATTCCGAGTCTCAGGCCATCATCTGCTGCGCAGACAATCAGTTAGACGTGGAGAGGAATCGGTCCTGTGAAGCACGCTAGTGTAGTGCGTCACGCAGACAGGCGTTTATTGAGGGCAGTCTGAGCGCGAGTAACCTTTTCCAGGATGTCGTTGGCTTTGGCGGTCCAGATGAAGGGCTTGGGGTTGTCGTTGTGGCGGTCGATATAGTCGCCGATGGCCATGATCAGTTGTTCGAGATCCCGGAAGACGCCACGACGGATGCGATTGGCCGTCAGGTCGCGGAAAAAGCGCTCGATCATGTTCAGCCACGAGGCCGAGGTGGGCGTGAAGTGCAGATGGAACCGCTTGTGGCTGTGCAGCCACCGTTGGACGCGCGGATGTTTGTGGGTGGCGTAGTTGTCGCAGATGATGTGGATTGTCCTGTCGGCGGCCACGGTCTTGTCGATCAGGCGCAGGAACTTCAGCCACTCCTGATGACGATGCCGCTGCTGGCATAAGTGGTAGACCTCGCCGGTTGCCGTGTTGAGGGCGGCAAACAAGGTGGTCGTGCCGTTGCGCTTGTAGTCGTGCGTCATCGTCTGGCCGCGCCCCTTCTTTAGGGGCAGGCCGGGCTGGGTGCGATCCAGCGCCTGGATCTGGCTCTTTTCATCGACCGACAGCACCAGCGCATGCTCGGGCGGATTCAGATAAAGGCCAACCACATCCTCCAGCTTCGCGGCGAAGTCAGGATCGTTACTGACTTTGAAGCTCTCGACGCGGTGAGGCCTGAGCCCGTGGGCGTGCCAGATGCGGCGCACGCTGGCTTCCGAAATGCCTGCTGCACGCGCCATCGAGCGCGTAGACCAATGCGTGGCATTGGCCGGAGCGCTCTGCGTGGTCTTTTCGATCACTTGTTCGACAACCGATGCGGAAATCGATCGTGTGCGTCCCGGCCGCGGAGCATCCTCCAGCAATCCCTTTACGCCAAGCCGGAGAAAGCGACTGCGCCACAAACCCGCCATCCGCGTGCTGACGCCGAGTCGTTCGGCGATCTGCTTGTTCTGCATCCCGCCTGCGGCCAGCAGAATGATACGGCTGCGCACCACAACCCGCGCCGCCATCGAACGCCTGCGGCTGAGCCGCTCCAGTTCGCCGCGGGTGGTTCCGTCGATCACAATGGCTGGGGCTACACGCATGACGAGGCCTCCTCATCATAGGATGTACCTCGCTGCATATGTGATCCTATTTATGACGCACTACACTAGTGATTCGCGGTCTGTGCCTGATCCACTGTTGCTTAACCATTCCTGCGTGCAATATCACCCAGAGCGCTCACGAACTTATCCAAATCCGCATTGTGGTGTACACGTGTGGTGTGCCGCGGATACAGTGAATGTCCTCGCAGTCAACGCCTAAGGTGTGGATCTTGTAGCGGTCAAACAGTGTCGTCATCAATTGGTTCGGCGTGATGCCTTCGATGCTTAATATCGGTGGTCTCTAACTCGTCAAAGAGTACGCCATAGAGCGTCACGCAAACGATCAACCCATGGTCCGTTTGCGAAACGATCACATCGGTCATTACAAGGGTTCTCACCTCATTTGTCCTTTGCAGTCAGATCGATTGGCCTCCGGAGTCCGATGGCATGTAGGGCGCTTTTACAGGGGGTATTTGGGGGGTATTTTTGGGGCCAGCACTTGCATTCTCTTGCATATAATAAGGCTTGCGGTACGATATGAATCCCACTCTCGCCATATATAAATCAATTGTTTACAACCCTTAGTGCCGTTGAAAGTGATTGAGTACCATGACGGTATGAAGAAAGCACCCGTCTGCTACGCCCCTCTGTCGTTCAAACAAACCCTCGTAGGAACACAACTGTTCTGGTATTGCAGGACGCCTGAAGGTTGGCGATATCTGCACGATTCGCCAGAGGTGTGTAAGCAGCACCCAAACGGGCGATTGATGTCCAGCAGGACCGCTCGGAACATTTTGATGCCACGGTTCAGTTCACTCAAGTTTGGAGTAAGAAAACAGGAAATTGGCAACTGCTCCGGGTTATCAGTTTCGATCATCGCTCGCCGCGCTCGTTGCCGGTAGCCAGTGACGTATTTCCACCCCAAGTCGCGTGCATTTCCTGTTCATTTTGACAGCGCCGCCGATTCCAGCCGACCGCCGCGAATCCATTGCAAGATCGTTTGATATTGCGGACTTGATTCATTTCCGTGCCAGCGTTGGCCGCCATTGTGTGTGGCCAGATAGTTGCCGACATTGCCCGCGCTATCGGTTGGGCGAGTTGGCTTGATAAGGATCAGGCTCTGCATTGGGTTGTTGATGTCGACTACTCGCATCGCATACTTGTAGTTTTCTTCGCTGTCCTGGTCCGAAAAAACTCCGGCAGTGTTAGGCGGCTGTAGTTTGAAGATCACGTGGCTGGCATGGCAAAAGACGCACGCTTTGCCATCCGGTCCCGGCTTCGCCAGGATGGGTTCTATTCTTGTGACAAAGTAGTTGAAGTCGAGCACTGAGCCGGGTTGAACGTCTTTCAATGCTTCGCTGAGATTCTTGCCTTGCAGGACACGGGTGGCGATGAGTTTCAATCGGGGATTGTCGGAGTTCTGCAGTTGATCCATCGCTGCGCGAAAGTCCGGGCGCTGCTCCACGCCCTGTACCTTGCGTAGCGTATCCAGCGCCGCGGCGCGCACGTTCGCGTCGCCGTGGAGCACGCTACCCATCACCGTATCCCGCACGATGGGATTTTCCAGCGGCTCCTGAATCTTTCTTGCGGCCAGATTTCTGTTCAGGAAGTCCTGATCCTGCGACACCGCGCCGCCGGCAACGCCCAGGTGCCGGATCATGAATTTGGGATTGCCCACTTCCTCCATGAAGATTCTCTGCGCGGAGACATTCAAGTTTGCGTACGCCTTTTTCACGGCGGGCGTCATTTGCGGGTTGTTCAGAAAATGCTCGAGGGAAACCTGAATGGCGGCGCGCTGCACGTCGGGGTCGTAGGAATCCAGCCCGGCTAAAACTTTTTCCTGCAGCTTCGGCTCGTTCATCAGTTCGGTGAACGAAGAGGCTGCGTTCAATACCTGCGCATAGTTTGCGGGTTGAGGATCCTGTTCAAGCAGAGAGCGCAGAGCATTCTGAACTTCTGCCTGCTGTTCCCAGGGAGAGGTATCCGGTAATGCCGCCAGCAAGGGAAGCACGACGGCCTGGCTGTCAGGATTTCCGTGCTTGAGGATTTCAACGACTTTGCCAACGAGGCGAGGATCGGGCGCGGACGTAGTGTCGAGGTTCAGGATTCCGCGCTGGCCATCTTCATAGACGTAACGCACAGTCTGCCGGACTGCGGCGTTTTTGTCTTCGGACAACTCCAGAGCAGCCAGAGTGAAGCGGGCGTCACCGGCTCCGCTGAGAGTGCTTCCCGCTTTCAGAACCTCGATTTTCATGGAGTCATCGGCGCCGTTGAGGCACGCAAGGAGCGCTTCTTCCAATTCGGGGCCGGAGCTTTTGAAGAAGTGGATGAGATCGCTATCGTTGCCGATGCGTGTCTGGAAGAAGTTATTATGAACGTCATACTTGAAATCGACTGCCTCGCGGTAAGGCGGGTATTCATAGCCGGGGCGATGGAGATCGGGTACGCCGCTGACATATTTTGTTAGAACAGCGGGAAGGCCGATTGCCACCGTGTCCGACTTGAGTTCGGGAAGCGCGTAATGACGAATGTGGAAGTCCCATAGCGCGTTGAGAATACCCTCGCGGCCAAGCGGCGTTCCTTCGCGCAGCACTTTAGCCAGCACCTGTGCCTGATCGCGTGCCACGGCTTCGTAGCCATCGTTGATGCGGTTCTTATCTACGTCCTGCGAACTTGTCCGCACCCAGGCTGAAAGGTATCCCGTGTTCTCGTCGAGCAGGTCGTAGACGCTTTCCTGCAGTGCGCGGCGAACCATAGGGTCGGTTTCTGTATTGAGGTGCGTGGCTAATGCTTCCAGGGTGCTGCGACGAACCTCCGGCTGGTCCACTTGCCAGTAGTACCAGCGCCATATGCCCGATGCGGCTTCGAATCGAACGTACGGAACGGGATCGTTCAGATCGCGCTCCAGGGCCGCCAGCAGATTCGGATCGCCAGTCAGATCTCTGAAATGCTGATTGAAGACTCGCGCTGCGCCCCAGCGTGTGCGCGCATCAGGTGAAGCAAGGGCAGCTGTGAGCAATTTGCGGCCTTGCGGAGCAAAATCCTGGCCGCCGCGACAATACCATGCGGATTGCGTAAGCCGAGCTGATCTGCACCATCTTGGTCGGATCGCCTAGTCCCTGAATCAGGACCGGCATCGAGCCGGGATCGGCCATGTGTCCAAGGGCGCGCGCTGCGGCTTCGCGCGCCAGCGGTTGATCGCTCGTTGCGAGCACTCGGCGGATTTGTTGCAGAACCGGCTCAGGTGCCAGGTCCCAGAATTGATCGAGTTGGACGAGAAGCAGAGGCAGGTCGTTCTTCGCAAGGGTGGTGGGAGGCGGCGGGTATGCCGCATCCCAGTTTTTGGCGACGGTAGTTCCCGGGTAGAGGGTCGACAGAGCCATCACCGCGAACTGCGTAGCGCGAAATGGAGTGTTGAAGCCCTGGTAGACAGGATCGCCTTCCCAACTGCCTTCCGGACGCTGCGCAGCCAGCATCGCTTTGACAGCGCGCGCGAGGTGCTCATCGGTTTCCGGACGGCGTCCGGCCATGGCAAGAGCGAAGACCGAGTTATAGGAGACGAAGTCGGCGGCCTTGGCGCTCTTGTCAAAGGGATAAGGCCATCCGCCCTCGGGCGTTTCGTATTGATAGAGCTTCTCGATGAGCGTGTCGATTTGCGCGGCGTACTTCGTACGACTCACAGTCGCCAGAAGCTGAATCTTCCAGTTCAAATCGATGACATTCTTCGGCTCATAGGCAAGCGCGAGGCGCTCGACGTGGTCGCGTTCGGTGAGCCAGTCGGGCTTGTGCGTCTGGTTGTAAAGGAGGTCGAATGTCTGCCAGCTCTGCGTGGCAATTTCGAATGGGCTCACGTCGGGCTCGCAGCCATCGGCCTCGTCTCCGGGCAACTTGGTCAAGCCCTTGTAATGAATTTTCAGGAAGTTCGGCATACGGCACGTCGAAGTTCTTTCGCGGCGGGTCATGGGTGACATTCTGCTCAAAGGAGTGCGTGATCAACGGCAGCCGACTGGACACGGTTCGCGCGGTATAAATTACGCGTACCCAGTTGGTATTGGGCTCTCCATATAAAGGTCTCGCGTTGTTGTAAATGCGGTCGGTCAGGAACTCGAGCGCGGGGCGCTGCGTTGGGGCGTAGCCATTCTGCACGGCGGTCAAATAGCCGCGCGTAGTGAACTGGGACGGATGGCACGCGATGCAAAGCTGCGTTTCTGAGTGCTGCATGGTGGTGCGCAGCGCTACGGCGCCGCGGCGCGGCGTGTTCGAGAGCCATGAGTCGCCCATGTTGATCAGAAAATCCATGCCAGAGCGAACCGCATCGTGTGGGTCGGAATATGGCGGCACGCCATAGGCATAGGTATGCAGTTGATACGCCGGGTGGTTTGCGGCGACGCGCACGTAATACTCCTGGCCCGGCTGCAGAATGCGTGTACGGAACTTATAAAGCCCGGGATAATTCTGCGTTGCCTCGACCTGGTAGACGAACTCTCCGGTATTGAAGGGAACAACATCAGGCTGTCCCGCAGCGTCTTTGCCTTTCTGAAAGATGTCCACGTCTAGCGGGAACATCACGATCCGTTACGTTCAGCACGAAGTAGACGAGTCGCGGCTTGTTTTCGCGGAAGGTGAATCGGAACCACTGGAAGCCCTTGAGCATCGCCGCATAACCGTCTTCGCCTTTGAATGGAGCGTAGGGCCTTTCGTCATCGCTGCCATAAATAGTCTGTCCCAGTTCAAATGGTTGTGCCTTTTGCCAGGAATCGTTAGGGGCTGCGGCAATGACTCCTCGGAGCACATCACCCGTGCTCGGCTTCAGATCCTGAGCTCGAAGGATCTTGTGCAGCGTGGCGCTAATCTCTGGAACGCGGACCGTGGATGCTGAGGAAAGGCTTACGGTCACCTGACCAGCCGCTCGTGGCCGGATCGTCAGGTATAAGTCGAGATCAGCGACGTGGAGCCACTTGGATTCGATTTCTCCCTGAGCGTCCTTCACAGTAACCAGTACGGCGTCCGTTCCCTGAAGCTGTGCTGCGTCTTTCAATCCGAGGGTAAACGCGTAGAGCGAGCCTGGGCGCACAGCGCCCAATTTGATGGTCTGGATTGAGGGTCGTGCCGCTTGGTCGGCATGGACCAAAAGGCCAACATGGAGAAGCGAGCCGATGGTGAATGCCGTAACGGACAGCAGAACGATAGCCCAACGCAGATTTCGCCGATTTCTCGACAAGATCCCCATGGTTTGACCTCAAAGCGCGATGATGCTGCTCGATCCCGCATGATATATCAAAACACAAACTACGTACCTCTATTGTGATCGTTCTAATTGAGACTGCCGACGCGCGGCCTTAGCCCGAAAAACGAGTCGAGCCGGTCTTTTCCTATTTGATCCATTTGATAGGGAACGATCCTTTCCTGATCTTCGGAATCAAGAAGCATATTCTCCGCCTGCGTCATCTGTGGGTTGTTCGCTTCGATGCCGCCCTCGATCCGGATATAACCGTCGCGGCGCGGTTTTCCGAGTGCTCAGTGACGTTCTTCATTGACAAACGCCCCATCTGCGCCGATAGTGGCAGGATTCTGATTGGTGCATTCCCAGAAATCAAATAGCGCCGACCTCCGGCGACAGAGATCAACGTATCGAGGAGGACTGAACCATGCCGTACACCGGGCCGCAACTTCTGTCGATGTCCGGAAAGGATCTCGACGACCTTTTTTCCAGTAGCCCCTCCGGCGACATCCCCAACGGCGAAGCCCAGGGAACCGCCATTATCGCACCCGGCACGACCTTCAGTTCGGCGATCGCGTCGCTGATTAATATTTTTGGCTGGCAAGGAAAGACCTTCGATGCCGCTCACGGGACATTGAGAAACCGAATCCTCGCCAGCGGATTGAACGCGATTGTGGCCGAAGTCTACAAAACAGAAAGCTGGTTCGACAACAAGGAGTGTATCGTCCTCGATTACTCGAAGACGTCGATCGTCGCCGAGCACATTCGCGACGAGATCCGTCTGATTGGCCCAGGGTTTTATCTCGGTATTGTGTATTGGGACAAGACCCGGGCCATTCACTTTGCGCTGCAATTCCCAGCTTCATGATTGTCCAGTCCAACCCCGATCGCGCCATCCCCAAAGCTAATACGGGCTCGGCGCCAAAGGATTGGTTGTGCGACGCGTCAACCGCGCTGGTACAGCTGGAACGCCGGTTCGATCCGCTGATCCGCCCCGCGTTCGATGCATTGCTTCGCGATCCCATTGCAAATTTCGTCACAGGCCTCATTAACAGAAAACGCCCGAATGACAGTTTGAAAGTCGCCGAAGAGAAGATGTTTCCGAATGAAGAGGCCTATCTCGATTCGATCATCGACAGTTTCGGGAAACAGATGAGACTGCTTTGGAAGCCAGGGAAATTCGAACGAGGGGGCAATACCAAAACACATGGTATTGTGCGTGGGGAGTTCATTGTTCACGACAATCTTCCCAGAGAACTGCGTCACGGTATCTACGCGGAACCGCGCGCATACCGCGCATGGGTCCGTTTTTCCGGGCCCGGTCCCTACATTACACCGGATATAGACGATATCGGTTTTATGAGCATCGGCATCAAGCTGATGGGCGTGCCGGGGCCCAAACTGATGGAGGAGGAGAAGTTCACGCAGGATATGTTTGGCGTATCCACGCCGACCTTTGTAACGCCGGATGTCGACGCGAATGCACAGTTACAGATTGAGAGCCTGAAAAACGCGCCGATCCTCTATTTCCTCAATCTCCATCGGTCGCACGTGCTGGACCTCGTGATGCAGTCGTTATGGACCAAAACGCAGAGTAGCCCATTCGAGGCTCCCTATTTCAGTTGCGTCCCGTATCTTCTGGGAGAAGGCCAGGCGATGCAATACTCGTTATGGCCCAAATCAAAGCATCGAACGGCCGTACCCCGACTCCCTTTACGCCCTCCTGATGACTACTTGCGTAATTCAATGGTCGCTGCCATGGCGAAAGACGATGTCGAATTCGATATTCGCTTGCAGAGGCAAACGGACACGCATCTCATGCCCCTCGAAAACAATGCTGTGCTCTGGCCGGAAGAGCTTTCGCCCCGCGTTTCGGCGGCCACCCTGCGTCTTCCCCGACAAGTATTCAATACTCCGGCACAATTGGATTTCGCCAAACGACTTTCGTACAACCCGTGGCACTGTATCGCCGAGCACCGTCCCCTGGGCAATCAGAATCGGGCGCGACGTCGGATGTATGAGACGCTGTCAGAACTGCGGCATACCATGAACAGCGTAGCCCTGTACGAACCGACCGGAGACGAGGTCTTTGAGTAACTATCGATGACTCCGCAATCCAGCTTCATGATCCTGGCGATGATCGACCCGCAACGAGAAGCTGATCTGCGTCGGTTGCTTGCCTCCATGAATCACGAACGAGGACTCCTTAACCCGTTGAACTCCCTGGTTCCTTTCGGACAATTCGAGCAGTTGCACTTCGCGCGTATTGTGATCCTTGAAGACCAGACGATCAACGACATCACGGTGTATGGCCTGCCACGGATTGACTATCCCAAATACCTAGCCATATTGGGAGACATTGATGGAACGGCCGATGTATTTCTGGCTGATTTGGTGGAGCGTGCGGGCGACGGACTACGCCACATCTTTTCATATTGCGAAGCGTACAGTATCGACGTCGATCTTCTCGTATGGATGAAGGCCAAGAGTGTTTCTCCCGCAGCCAACTATGTGAACTGGATTGGGCGAACAGTGCAACAGGTTCGAGAGGAGGAGGTGCTTCGCCAATCGCTGGAGAAATTCATCCAGGAAAACTCGGTTTCGCTCCGCATGATGCAGCCACGACAAATCCGCGACACATTGAAGGGATTCGTCGCCATGGAGCAGCAATCCGGTCGCGTTACTCTGACACCACAGGAGCCAACCCCTTTAGGATCGCAACTTCGCAACCTACTTCACCTCGTCGGCTTACCGGTCGCCCTGATCATTTTTTTGCCATTGTTCCTACTCTATCTTCCCTTATTTCTCATTCAACTCCGGCGTCGCGAAAAATCTGATCCTGAGATCGCGCCACGCGTGGATCCCGATCACGCGAGCTTGCTCGCCTCCATGGAAGACCATGACGTCACCAACCAGTTCAGCGCGATGGGGAGCCTTAAGCCTGGTTTGTTTCGCCTCACCACCATCATGGGCGTGCTTCTGGCTATTGACTACACAGCAAAGCACATATTCAACCGCGGACGGCTTGCCCGTGTGACTACGATTCAATTCGCACGTTGGGTCTTTCTTGACGGTAGGCGGAGAGTGATCTTTGCCAGCAATTACGACGGCAGCCTTGAGAGCTACATGGATGACTTCATCAATAAAGTCTTTTTTGGATTGAACGTCGTTTTCAGCAATGGGATAGGATATCCGCGAACGAACTGGTTGCTCCTCGACGGTGCAAAAGATGAACAGAGATTCAAGGATTTTCTGCGTAGGCATCAGATGCCGACGCAGGTTTGGTATAACGCCTATCCGGGGTTGACGGCGCTCGACAAGCAAAGGAATGCTCTCATTCGCGAGGGGCTCGAGCAATCCTCAATCACGGATTCAGAGTTACAAACATGGTTAAAGCTACTGTGAGCAGGTCCTCAATTTCCGAGCCGAATGCCGTCGCAGTGGCCACGTAGCGGTAAAGCTATGAGGTGCTTATGTTGCATTTGAGCAGGAAGCAATCAAACCCTGATTCAGCGCTGCATAGCGCGATCACCAAAACTCTGGATCTATTTTATGGGTGACAAAGTAATGAGTACTTCGGCTGTGGACTATAGCGATATTCAGGGACTCGTACGCTTTGGATACGCCCCCCTGTCGGAAGCCTCCTACCTGTTGCTCAAAATCCTCGATGCTTCGGCAGCACGTTCATGGCTTGCAACTGCGCCAGTCTCGACGGCGGTGAAACTGAACGGCGCCCCGAATACTGTCCTGCAACTGGCCCTCACGCGAGAGGGTTTGCAGGCACTCGGTCTTGCAGATGACGTACTTGCAGGATTCTCGCCCGAGTTCCTTTCCGGTATGTCGGGGAGGAAAGTCGCTCTCGAAGACTCGGGGATGTAGGCGCCAACTCCGCGCAATACTGGAGATGGGGTGGACCGGGTAAAGTTCCTCACCTGCTCGTGATGCTGTTTGCTCAGCCGGGTCATCTCGAAGCGTGGACGCAAGCCATCCAGAATGCCCGATGGAATGCTGCTTTTGAGCTGCTGGATTGTTTGACAACCTCGAACTTGTTCGGTTCGGAACCCTTCGGATTCAAAGACGGTATCAGTCAACCTACGCCTGACTGGCAGCGGGAGCGTGAGCCCCAGAGCGATGCATGTGAGTATGGGAACCTCGTACAGCTTGGTGAGTTCCTTCTTGGATATCCGAACGAATACGGTAAGTACACCGACCGGCCTCTCTTGGCCATCGACTCGCCCTCAAGCTCGGTCTTGCCTCCAGCAACGGATTTTCCCGAGAAGCGCGACCTCGGACGCAACGGTGCCTACGTAGTCTTTCGGCAGTTGCAGCAAGACGTACGGGGCTTCTGGCGGTTTCTCGATAGCCAGACAGGTTCCAACCCGCAAGCTCGGCAGAATCTGGCCGAATGCATGGTGGGTCGCAGGGTGGACGGCACTCCACTCCTTCCAGAGAGTACGCCTGCCATCGCAGGCCTCGATCCGAAATCCGCGGCGCAAAATCAATTCACCTATGCCTCCGACATCGACGGCCTTCGTTGTCCCCTCGGCGCGCACATCCGGCGGGCAAACCCACGCAACGCCGATCTGCCCGCTTCAGATGGATTGCTCGCGCGGCTGCTCCACGAACTCGGCTTTGGCAACAAAGAGTATCGAGATGACGTCATCGCATCGACTCGCTTTCACCGTATCCTCCGACGCGGACGAGAGTACGGACCGAGGCTCTCTCCCGAGGAGGCTGTGGCGGATACTCCAGACAACGGGGAACAGGGAATCCACTTCATTTGTATCGTCGCCAACATCTTGAGGCAGTTCGAATTCGTACAAAACTCGTGGGTGATGAGCACTAAATTCGATGCGATGACAGAAGAGAGTGATCCGCTGCTGGGCAACCGCGAACCTATTCCCGGATGCCGCTTTACAAACACCTTTTCTTTACCGCAGGAGACTGGACCCCGCACCCGCATCATGAATGTACCTAAATTTGTCACCGTGCGCGGCGGCGCTTATTTTTTTCTTCCCAGCTTGAGCGCGTTGCGTTATTTCTCAACTATTCGCCAGTGATAGACGTCGTGCCGTAGACATTTCAGGCATGGCAACTTTTTGAAAGGAGGGCCAATGAAGAGAATCCGCATTCCCTGGCTATTGGATATCGTTTTGTCAGAGGACGCCGCTGAGATTGAGTCCTTTGCAAATGACCACAAGCTCGATCGCGCCTATTCGGACCGATCTATATTGCTGAACGGATCTCTGCTCCGACGAGTGCGGAGAACATTGCAATTCGGCGGCAGGCCTTTCCCGACAGTCTCGCCTAGGAGTGCAGAGGGCCGCGCCGCTGCTCAAGACGCTCTTTGGAAGCGGCTGAATGCACTAGCGCCTGCTATTTCGATTGGGTCCGACGAACTCGAGAGCCTCGCGGCCTACGTCCGAGGTGCGGGGTCGACGGAAGCCTGCGGCCCACTCGTTCAGGAAGTGGTTGGCCGCCTGTTTGTCCCCACCTTCAAGGCAACATCGGCCAGTTGGGATGCTGCGTTGGTGCTGGATAAGGCGCCGCGTACCTTGAATCTGATTCTGCTTGCATGGTGGGCTTTGACCAAACGGATTGATCTGGCAAAGCAATTCCTTTCAGACAGTGTAGGGGGTGATCTGGCAGGTGTGCACGCGGTCGGGGTCGCAGTCCACAATATCGTGAGTGGTGTGAATCTCATGCGACAGCTCTACAGCGATGAGGTCAAGCGCAGCGCCTTGTCCCCCGAAACAGCTGGGAGCAAATGCCTTTTCGCTCCAGCCACCGTCATTCGGCAGCCGACCGCATCCGAAAGTTCGGCTAAAGGTGAACTTGAGACCGGAACTCTCGTGTTACTCAGCCTTCAGGCGGCTAACGCGAAGTCGCCCGACAAGAATGTAGTATTTCTGCGAGAGACCTGGAGCCAATGCCCTGCAGAGCAGTGGGTTCCCGCTTTACTTGAAGGCATCTGGCGTCGGGCTTGCCATCTTCACCCGTAAGAACAATAGAATGTCAGGACAGCAAGTTGCCCGCTTGCCCCTCCCAACCTCCCAGCTAGCCAATGCTGCCAAAATATGCATCGCGCATTGACCATTGGTCAGAAGTTCCGGCCTGCCTGGAGTCAGCAGGCCGGGCTCATCTTAAAAGATGATCTTCGCTCCTAGCTGCGTGTTGAATGGTTCACCGGGGCCAATTCCTGGAGCTCCGTTGTAATCGCCGATTGTGTCAGAGATTATGCCGAAACCAGAACCGACCGTGTTAGAGGGTGGAGCAAAGTTTTTTCGGTTGAAGAGGTTGAACGTCTCAACACGAATCTGTACTTTGACTCGTTCGCCGATGCTTCCCGTTTTGAATACGGAGAAATCAACATCTTCAAATCCGGGACCATAGAGCTGGTTTCGTCTGGATGCGCCGGCAAATGTTCCTGTAGGACCATCTGTAAATGCATCCGGATTAACCCAGGTTACCTGCTGGTTAGCAAACTTATGACTAACGCCTGCATACGGATCGGACAGAACCTGCACGCCACGTTGGAATCCCTCGCCTGTTCCTGAGTTGTCAGTAGAACTGAGAACGGAGAAAGGTGTGCCACCGTGAAGTGAGATGAGGCTATTCAGCTGCCAGCCATGCGTCAGCCAGTGTGGGCCCGTGGATGATCCCGGCACTTCATACGTCACATACATGCTGAATGTATTTCTGACGTCATAGTCGCTGTTACCGTAATCTCCTCTGATGTTAGTACTGTCTTGCGGAAGGACATTGCGCCATTGCGTGCCTTCATCCATGCTGTGACTCCATGTGTACGAGGCCTGAGTACTGAGGCCATGCCAGCTCTGAGTGCGCAATACAGCTTGTAATGCGTTGTAGTTTGAGTCGCCGACACTGCCAGCTTCGTTGATCGCTCCATAAACCGGAAACGCAGCTGCATACGGACGACTGATTTGTTGTACATAAGGATCGACGTTTGATCCGGCAGCGTTAACAGCCGGTTGATTGATATCGCGCAGCAAAATTAGCTTTCTGCCTTCGGCGCCGACATAGCCGAGTTGTGCAACCACTTTGGAGCCAAAAGCTTTCTGGATGTTCAGGCTGAAGTTCATGTCGTGCGGATTGCGAAGATTCTGGCTGACGGAATACAGGCCGCAGGGGCTTACATTATCAGGCGTGACGATGCACCCAGTTGCGGGATCTGCTCCCGTTGGAGCCAGCAGCTGACCAGGCACCACCACCTGTGACGGAATTGCGAGGGTCAGCACGGGGCTCGGGCCGGCAGGATTTCCCTGAAGGCCGACAGCACCACCATTGCCGGGGTTTTGCGATAGAAAGATGTTCAGATTCGGCGTGTCAAAGAAAAGTCCAATGCCACCGCGAATCACGACGCTGCCATCTTCCTTCGGCTGCCATGCAAATCCGACGCGTGGACTTACGCTCGTGTAGATGGGCGGATAGACCGAGCTGATCCCTGCTCCCTGGAATACAATTCCACCTTTGCTGGGATCGAAGACGGACAGATCCTTATTGCCATTGTGTAGAGCGCCTTCGTAGTCATAGCGGACGCCGTAGTTCAGGTTCAATTTTCGCGAGAGTTGCCATGCATCCTGGCCGAAGACCGAGAAGGTGTTGACAAATACCTGCCGCTCCGGATTCCCGCGAGCTATGGTCCCTTTTTGTAGATAGCCGCCGAGAAAATCGGCGAGGATGAGTGTATTGGTGTCTGCGTTCAGGTCGTTCGGGGTCGGATTGGTGGCCCATGGCCCCTGGGTTCCCGAAAAGGTAAAGGAGCCACGCTGGTCTGTGTGATAGAACTCGTCGAGCTGTACCTGGCGGAATTCTCCACCAAAGCGGAACTGATGCCTTCCGACTGTCCACGAAAGTGCGTCCGTTATATGCCCGGTGATATCGTTGCGGCCGAGCGGAGGAGTGACACCGATTTGTCCGAGCTGAGACGAGGGCTGCGAGGCCGCGCCGAGTCTGATATTGGGAGCGCCGAGTATGGTTGCGCCAGTATTGAAGCCGAGTGCGATCGGGTCGAAATCAGTGTTGGAATCGAGGAAGACCTGGTTGAAATAGTTCACGCCGACCAGAACTTGATTGGTAATGGAAGGCGATAATTGCGAATTCACAACAAGCGCGTAATTCGAAACGTGGGTTGGTGCCGTCTGGTAGTACCATGCCAGATTTGAACCGGCTGGAGCCGCCGAATCTCCTTCACCTGAAAACCAGTGGAATGAAAGGCTGTTGTGGTCGTTGATGGTGTAGTCGAGTTTGAATATGCCGTTATAGCTGTAGCCATGTTCAGGGTCAGGGCTGGAGTAATTGTTGGGAGCTGCCGGTCCGGTCAGCGAGCTTGCCGGCCACATCGTGTTCAGCATGTTCTGCGTCGCGCTGTTGATTGGTACATTGTGTTCGGCCAGCAATGCTGCTGCTTGTGCCTGGTAGGCAGTAGACGGTTGGGTGGACAGCCCTGAAACTCCGATCACAAAATTTTGCGTCTCAAAGCCGCCAAAGAAAAATAGCTTGTCGCGAAGAATGGGCCCACCCAAAGAGCCGCCGGCATTGTAGTTACGGACTTCCTGCTTTGTATCTTGAAATGGAGAACCTGCTCCGAAGAACTCATTTCTGTTGAAGTAGTAAGCCGTTCCATGAAACTGATTCGTGCCGGATTTCAGGCCCAAGTTGACGGTGCCACCGGGGTTGCGTCCCGCTTCAGGAGCGGATTGCGTCTGAACGGAAAAGGATTCGATCGCGTCGATTGGCAGGATGATGCCTGCAATGCCCGACACACCGCTCTGGTTCACGGCGGGAATGTTGTGCCACGCATCATTGTTATCTACGCCGTCAATCTGCCAGTTGATCTGGTTGACGCGAGCGCCGTTTAACGAGCCGTCCGTGCCGTTTGCGGAATAACCGGCAAAGCCAGGCGTGAGGGCAAGTAATTGCGTGAAGTCTCGGGCGTTCAGCGGAACATCCTGCATCGATCGCGCCGCAATCGTGGTGGTCTGGGTGGGTGAGGTTGTGTCCAGGGCCAGCGCGGAAGCCATTACCTCCACCGTTGTGTTCGCCGAGGCGGGCGAAACCTTAACCGGCAGGTTATAGACAGAACCCGCCGATACTGGAACTTTGGTCGTCTTGACAGTTTGAAAACCTGTTGCTGAAACGGTGATGGTGTAGGTGCCGAGCGGTATGTCCTCGAAAGTGAATTCGCCGGCGCTGGACGATACGGTTTGATGTAGTTGCCTCGTGTCATCATTGATTGCCTGCACATTGGCTCCGGACACCGCTGCACCAGAGGTGTCTGTCACAATGCCACTGATTCCACCACGAAATGTCTGGGCACTGCCAGGTAATGCCGACAGCGACCATACAGTCATCATGATGGCAAGGCACTGCAGCCATCGCGTCATTCGGATTTGCATTGAGACCTCCAGAAAATACGGTTCTAAGTAAAATAATGATTCACTTATCCATCCGAGCGAGATGAGCTCGTTTAGATGTCAAGTTGCAGGAGATTCTTCGAATGAAAACTAGAACTTACAACAAGCTGTAATTCGGTAACGATGAAGGCGCAGCCGGGCGTGGTGCGCGTCGTTCTTTGGAGAACGAAGAGGGGCATCATAGGGAATCACTGAGACGTTGATGTACAGAAAATCGGGCATCTTGCTCCAACTCATATACGAGGGATCAGTCAAAGAGCTAAGAACAAACTGTGCGATCAGCAACAACAGTACGCATTGCCACGACTTGGGACAGTGGAGTTATCAGATTTCATTTACAAAAATAAATATTGCCTTAACACTATCGCAGTCCGCCCTTTTGCGCAATAAAAGGACAGTCGAATCAGGTTATGCTCATCGCGACATCTTGCCTCCCTCCTGCAAAGGGTATTCCACATGCCGATGCACATCGACCCGATGATTGGTCCTCAGAAGGCGGCTCGTGTGAACCAATCCACGAGCGTCTTTCACGGGCTATTGGGAAGTAGTCTTCTCGTTCGCCCGAGCGGCCATTGCTTACTCACAACGCAAAGATATGCTCGGGTCAATGCGAGAAGCGCGCCGCGCCGGGATATAGCTGGCGACGAAAGCGATCGATGCCAGAAGCGATGGAACAGCGACAAAGGTCACGAGGTCGTTGGCTCCGACACCGAAGAGCAGTGAGCGCATCAGGCGGCTGACTGTGAGTGCACCCGCGATGCCGATGCCAACTCCCCAGAAAGGCCAGGGTCATGCCGCCGCGCACGATGAGTGCCTTGATGTTCGCTGGGGTCGCGCCCAGCGCCAGACGGATGCCCACTTCGCGGCTGCCTTGGCCAACCAGATAGGCGATGAGCCCATAGATGCCTATGACGGCGAGGCCAAGCGAAATGGCCGCAAACGCTGCCGAGCACGAGCATGGTAAAACGACGGCGAGCCAGGGAGTGGTCGAATCGCTCCTGCATAGTGCTCACGTTGTAGAGCGGGAGGTCAGGATTGATTTCGCGAATCTGCTGCTTTACCGCGCCGGTCAGGGCGACAGGATCGCTGCTCGCACGCATCACGACATTCATGGCGCGCGTCACGTACTGGGTTTGAGGAAGGTAATAGGCTATGCGCGAGTCTGAGTCGAGGTGTATTGCTTGATGCGGCCGACGACGCCGACAACCGTGATCCAGGGCGAGTCTGTCTCGTTGATGCCGCCGATATGCAGGCGTTTGCCGATCGGGTCCTGGTTCGGCCAGAGCTGCTGCGCCATGTAGTCGTCGACGATCGCCACGAGGGGTTTGCCTGCGGCGTCATCGTCGTTGAATAAACGGCCCTTGCGAAGAGGTATTTCCATTGCCTGAAAATAATGCCCACTAACCATGCGGACATCCGCATTGATGAACTTCTCGCCCGGCGGAGGCACGCGTCCCTCCACTGTGATGGGCCCCCAGGCAAACATCTGGCTCAGCGGCAGCGAGGTGACGGCGCCCGCGGAGGTGACGCCGGGCAGGCTTTCGAGGCGCATCCATAGCTCGTGATAGGCAGCGAGAACGGCTGTCTTGTCCTTGTATCGTTCGCCGGTCATGGTGAGCTCAAGCGTGAGGACGTTATGCGGATTGAAGCCGGGGTTGACGTCGCGCACACGAACAAAGCTGCGAATGAGCAGGCCCGCGCCGATCAGCAGCATGACACAAAGCGCGATCTCGGCGATGACGAGCGAGCGGCGAAGATTGTTGCCTCGTCCCCAGATGGCGCTGACGCCGGACGAGGTGCGGCTGGTGCCCTGCAGTACCGTCTGCACGTCGATGCGCGAGACGCGCAGTGCGGGCGCAAGTCCAAACAGAATCGCCGACAACACACAAATCAGGAAAGTGAAGGCGAGTGCGGTGAGGCCGATGCCGACATTGCTCAGCCTTGGCACGCTCTGCGGGCCAAGCAGCCGCACGCAGCGCAAGGCGAGAAAGGCGAAGGCGATGCCCAGTGCTCCGCCCGCGAAGGCGAGCAACATGCTTTCGGTCAGCAACTGGCGAACGATCCGCAGCCGGGATGCGCCAAGCGCGCTTCGCACCGCCATTTCCTTTTGCCGTGCGACGGCCCGCGACAGCTGCAGGTTGGCGAGGTTGACACATGCGATGAGAAGGACAAAGCCAACGGCCCCGAGCAGGAGATAGAGCGTGTGCCGAACGTTGCCGACCACCTGCTCGAGGAGCGGCACAATGCTGAAGGTGAGGCCGCCGTTGGGCGGATAGACTTCGGGATAATCGTGGCGCAGGCGCGCCGTGATGGTATCCATCTCGGCCTGCGCCTGCTGAACGGAAGACACCTGGCTTAAGCTTGCCGATGATGTTGTAGTCTTCGTGGTCGCGATTCTGCGCCGCATGGGCGGGCATCGGAAGAGGCAGCAGTATCTCCGCCTGCTCGGCGCCGTCGAGCGTGGGCATGACCTCGCGCGGCAATGAAAATGAGCGCGGCATGACGCCGACGACTTCATACGGCAGGCCGTTGAGAAAGATCTTTCTGCCGAGGACCCGGGGATCGGAACCGAAGCGCCGCGCCCATGTCCCGTAGCTGAGGATCGCCGTGGGGGTGCGGCCCGGCGTGTCCTCATCGGGTAGGAAAACCCGTCCGAGAGCCGCGCGTTGTCCCAGCAAGGCCAGAAGACTTGACGAAACCCGAATGGTTCCAACGCGCTCCGGTTCGCCCGAGCCGGTGAGGTTGTAGTTGCCGCCGATGGCGATCGCGACCTGTTCGAAGCCGTGATGACCGTTCTTGATATCGAAGTATTGCGCGGTGGAGAACCAGTCTTCGGTGATGTTGAGGCCGGGAGAGCGGTTCCAGAGAATAACCAGCCGCTCCGCATCGGCGTATGGAAGTGGATGAAGCAAAAGGCCGTCTACAATGCTGAATATTGCGGTATTCGCGCCGATCCCGATGGCCAGAGAAAGGAGTGCCGCAATCGAGAAGGCGCGCGCAGCGATCAGGACGCGAAAAGCGTGACGCAGGTCTTTCAACAAGGTATTCATGCAGGCAGCAATACGTCTGGCGACCAATGTATATCAAGCGATGGGTGAGGCGCACGACGATTGAGGTGCTTGTCTTTAGATAATCAGTGTCGAAGATAAGCGAGGATTTCTCGGACTGATTCTTGACAACCGGGCGATATCTTCTAGATTGGCGTTCTTCTCTCTCCCGGTAGGCTCTTATCGGTCTATCGAGCGCAGCGCTGTTTTGCCTGTCAAGTGCTCTGCCAATACCTTAACGCCATAAGAGCTCCTTGCGATTATGCGGCATTTCTGCCGTTGCGCCAGCATCGGTCGTGAGATTGCCTTGTCCCTCTGATGATGCCTTCCGACTAGCGAGTGACCAGAGGACGATCACCAATCTTTGTCAGGTTTTGGCCCGCGTTTCCCCCAGAGGAGCTATGCGGCCTGACGCGCGGAGATAACGGAAGAGGTGGTCCAGGGGTGGCTTGGGAAGGAAATCGTCAAGGGTCAGCAGATCGCGGTCGGGGGACTCCCGCAAAAGACCTTCCGGCAGGCCGCCAAGTGCGGCCACCAACGATTCCTTGCTCATGGGAGCGACATAGACTGTCACGTCGGTGACGAGCAATCGCCCGAAGCTCTCCAACACGGCGCCGGCAAGGATGGAAACACCCTGTCTTCCATGTTCTGAAGAAACATAGAGAGCCAGAGAATCACCCGGATGGGCGCAGCGGTGTAGCGGCGAAGGTAATTCAGGAACTGATGGCCCTCCCGGTAATTCGTGACGACGACAGTGCCTAAAATGGCAAGCTGCTCGACCAGGGCTAGCAGTTCCGCGTTATTAGAAGCAGCCGAGCCTTCGAGATTCTGAGCGTTGACCTCAAGGACAGCTAAAGGTTCGCGGTCGGAGGGAATTCCTTCAGCCAGAAACTTTTGTCGCGCTACCTGAAAGGTTTCGGTAGCAGATGGACCGAGATGGCCCCGTAAAGTACGCTGCACGATGAGGGGACGCTTGCGAAGAGGAGTGGACGGCTCGACCACTTGAGCTTTGGAATCGAAGACCAAGGCATGGGACATGCCGCTGCGGAGCAAGTTCAGGCACCAGAGGCGGGAGTCTGCACCAGCGAAAACGGGGCCAGTTAGTTCGAGAACGTCGATTTCGATCCGTTCGAGACTTAAATCGTCGAACAGGCCGGCCATAAAGGCCTCCGGGGAAGATCGCTGGTGATGGGAAGCATAGATCAGATTCACGCCGAGCGTGCCAATTGCCTGCTGCTGGAGCTGCGCGGTTGAGTCCCCGAGATTGATGTGGAGAAGAATCTGATTGGGCTGGTCCCCAGGTTCGTCCTGGAAGCGGAAACCGAGCCAGCCATGTTGCTCGTTGGTTCCCTGGTAATTTCGGGTAGCGACGGTGTCCGCAAAAACAAAAAATCGGGTATGGGCGCCGCGAGCTTCAGCGAGGCGGTCGAGGAGGAGCTGATATTCGGGGTCGAGCATGGCCAGGAGGCGCTCTTTGGAGACATAGCGCGTGCCAGCGCCGTACGTGTCGTCGCTGACGGTCTTATCGTAGGCCGAAATGGCTTGCGCGACCGTTCCCGAGGCCGCGCCAACGCTCAGAAACCAACGGGCCACTTCCTGACCAGCTCCAATCTCCGCAAAGTTCCGTAGAAGGAAGCCTCCAGATTGATGGCTAGGGCTTTGGCATGAATGTCGGTGGATTGCTGAGGTGTGGGGACAGATATGAGGGGCTCCGTTTGCGGAATTCAGGATGGGCGGAGTATAGCGCAGAATGCTCATCGGCGATGCCTTTTGCGATGGAGTCCCGTACAAAAACAACCGTTCGCAGCCTGCTGACTTAGCGCTTTCGCGAGATGTCTAAAACGGTTGGTCTTGGCAAGAGAAAGAGTGCCGGTTGTACCGGCACTCTCCAGATGGGACAAGTAACGTGCGACAGACTATTTCGCGGGTACTGCGAGGTTGTCGAACTTACCCGACTGAGAGATAAAGAAGATGCCTTCGTTCGGAGAAATGCGTTTCGTCATGTGTGGTTCACCGGCTTTTTGGAACCAATTCGATCCAACCGGCAGTGGCACGTCAACTCCTGAGGGATCGCTGTAACCCTCTCAGGTGATCTTCCTGTAACCATAAAACTCTTGTTTACTGATTACACAGTGAAGAGATTGGTGTAACCTGTATACGGATGCATGAAAGTTACGGCCTTTTAAGGGGGGAGAATGAAAACTGGGATGCCGCAAAAGGAGTACGTTGCTTCTCCCATTGATTTTGTGGGCGATCATCCAGCCCTCAACTTCATCAATACCCTTCATATGATTGGCGGTGAACTGACCGACACATGGCAGGACGATGAAGATGTTGCCGCATGGGTTGTCCGAGAGAGATTTCGCGATACTCTGCCATCAACAACATGGCCAGACGGTGCTCTCCTTCGAAAGGCTCGCAACCTGAGAGAGATTGCCCTGAAAGCGATCGAGGCGAGAAAGGCAAGAAAGGCTCTCCCGCTGAACGAACTGAATGGTTTTCTTGAACGCTCTGTCAGTCATTGCGTGCTCAGCTCAAAGTCGCGAACAGATATTCACGTCGAGCGCGTATACCGCCAGAAGACGGTTGAACAGTATCTCGCGCCCGTTGCTGAGGCGGTAGCGGAACTGCTCTCCAGTGCAGACTTTGATTTGGTTCGTCATTGCGAAGGCGGGCAATGCGTACTGTGGTTTTATGATCGCACCAAGGCTCATCGGAGACGCTGGTGCAGTCCACAGTTATGCGGCAACAGGGCAAAGGTAGCGGCATTTCGAGCACGTGTCCGGCAATCATGATGCTTTAGCTGCAAGGAGACGCTTATGTCAATCGAGACCGCCGAGGAACTCGCAGGAATGGAACGGGCAGGTAAAGTCACGCGAGCAGTACTGAATGCTATGAAAACAGCTGTTCGTCCTGGGATCTGCACCCGCGAGTTGGACGAAGTAGGTGTGGCTGTAATGCGCAGTATGGGAGCAAGATCAGCTCCGAAGCTGGTGTACTCCTTCCCTGGAGAAAGCTGTATCAGCGTGAATGAGGAAATAGTTCACGGCGTTCCCGGCGAACGGAAACTGATCAACGGAGATCTTGTAAAACTCGATGTCACTGTCGAAGTTGGCGGATTTATGGCAGATGCCTGTGAGACCATCGGCGTAGGTTCAATCAAGCAAGAGAGCAAACGACTTATCGACTGCGTGTTTCATGCCTTTCAATCCGGTTTCTCTGCAGTACGTCCCGGGGCGCGGGCGTTCGACATAGGGAAGGAGATTCACAAAACGGTTCAAGTCAATGGCTACTCTGTTGTGCGTAATCTGACTGGCCACGGTATTGGACGGACAATTCATGAAAGACCGACGATCCCAAACGATTTCGATCCACGATGCTCGGACATCCTGACTGACGGCCTGGTTTTTACAATTGAGCCACTGATCGCAGTGGGCACGCCTAAGAACTTGTTGAAAAACTCATTTAGGCACTTACTTTAGACTCCGAAAAAGTGACCAGAAATGTATACAGAGGGCGGATCGGCGCGTTGCAGGCCATTTTTGCGCGACGCTGATTTGTCCTGGCTGGCTGCATTGGATAGCCGGAATCGTTTTTCAACAAGTTCCTAAGACCGTGACCCTCAAGGATGGGTGGACTGTCCGCACAAGAGACAGGTCTCTTGCCGTCCACTATGAACATACGGTGCTCGTGACGAGAGATGGAGCAAGACTCCTTACTGCATAAGTCTCTCGATCCTCTCTCTATGCAAGGCCCGGCTTCCTTTTCAATCAACCCAGGAAGACATTTGCGAAACGCCCTGAGTCCCACTTGCCGGCCTTCCTGGAAGGAAGAGCAGGACCCGAGAAGTCTCACGCCCTATATGGTTTTTAAAGAATCCTTACAAGCCGTACAGGAATCTGTTTGCGTGTAACCTTTAATTGAATTTTTATTGGTTACATAGCAAAAACGCACGGGCGGGAGCAGAATTCTCTGAGGGCCCTGCGAAGAAAAACCACAGGAGCTAAGTATGGCAAGTAAAAAGACAGTCATCGTAACCGGCGCCTCGCAAGGCATCGGAGCGGCCATTGTCCAGGCCTTTCTGGATCGCGGCTATAACGTCGTAGCAACCTCACGAAGCGTTTCCAAGGGCGGCTTCGCGCCGTCACCGAGCCTCGCGCTCGTCGACGGAGACATCGGTCAGGCTGCGACGGCTGAAAAAGTCGCAAAGGCCGCGATCAGCAGGTTCGGCTCGATCGATGCCGTTGTCAACAATGCGGGCATCTTCGTAGCTAAGCCCTTCACGGATTACACCGCTGACGACTTCCGCAGCTTAGTCTCCACGAACCTCGAAGGCTTCATCTTCATCACCCAGCTTGCGGTGAAGCAGATGCTTTCGCAGGGTGCCGGCGGCAGCGTGACGAACATCACGGCATCTCTGGCCGCCAACCCCATCGCTGGCGTTCCGGCGTCTATTGCGATGATCACCAAGGGCGGCCTGAATGCGGTTACCCTCAGTCTCGCGAGCGAGTACGCGAAGAACAACATCCGCTTTAACGCGGTCGCGCCCGGCATTGTCGATACCCCTATGCACGAGAAGGATCCGAAGGACTTCCTGAAGACCCTTTCACCGATGGGCACGATCTCCGATTCGAAGGAGATCGCAGATGCTGTCGTTTACCTGACAGAAGCTCGTACCGTTACCGGGGAGGTGCTGCACGTGGACGGCGGCGCGCACGCGAGTCGGTGGTAAGCGATAAGGGTTCACAGCCGGGCGGTGCAGAACGCCGCCTGCAGGATCTTGGCATTCAACTCCCAGCTGCTCCGACACCATTCGGCACTTACGTCGAGGCGCTACAGACGGGCAATCTGATCTTCCTGAGCGGAATGCTTCCGGTAGTTGGCCACAAGCCGAAGTATCTTGGCCGGCTTGGGAAAGAACTCGATGTCGAGGCTGGACGAGATGCGGCCTACACTGCGGCATTGAGCGCCCTTGCTGCGGCCAAAGCGCATTTAGGCTCACTCGATAGAGTGACTCGCGTCATCCGGCTCGGCGTGTTCATGGCAACCTCCGACGACTTCATCGACCAGCCCAAAGTCGCGGACGCTGTGTCGGACTTGTTTCGAGATGTCTTTGGCATCGAGAAGACGTCGGTTCGGCTGGTGATCGGAGTTGCCAGCCTGCCCCTCGGAATGCCGATCGAACTTGAGGTCATCTTCGAAGTCGCAGAGTAACAAAAGCGGGCAGAGTCTCAACGGTCTCTGCCTGTCACTTTCTGAGGACAGTTGTGAAACAGCAGTCCAATAGTTCGTCGCCGCAGTGGAACCAGACTCGTATTTCTTCAAGCCTGGGAATCGAGTACCCAATTATTCAAGGCCCTCTTGGTGGTCTGTCGACGCAGCGATTGACAGCGACCGTCTCGAATTTTGGCGCCCTAGGTTCCTTCGCAGCGCATGGCTTGGACCCTTCGGCAATAAAAGATGCGATCGCTGAAATTCGCGCGCTCACTTCTAAACCGTTCGCGATCAATTTGTGGGTCTCAATGGAAGATGAGGGCGCACGCACTTCCTCAAGCGATGCATTTGCGCGAAGCCTGGCGTCCCTCGCGGGACACATCCACGCCCTGGGCGGCACGCTCCCGACCTATAAGCCTTACGTTCCAATCAAGTTTGAAGATCAGGTGCGAGTCTTGCTCGATGCAAAGGTGCCCGCCTTCACCTTCATCTATGGAATTCCGCCGAAGGAGATTCTCGAAGAATGCCATGCACAAGGAATCCTTACCATCGGAGCGGCGACGACACCGGATGAAGCCATTATTCTTGAGCAGGCGGGAGTTGACGTCATCGCCGCTTCCGGCTTTGAAGCAGGTGGTCATCGCGGCTCCTTCCTACTCCCCGCCGAACAATCACTCACCGGAACGTTCTCGCTCGTACCTCAAGTTGCAGACGCCGTTTCGGTCCCGGTGATTGCCGCCGGGGGTATCGCCGATGCCCGCGGAATCGTCGCAGCCTTTGCTCTGGGGGCCGAGGGCGTACAAATCGGCACGGCTTTTCTGGCTTGCGAAGAATCTGGTGCCAGCGTGCATCATCGCAATGCGATCCTCAGCGGGAACGCACGCAGAACAGGATTGACCAGGGGCTTCACTGGAAGACTGGCCCGCGGAATTCATAACCAGTTGCACGAAGAGCTCAATCGCCCAGGCGTGGAGATTCTCCCGTATCCCTTGCAGCGCGCTCTCGTGAGGAACCTTTCCGTCCCTGCCGACAAAGCCGCGAAGCTGGAGTTCCTTCCGCTATGGGCCGGACAGAGCGCAAACCTTTCCCGGAAGAGTGACGCGAAGGCGCTGCTGGAAACGTTGGTATCCGAGGTCTCCGCAATCGCCGACCCGGTTCTTCGCTGGAACCGCGAACGAGGTGGCAAGTGACCATGTTGAAGCAGAAGAAACTCAACCAGGCAAATGAAGTTAACTATGGCTCGTGCAATTGATACACCTTTGTCATCGGACGATGACGTTCGCAAGGATTGAACACAACAGAAGTTTTGATAAGCGAATTTTGAAATCGGATCTGGAAAACAGGAGGAAAAGCATGAAAGCGACCCAAGAGCTTCACGATCTCGGCCAAAGTTTGTGGCTCGACAACATCACCCGGGACCTGCTCGACAACGGCACGCTGAAGCGCTATATCGAGGAATTTTCTATCACGGGCTTGACGTCGAATCCGACCATCTTTGAGAATGCTATCTCTAAGAGTAGGTCGTACGACACGGAGATTGGACGTCTCATGAGCTCTGGGCTTTTGGGAGAGGAGTTATTCTTCGAACTGGCCTTGCAGGATCTAACGAGAGCCGCCGATCTCTTTTCTCCAGTTCACCAGCGCACGGCTGGTACCGATGGTTTTGTCTCGCTTGAGCTTTCCCCACTTCTGGCCTATGACATAGAAAAATCCGTGGCTGCGGCGAAAGTGCTGCACAAAAAGGGCAATCGTCCGAACCTGTTTATCAAGATTCCCGGAACAAGTGAGGGGGTATCTGCAATTGAAGAGGCCATCGCATCCGGCATCGCCATCAATGTCACTCTTCTCTTTTCTCGTGAACAGTACCTCGCGTCGGCAGATGCTTACATGCGCGGCCTCGAGAGGCGTGTGGCAGCGGGTCTTAGTCCCGATGTTCGTTCCGTTGCATCGGTCTTTGTTAGCCGGTGGGACGGTGCGACGATGGAGAAGGTGCCCACTCCACTGCGCGATAAGCTGGGCATTGCTATTGGACAACAAGTTTACAAAGCTTATCGGGACATGCTGGATTCCGATCGCTGGCAACGGTTGGCCAATTTCGGCGCCCGGCCGCAACGACTCCTTTTTGCCAGCACAGGCACCAAAGACCCGAAAGCCTCTGACGTCCTATACATCGGCGCTTTGACTGCGCCAAACACAATTAACACCATGCCAGAGAAAACCCTCATATCCTTTGGTGAGCATGGGAAGCTAAGCGGTACACTCCCCCGAAATGGCGGGGACTGCGAAGACATTCTCGCTGATTTCAAAAAAGCAGGAATTAATGTCGACAAACTAGGGGACGATCTGCAATCGCATGGCGCTAAGTCATTTGATGATTCCTGGCAAAATCTACTCAGCGCAATCGAGGCCAAGGGCAAGAGCTTGCAGGGCGTCGCCTAACCAGCGTTTGCAGCATCGGAGAATCCGGCTCCACGTTTCCTATGTGACCAGCACCCCGCCCAGATGAACTGTATTCGTCGTGCGGGCGCCGATTTTCAACCCGCACGCTCGAATTGCGTAGCGCTAGCGCGCAAATGAACAATGGTTGTCGATCTAGCTCAGGAGGGATGAATGAAGTGTCTCGCATTGGCGGCGGTCTTTTTCCTGCCTATTCCGGTGTTTGCCCAGCAATCGGTGTCTGAGATTAAGTTCCAGGCCCAGACGGATTTCTTTCAGCTACCTCCGGACCTGTATTTCGGCGAGGTCGCAGGCGTGGCGGTCAATTCAAAGGGGCATGTTTTCGTCTTCTCCCGTGGCAGCACGACTGGCCCAGCGTATGGCGCGGCGGCGGCTCAGTTGCTCGAATTTGACGCCGACGGAAAGTACGTCCGCGAGATCGGCCATCATTTGTACGCATGGAGCTATGCCCATGCCGTCAAGGTCGACAAGGAAGACAACATCTGGGTCGCCGACAAGGGTTCGGATATGGTCATCAAGTTCAGTCCGGAAGGCCGGATATTGATGGTCTTCGGCCGGAAGCAGGAAGCATCCGACGAGGGCACTGGTCCGCTCAAGCATCCTAAGCCGCCCCTGCCGCCGATCGACGGGGCGTTTCGTCAGGTCACCGATATGGCCTGGGATGCAGCAGGCAATACTTATATCAGCGACGGTTACATCAATTCCCGTATAGCCAAGATGGACAAAGACGGCAACTGGGTCAAGTCCTGGGGCGAGCCAGGAATTGGTCCGGGCCAGTTCAATACGCCGCACAGTATCGCCACCGATGACGCGGGCAACGTGTATGTAGCCGACCGCGGCAACGGGCGGATTCAGGTTTTCGATGGAGATGGCAAGTTTCTGCGCGAGATCCACATCAACGTCCCTTACGATCACAAGGTTCACCCATGGATGGGAAACATGCCATCGGAAGTGCCCGCCACCTCCGAGGCGCCGGCGCCCTTGAACAAGACAATGTTGAACGGCTCTCCTTGGACGATTTGCATTACGCCGGGGCTCCATCAAGTGCTTTATGCGTCGGATGGTTATCCGGGGCGCATCTACAAACTGGCTCTGGATGGTAGAGTGCTTGGCGTGCTCGGCTCCACAGGCCATGGTCCCGGCCAGTTTGGTTGGATTCACGAACTTGCATGCCCATCTGAGAACGTTCTCTATGCTGCCGAATTGCTGAATTGGCGGGTGCAGAAGTTGACCCTTGAGCCTACGCAATAATGTGCGAAACCGGAGGACTTCGCGCTTGATACCAAACCAGACGAGATCGCGACGCTGGTCCGCGAGTTCATGAAGACGCAGAAGTAAAAAGCGCCTTCGCTCGTTCACTGACCTCAAGTTGGCCACGGCTGTTCGCGTTCAATAGCGGCTGGGAATCCAGTTCAGGATGGCTGTATTTGTGGGGGAGGTGTGGATGGGGGCCCGGAGGGTTTTACCAGGTCTGAAAGGTCGTTCGATCGGAATTTGCGCCGACTAAAGCGGCCGGTTGTGCTCTACTTCCACTCCCAGACCTTGCTGGTTGTGCCGCCCGACGGATCTACTTCGTATTCGAAGGCCCCGCACATGTTATTAAGACGCGAGAGCTGCTGCGAAGCAGTCTGGAAGAACAGCATGCCGCGGTAACTGATGGCTCCGCCCGTCCCGAATTTGCCCAGGCCTGATCCCTTCCAAGTGATGATTTCGCCATCCGTCGTCATGATCATTCCCTGGCCCTCGCCGTAAGCTGAGCCATCTGGCCTGACCACCGATGTATAGGTGCCCATGCCGGTGGTGGCAACTCCAAACACGTTCCCGCTGTCTTCAAACGACACTTCTGCCGTAGGAGGGTCGGTGGAAAGGACCCGTCTCACGAGTCTCTTGCCGCTAGTTTCGCTGATCTGTTCTCCAAGCATGCATTTACCTTCTCTTTCGCCGGGTCTTGATTTGTCCCGGGCGGGAAAATTGTACATCCACAGCGGAGTATCCCATTCGCGCGGTTGTGGATTGTCTGAATGTGGCGGGATTTTGAGCTGTTTCTGTCCCTGATCCCCGACATTCGGGGCGGCCCCCCGGTATTTCTGGATAAATTCTTCTTTCTACAGGTACTTGGCTGCATGTGGCTGTGGAAACAGAAAAGCTCGCCCGGTTGGGCGGGCTTATTTTTTCTCTATATCTAGTTTAGCAATTTGGCTGGTAATAGTCGGCAAAAGTTCTTGCAGGTTTTTCTCTTTGGAATGTGTGGGTTGGAAATTTCTTTGGTTCCCGGGGGCTTGACAACGATTTCCAGATCAGCCCCCGACGAAATCCTTGGACTGGGAAGCGTTTTGAGGCGCCAGGCCTGAGAGCGTATAGTCACAGTCCTGCTGAAGATCTGGCATTGAATCATTTCGTTTGAACAGGAGAAAGACGTGAAAGCAAGGAACCTTATATTGACTGCGGTGTTGTGTTTGGTTGGGGTAGCTGTGTGTTTTGCTGATAACCCAAACATGGGAACATGGAAGCTTAACGAGGCCAAGTCGAAGATCCCGGCCGGGGTCATGAAGAATACGACCGTTGTCTACACGGCCGACGGCGACAATGTGAAAGTGACCACGGATGGGACTGACAAGGATGGCAACCCAATGCACACGGAGTGGACGGGCAAGTTCGATGGCAAGGACTACCCGCTGACCGGCGATCCGGCCGCTGATTCAAGGTCGTACAAGAAGATTGACGATCATACGTTGGCACTAGCCAACAAGAAGGGCGGCAAACCTACTACTACCGGCCGCATCGTCGTGTCGGCGGACGGCAAGACCCGCACGCTGAGCGCCACTGGAACCGATGCGGCTGGCAAAAAGGTCTCCAGCACCGCAGTCTACGACAAGCAGTAACGAAGCATTCCGGGCGTACGTTTCCCCAGCGTGTGCCCGGAGTGCTCTAACCTTAGGTGCGACCTTCGACCTTTGTGGATTAGCCTCCCCACCCAAACGCGCGATCCCGGCCTGCGGCAGCAAGGTGCGCCGTCTTTTCGACGGCAGTTTTATGCAGAGGGCTGAAGATCACCCCACAGACTGCATTGGAGTGTCTCGAGAAGACTGGTATTTTTGCCAATTCACGACCACCATTCTGGACGCTAATATAAGTTCCTGCTCGGAGCGCGAGTATGTGACTGGAGTGAGACTATGCGAAGAAAATCAGTCTACGCAAAATTGATTTGCGTGATGTTTGTTGTTGCGCCGGGAATGGCGCAGCCACAGCAAAGGACCCTTGTCATGGATGGCCACGCCGGACAGATTCCGGTGATCGATGCAAATGGCGGATCCTGCGTAGGGATTGAACCGTTGGCAAGTCTCATGAATGGTTCGCTGAGTTTCAACGGAAATCAGATCAGGCTATCACTGCACGGCTCTACGAGTGCGCAGCCGGAAAGCCAGGGACTCTCGCAAGGCTTCTTAAGTGCAGGGATTGAAGCCGGGACCGAGATCCGTGAGTGGCGCAGCGCGCTGCAGACCGCTGTTCAATACGGGTTTCCGACGAATAGCGATTGGGTGAATCGCTACAGCGGTCCGGCGACGTCGAGCGTCCGGCAAGCTTCTGTTGCCGCGACTACGGAAGCGGACAAGAATGCTGCTCAACTGATGGCGAACCTGCTGGGCTATATGCAGCAGTTAAGCGACAAGCTGATTTCGGCGCGACAGAATCTGACTTATATTGCCCCCAACGCGCTCGAGACCGATCCTCTGGACAAGAAGATTCTGAGCTGTGCGCATTCGTTGGGTGCGATGGCTGCAAGTCGCCAATTCCACGACGATGGCTCTTGCCATTGAATTCTGCAGGCGGCTACAACTTCGGGGCACCGGCGTCCTTTGGAACTGCCCCACTCAAGCCAAAAGAAGGCTTGAATGGGCCACCCGCATGTAGTGCCCCGTTCCTTCCACAAACTTTAGAAGCTCAGGTGCGGTAATGCGGGATACGAACGAGATGACGACTACAGAAGAGCTGAATCTGGCCACGATACGCAAGTACCTCGCAGCTTTTGCAGTCCGGCGAAACCGGCGAGGCGATAAAGCGTTTCTTCACGGAGGATGCGCGGCAAATTGAATTGCCAAACAGGCTCAATCCGAACGGGCAGGAGAGCGATCTGGCGGCCCTGCAGAAGCGGAGCCAACAGGGCGCGAAAATTCTTCGAGAACAGAAATACGAAATCATCTCGGGAATTGCAGAGGGTAACCGAGTTGCGGTTGAGGCTAAGTGGATTGGCATTCTGGCAATCGCCGTGGGGGCGCTGCCTGCAGGTGCGGAAATGAAAGCGCATTTTGCAATGTTCTTTGAGATGAAGGACGGCAAGGTCCGTCTTCAACGGAACTACGATTGCTTTGACCCGTGGTAATGGGTTTCTTATAGGTCAGGCCACATCACAAATCGAGATTCGGGGCGCAGGCGCCCTTTGGAACTGCCCCACTCAAGCCAAAAGAAGGCTTGAATGGGCCACCCGCCCTCTCAAGCCGTTTCTCTGGGCTAGCCGTTTTCGACGCGCGATTTTATGTCCCAGTACGCCGTATCGATGAGTTTGCTTAGGGCTGCGGCGTTTGTGGAAGTTTCCGGTCTCAGCTTCACATGGCGCATGAACTTGCCGGTGCCTTGCAACAAGCGGGCCGGGTCCGGCAGCGCTGCGCCTTGAAAGAACCCCACGTTTACGTGAGAAGTGAATACATTGACGTGGCCGAAGGGCGCATCGCCCAGACATGCAACCGGACAGCCGTCATGCAAGAGCTCTCGAACTTCGTCCCCGCATTTTCGCATCACCTCAAACCACTGATGCGCGATGGCTCCCAATTCACCTTCATGTTTTTTCATCCACGCGTCGATAGCGGGATCCCGCTCCACAGCCCCGTTCAATCGCAGCAATTCCGCTTTCACCGTCGCTCTACTTTCTGCTATCGAGATCTACGGTAACGTAGGGCCCTTCACCGGGCAACTAGAAGCAAACTTGGAGCAGCACCCGGCAAACCCACGTCCGAGCGTAGCAGCAATTTGGGGAAACTGCCCCACTCAAGCCAAAAGAAGGCTTGAATGGGGCACCCGCCACCCGCCCAAGTGTCCATTTGCTCTCTCAAATGGACACTTGAGACTCTCTTCAATTATCCGCAAGCATCTTTGTCACCGAAATTGTTTGTCTTATCAGTCCAGCCCACGATTCCGTTAGGAAGTCGAACCTTCACCAACCAGATCTGTTCCTTTCTTTCCTTCGACGGCCAAAGCGTCTCACCCCAGCAAGACTCCGAAGGACGGTAACAATATTTTGCATAACTCAAGTGCGTTTGGACCACGACCACTTTCCCCTGCGTGTATACGTGTCCGTATCCTTCGCCTACGTAGTCGAGGATGAACGCGATGCTGTTCTTTGGCAGTTCGTCTGCAGCCAGCACGACAACGGGCTCGGGTGCAGTCAGCACGACAACGGGCTCGGGTCTCAGATGCACCTCGCCCGTGAGACCAAATGCACGACTTCCTTTCATGGCTCTGCTGACTACGCGGCTGCTGCCTGGGCCAGAAACCAAGTCCGTGTCCTCCAACACGGTCCAATTGCCATACCGGCAGCACTCAAAAGGACAATCGCCCTTGGCAATGTAATTGTCCGGCGGCCTTTCACTAGCAGGCATACGACTCAGCGCTTCCTGAAACCTGACGCGCCTCTCATCCGATATGTTCTCGAGGCGCTTAATTTTCAATCTCAGGGTGGACGCACCAAATTCTTTGCTCTCCATGAACTTCACTATTTCCGGGAAATACTCGCCCAAAACTGCAAGATTGAGGTCGAAACCGCGAGCGTCCATCTCTTGTAGAACGCTCGATGCTTCTGCGGATCGATGAGCGCTAAGGAGTGCGTTGACTAATCCGTACCATCTATACGGGATGTTGCACCCGTCCCTGACTGCCTCCTTTTCCAGCACGACAGCTCGGTCCCATTCGCCGGCCCTCTCGGCGTCTTGGATTTCTTTCAACCAACGCATACTTGGTTGGTCTTTACACGGGCCGCCCAGATCGTAACGTTCCTGGCCTGTCGATGCCGGAGACGCTAACACAAGATCGGCGCAGAGAACAATCAGGCATGCTACCGACACGATCGTCACTCGCGCATATACTACCTTGCGCACAGCCTGCCAGAGATTTTTAGCCTTTAAGCTAACCCCCATACATTTGTTCATTCGTCGTCAAGCCAGAACCGACCTCGTAAAAGAACATAGCATGGCAATGACCGGACGGTTACCAAACTGCTGCTCATTACGGATGTTGAAATCATAGTAACGCTTCTGCCAGAAATGCTCTGCATTGATGATCAGCCGACGCGACACACCTTGCTTCAGCGATTTGAGTGCATCGGCTAATGTTTCTCGCTCGCTTCGACAGTAATAAGTGGACGTGCTCCGGCATGACGACGTAACCATAAATGCAAAGGCGGAAGCTATGCCTGACGCGTTCCAGCGCAGATTCAAAGGTCTGTCTGGCGGTGGAAGTTACAAATGGAGGTCGGCGATGATGGCAGCTAAAAGTGATCGAAGTGAGTCTGTCCTGATTCATGAAACCGCTTGAGACTCCGGGGCATGAGTCAGTCTAGCTTGTAAACTACCCCACTCAAGCCAAGAGAAGGCTTGAATGGGGCACCGTCAGTTGTCGTTAGTAACTGCCTGAAGGAGATGTCGGTGATGTAGCCAGTGCTCCTTCGCGGATGAGCAGGGCCATTCTTGGAAAGGTGAAGCTGCCTCCGGCGTCGTCGATTACGTTGACCTGGCAGGTGTAGAGGCCTGGCTTCAGGTCTGTTAGTGGTACGTCGAACTGGAAGGCTATGGCGTCACGTGTGGGCACGTTGAGTTGCGTGGCCTGGACGAGTGGGGTTTCGTAGACCTTCAATCCATTGCTTAGAAATTCGATACTGGTGAAGACTCGGACAGGGGTGGTGGCGGTGTCTTTACCCTTCCCGCCTTTTCGCTTTGTCTCGGACTGGGGTGCCGGGGTTGAGTTCGATCCCAGGTTACCCTTCGTGTCGCTCAGGGGAACCTGGGGCACCCCGGTTTGTGCGTCCGCGGTTGCTTTTGCCGGGTTGTAGATCTCGTACAGGAAATATAGGTGCTGGTTCTGGCGGAAGACGTGCGGGAGGTTGGGCACGACTTCCTGGCCGTCGTGGATGAGCGGGCTATCGGCCTTTTTGGCGGCGGGGATGCGCTGGCTGGCGAGGACGACGGAGCTGAGCTTGACGGGCGCTTTGCGCAGGTCGGGAACGTTGATGTCGGTTTCGAAGGAGCCCATGCGTCCGGTTTCGTTTTCGCGCACGACGAACTTGAGATGAAACTTTCCGGCGGGCAGGGTGAAGCTGGTGGAGTACTGGATGTTGCGCTGGCGCACCTGCTGCGACTGGTCGATGGCGAGCTTTACGGTGTCGCGCGCGTTGCCGATGATGCGGCCAGCGGAGTCTTTGACTTCGCCGATGACGTCGAGCGTGGCCTTGTCGCGGTCGCCGCCTTTGACGAAGGGGATCTGCGAGCCGGGGACGAGGATGGAGATGGGGACGGAGTAGTGGATGTCGTCGATGCGGAAGTAGAGCGCCTGCAGGTAGACGGAGACGTCGGTTGCGGGTAGGTCGCTGGCTAGTTGGTCTTCGAGTTGGCGCTCGCGGTCTTCCTTGTTCGAGTGTTTGTAGTCGGCGGGGGCGTAGTAGCCGGGGCGGTATTCGAGCTTTATGTCGGAGCGGTTTACTTTGACCGAGAGGTGGCGGTAGGAGCCGTCGCGGCGCGTGTCCGACGAGCGGAAGCCGATGACGTAGTACTCGGACATGTCCTGCTGCATGCGCTGGAATGCGGGGGCGAAGTCGTTGGAGTCGAAGAAGGCCTTGCCGCCGGTGTCGGATGAGAGGTTGGCCATAACCTCCTGCGAGTTGAAGTTGGCGTCGAGGTTGTTCTGGAGTGCGCCGCCGTTGTAGGCGCTGTTGCCGCGCAGGCTTCCTGTCGATGCGTCTCCGAGCGGGGAGATGGCCTGCAGGCCGCGCGCGTCGACGCTGTAGATGGACATGTTGGAGCGCACGGCAGAGTTGACGGCGGCGTGCAGGGAGGCCTGGTTCTCGATGCCGTCGCGGGAGATGCCTCCGGAGAAGTAGAGCAGCGCTTTCTTCTGGTTGATGTAATTGAGGGACTTCGCGATAGAAGCGATGGCGAAGAGTTCGCGGTCAGTGTTGATGTCGTTGTACTCGCTCTCGTCAGCGGTGTAGGCGGTGGTGTCTTCAACCTGGTTGGTGGTGCTGGTGGCGCCGGGAGCAAATCCCTGGGTCTGGTCGCCGGAGTAGCTGTTGACGGCTTTGAGCAGAAGCTGCTTGTTCTGGGTGAAATCCTGGTCGAGGGACAGAGAGGTGTCGAGCGAAGCGACGGAGACGACGTCGGCGGCCTGCATCTGCTTGTTGATGTAGTTGCGGGCGGCGTCCTGGGCACGCTCGACGTCTTCGGGTTGCATGGAAGAGAGGTCGAAGAAGAGGACGACGAGGCGGTGGTCGCGGAGGGCGTCACCGGTCATGATGGGTGATTTGCCGAGGACGATGGAGTTGCCTGCCTTACCGCTGATGGTGGCTTCGTTGAGCGCAGCGGCTTCGTCGACGCTTTCGAAGTCGAAGCTGGTGATCTGTTGGGTCTTGCCGTTTTCGGTGATGGTGAAGTCTTTTGCGGTTAACCCTTTGATGATTAGGCCAGTTTTTTTATCTCGGGGGACTACGTTGGTGAGGACCAGGTCGCTGTTTACTTGGAGGGTGAAGGATTGGTTTTGTTGGTCCTGCTGGTCCTGGGCTTGGAGGGTGGGGGTTAGGAGTAGTGCCAGTACGAGTGTGATCAAAACCCCCAGGTTAGCTTCGCGAACCTGGGGCACCCGGATCATTGCTTTCAGGAAATATGTTACGGCCGTGCGGAGATTGCTGGTCGTTGGTTTGCAACGATTCGCACGAACCCTTCGACTTAGCTCAGGGCAGGCTAGAAGCGTGTTCGCGCGGGTCCTTCGACTTCCCCCTCTCGGCGCTCGGGGTTCGCTCAGGATGACAAGGATCTCTTTCATATTCTTGGTCTCCTAGAAGCGGTAGCGAGCTAAGAAGGTGAATTGGCGCATGGCGGCGGCGGAGGTGACAGCACCGTAGGTGGCAGAGCCGACGGTGCTGTCGACGCCGGCGTATTGCACGGTGTTGAAGACGTTGTTGGCAGTGGCGCGGACTTCCAGCGAGCGCATGTCTTCGAAGCGGACGCTCTTTGAGAGCGAGGCGTTGATGGAGACCGTGCCGGGGCCGGGGATGGAATAGCGTGAGGCGGTTCCGTAGGTGGCTGCTGGCTGGGTGAAGGCGTCGCGGTTGAACCAGCTATGAAGGGAGCCGCCTCCGGTGGTGATCGATGCGCCCAGGACGCGGTCGGGGCGCAGGGAGCCGGCGCTGCCTCGGGCTACATCGGCGATGTTGGCCTCATAGTGCGGGGTGAGCGGCTCGCCGGTTGCGAAATCGAAGGTGCCGGACATGGAGATGTTGGCGAGGGCGTGGGAGAGCCAGCTTCCGCTGGTGAGCATGTGCGTGTCGGGGCCGAAGGGGAGTTCGTAGACAAAGTCGCCTTTGAAGTTTTGGCGGATGTCGAAGCTGGAGTTCGATTCTTCGGCGAGGATGTCCTGCCAGTTTTGTGCGACGACGCTGCCGACGCCGCCTACGGAGCTGGCGTCGTCGATGGAGTGGGAGTAGGTGTAGGTTGCGCCAATGGCGATGCCGCTCTGCATGCGCTTGCGCAGGCGCACGGCGAGGGCGTTGAAGTTGGAGAAAGAGATCGAGTCTTCCCAGTCGTAGAAGACGCCGCTGAGGCTCTCGGTTGCGCTGCGGCCGGGTGCGCTGACGGCGTCGAGGCGCGTGCCCTTGGAGCCGTTATAGCCGACATTAAGGACGATGCCGAGAGGAAACGTGTGCTGGATGTCGAGGTTCCAGACCTGTACGTAAGGCAAGTGGTAGCTTTTGTTCACCGCGTAGTTGCCTATGGATTGCGGCGCTGGGAAGCCATTGGCGAGTGTGATTTCCGCACCGGTAGTGGACTCGTTCGTCTGCACATCAGCGAAAGGCGGCTGGAAGGCGAAGTCCTGCACGAATTTTGAATACTGGCCGTTGGCGAAGTTGATACCGTAACCGAATCGGACCACTGTGTCTTTAATCGCGCGCCAGGCGATGCCGATGCGGGGGGAGAAGTCGTTGCGCTCTGGGTTGACGAGCCCGCGCGGGTATTTGCCGGAGTAAGGTCCGACCCAATTCGGCTGCACGGGGACGACGGAAGTGAAGTCATCGCCCGCATCCAGGTTCACTAGGCGGTCGTCTTTCTCTACGTAGGGCGAGAAGTATTCATAGCGCAGGCCGGCGAGGACGGTGAAGTTCGGGAGTGCCTGCCAGCTGTCCTGGACGAAGAGGTCCCAGACGTTTGCGCGCAGATAGGCTTTTTGATAGGGCGCTTGCAGCGCCGTCTGTTGCGGGAAGCCGAGGAGCAGGTCGCCGAGATCGGAGCCGCTGGTCGAGACGCCGGTGGTGTTCGAGACCGAGCCGGGCTGGCTGGTGAAGATGCCGGTGAAAGTGAAGCTGCCGGTCGAGTTCACCTTCCCGATCATGTCGAAGTGAACGCGGCGGAAGTCGCCGCCGAATTTAATGTTGTTTTTGTGGTGAATCCACGAACTTGATTCGGTGACAGAGATGGTCTGGTTGACGGCCAGGCTGGGCTGAAGCTCGTTGAGTCCGGTGAACTGGGTGAGGGTGGCGCTGGGAAGGCCGAAATTGAGCGGGCTTACAGGTCCGTTAAAGACGTTGATGCCGAGTTGGCTGGCTACGTCGGTCGTATTGGTGAAGTAGTTGAGCAGCTGGGCGTTGCTGCGGTTCCAGCCTGCAGTGAGGTTGTTGGTGAGCTTGCCTTTTCCGGCTGTGTAACCTGCCTGCACCGAATACTGGTGTGTCTCCTGTTTGCCACCGAGGTCGGGGAAGATGTTGAGCTCTTCGGCGGCGTTGTGGCTGTAGTTGAAGTTGAAGTTGATGGTCTGACGCCATGTGTTGCCGCCCTGGCCCATGACCTGGCGAATCATGCCGATCATCGGCGAGCCGCCTGCGCTAGAGCCGAAGTTGTGGATGAAGCGCACGCCGACGTTGGTGGTATTGTTCTGAGCTGTGGTGATGCGCTGGTAGTTCTGGAATGCTCCGGGCAGGTTTTGCTGTGGGATGTAGGCCAGCAGGTTAGTGGCCTGTGGAGAAATGCAGGACGCGGGGATGCGGTTGCCGATGAGGGGCTGACCCGGTACGTTGCCATTGGCGGTGCAGGTTGCTCCTCCAGGTGTGCCGGAAGCCAGGGGATTGTAGATGGTGACGGGCTGACCGCTCTGCGTAGTCAGGGCGGAGAGATCGCCTGTGCGCTCAGCCGCGGTGGGCACAGTTCCGTATTGGTTGAAGGGCGATGAGCTGAGATTTCCGGCGAGGGTGAAGAAGATGAAGTCTCGCGTGTCTTTAGTCAGGATTTTCGGAATGTAGGGCGCGCCGACGAAGGTCAAGCCGAAGTGGTTCGAGGCATAGGCAGGCTGGTTCAGCTCAGCTCCCCGAATCGAGAACGGCTCGGCGTTGAGCGCTGAGTTGCCCCCGTTCCAGAAGAAGGCTCCGTGGGGCTGATTGGGCTTGAAGTTGCGAAAGTTGCCGCGCCCCCCGAATCCTCTGCCGCCTCCGCCACCTCCGAAGCCTCCACCACCGCCGCCAAAGCCGCCCGGACCACCTCCACCACCGGGTCCGCCGCCTTGTCCGCCGCGTCCGCCGGGGGTGCCTGAGAGCGACTGCTGGAATTCGTTGTCTTCCTGGCTCTGGCGCATCTGGTTGAAGTCGATTCCGGCGAAGGGACTTGTTGTGCCGCTCTGTCCGCTGACGGCGACGGATTCATTCGAGAAGTCGGAATTGTTTGCCAGAGACGGGAGCTGCGCGTCGGAGCTGCCGCTGTTGCTGCCGCCTGCCTGGATGAGATCGCTAGCCCCGCCCAGCACGCTGAGGTTCAACGCGCCGTTGCCGGCGTACTGCCGCAGAGTCTGCGCGATCTGAGCGGTCTGGGCTTGTTCCGTGCCTTCCTGCTGAGCGGTGCGCGAGGCGAGGGTGAGGACGAAGTCGGCCTGCTGATCGTGCGAAGTGGCGTTGAGCAACGCTTCTTTGGTTGTGGCAGTGAAGGCGGCGAAATCAGTCTTGAGGACGTAGCGGCCATTCTGCGGGATCGCCAGCGAGTAAGCTCCGGTGGCGTCGGAGACGGTGCTGTATTTTTTCCCGGTCAGCGTGTTGGTTGCGGTGATGCTGACGCCGGGCAGCGTCGTGGCTCCGGATTTGACGGTGCCGTGGATGGCTCCGCCAGCCGCCACGGGAGCCGCTACCGGTGTTGGTGAAGCGGATGGCGCCGCCTGTGCCAGGCAGGTTGCCGAGGTGGCCAGCGATAGGATGAAGGTCAGCAATCGGGGCACTGGCGAGGTCCTCTCAACTACTGCGGCTGCTGCGCAGGCTGCGAGTGAGGAGCGGCTGCGGCGCTGCCAGGACCGGGGCCTTCGCCTCCCGGGCCGCGGCGCGGCTCGACGACGGAAAGCTGGGTTGCGACAAAGTTGCCGTCCTTCAGCGCGCCGCGCGAGGTAACGGTGTCGCCCACTTTAATGTCAGCCAACGTGATGCTTTCGCGATGTTTCTGGAAGGAGGTGTTCTCATCGACGGTGATGGTTTGCGTCTTCTTGTCGGGGCGCTCGACTGTGAGGTTGAGGTCGTTGATGGCGGTGATTTTTCCCGCGGTCCAGGTTTTGCCGAAGTCGGCCTGCATCTGCTTCATGCGAGCCACCTGTTCGGCGTCGAGGACGGCCAGGAACACTGCGCCGACGGTGTGCGCCTTGTCATCGACTTCGCCGCCGGTCATGACGACATCGCCGGTGTGGATGTCGGTGGCCTTGATGGGCTGGCGGTCCTTCATGATGCGGGTGTTGGGACCTGTTGCAACTTTGTAAGTAGTTCCGTCCTCGGTCTTGATTGTGAATTCGCCGCCGACGATGGCAGTGACCGTGCCGTGCACGGCCGAGCCCATACCCATGAAGCCGCCGCGCGGGCCGCCCTGGCGGTCGCGTTGCGGACTTGCCTGAGCGTCGGGCTGCTGGGCGGGCAGGCAAATGGGCGAGAGTGCAAGAGAGCCGAGAAGCAGGAGCGATGCAAGTGGAGGATGGGCTGCTTTCATAAATTTGCTTATACCTTTTGACTCGGTTATAGGCCTCGTCGCTAGCAGAAGGCAATTTGCGAACCATGTGCTGCTTTTGACTGCCTGATAGACGTAAAAATCCGAGTCCAAGTCTCACGGCCCACATTGTGGGATATGGGAGAATGGGCTTTTTGTTCTGGGATTTCGCGTTACCGTGACCAGTCTGGAGTAAACTGCCGGGAATGCCGCATCATAAAGATTCTGCTCATATTGAGGCGCATTTCGAATCGAACGAGGTAGTCCGCGATGTCGTGATTGGCATGGCCGACGGGCTGACGGTTCCGTTTGCGTTGGCGGCGGGGCTATCGGGGGTGGGGGCTTCGACGCGTGTTGTGGTGATTGCGGGTCTCGCGGAGATTGCCGCCGGTTCGATTGCCATGGGGCTGGGAGGGTATCTGGCTTCGCGCGGCGACTCAGAACACTATGCGAGTGAGCGGCGGCGTGAAGAAAAGGAAATTGTTGAACGCACGCGCGATGAAGAGGAAGAGATTTACGAGATATTTGAGGAATATGGCGTAGAGCGGTCGGAAAGCGATCCGGTGCTGCAAGCGCTCAAGCGCAATCCCAAGGCCTGGGTGGATTTCATGATGCGCTTCGAACTGGGCCTGGAAGAGCCGGAAGTGCATCGCGCGCGGCAGAGCGCAGCTACGATTGCCTGCTCCTATATTGTGGGGGGCCTGGTGCCGCTGGCGCCTTATATGCTGCTTGAAGACAACGTGCGAGCGCTGATGGCGTCAGTGGCGATCACGCTGCTGGCGCTGCTGGTCTTTGGTGCCGTGAAGGGTCGATTTACTGGAGCCGGCATGTTACGCAGCGGGCTGCAGACCGTTTCAATAGGTGGCTTGGCCGCAGCAGCGGCATATGCGCTGGCGCGGATTTTTCATTCTCGCTAAGTATGACGTTTTAGGGGGGCAGGAATGGCATTTGTGGTCTTCTCCCCTTCTCCTTCACATGTTCAGGGCCGGGATGGGGTACAAGTGTTTTCTCATTCCTATTTAAAAAAAGAAGCGGCGGGGACATGGGGACGCTCTTTATGTTCTGTAGACCAATGTTTACCTTGCGGGCAACACTCAGCTGCAAATGCTCTCTAACTGAGAAGGAGCGAGGATATTGATGAGTTTACTGGCAACCCCAGCGATAGCAACTTCTCTGGCGCAGCAGTTTTGTAATGTGCGGCGGCGGAGCGAACTGATCTGCGCGCCGCTTACGCCCGAGGATATGATGGTGCAGTCTTGCGCGGAGGCGAGTCCGGCGAAGTGGCACCTGGCGCATACGACTTGGTTCTTCGAGACGTTTATTCTGCGGGAGCTGGATCCCGAGTATCGGCCTTTTCATCCTGATTTTCTCTGGCTTTTTAACAGCTATTACAACGCAGTCTCAGAGCAACCCGAGAAGAAGCTGCGCGCTTCGTTTTCGCGGCCCGGCGTGCCGGAGATCCACGCTTATCGGGAGTATGTCGAGAAGGCTTTGCACAGTTGGTTGAAGGCGGGCGCTCCCGATGAGGTGGAGCGGCGTGCGGTGATGGGCATGCACCATGAGCAGCAGCACCAGGAATTGCTGCTAACCGATATCAAGCATGCGTTCTGGACGAATCCATTGCGGCCGGCCTATCTCGTGCTGTCTTTTGAGAATCTGGGTGCAACAGCGGCGGACTTTGAATGGCTTGCATACTCCGGCGGTCTTGCGGAGATTGGGCATGCGGGCGATAGTTTTTGTTTCGACAACGAATTGCCTCGACATCGTGTGTATCTGGAGCCGTTCGCTCTCGCTTCGCGGCTTGTGACGTGCGCAGAATACCTCGCGTTCATCGAAGATGGTGGATACCGGCGGTCTGAATTGTGGCTCTCGGAAGGTTGGCAGGCGGCGCAGGCCGAGAACTGGCGCGCGCCGCTCTATTGGCATCACGATAAGGAATCAAAGGAGTGGAGCGTGTTTACACTCCGCGGGGAAGTTCCGCTAAGTGGCATGGCGCACACAGCGCTATGCCATGTGAGCTATTTCGAGGCGGATGCTTATGCGCGCTGGGCGGGAAAACGGCTTCCTACTGAAGCGGAGTGGGAGATTGCTGCATCTGATGCAAATGTTGGTGGGAATCTGCTCGAGGACGGCGTGCTGCATACGAGAACTGCGTCGGAAAATGGCATGCAGCAGACTTTAGGCGACGCGTGGGAGTGGACGGCTAGCGCTTACCTGGGGTATCCGGGGTTTCATGCATTGCCCGGAGCACTGGGTGAGTACAACGGAAAATTCATGTCAAACCAGATGGTATTGCGCGGCGGTTCGTGCGTGACGCCACGGACGCATATTCGAGCGAGCTACCGGAACTTCTTTTCTCCGGCGACGCGCTGGCAGTTCTCAGGCATTCGTTTAGCCAAATAGTTTCCGAGGAGCGGAAGCAATGCATGTTCTTTCTACCTGCCCACATCTGCCAGAGGCGGCGCAAACTCCGCTTGGCTCCGAAGTTTATCAAGGGTTGACGGCACGGCCTAAGACGCTGAGCCCATGGCTTTTTTATGACGCGCAGGGATCGGAGCTCTTCGAGCAGATTACGGAGTTACCGGAGTATTATCCGACGCGGACAGAGCGATCCATCCTAAACGAGCATGCGGACCAGATTGTGGCTTCGGCGGCTGGGTGCGATCAGGTCACGATAATTGAACTAGGCGCGGGTACGGCTACCAAAACAGGGTTGCTGTTGAAGGCGGCCGTTCGGCGGCAGTCTGAGGTGACGTATCACGCCATCGATGTTTCGGGCACGGCTCTGAATGAAGCGAAGCGTCGCATTGAAGCGGAGCTGGATGGGGTTGCGGTGGTTCCGCGCGTGGGTGACTACACCGAAGGGCTGGGGCAGATCGAGGTCGATGGGCAGCGACGGATGGTGCTGTACATCGGATCAAGCATCGGGAATTTTGAGCCTGCGGATGCGCTGCAGTTGCTGCGTGACATTCGCAAAGAGTTGAACCCCGGTGAAAAGCTGCTGCTGGGTGTCGATATGGTGAAGGACACGCAGCTTTTGCTGACAGCATACGATGACGCGGCTGGTGTTACCGCGGCTTTCAATAAGAACGTGCTGGTGCGGATCAATCGTGAGTTGGGCGCGGACTTCAACCCGAATCTGTTTCGTCATCAGGCACGATGGAATGAGGGTTGTTCGCGCATCGAGATGCACCTGGAAAGCCTGATTGCGCAGAATGTCGTGATTCCGGCGCTCGATCTTGAAGTGGAGCTGCAGCGTGGCGAGACAATTCATACCGAGAACAGTTACAAATTCCGCGACGAAGGCGTGATCGAAATGCTTGAGCGTGCGGATTTCCACTTGAGCGATCACTGGACGGACGAGCGCGAGTGGTTTGGGGTTTATCTGGCGACCGCCTGGTAGTCAGGATTCCGGTGCATCAAAGGGTGACGGCTCTCCGTCTTTCTCATACGAGACGCTATTCGATGCGTTTGTAGTCGCTGCTCTTGCCGCCAGATTTACTCTCTAGCCGGACTTCGCGGATCACGATGCTTTTGTCGAGCGCCTTGCACATATCGTAGATGGTGAGAGCGGCGATGGATGCGGCAGTAAGGGCTTCCATCTCAACGCCGGTCGGCCCGGTGGTTGCTGCGGTGCTGAGGATGGCTACGCCTCCGGTTGTGATTTCCGTTGTTACGTCGATGAAGCTGAGAGGCAACGGGTGACACATGGGAATCAGATCTGAGGTTCGCTTGGCTGCCTGGATGCCGGCGAAGCGAGCTACCTCCATGGGATTGCCCTTGGGATTGTGGGGCAGGGCGGCGAGCATCTCCGATGAGAGTGCGACGAAGGCCGAGGCTTTGGCTTCACGACGCGTTGGGGATTTGGCGCTTATGTCGACCATCTTTGCTTCGCCTGCTTCGTTGAAGTGCGAGAGCTTGCTCATGAAGATAGCCTAAACCAGTAGCACGGATACGCAATCGCCTGCCGCGAGTTGATCTGCGATTGATGGAATGACTGCGAAGCCGTTTGCGCTGGCGGTACTAGCCAGGTCGCCTGAGCCTTGCCACGGGACGATGGTGGCTTGCGGAGCATCTATTTTGAAGTCGATGTGCGCGGGCAGAAAACGGGTGAGGCCAGGTCTGGCATGAAAGTCGTGGGTGAGGCGCGCGAGCGCGAATCTCGGGCCGCCGTGGGTTTCTCCGCTGAGCGCGGCGATAAGCGGCTGAGCGAAGAGAAGGAATGTGACCATTGTGGAGACGGGATTGCCGGGGAGTCCGAAGAAATATTGTTGCGGGAGCTTTCCAAAGACGACTGGGCGTCCGGGCTGAATTTTTGCGCCGGTGAAGAGGAATTCCGCGCCCAGTGCGAGCAGGGCCTGTTCGACGAAGTCGTACTTGCCCATGGACACGCCGCCGGAGAGCAGGAGCAGATCGCAGCCGGAGGCGCTGCTGATGGCGGCTTCGATTCCCGCTTCATCGTCAGGCGCGACTGGCAGAATAACGGGTTGCGCTCCGGCAAGAGTGATCTGCGCTGCCAATGAGTAACTGTTGGAGTTACGAATCTGATGCGTGAGCGGCGTGTGATCGACCGGAACCAGTTCGTCTCCTGTGGCCAGGATGGCGACTCGCGGGCGGGAATACCCAGGGACGGTTGCGTAGCCGCAGGCAGCTGCGGCGGCGATATGTGAGGCCGCGAGGCGCGTTCCTGCAGGCACGATGACACTTCCGGATTTGGCTTCGGCTCCTGATGGGACGATGTTTTCTCCGGGTTCCAAAGTGCGGCCGGGATCGATAAACAGGACGTCGTCTCTAACCTTGACGTGTTCGACCATCACAACGCAGTCGGCTCCCGCAGGGACGGGCGCTCCAGTCATGATCTCGATGGCTTCGCCAGCAGCAAGTGGCGCGCCTTTCCATACATCACCTGCTTTCAACTGACCGATGATGCGGGGCGGCTTGGCCGCACTGAGGTCATTTGCGCGGCAGGCGAATCCGTCGCGCGTGGAGCGCGGGAATGGCGGCTGGTCGCGGTCGGCGAGGATGGGCTCAGCGAGGACGCGATGAAGGCTTGCGAGCAGTGGGGCTTGCTCGGCCGTGGGCTTTTGGGTGAGCAGGATCTTTGCGTGTCGTTGGATTACGTCCGCCGCTTCGGCGTATGTGAGGATGATGTCGGGCACACAGAGATTCTAGCCAAAGAAAAAGAGCGCCGTTCAAGTCAACGGCGCTCTCGGTGAGATCAAGGTTGTCGGGTTAGCTCTTCTTGCCGGCCTTGTAGCTGCTCTTGATGGTCTCGCCCATTTCAGTCAAAACGCTCTTTACTTCTGGAGCGAACGGTCCGTCCGGAGCCAGTTCGAGGTACTTCTGGTAGGCTTCGGCGCAGCCCGGAGGCGCGACAATTTTGCCGGTCTTCTGGTCAACGGTCGCTTTGTTGATGAGCGCTTTGCCCTTCAGGTAGTAGGGGATTGGCTTCGTGGGATCGGCGGCAATGGCCTTATCGGCCGCGGCAACGGTTCCATCGACCTGTCCGGCGCGATCCATGATGATCGCGGCATTCGTGTAGTACATGGCCGCCTGGGTGGGATTGAGCTTGGCTGCGGCATCATATGCGGCCTGGGCATCGGGGACTTTCCCTTCGTTAGCGAGAACTTCACCCAGCGCATTGTTGGCGCCGGCTTCGATCTCCGGATTGGGCTTCTTGCTCTGGCTGTCGAGTTCAATGGCCTTCTTAAGAGAGGTTTCGGCGTCGCTGTTCTTCTTCTGGCCAGCCTGCGCTACACCAAGCTCAAGCCACAGAACGGCGGCATCCGGCTTGGCCTGGGTGTCACGCAGCATCAACTGCTCGGCTTCGGCGAAATTCTTGTTTTTGTTGTCTTCGCGGGCCTTCAGGAGATCGGCGTTCAGGTTCTTAATGGCCGAATTTGCCTTCAGCGCCTCGGCATTCTTTGCCTTCAGGTCTTCGAGCTGCTTTCTCTGTTCGGGCGTGAGGTTCTTGAGGTATTCAGCCCGGCTCATGTCGATGTCCTGCGTGGTGTCGGCTCCGGCGGTGATCTTTACTTCGGGGTATTGGTCGAGCACCTTGTCTGGCGGTGTATCGGGGCGGCGCAGAGAGAGGGTGTAGGTCCCGGGGGCGATCCCATCGCCCTTGTAGTCACCGTTAGGGTCGGCGTTAAAGGTGTACTTCGCGGTCTTGCCGCCGTCCGTGGACAGGGTGACGATGCCGTCGGGGACGGCGACTCCAGCGGGATCCTGAATGTGTCCGTGGATTTTGCCAGTCTCCTGTGCGAATGCCGGGGTAAACAGCGCAGAGAGCAACGCTGCGAGTGAGAGCGCCATCCAGAGCTTTGTCTTTCTCATGTTCTTCTCCTCAAGGAGCGTGCAGGGGACGATTGCCGGACTGCCCGGTCCTTCTTTCAAAATTCTCTGGCTGCGCCGAAACCTGCTCCGGTGACGCCAGCTTCCAGGGTTAAATCACCTAACTCCGATGCACGGCGTAAGGGATTCGATCTTCCGATCCGGCTTCTAAAAAAGCGCGGAGGCGGAGGACGCAGCTCTCACATACACCGCAGGCGAATTCCTCGCCTGAGTAGCATGACCACGTTAAATCCAATGGCGCGCCAAGTTCAAGGCCAAGTGCGACGATCTCCTTCTTCCGCATATGGATGAGCGGAGTGACAACTTCGATGTCTCCTTCTTTGGTTCCCGTGCGGATAAGTTGCTGAAAGGCTTCGTAATAGGCCGGGCGGCAATCGGGATAGCCGGAACTGTCCTGCTCGACGGCGCCGATGAGGATCTTTTTTGCTCCCAGGACCTCGGCCCAGCTTACGGCAGCGGACAGGAAATGCGCGTTGCGGAAGGGGACGTAGGTTACCGGGATTTCCGCGCCGATGTGGCTGTTTTCTGCGACTTCCGGGACCGCGATGCTCGCGTCGGTGAGGGCGGAGCCTCCGATGCGGCGAAAGAGATCGATCTTAAGGTGCAGGAAGTCTTTGAATCCGAGTGCATTAGCTACGGCTTGGGCTGAGACGAGTTCTTTCGCTTCCGTTCGCTGGCCGTAGCTGAAGTGGATGGCATAGGCGTCGTAATCGCGGGCGGCCAGAGCGGCGCAGACGCAGGAGTCCATGCCTCCGGAGAGGCTGACTACGGCTTTTGTGGGAGTGGACATCTTCACTTCTTATGGTAACGCGGTTAGTGGATTCGATATGGTGGTAATGACCAGCATGCCAACGTTTGAAGACATTCTGACGCCAAAGATCAAAGCGGTATCGGTAACAACAAAAAACCTTGAGTGGGTCATACCCTATCCCGAGGTATTGAAGGCAGTGGAGCTAGCCACAGAAGCTGATGTCGCGGTTCTAGGAGCTTGTTGAAATAGGTACGACTTTTGCAGCATTGGACAGGGTCTGTTCGTCTTATCGATATGCGTGGAGACGAGCGGATTCAGGACGGGATGTTCAGCTATGTGTCGTTGGAGCAGAGGGTACCGGCCGATCATCCGTTGCGTGAGGTTCGCAAGTTAACCGATGCGGTGCTACGGTCGCTGAGCCCGGAGTTGGATGCACTCTACGCTGATTCCGGCCGGCCGTCGGTAGCGCCGGAGTACATGCTGCGGGCCTTGCTCCTGCAGGTGTTCTTTTCCATCCGTTCCGAGCGACTGCTGGTCGAGCAGATCGACTACAACCTGTTGTTTCGCTGGTTCGTGGGCCTGGGCATGGACGATGTGGTATGGAATCATGCGGTGTTCTCGAAGAACCGTGACCGGTTGCTGACCTCAGAGGTTGCACAGCGGTTCTTTGCCGAGGTGAACCGGCAGGCGAAGCAATACATGTCGGATGAGCACTTCACCGTGGACGGCACGCTGATCCAGGCCTGGGCCTCGCAGAAGAGCTTTCGTTCGAAGGATGATTCCGATGATGACGATGGCGCGAACTTCCACGGCCAGAAGCGGAGCAACAAGACACATGCATCGACCACCGATCCCGATGCCCGCCTGTACAAGAAGAGCTACGGGAAGGAATCGAAGCTGAGCTACCTGGGCCATGCGCTGGTGGAGAACCGTAATGGACTGATTGCTGCCGCGATGGTGACTCACGCCGATGGATACGCCGAGCGCGATGCGGCGCTGTTAATGCTTCAGAAGAAACAGCAGGGCCGCGCACGCCGCATTACCGTAGGTGCCGACAAAGCTTACGACACGAAGGATTTTGTGCGCACCGTGCGGGAGTTCAATGTCACTCCACACATCACCAGCAACCACAGAAACCGCTCCAGCAACCTGGACCGCAGAACCACGCGGCAGCCCGGCTATGTCATCAGTCTGAGCCGCCGATGGCTGATCGAAAAGGGCTTCGGATGGCTGAAGCAGACCGGGCCGTTGCGCCAGGTCAAGCTGCGCGGACTGGAGAAAGTAGATTGGCTGTTCGTTTTCAGTTGCGCCGCCCACAATCTGCTTCGCCTGCCGAGGCTGATGGCGCAACCAACACCTGCAGGACTCAGGCTGTAGTGTGCCCCAACCCTGGTTGCGGCCATCAGGCTCGTCTTCCCGATCACCACACAACTCGATATACACTGCTCCAAAGCACGATTTGAAACAGAATTTCAGCCCATGACAAGCACCAATCCCAAGTAAATCCGCTACAGCAAGACGAATTTCAACAAGTTCCTAGGAGTAGAACTATTCGAGATCGTTGATGACGGTTTTCTCGTCAAAACTACAGCGGATACGAAATTACTGATAACAGTAATTGGAAGGAATACGTATCACACTGCAATACAGCAGCCTTCTTATGGGTGAAAAAAACATCATATTGGCGGAAAGCATGGATTCATTTTGACGGCAGTTTCCGAAGCAGAAAACCTAGCCTAACGCCGCCCAAATAGCTTTGGCGACATCGATCACAACCGCAGGTCCTTCGACTACGGCTGCTGTGCAGCCTCCGCTCAGGATGACAAGGTAGTGGGGATGGCTGCCGAGTGCCACCAACTGTCGAACTTGGCTAAAGATCGCTCGCATTGCAAGCGGTGGCGCTCTTTCTTGTCGCGGATTTTTTTGCGGAGTTCTTCTTCGAGCGGGACCAGCAGATCAAAGGTGATGTTGGCGGGCTGGAAGTGCTTCGCGTCGGCTTGAGTGATGTAGTTTACGAGTGATCCAAGAGCTGTTTCGCGGGGGACGGGTGTGGGGCTGGCGCCTTGGGCGGCGGCTGCGGCGTAGAGCCCGGCGAGCAGACCTGTGGCGATCGATTCGGTGTAGCCTTCGACACCGGAGATTTGTCCGGCGAAGTAGATGCTGGGGTGGTCGCGCAGGTTCAGGTTGTCGGTCAGGACGCGCGGGGCGTTGATGTAAGTGTTGCGGTGGATCTGGCCGTAGCGCAGGAACTTTGCGTTTTCGAGGCCGGGGATTAGGCGCAGGACGCGGGCCTGCTCACCGTACTTGAGGTGGTTCTGGAAGCCGACGAGGTTGTAGGAGTCGGCGCGGAGGTTTTCGCAGCGTAGTTGCACGACGGCATACGGGGTTTTGCCGGTGCGCGGGTCGCGGAGGCCGACGGGCTTCATGCAGCCGAAGCGCAGCGTGTCGTAGCCGCGACGGGCGAGCTCTTCAATAGGCAGGCAGCCTTCGAAGTAGCAGAGCTTTTCCCATTCTTTTTCCTGTACGGTTTCGGCGGTTGTGAGGGCGTTGTAGAAGGCGTCGTACTCTTCTTTGGTGAAGGGGCAGTTGATGTAGTCGGCGGTGCCTTTGTCCCAGCGGGCGGCGAAGTAGACGCGGTCCTTGTTGATGGAGTCGGCTTCGACGATAGGGCTGATGGAGTCGTAGAAGGCGAGATGGTTACTGCCGGTGAGGCGGGCGATTTCGCCTGAGAGTGCCGACGACGTGAGCGGGCCGCTGGCGATGATGGTGACACCGTCTTCGGGATCGAGCTGCGTGACTTCTTCACGATGGACGGTGATGCGCGGCTCGCGCTCAATGGCTTCGTTGATGAGGCGCGAGAACTCGACGCGATCGACGGCGAGGGCGTGTCCAGCGGGGACTGCGCTCGCATCGGCGCAGGCGAGCAGGGGTGAACCGGCGCGGCGCATTTCCTGCTTGAGGAGCCATGGCGCTGTGTTTTCGCTTTCGGACTTGAGCGAGTTAGAGCAGACGAGTTCGCCGAAGTCCGCGGTCTGATGCGCAGGTGTGGAGCTCACGGGGCGCATCTCGTAGAGGTCTACATCTACGTCTGCGCGCGCGGCGACTAGCGCGGCTTCGGGACCGGCGAGGCCGCCGCCTATAACGCGGACGCGGCTCACGCTGTCACCTCGCTGGTTGCGAGAGCTTGAAGCGCATCGCCGGTCATGCGCATGCGGCGCCAGTCGGGCAGCATGACGGCGCCGATCGAGTGGTAGAAGTCGATGGCCGGCTGGTTCCAGTCGAGCACGTCCCATTGCAGGCGGGCGCAGCCTCGCTTCACGGCTGCTGCGGCGACTTGGTTGAGCAGAGATTTGCCGATGCCTTTTCCGCGGAATTCTGGAAGGACGAAGAGGTCTTCGAGGTGCAGGCTGGGGCCTTGCCAGGTGGAGTAGATCGGGAAGTACAGGGCGAAACCTGCCGGCTTGCTGTCTTCTTCAGCGATGAGGCATTCGTAGTACGGTTGCGGGCCGAAGCCGTCGCGCCGCAGTTGCTCTTCGGTGATCTGGACGGAGTGCGGCTCGCGTTCGTATTCGGCAAGCGCGCGAACGAGGGAGTGCATGAGTGGTATGTCGGCCGCGGTCGCTGGGCGGATGTGGGTCATGAGGATCTTGTTCTATTTTACGGTGATCGATGCGGATTGAATTGTCATTGCGGTGCGGCGGTGGGATGCCGTAACCTCAGGGCACGCATGAAGAAGCTTTCTCCTGCTGATGCTCTTGGGCCTGCTTTCCGGCGCGCGCGTGAAGTGATGGCCGCTCCGTTCCGGCTAGGATTTTTTCTGAAGATTGCCCTGGTGGCGGCGCTCACGCAGCCGGGCTTCTATTCCGTCATCATTTCGTATCCTATGCAGGGTGTGCAGATGGCTGCTGGCGCAGCGATTCGGCATCGTACCCCTATGAATTTTTCTAGCACCGGTATGAGCGGGCTAGCATTTGCAGGGCCCGGCGCGGCGGCGGGGTTCGTCATTCTGGCCGTCATGCTGCTGGTTGGCCTGCTGCTGTGGGTGTTGGCAACGTATCTTTTCTGCCGATTGCGCTTCACACTCTTTGACCTGATTGTGTATCGGCAGGGCAGAGTGCGCGAGGCGTGGGCTAAATATGGACGGCAGACGTGGCGCTACTTCGGTGTGGTGCTGCTGGCTTCGCTCGTCTTTCTGGTGTTGTTGGCCGCAACCGCGGGGCCGTTTTTCGTCCACATGCTGAAGGAGCCGGCGCGCATCGGTGCGCGTGGCCCGAATCCGAATCCGTGGCGATTGCTCGCGCCGATGCTTCCGTTTATTGGCGTGAGCCTCGTCGTAGGGCTGGCGTGGATGCTGGTGGACGCGATCCTGCAGGACTTTGTGCTGCCTCCGATTGCCGTTGAGGATGCGTCGATAGAAGGCGCGTTCAGCCGGTTCCTGGGGCTACTGCGGGAGGATTTTGGGTCGGTGGTGGTTTATTTGCTCCTTCGGTTTGTGGTGGCGCTGGGCATCAGCTGGGCACTGATGATGGTTGTCTTCATGGTTCTCGCGGTTGGAGGCATGGGTGGCCTCGCTGTTGGCTATGGACTGTACCGTGCGATGTGGCATGGCGGGCTGGGTCTGCAGGCGGTTTTTGTGGCGATTGTGGCGGCGATGGCGCTGGTGCTGATTGCGGTCTACCTGGTGGCGATGGTTGCTGTATATGGGACGACTGCGGTGTTCAAGCAATCGTATGCTGCGTATTTCTTTGGCTCGCGTTATACGGGGCTGGGTGACTTGCTGGAGCCTCCGCCGGATGAGGATATGGTTGGGGTGAGGGTTCAGCCTCCTTTACCGCCGCTGCCTCCACTGAATGAGCCGCCTCCTGTCTGGTAGTGGACGCCCTCGGCGACCTCAAGAAGGGCGAAAAGAAAATTAGCGGTCACAGAAATAAAACCGCAGGTCCTTCGACTCCGCTGCGCTCCGCTCAGGATGACAAACTTACGAGAGGTTGTAGATTGCTTGCCCGGAAATGAACAGGCTCGTCCGGATTCGGACAGCCCTGTCTTTGACCGTGATATCAACTCATGCCTCAACTATTTAGTTTTCATACAGATAGGCCATCGTCTGGATTGGCCCGTAGTGTGCGGACAATTCTTCTGGTGAGGTGTCGGCATGACCTTCTTCGAGGATTTGCGTTTTGCGCTGCGGCAATTGAGCAAGGCTCCCGGGTTTGCGCTGACGGCGATTGTGACTCTCGCGCTGGGCATTGGAGCGAACACAGCCATCTTCAGCGTGATTCATGCGGTGCTGATGCATCCTTCGGGCGTGGACGCTCCGGAGCGCGTGGGCATCATGCGCACGAAGTACGCCAACCTTGGCCTCGATTTTCCGGGTGTCTCGGTTCCTGATTTTGCCGATGCGCTCTCACTCAAGAACCAGGTGCAGGCTGCGGCGCTGACGCGGGGCGACAGCTACAACATTCTCCGCGATGGCCGGACCGAGCATCTGGACGGTTCGCAGGTCACCTGGCAGTGGTTCAACGTTTTTGGCGCGCGGCCTATTCTGGGGCGCACGTTTACCGCAGAGGAAGACCAGAAGGGGGCGAACAGTGTTGCCGTGCTCAGCTACGGCGCATGGCAAAAGGTTTTTGGCGGCGACCGCAATGTGGTTGGACAGATGGTGATGCTGAATCAGAAGCCGTATCGCGTGATTGGCGTGATGCGCAGCGATTTTGACTGGCCTCGCGGTAAGGAGGTGTGGACGCCGACTGGGTTGGAGCCGAAAGAGTACAACCTCGACAATCGCTTTAATGAAGGATCAGTGGGAGTGGTGCGATTGCAGCCGGGCGTGAGCTTTGCGCAGTTCAATGCTGGCCTGGCCGCGAAGTCGCATGAAGAGTATGTGCGTGAAGGCTCGAAAGGATTCGCGATCCGATCGAATTGGGGCATGGCCTCATCCCCGGTGACGGAGTTTGCTGCGGGACCATTGCGGAAGCCGCTCTATGTTTTGTTCGGGGTGGTAACGCTGGTTCTGTTGATTGCTTCGGCGAATGTGGCCGGACTCTTTCTGGCGCGGGCTTCAGCGCGGACAAAAGAATTTGCGATTCGTACAGCTCTCGGCGCGAATGCCTGGCGCCTGGTTCGGCAGATGTTGACGGAGACGGCCTTGCTTGCCGGATTGGCTACATTGATCGGAATTGGGATTGGTCCCGTATTTGGGAAAATGCTGCTGTGGCTCGTGCCGCAAAGCCTGGGCGAAGGCTACGTTGTGAATTTGTCTTTTGGAGTGCTCGCCTTCACGGCAGGAGCGGGACTGTTGACGTCGTTGATTGCCGGCATCGGTCCTTCGGTGAAAATGGTGCGCTCGCAGAAGAGATTGCAACTGCATGATGGCGGCCGGAGTTCCACCGTTTCAGCGGATAAGCAGCGGCTGCGCAGTGCTTTTGTGATTGGTGAAGTGGCGATGGCGTTTGTGCTGCTGGCAGGCACCGGACTTTTTCTGGCGAGCCTGAAACAGATGCAACAAATCAATCCTGGATTTAACCCTCACGGCGTATTGACGGGCGTGGTTATTTATTCGGGCGAGGGCTACAAGGACAATCGCGAGCGGCAGGAAGGCTTCGTGAATGCGGCGCTCGATAATTTGAAGGCGCAGCCGGGGGTGAAATCCGCAGCGGCAACGACTTCTCTGCCTTTCAGTAATCAGGATGGGTCAAGCTCGTTCTTTATCGAGGGGCGGCCTATCGGCCCGAACGATCCGGGGCCGCACAGCCAGTTGAGTTTTGCTACGGCTGACTACATCAAGACGATGCAGATTCCGCTGCTCCAGGGTCGTTGGATCAGCACCGAAGACCGCTCGAATACGTGGCCGATAGTGGTGATCGACCAGAAACTGGCAAAGAAATACTGGCCGGGCCAGAATCCTATTGGTCAGCATCTGCGTGACAATGGCGTTGCGACAATAGTTGGAATAGTGGGCGATGTTCGTCCCGACTCGCTTGAGGAAGACGTGAGCGACGGCATGCGCTACTATCCCTATTCACAGGTGGCGGCTGGAATGGCGAGCTTTGCGGTGCGCACGGACGGCGACCCGCTCGCTCTGGCATCAGCTTTGAACCGTGCGATTGCCGCTGTCGATCCGGCGCAGACGGCGTTCAATGTTGGCACGCTGGAATCGCGGGTAGATGCTTCGCTGGCATCAAGAAGGCTGATTGTCTGGCTGCTGACGGCCTTTGCCGGACTTGCTCTGGTGCTGGCGCTCGTGGGGATCTACGGGCTGATTAGCTACGTAACCGAGCAGCGTACAAATGAGATTGGCATTCGCATGGCCTTGGGCGCGCAGCGCGGGCAGGTAGTCAGACTGGTGATGAAGAGCGCACTGGCCTGGGTTGGCACCGGGCTAGTTATCGGCATAGCTATGTCCTACTTTGCTAGTTCGATGTTGAAGCAGGTATTCACGTCATTTGGTGGAGGCGTTTTGTCCTCGCTGGCGGTGGCGATGGCTGCGCTGCTTGCGATTGGCGGGCTGGCGGGGCTGATTCCGGCACAGAGGGCGGCTTCGATCGATCCTGCGAAGACGCTGCGGAGTGAGTGAGGGGACTGGCCCCTTCGGCCGCGCTCAGGGCAGGCTGTCCAGGCGCACGCGCTTTGCGCACCTCCTCCCGATAGTCGGAATTTGATTGCGGTCCGAGAACGGATTGATCGTTCAATTGCGTATATTCGTTTGCGAGGAGAATTCATGCAGGCAATTTTCGAAGATATTCGCTATGCGTTGCGGCAGTTTCGGAAAGTTCCCGGCTTCACAACGACTGCGGTTCTGACGCTTGCATTCGGCATCGGCGCAACGACCGCCATCTTTACACTTGTGCATGCAGTTCTGCTGAAGTCGCTGCCGGTGGTGAACCCGAGCGAGTTATGGCGTGTAGGCGATAACGAGAACTGCTGCATCAACGGCGGCATGCAGAATAACTGGTCGCTCTTCTCTTACGACCAGTACAAGATGTTTCGTGACAACAATCCTGAGTTTGAGCAAATGGCAGGGTTTCAGGCTGGCCAGGACCAGATCAGCGTGCGCCGTCAGGGGAGTGATCATCCGGCTGAGACATTTATTAGCTCGTTTGTTACCGGCAATGCATTTGACGCCTTTGGCATAAGCGCCTACGCAGGGCGGCTGTTGCAGCCCCCAGATGACCAAACAGGCGCGGCGCCAGTCGTAGTGATGAGTTTTCGCACCTGGCAGCAGAAGTTTGGACAGGATCCGTCGGTCGTGGGCTCGAGTTTTATTGTCAACGGACAGCCATATACCGTAATTGGCGTGACCCCGCCGGGGTATTATGGCGAGCGGGTGGAGAGCAACCCGCCTTCATTCTGGTTCCCGATCTCGAGCGAGCCGCAGATTGATGGCGTTTTTGCAGTTCGGGATCGGCCTGAACTGCAATGGATCAACATTATCGGCCGCATGAAGCCGGGTACAAATATTAAGCAGGTCGAAGCCAGGATGCAGGTGCAATTGCGTCAATGGCTGATGAGCCCGGCGAGCAAGGTAGAGGAACGCTCTAAATCGCTGGTCCCGAAGCAGACTCTGCATCTTGCTCCGGGCGGCAGCGGCGTGCAGACGCTTGCGGCAGGAATATGAGGACGGCCTGCATTTACTGATGTGGATCTCCTCGTTCGTGTTGTTGATTGCGTGCGCCAATCTGGCCAACCTGATGCTGGTGCGTGCGACCACGCGGAAGCTGCAGACCTCTGTGCGCTCGGCGTTGGGAGCGCCGCGCGCAAGACTGGTGCGGCAGGCGCTGACGGAGAGCGTCGTGCTTGCCGTGATGGGCGGCATTGTGAGCCTAGTATTTGCCTTCAGTGGAACGAAGCTGATTCTGCATCTTGCATTTCAGAAAAACTATGTGCCAATACATGCGACACCTTCGCTCCCCGTGCTTGGGTTTGCCTTCGGCGTGGCGTTGCTGACGGGGGTTCTATTCGGAGTAGCTCCGGCGTGGCTGACGGCGCATGCGAATCCGATTGATGCGCTGCGCGGAGCGAACCGTTCAACGGGCCAGGGAAGTTCGCCCACACAGAAATCCCTCGTGGTTCTGCAGGCAGCGATTTCGCTAGTGCTGTTGTGCGCGGCCGGGTTGCTGACGCAGAGCCTGCGCAATATGCAGCACCAGAAATTCGGCTTCGACACCAACAACCGCTACATTGTGCACATTGACCCGCAAATGGCGGGGTATAAGCCGGAGCAGATGGACGCTTTTTATCGCCAGCTGCACGATCTGCTTGCAGCAATTCCGGGCATGAAGAGCGTTGCCTACTCGCTTTACAGTCCGATGGAAGGCGACAACTGGGGTACTGGAGTCTATATCGAGGGCCAAACGCCGCCGCCGCCCGGCAGCGATGAAAACAACGCCTCATGGGTAAGGGCCAGCGCCGGCTATTTCGATACTATCGGCACGAAGATGGTTCAGGGACGGGAATTTTCTGATGGGGACACGTCGGCAACGCGTTCCGTGGCAGTGGTGAACAGGACCTTCGCAAAGAAATTCTTTAAGGATGGCAATGCGATCGGCCAGCATTTCAGGCTCGATTTGAAGGCTCCAGTAACTTACGAGATTGTTGGCGTGACGGAAGACACGCAGTATTGGCAGCCGACGAGTCATATTCGTCCGATGTTCTTTCTCGCAGCGCCTCAATGGGCGAAATACGACGACCCTGATCTGGCCAGCTTCGAGAAGGTTTCCCATACCAAGATGGACGCGATCGAGCTGCGCACTGCTGGCTACGTGCCGGGGCTTGAGTCGCAAGTTAGACACGTGGTTGCACAGGTGAATCCTGACTTGACGGTGATCGATTTCCGGACCTTTGCCGAGCAGGTGCAGAATAACTTTAACCAGCAGGGCATGATTGCGCAGTTGACGTCGCTCTTTGGATTGCTGGCGTTGGCACTGGCATCGATCGGGCTTTACGGCGTGACGGCCTACGCGGTCGAGCGGCGCACAAGCGAGATCGGCATTCGCATGGCGCTGGGCGCGGACCGCGCGACAGTGTTAAGGCTGGTACTCCGGGGCGCGTTTCTGCAGGTTGTGATTGGGCTGGCGATCGGCATCCCGGCTACGATTCTGGGCGGCCGTGCTGTGGCGAATCAACTGTATGGGATCAAGCCATACGATCCGCTGGTGTTGGTGGTTACGACGCTGGTGTTGCTGGTCGCCGCGTTTATTGCAGCGGTCGTACCCGCGCGCAGGGCTGCGAATACTGAGCCGATGCATGCGCTCAGGACTGAATAGGTTTCGATCTGCTCAATTGGGCCCTTTCTTCTCGCGGGCCCGCACTTTGAACCATATCGGGGAGCCTTCAAAGCCGAAGGCTTCTCGGATCTGGTTTTCGAGGAAGCGCTCGAAGGAGAAGTGCAGCTCCACGGCTCGATTCGTGAACAAAATGAACGTAGGCGGCGCGACTGCTGCCTGTGTCATGTAGAAAATGCGGACTCTTTTCGCCATGGGCACGCTGGCACGCTGGAAATCGACGCGTTCGAGGAAGCGGTTCATCTGGCCGGTGGAGACGCGCTTGCGGCGCTCTGCGGCTACACGGATTACGCTATCGAGAATGCGAGGGACATTCGTGCCTTGCAACGCCGAGACAAAGAGCACTGGCGCGTAGTTCAGGTACTTCAGCGTACGTCGAAGCTGTTCTTCGAAGATGGCCCGATCGGCAGGCGGTTTGCCGTCAGTGCGCTGCGATGTCACCAGATCCCACTTGTTCACCACGATGATGACGGAGCGGCCGCTTTCGTGCGCGTAACCTCCGATGGTTGCGTCCGATGCGGTGACGCCTTCAGTTGCATCGATGAGGAGGATCGCTACGTCGGCTGCTTCGAGGTGCTTGCGGGCCATCACGACGGACATCTTTTCGGCCATCAGGTGTGTCTTGCCCTTGCGGCGAATGCCGGCGGTGTCGACGATGCGAAGCTGCTGACCGGCGTGCTCGATGACTTCGTCGACTGCGTCGCGCGTGGTGCCTGCGATGGGTGAGACAATGGCGCGCCATGATCCCGTCATTGCATTGAGCAGCGTTGATTTGCCGACGTTCGGGCGTCCGATGATGGCGACCCGTGTTTCAAACTGCTGGAATTCGCCGTGGGTGCGGTGGGGCGTATCTTTTTCCGGTTCCTCCGTCGGTTTTTCTTCGGACGTATCTATCGGCTCTTCGCTTATCTCCGGAAAAGTGAGGACCGCGAACACGTCGTCCAGGAGATCGCCGATGTTGTGTCCGTGCTCGGAGGATACGGGTACAAGATTTTTGATTCCAAGACGGCGGAAGTTTTCAGCTCCCGCATCGAGTGCTTCCGTGTCGATCTTGTTTACCGCGAGAAAGATCGGCTTGCCGGTTTTTTGCAGCAGGCGCGCGAGGTCGATATCGGGTGAGGCCAGTTCGGTGCGTCCATCGACGACCATCACGATCGCCTGCGCCTCTTCGAGCGCGACGCGTGCCTGGCGGAAAATTTCCGTGGGAATGAGAGCTTCGTCGTCGGGAACGATGCCGCCGGTATCGACGAGGCGGGCAACGTGCCCATTCCATTCGACTTCGCCATAGATGCGGTCGCGAGTGATGCCGGGCTCGTCGCCGACGATGGAGCGGCGCGATCCGGTGAGGCGATTGAAAAGAGTGGACTTGCCGACGTTGGGGCGGCCCACTATGGCGAATACGGGCTCGTCTCCCGATCCGTCAGTTCGAATGGGTTTGCGCGTCGCACGTTTTTTGGCATTCAAATTCTTTCTCCTCAGTGGGCGCGCTGGAATGCGAACACTTGTCTATTATAGAAATATTCGCCGGAATTTCGCCCTATGTCCTCAGTAGCTCAAACTGTGCCTTCGCTGCCCTCGCTCTACGATTTCTTCGCGCCGGGAGGCGTGCTGTCGCGTTCGAACCTTCCTTATGAGTTCCGCAAAGGGCAGCTCGAAATGGCGCAGGCGGTCGAGCGCGCGTTCAAGGAACATAAGCACCTCATCGTAGAGGCTGGCACGGGAACCGGCAAAACGCTTGCTTATCTGCTGCCTGCGCTGCGCACGGGGCAGCGCGTGATCATCTCGACGGGAACGAAGAACCTTCAGGAGCAGCTTTTCTTCAAGGATGTTCCCTTTCTTGAATCGCTGCTGGGCCCGCTGCGTGTTTGCTACATGAAGGGCCGTGCGAATTATCTATGCCGCCACAAGCTTTACGCGCTACGCGACCAGCCGATTCTGAATGGCCTGGAAGAGATTGAGCAATACCGCGCTATTGCCGAGTGGGAAAAGACGACAGAGACGGGCGATCGTGCAGAGATTGATTCGCTACCGGAGACGAGCGCTGTGTGGGCAAAGCTCGACGCGCGTAGCGATACCTGCCTGGGGCAAAGCTGCCCGAACTACGAGCGCTGCTTCATCACGGAGATGCGGCGCAAGGCGGCGGAGAGCGATGTTGTCATTGTGAATCATCATCTCTTCTTCGCCGATCTCGCCATCAAGCAGCAAGCCAAGGCCGCGCCTGACGCGGGCGTGCTGCCGGAGGCCGCGGCGGTGATCTTTGACGAGGCGCATGAGCTAGAGGATGTGGCGTCGAGCTACTTCGGCATCAGCCTGAGCAATGTGCGCTTTGAAGAGCTGGCACGTGATCTGGAAACCATGTTGCGCGCGAAGCAGGCTTTGAGCAGCGGCGTACAGTCTGCCTCGCAGCTTTTGCGGGAGCGGTCGCGCATGTTCTTCGGCGCGCTGCCGATGGGTACGCACGGCGAAGGCCGCATGCAGTTTGGCAATCGCGAAGAGTTTCTGGAGACACAGGGTGATTTGTATATTGCGCTACTGAATGCGCTGCATCGCCTTGAAGGGGAACTGGAGCATGTGCGCGGCGTGGAAGAAGCGCCGGGGTTGAAGAAGCGCGCGACTGACATTCGCGAGCATCTCAAGTTCCTGATGGAGGCCGATGATCGCAACACCGTCTTCTGGCTGGAGCGCCGCAACGCCGGACGCGCGCGCGAAGCAGGCCGTAATACTTATCTGCAGGCGACGCCGATTGATGTGTCGCAGCTGCTGAATGAACTGCTTTTCGAGAATTTCCCCAGCGTGATTCTGACTTCGGCCACGCTGACCGTGCAGGGCGGCTTCGAGCATGTGCGCAAGCGCGTGGGCATGCAGGATGCACGCGAGCTTGTTGTGCCCTCGCACTTTAGATACGGCGAGCAGGCTTTGCTTTATCTGCCTCCCGACATGCCTGACCCGCGCGACGCCAATTTTCAGGAGCAGGCGACGAAGCAAATCCGCCGCGTGCTGGAGTTTTCCGAGGGCCGCGCCTTTTGCCTCTTCACCAGTTATCAGCAGATGCGCGATATTTACGAGCGCCTGTTGATGGAGCTGCCCTATCCGCTGCTGTTGCAGGGCAACGCGCCGCGCAAGGCTCTGCTGGAAGAATTTCGTGCTACTCCGAATGCGGTGCTCTTTGGCACGTCGAGCTTCTGGCAGGGAGTGGACGTGCAAGGGGAAGCGCTGAGCTGCGTCATCATCGACCGTCTGCCGTTTGCGGTGCCGACTGATCCGGTGGTGCAGGCGCGTATGCGCGCGATTGAAGAGGGTGGTGGCAGTCCGTTCTTCGAGTACCAGGTGCCTTCGGCGGTCATTACGCTGAAGCAGGGCTTCGGGCGATTGATCCGCTCGCTCGAAGACCGCGGCGTGCTGATGCTGCTCGATCCGCGCATGCAGCGGCAGCGCTATGGGCGCGTCTTTCTCGACAGCCTGCCGCCGTATCGTATTACGCAGGACATCGCCGCAGTCAGCGACTTTTTCCACCGCAAATAATTCCCGCTTGACCGCAGGCGGCAAGCTTGCCTCAGAGTGGGTTTGACTTTCGAACTCTTCAAACAGAGGCCGAATCAATGCAACTCATCTGTAAGTTGATGGCAGGAGTTTTCATTCTCGCCCGCGTCTGTTCTGCGCAGACCCCCGCGCCGAATCCGCTGAAAACCTATATCAAAGAGGATGCGCCCGTCATTGTGCTGAACAACGTGCGACTGATTGATGGCACAGGCGCTCCCGCGCGCGAGCGGATGCGCATCGATATCGATCACGGCAAGATCACGAATGTGCAGAGCGCCATGCTGCGCAATGCTTTTCCGCCGGACGCGAAGATGATCGATCTGGAAGGAAAGACGGTCTTGCCGGGAATCGTCGGCATGCACGAGCATTTGTATTACGCGACGCCACTCGAACCAAGAGATGGTGTTGTCTTTTTTGGTGAAGCTCCTGATTCCGCACCGCGTCTGTATCTGGCGGCCGGCGTCACAACGGCGCGCACTGCTGGCAGCGTTGAGCCATATGCGGACATTCAGTTGAAGAAGTCTATCGATGCGGGCGAGTTGCCGGGGCCAAAACTGCGCTTTACTGCGCCTTATCTCGAAGGCAAGCCCACACTCGGTCCCCAGCTTTATGAATTGAAGGATGCCGAGGATGCCGGCCGCATGGTGGATTACTGGGCTGCTGAGGGCGCCACTTCTTTCAAGGCATACATGCACATTACACCGGATGAGATGAAGGCCGCGATCGATCACGCCCATGCGAAAGGGTTGAAGATTACGGGCCATCTGTGCTCGATTGGATTCACCGAGGCTGCGGATATGGGCATCGACAACCTGGAGCATGGCCTTGTTGTTGACACCGAATTTTTCTCGGGTAAGAAACCAGGCGTTTGTCCGGGACAACGCGGTCCGATGATGGAGATGTCCAAGAGTCTCGATATTGAAGGCGCGCCGGTACAGAAGATGATTCAGGATTTGGTGGCGCGGCAAGTTGCCGTCACTTCGACGCTGGCGATTTTCGAGAGCTTCATTGGCACACGCGCTCCGCTTGAATTTGAGATGGAGCAGAAGCCTTCGATGTCCGGCGAATCGTGGAGCCATGTACTGGAGACGCGAGCCGGCATCGCGGAACACGCGGACAATCGCCCTGGGCTGCCCTGCTCAAGAAAGAGATGGAGTTCGAACGCAGCTTTGTGAAGGCTGGGGGCACGCTGATGGCCGGGTGCGACCCAACCGGCTTTGGCGGCATTCTAGCGGGCTTCGGCGATCAGCGCGAGCTTGAACTGCTGGTCGAAGCCGGATTCTCGCCGGTCGAAGCCATTCACATCTTTTCGGAAAACGGCGCGAAGTGGCTGGGAGAGGACGCGAGCCTTGGCACTATCGCAGTCGGCAAGGCTGCGGACATCGTAGTGGTCGATGGCAATCCTGTGGAGAAGATCAGCAATATTGAAAAAGTCGAGATGGTTTTTAAGGACGGTGTGGGCTATGATCCGGTGAAGCTGCGCGCGTCCGTGCAGGGGCTGTCTGGAATCCGTTAGCATAAAGAGCGGAGCCATGGCCCGCAACCTCTACATTCTCGCTGGCACGCTGCTGCTGTTTGCGCTCATTTCCTGCGGCATGACCTTTGTTGGCAACTGCGCAAACTGGGCTGCCCGGCAACGGCTCGCTGTGGAAGACCACCTCATTGTTTCTGACGCTCGGAGGGCTGGTGATCGCACTCTTTGGCGTAATGACGGCGATGTTTGAGCAGGTGGACCGGCGCGCTAATGAGCGGCGTTATCAGGAGCGGCTGGGGAGCGCAGCCGCAAGCCTCGGCGCTGAGAAAAAGTTACAATGGACAAAGGGCCAATCCGCCCTGAGAGAGCAAGCAAAGACATGTATGAAGTGACTGTGGAGCGCGGGTTTTCCTCCGGGCATTACCTGCGCAATTACAAAGGCAAGTGCGAGAATCCGCACGGCCACAATTACAAGGTGCGCATTACCCTACGCGGTGAGCGTCTTGACCACGCTGGCCTCCTGCTCGACTTCAAGGACCTGAAACACGTGATGCGCCCAGTCATTGACCGCATCGACCACCAGATGTTGAACGACCTTGAGCCCTTTACCGAAATCAATCCATCGGCCGAAAACCTGGCGCGCTATTTCTATGACGAGACGAACAAGCAGCTCGCCGAGATGACCGATGGCCGCGTGCACGTGAAGGACTGCACCATTTACGAGACGGACACCACCACGGCAACGTACTACGAGTAGCGCGCCGTGTATCTGATTGAAATTTACAAGTCAGTTCAAGGGGAATCGAGCTTTGCCGGCCGCCCTTGCATTTTCGTGCGCCTTGCCGGCTGCAACCTGCGGTGCTCTTGGTGCGACTCGGAGTACACCTTCAAGGGCGGCTACAAGCTATCGGAAGATGAAGTTGTCGCCGATATCGAGAAGCTGGCTCCAGTGAGGCTGATCGAGTTCACCGGCGGCGAGCCGTTGCTGCAGGAGCGCGAGCTAGTTCCGTTGATGGAACGTTTGCTGGCTTCGGGCTATGAACTAATGATCGAGACCAGCGGTGAGCGGCCTTTGGATCGCGTGCCTGCTGCTGTACACAAGATCGCGGATGTGAAGTGTCCCGGCTCTGGCGAGGGTGGCAGCTTCCGCTTGAGTAATCTCGAATTCCTGACGAAGGGCGATGAGGTCAAGTTCGTCATCACCGATCGCAGCGACTATGAATTTGCCCGTGATTTTATTCGTGAGCATGCGCTCGAAGCCCGCGCTGGCAGCGTTCTGCTCTCGCCCGCATTCAACAAGGCTCCGTCGATAGCGCGAAGCACCGAGAACTACGTGCTCGATCCGCGTGAACTGGTGGAGTGGATGCTCGCCGATGGGCTGGACGCGCGGTTGAGCTTGCAGATTCACAAGTACATCTGGGAGCCACAGAAGAAAGGCGTTTAGCGCCACCTCACTGCGGCTGCGTCTGCAAATACTTGTCGAAGGGAATCTCGAAATAGAACAACTCTTTGCCGTCGGCGTTTTTCACCTGGCGGAAGAGCAGCTTCGCTCCGCGCAGTGGGGCCTTGCCCAGTCCCTGAATGTCGTAGAAGAGAAATCCTGCGCGGGTAGTGTGCGGTTCGACGACGAGAGCTGCGTATTCAAATTCTGAAAAATCCTGCTGGACTTTGCCATTTGGATTTTTTGGTTTGGTGTGGATGTGGATGGGTCCAACGGGAATCGTCTCTCCTGTTTTATCCTGGAGCGAGATCCGCCGTTCCACGTCGTCGGGCTCGGCTGCGGGAATTCGGTCGCCATGCGCGCTGATGAAGTTTATTCGCGCATCGTTCAGGGAAATGGGTCGGTCACCGCTGTTGGTGATGATAATGCGAATGGGAAGAAACTGGTGATCGAGATAGTTCACGCGAAACATCTTCACCTTTCCTTCCGTGTTATAAGGCTCGGCGGCGATGGCTACATGCTCATCCTGATGGATGTCGACTGCCGGATAGGTAGCAGCGTCTTTTGTCTGCGGCCCGTGCTCAAAAGCAGCTGATGATTGTCCAACGCAACAGGTGGCGAGCAATGCCAGGGCAAGAAAAGTTCGAAAGCGCATCATCCTGTGGACGATTATCATCATCGCTTAAGACTTCAGTAAAGTGAGATTGGTAAGCGGATGCTGCTTTTCTACAGCCTGGCCCTCGTTCTTGTGCTCATTCTGGGCTCGCCGTACTGGCTTTTCCGTATGGCGACCAGTGGGAAATATCGCGAGGGGCTGCGCGAGCGGCTAGGGTTTGTTCCAAAACGTCTACTGGCGCGCTCTGATGGGCCGGTCATCTGGGTGCATGCCGTCTCCGTAGGCGAATTGCTGGCTGCGGCGCGCATGATCGAAGAGCTGCGGGAAAAGCTTCCGGGCCGGCACATTGTCGTGTCCACGACTACGCGGACAGGGCAGGCTCTGGCGCGGCAACGCTTTGGGATAGAGAACGTCTTTTACTTTCCGCTGGATTTCGCCTTCGCTGTGCGCGCTTACCTGCGCGCGCTGAATCCCCGACTGCTTGTCCTTGTGGAGACAGAGTTCTGGCCGCGTCTGCTAATCGAATGCAGTCGCGCGGGAATTCCCGTTGCTGTTGTAAATGCGCGCATCTCGGATCGTTCCTGGCCGCGCTACATGCGGCTGCGCTTCTTGTGGAAACGACTGCTGAACAACTTCAGATTGGTTCTTGCGCAGAGCGAAACAGACCTGACGCGGTTGCGGGCTATTGGAGCGGAGAATGTCTGCTACGGCGGCAATTTGAAATACGACATTCGCGCGGCTGCATCCGCTGCTGTAACGAAGGCTTTGGCGGGACAAATTGCTACTGGAACGAAGGTGCTGGTTTGCGGGAGCACGCTCGAAGGCGAGGAGCAGATTCTGCTTTCCGCTGCGCCATCCGATGTGTTGGTGATTCTCGCGCCGCGTCATCCGGAGCGTTTTGAAGCAGTGGCGAGATTGCTTGAGCGCAGTGGCAAACCGTGGGTGCGTCGGTCGCAATGGATGGACGCGCCAACGGCCCTTGCTGGCGGGACCGTTTTTCTACTCGACTCAATCGGTGAGTTGGCCTCGGTATATTCGCTGGCGACTGTTGCGTTCGTTGGCGGGAGTCTGGTTCCTGGAGGAGGACACAACCCTTTGGAGGCCGCGCAGTTTCGAGTCCCTGTTGTGATTGGGCCGCACTATGAAAATTTCCGTGCAATTGTCGAGCGGTTGCAGGCGCAGGATGCCATTCGTATTGTGCATCCCACTGAACTCAGGAATGAGTTGACGGTGCTTTTCTCTGATGAAGTGTTCGCACACACAATCGGTGAGCGGGCCTATTCTGTTTTTTCCTCGGAAGCGGGTGCGACGGCGCGCGCTGTCGCTGCGCTGGCTGACATTGTCGGTGGGCAGGCTTGATGCGTCGCGTATTGTTGTCGCTCACGCCGCTCTATGGTGCAGCCGTCGCGGCAAAGAAGGCTGCCTATGATCAAGGTTGGGTAAAAGCGCAGCATCTTCGCTGGCCAGTCATTAGCGTGGGGAATATTTCTGTCGGCGGTGCGGGTAAAACGCCATTTGTTGTCTCTTTGGCAAAGTTGCTTAAGCAGCGGGGTGTGCGAGTCGATGTACTTTCGCGAGGTTATGGGCGTAGTTCGCGTTCGGTCGAGCGCGTTGATCCGTCTGGCGATGCAGAGCGCTTTGGCGACGAGCCCTTGCTGATTGCACAGTCTGCGGATGTGCCCGTGTACGTTGGGGCAAGCCGTTACGCAGCAGGACTTCTAGCCGAGAGCGATCAAGCCGATACAGGGGTGCATCTGCTGGATGACGGCTTCCAGCATCGCAAACTGGCGCGGGCGGTCGACATCACCCTCATCCATCGGAGCGATTTTCAGGAAACGCTGTTGCCGGCCGGGCGACTGCGGGAGCCGATCACGTCGTTGAATCGCTCCTCAGTACTGGTCTTGCGCGAAGAGGATGGCGATCTCGAGCAGAGGCTGAAACTGCTCGGCATCGATAAGCCAATATGGCGGATGAAGCGGGTAATTGTCGTTCCCGGCAACGTTGGTAGAGTAGTTGCCTTCTGCGGTATTGCGCGTTCCGATGAATTCTTCCAGATGCTGCAACACCATCACGCGGAAATCGTTGCCACGCGTGCCTTCCGTGACCACCACCGCTATAGCGAGAACGATATGCGGCAATTGATGGGGGCAGCACAGACGCATACTGCGAACACGTTTCTCACTACTGAAAAGGATCTTGTCCGCCTGTCTCTGGCGCACAGAGAAATGCTCGCTTCGATCGCGGCACTTCAAGTTGCGAAACTGGAAGCACGGCTTTGTGATGAAGGTGCTGCTGTACATCGACTTGAGACGCTGCTGCCCGATAGTTTTAAGCCTTCGTTATGAGAAAATTAAGGTTTGCCAACAGAAAGTCAGCAGTTACGGGTGCTCATTCTGCGGCTGGGCGCGATGGGCGACATTCTCCATGCCCTGCCAGCGGTCACCGCCCTGCGCGCTGGGCATCCTGAGTGGTTTATTGGCTGGGCCGTTGAGCCACAATGGCGCGAATTGCTGGCTGCGGAGGGCGCAGAGGCGAGAGGCCCGGCGATGCCAGTGGCCGATCAACTGCACATCGTTCCGGCGAAGGATTGGGGGCGGCGGCCATTCAGCGCGCGCACGATAGAGCAGATACGCTACACCCGGCGGGAACTGCGAGCGGCGCGATACGATGTCTGTGTCGATCTGCAGGGTGCGGTGCGCTCTGCGGTGTTGGGAAAATGGGCGCATCCTCGGCGACTGATCGGTGAAGAAAAACCGCGCGAGTGGGCGGCGCGGTATCTCTTAGACGAACATGTTGCGACCAGGGGAGTGCATGTGATCGAGCAGGCGGTTGAAGTGGCAAATGCTGTCGCTCGCGAAGATCTTCCGATGATGCTGCCGTGGCTGCCCGTCAGCGAAGAAGCTGAGAGATACAGTGATGCGCAACTCGCAGGTTTCGGCGGTAAACCGTTTGTCATCCTGAACCCTGGCGCCGGATGGGGCGCGAAGCGATGGCCCACGGAACGCTATGGCGAGGTGGCGCAATTATTTGCTGAGAGAGGTTTTGGCGTAGTGATCAATTCCGGTCCGGGTGAAGAAGTGCTGGCAGGAAAAGTGAATGCCGCGAGTGGACACATCGCCCTGGCGCTTTCGCCCGCGGTTAATGAACTGATCGCACTGACGCGCCGGGCGTCGCTTGTGATTGCTGGCGATACAGGGCCGCTGCATCTAGCGTCGGCATTGGGAAAGCCGGTGGTGGGCATCTATGGCCCGACCGATCCGGCGCGCAACGGGCCTTTCGGCGGCAATTTCCGCGTGCTTCGGCATCCCGAGAGCAGGCGCGATCACAGCCGCCGCGCTGAGCCGGAAGCGGGCCTACTGACCATCCCTCCCAGCGAAGTGTGGAGTGCTGCCATGGAGCTTTTAGAAGATGCCCGCTGACTGGAGCAGAATCGCGCGGCGCATTCGCGTCCCCATGGGCTTTGTCGTTGCCGGACTCTACATCTGGCTGGCTCGTCCTACTTTTGTCTCCATGGCATGGAGTCTAGTGTTGGTGCTTCCCGGTTTGTGGCTGCGCGGTTACGCCGCGGGATATGTGAAGAAAAACGCCGAGATAACCATGACCGGGCCTTACGCGTATACGCGCAATCCGCTGTATCTGGGTTCTATGCTGATCGCTTTTGGTTTTGCGGCTGCATCTAAAAGTATTGTGATCGTGCTATTGCTGGGCGTGCTTTTCGCCGTTATTTATATTCCGGTCATTCGCTCGGAAGAGGCGTTTTTGCGTTCCAAATTCGCGGACTTTGATGCGTATGCGGCGAGTGTTCCGCGTCTGGTACCGCGTGTGCGTGCCGCCCGCGTCGAAGAGATTAGTCCCGATTCGGAACCGGGCAGCTTTTCTTTCCCTTTGTATCGCAAGCACCGCGAGTACAATGCATTGATGGGTGCGACGGCCATATATGCTGTGCTCGCCCTGAGAATTATCTTTAAGCACTAGAAGAGTGAGCACGCATTTTGATTTGGTGTCATAGATTTTCCCCCATCATTTTTTGTTTTCTGTTGCTGGCCAATATACAGGGTCAAACCTCGCCGAACCAGCCTGTTCAGAATGCGCCGCAGCTGCCCGCTCCGCATCCCAGTCTCGGTCTTCCGGCAAAACAAAGTCTTACGTATAGTGTCGATTGGCGCGTTTTTCCTGCAGGTACGGTTACGTTTCATCAGGAGGCGGAGGGCGATATTCAACGCATCACAGTCGTTGGAGATTCGATCGGCGCTGTGAGCCTCATCTATCGTGTCAGCGACCGCTTCCAGTCGTCGTTCAACCGTCGCACTGGCTGCTCGAACGGATTCAGTAAGCAGCTGATCGAAGGGCGCCGCCAGGTGAATAGCGATCTGAAGTTCAATTACGGGCAGGGCAAGGCGATCCTGGATGAGAAGAACCTTGTTTCCGGCATCAGCAAGCACGAGGAGACGGCGATTCCCGCATGCGTGTCTGACTTGCTGTCGGCTATCTTCTACACGGCATCGCAGCCTCTGCAGATAAGCCAGAGCTTCCAGATTCCTGTTTTTGACGCCGGGAAAACGATTCCCGTCACCATGAAGATCGAGGGCAAGGAGTCAGTCAAGACAGCGACTGGCACCTACCAGACCGTGCGCGTACAGCCGACCGCGGACGCGGGCGTGGTAAAAAACCGCGGCAACATCTGGATCTGGTACACCGACGACGAGCGGCACGTGCCGGTACAGATGCGCGCGCGGTTCTTCTGGGGAACGATAACGTTCAGCCTTACCAGCGTCGATCAGAAATAAGTTATTGTATTCGGTAGCGCTCGCGCATCAATCGTTGCAGCCGCGGCTTGTAGATCAGGTTATAGGCCAGCTCCTTGTCGGGGAACATGGCGAGCGCAGCGCGCCGGCTGTCGGCTACCATCTCGGCGGCTTCATCCACGGTGAGGGTGCCATCCTGGCTGATGACGGACATCACCATATTCATCATCATCTGCAGGCGGCGGATTTTACGCTGTTCTTCGCGCAGCTCTTCCGGGGTCTGGCGTGAAGATTCATTTGTTGCGGGGGAGTTGATGTGTTTATGTGGAAGGTCGCGGTTGCCATCAACTTCACTTGGGCCCATTCTTGTCCTCCATAGGCGACGTTTTGGGGCTTGCTTTTCCGTCATCGTACAACGCTAGCGTTTGCTCTGAAAACTGAAAAGATGCCCCGCGTGACCGAATTGGCACGCTTAGGGGGACGGAATCTGATTCCATCCGGCTGCCGTGACATGCTTTCCATCCAAGTAAAAGGTGGAAGCCCCAAGCAAGTCTGTGCGATACGTCTGAACGTGCGCAGCTTCGAGCTTTTCAAGCGTCTCAAGTTTGGGATGTCCGTAGTAGTTGTGTTGACCGACGGAGATGGCCGCATACGAGGGCGATACTGCTGCAAGAAATCCGGGCGTGGTGGATGTTTTGCTGCCATGATGGCCCACCTTTAACAAGTCGGAGTGCAGGCCGCCCAGGGCAGCCATGCCCGCTTCGCTGGGCGCTTCGGCATCGCATTCCAGTAATGCCGAGGTCTCGCCGTAGCTCACACGCAGCACGAGAATCGTCATTGCTGGCCGCGTTTTTGGGAGCGTAGCCGGGCGCCGGCGAAAGGACGCGAAATCCCGCGCTCCCGACGCGAAACGAATCGCCTGCGACATATCTTTTTGTTCTGATGCCGAGTGCTTCCGCTTCGTGCATAAGCCGCTCATAGGCCGGTGAGTCCGGATTGCGTCCAATCCACAGCTCGCCTGGACGGAAATTCTCAAGCACCGCCGGCATGCCGCCGATGTGGTCGGCATGAGCATGCGTGATCGCGACCGCATCCAGCCTGCGAATGCCTCGTGCCCACAAGACCTGTGATACCACATCTTCACCCATGTCGAATTTTGAATCACCTGACGCACCGGCAATGCCGCCTGCGTCAACCAGTAGTGTCTTCCCCTCGGGCGTGACCACCAGCAGTGAGTCGCCTTGTCCGACGTCGATAGTTGTCACTTCAAGAGCACCGGGACGATAGAGTATGTGGTGTGGCAGGATTGCGATGGCCGCGGATGCTGCCAGCGCGGTCAAGGCGATCGTGATCGCAAGATTTCGCTGCCGGATGACCCATATCGCAAATGCAGTGCCGGCCATCCACAGAACAATGGCCAAGATTGATGGGGTTGGCGTGCGCAAATCGCCTCCCGTCGAATTCGCAAACAGATGTACCGCCGCCAACACTGCATGCAGCAAGGCTGCAGTTACGGCGGCTGGCGCGATTGCAACCGCAGGCAAGATGAGGACAGCAAGCAGAGTGAGAATTGCGGATGGGAGCAGAATGCTGAGCATGGGAACAACAAGAAGATTCACCGGCAGCGCGACTGCGGTAATGCGATGAAAATAGAGCGCCATCGGTAACGACATAACAAGCTCCACGATGACGGAGACAAGCAACAGTTCCAGCGCACGTAGCGATACGCGCACAAGGAACGGAATACAGTTGGACAGGCGGCGGCCAACGAGCAGGCGCGCATGCTCGACAACGAGTCTCAGGCTTACTCGAAACTGCGCGACACCTGGCGGTAACGCTGGGTCAATCGGCAAGACCCAGAGGTCGCGCAGCGCTGTGATATAAGGCGCAAAGGTCTTCTCCGCAATGGGTACGGCGATACCCGCAATCGCTAAGACGGACAGGAGCGTCATTTGAAATCCGACATCAAACAACGCAAGCGGATTCATCGCGAGCAGGGCAAGGGCCGCAAAGGCAATTGCGTTCAGCGTGCTGCGTTCACGCCATAACAGCCGCCCGAAGAGAAAGAGCGTGATCATCCAGAACGAGCGCTGAACCGGCTGGCCGTATCCGGTAAACAGCGCATAGCAGAATGCGAGCAGGATCGTGATGCAGGTGGCTGCAATGCGCGGCATTCGAATCATTTTTGCGATGAAAAAGATGAGTCCGGCGAAGATTGCCAGATGCCATTCCGGAGACAACGAGTAAGTGGAAAGCCCCTGTGCGCTCGAAGCCGGTACGCACTCCGCGGGAGAGATAACTGCGATCGCCGGTCAGCATGGCCGTCAGCATCGTTGCATCTTCGCGGCTCAGCCGAGAGAAGGCCGGAAGCTTTGCAGACGACTGCTGCTCTCCCGCGAATCCAATCAGGCGCATGCTTGCGTTCAGTTGCACCGTGTGCAGCCAGCAGGGAAGCGTTGCATGGGCCGCCCTGGAAACAGTGCTGAACGCAGCTGCTTTGCCACTGCCGAATGCGCCGATTCCTTCGTCGAGCATGTATCCACGCTCGTTCCACGCCCCGGGATCGAGGTATCGTTCCGGCTGCCGCATGGTCACCGCTGCGCGTATGGTATCGGCACGTACGACGAGCGGAAGCGAGGCATCAAGTGGCGCATAAAGGGTGAGGGAGAGGCCGCCTGCAAGTGGCTGCGTCTTGCCATCACTCGCAGTCACAGAAGTCAGCTTCACCTGTATTTGCTGGCTCTGCTCTTCGCGTGTTTTGTCGGAGAACGGAAGTGAGGATTAGATGTGCCGCACTGGTCCGAGCCTGACCACCATTCCTTCGATGACGCGTTGCGTTCCGTCTGCGAGTTGTACAAGCGGGGTTTGCGGGTCGGGTCGTGGCGCACCTTCGGCGCAGAAGGCTCCAAGGAGCACAAAGACTGCGCCAAGTGGCAGCAGCGAAACGCTCCGCGCCTTGTAAGCTGCAAATAGAGAGACGGCGGCGCAAAGCAGGATCCCGAAGAGCAGCAGCACGGGCGCGAGCCACACACAGCGCGAGACAAAGATGCCGCACGAAAAACAAAGAGCCGTAAAAAGGAGCGGAACAAAATGAAATCGTAGTGGCTCAGTGGCGGGTGAAAACGGCGCGGCTTGAGTTGCTGCCTGCGGCATGGCTATTACCTCAGCAGGGCGTTAGCAGACCTCAACCGAGCGACAGCATCGTGACGCTTTCAAGATGAAAGGTCTGCGGAAACAGGTCCACCATGTGCATGGTTCTGAGGTGATAGCCGGATTCTACCAACGCACGCAGATCGCGCGAGAGCGTTGCCGGGTCGCAGGAGACATAAATGATGGTCCGCGGCCTTACTTTGGTAAGCACGGAGACGACGCTGCTTCCAAGTCCCGTGCGCGGCGGGTCAACGACGATCAGATCCGGCGCCGTTCCACGCTGCTGGCGCAGAAACTCCAGCGTGCCGCTTCGCACCGTTTTGTATGAGTTGCCAGAAAGATTCTGCTGCAGATCGTTCCACGAGGATGGAGCAGCTTCGACCGCAACGACCTTCTCAAATCGCTGGCTCAGCGCCTGAGCAAAGAGTCCAACGCCGGCATATAAGTCCCAGACAACTCTGCCGGTAAAATCCGTAGTGACAAGCTTAACCAGCCGGTCGACTAGAAATCGGTTTACCTGGAAAAACGCGTCTGCGCTTACGCGATATGCGAATTCGGCTACTCGATAAGTAAGCGCCTGCGCTCCCCATTCTCCCATTTTCTTTTCCGGAAACTTGGCGTCCCCGGGCGCGAAGACAGTAGCACCCGCAAGTGCTGGAAGTTCCTGCCGCAGCGCCTCGCAAAATCCTCTGAGTGTTGAAGACAAGTTCCGGATCTGCCGTCGAACCCAAAGCGAGACGAGCAGCTCACTCTCACTCCCGTTCGTGAAAAATTCGATTGCCTCGAATTCGCGCATGAACTCAACATCGACGTGGGTCACCAGTCCAACGGCGCGCTCCAGCAGGGGAGCAGCGATCGGGCATCGGCGCACTGGCAGATTCGCGTGCGAGGCGCGTTTCTTGTAACAGAGCGCAAAGGGCTCCCGTTGCACGTGCAGGCGCACGCGATTGCGATAAGCGAGCGGCTCCGCATCAATCGGAACGATCTCAGGAAGCGGTGCGAGCCGCGCCCTATCCAATGTCTCCCGCAGTATGGTCAGCTTCAGGGCGATCTGCTGAGCGTAGGTCGCATGTTGATATTGGCAGCCGCCACACTGGCCAAAGTATTCACACGGCGGAGCTGTCCTCTCAATCGATGGTTCTAGCACGGCATCAAGCTCAGCGTTGGCGAATCTGCGTTTGTCTTCGGTAACATGCACTTCTACCACTTCACCCGGCAGCGTGAACGGAACAAAAACAGCCTTGCCCTCGGCGCGCGCCAGCCCCGCTCCGCCATACACGCTCTTTTCTATCTGTAGCTTCATGACTGGCTCATGTAGAAGAGGCTTATGCGTGGCAGTCGGTATTTTTCGAATAACCGCTTGTGTAGAAACTGCTGCTCAATCTGCCGGATCTGCACCGCCTGCATCCGCCTGCGATACGGGGCCAACTCGCGCGCGGCCTGCTCGCGGACCATTGTCAGATCAGCCTCGGACGTCGTTGTCAGCAGCGTGGCGAAGAGCTTTTCTTCAAGTACCGTGAGCGTCCGCTCCAGCGTTTCGAGGTTCGGTTGCTCCGTGCGAGCGCCCATGGCCAGTCCCCGTAGCCGCTGGCTCATTTCATGAGCTGTCTCCTTCGCGATGCCGGTCAGTGTTGCCGACAGAAGCTCGTCCGCGCATGCCTCCAGGTGGGCTACGATGCGGCCCGCTTCAAAGCCAGGGGCCGGTTGATCGTCGCGAACAGGGGCGGCGCCAATCAACGCTTCCTTTATCTCATCGACCGCAGTCATGACCTCCTGCGCGCAATAAGCCAGGCCGTTCACGCGACGCACGCGCGCCCGCGATTTGCGGGATTCATATTTTTCAAATGCGGCGTCAATGCCGCGCAATACTGCAGCAAGCGGTACGCCTGCCTCGCGCCACGTTTCAATCAACGCCCAGTCCAGCGTTGAGAGCAGAAGCAGCGATCCGCGCCGCCGCTGAAAGTGCTCCTCGATTTCCGTGAAGTAGTTGAAATAGTTTTCCAAAGTACGACGATATCAGGAGTGCGACGGCTGCGCCTCGGCCGCATTCGCGGCGCTCTTCGCGTTGTGATTGCGCTCGTAGATGATGCGCAGGCCATCGAGCGTGAGCATGTCATTTACTTCCGAGATGTATTTCGACTCATCCGCGATGAGTCGAGCGAGTCCTCCAGTGGCGACACATCTTGTCTCCGCGCCGAGCTTGGCGATCATGCGTTCAAGAATGCTGTCGACCAGGCCGATATGCCCATAGAAGAGACCGATCTGCAGATTGTCGACGGTGTTGGTGCCAATAATCTTCGCTGGCTTCTTGATCTCAACACGCGGCAGCCGCGCCGCCCGCGCGAAAAGTGCTTCCGCCGATATGTTCAGTCCCGGCGCAATCGCGCCACCGAGAAACTCGCCCTTCTTAGAAATCACATCAAAGTTCGTAGCCGTGCCAAAGTCCACCACGATGCAAGGACCGCCGTATTTATGAAACGCACCAACACAGTTGGCTACGCGGTCAGCGCCTACCTCGCTGGGATTGTCGGTCAAGATCGGCAGGCCAGTCTTGACTCCAGGTTCGATGAAGAGCGGCTTGTGATGAAAATAGCGCTCGCAGAAGACGCGCAGGATCCAGTCCATTGGGGGCACGACCGATGCAACCACGATATCGCTGACGGTGCTGCTATCCACGCCCTTGCTCTGAAGAAGGCTCTGCACTAGGATGCCGTACTCATCCGCGGTTTGTGTCTGCCGCGTGCTGATGCGCCAGGTCGCGCGCAGATCGCCGACGCGCCCGTCGCCGTGTATCGGATAAAGCGCGATGACCGTGTTTGTGTTGTTTACATTCAGTACGAGGAGCATCTATTTCCTACGGGTCTCTTTCATTTCGCGAACGCCGCCCGAGAAGACAGTACGCAACCCCTGCGGCGTACGCACCTGCAGAAAGCCGCGCGCATCCAGTCCTTCAGTCATGCCCTCGAAGCCTTCTATCTCCTCCACGCGTACCTGTTTGCCGCGCACCCAGCTTGATGCCCGCTCCAATCGCTCAAGAACGGACTGTCTGGCGACGTTCATATCGGTGGAATCAGAAAGCGCGAGCACTTCGCGATGAAGTGATTGTAGCAGGGCGATCAGCAGTTCCTGGCGCGGCCACGCGCGTCCGGTTTCGATATGCAGAGATGTGGCAATGCTGCCAAACTCCGGCGGAAATTGTCGCTGATGCACGTTGATTCCAATGCCGACGACGAGATGTCGGATGCGCGTTACTTCTGCATTCAGTTCGGTGAGAATCCCGCAGAATTTGCGCGGCCCGAAAAGCAAGTCATTGGGCCAGCGAAGATCGCATACAAGGGAAGTAACCTGCATCACCGCATCGCGCACGGCGAGCCCGGCGGCGAGTGAAAGCCACAGCACGTCTGCGGGAGGAATGCGTGGGCGCAGAAGGACGCTTACATAGAGCCCCGAGCCGGGTGGCGACGACCACTCATGGGCTCCGCGTCCACGTCCGGCGGTTTGCTCATCAGCAAAATAAACGGAGCCTTCAGGAGCGTTCGCTTCGCCTTCCTGCATGGCATACGTATTGGTCGAGTGGATTGTAGGAAAGAAGTGCAGCTTGCCCGCGAACGGCGTTCCGGTGAGGGCATGATCGAGCACTGGAATGTCGAACGGGTCGGCAAACGTATCCAGCATTGTTGGGAGTCTTTCCCTTCAGTCCGTTCAGGTCAGAATGACGGAGTCAATAAATCTCGGCGGTAATTTTCATGCTCAAGTCCACTGCGACAGCAGAATGCGTCAGCGCTCCCACTGATATGTAATCGACACCGGCGAGTGCGTAGCTGTGGATGTTTTCGAGCAGGATTCCACCCGAGGCTTCAATGGGAATCGTGAGTCCGCGGCCGCGCACGATGCCGACGGCCTTCTTTACCTCGGCGGGCGTCATGTTATCGAGCAGCAGCGACTCGGCTCCGTTGTCGAGGGCCTTTTCCAGCTCCTCGAAGCTGCGCACTTCAATGTCAATCGTCTGTCCCGGCTTGCGCAGTTCGTGCGCGCGCTGCAGTACCTTTTCGATGCCTCCGCCAAGGGAAATATGATTGTTCTTGATCAGGATGCCGTCGGACAGATCAAGGCGGTGGTTCTCGCCCCCGCCGCAGCGGACGGCGTATTTGTCCAGAATGCGCAGCCCCGGAATCGTCTTGCGCGTGTCCAGCACGCGAGCGCCGGTTCCGGAAATTGCGTCCACATACTGGCGAGTCATCGTGGAGATGCCGCTCATACGCTGCATCAGGTTCAAAATGACCCGTTCGCAGGCGAGAATCACGCGCGCATTGTGGCGAATCACGGCGATCGCCTGGCCCTTCTTCACGCGCACGCCCTCAAAGATTTCCGGATGGCTCACCACTTCGTAACGGCCACTGTTACGGTTATCGAGCCGCGCGAAGATCTCGAGAAAGCGAGGGATGCAGCCGAGCCCGGAGATAACACAATCCTGCTTGCTGATAATCGTGGCCGAAGCGAGCAGGTTGGGATCAATGGTGACTGCCGTTGTGACGTCCCTAGTGGCTTTGTCCTCCACCAGCGCCTGCTCCAGGATTGCCTCAATCCGCCTGCTTTTCCAATCCATTCCGCTCCTCTACCGTTACGCGAGCTGCTCCAGCTTCTCGATTGCATCGAGTGTTTCCTGACGCAACGTCGATGCCTCCGAAGCCTGCTTTTTCAACCCTGATACAACTTTTTCCGGAGCCTTGGCAAGAAACGCATCGTTGCCTAGTTGGCGCTCAGCGTTGACCAGAACCTTCTCGTATTGTTCCAGTTTCTTCCGCAGACGCTCGCGTTCGGCGGCAATGTCAATCTGCCTTTCGTACGGCGTGCCCACTGTAAAGCTGGCCGTCGTTCTTGTGTTGGCGGAGCCCAGGCCCCACGATGACGGAAACTCAATTGCGGAGACGCGCGCAAGTTTTTCGATCATGGTTCCGTTCGTCTCTGCGAGGCTCTGGATCTTTTCGGACGCGATCATCTGAATTGACACTGGCTCGCGCTCTGGCACTTCCAGGTCCTTACGCAAGGCCCGAATCGTGACAATCAGCTCTTGCAGCGTTGTCATCTCCGCTTCTACGGCGGGATCCAATGCCTCCTCCAGCGGCTGAGGATAGCGGGTCAGGGCAATCGACTTCGCCGGCGTCGCGCCGTCATACAAGGCATGCCACAGCTCTTCCGTGAGGAACGGCATGAAGGGAGAAAGCAGCCGCAAGGCCGCTTCAAATGTGCTGAGCAAAGTCGTCAGCGCAGACTTGGCGGCAGACCGGTCCTCGCTTTGCCCGAAACCGAGCCGCAGCTTGACAATTTCCAGATACCAGTCGCAGAAGTCACCCCAGAAGAACTGGTATACGATATTCGCGGCTTCATGGAAGCGGTATTCAGCCAGCGCTTGATTGACTTCCGCCGCAGTGCTGTTCAGTCGAGAGACAATCCAGCGGGCCTCGAGTGGCGCGTCGGCTTCAGGGCCAAATGAATTGACAAGGGAGTTGGGATCGACAAAAACCCCAAATTCCGCTGCCCGGTCCACGTTCATGAAGATGAAGCGGGCCGCGTTCCAAATCTTGTTGGCAAAGGCGCGATAGCCGTCGGTGCGGTCTTCGCTGAAGGCGATATCTGTTCCAGGCGAGGCCATCGCCGCCAGCGTAAAGCGCACGGCGTCGGTTCCGTATCGACTGACGATCTCGATCGGGTCGATGACGTTGCCCTTGGTTTTCGACATCTTCTGCCGGTCGGCATCGCGCACTAGCGCGTGAATGTACACCTCGCGGAAGGGAACTGCGTCTTTCAATGCCCGCTCTGATCCGTCCGCCATCGGCACCTCAAGCATGAAATGGCAACCCAGCATGATCATGCGCGCTACCCAGAAAAACAGGATGTCGAAGCCGGTGATCAGGAGCTGCGTCGGATAAAAGATGTCGAGATCGTGCGTGCGGCGCGGCCATCCGAAGACCGAGCAGGGAAGCAAGCCTGACGAAAACCACGTATCAAGAACGTCCTTTTCCTGTTCAAGATCGGCGCTGCCGCAATGCGAGCATTTCGCCGGAGTCTCGCGTGCCACGGTGATCTGCTTGCAGGTGCGGCAATGCCACGCGGGAATGCGATGCCCCCACCAGAGCTGGCGCGAGATGCACCAATCGTGGATGTTGCGCATCCATTCAAAATAGGTCTTTGCGTACTGCTCCGGAGTGAACCTGATATAGCCCTGCTCGACGGCGGCGATTGCCTTGTCGGCAAGCGGCTGAATCTTGACGAACCACTGTGTCGAGAGGCGCGGTTCAACAACGGTCTTGCAGCGATCGCACTTGCCGATCGAGTTGACGTGCTCTTTCGTGGTTCCTAACAGACCCTGAGCCTCAAGGTCGGCGAGAATGCGCTTGCGCGCCTCGTAGCGATCGAGTCCGGCATACGCGCCGCCCTCTGCGTTGATGTGCGCGGTCTCATCCATCACGTTGATGGACGGCAACCCATGCCGCTGGCCCAGGGTAAAGTCATTGGGATCGTGCGCGGGTGTGACCTTCACGGCTCCTGTTCCGAAATCGGCGCTCACCCACGAATCGGTGATTACCGGGATTTCCCGGCCTACCAGTGGCAGCCGCAAGCGCTTGCCGTGCAGATGCTTATAGCGCTCGTCATCGGGGTTCACTGCCACGGCTACATCGCCCAACATGGTCTCCGGACGCGTGGTCGCGATGGTGAGAAATTGCCCCGGATCTTCGATCACTGGATAACGTATTTCCCACAGTTTACCCTGCTGTTCTTCATGTACTACTTCAAGGTCGCTGATAGCCGTTTGTTGGACTGGGCACCAGTTCACGATGTAAGCGCCGCGATAGATCAGGCCCTGTTCATACAGCCGCACAAAGGCTTCCCTCACGGCGACGGACAGGTTGTCGTCCATGGTGAAGTATTCGCGCGACCAGTCCACCGTATCGCCAATACGCTTCATCTGGCGCAGGATGGCTCCGCCGTAATGTTGCCGCCACTGCCATACCCGTTCCACAAATGTTTCTCGTCCGAGTTCCTGGCGTGTCTTTCCCTCGTCGGCCAATTGCCGCTCGACCAGCATCTGTGTGGCAATGCCGGCATGGTCCGTTCCCGGTACCCAGAGTGTGTTCTTGCCGCACATACGCTGCCAGCGCACCAGGATATCTGTCTCGGTGTGCTCGAACATGTGTCCCATGTGCAGGTTGCCGGTAACGTTGGGTGGAGGCAGAAGAATCGTAAACGCAGGTATATCCGGAGTGCCTTTGGGTGCAGGAACATCGAATAGACGTTCCTGCGCCCAATATGCACACCAGCGATCCTCAATCGCCGACGGATCATAAGCTTTCGGTAGATCGTGAGACATTTTTTAAAAGAAGCCCTAACCTTTCACGATAAAGCATTTCGCCAACGGGTGCATGCGCACCATCGTCACGATAACTGCCTGAAGCAGAAAGGCCGCCTGAAGGAGACTGTTACGAAACTCTTTGGGTAGGGCCAAATAGATGAGAAGATGCCCTTGCGGAAGCGAGGGCATTTTCGTTGGGTTATATCCAAGGCGAAGGGCGGAGCCAGGGGACGCTTTTTCCAGTGGTGTTGGACGATCTGATTTCGGCCGATCATGTGTGCCGAGTGATCGACGCTTTCGTAGGTGGACTGTCGATAGCAGAACTGGGCTTTGAGCGTGCGGAATCGGCGGAGACGGGTCGGCCTGGCTACGATCCGCGCGATCTGCTGAAGCTTTATCTCTATGGATATCTGAACCAGCTACGTTCTTCGCGTCGTCTGGAGGCTGAGTGCCGTCGCAACGTGGAGCTGATGTGGCTGCTAGGGCGACTCTATCCAGACCATAAGTCGATCGCTGAATTTCGGAGGATGCACCGCGATGCGATCGCTGCTGTGGGAGCGGCGCTGGTGCGGTTCGCGCGCTCCTGCGGTCTGATCCGTGGTGAATGGATCGCTGTAGACGGCACCAAGTTCCGCGCGGTGGCTAGCGCTGAGAGTGTGCGGGAGCGCCAGGCACTTGAGAAGTATCTGGAGAGCATGGAGAAGGCCGACGAGGAGCAACAGACCAGCATCGACCCGTCCGCGGTGCAGGCTGCGCTGGAGAAATTACGTCAACATCCGGAACCGGAAGCACACTTTATGCCGGTGGCGGGCACGAAGGCTCCCGCCTACAACGTGCAGACCGCAGTGGATGCGGAGCATGGGCTGATCGTGGCTCATGCGATCACTCTGAACGCCGGCGACGGCGACTGCCTGGAGCCCATGGCCGAAGCCGCGCGTAAGGCCTTGGACTCTACTGAGCCCATGAACATCCTGGCCGACAAGGGCTATTCCAATGGCGAGCAGGCCAGCCGCTGCGAAGAAGCTGGCATGGTCCCGCATGTCCCGTCACGTCGCGGGATCAATAATAAGGGCGACGGTTCGATGCTGGACCGCAGCGCCTTCCTCTATCAGCCCGAGACCGACAGCTTCCTCTGTCCCGAAGGCAAAACGCTACGGAGGCTGGCGCTGTCCCGCAAGGACCGGGCAGTCTATTACCAGGCAGAGGCGAGCGACTGCGCAAACTGCGCCAGAAGAATCGCTGCACCCAGGCTCCGAAGCGATTACTAACCCGCCATCTCTATGACGATGTCCTGAACCGCATGCAGCAGCGTGCCACGCCCGACAAGATGCGGCTACGAAGATGCACGGTGGAGCACCCCTTCGCCACGCTCAAATACCAGATCTTCGGTCACCCTCGTTTCCTGTTGCGAGGACTGCATGGTTCAAAAACTGAAATCAGCCTCGCGGTTATGGCTTACAACCTCAAACGCATGGTCAACCTGCTCGGCGGATCGACTCTCATCCAGCGCCTCGTTACCCCATAGACTTCCAAACAGCCAGCATCATCCCAGAAACCAAAGGCGCCCCTTCTTAGGAGCGCCTCCGTCGTGCTTAATGCTTTACCAGCCTTCAGTTTCGTAACAGTCTCAAAGAGGCGGCCTTTCTGCTTCCAACTGAATCCGTTCTAGAACGGATTCAGCTTGTCGAGGCCAGTCTTCTTCTTCTTGGTAGAAGATTCCTTGCTCTTGTCGACCGGGACATTCTTCGCTTTGCCTTTCTTGGTCCCTGTCTGTACCTGGGCGGCTGGCTGGCTTCCAGCCTTGACGTCATTGACTTGGTCCGGAGCTTCTGCAGGCTTGTCAACCGGCGGCAGAGCCGCGTTTGTGGCTGCCGGCCCAACCGCCTTCAGTCCGTAATTATCAGCGGCCGGAGTCGCCGGTGCGGCAGCATTTCCCGCCGGTGCAGGCGTGCCGGCCGCGGGTGCTGCAACATTGGCGCCGTTTCCGGGCGAGGCGTCATTCCCGGTTCCCGCCGCGGGCGCAGCTTCATTAGTGGAACCCGCTGACGAGTTGCTGCCCGGGTTCACAATCTCAACACTGGTGGAGTTACCTCCGCTGTTACCCGTTGGGACGGCCTCCATCTCGACCGCCGTACCGTTGCCGGTGCTGGCTGTGGGCGCGGCTTCACCAGATGCGGCAGCAGCCGCTGAGGCTGTCGTGGCTCCGCCTCCGTAGCCTGGGCCGGCCGGAACAGGCTCGCCCTTCATGGCGGCGTTGAACATGGCTACAGTATTTTCGCGAACCTGGGGCGCGGTCGTCTGCGTAGTATCAATCATCGTCGGTTCGCCGACACGCGCTGCGTGCACCGTAGTAGGGCCCTGCTTTACCAGAAGCATGGCGCGGTCCTTCAGCTTGACCGGGGTGCGGCTGCCCTCTTCGGCTTCGCTCTCGGCCAGTTGGGACGGCGTCGGTTCGGGAACTGGACGGCCCATGGCAATCAGGCGGTCCTTGGCGTCTTCGACATGCGGAGCCATCGCATACCGCGTGACTACGCGGCCGTAGGCATCGGCAGCGCGGTCATTGTAAGCCTTGATCAGTTCCGCCTTGGCCTTCGGAGGAAGGTTCAATCTTCCGGCCATCTGCGCCTGGGTCACATAGGCATCGCCCAGTGTGATCAGTGTCTGGTCGCTGTGGCTGAAGAGCGGATAGCTGTCGGCCACGGTCTGCAGACGGGCAATGGTCGCCTGCCAGTTTTCGTGCGAGGCGTAAAACTGGCCGATTTCAAACTGACGCTGCGCCATTACCTCCTGCACATCGCGCAGGCGCTGCTTGGCGCGCGGAATGAGCGGCGAATCGGGGAACTGCTGAATCATCTGACGGTATTCCGTCTCGGCGTGCATCACGTTCTGGGGATCGCGGTCGGGCTTTTGCATCTGCTCGAAGTAGATGTCGCCCACCTTCATCTGCGCCTCGGCTGCCTCGGGCGTGTTCGGGAAGAAGGTGATGAAATCCTTGTATTCCTGTTCGGCCTGGGTTAGCGCTGCAGATCCGCCTTCTTTGTACCAGGTGTCGCCCACAGCCAGCTTGGCGCGCATGGCGTATTCAGTGTCGGGATAGGTGTTGAGCAGCGTCTGCAGATCAAGGCGGGCCACGTCATATTTGCCCTTCTTCATGGCGACCATCGCCTTGTCGAAGAGCTCCTTGTCTGGCTGCCTGGAATTCACATTGCCCAGCGGATTAGTGCTCAGGTCGGTCTTCTTTTGCTTCTTTTTCTTGCCGAGAGCATGGGTCGCAGGCACCATTACCAGACACAGACAAACAGCCGAGACTTGGGTCACAAAACGATTCATAACACCTCAAACTTATGCAGGGCTGAACCCTGCATCCATTACAAACTCAGACAGAGACCCAAAACTGTCAGGCCACCGGTCCCCAGCTTTCTACTTCTGCTGCCTTGCGCGCCGCATCCAGCAGCTCACGCGCGTTCTGCTCGGCGTTGCCATCGCCGAAGACGGCGTTTCCGGCCACGAGCAGCTCGCCTCCATTTTCGACGACGGCAGCGACAGTATCGTGAGCCACACCGCCATCTACTTCAATCCTATAACTTAAGCCCAGCTCCTGGCGAAGTTCTCTCAACTGCCGCATCTTTGTCAGCGAATACGGAATAAATTTCTGCCCCCCGAAACCCGGATTCACGCTCATCACCAGGACGTGGTGCAGCATTCCAAGTACGGGCCGCAGTACGGAGACTTCCGTTGCCGGATTAATCACCACGGCAGGCTGCATCCCACGCTGCGCAATCAGCTCCAGCGTGCGATGCAAATGACGGCAGGCCTCATAGTGCACGCTTATCCAATCGGCTCCGGCATCGGCGAAAGCGGGGATAAATTCCTGGGGATTCTCGATCATCAGGTGGCAATCGAGCGGCAGGCTGGTGACCTTGCGCAATGACTTCACGACCGGCGGTCCAAGCGTGATGTTGGGCACAAAATGCCCGTCCATCACGTCCACATGAATGACGGTGCCACCGCCGCGCTCCGCAGCCGCAACTTCGTCTGCGAGGCGGGCAAAATCCGCCGAGAGAATAGATGGAGCTAGCTCAACCACGACACCGCCAGTGTATCAAGTTTGCATAGAGCACCGATCTTTGAGGCGAGGGAAACTACGCTTTATTTTTCCAGAGTGTGAGGAGTCCACCGGCTGCTCCATCCACGGGGTCGGAGTGCGGAAACGGCAGGGCCGCCATGCGTCGCAGCATCTCCTCGGTTGGTGCGCTGCGGCAGATGTCCCAGTTCTGATTTGGAGGATAGGCCCCGATAACCAGAAAACCCGGGCTCGCTTCGAGCTTGCAATGGCCTGTTCCGGCCGGAAGGACGGCTACATCTCCAGCCCGCACGATGACTTCATGCCCATTCTCGCCACCCAGCATCAGGCGCGCGTGGCCACCGGCAAAGCCCAGCACTTCATGCGCAGTCGAGTGGTAGTGGTGGAAGTCGTAGACGCCATTGCGCCACTGCGGGGGCCATCCGTTCCGCAGAAAAACAGCCTCGAAAGTTGCTGCCGGATCGGCCCCTGCAAAAGAAATAGCTTCTCGATAAATCAGCACTGGGAGATGCTCGTTGTTCGGCATCCATCCGTTGCGCGAGAGCTGCAGCGTTTCCGGGTTCGACGCGCTGGCGAATCCGGAGCCTGCTGAGGCGAGTCCGAGGCAGGCGAGCCGGGCATTGAATCTGCGGCGGTCCATGCTGGTCATAAAAATTGGATGCGGGCAGTTCCGTTTGCGGCTCGTAGCGCAAGCCTATCTCTTCCTTGCCGGCTCCGGCTTTGCTTGCTCTGCCGCGTACTGCATTGACCAGATACTCCCCGGACGCATGTACATGCTGGCGCGATACATTCCATCCTCGTCATATGCCTCTGGAGTGCGGAAGAAATATCCGCGGTCGCGCCACACCACGTTGTAGACGCCCTCAGCGGTTTTGTATGCTTCATCGCGCATCCCCTCCGAAAGCATGTGCGAGGCGACGCCGAAGGTCGTGCCCGTCCATACTTCAGACACCTGCGGGTTCTGGTTGAGAGCCTCGCCATTGGGCCCCGTGCCATTCACCGCGCCCATTTCACCGTTGCCGAAGAGCATTACGTTGTTGTTGTAGACCGTCTTTAGCGCCGAGAGCCGCATTCGTTTCGGAACCAGATCACCCAGGCCCGTAAGGTTGGCGTACCACTGCCCGGCCAGTTGCTCAGCCATGATGTCGGAGCGGTACTCGCTCCGTGTGTCGTAGTCGAAGTATTTGCCGTTCCAAAGCTTCGTCATGTAAGCCAGTTGCGCGCGCCGGAAGAGTGCGTTGTACTCGCTGGCGGTATTCGGGTCGCCGACCTTCAGCCCGATCTCCGTCGTCGCGCGCAGCGCTGCCAGATACAGTCCGCCGCTGTAAGCGCTCTCGCCGGTTGCGATCCAGTCGTCGTAGGTCTGGTCGGGAAAGCCGCCATTTTCGATCAGTCCATCGTTATCGGTGTCGTACTGGCGCAGATGCTCCATTGCCGCCTTCACGGCGTTCCAGGCATAGTGCAGGAAGGTTAGGTCCTTGCTGCCGGTGTAGACATAATCGCGCCACACCATCAGCACAAACTTGCTGTTCAGGTCGCGCCAGTTCGACACGTCCTGGTAGGTGTACTGGTTTACGTTCACAAACGGGTCTTCCGCTGGAGCACCGAGATCATGCGGCACCGAGCCTGCGGTCTTCCGCTCCATGGTCACGAATTTGTGCTCGTGCAGCGCCTGCCAGATCCACAGATACTTTTGTGGATTGCTCTCCTGCACCGTGTCGGCGTATTCGCGCATCTCCTGCTTCTCGATCTCCGGCCAGAAGCGAACCAAAGGGAAAGAGCCGTAGAAGCGAACATCCGAGGTGCCGTAATACGGGTAGTCGAAGCACTCCAGGTAGCTGAACGTGTCCTCGTCCTTCGAGGAGAAATGTTTTGGATTGCCGATGCCGTCAAGCTCGTGCGCCCACACCGTTCCGCCATCGGCGAGGATGTACATCTCATTGAAGAGCTCGCCACGAAACCACATTGGCTTCGAGGCGTCTCCGATGTACGGTTTCTGCCACGCGTCAATCGTCTTGCTCCACTCCTCATCGTGTTCGAGCGCGGTCTTCGCAATCTGCCAGGCGTGCGTGCCTTCGGCGCCGAAAAACTTCGTGTAGTGCCGCACCCACTTGCGGTCGCCACCGAACTGAATCAACGGCAGGTCCCAGGCCAGCGCCATTGGCACCATCTTTTTCTCATGCGGGTCGAGCGTGAAGCGCACCGCGATCGCGCCGGCAAGCTGTTCTCCGCCGCTGGCCACGTCAGCACTTGTGTTCGGCAACCGCCCATCTGTTGAAAATGGTTTCCATGCCTCATCGCCCATCCCCTGTGGGTAGAGCGTCGTCAGGTAGGTTACTTCGAAACCGGGACCAGCTTTGGTGGCGATTGCGAACTGCCCATCCCACTCATCGCGCACCGCGCCAGTACGAATCCTGTCAAAGACGATGCCCTGCATCGACTCGCCATTCCCGCCATTCAGGTCTTCCGAGACATAGCGGTTCCGATCCTGATTGCTGAGCGCACCGGAGAAGTTGCCGGAGGTATCGCGAAACCAGCCGACCATGTTTGTCCAGGAAAAAAGCAGCGAGACCTTGATCCGCTTGTCCGTCGGGTTCTCTGCATACCAGTTGTAGAGTGCGACCGGATAGCTCGATTCTTTGTAGTTGTTCGGAAGCAGCGGGGAAAACTGCTCGACCGTAAGCTTGACGCCAAGCTGGGCCGGATCATAGGCGAACCATGATTTTGGATAGAGCGCCGCATACTGACCTGCGCCTGCCGGATACGACCAGTCCCACGCAGAAAGCGCTCCGTTCAGCGGTTTACCGATCGAAAGCGCTACAGCTTTTGCAGCCCCGTCTTCCGGTTGCACAAAGACAGCAAACTGATTTCCAGGAACGTTTTCATACTTGTGAACGCCTGCCTTGATATGCCAGCGCTCGAAGTTGCCACGATAGCTGCGCGAAAAGGTGCCCGCGCCAAGTCCGCCTACAGGCGCACCCTGCCAATAGCCGTCATCAATATTCGTCGGCAGCGAGGGCTTTCGTCCACCGGGATTTGGGGGCGGCTGCCCGATGGCGATGCGCCAGGCAGCTGGTGGAATTTGGTCGTCAGCAACGAGAATGGGACAGCTTACTAAAAACAGCAAGAAAACCACAGTAAAGCGATTCAGCGGCAAATTTCCGGGCCCTCCGAACCCAGCCATCATACATCGCTGGCGCTACATTCGTGAAAATAAAGTGCTTAGAAACAAGATATTGCCGGAGCGAACGGTGGTCTTCGAAATGAGAGAATGTCATAGAATGTCCCGTTCTTCTTACGCTGCGTTTTTTGCTGTCTTTTGCGCGCTCACAGGCTGCGGCTACCACTCGGTCAACTCTGCTGTGCATCTGCCCAAAACGGTGCGCACCATGGCTGTGCCAACCTTCGCCAACCATACGCAGTCCTTCCACACGGAAGTCTCTTTCACCAACGCCGTCATTCGGGAATTCACCAGCCGCACGCCCTATAAAATTCTCGCGACCGATCAACCCGACGCAGGCGACGCCGTCCTCGAAGGCGCAATTAATAGCTTCCAGGTCATCCCACTGACTTACAACATCCAGACCGGCCAGTCGTCCAGCTACCTCATTACCATCGGGGCCAGCGTCAAGGTGCTTGACCGCGACAACCGTGTCCTCTACGAAAACAAGACCTACAGCTTCCGCGAGCAATATCAGACCACGCAGGATCTGGTCAGCTTTATCCAGGAAGACCCTGCCGCTGTCCGGCGCCTTTCTCGAGACTTTGCGCAGGCGCTTGTCTCAGATATTCTGGAGTCCTTCTGATGCAAGTCGATCTTTCCAATCTTGATGTCATCCTGAGCGGAACCGGGGTCCCCGGAGTGCGCGATTTTCGTATGCCGGGGTGGGAAGCGTTCGAAGAACGCGCCGTCAAAGAGCCTGTAATGCGCTTGTCGAAGCGGTCTGCTTTTCCCTTCCGACTGGAGACAATCTAGGCATGGGAGCAGGCTTCGCCTCCACTGACCGCTTCCTCGCCGAACTCCACGGCAACAAGCTGCGGCCCGGCTATGTCCTCATCGGCGACGAGATATTTCTCTACGAGCGCTGCCGCCGCGCCGTGCTTGAAACCTATGTCCCCGCGGATCTGCGTGACTTCTGCCTCTCGGACATCGACCTTGCGGAGATGAGCATCTTCGAAGCGCTCGACCGCGCGCAGACGCCGTCGCTCATGTCTCCCTTTCAAGTGCTCTTTATCCGCAACCTGAAACAGCTTTATACGCGCGGTGCGAAGAAAGAGGAGTTTGCCTCGATCGACGCCTACTTCCGCTCACCGAATCCTCAAGCCGTCCTCATCTTCGTCGCTGACCACCTTCGCATCCCCTCTGACCCGCGCCGCATGGAGATGACGGACAAGGACCGCTACGAGCGCATCCGCGAAACGCTTGGCGACCACTGCGGCATCGTCGAGCTGGCGCGCGTCGATGAAGCCGACGCCCTGCGCTGGCTTGTCGCTGAAGCGGAAAAGCAGCAGATCAAGCTCGAACAGGACGCAGCCCGCGAACTCGTAGACGCGCTCGGCGCCGACATGATGCTCATCGCTGGCGAATTCGAAAAGCTCTCCCTTTACGCGGGACCGAAGAAGCTCATCACGCTGGGCGGCGTCGAAACGATGGTACTGGCCGCGAAGCAGCGCTCACTCTATGAGCTTACGGACGCCATCTCGGCCAAGGACAAGCAACGGGCGCTCGCATTGTTGGATGGCCTGTTGAATGCATCCGATGGCGGTGAAGACGCGGCCATTGGACACCTCTACATGCTGGCGCGAACCTTCCGCCAGATGCTCGTGATCCTCGAAAAGAACGTGCGCGATTCGCGCGCCATCTGGCAGGCTCTCTGGCAGGGCTTCCGCATGCCGCCCTTCGCTGCTGAAGACCTGATCCGCCAGGCCCGCCGCTATAAATCAAAGAGGGAATTGACTCGTGCACTGCGTCTCATCGCAAGAGCAGACTTAGAACTGCGCTCGCAGCCGCCTGACAAGAAACTCGTGCTCGAACGCCTGGTGATGGACTTAGCCAGCGAGCCAAAGGCTTCTAGTATCGAGACTAGCTCATATCAAATTCAGTTGAGCATATGAGTTCGATCGAAATAAAATCCTGACCAAATACTTTCATATCTAGAAATGTATCAGCGCGAAGGAATGTCTCTTCAGCATGGCATGAATTTTAGAGGCGATGATTCAGTGTTTCTCATGAGCATGAGAAGAGGTGCGCCTTATGAGGACATCTTTGACCGCGATAACCTTGTGTTGAATTACGAAGGCCACGACATCCCGCGAAGCAAGGATGGTCCAGATCCAAAGAGCGTTGATCAACCCATGTATGTTGGCGACGGTAGGCCATCTCGCAATAAGAAATTCTTTGACGCCGCGCAAGATTTCAAAAATGGAGCCAGAGCTAAGCCGCTTAATATTAGAGTTTACGAAAAGTCGCGTGCGGGAATTTGGGTCTACAACGGCATATTCGAGCTAGAAGAAGCCACGTTGAGAAAGGCCGACGAGACCGCCCGTAGAAAAGTGTTTCGCTTTAAACTTTGGCTCTCGCCCGAACAAACGATAAGTCGTGATTACGTAGATGAACTCCCGCAAACGCGCCTGATCCCCTCTGACATAAAACTAGAGGTGTACAAGAGAGATAAAGGGCAATGCGTTATTTGCCAGAGCAAAGATAACCTCCATTTCGACCCCGACTTTCCGTATTCTCGAGGAGGTTCTTCGCTCACCGTCGCAAATGTTCGCTTATTGTGCGCCCGCCATAATTTGATAAAGGGATCGAAGATTATGTAGGCCAGTACCCACAAGGGTTGCCAAATTTTGACAACCCATGTGCGGACTGCATCGACAAGCCTAGTTCTGTATCCAAATCGCGTTTGTCCCCAGCAGCGTTGGAGACGCAATGGTCCCAAAGGCCGTCACCATTGTTACCGGGAAGGAGGATGCGCTGCCTGGGTCGACTGCGCTGAAAAAGCCGGGCTGCGTTACGTACGAGCGGAGATAGTTTCTTTTGGTGGGGAAGTGACTGTAAGGCGGTTCTAGATTGTGCCCTAGAAACGAATGACGACGCAGGTTCGCGTCGTCATTCGCAAAGCAGACTGAGCCCGATTCCCCAGTTCAGAAAATTATTAACGAGCCGAGCCTTCGTCCTGCATCCAGATCGCGCTCCCGCCCAGAAGTGTGGGATACGAGATGCCATAGCCGTTGTTGTCCAGCATGGTCACAGGGAACGATCCCGCGCTGGCCGGATCAACATAGTTATAGTTGAAGTTAGAAGCCCAAGTATCTGAGAAGTAATCAGAGATATAGTTCGTCAGGGTTGCCAGACTGCCGCCAACACCAGGACGCTCCACAATCCACTCCGCGCTGTTGCCTACCAGCTGGGTTCCCGGAGGCGCGGAGAAGTTGACGATTACGTACTGATCGGTGTTGTAGTTCACGATATAAGCATGACCTGCTGTCGAGGAGGTGCTCCAGACTTCAACGAAGAGATCGTCACCAGGAGCGATAGGAAGGCTGGGAATGCGTGTCCAACCGTAGGGATACCACTCATACCATGCCGAATAGTAGGTGTAGTTGGTCCCTGCGTAGCAATAAGCATCGGCTTCACTGCCGGCCTGCAGCACATCGCCCGATCCCCATCCGTCAATACCCACCCACGTGACTCCGTAGTCCCAGGAGCCGGTGCATGCGCCATAAGCCTGGCGGGCAACGGGAACAACATAGTCGCCGAAAAGGTAATAGAAGGAAGAGCTGCCATACTTGGTAACTCCGTTGTAGTTGACGTAGCCGCTCCAGTTATAGGAGAGGGCTGCATTACCGCTGGCCGGTGCAGCAGTACTCGCCCCAGCCTTCAGCTTCGCCGGACCGGCGAAATTCTTGGTGACCTCGAGTACGGGCGCCACTCGAGTCTTGGATGCGGCCATGGCTTTCTTCCACGTTGCGAATTGCTTCGGCTGTGCAGCATCATCCGGCTTTGGCGGGAAGCCATAATATGCCAGCTCCTGATCGGAGGCGTTCAAAGGATTGAAGCCCGCCGGAGGAGCTTTGATGGTGGTTACACCCGCGACATTCGTCGCGAGTTCATTCGACTGTAGCTGCTGTTGCTGGGCAATGCTCGTCAGAGGCGCAACAATGAGCAGAGCCGAAACGAGAGAGAACATACGCTGTTTCATCGTTTTCCTGCTTCTTTCGTTAAATTGTGGGGATTTGGCCCCGAGGCCCTGAAGTGTGTTACAGCAAGTAGTGAAAGAAGCGGGGACTCCGTTACGAACAAGATAGAAAAAATATTAATTCGGCGCCGTGCGTAGTTATGTATCTTCCTTAAGTCGCTGATATGATGCGCGGAATATTAACACCGAGAAAAAATAGTCCCGAACTAATCCTCCGGGACCCTTGGTCTAGCAACAGGAGTCGCTGCAGCACGGCTTGTCCGCACAGCCAGGCCTGATGCAACATTCATCCTAGCTGCTGGTTGAACAGATTGTAGTGCCGGGGACAAAAGCAAAGGAGCGGCATATGTCATGCCGCTCCTTCCAGGTGAGTAGTGGAATGGATACTGTTACTCAGTAGCTCTCGTCAGGCTTCTTGAAGAGGAAAAGGTAGATCCACCCGCCCACCGCTCCGCCAAGAATGGGAGCGATCCAGAAGAGCCACAATTGCTGCAAGGGCCACCAGTATCCAGCGAAGATAGCGGGCCCGGTGCTGCGAGCCGGGTTCACCGAAGTATTCGTCACCGGAATGCTGATCAGGTGAATCAGCGTCAGGCACAGGCCAATTGCGATGGGCGCGAACCCGGCGGGGACGCCGCGCTTGTCCGTGGCACCCATGATGACCCAGAGGAAGAAGAAGGTTAGAACAAATTCCGCCACGAAGCACGCCAGCAGTGAGTAGCCGCCTGGCGAGTGTTCTGCGTAGCCGTTCGAGGCAAAACTGCTCGTCGCGGCATTGAACGTCGGATTGCCTGTTACGATGATGTAAAGTACGCCAGAGGCAACGATCGCGCCCAGCACCTGGGCGATCACGTAGGCAGGCAGATCTTTCGCCGGGAACCGCTTACCGACAACCAGACCAACGGAAATTGCCGGGTTAAGGTGGCAGCCGGAAATATGACCAATGGCAAAGGCCATAGTTAAGACCGTCAAACCGAAGGCAAATGCAACGCCGACAAAGCCAATTCCCAGCGCAGGAAAAGCCGCTGAGATTAAAGCCGATCCGCAACCACCGAAAACCAGCCAGAATGTGCCCAGAAACTCCGCAATTGAACGACGCATCAGTGTTGGTGACACAGAAGATTCCTCCTTGGATACGCCTCATGGGCGAGTTCTGAATCGCTAAAACGCTAACACGGAATAACTTACGAAGCGAAGGAATTCGTTGGAAATTTCCCAGCCACAAGGCGGGATCTGCGAATTCCAGTATATAGCTGAATACATGGCGCTTATCAGCGCGGCTATTCCACCACAACCTCTTCAACGCCCCTACCGCCGCTGGTCAGCGCGATGGCGGCTGCGAGAATCAACCCGCCACCAACCCATGCCAGCGGTCCGAGATGCTCTCCCAGCAGCTTTACGCCAAGAATGGAACCCAGAGCAGGTTCAATATTCAGAAAGACCCCGGCGCGCGATGCCGGAACGCGGTGAATGCCTGTGTTCCACAGCAGCATGGCGGCGGCATTGCACAGCAGGCCACTGGCCGCCAGCGCCAACCACGTCTTGACGCTTATTCCCCTCACCGGTGGCAGGCCATCCCTGAGCACAACCCACACCGCCAGCATTGCCGTGCCTGTGAGCAGTCCATACGCCGTCACGGCCATCGGCGAGTGTCCCTGCATGAGGTGCTTGTTCAGCAGAACCCAGGACAAGGCGATCAGCAACGAAACAACGATCAGCAGATCGCCTGCTAGCGTCGGCCCGTGCCCCGAGGCGCCACGATGTCCTCCGCCGAGAACGATCAATGACACGCCGATCGTCGACCCTGCGAGGGCTAGCCAGCCAGTCCAGTCGAGCCGTTCATGCGCAAAGATGGATGCGCCCACGGCCAGAATCACCGGCATTGTGCCGACCATTAGCGCCGCATGGCTGACAGTCGTCATCGAGAGCCCCTGAAACTGCATCAGGTATTGCACCGGAATCCCGAGGAATGAAGCGATGAGCAGCAAAGTCCAGTCGCTACGCGTGAACTGCGGTCGCCGCAACAAGAAAAACAAAGGAGGGCAGGCAAACAAAAAACGGTAGAGCACCATGTGCCCCACGGACATTTCAGCCAGAGCTATCTTGCCGAAGAAAAATCCCGTGCCCCACAAGCATCCGGCAAGCGCGCACGCCCCATAGCCGATCAAGGCACGAGTGGGCTTCTTTGCGCTGCCGGTTGCAACTGTGGGCATATCAACTTTCTGACGTGCGGGGTGCCCCCCGGCCATTTTGTACGGAGATCGTTTATTTTGTTGGACTTGCGTGGCCTATTTTGTACGGAGATCGTTTAGAATCAGCGGCTTACAGGATACATTGTTTACTAGTTAGCAATACCGCGGTGCGTGCCTGATTTCCTATATATATAGAATAGCAGTTTTGGGCATAATTCCCTGCAGTCATGGTGCCGTTACAAGTTAATGATTCGGAAACACTTACCTGACAAGGTGCGACCGTAGGGGCTTGACAAGATTCAGAGGCGATTCGGCTTCGGTGTTCGTGCTGTCGAAGGCTCGTGGCCGAAAGCTGTACGAATTTTGCGGTGTTGCGCTCATCGCATGGATTCCTCAGCGGATTGCGCTTCGGAATGACGACGGGGTTGGGTTCGCGGCTTTCACCAGGAGGCCTCGAAAAACACAGAAAAGCCCGGCGCGAGGCCGGGCTTTTGGCGTTCTTCGACTTCGCTCAGGACAGGCTTTGCCTTGATGGCAAATCACCAGATGGAGCAGCGTTTTGCCGGAGCCATTGGCTGGCCCGTTTTGCAGGCGAAGGTTTTCTGAAATTCCGGCAGATTCATGACCACTCCGTTGACGCGGAGATTCTCCGGCGAATGCGGATCAGTCTGCACGCGGAGCCGCAAGTCTTCCGGGCGATTGTTCTGGCACCAGCCCTGCCCATATGCGACGAAGAATTGCTGCTCGGGATTCAGCCCGCCGTATTCAGCATCGCCTTTCTTGGTAAGGTCGACGCCGCTTTTCTGCGCGCGGTCAAGATAAGCGAGGAAGGCAAGTTTTAGACCACCGAGATCGGCGATGTTTTCTCCTAATGTCAGCTTGCCGTTGACATGCAGGTTATCGACAGCGACAAAGCCGTCGTATTCGTTCACGACGCAGTCAGCGCGCTGGGTGAATTTCTTCTCGTCTTCCGGCGTCCACCATTCCTTGAGGTTGCCCGCCGCATCGAACTGGCGGCCTTCGTCGTCAAAACCATGCGTCAGCTCGTGACCAATCACGCCGCCCGCATCGCCGTAGTTAACCGCGTCATTCTGGCGCGGATCGAAATAGGGCGGCTGCAGAATCCCCGCCGGGAAGTTGATGTCATTCATCTGCCCGTTGTAGTAGGCATTTACCGTCGGCGGCGTCATGCCCCATTCGCCACGATCGACGGGCTTGCCAATCTTGTTAATCTGCCGGTGTACTTCAAACGCTGCAGCCCGTTGTGCGTTGCCCAGGGCATCGCCGCGCACTACTTTCAGGCTTGAATAATCGCGCCACTTGTCGGGATACCCGATTTTGTTGGCGACGGTATGCAGCTTTTCTTTTGCGCGCGTCTTGGTGGCAGGGCTCATCCAGTCCAGCTGATCGATGTCGCGGTCCATTGCGGCCTCAATGTCATGTGTCAGCTCGAGCGTGCGCTGCTTGTCCTGCAGGCTGAAGCGTTGAGCAACATAAACCTGTCCGAGTGCCTCGCCGAGAGCATGGTCTGTCGCGCGGACGCAGCGTTTCCACCGCGGCTGCTGTTCCGGCTGCCCCTCGAGGATCTTGCCGTAGAAGGCGAAGGACTCGTCATCGAGCGCCTGCGGGAGCGCTGTTCCCGGTGTCTGCCGAATCGCAGCCCAGCGCAGATACGTCTTGATGGAATCGAGATCGGTGGAGGACAGAACCTGATTAAGCCCGGTAAAGAATTTCGGTTCCGTTACGTTGAGCGACTCCACCGGAGGAGTATCCAAGGCGCGCAGGTACTGCGTGAAGGCAAAGTTAGGAGCGCTGCTCTCAAAGCTCGGCAGCGTCATCTTGTGATAAAGCGCCTGCGGGTCGCGCCGTTCGACATTGCTTAACGAATGCTTCGCCAGCTCGGTTTCGATCTTCAAAACTGTGTCAGCATCTTTTTTCGCCTGCTCGTGTGGCTCGCCAAGCAATTCAAAGGTGCGGGCGACGTGCGCCTTATATTGATCGCGCTGCTTCACCGACGGCTCGTCCGTGCGGTCGTAATAGCCCTTTTCAGGAAGGCCAAGCTCGGCCTGATCGAATTCAGCAATCTGCTGTGTCGCGTCTTTGAAGTCCTGGTCGGAACCGAAGCCGAAGAGCGTGCCTATCCCGAAGACCTCCAGATAAGCTGCCAGTTCCGGCAGGCCGTCCTTCGATTGGAGTGCCGCAATCCGGTCCAGCACTGGTTGTAGAGGCTTCAGCCCGGCCTCATTCACGGCATTGACGTCAATGCAGGTTGCGTAATAGTCGCCGATCTTCTGTTCGTTGGCGCTACGATCCGGGCCTCCTGCCGCGGCTTTCTCCAGAATGGACTTCAGCACGAGCCGATTCTGGTTTTCAAGCTCGGTACCACGTCCGTAAGACGATTCATCGGCGGGGATCGGATTCTGCTTTGCCCACCCGCCGCAGGAATACTGGTAGAAATCGACGCAGGGGTCGGCGCTCGTATCCATCAATTTTGGATCGAGAGCCTTGAGGTTCTTCTGCGCCTCTGAAGTATCCTGCGCAAGGCAAAGAACTGGAATCAGGCAGCTGACAAGCATCATGCCGGAGATAAGAGACGTTCTCAAAGAGTTCATACAGGCCTCAAAAGAGTTGCCGCAGGGGAAACAAGATAAGCTAGCGTTATCAAAAACATATGTGACGGGGAAGTCAATCGTTTCATTTTTGTAGGAGAATGTTGGGCATGGGCTTGAGTGTGGACCTGCGTGTACCGGTCCGGATGTTGTTGGCGTTCATCACGGCCCTCCTGTGTGCCTCTCCGTTTGCGCACACCCAGCAGAAAAAGAACGACGCAGGGCCGGAGCCCGATCTGCGCATTCCGGTAGAACCTCTGGGCTATATGGCCCCGAGCTCCTTTTACCTGACATCGCGCCTGTCATCGACTTCACTCGATTTCATCGACAAAGACCATCTGCTGTTCACCTTTCGTCTGCCGGGGCTGATGAAGCGTTTGCCCGACGATCCGCCTGACGACGAAGACCAGATGATTCGAGCGAATATTCTTGAGCTGCCCAGCGGCAATGTGACGGCGAAAACAGACTGGCGTATGCACGACCGCTCGCGCTACCTGTGGCGTTTGGGCGAGGGCCGCTTTCTTATAAGGCAGCGCAGCAGTCTGTTCCTTACCGATACGTCGCTGGAGTTACGTCCCTACATCCAAAGCGATACCGCGCTCGATTCAATCCAGGTTTCACCCGATCGAAAGGTGATCGTCGTTGAATCGGAAAGCAAAAAAGAGAGCCACCAGACAGTGGCCAGTACCGCGCCGACATTCGGAGACCTGTTCCTCCCTGAAGCAAAACCAGTACAGATCTACATCCTGCATGCTGACACCCGCTCAGTCATTGCCCATGCCGAGACGCTGAATGCGGTCGAAATCCCCATGATGGGCGAAGGCCGCCTGCAGGCCCTTCCCAGCAAGGAAAACAAGTGGCTCATTCGCTACCTGCCCTTTCGCGGAGAAGCGCGGACGCTCACCGAGGTGCCGTCCTTCTGCCATCCAACGGAGGAAACAGTGAGCAGCGATGTCACGCTGGTCATGACCTGTCCGCGCTCCGGCAACGACCATCAGATCTTTGCCGTCAATCTGGATGGCAGGACGCTCTGGCAGCAGCGCTGGGAGAGCCGCTACGTTTGGCCGACATTTCAATTGACGCAGGACGGGAGCCGCTTTGCCTTCAGCTCGCTGCAGATGAATCATTCGGTCGGCTCAATGGAGGCGATCGACGAAACGAACATCGTGCATCAGGTGGTGGGCGTCTTCGATACACAGACGGGCCAGCTGCGCATGGTGAAGAACGCGACGCCGATCCTGAGCGCAGGGCAGAACTACGCGCTCTCTCCCGATGGCTCGCGGTTCGCGGTTCTGCGAGACGGCGCGATTGAAGTCTATGATCTGCCGCCGGTGTCCGCTCCTGCACCGCCTGTGGCAAGCGGCGGCCACTGAGACTATAGCTTGAACAGTTCCCGCAGCCTGCGCGTTTGCGCGCGGCTGACCGGGACTTCGGTCTGCTTCTTGTCGTCCATGCGCAGCTGGTAGCTGCTCTTGAACCACGGCACGACTTCCTTGATGTGGTTGATGTTGACCACATAGGATCGATGCGCGCGCCAGAAGATTAACGGGTCGAGCAGGTCGAGCAATTCTTCGAGCGTGCGGCACTTCGATTGTCCTTCGAGCGTTGGCGTGACGACCGTGATCACGCCTTCGTCGATCGAGGCGAAACAGACGTCCTTCTGATCGACGAGCAGCAGGCGGCTCTGCGCTTGCAGCACAATCTTCCCGCTGTGGCGCTGCGGCTGTTGCTGCTGTTCGATGAGCTTGAGCAACGCCCCAATGCGAATATCGCCGCTCAGATCGCCATGTTTCGCCGCGCTTTCTTCGTGCGACTGGACTTCCTGCAGCCGCTGCCGTGCGCGCTCCAGCGCCTGCAGCACGCGTGCCTTGTCAAAAGGCTTCAGCAGGTAGTCAATGGCATTCACGTCGAACGCCTTGACTGCGTACTGATCGAAGGCCGTAGCAAAGATGATCTGCGGAAGGTGCTCACCGTCGCCGTGTTCCAGCAACTTCTTGAGCACGGCAAAGCCATCCAGCCCCGGCATCTGCACATCGAGAAAGACGACATCCGGCTGGTGTGTGCGAATCAGATCGACAGCCTCTATTCCGTTCGTCCCCTGCGCCAGCACTTCCACGTTGCCTGTCGTGTCGAGCAGATACTTCAGCTCTTCACGCGCAAGCTCTTCGTCATCGATGATGAGGGCGGTCATTGCCATGGGCACAAAGATTAAGTATAGGAAGTCGCGGAAAGCGCGGTCAAACGCACGCGGACATTCCTAGTGTTCACTTTGGGCTGTTAGCCCACTTGATGACGGCGTGTTGGAACTCTTCGATGTCTTCAAATGCCTTCCGAAGTCCGGCAGCTTCAAGTTCTTTTTTGGGCGGGCCATCAATCATGTACTGCGATCGGTCTTTAAACAGTCGAATCATAAGGTTCGAAAAACGCAAATCTACGTACCAATTGCCAAAGGAATTAGCATCATAGCGAGAGGCGGATACTTTCCATCCAACTGCGTAGAGCTGCTGAAGCAGTGCACCAGCCTCTTGGTCGATCTCAACAGGCAGATTTGCATTGTGGTTGAGCACGGCAATCATTCTTACACAAGCCATGGGTAACGAGGTTGCTTCAGAGTGCCCCGCTATCAGGGCTTCGAATAGGCAATCGCTAACCCTGAAAGACGTGCAGCCGTGCCGGACGGTTGTCCGAAGCGAGATCATGCCCGCAGTGCACGCAATAAAGATCGGTGATGCGCACGCTGCGATAGCAGTTTCCGCAGGAGGCGGAAACCTGATACGCGCACTGCGGGCAGAAGTGGTATTCGCTCTGCACAGGCGTGCTGCAGGCAGGGCACAGAGAAATGATCGGCTGACGCAGCAGGAAATAGAGCACAGCGCCGATACCTCCAGGCATTACCAGGCAGACAATCATCCAAATGCGCACGCTCATGCCGCGGCGCGGAGAATCCTTGCTGATGTAACCCACCATCAGCATGTAAAGCGACGCCAGCGCGCCCCAGGAAAGCGCAAAGTAAAGGGCCAACCCGAACGGCGGGCCAGGATGATGACGCTCATGTGGAAGCACAACCCAGAAAAAGTACTGCATGGCCACGAAGGCCAGCAGTGCTGCCGCAACCGACCAGCGAGGAATCAACTTCAACTCGTTGGAGAAGGACGTCTGCGACTCTTCCCGGTTTGGATGATTCGTTGCCATCGCCTGCTATCGCCGCCCGTGCATCTGCTGCTGCCCTTTGAAGCCGATGATGAGCGCAGCAGCTATCGTTGAAAAGAGCAGCAGCACAAGCACCATCACCATGCCCGGCAGTTCAAACCACTGCTCGCCGCCAAGAAAATCGTCCACGGTGCTCCAGATAGCCGGTGTCAACACCATCGCAAGCACCGCAATCGTCAGCAGGACAACCGCCATGTTCCGGCGCTTGCGCTGCCGCTGCTCGCGCAATTCGGCTGCCGCCTGCATTACCGCGCGGCGTGTCCGCTGAACTATGAGCATGTCCGCAGTCGCGTTCATGCCCGCAAGCATTTCAACAATCTGCGGGTCTGCCGTCGGCTGATTCGCCTGAAGATCTGAAGGAGGCCCTAACGGGTTCACAGCGCCTCCTGTTGCCGGGTCATCGCCTCGAGCCGAGGCTTCAGCGAGGCCAGGCCGCGATACAAGCGCGACTTTACCGTCGACAATGGAGCCGCCGTCACCTGGGCGATCTCATCGAGCGAAAGCTCTTCGTGGAAACGCAGTACCAGAACCTCGCGGTGCAACGGATCGAGAGTTAAAAGCAACTTGGCGACAAGCCGGCCGTTCTCATAGCCCTGATAGAGGTCGAACGGATTCGGTCCATTGCCGGGAACCTCGAACGTGCGCTCGTCTTCAGTGTTCTCGCACAATTCATCCAGGCTTATCATCGTCCGCTTGCGCCGCATGTCGATCACCAGGTTGCGCGCAATGGTAAAGAGCCATGTGTCAAAGCGGGCATTGCCGTTGTACTGCGCGCCGCGCAGCAGCACACGCATCCATGTTTCCTGAAAGAGGTCTTCCGCCATCTCGCGGTTTCCCGTCAGATAAAGCAGGTACCGTAGCAGCCGATGCTGGTACTGCACGATCAGCTCATCCAGCAGTCCTTCGTCGTGGCGCTTCAATCCCTGCGCGATCAGGACATTTTCCTGGTGCGATTGTGTCGTCAATGAGATGGATGCCGTGCTCATGCTAGGTTGAGAGACGGAATTTGCACCGCCAAAGACTCTTTTCGAGATAAAATTCTGCACTTTTTCAATCGGGCTCATGGTGATTCCTCGGCGGCGGATAAGGCCATGCGGGGCAGCTGGAAGAGCGGTCCGCTAACACTCTTATTATCCGTCGGATAGATAGATGCGGCAAGCGATACACTGGATACAATGGAAGTTCTGTATGGCTTGCACCCGGTGGAAGAGGCTCTGCGCGCCGGAAGCCGCCAATTCGAACACATCTGCGTTGCCCGCGAACGGCATGACCAGCGCCTGCAGCGCGTCATCGATGCCTGTCGTGAGGCTGGTGTCCGCCTTCGCTTTGAGCCGCGCGAACACCTGACAAAACTGGCCAAGACTCCGGGGCATCAGGGCGTCGTCGCCGTGGTCCGGGCCAAGGCGATGCTTTTGCTTGAAGACCTGCTCGATGGCCCTGAGCCGCAGCTGCTTCTGGCCCTCGACGGCGTGGAAGACCCGCAAAATCTCGGCGCGCTTTTGCGAACCGCGGACGGAGCAGGAGCCGACGGCGTCATCCTCACCGAGCGCCGCTCCGCTCCGCTGAGCCCGGTCGCCATCAAAGCCTCGGCTGGAGCCGCTGAACACCTGCCGATCGCGCGCGTCGTGAACCTGAGCCGCGCACTAGAGCAGCTCAAGGAGCGGAACCTCTGGTGCGTCGGGCTCGATGAGCGCGGGACAATGTCTTACGATGAGTTCGATTTCACGTCTAACTGTGTGGTGGTTCTCGGACGAGAGGGCGCGGGCCTGCACGATCTGGTGCGACGGCACTGCGATCATCTGCTGAGCATTCCCATGACGGGCAGGGTGGCTTCTTTGAACGTGTCTGTAGCCGGAGCGGTAGTTCTCTATGAGGCAGCGCGGCAGAGACGCGCAGCGCAGGTGCAGCCGACGACAGCCGCCCCATTGAAAAAGAAAGCGCAAAAAGGTTTAGGTTCATGATCGTAGTAAGGCCGCTTCTCGCGGCAGTTTTGTGCAGTGCCGTTGCCTTCCCGCAACAAACCTCAACTCAGCAAACTCAGGCTAAGCCGGCAGCTACTCCAGGCCAGCCCCCGGCTTCACAGGAAGACCAGCTCCCCCCACCCCGCGGAAAGGTTCTCTTCTCGCGCTCATCGGGCGATGCACAGCAGCCCGACACAAAGGAACAGCAATTCGCAGATACAAAGGTCAGCGATGCCGAGCGGTCAGCTCTGACCTTCACCGCCTACGATCTCGACGTGCATCTGCAGCTCAAGGACGAGGCGATCGCTGTGCGCGCCCACGTGACGGTCCGCAATGACAGCAGCCAGCCGATCGCGCCTCTTCCGCTGCAGCTCTCATCGTCCCTCAAGTTTGAAACCATCAGCTACGAAGGCCAGAAGCTCGCCTTCACGCAGCAGATCATCAACAGCGACGCCGATCACACCGGCCAGTTGCGTGAAGCCATCGTCGTTCTGCCGAAGTCGCTCGCTCCCAAGTCAGAGCTGACGCTCGATGTTGTCTACAGCGGCGCAATCCCAGCGTCGACCAAGAGGTTGGAGGACATCGGCACGCCCGTCGATCTTGCTCAACAATCCGACTGGGACGAGATCTCCACAGACTTCACCGGTCTGCGAGGCTTCGGCGACGTGGTCTGGTATCCGGTGTCTTCGATACCGCAGGCCCTCGGAGAGGGAGCGAAGCTCTTCACTGAAATCGGACGACAAAAGCTGCGCCAGCAGAATGCCCAGGCTGCCGTCCGCGTAACTGCCGAATACATCGGCTCAGCGCCCAATGCGGCAGTCATCAACGGACACTTCATCGCGATTCCGGCTCCGGCAGTCACGCCAACCGCTTCATTTCCCGGAGTCGTCAATTTCTCGATGCCTGCCACGCGCCTCGGCTTCGGCACACTTAACCTGTTTCTCGCCAATCGCATCGCGCATGACGGCAACAGCCTACGCATCCTCGCCGCTGACGATGACGAGGCGAATGTCCAGGGTTATCTGACAGCCGCAACGATGGTGCAGCCGCTTATCGAGCAGTGGCTAGGCAGTAAACCAAAGGAGCCGCTGGCCATCTTCGACCTTCCCGAGAAGCGCGACGCTGCTTTCGAGCAGGGCGCAGTGACCGCAACCGGCCTGCAGGCAATGGATCCACAGGATCTCGCCAACGCGCTGAGTCACAGCATGGCACATGCCTACTTCCAATCGCCGCGTGAATGGCTGAATGAGGGGGTAGCCAACTTCGTCGGCACACTCTGGATCGAGCAGACAAAAGGCCGCCAAGCCGCACTCGAATATCTTGAAGCATCTCGCGGGGGGCTCGCACTCGGCGAGCCTGCCAGCCCCGGCGAAAGCCCCGGCCAGCCGCTCATCGAAGCGGCTGACGCCGTCTACTATCGGAATAAATCCACCTATGTGCTGTGGATGCTCCGCGACCTTGTGGGCGACAAGGCTCTCTCCGCCGCGCTGCACGCCTACGACCCGAAGCAGGATACGACGCCCGAATATTTCGAGCATCTACTGGAACAGTCCAGCGGCAAAGATCTGAAGTGGTTCTTCGACGATTGGGTCTATTTCGACAAGGGACTGCCTGACCTCTCCATCGTCGCCGTCAATCCATCAGCATCGTCACAGGCAGGGCAGTTTCTCGTAGCCATCGACCTCGCAAACGACGGCTATGCCGCCGCGGAGGTGCCGGTCACGGTGCGTTCCCAGTCAGCAAAACAAACGGCACGCGTGCAGATTCCGGCGCGGTCAAAGGTGACGCACCGCATGCTCGTGCAGGGCCTGCCGACCGAGGTCATCGTGAACGATGGCGTCGTGCCGGAATTGCAGGCCAGCGTCCACCAACGCGATATCAACATCACGGACAGCAAGCAATAAATCTCCGGGACGATAAGCTGAATGCAAACAGATTGCGGCCCGGAGGCCTGATGCTTTCTCTTTCGTCCCGACGCGTACAACGCCGTGTGCTCACACTCGCCGCTGCAATGCTCACAGCTCAATTTCTGCCCATACATGCACAAACCGCTCCCTACCGCTATCTCAGAGCAGGGAACGCGAACGATGTAACAACCAAAACACAGGCGGGAGTCGCGCTCATGGGCGGCGGCAAAGACCTTGACGCGGCATTTCGCTGGATGTGCCAGCGCTCGGGCGGCGGTGACTTCCTCATCCTGCGCGCCACCGGCACTGACGCCTACAACCCTTACCTCCGGGATCTGTGCCATGTAAATTCCGTAGCGACGCTGATCATTCCGAACAAAGCCGCCGCAAACGATCCCTTCGTCGCAGAGACGATAGGCAAGGCTGAAGCCATTTTCATCTCCGGCGGGGATCAGGCCAACTACATCAACTTCTGGCAAGGCACGCCAGTGCAGGCGCAGCTGAACGCCGCCATCCAAAAAGGAATACCGATCGGCGGCACGAGCGCAGGACTAGCCGTGCAGGGCGAGTACATCTACTCCGCGCAGAACGATCCGCCCGACGGCCCCGACCTCAGCTCAAAGATGGCCTTGAATAATCCGTTTACTCCGCGCGTCGTGATCGCCCATGCATTCCTCGACGATCCCGCGCTGAAAAACACCGTCACCGACACGCACTTCGTCACTCGCGACCGCATGGGGCGCTTGCTGGTCTTCATGGCGCGCGTTCAGGCCGATCATCCACTGCCATTAGTGAAGGGCATCGGTATCGACGAGAGAACGGCTGCATTGATGGAGCCAGACGGACACGCGACGATCGTTGGTTCCGAGGCCGCGTACTTTCTTTTGACCCCACTGAAGGCTGCAGTCCTGAAAGACGGAGCGCCTCTCACCACGCAAAGGATCGACGTGCAAAAGGTCCTGCCGGGAGGCAGCTTCGATCTGAGCACCTGGAGCGGCAACTCCGAAAAGTATCAACTAAGCGTGGATGCCGGAGTAGTTCACTCGACGCAGAAGGAAGGGAAGACTTACTAGACCACCGGGGGAGATGGTGTCCGGTTTCAGCCTTGAACCGAAACACCGGAGAAAGAGAGCACGACCAGTCCGCGTACAGGCTGACCAAAGAAACGGGCCGGTTCAAAGACGCTGAAGAGCAGCTGGTTTTCGACCTGAGAGCGCGTACGGGCATCGTTGGGGCCGGAGATAATCTCGTAGTCGTAGACGCGGCCGCTGCCGTTCACGTAGGCCTCTACTACAACAGGATTGTCCCGATCACCAACTGCGGAGGTGGTAGCCGCCAGATTTGAATAGAGGAAGTGCGGGCCGGAAGCATTCCCCAGCGGTTGATCGCCTGCCGAAGCCGATTCAGGAGCGGCGACCGCGCCGACCAGCAACCCGACGGTACCGACCAACAGAATGGCACTGGCGAAGCCCGCAGACACCTGCAGCAGAAAAGGGGCGATCGTGTTCTGCCAGCGCACCTGCCACCGGGCCAGATTCCGTTTCGGCGAGTTTGTCTTTTCCTGCGAAATGGCCACGCGTAGTCGCAGGGCCAGATCGGCGGGGGCCTTCGCCGGGCCAAGATCGGCAAGCATCTGCTGGGTATTGCGCGTGCGATTGAATTCAGCGGAGCACTTCCGGCAGGATTCCAGGTGCGCGGCCACGCTTTGCATAGCGACTCCGGTTAGAGCTCCGTCAAGATAATCCGAGAATTGAGAGCGAACGCTGCTGCATTTGTTCATTGGGCCTCCTTTACAACGCAGGCAACAGCAGACACGTGCTGGTGGGCGGATTCGGATGGTCGCTTCGCAACGGCTTCAGCAAAGGGGGCGAGACGCGCCCTGATCTGGGCGCGGCCGCGCACCAGTCGCGACTTCACAGTGCCGAGTTGCGCGTTGAGTATCTCGGCGATTTCTTCGTACGCAAGCCCTTCAATGTCACGCAGGATCAGGACCGAACGAAACGGCTCGGAGATCTCACGCAACTCGGCTTCGACTCGGGCGCGGATTTCTTCGTGCGCCGCCAAATCAAATGGCGACTCATTCGCGTCGACCAGTGTGTCTTTGATGCAGAGCGGCTGGCCATCTGCAGAATGGCCGGTTTCGGCCTCGATGGTGACTTCCTGACGGCAGTGGCGGGACCACCAGCGGCGCTGGTTCGAAGCCTCGTGCAGCGCGATGCGGTACATCCACGTCCGCAGGCTGGATTCGCCATGGAACCCACCGATGCCGCGAAAGACTTTGATGAAGACATCCTGCGTCACGTCAGCAGCGTCTGCAGGGTTCTGCAGCATACGCGCAATGACGCTATAGAGGGGCTGATGATAGGTAGAGATCAGCCACGCAAAGGCCTCTTCAGAGCCCGCTTTCAGCTCTGCTACGATATCCGCCTCTTCCGACCGGATTGTGACAACGCCTGCCAGATTTCCCACTACTGTTCCTGCTTGCACCCCTGAATATCCTCCTACAGTAACAAATAGGCAGGGAGTCTGGCATCTCCATGCTTCCATAAGTGAGCGCGCGCCAATCCAGCGGCCCATTCGCGTCTAGATTCGCTTCTGCAACTTTGCCGCCGGCGGCCGAGTGTCTCGCTCACTCTACCTGCTTAGACACCGGGTACAAGGGTTTTGGTTCCCGGAAAATTGCAGTTAGAAAGCGGTTAGCTGACCGCGGTACCAGCTGAGTGCTCCATCACCTTCGAGCTAGCTGACCGCCAGCTCCAACTGCTCTGAATCCGAAAACGGCTCAAAATGCGTCCGGCAGCGTGCCTCATACATCCCAGCCGCGCCCACCACGACTAGCTCCTGGCTTCCGCCCAGCCGCTGTGTATGAATCGCCGGAGCGCCGCATCGCATGCACACAGCGGAAAGCTTCTCCACCTCGTCGGCAATGGCCATCAAGTCGGGAATCGGCCGAAATGGCTTCCCGGCAAAGGTCGTATCCAGTCCCGCAATCAGAACGCGCTTGCCCAGATGCATTAGGTCCAGCGACAGCGCAATCAGGCTCTCGTCGAAGAACTGCGCCTCGTCGATCCCGACGACCTCAACCTGGTCGATTTGCGTGAAGAGCGCCTCCCGCAGTCGCTCGACGTTGGCCACCACGCAGGCATCGTGCGTCTGTGCGCCGTGCGAGGCGATGGCAGTCTTGTGATACCGCAGATCGATATCCGGCTTGAAGCAAACAACGCGCTGCTTCGCGATCCTTGCCCGCTTCAGCCGCCGGATCAGCTCTTCGGACTTCCCGGAAAACATTGGCCCGCTGATGACTTCAATGCGCCCAGGCTGTACACCTGGCGTCATTGGCTCACCGCTTTTGCCTGGGCAGCTTCGTGAATCGCAAGCAGTGTTTCCAGCAGCGGGCGCAGGTATTTCAGGTCGAGAGCATTCGCTCCATCGGATTTCGCCTCGGCCGGATTGTCATGGACCTCAAGAAAGATGCCGTCCACTCCCGCCGCCACCGCAGCCCGGGTGAGCACGGGAATAAACTCCGGCTGACCCCCGGAGACACCGTTCGCGGCAGAAGGCGTCTGGACGGAGTGCGTTCCGTCAAAGACCACAGGTGCAAGCTTCCGCATAATGGGCAGCGAGCGCATGTCCACAACCAGATTGTTGTATCCAAAGCTTGCACCGCGCTCCGTCAGAAAGAACCGGTTATTGCCAGTGCTCAATACCTTCCCGACGGTGTGTTTCATGTCCCAGGGCGCAACAAACTGACCCTTCTTCACGTTGATCGCGCGGCCCGTTTTTCCCGCAGCCAGCAGCAGATCGGTCTGGCGGCAGAGGAAGGCGGGAATCTGCAGCACATCGGCCCCCTCGGCAGCGATTTCGCAGTGTCCTGGCTCATGTACATCCGTTAGCACAGGCAGGCCGGTTGCCTCAGCCAGACGGCGCAGGATCGACGTGCCTTCGACCAGCCCCGGCCCACGGAAGCTGCCAACCGAGGTCCGGTTGGCCTTGTCATACGAGGCCTTAAAGATATAGGGGACGCCGAGATCCGAAGTGATGCGCTGAATGGCGTCCGCCATCTTGCGCACATGCGCTTCGCTTTCAATGACGCAGGGCCCGGCGATCAGAAAGAGCTTGCCCGAGCCAATATGTACGTTGCCGACTTCAAATTCGTGACTCACATTCCTAATTCAAACACAAGAAAAGGCCCGCTGCTGGAGAGCGGGCCGGATGATGAAGTTGAGGGGAATTGACCGGGTTCTAGTTCGCGGGAGCCGAGCCCGACACGGCCTGGGTCGAATGGTTGCCGTGCGGAATCGCCGCGGCGCAGGTCGGCTGTCCAGCGGCCAGGTAGGGCGAGTTCTGATTGCTGATCAGTGTGCCCGTATTCGGGTTCAACTGAAAACCGCTCACCGTGTTGTCGATGAAGTTCGCGGTGTAAACGAAGCGCCCAAGGCCCGGTTCCACAATCACGCACGAAGGACCTGCACCCGTGGCGTACGAGCTTGCTCCCGCAAGCGACGACGGCGTGCCCGTGGCCTGGTTGATAGCGTAGGCGTTCACATCAGAGGCATTGTAGTTGGCCACGTAGATGTACTCACCGCGCGGGTCGACCGTGATAGCTATCGGGAAGGTGTCCGTCTTGATTGGCGGATTCTGGCTGGCATTCAAAATGCCAGTCGAAAGAATCGTGTAAGTAATCAGCTGATTCTGTCGACTGTCGGTTACGTAGAGGAAGCGGTTGGTCGGATCGCTGGCAATCGCCGAAGGCGCCGTGCCCGTCGGATATGTAGTAACCCCGGACAGCGCCCCGCTGGAATTCACATCGAATGCATCCACTACACCCAGCGTGCTCGTCGCGGACGGCAAACCATCCTGCGCGCTGACAAACACCGCGTTGCCATTGGCAAGGGCGTTGACACCCGTCGGTTGGAAACCCACAGGCACATACGTGGCTGTCTGCGTCACGTTATTTGAGTCGACGAAAGTCTGCACCACCGGAGCGCAGTTGGTGCCGCCGATGTTGCCCGACGCTTTATCAACCGGGTACGCAACCAGAGCGCCCGGCCCCGGATTGGCGGAGCTGTAAACCGGACCGCCCGGAGTAGTCGGCGCAAAGAAATCGACGACGTAGAGAAGTGTCTCGCTGGAGTTGATCGTTATGAACACTGGCTCCGATCCCGGAGTGTTGCAGGTCTGCTGCGGATATAGCTTGCCGTCAGTGCCGATATCGAACTGGACGATGGTGTTATCGTCATGGTTGATCACGTAGAGATACTTGCCATCGGGTGAGGTGACCGCGCCCACCGGGTTTCTTCCGCCCGAAGGATAGGGTGAATCCGCGATCTGTGTGAGGGCACCCGACTCGGAGTCGGCTCTATAGACGCTGATCTGACCGGGGTTTGCCTTGGAGGCAGTGACATAAACATAGTCAACTGTGTTGCTTGGACTGCAGGACGTAAGACCAAGGCCCAGTCCTAAAGTTGCTGCGGTGGCCAGTAGCGTCCGGCCGGATTTCCTCAACTTCATGCGCTTCCTTCATCCTGTCCATGCGGCCAGGCTTCTTTTATAAGGGATTGCTCCCCTTGCATTGTAAAAGTTCGGGCCGCTTTCGGCTACATAAGTACGGCCTTCCTGAGCAGCGCGGCCCGTTGGTTCCTGCGGACCGCCTGCAACAGTCTTACTTGTTTCCCCGCTAGCTCGTGCGTCCGCTGACCGCGCACCAGGTTGGATTGCCTACCGAATTGAACGTCGAACCTCTGCGCAACAGCGTCAGGCTGCCGGAGTTCGGATCGAGAATGCGTCCGGTGATCTGGCTGTCGTTAAAGCTCGTCGTGTAAATGTACTGGTTCGATGAGTCTTCGAAGATGCAGTTCACGCCGGAGCCTGACCCGAACGGTTCACCTGCAATGTGCTGCAGCGTGCCATTGGTCGGATCGATGGTCCATCCGGTGATCTGGCTGATCGGATTCACGATGCCGGTCGTCGGCCCGGCGTTCACCACGAAGAGGTACTTGGCCTTGCTGTCTACGACCAGCGAAACCGGATTGGAAGCCGTCGCATCATTCGCCACTGCGCCGTTGGTCAGGGCCTGCAGTGAGCCGTTCGTGCCCGCGGTGAAGGGAAGAATCTCACCCGAACCGTTGTTAGCGAGCCCATCCAGGATGTAAATGTATTTGCTGCCGTTCAGGTTCGATCCCTGCGCCGTACTGATTGTTGTCATTCCCTGCGTGCCCATCACCAGCGGCGAGTTCTGCGTCAGAGTCAACTGGCCGTTGCTCGAGTTCAGGGCATAGGGGAAGACCGTCTGCACGTCATTGTTCGTCGTGCTGCCCGCGTCCGCTGTAAAGACAAAGCCCGAAGAAATAGTGAAGTCGATGGGAGCGCAACCCAGCGGAAAGTAGGCCAGCTGCGTGCCATTGGCATTCTGCTGCTGCTGGTTGGTGATGATCGCCAGGCGCCCCGTATTCGGATCAATATTGAAAGCCGTGAGGTCTCCGGTGGGATAGTACTTGCCGTCCGAACCCTGGCAGGGGTAGGTCGCGCTGTAACTCGCCTGCGGCGTTACTGTGGCGCCCGCGACCGGCGCATAGGTATCCAGCACGTACATGTACTTGCCCGTAGAGTCAGGAAGGAAACGAATTGAGTCGTTGCCCTGGCTGGTGTAGCTGGCCTGGAAAGCAAGGGTGCCATCGCCGCCGATGCTGAAGAGCGAAATATTCGCGCCAGTGTAGGTAATGTTGCCACTGCCGTCGACCTGCTGCGCTCCCTGGTTCAGAACGTAGAGGTAGCGTCCTCCGTTGAGGACAAAGGTACGAATGGGAGCGGTACCGCCAGAGCCGAAAGGCGACCCCTTCGAGGGGGTCAATTTCCCGGTCTGATAGCTTTCGTTAAAAGAGCCAATCTGGTTGTACTGGGTTCCAACGGTGAATATATACGCCACTGTATAGTTATTCGTGCACGACGTGGCTCCGAACATCAAAACAAGGGAAACCACCGCAGCCAAAGAGATCTGGCCAATTTTTTTCAACTTCATGCGCTTCCTTCATCCTGGCCAACTAAGGATGGCGCAGGCAACTGGGTCGGGAGAATGATTCCCTTTTGCATTGTAAAACAGGCAAAGGCCTTAAGGCACAGACGTCGGACGGCAGGTTTCAGAATTGACTCCTTATCAGCATAGGAAACCTGTCTCGTGCGTGCTGTTCTTCAGACTTTTTGTGCTTGGAAACAGTAAGCATGCGGGGCTCGGAAATTTTCCTGAACCCCATCCCCTCTTCTCTACCATACACGGCAGGCGTCGTCCGGCATCATAGGCTGGCCTTTATGGCAGCCAAATGCCTTGCCGAATTCATCGAAGTTCCGCACTACGCCGTTCACGCGAAACATGCCTGGTGAGTGCGGATCCGTCTTCGCCGAGACGCGCTGGACTTGATCGGTGCGGTTTTCACACCATACCTGGGCGAACGAAATGAAGAAGCGCTGCGGCGATGTATAGTCATCGATCTTCTTCTCCGGGCTCGTATTGTTTGCCGCGAGCGTGCTCATCAGCGCCTGATACGCGATGCGGATGCCGCCGTTATCGGCAGTATTTTCGCCAAGTGTCAGTTTGCCATTCAGATTCGTTCCCGGAACAGGCTCGAAGCCGCTGTATTCCTTCACTTCGCAGTCCGTGCGCCCATCGAATTCCTTTCTGTCTGTAGCAGTCCACCAGTCCTTCACATTGCCCTTGGCGTCATACTTGCTGCCTTCGTCATCGAAACCGTGCGTCATTTCGTGGCCTATCACGACGCCGATGCCGCCGAAGTTCACCGCCGGGTCCTTGGAGTTGTCAAAGAAAGGCGGCTGCAAAATACCGGCAGGGAAGTTGATGTCATTCATCGGCGGATCGTAATACGCGTTAACGGTAGGCGGCGTCATGCTCCATTCCTTCTCATCAACAGGCTTGCCCAGATGATTGACCTCCCAGTCCCACCGGAACGCCGCCGAACGCCGCAGATTGCCCACCAGATCGTCGCGCTTTACTTCGAGCTTTGAGTAGTCGCGCCAGTTCTCTGGATAACCGATCTTCTGGCGAAATGCTTCGAGTTTTACTTCTGCCTGTTTCTTGGTGTCTTCACTCATCCACGGCAGCGATTGAATGTCCTGCGCCAGCCCCTGCTTCAGGGCCGCCACCAGCTTCTCCATGTTTTCCTTGGCCGAAGGCGGAAAGTTTTCCTTCACCCAGTCCTGTCCAACCGCTTCGCCCATCGCGCGGTCGGTAAGGGTTGTGCAGCGCTTCCAGCGAGCCGTCTGCTCTACCTGCCCTTGCAGTGTCTTCTGAAAGAAGTCGAAGCTGGCGTTGGCAAAGTTGTCTGATAGCCACGGCGCGAAGGTGTTAGCCGCGTGGAAGCGTAGATAGCTCTTTATACTGTCGAGACTCTGGCCGTCGATCACCTGGTTCAACGCTTTGAAGTATTCCGGCGTAGCCACATTTAGCGTATCGAAATGCGGCGCGCGCAGACCGTCGATGTAAGTGGTCCAGTCAAAGTCCGGCGCGAGCGTGTCCAACTCCGTCACTTTCATGATGTGGTACACGTTGTCCGGATTGCGCAGCTCCACGCGTGGCAGAGAGCCCTTGGCCAGCGCCGTCTCAATGTCGATCACACTCTTCGCTTCGGCCTCAGCCTTATCCGGAGAATCGCCGATCAGCTTGAAAACCCCCACCGCATAATCGTGGTATTGCTCACGGACCTTCGTCATGCGCGGATTGTCCTCAAGGTAGTAATCGCGGTCCGGGAGCGACAGTCCGCCTTGTCTCGTGTCCGCAATCTGCCGGGTCGAATCCTTCTGGTCCTGGTCCACGCGGAACAGCATGAATGCAGGCACGCCGGCCTGTGCTTGCAGATGCGCCAGCAGCATGCCGAGCTGTTTCTTGTCGCTAAGGCTGTCGATGTGCGCCAGGATCGGCAGAATCGGTTTGTCGCCGAGTTTGTCAGCCAGGTCCGTATTCATGCAGGCAGCAAAGAAGTCGCCGTACTGGCGCTGCAGTGCGGTCTTTGGCGCATCAGCCGCTTTCTTAAGGTCCACATAAAGCAGATATCGGTTGTGCTCGGCTAGTTCGTTGAAGCGTCCCCAGCGCACCTGGTCACTCGGTATCGGATTGGCTTTCCGCCAGTTGCCGCAGGCGTATTGAAAGAAATCTGTACAGGGATCAGCGGTCTTGTCGATCGCGGAGAGGTCGAAGCTGTGCGGGGTTGTTGGCTCAGCGGGAGCAGCGCTCGCTGGCTGGTCCGCCGCCAACGCTGGATGTGTTCCGGTAGATTGTTGCGCAATGGCGAAGCCGGCGCCAAGTAGCAGCACCGAAGCAATACGAATCAGTTGCATATCGAGTCCTCGAAACGCAGGCCACACCTCTGCGTGCGCGATACGGATGCTGGCCTTGGAAAGTAGCACAGCAGCATTGGCTGTGTTTGCTCAAAAGCGTAACACGCAGACTGCGTGTTATGTCTCAGAGAACCAGTCAAGATGATTTAGAGGGAGGCGAACTGGGCGATCTTGTGGTAGTTCGATTAGAAGGGGGTGTCCTCAAGGAACGATGCCTTCTTGATGTGGCGTCGAACCAATCCTTATAGGCGCATGTACCCTGCCGGAACACCGCTAAAAGATCTTCAGATGAATCGTCAGATACTTCTTTGGATCCTGCCTTATCGCGACAATCAAATTGTTCGTATTCTGAATCATCTCGTCGGCGTGCGTGTAGAGACCCTTGTTCACCACCAACTGCCCGATCGTGCCTTCGCCGTTATCCACGCGGTTCAGAATCGAATCGAGTTTGGTGACCGTATCATTCAGCTTGTCGGCGAATTTCGGGTCCTTGGCCAGAATCCCGATGCTGCCCTTACCGGCGTTAATGTCTTTCAATAATGAGTTCAGATTCTGCGTCGCCTCGCGGAAATTGTTATAGAGCGTCTCATCTTTGATCAGCTTCCCAACGGTGCCCTTGCCACTGTCGATCTGGTTTGCTACATCCTGCAGTTTGGCAGCCGCGTCGTTGGCGCGGTTGTACAGCGTGTCGTCGGCAAACAGCTTCCCGATGGAGCCTCTGCCGTTGCCTACCTGGTCCACCAGATTCTGAATCTCATTCAGCGCCCCAATGGCGCGGTTATAAAGGGTTGGATCGTTGATGAGCATGCCGATCGAACCTTTTCCGCTGTTAAGGGAGTCGACCAGATTGTCGACCTTGGCAAGAATCGTGTTCAGCTGCTCAATCGTTCCCTGGCTCGATTTGATGACATCGCTCAGGTTCGGCGTCTCCGTGGTCTGTAACTCAGAGTTGTCCTGGATCGGACCGCCGGTCGCAAACTTGCTGTTGATATCAACTACTGTGTCGCCCAGAACGCCAATCGTCTCCAGGCTCGTCTTCGAGTCAGAGTGCAGCGCCGGGACAAACTTCTTGCTGATGCGCATCACGACTTCCACCGGCGTCAGCTTGCGCTCCGGCACAATGCGGATGCTTTTGACGTTGCCGATCGTGACCCCCTCGAGATTGACGGGCGCGCCTACTTTCAATCCAGCCGCATTCTCGAAATAGGAGCGAGTTGTGATCTTTCCAGCGAAAAAGCCGCCCGTGTTTCCCGACATGAGAAACACCAGCGCAGTGAGCGCGGCCAGCGCCACAAGTACCAGCACGCCGACTTTCAATTGGGACCACTGGACTTCCTGCTGGCTCGGCACAACCCTCCTCGTTCAGTTCTGGGAATTCACGAATATTGCCACTGCGACTTGAGAATACCAAACGACAAGGTCGACCACAGCTTCCGTTTGGATGGCGCCATCAGGCCAACCGTTGCAAAACGATACAGTCCGTTATCTTGTCTCGCTGTTTTCAAGATGGACCGAAGCCATAGCCAGCGTCGCCGTATGTGTGAGCGAAAGTGATACATGCTCCACCCCGAGACGGTTAGCGATCTCCAGCGCCCGTCCCGTCAAATGCAATGTGGGACGATGTCCGGGCTGCCGCCGCACTTCCAACTCTTTCCACGTCACACCATGCTGAATGCCGGTTCCGAGCGCCTTCGCTCCTGCCTCTTTCGCAGCAAAACGCGCGGCAAAACTCTCCGCGAAGTTCTTTTTGCGTCGACAGAATGCAATCTCTTCCGCAGTAAAAATCTTTTCCAGAAAGCGGTCGCCAAAGCGGGCAATGGACTGTGCAATACGCTCGATTTCCACAATGTCGATTCCGGTACCGATAAGCATGAGCAGATATTTTCCTCCCTGCAAGTTAGCACAGCTCTCCGCGCACCCTGGCGAGTTCTATCTGTTCATTCCCGAAACACATCCGGCCAGCCAGACACCGCCCGATGAAGATTCCCGCCTCCCGATCCGATCAAGTAGCTGTGTTCGATACAGAAGAACTCGTAGATTGGGACCTTCGGCTGGCTGCAACCTGCGCCGACGATCCCCAGCGCATCCTGCGCTTCCTGACCGGCGCGGTCGTTGCCTGCGGCGGATGGGTGCTCTCCCGCAGCATGCCCGGTTCCGACACCGTAGAGATGAGCTTTGAATTCACCCGCGCCGTCAGCCTCGAGGTCTATAGCGTACTTATCGCCGCCGGCCTCGAACTGAGCCGCGAAGCCCACATCAGCATGACCGAGCTATGCCAGTGCACCAAAGACCTGATCACGACGAAAGCCTTCGACGTAGCCCGCGTCCGGCTGCTCATCCTCGCCGCCCCACTCAATGGCAAGGGAACAAAAGATAAACAACGGCCCGCAGGGAGAATGTAACCCAGCCATGAAAAACGGGTGCCCCATCCTTTCGCGCATTTTGCGAAAGGGTGGAAGAGCAAAATATTCGCTCAGCCAGCTTCCACCAGCCCATAACGCCGCTGCCAGGCCTCCCGCAACCGAGTACGAACCAGCTTCCTCTCCTCATCCGTGCCCTCAGGATTCTCAACAAACCGCGCCGCCTCCGCCTTCGCGCGCTCCAGCAGTTCCCGATCCCGCACCAGATTCGCCACGCGAAAATCCGGCAATCCCGCTTGCCGCGTGCCAAAAAACTCTCCCGGCCCACGCAGCTGCAGATCCAGCTCCGCCAGCTCAAACCCATTCTGCGTGCGCACCATCGCCGCCAGCCGCTCCTCGGCCTGCGGAGACACCTTCCCGCCCGTCATCAAAATGCAATACGACTTCGCCGCGCCGCGCCCCACGCGCCCGCGCAGCTGATGCATCTGCGCCAGCCCAAAACGCTCCGCATGCTCGATGACCATCACCGTAGCATTCGGCACATCCACGCCCACTTCGATCACCGTGGTCGCAATCAGAACATCGAGTTCGCCCCGCTGAAAGCGCCGCATCACAATTTCTTTCTCTTCCGCATCCAGCCGCCCATGCAGCAACCCCAGCCGCAGCCCGGCCAGATGCAGTCGCCGCAACTCCTCATACATGTCGGTAGCGGCCTTGAGCGAAGGCTTCTCAAACAACGACTCCGTTTCGCCGCTTTGGCCTCTTTTTCGGCAGCCTTCTTCTTCGGCTCCGTCTTCGACTCTGCATCCGGATCGGAGCAAAGTCCAGTTCCGGCTGATCGTCCTTCGCTCCCTTCAATCACCGGATAGACAACGTAAGCCTGATGCCCACGCCCCACCTGCTTGCGCACAAATTCCCACACCTCATCCGCCCGCTCATCCGACCACTTGCCGCGTCACAATCGGCGTGCGCCCCGGCGGCAACTCATCAGCACGCTCAAATCCAGATCGCCATAGAGCGAAAGCGCCAGCGTCCGCGGAATCGGCGTCGCCGTCATCACCAGCACATGCGGCTCCGCTGCATTCGGCTTCTTCATCAGCCGAAAACGCTGCATCACGCCAAACCGATGCTGCTCATCGACCACAACCAGTCCCAGCTTGGCGAACTCCACCTTCTCTTCGATCAGCGCATGCGTGCCGATCACCAGATCCGCCTCGCCGCTGCAAAATGCTGCTGCGGTTCGGCCGCTTCACGATCTTCATCCAGCGACCCCGTCAGCAGCACAATGCGGTAACGCTTCGACGACCGTTCCAGCAGCTTCTTCGCCGCCAGAAAATGCTGCGTTGCCAGAATTTCCGTTGGAGCCATCAGGGCTGCCTGGTAGCCATTCTCAATCGCCACCAGCATCGCCTGCAGCGCCACAATCGTTTTGCCCGACCCCACATCGCCCTGCAGCAGCCGCCGCATCGGCGTAGGCTGCCGCAGGTCCGGCAACAATCTCGCCCAGCGCATTCTTCTGCGCCGCCGTAGGATGAAACGGCAGAATCTCGCGAATCGCCTCGCGGACTTTTCCGCCGTCTCAAAGCCAATCCCGACGCGCTCCTTCAAGCGCCGCCGCTTCAGCTCCAGTCCCAGCTCCAGAAAAAACAGCTCTTCAAAAATCAGCCGCCGGTGCGCCGCCGTCGCCGAAGCCTGCAACTGCGTTATCGGCGTCCCCGCAGGAGGGAAGTGCACACTCCGCAGCGCCTCTCTCGCGATCGGCAACGTAAGCCGCTCGCATCAGAGCCACGCGGCAAAGTCTCCGGCAACATGCCCTTCCAATTCTCCAAGCAGGTTGTAGACAATCCGCCGAATCCACCGCGAACTCAGCTTTATTGCCGCCAAGCGACTCATACACCGGAACAATGCGCCCAACCTCCAGCAGCTCCGATTCATCCTCGTCCGCAGGCAAAATCTCAATCTGCGGCTGAATCATCTTGAAGCCGCGCCGCCGAGCGCGAAGGCTCCACCTTGCCGTAGAGCGCCAGCATCTGGCCCGACTTAAACTTGTCCTTGAGATACGTCCCGTGAAACCACATGCACTTGAGCGAGGAGATGCCCTGCCCGACAGTCATCTCAAAGATGGGCATCGAGCGAGTCCGCAGCAGAACCGTGCCGCGCACCTCACCGATCACGCTCGCCATCTCGCCCGGCTTCAATTCACTCAAGGCGCATTGGATGCAGCCGGTCCTCATAGCGAAACGGCAAGTGATACAGCAAATCCTCGACCGTCGAAACGCCCTTTGCCTTCAGCGATTCGCCAATGCGAGGCCCAATGCCTTTTACAAATTGAACGTCAGTTTCCAGCCCCAACACAAAAGCGATCCTACCATTGCATGGAGCAGCCGCGCGCTTCGTGCGCCATCCTTGCCTCTCCATCAACTCAACTTCATCTCCGCTCCTGCTGGTCGCCGAAATGTCTCTATAGCGAAATCCTGGGTGCCCCATCCTTTTGCGCAAAGGGTGGGAGGCCACAATCTAAACCAGTATCAAAGTGCGAAGGGATGAATGTCCTTGTGATTACGCGCGGGAAATACCACTCACTCATCGTTAGAATCACCGATATTTATTTTTCCTTGCCTCGCTGCCTTTGCCGAGGCGGAAAATTTCTTCCGCCTAGTCTGTTAGAAACTTCCGTTCCACGCGACTACCTTAAGTGAGAGGAATTGAGGGCCATCTTGACGGAAGACCTGAACCAGGATGACCTGTACGGGAACGCAGTAGAGGAATACGGCTCATCACTCGAGAGGCTAGCGAGTGCCTACGAGGCTGATCCGGACAGGCGCCGCGACCTGATCCAGGATATTCATTTTCAGCTGTGGCGGAGCTTTCTGCGTTATGATGCCCGCTGCTCCATTCGGACTTGGGTTTACCGCGTCGCTCATAATGTCGCTGCTTCATATGTCATGCGTGAACGTCGAGTTTTTTCCACGCTTGTGAGTCTGGAAGAACTCGAAATGCTCTCGGACAAGAGTGAGGGGCAGTTCGCTGCAAATCAGCGAATAAATCTTGAGCGGCTGTCGGCGTTGATTCAACAGCTCAAGCCCGTTGACCGCCAAGTCATTGTCTCTTATCTGGAAGATATGGATGCGGCTTCCATTGGAGAAATTACGGGACTATCACCCGGAAATGTGGCTGTAAGGATTCATCGGATCAAGAATCTCCTGGCGAAGCGGTTCCATAAGAGAGAGGAATAATGCACGACTATTTCCAAAATCGCGATGAGAACGCCTCCAAAAGAATCTGGCAAAACCAACCAACGGAGAAATCAACAATGACCTTGGAAATGATTCGACAAAGGGCGCAGGAACTGCATGCCAGGACTCGCCGAGAGCTATATGCAAATATCACTACGACCTTGATGATCGTTGCAATCTCTGGTTTTGGATCTATGCACACACACGACTGGGTATTACGGTTTGCCTTTGTGGTCGCTGTTGTCTGGGCCGTTGCAGGGCAGTATTTCCTCCATCGGGGCATGTGGGCTGTGACGTCACCGGAAGACATGGCTTTAATTGGTGGCTTGGACTTTTACCGACGAGAAGTCAACCGGCGACGCACTTTGCCTGGCCGCGTCCTACAGTGGTCTCTCGGACCAATCGTTCTGTCCATTGGCGCCTTGAGTCTGGTGTTAACCGGGATCGCATGGAATTTAGGCCGATCCGCAACTGTAATGTTCCCGTTCTGCGCCAGTGTCTTCATTTGGATAGTCGCAGTCCTCGTTCTCAGGTCGCACAGTCAAAGGGAACTGCAACGGGAAATCGATGAATTAAACAACATCGAGAAGGCGAGTGGCCAGTAGAGTTCGGCTTGTGTGTTTCACTCTGAGAAATCAGACGCACAATGGGAACCAATTTTTGCAGAACTACACCATGTTTGCTTCGCGAGCATGGTGCGTACTCAGCTGGATACTCAGTCTCTTGCTAAACTGGCACCACCCCCAGGGAGAGCGCATGGCCGCAGTCGTAGAACTGGACCACATCTCAAAGTCATACGAAAACAAGATAGCCGTTAAAGACCTGAGCCTGAGCATCGACGCCGGAACCATGTTCGGCCTCCTCGGCCCCAACGGAGCAGGCAAAACCTCCAGCATCCGCATGATGGTCGGCATCACCATGCCCGACTCCGGCACGGTCAATCTCCTCGGCAAACCCTTCGCCCGCGAAAGCCTCAGGAACATTGGCTACCTGCCCGAAGAGCGCGGCCTCTACAAGAAAATGAAAGTCATGGACCAGCTCATCTTCATGGGCGAGCTGCGCGGGCTGGATAAGACAGTCGCCGCAAAGCGGGCACACGACTGGTGCGAGCGCCTCCAGATTCTCGATGCGATCGACAAGAAAACAGAAGAGCTCTCCAAGGGCATGCAGCAGAAGATGCAGTTCATCTCCACCCTGCTCCACGACCCCGCGCTCATCATCATGGACGAGCCCTTCTCCGGCCTCGATCCTGTCAACGCCGTCCTGTTGCAGGACACCCTCGTCGACCTGAAGAACGCAGGCAAGGCCATTCTCTTCTCCACCCACCGCATGGATCAGGTCGAGAAGCTCTGCGACGCGATCTGCCTCATCGATCGCGGCCACGTCGTCCTTTCCGGCGGCATGCGCGAGGTCAAGTCCCGCTACGAGCGCAACCGCGTCGTCATCGAATTCGAAGGGGACAACGGATTTCTGCATCATCCAGCTATCGCTGAATGCAAGGCCTACGCCGGACACGTCGAGATCAGGCTGAAGCCGCACGCCGACGCGCAAAGCCTCCTGCGCGAGGCCGCGCAAAAAGCAGCCATCTACAAGTTCGAACTCGTCGAGCCGTCACTCGAAGAAATCTTTATCCAGACCGTGGGAGAAAAAATCGATGCGTGATATGTGGCTCATCGCAAAACGCGAATATCTCGAGCAAGTGCGCGGCAAGGCCTTCAAGATCACGACCATCCTCATTCCCGTGATCTTCGCCGCCGTCATCGCCATCTCCGTGCTCGCAGGCAAATACTCCGGTTCCGGAAAACATTTCGTCGTCGCCGCCAACAATGCCACGCTCGCCGAAGACGTGCGTGCTCAACTGCTCACCGACAAAGACGCCGATCTGCACGTCGATGTCCTCGCGCCGGCTGCCGATTCCGACCGCCAGCAGCTTGTCGACAAGGTCACCCAGAAGCAAATCGATGGATTCTTGTGGCTTGTCCAGGATGTGAATGGCAGGACAACCGCCGTCTACGCCGGACGCTCGACCGGCGACTTCACGACCGCATCCAGACTTTCCGACTCGCTGGACCGCGCCATCCTTGAGCAGCAGCTCACCGGCCACGGGGTGGCCGCAACCGACGCCACAGCGCTCACGAAAGGGGTCAAGATCAAAACCCGCCAGGTCCGCGACGGCAAAGAAGTCGACAGCAGCACCCTTGGCACCTTCATCGCCGCCTATGTCATGGCTTTCCTGCTCACCTTCACCGTCATGATGTACGGCATGAACGTAGGCCGCTCCGTCATCCAGGAAAAGACCTCGCGCATTTTCGAAGTCATGCTCTCGACCGTCGAGCCAAAAGACATGCTCGCCGGAAAACTCATCGGGATCGGAGCCGTCGGCCTGTCGCAGCTGGCCATCTGGGCCCTGGCCGCCGGAATCTTCCTCAGCACAGCCCTCGCCGCCACCCTGATGACAGGCGAGTTCCAGATCCACATCTCCATCCCGGAGATCGTCCTTTTCGCCGTTTACTTCCTGCTCGGATACGCCCTCTACAGCACGCTCTTCGCCGGCCTCGCCGCCACGTGCGAAAGCGAGCAGGAACTGCAACAATACGCCCCGCTGGCCGCAGTGCCCGTCTGGCTCAGCTTCAGCATGATCACCTTCATCATGAGCAACCCCAACTCCTTCTGGTCGGTGGTCGTCTCGCTCTTCCCGCCCTGCGCGCCTATCGCCATGTTCCTGCGCATCGCCTCGCAGTTCCCGCCGATTTGGCAGATCGCCCTTTCGCTCGTCCTGCTGCTCGCATCGGTCGTCTTCGTCATCTGGTTCTCATCGCGCATCTACCGCATCGGCATTCTCATGTACGGCAAACGGGCCACGATCCCGGAAATGCTCCGCTGGCTGAGGTACAGCTAAGGACTGGCCGTCAGGCACACGCGATTCAACCCATTCGTGCCACTCCTAACAGTGTCATCCTGAGCGGAGAGCACGCAGTCGAAGGACCCGCGGTTCGTCGCCAGCAGCAAGAAAAGTTGTGCCCCTCCTTCGCGGAGCGAAGGAGGGGGAAGCACGTATCTAGAGCTATTCAGGTTTTGCCGCGAGAATAAATTTGCTCTCAAGCAGATATCGATACAGCGAATCTACCGGGCCCGCGGGATGCACATTGTCGGCACTGACGATGCCACCGGTCTCTTTCCATCTCCATCCAGTAAGCTGATCTGCTGTTACCCGCCCGCGCAGTTCTTCCGTTGTCATCGGATACACAATCAGCCGGACATTTTGCTTGAAGAGCAGCGCGATGCCTTCCAGCAGCGCCCCCGCCAGTTCTTTGTAGCTGTCCTGAAGGATACGCAGAAGCACCGACAATCCAATCGCGAAATGAATTCGTGATTTCGTGTAGCGATTCGCGAACGCGCTCATCTTATAGAGTTCCTGCGCGCGAAACAGCATCACCCCATAGCCGAATTGTTGAAGCATCACCACGCGTTGCAGTATCTCCGGTGCAGACACTTTCCTGTCCGGGGCGCTGCTGTCGGCGACAGAGAGACAGAACAACCCGAGCCCGCCTTTGCTCTCTTTGAACTCCTCCCCGGGCAACTGGGCCAGAGTATCCCGGATCAGGTCGGCATGAAGGCTGGTTACGCTGTCGAACCTCCCCGGCGCCAGCACCAGAGCTCGCTTGTAGAGCAATTCGTTCGGGGGCGCCAGTTGGTTGTCCGCCTGAAATACCACAGCCTCGGCGTATCCGCCGACAACCAGAAGGGCATGAACTTCATCCCGGTTCCAGTGAGCGAAGGCCGGTCCGTTCAATTCCAGGCAGTCGATCTCCACTCGCTGCAGTCCAAGCTCTTCGAAGACACTCGCAAGAAACTCCTCTGCCGAGGAAAGCGCATGATACGCGGCATAAATCAGGTTTACGCCGAGAATGCCTGCCGCTTCCTGTTGCTGCACGTTGCTGGGATCCATCAGGTTGATATGCAGAATGATGTCGTTTGGCGCGTCCCCGGGCTGCCGGAGAAAACGCAATCCCACCCACCCGTGACAGTCATTGGTTCCTGCAAAGTTCCTTGCCGAGAGCGTGTCTACAAAGGCGAAAAACCTCGTATCGGCTCCGCGGGTGGCCTGTAGCTGCGCCAGCAGTTGCGTCCACTCGTTCTCCAGCATGGCTCGCAGGCGCGGCCTGGAAACATAGCGAGTTCCCGCTCCGTAAAGCTGGTCGCTGACCTCCTTGTCATAAGCCGAAATCGTCTTCGCAACCGTGCCGGAAGCGGCGCCCACACGCAGAAACCAGCGTGCCACCTCCTGCCCCGCGCCGATTTCAGCAAATGAGCCAAAGATCGTGCCATCGAGATTGAGGGATAGTGCCTTTTGATGGGCGTCGTACTTTTCGCTTTCAGGCATGGTCCGTCCACCGTCCAGAAATAGACTCTACCATTTCGGATCGCATCGCCAGAGTCCGTTTGGCCATACCAAATAGAAGGGGGGAAGCCGGTGTCCTCACCCGGGAACAGATCAAGGAGCTTGCTACCGCATCGGCATTCTCATGTACGGCAAACGAGCCACCATCCCGGAAATGCTCCGCTGGCTTCGCTACGGCTGAACTCTATTGTCTGTAGACTGAAGTTGAGCGCTCCTGACTTTGGATGATAATCCCCACCAGCTGATGACTTCCTTTCGCAGCGCGCTACACGCATCCATCGTCTTCCTGGCATGCCTGGCCATCTCCTTCTACACTTCAAAGGCGCCCGCTGCGTACACGTCGAATGGCGACCCACGCGAACGTGGCGCGACCGACTTTCACACGAAGGGTTGCGAGCGCTGCCATAGCATCTCCGGCATTGGTGGAGACCGTGCGCCCGATTTGGAGAGTGTTGGCTCGCGCCGGAAGGCGGATCAGATAAAGTCACAGATCTTAAACGGGGGCCACGGTATGCCGCCATTCAAGGGCATCCTCACCAGGGACGAAGTGAATGACCTCGTTTCATTCCTCGCTTCCTGTCGCACAGGTCAGGTTCCCAGTTGTCGTCAATGGATGCCTGCCCCATCGACTCAATAGAGATTCCCAGCTACCTGTTCCGCGATTTGCGCCAGGACGTCGTCTTCCTCATCCATGGATTTCGCAGGAGTCTTCTGCCCATGATCGGTAAGCGTCACGGAAAAATGCAACTCGCGAACCCGGCTGCTCACCATTTTCGAGACTTCACCGTGTGAGGCTGGCAATCTGCATTCCGCAGCCTCGTTGCCGATGCCCGTCAGCTTGACGCTACCGGCGGGACACGGGGGCAGGTTGTTTTTGCTGATGAGAATCTGCAGCGAATTCGGCGGCCCTTGTTGACGGACAAATTTGCAGGATCCCACTCCCGTATTTGGCACACTTGCTGTTACAGATACGCCTCCACCCAGCACCTTTGCTGCGCTTCCCTCAGTGAACCAGGGACAGACCGTCTGTGGACCGGGTCGGGGGCTAGCCTGGGAGCTAGTACTCTTCTGTCCGTACCCGGACTGGCTGCTTTGTGCGATTGCAGCAGAAGTCAGGGAGAAAAGTAGCACGAAGATCAGAATCCGCATGAACATAGCGTCGGCTAACTCTTCGCCTTTGGCAGAGGGCCTGCTTTCAATACCTTGCCGCCTTCCTGAATAACGTAGAGCTGGTTTACTTCAAGATTGCTCAGCTGATCGACCTGACCACTCAGCCAGCGAATCTCCACCATGTCTACTTTTTTTGCCTGCTCCAATCCAAAGTGCATGCGTAGATCGTTCTGCGAAAAATAGCTGCCGCCGCTGCGCAACTCATCGATCTGCACCAGAGGCTTGGCTGCATCCAGCTCTGTTTTGGCCGTGACGATGACGCGGCTCCCTATGCCTGAGCGATTCGATTTAACACCGACGAGCTTGATCTTGATCCAATTGCGGCTGAGGGTTGAATCGCAGCGCAGAAGCTGGGGAACCGCATTGACACAGTTGACGGCAACATCAATGTCCCCGTCATTGTCGTAATCGCCAAACGCGCAGCCACGCGCAGGCGCATTCTCCAGAATTCCCGGTCCTCCCTGAGTCGTCACTTCTTCGAATCGCCCGTTGCGCAGATTGCGATAGAGATACTTGTGCTCGGCGTACTTCAGATCGGCCTTCGACTTGTCGACTTCGGGATAGACATGACCGTTGGACATGAGAATGTCGAGCCAGCCATCGTTGTCCAGATCGAAGAATCCGACCCCCCAGCCCAGCAGGCGCGTGTTTACTCCCAATCCTCCCGGATAGGTCCGATCTTCAAATGAAGCGTCGCCGAGGTTGGTATAGAGAGAATCCGTGTCACCTGCGAAGTTGGTCTTCACCACGTCCAGATTGCCGTCGCGGTTGTAGTCGCCGATGGAAACACCCATGCCAGCCTGCGGTTTTGCTTCCGGCGATAACGCCGCGCCAGCCTCAATGGCGATGTCGCGGAATGTGCCATCTTTCTGATTGATGTAAAGTGTCGCAGGCGCAGAATCATTTGCGACATAAATATCGGGCCAGCCGTCGTTATCCAGATCAGACGCAGCCACGCTCAAACCATACGTGCCGATCGCAGTCCACATGCCGGATTTTTCGCTGATATCGGTGAATGTTCCATCACCGTTGTTGTGATAGAGGATATTTCTGCCGCCCGGCAGACCTGGTGGACCGCAAGCGACAAGAATTCCCTTGTAAGTGCACGGGCCATCCTCGGGTTTCGGCGCTGTCTTCAGATCGAAGTCAACGTAATTTGCAACAAATAGATCGAGATGCCCATCGCGATCGTAATCGACAAAGGTGCACCCGGTATTCCAACGCGTTTTTGGCCCGGGTTGCGTCAGGCCTGCCTGCGCGGATACGTCCGTGAACCTCCCGTTGCCGTTGTTGCGATAGAGAGCGTTCTGGCCATAGTAGGTGACAAACAGGTCGTCATGGCCGTCGTTGTTGTAATCGCCTACGCAGCAAGCCTGTCCCCAGCCTGTTTTGTGTTCCAATCCCGAGCCCGCGGTTACATCGGTGAAGGTCCCGTCTCGATTGTTCTTGAACAGGTGGCAATGCGGTTCCTGCCCGGGCGCGAATCCCTCCAGACGCCAGCCATTGACCAGGAAGAGGTCGAGCCAGCCATCGTCGTCATAGTCATAGAAGGCGAGCCCGCAACCGGTTGTCTCCAGCAGATATTTGTTTGTGCCCTCCGCGCCGTAGATCGTCTTGACGTTGAGCCCGGATTCTTTGACCACGTCGACGAAGCTTACGCCCAGCGGCGTGCCTTCAATAGGAGACTTCGGCCCGGCTGGCGGCGGCGCGGGTTTCGCATCATAGGTGCGTTCCTGTGGGCCGATGCCTTTCTGTGGCGCTGCCGGCGGTTGTGGTTGCTGTTGCCGTGGAGAGGCCAATGCGAGGATGTCTGCGAAGGGCAGCACGAGTGCCGAACGACTGAGCGAACGAATGAACTTGCGACGATTCACAGATGTAAAGTCCTCACGCTTACGGTTGTCCCGCGCCGTTGCTGTTGACTGCGGCATGGGTCGAGTCTGTGTGCATGTGCCATGGAACACTTTCAGTTGAGATTTCAGGATGTTTGCGCAGATAGTCGAGCGAGTAGGTGGGCGCTGACGGATCAATGCGCTTTATCGTGTAGAGCGCGGCTTCCTGCGACGCCTGTTGCTTCATGCCGATACGGCGATACAGGATCGCAAGATTGTAATGCGCCGCGAGATCATCGGGATCAATGGCCTGAAGAGCTTTGAACTGCTGTATGGCTTCATCGCTGCGATGCTGTTGATAGTAGGAGATGCCCAGTTCTCTTCGCGCGTCTCTCGAGTACGGGTACTGCGCAACCACTTTTTCCAGGTCGGCGATTTCAGCCTCGGAATGCCTCTGCCGCCGCTCGACCAGCGCAAGGTAGTAAAGCGCTCGGGCATCGTTAGGACTCAGAGTGAGCGCTTTCTCAAGGGGCGCGCGCGCCTCCGCATACTTTTCCCATTCGATGTAGACGATGCCAAGGTTGACGTAGCCATCCTTGTAATCCGGACGCAGGCGCACAACCTGCTCAAATGCGTGCATCGCGTCGTCATATTGCAGTTGATCGAGATATCCGATGCCGACATTGTTCCAGCGCATCCACTCCGGATTATCTGTTGCCAGCGGAGCGGAAACAGGATTGTCGCCGAGATTCAGTGTGCGGCTTCTCGATGCAAGCTCTACGACAGGATATGCGGGATGATCCTTGCCGAATACGTTGTTCAGATACCTTTGTCGCAGGTGACGGTAGTTGACTCTCGCTGTTATGGTCAGTGGACTCTTCGCACTCTCGGGGATGTGGAACTGATATCGGATGAGTGCGGATCGTCCGGCCTGGATCGTATTGTCGTAGGCCATCGAATGAATCGTCCAGACCTTATGGTTGTCCACAAAGTTCCCCGTCAGGTCTACAGGACGATTCGTGAAACTGTGAGCGCTTGTATCCAGCATGCCGTCGGGCTTTAAGAAACCGCTGTCGTAAATCGTCGCCCCGGATGCATCCTTAACGGTGAACTGCGTCCATGCTTCATAAAGGTCGCGAACCTCGGGAATAAGCGAGTGGCCGATGTTCTTGTTCTGGACCACAACGTACGCGTCGACCGTCTCCTTGGGTTTGAGCTTGAACGGTGCTGAGCCCAGCGGCGCTACCATCGCATCACTGTCTTCCACCTTCAACGCGAAGAGATCGACATTGAGGTAGTTGCCGCTCTTCAGGAATTCAATTGTTTTGTTGAGTTGCTCATCGAAGCCATAGTAGAAGGGCACTGCGGTATTTCCAGCCAGCCACCGGTGCGAGGCTAGTGTGCCATGCTTGGCTCCATAGTCGGGCAGGATGATTGGCTCGCGCTTCATGTGGCAATTCTGGCAAGTCGTGAAGTCGGCGGAATAGAAGGTAAGCGGATTGCGCTGCGAGAACTTCGAGCCCTGCCATTCGTCATAGGCGGTAAATGCGCGAATCCACTTATAGTCGTTTAGAGGCGGTGGCAGATTCGCCTTGTGGCACGCGGAGCAGAACTCGGGCGTGTGATAAAAATCCTGCATCACTGCCTTCGCGTGCCGATCGAGATTGGCCAGGATCTCGGCGTCCGGAACAGTGCCCGGAATGCGTTTCCCCTGGTCATCCACCATCACGGCCGGGACTCCCATCACGAAGCTTCCGTTGCCCAGCTTGGTTTGCACACTCTGAATCGAATGACATGTCATGCACGTCAGACCGTCGCGGTCAAACGACCGGTCCAGAGTGGAGGCCTGCGTGAGAGCGCCAGCCAGAATGCCCACCGGGTTGTGGCAACTGTCGCAATGACGTGCAAACTCGATCCCCTTCGTCCGGATCAGAATGTTCACGCTCGCCCGATAGAACGGCGTGCGGAAGGCATTGGAATGCAGCGCCTGACGCCACTGGTGATAGGCCTCCTGGTGGCAATGGCCGCAGTAAGCAGCGTCGGGAAAGGCGCTCGCCTCAAGAAAGTCGTCCCCTTCAACCGCAGCATTTCCCGGCAAAAAGATTTTGTCTTTCGCGAATGCAAAACTATACGTCTTGCGAATCTGGTCGGCGTAGGCCTTGCGAATGCTTGCTTCCTTGGCGCGCAGGTCCTCTGCGCCATGAATCGCGCGCAGACACAGCACAGAAGCTCCTGACACGATCAGGATCACGAGAAGCAAGCGTCGGCCTAAAAGACTCATGCGCTGTACGGTTAGAGGAAAACCGCCCATTTCTCTGCACTTCCTCAACTCATAGAGTAATGCGGGAAGCTACAGAATCCGGCAACAGCACTATAGTCGAATGACGCAACGACTGTATATCCGCCGAAAGGATGATGCGCGTCCGTGCAATGTGGTCCGAGCGAGCGCTTTTTGCTATGGTTTCTGCTGCTGCCCGGATTTCTTTTCCAAAGCTTCTGCCTTTTGCCGCTCGGCCGCTGCTTCGGCGATTTTCCCCTGTTGCTGCAATGCATTTGCCAACCCCATGTGCGCTTCCGAGTAATTCGGGTCATAGCTCAATGCGTCTCGAAACTCTACGATGGCATCGCCCAACTTGCCGCTTTTCAGGAGCGAATTTCCCGAGTTGCTGGCAACCTCTGCTCGCTGGCGGCTCATGTTCGCCCGCATCAGATCGGCGGCTTTCTTTCGTTCAGCCGCCGCTTCAGCAGGCTGATTCTGCTTCACCAATACTGTCGCAAGAGTCAAATGAGGATCAGGCTGCCCCGGCAATTGGCGAATCGCCTCCTGCAACGCTGATGCCGCCTCGGGCAACTGGCCCAGATTGTTGTAGACGCTGCCCAAGGTCGCCCATGCATCGCCATTCTCAGGCCTCAGCTTCAGTGATGTGTTGAGTTCCCGCGCCGCATTGGCATAGCGTCCGGCATCCATATACAACACGCCCAGAGCATAGGATGGCTCCGGCTGGGATGGGTCCAGCTTCTCGGCCGATTCAAACTCAGGGATCGCATCTGCAGCATTGTCCTGCATTTTGAACGCGAGTCCCAGGTTGTAATGCAATTGCGCAGCATCAGGAGACAGCTTCAATGCCATACGCAACTGACTCACGGCATCATCGAACTGACTGAGCTGGATATATGCTGCTGCAAGGTTCTGGTGAGCCGTTGCATTGTTGGGGGTCAAGGACACCGCACGCTGCAGTACCGGGACCGCCTCTTTGGCTCGTTGCGCCTGGCAAAGAGCCATTCCCAGGTTGGTCAGGACCTCGGCGTTTTCAGCCTCTGCAGATGCGGCTTTCTGCAACAGAGGAATCGCCTCGTTTACGTTGTCTGTGCGCTGCAGGACTAACGCCAGCTGATAGGCTGCTGTTGTCGAACCTGGATCCAGTTCTACCGCGCGCCGAAGCAGCGGTAATGCATGCTCATCGTCACCGCCCGTTGCCATGGCCTGGCCGAGCTCCAGAGCAATCAGTGCATTCTGCGGCGCCAGTTCATACGCTTTGCTTAGTTCTTCCAGCGCACCCGGCTGTTGCTCGGCCTCGAGTGACATTCCCAGGTGCAAATGAGCCATCGCTAGATCCGGATTCAGTGCTAAGGCTGCGCTGAACGACTGTTTCGCATCCGCCCAATCCTGTTGCTGCGCGTAGACGGATCCCAGCTCGTCGTGCCATTCTGCATTTTGCAGCTCCTCGGCTATGGCTGCCTTCATCTTTGAGACTGCCGCCGGAAACTGTCTTGTTGCGGCCAGCGATCGAGCATAGGCTGCAAGGACCGCTGCCGGCACAGCGCGGTGCTCGTCGTGAGCCGCAGCCATCGCCTTCACAAACCAGGGAAGCGCCTTCGCATGCTGCCCGCTCTGTTCGTAAGCTAAAGCCAGGTTCAACTGAGCACTGCTGTCACTAGGCTTGATCGCAAGCGCTTTCTCAAGTTCGTGGATTCCCTCGCTGGTATGCCCGAGTCTCACCAGCACTGCCCCAAGAGCACTGTGGCCTTGTTCTGCGGATGGCGCAAGGTGAACCACCTTCTCAAAATCTTCGCGCGCTGTATTCAAATCATTGCGGGATAAAGCAGCAACGCCGGCCCGATAGTCAGCATCGGCTTGCTTCAGCGCTGGGGAAGGCTCCTGTGCAGTGATGCCACGCGAAATGGTCAGCGCCGCGCTGAAGGTGAAACAGAAGAACAGCCGCATTTTCAGTGAACAAGCAGACATGGCCGACTCAGACAGAGGGTTGAGAATCCGGTTTATCCAGGAGCCCTTGAAAATGGTCTATGAACTGCGCTACATGCAGGCCGTCCGCCAGCGCGTGGTGCACATGAATCGATACCGGCATCGTGCGGCGGCCGTGCATCTCAGTGATCTTGCCAAAGGTTATCCGCGGCGCGGAGTCCTCTTTGGAGAAGTCTCTCGCATGCGAGATGGAAGTGAAGTCGAACCAGGGCAGCGCCGAATAGCGAATCAGATTGGCTTCCGCGTGTCGCTCCAGGTCATCCCGCGCCCGCACCCGCTCCACTTCGGCTGAAGCCTCGCTCACGAATTGATCGATGCGCTCCCGATAACGATAATAAGCGAACCCGATGGTGCCGTTCGGACGTCCGACCGCACTGCCGCCATTGACCTCTTCATAACGCCAGACCGTGCCATCGACGATCCGCGTCCGGAAGTTCTCAACCTGTTGAGCGGCCACCAGCGAACGATGCAGAAGCGACAGAAAGACCGATAGATCATGTTCCTTCGCGTAGTTGTATGTAGCGGTGCAGTCTACGCGAATGCACACACCGTGGAAGGGCTCGCTGAAAACTCGAAAAAAATTGAAAAGAGTGCGGCGCTCCCAGGTCTCCAGATCGATCTTCTGCTTTCTTTCGTCGACAAGTTCGTGCATATTTTTATGCTAAACCGTCGAGCATTTAGCAAATCGTCGCCGCGTTCAGTCGAATGATCTGCGTTTTCCGGGCAGCAGCAAGAAAAAGGGTGCCCCATCCTTCCGCGCACTTTGCGGAAGGGTGGGAAAGCACGAACCTCCCAAACTCATGTCGTCGTGAACGGAGCCGAAGAGCCTGTCCTGAGCGCAAGCGAAGGAATGAGCAACGCCTAGCCCAACCTTCGACAGCCGACTTATATCGCGTCCTTTGGCGTAATCAACCCGATACGGTCAGCCCCCGCTCCCTTTCCGATGTCTATCACCTTTGCCACTGCTGAGAAATCAAGACTCTTGTCTGCCTTGATGAACATTAGTTTGTCCGCACGTAGGGACAAGATGGCATTTAGACGACTGCCCAGGTCATAGATCGTCATATCATCTTGATTGATCTTGTAGCTCAGCCGGCCGCCTCGGGGGGCGAGAATCTGCACGACAATTGCCGTGTTCTGATTCGGCTTTGTTCGCGGCTGAGGCACCTGCGCATCCAGGCCAGGTGGTGTAACCGGCACAATGACCATGAAGATGATCAAAAAGTACGAGCAAAACGTCGATCAGCGGAGTCACATTGATATCAACCTGTAGCCCACCTGAACCATAGCCGTTTCCTATTGCCATAAGACCCAATCCTCTGACTTTCGAGACCTTCAGCGACCCTTGAACACATCGCGTGAATCGAAGTCGACAACTTATCTCACTTGGACACCGCAGCAGGCCTGCAAGTGCCATGAATGTGTCCCATCTATCGGGCTTCGAGAGCTTCTGAAAGCCAATCTCACACGCTTTAATATCGAGAGCGAGCCATTTGTCAGCGTAGTGCAAATTATCGCGGACCGACCTTGAGCACTAGGAGGCTGTAGAAACGACCTCCGACGAAGACAGCGCACAGATTAAGGGTAGAAGCCCCGGGCTTCAGCCCGGGGAATAAAAGCCGGCTCGAAGAGCCGTACCTCACTGCCGTAGGCTGGAGCGCAGTCCGAAAGGGCGAAGCGACCAGATAAGGAGATACTTTTCACAGAGAAGAACGCCATGGACACATTCGAGCAGCAACGCCGATCCTTTCTCATGAGCGTGGGAGGTCTTGGAATCAGCCAGGTCTTATCGCAAGGCATCGCCGCCGCTCAGGCCACAGCACAAGCTTCTGTACTTGGCGCCACCGACGGCGAACATCTCACTCATTTCCGTGACCGTGGCAACATCTTCATCAAATTCGGCGCGGCCACCGGCTCCGCCGATCTCGCCATGGGAACCCAGCAAGTGATGCCCGGCACCGGCATTCCCATCCACCGGCACTTCAAAATGGACGAGGCCTTCAATGTTCTTGAAGGCAGCGGAACCGTCACCTTGAACGATGTCCGTCATCCGTTTGAAAAGGGTGGAACGATATGCATTCCAAGAAACACCTGGCACGGATTCGAGAATCCCGAGCACGAACTTCTCTTGCTATGGGTCGTGTCGCCCGCAGGCCTCGACGGCTTTTTCCGTGACACCTGCAGCCCGCCCGGCATGCCCGCAAAACAGCTCACCCGAGAACAGATCAGGGAAATCGCCCTGAAAAAATACGACACAGAATTCCGGTGAGGTCCCAAGCGCAGTCGGAAGGACGAACCCGGTGCCCAGGTCTCGCTTTTGAGACCTGGGATGAACTAAGTTCGCCGTGGAAGACGGCGCACAGATTTAAGGGTAGAAGCCCCGGGCCTCAGCCCGGGGAATAAAAGCCGGCTCGAAGAGCCGTACCTCACTGCCGTAGGCCGGAGCGCAGTCCGAAAGACGAAGCGACCATCCGAACCTAAACCTCGCCTGCGGCCTGGGATGATGACCATTGCACATCCCTTCTCTCTCGCATAGATTGTTTCCAATCTTCCCCGAATCCTCCCCCCGGTCATCCCGCACTCCACACAAGATCGGAGAACTCCATGAAGCGCCGTTCGTTCCTCAAGACCGCAGCCGCTTTGCTCCCAGCCGCAGCGCTGCAGGATCTCGCCCTCGCACAAGCCACAGTCGCCCCTCCGTCTGACCCCATTCACGTTGTAGGTGCAGGCCAGGACCGCTTCGGCGAGCCGCATTCGCGCGGATACAGCCAGATACTTTTCAAAGTCCCGACCGGCGAAACAGCCGGCGGCCTCTTCATCATCGAACATTCCAATCTCGAAAAAGGTGGTCCGCCGCTTCACTTGCACCTCCATCAGGAGGAGTGGTTCTACGTCATCGAGGGCGACGTCATCTTTCAGATCGGCGAAGACCGCAAGCGTCTCGGCCCGGGAGAGTCCGTCCTTGCGCCCCGCAACATCCCGCACGCCTTTGCTGCGCAAGGCCCAAAGCCGGGGCGCATGCTGATCGCTTTCACTCCCGCAGGCAAGATGGAGGAGTTTTTCCGCACCACCGCAATCCCAAATCCGCCCATACAGGACGCAGCATTTTTCCGTAGATACGAGATGAAACTCATTGGCCCATCGCCATTCGAAAGCTAGCCTCGGCGCAGCCAATACGTGTCAAGCCCCCAGATCGCAAAATAATTTGCAAACTAAAGAAAACAAACGATATAAACTAGGCGCAATTTGCCGACTGTTTAGCGAAATTTGCTATCCTGAAATTAAGGACACTTTTTGGCTGAATGGGCACCCGGCATCGGGTGCCCATTCACTTTCAGGAAGCGAGAACTGCTTTGTTTGCAGGGATTTAGGGTCGATCGCATCCTCAAGTACACGTAAACCTAGATAAATGAGGAATTTAACTGGAAGGTAGGGGAGGGGGGACCTGGATAGAATCAAAACCGTGACCCGGAAAGACTTCACCATCCCGCAGCGGATCGTGTTGGCCATCGTCCCACCCCTGACCGCCGCGACTTTGGCCGTGATCGGCATGACACTGCGCTTCGAGGTCATCGCCGAGGAAGGAGCCATCCCGGCGACGCCCAGGACGAGGGGAATCTTCTGCTTCTGGCACCAGTGCACGCTGCCCTGCGGCTGGTACTTCCGCAAGTACCACTCCTCGATCCTTATCAGCCGTAGCTTCGACGGAGAGCTAATCGCCCGCACCTTGTCACTGCTCGGCTTCGACAGCGTTCGCGGATCGAGCTCGCGTGGTGGCGCAGCTGGATTGCTGTCCCTGCAGCGGGTTCTGGAGAAGGGACTAAAGGCAATCTTCACCGCCGACGGCCCGCGAGGCCCCATCTACCAGACCAAGATAGGCCCGGTAAAGCTCGCGCAGATGACGCAGGAGGAAATCGGCAGCTTCTATCTGCTCCCCGAGCGAGCATGGGTGCTGAACTCCTGGGACCGCTTCCTGATCCCAAAGCCATTCTCGAAGGTAACCGTGAGCTGGTCACGCACCGTAGCCCCACCAGCCACCGACGCCGACGCAACAACACTGCAAGCCAAGCGCCAGGAACTGAACGAAGCCCTAGAACGAGCCCGATTAAACGCCGAACGCCACGTACGCGCCAAAGACGCCGCTCCACCAACGACGTCATCCTGAGCGAAGCGTAGCGGAGTCGTTCTCTAGCCGTGACTCGGGGGCCAAAAAGGGGAAGAACGAACCGAGACCAGCAGAAAGTAAAATCAGGAGAGTGCAAGTCTCCGATTTCAACTTCCACCTTCCCGAATCCCAAATAGCCCAGAAGCCACTCGAAGACCGAGCAGGAGCACGCATGCTCACGCTCAACCGACAAACAGGAGCCTATGAAGACCACCAATTCCGCGAATTCCCGGAGATGCTTCGCGAAGGTGACGTGCTGGTCCTGAACAACAGCCGAGTCATCCCAGCGCGCCTCTTCGCCCACCGCGCCGGACTGCACACGCAGGAAGGCCACAAGACAACCGGACGCATCCAGGTGCTGCTGACCGAGCAGATCAGCGAATGGGAATGGAGCGTCCTCGCGCGCCCCGGACGCAAAGTGCTGACCGGAGAAAAGCTCACCTTCGGCGACAACGTCCTGCACGCCGAAGTCATTGCCCACGGAGAGTTCGGCGAGCGGACAATACGCTTCGAGCCAGTCGCCGACTTTTACGGGGCACTCGACAAACTGGGTCACATGCCCCTGCCGCCCTACATCCACCGCCAGGACGAACCCACCGACCGCGACCGCTATCAGACGGTCTACGCCGAGCCGCGCGGATCGGTGGCCGCACCAACCGCAGGACTACACTTTACGGCAGAAATTCTTCAAAAAATAAGCGAAAAACGCGTTCAAATCGAGTACGTTACGCTCCACGTAGGACTCGGAACCTTCCAGCCAGTGCGCGTCGATAAGGTCGAAGACATCCACCTGCACACCGAACGCTACACCCTGCCCGAAGCAACCGCAGAAGCGGTAAACGCAGCCAAACGCGAAGGCCGCAGAGTCATCGCCGCAGGTACAACAACGGTTCGCACACTGGAACACTGCGCCAGCACCGCACGCGACGGAAAGCTCGAACCGCATTCCGGCGCAACGAACATCTTCATCTCACCCGGACATAAATTCCGCGTCGTTGAAGCGGTGCTGACCAACTTCCACCTGCCGCAATCGACGCTGCTGATGTTGGTCGGCGCCTTCGGCGGACGCGAGAACGTGCTTGCTGCCTACAAACACGCAATCGAAGCAGGCTATCGCTTCTTCTCCTACGGAGACTGCATGTTCCTGTCGTAAGCGCCGCGGCACTGAAAAAGAATTAGACTCGAATTCGATGTCTTCTGCCGATAAAAAGCCTGTCTTCCTGCTCGATTCCATGTCCTTCATCTTCCGCGCCTACCACGCGATGCAGCGGCAGAGGCCTATGTCCACGCGCAACGGCGTGCCGACGGCAGCAACCTACGTCTTCGTTAACATGATCAACAAGCTACGCCGCGACTTCCAGCCGGAATACTTTGCCGCGGTCTTCGACATCGGCGGCCAGGTCTTCCGCGACGAACGCGCGCGCACCATGATTTTGCGCAAATTCAACTCGGAGACGCAGACCTTCGACGAGGTAGATTACGGCGGCTACAAAGCCAACCGCACCGAAATGCCTCCCGATCTCACGCAGCAGATACCTTACATCCGCCGCGCATTGGAAGCCTTTCACATCCCTATCCTGCAAGCCGAAGGTTTCGAAGCCGACGACGTCATCGGAACGCTGGCAAAGAAGGCCGCCGAAGAAGGCCACCGGGTCTACATTGTCTCGAATGACAAAGACATGCTGCAGCTCGTCAACGACCAGGTCAAAGTGCTGAACCCGGTGAAAGACAACCTGATCCTCGACCGGGCAAAAGTTGAGGAGACGCTCGGAGTGCCCCCTGAGAAAGTCATCGATGTGATGGCCCTGCGCGGAGACTCCATCGATAACATCCCTGGCGCTCCCGGCATCGGCGATAAAGGCTCAGTCGAACTCATCCAGCAATTTGGAAGTCTGGACTCACTTCTTGATCACGCAGCAGAAGTGAAACGTAAAACCTATCGCGAATCGCTTGAGAATAACCGCGACACGATTCTCCTCAGCAAAGAGTTGGTGACGATTCATTGCGAAGTCCCGCTTGATCTGGACCTGAACGCGATGCTCACACAGGCCCCCGACGTGAACGCCTGCCGCCAGCTCTTTACCGAGCTTGAGTTCACGACATTGTTGAAGGAGCTTGCTCCGCCTGAGGCGGAGCATCCCGTCGAATATATCCTCAATCCTTCATCGGAGCAGGTAGAAGCCTTCGGCGCGCAGGCGCGCCAGAACGGCTTTGCCCTTGCATTGCCTACGTCTGAATTAGAGGCAGTAACCGAACAGATAAGCGAGCAGGAAGCTGAAACGATCGAAGAAAGAGAACCGGAACTGAAGACGATGTCGCTTCTGGATCTGGTTGACGCGGCAGATCAGTCTGAGTCTGTTTCTGAGAAACAGGAGCTTCGAATCGCAGTTGCGACGAGTGCTGACCAGGCATTGCTGCTGCCACTGGAAGCAGTGAAGGCACTGTTGGAAGACGCATCGGTTCCCAAGTGTGTTCACGATTTGAAAGGCGCGATGCGTGTTCTTGAGCGTCACGGCGTGAGCCCTCAAAATATGCCGGACGATCTGATGTTGTATTCGTATCTCATCAATCCGACGCATGCTTCTCATCGTTTGAGCGACGTGGCAGCGCGCTTCAGCAGCCGTCCGTTAAGTGAGACGGGCGACAAGCAGTTAACCGAGGCAGTGCATGTTGTCCAGACGCTGACTCCGGTGTTGCGGGATGAAGCCGATACGTTGGAAACCCGCAAGGTTTACGAGATGATCGATCTTCCCCTGGTGCCTATCTTGCTGCGTATGGAAGAAGCCGGCGTGCGGATCGACTCGCACGTGCTGCAGGAGATGGGAGAAAGGCTCTCAAAGGAAATTCATCGTGTCGGTGAAGAGATTTACGAACGCTCTGGACATCGCTTCAATATCAATTCACCGAAACAACTCGGCGATGTGCTGTTCAACAAGATGAATCTGCCGAGGCCGCTCAAGTACGGCAAAGGGAAAGTAGTATCCACCGCGCAGGATGTGCTCGAGGAGCTTGCAGAGCACAATGACGTTCCGAGACTGGTGCTCGAATACCGGCAACTCGCCAAGCTGAAGTCAAACTATGTGGATTCGCTGCCGCTGCTGGCCGACAGGGAAGGTCGCGTTCACACGACGTTCAATCAGGTGGGCACAGCGACAGGCAGACTGTCTTCGACCAATCCCAATCTGCAGAACATCCCTATCCGAACGGAACTGGGGCGCGAGATCCGCGCCGCGTTCGTTGCAGCGCCGGGATGCGTGCTCTTCTCCGCCGACTATTCACAGATCGAACTGCGATTGATGGCGCATTTTTCCGATGATCCGCTCCTCGTGCGTGCCTATCAGACTGGACAGGATATCCATACACTGACAGCTTCAGAGGTCTTTGGCGTTCCCGTGGACAAGATGAGCAAAGAAACGCGGAATCGAGCAAAGGCTGTGAACTTCGGCATCGTTTACGGTATTTCGCCGTTCGGATTGTCGCAACAGCTTGGTATTGATCAGCATGAGGCGAGACTCTACATCGACACTTACTTCGCGCGCTATCAGGGTGTGCGTGTCTACATCGACCGCCTGCTTGACGAAGTGCGGCACGAGCAGCGGGTGAAAACTCTCTTCGGGCGTGTACGGCCGATCCCTGATATTCAGAGCCGCAATGCGAACCTGCGGGGATTCGCCGAACGTACTGCTGTGAATACGCCGCTGCAGGGAACGGCAGCGGACCTGATCAAGCTGGCAATGATCCGGATCGACCGCAGGCTTGTAGACGAGAAACTGAAATCAGTGATGACACTCCAGGTGCATGACGAATTGCTCTTCGATGTTCCTGAGGATGAGGCAGTGCAAGTGCAAGCTTTGGTCAAGCACGAAATGGAGCACGTGATCGAGTTGAAAGTGCCTATTGTTGCTGATTGCGGGATCGGAGCGAACTGGCGAGACCTGAAATAGCTACGCGCCAATCGCTTCGCGAATTGCTCCCGCAATACGTTCCGCATGATGCCGCATGGTTTCTTCTGATTCTGCTTCGATCATGATGCGGGCCAGAGCCTCTGTCCCCGAGTAACGCACGACGACGCGGCCATTTTCAGCAAGTTCTGTTTCAGCGTCGTGAATTGTGCTTGTGACCGTTGCAATTTCCTCGAGCGGTTTCTTTTCTTTTACGCGGACGTTGACGATGACCTGCGGAAAGACTTTCAGGTCTGCCACGAGTTCATGCAGAGGCTTGCCGGCACGACGAACAATATCGAGGACGACCAGTGCCGTCAGCAGTCCGTCTCCTGTCGTTGCAAGATGCGGAAAGAGAATGTGGCCGGACTGCTCGCCACCAAGCGATGCGTTTTCCTGCTGCATGCGCTCCAGCACATACTTGTCACCAACCGGAGCTCGCAGCATCTGGATGCCGTCGCCGCGCAGGGCGGCTTCGAGGCCCATGTTCGACATCGTTGTGGCCACGACCAGTGCGCGCTTAAGCAACTTGCGCGCAAGCAGGTCACGAGCGGCCAGGAGAAGCACTGCATCTCCATTGACGACCTTGCCATTGGCGTCCGCAAACAATGCGCGGTCAGCGTCCCCGTCGAAGGTTACACCTATATCCGCGCGGCGCGACATGGTTTCGGCAGCGACAATCTCAGGATGTAGCGCGCCGCAATTCGCATTGATGTTACGGCCATCAGGCGAGATGTGAGTGAGCTGAATCCTGCCGCCGAGTCGGGCAAACAGTTCGGGTGCTATAGCCGAAGCAGCTCCGTTGGCGCAGTCGAGGACGAGGTGCAATCCGTCGAGGCTGAGATCTGGGACAGCCGCGCGGAGAAACTCCTCATAGTCCGAGCGGAACTGAGCATTGACTGGCGGCGGAGTGAGTGCGGAAATATCAGGCGCGATCACATTCTCCAGCCGGCGGAATATTTCTTCCTCAATACGCAGTTCAGTCTCATCCGGAAGCTTGTAGCCATTGCCACCAAAGACCTTGATACCATTGTCTTGCCACGGATTATGGGAGGCCGAGATAACAACGCCTGCGTCGAAGCCTTGCTTGCGGGCAAGATACGCGACAGCGGGTGTGGTGACGACGCCAGCGCTTTTGACGCTCGCACCTCCATCGTTGATTCCCGCAGCCAGCACGGCAGCGATCCAGGTGCTCGATTCGCGAGTATCCATACCCAGGAGGAGGCGTGGGTGGCTGTTGCTCGCCTTTACTTGATGCGCGAGCGCGAGTCCAACAGCGTAGATGGTTTTAGGATCGAGCGGCGATTCACCAGCTATGCCGCGAATCCCATCAGTACCGAAGAGTTTTCTCATAATTTTTTCTAAGTGGCGCTTTCAGAAATGATTTCCGTGACACGGCTCTCGATCTCTCCCTGAGCAAGACGCGTCACAAGGCGTTGTTGCACCTTTAAACCGGACGCGTTTTTGACCAGTGCTCCTGCCTCATCAAACACCAGCGCATAGCCGCGATTCAAAACAGCCAGAGGCGAGAGAGTTTGCAATTGTCGGGTCAGACTCCGAAGTCGAACGAAGTCATGCTGTATCTCGCCTTGGTGTAAGCGAACGAGGCGGCTTTCGAGTGTTGTCAACCGTGCCCTTAAAATTTGCAGGCGCTGCGCTGCATCCTGCCGCTGGAGGCGCGCCGTGAGTAAATGCAACTGCTCCGATAGGCTGCGGTTCGCGATGCTCCATGCAGCTTCCAGACGGAAACGCAACTCATCCAGACGCTGCTGGCGTCGGGCGAAGCTCTCGCGCAAACGCGCGAACGACACATCTACGCCGAGCCGCGCAAAGCTGTCTCGCGCCTGCATTAAACGATAGCGGCAGGCGCGCTGGAGCCGCTGCGTCAATTGCTGGACATGCTCCTCGACATTGTGGAGTGCTCCTGTGATGATCTCGGCCGCTGCAGATGATGTGGGAGCGCGCAGGTCGGCAACAAAATCAGCAATGGTGAAATCTGTCTCGTGGCCAACAGCGGAAACAACAGGCAGTTCTGATTCAGCGATGGTGCGCGCAAGCAACTCGGAATTGAAAGGGGCGAGGTCCTCGATGGATCCACCGCCGCGCGCAATCACGATTACGTCAACTGGGCGCGTGCGATTGAAGAAAGCAACCCCAGCGGCGATCTCTGCCGCGGCGGTTTCACCCTGAACCAGAGATGGATATAGCAGAATATCCATCCCTGCATGACGGCGGCCAGCAACATTCAGAAAATCGCGAATGACAGCGCCAGTTGGGGATGTGATGATCCCGACACAGCGAGGGAAGGCTGGCAACGGTTTCTTGCGGCTTTGTTCGAAAAGGCCTTCCTGCTTCAGCCGCGTTTTCAATTGTTCATAAGCAATTTGTCGCGAGCCCGCGCCGACCGGCTCCATGAATTCTGCGACAATCTGCATCTGGCCGCGCTGCTCATAGACTGAAACTTTTCCGCGAACGATGACCTGCAGGCCGTCTTCCGGGCGAAAACGGAGGAGCGAGGCCTGTCTGCGGAAAAGGACTGCCGGAAGCTGCGAGTCGCCGTCTTTCAGCGTGAAATAAACATGGCCGGATGGAGCCGGGCGTAGATTGGAAATTTCGCCCTCGACCCACACGTCAGCATATTCACGTTCGATGTGCGCACGCACTTCACCGACAAGGTCTGCAACCTTCCAGATGCGCCGCGTCTCCGTTTGCGGAGTCTCAAATGAGAAGCCCAGTTGCGGATCGGATTCTGATGCCGTTGGATTCACAAAGTATCAGTCTATCGCCGAAAGCGCGAAAGCAGGTAAAAGACAATGGAAAGCACAATACTAAGCAGGATGGAACTGGCCAGAGGAAAATAGAAGGATGTATGTTTGCCGCGGTACGCGATATCTCCAGGCAGGCGGCCGAATGGAATTCCGGTTTTGCCGAGCAGCAGAATGAGGCCGCCAAGCAGGAGGAAAAGCACCCCGAGGCCCACCAGCATGCGACCTAAGTCATTCACGCTCTCAGTGTAGAACAGCATCCCTGTCGTTGACGCGGAGCCTCGATTCCTGCTCTTCTAAGCGCACGAGATAGGGAGAGACGTGTGCGTATCCTGACCTTGATTGCCGGCATTGCGTGTTTGTTCTTCGCGCTACTTGACGCGTTTCAGACCGTGATTTTACCGCGTCGGGCCACAGGGAGGTTCCGCATCACACGCATCTTCTACATCGCCACTTGGGCGCCCTGGTCCTGGCTCTCGGGCTTAGTAAAGAGCGAGCGGAAACGGGAGACCATGTTGAGTATCTACGGTCCGCTTTCCCTCGTTTTGTTGATCGTAATCTGGGCTGGAGCGCTCGTCTGTGGTTTTGCGCTGATTTATTATGCGCTGGGTTCACCTTTCATCGACCCGCTGGGACGAACCGTAGGTCTGCGTTCCGACATGTATGTCAGCGGAACGACACTCTTTACTCTTGGCCTGGGTGACGTCGTCCCGCACCGATATATCATCCGTGACCTGGTGATCCTCGAGGCCGGCATGGGGCTCGGGTTTGTCGCTATGGTGATCGGCTATTTCCCGGTGCTCTATGCGGCGTTTTCACGGCGCGAAGTCAGTATTTCGCTGCTTGACGCGCGTGCCGGCTCACCACCGACCGCGGTGGAACTGCTGCGCCGGCATTCTTTTGAGGGCGGGAACGCCGCTTTAATCGTCCTGCTGGAAGAATGGGAGCGCTGGTCGGCGGAGCTGCTGGAAAGTCATATTTCCTATCCGCTCCTCTGCTACTTTCGTTCTCAGCATTCGCACCAGAGTTGGATAGGCGCGCTTACTGCCATTCTCGATACTTGTGCGTTGCTCATTTCCGGGGTACAGGAGCAGCCTGCGCGGCAAGCGCAGCTTACATTTGCCATGGCAAGGCATGCCCTCGTTGATTTGGCGCAGGGTTTTTCGCGGGTTCCAGTAAAGGATATGCCCGACCGTCTCCCGGAAAAACAGTTTCGTTTGGTCTATGACCAGATGTGCCAGTCCGGCGTGCGGCTCTGCCGCGACGCGCATTCACCAGCCCGTCTGCTTCAGATGCGGCAGCTCTATGAAGGCTATGCAGAGGCCCTGAGCCGCTATCTCTGTATGCCTCTTCCGCCCTGGGTAGCCGAGCATCCGCATAAGGACAATTGGCTTTCAGTGGCCCGCCTGCGAGCAGAAGCGGAAGGGAACGCTCCTGCGGAAGACATCCCAGATGCCGCGAGCAAAGTGCTCTTCGACGAAGAGCATCATGTTTTTTAGGGGAGGGAGAACTACTAGACTGCGCGTTGAGCCTCATGGATACGTAACTCCATGCCACGCTCGAAGGGGATAAGATTTGAAGTCCGTGTCAGTGCCATAGCTGATTCGTGAGATTGAATGGCGGCGCGGCACAATGACCGGAACCACAGGAAACAGGCAAAATAAAAACTACCGACGGATGAGAGAAGCAGCAGCATCGCAGAACTCCGTAGGAAATTGAAACACAAGAAAGCAAGACCTTTATTTATTCCGGAGAACAGGCTACCCCATCGTTAAGAGGATTGCCCAGAAATTTCAGGGGGGAGTTACTACTGTTTCAGGAGGATTGCCCAGAAGTTTCAGGGGAAGTTACTACTGTTTCGCGAATAAAAGGCGAATATTCTGGATTGATGGGAACATGGCCGGGTCATACGCCACCGGCTTTGTCTGTTTCTAGCAACCAAAATCAGGCCGTGACCGGCTCCAATAAACGAGCCCAGCGGCGTTCATGCCGCTCTTCATGAGCTTTCTTATGATAGGCGTAACCAGTGATCAATGGCAGGGCCAAGGTCGCCTCGCTGTAAACCATCTGCTCAAAGGTAGTGTCGACTTTGCCCCACGAACTGGCTTCCTTCAGCGTGCTTGAAGAGAGGGCGCCATCGCGAACGTCGGCAACGGTGATCTGGACGGCGTATTTGTGCATCGGAGCCTCGACGCCGAGGATGTCCGCAGCAACCACGATGTCCTGCGCGAAGTTCTTAGGCACGCCGCCGCCAATCATGAACAGACCGGTGGTCGGATTGGCGATTTTCAGCTGTGTGATTTCGTAGAAGTCCTTAGCCGAGTCGATTGAGACCTTAAGCTTGTCCTGACGCTTGTGCTGGTGAGCCACTAGGCCGAAGCCAGCTGAGCAGTCGCTGAAAGCGGGGCAGAAGATAGGCACGTCTTTCTGGTAGGCTGCATAGACGATCGTGTCGACCCCACCTTTGTCAGGTGTCCTGGCTTCGCGATCGAGATAGGCGCCCATGGCGCGGATGAACTCGCGTGAGCTGTGGGGGCGCGGATCGAGGGAATCAGCAATCTTTTCGGTAGTCGCGTCGCAGATGCGCAGTTCTTCTTCGTCGATGAGCGTGTCGTAGATGCGATCGATCATCAGGTCACGGAGCATTCCGTCTTCGGTGCCCTGCTTGAGGACGTCGTCGGCAATCCAATGCCTGAAGCCGAGTCCTTCGAAAAAGTCTTGATCGACGATATTCGCGCCGGTTGAAACCACGGCATCAACCATGTTGTTGCGAATCAGGTCGATAAATATCTGCTTCAAACCGGCGCTGATCAGCGAGCCGGCAAGGCAGAGGACGACGCCGCACTCCTTATCGCGGAGCATACGCTCGTAAATCGAAGCTGCCCGGTGTAGGTCACGTGAGCTGAAAGCCATGTGCTCCATCGCGTCTACCAGTGCAACGACATTGTGTTGCTTGATGTCGATGTGCTCGATGGGGTTGACGAGAAGTTCCTGTTTCGTAGGCATAGCCATCCCAGAATATCAATAAAAACCGCGTAATTACGGTCGATTGTGTTAAATTCCGGCGATTCGGATCGCCCACAAATCTGCCCGGTTATCGCCGTCCTTCACGCTTTTGCGCCACGACAAAGCCTCGCGGCGTGGGCAGCAATACAACTGAGAGCAGTCCCTCGGCCTCCATCCGGAGCGCGGCTTCACGAACGACCTTCAGGTGCGAACTGGCGTCGTGCAGCAGGATGAGGCCCTGCGGATTGATCTGCGGCAGAAAGCGCTTCACTTCCGGCTCGCGAATCGGCATGTCGCTGTCGCTGAAGAGGATGTCGATCTGCCCATCGATCGTCATCTCCAGGCTCGATTCGTTCCGCAATTCAATCCACTCCAAAAGTCCGGAGACGGCTATCTTTTCCTGCGCTTTCGCGAAAACAACTGGATCAAGCTCGCAGCTGATGATCTTGCCGAAGCCATTTCTCTTCAACCCTTCGGCAATCCATAGGGTGCTGACGCCAAGGAATGCCCCTGTTTCGACGATCAGCTCGGGTTTTACCGTGATGACCAGGGTACGCAGGAACTCCAGGACCTCGACTTCGGCAGTCATGGAGTCGTACATGCTCCACCGTTCCGGGTGTGGACACTCGGGCGTCGCGCGGTGGTATTCCGGCAGGAGCGCGCCCTGCGCAAGCTCAGCCTGCCGCATCACCTTGTGCTCCTGCTTCAGTTTTTTCTTACCGAAAAGACCCATCTCGACTCAACCTTCCAAATCTGCTGCAAATGCAAAGAACCAGTCTAATCAGCGCATCGCCGCCCGCAAAACGCCCCGGCTTGCCGTCCGTCCTGGGCCTGTCAAGTATCATTCGAGTTAACCCAGCACGTAAGTCATTTCATATAAATGACATAAAGAAGACGAGAGTTGGCCGATTATTTCGCAAAAATTGCTATTCTGAATACAGGGGCATTCGTATCAGAGCGCATTTAACCCTTCCGTTTCGGACGGCCGCCATCTGTTTAATAAGTTAATTAGAATGAGCAATTTAGCTTATTCTATGCGCAGTTTTGCACCTAACCAGCTTTATTTGCATGAATTTAGCTGTAACTAGGGGAGTGGCCCCAAAAACATTTACGAAATGGTAGCGAAAGCTGAGGGACAAACCTCATCAAACCTATGAACCCCAATTTGTATACTCGCCAATAATGAACTCTATAAGCTCAGTCTTTTTGCGCCGTGTTGCTATGGCTGCCCTTTTGCCGGTCCTTGCCGTTCCGCCATCCTTCGGATGGGGCAATGAAGGACATCGCATGATCAACAAGCTGGCAGCGCAGAATCTGCCCGCCGACATGCCTGCCTTTATGCACTCGCAGGCGGCAATTGACGAGATCGAGTACCTGGGGCCGGAGCCGGATCGCTGGCGCGGTCTTGCCGAACCAGAATTGAATGCTTCGCAAGCCCCTGATCACTTTCTGGATCTGGAACTCGCGGATGTGATTCAACCCCTGCCGCGTCGCCGCTATGAGTTCATTGCCGCAGCTTATGCTGCCAGCCTTACGCATCCAGCGCAGGCGCGCGACTTACAGCCCGAGCACATTGGGTTCCAGCCCTATATCACTAACGAAGTATGGGAGCGGCTCAAGTCCGCGATGCGCGATTACCGCGAATTGACCGCGAAACACGAGGACACGAAACCGGTCGGAGCTGCCATTTTGTTTTATGCCGGATGGCTTGGCCACTATGTCGGCGACGGCTCCCAGCCCTTGCACACAACTGTGAATTACAACGGCTGGGTCGGCAAGGAAAACCCCAACGGCTACACGACCGACCACAAAATCCATCGGCAGTTCGAGGACGTTTTCGTTGTCGCAAACATCAAGGAATCCGACGTGAAGCCACTGGTCGCGGCCGTTCATCCCGTTGGCGATGAGTTCGACGACTACATGGCCTATCTGCGGCATTCCAACACGCTGGTCGAGCGCGTCTATCAGCTGGAAAAATCGCACGGGTTGGAAGGCGCGGGAACGCCGGAAGCGAAGCAGTTTACCGCCGAGCGTCTTGCCGCTGGCGCGAGCATGCTGCGCGACCTCATCTACTCAGCGTGGCTGGAGAGCGCGAAGCCCGTTCCCGAGCGCCATTATGACTGAGGAGTTACGAATGTCCGGCAAATCCATCCACCACATACATGTCATGCGTGGCGAGAAGCTGCTTCTTTCGCAACGCACTCAAAACCTGTTCGACCGACCAGTCGAAGGATGACGTACCGTCCACAATGAGATCAGCATAGGCGGCTGATGGGCGGACGAACTGTTCTGCCATCGGGCGCACCGTTTCCGCATAGTGTTTCGCAACAGACTCCGGCGTGCGTCCGCGGTCTTGCACGTCGCGCGCAAGCCGGCGCTGATAACAGATTCCGTCGGGTGTATCGACATACACGCTGAGATGGTAGAGCCGTCGTAAAGCCCCATAGTGAAGCGCTAGAATTCCGTCGACCACCAGGAAATGTGGCTCATAAACGGGAGCAAATGCTCCGGCAATACGTGTGTACGCCGAGAAATCGTATTGCGGGCGCGCAAGGCTGTGTCCAGCGGCGAGCTGGCGGACATGCGCGACAAGTAACTCGGATTCAAGTGCATCGGGATGGTCGAAGTTCTCCCGACATCGCTCTTCGTAGGACAGGTGACTCAGATCGCGATAGTAGTGATCCAGATGAAAGTGACTGCCTTCCAGTTCGCGCGCCAGTTCCTGTGCCAGGGATGTTTTTCCGGAGCCGGAACAACCGGCGACGCCTATGATGACAGGTCCGTGATTCGTTCCGTTCATGCGCTGGCTGAATCCTTTTGAATCGCTGGCACCAAAGCTGTGAGCAACTGTGTAAACCGCGCTGCTGCACGACGCCCAGTTTCCATTACCTCTTCATGGCTGAGCGGCTCCAGTTGAATCCCAGCGGCGAGATTCGTTACACAGGAGATGCCGAGCACCTCGATCCCCATATGTCGCGCTACGATGACTTCCTGAACAGTCGACATGCCAACGAGATCGGCGCCCAGTGCATGAAAGGCGCGAATCTCTGCCGGAGTTTCAAAGGTAGGCCCCAAAACAGAGAGATAAACACCTTCAGCAAGCGGAAATCCTGCGCGTTCAGCCGTTGCCGCAGCCAGCCGGCGCAAACGCTTCGAGTAAGCCTCGGACACATCGAAGAAGCGTGGCCCGAAGCGCTCGTCGTTCGCTCCTGCAACCGGGTTCCCTCCAGTAAAATTGATGTGATCCGACAGCAGCACAAGCTCACCCTGCTTAAGCCCAGGACGGATGCCACCGGCGGCATTCGTCACGATCAGCGTTTTGATGCCGAGCAGTCCCAAACCCCGCACGGGAAAAGTAACTTCCTGCGGCGAATAGCCTTCATAAGCATGGACACGCCCCTGCATCACGGCGACGGGAATGCCATCGAGTGCGCCAATCACCAGCCGTCCGCTGTGGCCGGGCACTGTTGATTTCGGGAAGTGCGGAATCTCAGCAAAAGGAATGGCGACCGCGTCTCCGATCTTGTCGGCGAAAGCGCCGAGTCCAGACCCTAAGACGATACCGATGGTGGGCGCCAGGGGAGTGCGGGCACGGATATAGGCGGCTGCCGCTGTAGCTTGTTCAAACAAAGAAATGTCGTTATTCACGTCTGCTATTGTTTTATCGCATCAGGATGCCGACAATCGAGGCGGACATGAGATTTGCCATCGTTCCCGCGAGCATCGCGCGCAGCCCCAACCGCGCCAGGTCATTGCGGCGATTCGGCGCTAGTGCGCCGATGCCGCCGATTTGAATGCCAATCGAACTCAGGTTGGCAAAGCCGCAAAGTGCAAATGTGGCGATGGTGAAGGAGCGGAAGTCCATCATCGCCTTCTGCGTGCCAAGCAGGGAATACGCGACAACCTCGTTGAGCACCATGCGCGTTCCGAGCAGATTGCCGACGATTCTCACGTCGTGCCACGGAACGCCAATCAGCCACGCGATAGGCGCGAAGAGGACTCCGAGGATGACATCCAGTTTCGATGGGAAGGGAATATGATGCGGGCTGAGCCAATTGTGTATGCCGCCGAGGATTCCGTTACATAGCGCAATCAAGGCCAGGAACGAGATCAGCATGATGGCGACGTTGAACGCGAGTCGGCCGCCATCAATCGTGCCGCGAGCAATTGCACCGAGCACGTTCTCCTCTTTGTGTTCGGCGGCTTTCGGTATGTGAACAACGCCTTCCGTTGCCGGCGTTTCGGTTTCAGGCACGAGCATCTTCGAGATGAGAATCGTGCCTGGGGCGGTCATAATCACTGCAGCCAGCAAGTGCTGTGCCTCGATGCCATACAAAATATAGGCCGCCATAATACCGCCGGAGACATGCGCCATGCCGCTGGTCATAATCGTCATCAGCTCGGACCGGGTTGCGTCCGGCAGAAATGGACGGATGGTCAGGGGTGCTTCCGTCTGCCCCATGAAAATGCTCGCCGCCACATTCAGGCTCTCGGCGCCGCTTACGCGCAGGGTGAGCTGCATAAGCCGGGCAAACAGGCGAATGAGCAACTGCATGATGCCGAGGTGATACAGCACCGCGAAGAAAGCCGAAATGAAGATGATCGTAGGCAATACCTGGAAAGCGAAGATGGTGCCGAAGGTAGAGTGCTGTTTTCCTAACTCGCCAAAATCAAAAGTGGATCCGACAAACGCGTAGGACAACAGCCTTGTAACTGCATCTCCGGCGACAGCCAGAACCCGTTGCCCCCAGGAAAAATCAAGCACGATAAATGCGAAGAGTATCTGGAGCCCGAGACCCCAAATGACTGTGCGCCAGCGGATCGCCCGGCGGTTGGTTGAGAAAGTCCATGCCAGCGCCAGCATGGTAAGCAGACCAAGAACACCTCTAAATCGTCCCAAGTCGTTCTCCCGTTCTCTACATCCTATGGGCGATATGAGCTTGGAGGTACTGTTTTTTGTTTTCGGCGGTAATGATTTCTTGAATCAGTGGGTCAGCCAGGGTGGGCTCATCTGCAATCAGCAGCGCCTGTCGCAATAAGTCTTCAGGCTCGGTGAAGCGCGATTCATTGTCGGAAAAAAGGGTACATAACGGCTCGCCAGTCTCAACTCTGTTGCCCAGTTTGACGTGCATTTCCAATCCTGCATGTGGAGAGACCGGCTCACCTGCGCGTTCGCGTCCCGCCCCAAGCCGCTGCACTGCCCAGCCAACCTGGGTGCAATCCACCTGTGCGAGATAACCTGACCGGTCAGCCAGGAAATCTTTGCGAAAAGCAGGACTGTGGAATTTTTCCGGCTCCTCAAAGACCGCTGTATTGCCGCCATGCACCTTCACCATCTCTACAAGGATCTCAAGTGCGCGTCCGGAATCAAGAATTTCCTCTGCGCGATCGCGGCCTGTCTCTGCAGTGTCGGACATGCCGCCCAGGAAGATCATCCATCCGGCAAGGATGAGCGAGAGTTCACGGAGATCTTCATTGAGCGGGTGACGTTTGCCTGCTAGTAGATCGAGCGACTCCTGTACCTCGATCCAATTGCCGGCCATGCGGCCGAGCGGCTGGTTCATGCTTGTCAATAACGCAGCTGTGCTCGTTCCGGCGCGTTCGCCTGTTTCGACCATCAGCGCAGCGAGGAAGAGCGCGTCTTTCTTGCGTCGCAGAAAAGCGCCCGAGCCGGTCTTCACGTCCAGAACCAGCCCATTCAGTCCGGCGGCCAGTTTCTTGCTCATGATCGAGGCGCAGATCAGATAAGGACTTTCGACGGTTGAGGTCCGGTCGCGTAGCGCGTACAGCACGCGGTCTGCGGGCACAAGGTTTTTCGTCTGCCCCACAATGCTTGCTCCCACTTTCGAGAGCACCTGCTCCATCTCCTTGAGTGAAAGCTGAGTGCGATAGCCAGGAATGCTTTCAAGCTTGTCCAGCGTACCGCCGGTATGGCCTAGTGCGCGCCCACTAATCATAGGAACAACCAGTCCTGCGGCCGCTGCAATAGGGGCAACAAGGAATGATGTCTTGTCTCCGACGCCGCCAGTGGAATGCTTATCGACGGCAAAACGTTTCAGCGGAGAAGGATCAAAGATCTCGCCCGAAAATTTCATCGCGGTTGTCAACGCATCGACTTCGGCGAGACTCAAGCCGCGCAGAAATGCGGCCATCAGCCATGCAGCCAGTTGCTCTTCGGGAATAACTTCCGTCGCTGCGCCTCGCACCAGGAACCCAATCTCCTCGGGCGTCAGCTCCTCTCCATCGCGCTTTTTTCGGATCAGGTCAACCGCGTGCATCGTCTTCCTTCTTCCAGTTGTGGAAGGTATAAGGCAGCAGCTCTTTAAATGGAACCGATGCGATGCCCTGCTCATCGGGAAAATAAACCATGGTATCGGGGGCGATGAACTCGCTTAGCATCTGACGGCATGCGCCACAGGGTGGACTCGCCGAATGATTCAAATTTGCAATGGCAATTGCTACGATTTGGCGATGTGCGCCGCGTTCCGCAATAGCGCGGCACAATGCAGTGCGTTCCGCACAGATGGTAAGCCCGTAGGAGATATTTTCGACATTGCATCCGCCAGTCACGGTGCCGTCATCGAAAAGCAGGGCTGCCCCAACGCGAAAATTTGAATACGGCGCATAAGACTTTTCCGCAGCAGCTTCAGCCGCCGCCAGCAGTTTCCCAATGCTCTCTGGAACTGGATTGGCCATCGATCTCTGAGGCTATCGAGAATACTGGGGAACGGCAAGCCTGCTCAAGTTCTCCTGTCCTCGCCCGATAACTTATCTGTGGACGAGCTGACGCGAGAATTTCTCATCGAGAGCCAGGAAGGGCTGGACCGCATGGAGCGGTGTCTGACCGAACTGGAAGAACGCCCACAGGACCGCGAGCTTCTGGCCGAGATACTTCGTGCTGTGCATACGATCAAAGGAACAACAGGATTCTTAGGCTTCGCACGCCTGGAATCACTGGCCCATGCAGGTGAGAACCTGCTTGGCCTGCTGCGTGACGGCAAACTGTTGGCTAACGGCGATATCGTCAGCGGATTGCTGACCCTGCTCGATATTTTGCGTGAAATTCTTGGATCGATTGAAAGTAGGGGTCAGGAAAGTCGCGGTGACGATGCCGGCATAATTGACCGCTTGCACGCACTGCAGCACGGTTCGCCGGAAGACGGTCGCGCCGCTAACGAAAGTTCGCAGAAAGCACCCTCAAAAAAGAAAAGAATACGCAAACCCAAAGCCGTAGGGGTGGCCGCGGCTGCTCCGCTGAATGATGCGGGGATCGCGAAATTGCAAGAAGAAACGAGGGACGGCCAGGTCTGTCAGTCAGAGCCGCAGGCTGCGGAGACGCGCGCGGCGGCGAACACGACTGAATCGACCCTGCGCGTCGACGTAGAGTTGCTGAACCGTATGATGAATCTGGTGGGCGAACTGGTTCTCACTCGCAATCAGATTCTGCAGATGGTCAGCACCGATGCTAGTCTGGCCATGCTCTCGCGCCGCCTGGACATGGTGACCGCCGATCTGCGCGAAGCTGTCATGAAAGCGCGCATGCAGCCGGTCAGCCACGTCTTCTCGAAATTCCCGCGGATGGTACGCGACTTGGCGCAGCAGCTGAACAAGCGCGTGCGCCTGGTCATGGAGGGGCAGGAAACGGAACTCGATAAAAGCCTGCTCGAAGCTATCAAGGATCCCCTGACTCATTCAGTTCGCAATGCAATCGATCACGGCATTGAGGCGCCGCATTTGCGCGAGGCAGCAGGGAAAGGGCCGGAAGGTACGCTGCGGCTGCGCGCTTATCAGGAGGGCAGCCACGTTGTCGTCGAAGTCTCTGACAACGGCACTGGAATGAAGGTCGAGCGAATTCGCGATAAAGCCCTGGAGCGCAAACTGATAACGCGTGACGCGCCGCCCAGCTCTCCGAACGCGAGCTGATGCAGTTGATCTTCCTGCCCGGATTCTCAACCGCCGAGGCGATTACGAATGTCTCCGGGCGCGGCGTCGGCATGGACGTTGTACGCACGAATGTGGAAAAGATCGGCGGTAAGGTCGAAATCGACAGCCGCGCGGGAAAGGGAACTACGCTGCGGCTTCGTATTCCACTGACGCTGGCCATCGTGCCAGCGTTGATTGTCCACAGCCGCCGCCAGAGCTTTGCGCTGCCTCAGGGGGCACTTTCTGAACTGGTGCATCTCTCGTCTGAGCAGGTCAGCGCGCAGGTGGAATATATGGAGGGCGCAGCACTCTATCGACTGCGCGGCAATCTTTTGCCGCTGGTCTTCCTTGGCTCTCTCCTTAGACAGCGGGAGCAAACAGTCAAGCCCCATGAGGCGTATATCGCTGTCCTGAACGCGGAAGGCCGTCGTTACGGCCTCGTAGTCGACAGCCTGGCTGACGCTGAAGAGATCGTCGTCAAGCCCCTGTGTTCTGTGCTCAAGCGGATCGGTCTCTTTTCCGGTGCGACTGTGCTTGGCAACGGTGAAATGGCCTTGATCCTTGATCCCGGAGCGATTGCGACGCAATCGAACATCGGCATGGCACTTGAAGATGACGAACCGGAGGTCCTGGGCGCGAATGAGAAGGACGGCTCAGCGGAATATCTTTTGATCCAGTCCGCAGGCGAGCATGCAGCTGTGCCTCTCGACAGCGTGCTACACATCGAGCGCATTCCTCGCGCGCAAATGGAGTGGTTGAGCGGCATGCCTGTCCTCCGCTTCGATGGCGCCCTGCTGCCCCTGAAAGACAGGACCGGCAAGAATGCTGCCTCGCAAGATGGGGAAATGACGGTTGTCGTCTGCCGTGACGGTGCGCGTCATGTTGGAGTCGCAGTGGCACAGGTTCTCGATGTGGTGTCGGGTAAGCCATTGAACGAGGCTGGCACAAACGCGGTAACTCGCGACGCAATTCTTCTGAAAGACCGGGTGACAAGCATTGTCGATCTTAGACACATTCCAGCATTGCCTGGCGGGCGGCCGACCCGAGGTGGGCTGATGGCAACATGGGAAGCGGATGGAATCGTCGAGGCCCTCGCATGATGCCAACGCTCTTGCAGCAAGCTACCGTCCAGGATGAGGCTATAGAGATGTGCTCGGTTCGCGTCGGGCAAACGCTTTACGGTGCTCCTGTGACGAGCATTCTCGAAATCCTGGGAAAGCCCGCAAACCAGCCTGTTCCGCTCGCACCCAGCTACATCGGCGGCCTGGTGCACTATAGAGGCGAAGTGCTGACAGCCGTTTCGCTGCGCAGGCTGCTTGATCTGCCCTCTCACCATGCGATCGAAGACATTCTTGTATTTGAAGGGATCGATGGATATTTTGGTCTCCTTGTCGACAAGGTAGAAGAAGTCATAGCCGTTCGGCCTGCAGACTTCGAGGGTAATCCCTCAACCCTTGCTGACTGCCGCAAGGCGCTGTTTGCCGGAACTTACAAACTCAGCAATGCTCTTCTCGTGATGCTTGATCCGGAGCGTCTGGATCCGGTGCGTCTCGCAGAAACGGCTCCCGCATGAGTGAATGGGGGGAAATATGCGTGCGCTTATCGTCGATGATTCGCACTCTATCCGACACTACGTGAGGTTGCTTCTGGAGAAGCAGGGACTGGAGTGCATCGAAGCAGAAGACGGCCGGGTGGCGTTGGCGGCGATGCAGCAATTCGGCGTCTGCGATCTTGCTCTTGTCGATGTCAACATGCCGGTTATGGGCGGCTTGGAATGTGTGAAGGTGATGCGCGGTATCCCTGAGATGACCTCTATGAAGATCATGATGGTGACATCGGAAGCGGACCATGCCCTGATCGAAGCAGCACTCGAAGCCGGAGCAGACGAATATCTTTTAAAGCCCTTTGATGCCGCAGCGTTGATCGGCAAGCTTCAGATGATGGGCATCTCATAGGTTAATCTCGATGTCGCGGCCCATTCGCGTCCTTGGGGTGGACGACTCCCTGGTAATGCGCAGTCTGCTGCGCATAGTACTTGCCTCAGATCCGGCTATTGAACTGGCTGGGATGGCCAAGAATGGCGTCGATGCTCTCGATGCCGTCGATCGTCATAAGCCGGACCTCATTCTCCTCGACATTGAGATGCCTCGTATGAACGGGCTTGAAGTACTGGCGGAACTGCGTTCTCGACACGCTACAGCCAAGATCATCATGTGCAGCACGCTGACCTGCCGCGGCGCTCGCGTTACTCTTGAAGCATTGGCACAGGGCGCAACCGACTACGTCACCAAGCCAACAGCGCAGAATGGTGTCGCGGACGCGGTCGGAACTCTGGCGCGCGATCTGCTGCCTAGGATCAAGGCATTGTTTCCGGCGCCGCAGACCAGCAAGCTTCACGTGGTCATACCCAGCGCGAGAGATGTCCTGCAGCAGAAGCAGCCTGAGATGGGTAGTGATCGGGGTGTCCACCGGCGGCCCGGCGGCTCTCCAGATTCTGTTAGCCATGTTGCCCGCGGATTTTCCCGCCCCAATTGTCATTGCTCAACACATGCCGCAGCTGTTTACCGCTCTTTTAGCGGAAAGACTGAACCGCGAATGCGCCCTCACTGTGCGAGAAGCTGCGTCTGCCATGCTCCCGGAGCCGGGAACTGTGTCCATCGCACGCGGAGACTGGCACCTGGAATTTGCAAAGCTTCCATTTGCTGCCGGACAGATGCTCCGCCTCTCGCAGGCTGCTCCCGAGCATTACTGCCGTCCATCGGTCGATATACTCTTTCGCTCGGCAGCGCAGGCTTACGGGGAAGCTGTGATCGGTGTTGTGCTCACCGGCATGGGCTCCGACGGTTTGGAAGGCTGCAGGTCACTTCGAAGCTCAGGAAGCAGAATTCTGGTTCAAGATCGAGCCACCAGCGCAGTCTGGGGGATGCCGGGAGTTGTCGCCGAAGCGGGCCTTGCGCACTGCGTTCTCCCTCTTCGGGCAATTGCAGCCGAGCTGATGCGTCTCTGTCCATCCCAGTCCTCAGCAACTGTTCTGAAAGGGTAATCGCAGATGCCCAATACTGAAGCCGATTACACTTTCCTCCGCCAGTTCATCCTGCGCCGCTCGGAAAACACTCTTGATCAGTTGCCCGACGATCTCTTTGACGCGCGTCTCTATCGCCTGCTGCAAACCCAGGGTATGGCAGGCATCGATGAATTGGTCTGCAAACTAGCGCTTGCCGCTGATCCCGCGCTTGACCAGGCAGTGGTCGAAGCCATGACCATCAACGAAACCAGCTTCTTTCGCGATCGATCGCCTTTTGAGTTGCTGCGGCATAAGTTGCTACCGCTACTCATTGAAAACCGCACTCGGCAACGTAGCCTAGGTTTCTGGAGCGCCGGCTGCTCCAGCGGGCAGGAATCTTATTCACTGGCGATGCTGATTCGATCCCACTTCCCGCACGTTGCTGAGTGGGAGATCGAAATCGTGGGCACCGACATCCACGGTGATATGATCCGTCGCGCGCAGTCGGGACGGTATCAGCGTATGGAGATCAACCGCGGTCTCCCGGCTCGTTTTCTGCTCAGGTACTTTACGCGCTATGGCGAGGAATGGGAGGCCGCGATGGAGCTCCGCGCCATGTGCCGCTTTCAACAGGGAAATCTGAGCCATGCTTTGCCGGCCCTCGATCGATATGACGGCATCCTGATGCGCAATGTGCTCTTTTACTTTCAGGAGGTGACACAAAAACGCATTTTGCAAAAAATGCACGCTGCGCTAAAGCCGGATGGGTTTCTCATTCTCGGATCGAGCGAGCAGGCCGCGCGACAAGATCTCTGGCAGCCGGTTCTCGATGGTCATGTCTGTCATTACAAGCCAAGATAGAGCCGCACCAGAAGTTCGATGGCATCGAAGCCGCGAGGCGCATCTCAATTCGGAGGCAGTATTCTGCTTGCTGAGGCTATCTGGTGGCGAAGCGGCGAACAAAGGAGACGGTGCAGGCTGATGCGGGCGCCGGCGATGTTCTACAACTCTTCCATCCGGTTACAGCGGAGTGGTTTCGCGCCGTGTTTGACAGGCCCACCTCGCCGCAGTGTCTCGGCTGGCCTGCTATCGCGCAGGGTGAGAGCACTCTGATTCTTGCTCCGACAGGAACTGGGAAGACACTGACGGCTTTCCTCTGGTGTCTCGATCGGCTCATGCTCCGACGCCGCGATGGAGAAGCGGAGGGCTGCCGCATCGTTTACATCAGCCCGCTCAAAGCGCTTGCGGTTGACGTGGAGCGTAACCTGCGCTCGCCTCTGGCGGGAATCGCAAACGTCGCTCGAAAGCGAAGTATAGAGGTACATGAACCCGCGATCAGCGTGCGCACTGGCGACACGCCACAGAAAGAGCGCAGCCGCTTTCGCCGCCATCCTGCGGAAATACTGATCACAACTCCTGAATCACTGTATCTGCTCCTGACTTCAGAGTCGGCGGCATCTTTACGCACCGTCGATACGGTGATCGTCGATGAAATCCACGCTCTCGTCCCAACCAAGCGCGGAGCGCATCTTGCTCTCAGTCTGGAGCGCCTCGAAGCGATCACAGAAAAGCGCATCCAGCGCATCGGTCTTTCCGCCACGCAGCGTCCGCTTGAGGAAGTGGCGCATTTTCTGGCGGGCTGCGAGCCAAAACGAACGGCAGCAAAGAAAAGGTCAGACAGCATCGCCATGCTTGAGAAAGAATGGACATCTGATGCAGAGGGGGAAGAGGGAGTCCGCTCTCCGGCATTTCGTCCGGTCACCATCATCAATGCCAGCGAGCCGAAAAAGCTTGAGCTTCGAATCGAAGTTCCAGTCGAGGACATGGCCAGGCTGGGCCAGCAGGTGGATATACCGAGCGGTGCCGCTTCGCAAGGTCCCAAGCGTACCTCCATCTGGAGCGCGATTCATCCCCGGCTTCTTGAAATCGTCCGCGAACGACAGTCCACGATCATCTTCGTCAACAATCGCCGCATTGCCGAACGGCTAGCGGGCGCGCTCAACGAGCTTGCCAATGAGCCAATTGCGCGCGCGCATCATGGATCGCTCGCCGCCTCACAACGCGCAGAAATCGAGGAGCAGCTTAAGGCGGGCGCCATCAAGGCGCTCGTCGCCACATCGACGTTGGAACTAGGCATCGATATGGGGGCCGTCGATCTTGTCATTCAGGTCGAAGCGCCGCCTTCCGTTGCCAGCGGCATGCAGCGCATCGGACGGGCAGGCCATCAGGTAGGTGCGGCAAGCGAAGGAATCATCTTTCCCAAATATCGTGCCGACCTGGTTGCCTGTGCTGCTGTTACGCGCGCGATGCACGAAGGACTGGTCGAGTCAACGCGCTACCTGCGCAACCCGCTCGATGTGCTCGCGCAGCAGATTGTTGCGACCGTCGCGCAGCCGCCGCGCGCCTCCATTCCTCGAAAAAAAGGCCAGCCGCCCACCAATGCCGAAATCTCAGTCGCCGATATGTTCCACATCGTCACGAATGCGGCGCCGTTTGCATCGCTTAGCCGCGGCGCGTTTGACGGTGTGCTCGACCTGCTCGCAGGTCGCTACCCATCGGACGAATTTGCCGAGCTGCGGCCCCGCATTACCTGGGATCGGGTACATGACATCATCACGCCGCGCGAAGGCGCAAAGAGTCTGGCCATTCTCAATGGCGGCACGATTCCCGATCGTGGTCTTTATGGCGTCTTTCTGTCCGGCAATGAGGGAAAGCCGGTTCGCGTAGGTGAACTTGACGAAGAGATGGTCTTTGAAAGCCATAACGGAGAAACGTTCATTCTTGGCGCGTCCACGTGGCGTATCGACGAAATCACGCACGATCGCGTGTTGGTTTCACCTGCTCCGGGTGAGCCGGGCAAGATGCCCTTCTGGCATGGAGACAGCGCAGGACGGCCCCTGGAATTTGGCAAGCGCATCGGGCAGTTGATTCGCGAATTGCGAGAGATGCCAAGGAATGCAGCGATCAGCCGTCTCGTCCGCGAACATGATCTCGATCCTATCGCTGCAGAAAATCTCATACGCTATCTCGCCGATCAGGAGATAGCCACGACCGCTGTTCCAGATGATCGAACCATTGTGATTGAGCGCGTACGCGATGAACTGGGGGACTGGCGCATCTGTGTTCTCACTCCTTTCGGCAATCGAGTGCACGCGCCATGGGCGATGGCAATCAGCGGCAAGCTTCGCGCTGCGGGCTCGGTCGATGTGGAAACTATGTGGGCCGACGACGGATTTGTCCTGCGCTTTCCGGATACAGAAGCCCCGCCTGATGCCGAGATGTTTTTGTTCGATCCGGCGGACGCATCGGACTTCGTTCTGCGCCAGCTCGGAGCTACAGCACTCTTCGCAGCGAAATTTCGTGAGAGTGCAGCGCGTGCACTGCTTCTGCCGCGCCGTCGTGCGCAGGGCCGAGCGCCTCTGTGGCAGCAGCGCAAGCGAGCCTATGATTTGCTCTCGGTTGCTTCGCGCTATCCTGCCTTCCCTATGCTACTGGAGGCATATCGCGAATGCGTCAGAGATGTCTTTGATATGCCGGCATTTCTCGAAGTCTTACGTGCTATAGAGAAGCGCCAGATTCGCGTGCATGTTGCCGACTCGCGCACCCCTTCGCCGTTCGCATCGTCGCTGCTCTTCAGTTATGTGGCGAACTACATCTATGACGGCGACGCTCCGCTGGCTGAGCGTCGCGCGCAGGCTCTTTCCATTGATCAGGAGCAGTTACAGGATTTACTCGGCGACGCTGATCTGCGCGAGTTATTGGATGCCGATGCCATTGCCGAAGTAGAAGAGCAACTACAGATGCTGGGCGAGAGCTATCGGGCACGTTCTGCCGATGCTATGCATGATTTGTTGTTGCGTCTCGGCGACCTTTCCCGGGAAGAGCTTTCTCTTCGCCTTGCCTCGCAGGATCTGCTGGCCTCTCTGGATCGTCTTCAGCGCGCGAAGCGCCTGCTGGAGTTGAAAGTAGCTGGTGAGAAGCGCCTGATCGCAGTAGAAGATGCCGCCCGCTACCGCGACGCGCTCGGGATTCCTTTACCGCCAGGGCTGCCAAAGCAGTTGCTCGATCCGACGGCTTCACCGATGCTGGAGCTGATACGCCGTTACGCCCGCACGCATGGCCCGTTCACTTTGCATGAAGTTTCACATCGATTTGGACTAGCAGAATCCCAGGTAGACACGGTGCTGCGCACGCTGGTTCTTGATGGCCGTATTGTCGAAGGCGGATTCCGCCCGGGCGGGGTGCATCGTGAATGGTGCGATGCGGAAGTTCTGCGCATGATCCGCAGAAAGTCGCTGGCGCGGTTGCGAAAAGAAATCGAACCGGTGGAACAGCAGATGGTTGCCCGGCTGGAAACACACTGGCAAGGCGTCCTTCAGCGAAGGCGGGGTCTCGATGCGCTGCTGGATACGATTGAAAGCCTCCAAGGAGCGCCGATTCCGGCATCTTTGCTGGAATCCGCGATCCTGCCAGTGCGCATCGCAAAATATTCACCCTCCGATCTGGATACGCTGATAGCCGCAGGAGAAGTTGTCTGGTGCGGACTCGATCCCCTTGGAGAGCGCGATGGGCGGGTGGGGCTTTATCTTGCTGACAAACTCGCGACGCTGCTTCCTCCGGGGCCGGCTCCATCTCCCAGGGAGGCAGTAGAACCTCGCCAAGAAGCAATAATCTCGGTCTTGCAACAACGGGGAGCGCTCTTCTTCGGCGAACTGCACGAGGCTGTCGGCGGCGGATACCCAGGAGAAACGCTCGATGCCCTGTGGAGTCTGGTATGGCAAAGGCTGGTGACAAATGACACCTTTCACGCATTACGCGCATACACAACCAAGCCATCTTCATCGCGACCGGCGAAGCGTCAACACAATGTCCAAAGTTTCCGCTCACGCAGGACCACACCACCCAGCGCTCAAGGCCGTTGGGCATTGCTTCCGAATACGGCAGTGTCCCATACGGAATGGAGCCATGCCATCGCGCACCAGTTGCTCAGTCGATATGGTGTCGTATCTCGCGAAACAGTGACGCAGGAAATTATCCCCGGCGGCTTCAGTGCGATCTACGATGTCCTCAAAGCCATGGAGGAGAGCGGCCGCATCCGGCGCGGCTACTTCGTCGCCGGTTTGGGAGCGACGCAATTCGCACTGCCTTCCGCAGTTGACCTACTTCGATCGTTACGCACTCATTCACAGTCGGAACGGACGGAAACTCTCGCTCTCGCTGCAACTGACCCGGCCAATCCGTATGGTGCTGTACTTCCATGGCCAACGGTTAAGATGGAAGGTGACGAGGAAGGCAGCATGCGTTCGCTGACCCGTAGTGTGGGTGCAAGCGTCATCCTGCGGAATGGCGAACTCATCGGATATTTGCGCCGCAACAATCCTAATATTCTGGTCATTCTTCCAGCGGACGAGCCGGAACGAACCAACGCAGCGCGCGATCTTGCCGCTTTTCTTTCTACGATGGCGCAGGAAGAAATACGCCAGGAAGGGAAAGCTCGAAATCGTGGCGGCATACTGATTTCTACGATCAACGGGCAGCCCGCGCACTTGCACCAGCTATCTCGCTTCTTGCAGGATGCCGGATTTCAGGCCGCTCCTCTCGGTTTTAATGTGCGTCGCATTCTATCGCCGGCACAATCCGCATCGGCTGAGGTTCAATAAACGTGCCCGAGGGCGATACCATTTTTCGTTCCGCCCGGGCGCTCCATCGAGCACTCGCAGGCGAGAAAGTAACAGGTTTCGAGACAGCCTATGCCTCGCTCGCGAGCGTCAATGACAATACTCCCATTGTTGGCAGGACAGTGGAGAGTGTCGAATCACGCGGCAAGTGGCTGCTCATTCATTTCTCTCGCGATCTCATCCTGCTGACGCACATGGTCATGCACGGCAGTTGGCATATATACCGGCGTGGCGAGCGTTGGCAGCAGCCGCGAAAACAGATGCGCATTGTCATCATGACTGAGCACTTCGAAGCGGTTGCCTTTGAAGTGTATGTAGCGCAGTTCCACACTTCGCGCTCGCTGGAACGCCACAGCGCCCTGCCGAAACTGGGTCCTGACCTGCTCAAGCCTTCTTTCACGCAGGATGAAGCCATGATGCGGATTCGCGCTCATCCTGAGGAGGAAGTAGCGAATGTATTGCTCAATCAGCAGGTGATGGCGGGGATCGGGAATGTTTTCAAATCCGAAATCTGCTTTGCCTGTGGCATTCATCCTTTCCGGCGAATTGCGACGCTGGCCGCGAATGAGATTCAATGGCTGCTTGATACGGCTCGCAAGCAACTCTCCGCCAACGTTGCGGAATCGTCAACCGACGGCCCCGTCACCTATTCCGGTCCTCGCCGCACTCGCCGAACGTCCGATGCAGGGGCGCGCCTGTGGGTATACGGAAGGGCGGGACGTCCATGTCGCCGCTGTGGGGCGGCCATCCTTATGCGCAAGCAGGGAATTGGGGCACGCTCTACCTATTGGTGCCCGGAGTGCCAGCCGGCGACAGAGGACAGTATGATAGCTGGCTCTGCAAACTCGGTTCAGAGTGGCGATACCGAGTACAAATAGCTGAACGCAGCAAATGAACTGTGGTATAAGGATGCCTCACTTAGAGGAGGGTATTGTCATGCGCATACTTCATTGTTGCTTCGGGTTAATTGTTTCTTGCGGTGCAGCGGCGACTTTTGCTCAGGCCTAGATTCCACTCAAAAGCGGTCTATGGGAGTCAAATATGACCTCTACGATGACCGGGATGCAGATTCCGCCGGATATGGAGGCCCGTCTCGCACAAATGCCACCAGAGCAGCAAGAGCGCATCCGCAACATGATGGGTGGGGCGCCACACACAACTGTCACGCACAGTTGCGCCACCAAAGAGGAGTTCGATAAATGGAACGATTCGTTTGGCCAGGATAAAGAAAAAGATGCACAGTGTTCGCACACCAATGTCACGCAGACCTCTCAGGAGCGTGCTTTTGATGTGAACTGCACTTCACCCACAGCGAAAACAACCGGACGCGTCGAGATAAATTTCGACAGCGACGAAAAAGCTCACGGTACCGTGCATATGGTCAGAACGGCGCTGCAGGGGGCGCAAGCGATGAAGCCAATTACGATCGATATGAAGTTCGACACCCACTATATCGGCTCGGACTGCGGCAACATCAAGCCGGGAGATGCCCAAGTCATTCACTAGACTCTCTGGATGAAGCAGGAGTTATTGAGGCTGCTGGGGTTGAGGCTGTTGCTGATCGTCCCTTTTACCGCTACCAAATAGACGGCTGAAAAACCCACGCTTTTTCTTGGGCTGCTGGGCATTTGCATCCTGGTTGTTAGCCACCGCTCCCTGCGCAGGATTAGGTGCTGAAGTCATAGGTTTGGGTGATTGAGGCACCGGTTGCTGTGCCTGAACAGCAGGAGGAGGTATCGCAGGTTTCTCGCCAATCCCAAAAATCTTCTGGAAAAGGTTTCGCTGGTCGCCGTTCGAATGGTCGCAGGTATCCGTCGGCTGCGTGCCATCCAGAAAGGCCGCTGTATAAGAATTCGGACAGGTTGCATCGGAAATGAGATTCGTGGCCTTGTCGAGTTGTACCTCGGTCACGCCTGCCGGGGCCTCAAAACTCTTGGTGTCGGAGTATTGTGGGAGCGCCACAGCGCGCTTCATGAACTCGGCCCAGATCGGCGCTGCTGCCTTCGCTCCATCCAGCTTGATGTCGGTGTAATCATCATTTCCCACCCACACAATGCAGAGCAGGTTGGAAGTGTATCCGGCGAACCAGGAATCGTTTGAGGTGCCGGTCTTTCCCGCGGCTGGAGCAGAAAAACCCATGGCGCGGACTCCTGCTGCGGTGCCATGGTTGATTACATTTTCCAATAGACTTGTGGTGAGATATGCGACGCGCGGATCCAAGATAGGCTTGCTGGTTGGAGCATAGTCGCTAATCACGTCCCCGTTCGCGTTGCGTATGGAGGCAAGCATCCAGGGATCAATTTTGACGCCGTTGTTGGCGAAGACAGTATATGCGCCAGCCATATCAAGTGGAGTGGCGTCATAGGCTCCGATTGCGACCGAAGGCGTCCCTCGTGCCGACTTGACGCCTGCATCGCGCGCTAATGATGCCACATTATTAAATCCAACCATCTGCGCCAAGGCAATCGTGGCAACGTTCTGCGACTGCTGTAACGCAAAGCGCGCTGTTATCTCCCCGTATTCTTCGTCGTGATAGTTGTGCGGGGTATATTCCTGGTCGCCAACCATGTAGGTTGTCGGCTCATCGTTCAATATGGTGACAGGTGTAAAGACACCGCTGAGGCCGTCGCTGTTGGTGAGCTGTGCTCCCGAAAGGCTGGTGTTGAACGCCGCCGCATAGACAAACGGCTTGAAGATCGATCCAGTCGGACGATGAGCCACGGCATGATTCAGCTGGCTCATGCCGTAGTTGCGACCACCTACAAGCGCCAGCACCTGGCCGGTGTGTGGATTCAGTGCGATCAGAGCCACTTGCGGATAAACGATATTGTCATCCACCGTTGCCGGCGCGTTCTTGGATGCGCGATGCGTGTGCAGTTTCGTTACCAGCTCATCCACGTGCTTCATGCCTTCGTTCACCGCATCGGAAGCAGCCGCTTGCAATTGGGGATCGAGCGACGTATAGATGCGCAGGCCCTGGTGGTTGTATCCCGCGTCGCCCAGCTTCTGCACAATCTGGTCGCGTACCAGGTCCACAAAATATGGAGCCTCATTCGCATCCACGCTCTGTGACGCCAGCTTCAGGGGGCTAGCCTTTGCTTCCTCGCCCTGTTCCTTGGTGATGGCTCCTGTTTCAACCATCGCGTCGAGCACAAGATTACGGCGCTCAAGCGCGCGTGCTGGGTGCCGGTATGGATTGAGACGGCTTGGACTCTGGATCAAGCCAGCCAGCAGCGCGCATTCCTGCAGGTTCAGCTGTCGCACATCTTTGCCAAAATATGCCTGCGCAGCCTCCCCAAATCCGTTGATGGCGAAGCTGCCCTGCTGTCCCAGGGGGATCTGGTTGGCATACATCTGGAAAATCTGCTGCTTGGTAAAACGGTGTTCCAGCTGGAAGGTAATGACAATCTCAATCAGCTTGCGCTTGAAATGCTTTTCCGGTGTCAGAAAAAACCCGCGCGCCAGCTGCATCGTGAGTGTCGATCCGCCCTGGCGGTAGCGGCCGGAGAGCAGATCGCTCCGTATGGCGCCGAGGATGCGGAAGTAGTCGACACCGCCGTGCTCAAAAAAGCGCCTATCTTCAATGGAGGTCACGGCCGGGACCAGGTAACGAGGCAGCTCATCGTAGGTCACGAGCCGCCGTTTGGTACGGTTCTGGTCGGAGAGGCCGGTTATGAGCAACGGCTCCAGTTCATAGGCGGCAAGCTTTTCGCTATTGCCATCTGTGATCTGGCTTACGGTATTGCCCTCAAAGCTGATCGTCGCGCTGTCTGGCGCGTGATACGACTGTGCTCCTGGATGTACATTGATGCTTCCGGAATTCAGCGAATAGGTACCCATGGGCGATACAGGATTGGCACCATCTTCCGTGTAGCCTGCGGAACGCAGCTCTTGCGCGACAAAACTGGCGGTCAGCTTCTGCCCCGGCCGTACCTCGCGCGGCGCAGCATAGATCTTCGCGGTATTTGTGAAAAGGGGCTTTTCCAGCCGGTCATCGACGATGTGCTTGTATTTGAAGTAGTAAAAGCTGAAGACGGCAACGCAGAAGAGAATGACAATGCCGGCCGCCACGGCTGCTGTTTTCAGGATCGTGCGGTTGAACGCTTTGCCAGACACAGATTTGGGAGCGAGTTTTACTTTCAGAGCCAATGTGGACTACCACCTCCAATTCTAATGGTTAGAAGCCGTTTCGCGCCTCGATCGCTGGTGACGGCATCCCTCCCAATACAACCGAAGCCCGAATGTCGAGAGAGCCACATGTAAGACGCGGAATCGAGGAAAGAAGTAGTCTCATTGATTTCGCTGCGGTCCGAAAAGTGCCTTTTCTAACAAGGACCGCTTATTCGACGGACTTCAGAGCGTTTCGCGTGTCATTTTGCCATTCACCATGCGCAGCAGGTTGAGCGGATTTCCGTCCTGCAACGCTTCCGGAAGCGCTGACTGTGGCAGGTTCTGGTAGCAGAGTGGCCTGGCGAAGCGAAAGATGGCCTGCGTTCCGACGGAGGTCGAGCGGCCGTCGGAGGTTGCCGGGTAGGGGCCGCCGTGAACCATCGCATGACAGACTTCTACGCCGGTTGGATAACCGTTAAAGATAAGGCGGCCGACCTTTCGCTCGAGAACAGCGATAAGATCGTGGTGCCCAGCGAGATCTTCTTCCGTGCCAAACAATGCTGCAGTAAGATGGCCTTCGAGCGCACGAGCAGTCTCGAGCATCTGCTCGTGGCTGTTATACCGCACGAGCAGAGTCATCGGCCCGAAAACCTCTTCTGACAGCTCGGGACTATTGAGGAATTGTTCAGCGTCAGCTTCCAACAAAGCCGCCATTGTTCTGGCTGCCTCTTCTGTCGATTCAGCGTGGGCCGCTGCGATCAGCCGTGCGCCGTCCGTTTCTGTCCGCTGCGTGATCCCGCGCCTGTACTGAGCAGCGATGCCCGCAGTGAGCATGGTGAATGCTGGCAGAGCAGTGACCCGTCTGCGCAATTCTTCGATCAGGTTTGATGACTCATCTTTCGGCGGCAGGAAGACCACCCCCGGCTTGGTGCACATCTGGCCTGCCCCCAGCGTATATGAGGCCGTGAGCTCGGCAGCGATTTTGTCGTATTGCCTGATTGCACCAGGGAGGACGAAGACGGGATTCGTGCTACCCATTTCCGCGAAACAGGGAATCGGATCTGGGCGGCTGGCGGCGAGATCCATGAGCGCGCGGCCAGCTTTGAGGGAGCCGGTGAAACCCACAGCCTTGACGAGCGGGTGTTTCACCAACCGGCTGCCGGCTTCGATTCCTGAGTCGAAGATCAATGAGAAGACACCCTCGTGCAATCTGCTGGCCGCAACGCAATCACGGATGACGTTGCCAGCAATCTCGCTCGTACCCGGGTGCGCAGGATGGGCCTTGACGATGACCGGATTGCCAGCGGCGAGGGCGGAAGCCGTGTCTCCGCCCGCGACAGAAAAAGCGAGAGGAAAATTACTTGCTCCGAAAACAGCGACAGGTCCGAGCGGTCGGAGCATAGAGCGAATGTCCGGCTTCGGGATCGGCTTCCGTTCAGCATCGGCGGTATCAATGCGAGCAGTGACCCAGGAGCCTTCATCTACTACATCCGCAAAGAGACGCAGTTGATTGGCAGTGCGAGCCACCTCGCCCTGCAAACGAGGAATGGGCAGCGCGGTTTCAAGATGAGCGCGCTCGACCAACTGCTCCGAAATAGATTGGAGCGCATGGGCAATGCTGCGCAAAAAGTTCGCGCGTTCGCGATTTGCGAGTTTGCTGTAGCTGGCAAAAGCCTCTTCAGCAAGCTGAGCAGCGCCGTCGATTTCCTCCGGCGATGCGGAGATGTACGCCGGTTTCAATTCTTCGCCGGTTGCGGGGTTGATGCCGTGGAAGACGGTTCCGGCATGTGAGCCGCGCGACGCGCCGAGGATGGATGTGCCTTTGAGCATGATGAGCCTTTTGGGAACAGAAGTAGCTTCGCGCCTACGCTCTAACGAACGCCAGCGGCGAAGGCAATCTCTTTGATTTGTGGACGTGTTTTCAATGCTTCGGCGATCACTCTCTTTGCTTCAGCCAATTCCTCTCCTGTAATTTCAAGCCGCGGCGGCCGGACGCGCGCGTTGCCAACACCAACTTTTTGCTGCACAAGTTTAATAAGCTGAATGAACTTCGGGACAGTATCCATACGCAGCAGTGGCAGAAACCAGCGGTAAAGCGAAGAAACTTCTGCCATCTCGCCCCCCATCGCGCCGTTGAAGAGAGCCACCGACTCAGCGGGCAGGGCATTGACGAGGCCAGCGACCCATCCCGTAGCTCCAGCGGCGATGCCTTCGACGATGGCGTCATCGACACCGACGAAAATCTTCAAGCGGTCGCCAAGACTTGCGCGGATCGCAGTGATGCGGCGCACGTCCGTGCTCGATTCCTTTACCGCGTGAAAGTTGCCGTGCTCGGAGGCCAGTTCGGCGATCTGCTCAGGGACGAAATCGGTCCCATAAGCGACCGGATTGTTATAGAGCATGCATGATAGAGGCGTTGCCTCGAAGATCGCGGCAATGTGCGTCTTCATCTCCCGCGAGTCGCCGCGATAGACGTAAGGCGGCAGCACCATAAGCCCCGAGCAGCCGACGTCGTCGGCGGCCTTGGCGAGCGCGACCCCCTCAGCAGTAGAGAGAGCAGAAATAGCCGCAACGACGGCTCCTTTGCCGCTGGCCGTTGTAACTACGTTTTCAAGGATGGCGATCTTTTCATCGAAGGCGAGGGTAGCGGCTTCGCCTAGCGAGCCGAGCATGATGAGTCCCTTACAACCGTTCTCAAGCAGCCATTGCGCGTGTCGGCGCATAAAGGCGTGATCGATCTCCAACTCTTCTTCGAATGCAGTAGTCATAGCGGGCATGACGCCAAGCCAATTCATAGCTTCTCCTGTGCGTGTGATGCTGTGGCTGCTCGCTCAGACATTAGCGTTCTCCACAGCAAAACGCGATGGCAGATAAGGATCGATTGGGATTACCGATTCACGACGAAGCAAATGATCGGCAAGCAGTCGTGCAGTTGCGAGCGATGTGGTGATGCCAAGGCCCTCATGCCCGGTTGCTAGAAAGACGGTGGGGTCTTCCGTAGGACCGATGAGCGGCAGCTTGTCTGGAGTCGCGGCGCGGAAGCCGGTCGATACTCGAAAATCAGAAAGCGCGCTGAGCGCCGGCATGTATTCTGAAGCGCGCACAAGCATTGCCGCAAGGATTGTCTCATTGACCTCGGTGCTCTCCTGGTCATACTGGCGCGATGAGCCGATGAGCAGCTTTCCGCTACGCCGTGGCTGCACATTGAAGGCCACAGAGTCTCCGGCGATCGAGTGCGCGCTCTTGAGATATCCGAGTTCCACAAGCTGATGATGGACGAAATTCGGATAGCGTTCCGTGATGACGACATGGCCCTTGCGCTTCCGAATGAGCAACTGTCGCAAAAGCAGGGTAGCGCTTGCTCCGGTAGCGTGAACGATGCGCTCAGTCGAAATAGTCGTGTCATCGTTAAGCAAAACCTGTCCCCGGCTCGCATTCGTGACTGTGCTCCCGAGATAGAGCGTTGCTCCAGCCTTCTGCGCCAGTGAAATCAGATGGGTCGCCGCACTGGGCGCAAGGAGAACAGCATCCGAGGGAATGCGCAACGCTCCGGCCAGCGGGTGACGCAGATTCGGCTCGGCCTCGGCAAGAGCCTGCTGATCGAGAATCTCCGCAATGATACCCGCCGCAGCAAAAAGAGCCTGCTTGCGATGGACCTCCCGCATCTCCTCTTCGTCGGCCGCGATCCAGAGCGTTCCGCAGCAATCGTACTCTGCGTCAGCGGGCAACTGCGACGCGAGCTTATTCCAGAGCGACTGAGCGTATTGCGTGAGAACAAATTGCGCGGGCGAATCATCCATAATGACAATGTGGCCCATGCCTGCGGCGGTCGCCCCGCCCCCGATGGTGCCCTTTTCAATGATGGCAGTGCGCATGCCAGCGCGGGCCAGTTCACACGCGCAGGCGGCGCCGACAATGCCGGCGCCGATCACTACGGCATCATAGGACCCTCTCATGACATAATCCCCATTCGGAAGGGATCGCGTTCATCGAGAATCAGCGAAGATTCCGCCGTGACATAGGCCGAGCCAGTGATGCTGGGTTCCACGCGACCGTTGCGCACTTCAATCGTTCCTTCGAAGACGGTGCCGAGAATGCCTTCCTGCCTCCAGATTTTCCCCGGGGCAAGTTTGCCATCGGCATACAGGCAGGCCATCTTCGCGCTCGTTCCGGTGCCGCAAGGAGAGCGATCGTAGGCTTTGCCTGGGCACAGCACGAAGTTGCGGCTATGCGCGTCTCCATTGGACGGTGGTCCAAATAGTTCAACGTGGTCGATCTCCGCGCCGCCGTCGCCGCTGACGCCATTGGCAGCCAGCGCTTGTCGGATGGCCCATGCAAAGTCGGTGAGACCATCGACATTCTTGAGAGTGAGCGGCAGGCCAGGGCTCTCGACCAGGTAGAACCAATTGCCACCCCAGGCAATGTCGCCACGCACTTCGCCATACCCCGGCACGTGGACCCGCATATCCCCACGGCTGCGATAACTAACCACATTCACAACGGTTACGTTGCCCGATGCATGCAGCTTTGTGCTGACAACGCCGACAGGCGTTTCAATGCGATGTGTGCCCGGCAGTATCTTCCCAAGATGCGCGAGACTGACGACCACACCGATGGTGCCATGTCCGCACATGCCCAGATACCCGACATTGTTGAAGAAGATGACCCCGATGTCACAAGTAGGGTCGAACGGCTCACACAGTAGCGCACCAACAAGAACATCTGAGCCACGTGGCTCACCTGCCACCGCCGAGCGAAAAGCATCATGCTGTGCGCTGAAACGCTCAAGACGCGCCCCAAGCGGTCCAGCGCCGAGATCGGGACCTCCGGAAAGGACCAGCCGTGTGGGCTCGCCAGCCGTGTGGGAATCAATCACTCGAATGCAATGAAAGCGCTCACTGTGTGGCATAGAGAAATTGCTTAGCACTACCACGATATCGATGTACATCCAAGAGGGCAACGAACATGGCTGCTAGAATTGCCGCACTTCTTCGCTCCTGGAGCTTGCATGCCTCCTTCGTGGCGTCGCTTTCAGGCCGCCGCCGTCATAAGGTGTTCTTGCACTATTTCTTGCTGGCGAGGGAAAGACGTGCTACAAACAGATTCACCTAGCGCTTTGCAGCGGTGTGAACGCAGATAGGTCCAGTACATTCGAATGAAAGCCTGGGAACGGTTCGATCGAAGCGTTAGGACATGGTGTTTTCGTCCGGATGGCAGTTGTTGAACGGCGCTGATAGTCCGCACGGTCAAGGGTGTTGATGAGCACAACGCTTCCGCAACGGCACTCGCAAAACCCGCTTCTACGTGAGTATTGCCTGGATCGCGCGTATGACGAGATGTTTGGGCCGGAGGGTGAAATCCGGCCGCAGTATGAAGCCCTGCTAAAGGTCCTTACCTCGCTGCCGCCGGAAGAGCTGCAACGCCGCAAGCATTACGCCGATGTCTCTTTCCTGATGCAGGGCATCACCTTCACCGTGTACGGACAGGAAGAAGGTACAGAAAGAATTTTCCCCTACGATCTTCTGCCGAGGCTGATCAGCGCCGACGAATGGGACCGGATCGAGCGTGGGCTGACGCAGCGCATCACAGCGCTTAATCTTTTTCTCCACGACGTCTACCATGAAGGGAAAATTCTAGCGCAGGGTGTTGTTCCGCGCGAGATAGTGTACAGCTGCCAGCACTTCCGCCGTCAGATGCGCGGGTTGCAGGTGCCGCGCAATGTCTACGTTGCCGTCGCTGGAACAGACTTGCTGCGCATCGAGAGCGGCGAGTACGTTGTGCTTGAAGACAATTTACGCGTGCCGAGCGGCGTATCGTACATGTTGAACAACCGGCGCGTGCTCAAGCGTACATTGCCGCATCTTTTCCGTAGCTACGGTGTGCGCCCTATCGAGAACTACACGCAGGCACTGTTGGGCACTTTACGCTCGCTAGCGCCTGAAGGCCGCCCCGAACCTTCGATTGTGCTACTAACGCCCGGCGTCTACAACTCCGCCTATTTCGAGCATACCTACCTTGCCCGCCAGATGGGCATTGAACTGGTGGAAGGCCGCGATCTCGTCATTCACGACAACATCGTCTACATGCGCACAACCGGCGGCCTGAAGCGAGTCGATGTGATCTACCGTCGAGTAGACGATGACTTCATCGATCCGTTGTCGTTCCGCCCCGACACGATTCTCGGTGCGCCAGGACTATTCAACGCATACCGTGCCGGTAACGTCACCTTGGCGAATGCCTTCGGCACTGGAGTCGCCGACGATAAGGCGATTTATGCGTATGTGCCGCAGATCATCCGTTTTTATCTGGATCAGGATCCTATTCTGAACAATGTCGAGACGTATATTCTTGCCGAAGCGAAGCATCGTCAGCACGTGCTGGCCAACCTGGACAAATTAGTAGTGAAGGCCGTAGGTGAATCCGGCGGCTACGGTATGTTGATCGGTCCGCAAAGCACAAAACAAGATCGCGAGGACTTCAGACAACGCATCGAAGCGAATCCGCGCAACTACATTGCGCAACCGACTCTAGCGTTTTCACGTGCGCCCTGCTTCCAGGAGGATGGCAGCATCGAACCACGGCATGTGGACCTGCGTCCGTATATTTTGTTCGGCGACAAAGTAACGATCGTGCCCGGCGGGTTAACGCGCGTGGCTTTGCGCAAGGGCTCACTCGTCGTGAATTCATCGCAGGGCGGCGGCAGTAAAGATACCTGGGTTTTGAGCCAATAAGCTATGCTTTCCCGTGTTGCCGAGAGTCTCTACTGGACCAGCCGCTATCTGGAGCGCGCTGAGCATACCGTGCGCCTCCTCGACATCAACCTCGGTCTGATGCTGGATAAATCGCATACGAGCGCGGAGCGCCGCTGGCTGCGGGTACTTGCAGCGCTCGGGAATCCATCGAAGATTCAATGGGACGGGGATGCCTACAAGTTGGTGCAGGATCTTTGTTTCGACGGTACGAGCCCGGCATCGGTGGTGAACTGCATTGTTTCTGGCCGCGAAAATGCGCGGCAGATACGCGAGGAAATCAGCACTGAACAATGGCAGAGACTCAACCGGCTGTTCCATGATGTCTCGCGTGCCCGGACTGAACGATATTCTGATTTGCAGTTCGCCGAGTTTCTGCCGACAGTAATCGACGGTGTCCATCTTTTCCAGGGTGTAACCGATACCACTCTGAGCCATGGAGAGGGCTGGCAGTTTCTGCAGGTTGGGCGTTTTATGGAGCGCGCATCGGCAACGGCCTTGTTGCTGGATGTGTATCACCGCGAAGTCGTGCATTCTCCAGAAGAATCGGTCGATGCTTATGAGTATCTGGAATGGGTCGGGATGCTCCGCAGCTGCACCGCCTTTGAAGCCTACTGCAAGGTCTATACTGCAGATCTGACCTATGAACGGATGCTAGAGTTTCTTCTGCTGAACCAGGATTTCCCCCATTCGATTCGCTATTCGATTGATCATCTGCATCGCTCGCTGACCGCGATTCAACAAGAGAGCCATCAGCAGAATGTTGATGAGTTGATGCGCGTGTCAGGTAAGCTGCGCACGTTACTCGGCTACGATCAAATCTCAGACGTCTTCGCAGCCGGTCCGGGCACCTATCTCCGGCGAATTCTGCAGGAATGTCATCGAATTCACGATCTGATCTACGAGGTCTACATTCAATATTCGGTGCAGACAGCGCTAGCGTTGTAGCAAACAGGAGCAACCATGCCGTTTTATTCCGTACGGCACCTCACAAAGTTCGTCTACAGCAACTCGGTAAGCGAGAGCGTAAGTGAGGTGCGCATGCATCCGCGCAACGATTCGAATCAGCGGTGCCTGAGCTTTTCGCTTTCAGTTAGCCCGCGCTGCCGAGTGTTTTCATATCGCGACCATCTCGGAAATCAAGTGCATCACTTCGACATTCCGGGACAACATGAGCAGCTAGTGATGATCGGCGAATCGCTGGTAGAGCACCAGCCGCTTTCCGATATACCATCGTTCCTTGCGCCCGACGCGTGGAAAGAACTGGACGCCCTCGTAGCAGAAGGGGACTATTGGGAGATGCTCCTGCCGAGCGAGTTCGCTACACCCACGCCCGCTCTGCTGGACTTGGCGAAGAAGTTGAAAGTCGTGCGGCGCGACGATCCGCTGATCCTGTTACACGAGTTGAATGCAAGACTCTATGGCTACTTCAACTATGTGCCGCGTAGCACGCGCGTCGATTCACCCATCGACGAAGCCCTGACAACACACGAAGGCGTCTGTCAGGATTTCGCGCATGTGATGATTGCGCTGGTGCGCAGCCTCGGCATTCCCTGCCGTTACGTCAGCGGGTACCTGCACCACGGCAATCAGGACCAGGATCGCTCGACGCATGACGCAACGCACGCATGGGTTGAGGCCTTTTTGCCGCATCTCGGATGGGTCGGTTTTGACCCGACAAATAACCTGATTGCCAGAGATCGCCATATCCGCGCTGCCCTGGGTCGGGACTATGCCGATGTGCCGCCGAGCAAAGGCATCTATCGCGGACGCGCCAACAGCCAGCTCTTCGTTGCGGTGCGGGTCGAAGCATCCAGGCAGGCCCCCTCCCTCGATCAGGAAATGCCCATCCCCGAAGACTGGACGATGCTGGTCGAAAAGGCGCAGGCGCCACCGCCACCACCCGCGGAACCCCTGCTACTCATCCAGGCGCAGCAGCAACAACAGCAATAGGTGCCGTACCGCTATACGGGAACGCCAGTCTCTTACACTGGCATTTGGCGTGAGCGTCCCATACTCTGTCCTGCGGAGATGAAACAGATGCGTACTCGTACCTGCCTGAAGCGTTTGGCTAGTTGTATTCTTGCGACCTTGATTTGCCTGATGACCAGCAGTCTGAACGCTCAGCATCTCCCCACACTCCAAGAGCAAAAGCGCATCGATGAGGCAATAGCGAGTCACATTGGCGACGTCCCCGATGACGCAGGCCTATTGGCAAAAGACCTATCTCCAAAGCTGAATCCGAAAGCAGTCGAAGCAGCGATCCGAAAAGTGGCGGACTGGGAGTTACAGCGATCGCAGCCCTACTTTGGCAATGAGTGGACATGGAGCGTGCTGTACACAGGCTTTATGGCTGCATCGAGCGCGACCGCCGACAACAAGTACAGCGATGCCATGCTTGAGGTCGGGAAAAAGTTCAACTGGCAGCTTCGGTCGCATCTCCCCAGTGCGGATGACCAAAGCATCGGGCAAATCTACACCGAGCTCTATATGCAGAAGCACGACCCGAAGATGATTGCCCCGACCCGGACCGAACTTGACGATCTGATCACACACGAGAATGATCCGGCGCCCAGAATTTCGTGGTGGTGGTGCGACGCTCTGTTCATGGCGCCTCCGCTTTGGGCACGAATGAACGCAATCACCCACGACGACAAATATCTCGACTACATCGACCGCGAATGGTGGAAGACCTCTAATCTTCTCTATGATCCGCACGAGCACCTTTACTTTCGCGATCTAACGTATCTGAACAAGACGGAGCCGAACGGCCAGAAAATGTTCTGGTCGCGCGGCAACGGCTGGGTCCTTGCCGGTTTCGTGCGCTTGTTGCAGTACTTCCCGAAAGACGACCCGAGGCGTGAGAAGTACGTGCAGCAGTATAGGGAGATGGCCGCCAGGCTGATCACTCTTCAGGGCAAGGACGGCCTATGGCGCTCAGGTCTACTTGATCCTGACTACTACCCTCTCCCGGAGAACTCAGGCTCAGCGCTGATTACCTATGGCTTGGCCTACGGCGTCAATGAAGGCATTCTTGATCGCAAGACCTACTCACCAGCGGTTAAGCGGGCATGGAAGGGCCTTCTGTCGCACGTTTACGCCGACGGACGCTTAGGGTGCATACAGCAAGTGGGCGCAGCACCAGCCTTCTACAAGGCGACATCGAGCTACATCTTCGGAGTGGGCGGCTTCCTGCTGGCCGGCTCAGAAGTAGATCGTATGGCGAAAGTTGGAAGACATAAGTAAGTCCGAGACGAAATAAACAAACGTTATGCAGCACAGTTGGATGTTGTTATCCACCTGTTCTATAAGAGCTGTCTTCCTCGCGAAACAGACGGTTATTTGTAGGTTGCCGAGCGCCGGCCAGTCTTCGAGATCTTGCACGTTTGCGATAACTCTACTTTATCCTCCGTATCTGATTTACCTGATACCTCCAATTTGTTGTTGAAATGATCAATTCGTTCAAACTAAGTTTGGACATGGAAGTAATCCGGCAGACTTTTCACCCCGCCCGTTATCGCAAAGAACACGGCTTCCAGTGAAGCATCCCGTTGTTCGTGCTTTGTAGAGAAATAAAACCCACTCAGAAAACAGATAGCTCCCCATCTTTCCTTGGAGGTCTTTGCTATGTCGTTCCGAAGTAGCCGTTCTGTATCCCTATGTGTCACAGCCATAGTTCTATTTGCAGCATGCCTGTTCGCCCCGATTTCCATGTACGCGCAGACGTTCCGCGGCGGCATCAACGGAGTCGTTACTGATCAAGCAGGTGCTGTAGTGTCAGGCGCGCAGGTTGTAGCCACGGCTGACGCTACGCAAGTCGCGCACACAACGATCACTTCGAGCGGCGGTGAATTCTCGTTTCAAGATCTGCCGCTGGGCGCTTATACAGTCACTGCAACCGCCCCTAGCTTCCAGACAACCAAGGTTGGCAACGTCAGTGTGACAGCCGGTACGATCTATACGCTGCCGATTAAGCTCACCGTAGCATCTCAAGCGACGACGGTAGAAGTCTCGGCAGCAGCTCTGGCTCTGGATACAACCTCAACGACGCAGACAACGGTATTGCAAAGCAAGACCGTGCAGGATATTCCGCTCAATGGACGCGACTTCACCCAGTTGATTGCCTTGACTCCCGGCTTTGCCGGATATGTAGCCGGCGGCTACGGTTCCTTGAATGGCACTCGAGCCAACCAGATGAACTGGCAGATCGACGGCATCGACAACAATGATCTCTGGCACAATATTCCCGCTGTCAATCAAGGCGGCGTATCAGGCATTGCCGGAGTCGTGCTTCCGATTGACGCCGTCGAACAATTCTCCGCACAGACGCAGGCGCCACCTGAGTCAGGCAGAAACCCCGGCGGGACTGTCAATCTAAGCTTGCGTTCCGGCACCAACGGCATTCACGGTACGGCTTATTATTTTATTCGCAACGAAGCTCTCGGAGCGAAGAATCCGTTTACTCCGACCAAGCAGGAAGTGCGAAATCAAAACTGGGGTTTCTCCGTAGGTGGTCCTCTCATCAAGAACAAGCTCTTCTGGTTCACGACGTTCGAAAAGCAGAACTTCACTATTGGAGTTCCGGCTCAGGCGACCGAGCCATCCACGGCCTATCAAACCGAGGCCTCAGCGATCCTCGCCAACCACGGAATTGCGGTGAATCCGGTTTCGGTCGCACTTATCAACGGGAACGGTTCTACGAAAGGTCTCTGGCCAACGTATGCTCTTAACGGGCCTGCGGTGACAAACAATTACACCAGCTCCGATCCGGAATATGGCTATAGCTACAACGGGCTGGCCAAGATCGATTACACAATCAACGACCGCAACAGTCTTTCTGCGCATTGGTTTGTTGGACAAGGAAACCAGGTCGCGCCAGTAGGGTCTGTCCTGAAGCCCTACTACGAAGTGGCTCCGATTCACGTGCAAAATTATGCCCTCGTCTATAACCACGTGTTTACGCCTACTCTGGCCAACCAGGTCTTGGCCGGTGTGAACTATTTCAATCAGGTATTCAACGATTTCGAAACTGACTTCGATCCCGCAGCCCTTGGTCTAGTGACAGGCGTTCCCTATCCTGGATCTCCCAACATCAACATTGGAGCGAATGGAGAATTCGATCCGACCGGCTTGACGCCGCCTGAGGGCCGCAACGACATTACCGGTCACCTCACCGACGACGTCTCCTGGGTGATCGGAAAGCATCAAGTCAAGTTCGGCGGGGAATACCGTCAGGCCCAATTGGATGAGTTTTATCATCGCCATGCGCTCGGTTCGCTCACGTATGATGGCGCTCAGGGACCGTGGACATCCGAGGACCTTGCTCCGTACGGTGGTGATACCAACCTGCTGCCGCTCGCCGATTTCATGGCCGGATACGTATCTCCAACCGGCTCCTCCATTGCGATTGGCGATCCTGACCGGCAAGTCTTCGTCAACACCTTCGACCTGTTCGCGCAGGACGCCTGGCAGATCTCCCCCAAGCTTTCCTTCAACTACGGTATCCGCTACGACTATGAAGGACCGCTCCACAACGGCTGGCAGAATCTATCTGTCTTCCGGCCTGATCTCGGCGGCATTGTCTTCCAGGGCGATCAGATCAGCTCACTCTATAAACAGACCTGGACAAGCTTTAGTCCACGTATCGGGTTTTCCTATCAGGCGGCACCCGATACCGTCGTTCGCGCCGGCTACGGGCTATACTTTGACACTCCGAACCTGAATCCATTCCTCGACAACCGCCCAGGCAACGGGGCTCCGAACGGCGTGGAGGGAAATCCAAGCGGACCAAGCCCCGTGCTCACCGTTCAGCCCAACAATATTGGCTCAGCAAATCCGATTCAGAGCGGTGTCCCGGTATTTCCGTCGAACAGTAACGCCGACTGCCCGTGCGCTCTGTTTTCGATCAATAAAAACTTCAGCCCGGCCTACAACATGAATTACAACTTGCAGGTGGAGCACAGTCTCAACAGCAAGGTGGTGGCACAGCTTGGATATGTCGGCAGTGAGGGCCGCCGTCTCTTGAGCCTGCTCGACATCAACCAGAGTTTTGTCGATCCCGGCGTCGGCGTGACTCCGGGAACCTATTCGACTTTCGTGCAGGCATCCGTCAGCGTCAATCCGCTGGTTGGAACAAATCCAATCAACCAGATTGAAAGTATCGGAACCTCCAACTACAACTCATTGCAGGCCACCCTGAGGATACAGAATTGGCACGGCCTTAGCTCTGTCGTCTCCTATACCTGGAGCCACAGTTTAGACGAAGTAACGGCTTACCGCGGCCAGCTTCCGCAGGACAGCCACAACTTCAAAGGTGACTATGGCAACAGCGACTTCGATCAGCGCGATGGGTTCGTAGGGTTCTTCACCTACGACATCCCGGGGTCCAGCCATCTCAAGCTGCTCAGTTCCGGATGGCAGGCAAACACGCTGCTCACCTTACGAACTGGCCAGCCATTTCCCGTCCTGTCATCCACTGACACGACGGGCACGAACGAAGGCGTGCAGCGCGCCGACGTGGTCGGAAATCCATACGATGGAATACATCACAACTCAAGCACAACGCAGTCGTGGTTGAATGCAGCTGCCTTCGTGAATCCCCCGCAGTACAATTTTGGAGATTCACGCCGCAACCAATACTACGGCCCAGGCTACGGTTCCTGGGACTTGTCGTTCTTCAAGAACACGCCGATCACGGAACGCATCAATACGCAATTCCGCGTAGAGATGTTTAACCTCACGAACAAATCCAACTTCGCTCCGCCAAGAAATACGGTCGGTTCGCAGCTGGGAACTCTCTATGACACCATCGGCGACTACAACGGGGCTCCTGGCATCGGCGCCGGAGAACCTTTTAACACGCAGCTGGCTTTGAAGATCATCTTCTAACTTGCTCATCAACTCGGCGCACTAAGGTGCACCGCATTCTGTTAGATTGACCTGCCCGGATCATCATTCGGGCAGGCTGTCTCTATCGTGATGTTTTGGAGTAAAACGAAATCTATGGGATTGAGTCGACGTGAATTTTTGACGCGGGTTGGCCAGGCCGGTGGCTACGGGGCCACTTTCATCATGATGCAGTCGCTAGGACTGCTGCCAGCGCCGGGTGCTCTTGGACAGGATGCGCTGAAGCCTGTAGCCGGTAAAGGCACGCGGGTAGTGATTCTGGGTGGAGGCATTGCCGGTCTAGTTTCTGCCTACGAGCTCGGCAAGGCTGGATACCGATGTACGGTGCTGGAAGCGCGTGAGCGCGTCGGCGGCCGCAACTGGAGTATTCGCCGCGGCACGCAGGTCCAGTTTGCTGACGGCACGCAGCAGACGTGCAACTTTGAAGAAGGCCGTTACTTTAACGCTGGTCCGGCGCGGCTGCCTTCCATCCACACCACGATGCTCGGTTACTGCCGTGAATTGGGAGTGCCGCTCGAAGTTGAAGTCAACACCTCACGTGGGACTCTGTTGCAGTGCGACTCGATGAATGGAGGCAAACCTGTCGAGCAGCGTCAGATGGTCAACGACACCCGCGGCCACGTAGCGGAGCTGCTGGCAAAAAGCATCAAAAAAGGAGCGCTTGACGAGGATTTGAGCGGTGAGGACAGAGAGCGCATGCTCGCCTTCCTGCGAGAGTATGGCGATCTCTCTCACGACTACGTTTTCACGGGATCCCAACGTTCCGGTTTCAAAGTATATCCAGGGGCTGGCTCTGATTCTCCCGAAGCAAAAGATCCACTGCCGATGCACGCGCTTCTCAGCGCAGACCTGTGGCAGGGCCTTCTTGCCGAGGACGTGATCGACTGGCAGGCGACCATGTTTCAGCCAATCGGCGGCATGGACCGTATTCCCGCAGCGTTTGAAAAGAAACTGGATACAGTGATTCGCTATGGCGCTGAGGTGAAGCAGATTCGCCAGTCGCCGACCGGCGTAACTGTCACCTATCGCGACCGCAAGAGTGGAAAATCGGAGACGGTCGCGGCAGACTATTGCATCTGCGCCATGCCCTTCAGCGTGGTGAAGACCATTGATGCGGACTTCTCGCCGGACGTGAAGGAGCTGATCGTCGAGAGCACCTATGACTCCGGCTACAAGGTCGCATGGGAGTCGCGGCGCTTCTGGGAACATGATTACAAGATCTACGGCGGCCTCTCCTACCTGCGGCAGACGGTCGATGTCGTGTGGTATCCAAGTGCCCAGTTCTTCTCAGAGAAAGGCATCATCGTCGGTGGCTATTCCATTGAGAACGGCACAGCCTTCGGGCGGCTGCCCAATATGCAGGCGAAGCTAGATGCCTCTCGCGCTTCGATTGAGAAACTGCATCCGGGATGCTCCAAAGAACTGACGAATCCGATTTACGTCAACTGGGGCGAAATCCCGTTCAACCTCGGCTCGTGGATTCACGGCTACGGCAGCGAGTACGCGAAGACCTACAAGCGCATCATCCTTCCCGACCGCCGCGTCTACTTCGCCGGCGATCATACCAGCCACATCATCGGCTGGCAGGAGGGCGCGGCGCTTTCCGCGCACCGCACAGTCAACCAGATCGGAGTCGCCGTGCAACAGGGAGGATCGAGTGCAGCTTAGTCCAGCAATCAGGTCGAAGGCATTTCTCGCATTTGTAACCATCACTGTACTTTTATGCGCGATCGGTTCGCAGGCGCAGACCCGCATTCCTTTGCCTAACTCGAATTTCCCGATCTCGCAGGGAGTATGGGTTGGTGACACGCTTTACCTCAGCGGCATGATGGCCTCGACTCTCAGTTCGCCAACACCCGGCGATACAAAAGACCAGACCGTCAGCGCGATCCAGCAGATCCAGAAGGCGCTGGAGGCACAGAAGCTGACGCTGGGCGATGTTGTGATGATGCACGTGTATCTTGCGGGCGATCCGGCAAACGGCGGCAAGATGGACTTTGCCGGATTCATGGCTGGATACACGCAGTTCTTTGGAACCAAAGATCAACCCAACAAACCAGCTCGCAGCGCCATGCAGGTCGCTGCTCTCGCAGCACCAACCGGTTTGGTCGAAATCGAAGTGATCGCCGTTCGTCCGATGCCGCACCAACCGATCTTGTCGAGATCGAAGTGATCGCCGTTCGTCCGAAGTAATCTGCAATCGGACAAAAGAAAAGCCCCGTTGCTCGGGGCTTTTTCTTTGTCTGCTACACGTTCAGGAGAGATGGGTATGCGGAGCATTCCGCAGCCGCTCTGGAAGCGGTAGCGGCTCAAGCCCGGCGGTCGATGAACTCATGACTTCCTTGTAGGCTGTGCGGAACTTTTCCATATCCGTGCGCGTGCCAACCGTTATGCGTACATAGGTTGGCCACGACGGCCACACGCGCCCGATGTAAACATTCTTCTGCTGCATGGCTGCAAGCACTTCCTTGCCTGGGCGTCCGGTATCGAGCATGAAGCAGTTGCTTTGCGAAGGCGTGAACTTGTAGTTGTTCGCCGCAAGCCATTCGAAGGTTTCCTGCCGAATATCTGCGTTGATCTTCTTGCGCTGTGGAATTAGATCCTTGTCCTGAATACTGGTGGTCGCCGCAGCCACTGCCATGATCGGCAGGGAATTCATTCCATAGAACTGAAGTTTCGCCAGCAGATCGGGGCGTCCTATCGCCAGGCCGCAGCGCACGCCTGCCATTCCGTAGAGCTTAGAAAATGTCCGCAGAACGATGACATCCTTGTCGGCCTTCACAAAGTCGAGGGATGGTGTCGCATCGGAGAAGTGAATGTAGGCTTCGTCGATCAGTATGACCGAGCCTTTCGGCTTGTTGGCGATGGCATATGCAATGTCCTCGTGGCTGGTGATCGTGCCAGTCGGATTGTTGGGGTTGCTGATGTAGAGTACACCCGCGTTCGGATCTGCCGCGACCATTGCCTTTACGTCGTGGGCATAATCTTTGGTCAGCGGAACCTGCAGAATCTTCGCGCCACTGAATTTAGCCGCATAAGTGCCCGCCTCGTAGCCCGGATCGCCGGTGACATACGGCTTGTCTTTGGAGGTGAAGGCGAGTACCGTGTAGTGCAACGGCTCGCTCGATCCCGCATACGGCATCACGTATTCCGGTTTGAGGCCTTCAAGATCGCTGAAGGTACTCACCAGCTTCAGAGTCAGGTCGAAGTCATAGCGGCCGCCTTCAGGGATCAGGCTGGAGATCGACGCGCAGGCTCCAGAGCATGGGCCAAGCGGATTTTCATTCGAATCGATCCGCACGGCATCCGGCGGGATATTCTTCGCGACCCGCTTGCGTTGTGCGTGGGCCAGATGAGCTTCCGTGAGTATTGGTATTGAGGCGGCGACGGAAGCAGCAGCGGAGTAACGGAGAAACGAGCGGCGGGAAACACGACCGAGAGCACCGATTCCATCAAGCTCAACAGGACACATAGCTATCTCCTGAATTGTGGATACAGCAACTGTACCGCCCTGCCAGAGGCGGAACAAGCCGCGAATCGATCTTTTCTCTCGTATTCATAGACATTCTTTGCGATATAAGAACGGGTTATCCCTGCTACGCATCCACGCGCAACAGTATTTTGCCGATATGCGCGCTTGCATGCATGCGTCTGTGTGCTTCTGCAGCGTCAGCCAGAGGGAACACTCGATCCACAATCGGGCGCAACTTACCTGCCTCGATCAACGGCCAGACCTGATGCTCGATCTGGTCTCGCAGCGCCGTCTTTTCAGCGACGGAACGGGGACGCAGCGTAGACCCGGTAACGACCAGCCGCTTCAACATGATGGCGCGAAGGTCCGCTGTCACCTGTGCCCCTCCTGTAGTCGCGATATGAATCAATCGGCCTTTCTGCGCCAGCAGTTTCAGGTGCTTGGGAAAATAATCTCCGCCGACCATATCGAGAACGACATCGACGCCATTTTGCCCCGACCACTCCAGCGCGCCAGCAAACCAATCTTCCTCGCGATAGTTGAAAGCGCGTTCCGCACCGAGCGAGAGGCAGAAGTTACATTTCTCCGCTGATCCCGCAGTCGTCACAACGTGCGCCCCGAAACTCTTTGCCATTTGAATGGCTGTGGTGCCAATGCCGCTCGTGCCGCCGTGAACCAGGAATCGCTCTCCTGAACGCAGGAAAGGCTGAGCGAACAGATTTGCCCAGACCGTGAATACCGCTTCGGGCAAACCCGCGGCGTCAGCCAGGGTAACGCCGGCAGGAACAGGCAGACAGCACCCGGCGCTGGCCACGCAGTACTCGGCGTATCCGCCGCCGGGGATCAGGGCGCAGACCGCGTCGCCTACTTTCCACCGTGGATCGGCGCCAGGACCAAGTTCGGCGATATGACCCGAGACTTCCATCCCCAAAATGGGGGAAGCTCCAAGCGGCGGCGGATAGTGACCTTCCCGTTGTGTCAGGTCGGCGCGATTGATGCCTGCGGCGGCGACCTTGATGAGCACTTCGCCCTTGCCTGGTCTGGGGTTGGGCCCATCGGCTATAGTCAGGACTTCCGGTCCGCCGAATTCGGGTACATTGATGACGCGCATGCCATCAAGGATATTCGAGCTTTAACCCCCCCCGGTACTTTTTGCCTAAATTCCTTATTTTCAGCTACTTATCCTTCTTGCTGCCTCCGTAAATTATTGATTTCTCAAGGCTTATTGCTAAAATACGTGTTTTCAATAATTTAGCCGTAAAGCAGGAAAGGCATGCCCCGATGGCCATGCCTTTCTTCCAGTATAGCAAAATGAGGCATAATTCCCGGCAGCCTACCTGAGAGTGTAACTACGTTGAAATGAGCTGCTTACAAGGGTAGCAGCAGCGTCACCCCTTGACAACCGCGCGAGGACGCTAGTCGAACCGTCCCTCATCGGCGGACGGGCCATAGATGGCCGGAACCGCCGCCCCATTTAGCCGCAGATAGACCGTAAGCTGTCCGCGATGATGCGCGAGATGGCTGAAGACAGCGTCGCGAATCATAATGTGCCGGGGATTTTCGCTAGCGACATGACCACCGACTACGAATTTCCACGCCGTGAGCAGGTGATCGTCCGTCGTATTCTCAAGCGCCTTCCGCGCCTTGGCGACGGACTCGTCCAGCGCCGCTAACAGCTCGCTATTCGTCTTCAATTCCTTCGGCCGGAACTTTGGACCATCCTTCGGGGCCATGTCGAGCTGGTCATGGTTCACCATCATGTCAATCCAGCCAAGAATCGTAGCGACCAACGTTGCCAGATAGCCTAACGACATCGACTTTTCATGTGGTTTCCAATCATCGCGTCCTTCAGGAACGCGTTCCAGTGCGCGACGGGTCGAAGCGGCTTCGCGTTCAAGATCAGCGAGAAACAAATCGGTCATTTTCACGGCTGCATCCTCCTCGGTCAGATACCCAAACCATAACCCGGCATATATGACATCTTGTGTCATAATTCTCGGGTCGCTTTCGTAAAATTTTTAAACCATGCGAGAAGAAAACTATGAGAGCCGATCGCCTAATGTCTGCGCTGCTACTGCTGCAGGCGCGCGGGCAGATGACGGGCCGTGAGCTCGCGGAGAAACTCGAAGTCTCGGAGCGTACGGTGCATCGGGACATGGAAGCATTGAGTACGGCCGGTGTGCCGGTCTTTGCCATGCGGGGCGCGCATGGGGGGTGGCAGCTCGACGACGAGTGGCGCACGCAGGTACCGGGTCTCGATGAAGCGGAGTTGCGCGCTCTGTTGATGGCGCAGCCGCGCACCCTGGGAGACAAGCGGCTTGCCGCGGCTGCCGATCGCGCGATTGGCAAGCTGATGGCGGCACTCCCGCAGTCGATGCGCGAGACGGCGTCCTCGATTCGCGACCGGCTCTACATCGATACGACGGGCTGGCGCGGTACGACTGAGAATCTGTCGATGCTTGCCATTGTGCAGGACGCTGTCGCGCAGGATCGCAAACTGAACTTCTGGTACTGGCGCGCGGGGCGTGAGCGCGTCGAGCGCACCGTCGATCCGCTGGGGCTGATCGCCAAGGGCAGCACATGGTATCTATACGCGGGCACCGATCGCGGCAACCGTACGTATCGCGTCTCGCGCATGGAAGACGCGAAGATGCTGGACGAGCCGAGCGTCCGTCCGGCGAACTTCAACCTGGAAACAGCGTGGAAGCTTTCGGCGGAGGAGTTTCGTGATGAAGTGAATCGCGAGATTGAAGCGGCGCGTCTTGCCTACGCAGCGAAGCAGGAGGCTGAGCGGCGTGCTGCGCAGGAGATAGAGATTGCGCGGCAGGTGCAGGCGCGGCTCTTTCCACAGCGGCTTCCGCCCAGCAAGTCGCTCGACTATGCGGGTGTCTGCATTCAGGCGCGTAAGGTTGGCGGAGACTATTACGACTTCCTCGATCTTGGCTCGCAGCGTCTCGGTCTGGTGATCGGCGATATCGCCGGGAAGGGAATTGCCGGCGCGCTGCTGATGGCGAACCTTCAGGCCAATCTGCGTGGACAACTTGCCATGGTGCTTGACCAGCCGCATCGCCTGCTGCATTCAGTGAACCAGCTCTTCTTTGAGAACACTGCCGAGAACGCCTACGCGACGCTCATCTTCGCCGAATACGACGACAAGGCGCAGATGCTGCGTTATGCGAACTGCGGGCACCTTCCGGCGCTGCTGTTGCGACATGCCGGAGCGATGGAGCGGCTGCACTCGACCTGCACCGTAGTCGGGCTCTTTAAAGACTGGCAGTGTGAGATTGTCGAGACTTGCCTGTTACCCGGCGATACGCTCGCGCTCTATACAGACGGAGTGACCGAGGCCTGCAACGATGAGGGAGAAGAGTTCGGCGAGCAGCGACTTGCAGAAGTACTGCATGAGCATCGTCATCTTTGCGCCAGCGGGTTGCTTGCGGCAGTGGTCGATCAGGTGCAGCGCTTCAGCCCTCAGGAACAGCAGGACGACATCACCCTGATCGTTGCGCAATGCCAGGAAACCGACCAGCAAATGCTGTTCGACCGGCCTGTGTAATCATTCCCGGCGAAGTGCGATTCACCGGGAATGATCTATGCATGGTGCAGGTTTAGTAGGAGTGCGGATAGCCGTGCATCAAGTGTTCGACGCCCGTTTCATATCCGCGGCGGAATCCCTGGCGATAGGCTTCGCGGTCATGATGAGGAACGGACGGATGGCGGTATTCGTCGCGGTTTTCGACGTTGGGCTGACGGTGATTCTCGTAGTCCTTGCGTGCGCCTTCGATGCCGTCGTGAAAGCCCTGCGCTTCCTCTCCCTGAACCTCGGCTGGCGGAGCAGCCCATACTTCGTGGCCGTAGTCTGGCCCGTAATTTGGAGGCGGCGGACCTTGCTGTGCCTGTACAGCCGGAATGCTCAAGAGTGTTGCCGCTGCGAGCGCTGCTAACGATAGACCTGGGATCGATTTCTTCATACGTGGGTTCTCCGTTTCTTCTGTCGAGTGGTGACTCAAATTTCTCACTCTTTTTGTCGGACCCTTTTACGATGAAGAGTTGTGAGTGCGTGTTGCATGCTGTATTTGCTGTTTCGAGGCAACCCGAAGTGATGTATTGGCTTCGCGATGAGAGTTACTGACGCGCTACGTTTTGCAGCTTTGTCCACTCTTCGTCGGATGCTGCGGAGACCGCTCCATGCGCGATCGCGAAAGCGACGAAGCCATCGGGAGCGTTGTGCACTCCAAAGACATTGGCCAGGCGCATGGACGCGATTTCGTTCCAGCGAATGTTCTTGAGATCGGTGTTGCGCATGTCGGTATTCGACAGATCGGTTCGCGACAGATCGGATGAACTGAGGTTTGCGCTGTTCAAATCTGCGTTGCTCAGGTCGGCGTCGCTGAGCTTTGCGCGTTCGAAGTCGGTGTTGCGGAAGTTGGCCGACTTCAGATTGCAGAAGCTGAGATCGGCATCATGAAAGACGCTCATGCGCAGGTCGGCTGCTTCAAAAGAACAGCGGCTTAACATGGCATGCGGAAGCTGCACGCCGCGCAAGAATGCCAGTGAGGCGTCGAGCCCAGTGAGGGCGACGCGGTCATGATTCAGTTCTTCCAGGGCCTCGATGCGGCCGCCGCTGCCTCCTTTGCCCTGCGCCGTGTTGATTACGGTCCACGCCGTGTAGTGGCGCATGCGCGTGCGCTGGCCGCTTTCGGCGAAGTAGAAAAGTACGGCGATGAGCACAGAAAATGTGCCGAGGTATTCGAGCACCTCCAGCAGCGCCCAGTTGCCGAGCGCCCATGCAACCCACTGCAAATACCATTCGAGCTTGTGGAACGGGAGTGCCCAGATTGAGTGGCAGTGGGCGCGCCGTTCGGACCAGGCGGGCGGGCGAGAGGGCTGTTTGATTCGAAGCATGCAGTGGAACTTTTATAGGTCTTTTGCCGCGGGTAAGCTAGTTGCAATTGGGAAATGGTTTGCCTATGTTAAATCGGATGAGAAGACGTGTGCTCCGCACTGATTCACAAGGAGAGCGGTATGCAAGCCTATATTGTCGATGAACCCGGCGCAGGTTTTCGGAAGGTAGATATTCCAGCTCCTGCTCTTAAAGCGAACCACGTTCTGGTCAGGGTTCAAGCCAGTGGTGTTAATCCGCTGGATACGAAGATTCGCGCGGACAAAGCAGCACACGCCCGGCAGCCGCTCCCGGCAGTGCTCGGGCTTGATATGGCGGGAATCGTGAAAGAGACTGCCCCTGGCGTCACCGCCTTCAAAGCCGGCGATGAGGTATATGGCATGGTGGGGGGCGTCGGCGGGCTGCAGGGTACGCTCGCGGAATTCGTCGCTGTCGATGCGGACTTGCTCGCGCACAAGCCCCGTAATCTTTCGATGCGTCAGGCTGCGGCGCTTCCGTTGATTACGATCACGGCGTGGGAAGGTTTGATGGATCGTGCAAAGGTCCACGCCGGTCAAACGGTGCTGATTCATGCAGGGGCCGGCGGCGTGGGTCACGTCGCGATCCAAATTGCGCACGCCTATGGAGCGGAGGTTTTCGCCACCGTTTCGCCGGAAAAGAGGAAGATCGTGGAAGACTTCGGTGCTACTCCGATCGACTATCGTGCTTCTTCTGTCGACGAATATGTGGCGGCGAGCACGGCAGGTAAGGGTTTTGACATTGTCTATGACACTGTGGGCGGGGCGACGCTAGATGCGTCCTTTGTGGCGGCGAAGCACTATGCCGGCCATGTTCTGAGCTGCCTTGGGTGGGGGTCGCACTCACTTGCTCCGCTCTCTTTTCGCGGGGCCACTTATTCAGGTGTATTTACGCTGCATCCCCTGATTACGGGCGAGGGCCGGGCGCATCATGGCGAGATTCTCGCACAGGCGGCGGCACTGGCGGAGGCGGAGAAGCTGCGGCCTCTTCTCAATGAGCAACGTTTTTCTATTCAGGATATTGCGGCTGCGCATGCTCTTGTCGAATCGGGCGCTTTGGGGAAGGTAGTCGTCGAGCTTTAATTTGGCCAGATGATCCAGCCGCCGCCTACGACCTCGTCGCCGTCGTAGAAGACGGCTGACTGGCCGGGGTGACGGCGCTGTGGGTTATCGAAGGTTGCCAGGACTTCGTTCTTGCTCGACATTTCGATGGTGGCCCAGGCGGGGATCCCACTTAAGGTTTTGCCGGGGCGACGAGGTCTTCGGCGGCAACGACCTGCCACTTGCCATTGCGGTAGAGCCAGGTGTCGGTCCAGACGAAGCGGCCTTTGGGGTGGTCGGAGTTGTTTCTGGTCGATGTCTCGCTGCCTTGGGCGACGGCGGTGTTGCCGTAGAAGCGGACGCTGATTTCGTCGACGTGATCGGAGAGGAAGTCGCCCGGTCCGGCCTTGGCGTCGGCGATGGCCTCGGCCTTGGTGAGTTTTCTTCCATCGAGAATCCAGACAAAGTCGTCGGCGAGGATGCGTTCGAGGACTTCGCTGTTATTGGTGGCTACGGATTCGGCCCATTGGCGTTCGCTGTCTTCTATGTATTTGCGGGAGGATTCTTCGGAGGGGCGGCAGGCGGTTAGCAGGGTTGTGCTCAGGAGTAGCAGGGTTGCGAGAGCGGGTTTGGTGGGTGGGGGCATGGGCCTTCATCCTACGGTGTGTGCTGGAAGATTGAAGTTCAGTTCTTCAAAATGCGGGTGCCCCAGGTTCGCGAAGCTAACCTGGGTCTCTTTCACTGAGTGCCAGTTGACTCACGACTGATGGAAGCCGGGTACCGCATCTAGTATGGGAAGCGAGCTGAAGTAAGGTGGCGCAACGCTCACAATGAAAACACCCAGTTAGCTTCGCGAACATGGGGCACCCGCATTCTCGTATATGCTCGCATTTTCGGTGGATTCAGTTCGTTCTCTTTTTCTGGCGGTCCACCGTGACTCGATTTCGATGGTTCCTACTTCTCCGGTTGCGTGGTGAAGAAAGCTTGACCAGCGCCAGTCTTCTGGTTTCTCGACTAATCCTCGTTTTACCGGGTTTCGATGGATGTATCTGAGTTTTTCGATTCGTTTTCGTTCTGAGTAGACGTTGAAGTCGTAGTAGCGCGGTGTCCAAAATGGACTTCGCAGTGCTTGTTTTGAGACGGAGACTTTAATGGCTTTTAATGCGATTGCTAAAGATGCTGTTGGCGGCTCGCTTACTAGCAGGTGAACATGTTCCGGCATGATGACGTAGCCGTGGATTACAAAATCATATTTCTGTCTTGTCTTCTCGATGGATTCTTCACAGAGTGCGCGGGCTTTCGGGGTGTTCAGGTAGGGTCTTCGGTCGTGACAACTGAAAGTGATGAAATGTAGGTCGGTCTTTGTGTCTTGAAACCGTTTCAGTCCCCACGGCATGGTTTCGTGAGTATATGAATTTTTTCTTCTTATCCTGAAGTTACGTTGGTGTGGATTGTAAAGACCCAGGTTAGCTTCGCGAACCTGGGGCACCCGGTACTGCGGTTGGCTTAGACGATCCAGCCGCCGCCTACTACTTCGTCGCCGTCGTAGAAGACGGCTGACTGGCCGGGGGTGACGGCGCGCTGCGGCTCATCGAAGGTCGCGAGGACTTCGCCGTCTCCCGACACTTCGATGGTGGCCCAGGCGGGGTCGTGGCGGTGGCGAATCTTGGCCTTGACGCGCATGGGGGCGTCGAGCGCGGGGATGGAGATCCAGTTCAGGTCGCGGGCGCGAAGGGTGCGGATGGTCGTCTCCGACTCGCTGCCTACGGTGACCGTATTCGACGCGTTGTCGATCTGGATGACGTAGAGCGGCGTGGGCGAGGAGAGGCCGAGTCCCTTGCGCTGTCCTACGGTGAAGTTGTGGATGCCGTGATGGTGGCCGATCACTTCTCCCGTTGTAGACACGAGCTCGCCCGAGGAGTCGGGCATAGGCTCGCCCTGCTCGTCGAGGTAGGCGTCGATGAAGCGCTTGTAGTCGCCGCCGGGGATGAAGCAGATCTCCTGCGAGTCGGGCTTAGAGGCGAGGGCGAGCGCGTGCTGGCGGGCGATCTCGCGGACCTCGGGCTTGGTGTAGGTGCCGAGGGGAAAGAGCGTGCGCGAGAGCTGGTCTTGCGTGAGGCCGAAGAGGAAGTAGGTTTGGTCTTTCGCAGTATCGGCAGGGCGCTTGAGAATCCAGCGGTTGCGCTCGGGGTCGTACTCGTTGCGTGCGTAGTGTCCGGTGGCGATGCGATCGGCGCCGATCTGGCGGGCGCGGATGAGCAGCTGGTCGAACTTGAGGTAGTTGTTGCAGAGCGAGCAGGGAATGGGCGTGCGTCCGGCGAGGTACTCCTTGACGAAGGGGCGGACGACCTGGTTCTCGAAGCGCTCCTGCTCGTTGAGCAGGTAGTAGGGGATCTGCAGCTCTTCAGCCACACGGCGCGCGTCGTATACGTCATCGATGGAGCAGCAGCGGCCCTGGACTTCCTCGGGCATGCCTTCCTTGCCGGCGAGGCGGCGCTGGTTCCAGAGCTGCAGTGTAAGGCCGACGAGCTCGTAGCACTCGTCCTTGAGCATGGCAGCAACGGTCGAGGAGTCGACTCCGCCGGACATGGCTACAGCTACCGTGTTGTTGAAGGTCTCAGGCATGGGAATGCGCTGCTTCTAGTATCTCATTTTCCACAGGTGAATAGTGGGTGCACCATGTCTCGCTTTTGAGACATAGGATCATCTCAACCCACATCTCCGAAGCGAGAGGTGGGGCGCCCGGCAGAAGCTAATCTATTTCCCAGAGCAGTTAGCCCCTCTGTGACGTCAGGCTATTAGTAGTCGCTCCTGACTAGCTGAATTGCAGGAGAGTCTTCATCTTTGTTAACAAATTCGCCCTTGTTCGTACCGGTTAGCGTCAAACGAAAATTCGCCGGAGGGTCTGTCAACGTTCTCGGCGGATGTGCGCGGCGGTGGCTTATTTGGAACGTCAGGACTTTGCCGTCGAATGTTGGGTTGAGGAGCGGTTCGGGAATTCCCGGCGAGGAGCTTGCGGTTCCCTTTTCATCGCGTCGAAGGAGGTAAAAGAGAACAGCTCCTGCCAATCTCCCGCCTTCATTTGTGATGGTCAAAGTAACTGCGGGCAATCCGTCCATCTGTGCACGCCAGACACCCAATATCGGCGTAGTCTCCTGCGTCAATGTTGCTTGCGCTGACAGAGCAGCCTGTGAGTACGCGATCACTGTAAACATAAGCCACAAAAGACATATGTATCGTTGCTTGGCTCGCATTGTTTCCTCCATGGACTTCCAGCTCGGCTACAGAGATTCTGCTTCAAATTTAGCCTGGGCCTACCTGGCACTACCCATGGCCTGCCGCAACTGATGCTCAGCCGCCGGAGGCCAGTATTTGCAATCAAGCTGCAGGAAGACGGACGTATAAGGAATCGCCATGTTCGTCTTGAGGACGAGGATGTGGAAGGTCTGCCCGGCGTCGTTGATCTGCTTGATGAGGGTTTCGTGCGGGAGCGATTTTACTGGGCGGTCTTTGAGGATTTCTTTCAGGTGCTGGCGGTAGACGCTGACTCCGGGTGCGGCCTGGTCGGTGACGTAGGGCAGTTCGGCGTCAAGGTAGACGTTGGGCGCGACGTGGATGGAGTGGTCGAGAGTGCCGAGCACGACCCGCAAAACTTGAGGCAGATCAGCACCGGTCTCGATGGTTTCAACGCCCGGCGAGACCTGGAGCGGGTAGGCGGAGTCGACGATCATGATCCAGTTGCGATGGCCGAGGAGCGGGAGTTCCTGGTTGAGCTTGATGCGCCAGTCTGTGGCTGTTTCTGTGTTTGGGGTTTGGGTGTGGGATGCTTGCGCGGTGAAGATGAGGGTGAGCGATACTGCTAGGATGATTTTCTTCATGGCAGGATGAGAGCTTCCATTCCGCCATTCAATATAAGCATCTCGACCCACATCTCAAAAGCGAGATGTGGGGCACCCACCCGGCTTTTCGGAATCACTTCCTGGATAGTCCACTAGCTCAATCGGTGTGAATTAGCCCCAATCCATTCTCGGCTGATTCAAGATGATATTCGCTGGGATATCTTCTCGGGAAGACGCGCTCTTCTTTAGAATGTAGAGCCTCGGAAATCCGCGCCAGCAAGTCTGTAGGATGTATCGGTTTCTCGAGGGCCGTAAAATCGTGTCCCGCATCGCGTGCGCTGCTAAGAAGGTCCACGGTCGCTGCCTGTCCAGAAAACAGCAGTACTTTGCAATCTGGGATGGCTTGCCTGATAGCAATCGCCAGGTCGATACCGCTCATGTCAGGCATGACGACATCGCTAAGCAGAAGGTCAGGAGGAACGATCCGCGCGATTTCAAGCGCGCTTTTTCCGTTATAAGCAGTCATGGCTGAGATACGGTTTTGCGACAGGATTGCAACGAGCGTGTCAGCTATCACCGTCTCATCGTCTACGACCAGGACGACAGGTTTCGGCTGATCGGTTTGAGCCGTCAGACCCTTTGAAGCTAATTCGGTCAGTGGCACCGTTTGGAAATTCATTTCTGAGGACATTCCGCCCTCCTCTACCTGGAACGTAGCAGGTCTCCTGAAATACGGGCTAAGTATTTAAAAAATTGTTAGTTAGAGGCGATACTCAGTTTGGAATAAATTTGCTTGCAGGCAATTATTTCAGCGTGTTAGTTTTTGATCACGTTTACGTCACGTTTGCGTGGCGAGTTTTTAGGGGGAAGAATTCGTTATGGCCTCGAAAGTAGATCCAAAGGCGGCGATGAGATTTGAATCGATGTCTCAAGCCGATGTTCCGAAAGGGCGCGATGGGAAGCATAGGCAGATCGTCGAGCTGTTGCTAAGTGACATCAGCCAGCTAAAGGAAGGGGCTGCCCTGAAGATTCCTCTTTCGGCTCTCCCGGATACGAAAGAGAACATTCGTTCCGCACTCAGCCGTGCAACCCGGCAAAGAGGGATCGAGATTGCTACCTCCAGCGATGCCGAATTCCTTTTTGTATGGAAGCCGGAGAAGAATCTGAATGGGAACGGCAACGACAATAGCCAGTAGACGACCCGCACTAGTCTGGAACATCCCCCAACCAGGCAAATCTTGCCAGGTTTAATCTAAGGCCAATCCTTGGATATCCTAGCCGGGTGCCCCACATCTCGCTTCTGGGATATAGGATTCGTAACCACTCAACCAGCGGTTTTCAGGTAGAAGCACCGGGGTTTCATCGGGGTCCCCAGAGCGCGCCGTTCGCGTTCTGGGGTGATTGAGCCCGGTGAAAACAGCAACGAATCCAAAGGGCTTTAGCCCTGGGTCTACTTGACGGCATCACCGTCCATAGCCTGCCGCAACAGGATGAGCGCTTCCATTCCCCCATTCAATATAAGCATCCGAACCCAGATCTCAAAAGCGAGATGGGGGGCCGCCGCCCCGGCCAACACTCAAGTATCATACTTTTTCAGGCCACCAATCAGCAGGCTGCCCCGCGTCGACGCCAGACAGCGGTGTCCACCGAAAGCGATACAGCGAAGGGAGCTTTTATTATGCGATCCGATATTGTGCCCGGCGCGCTTTTCCCCGACTACGAACTTACTGACCATACTGCTAAACGCCGCAAACTCTCGGAATTGCAGGGCCAGCATCCAATGGTTCTCGTACTCAGCCGCGGAGGTTATTGCCCCAAGGACCATCGGCAGGCAGAACTCCTCGTCGAACTGCATCGTGAACTGGAAGTTGGATATTGTCGTCTCGTGACGATAAGCACCGACAATATCACTCTTACGAATGAGTACCGTACAGGCGTTGGAGCTCACTGGCCGTTCCTTTCGGATGCGAGACGCATGGTTCAAAAGGATCTCGACATTGCCGAATATACCGATCCCGACCACGATCCGATGATTCCACATGTCATCGTTCTGGAGCCCGGCCTCGTCGTATACAAGATCTACAACGGCTATTGGTTCTTCGGACGCCCCACGCTGGAGGAGCTTCGTCAGGACCTCCGCGCGCTCACGCGAAAGTGCCGGCCGGATTGGGATATCACAACATCGGAAATGAAGGCTGCGTGGAAGGAAGGCCGCAAAGAGCTCTTTTATCCTTACGGCAAGACCTACGCCCAAACGCTCGGCGAGCAGGATTGATCCTCATCCGTGCGTCTCGTGTTTGTTAGTCAGTTTGGGTTGGCTGATCAACCTGTGTTAGACTTAAACCACGCTCAGTGATTTGGTTGTGAGCCGTTCTCGCCCTCCAAAGCAAGACCGCCTGGCACGTAATTTCCCAAGCCCCTACAGCGTAGCCGCTCCGTGATGGAGTGGAGCCATGTAAGCAAATGCGCTTCATGGTGAGAGGCAGCGTCCGGCAGAACCTCGTGTCGAGAGGTAACTTCGAGTCTCGACCATTGGATTTGATTCACTCGGGTTTTCCCATACGCAGACATTTTGATTCATCAGGACAGTGAAGCTGTATCCGGATGAACCACATATACCGGCGGTGCGCCTGTGCATCTGTGTGCGTCGAGCCGGACTTAAAGGACAAATGAACCAATTTTCAGATTTCAATTTATCGCCAGCGCTCAAGACGCGTCTGGCTGCAGCAAATTTCACCACGCCGACTCCTGTGCAGGAGAAGGCGATTCCTCCCGCGCTTGAGGGCAAGGACGTTCTGGCGACGGCGCAGACGGGAACAGGAAAGACTTTGAGCTTCCTGATTCCGATCATCGAGCGGCTGCAGCAGTCGCAGAACAAGAACGCAAAGGCGCTGATTCTGCTGCCCACACGTGAGCTGGCCATGCAGGTCGAGCAGGCATTCCGCAAGGTTGCGGGCGGCTCGAATCTTCAGGTCGCGCTGGTTTGCGGCGGCATGAACGAAGGGCCGCAACTGCAGTCGATTCGCAAGGGAGCGCGGCTGATTGTGGCGACTCCGGGGCGTCTCGAAGACTACCTGAAGCGCAAGTTAGTCAGGCTCGATCAGGTCGAGATGCTGGTGCTGGACGAAGTGGACCGCATGTTGGACATGGGCTTTCAGCCCGCGATCCGGCGCATTTCCGATGCGATTCCGGCGAAGCGGCAGACGCTGTGCTATTCGGCAACGCTCGACGCGCAGGTCAAGAAGTGGTGCGCGATTACGTGAAGGACCCCGTGCGGATCGAGATCGGATCCGTGCTGAAGCCTTCTGAGAACGTCGAGTTGCAGAGCTTTGAGGTCGGAACAGGAGAAGAAGCTCGAACTTCTGGAGCATCTGCTGCAGCAGGAGAAGGGAAGCTTCCTGGTCTTCGTTCGCACCAAGCATGGCGCGGATCGGGTTGCGAAGAAGCTTTGCCGTTCGGGCTGGGGCGCGACGCAGATTCATGGCGACCGTTCGCAGTCACAGCGGAATGCTGCTCTGCGCAGCTTTCTCTGAGGGCAAGCATCGTGTGCTGGTAGCGACAGACGTGGCCGCTCGCGGCATCGATGTAGAGCACGTGGCTCACGTGGTGAACTACGACATGCCGAAGGTGGCAGAAGACTTTGTGCATCGCATGGGACGTACCGGACGCGCTTCGAGCCGTGGCGTGGCTTCGACCTTTACCGCTCCCAACGAGAGACGGGACCTGCGCAGGATTGAGAGGACGCTTTCGATTCAGATGAAGAAGCTTTCGGGTGCGGAGCGATTGAATTCCTTCGGCAGTCAGTGTTGGTGCTTCGGCCTAAGCGCTTATATAGCGCGGAAAGGGCGTCCTTCGGGACGCCCCTTTTTATATTGGAGTGCGTCCCATTGTTTCGTAGATATGCTTTACTCTGCGGCCGTAGATAAGAAAAGACCCACGTTAGCTTCGCGAACGTGGGGCACGCCGGCGGCTTTGTAATTTCACCCGGTTTTGGGATTCAGCCGAGTGTGCCGGCGTTGACTGGGGCTAGTTCGCGCAGGCGGCTGGTGGCGGTGGGGATGATTTCGAGCGCGAAGTCTACGTCCTCGTCGGTGTTTAGCTTTGTGAGGCTAAATCGCAGGCTGGCGCGGGCTCTTGCCGGGGTGAGTCCCATCGCGGAGAGGACATGCGATGGTTCGCTCGCGCCGGAGGCGCAGGCTGAGCCGCCGGATGTGCACAGGCCCTTGAGATCGAGGGCGATGACGAGGGCTTCGCCTTCGAGGTTGTCGAAGTAGATGTTGGTAGTGTTGGGGACGCGGGCTACGCTGCCGCCGTTGACGCCGGAGCCTTCGACCTGCGCGAGGATGCCTTGTTCGAAGCGTTTGCGTAGTGCGGCGATTTTTCTACGTGCCGTCAGTGAGGGCGGCGCGGGCGAGTTCGGCGGCTTTGCCGAGTGCCGACGATGCCGGGGAGGTTTTCGGTTCCTGCACGGCGCTGGCGCTCGTGCGTTCCGCCGAAGAAGAGTGGTTCGAGCTGCGTTCCACGGCGCACGTAGAGGATGCCGATGCCCTGCGGCGCGTGCATCTTGTGGCCGGAGATGCTGAGCAGGTCGCAGCGCAGCGACTGCACGTCGATGGGCAGCTTGCCTGCGGCCTGCACGGCGTCGGTGTGGAAATAGATGTCGGCTTCGGCGGCGATGCGGCCGATTTCGGTCACCGGCTGGATGGCTCCGGTTTCGTTGTTGGCCATCATGATGCTGATGAGCTTGGTGTTCGGCTGGATGGCGCGACGCAGCTCCTGCGGATTGACTACGCCTTCGCTCGAAACGGGCAGGAACGTCACTTCGACGCCGCGGTCGCGCAGCTTTTCGGCTGCGTGGAGGACGGCGTGGTGCTCGATCGATGAAGTGATGAGATGGTCGCCGGGCTGAACGAGGCCGAAGAGCGCGAGATTGTCGCTCTCCGTTCCGCCGGAGGTGAAGACGATTTCAGCGGCGCGGCAGTTGATGAGCGCGGCGACGGATTCGCGAGCGTGCTCGACGGCGGCGCGGGCCTGCTGGCCCTGCTGGTGGATGGAGGAGGCGTTGCCGAAGTGCTCGATGAAGTACGGGCGCATGGCGTCGAGCACCTCGGGGACTAGAGGTGTTGTCGCATTTGCATCCATGTATACCCGTTTCATTTCGTGCTTTCTCCTGTTGTTATTTTACGGCTTTGCTTCAAATATGTGGCGGTCCGGTTTCTTGCCGCTATAAGCGTTCGTCACACAGATCCAACAAAGCGTCTCATTTTTCCTGCTTCTCAACGAGGATTTGACACCTGGAGTTAGTCGGTTCTGCTAGGCTGCTTGCGCAGTTGTTTCAGAGGAGGAAGAGTATGAAGCTGATTCGCATGTTTTGTATTGCGCTGCTTTGTTGCCTGGCGGTTCCGGCAACGTTCACTTTTGCACAGGCAACGCAGGCTGTTCCGGGAGATACCTACAACCACCTGATGACCATGACGGAGAAGGATGTTGTGAGCGCGGCGGACGCCATGCCCGCCGATAAGTACAACTTCGCACCGACACAGGGCGAGTTCAAGGGTGTACGCACATTTGGGTCGCAGGTGAAGCACCTCGCCGAGGCGAATTATGAGTTTTTTGACGGCTGGAATGTTTCGGGCGCGGTGAAGGAAGCCGATATCGAGAAGCTGACCAGCAAAGATGACATCATGAAGGCGCTGAAGGATTCGTATACCTACGCGCACAGCGCTCTAAGCACCATTACTGCAGCGAATGCTTTCACGATTGAAGGATCGGGCGAGCACAAATATACGCGGGGTGGTTTGGCTGCGTTCTGCATTGCGCACTCGATGGATCATTACGGACAGATGGTGGTGTATCTGCGGATGAACGGGATTGTGCCTCCTGCCAGCCGCCAGGGCGGTATGTAGGGACTGCCGAATCCAGAATAGAAACGAAAAACCCCACGTTAGCTTTGCGAACGTGGGGCACCCGCTTTCGTGCTGAGTTTTATCTTTGTTCGATCGGGATGTATTTCGCTGGATATTCGGGGCCGATGTATTCGGCGCGCGGGCGAATGAGGCGGTTGTCGTCGAGCTGTTCGATGACGTGGGCGGCCCATCCCGCGATACGGCTGACGGCGAAAATCGGGGTAAAGAGATCGAGGTCGATGCCGAGCGTGGTGTAGGTCGAAGCGGAGTAGAAGTCGACGTTGGCGTTGAGCTTCTTTTCCGACTTGATGTACTGCTCGATCTTCTGCGACATGTCGAACCACTTGGTGTTGTTCGCCGAGCGGCCCAAGTCCTGTGACATCTTGCGCAGGTGGGTCGCGCGCGGATCTTCCGTGTGGTAAACGCGATGGCCGAAGCCGGAGATCTTCTTCTTCTGCGCCAGCATTTTTTTAACGTATTCGACCGGGTCAGCACCTTCTTTTTCGATCTCAAAGAGCATGCGCATTACCGCTTCATTCGCGCCGCCGTGCAGCGGGCCTTTGAGCGCGCCGATGGCTCCCGTGATCGCGGAATGTACGTCGGAGAGAGTGGCGGCGATGACGCGAGCTGCGAAGGTCGATGCGTTCAGCTCGTGGTCGGCGTGCAGGATGAGGGCGACATCCAGGGCGCGGGTCGCGGTTTCCGAGGGCTTCTCGCCTGTGAGCATCCAGAGGAAGTTTCCAGCGTGCGAGAGCGACTTGTCAGCTTCGACGACCGGCTTGTCTTTACGGATACGGTCGAAAGCGGCAACCAGCATGGCGATCTGCGCGGTCAGATCGAAGCTCTTGCGCACGTTCGAGTCGTGATCGACTGCCTTCTCGTCCTTGTCATAAAAGCTCAGAGCGGATACAGCTGTCCGTAGAACCTCCATCGGCGTTGCTGATTTCGGGAATTCCTGGAGGAGGTTGAGGATCTTGGGAGGAAGATGGCGGGAATCGCAGAGTTTTTTCTTGAAGGCTTCGAGTTCGGATGCGGTGGGGAGTTTGCCATGCCAGAGGAGGTAGGTTGTCTCCTCAAATGTCGATGTTTCGGCCAGCTCGTGGATGTCAATGCCGCGGTACGCCAGCACCCCGGCATCTCCATCGATCCAGCAAATGCCGGAGTTGGCTGCAACGATCCCTTCAAGGCCCTTTGAAGCTACGGCGGTTGACATAGGTCCCAAATCCCTCCAGTTCCATTTCCTGCTTCAGACGGACTCTATTGGATGCGGGCAAAGGCGGTCAAATGCTGATCCGCCCTGCTGCTGGCGTTACTGAACGCCCCACGGCGCGAAACAGGTTAACCTCTGTTTATAGCAGCGTGGAGATTCCCTTGTCACTTGCGGTCAGCGCCGCGTCGCTCCTCCTTAGGAGACGGATGTGGCAACGAATCGGTCGCAGCGAAAGGGTGCAAGGTCTATGCTCGGTCGCTCGCCCAGAAGCAGTTCGCACATGACTCGTGCTGTGGCGGGCCCGAGCAGGATGCCGTTGCGGAAGTGCCCTGAGGCGATCCAGCAATTCTGCTCGCCGCAGGCGCCGATAACGGGCAGCCCGTCGGCCGAGCCAGGACGCAATCCGGCCCAGGTTTCTACGATTTCCGCGTCTCGGACTGGGGGCCAGAGCGCGGCAGCTGCATCGAGCAGCGACTGGATGGTAGCTTCGTCCACGGATTTGTCGAAGCCTGCGCGTTCGACCGAAGCCCCGATGACGATGCGGCCATCGCCGCGCGGAACCAGATAGAGGTCGGGGGTGCGGAGAACGCAGTCAAGGCTGCAATGCGGAGGTAGTTTCACCGTAGCCATCTGCCCCTTGCGCGGTTCTATGAATGGCAGGTTGGACAGGGCTCCTGACCATGCACCGCAACAATTGACGAAGTGGGCGGCGGACCATGTTGTTCGCGGCGTTGCTACTTCCACGCCGGATGCTGTACCGCGAACTCCCGTGACTGGTGATTGCTCGACCAGGCAGGTCCCGGCGGCTGCGGCTGCTCCCGGCAACGCGGCGCAGAGATCACGCGGGTCCAGGCTATGCTCGTCCAGCCAGCCGAAGCTGTGGCCAGCGGCGTTGAGATCCGGGAAATTCAACGCTATTTCCGATAGCGAAAGAGCATTGTCGGAGGCGGCATTTCGGTCCGAGCCCAGCAACGTGCGGCTGGTGCGCAGCGGAATCTGCAACCTGGAGAGGTTCTCGACCGTATTCAGGTAGTCAGGGTAAAGAGAGATGCTGAGGTCCGAGAGCGGGCGCAGCTCAGGAGGGTTTTCCGGGTCCCGCGCAGACAACATGCCGGCGGCGGCCCAGGAGGCTTCCATCATGGCGTGCCCGCGTTCGAGCACGGTGACGCGCAAGCCTCTTCCAGCCAGTTCGAGTGCGGTGGAGAGACCAATGATTCCACCGCCTGCGATGAGTACATCTGTGGTGCTCACGCATCTATTGTATGGCTGACAGATAGACAAAAAGTGTTTGTCAGCGTCCATCAAGTTGGGTAGTCTCAGCGCACGGCATGCAGGAGGGGAAAGAGAACGATGAGTGACGAAACGGTTGAAACAGTTGTAGAGCAGCGGAGTTTTTCGGGAGCGTTTCTCGGATTGGTGGTGGGAGCCTTGCTATTGGCGCTCGGCGGCTTGATCTGGAGCTATACCCTCAGCAATCGTCTGGCTAAAACAGAGGCGCAGCTGGTTCAGGCGCAGGTGCAGAATGACAAGCTAGGACAAGAGCTTGAGCAGACCAATGCGCGGTTGAAGGTTGCCACGGAGACGCTCGGGCAGTCAGTCGGATTGACGCAAAAGCAGCTTGAGACACGGGCGAATGACTTGATGCGACGCCAGGAGGCTGACGCCAAGCGCCTTGAAAGCGAGCAGGCGAAAGCGCAACAGCAGATCGGGGCTGTATCCACCGACGTTACGAGCGTGAAAACCGATGTTGGCGGCGTGAAAACCGATGTTGCGCAGACCAAGACCGAATTACAGCAGACCCAGGCGCAGCTGCAGAGCATGAAGGGCGATCTCGGCGTGCAAAGCGGTCTGATTGCGACGAACCATGATGAGTTGGAGATCCTGAAGCACAAGGGCGACCGCAACTATTACGAGTTCACACTGCACAAAAACCAGCGTCAGCCAGTGTCAACTGTCGGATTGGAATTGAAGAAGGCCGACACGAAGCACAGCAAGTACACGCTTGACGTTTATGCTGACGATAAGAAGATCGAGAAGAAGGACCGCGGGCTGAACGAGCCGGTGCAGTTCTATACGGGAAAGGATAACTATCTGTATGAACTGGTGGTGAACAATATCACCAAAGACCAGATTCAGGGCTATGTTGCCACGCCAAAATCCGCGCCAGTGCCGGTGAAACCCGGGGAGTAGCAGGCCCACCTTAGTCTGGATTCGCTAAGGCGCGGCTTTTCTATTTGCTTGGCGCGGGCCATGGGAGCACCAGGTTTTTCTGGTGCGCGAATGAGATGACGGCTTCAAAGCCGTGACGGGCGTCCCATTGGTCTTTCGTCATGGGGTAGTGGAAAATGACGAGCCCCTGCGCGCTTTGGCCGGGCTGCAGGGTGATGTCCCGCAGAAGAGGTTCCTGCTTCAGGGAGACCGTCTGCGGGTAGGCCACGAAAACGCTTCGAAAGTCATTCTTGGGGGCCGCAAGGCTCCGCTCCTCGTCGCCATTGCTGGTGGTGAGGTTGCTCCACATATCGTGCAGGAAGAGCGGGATATTGGTCTGATTGCGAACTTGCACCTGAGCAAGAATGAGGAGCTGGTCGTAGGTGTCCATGCCTCCCTGTATGCCCTGCGCACCGGCTCCGACCCGCATTTCGGTGTGAATGGGAGTTACATCGAGCTTGACGATTTGCCCAACAGCTACTGGCGGTTTTTCGTCGATGTATACGTAAACGCCAATCGTCAGCACGACAATAACGGTCGCAACCAGCACGATCAGCAGCGCGCGTTTTGTTGAATTCGTTTCCTGTGTCATCAGAGCCGCATTCTACTCTACTGGACGGCGCTGGGTGCGGATAAATGCGCGCGGAACGCCGCCGGCCGCAAAGAAGCTCGACATGATGGCTCCGAGAAGGCATACTGGCTTGCCAGATCGTGCGTTTAAGGAGGGCAATGGATGGAACAAATACTTGGAGTTGCGATCGGTGTTGTTCTGGTATGCCTGTTGCTCAGCATCATCGCGTCTCATGTGCTTGAAATTGCGGCGGCTTTCACTGCGAAGCGTGCGATTCTGCTGGAACAGGCGATTCTCAGGATGCTCGGCGATCCTGGCCTCTATCAGAAGTTCGCCAGCCATCCGCTGATTGAAACGATCTCGTATCAACCGGCGAAACTTTTCGGTTTGAGCCTGGCGCGATACGCTAAACCGCGTCCTACTTATATTGCTTCACCGCTCTTTACGCGCGTCCTGCTGGTATCTGTGGCGGAAATGCATAACCTGCCTTCGACGGATGTGACTGCCATCGTGGCGAGCCTGCCGGCCGATTCCCAGCTCCGGCAGAGGCTGAACGCGATCATTCTTGGAATTGAGCATGACGGCGCGGCGTGCGTGTCAGCCGTTGAGCAGTGGTACGACGGCACGATGGACCGCGTCAACGGTGTATATAAGCGTCACACCCAGACCTGGCTTATCGCGCTGGGCATGGTGCTGGCGGTGGTGTTCAATGCGAATCTCTTCATGGTGACGCAGAGACTTTGGACATCGAAAGACGCGCGGGATGCCGTGACCGCAACGGCGCAGATGTATAGCTGCAAGGGCGATCAGCCCTGCCCGTTGCCGAATTACGAAACGGCTCGCAGCGAGATTCAAAGCGGACTCGGAGACGAGCTTCCCCTGGGCTATAACTGGAAATATGTTCGCCACTACTGGGAGACCGGGGCCGATCCGGATCACCAGGGGGTGGGGGCGATTGCCGGGCACTGGGCGTTTAATTTTGGGGGATGGCTGCTTATGGCGATCGCCGTGTCACTGGGTGCGCCCTTCTGGTTCGATCTGCTGAACAAGCTGGTGAACCTGCGTATGGCGGGATTGAAGCCGGACAAGGCGACCCCTGTCCCGGCGAGCAGCGGACAAGCGGTTGTCGCGGCGGCTGCGGTTGCAGTTCCTACGCGGGACACGGATGGCACTCCTGCTGGTTAGTTTCGTGGTCTCAGCGCGGAGAGGAACTCGTCTGCGGGCAAGGTGTTCAAGACATCCTGTTTACTGAGCCACGCCCGGCGCAATTGGCGGACGCCATAGCTCATCTTTTCCATGTGGCTGGTGTGGTGCGAGTCTGTGTTGATGGAGATTTTGCACCCCAGCTCTTTTGCCAGGCGGAGGTCGCGATCGCAGAGATCGAGACGGTCGGGATAGGCGTTATGTTCGACGGCGACGCCTAACTCGGCGGCGCGGCGCAGAATCTGCTGCAGATTGAGTTTGTAAGCCTCACGGCGCAGCAGTAGGCGCCCCGTGGGATGACCTAGAATGCGCGTGTTGGGGTTCTCAAGTGCGCGTAGGACGCGTTCGGTCATCTGCTCTTCCGGTTGATTAAAGAGCGAGTGGACGCTGGCGATTACGACGTCCATCTGTGCCAATACTTCGTTTGAAAGATCGAGATCGCCGTCGCTGAGGATGTCCACCTCGATGCCGGTCAAGATACGGATGCGGCCTTCCATTGCCTCGTTCACTTCGCGGATGCGTTGCATGTGCTCAAGCGCTCGCTCATCGTCGAGGCCAAAGGTCATCGCCAGATTTTTTGAGTGGTCGGTAATGGCGATGTATTCGTAGCCGCGGGCTGCCGCTGCTTCGGCCATTTCGCGAATCGTGTTCTTCCCGTCGGTGGCGTCGGTATGCATGTGCACATCGCCGCGAATATCACGCTGCTCGATGAGCGTGGGCAGACGGTGCTGTTCGGCGGCTTCGATTTCTCCGTTGTTTTCGCGTAACTCGGGCGGAATCCAGTCGAGGCCAAGAGCGGCGTAGATCTCTTCTTCGGTGGCTCCGGCGACAAATGAGCCGTCTTCGACGCGTGCGAGCGCGTATTCGCTGAGGGTGTAGCCGCGCTTGAGCGCACGCTGACGGACCGAGACATTGTGCATCTTCGATCCGGAGAAATATTGCAGCGCTGCGCCGTACGAGGCTTCGGGCAGAAGACGCACGTCGACCTGCAAACCGCTGCGCAGGCGGAAGCTCACTTTGTTTTGCCCTTTTGCGATGAGGTCGGCGATCGGCGGGTAGGCAGCTGTGTATTCGACGGCAGCCTGCACTCTGTCTTCCGCGCAGGCAGGGCCGGTGGCGAGAATGTCGAGATCGCCGACGGTTTCGCGCCCGCGCCGCAGTGAGCCCGCAGGCGTAATGGTTTCTACGCCATCGAATTTTCGCAGATAGTCGATGAGCTTCTCGGCGGCGTTCTCAGCGTCGTCGATCAGGAAGCGGCCGCTATTCTTTTTGTGTTCCTCGATGCCTTTTTTCAGCTTCTCGATCTGCTTTGCGCCCATGCGCGGCAGCGATTCAAGCTTCCCAGCGGCGATTGCGGCTTCGAGGTCGGCGATGGAGGCGATCTGCAGCGCTTCCCAGAAAAGCAAAACTGACTTTGGCCCCATACCCGGAAGTTTGAGGAGGTCGAGCATGCCGGGTTTGTACTTCGTCAGCAGTTCTTCGCGCAGCGGCAGCGTGCCTGCTTTCTCGATCTCCTGAATATTGGCGGCCATGCCTTTGCCGATGCCGGGGATTTCGAGAAGCTTCTTTACGTCGCTCGCAATCTCGCTCAGTTGAATCGTGCTCGATTCCACCGCTTCGGCGGCACGGCGGTAGGAACGGATGCGGAAGGGATCGCCTGCGCTGATTTCCAGCAGGTCGGCGGTTTCCGAGAAGAGTTGCGCGATCGAACGATTGTCCATCGAGAGACGATTATCTCTCAGCGCACGCAAAGTATAAAACCCGACCGCTTCTCTGGCAGCCGGGCTTGCTCATAACCTCGGCACACGTCGGCTGAGGCCTTTGTGAAGGCAGGTTTCAATCTTGCAGGATGAAGCGGAAATTGATCTTGCCGTTGCTTCCGTCAGGCAACTTCACGTGCTCCTTCACGTGCTCGGGTGACCGAATCGGCCTGAGGTCCCTTTTGACCCTGGACGATATCGAACTCTACATCGTCCCCCTCTTTCAGGCTTTTGTAGCCGTCGAGCTGAATCGCGCTGTAATGCACGAAAACATCCGGTCCATCATCGCGGCCAATGAAGCCATAGCCTTTTGCGTTGTTGAACCACTTCACTTTGCCTTTGTAAGTTGCCACGAGCCTTAGACCTTCCTGAAGCAGATTGCGGTTGGGAACACCAACCTGCTTGAAGATACAGACGCATTTCGGGTGGCTTTGGTTTTCCTTTCGGCGCGAGAAGGATTTGCTCTTACACAAAATCAGTCACTTAGAGCTTTTTTCTTTTTGCGCGAAGGCGTGAATAGAGCTGGATGGAGACGAGCGTCTTGCCGTCGAGGATTTTTCCTGCGTCGATCATGCGCAACACTTCAGAGAGCGGCACGAGCACGACTTCAAGCAGTTCGTCTTCTTCCGGCTCGGCTTCACCGGGTATGAGACCTTCAGCGAGAAATACCTGCATCCACTCGCCGAGAAATCCCGGGCTGGCGAAATAACGCACGAGCTTCGTCCACTTTCTTGCACGATAGCCGGTTTCTTCTTTCAATTCGCGTTTGGCCGCGGCGAGACGCTCTTCGCCCTCGTCCATTTTTCCCGCGGGAACCTCCCACAAGTATTGCCCGGCAGCGTGGCGATACTGGCGCTCCATGACGACGAGCGGATCTCGCTTGCTGGAGTCGTCAACAGCAAGAATGACTACTGAGCCATTGTGGCGGATGATGTCGCGATGCGTAATCTTATTGCCGGGCTCGCAAACTTGGTCGCGCATGACGCGGAAGAGAGGCCCGTCGAAAACAATTTTTGAGGAGAGCACTTCTACAAGAGCTTTTTTATCTGTGAGGGTTGGTTTTGCTGTTTTCTTTTTTGACGGCATCATTCACCCCTGGTCATTTTATTGATTCTCTTACCGTATCATCCGATCAACGATGAAAGATGAGGTTACCGTAATCGGTCCTGGGAACTGGGGCAGTTCGTTGCTTGCCGCGCTGCGACGTGCCAGGATTCCGGTGCGCGAAGTGGTTTCCAGAACACGACGAAGCGGTGCAACTTCGCTCGGAGATGCGCAGCTCAACGCACGGATTCTGTGGCTCTGCGTACCGGATGGCGCGATTGCCGATGTCGCGGCTGCTCTCGTTGAACGGCGGCGTGAGCAAGGGCGCACACTGCGCGGACAATTGGTCGTGCATTCTAGCGGCGCGCTGACGGTGGCCGCTCTAGTAGAGGCGGCGCGTAAGGCTGGTGCGGCTGTGGCGTCGGTGCATCCGGCGATGAGTTTTCCGACACGGAAGGTTGTGGATCTCCAGGATGTTTTGTTTGGAGTGGAATCGCAGCAACCAGAGGTAAAGCGCAGGCTGTATGCACTGATTCGCAAGATTGGCGGCAAGCCCTTTGCGATACCGTCTGCGAAGAAGGCGCTTTACCATGCGGCTGGCACCCTGGCTTCTCCTTTGCTGGTCAGCGAGCTTACGGCCGCGATGGCTACTGCCCGGATGGCTGGGCTTTCTGTCGGCGAAGCGCGGAAGTTGGTGGGGGTGCTGGCGCTGGCGACCGTCTGGAACGTATTTGAGCAGGGGGAGACGAAAAGCTTCAGCGGGCCGTTTGCCCGCGGTGATGTGGCAACAATAAGCCTGCATCTTCGGGCACTTGCCGAGCATCCGATTGTGGCAGAGATTTACCGCTTGCTTGCCAGGAATGCGGTAGAAGCGCTGCCGGTGGAGCGTCAAGGAGAAATTCGATCTCTACTCGAAGCGACGTAATGGAAGACAGCAGTCGCGTGAGACACTGAACAAGAGCGAAGTGGGTATCAATTCAGAACAGCCGCCACGTAGTTGGAGAACTTAGCAGGAGACCGAGCGACTTGCATACAGAGTGTTTTCCAATTACGGTGCTGCCACATCTCTCGCGTCTCTTCACTGACTACGCCGAGAGTCGCACTCCGCTGCCGTATTATCCCCTGAGTCCGCATTCACAGGAATGGGCTTCGCAGCCTTCATCGATTGATCCGGCGGTACGCGCGGCGGTTGCCGATTTGCTGCTGGAGCAGAACCGCGCCTTCGGGGCAGGCGAGAAGACATTCGCAAACATCGAGCGCCTCAGGAATGGCGCCGGTGCCGTCGTGACCGGCCAGCAGGTAACTCTTTTTGGCGGCCCACTCTTCACGTTGTTCAAGACGGCAACGGTGATTCGCAAGGCGCAGGATGCGACGGCGGCGGGCTATCCGCATGTGCCGATTTTCTGGTTGGCAACGGAAGACCACGATCTTGAAGAAGCCGATCATGTCGCGCTGCCCTCGCGGCGCGACCTGCGCACGCTGAAGCTGACGCCTAAAGGCGATGCTCAGCATGCGCCTGTCGGAGGATTGAAGCTTGGTCCGGGTGTGCGCGCGGTCCTGGATCAGGCAATGGAGTTGCTGGAACCGGGGACGTTTCTCGATGCCCTGGAGGAGTATTACAAGCCAGACGCAACATTCGCGCAGGCGTTTGGCCGACTGATTTCCCGAATATTCGCTGCGCACGGGCTGATCGTGATCGACGCTGCCGGGCGTGGTTATCATGCGCTCGGCGCCCCGGTGCTTCGGCAAGCGATTGTGCAGGCCGACGAGTTGCACGAGGCGCTGATCCAGCGCGACAAGGAATTGTCGAAAGCCGGCTATCATTCGCAGGTTCTGGTTGGGCCGCAAAGCAGTCTCCTGTTCCTGACCGATAGCGGGACGCAAGCGCGACTGCCGCTGCGGCGCAAAGGCGATCAGGAATGGACTGCAGGAAAGCGGGCCTACAGTACGAGTGAGTTACTCGCCATACTTGAAGGAGAACCTGAACGTTTCAGTCCGAATGCACTCCTCCGCGCGGTCTTTCAGGATTTCATTCTGCCGACCTCGGCCTATGTCGGCGGTCCGGCTGAGATCGCTTATTTCGCACAATCGCAGGTGGTTTATGAAAAGGTCCTTGGGCGCGTTACGCCCGTGCTTCCGCGACTGAGTGCGACTCTGATTGAGCCCGCGATTGCCGACGTCCTGGCTCAGCATGAAATCTCTCTTACCGACTTATTCTCTTCCCGGCCGGAAGAATTGGCCCACAGGCTGGGCGCGCGATCGTTGCCGATCGAGGGAAAGAAGAAGCTCGCTTCGGCAGGAAACGCGCTCGATGAAGAGCTGAAGACACTTACGGAATGGATGCACACCCTCGATGCCGGTCTGGGGCGCTCGGCGGATGTTGCGGCCTCAAAGATGCGCTACCAGATGAACCGGCTCCGACGGCTGGCGGCGAATTTTCAGCTGCAAAAAGAGACGAGCCTCCGGCGTCATGTGGATGCGCTGTATCTCAGCCTCTGTCCGGATAACCATCCGCAGGAGCGGGTCGTGGGTGCGGCATTCTTTCTGTCGCGATATGGGGATGGGCTGACCGATCTGCTGGTAGAGAATGCGGCGCAGGAGTGTCCAGGGCACAAGGCGCTGTACCTTTAACCTAACGACCTCGTGATTGCCACTGGATGTCGGGCCTGGTAGAGCACGATCTTTCCACCTCCGGGGAGCTGTACAGAAGCGATAGAACCCCATCGAGCTTCCTGTATCTCTGAACAAGAGACATTCCGTATTTGCAAACCGGCTATCTCTGCTTGCAAATCGTCGCACATGAAGTAAAGCTCTTGAACATTGTTCACATCATGCGGATGAATGGCGGCCTCCGCTGGCGGCAAGGCAAAGATCAGCCAGTTGTGTCCTGCATCGACGTAGGGGAATCCAAGGATGTCGCGAAAAAAGGCACGATCGGCTTCCGGGTCTTTGCTGTAGACGATGACATGGGCTCCGAAGATCATAGTCACTCCTTTCGTGAGCAATTATCAGTCACTGATAGGATCTGATTGACTGGCAAAAGCTGCTGTTGCTGGCCTACAATCACTTTTTGACCTATGCAGTCGAAGGAACAAGCTCCGTTTGAAGTGGCATGCCCGGATTGCGGCGCTATGCTCAAAATCGATCCCGCTACGCGCGCGGTGATTGCGCACACGCCTGCTCCGCGCAAACGCACGTTTGAGGATTTTGAGACCGCGGCCCGCGCGATGCGCGAGCAGGACGAGCGTAAGGAGAGTCTTTTCCGCCAGGCAGTGGACGCAGAGAAGAACAAGGACGATCTGCTGGAGAAAAAGTTTGCCGAGGCACTGCGCAAGGCCAAGGAAGCTCCGGATACTGGCAAGCCTCTACGCGATTTTGATCTGGATTGACGCAAATACTGCATCTCAGGTGATTGAGGAGTCGTGATGGGCCTGACAAAGATTTCGCACGAGATTCAAGATAGACTTCCCGATAATCTGCCGGGGTTTTCCTGGCAGCGCGCTCTTGCCGCCGGATCGCTGGTGGCGGGCGCTTGCCTCTTTCTCTCTGGCCGCCGGAAGGCGGCGCTAGCCGTGGTTGCGGCAGGCGCTACCGTGGGTCTGCTCGAACATCCTGAGTCGGCGCGTGAGTTGTGGGAGAGTCTGCCCGGATACCTGCGCAAAGGGCAGGATGTGCTTGTGCGGGTGGAGGACTTCGTTCATGAAGTTGCCAAGCAGGGCAACAAGCTGCGCAGCTCGCTCAGTTAGCCGATACCAAGTTGTTTGCGGGCCGCTTCGCTGATGCGCTCCGGTCCCCAGGTTGGTTCCCAGACCAGATTCACCTGCGTCTCTCCTACTGCCTGCATGCAGGCGAGGCGATTGCGGACGTTGTCCATGATCATGACGTGGGCAGGGCAGCCGGGCGAGGTCATCGACATGTCGACTTCGACGCGGTGCTTGGGAATCATGCCGGGCGCATCAGGATCGGGCGTGACAGCTACGCGATAGATGAGACCCAGGTCTACGATGTTGACCGGGATCTCAGGATCATAGACATCGCGCAGCGCGATCAGAACGTCATCTTCATTCAGTGACATGTGTCTTTAGTTTAATCAATCAGCCGGAGAGCGAGTGTGCAGCGCGTTTCAGCAGTCCTTCCCCGATTTTATTTTTCTGTCCATAACCGGCTTGTTTTCGATAGTTTGCCTGTAAATATGCTGTTCTGATAATAAAAAACATGCGACCGATTCTCATCTTTCCGCGTCAACTCACTACGGGCTACCTCCAATTACAACTGGTTAGACCACAGGATGCGGAAAAATACTCGCCCCAGGGTTGCAGGTAGAACCAATTTTCATTCTTGCAGGGAGTCTTTTTATATGAAGGCATTTGTGAAGTACATGGGAGTTGCTGCAACTGCGTTGGCGTTGACTGTTTTTGTTGCAGCTGAAGATACACCACGGAACAGCACTGCGAGTTCAGACCAGCTGGTCGCGGCCACTGCTGACCTGCAGCATGAGCTCGATACGAAAACTGCGAAACAGGGCGATACAGTAACCGCCAAGCTATCGCAATCCGTCCACATCGCCGGAACCACACTGCCGCGGAACACCTTGCTGATCGGGCATGTTGACGCGGTACAGGCTTCCCAGAACAAGAGTGCCTCGAAGATTGTGCTCACGTTCGATCAGGCACAGCTGGCAGATGGCAAGAAGGTCGCCGTCAAGTCGACTGTCGTTGGATTCTACCCGGCTGGATCACAGCAGCTCCTCCCAAGCCTTAGCCCTGATATGCAGATCAATCAGAAGCCTTCGGGCGCTCATGGGGCGGCCTTGATTAGTAGCGTCACCGATTCAAACTCAGGAACGCTGAGCGCGAATGGCTCGAATGTTCATCTCTCGAATGGAACCGAACTGCAGTTTGCCCTGACTTCGATCACTGGGTCTGCTTCTTCAACCGGAAATTAACCCTGAATCGCTTCGCTCAGAGAAGCAAATGCCCGCTGCGGGTTTCGCTGCGGGCATTTTTGTTGGCGATTGCTTCTCTAGTGGGTGCGCTCGACAAGATAGTGCGCGACGGACTTGAGTCCTTCTGCGGCTGAGCCATAAGGAGCGAGCTCGGCGAAGGCTTCGCCGATCAACTTCTCCGCATGCTGGCGCGAAGCCTCGATACCGAAGACTGCTGGCCACGTAGCTTTATCGCTGGCCTGATCCTTCCCGGCAGTCTTTCCCAGCTGCGCGGAATCTTGGGTCATGTCGAGCACGTCATCGACGATCTGGAAGGCGAGTCCGGCTTTACGTCCGAACTCAGTCAGACGTTGGGCATCTTTTTGTGTTGCTCCTGAGTAGATGCCTCCGGTCACCACGCTGACGCGGATGAGCGCGCCGGTTTTGGCGCGATGGATGGCGTCGACCGATTCGGCGGTTGGCTTCGTGCCTTCGCCTTCAAGGTCAAGTACCTGCCCGCCGATCATACCCTCGACTGTGCCTGTGGCCTGTGCGATGAGTCGAATGATTTCGACGGTTGCCGGGGCAGGGCAGCGCAGGTTGGCGAGTACTTCATAAGCGCGCGTCTGCAGTGCATCGCCCGCGAGAATCGCAATCGCTTCGCCGAAGACGACATGGCAAGTTGGCTTGCCTCGCCGAAGGTCGTCGTTGTCGAGCGCGGGGAGATCGTCGTGGATGAGCGAATAAGTGTGGAGCATTTCAATCGCGGCGCCGAGCTCTTCAATGCCTTCGGGCAATTCTCCAGTGCCGCGAATCATCCGCGCTGCTTCCATCACGAGCACGGGGCGCAGCCGCTTGCCGCCCGCGAAGGTGCTGTGCCGCATCGCTTTATGGATGGAAGCAGGAACTTGTGTCACGGGCGGCAGCAGTCGTTCCAGGGCTGCGTCTGTAAGCTCCTGGCCAGACAACAGCATGTCTTTTACTTCGGCTTGCATTCTCTTTTTATGATAACTGAAGATTTCGCCGTCTCTTCGTTTGCGCGAAGACGGCGATCGCGATACAGAGCGCCAGTAGTGAGAGCGCGCGGCCCAGCTCAACATCCCTAGTTGCAGCATATCTGATGGTAACGATGGATTGTCCGGCATCCAGCGGAACCGTGAGGAGCCCGTCATCGCGATGCAGTCTTGCAGAGGCGGCCTTGTCGTTCACCAGCACCTGCCATGCTGGATAATCCATAAGCCGGAATACAGCGTATGCAGGCTTGCTAAGGCCAATGGTTACCTCTTTGTTTTCGCTTGTCCAGTGACCGATGTTCACCTGCGCGTCGACGGTAGCGGTGGGGTTGGCTTGCCACTCGGGATTCTCGGCGATAGAACTGTCTGTTTCATCGGCGCCTGGTGCGTTGAGTGTGCGCACCATGGGAAGGTCCTGTTGGATATTTCCGTTGTCAGCGCTGGCGGCGGTGTACTCATCGGTGCCCTCAAAGCCATTGTCGCGGAACGTGCTACGCTGCGCTGCGATGTTGTCTTCTTCGTCGCAAGGCTGCCAGAACAAAGTCGCGGTCAGTGATGACATGAGGGCTGCGAGTGCGAGCATGCTGATGGCCCGGACGAGGATGGTCTTTCGCGTCTTTGCTTCGAGAAAGTTGCCGCGCAAAGCGAGTCCGATGAGTGCTGCCATGATAATGCCCAACACCAGCAGCCAGCGCCAGGGAAATTGCAGAAATCTCAGTTCTGGCGTGTGTTTCCAGAAACCGTCACTGAAGGGGAACAGCAGGATGCAAATGGCGACCAACGCTGCTATCAGCGGCGTACGAAGCGGGATTGGACGCCTGTCTCTCTGAGAGAAGAATGCGATGAGGGAAGCGAGCAACATCGCGACAGCAATCCAGGAAGCAGTTTGCAATACGTGGTCGTGAAAGGCTTCGCCGGTGTGTCCGAAGAGAAAACTGTCTTCAACGCGCATGCCCGGTGCGATGGCCCGCGCAATCTCAACCCAGCGCTGTTCATAGACCGCAGGCACGATGTAAAAGGCGGCTAAACCGAGTCCCAGCGCGACCGCGCCCGCGGCGCGGAAAATGAGCGCGAAGCTGCGATCTCGAAGTACTGTGATCAGTATGAGAAAGGCAAGAAGGTAGCATCCCATAACCGCAGAGGGTGCGTTGGTGAGCCATAGCGCCGCGATGATCAGAGATAGCGGCAATAAGCCAGGCTTTCGACGCAGTCCATAGAGCACGAGCAATGGCAGCCATGTAGCCGAAAGCAATTCGCCATAGGCGGCGCGCTCATAAGCGACAAACATCAGGTAAGGATTGAGCAAGTACACGCAGGCGGCGACTGTCGCGGCATCATCAGCCATCCACTCGCGCGCCATGGTATAGAAGCTGAGTCCGCACCCGACGAATGCGATCAGGGTGAATGCGACGGGCGTCCAGGTCCATGGCAACAAGGCGCCAAGAACTGCTCCGAGCAACCAGGAGACAGGTGGATAGAAAACGAATCGCGGCTCTCCTGCGCCATAGTTGGCGGACGCGTCCCAATGCGGATAGAGGATGCCTTCGCGCCAGTGATGGACGACTTCGAGCCACGATTGCAGATGAAAATCGAAGTCGTGGCCACATGAAGTTCCACGCCATGCCAAGGGCAGCACGGCGATCGCCGCGCATGCCAGAATCAATGATCTTCGCCGCTGGTGCCGTGTGGCGTTGCTCGACAAGCTATGCGGAAAGTGGAACGAAATCCTCACGGAAGCAGACGCAGAGTGTGCGAAGTAGAGGCTGCGATGGACGCATCGGTAAATGGCAACGCAAAGGTCTTGCCGTTGTACCAGAAGGTCCACTGGTCGCGGTAATACGCACTGAGCGGATCGCCCGACTGGCCCATCACGATATTCTCCGTTGAGCCGTCTATGCGGCTCCAGTCCATCGTAAAGCGTTGCGACGGGCCGAGCGTACGGCCCACCTGCTTTACAGTGCTCGTGTCCCCGGATTGCGGTTGCACGCCGGTTCCAGTCCATCCTTTGAAATAAGGAAGCATGCCATAAAGCGGATGTTCAATATCAATGGGATGTGCGTAGCCATAACGCCACGTCCGCAGATCGCCAGGGGCTTGGCCTTCTTCAAGGCCATTGCTGACACATGCAGCGAGAAAGTCATCCCATGTCGCATAATTCTTTGGCAGCCATTGCGCCGGCGCGTGCATGATGATCTCTTCCTGCGCGAACCCGCTCGATGCCCATTCGTAGAGCTTCCAGTCATCGCCTAATTTAGGCTGCAGCAGCATGGGCCAGAAGGCATGCTTGGCCGCGGCGACGATTGCAGCCGGAGCTGAGTCGATGCCGACGACGCCATCCCATGAACGCATCAGGTCGGCGGCCTGACTCAGGCGCGCGTCGGTCTTGCTGGCGTGGTCAATAGCGTAGGCGAAGCGCTGCGCGAATTCCTGATCCAGTTCGGAGTAGATGTCGGTTTGCAATGTCAGCATCTCTGCCGGCGTGAGCTTGTCTTTGCCAGAGAGCCACTTCCAGATGCGCTCATTGCGATAGGGGCTGGCCCATTCAAGCGTTAGTTGAAAGGAATAATTGTCTGGCGTGACGCGCGAATTCGCCGTCGCTAGAATGCCGTTGGCAGGGTCGAATGTGCTCGGCATCTGGTCGAAGGGAACAAAGCCCTGCCACTCATGTTGCGCGTCTGCTATCGGCGTTCCCCTGATGCCCGCTGGACGATTGGGAATGTAGCCGACCGCCTGATAGCCGATGTGGCCTTGATCGTCAGCGTAGATGACGTTGAGCGTCGGTCCCCACCACGCACTCGCCGCTTGCCGAAACGAGTCCCAGTCACTCGCGCTGTCCAGATCGAATATTGGGAAACCAGCAGCTTTTCCGTCGTATGCCGCCCAGCGGAGCGAGAGCGTGCGCTTCACATTGGGAAGCAGAGGATTAAGCACAACTCCGTGGTCAGTGCGTTCGACGTCCAGAATTAAGTCGCTGCCGCCGCGTACCCGAATCGTTTCCTTCGTGTGTTCGAAGGGATGCCAGCCATTCGTGCCGAGATATTCGTTCTGGCTGTTGGTCTGCTCGACGTAGATGTCCTGCGTATCGCCATAGAGCGAGGTGTAACCCCAGGCGATGTGATCGTTGCGGCCAGCGGTCACGAAGGGCACGCCGGCGACGTCAACTCCCGACACGTGGAAGCTGCCGGACTTGAGATCCACCTCGTACCAGACGTTCGGGATGCCATGGTCGAGGTGCATGTCATTCGATAAAAGCGGTTTGCCGGTCGCGGTGTGCGCACCGGAGATCGCCCACTCATTCGAGCCGGGAATGCATTCGCGGCAGACTTCTTCCGTACCGTGGGTCAGCTCACGCAAATGCAGAAGATCCTCGAGCGAGCTTTGCGACTCATCCAGCGGCACATCCGGAATATTCTGCTGCGGCGCCGTCAGATCCGGCGGGGCAACGGTGGGCGGATGGTCACGCCAGGAGCCAGTGGGATAAAGATCGGCGGCGAGCGTCGGCCCCAGTCGCGCCTCGATTTTCTCCCGGCCCAGCTTATCCTGCCAGTGCTGATCGAGTGTCTGAACCATGCTCAGGCCGATGAGCATCGAGTCGACCGGTTGCCATGGTTTTGGCTTGTACGCGAGCAGGCGGAATTCTGCAGGCAGATGATCGTGGTGGGCGTCGATAAAGGCATTCACGCCGCGCGCATAGTCCTCAAAGAAGCGTCGATCGCGTTCGGAGAGGCTTGCTGTCATGCGCTCGGCAGTGGCACGCATCTGCAGAACGCGCTGCATCCGGTCATGATCGACTAAATTCTTTCCCAGAAGCTCGGCAAGCTCTCCGGCAGCCGCGCGCCGCGCCGCATCCATCTGCCAGAGACGGTCTTGCGCTGTGATATATCCTTGTGCTTCAAAAAGGTCGTCGAGTGTTGCGGCCTCAATGTGCGGAACGCCATGCTGATCGCGGCGGACGGTCACAGGGGCTGAAAGCCCCGGCAGGCGCACCTGTCCGTCGAGTTGCGGCAGGGAATCGCGCATGGCGTGTTTGAGCCACCAGGCTCCGCCGAGCACGCCAGCCACCAAGGCAATCACCACAAGAGCTACAAAACCGAGAAACCAGCGCAGGACAGGATGCCGGCGCTTCTTCTCTTCCAGTTGCACGCTTCTGCCGAGAGTCATGTCGAGAACATTGTCTCATCGGAGGCAGTGTCACAACCAAAACGCGTTGTTAGTCGGCCAGCTTGAAGATACGAATCTGCACGAGCTTTGCGATCGTGAGGTTGTTCAGGCCGCGGGCCTGCATGTGCTGGATAAATTCGGGAGTGACTTTGAAGATGCGCATCTGGATCAGCTCATCGGCTGTGGGCTGGTAGCCCATGGCGCGATATTGCTTTACCTCGTCCGCATTGACGCCGTGGATTTTGAAGGCGATGAGCTTCTCGGCGGGAAGGTTCGGAAAGCCGAGATCGGCCATGCTCTTCACGTAAGGCGCATCGACCTTGAAGATGCGCAGGGCGATGATGTTGTCGGTCGTGATGCCGCTAACGCCTGCGGATTGAAGCGCCTGGATCCATGAAGCCTCGACGTGGAAAATCGTGTAGGCTTCGAGCTTTTCCGAATCGTAGCCGGTGAAGCCCATCTGGCGCATGCGCGTGATGAAAGCCGGATCAGGGACGAAGGTGAAGTCCCCGCTCAACGTCAGGTCGTGCACCGTCCCCGAGCAGGTGAGTTTCCCCGCTTCGGCAGCGATGACTGCGTCTACATGTGCGCCGTCATTTTTTAGGTTGGCAAGCGTAAAGCCGGTGAAGTTGGTTAGCGGCATGTCATTGTCGTTCATGTCGCAGCCGTGTTTGCCGCCATCGCACGAGCCGCGCTCCAGCTTGAACTGAACGCGGTCGCCCTCCGTTGAAGGAGCAATGCTGCAGCTTCCGTGCAGCGGCTGGAGCTGGTCATCCGCATGCAGAGACAATGCGTAGACAGAGACGAAAACAGTGCTGAGAAAAAGAGCGCGGAATCTCATCACTTGTTCCCCTTTGCCTGATCGCTGTCATCGAGGATGCCGGAGATGCGCAACTTCACCAATTTCTGGATGGTGAGCGGCGTGAAGCCGTGGCTCTTGGCCGATGCGATGAAATCCGCGTCTATGTTGAAGATGCGCATCTGAACCATGTCATCTACGGTTGCTTCGGGGAATTGTGCCTTGGTGGCCTTGGCAAATTCAGGAGTTACGCCCTGCACTCGCAGCTCGAGCAGCTTCTTCGTCGGGATGTTGCTGAAGCCCGCGTCCTTCATGCCGGCAACGAACTCGGGTGTGACATTGAAAATCCGATAGGAGATGAGGTCATGAAAGCTCGAAGCGTCGATGCCATCGGCATGCAGCTTGGCCGCATAGTCGGGTGTGACTCCCTGGACTTTCAGCGCGATCAGGTCGTCAACAGTCGGTTTTCCAAAGCCAACTTTTGCCATAGCGTCCGCGTATTCCGGCGTGATGTCCTGAACTTTCATGGCTATAAATTTGTTGAGATCGCCGTTGTAGCCCGCAGCGCGCATACGGGACATGTACTCGGGCGTGACGCCCTGCACTTTCAAGGAGATCAGTTCATCGACATTCGGCTTTTCGCCCGTGGCCTTTGCCATCGCGTCGGCATACTCTGGCGTGATGTCCTGAACTTTCATCGCGATGATTTTGTGCATGTTCCCGTCGTAGCCGGCGGCGCGCATTTTGGAGATGTAGTCCGGCGTGACGTCCTGTACCTTCAGAGCGATCAGATCGTCAGCGCTGGGGCGCTCTCCAGTGGCCTTGGTCATCTGCTCGGCGTACTCCGGAGTGATGTCCTGGACCTTCATCGCGACATATTTATCGAGGTCGACGTTGTAACCGGCGGCGCGCATGCGGTCGATGTAATCTGACTTTCCCCCGGTTGCGGACGACGGTGAAGCGGTCTGCTCGGCTACCGTGATCATCGCCCTGATTTGAGTTGCTGTTACGGCCGATGCTGATGCCGCGGGCGCTGGAGCCGGTGCTGTTACTGTTGGCTGCGCCATCTTTACCGCAGCATGCGGACGAACCTTATGCTGCACGGCATGAATGATTGACGCCGATACCTTAGGCGCGCCTTTGAAGCTGGCGAGGACCTGCGGCAACGGGCAGATAAAGAGGACCAGCATAGCCGTCATTCCGGCGAGCGAAAGCGGCTTGAGATCACGCGGATGTTCTTCCGGGTTGCCCAGAATGCGCAGAACGCGTGCGCGCAGGCTTATGCGGGACTGGTTGCCGTCGAGGGCCATTGCGAGGTGCAGGTGCGTTTTCCGCTGCTCTTCCAGACGCAAAAGCGCGGTGGCATAGGTCGCAGGGTCGTGGCATGTTTCCACGGCAATGTCATCGCAGCAAAGCTCGCGCTGTTCGCGCAGGCGATGGCTAAGCCACCAGACGGCGGGATGGAAGAAGAACAAAGTTTCAATCATGGTTTGCAGGATGTTCCAGAAGTAGTCTGCGCGACGTATATGGGCGAGTTCATGCGCCAGAACAACTTCCAGTTGCTCCGGACTGAGGCTCGTGAGTGCGGTGATGGGAAGCAGAATCAATGGCCGGATCACGCCGACAGTAAGCGGTCCGGCTATGCGGTTTGAAAGCCGCAGGTCGACAAAGCGCGGGACGCGCATCTGCAAACGGATACGGTCAAGACCGATACGCAGGGGGTGCGGGGCCTTTTGCAGCGCGCTGTGGCGCAGCCGCCTGATCAGCCACCATCCGCCAATCGTTCGCGCTGAGAGGCAGAACACGCCGACAAGCCAGAAGAAATCGAGATAGGGCATTACATCGCCGGCTAACAGCTTTGCTGTTTCCCGCGGCGCAGCCGGCATATCGAAGACAGCCAGCGGGCGCGGAATGATTTGCAGGGATGGCTTCGCGCCTGAAATGCCGGCAGCCGACGGGGTTGCCGTCTGACGATGAACAGCCTCTTCATAGGCGAGCGTGCCGATGGAAGCTCCCAGCATGCCGAGCAGCGCCACGAGAGCAAACATGTAACGCGTCTGGGTGCGTTCTTTCGCAATGGCAAGATCGGCGAGCTTGTAGACGATCGCAATCGCCGCGGCTTGCCAACAGAAGTGAATCAGCGTCCAGCCAAGAGCTTCCCAATGATGTGTCATTGCGTTTGCCTCTTTTGCTCGATCAGGTTACGAATCTCGTCCAGCTCTTCGGTGCTCGCCGGTTGCATGGCCAGCGCATGCATGGCCAGCTGCGCTGCCGAACCTGAGAAAAGCCTCTCGCTTAAATCGCGAAGCAACTGGTTCTGTGTCTCTTCCTGGCTGGCCGCCGCGCGATAGATGTGGGCTTTGGACGACTCTTCGCGCTCGACCAGGCCCTTCTCTGTCATGATCTGCAGGATCTTGAGCACAGAGGTGTATCCCACCGCCCGCTGCAGATTGACCTCGTCGTGCAGCTCGCGAACCGTCGCTGGCCCTTTCTCCCACAGCACCCGGAGCAATTCCAGTTCGGCTTCAGTTGGTTTCGGTAAAGATTGCCGCTTGAACTTCATGATCTGACTCTATACGAAGTGCTTCGTAGTTGTCAACGAAAATCTTCGTAGATGGCGCGAATTCTTGACAATCAACACCCTGCGGCACTTCCACATAGAAAGCTGTGATTCGAACCATAATTGTGGCCACCGTGGTCGGGGTTATTCGAAATGATGTTCAGTGTCCGGATAGCCGTTATTCGGTCAACTGCATTACTTCCGGTTAGGCTGTGATTCGCCCGGAATGCGGAAATCTAGGACACGAGCAAGCGCTGCTCCTGCCTTTAGAATTCAATTCTTCCCTGAAACGCGATCATACGCGGCGAGCTGTCACCGCCGAGTCCGACACCAAGCAAGCCAGTAGGCGGTGAGATCGTGCTTTCGAGCGTTCCGAACCTGGCGGGGATCGAACCGCCCGGCACACCAGCTTCGACCTCGCTGGGCAGCGCGAAGTTAGGATGGTTGAAAGCATTGAACATTTGGCGTCCAGGCGGAACGTGATGCCCTCTCGAATTGGAAACGTCTTGGTGATGTAGATGTCTGAATTTGTATAGTGCGGGCCACGCACGGAATTGCGACCTGAATCCCCGAACTGGCAGTTCGCAGGCGAGTCTCCGCCTGTGCAAGCCCCGGTTGCCGGATCGACGACGGAGACAAAGGCATCCGGATTGAGCCATTGTTTCGTGCCTGCTACAGTCACGCCTGCGATCGCATTCTTGCGGTATAGGGGCGCGCCGTGCACCCGATTAGCATAAGCAGGCGCGGCGAACTGAACAGTGCTCGCACCATTCGCCTGAAAAACGCCGTTGCCATTGGCGATATAAGGCTGGCTGAGCACACTGAACGGCAGCCCGGAGTGGAGAAAGGCGGTCCCAGAGAACGACCAGCCTCCGAAGATCTGCCGCAGAACAGCGTGACTGGAATGAAACGGCACCTGGTAAAGCCCGAAGGCCGAGACGTTGTGCCGCACGTCATAGTCGCAGTTCGCATACTGCCGACTCAACTCCCCAGGCAACGGCGACATGAGGCCCTGTGTTGAGAATGCCAGCAGACCGCCGTTCGATACCTCGTCAAGGCAGTGGCTGAGCGTGTAGTTGGCGCGCAGCGTCAGGCCGCCCCATTGCTGGGTATAGACAGTCTGCAGACCTGCGTAGCTGCTATTGGCATCGGTGCGGAACTCATTCACATTACCGAAGCGCTGATCGAGGGGCTGCTGATAGGGAAACGGCGCGAAGCATCCCTTGCAAACCGTCTGATAGCCATTGAGCTGCACCTGAAAGGGTTCGTGCAGCCCGCGTGTCCCGACAAAGTCTGCGCGCAGGTTGCCACGCAATCCGATCTGCTGCTCGATGCCGAGATTGTACTGGTAGTAGTACGGAGTCTTGAGCGTTCCGCTCGGAAAGGTATTGAGGCTGACTGCCAATGGGCAGGTGGGCGCTCCGGGCTGGATGCCGCACAGGGAGCGCCGCCGGAGCGGAAGATCGTCTGAAAAGAGTTGTTGGCATTGACCGCCGCATCGACAGCGCTTCCCGGAACGCCGGGCGCGATGCCCGTGCCGCCGACCTGCCCGCCGAGCCCGCCCACGAAACGTAGGATCGTTGGGGGCGTTCATCGACGGCGAGATCGGCAATCTGTGCAGGAATGATATCGTTAAAGACGCCAAAACCCCCATGAACCGCCGTACGCGGACGGAGTTGGTAGGCAAAGGACACTCTGGGCTGGTAAACGAACAGAGGCGTTCCTGGAAACAGATCGTGGACATTGCCTAGAACACCTGATTGAGCGGCTGACTCGTATCGTGCGAGACATCCAGAAACGAGCCCGCCGTCCGGGAGAAGAGACCTTGCTGACTGGTGACATTGGTGTTCCAGGTCACGCGCATGCCGTACGTGATCGTCGCCTTCGGCGAAGGCTTGTAAGTGTCCATCGCATAGAATTCAAGATTTCCGACCGCGACTCTCTCCTTCAGCGAAACCGGAAAGTTCTGGCTCGCGGTATACGCGGCGCCGTAAGTGAACTGCGCGAGATCGTTGTAGATCACCGTGGGTACAGTACCCTCGCCCAGATCGTAGTTGCTCACGTCAAGACGGCGCGTGTTGATGCCGAACTTCCAGGTGTGCTTTCCGCGAGTCCAGGTCAGGTTGTCGTTGATCTGCCATTGCGTGACCTTGCGGCCCTGCGGATAACGTATTGTTGTTGCCGCCGATGGTAGTGAAGGGGACACTGTCGCTGCCCGCAGCAGCACGATAGGAAAGGTCTGCTGCACCTGGGAGTAGTTGTTCGGCTCGAAGATGCTGGAGTACCAGCTCGCGCCGGGGTTGAATTGATTCACGAGGTTCGGGCTGAAAAGATGCGTGTAGCCGACGACGAGCGTGCGCTGCGGCTGCGGCGAAAAGGCTTGAAGATGGAGTTGATCGGATCGGTGTATGCCGCCTGAAGTCCCGTGTCCTGTTGGAAGCGATACCAGACGCTGTCCTTGGCATGAAGGTCTGATCGATCTTCACCACGATAAGGTTCTCGCTGTCGCTGTTGTTCAGCGAGGCCTGTCGCTGGTTCGCGCAGCCGTCGCCATCGGTCCATAGCGGGGACAGCCAAGTCATCGGCACGCGGAGAGCCGCCGTGGCAGGAGCCGGCAGCAGAGAGAACATCTTTGATAGAACGGGATCTCGGCGGGTTGCGCTGGAAAGGAGGTGCCTGTGACAGGATCAGTTCCGCCCGTGGCAAGTTGCCCCAGAACATATTGCTGGTATGCGGGCGATGGCAACGTCATCTGCGATACAAGCGGAAGTGCGATGCGAATGCCCTCATAGTGCCCAAAGAAGAAGAGCTTGTTCTTGCGAATCGGCCCGCCCACGCTGACGCCGAATTCGTTGACGACCGAGCGCGGCTTTTGCGCGATGTTGCCCGGCGTATCGTTCGCATGAAGGAAGTAATTCTCGCGCATTGAACAGTGAGCCATTCCACAACTCGTACACATCGCCATGAAACTCGTTCGTGCCGGACTTGGTGAAGTAGTTGACCTGGGCCACGGCGTAGCGGCCCTGATCGACCGAAAACGAATTGGTGTTGACCGTCGCTTCCTGAACGGCATCGAGACCGATCACAAGGTTGGTGGAGAGGCCGATATTGAGACCGAGCCATGGATCGTTGGTGTCGTAACCATCGAGGATGTAGCCGTTTGAAGTTGCGGGCAGGCCGTTGAACTCGACGTTGCCATAGCCGCCGGCGGCCTTCGCGTCGTTCGAGGAGCCGGCGGTGTTCATCAAAGCGCCCTGCGCAAACTGCGCAATATACGTAAGGTCCTGGCCGGGATTGGGCAGGCTCTTGATCGTCTTTCGCCTCGATGCGTGGTCGTGGTATTCGGATTGTCAAGGCTCAGCAGGCCTTGTTGTGCTGTCACCTCCACGGTCTGGTTGCTGGATTGGACTTGAAGCGAGAAATTCAGTGCCACCGTTCGGCCGACAGCGACCGGCGTCGGTTCGGACTTGGAGCGGCAAAACCTGCTTGCCTCGACAGTGACCTCATACGTGCCAGGATTGATCTGCGAAAACAGAAAATGTCCGCCCGCGTCCGTCTCTCCGGTGCGGGTGGCCTTCGTGTTCACATCCGTAGCCGTGACCACGCGTCGGGCAACACCGCTCCGCTGGGATCGGTCACGTCGCCGGAGAGGGCGCTGGACGTTCCGCTCTGCGCTTGCACAAAGCATGGATTAACTATGGTTAATATCGCCAAGAGAATGAGGTTGTATTTCCATGTTCGAATTGCGCCCATAACGGCTCTCCGGTTGTCCTGTGGTGTTTGCCTGACCGGAGCTCGGGAAGGCAAACCCCAAAGCCCATTTAGGTATACCTAAATAATTAGGTACACCTAAAATAGAGCATGTCAAACCGGAAATGGGAAACTGATCATGACAACTCGTCGCGTCAACCTGAACACAGAGTCGGTGGACAACTACCTGAAGGCCATCTTTGCGCTGGGCGGGCAAGAAGAGGAGCGCGTGACGAGCAACCCGCTTGCCGAGCGGCTTGGAGTCGCTCCGGCGTCGATCACGAACATGCTGCAAAAACTCGCGTCTTCTTCGCCCTCCCTCGTGGAATACGAGCGGCATAGGGGTGTTCGCCTGTCAGCGGCTGGGAGACGGCGTGCGCTTGAGGTGCTGCGCCATCATCGCCTGATCGAAACATTCCTCTATGAAGTCCTGGAGTACCCTCTCGAAGAGGTCCACGAGGAAGCTGAGCGCCTGGAACATTTCATCTCGGAGCGGTTCGAAGAGCGGATCGCTGCGAAGCTGGGGCACCCAAAGTTCGACCCCCACGGCCATTGCATTCCCGCGATGGACGGGAGAATGCCAAAGCAGATTTCTAAACCGTTGGCCGACATTGAAGAAGGGGGAAAATTTCTTGTGGACAGCGTTTCGGATCAGGATGCAATTCTGCTAAAGCAGCTCAAGGCTCATGGCATCACTCCGGGCGCACGTTTACAAGTCACAAGCCCATCCCAGGAAGAATTTGTTCTCCGCACAGGCAGTCCTTCAAAGGCGTTACGCCTCTCTCGGGCTCTCGCGGGCGCAGTCCGAATCCGTTCCGCGGATAAACGAGAACGATAAGTCTATGAGTAGTTCGCTGCAACAGACGTGATTCGCAGACGAGAAGTCAGCTGTTCAGAACAGTCCAAGCCACTCATCCATGCGCACCATTACCGACATCGTCAGAGTTCTGGGCGGTTTGTCGCCTAACCGGAAGTGATTCACATGGATGAAAAGTCGCCTAATCGGACAAGTGGCCTGCTCATAGCCAGTAAAGTCGCGCGCGTCTAGTAGGAGAGAGTGGGTGCGGCCAAGGGCTTTGAGGAAAATGTAAAGACGCCGGGGTGTCAAAATGTTGTCAAGTATCACCTTGATCAACATCACGCATAAACAACTCAATATAAACAACTTATGTGGCAGGAAGAGTTGCCGAACTATATCGCTGAAATTGATATCCTAAATTGATATCTTGAATATAAGGACAAAAGAGGGAAGAGTGCGTGGTTTCGGGCAATAAGCGACAAAACTCATAGCGCCAGGGATTACGGGAAGCATTTATTTTCAATACTTTACGAAAATATCTCCGTAAAGTATTGAAACTAAACGATCTCCGTACAAGACCGTGCCATTAAGTCGCTGAAAATAAACGATCCCCGTACATAATCAGGGGGAGGGGTTAGCTCTAGATTAGGCCGCGGCTATGCGGTGGATCAGGTCGGCCTGCTCGTTCGAATTTTCTGCGCCGATGGTGAAAGCGTCGAGCACGCCGCTATGCAGAGCGTAGCGGATCGCCTCGTCCTGACGCGAACGCATGGCCCCCTGCCCGAGAATCTTCATCCCGACGATGCCTTTGCCCTGAGCGCGCATCTGTTTAATGACGTCGATGACAACTGGGGGCGCGGCGTCCATGTGCGCGCCGACGGGATTCAACCGCACCAGGTCAATTTCAACCCACGGAGAATTCGCTGCCGCGCGCAACGCCTCGATGGAATGGCAAGAGACGCCGTGCGAGCGGATGATGCCTTTCTCTTTGGCCTCGGAGAAGACGTCCATCACGCCGCGATAGCGGGTGGTCCAGTCATCTTCTGTAACGCAGTGGATCAGGCAAATGTCGATGTAATCTGTCTTTAGTTCCTTCAGATAACGATAGAGGTCGGCCTGTGCCCGCTTCGGATCGCGCTCATCGCATTTTGTCATCACCACGACCTTGTCGCGGGAGACATGTTTGAGTGCCTCGGCCACATCAGGGTGGCTGCCATACGAATCTGCCGTATCGAAGAAGAGCAGGCCATTGTCGTAGCCATTCAGCAGCAGGCGGGGAAGCGCATTTGTGCGCGTCTGGTTGGAACCCCCTCCGCCGCCGATGGTTCCGGTTCCCATGGCAAGCCGGCTGGTGCGGATGCCTGTCTTTCCCAGCACGACAGTATCTGTGGCGTTGAATTTGGTGGTCGAAGAGGGAGTGTCGCCAAATGCGGGGGGCTGAAGATAGGCAGCGCCGAGTCCAGCAGCCGCTCCGGTGAGGAATTCTCTGCGATTCAATTGCGATCTCCTCTCACGCTGCCGATTCTCTGGAATTCTACTCTTCCTTTGACGTCGCTCACCCATCAGAAGTGTGCCTTTACCCGAGTTTCAAGATTCTATGACTGCAACGGCTTGCCAGCTCAACCGGTCGATGCAACACTATCTAATCAGCTGATCCACAAATGCTTACCCTGAAGAATCGATCTGTTTGGCCGATGTGGCCAAACCTAGCTAGGGTAAGGTTCCGGCTGATCTAACCCTAGCCAGCGCTTTTAGCTTTTGTTTTCAATGAATATGGGTCTGAGCTGAGTGTTGCGTCGACCCATTGAGACCACCCTTGTTTCCGGAAAGGTGATACCACCCGACGTCCCCACCACAGCCACATCAGCAGAGCTATCACGAGAAGCAGCGGCACAATCAGGAGGCTGCCTTCCGGACCGGTTGTGCCGCCCGTCCAGAGCAAGCGGCCGGTTGGATGCTCAGACAGCAAATGCCCGTATGCCACCATGCCGCTGTCCGAGGTGCCGTAGAAGTAGGTTTCCCCCCAGTCCCAGGCTGTATGAAAGCCGATTGCCCACCAGAGCGACCCCGTATACCAGAGGCTGAGACAGAAGACGAGTCCGATCGCTGCCGCTGCAAAGAGCCCGACCGGCGATTCCCCAGGATTGCTGCCATGGATAGCGCCAAAGCTTGTTGACAGGATGAGCGCGGCCCACCAGAAGCCAATTCCACGCGTCAGCGTATATTGCAGGTATCCTCGGAGCAGTGATTCCTCGAAGATTCCGACGCAGATAAAGGCAACAGCCCATTCCGCGGCATATTTCCAGGCCAGGAAACCTCCCAGCGGCGGACCGTCGAAGGTCAGCAGATGTGACTTCCAAAGCGCTCCGACGAGTAGAGAAATAGCCACGAAGCCGCAGAGAATGCCCGAAGCAAAGCGTACGAGTCTGGCTTTTCCCACGTAACCGTAAACCGCGACCGGACGCTTTTCAATCCGGGACATGATGAACGTAGCGAGCAAAATCAGCAGGGCCTGCACCGCCTCCTGGATAAGCGCGACATAGGCCGGCTGTGGAGCTCCCCGTTCGACTGGGAAATGGATAAAGGAGAAGATCGTGAGCGCGGCAAGGAATTCAAGCGCGATAAAGATTGCGATGAAAATCAGCGCGCTCCAGCCGGGGCGAATGCCGTCTTTGCCGATGAAAACCCACCGTGCGTCGCGTTCCTGCACAGCCGGGACTAGCGGCTCTATCGGTTTCTCTGGGTTTGCTGGGGTAAGCTCGTTCAAAATGTGATCTCCGTGTAGTGGCAGACTGCATGCAGCGAAACACACCTGCAACTTCAAAACGAAATCTGCGACTCCCGGCCGCAGGATCTTCCGTTCGAACTACCACACAACGCAACGATCTTCGTCTGACCGAACCATTGCTGACTTGGCGTTACAGCTAAACGCCTGGGCAAACGGCTGGAAGTTCGAGAGCGGCCCGAGGACGCGATACTTAGCGACGGGGTGGGGATCGCCCTGCACCATCATCTTCTGGGTTTCAGGACGGGTTTCGTCGCCGCGAAATTGGCCCCACGCGATGAAAAACTGTTGGTCTGGAGTGAAGCCGTCGATCGTAGGGGCTGGAGGTTTGCCCTGGAGCGACTTTTGGAAGGCGAGATACGCGATTTTCACACCGCCAAGATCGCCGATACTCTCACCAAGCACGAGCTTGCCATTGATGTGAATGCCGCCATCGATGGTATAGCTGTCGAACTGGCGCGCAACACAGGCTGTTTTCTCGTGGAAACGATTCAGGTCTTCAGCATTCCACCAGTTGTTCAGACGCCCCTCAGCATCAAACTGCGCGCCCTCATCGTCGAACCCATGACTGATCTCATGGCCGATCACCACGCCAATTGCTCCGTAGTTCACAGCATCGGTTGCATGGACACTAAAGGCGGGCGGTTGAAGGATGCCCGCGGGAAAGACAATCTCATTCAACACGGCGTTGTAGTAGGCGTCTGAAGTTGGCGGAGTCATTCCCCATAAATCGCGGTCCACGGGCTTGCCAATCTTTGCGCGATCGTCAGCGATCCGGAATTGTGTCGTAGCGAGCACATCGCCGAAGTACGAATCGCGTGAGATCACTACGCCGGAATAAGCCTGCCACTTATTTGGGTATCCAACCTTGACGTTGAGCCTAGACAGCTTTTCGACGGCTTTCTTCTTGGTCTCGGCCGTCATCCAGTCTGCGCCTTCAATGGTATCGTGCATCGCGGCGATAATATTCGTAACCATCTCGGTAGCGCGAGCCTTCGCCTCGGGTGGAAAGTATCGTTTGACGTACTCCTGCCCCAGCGCTTCGCCCAGCGCACGATCGGTCTGCTCGGCGCAACGCGTGGGACGAGGTTTCGGTTCAGCCACTCCGGCGAGTTGCTTCTTGTAGAAATCGAAGCTGGCGCTCTCGAAAGGAGTGGAGAGCCTGGCGGCGTAGGCGTTGAGAACCTGCCAGCGAAGGTACGTTTTCCAGTCGGGAATGTCGGTACTCGCAAACTGGCGCTCAACCTCTTTCATGAACTCGGGTTCGTCAACATTTAAGTCGGCAGGACTCAGCTTTGCGCTGCGATAGTAAGCGGCCCAATCGAAGTGCGGCGTAAGCTGTTGTAACTGGGCAAACGTCATCTTGTGATCGCTGGCGCTGGGATCCCGCAATGTCACGTTGTCCAGAGATGCCTTCGCCAGCGCAGTCTCGAATGTCATGACTGTTTCAGCGGAGGCCTTCGCATCTGCGGGGGAGGAGCCGGCCAGCTCGAAAATCTTTGCAACGTACAGAAGATAGCCCTCGCGGGCATCCACGAAGCGCTTTTCGGGTTTCAGGTAGTAATCGCGGTCTGGCAGTCCCAAGCCACCTGCGCCGACATCGGCGATCACGTTCTGCGGCGCGTGAACATCGGGCGACGAAGCGAGGTTGAAGGGTACCTGGACCCCGTCCGTCTGCAGTGCTATGACGACATCCTGCAGATCCGCCGGATTCTTTATTGAGGATACCTGCTCGAGCAGCGGCAACAACGGCTTGACACCAGCCGCGTCGATCGCTTCCTGATTGGTACAGGCGACGTAGAAGTCTCCCGCAAGCTGGGCTGGTGAACCCTTCGTCGCGGGGTGGCTCGAGATATCGTCGAGGACGATCCGCAGATCGTCTTTATTTGCTTCGCCTGCCTTCCAACGACGGCTCCATCGATCCATGGAGCTTGGAATGGGATTTTGTGCACGCCATGTTCCGTTGGAGAACTCATAGAAGTCCGTGCATGGGTCCGTTTTTCGGTCAAGGTCGGAAGTCTCGATTCCTTTCAGATCCTCTGCGTGGCCTGAAGCCATGTTGGTAAAGCCTGCGGCAAGATACACAACACACATCGGAAGCACTGTATGCCAACGGTTTTTCTTCACAACGACCTCACGATCAATAAAGCATGGTGGGATTATAAGTAACGATGAAACGATCATAAGTTAGAAAAAGTCGGCTAGTCGGAAGTTGCTGAGTCTCTTATCTGTTCAAGCTGCGGATGCAAGCAGGCCTGCGATCCGAAATGTTGCGCGCTTGACACAGAAGGCAGTCCCGGCAATCCTAAGAGATTCCTAGCCGTTCGTTTTTTTGACTTTTGGAGCGCCCAGATCTTGAAGATACGTGTTTTCTATCACGACAAGTGTTTCGATGGAGCCTGTTCGGCTTCGCTCTTCGCGCGGTTCCACCGCGAGCGCATCACGCCGGGTGGGGAATACTCGTACCACGGGCTGGTGCACCGCGCGGGTGCTCTCTTCAACGAGGCCGATTTCACTGGCGACGAGAATGCCATTGTTGACTTCAAATATTCCGCCTCGCCCGAAATTACATGGTGGTTCGATCATCATCTGAGCGCGTTCCTCACGCAGGAAGATCATCAGGATTATCTCCGGGGACTGGCCGACGGGAGATACGGCGATCGCCGCTTCTACGACCCGGACTACACCTCCTGCACCAGCTTTCTGGCGCATATCGCTGAGACGCGATTCGGCTTCGACGCCGCGCCCGTAGCAGAACTGGTGAAGTGGGCAGATATCGTCGACGGCGCCCTCTATGAGAGCCCTCAGGCGGCCGTGGAGATGGCCGAGCCCGCAATGAAGCTGACGTTGATCATCGAATCGACCCAGGACCCGGCATTTGTTCCGCACCTAATACCGCTGCTCACCGAAATGCCGCTTGCGGAAGTGCTGAAGCAGCCTTTTGTGGCAGACCTATTGCCGCCGTTGCTCGAACGCCATCAGGAAGCGCTGCAGCTCATTGGTGAACGATCCGAGTCGAGGGACGGCACCATCTACTTCGACATAACCGACCACCAGCTCGAGGGCTACAACAAATTCATTCCTTACTACCTGCACCCGGAGGCGACTTACTCGATCGGCCTCTCTAAATCAAGCTTCCGGACGAAGGTTGCCGTGGGCTCGAATCCCTGGACGAAGGCAAAGCCAGAAGAGATGGTCAATCTTGCCACGGTCTGCGAGCGCTACGGAGGCGGCGGCCACGCGCGCGTCGGCGCGATCAGCTTCCCTCCGGACAAGAGCGATCTGGCGCGCAAGGCGGCGGCTGAGATCGTTGCCGAGCTGCGGGCACAGAATCCAGATGGCTCCGCGATGTAAGTTGTGCGTTGTGGCCGCGGCGCTCTGCGTCGTTAGCACGACTGCCGTCTTTGCCCAAAGTGCATGGGTGATCAGTCCGTTTGTCCGCCCGGCAAGTGGCAATCCAGTGATCGCGCCGAATCCAGCGTCGAGCTTCGATGATCCCATCCGCCGCGCCCCGGTCCACTGGGAAGCGCTGCACACCTTCAATCCAGCGGCAATCGTCCGCAATGGCAAAGTTTATTTGCTGTATCGCGCAGAAGACGATTCAGGCGAAATGCGGATCGGCATGCACACCTCGCGCCTCGGACTGGCCGAAAGCGATGATGGCGTGCACTTCACGCGCAGCGCGACGCCCGTCTTCTATCCGGCTGAGGACGCGCAGAGAGATCGCGAATGGCCTGGAGGCGTGGAAGACCCGCGCATCGTCGAATCGGAAGACGGAACCTATGTCCTGACCTACACGCAGTGGAACCGGAAAACATACTCGGTCGGGATTGCGATCTCGCGCGATCTGGTGCACTGGACAAAGTATGGCCCTGCCTTTGCCGAGGCCGCGCACAGTAAGTATGCCGACCTGAAGTACAAGTCCGCCGGAATTGTTACAGAGCTTCGCAAAGGCCAACTCATTGGCGCCCGAATAAAGGGAAAATACTGGATGTATTGGGGCGAGGGCGCAATTCACCTTGCGACTTCTACGGACCTGATTCACTGGACACCAATCGAAGACGCGCAAGGCCGGCCGGTCGAACTGTTGCGTCCGCGAGCCGGGCACTTTGACAGCACATTTCCCGAGACCGGACCGCCGCCGGTGCTGACAAAAGCGGGAATCGTAGTTCTCTACAACGGCAAGAACGCGACGGAAGGCGGCGATCCGGTTCTCGGGCCGAATGCTTATGCGGCGGGCGAAGCTCTCTTTGCGGCAGGCGATCCATCGCATCTGCTCGCGCAGACGGATATCCCTGTTCTGAAACCGGAGTTGCCCTATGAGAAGACAGGTCAGTATGCCGCGGGCACCACATTTGCCGAGGGGCTGGTCTTCTTTCATGGTGAGTGGATGTTGTATTACGGCTGCGCGGATTCGCTGGTGGCCGTAGCAATTTATCGTTCAAACGAATAATTCATCCTGTCGAGCTTGTCCCTCATCCAAGCTGAGGGGAAATTTATGAATGTAGTTCTGTTTGGCGCGACAGGAATGATCGGCAGCCGCGTTTTGAAGGAATTGATTTCACGCGGGCACAAAGTGACTGCGGTAGTGATTCTTCGCGCGTCCCGAATGAGCCCGGCGTAAAAGCTTTGCAGTGCGATGTGCTGAATACCGCGGCCGTGTCGGAGATAGTGAAAGGCTCCGATGCTGTGATCAGCGCCTACAGTCCCGGATCAACTCCCGCAGTCATCGTCGATGCAACCAACTCTCTCGTTGCCGGGCTGAACAGGCTGGCGTAAAGCGCTTCATCGAAGTTGGCGGCGCGGGCAGCTTGTTTGTGGCGCCTAATGTGCGCCTTGTGGATGCGCCGAATTATCCAGCCGACTATAAGGCGATTGCTCTAGCTCATGGCGACGCGCTTGAGGTGCTTCAGAAGTCGGATCTCGATTGGACGTACTTCAGTCCGGCTGCATTCATTCAACCAGGCGAACGCACCGGCAAGTTCCGCTTAGGAGAAGACACACTTCTTGCCGATGAGAACGGCGATAGCCAGATTTCCGCAGAGTCTCAGTTATTTTCCAGCCGAGGTTGGCACTTTGCGACTCGGCCAATCGGGCTTACGCTTCTCAAGAAATGCGCGTACGCCTTCCTTGAAGTCTTCCGTGACGCGAGCCTCGGCGTTTGCAGCGATTGCTGCTTCAATCTCCGCATCGAGATGATGGTTCGCATAGTAATTGAGCAACCGCTTGGTGGCGTGCATTGCTTCGGGGCTGTTCCGCAACAGGCTTTGTGCCAGGATCCGAGCTTCGCGCATTAAGTCCTGCTCATTCACAATGCGGGTCACGAGTCCCAACTCATGCGCCTCTTCGGCCTTGATCAAACGACCGGTCAGCAACAGGTCGCGCGTGCGTTTGTCGCCGATCTGGCGCAATAGAAAAGAGGAGACGATCGCGGGAATGAAACCGATCCTCACTTCCGTGTAACCGAACTTCGCTTCAGGCGCTGAGAGCGTGAAGTCGCAGATCGTGGCCAATCCCATGCCTCCGGCGATGGCAGCGCCATTGACCGCCGCAATCGTTGGCTTTTGCACATTGTGCAGCGTGCGCAACACGCGGGCGATGTTTTCCGAGTCGGCCCGGTGTTGATCGCGCGTCTTGGCGGTCAGAGTTTCCAGATGATCTAGGTCGAGGCCCGCGCAGAAGGCCGATCCCGCGCCGGTGAGAATAATCGCTCCCTCCTGCGAATCCGCGGCTGCTTCTAACGCCTCAGTCAATTCGTGAATCATTGTTGGGTTCAGCGCATTCCGCCGCTCCGGACGGTTCAGAGTGATCGTCAGTATGCCTTCTTCGCCGTGTGTGCGTATTGTCTGATAGTGGCCCATGGTTCATTCCCCCGAAGACAAAGCAGTGTACACGCAGGAGCACAGAGGAATCTATTGCCTTGTCTTATTGCCTAGTAGGGCCAAACTTTTCTGCCATCGCGTGGCTGGCGGCTAGGAGCCCGTCCAAAGGCTGAAACGGGGGCAGTTCCGCCCCCAGGCGTTCAAGTTCGGCCACGGCCAACTCTGTCGCGATGTTGCCAACAAGGGCATCCTGCGCGAAAGGACAACCGCCGAGTCCGCCGATGGCCATGTCGAAGCGGCGGCAGCCCGCGCGATACGCCGCGCTCACTTTATACGCCACATCTTGCGGACGCGCATGCAAATGGACACCGATTTCCAGGCTGTCGCTGGCGGAGAGCACCGCGCAGACCAGCCGCGCAACTTCTTCCGGAGTTGCCAAGCCGACCGTGTCAGCAAGCGAAATCTGTTCAATTCCCATGTCGGCCAGCAGGTCGCAGGCCGCGATCACCTCGTCAACGCTCCAGTCGTCGCCATAAGGATTGCCGAAGGCCATCGATATGTAGGCAACCACACCCAGCCCTGCCTTGAAGGCGGCCTGGCCGATTGCTTCCAGTGCGTCGAGCGATTCCTCCGGAGTTTGCCCCTGATTGCGCTTGAGGAATTCCGGTGAGATGGAGTAAGGAAAGCCGAGTGTGCGGACCGTGTCTGTCGCAATCGCTCGTTGCGCGCCTTTTTCATTCACGACGATGCCGATGATCTCGACCTCTTGCGAAGGATCAAGATACTCCAGCACCTGCTCGGAATCAGCCATCTGCGGGACAGCTTTTGGAGAGACAAAGGAGACGGCATCAATATGTTTGAAGCCTGCGGCGATGAGAGTGCGCAGGTAATCGGCCTTGACTTCAGCCGGAATGGTCTTCGGCAACCCCTGCCATGCGTCGCGCGGGCACTCAATCAGTTTGACGGCTTCGTTCATCGGAACTTACAAATCTACAGATGCGCGAGCGCGATCACAATGCCAACTGCGCCGAAATGTACGACCGCGGTCGTGACGAGGGCCGGCACCAGGCCCTTTGCGCGCAGCACGAGAGCCATCAGCAGTCCGTAGAGGGGGAACTGCAGATACATCATCGCTTGGGAGAGCGTGCCGGCGATCTCCGCGGGGAAGCCGAGCATGTGATTCTGTACCAGCTGAACGTAGGGATACAGCATGCGCAACGCATCGGGTCCAGCAAGGGCCATCACGCCAGCCACGCGCACCGTAAGTGGCGTAACGAGGATGCCCAGGAGCACAGGCCACCACGTTATCCACCCTGCGGATGCAGCTTTATTTTTCCTGCGAGGGGTACTTCTGCGCTTGGTGGCGGATGCGGTCGGGCTCATGATTCGAGCATATCGTTTCACTCGCGCAGCGAGGCTGGTACAGCAGGAAAACCTACGTGTGGCGAACCAGAAAACACACGAGGTGTACATGTTACGATTCGCTATGCTCAGAAAATCTATCCTATTTGCCTCCTCAACGGTGTTGTGTTCCTTGCTGCCTTACGTTGCTGGAGCGCAGTCCATACAAGATCGGCTGCAGCAGCTAATGAACAATTCCACGGGCGCGTGGACTGAGGACCAGATCGCGACCATGGCCAAGTTGCGCGATGCGGCGATGCAGGACTCATACGCGCTGAATGAGCTACGACATCTGACAGACAATATCGGGCCTCGCCTCAGCGGTTCTCCGCAGGCGCAGAAAGCAGTGGACTACGTTGCTGGCGAGATGCGAGCCTTGGGCGCGGACGTTGAATTGGAGAAGACCTCTGTTCCGCACTGGGTCCGCGGCGCGGAGACGGGTGAGCTTGTTGCGTGGCCGGGAATGGCTGAGGGAACCAAGCAGAAGATTGTGCTGACTGCTCTCGGCGGAAGCGTGGCTACAAATGCTGATGGTTTGCTTGCTGATGTTGTTGTGGTGGACTCCTTTGACGCCGTAAAAAAGCTGCCCGAAGGTGCTGTTAAGGGCAAGATTCTGCTCTTTAATCACCCTTTCGATAAGCGTCTCGCGGCGCAGGGCGATGGGGGAAATGCCTATGGGCAGTCGGTCATCTACCGGGGTGCCGGGCCTTCAGTGGCTGCTTCTCTCGGCGCGGTCGCGGTGCTGGTGCGGTCGGTGGGTGGAGCGGACTATCGGCTGCCGCATACCGGGACCACGGTCTATGCCAACGGCCTCGAGAAGATTCCGGCGGCGGCGGTGACGGCTGAGGATGCGGACCTGCTGGCCAACCTTACGAAGCAGGGTGCGGTGAAGATGCGGCTGACGCTCACGCCGCAGCGGCTGCCAAACGTGGACAGCTACAACGTCATCGCCGACTGGAAGGGCTCGGAGCATCCGGAGCAGATTGTTATCGTCTCCGGACACCTCGACTCGTGGGACCTTGGGACGGGCGCTATCGATGATGGCGCGGGCATTGTCGTCTCCATGCAGGCGATTCATCTGCTACAGCAGCTTGGCATTCATCCCAAGCGGACCGTGCGCTTTATCGCCTGGATGGATGAGGAGCAGGGCGGCGAAGGCGCGCAGACCTACGCGAAGGAGCATGCTTCCGATCTCAAGAACCACGTTGGCGCTATTGAGTCCGATTTGGGCGCGGGGCACCCGATTGGCATTGTCACTGCGAGCAAGCCCGAGCTTACCGACTGGCTCCGTCCGGTCGGACATGCGCTCGCTCCGATTGGGGCTGCGGCTATCATGCCCAGTCCCGAGGCGGGGGAGGATGTCGGCTTCCTTACCGGCGTGCCGCAGTTCGCGCCGAACCAAGACAGCCGTTTCTACTTCAACTACCACCACACGCCAGCAGATACGTTTGACAAGGTGAATCCTCAGGAGCTGAACGAGAATGCGGCGGTGATGGCGGTTCTTGCGTATGCTCTGGCGGATTCGGGAACGCCTGCTCCTCGGTAGCCACTGTGGGATTCGGCAAATTTGGGCTGGGTGCGGGATTTTATCTGGATGGCTTTTTCTTTTTGGGCTTTGGATTTTTCTCTTTGCGGAGTTTCCAGGCAGTGGTGAGGGCGCCGGTCAGGGAGTCTTCATCGGCTTTGGCCAGGATGATGTGGGTCATTCCCATGCGGCCCCAACCGCCTTTGATGGGAAGGAAGAGATCCGGGCGGTCGGCGATGAAGGCTTGCTGCTGTTCCACTGTGAGCATGAGATTGCCGTAGCCGTCGTTCTGTGAGGCGAGGGTGGCGAAGATTCTGCCGTCGACGCGGAAGTCGGGTGATCCCATGTGCGAGCTTTCCTCTGCACCTTCGAGGCTCAGGGCGATCCGGCGAAAATCTGCGACCTTCATGCTGGCTGCTCAGACAGTATAGAGGTTTGTTTCCAGGAAAGCGTTGCGGAATTTTCCGTCCGGGTCGCGTTGTTTGAGGAGCGATTTGAAGTCCGGCAGCTTTTCGTACTTCAGTTCGAGCGGGCCGGGAGGAATGGTGAAGAGCTTGGCCCAGTGCGGGCGCGGATCGAAGGGCGCGAGCTGCTTTTCGATGTACGGCAGAAGAGCTTTGACAGCCGGCCATTCTGGTTTCCAGGTGAAGTGGATGGCCATGGAGTCGCGCTTGTAGGCCATGCTCATCCAGAGATTGTCGGCAGCGATGGTGCGCAACTCAGTCACGAAGAGAAGTGGCGTGATGCGGTCGCGCAGCTTTTCAACGGCAAGGATTGCTCCATAGCCGTGCTCGCGTGGGACGAAGTATTCGGTCTGTAATTCAGCCCCGCTTGAGGGCGTGAAGTTCATGCGGAAGTGAGGCATGCGCTCGTACCAGGGGCCGGGGATGCCCATCTGCTCGGTGCAGGGAGTGGCGTCGTGTCCGGCGATGGGGTGGAGCTTTTTTGTGGCGAGGGTTGCGCCGTAGAACTGGGGCGGCATATTAGCGGGCTCGCCGGGCTTGACGACGCTCTTGATCCAGACCTGCGTGGCGCGGTGGTTCTGCCAGTCGGTGAAGAGGCTGACGCTGTAGCCGCTGCCGAAGATGGTGTCGAGGTTGTGCTGGAGCTGGTCGAAGGAGAGGTTTTCGTAGATGACTTGCCGCATGGTGAAGGTCGGCAGCAGGTCGAGGGTGAGACGGGTGACGACGCCAAGTGCTCCGAGCGCTACGACTGCACCGTTGAAGATGTCGCCGTCTTTGGCACGGGAGAGAGTGGCGAGGCTGCCGTCGGCGTTGACGAATTCGAAGGCGGAGACGGCCGTGCTGAGGTTGCCGTTGTGAATCCCTGACCCGTGCGTGGCTGTAGAGCATGCTCCCACGACGGAGATGTGCGGCAGAGATGCGAGATTGTGCAGCGCGTAGCCGTGGGTGTCGAGGTATGGCGCTAGCTTTCCATAGCGGACGCCTGCGCCGACGGTGACGGTGTGTGCTTTGTCATCGATGGTCATCTCGTCGAGATGTTCGAGCGAGACCTGGTTTGCCGTGCTGTCGGCGATGGCATTGAAGGAGTGGCGTGTGCCGAGGGCGCGCAGCTTGTCGAGACGCCTGACGGTCTGCTGGACTTCCTCTACGGACGCGGGGGTGTAGAGATGGTCGGTCGCATAAGTGAGATTGCCGGCCCAGTTCGTGCGCGGTCCTGCGGTCTGGTTTTGTTCAGCGGGGACGAGTCGGGACAAGGTGGCTCCACTGAGTAGTATGCCGGATGTTTTGAGGAAGTCGCGCTTGTTCATGGTTGGGCAACTTTGTATCACGCAGGCAGAGGTTGTGGCGAGGCGCAGGACGATGATGCCAGGGCGCGCGGGATCTAGCTTCGTCTCCAGGAGAAGACGAACGAAAGAACAAAAATCGCCACGAAGCAAATAGCCATGACGATGAAAGGAGTATGGTCCACGCCACCAGCACGGCTCCAAAGCCCATTCCACGGGTTCGCTGAAGGAAGCGAAGATACAGGCACACCCACCAAATCAGAATTCCAAGAATAGTAAGCGAGATGGAGCTGAATGCGGCGAACAACCCGGATTTCAGAATGCGGAGAAGCATGGAAGAGATCACTCTAGCATGCGCCGTTGCTAAGAACCCTCAGAACAGAATCCTGTACGTCTCGCAGCGAGGAACATAGTTACCCATCGCTGATGGGTCTTGACGGCCCATCTGACGCGTCCAATGTAACGGATGTGACAAATCGGCTGTTTCAAGAACACATGGGGGCTCAATGGGAAGGATCTTGAGGCTTAGGGTAGCGTTGATCTGTTTTCTGGGGGTGTTCACGCAATATTTCACAATGCAAGTGGCCGCTGCGCAGGCACCCGCTGGTTCCAACGAGAAAAAGCTGATACCGCGCTCGCCGGAGAGCCAGCAGAGTGCGATCAACGCTCAACGGCACATCAGCCTGGACGTGCTGGCGACTGACTCTACGGCGCGAGCCATATCCGGCCTGCAGCAGCAGGATTTCACGATCTTGGACAACAACCTGCCGCAGAAGATGACGTCGTTTGAAGCTGTGCAGGGCGCCACGGCCGATCCGCCAGTGGAGGTGGTGTTGCTCATCGATCTGGTGAATACGGGCTTCTCGCGGGTCGCCTTCGAGCGGCAGGAAATCGACAAATTTCTTCGGCTGAATAACGGTCACCTTGCATACCCGACGACGCTGGTTGTGTTTTCCGATACGGGCACGCAGATTCTGCCACAGCCATCGCGCGATGGAAATGCGCTGGCCGATCTTCTGGGTTCGTCCAATTCTTCGCTGCGGATTATTGGCAGGTCGGCGGGCTTTTATGGGGCCGAGGAGCGATTGCAGACCTCGTTTACTGCGTTGGACCGGCTGATTAGCTATGAAGGGACAAAGCCAGGGCGGAAGATGCTGATCTGGATCAGTCCCGGCTGGCCGTTACTGGAGGGACCGAATGTTCAGACCAGCTCCAAGCAGCAGCAGGCTTTCTTTGACTGGATTGCACAGTACAGCAACTCTTTGCGCACGTCGCGTATTACTTTGTACGCTCTCGATCCATTGGGCTCGGGTGACAGCCTGCAGCACAATTTTTATTACGAGAACTTTCTGAAAGGCGTGAAAAATCCGAAGCAAGCCGGGTCCGGCAATCTGGCGCTACAGGTTCTGGCGACCCAAAGTGGTGGGCGTGTGTTGAATGGGAGCAACGATATAGTGGGTGAGATCAACTCGTGTATTGCGGACGGGGGTACGTTCTATGTGATGTCGTTTGATGCCGCGCCCTCGGATCGTGTGAATGAGTATCGCGCGCTGACGGTGAAAGTGGACAAGCCTGGGGTGAAGGTGCGGACCAGCGCTGCCTACTATGGGCAGCCCTGATCGGCGGGCTGGTTCGATTTCAAGTCTGCAGAATTCCTACGTTGAATTTTGGCACGTCGGGGTTGAGTGAGGCTGCTTCGAGCGCCGTCATCAGGGCTTCGCGTGTCTCTGCCGGGTCGATGATGGCGTCGACCCAGAGACGCGCGGCGGCGTAGCGGCAGTCGGTTTGGGCTTCGTAGGTGGCTTTGATCGAGGCGCAGCAGCTCCTGCTTCTCTTCGTCGCTGAGTTTCTTGCCGCCGCGTTCGAGCTGTGCGGATTTTGATTTCGACCAGAGTGTTGGCGGCGGATGCTCCGCTCATGACGGCGTAGCGCGCGGTGGGCCAGGCGAAGATGAAGCGCGGGTCGTAGGCCTTGCCGCACATGGCGTAGTTGCCGGCGCCGAAGGAGCCGCCGACGATGACGGTGATCTTGGGCACGGTGGAGTTGGAGACGGCGGTGACCATCTTCGCGCCGGCGCGGATGATGCCGCTCCATTCGGCGTCGCGGCCCACCATGAAGCCGTTGACGTCGTGGAGGAAGATCAGCGGGATGAGGTTCTGGTTGCAGTCCATGATGAAGCGGGCGGCTTTTTCGGCGCTCTCGGCGTAGATGACGCCGCCGAACTCGACGCGCTTTTCGCCGGTGTGGCTGGTCTGCGGCTGGATGCTGTTTCTGGTTGGCGACGATGCCGACGGCAGTAGCCGCCGATGCGCGCGTAGCCGCAGATGAGGGTGCGGCCGTAGTCGGGGCGGTACTCGTCGAACTCGCTGCGGTCGACGATGCGCGCGATGAGCTCGTGCATGTCGTAGGTGTTTGCTGCGGCTTTAGCCGGGTCGGGATCGAGTAGGGAGTAGAGGTCGTTGGCGGCGTACTTCGGCGCGTCTTTGTCTGCGTCGTAGGGGATGCGGCTCGAAGGGTGCTTGCGGGCTGTGGCCGATTTTTGCGACGAGCGAGCGCAGGCGAGCGAGGCAGAGATGGTCGTTCGGCTCTTTGAAGTCGACGGTGCCGGAGATTTCGGCGTGCATGGTCGCGCCGCCTAGTTCTTCGGCTGAATATTTCTGGCCGATGGCGGCTTGCACCAGCGCGGGGCCGGCGAGGAAGAGGCCGCTGCCTTCGGTCATGAGGACGTGATCGGTCATGACGGGGAGATAGGCGCCGCCGGCGACGCACATGCCCATGATGGCGGTGATCTGCGGGATGCCCATGGCGGACATGACGGCGTTGTTGCGGAAGATGCGGCCGAAGTCGTCCTGGTCGGGGAAGACGTCTTCCTGCAGGGGCAGGAAGACGCCGGCGGAGTCGACCAGATAGAGCGTGGGGATGCGGTTCTCCATGGCGATGGTCTGGGCGCGGATGACCTTTTTGGCGGTCATGGGGAAGAACGCGCCGGCTTTGACGGTGGCGTCGTTGGCGATGATCATGCAGAGGCGTCCGGCGACGCGGCCGAGGCCGGTGACGACGCCTGCTGCAGGGCGCTCCGCCCCATTCCTCATACATGCCGAAGGCGGCGAAGAGGCCGAGTTCGAAGAATTCTGTTCCGGGATCGAGGAGCAGCGCGAGGCGCTCGCGGGCGGTGAGGCGCTTCTTGGCGTGCTGGGCTTCGATGGCTTTTGCGCCGCCGCCCTCGCGGATTTCTCGCTCCTGCTCGTGAATACTGCCGACGAGGGCCATCATGCCCATGGCGTTGTTGCGGGCGCGGTGGGTGTTGGGGTCGAGTTTGGATGCGAGGGTGTTGTTCAGCTTCTGGTCTGGTTTTGGGCCGCTCATAGCAAACTCGTCAGCATAGCATTCTCACGATGATAGCGGGTTGGTTGCGGCAGGAGGATCCGGTGTTCAGACTGTTATGATTGTTTTCTGCATCTCGAGCACGCTTTGGAATGATGGCTGGCCCACCCTCGACTCAGCAACAACCAAAAAAAGTCCTTCTTGTTTGCACGGGCCCGATCGTCGGGAACACAGTTTCGCGGGTTCTACCTGGATGGACGCTGATACACGTGCGCGATAACAAGGCAGCTCTTTCTCTGCTGCAAAAGGAATGTGTCGATCTCGTCGTGACTGGAGAAAGGAGCAAGGGGCACGAGGATGTTGAGCTGCTCCGGAAGATTCGACGGGTCTGGCCTCACACTCGTCTCATCATTCTCACCGACGAAGGTACTCCAGCTGACGTGATTGCGGCCGTTCGCTTTCGGGCGTTCAGCTATTTCTCAAAACCATATACGCAGCAGGCTTTTGGCGAGATGCTGCGGCTCGCTTCGGAGGCTCCGGCGTGGGATGACGGCATTGAATTGATTTCCGCGACGCCGGCGTGGATCGTTTTGACGGCCCGTTGCGACCTGGAAACGGCTGAGCGGCTGTTTCAATATGCCCACGAAGTAGCGGATCTGCCGGAAGGGGAACAGGAGAAGGTGGGCCTCGCGTTCCGGGAGATGCTGCTTAATGCCATGGAGCATGGCGGCAATTTCGACCCGGCCAAGCGGGTCGAAATCTCATACGTCCGCGCGCGCGCCATGGTTATGTGCCGCATTAAAGATCCGGGCGACGGATTTTCACTGCAAACGAATCCTCTGGCTGCTTCCAGCAATCCACCAGACGATCCCGTACGTCATCTGAAATACCGGCAGACTGAAGGCGTTCGTCCTGGCGGGTACGGGATGTTAATTGCGAAGAGTCTTGTGGATGAGGTGATTTACGGGGAAAAGGGAAATGATGTGATGCTCATCAAGTACCTCGATGAGCCGCCAGCGGCGATGGAACGCGACGCACATAAAGGCTGATTCCGCTGGTTCGATCTTCCATTGAGTTCCAGGTCCTGTTTCGCTCTTTCGGTCTTCTATTGCGTGAAAATTGCCTTTGGGCAGATGGCGTGGACTCCTACTTTGTCGTCGACGAGCTGGGTAATATCTACGTCGACGGCGACGCTGGTGAGGGCATAGGCTTCGTCGCGGGTGAGGTGCTTCTCCTTTACGAGAAAGTCGATCATGTTACGGACGGCCATTTCAGTGGCGGCTTTCAGGTCTTCGTTGAAGCCCATGGCGATGTAGGCGGTTGGGGTTTCGGCACGGGGCCAGAGCAGATGCTGGTCCTTGTGCACGATGAACTGGAAGGTTCCGGTGAGGAAGGTCTCCATGGCGGTGATGTCGACTTCGCCATTGCCTTGACCGGCGTGGCCGTCGCCTACTTCAAAGAGCGCGCCTTTTGCGTGGATGGGGATGTAGAGCGTGGTTCCGGCGACTAACTCTTTGTTGTCCATATTGCCGGCGTGCATCCAGGGCGGGGCGCTGTTGTAGCGGCCTGCTGATTCGGGCGGGGCTACGCCCATGCTCCCGAAGAAGGGGCGCAGAGGAATTTCGATTCCCGGAGCGAAGTGGGCGATCATCTTTTCGCGGTCGAGCGGGATGACGCGGTTTTTGCCATAGGGGAAGTCATCGGGCAGGAAGCCGCGGCCTGCGCCAAAGGAGTTTACGGCGTAGGGCACGTTGAGTTCGGTCTTGAGAATACGGACTTCGAGGACGTCTCCGGGCTCGGCCTCTTCAATGGCGATTGGCCCGGTGAGGATGTGGCCGCCCGGACCTTTGTCTGTGACCTTTTCGTGCACATCGCGGTAGAACTGCGGGATGTCTGCTGGCTGGATGCCAATTTGTTCGAGCCGCTCGGGGGGCGGGCAGGCGCAGGAGGTTTCGACGCGCACGGTGTCGCCCGAGTGGATGGTCAGAACGGGCTTGGCTTTTGCCGAGTAGTATCCCCAGACGACGTTTTCGGGGCTCGCTTTGAGGGTGAAGTCGCTCGCGTGGGCTGGAGCTAACGCTAGTCCTAAGCAGGCTAGCAGTAGGAGGCGCTTTTCCATGCGCTATCCTAGCATATGTATGTAGTATGCTATACAGCATGGAACTGGCGAGGACTTTCATCCTGGGTTAGGACATGGGTGCTGGCCACGAAAGTGAGGTGCCGTGAAGAAGCTCAGTCGTTGCTGGATCATTGCCATCGTCGCTCTCGGACTGGTCGCCAAAGCACAGATGACCACGTCGCAATACGACAATGCGCGCACCGGCGCATACCTCCACGAAAGTACGCTGACGCCGCAGAATGTCAATCCACGGCAGTTTGGAAAGATTTTCACGATGAAAGTGGATGGAGATGTTTACGCGCAACCGCTGTTTCTTGCGGGCGTGGAGATTCCGGGCAAGGGCAGGCACGATGTGGTGTTTATTGCGACCGAGCACGACAGCGTCTATGCGTTCGATGCCTATGGAAATCCTTCCGCGCCATTGTGGCAGGTCAGTTTCCTGAAGGATGGCGCGTCGACGATTCCTTCATATGCTGTTCAGTGTCCCTTCATCGTGCCGGAGGTTGGAATCACCTCAACTCCCGTGATCGATGCGAAATCGGGAACGCTCTATGTTTTGGCCCGCAGCGAGCAAACACACGTTATCACTCCTAATTATGTTCACCAGCAACTCCATGCTCTGGCAGTCACTATCGGGGTGGAAAAATTCGGGGGTCCAGTGGAGATCCGTGCGACCGTGCATGGGCGCGGCGACGGCAGCACGGGCGGCAATCTGGCATTCGATCCATTGCGTGAGAATCCGCGCGCGGCTCTGCTGCTCTCGAACGGCACTGTGTACTTAACCTGGGCGTCTTCCTGCGATGTAGGGCCATACCACGGCTGGGTGATGGGATACGATACCCAAACTCTGAAGCAGAAGGCAGTTTTCAATACCTCTCCGGATGCCGACGACAGCGGCATATGGGCAAGCGACACTGGCCCAGCCGCAGATAAAGATGGCAATGTCTTCGTCGCAACCGGCAACGGTCGCTTTGATGTAGCCAAGGGCGGACGTGATTTTGGAGATTCACTCCTGAAGCTGAATTTCGATGGCCAGAACCTTAAGCCTGTCGATTACTTTGCGCCATTCAACGCCGATGAGCTGGATGCGAATGACAACGATCTGGGCTCTGGCGGACCGATGCTTTTGCCGGACCAGCCAGGACCGCACCCGCATCTCGCCGTTGTTGGCGGGAAAGGGCCGCTGCTGTATGTGCTGGATCGCGATCACCTGGGCCACTATCGCCCGGGGAGTAACCTTCACGCTGTGCAGACCATTCAGACAGTTGGCGGCATCTACGGATCGATGGCGTATTGGAACCATCATGTTTACGTGCTGAGCGATGGCGATGCGTTGCGAGACTACGAGGTCATCAACGGAAGGCTCATACCAAAGGCAGCCAGCAGCTTTAAATTTGCAGACAATTCGGCGACGCCTGTGATCTCCGCCAATGGCGACAAAGACGGCGTTGTTTGGGTGGTAAGTTCGAAAGGCTGGAATTCTGCGGACAGGACAGCGGTACTGCACGCATGCGATGCCGCGAACGTCGCACATGAACTCTATAACACCAATCAGAATGCCGCTCGCGACAAAGCGGGCATGGCCCTTCGATTCAATATACCGACGATCGTGAACGGGCACGTTTATGTCGGCGCTAAAAAGGAAGTGGATGTCTACGCGGTGCTCCCGGTGGGGCGATGAGGCGCTTTGAGCGTCCGGTTGCGGACACGCGGATCGATTTTTGGACACTTCTTTCGTGAAGTCGAGTTCTATCTTCTCGAAAAGATTGGCTGGAATTGGCATCTGTTATGGCCCGATGCTTGCTTTGCATCTACGCGAAGTAGTGTGCGCAGGTGTGCACTTTCATGAGGGAGTTCACGATGGTTGGGAATTTGATCCAGAACCTGGTCGGGGATACTCGCTACGCGCTGCGGCAGCTGCGCAGGACACCGGGCTTTACAGTTACTGCGGTTCTGACTTTGGCGCTCGGCATAGGGGCGAATTCCTCGATTTTTACGCTGGTGAATGCGGTGTTGCTGAAGAATCTGCCGGTGGCTGATCCCAAGACGCTGGTGCGGCTGGGCGACAACGACGATTGCTGCGTGGGGGCTGGGACGAACGACACTGGCGACTACACGTTGTTCTCGACGAACACCTACGAGCAACTGAAGAAAAATGCGCCGGAATTTGAAGAACTGGCGGCGACACAGGCGGGCTTCACTTTTCGGCCTGTGGCTGCGCGGCGTGATGGGCATGGAGAACTGGCTCGTTCGGTAATGGGGGAGTTTGTTTCCGGCAACTACTTCCGGACATTTGGACTGCGACCGCACGAGGGCAGACTGTTTAGCGATGCGGACGATGTTCAGGGCGCACCGATGGTTGCAGTGATGAGCTACGAGAAGTGGCGGACCGATTATTCGGGCGATCCCGCGATTGTTGGCAGCACGTTCTACATCAATACGAAGCCAGTAACGATTGTCGGCATTGCACCTGCGGGATATTTCGGCGACCGGCTGGTGAGCACGCCTCCGGATTTCTATCTGCCAATTGAGACGATGCCGGTGCTGGCGAATGTTGCGTATGTGCATGAGCCAGATCAGAACTGGCTCTATATCGTGGGCCGTGTGAAGCCGGGTGTGGAGCTGGCTCCTCTGCAGGCGAAACTGAGCGGACTGCTGCGTCAAATCTTTGCTCCGAGCGAGATATTTTCAGGCCCGCATCATAACGAACTGATTGCGAAGGCACATATTCTGCTTACGCCGGGCGGCGGGGGTATCCAGTCTATGCAGGAAGAGTATGGGGACCATCTGCATCTGCTGATGTGGATCTCAGGGGCCGTTCTGCTGATTGCGTGCGCAAATATTGCCAACCTGCTGCTGGTGCGCGGCATGGCGCGGAAAGCCGAGATGTGCGTGCGGACGGCGCTGGGAGCGGCACGGGGAAGGATTGTCCGGCAGTTGCTCACGGAGAGCGTGCTTCTGGCAGTGCTGAGTGGACTTGCCGGGCTGCTGGTAGCGTATGCGGGCACGCGGTTGCTGCTTATGCTGGCGTTTCCCGGGGAGCAGAATGTTCCGATCAATGCAAATCCGTCGCTGGAAGTGCTGGGATTTGCGTTTGGATTGTCGCTGGTGACGGGCGTGCTGTTCGGCGTGGCTCCGGCATGGATTGCGGCGCAGGCTGATCCGGTAGAAGCGCTGAGGAGCGGGACACGGACGACTACCTCGGGGGCTTCGCTGCTGCAGCGCGGACTTGTGGTGGGGCAGGCGGCGCTGTCGCTGGTGCTCCTGGTGGGTGCGGGGCTATTTTCGCAAAGCCTGAACAAGCTCCAGAGCATCGACATGAAGCTGGACGCGAAGAATCGCTATATTGTGCACATCAATCCGCAGACGGCGGGCTATGCGCAGACACAGGTTGAGGCGCTGTACAGGACGATGGAGGACAGGTTCCATGCGATTCCGGGTGTGAAGAAAGTCGGTATCAGTTCGTATACGCCGATGGAGGACAACAACAACGGCTGGGGCGTGACGATAGAGGGCAAACCTCATGTAGATGGGACGTGGGCTTCGTACATCAAGGCGAATGCCGAGTATTTCGATTCAGTAGGAACGCGCCTGGTGATGGGACGCGGGATCAGGCCGCAGGACACTTCGGCCACTCGACCGGTGGCGGTGGTGAACCAGACGTTTGCACGGAAGCTATTCGCGCCGGGCGAGAATCCGATCGGGCAGCATTTTGGGGGCAGCTCAGAGTCTGCCAGCGAATTCGAGATTGTCGGCGTGGTCGAAGATACGGCGTACACGGATGTCCGCTGGAAGGATCACCTGATGTACTTTGTGCCGCTTGGACAGAGGCCGCTGGGAACAAAGCAGCCGATCGAGAAGGACGAGAACATGTATGCGGGCGCGATCATAATTGAGACGGATCATCCCATGAGCGACATGGAGGCGCTGGCACGACAGACATTGGCGGCGATCAATCAGAACCTTACAGTTCAGAAGTTTCAGACCTTTAGTGGGCAGATTGCGGATCGATTTACGGAAGAACGGATGCTGGCGCGGTTGACGATGCTGTTTGGGGCTCTGGCGTTGATACTGGCGGCGGTTGGGCTCTACGGCGTCACTTCCTATACCGTGGCGCGACGGACCTCGGAGATCGGCATTCGGATGGCGCTGGGAGCGGATCGCGGCGGCGTGATCGCAATGGTGATGCGTGGGGCGATGGCGCAGGCCCTGGTGGGGTTGGCGCTGGGGGTTCCCGTGGCGCTGCTGTGTGTGCGCTTCGTCAAGGCACAGCTCTATGAGATCAGCAGCGTCAACCCCGTGGTGCTTACGGGCGCGGTGATCACGCTGACGGTGGCGGTTTGCGTTGCAGGATGGATTCCGGCGCAGCGGGCGGCTTCAATTGAGCCGCAGACTGCGTTGCGGCACGAATAGACGTTTTTCACACTATGACCCCCTGAAGGCCGGGACGCAGGTTTTGATCCCGGCCCTTTTTATTGGGTGGAGCTGTTGCGGTTAGAGTCGCGTCTGTCTATCCGCCAATTCGGCGCCTCGGCGATCAAGCTCACCGGCTCGCCGATTCTTTCATGGAATTTTGCACCAGCAATAGATGTATATACATCGAATTTGCATGAAAGCACCTGGATTGCCTCCGCTTCCATGCTTGTGCGCCAGCTTTCGCCGGGCGGCGCGAGCGTTGACCCAGCATTATGACGAGGCGGTTCGTCCGCTGGGGTTGCGCGTGACCCAGTTCACGGTGTTGCAGGCGCTCTCGATTACCGGGGAAGTGTCTCAGGTCAGACTCGGCGAAATCCTGGCGATGGACAGCACTACTCTTACACGGACGCTGGACATTATGCGCCGGTCGGGCTGGGTTTCCCGGCGGCGCGGTGAAGACCGGAGAGAGTGGCGACTAAGACTGTCCTCTTCAGGCAGCGAGCAACTCCGGCGCGCGCTGCCTTCCTGGAAGAAAGCGCAACAACAGATGGCCAGCCAGTTTGGCGATGGGCGCTGGCATGAGCTTTTCCAACTTACCGATCAGATAACAGCTTTTGCAACACACACAGGAGACTTGTCATGAACAACGAGAAGTATCGCAAGCTTACTTCGTGGCTGATTGCGGCGTGGTTCGTCTTCGCGCTATCGGCTTCTGCGCTTCACCTGTTTCAGACGTCGCCCGATGCTCCACCGCTGCCGACGGGGCTGGCGGTGCTGACGCCGATCCTCATCTTTGTGGCCTGGTTCAGGATTTCACAGGGATTCCGGACATTTGTTTTGTCATTGGATGCGCACCTGTTGACGATGGTCCAATCCTGGAGGATCGCTGGATTTGTTTTCCTCGTTCTTTACACGTTCAGAATATTGCCGGGCGCGTTTGCGTTGCCGGCTGGCTGGGGCGATATCTTTATTGGAGCAACGGCGCCTATCGTTGCCTTGAAGCTCGCCAGCCGTTCGCACCGTACAGCTTTCATCGGCTGGCAGATGCTGGGGATGCTTGATCTGCTGATCGCTGTAAGCGCGGGGACGACGGCGCGACTTCTCGGCACAGAGATCACGACTGCGCCGATGACTGTGCTGCCGCTCAGCCTGATTCCAACCTTTGCTGTGCCGTTGTTCTTCATCCTTCATATCATCTGCATTGCCCAGGCGAGGTTGTGGGAGCCTGTGAGTGCGCATCGCGGTGAGCCGTTGCCGAGTTCCGCCGCCTGAGTCATCTCATGCTGGCAGGTTCGCAGATGAGCCTGCCAGCCCCAGCGCATCGGCGTTCTTTTGCATGGCTGCAATGCAGAAGGCGATATGGTCGTCGAGGGGAACGCCAAGCTCTTCCGCGCCCTTGATGATGTCGTCGCGGTTGACGCCTTTGGCGAAGGCTTTGTCCTTCATTTTTTTGCGGACACCTGCGACCTCCACGTCGTGAATCGATTTGGTTGGCTTGACCAGCGAACAGGCGGTGAGGAATCCGGCCAGCTCGTCGCAGGCGAAGAGGGTTTTGTCGAGATGGGTTACGCGCGGGACGCCGGAGTATTCGGCGTGGCCGAGGATGGCGGTGCGGGCCTCTTCCGGCCAACCTTGTTCGGTCAGGATTTTGTTACCGACGAAGGGATGCTCCTGCTGGGATGGATATTTTTCGTAGTCGAAATCATGCAGCAGTCCGGTGACGGAATACAGCTCGATGAAGGCATCGCGCGCCTCGCCCATGAGGTGCCGCGCGTCAGCTTCGTGCTCACCGTAGGCGCGCACGCACGTCTCAACCGCGAGCGCGTGTTTGAGCAGGCTCGGGGATTGCGTGAGCTCGTTCAGCAGAGACCATGCGCGTTCTCGCGAGTAACCGTTCTGGTTCGACATAGGATCCTTTCTTCGGGTTTCTTACCATTAGTTTCGGGTTTCTTAGGTCGGAATCACAGTTTTCACTTGACAACAAAGGTACCTTCCCTGCATCGTATACGAGAGTTGGCAAGATTCCGGCATACAATGCCGGACCCTTACCAGCCCGGATGCCCCGCTCTGGCCTCCGTAAACAAATTATGGCAACAAACCTAGCAACAGTTGAGGCACGCGAGGTTTTACGTTGCGATCACTGCAGTCTGGTGCAATTCCGCACGTTGAATTCACTCTGCAGGCGCTGCCACAAACCCCTAGAAATGGAAGAACCGGAACCACTCGTCCCGCAACTGGTGACGGAATCGAGTGTGCCCACTTCAGAGGGATCGGGTCTAGATGTTGCCCGCGCGGTACGCGATATTCGCCGTTCACGTAGGCTAAGCCAGCGGCAGCTTGCCGGGCGTATGCAGGTTCCACGCACCTACATTTCAAAAATTGAGAATAGCAAGGCCGTGCCGACGCTTTCCTCACTGGAGCGCCTGGCGAATGCGTTGGAGATCGATATCTGCGATCTGCTGCGCGACACGCGCAGCCGCCAGCATGAAGAGGCAGCGGCGGTGCTGGCCGATCCATTCCTGAAGGAAATTGCGCCTTATGTATGCCGGATGGATGCTTACCAGCGGTCGATCTTTCTGAATCAGGTGCGCGATATGGCGATGGGACGGCGGCGACTGGCTTAAGTCCTTTGCCTGTTGCAGATTGAACGCTGCATTTTAAAGAAAACTTCGGCTGGGGAATTGGGTTCTTACCAATGTAAGGTGACATTGCCTGTGGGGGATGTCGTAAGGTGAGAACAGAATGATCCTCAGATCGGCGTTTTTCAAAATATGGGCGCAATCAAAGACGCCCGCATATTTATTTTTTAGTGGCCCGGTGTCACGGTCTGTCACAGCCGCGACTCTGATGGCTGGCCTGGTTTTCGCTGGCAGCGGAAAGTTGCTTGCACAGGATGTCCCCCCGCCTCCTCCGGATGCCTCGCAGCAGGACCAGCAGCAGGCGGCTCCGCAGGACAACCAGCAGCTGCCGCAGTATGGCGCTCCAGTGCCGCCGGACAATAGTTCATACCCTCAACAGCAAGGGGCATATCACAGGGCACACAACAAGGGCAGCCGCTTGCGGCGGATCAGATCGATCAGCTGGTGGCCCCGATTGCGCTTTATCCGGATGCGCTGGTCGCGCAGATTCTAGCTGCGTCGACTTATCCAACACAGGTTGTAGAAGCGGACCGCTGGGTGCAGGCGCAGGGCAACGCTCCTGCCGACCAGATTGCCGCTGGCGCGAATGCGCAGCCGTGGGACCCGAGCGTGAAGGCCTTGACGGCGTTTCCGTCGGTGCTGGCGCAGATGGATCGCAACATGCAGTGGACGACTGACCTGGGCAATGCCTATTACAACCAGCCGCAGGATGTGATGGATGCGGTGCAGCAGATGCGCCAGCGCGCGCAGCAAGCGGGCAGTCTGGATTCGACACAGCAGCAGACAGTGAGTAACGACAGCGGTCAGATCGCCATCGCTCCCGCCAATCCGCAAGTTGTCTATGTGCCGGTCTATAACCCCTGGGTGGTGTACGGGCCGCCGGTTGTCGCTTTTCCGGGCTACTACTATGCGCCGCCTCCGGGAATATTTTTCGGCGATCGGATTTGGTTTCCACATAGGATTCGGGTGGGGCATTCCGGTTGGACCCTGGGCTCCGTGGGGCTGGGGATGGCATAGCTGGGGCGTGGGCTGGTACAACCGCACTGTGGTCTATAACCGTACGACCTACATTACGCGCAGCACGACCGTCATTAATCGCGGGTACAACCGGCCGGGTGGACCTCCGGTGCAGCTTGCGGGGCAGCGCGGCTCCTTCATGAATCGCCCGGCGTATGCGGGATATGCGAACCATGTGGCCATGGGTGCGCGGCCTGCGTCGAGTGGATATGTCAACCATTCCGGCTATAACACTCCGGGCAACTTCAGCAACCGGCCTGCAGCACAGCCCACTTATAACCATGTGCAGCCGGGGTATAACAGGCCTGCGCCGTCGACGAATGGACTGACGAATGGCAATCGGCCTGCCTATGGTTCCGCGCCTGGTTCCGCGCCAACCTACAACCGGCCAAATACGGGCACGCAGACATATCACCCTTCGGCTCCGCAGAACTACAGTCGTCCGAGCGCTCCTAGCCATCCGGCACCGGCTCCGCACCCCTCTTCGGCTCCCCATTCGGCTCCGGCTCCTCACGGGGAGCATAGCGGTGGTGGTGGCGGCGGAGGTGAGCACCACCACTGATTCGTCTTCAGCTAAAATTCACGCTGGCGCACTAAAATAGGGCCGTTACTGATTGCTTAATTGCGATGGTAACGGCCCTGTGCTACGGTCGGACTAGAGGGTTGATTTGAGCCGTATACACGAGTTACCGCCCGAGGAACTGGCGATCTACAACCGTCTCGATTCGGAGCGCCTGCCAAAACACGTTGCCATCATCATGGACGGCAACGGGCGATGGGCGGGGAAGCGCAGCCTCAAGCGCTTTCTCGGACACCAGCAGGGCGCCGAAGCGGTGCATTTTGTCGTGGAAACGGCATCGCGCATTGACCTGCCGTGGCTTACGCTCTACGCTTTTTCGCTGGAAAATAATCTGCGCAGGCCGAAGACGGAAGTCAGCTTCCTGATGCGCCTGCTCAGCGCGTATCTCACCAACAATGTGCAGCGCATGAATGACAACAACGTGCGCATCCAGTACATCGGGCGGACGCATGAGCTGCCGAGAGAGGTGCAGGAGCGCATGCAGTGGGCGGCTGAGGCGACGCAGCAGAATACAGGGACCACGCTGACGCTGGCGCTGAATTATGGGGCGCGGTCAGAACTGGTCGACGCTTTCAAACGTTTGCACGCGGAAATTCAGCAGAAGCACATTCGCCTCGACGACATTACGGAGCAGGATATTCAGCGGCACCTTTACACCGCGCATATGCCCGATCCTGATCTGCTGATCCGCACGTCGGGCGAGATGCGGATCTCGAATTATCTCCTCTGGCAGATTGCCTACACTGAGATTTTTGTCACGAATCGCCTATGGCCTGATTTTCGCGGCATTCACATGCTGGAGGCTATCGAGGACTTCCAGCGCCGCGAACGCCGCTATGGCGGGCTTTCGGACGGCAGCGAGTCGGACGATGTGGCTTCACTGCCGGCGAATCAGCTGGTTGGGCGCTAGAAACTAAAGGCAGATTCTTCCCATTCACTGGGTCAGGATGACAGCATAGTTCTTTATTGCGATGCTCCTATAGGGACTCTCTGCGGCGCGTCGATGCTTACGTGCGAAACGTCAGCTTTCACTTTCAGGTCAACCAATTCCTGTTTTGGTTTTGCTCGCGCGGTGAAGCCGAGTTCGTACTGATTCTCCAGCCGCTTGCTCAGGTCGGCGAAAAATGGCAAGAAGGACACCGGATTGACCAGTCCCTGCCCGTAGAGCGTGCCTCCCGTAGCCTGGGTGACTTGGGAGAGTAGATTTTGTCCTGCGTTGGTTTCGTAGTAGCTGTTATCGAAATGTCCTGTGTCGCGAAAGAAGATCGAGTAGACAATCAATCCGGCCTTCTGCGAATCAGTAATGGAGGCTTGCATATAGGGATCATCGGGATCGTAGCGTGGGCTGTAGCGGTCGACGCCGTCGGTGACCATTAGAACTTCCCGGCGGTTCTTTGGGTCTTCTGAGGGCCAGCGCTTGGCCAGGTCTGAGAGGCAGAAGTAAGGGCTGGCGTTGCTGCCAGGAGTTCCTCCGGTCAGGCGAATTGCTTTGGCCGCCAAAGCGTGGTCGGAAGTCAGGTTTTGCGCGAAGGCTGCTTGTCCGTTCTGCATGTAAGCGACGCCGACGAGTGCTGTGGGCGGCAGCGACTGGATGAACTTTTCCAGATCGTTGAGCTGCAGTCCGATGCTGGAGCGCGCCGAGCCGTCAATCAGCAATACAAATTCGAGTCCAGCATGGTCGCCGCGCAAGGGCTGCCATTGAGTGACTTGGCTCTCTTTGCCATCGGCCCAGACTTTCAGGTTCTGCCGTTGCAGGGCCGGTCCTTCACCGCTTTTCGGAAGCACGGTCACGACCGTTTGCGTGGCCACAGTATCTCCCTGTTGGGCGACCGAGGGCAGCGCGCACGCCGACGCGCTTAAGACCACGCCTGCGGCCAGGGCTTTCAGCTTCGTCATCTCTTTTTCTCCTCACTATTTAGACGCTTTGCGAGAAGCATTCGGCGCACTTTGCGGGCACGACCGTGTATTCTGCCCAACAGGGTCTCCTACGAACGATGAAACGTGTTCTTACTGCAGTTATTTTGATTCCCGTTGTTTTGTTGCTGGTTTTCAAGAGTCCGTTCTGGCTCATTACACTTGCGGCGGCTGCGGTTGCCGCGCTGGCTGCTGGGAGTTTCTGGTGCTGGCCGATGCTTCCGGCGCGAAAACCCCCCGGATTGCGGTGCTTTGCTCAATCGTGCTGCTCTTTATCTGCGCGTTTAGACGCCCGGACTATACAGCCCCAGTGCTTGGCTGCCTTACCTTTGCGTTGTTCATCCTCTGCGCTTTTCGCTCGCCATTGCCGCGTGTGTTGCCGGATTCGGCATACTCCGTTTTTGGGCTGTTGTATGTAGGCTTGTCGCTGACGACGATTCCGCTGCTCAGCGCGCAGGAAAACGGCTCGTCGTTGCTGGTCTTTCTTTTCTTTGTCGTGTGGGCAGGCGATGTCGTCGCGCTTTACGTTGGCAAGGCGTTTGGGCGCAGAAAGCTGGCCCCGTCGATCAGTCCGAACAAGACGTGGGAGGGCAGCATAGGGTCCGTTTTGGGCAGTCTGCTGGTCACTCTGCTGCTCATTTTTCTTGCTGAAGTGCTTTCGCGGCACAGCATCGACTGGCTCTCGTATCCTGGCTCGGCCTTACGCTGGTTTGGACTCGCGGTATTGCTCAATGTGGCTGCACAGGTGGGCGATCTGATCGAGTCGGCGATTAAGCGTGGCGCAGGTGTGAAGGACTCCGGGACACTGCTGCCGGGTCATGGAGGCATTCTTGATCGCATCGATGCGCTGCTGCTGGCGGCTCCGGTGCTGTGGTGGGCGCAACTAGCGCAGCAGTGGTTCTAGGCATTGCATACAACAGACGCAGCTATAGCGCCATATTCAATGCGGTGGTTTTAGAATCATCGAGGGCAGTCGGGAGGAAATATGAAAAAGCTTCTACTGTTCGCTGTTCTAGTGCTGAGCGCGACGACTTCGTTTGCGCAAAAAATAGACCCACTTGAAGGCCTTTGGGAAGGCTATGACGGGGAATGGGGCCATGTTTCGCGGCAATTGATTTCGCTTGCCGAGGCTATTCCTGCTGACAAGTATGGCTGGCGTCCAGCGCCCGGAGTTCGTTCAGTGAGCGAAGTCTTTATGCATATCACGATCGCAAATTTTTGGCTGTTGAGCATGACCGGACCGAAGATGCCTGCTGATCTCACGCAAGGTATGGAGAAATCGGTGACGGCCAAGGCGGACGTGATTAACTGGCTGAAGCGTTCACTCGAAGCAGTAAAGATAGCGCGTGCCCAGTTGAAACCAGGCGATCTTCAGCGCAAGGTAAAGATCGAAGGCAAGGAAGTCACAGTCGACGGCATGTACCTGCGGATCATCATTCACGATAATGAACATATGGGACAACTGGTGGCATATGCGCGCATGAACGGCATTGTGCCGCCGTGGTCGCAATAAGATTTAGGGAGTACGATTCACATTTTGAAACAGATCGCCATTCTCGGCTCGACCGGCTCAATTGGGCAGAGCACCCTGAGCATTATTGAGAGTTTTCCTGACCGTTTTGTTGTGGCCTCGCTGGCTGCGGGTCGCAACATCGACGCCGCGTTCGAGCAGTGCGTTCGCTGGCGGCCTCGCGTTGTTTCTGTGGCTACGGAGGAGCTGGCCGCGACCCTCACGCAGCGATTGAAGGCTGCGGGTGTTAGCGGTATTGAGGTCGTTTACGGAGCAGAAGGCACGGTGCGCGTTGCCACGTTGCCGGAAGTGAACTTCGTCGTCTCCGCCATTGTGGGTGTTGCCGGACTCGAAGCTACCTACGCTGCTGTGCTGGCTGGAAAAGCTATCGGATTAGCAAACAAGGAAGCGATGGTAGCTGCGGGAGAAATCCTGACTACGGCTGCGCGGGCTAAAAACGTGCCGCTGCTGCCTATCGATTCCGAGCATAACGCCGTGCATCAGTGCATGCGCGCAGGGACGAAAGACGAAGTCCGCCGCATTTGGCTGACGGCTTCGGGCGGGCCGTTCCGTACGCTGCCCCTCAGCGCGTCTGAATCCATCACGGTCGAGCAGGCGCTCAAACATCCTACCTGGGTCATGGGGCGGCGGATCACCATTGACTCGGCTACCATGCTCAACAAGGGCCTGGAGATCATTGAGGCATGCCGGCTGTTTAACCTGCCTCCGTCGGCGATTAAAGTGACCATCCATCCGCAATCGACGGTGCACTCGCTGGTCGAGTACGTCGACGGCAGCATCCTGGCGCAAATCTCCGTGACCGACATGCGTCTGCCGATTCTGTATGCGATGAGCTATCCCGAGCGCGTCGGGTCAGACTTGACGTTTGACATGGCCGCCCTCGGCCAGTTGAATTTTGAGCCGCCCGACTTTGCCCGATTCCCCTGTCTTCGCCTGGCCTATGAGGCTGCCGAGAAGGGAGGCGCTCATTGCATTGCACTTAATTCCGCCGATGAAATTGCTGTGGAGGCGTTTCTCGAAAGACGCATCCCTTTTCCGGGTATAGCGCGTACAATTGATGTAGTACTGCAGGCTACCCCCGAGAGCCATCCTGGGACCATACGCGAAGTGCTTGCCTGCGACAGGCTGGCGCGTGAAATGGCTCGTGAGGTTCTGGTTAGGGCCGGATACGAAGTTGCTGCACCCCGGTCTTAACGCCCGCTGACAGGTTTTTCAAGATACAGACATGCCTTTTGCCCTAACCGCTATTCTCTCCATGCTCGTCGTGCTCGGCATCATGGTGCTCGTGCACGAGTTCGGTCACTTTGCGGTGGCCAAGTTCTTCAAGGTTCGCGTCGAGGTCTTTTCAATCGGCTTCGGGACTCGCCTTTTCGGTTTCCGCCGTGGCGACACAGACTACCGCCTGAGTCTTCTGCCTCTGGGCGGGTACGTTAAGATGTCGGGTGAAAACCCCGGCGAAGAGCGGACCGGAGATCCCGGCGAGTTCGCTTCGCATCCGCGCTGGCAGCGCATCTTGATCGGGCTTGCGGGACCGGCAGCCAATTTTCTGCTCGCCTTCGTGCTCATGACCGGTTACTACATGATGCACAACGAGGTGGAGCAGTACCTGTACGGCCCGGCAGTGGTGGACTTTGTTCCGCCAAACTCGGCTGCGGCGCACGCGGGGATTCAGTCTGGCGACCGCATCATGCGATTCGATAAAGACCTGAATCCGACCTGGGAGAAGATACGGATCCGGTCGGTTTTGGACGCGAATTCGAATGTGCCGTTTACGGTAGACCGGATTGTCGATGGGCAGACGAAGGAGTTTTCAAGCGAACTCTATCTGCTCGACACTACTAAGGGACAGGATTTCGAGATCGAATCCCTCGGTCTGATTCCCCGTTACCAGACCGATCCGTTGAAGGTGCACGATGTTGAGCCCGGTTTCCCGGCCGACAAGGCGGGATTGAAGGCTGGCGACGTCATCCAGTCCATCAACGGGCAGCCGCTGCACTCGGTGCCGGCGGTGATGGCATATCTGCAGCAACAGAATGGCCAGCCGGTGGCGCTGAATGTCGAGCGCGATAGCAAGGCGCTCACTCTGCATGTCCAGCCTATATGGGCGGACAATGGCGCCGGCCAGTTGGGCTACCGCCTCGGTTTCAAGGCCAATTTGCCGCCTTTCCGCGTGGAGCAACTGCCCCTTCCGGCAGCGGTCAGCCGCTCGGTCAGCTTTAACCTGCACAACTCCGGCTACATCCTTGACGTGCTGCACCGCCTCATCACGCGGCGCTCCAATGTGCAGCAGCTGAGCGGCCCGATTGGTATCGCGCGCGATACCGGCGAGGCAGTCACCATGCCGGGATGGCAGCCGATCATTACTTTGATGGCCCTTATCAGCCTCAACCTCGGCATCTTTAACCTGCTGCCCATTCCGATCCTGGACGGCGGCATGATTCTGTTGCTGCTGATCGAGGGAACGATTCGCCGCGACCTCAATCAGCAATTCAAGGAACGCATTTATCAGGTGGCGTTTGTGGTGCTGGTGCTCTTCGCGGTCTTCGTCATGTTCAATGACGTGTCGAAGTTCAACATCTTTTCCAAGCTGAAACCGTAGCCTGAAGCTGCGCGTGAAGAAGCCTGCTCCGCGCAGGCTTTTTCTTTGTTTACACTCGAATCTGCATGCAAGAGCTTTCGACGATTACCGTGCGTGTGCGCTACGCGGAAACCGATCAGATGGGTGTTGTCTATCACGCCAATTACTTTGTCTGGTTTGAGATGGGCCGCGTGGAGTGCCTGCGCCAGCTCGGTTTCGATTATAAGCAGATGGAAATTGTCGATGATTGTCATCTCCCGGTCGTTGAAGCTACCTGCCGATACAGGGCGCCAGCGCGCTACGACGAGATACTGACCATCGAGACCCGCATTGTTGCCCTGCGATCAGGCGTGGTCAAGTTTGCTTACCGTCTTTTGCGGAGCGAAGGCTCGCAGCTTCTGGCCGAGGCGCAGACGACGCATGTAGTCGTCGATGGGCGGATGCAGAAGCGTGTGTTGCCGGAAAAATATGCGGCGGCGATTCGCTCACAACTGGCTTGATGCTGACTTACTGTCCTATGAGCCGCGAAGAGTGATATAACTGCGGACGTCCGATCTCTGCATCAAAGTCGGCAGCGGAGGATCTGCATGATATTCGCTCGCACGCTTCTTCTCATCCCCGCAGCTCTTCTGCTGCTGACCGGCTGTGAAACTGGACGCACGATCAAAGCTCATTCATCATGGCTGATGCTATCTGACGAGAGTACGACCGGCAAGCCGGATCTTGCGAAGGCCGCTCCCGCCACCGGACAACCTCCGGTGCCCGGATCGCCTACAGCGGCCGGAGCCGACGGGCTGCAGCCCATGAATGACTCCGAGGCTCGGCAGAGCGTCGGAGCCGAAGAAGGCCGTCCTACGCCGCCATGGGTGCAGAAGAAAGATCCATTCGAGCGGCAGTAGCTTGTATTTTGTCAGGCGGTTACGCCGTGCGGCTTCACGTTCTCGCGGATGAAGCTGACCGTGGTTTCGAGCGGCGTGCCTGGCCCGAAGATGGCTGCGACGCCTTGCGATTTGAGGAATTCGGCGTCCTGTTCGGGGATGGTTCCTCCGAGAACTACGAGTATATCGCCGGCGCCGCGCTCTCGAAGCAGGGAAGTGACGCGAGGCACGATCGCGTTATGCGCTCCGGAGAGGATGCTCAGGCCGACGCAGTTCACGTCTTCCTGAATGGCAGCGTTCGCGATCATCTCCGGCGTCTGGCGCAGGCCGGTGTAGATGACCTCCATCCCCGCGTCGCGCAGGGCACGGGCGATGACTTTCGCTCCTCGGTCATGGCCGTCGAGACCGGGCTTAGCTACGAGGACGCGAATGGGTGTGGTGCGATCTTGAGGCATGAACTCGAAAGAATAGCACAGCACGGGCAGTTGAGACCCGGGGTTGCTGCTACTTATCGCGAGCGACAACGAAATCAGGTACCCAGAGCAGGGCGCGCTTAAAGTCGGAATCCGGCAGGGAAGCAAGGGCTATACGTGCTTTTTCAGCATGCTGGAAGGCGATGTTCATCGCGTAATCCACGGACCGGTTGCGGGAAAGAATGCCAAGAATCTCGTTGTGGGTCACGCGGTCGAAGTTTTGATCGGTTAGCACTGTGAGGATGGCTTCGCGATCTGGAGCTGTACCGTTTTCGAGGGAGTGGATGACGGCGAGCGTGGCCTTGCCCTCGCGCAGGTCGCTGGCGACGGGCTTACCGAGAACTTCTTCGCTTGCCGTGAGGTCGAGTATGTCGTCGACGATCTGGAAGGCGATGCCGAGCGCGTGGCCGTACTCGCCCATCTTCTCTTCCGCTTTGCCATTGACCTTGGCGAGCACAGAGCCGAGGCGCATGGAAACTTCAAACAGGCAAGCCGTTTTGCGGTAGATAAGGTCGTTGTACTCCTGCTCGCTGACCGGGCGGCCCAGCGTTTCCATCTGCAGGAGCTCGCCTTCGACCATCTGCTGGGTCAGGCTAATGAGCAGATCCAGGACGCGGAAATTGCGTTCTTCAAGGGCCACGCGGAAGGCCTGCATATAGAGCCAGTCGCCGGCGAGGACGCATTTGGCGTTTCCCCAGGTGGTGTTGGTTGAGGGGCGTCCGCGGCGCGTGTCGGCGGCGTCGATAATGTCGTCGTGGACGAGCGTGGCCGTATGCACCATTTCGACGACAGCGCCGAGTCGGACCATGCCGCCTCCGGAATAGCCCTGGGACTTGGCGGAGAGAAGGAGCAGCGATGGTCGGATGCGTTTGCCCCCGCCTTCACGGAGGTAGTCGGAGATTTCGGTGATGGCTTTGACGGAGGAGACGGCGTCTTCGCCGAACTCGCGCTCGATGGCGCGCAGATCGTCGTGAAGCAGATCGAAGACCTCTTTTGCCGTCGCTATGGTGGTTGTGCTCACTGGCTCTCCGCTCGTGCTCAAAAACTGCGTCTCGTTCTTTCTTTAATTCGACCGGTAGTTCGTGAATTGCATGTCGATGCCGAGTTCTTTACCCTTCAACAACGCAATCACTTCCTGTAGAGTATCGCGATCTTTGCTGCTCACTCGAACGGTATCACCCTGAATGGATGCCTGCGCCTTCTTTTTCGAGTCTTTAAGAATGCGGACGATCTCTTTGGCCTTCTCGGTCGGGATGCCCTGCTGGAGTGTGATCTTCTGGCGCACGCTCGATCCGGTTGCGGGCTCAAGCTTTCCATAGGTGAGTGCTTTGAGCGAGATTCCCCGTTTTACCAGTTTGTGAGAGAGGATTTCCTTTACTGCCTCCAGCTTGTACTCATCGGCGGAGGCGAGCTGGATGGCGTCGTTGCCTTCGAGCTTGATTTCGGAGTGTGAGTCCTTCAGGTCGAAACGCGCGCGCACTTCCTTGATTGCCTGCTCGATGGCATTGCGTACTTCCTGAATATCCACTTTGCTTACGATGTCGAAGGAGTTGTCTCCAGCCATTGCCAATCTCACTCTCTACTGCAAATTATCCGCGCAAACCAATATCGGGTCGCTAACCTCAGTGTGCCATGTCCGCTGTGATACTGAAAAATCGGTGAAAGTTTTCCGTGGTATGGGAAGCTACTTCGTCAGCAGACAGCGTCCGGATTTCTGCCAGCTTTTCGGCGACTCCGGCGACCCAGGCGGGTTCATTGCGCTTGCCGCGATAAGGTATCGGGGCAAGAAATGGGGCGTCGGTTTCAACGAGAATGCGATCGAGCGGAACCCGTGCAGCGACATCGCGGATGGGCTGTGCCTTTGGAAAGGTGATGTTGCCCGCGAAGGAGATAAGAAAGCCGCAATCCATGGCTCGTCTGGCATGATCCCATTCGCCGGTGAAGCAGTGCAGGATGCCGCCGAGGCCCTTCGCCGCCCATTCAGTTTCGATCATCTCCAACGTGTCGTCCCATGCGTTGGTGCTGTTGTCGGAGGGGCGGCAGTGGATGATGATGGGCTTCTTGTGGAGGGCGGCAATTTCCATCTGCCGGCGGAAGACGGTCTTCTGCGTTTCACGCGGGGAGTGGTCGTAGAAGTAGTCGAGGCCGATTTCGCCGCAGGCGATCACTTCCGGTTCCTGCAGCACCGTGTTGAGTTTGGCGAGTGCGGCTTCGTCGCAGAGTTGGGCTTCGTGCGGGTGAACTCCGGCGCTGGCCAGGATGCGCGGCGTCTCGGACTTGCCTGCGTATGTGCGGCTTAGTTCGAGGGCGCGGTGCATGGTGTCGGGGCCATCGCCGATGCCGATGGAGAGCACGGTGCGCACGCCTGACTGCCACGCGCGCACGAGGAGGGCATCGCGGTCTTCGTCGTAGCGCGGGCTGTCGAGGTGCGCGTGGGAATCGATTAACACTGGCCGCCTTTAGCGTAACAAAGAGGAGATGAGAGGAATCCCAGCGATGTTCGTCCAGCCTTCATCGTTCAGATTCTTCCTCCCGTTGGTCGTCAGAATGACGGCAAAATTTATTTCAGGCGCGCGCCGATTTCGACGTCTTCCAGGAAGCCAGCCAGTACGGGCTTGCCCTTTTCGCCAAGCGACGCGGCGACGATCATGCCATTCGATTCGAGTCCGCGCAGCTTGCGGGGAGCGAGGTTGGCGACGATGACGACCTTGCGTCCGATCAGCGATTCCGGCTCGTAGGCTTCGGCGATCCCGGCGAGGATTTGGCGCGTTTCGTAGCCGAGATCGACTTCGAGGCGCAGGAGCTTGTCGGCCTTGGGCACGCGCTCGGCGACTTTCACCTGGGCTACGCGCAACTCGATCTTGGCGAAGTCGTCGATGGTGATTTTTTCCGAAGCTGCCGGGGCTTGCGCCGCCGCTGGCTCCGGCGCTCCGCCGGTAACGTCATTCCGGATCGCTTCCGTGAAAGCCGCTGCGGCGCTGCTTTCGCTGGTGGACTCAGCGATGGCGACGGCCAGTCCTTCCACGATGGATTCCAGCTTAGAAGTGTGGTGTGCCGGGGCGGCGGGCTCTGGGTGGGCCTGGCCCGCGGCTGCTGCTATGCCTGCGACTTCGGCTGGAGCGGGGATGGCTGCCGGTGTCTCGTCCGGCTTAGGAGTGCTGTTCTGTTGTTCGATGTCTTGCATACGTGTGATTGCGTCCTTTTCTGCGCGGGGGAAGACGGGGCTAAGTTCGCCGAGCTTGGTGCCGGGCTTCAGTCCGCCCCATTCGAGATTTTTCAGGTCCGCTTTCTTGATATCGCCGAGGCCGAGCTGTGCCCAGACCTTCGCTGCTGCGTCGGGCATGATTGGGTAGACGAGCGCTGTGATGATGCGAATTGACTCTGCCCATTCGTAAAGCAGTCCTGCAAGCCTCAGTTGGCTCGCCTCAGTATCTTGTGCTGCGATTTTCCAAGGCTGCAACCCTGTAATATCTGCGTCGACCTCGGCAATCTTTGACCAAAGAAGTTCTAGTGCTTTTGAAAAATTAAGCTGATCGAAGTATGTGGCGAATGTACGGACGGTGCTATCCATCCGATTGATAGCTAGTGCTATTTGTGATTCGTAATGCGACGGGTTGTTGAAGAAGTCTAACGGAGTTGGAATTACCCCACCACAATATCTTTGGATCATCGTCAGCGTGCGGCTGACAAGGTTTCCGTAGCCGTTGGCGAGATCGCTGTTGTAGCGTTGCACGAGCGCGTCGAAAGAGAAACCGCCATCCTGTCCGAAGACGATTTCGCGCAACAGGAAGTAGCGCAGCGCATCGGCGCCGAGGACGTCGAGAATAGTTTCGGTGCGCACGATGTTGCCGCGCGATTTCGACATCTTGCTTTCTTCAAAGAGCAGCCAGCCGTGGGCAACGATGCTCTTCGGCGTTGGCAAGCCTGCGGCCATCAAGAATGCGGGCCAGTAGACGCAATGGAAGCGGCTGATTTCCTTACCAACAATCTGCAGATCGGCTGGCCAGTATCGGTCGAGTTTTGAAGTATCATCGCTGCCGTAGCCGAGCGCCGTGATGTAGTTCGCCAGCGCGTCGGCCCAGACGTAGATAACATGTTTCTCGTCGCCGGGAAAGGGGATGCCCCACTTGATGCTGGTGCGGCTTACTGAGAGGTCTTTGAGACCGCTGCGCACGAAGGAGATGACTTCATTGCGACGAGCTTCCGGGCGGATGAAGTCGGGGTTGGCGTCGTAGAACTCGAGCAGCTTGCGCTCAAAGGCCGAGAGCTTGAAGAAGTAGTTTTCTTCGCTGAGGGTTTCGGTGATGCGTCCGCAGTCAGGACAGGGCGCTCCCGGAGGAACATCGACAAATGCTTCGTCGGAGACGCAGTACTGGCCTGTGTAGGTGCTCTTGTAGATGAACCCGCGATCTTTGAGCAAAGTGAAGAATTTCTGCACGGCCTGCTTGTGGCGTGGCTCGGTGGTGCGGATGAAGTCGTTGTAGGTGAGGCCCATGCGGTCCCACAGCTTGCGGAACTCAGCGGATACTTTGTCGGTGAAGTGCTGCGGGTCGAGGCCGGCTTGTTTGGCGGAGCGCTCGATCTTCTGGCCATGTTCGTCGGTCCCGGTAAGGAACCAGGTGTCGAAGCCGAGGGCGCGCTTGCGGCGTGCGATTGCGTCGGCCACGATGGTGGTGTACGCATGGCCGATGTGCGGGCGAGCGTTCACATAGTAGATCGGGGTGGTCAGGTAAAACTTTTCGGGGTTCGACATGAGCAGAGATTTTTTGGAGCCACTCTTTTCATCTTAGGGGCGCGCCGGAGCAGCGTCAAACCAGCTTGCCTGTTAGAATCGAGCAATAAAATCAGGTATTTGACGAAAGAGTGTCACGCACTTTCCCGGTGAATCCCACGTGTATTTGAGAGAACAGAAGAAGCTGCTCGAACGCCTCCGCGCAATTCTGCGCGACAAATTCCAGATTGAGCTGGACACGATTGCCATTGAGCAGCCGCCGGAGATCAAATTCGGCGAGTATGCGCTGCCGGTTGCCTTTGAGCTGGCACGCAAGTTGAAGAAGGCTCCGCGCAAGATTGCGGAAGAGATTGTGGCGGGGTTGTCTCCGCTTGAAGGTTTTGCTGGATTTGATGTTGCTGGCGCGGGGTATATCAATGCGCGGCTTGATCGCGGATTGGCGGTGCGCGATGGCGCCGCTGGTGCTGATGTGCCTGCGCTGGAAGTGCCGGTGCACTCGCTGGTGGAGCATACGAGTATCAACCCTAATAAGGCTGCGCACGTGGGGCACCTGCGAAATGCAATTCTCGGCGATACCTTTGTGCGCCTGTTGCGGGCTGCGGGCCAGGAAGTGGATGTGCAGAACTACATCGACAACACCGGCGTGCAGGTGGCTGATGTCGTTGTCGGGCTGACGCATCTTGAAGGGCTCTCGCTTGCGGATGTGCAGGCGCTGATGGCGAGGCTTGCAGCGAATGGCGAGCGGATCGACTACTACTGCTGGGATTTGTACGCGCGTGTTTCGCAGTGGTACGAGGCGGATGAATCGCAAAAGCAGGCGCGCAAGCAGGTTCGGCTTGATACGCTGCACGCGATTGAACATGGCGGCAACGATGCGGCGCAGATTGGTGAGATTGTTTCGACCGCAGTGCTGCGGCGGCATCTGGAAACCATGCTGCGGCTTAATATCGAGTACGATCTGCTGCCGCGGGAAAGCGAGATTCTTCATCTACATTTCTGGGACCTGGCCTTTGAGCAGTTGAAGGCCAAAGGCGTGCTCTATTTCGAGACTGAAGGCAAGAACAAGGGCTGCTGGGTGATGCGCCGTGCAGGGACAGTGCAAGTTGAAGAGGTTGATGGTCCGGATGAAGATGCCAAGGTTATTGTCCGCTCAAACGGGACGGTGACGTACGTCGGCAAGGACATTGCGTATCACCTGTGGAAGTTCGGTCTGCTTGGACGCGATTTTGCGTATAACAAGTTCTTCGAATATCCGAATCAGACGTGCTGGATTTCTGCTGAGCAGGGAGAACTGGACCATCCGCACTTTGGCGGAGCGCAGGCAATCTACAACGTGATCGATTCGCGGCAATCCGATCCGCAGGCGAATGTGATCGAGGCGTTGCGCGGACTGGGCTATACGGATCAGGCGGCGCACTACACGCATTTCTCCTATGAGATGGTTGCGCTTACGCCGCGTTGCGCTGAAGAGCTTGGTTACGAAATTTCGGAAGAGGACCGTGCGCGACCTTATATCGAAGTTTCAGGTCGCAAGGGCTTTGGCGTGAAGGCCGACGATCTGATCGACAAACTGATTGCGGCGACGCAGTCAGAGGTTGATAGCCGGCATCCTGAGTTGAGCGCGGATGAGCGCGGTCAGATTGCGAAAGAAATCGCTGTCGGCGCACTGCGTTACTTCATGCTGAAGTACACACGGAATACCGTCATTGCCTTCGACTTCGAGGATGCGCTGAGCTTCGAAGGCGAGACCGGGCCTTACATGCAGTATGCAGTCGTACGCACGCGCAGCATCTTTCGCAAGGCCGGCATCACCGCAGAGCAGGCGTTGGCTGACTTTGGCGGCGTCGATGCTTCGCCCTATCTTGTGGGCGAAGATGGAGACGGCATCTGGCAGGTCTGGCTGCGGGCTTCGAAGACGACTCTGCTGCTTGACCAATGTATTGCTACGGCCGAGCCTGCTTATCTGGCGAAGCATGCTTTTCAACTCGCGCAGGAGTTCAGCAATTTCTACCGCAGGCATCACATCCTGACGGAAGGCGATCCTGAGCGGAAGAAGTTTCTGCTGGCGACAGCGGCGATTACGCAACGTGAGTTGATCCGCTCGCTGGCATGGCTTGGGATTGGCGCACCGGAAGTGATGTAGGAAGACCCAGGTTACCCTTCGTCACTGCTGAGGGGAACCCGGGATCCGGTCTTGCCTTCGACTACTGTAATGGCTGGCCGTCGGCTGTCAGCAGTTGCAGTTGCTGCTGGTTGTATTGCTTCACGCCGTCGGGCAGTGGAGCGTAATTCAGCGTGCCTGCCGTTGCCTGTCCGTCGGTGATGATGTACTGGACGAAGTTTTTCAATGCAGCACGTTTCGCATGGCCTGCGCCGTCTTTCGGGATGATGAGGAAGGTGAGGCCGCAGATTGGATAGGCGTCAGCGGCGGAGGCTGGCGGGTTAACTATGGGCAGGCGCGGGTCCTGCGAAAGCTGCCCGCTAAAGGCGGTGATGGCTGCGGTTGTCGCGGCGGCTGTCGCAGCGATGTATTGTCCAGCCTGATTTTTGATCTTTGCAACGGGCAGATGGTTCTGCTCGGCATAGGTGAGTTCTACGTAGCCAATTGCGCCGGGCGACTGGCGGATGTTTCCGGTGACACCTTCGCTACCCTTGCCACCGACGCCGACGGGCCAGCTTACAGAATTGCCTTTGCCGACCTTAGCCTGCCATTCAGGACTAACGGCCGAGAGATAAGTAGTGAAGATGTTTGTGGTGCCGCTGCCTTCGGCGCGGTGCGAGACCACAACGGGCTGCTTCGGCAGGGTTACGCCGGGATTGTCTTTTGCAATTGCCGAATCCTGCCAGGTCTTGATCGTGCCGAGGAAGATGCCGGCGAGAGAATCCGGGGAAAGCTGCAGCGGCTGCTTGAGATCAGGCAAATTATAGGAGATGCAGACAGGGCCGGCGGATTCGGGAATCTGGACGACGGGCTTCATTTCGCCGAGTTGCTGATCGCTGAGCGCAACGTCGGAGGCGCCAAAGTCAACGGTGCCTGCTTTAACCTGCTGGATACCGCCACCGGACCCAATCGATTGGTAGTTGATCTGGACATTCTTGTGAACGCCCGAGAAGTCCTGAATCCAGCGCGTCATCACTGGATAAACAAAGGTGCTGCCCGCTCCGGAGAGCTGGACGTTTTCAGAGCCGCTATTGGAGTTGCATCCGGCAATGGCCGCCAGGATAATTGCGACGGCTGCTGCGGCCAGCTTGTGAGTAATCGTGATGTTCCGCACTTGGATCCCTCCTGTTGAATATTGTTATTTGCAGCGGCTTCAGCGGATGTCTTCCGGCTAGATTTCTTCAACGGAAATTTATATTTGGTTTTCGCTGTTTTTGCACGGGCTGATCTGGCAACGCTTCCGTCTAGAGTCTCCTCCTACTGAATTATTTGGAGTAGGAGCGGGCCCATTCGACGATGCTACGGACTGCTATCCCGGTGGGGCCTTTTGCGGTCCAAGGTTTGGTTTCGTCGAGCCAGGCCATGCTGGCGATGTCGAGGTGGATCCAGGGGGTGTCTTCGGCGAACTCCTTCAGGAACATGGCAGCGGTGATGGCTCCGCCGTAGCGGCCGCCGGTGTTCTTGATGTCAGCGATGTCGGATCGGATTTGCTCGCGGTAGTCGTCGTCGAGCGGAAGGCGCCAGAAGCGCTCGCCGGATGTTTCCAGACCCTTGGTGAAGTGCTGGTAGGTTTCTTCGTCGTTCGAGAAGATTCCGGCGTTGATCTGGCCGAGGGCTACGGCTACGGCTCCGGTGAGAGTTGCAGCGTCGATGAGGTGGGTTGCGCCGAGCTGCTTCGCGTAGGCCAGGCCGTCGGCGAGGACGAGGCGGCCTTCGGCGTCAGTGTTGATGATTTCGATGCTCTTACCGGACATGGCGATCTCGATGTCGCCGGGCTTGTAGGCTTTGCCGGAGGGCATGTTTTCGGCGGCGCAGACGATGGCGATGACTTTAACGGCTGGCTTGAGCTGGGCGATGGCGCGTATGGCTCCGATCATGGCGGCGCCTCCGGCCATGTCGTACTTCATCTTCTCCATGTTGTCGGAGGGCTTGATGGAGATGCCCCCGGTGTCGAAGGTGATGCCTTTGCCAACCAATCCGAGGACCGGACCGTTCGCAGGCGCCTCTTTCGGCTCGTACTTCATGACGATGAGCGCGGGCGCTTCGTCGGAGCCTTGCGTGACGCTCCAGAAGGCTCCCATCTTGAGTTCGTGGAGCTTTTCTGCGCCAAACACTTCGCATTTGAGGCCGACTTCTTGCGCCATTTCCGCTGCTTTCTGGCCGAGGATGGTAGGGGTCATGCGGTTTCCGGGCTCGTTGACCAGAGTGCGGGTGAAGTTCTGCGATTCACCGAGAATGCGACCTTCGTTGAAGCCCGCTTCGGCGGCCTTCTGGTCCAGACTAGCTGGAGCCAGGACGGTCAGGGACTCGATGCTCTGGTCTTTGCGGTCTGACCGATAGGTGTCGGGGTCGAAGTCCGCGATAGTGGCTCCCTCGGGGACGGCGCGTGCGGTTGCGGCTGCCTCGAAGGTGGTTGGAAGCAGGATGGTCAGCTCGCGCAGTTTGCGCGGCTTGGCGAAGCGTACGGCGGTTCCGGCGGCTTTGCGGACATCGTGAGGTGTTGCTTTGGCTGACTTGCCGAGTCCTATGAGGAGCAGGCGCTTTGCCTTGAGGCCCGTGGGCGCGTGGAGGAGGATGGTTTCGTTGCTGCCGCTTGCGAATTCGCCTGACGTGAGGACGCTGGCGGCTGCTTTCTGAATCGTTTCTTCTTCTGTCAGGAGCGAGATTTCGGGCTTGGCGTCCTTGCCGGTGGCGGTGTCGGTCGAGAAGACGACGAGGAGTTCGGTATTCATGGCGGCTGCGCTGCCGGTCTGGAGGGTGGTCTTCATGTCTCCAGTGTAACCATTGCACGGAGCCGACGCTCGCGGTTCGTTCGCACTGGCATTGGGTTGAGATTGCAGGGTAGCCCCTCCCCCATCCTGTACGGAGATCTTTTGCTTTCAATAACTTACAGCTGCGATTCTGTACGGAGATTGTTTATTTTCAATGAGTTAGCGAGGGCTGCTTGACGGGGATGCTTTGGAATCAGTGGGTTAGCTTGGCTTTCTGGATGAATGCTCTATTTCAATTTTACCAGTTTGGGTGGTAATAGCTCGCCAGTATTTGTTGGAACGAGTAAATTATTTTTTGCGACGGGGCCGATTTGGGAAGACGGGTCCTGGCATTGCAGGAAAGCGCTTGTGCCCGGTGATTTACATCCATCGCTGTATCGCGGAGCGGGGCGCAGTGCCTTGAACGTCATCCGTCCGGCTTCGTAGATGCCATAAATGATGTTGGCGCGCCAGATGTCATTCCGGAAAGTAAGAATCTCCTTCCGGATGTAGCGGAAGGCATAGTTTCCGGCCTTGAAGTTGCCGCCTTTTGAGTTGGAATCGAGTTGCGGATCGCCGGGCCGGCAGTCCTGCAGGGCGACAACCGCCACCGAGCCATCGGTAAACATGGCGTCTCCGGTTGCGTTGTGAGTGGCTGTGGGCATCTCGCGACGCGAGACGTAGCTGACGGATTTCACACAGCCGGCAAAATTCAAGTCGCGAATTACGGTTGAGCGCTCGTCGTCGATGTCGGGTGCGATGTGATGGACAAAGCCCTTATACCTGAGGGCGAGGACCGCGTGGGTATCGTGAGTGGCCGAGCTTATCCATACGGAATCATCGGCGAAAGAATCAGTCGTTCTCTCCGACGTCCATTGCCAAAGGCGAAGATGGTCGCGATGGTCGTAACTGTTGAGGCTTTTTTGCCAGTTCATGTCCTCCGGCAGGCCGTTCACGAAGAAGGTCATCATCGGCTCTTCCGCATAGCCGCTGTTATTCAGCAACGCGTACATATTCTTAAGGGCTGTACGACGGGAAGCGTGATCGGCACTGTGCCATCCCGCCTCGAGAAATGCCGCCTCCACTTCTTGCCGAGAACCGAGGAACACAAGGTTTATTAGATCGGCGGCAACGTCCTTCCTGGTAGTCACACGCCAAGGTAGCTGGCCAACTAACTCGTCGAGTCGATCCGATTCCTCTCTGGCAGCTGGAGAAGATTCGGGTACCGTACTCAATGACGTTGGGAGAGGCGAAACTTCCGTTGTAGTCCGCAGGCGAATATCGGTCCCAGCCGGGTAATAGATTTCCGGCTCGGGAAAAATCGGGAATGTTGCCTTGTAAGCGATTAGGAATGGATCGGAGTAAGGATTCAACGTGGGCAGGTGAATCAGGCGGCTGTTGATGAATCCCTGAAACGTGTCGGAACTGCGTATGCCTTGGATCACGCCATTGCGAACCAGCTCTCGGGCATTGTCGACTTCTTCCACCCGGGCGGTAAGGGCCAGAGTTACGCCGGGTGACGCAGTGGCGCGATTGAACACGAGTTCGAGGGCAGCGGTTTCGTGTCGAATGCCCCATCCGACTTTCCGTTTGCTGCGAACTATGCCCTCTATAGGCGCGCCCATGGGAAGAACAATTTCGTCACCGCAAACGAGATCCTGAGTAAGGACGGCGTGAACGGGATCGCCCACCTTCGCCGTATACGTGGAAACAGGGGCTGCGAGGCGAATCCAGAGGGATTGACCGGCGGGCAGCTGGTCACAACCAAAGGCCAATCTCGCAGCAAACATGACACACAAAAATGCGAGCCCGCGATTCAGGCCAAGCAGGATTTTAATAAAAATGCGAAGCGAGGTATTTTCTCCTGTCTCAACAATAACAAACGCAAAAAATAAACCTGCTGTGCAGAGGGCCCGAATGAAACGGTTTTGTGCAGATCCGTGGTCTGAGAGTTCGGTACCCCCTGTCGTCGATTACGCGCCAGGGGGTACGAGTCCCGCGACCGTGAGCACTCAATTGACTTTGATGCCGTTGGCGACGACTGCATTTGCGTCGACTACCTGTTTAATTTGCTTCCCATGATCGACGATCACGAAGTGTATGTTGAGCGGAGGCGGAGGTCCTGAAGAGCCGGGAGGAGCGCTGGATGGGCTGATGATGACAGCGGATCCAGTGCAATCCGAATTGACAGTATAGGTGCCGGTGCCCGGAGTCCACTCCTGTGGCGGCGGGTAGCCGCCGTCGACGACGTGATCCACCTGTGTGATGTGGCCCCGGCCATCGTAGTGCTGTAAGGCCAGACCGCGGATCGGCAAGTTCGCGGCGAGGATGGTGCCTTCGATGGTGAATCCGTAATCGCCGGACAGCGTTTTGTTCGAGCATTGCTCCGGGCTGGGAGAAAAGCTGCTTGAGTTTTCCAACTGGGCCATGGCGCGGACGCCTGACATCATCAGGCCGCACGCGATCATTATCGAAACTTTCAAAAGCAATCTGTCTTTCATAGAGACCACCTCAGGTCTGAGTTGAACTGCATGGTTTGGGGGCATTACCGGCGAATTCCCGGTCCAAGTCACTCCGCGCAAGATCGAGACGGAGTTGGGGTTACACTTCTCGGCGTGCATAGGGGACGATGCCCGCCCTGCCGTCTATACCAAAGCGACAGGGTGGGGCAACGAACCAGCGCTCACTTGACTCTTGTGCACATGATGGAGAGCGCATGCTGGCCGTTTACGCTGTAGATCTGTTTACCGTTATCAACCACCACAAAGTAATTGATTATTGGATCCTGACTGTTGGGACTGGAGGTTACAGACTCTCCCGTGCAATCCGGATTGACGGCATAGGTCCCGGCGTTCTTGTCCCAACCGGAGTCGAACGAACTACCGTTGACAACTACGTGCTCCAACCCCGTTAGATTGCCATCGCCATCGTAATGAGTCGCGGTTGCTGCGACGAACGGAAGTTGGGTTGTCCCGAGGATGAGCGAGCCCTGGATGGAACAGCCGTAATCGCCCTTAATGGTTTTGTTGGAGCAGGACCCTTGCCCGAAGCTTTGAAAAAGGTTTGACGAGTTCTGCCACTGCGCCTGGGCGGGTGCGCCGGAGGCCAGCAGGCAGCAAGCGATCACTAAAGGCATCGCGATCAGAGAGACTTTCGAGGGCCGTTGGTTATTCATCGAGACCTCCTTCAGGTCTGGGGTGAACTGCATGGGTTTTGCGCCGGACTGCTTTCCCTCAACCCAGGGGCGTACATCACCGTCGTCCCAAGGCTGAAGCCAGGAGCGTGCAATCCGAGATTCTGGCGGGTCGTGGGGGCCGCCGGATGGCGATCCTCATCCCGAGTGGAAGCACCATCGCACCGCTTGCAGAAGCGATCAATGCACCGAGGGTGAACTGATGGTGAACCCTGCAAGCAGCAGCTGAATGTTAGGTTTAGCGTCTCAGATGAACTGTCTTCTCCCGAGTTCTAACGGGATTGGGATAAAATGCGAGACCACGAAGCGAGGCTTCACTTGGTCACTGACCGTTCATTTCCGATTCATGGGCATTTTGACCGCTTCGAGGTCGACCTGAATCGAGGTGAGCTGCGGAAAGAGGGCGTGAGCGTTGCTCTTCAGGAGCAGCCTTTCCAGGTTCTTCGCATGCTCTTGCAGGCCGAAGGAGAGATTGTTACACGCGAGCAACTGTGTGCTGCTCTCTGGCCGAAAGACACATTTGTTGATTTCGAGCACGGCATCAATACCGCGGTAAAAAAGCTGCGCCAGGCGCTCGAGGATTCAGCGGAACGGCCCAGGTTCGTCGAAACGCTACCCAGGGTCGGCTACCGCTTTATGGTTCCTGTGGAGTGGGCGAATAGCAGGCATGGCATGAGCCTGCTGACAAATGTTGTGCCGATTGCTCAGCCAGAGACACAGGCATCTCCGCGGCCAGAGCCGCAGGCATCACCGGAATCTGCTCCGCCGAAGCGTGGGTGGAGGTTGACGGTGTGGTTAGCACTAGCAGCGCTGGGAGTCATCGCCTCGGCATATTTGGTTCGCAGAGTTGTCGCGGGCCACTCTCCGCAGCCTAGGCTGAACCTCAGCCAGCGGCGGTTGACGGCCAATCCTCACGATGCGCCGCTGACCGGCGGGGTGATCTCGCCGGATGGCAAGTATCTGGCCTATTCGGATCCGACCGGGCTCTATCTGCGGCAGGTTGATAGCGGCGAGACGATTTCTGTGCCTTTGCCGAAAGAGCTGGATGCTATGCCGGAGAGCTGGTTTCCCGACAGCGTTCACCTCGTCGTTTCCCATTTCGACGATCCGGGGGGGAAGCGTCCGAGCCTCTGGAAAATATCGGTCATGGGGGGGACGCCGCGAAAGCTTACGGATGCGGGCCTGTCGGCGCGGGTGTCGCCGGATGGGTCGAAAATCGTGTTCCTGCGGGGCCCGTGGGACGACGAAGAGATATGGCTGATGGACGCGGACAAGAATACGACCAGCAGGATCGTAGACGGCGGCGGAGATCATTTCGGGCCGATTGCCTGGGCTCCTGACGGGAAGAGATTTGCCTGCATCAGAAGGCCGGACCGTTTTAGTACGGGCGGACTCGGAACACGCATCGAAGTCTTCGATGCGGCGACGGGGCGAGGCGAGACGATATTGTCAGATTTTCGACTGGGCGAGGTGATTGCCTGGCCAGAGAGCGGGCGTCTGATTTATGCATTGCAGGAAGATCCGCCTAACGGCGAGAACTTTAACCTTTGGTGGGCCTGTCTCGATGCGCGTACCGGACGCCCTTCCGGCTCTGCCACGCGCATTACAAACGATCAAAGTCCCATCGCCGACATCAGCGTTACAAGCGACGGAAAGCGCCTGGCTTTGCTTCGTCGCGAGTTCCAGACTGACGTTTACCTCGGGGATCTGCTGGGGCAGGGCACCCAGCTGAGCGCGCTTCGCCGCTTCACTCTGGATGACAGGAACGATTGGCCATCGGCCTGGACCCCGGATAGCAAAGCTGTTCTGTTTCTCTCGAATCGAGATGGACCGAACCATATCTTCAGGCAATCGGTGGATGCGACACATCCGGATTTGCTGGTTGGCGGAAAAGACGATCTGGCTCCTCCTCAGTTGACTCCTGACGGCTTAAGCGCGCTGTACGTGGTTCATCCCTCATCAGGCAAGACGACCGATAATTCCCGGCTCATGCGTGTTCCGCTCTCTGGCGGTCCTGCCGAATTGGCCCTGGAAGAGCCCGGAATTGGAGGGTACAAATGTGCGCGTCTGCCCTCGACAATGTGCATTTACAGCCGGATCGAGAACGGATTGCAGAGATTTTTTATCTTCGATCCAGCTGGAGGAAAGGTGACGGAACTTCCGGCCGCGAAAAGGCCGTCCGATGATGGACCAGGGAGCGCCTGGAGCCTTTCTCCGGATGGCAGATATCTGGCAAGCCCGCTGGCGGCACACCCATATGAGGCGTTGCCCTTGGGACTACGTGTCGTTGATTTGACTACGGGCAAACAACGGGAGATTCCAGTGCCGAGTGTGCTACTCATCATGGGTATGGATTGGGCACCGGACAGCCGCAGCCTATGGGTGGGCGGCTATATGGGCAGGAGTTCCGGCGGAACTCGATCGGGAATTGTGAGAGTCGATCTTACCGGCCACGTCAGGACGGTGCTCGAAGGATCGAGCATGGCGGTCTGGTTTGCCATTCCTTCTCCTGATGGCCGCCGGGTTGCCGTTTTAGCGCATACTGACAATTCGAATGTGTCGCTGCTTGAGAATTTCTGATTTCTCTCCTTTGCATTCCGGTTTTTGGAACAAAGTCGCGTCCAATATATAAGGGCATCATCGCCTACTCTTATTCTGTGGATGTTCGGGCTTGGAACGCCGTGAAAAATCGTTGGAGGATCGCCGGGCTGTTGATCTTTGCCGGAATGGTGATCAGCGTGGTCTGCGCTCAACGGGCTTTCCGCCAATATCCTTCGGTGGAATATGGCGAAGAGATACCGGTGCCCTCCGATTGGAACAAGCCCGGTGAGTGGGCCTTTGCGCGCCTGATGTTCCCTCCGGGCCCGCTGGACGGCTATAGCCAAACTGGGCGATTCACCGGTCCCTGGCAGGAGGGGCTTTCGCTCTGGACGCAGGACTACCCGCGTGCTGACCGCGCGCTTGCGAATGCGGTCCGGCGACTTACGCGCGTGGATGCGCGGTCGGTTGAGCAATCTGTGAGTCTGGACGACGGCGACGAGGTCTACAACTGGCCGTGGCTCTATGCGGTGCAGGTGGGTGAATGGGGACTGACGGAAGCCCAGGCAAGGAAGCTACGCGACTACCTGCTGCGCGGCGGCTTTTTCATGGCGGACGACTGCCACGGTTCCGAGGAACAGGCCTACTTCGAGAAAACCATGAAGATGGTCTTCCCCGAGCGGAAACTTGTGGACATTCCCAGTGATGACCCCATCTTCCACACGCTCTTCGATTTGGACGACCGCTTTCAGATTCCCGGCGCGCAGCATCTGGCCACTGGGCACAAGAAGGACGGCTACGTCGCTCACTGGAAGGGAATCTATGACGATAAAGGGCGGATCATGGTCGCCTTCTCGCTGAACTCTGACATTGGTGATTCATGGGAGTTCCTGGATGACCCGGGTTATCCGGTCAAGTTCTCCGCGCTCGGTACGAAGATCGGTGTAAATTATGTCCTCTACGCGATGACGCATTGACGGCTGCCGTGTACGGATAGCTCGTTATACTGACAACTGCATTATTTCCGGTTGGGCGACAATGGATTCGTCGTCGCGATTCTGCCAATCTTTCCTTGAACAGTCGCTCGCTCTGACATCGAAAGGAGTACCAGATGGACGGCACAAATGGATTGAAAGAGACCACGCGCGTGTCCGCGCCTGTCGCCTCGAACAGGCTTAGTGTGAACGTTTTTACCGCCCCGGGAAAGGCTATGGTCGGCGAGCGGCCAAGGCCCTTCGGCGAAGCGCTCGGCTTTGACCCGATCACGTCGACGTTGATCTTCGGCGAGCACGACGCGGTACTGGTGGACGCAATGGGGACAGTGGCTGAGGCCGAGGTTCTCGCGGATTGGGTTGCATTGCACAATCGCAACTTGCAGACCATCTATATAACGCACGGCCATTTCGACCACTTCTACGGTCTGAGCGTTCTCCTCGACCATTTCCCAGGCGCTCGGGCGATAGCAACGCCGAAGACGGTGGAGGCCATGCAGTCGTCGTTTGTTCCCCCGCTGAGCCAATTCGCCCGCCAATTGTTTCCTGGGCAAGTGCCCACGAAGTTGGTCTCACCTGAGCCCTATGAGCGCGACACCTTCACGCTTGAGGGCCACGAATTGCGCATCATCGAGCAGGGCCGCACCGATTGTCCCGATTCGACGTCTCTACACGTTCCATCGATCGGCCTGATCGTCGCTGGCGACGTTGTGTACAACCAATGCCGCATGTACGTCGGCGACACCACCCCCGAGAGCCGAAAGAATTGGATTGCGGCGCTAGACCGGTTAGCGGCGCTGAACCCGGCGATTGTTGTCGCCGGTCACAAGAAGCCTGGCGCGCCCGACTCTCCCTCGACGATCCAAGACACCAAGCGTTACCTGCAAGATTTTGATCGGCTACAGAAAACCGCGACATCCGACCAGGAGCTGTTCGATCAGATGACGGAGCTATACCCGCATTGGGTAGCCAATCAGTCGTGGTTGATGTTCGGATTCCCGCAGCCATAACCCAAATCAACCGCTGATGCGAATGTTTCCTCGCGCATGTTTTGCCTTTCCTCGTCAGGCTTAATCGGAAGTAGGTATGAATACGAAACAACCAGAATCAGCGGATGAGCACTGTTTATCGGAATTGGAGTCGTCAATGAGCAACGTACAAATCGAGCAGAAGAGCTATGAGATGCCCCCGCGAGAGGGGATGAGCATCGCGCATTTCCTCACCGTCGCCGACATCGAGCGATCGGCTCGCTACTACGAAAAGGTCTTCGGCGCTCGCATTCTGAGCCTGGGTGACGGCAACGCGCCTGGGTACCTTCAGCTTGCGAATATCTGGATGATTCTGAACGTTGGAGGCGGGCCGACCCTGGATAAGCCGACGGTAACGCTCAGCGTTCCCGACCCGGATCACATCAACAGCTTTATGAATTTCCGCGTTGCGGATATTCAAGCGTGCTATGAATTATGGAAGAGTCGAGGAGCGGAGTTCATCACGGAGCCGATCCCCAAGTATGGCGAGACGCGCTGCTACATCCGCGATCCTGACGGTTATCTTATCGAGGTCGGACAGAGCACCGACCTCAAGTACGGTTAACGCTCGGCCCGGAAAAAGCATTCTCATAAGAAGTTGTGGTTCCCATCCTTTCGCAAACTACGCGAAAGGATGGAGCACCCATTTTCGGCGACCGATGCGAGAAAGCAGATCCTTCGACAACGCTTCACTGCGTGAAGCTCCGCTCAGGATGACAACATTTTCTGGTTGAGGGCGCTATTTGCCGCGGTTGCGGGCTATGGCGGCTCGGGCTTCTTTGTCGGCTTCGCGGCGGCGTTCGGTTTCGCGCTTGTCCCAGTCCTGTTTGCCTTTAGCTACGGCCAGTTCGCATTTGACTCGTCCGTTGCGGAAATAAAGGCGGGTGGGGATGAGCGTAAATCCCTTCTGCTGCGTCTTGCTGATGAGTTTGCGAATTTCTTCCTGGTGGAGCAGCAGCTTGCGGGTTCGGAGCGACTCGTGATTGGTATAGCTGCCGTGGGAATACGGACCAATATGTGCGTTCAACAGAAAGGCCTCGCCATCTTTGACGATGCCGTAGGCGTCTTTGAGATTGGCTTTGCCTTCGCGGATGGACTTGACTTCCGTTCCGCGGAGGGCGACGCCCGCCTCGAATTTGTCGAGGAGAAAGTAGTTATGGCTGGCGGCGCGATTGACAGACGCATCCCGGGTGCCGGACGCGACCGGGTCCCGGGGCCGCGAAACGGGCTTGGATTTCTGGGGGGCGGCCGGAGCCACCTGATGGCTGGTTTGGCGGGCCATGGGTACGAATTCTAATGCTAGCACGCATGGCAGCCTTATCTGTTCCGGCGCATCGCGATGCTATAATCGGCCAGCGTCTTGGCATGAAAAGAAACAGGTTATTGACCCAGATTCCTTGCTCGGATCGGGTCTTGCGAACGGCCGCAAGAATCTTTTCCCCAAAGATGTCCCCCTGGAGTTGCATGAATTATCGAGCCGCGAAACTGGCCTTCTTTTTTCTTGGATTTACTGTACTTTTCGGTCCTTCTCTCACCGCCCACGCGGAGTCTTCACAGTCTAAGAAGTCTGCGAAGTCATTGTTCAAGCAGGGCGAAACTGCCGAAGCCAGGGACGATGTCGAGGCGGCTTACGAGTCCTACTACCAGGCATGGGAGAAAGATCCCAAGAACCTGCGCTATAAGACGGCCTACGAGCGGACGCGCTTTCCCGCGGCTGCGGCGCATATCCAGCACGGTGAAAAGCTGCGCGATCAGGGCGACAATACGGGCGCGCTGACGGAATTTCTGCATGCCCTTGAAATTGACCCGAGCAATGAGCTGGCGCAGCAGGAGATCCGCGCGACACGGGAGAAGATCAATGCGCCTCCGAACCAGGAGACATCGGTTTCGCCGAATGCCAACCCGCAGTTGGAGGCAATTGGCGGACCGCCGGAGCTGAAGCCGGTTTCAAACGAAGCGATTACGCTGCGCATGGTGGCAGACAGCAAGATTGTCTACCAGGCCGTTGGCAAGGCGGCCGGCATCAATGTGCTGTTCGATCCGGAGTACACGTCGAAGAACATTCAGGTTGATCTGACGAATGTGTCGCTTTATGACGCGCTGCGGATTATCGGGACAATCTCGGGAACGTTCTGGCGGCCGATTACGTCGAACACGATCTTTGTGGCGCAGAACAACCGGGGCAAGCGAGCGGAACTGGACGAGCAGGCGGTACAGACGTTTTACCTGACCAACGTTTCACAGCAGCAGGACCTGAACGACGAGCAGACGGCGCTGCGCAATGTCTTCACGACCGCCAAACTGTATGCCGTTCCGAGCCAGAACGCGATCATTATGCGCGGCACGCCGGATGAGCTGCTGCTGGCACAAAAGCTGATCAACGATCTCGACAAGGCACGGCCCGAGGTCGTGATTGACGTGGCTGTGATGGAAGTGAACCGCGACAAGACACGGACGATCGGCATCCAGTTGCCGCAAACGGCGACGATCAACTTCCAATCGTCGACTGCGAACACGACTTCAACTTCTACAACCTCATCATCCACCACTTCTTCTACAACCTCATCGACCACCTCCACGACCGGCCTGACGCTGAACGATCTTGCGCACCTGAACGCGACGAATTTTGCTGTGACGATCGGGCAGGCGCAGGTCAACTTGTTGCTGACAGATTCAGATTCGAAGATTTTGCAGAACCCGCGCATCCGCGCCTCCGACGGGCAGGAAGCAACGTTGAAGATCGGCGAGAAGTATCCGGTAGCCACCGGGTCTTACCAGACGGGCGCGGCAACTGCCATTGTGAGCTCCCTGGTGAACACGCAGTTCCAGTATCTGGACGTGGGCGTGAATATCACCATGAAGCCCCAGATCCATTACGACCGTGATGTGACGATGAAGATGAAGATTGAGGTCTCAACCATTGGCCCCATTCTGAATCTGGGTGGCGTCAGTGAACCGGTCATTTTGAATAACAGCGCCGAGGAGACTATCCGGCTGAAGGAGGGTGAGGCCAGCATCATTGGCGGCATCCTGACGAAGTCGAATAATAGGTCGCTGAGCGGGACGCCGGGACTGGCGGAGTTGCCGATTCTGAAATACATTTTTGGTTCGGAGACGCGCGAGGTACAGGACGACGAGATTGTCTTCCTGGTGATTCCGCACCTGGTGCGGGCGGCGGAGATTTCTCCGCTGAATACGCGGCAGATTGATACAGGCACGACGAACACGATTGAGCTGCGCAGGATTCAGGCGTCAGCGGCGTCTCCTCAGCCAGCCAGCCAGCCGGCGACGCCGGGCGGCCAGGCAGCCGGTCAGGCTGTGCCGGGCCAGACGGCTGCGCAGGCCGTAGCGAATGCAGCGGCGCAGATGCAGCAGCAGGCGAACTCAGGCGCTCCTGTGAACCTGACGCTGGCTGCGCCTCCAGCGCCGCAAAAGGTGGGGAGCAGCTTCCAGGTAGCGGTGAATCTTTCAGGCGGGCAGGACGTATTCTCCGTGCCGCTCCAGCTGCAGTATGACAACTCCAAGTTGAGCCTGATCAACGTGGATTTGGGGAATTTTCTAGGCAAGGATGGGCAGACGGTTGCCTTGGTGCATCGTGACGATGGCAACGGTGGCGTGACGATTTCGACGTCGAGGCCTCCGGGCGTGGGCGGCGTGAGCGGCGCGGGATCGGTGGTGATTCTGAGCTTCCAGGCCAAGGGTCCGGGTGATGCCTCGATTGCGATTACGCGGCCGGTCGTGCGCAACAGCGCGCAGCAGGCGGTGCAGGCGCAAGGATCGCAGGCGGTGGTTCATGTGCAGTGATGCGCGCTTGAGCTACATCGTCCCTCCATTCTTTGTGGTTTGCTGATGTGGTTCCAACAAAAATCTGGACGCGGTGAAGCCGGACTTACGCTGGTTGAGCTGATTGTTACGGTCGCGATCCTCGCCATTCTGGCGTCGGCGGCGATTCCGCTGACGCGTTTGACAGTGAAGCGGGAGAAGGAGCGCGAGCTTCGCTACGACCTGTGGCAGATGCGCGACGCGATTGATCATTATAAGGACGCAGGCGACAGGAACCTGTTCATGACCAAGGTGGACAGTTATAACTATCCGCCGGACCTGCAGACGCTGGTGGACGGTGTAGATATTCAGGGGAAGAAGGTGCGCTTCCTCCGGCGCGTTCCGGTTGATCCCATGACGGGGAAAGACGATTGGGGACTGCGGGCGATGCAGGATGACCCGAACAGCGACTCCTGGGGCGGGCAGAATGTGTTTGATGTGTATTCAAAGTCCGATGGGACGGGGCTCAACGGGACAAAGTACAACACGTGGTGACGATGCGGACTGAGAGAACAATTTGCAGCCGGGGGCGCGGCCAACGCGGCTTTACGCTGGTGGAACTGATGGTGGTGATGCTGATCATCAGCGTGCTGGCGGCGATTGCGATTCCTGCCTTCATTGCCTCCATTAAGTCTGCGCGTGAGGCGGTACTGAAGGAAGACCTGCATGTGCTGCGGCAGGCGATTGACTCCTACACGATGGACAAACAGAAAGGGCCGACAGCGCTGGATGATCTGGTGCAGGGTGGGTATCTTAAGGAGATTCCTTCCGATCCGATGACGCACAGCACTACCACCTGGGTGACGGCGACGAGCGATGTGCTGGAGAGTATTGACCAGAGTGATCCCGGGATTAATGATGTGCATAGCGGGTCGGATGAAGTGGGGAGTAACGGGCAGCCTTATTCGAGCTGGTAGCGTGGCTCGCCTCCCACCCTTAGCTCCGCTCAGGATGGGCGCCTTTTTTCGTTCTGGCACCAACAAAAAGCTGGTCCCTTCGACTGCGCGCTCGCGCTCCGCTCAGGATGACAACATCTAAGTAAGTATGGTTGACGAGAATATTCCGGATACATCTGAGGTCTTTGATCACTTTATGGCGCTGACGTTGGCTGCGCCGGAGCCGGGTGGCTCGCTTGTTTTTTATGGCGAGACGGATAGCCGCGGAATGACGACGGCGGTAGCGGCGAATATCGCCGGCGCTGCTTCGCTGGGCGTGGGTGCGGATGCCGGTCGCATCAAGCAGGCATTGCGGCAAGGGTTTTGCGACTTCATGGTGAACAGTCTGGATGAGGCGCTGCGGATTTTGAAAAATCAGATTCGCAAGAAAGAATCCGTGGCTGTGGCGCTGGTGGGCGATCCGGAGCGTGTGGTGGCGGAGATGCTGGAGCGTGGGGTGCAGCCTGATCTGGTGTCTTGCGTCAGCTTGCACGTGGAGAGCTTCGCTGAGCGCGGAGCAAAAATACTTCCCGCTGCGGCTGCGATTGCGAATTCTCTGGTGGTGACGTGGAGCGTTTCGCAGGATGCGGCGATGTGGCTGCCTCGCGTGGATGCCGTTGCAGTGGATGCGATCGAGAATGCGGGGGACCAGCGGGCGAAGTGGATCCGGCTGGCTCCGCGTTATCTGCAAAAACATTTGTCGCGTGAACGCCATGTGCGGATGCGTGCAGGAGAGCTGCTGCGCTTTGTGGGGCTCCTGCAGCAGCGGACGCAGTCGGGTGAGATTGCGGTGCCTGTTAAGGTTTCAAGCGACGGGCTGCCAGTGGTTCAGCCTTCGCCGGCCGATTCCTCCGCCGCAGTTTGAATCGCGCTCCACAATTCTTTCAATCCAGCGCCGGTTTTTGCCGAGCAGAGAAGCAGGTCTTCGACTCCGAGGCCTTTGCGCAGGTCGGCCTGTGCTTTGAAGCGGGCGTTGCCGGAGAGTCGATCGGCTTTCGTTCCGATGATTAGGAAGCGGCGGTCGAAAGACCGAAGAAAATGGATGAGCTGTGCGTCGCTTTTTTGCGGCGGAATGTTGCTGTCTACCAGGCAGAGGCAGAGTGCGAGCGTGGGGCGGTCGGCGATGTAGGGTTCGATGAATTTGGGCCATTCGGCGGAGATGGATTTTGAGAGCTTGGCGTAGCCGTAGCCGGGGAGATCGGCGAAATACATCTGAGGCTGCTGGCGCTGGGGCGAGTCCGTGATGGAAAAGAAGTTGATGGCGCGCGTTCGTCCGGGCGTTGAGGAGACATGTGCCTGCTTTGAGCCGAGAAGCGCATTCAACAGGCTTGATTTGCCTACGTTGGAGCGACCGAGGAAGGCGATCTCGGGAATAGTGGGTGGGGGGAAGTGGTCGGGCGATATCGCAGAGAGGAGGAATTTGGGGTAAATGCGCTGCATGGTGAAAGGGCAAGTATAGAGGATGTTTTGTACTTTCCCACATTAGCGCCGAATATGGGCACCCTTTTCAGGCGGACGCTTTGGAAAAACAGATCCTTCGCTCCGCTCAGGATGACAAATCTCTTGAGCGATGTACCTGCTATAACTTTGTGAGAGATGAATCATTTGAGGCGTATTCGGGCGCTGCGCAGGCAGATGCAAGAGCAGGGGATTGAATCGCTGCTGATAACGCATTTGCCGGATGTTCGCTATCTTTGCGGATTTACCGGATCGAATGCGGCGCTGGCTGTTACGGCGAAGCGCGCGGGGATGTTCACTGATGGCCGCTACACCGCGCAGGCGAAAGAAGAGACGCAGGGCGCTCGCGTGGTGATTGCGAAGAAATCGGCGTTGCGCGAGGCTTGCGCGTGGCTGGAAAAATCGGGCGTGTCGGCGGCGTATTTCGATCCGGAGCAGACGACGTTTGCAGCGCTGGAGATGATGCGCGATGCGCTGAGTAAAGGGAAGCGGCGCGGGTTCTTTCAGCCTTTGAATCGGCCGGTTGTTTCCGGGTTGCGCATGTTGAAGGATGCAGACGAACTGCTGCTGATGGAGCAGGCAGCGCTGCTAGGGTGCAATCTGTTTACGGCGGTGTTGCCGCATATTCAGGCGGGCGTGGCTGAGCAGGAGATTGCAGCTGAGCTTGAGTTTTTTGCACGCAGCATGGGTGCAGAGGCCATGTCGTTTGAGACGATCGTGGCTTCGGGGAAGCGGTCGGCGTTGCCGCATGGGCGAGCCACGACGGCGAAGGTGCCGGGGCGCGGCTTCGTGACGCTCGACTTCGGTGTTATCCTCAATGGTTATTGTTCTGATATGACGCGCACTGTCCACATGGGCAAGCCGGGCAGCCCGGAACGGTTCGCGTATGATGCGGTGCTGGAGGCGCAGGAGGCGGCAGTTGCTGCTGTAAGACCGGGCGCTACTTGCGGCGAAGTGGACGAGGCTGCGCGTAGCGTGCTGCGCGACTCAAAACTGGACAAGTACTTTACGCATTCGACCGGGCATGGTGTCGGGATTGAGATTCACGAGCCGCCGCGGGTGGCAGCGGAGCAGAATCAGATGCTTGTGCCGGGCATGGTGATTACAATCGAGCCGGGTATTTATATCGAAGGGAAGTTTGGCATTCGCATTGAGGACATGGTCGCGGTGACCAAGAGCGGTGGAAAGAATCTGACGCCTGCGCCGAAGGCGATGATCCAGTTGTAGCGAGACAATCAAAGATGAATCCAGAAGAGATGAAAGAACTCAAGGAACTGATTGAGTTTCTGAAAGAAAACAAGATTGGCGAATTTGACCTGGAGCGCGGCGATCTGAAGGTCCGCATCAAGTTTGCCCAGGAAGGTGCTTCAGCGGATCTGGCGAGTCTGAGCCGTCTGCTGGCGGCGGTTCCTGCTTCGGCGGTTGCCGCTCCGGTGACGCTGCCTGCCGTGCAAGCTACTGCTGCTCCGCCCACAGCGGCTGCGCCTGCTGCTCCGGCTCCTGCGGAGAGCGATGATGCTTTGCTGCATATTGTGAAGTCGCCGATTGTCGGGACGTTTTATGAGGCACCGGGGCCCGGCACGCCGGCTTTTGTGAAGATTGGCGATCGGGTGGAGCAGGGTCAAGTGCTTTGCATTATCGAGGCCATGAAGCTGATGAATGAGATCGAGTCCGATGCAACGGGCGAGATCGTGAAGCGATTTGTCCAGAACGGCCAGCCGGTGGAATACGGCCAGCAACTCTTTGCGGTGCGTCCGCACTAGGTCTCTATGTTTCGTAAGGTCTTAATCGCCAATCGTGGCGAAATTGCGCTGCGTGTGATTTGTGCCTGCAAGGAACTGGGCGTTCGCACGGTGGCTGTGTATTCCGAGGCTGATCGCAACTCGCTGCATGTGCGATTTGCGGACGAGGCCATTTGCATTGGGCCTCCGCGCTCGGCGGAGAGCTACCTCAATGTTCCTGCGGTCATCAGCGCGGCTGAGATTGCCGATGTGGATGCGATTCATCCGGGCTATGGCCTGCTGAGCGAGAATGCAAATTTTGCTGAGGTCTGCCGTGCTTCGAATATCAAATTCATTGGGCCTCCACCAGAAGTGACGCGGCTGATGGGCGAAAAAGAAAAAGCTCGCCAGGCGATGAAAAAAGCCAAGGTTCCGATTCTCCCGGGCTCGGATGGCGTGATCGAGAGCGAAGACGAAGCGCTGGAGTGGGCAAAGTCGGTCGGCTTCCCAGTCATTCTGAAAGCGACTGCAGGCGGTGGCGGGCGCGGCATGCGCGTTGTGCGCTCGGCAGCAGAGCTGCCGGGACTTTTTCAGGCGGCGAGCAGCGAGGCGGCGAATGCCTTCGGCAACGGATCGCTTTACATGGAGAAGTTCATCGAGCGGCCGCGGCACATTGAATTTCAGATTCTGGCCGATGAGCATGGCAACGTGATCTCACTGGGCGAGCGTGAATGTTCGATTCAGCGGCGGCACCAGAAGTTGATTGAAGAGGCGCCATCGCTGCAGGTGACGCAGAAGATGCGTGATGACATCGGCAAGACGCTGAAGCGATCGCTTGAAGGCGTCGGCTACCAGAATGCGGGCACGATTGAGTTTCTGATGGATGAAGATCGCAAGCTCTACTTCATCGAGATGAACACGCGCATTCAGGTGGAGCATCCGGTGACGGAGATGGTGACGGGGGTGGATCTCGTCAAGGCGCAACTGCGTATTGCCTCCGGCGAGAAGCTGTCGAGCATCTTGCCCGGGCCGACGACGATTCGCGGGCACGCGATTGAGTGCCGCGTGAATGCGGAGCATCCGGAGAAGTTCACGCCTTCGGCTGGCAAGATCACGGTCTTCAATATTCCTGGCGGTAACGGCATTCGCGTGGACACGGCGCAGTATGCGGAGGGCGTAGTGCCGCCGTATTATGATTCGCTGATTGCCAAGCTGATCGCTCATGGCAAGGACCGCAATGAGGCGATGGCGCGGATGCGCCGGGCGCTGGATATGTTTGTGGTCGAGGGGATTCATACGACGATTCCGCTGCATCGCGGGATTTTCAATGACCAGGAATTCCGTGCCGGCGAGTTCGATACGAAGTTCATGGAGCGGTACTTCGAGCGCGAGAAAGAGCGCAAGGAAGAGGAAGGGATTCAGTAGCTGAATGCCTCACTGCTCCGGGTCTCACTTCGTCGTTCGTGGTTTTTCTTCGTACCAATACCATGTCGGCTCGGCGTGGCTTCCGTGGTGCTCCAACCATGCGTCTACTTCTTTATTGACCGGCGTATGACGCTCCGGAATCCTCGCCCCAGCGTTCATCAATGCCTCGATGATTTTGATGTAGAGTTCGGCATCGCCACCGTGTGCTGCTGACCATAGCGTTTGGCCAAGCACTGTTCCGCCATAGATGTTTTTTGCTTCGAGCAGCGGATTACGTTGCAGCAGCAACTTGACCGTGTCAAGATGGCCACCGATGACGGCGCAGTGTAAAGCTGTCTGGCCGTCGTCTCCGTGGGTGGCCAGGTCGGCACCTTTGTCGAGTAGGAACTGAACAACATCGGTATAGCCGTAGAGGCATGCGAATCGAAAGCCGGATTCTAGTTGTTTCTTCGTTGCAGTTGGCTTCAGCGCGCCGTCATCGTCAAAGTAATTCTTGACCAGATCGAGTCTGCCAATGCCTGCTGCGGATGCGAGCGTCAGTCGAGCGCCGTGGCTGGCGAGAAATGCCGCGGCTTTTACGCGGCCGTTTGCCAGGCAGGCCGATACGATTGAATCGCTTCTGCCAGTGGCGTGCGGCTGGTCAGTGGTTGCGCCATGGTTGAGCAGAGTCTCGAGAAGAGCTTCCTGCACACCGGCAAGTTCGGGATGAACGCTGGTTGCCGCCAGTCCAAGCGTTGTTGCGCCGCCGCCGTAGACGTTGGCTGTTGCATCGATCTCGGTGCCTGCTTCGAGCAGCAGGTTCGTGATCTCAACAATATTCGTTGGTGTTTTTTGGCGGTAGTTTTCTACTCCGTTTGCGGCGACGTAGTGAATCAGGGTGGCCTGATGCTCGCGTGTCGATCGGGTGCGGATGAGTTTCGGATCTTCGCGCAACAACTGTTTCAACACCGATATTTTGCCGACGATGATCGCATCGGCGGCAGATTCGAATCTAGCGACGGAGGAGTTCTTCTGCGCAAGCGCCTCCAAGTGGCGGGCGAATTTGGACCAGCTTTCGAAGCCGTGTGACCGCGCAATCACAAACTGCGCGTTGGCGAGGGAGCATTTCTCTGAGAGTTTCTGGCGGGCGAAGGACTCGGTTCTGTTGGCGTCGCGCGTCTTCTCTGCGAGTGTTTGTTTAGCGCGTGCGTGTTGCGTTAACGCTTCTATCCATTGATCGGTCCATTTGGTAATAGCGTTCTCGTCGGGTGACTTGCCGGCTTTGACGAGCTCCTTGGCAAGTTTCTTGTAGCGTTCAAGGTTGGGGCTCGGCGGGAGGGGCAGAACATCCTGCGGATTGGGCATACGAATCTCCTTTCATTGCATGCCTGGAGTCCGCACGAGTCAGGCTGAAAGAAGGTTCGCGACCTTCAGTTGTGAAATCTGCTGGGTGGGCAGAGCCCTTTCCGCGGACTGGATGCGTCCCTAACGCTGTCATTCTCATATCACAGCAGGGAAGACAAGGCAATTTGGCGGCGATTGTCCTGTTTCATTTACGCTTAGGGCATGCCTTTCTCTCTACCACCGCTTTACCCAATTCTGGATGCTTCGTTTTTGCCTGACTTTGAGCGGGGCTCATATTTGGTGCGCGTCGTCGTTGAGCTGGAGGAGGCTGGCGTCACGTTGTTGCAGTACCGGAACAAGCAGAACGAAGACCATATCCCGCATGATGCGAAGGTCATGAAAATAGGCGCTACGAGGGCGCTCAAGCTCATTATGAATGACCATCCGCAGCTTGCCGTGGAGGCAGATTTCGCTGGCGTGCACGTGGGGCAGACGGACGCTTCTCCGGCTGAGGCTCGCAGGATTGTGGGGCCGGAGAGAATTGTTGGCGTGTCGACGCACAATCGCGCACAGCTTGAAGCTGCTGACGCGTTGCCGGTGGATTACATTGCCTTTGGGCCTGTATTTGCTACGGCTTCGAAGCTGCATCCTGATCCTGTAGTGGGCCTTGAAGGCTTGCGCGAGGCGCGCGCGCTTACTTCGAAGGTGCTTGTAGCCATTGGCGGGATTACGCTTGAGAATGCGCGTTCGGTGCTGGATGCGGGCGCCGATTCCGTCGCGATGATTTCAGCGATGTTTGGACCGGGCAAAGATTCTGCGAAAATAGCAAAAGACTTTCTCCGTAATTTCCGGTAGAACAATCAACAAGTGACCACGAGTACCCGACCCTCTCCAACACAGACAGATGCCCCCAGCCCGCATCTTGTGCAGCGGCTCGGGCTGTTCAGTTCGACGGCGATTGTTGTCGGGTCGATGATTGGCTCGGGAATCTTTATTGTTCCTGCGGAGATCAGCCGTGGTGTCGGATCGCCTGCGCTGCTGATTGGCGCGTGGCTAGTGACGGCGGTGATGACGATCATCGGCGCGCTGAGCTATGGCGAACTGGCAGCGATGATGCCCTCGGCGGGCGGACAATATGTCTATCTAAGAGAAGCGCTTGGCCCCATGTGGGGCTTTCTTTTTGGGTGGACACTTTTTCTCGTGATCCAGACGGGGACGATTGCCGCGGTCGCGGTGGCTTTCGGCAAGTTTCTGGGCGTCTTCTTCCCGGTGATTTCCTCTTCGCACTGGCTGCTGCACTTAGGGCATGTTCCGCCAATAAAAATTGGGCCCATGGTGCTGGGGAATATGGATCTTGGCCTGAACACGGCCAATCTGACGGGCATCATTATTGTGCTGGTGTTGACGGGGATCAATATTCTTGGCGTGCGGCTGGGCGCGCTGGTGCAGAACGTTTTCACAACTGCGAAAACGGCGGCGCTGCTGGGGCTGGTGATTCTCGGATTTACGTTTGGCAGAAATCCGGCGGCGGTTGCGGCGAATTTTGGCCATAACTTCGGGCAGGGCGCTTCATGGCATGCGCTGCATCCGGTGCAGGTAGGCGTTGGCGGTCCGATTGCGATGGTGGGACTGCTAGCGGTGCTTGCGGTGGTGCAGACGGGGTCGCTGTTTTCTGCTGACGCCTGGAACAATGTGACGTATACGGCGGGCGAGATCAAGAACCCAAAGCGGAACCTGCCGCTCTCGCTGGTGCTGGGCACGGTGATTGTGATTTCGCTCTTTATCGCGGCGAATTTTGTTTATCTTCTCGTGCTGCCGCTGCATGGCGATCCGCAGGGAGCGACGGTGTTTGCGCGCGGTATTCAATATGCTGCGGAAGACCGCGTGGCCACAGCGGTGCTGCAGCAGATTTTCCAGAATAGCGGCGCCTTTCTGATGGCGGGCGCGATTCTCATTTCGACCTTTGGCTGCGCGAATGGATTGATTCTGGCTGGGGCTCGCGTGTACTACGCTATGAGTCGCGACGGGTTGTTCTTTAAGTCGACGAGCAAGCTGCATCCGCGTTACAAGACGCCGGTTGCCGCGCTGGTGATCCAGGCGGTGTGGACGTGTTTTCTGTGCCTGACAGGGTCGTACAGCCAGCTGCTGGACTATATTATTTGCACCGAATTGATCTTCTACATTTTGACGATCAGCTGCCTGTTTGTGCTGCGCAGGCGCAAGCCGGATGCCGAACGTCCTTATCGTGCGGTAGGATATCCGGTTCTGCCGGCGATTTATATCGGTATGGCGGCGTGGATATGTGTCGTATTATTGCGCTACAAGCCGCAATTTACATGGCCGGGACTGCTGATTGTGCTGCTAGGGATCCCGGTCTTTGCCGTCTGGTCGCGCCGCGGTCAGGCCGTGGCCGATTGATTCAGGATTGATTTTTTCCCCGGGAAGGAACGCGCTCGTAGATGGCTAATTTGTTTGCAGTTAAACATATCTCCACGCTGAAGGATGAGGCTGGCGAAGAAGGAGAGCACACACTCAGGCGGTCACTGGGGCCGGTGAACCTGATTACGCTCGGTGTGGGAGCCGTGATCGGCGCAGGCATCTTCGTGCTCACGGGGCAGGCCGCGGCGCTGCATGCAGGGCCGGCGATTGCGCTGAGCTTTATTCTTGCGGGTATTACGTGCGCCTTTGCCGGGCTTTGCTATGCCGAGTTCGCTTCGCTGATTCCGATTGCGGGGTCGGCTTACACCTATGGATATGCGACGCTGGGCGAACTGGTGGCGTGGATCATCGGCTGGTGCCTGTGCCTGGAATACGCCTTTGGCGCGGCGACGGTGGCTTCGGGCTGGTCCGGATATTTTCTCAGCCTGCTCGAACAGATCGGGTTGACGCCTTCGGCGTCGCTGGCGCGGTTTACGACGACCTACGGCAATGTGCTGTATCTCTACAACGGTCAATGGATGCCGTTTATGTCGCTTCCGACGGGAGTGACTGATACATCAGGAATGCAGCATGTGACGGGCGTTTTCAACCTTGTTGCCTTTGTTGTGATTGGGGTGGTGACAGTGGTGTTGGTGCGCGGCATCAAGGAGTCGGCCAACTTCAATTCCGCGATCGTGTTCGTGAAGGTTGGTGTCGTCGGTATCTTCCTTTTCCTGGGCATCGGATTTCTGCTGCAGCATCCCGACCTTGCGCGGATGAACTGGCATCCTTTCATTCCGCCGAAGATCGGGCCGGGGCAGTTTGGCATCAGCGGCATTGCCGCAGGCGCTGCCTCTGTCTTCTTTGCGTATATCGGCTTCGATGCAGTTTCAACGGCGGCGCAGGAGGCGAAAAATCCGCAGCGCGACATGCCGATTGGCATTCTCGGATCGCTGGTGATCTGCACGATTCTCTACATTGCGGTTTCGCTGACGCTGACAGGTCTTGTGAACTACAAGACGCTGAATGTTGCCGAACCGGTTGCGATTGGCATTGATGCGACGGGCGTGAAGTGGGGCAGCCTGCTGGTGAAGATCGGTGCGGTCTTCGGTCTCGGTACGGTCATGCTGGTGATGTTGCTGGGGCAGTCGCGCGTGTTCTATTCGATGTCGCGTGATGGACTGCTGCCGAAGTGGGCCAGCGCGATCCATCCTAAATTCCGTACGCCGTGGATTTCGAACATTATTGTCGGCTCGATTGTCGCGTTCCTTCCGGCGCTGCTGCCCATCGACAAGCTGAGCGCGATGGTCAACATGGGAACGCTGCTGGCGTTTGCCATTGTCTCGGCGGGGGTGTGGATTCTGCGTGTGCGCCATCCGGAGATGGATCGGCCTTTCAAGACGCCGCTGGTTCCGCTGGTTCCGATCTGCGGCATCATCAGCGCGCTGTATCTGATCCTGAACCTTCCTACGCTGACTTGGATTGTGGTGAGCATCTGGCTGGTGATTGGGCTGGTGATTTACTTCACCTATTCGATTAAGCACAGCAAGGTACAGAGACTGGAAGCAAAGGCTACGGCTAAGCAGTAAAACATTCTCAGATAGATTTGTGATGCCCCATGCTGTTGCGAACTGCGCGACAGCATGGGGCACCCGAAGTTCTTTCCACCCGAAACTCATCTTCCATAATTTTCAGAGCGGCCGGAATTCCAGCTCGGCGGCCAGTTCACGGCCTACGCCCTGGAAGTCTCCATTGATCTCCCGTGCGCGGGCGAGCGCTGCCTGAACGTGCGGGAGAATGTTTTCCTGCCCGATTTCGTGGATGAGATCGGTCCGCCTGAGAAGTTCCGCGGGCTGCTCTCTGGCACCGCAGAGAAGGAGCGTTTTGCCGGATTTGCGCAGACGCTCGGCAAACTGGTCGAGCGCGTGGACGCCGGTGGCATCGAGCGCCGTCATGTTGCGGAGACGCAGGATCACGACCGGCGCGAAGCTGCCGAGGTTATGTGTGGCCTCGGCCAGTTTTTCGGTAGTGCCGAAGAGGAACGGGCCGTGGATGCGCAGGATGGTCACGTTCGAGGGGATTTCCTTGTCCTGCAGAATGTGCGGGAGTCCGTCGCGTAGGTATTCATAGGTAACCGGGGCAACGGTCGTGGTTTCGGCGACGCGGTAGATGTACAGAAGCGCGGCGAGCGTCATGCCGACGCCGACGGCTACGGTGAGGTCGGCAAAGACGGTCAGTGTGAAGGTGGTGAACCAGACGGCGATGTCGGTTTTCGAGAGGCGGAAGATGGTGGCGATCTCGCGCCATTCGCCCATGTTGTAGGCGACGACGAAAAGCACGGCGGCGAGCGTAGCCAACGGAATGAAGCGGGCCAGCGGCGCGGCGACGAGCAGAATGGCGAGCAGCGTAAGGGCGTGAATCATGCCGGACACAGGGGTGAGTGCGCCCGAGCGGATGTTGGTAGCGGTGCGGGCGATGGCTCCGGTAGCAGGGATGCCCCCGAAGAGCGGAGAGGCGATGTTGGCGATGCCTTGGGCGACCAGTTCGATATTTGAGTTGTGGTGGTCGCCGCTCATGCCGTCGGCGACAACCGCGGAGAGCAGGCTTTCGACTGCGGCCAGAAGAGCGACGGTAAAAACGGACGGCAGGAGCGGAAGAATGTGTTCCGCGTGGAATTGCAGCGGAGTGAAATGGGGGAAGCCCTGCGGGATTCCTCCGAACTTGCTGCCGATGGAATCAATCGGAAGATGAAAGAACGCAACCGCTGCCGTCGCCAGGAACAGCGCGACGATGGTGCCGGGGACTCTTCGCGTGATGCGCGGCCAGAGAAGAATGATGGCCAGTGAGACGCCTGCCACGGCGACTGTCGGCCAGTGGACGGTGCCGATGCCTGCAAACAAGACCTTCATGCGGGAGAGAAATTCGCTGGGCACGGGCGGGGTTCTCAGGCCGAGAAAGTCCTTGATCTGCGTGGATGCGATCAGCAGCGCGATGCCGTTGGTGAAGCCGATGGTGACCGGGCGTGGGATGAACTTGACCGCGGAGCCAAGTCCGGTGAAGCCCATGACGAGGAGTAGGAACCCAGCCATGATTGCGACCAGCGACAGGCCGGAGAGGCCGAATTTCGCCACGATGCCGCTGACAATGACGACGAAGGCTCCTGTGGGGCCGCCGATCTGGGTACGCGAGCCTCCGAGAGCGGAGATGAGGAATCCTGCGACGACAGCGGTATAGAGTCCGGCCTGCGGAGGAACTCCGGATGCAATGGCAAAGGCCATGGCCAGCGGCAGCGCGACGAGACCGACAGTAACTCCGGCGATCAGGTCGTGGGTGAATTTGTTTAAGTTATAGTCGCGCAGCGATTCGACGGAGCGGGGAAGCCAGTTCTGCTGAATCTTCATACGGCCTTCTCCATTTCGTCGAGCATGCCCAGAGACTCTTTCAGGTGAGCGTGGAAATAGCGGCGCATCAGCGCGAGGACTTCTGTGATAAGAGGGTCGCGGACAGAGTAGAAGACCTGGTTGCCGGCTCTGCGGCTGAGGACGAGCTGCTTGGAGCGGAGCACGGCAAGGTGTTGGGAGACGTTTGCCTGCTCCATGCCCAGCTTTTCAATGAGTGTCCCGGCTGATAGTTCACCTTCGCTGAGCAGTTCCATAATGGCGATGCGGGTAGGGTGGGCGAGCGCCTGGAACATGTCTGCTTTGAAGCGACGCAGTGCGTCCTGCATAGAATTCTCCAGAATATTCGATTATTCGAATGTAACATGGAACTTATTTAGGCGAATTTGCAGGAGGCAGTATCTTGCGGGGCTTGTAGTGAATGAAAAAGTGAACGTAGTGCGTCATGATTTCGACTTGTTGAAGGCAATTCTGACCAACTGCATGCGGTTTGGCGCGGAGAGCCAGAATCGCGAGCAGCATCCTTCGTTTCGATATCACCTCGAGGGGCGCATCAGTTTTGTCGAAATGATCCACGCTGCGAAAGGCGCTCGCCTGCGCAGGCTCTTCGAGCAGGTTCAATGGTAGGGAATCAGGCTGAAGCGGTTTGATGGCGCTGCATTCGGCGCTCGAGATTGGCTTTCACCTCCGGCCATTCCTCGTCGATGATGCTGTACCAGTAGCTGTGGCGCGGGCTGCCGTCAGGCATGATGACGTGGTTGCGGAAGATGCCTTCGTGCTTTGCGCCCAGAGCCTGAATCGCGGTTTGCGATTTCATGTTCTGGTGATGGGTCTTAAAGGCTACGCGGCGGGCGCCCATCACCTCAAAGGCGTGGCGAAGCTGCATATATTTTGCCTCGACATTGATGCCCCTGCGTTGATAGTCGGGATGCATCCAGGTCCAACCGATTTCGAGTGTCCAATGCGCGGGCTGAATGTCGGCGAAGCGCGTTGAGCCGATGATGCGGTTGTCCTTCGTCGAACGCGTGGCCCAGGGCATGGCCGCGCCGGCGGCTGCGGCGTCGAGTCCGGCCTGGATGTAGCGGCGCAGGTCGTCTTCTGATTCCATGCGGTCGCTCATCCATCGCCAGGTCTGTGGATGGAACGCGATCTCGGCAAGCGCGGGAAGGTGGTCCATGCTGAGTGGTTCGAGCTGGACGAGGTTGCCTTCGAGTGTGACGGGCACGACTTGCATGGTTGCTTCGTGAGGCATGAGAGTAGTGTAACGATTCACGGCTAATTTCCGGCGCTCTCCCTTTCACAACGTGCGGTTCGCCCGGTAGTTATGTGATTGAACGGGTATCTCCATATAATTAACATTTGTGCAGGTGTAACCGTTTTCGCGGGAAGGCGCCTGCACGACTTCCGAGGAACAGGTACCGCTCTTTGACTGCAGGCTGCTCGAAAGCCGAGGTAAGAAAACTTTTCTCGGTACTGCTGGGCATTTTGTGCCTTGTGCAGTGCGTGGCTCTGAGTACTGCTGCGTGGTCGCAGCAGGATGCTGCCATTTCGTCATGGGGCGGCGTGCTGCACGACTCAGCTGGCCAGCCCGTAGAGGGCGCTACGGTATGGCTCACGGCAGAGGGACACAAGCATGCCGCTGCCACGTCCGCGAACGGGAGCTTCTCTTTCCGGAACATGCCGGCGGGCAGTTATGCGCTGTCGGTTGAAGCTGCGGGAAAGCTGACCAGCTCGAATCGGCCAGTTTTGCTCGCGGCGGACCATGTAACCGTATTGGTTACGATATCGGACCAGGGTGGACTGACCGTCGCGGAGCAAAAGGAGCAGCGCGAGGGCACGGGCGGCGAACAGCTTTCAAGCCGTGCCGTAAGCGATTTGCCGCTCAACAAGCGCGACTTCAGCCAGTTATTGCTGCTAGCCGCAGGCACGATGACGGACACAAATGGCGCGACGAATTTTACGCAGCAGTTTGCCATCAACGGGCAGCGCGGCGTGGAAGCGACGTTTGCCATGGATGGCTCCGACACCAGCGATCCCGAGATGGGCGGCGGCACCTTCACCAATTTCAACGTTGATGCGGTCGAAGCGATTCAGTCGAGCTCCGGGTGGATGCCGGCAGAGATCGGGCGCGGCGCCGCCGGGTTTACAAACATCGTTACGAGATCGGGCAAGATCGGTTTTCATGGTTCGGTCTTTGAGTTTCTGCGCAACTCGGCGCTCGATGCGCGGAACTACTTCGATCATCCGACACATGGAAGAATTCCGCCTTTCCAGCGCAATGAGTTTGGATTTACCAACGGTGGACCAGTGGTGATTCCGCACCTTTATGACGGGCGGGGGAAAACCTTTTACTTCGGCGAGTATCAGGGTTTTCGCCAGGTGCTGGGGACAACACAGATTCTGGCGGTGCCTACGTCGGAGGAGCGCTCGGGGGTGGACAGGAGAGCGTTTCCGGGAGACACACTCTACGTTCCGGTCGATCCGCAGATTGCCAGCGTGCTGGCGCGGTATCCATTGCCGAATTACCCGCTGGGGTCATACGGGCCGAACACATATGCGACTTCGTCGAAGGTGATTACGAATGCGGACCAGTTTTCGATGCGGATAGACCAGACGCTTGACGAGAAGTCGCAGATCTTTGCGCGGTTTACCTGGGACAATCTGACGGGACCGACGACCAACCCCGATCAGACGGCGATCGATCCGAGTTTTGGTGTCGAATACGTAGATCACCAGCGCAACGGAGTGCTGACGTATACGCGTGCTGTCTCGCCGCGGTACTCGTTTGAGTCGTCGATTAGTTTTACGCGTACGACGCCCGGGTTCCCGACGCAGAATCACACCGACCCCGCGGTGAAGTTCAACGACGGATTATTTGAGGCCTTTAATTCTGCCGCCGGATCGGTGATGCAGGCGTATGGGAATCTCTTTCAGGCGCAGCAGAATTTTACCTACGCGACGGGCGGGCATCTCTGGAAGTTTGGCGGCGAGGTTCGGCTGAACCGCGACACGACGTATTTCGGCATCAGCCCGAACAATGAGTATGACTTTGGCGGTGGCACAGCGTATTCGCCGGTCGAGATTGTTTCGCAGAGCGGCATGAACAATGTGAATGTGGGTGACCCCCTGCCTGACACGCTGTCGGGGCTGCTTACGGGAAGTCCTTTTGCATACAACGTTGCGGTGGCACCTCCGTATTTTTCGGGCGGGTACCACATCGGGCCGGCGGCGATCAACCGAAACAACTTCTCTTTCTATGTGCAGGACACGTGGAAGATTTCTAACCGCTTTGTGCTGGATTACGGCGTGCGCTACGGGGTGTATTCGCCGATCACCGAACGCGCTAAGCGCACTTCAACCATCCTGACGACGAAGACGGGGACTGGATTTCAGCAGGAATTTCTGGTAAATCCGCAGCCGGGGTATCAGACAAACTACAACGGATGGGGTCCCCGCGTGCAATTGGATTGGCTAGTCACCGACAAGCTCCATCTCCACGTGGGCGGAGGATTGACAACCGTTCCGCCGAATATCTGGCAGGACAATTCGCTGACCGGGTCGACGCCGTTTGTGATCTATCCGCATCTGAGCGCGGCTCCGGGGGCGCAGTTTCATTATGGCTTCGAGATCACAGCGGACGAGTTGCCGCAGGCTTACACGCCCTCGGGGCAGAACATTTTTGCCAGCGGTAATACGAAGGATGTTCCTGCAAATACGGTTATGGACGTAGACCGTTATGAACATGATATTGCGGCGCTGACACCGAGCCATCAGATTACGCCGCTGAACCTTGCCGGCATCGACAGAAATTTCGGCAATGCGTATATCGAAACATGGACGCTTGGACTTGAGCGGCAGTTCGGAAGCATTACTGCCGATGCGGCCTATGTGGCGACAGCAGGTGTGAAGCTGCCGCGCATGACATTTCCGAATGGGTTCGCCGGGGCGAGTCCGGAGTACGCGCTTTATACGACATTCGACCGTGCCGGCAATGTGATCGGGGGGTTCGGCGTTGAAAATGTCGTGGACGATAGTTCGCACTCGACCTACAACGCGCTGCAGACTTCACTGTCGGGAACATTCGCGCATGGCGGCCCGGGCGTGCAGGCGAGCTATACGTGGTCGAAGTCGCTCGACGACGTGAGCGGAGTGATTGGCGGCGGGACGGGTTCGACGGGCGCACAGGTGCAGTTCGCCCCGCAAGATCCGTTTAATACACATCCTGAAAAAGGGCCGTCGACGTTTGACGTTGCGAACGCCTTCAGCCTGAGCGTGGCGCAGGATCTGCATCTGGATAGCATTGATTTTCTTGAGGCGGTGACGAAGAAGCTTACGCGAGGGTGGGAGCTGCTGAGCATCTCGACGATCACCAGCGGCTCGCCGTTTACGGTCTATTCGGGGATTCAGCAGACGGGCGCGGGGTCGAATGGGACGGACCGCCCTGACCAGATTAGCAAGCCTGACTTATCCACGGCGCGGAAGGTGCGGGAGGACTACTTCGGGCTGGGCCCAGCGAATGCGTCGTACTTCTCGATCCCCATCAACCTGCCTGGTGGGAGCGGACCGAACAGCGGGCGCTTCGGAACGCTTGGGCGCGATACCTTTCGCGGGCCTGCTTACTACAATTATGACTTTGCCCTGATTAAGGACACGCCTTTCGGGACGCGCAAGAGCGGGAGCGAGATGGTCGATCTGCAATTCCGCTCGGAGTTTTTCAACCTGTTCAACATTGTGAATATGGGGCTGCCCGCGAACACGATTAAGGGCTCCGGGTTTGGCGTGATCAGCAAGACGGCTGGGACTTCGCGGCAGATTCAATTTTCTCTGAAGCTGATTTATTGAGGGGCTTTTGATCGGATAATAGTAGTCTTTTTACCGCAGAGGACGCTGTGGGATGCCAAGGTGCGGTGAGGGAAGACATTTCGCCAACCCGGAGCATATAGAGGCTCAGCTTTTTGCTGCGACCCGATGCAGCAGTGATCGCATGGCGGCTGCCTGTGATTTTCCCAGCATTTTCTCGGCTTGCTTCTGGGCCTTTTTCCAGAGCGGTATGGCCCTCTTGTAGTTAGCCAGTCCTGAGAACGTGAGCGTGACCTCACGGCTGCGACGATCTCTACCTTCCTGAATTGAGATGAGGCGCTCACGCTGCAACGGGAGCAGGTTGCGGCCCATGGCGGTCTTGTCGGTGTCCATCCAGGCAGCGAGGTCCGTGATCGTGGCTGAGCCATGGCGATTGAGAAGGTAGGCAATGGAAAACTGCGTCAGGTTGAGGCCGCTGGGGGCAAGTGTTTCATCGTAGACGCGGGTGAGGATGCGGCTGGCTTTCCGGACGGAGGCTCCGTAGCATGGGGTTGCGCTGTCGTCCAAAGCCTCGAATTTTCCAGAAATATGCATATGCATCTAGTTTAATCCTAGGATTTTGTGAATCAAGAAATACCTGCATATGCATCTATTAGAGCGAAACCGGATGATTTGATTGCCGGAGAGGAGAAGCAATGAGAAGGTTGGAAGGAAAAGCGGCCATCGTGACGGGAGCTTCGAAGGGACTGGGCGCAGCTATCGCGAAACATCTGGCGGCGGAAGGCGCATCGGTGGTTGTGAATTACGCTTCGAGCAAGACGGATGCCGATCGGGTGGTCGCCGAGATTACCGCTAAGGGCGGGAAGGCTGTCGCAGTCAAGGGAAATGTAGGCAGCCGGAAAGACCTGGAGTCGTTGTTTGCCGAGGCGGATAGGGCGTTTGGAAAGCTCGATATCCTGGTGAACAATGCGGGAGTATATGAATTTCTTCCGCTGGAAGCGATCACCGATGCGCATTTCCACAGAATGTTTGATCTGAATGTACTGGGCCTGATTGCGGCGACCCAGGAGGCGGCCAAACGGTTCGGCGAAAACGGCGGAAGCATCATCAACATTAGTTCGATCGTCAGCCTCAGCCCGCAACCCAGCGGGTCCGTGTATGCGGCAACCAAGGGTGCGGTGGATGCACTGACGGTTTCGCTGGCGAAGGAACTGGCCGCGCGCAAGATTCGCGTCAATTCGATTCACCCGGGCCTGATTCCGACGGAAGGCGTGCAGGCAAACATGGAGACGGGCAGTTACGCCGAGGAACGGATGAAGAAATTAATCACGATTACGCCGCTGGGTCGGCTGGGAACGCCGGAGGATGTTGCTCATGCGGCGGTTTACCTGGCATCGGACGAGTCGGCATTTATGACGGGCGAAGGGATCGTGCTTTCGGGTGGTTATCGTTGATTCGCAGTTTTCAGGTGTTGTATCGATGGGGGAGTCCGAGCGGAACTCCTCTTTTATCGTCTAAGTGACAGAGCCAGCAAAGAGTTGTCCAGAAACGGACACCTGGTTCCGGAAATGACCAGTCAATCGGAATCGGGCGTTCGCAATTGATCTTTAGTTTTCTGAATTTAAAAGGGTTAAGCGAAGGCAACAAATGGCGCAGTAGTTGCAATATCTCTAGTCGATGGATATTTCCCGCCCAGATATTAAGCGAAAGAAAGTACGCCGGCAGATTGTAATCGGCGCGATCGGACTGGTTGTCGTTGCTGCAGCCGCAGCGGCTGTATACAGGCTGAAGCCGGCCGCGCCCGGCGTGGACGCCAGCACGGTCTGGCCGGACACGGTCAAGCGCAGCCCGATGGTGGTCCAGGTGCGCGGGCTGGGGACGCTCGTTCCCAGCGAGGAAAGCATCCGGTTGATTCCCTCCCAGACGGAAGCTACGGTGACGCGCATTCGCGTCCTGCCGGGTACTAAGGTGACGCCGGACACCGTCTTGATGGATCTCACCGACCCGCAGCTGGAGCAAGAGCTGCTGACTGCGCAGCTGCAATTGAAGTCCGACGAGGTGGCCTACCACAACCTGCAAACGACTCTGCAGAGCGCCTTGATGGACAAAAAGGCATCTGCCGCGACCGTGAACTCCGACTTCAGCCAGGCGCAGTTGCAGGCGCAGACGGATAAGCAGCTCTATCAACTAGGCGTTATCAGCGGTCTGGCCTATAACAAGTCGAAGTCGTCTGCCGACGAGCTTACAACTCGCAACACAATCTCCACGGAACAGGTTGATATGAACGCTAAGTCGATCCAGACGCAGCTGGATGTGCAGCAGGCGAAGATTGACCAGGACAAGGCGATGCTGAAGTTGAAGGAGGACCAGAAGGCGGCGCTGGAAGTGAAAGCGGGCATTGATGGAGTGTTGATTTCGCTAGGACAGGCTAACGCTTCCGGTGCTGCTGCCGGCACAGACCAGGGGACGCTGGGCGTTGGCGCGCACGTTGCTCCAGGCACGACGCTGGCGACGGTGGTGGTGCCGAACCAGCTGAAGGCCCAGTTAAAGATTGCTGAGACACAGGCGCATGCCATTCTGCTGGGCCAGCCAGCGGAAGTGGATACGCACAACGGCATTGTTCCGGGGCACGTGACAAGAATTGATCCCGCGGTAGTGAACGGAACGATCACGGTTGACGTAAAGCTAGATGGGCCTCTTCCTGCGGGAGCGGTTCCACAGTTGAGCGTGGACGGAACCATCGATCAGGAACGCCTCAAAGACGTGCTGAACGTGGGACGTCCGGCGTTCGGAAATCCGGACAGCACGATCAGTCTGTTCAAGTACGATCCGGATGGCAAGACGGCAACGCGAACGCAGGTGAAGGTGGGCAAGGCTTCGGTCACTCAGATTCAGATTCTGGATGGTCTGAAAGAAGGCGACCGGGTCATTCTGTCGGATATGTCGCGGTATGACAGCACCGATAAAGTTCGTTTGGAATAAGCGGGAAACGCGAGGAGCGAGGTAGACATGGATAATACACAGTCGTTGATTAACATTGAGGGTCTGACCAAGGTCTTCTACACGGACGAGATTGAGACGCACGCGCTCTCGGGGATTCATCTCGCCGTCAACAAGGGTGAATACGTTGCGATGCAGGGGCCATCGGGCTGCGGTAAATCGACATTGCTCTCGATTATCGGGCTGCTCGATACGCCGACGGCGGGCAAGTACCTGCTGAACGGGCATGCGGTCGAAAACCTGAACTTCGCGCAGCGCTCGCGGATTCGCAACCAGGAGATAGGCTTCATCTTCCAGAGCTTCAACCTGATCGGCGACCTCACGGTCTACGAGAACGTTGAGCTGCCTCTCACGTACCGCACGGGCATGTCTGCCGCGGAGCGCAAGCGCCGGGTGCAGGAATCGCTCGAGCGCGTCAGCATGGCGCATCGCATGAAGCACTATCCTTCGCAGCTCTCTGGCGGTCAACAGCAGCGTGTAGCTGTGGCGCGCGCGCTGGCCGGTTCGCCGTCGATCCTGCTGGCTGACGAGCCTACCGGAAACCTCGATTCGCGCAACGGCGAAGCGGTGATGGAACTGCTGGCGAACCTGCACAAGGATGGCGCAACGATTGTGATGGTGACGCACGATCCTCGATTTGCGCGCCATGCGGAGCGTAACATTCATCTCTTTGACGGCAAGGTGGTGGCCGAGGGAGATGCGCTCGAACAGGTACTGGAAGCGCGTTAAATACAGTGACAGGTAGTGGTTTATGCTGGGCGCGGCTTGAGTGAGCCGCGCCAACAGCGGGTTATTGTCTTGATGAGACCGCCAGGCTAGCCAGGAGTGGCGGCAACCGCAGCAACCTGCAGGTTCCTGGACTACGCGTTGCGCGCTTTGCTCGGGATGACAAGTCCGGGTTATGTAAAGAGATTGCAGCGGAAAGTGACTCCATGATTGAACTGAAAAATATTGAACGCAGTTACAAGACGGGAGCGGGGCAGACGTGGGTGCTGCGCCGCATTAATCTCACAATTCGGGAAGGTGATTTTCTCACGATTATGGGGCCTTCGGGGGCGGGCAAGTCATCACTGCTGAATGTGCTGGCGCTGCTCGATGATCAGTGGCTGGGCGAGTACTGGCTCAAGGACCAGCCTGTTCACAAGATGAATCGGAAACAGCGTGCCGAGCTGGCGAAGAAGAACATCGGCATGGTCTTCCAGAGCTATCACTTGCTGGATGATCTGACGGTGCAGGAGAACATTGATCTGCCGCTATCGTACAAGGACATTCCGCGTGCCGAGCGCCAGGGACTCGTGGCTGACACGCTCGACCACTTTCAGATTGTCGGCAAGAAAGACCTGTATCCGTCGCAGCTTTCCGGCGGACAGCAGCAGCTGGTGGGCATTGCGCGCGCGGTGATTCACAAACCGTCGCTGTTGCTGGCCGATGAGCCCACAGGCAATCTGCACTCAAGCCAGGCCAAGGAGATCATGGAGCTTTTCCGCGAGCTGAACCAGCAGGGAACAACGATCGTTCAGGTAACGCATTCGGAGGTCAATGCCGCATACGGCGGCCGCATCATCGAAGTGCGCGATGGCTGGATGGTAAAGGACACGGCGAATCCGGAACTGGGTGCGGAGGTGAGCACATCGTGAAGAGGGGGTCCCGGATTCAGCAGCAATTGGCCGCGGCGGCGCTTTGCTGCCTTGTCACTTCGAGCACTCTGGCGCAGACGGCTCCGCCTTCGCAACAGCAGCCAGCGTCAACGCAACAAAGCACGCCAGCCGCACCCAATGCTCCCAGTGCTACGGTGCCGGTACAGGCGCAGCCGCCTACGATTGCCCAGCAGGCTCAGCAAGCGCAGCAAGTAGGTCCGGTGGGGGCACAAGCTCCGTCATACATCGGGCTGCCGCACTCGCGCAATCCGTTCGCGGCGTACAGGCCCAGTACAGTGCCGCCTATCAATCTCACAAACTCACCGCGTCTCCAAAGCCTTGAACGCGATGGCAAACTTTACGTCTCGCTCCGCGACGCCATCGCTCTTGCACTTGAGAACAATCTCGACATCGCCTATTTCCGCTATAACCTGCCAATCGCTCAGGCTGACCTGCTGCGCACCAAGGCCGGCGCCACAGCAAACGGCGTGAATATAAACGTCTCTCAGGGAACGCAGGGCGGCTTCAGTTCATCGGGCGGAGGCGGCGGAGGCGGCGGAGTTGTAGCGGGCGGCGCCGGGGGACTCGTCCAATCGACCCTCGGCAATGGGCCTCCTATCCCTTCCTTCGATCCACAGCTTAGCGTGCAGGGCTTTGTTGACCACACCACGCTTGTCCAGGCCAACAAATCTCAGACCGGAGTGCCTGTCTTAGAACAAAACACGATCGAGATCGAATCCAGCTACTCACAGGCCTTCTCGCTTGGCACAAATTTCACGGTGACTGACTTCGGTTTTCGCCAGACCACGAACAGCATCTACAACATCCTGAGTCCTCAGCTCACCGCAAATTTCAATTTCACAATCGTTCAGCCGCTGTTGCAGGGTTTTGGATTTGCCACGAACCAGCGCTTCATGCACATCGCTAAACAAGATCTCCATCTCACGGACCTCGGGTTCAGGCTACAGGTCACTGCCACCATTAGCCAGGTCGAGAATATCTACTGGGATCTTGTCAGCGCCTACCAGGACGCCCAGATCAAGGAGCGTTCGCTGGCCTACGCCAACGAAACTCTCTCCGACGATCAGAAGCAACTTCAGCTTCAGAACGTCCCGGCGATGCAGGTCATGAAGGACCAGTCCGCCGTGGCGACCGCCGAAGGCGATCTCACCGTCGCCAAAGCGACGCTCAGGCTGAACGAACTTCTCATCAAAAATGCGCTCACCAAGACCATTGAAGACCCTGCATTGGCCGAAATGCCGGTCATTCCGCTCGATCTCATGGGCTCACCCGACCCCAAGGAAACAGAGCCCATCGATCAGCTCATTGCTGAAGCACAAAAGAACCGCCCCGACGTTGCTCAAGACCAGATTGCCATGCAGATCGCGCAGACCAGCCTCAAGAGCATCAAAAACGAGCTGCTGCCCAAACTTTCGATCTATGGACAATACATCGGCGAGGGCATCGGCGGTGTACCCAATCCTGTTTGCGCCTCGCAGCAAATCGATTGCAGCACCACCCTCCCTCCAGATTTCGGCGGGGCCTTCAAGGACACCTTCAACTACTCCTCGCCTGAATATCAGGTGGGTTTCCAGCTGATTGTCACTCTTCGCAACCGTCAGGCCAAGGCCGACCAGTTCCGTGCCGTGCTCGAGTATCGCCAGAAGGAATTGAGTTACGAACAGTTTAAAAAGAGCATTCTGTTCGATGTCCGCAACTCGCAGTATTCGCTCCAACAGGCCCAGGCCCGAGTCACCGCAGCCCAGAAGGCCCGCGATCTTGCGCAGAAGACCTTCGACATCTCAAAACAGGAACAAAAGCTTGGAGCCATGTCCGCTTACGACACCCTCGCCAGCGAACAAGCTCTCGCTGTGGCCGAATCCGCGGTCGCCGTCGCTCAGACCCAATTCGAAAAAGCCAAAGTTGACATTGACCGCGCCACCGGCTTCACGCTCGACCGCATGGAAATTTCTATTGACGACGCGAAGAACGGAGTCGTAACTCACTCGCAACCATAACTGCTGAAGACGGCTATACTCGGGCTTTAGATGGTCACGACTTCACAACTCGGCGGAGCGGAGAACAGCATTACGAATTCTCATGCTCCGCGCGTCCTGATTGCCGACGACCAGCCGCACATTCTGGACGCCCTTGAACTGCTGCTGGAGCCGGAAGGCTTCCAGGTAGAAAAAGCGCGTTCGCCCATGATGGTGCTGGACGCATTGCAGACAGGCTCCTTTGACGCGCTGTTGGTTGACCTGAACTATACGCGCGATACGACCTCGGGCAAGGAAGGCCTGGACCTGCTGACGCAGATCAAAGCGCTGGACAGTCATGTCCCCATCATTGTGATGACGGCGTGGGCGAATGTCGAAGTTGCTGTAGAGGCGATGCGGCGTGGCGCTCGCGACTTCATTCCCAAGCCTTGGGACAATGCCCGGCTGCTGACGATCCTGCGGACACAGATTGATCTGCACCACGCGGTGAAGCGCGCATATCGGCTGGAAGCCGAGAACCGCATGCTGCGCGGACCGAACCTTCCCGATCTGATTGCAACTGCTCCCGCCATGCAGCCGGTGCTGAGCACGATCACGCGCATCGGACCTTCGGACGCCAATGTTCTGATTACGGGTGAGCATGGGACGGGAAAGGAAATCGTGGCACAGATGCTGCACGGTTTGTCGCTGCGAGCTTCGCGCTCACTGGTTACTGTGAATACTGGCGCGTTGCCTGAAGGCACATTTGAGAGCGAGTTATTCGGCCATGTGAAAGGCGCCTTTACAGACGCGCGCATGGAGCGCATCGGGCGCTTTGAGCTGGCGGATGGCGGGACTTTGTTTCTCGACGAGATTGCCAACGTGCCTATGCGCCAGCAGGCAAAGCTGCTGCGTGTGCTCGAGACAGGCGAGATGGAGCGTGTTGGCTCCTCGAAGACGCGCCGCGTGAATGTACGCGTACTCTCTGCCACCAATGCCGATCTACATGTTGAGGTAGAACAGGGCCGCTTTCGCGGCGATCTTCTTTTTCGTCTGAACACGGTCGAGATTCATCTGCCGCCTCTGCGGGACCGCCGTGAAGACATTCCGCTGCTTGCTGCTCACTTTCTGAACCGGTACGCATCGCGCTACCGCAAGCAGATAGATGGCATTGATCCTACGGCCTTGCAGGTAATGCTGCAGCATCCGTGGCCGGGTAACGTGCGCGAGCTTGATCACACGATTGAGCGGTCAGTTTTGATGGCGCGGGGAACAAGAATTGAAACGTCTGACCTGGGGCTGAACCAGACCCGGGCATCCAGCCAGGCACTTGAAGATATGAGTCTGGAATCTGTAGAGAGTATTCTCATCCGCAAGGCACTGACTCGTTGCAACGGCAACGTGAGCCAGGCTGCCGAAGCGCTCGGCTTAAGCCGTGGCGCTTTGTACAGGCGGATGGAGAAGTATGGCATCTAGGCGCGACCACAATCACAGGAGAACGGCGGCTACGAGCAAGATCCCGCGAGAGGGATTCAGCTTCGAGACCAAGATCAAGATCCTGATTACGTCGCTCTGCGTCCCGATTTTTGTGCTCTGCGCTGTTCTGCTCTGGATCGAGCAGGTTTCTCTTTCTCTCATTGTCGGTTCGCTGACTACGCTGGCCCTGGTCGTCCTGCTGGTGGCGTCGATCTTTGTGGAGCAGGTTGTGCGTCCGCTGCAAACGCTTGCGAACGTGGTAGCGGCACTGCGAGAGGAAGATTTCTCGTTTCGCGCGCGCGGGGCGGCGCCGCAGGATTCGCTTGGTGAGTTGGCGATCGAGATCAATCAACTCGCGGACGCCATGCAGTCGCAGCGGTTGAGCGGGCTTGAAGCGGTTGCGTTGCTGCGGCGGGTCATCCTTGAAATGGACGCGCCGGTGCTGGCTTTCGATGAACTGAGTGCTCTGCGGGTGGTGAATCCTGCCGCGGAGCGCGTGCTTCACCTGATCGCGGCACGTGATCTTGGACGCACAGCAGAGGAACTGGGGCTGCGCAGGATTCTGGATGAGCCCGACGAGGGCATCACCACGATCGAAGACCAGGGACAGCAGGCGCGATGGATGGTGAGGCGCAGCAGTTTCCGGCAGCGCGGCGTTCCGCATACGCTGCTGGTCCTTTCTGACGTGAGCACAGCGCTGCGCGACGAGGAGCGGTTGGCATGGCGCAGGCTGATCCGGGTGCTGGGACATGAGCTGAGCAATTCGCTCGCGCCGATTAAATCGATTGCCGGAAGCCTGCGCTCGCGCATTTCGCAATTGCCGCCTGAAAGCGCGGCCAATTTTGAACGCGGATTGAATGTGATTGAAAGCCGGGCCGAATCCCTCAATCGATTCGTCCAGGCCTACCGGCAACTGGCCACGCTTCCAGCTCCGGTGCTGAAACGGGTTCCGCTTCCGGCGCTTCTGGATCGTGTGGCGGGCCTGGAGACGCGGCTTGCGGTAGAGGTTGAAGACGCGCAGTCGGTGAACTTGATTGCAGATCCGGACCAGATGGAGCAGTTGCTGATCAATTTAGTGAAGAACGCGGTCGATGCGGCGGTGAATGAACGCGAAGAAGCGGGACTGGTGAGCAAGCCAGCGGTGACGATTCGCACCAGAGGCGCAGGCGATATGGTTTCCATCCTGATTGAAGACAATGGTCCGGGACTGACGAATCCCGGCAACCTGTTTGTTCCGTTCTATACGACGAAGAAGAGCGGCACCGGTGTGGGTCTGGTGCTGGCGCGGCAGATTGCCGAAGCGCACGGCGGATCCTTGGAGTTGCGAAACCGCACGGATGCGATTGGGTGCCAGGCCGACGTGCGCATTCCGATTGCTTCAGCGGAGCGCGAGACGCTGCATCGCGCCGAAGCCATAGAACATGAACCAGGCACTCTACGGCGCGGCGCCTGAGCATCTCTCCCATCGATTCCGATAAGATTGATTTCAGTTACCTTTCAACTCAACCAGTCGGGGAGAAGTGGGAATCGTGTCTGATGCGCAGGCAGCGAAGATGAAAGTTGCAATTCTTGGATTTGGAACCGTGGGCAGTTCGGTGGCGCGCATCCTGTGCGACTCGAGGCCCGCGGGAGTGGAACTGACGCACATCTTCAATCGCAATGTGGCGCGCAAGCGGATCGATTGGGTTCCGTTGAGCGTGCAATGGACCGAGACGGTTGACGATGTGTTGTCGTCGCCGGTAGATGTCGTGCTGGAGCTGGCCGGAGGGCTTAATCCCGCGGGCGAGTGGGTGCGGCAGGCTCTTGAAGCCGGCAAGTCTGTCGTGACGGCAAACAAGAAGTTGATTGCCGAGCATGGGATTGCGCTCGATAAGCTGGCACGGAGCAAAGGCTGCCATTTGTTTTATGGCGCAGCGGTTGCCGGTGGAGTGCCGGTGATTCCGGGGCTGCAGCAAGGACTGGCGGGCGACCGCATCACTCGTATCGAAGGCATTCTGAACGGCACTTGCAACTTCATCCTGAGCAAGATGGAGGATGGTGCCGATTTTGCCCCTGTGCTGAGAGAAGCGCAGGCGCTGGGCTATGCGGAGGCCGATCCGACGGAGGATGTGGCGGGATTCGATGCGCGCGCGAAGCTGGTGATCCTTTCGCGCATTGCGTTGCGCGCCGATGTGACGACAAGCGAGGTGCCCTGCAAGTCAATCACTGAGATCACTGCGACTGATTTCGCGTACGCGCGTGAGATGAGATGCACGATCCGGCAGATTTCGAGGGCCGAGGTCCGTGGCGATGAAGTGCTTGCCACAGTGGGACCGATGCTGGTGCCGCAGGCGTCGCCGCTGGCGTGGTCGCGCGGCACGGAGAATATGGTGCTGGTGGGTGGCGCTTATGGCGGCGATGTTGTCTTCTCCGGACACGGCGCAGGCGGCCATCCGACGGCGGTGGCCGTTATTTCAGATCTGCTGTCGATCGCCCATGGCTCATGCACGATTGGGATGCCGAGCAGGAAGGTTGTGGTCAGCGGCGATTTTCTGCTGCGCCACTACATTCGCTTCATCGTGAAAGACCGTCCGGGCATTATCGCGCAAATAGCCGGTGCGCTGGCGGAGCAGGAGATCAACATTCACGCAATTCTGCAGAAGCCCGGGCACACAAAGGCAAACCTGCCCTTTGTCGTGATTGTGGAGCCTTGCCCGTCTTCCGCCTTGAAGAGAGCATTGGCAAAAATCGCGGCTTTCGATTACTTGCTGGAGCCAACACTCGCCCTGCAGATACTCGAACCGGAAGTCGAAGCGTAGCTCGACCTCCGCCTTGGGTACTCATCTGCGCGTGCGCACGCCGCGCTTGTTAGCGATCTCCGTCACGCGATCCACGATGGTGAAGTAATCGTTTGGTTCAGGCCCGACGTTTGCTGCGTTGCGCGGCGGCAAGCCCAGTCGACTCGCGAACGATCAGCTCTGGCTGCATGACGATTTCTTGAGGGAACTGCTTGTCGGGATTCGAGATCATGTCCAGCAGGATCTGAGCGCCTTCACGTCCCATCTCTCGCAGCGGTTGCCGTACTGTCGTGAGGCTTGGCTTGTGATAGGCGGCGCTCATGATGTCGTCGAATCCGATGACAGAGATATCTTCAGGCACGCTCAGGCCGGCATCATAGATGGCGCGGATGACCCCGATCGCCGAGATATCGTTGAAGCAGAAGATGGCCGTAAAATCGCGCGCGCGGGCGAGCAGGTCGCGCATGGGCTCGCATCCTACTCCCGGCGACCAACTATCGGCTTCGAGTTGGAGGCAGTGGTCGGGCTGCACTTTGAGATTGAGTTGCCGCGCCACTTCCAGTATGGAGCGCCAGCGGTACTCGGTGTCGGGGATGATGTTGGGGCCTTTCATGAAGGCGATCTTGCGGTGGCCGAGATCGTAAAGGTGCCGCAGCGCGAGTTCCGCGGCCTTCATATGGTCAAGAATGATGTTTGTGACGCCGGGCGAGTTATTGTGCGCGGAAACCGCGACCGTGGGCAGTGGGCTGCGGATTTCAGATGGAGTGTTCAGGAGCAGAAATCCGTCAACGGCGCGCTCGGTGAGCATGCGCGGATACTCGATCATCAGGTCCTGATTCCAGAAGTGGCTGGCACTGAAGTAGAAGTATTGTGCGCGCATGAGGTACTCTTCGACGCCGTTCATGACCATGGTGAAGTAGCCTTCACTCAGATCGGGAGCCATGACGCCGATCGACATGCTGCGGTTTTTGCGCAGCGAGCGCGCGAAATAATTCGGGCGATAGTGATGTTTTCGGGCGGCCTGCAGCACGCGTTCGCGGGTGTGCTCCGGAATGGACTTTGCCGACGGCGAGTTGTTCAGCACCAGAGAGACGGTGGTCTGCGAAAGCTGGAGGATCGCGGCAAGCTGCTTTAGATTGATCGTTTCGCCGTTGTGCGGCTGCTCCTGCTCCTGCTTCTCTTTCCGGTCATCACCCATAGGCGATTTGTAGCACGTTTGCGAGAAGAGCACTACTGGCGGACCGCGGGAAATCAGGCGATGCTGACTTCTTCATAGATCCCCATGACTTTCCTGAGCGCATTGCAGATTTCGCCGACAGTTGCGTTGGCTTTTACGCAGTCGAGCAGGAAGGGCATGGTGTTCGCTGAAGAAATTCCATCTGCAGCTGCGGAGGGCTCTTTTTCCGCGGCATGGCAGAGGGCCAGCAGCGAGCGAGCGACGGCTTCATTGGACCGCCTTCTACGCAGGTTCTTTAGCTTTGCGGTCTGCGTTTCGCGCACGGATTCGCCAATGTAGAGGATCTTCGGCGACGGCTCGTCTACCACGTGTTCGTTGACGCCGACGATGATTTTCTCGCGCGCTTCGACGGCGCGTTGATAGTCGTAGCTTGCTTGTGCAATCTCTTTCTGTGGAAAACCGTGTTCAATGGCGCGCACCATGCCGCCCATCGCGTCGAGCCTGTCGAAGTATCCGTGGGCGGCCTTTTCCATATCGATCGTGAGACGTTCGACGAAGTATGAGCCTCCAAGTGGATCGGCAACATCCGTGACTCCAGATTCGTAAGCGAGGATTTGCTGTGTGCGGAGGGCGATGCGCGCGGCATCTTCGGTCGGCAGAGCCAGCGCTTCATCGTAGGCGTCCGTGTGCAGCGATTGCGTGCCGCCGAGCACCGCAGACAGCGCCTGGATGGCGACGCGGGCAATGTTATTTTTCGGCTGCTGGGCTGTGAGCGAAACACCGGCTGTCTGCGTGTGGAAGCGCATCCAGGTGGAACGCGGATTTGTGGCGCCGAAGCGCTCCGTCATCACGCGATACCAGATCTTGCGCGCTGCGCGGAACTTGGCGATCTCTTCGAAGAAATCGTTGTGCGAGTTGAAGAAAAAGCTGAGGCGCGGGGCAAAATCGTCGATGGCCAAGCCACGCCGCAACGCCCACTCCACGTACTCGATGCCATCGTAGATGGTGAAGGCCAGTTCCTGCTGCGCGGTCGATCCCGCTTCGCGGATGTGGTAACCGGAAATCGAGATGGGGTTGAAACGCGGCGTGAAAAGCGAGCCGAATTCGAAGGTATCGACGACAAGGCGCATGGACGGAGCCGGCGGATAGATGTACTCCTTTTGCGCGATGTATTCCTTGAGGATATCGTTCTGTAGAGTGCCGGAGATTTTCGTCCAGTCCGCACCCTGCCGCTCGGCGACTGCGAGGTACATGGCCCAGATGATGCTCGCCGGAGAGTTGATGGTCATCGAAACGGTCGTTTGTTCCAGGTTGATGCCAGAGAAGAGCGTTTCCATGTCTTCGAGCGAATCGATGGCAACGCCGCATTTGCCGACTTCGCCTTCGCTCTGCGGATCGTCGGAGTCGCAGCCCATGAGTGTAGGCAGATCGAAGGCGACCGAGAGGCCGCTGCCTCCGTTAGCCAGCAGATATTTGTAACGCTCGTTCGTCTCTTCAGGCGAGGCGAAGCCGGAAAACTGACGCATGGTCCAGAGCTTGCCGCGATAGCCTTTAGGATGGATGCCGCGCGTGTAAGGCGGCTCGCCGGGCGCGTTCAAACTGGTTTGCAAATTTTCGGGGAGGTCTGCGTCGGTGTACAGGCGATCGACTGGGACGCCGGAGATCGTGGTGAAACGGGACTGACCCGTTGTATCGAGATTGACACCCGTGGGCGCGCCAATAGGCTTTTCGGGCGCTTTGCTTAGAGCAGGATTGAGGGTCTGCTCCTCCCAGCGTTGCTTCTCTAGGGACGCGTCTGAGGTAAGCGAGTTGGTTTGCGGCGCATCCGGCATCGAGTTCACTTCAGGTCTGGAAACTTCTCAGCATAGGGGAAGGGGAACATGATCGGCAAGCCACGACCACACGTCGCTCTCCACCCCAGAATTTAGCTTTTCGCTGCCTGCCACGCCTTTGCGTATTTCCAGCTCACATAGGCAGAGTGATACAGGTGCAGCAGCAGTCCCTCGCGGCCGTCAAGAAAGCCCAGGCGCAGAATGTAGTTGTAGAAAAAAGTCGCGGCCGGGTTGAGAAGCACATTCCACAAAAATGCCGGCCAGCCCGGGCTGGTTTTGTTCTTTGCGGCAGCCTGCTCCGCACCAAGCGTGCTGTAGCGGTTCATGTGATCGATGTAGCTTTCCAGCGTGGGATAAGCGCGATGGACCAGGTCGCCTTGCAGCGTGCGCGTCGGGCCGGTGTATTGCAGTGTTTCATGCACTGCCCGCTCCTCAAACCAAGCTGTGCCTTTGCGGAAGAGGCGCAGCTTGGGGTCGGGATAGTAACCGCCGTGCCGGATCCAACGGCCGAGAAAGAGATTGCGCCGAGGCACAAAGTACGCATCGACTTCCGGCGTGTCCTCAAATAGCTGAGTCAATTCCTGAGCGAGCGCTTCGCTCACTTCTTCGTCGGCATCGAGGGAGAGTACCCATTCACTCGTGCATAGCTCTATGGCCAGGTTTTTCTGTTTTCCGAATCCATGCCACTCCTCGCGTATGACCTTCGCCCCGGCGTTCCATGCGATTTCGACTGTTCCGTCGGTCGAACCGGAATCGACGACGACGACCTCAGCCACCCATTGAACGCTTTCCAGCGTTCGAGGCAGGTTGGCTTCTTCATTTTGCGTGATGATGGCGACGGAGAGGGTCTTTCCCATTTCAGGCGGCCCGGCTAATTCAGGATGACGGAGTCGGTCCCAAGATGCTCATTGATGAGGCGCGCGATGAGAGGTTTGAGCAGGGTACCGTCTTTTGGCAGGATGAAGTCGTTTGCGTCGCTCGACCAGTCAAGCTTGAAGCTTGTCGAAAGGGCGGAGATCCATATCTGACGCACAGGAGTATTCGGGGTGATCACAAATTTCGCGGGCGGCTCGTCAAAAACAATGTTGAGTACGCCATTCTGTTCCTCGGCGTCGAAGTCGCTTTCTTCTTCAGCAGCAATTAAGCTTTTTTTGAGAGACTCAATCGCAGCATCCGCATATTTGCGGAATGTAAGCTCATCTAACATGGCACCAGTGTAGCAAGCGGGGTTACCAGTTTGGGACGATCTCTGAGCGCGAAGCAAAAGTGGCGGGATTTTTACGCGGAGTCGGGGAGGTGTATCGCAAAATCGCAGCATCCAAGACTGGAGGAAAGAATGATGCGGTTTTCCCGGACCATTGTGTTTCTCGCAGCCTCTTGCCTGTTGCCTGCTTCTGTCGGATGGGCACAAGACACAGCACTCTCAACGCGACAACTCACCAAAGACGTTGCCTACAACGAGCTGCGGGACCGCCAGCGCGACAGCTTCTGGTCTTATGATATTGACCAGAGAATTGGGCAGAACCGCTATGCGAAGCACCAGGTAGAGACGAAAGATGGGCCCATCTTCCGTGTCCTCGCAGAAAATGGTAAACCGCTCACAGACTCGGTAGCCCGCAGAGAGCAGGCAAGGTTAGAACACCTGCTCAACAATCCAAGCGCGCTTGCTAAGAATCGCGAAGACCATGAGCAAGATGAAGAGCGTGTGGAGAGACTGGTCAAGCTGATGCCGGATGCCTTTCTGTATGAGCAGGATGGACCGCCGTCCGGCGATATCATCACATTCCGCTTCAGGCCGAATCCTGCTTTCAATCCGCCCACCTATGAGGCGCGCGTTTTCCATGGAATGGCGGGGACGATTGAGATCAATCAGTCTTTGAAGCGGTTTGTCTCCATGCATGGAACGGTCATTGACCGCATCGATTTCGGCTATGGTTTGCTGGGCTACGTGGACAAGGGCGGTCAGTTTGAAATTCATCGCGAGCAGGTAAGCGCGACCCGCTGGAAGACGGATCTGGTGGACGTGCATGTTTCCGGGCGCGTGATTCTCTTCAAAAGCGTGAGCAAGGATCATCACGAAGTCCGGTCCGGTTTTCAGCCCATCCCGACAGATATTAGCCTGAACGATGCGAAGCGTCTCCTCGACCTGGCTGCATCGCAGAATGAAGCGGAGCTTCATGGTGGTTCGAGTTCTAAATGAATTCCTGCTCAGCCCGTTAACCCTCTTTCGGCCTTACCGTAGGAACCTTCCCGTCTCCGCAATTTCAGAAAGCAGCAATCTTGGTCTAAACTGTGGCAGCGATGACGAAAAAGGGCCAGAAGAGAAATAGCCAGCAAAAGCCTGCAACCATCTCGCGTGGCATATGGATTGTGCTCGCGGTCGCGGTCCTGGCGATCTCGGCCCTTTTTTACATGTCTAGGCGCCAAAGCGTGAGTCCGTCCGCGAGCATGAGTGCCGCCTCAACTCCCAGCGTTGATACGGCCTCAGCCCCCGTCGCCAGTGCTTCAATGCCTCCCGGCGCGAGTGTGAAGACGGAGTCCTTTGCTCCTACCGTCGTGAATCATGGTTCATCGTCGGGGACGGCGCCTGAGGGTATGGCCTGGATTCCGGGTGGCGAGTTCTCCATGGGAGCCAACGATCCTCCTGACATGGATGACGTAGGCATGAAAGCCACGCTCGACGCGCGGCCGATTCACCGCGTCTATGTCGATAGCTTCTATATAGATAAGACAGATGTGACCAATGCCGAGTTTGCAAAGTTTGTGAAGGCGACCGGATACGTCACCGTGGCCGAACGAAAGCCGAAGGCAGAAGACTTTCCCGGCGCGCCACCGGAAAATCTGGTACCTGGCTCCGTGGTCTTTGCTCCGCCCGATCACACCGTGCCGCTGAACAATTACTACCAGTGGTGGACTTACATACCTGGGGCAAACTGGCGGCATCCGGTAGGTCCGGAGAGCAACATCAAGGGAAAAGACAGCTATCCGGTTGTTCAAATCGCATACGAAGATGCGCAGGCTTATGCGAAGTGGGCAGGGAAGCGGCTGCCGACCGAAGCTGAGTGGGAGTTTGCCGCACGCGGCGGCATGGCAGGGAAGCCATTCGTGTGGGGCGACCAGTTCCGGCCAAACGGGAAGTGGATGGCCAACACGCATCAGGGACACTTCCCCGATAAGGACTCTGGCGCAGATGGATATGTGGGCATCGCGCCGGTGGCGAAATATCCCGCGAATCCATATGGCTTATATGACATGGCGGGGAATGTGTGGCAATGGACTACTGACTGGTATCGTCCGGACTACTATCGGCAACTGGCTGCGGCCGGAAGTGTCGCACGCAACCCGCAAGGGCCCGGCTCAGCCAACGACCCCGCCGAACCAGGTCAGCCTAAGAAGGTCCAGCGAGGCGGCTCTTTTCTTTGCACCGATCAGTATTGTTCGCGCTATATCGTAGGCACGCGCGGCAAAGGCGAGGTCAGCACCGGAACCAATCATCTGGGCTTTCGCTGCGTGAAGGATGTGCCGCGTCGACCCGTCCAGAGCTGAGGCCCGTCGTTCTGACGAAATGTTTTAGGAATGCGCAAATCAAGCGCTGCTCCTCAAAGCCTTGCTGAGGCTAAATTTACCCGTGCTCTGCTATCATCGTGCCCACATTCACGCTGGGACATTTTGTGTGGATGATCGACAGAGCGCGGCCGAAGGCTTGTTCCAGTGCACTTGAAACTCTGATGTGAAAACAGGAGGAGATTCGATGGCAACCCAGGAAGATATTCGTTTACAGGAAGCCCATGTACGGGAGAAAGCCTGGCGCAAGTGGGGCCCATACCTGAGTGAGCGGCAATGGGGCACCGTCCGCGAGGATTACAGCGATTCCGGCGATGCCTGGAATTACTTCTCCCATGACCAGTCCCGTTCACGCGCCTATCGATGGGGCGAGGATGGCATTGCCGGAATATCCGACGACGATCAGATTCTTTGTTTCGCCTGGCTCTTTGGAATGGCAAAGATCCCATCCTGAAAGAGCGCATGTTTGGCTTGACCAACAGCGAGGGCAATCACGGCGAAGACGTCAAGGAATATTACTTCTATCTCGACAGCACACCAACGCACTCCTACATGAAGTATCTCTACAAGTATCCTCACGCGGCCTACCCTTACAGCAACCTTGTGGAGACGAACAGGAGTCGCAATCGCGACGAAATGGAATATGAACTACTTGACACGCACGTCTTCGATGAAGACCGTTACTTCGATGTGGTCATCGAATATGCCAAGCAGTCTCCGGAAGATATAGCCATCCGCATCAGCGCAACAAATCATGGGCCCGAGCCGGCCGTCCTGCATCTGCTTCCTACGCTCTGGTTTCGCAATATTCCAGGAGATGAAGAATCGAAGCCTCTTTTGCGCAGTGTTATTTCCGGTGGCAGATCAACAGTCGAGGCCACGCATGCCCGGTTAGGTACCTACTTCCTGTACTACGAAACCCAGCCGCTGGTGCTGTTCACCAATAATGAAACAAACACGCAAAGAATCTTCAGCCAACCCAATGCGTCGCCCTATGTGAAAGTCGCATTCCATGACTTTGTAATTCACGGAAGATCTGACGCGGTTAATCCGAAACAAGAAGGCACGAAGACTGCTGTCTATCACACCAATACTGTTGCTCCTAGAGACACATGGTCAATTTGTCTGCGTCTTTGCACCGAAGCTGAAGCTGGCGCCACGCATGGCGTGCTGCCTGAGGGTATTTTTGCGCGTCGCAAACAGGAAGCAGATGAGTTCTACCGTGAGATCACGCCACCTAAGCTTACTGAAGATGAAGCTAACGTCATGCGGCAGGCATTGGCCGGCATGTTGTGGACGAAGCAGTACTATAACTTCGATCTAACCCGTTGGCTGGAAGAACATAGCGAAGGAAGCGTGCGGCAGAAGCAGGCGCCGCGGAATAATGACTGGCAGCATATGGTCAATGCGAACGTGATATCCATGCCCGATAAGTGGGAATACCCGTGGTATGCAGCCTGGGACCTTGCTTTCCACACTCTGTCGCTTTCCATGGTCGATATCGATCTTGCCAAGCAGCAATTGGAACTGATAACCAATGCCGTATATCTGCATCCCAGCGGACAAATTCCCGCGTATGAATGGAATTTCAGCGATGTAAATCCGCCGGTGCACGCCTGGGCGGCGTTCTTTATCTATTCGCTTGAGCGCAAGATAAACGGAGACGGCGATGTTTTGTTCCTGAAAAAGATCTTTAACAAGCTTGTACTCAATTTCACATGGTGGGTGAACCGTAAGGACCGCGATGGCAAGAATGTCTTTGAGGGCGGTTTTCTCGGTCTGGATAACATCGGCGTTTTCGACCGCAGCTCTCCACTACCGGGTGGCGGCTATCTGGAACAGGCAGACGGAACAGCCTGGATGGCGCTGTACTGCCTGAACATGTGTGAAATGGCTGCTGAACTGGCAGTCCATGATCCGGCATTTGAGCCCATGGTGATCAAGTTTGCGGAGCACTTTCTCTGGATCGCTCGCGCGATCAACAAAGTTGGGGCAGATGGCTTGTGGGATGAGGAAGACGGCTTCTACTATGACATGCTGCGCTTTCCGGACGGTCGGGCGACCCGCCTGAAGGTGCGCTCGATGGTTGGGTTGCTGCCCCTTTGCGCTACCGCGATCGTCGAGAAGTATCAGCGTGCCCGGTTGCCGGATCTGGCCCACTTTATCTGGTGGCGAATGCAGATGATGCCCGATGTAGCTGCCAGCATTCACCCGACCGGCCCGAACCATTTTGGAGTAGCTGACCGAGGCATTATGGCGCTCCTGAGTCCGGAAAAGCTGCGCCGCATTCTGAGTTACATGCTCGATGAAAACGAATTCCTCAGTCCGTACGGTATTCGCTCTATCTCGCGTTATCACCTGCAGCATCCCTATGTTCTGAATATGCAGGACCACGTGAACCGAGTGGATTACCTTCCCGCCGAATCGAATACTGGCATGTTCGGAGGAAATTCCAATTGGCGGGGACCCATCTGGATGCCGGTTAACGCTCTTATCATTCGCGCCTTGATGAATTATTACCTCTATTACGGAGACAACTTCCTGGTAGAGTGTCCTACTGGATCAGGAAAGAAAATGAACCTGTTTGAGGTGGGCACTGAACTGAATCGGAGGCTCTCGTCTATCTTTCTGCGCGATAAGAATGGCCGCAGACCTGTTTACGGCGGCGCGGAGAAATTCCAGACAGATCCGCACTGGCGCGACCACATCCTCTTTTATGAGTACTTCCACGGAGATAACGGAGCGGGTCTCGGCGCGAGTCACCAGACCGGCTGGACCGGATTAATTGCTCGTTTACTTCAACTGCATGGCGTCCTGGACTCCCAATCATACCTTGAGCTCGGGAAACAAGCCGCTTTTGAGGAGATGGCGGCAATAAGAGAAGTTGTGCCGAAATGACGGGGTAGCTATACCCCGTCTGCGAAAGCCTCGACTACTACTGGCTTAGAAGGATTACGAATAAACGGAGACAAGATCCGGCTCTAGAACGGAATATCGTCGTCCGTGATCTCAGCCGACTGTCCGTAGTCCTCAGTGGGCGCCGATGAGCGCTGGTCAAAAGACGCGGAGCTGCCGCCAGAGCGCGTATAGCTTCCCCCACTGCTCTCACCCTCGCCGCGTCCGCTCAGCAGCGAGAGATCGTTGATGATGATCTCGGTGCGGTATTTCTTCTCGCCCGATGTCTTGTCGTCCCACGAGCGTGTCTGAATCTTGCCTTCAACGTAGAGCTTCGAGCCCTTCTTCACATAGTCGCGGATGATCTCTGCCGTACGCTGAAAGGCCACAAGGTTGTGCCATTCGGTGCGGTCGCTCCAGTTGCCCGTCTGGTCTTTGACGCGATCAGTGGTGGCCAGCGAAAAAGTCGCGACCATATTGCCGCTCGCGGCAGCACGAATCTCCGGGTCCTTACCAACATTGCCAAGAAGAATGACTTTATTGACGCTCTTTGCCATATCTATTTATTTCTCCCAATCACCGCCACGTGCGCGCGGCTAATTCTGAAGCATAGCAGAAGGCGGCAGCGTCGCCATATCTCACTGAAAAGATTCAACTGTGGATCATGTGACCTTTGGATACGAGTCCGACCGTAGTTTCCGATCTTCAATTGAGCAAATCGAAAATCCTTGACTTATATCCAAAAGATATATATCTAATAGGTGTACTACGGAAAGGCAGAACATGATTCCTTTCTTCGTTCTTTCCGGAGTCTTCATCCTCTGCCGCATTCTCGGGTGGGCAGGGGTCGAGTTCCTCGCGGCATGGCAGACCTGCCTGCGCATGGCGGTAGCGGCGATGTTTCTGCTTACGGCCTCCGCACACTGGGGAAAGCGGCGCGCCGATCTGATTCGTATGGTGCCTCCGGCCTTTCCGCGTCCAGAACTGCTGGTCATGCTCACCGGAATCGCGGAAATATCGGGAGCCATCGGAATGCTTTGGGCTCCCACCACCAAAGCGGCGTCCATAGGGCTGGCCATCATGCTGATCGCGGTCTTTCCCGCGAATGTCTACGCGGCGCGACAGCAGTTGACGATTGGAGGCCGCAAGGTCCCGGGCCTGTTTGTTCGGACGGTGCTGCAGATCGTTTTTCTCGCGGCGGTTATCGCGGCAGGGTGGTGCTGAGATGGCGCGTGTGAACCAGAGCCAATTTGCCCTTCTCGGCCTGCTCTGCTTCGAGCCCATGTCCGGCTATGATCTCAAACAGTTGAGCGCGTGGTCGGTAAGCCACTTCTGGCGAGAAGGCTATGGGCAGATTTATCCCACACTGCAGCACCTCGAAAAGCAGCGCCTCGTCACCAAAAAGACGCATCGGCAGAAAGGCAAGCCCGATCGCAATGTCTACTCGATCACGCCAGCCGGGCGCGAACGGCTGAAGCAATGGCTGTCTGAACCCGCCAATCCTGAAGTTCTGCGCAACGAGCTTTTGCTGAAATTATTTTTCGGCCAATGGATCTCGGCTGCGATGAGCCGCAGTCAGGTAGAGGCACATCGTCAACTCTGGAGGCAGCAGCTTGGTGAATACGCGGCCATCCGGAAACGGCTGCTCGAAGAGCACCATGAAAAAGATGCCGGTCTGCCATTCTGGGAAATTACATTGAGCTACGGCGAGCACATCGCAAAAGCTCAACTGGCCTGGAGCGAGGAGACTCTGAAGAAACTGAAAGACAGGGAATAGGAGGTTAGGTCATGCACGATCCACTTTGGATGAAAGCATTTCTTACGGTTCACGTCGCGGCCGGGACTTCGGCCTTCATTCTCGCCCCTCTCGCGCTGATTACCGCCAAAGGCGGCAGGGCGCATCGCCGCTGGGGCAAAATCTATTTCTGGGCGATGGCTGTCGTTGCCGTCACGGCTATGGTGATGGCCATCTACCGTCCCGTTTTGTTCCTGGGGCTGGTGGCCATCTTCAGCTTTTATTCGGCGTTTGTCGGCTATCGCGTGCTGGGGCAGAAGGCCGCCTACAAAGGTGAAAAGACGACCACCACACTCGACTGGTTCGCCGCCGGCTTTACGTTCGCCGCCAGCGCACTGCTTGCGTCTCTCGGAGCCCTGAAGCCGGCGCTCGTACAAAATCTCGGCATTCCAGCAATGGTCTTCGGAGGCATCGGCATGTGGATCTCCGGCAACACAGCATGGGCGTTCATGCGCCGTCCGAAGGAGAAGATGTTCTGGTGGTACGCGCATCTCGCCGGAATGCTCGGCAGCTATATCGCTGCGTGGACCGCCTTCAGCGTCGTCACGATCGGCCCGTTGCTGCATGGAGCCTGGTGGATATGGGTGGCGCCGTCGGCCATCGGCGTGCCTGCTATTGTGCTGACGGATGCTTACTACCACAGAAAATTCACGCCGAAGCCAAAGAACAACGTACCTGCCTCGGCGTAAACGTGCATTATCATTTTCATGATGCTTGCTGCTCTCCGCTTCATCTGGAATGCAACTCGCGGCCATCGCCTGCGCCCCTGGCGCAGCGAGTATGTGAAGTGGCGGATCGAGACCTATTCCGGCAAAAAAGCCGAAAACCTTCAGCCAAAAGATGTCATCGGTTTTCTATGGACTGAGAAGCGGAACCTGCTGCGCTTTCTCCACTGGACCAATGAAATGGACGACTATAGGAAGCTGTCCTCACGCAGCCAGCAGCCGTAACTGAACTCTGCCTCGATATAATCGCTGCGAAAGCATGCCCGCCCAATCGACACGCCGCGAGTTTCTGGGACAAACCACTCGTGTTGCGGCAGCAAGCCTGCTTCCACGGTCAGCACTTTCAACCTCCGCAGCAGATGTGAATGGTCCGCAATCCTTGCGCGCTCATGCGGAAGCACGTGGACTGCTTGCAGGCTGTGCTGTGATACCGGAAAAACTCGCCGACGAGCCTGCCTACGCAAATACGGTCGCTCAGCAGGCGAATCTGCTGGTTGCAGAGAACGTAATGAAGTGGAAGACACTACGGCCCGCTCCGGACAAATATAACTTCGCGCCAGCGGACGCGATTCTCAACTTTGCCAATGCTCATGACCAGCGCCTTCGCGGACACAATCTCTGTTGGCACGAGGAGTTGCCGGATTGGTTTCGAACGACAGCCACCCCTGCAAACGCCCGCAGGTTGCTGACCGATCATATTCAGCGTGTGGCCGGACACTTTGCCGGAAAGCTGCATTCGTGGGATGTCGTGAACGAGGCGATCGACCTGAAGGACGGCAGGCCCGACGGCCTTCGCAAGTCACCGTGGCTTGAGCTGGTTGGCCCCGACTATATCGAAATCGCTTTCCGCGCAGCGCGCATGGCGGACTCCACCGCGCTGCTGACGTACAACGACTACGGCATCGAACTCGACACGCCGGACCAGGCGCAGAAGCGGGCGCGGGTGTTGGCGCTCGTAACGCGACTCCGGTTGAGAGGTGTGCCGATTCATGCCGTCGGTGTGCAGAGTCACCTCACCGCTGGAGAAGGCATTCCCGGCGCCGGGCTGCGCGATTTTATTCGTGAAGCACGCGCACTGAACATGCAGGTCTTCATCACGGAGCTCGACGTCTCAGATCACAAGCTTGCGGGTTCAGTTGCGGAGCGTGACGCGGCCGTGGGCAAGCTCTACGGTGATTATCTTGACCTGGTGCTTGCGGAGCCGAACGTTACCGCGGTCCTGACCTGGGGCATTACGGACAAATATACTTGGCTCGACGGCCACCATTCGCGCAGCGACGGTCAACCGCAGAGGCCCCTTTTGACGCCGAGTACCAGCCGACTCCGGCCTTCTTTGCCATGCGCAAAGCGTTCGATTCCCGCCGTCAGGCATAGTCCTCACTTGGCAGTTGAGCCGCGCTTTGTTGTGATAGAGATGTGACCTTTGCTTTCTTCACCCGCGCCAGTTTGTACGCTTGTCTTTTATGCGGGACCGCGCACATTTGCACGGCGCAGGAACCATTTCCGGGCGAGCCCGCGACCTCTCCAAAGACGCAGCAATCGGCGGCGAACGCGACACAGGAACAAGCAACGCCGCTACCCGACCAGCAGGTTCCACCGACAATCCGCGTCAACACGAGCGTGGTGCTGGTCCCGACGCTGGTCGAAAAGCCGACTGGCGATGTCGTCTATGGGCTGGCGGCGAAGGACTTCACCCTCGACGACAACGGCGTGAAGCAGGATGTTCATGTAGACGACGACCTCGACATGCAGCCCGTGTCACTGGTGGTCTGCATTCAGCGCGGCCGCTCCAGCGATCTTGAGTTCGATAAGCTCGCCAAGCTTGGCCCTCTGCTTGATCTCTTTACCGCAGGCGGACGCGGAGAAGCCGCGCTGGTTGTCTTCGATTCGAAGCCTGTTTACCTCGATGCCTTTTCGCGCGACACGAGCAGGATCACAGAAGACCTGCAACAATTGCGGGCCGGAGATGGCGGTGCCGCAATTCTCGATGCCGTGGGCTACTCCGTAGATTTGCTGGAGCATCGTCCGCCCGACCATCGCCGCGTGCTGCTGCTTATCAGTGAATCGCACGACCACGGCAGCAGGAAATTCAGCGCGCAGGATCTGGTGGAGCGCATAGGCACCAGCAATACGCTGGTCTTGAGTCTCACCTTCTCGCCGACCAAAGCCGGTCTTGCGGAATGGGGAAAAGGAAACGCGGAGGGCGGGTCAAACATAAATATATTGACCCCGTTAATGATGGCCATCGCAGCCGTGCACAAGAACGCGGCCCGCGAAATCGCCACCATGAGCGGCGGCGAGTACGCGGCTTTCACCAGAGAAAAAAGCTTTCAGGACCGCGTCGACGAGCTGGCAAGCCACGCACGCAACCGCTATATTCTCAGCTTTCGCCCGTCCGATCTGACGCCAGGCCTGCACAGCATTCAGGTGAAGCTCAACAACGACTACAACGCTCGCGTCGTCGCGCGGGCCAGCTATTGGGCTGTAAACGACGCGGCGAGCACGCCGTCAACACATTAGCTTCGACACTAGAAATCAAATTCCTGGAAGACGGAGATATTCAATGAGTGAGTGGTTGCAATTGACAGCAAGCGACGGACACATCTTCGACGCATACATCGCAAAACCAGAGCGGGAGCCTATCGCCGGCCTCATCGTGCTGCAGGAGATTTTCGGCGTGAACGCCCACATTCGTTCTGTCGCGGATAGTTATGCACGCGATGGGTTCCTCGCCGTGGCCCCGGCGCTCTTCGACCGGATAGAAAAGCATGTTGACCTCAAGTACGAAGGTGAAAATCTGCAAAAGGCAATGTCGTTCAGGCCCAAAATCAATGCTGGGAATGCTGTTCTAGACGTAGCCGCAGCGCTCGACTATGCCCGGAAAGAAAGCGGTAAGAAAACCGGTGTGATCGGCTATTGCTTCGGTGGAACCGTTGCATGGCTTAGCGCAACGCGCCTAAGACCGGAGGCTGCTGTGGGATATTATGGCGGTCAAATTGGAAAGTATGCCGAGGAAACTCCAAAGGCTCCTGTCATGCTGCACTTCGGCAAGCTCGACACGCACATACCTAAGGAAGACGTTGATCGGGTACAGGCGGCGAATCCTGAGGTGCAGATTTTCTGGTATGAAGCGGGCCATGGATTCAACTGCGAGCCGCGATCGAGCTACGAGCCAAATTCAGCGAAATTAGCCCATGAACGGTCGTTGGCATTCTTAATCGAAAATCTGTCGTAATGGATATCGATAAGAAAAGATGCCGATTTTTCGTAAAATCGTGCATTCTGAGCGTCGTTGAGCAGGCGAACAGCATCTACGAGAGGACACACTGTTTCAGCCGCAAATCGCAAGCCCTTGTTCCTGTAAGGAAAGGTGACCCCCACAACAATGGCGGCAAGTGAAACCATTGCTGAGCCTAAACTCATAGCGCAGGAGCGCTGGCGGCCTCGAGTCAATCCCTGGGTCATTGCCGCGACAGTCGCTCTTGCCGCGTTCATGGAGGTGCTCGACACCTCGATCGCCAATGTGGCGCTGCCGCACATCGCCGGCAGCCTTGGCGCCAGCCAGGACGAGAGCACCTGGGTTCTGACCTCCTACCTTGTTTCTAACGCGGTGGTGCTGCCCATGGGTGGCTGGGTGGCGAGTGTGATGGGACGCAAGAACTTCTTCATGTTCTGCATCATGATCTTTACCATCAGCTCATTTCTCTGCGGCATCGCTCCCTCACTCGGACTCCTTCTGCTGTTTCGTGTCCTTCAGGGCGCGGGCGGCGGCGGCCTGCAGCCCATGGCGCAAGCCATCATGGCCGATTCATTCGAACCCGCCAAGCGCGGGCTTGCCTTCGCTCTGTACGGCCTGGTCGCGATTCTCGCACCCTCCATCGGCCCGACGCTCGGCGGCTGGATTACCGACAACTACAGCTGGCACTGGATCTTCTACATCAACATTCCCGTCGGGATACTCACGCTGGTGCTCGTCGACCGCCTGGTCGACGATCCGCCATGGATCAAGGCCGACCGTAAACGGCTGCTCCAGGTAGATGGAATGGGGATTGCCCTGCTCGTAATCTCGATGGCCGCGCTCCAAATCATGCTCGACAAGGGGGAAGAAAAAGACTGGTTCCAGTCAGATTTCATCCGCTTCTTCGGCATCGCTTTTGCTATTTCTTTTGTCGCTTTGCTCGGATGGGAGTGGTTCGCGAAGAACCCCGTCATGGAGTTGCGTCTGTTCAAGAACCGCAATTTCGCTATCTGCTGTTTCCTCATGCTCTTCACCGGCGGCCTGCTCAACGCGACAACTGTGCTGCAGCCGCAGTTTTTGCAGGCACAACTGGGCTACACGGCCACTGTCGCTGGACTTTCGCTTTCGGCAGGCGGCCTGGTCCTTATCTTAATGATGCCGCTGGCAGGGCAGGCACTAGGTCGAATTCCGGCGCGCAACATCATCGCCTTCGGATTCTGCGGCTTCGCCTTTGCCTACTACTACACGGCCGTACGCCTGAATCTCGGACTGAGTTTCGGAACGGCCTCCCTACTCAGAGTGGCTCAGGTATGTTTCATTCCATTCGTATTCGTCGCAGTCACGACGGCGGCCTACTTTGGCATGCCGGTGGAGAAGAACAATCAGATTTCCGGTCTCATCAATTTTGTCCGCAACATTGGCGGCAGCATTCTCATTTCGCTTACCAATGCGGGCGTAACCGAACTAGGCCAGTTCCACCAGGATCAGTTGCTCAAGCACATGACTCCAAGCAGTGCGAACCTGCAGAACCAGGTCAATGCGCTCAGCAATGTTTTCACCCGAAGCGCAGGCTCGGCGAATGCGAATTACCTGGCGCAGGGGCAAATCTACAACCAGTTGCAGCAGCAATCGCACACCCTTGCATATCAGGATATGTACTTTATCCTGTGCGCCACGTCCCTCATCATGATTCCGTTGACCTTTCTGCTACGTAAAAACAAACCCGGAGGGGGCGGCGAAATCGCTGTCCACTAAAGGATAGAATCTCACTATGCACAAGCGTTACTTCGTCGCAATCATGGCCGTGCTGCTTATTGCGGGGATGGTGTCTTCGTCTGCGTGCGAGATGACATGCATGCCCACTGGGCAGACAGCAGTATGCTGTGGGCAGCAGATGGGGCAATCGCAGCCGTTCACGACTCATGCAGCAGTCCACTCCACGAACCACTGCAAGAATGAACAACTGGCCTCTCTGACGGGCGCGCACCAGTGCGGCCATCCGCAGGAGAACGCCGCAGTTCTGACCATTGCGACCCAGGCGATTCAGCCTCATGCAACGGAAAATATCAGCACTCCGCTGGCTGCGCTTCCAGACTACAACTCCATCGCACGCGGCCCCGACACCCTCTCTGTGACCGGCCTCAACCGGTCGTCCTTCCTCGCGCCTCTACGCATCTGATCCCGCTACTCCTCTCTGACTGAAAGACAGCGGCACTCAAGCCGTTGTGTATCTTCGTCCGCTTATCGTGAGGAGTTTTTTCGTGAAGAGTATTTTTTGTGGAGCTTTGCTGCTGAGCAGCGTTGCGGCTGCCGCTCAGCAGCCAATGCCCCAGATGTCAATGCCGATGCCGGATGCGCCCGGCATGATGGACATGATGAGTCGCGACAACAAAACGTTCGTGCAGCAGATCCTGCACCACGCCAGCTCCGGCACGAGCGCCGAGCCGAATTCCACGCCCACGCCGATGTGGATGAAAATGCAAGGCGACTGGATGCTGATGTTCCACGCCAACGCGTTTATCGTCGACGAACAGCAAACCAGCCCGCGCGGCGGCGACAAATTCTTCTCGACCAACTGGTTCATGCCCATGGTGCAGCGCCGGCTTGGCCCCGGCTACCTTACGCTGCGCACCATGCTGAGCCTTGAGCCGGCGACCGTGACCGGCCGGCGATACCCGCTGCTCTTCCAGCAGGGAGAAACCGCGTATGGCAACCCGATTGTCGACGGTCAACACCCGCACGATTTCGTAATGGAACTGGCCGCGCTCTACGACTGGAAGCTGGGCGAGAAGACCCTGCTCTCGTTTTACGCGGCCCCTGTAGGTGATCCGGCCATCGGGCCGACGGCCTATCCGCATCGCGCCTCAGCGTCCGAAAACCCCGTAGGTACACTTGGACACCATCAGGAAGACTCAACCCACATCGCCGACGACGTCATCACCGTGGGCTTTACGCACGGCATCGCTCGCGTCGAAGCCAGCGGCTTCCACGGACGCGAACCGAACGAGCACCGCTGGCAGGTGCAACAGGGCGCCATTGATTCGTGGTCAACGCGGTTTACTCTGCAACCGGGCAAGAACTGGAGCGGGCAATATTCCTACGGCCGACTCCACAGTCCCGAAGCGCTCTTTCCCGATGAAGACCAGGAGCGCATGACGGCATCAGTGATGTACAACCGTCCCACGCAGCATGGGAACTGGGCGAACACCATCGTATGGGGAAGAACGCGCTCGCTCACCGACAACGTAATCCAGAACAGCTATCTACTCGAATCGACACTGCGCTTCGCCGAGAAGAACTACGCGTGGACGCGCGTGGAAGATGTGGACCGAACGAATGAACTGCTGCTTGGCGAGAACCCACTGCCGCCCGGCTTTCAGGAGGAGCCAGCAGGCCGGGTGCAGGCCTACACCTTCGGCTACGATCGCGACTTCAGGTTGCTCCCTCACTGGGAAACCGCGATAGGAGCGCAGACAACTGTGTACACGCCCGGTTCGCGCCTGCAACCCATATATGGAAGTGATCCAATGGGCATTGCCGTTTTTGTACGCCTGCGCCCAATCGGGAAATAGCGGGGCATCATCGCGGACCGTTTCCAAGCCCCATCGCATCGAAAGAGATAGGATCAGATAAACGTCTCATTGCGAATGGCAATCAACCCAGAAGAAAAAATAGAGCTGGAAAAACCCGAGCCCTCACGGGATTACTCGCATGCGTGGCGCGCTATGCGCCACCGCAACTTCCGCTTGTTCTTTGGTGGACAGAGTATCTCGCTCATCGGTTCGTGGATGACGCGCATTGCGACCGCGTGGCTGGTTTATAGGCTTACGAAGTCGTCGCTGTTGCTGGGCACGGTCAGCTTCGCCGGCCAGATACCCACGTTTCTACTCGCCCCGTTCGCGGGCGTACTGGTCGATCGCATGGACCGCCGTAGAGTGCTCGTATGGACGCAGGCGCTGGCCATGATGCAATCGCTGGCCCTGGCCGTGCTGACACTGACGCACGTCATCAACATTCATGAAGTGCTCGCGCTGAGCGTATTCCAGGGCATCATCAATGCATTCGACATGCCGGGCCGGCAGGCCTTCATGGTGCAGATGGTCGAAGACCGCGGCGATCTCTCGAACGCCATAGCCATCAATTCGTCGATGGTCAACCTCGCGCGTCTTGTCGGCCCATCGCTTGCCGGCCTCGTCATTGCAGCCACGAACGAAGGCTGGTGCTTTCTCATCGACGGCGTCAGCTACATCGCCGTCATCGTGTCGTTGCTGCTGATGCACGTACAGGTGAGCACAGTAAAGCGCGCGGCCGCTTCAATGGTCGATCAACTGAAGGAGGGCTGGACATATGTTTCAGGTTCCGTGCCCATCCGGACCATCTTATTGCTCTTCGCTCTCATCAGCCTCATGGGTATGCCCTTTGTCGTGCTCATGCCGGTCTTCGCAGTGCAGGTGCTCCACGGCGGGCCACACACGCTGGGCTTTCTGATGGGCGCTCTGGGAGTTGGCGCGCTCATCTCAGCGCTCTCGCTGGTGCTGCGCAAGTCGGTACGCGGGCTTCTGAAGATGCTTCCGATAGCGGCCGCGGTCTTTGGAATTGGGCTGGTCAGCTTCGGGCTTTCACACAATCAGTGGCTATCACTCCTGCTGATGCTGGTGACAGGCTTCGGCATGATGCAGGGTATGACGGCCAGCAACACCATCATCCAGACGCTGGTACCTGAGGACAAACGCGGACGCGTCATGAGTTACTATACGGTCGCGTTTGTCGGCATGGCTCCATTTGGAAGTCTGCTGGCCGGAGCACTCGGCCACACGATCGGCTCGCAGCGCACAGTAATGGTCAGCGGCGTTGCCTGCATTATCGGAGCGGTCTGGTTCTTGACCCGCCTGAAAGCGATTCGCAAAGAGATGCGCCCAGTCTACGAGCAACTCGGAATTCTACAGCCAAAAGTTCCCGTGGTTGTTGAAGAGAAAGCCAGCACCAGCTAACTCTTCGTTATCACAGGAATCTCCACGCCCTTGCGTCTCTTTTTGCCTCCGTCTCGTCTGCTATGCTTTGTATCCATAATTGAAATTGCAATCAACACTGGGAGCCAGCGATGTCATTCTCTGCTTTTTCCCGCGGAGCAGCCATGCTCTGCGCGGCGGTTTTCTGCCTGCAGGCAACGGCGCAAATGGATCAGATCTACGCACGCGACGCAAAACAGGCCATTGATCAGGACTACACGCAGCGCATCACAAAATACACCACACTGCCGGAGCTGAACTCTCCGCTCACCGACTACCTGCCTGCATCCGCAACCGTGCCCACACCGGCAAAGGTATTGGGTGACGTCTCCGGCGCGCCCGACATTCTTCCGTACGCCGAAGATGTCTACCGCTATTTCCGCCTGCTGGAATCAGCCAGCCCGCGCGTGAAGGTCTTCACGATTGGCCACTCCGAAGAGGGGCGCGAAATGATCGCGGTCGCCGTGGCCGACGAGTCACTGCTCAAGAACTACAAGGAAAACGATGCACGCCTGGCAAAGCTTGCCGATCCGCGAACGATAAACATGAATGATGCGACGGCCGAGGACCTCGTCAAGCAGTCCGTGCCTGTTTACTACATCACCGGCACTATTCACTCGCCGGAAACAGGCGCGCCCACAGCGCTGATGGAACTCGCCTATCGTCTCGCCGTCGATGACGCGCCGTACATCCAGTTCATCCGCACACACATGATCACGCTCATCACGCCCGTGGTGGAAGTAGATGGCCGCGACCGCATGGTCGATGTCTACAAGTGGCATAAGGCGCATCCAAATGAGAATTATCCGCGCCTCGTCTACTGGGGGCATTACGTCGCGCACGACAATAACCGTGACGCGATGACGCTAACGCTCAACCTCTCGCGTAACGTGCTCGACACTTATATCGGATGGCACGCGCAGGTCCTGCACGACCTCCACGAGTCAGTCCCATTTCTCTACGACAACACAGTAGGCGACGAGCCCTACAACGCATGGCTTGATCCAATCCTTACAAACGAATGGCAGATGATCGGCTGGAACAACGTGCAGGAGATGACGAAGTTCGGCATGCCTGGCGTCTTCACGCACGGCAACTTCGACACGTGGAGTCCCGGCTACCTCATGTTCCTCGCCGCGATGCACAATGGCATCAGCCGCCTCTACGAAACCTTTGGCAACGGCGGAGCCGACACTGTCGAGCGCATCCTGACGCCTGACGAATATTCGCGCACCTGGTACCGCCAGAACCCTCCATATCCGAAAGTGAAGTGGTCGCAGCGCGACAACAACAACTACGAGCAGACCGCACTGCTCGTTTCGCTCAGCTACTTCGCGCAGAACGCCCAGACCTTTCTCAACAACTTCTATCTCAAAAGCAAGCGATCGGTCCTGAAGCCGAACGACTCCGGCCCCGCGGCCTATGTGCTTCCTGCGGAGGAAGAATCGCACGACCGTCAACGCATGCTCCTCGATACTCTGCGCGCACAGCATGTTGAAATCAGCAGGACAACCGAGGCAGCCACGGTATCTGTCCCGGCAAAGCCAAAACGCTCGAGTAAAGAAGAGGCCAGTGACAAAGAAGCCACGCCAAAATCGGAGCAAGCTAAAACCGAACAGCGGACTTTCCCCGTAGGCAGCTACGTCATCCGCATGGACCAGCCCTACTCGCGCATTGCCGATGCTTTGCTCGACCGTCAGTACTGGGCGCCGAACGATCCGCAGAAGACCCCCTATGACGACACCGGCTGGTCGCTACCCGCCCTATTTAACGTCGAGGCCGTGCGCGTGTCCGAGCCTGCGATTCTGAAAACGGCGATGCAGCCGGTCAAGGAAGTCTCAGGCTCAGCCGGCGCTTCGGAGTCAGGCTCGGTCTACCTGATTGCCAATCACGCCGACCCCGGCGTCATCACGCTACGGTATCTGCTCAAAGATGCAACCGTATCGGTTACAGATGCTGCAACAACAACCGGCGGCCATGCGCTTCCAGCGGGCTCGCTGATCGTTCAAAACGCCGGGGCAGATGAGATGAAGACGGCGCTTGAAAAGGCAAAGCTGACCGCAACCGCCGTGAGCGCTGTGCCTTCGGTTGCCACGCACCCCGTCACCGCTCCGCGTATTGCCATGATGCACACATGGCTCAGCACGCAGGGCGAAGGCTGGTGGCGTCAGGCGCTCGATAAACAGGGAGTGCCGTATGACTACATCAGCACCCAGACCGTGAGCAGCGAAGATGATCTGCGCTCGAAATACGACGTCATCCTCTTTGCTCCTGTGGGCTATGTGCGCACCGCGCAGATCATTCAGGGCCTGCCGATGTGGGGCAACGCCCTGCCGTGGAAGAGGACGGACCTAACGCCGAACCTCGGCCGCATCGACTCGACCGATGACATGCGCCCCGGCCTTGGCTTCAGTGGCATCGACCACCTCCGCCACTTCGTCGAGCAGGGAGGATTGCTCATCACCTCTCAGGACACGGCCCAATTCGCGATCGACACCGGCCTCGCACCCGGCGTCTCAGTCGTTACACATGGCGACCTCAAGGTCGTCGGAACGCTGCTTGCGACAGTCGCAGTCGATCCCAAATCGCCTGTCCTCTATGGTTACAGCAAGTCGCTGACGGTCTACAGCGAAGACGGCCTTGGCCTTAACGTAAGCAACACGGTCGGCGGCACGCGCGCGCCGCGCCTGGCAGGCAGCGAAGAGCGCACGACAGGACGCGGCAGTCCCGATGATCCCGATATCCCGCAGGGGCGCCCCTACATGGCTGCCGAAGATAGGCCGAAGCCCAAGCCATGGGAGCCAATGCCTCTGAATGAAGAGGAGACCCGCAACAACCCGAACGTCATTCCCGCGGAACTGCGCCCGCAGGTCTTGCTTCGCTTTGCCGACAAGGAATCTCTGTTAGTGTCAGGCCTGCTCGATCACGGCGATCTGCTGGCGCAGCGTGCCACCGTGGTCACTGCGCACCTTGGCAAAGGATCAGTCCTGCTCTTCGCCAATAACCCACTTTACCGTGGCGAAACCATCGGCAGCTATCCATTGGTGTTCAATGCGATCCTGAATTTTGACCATCTTGGGGGCAGCTCAGGCACAATTCAAAGTAACGCAGGACAGTAGGAAGTCAGCCAAAACGTCTAGGTCAATTTCACCCCTAAGAATGGTGGTTCACATACAATTCCACAGTCCGACATTTCACTCTGAGGGAATGCCTTGAATTCCGTCCATCGTGCCATCGCCACCGTCGTGCTCTTCTCCGCCAGCTCTTTGAGTTATGCGCAACTGCAGAGCACCAAGCCGGATGCGCGGCCCTCCGATCATCCGGTCCCGGCCATTCAGGATACCGAAACTCCGGCCCAGCGCGATGCCCGTATGGCGTGGTGGCGCGAAGCCCGCTTCGGCATGTTTATCCACTGGGGACTCTACTCCATCCCCGCGGGTACCTGGGATGGCAAGCAGATTCCCGGCATCGGCGAGTGGATCATGAACCATGCCTCCATTCCAGTCGCCGATTACGAAGCTCTCGCGCCGCAGTTCAACCCAACCAGCTTCAGCGCGCACGACATCGTGACTCTCGCCAAGTCCGCCGGCATGAAGTACATCGTCATCACCTCCAAGCATCACGACGGCTTTGCCATGTTCGATTCGAAGGCGAATTCTTTCAACATCGTCGCCGCGACGCCGTTAAAGCGCGACCCTCTCCGCGAACTCGCTGAGGAGTGCCGCAAGCAGGGAATCAAGCTCGGCTTCTACTACTCGCAGGATCAGGACTGGACCGCACCTGGCGGCGAAGCCTACAAGACCGGCGACCACCAGCCGCCAACGTTTCACTGGGACAAGGCGCAGGACGGCAGCTTCGACACCTACCTCCAAACCAAGGCCATTCCTCAGCTGAAAGAACTCCTCACGAATTATGGAGATTTTCCGGCCGTCATCTGGTTCGATACACCCACGCCAAACATGACGCCCGCCCGCGCCTCCGAGATCGTCAAATTGATGAACGAGCATCCAAACCTCATCTGGAACAACCGCCTCGGAGGAACCTATAAAGGCGATACCGAAACCCCCGAGCAGTACATTCCTGCCCAGGGCTATCCCGGACGCGACTGGGAATCCTGCATGACCATGAACGACACCTGGGGCTACAAGTCCTACGACACGAACTTCAAGTCCACCGAAACCCTCCTGCGCAATCTCATCGATATCGCCAGCAAGGGTGGTAACTATCTCCTTAACATCGGCCCCGACTCGAAAGGTGTCGTCCCAGCTCCCGAAGTAGAGCGTCTCCACCAGATGGGCAAGTGGCTGTCCGTGAACGGTGAAGCGATCTACGGCACCAAGCCGACTCTCTTCGGAGCAGAAGCAGGCGGCTTTAGCGCCACAGAGAAGGGCGAAGACGGTAAGCCGAAATTCATCCCCGCATGGAACTGGCGCTCAACGACGGCGGCCGACAAGATTTACATTGAGATATTTTCCTGGCCCAGCAGCGGCACCTTTCACCTCGACAAGCTGCCGAGAAAAGTCACCGGAGCCTACCTGCTCGCAGACTCAGCCCACAAATCGCTCAAACTGAACCAATCCGGCGACAGTCTCGATGTGCGACTCCCGGCCAATGCGCTCGACCCGATTGCCACCGTCCTCGTCCTCGAAACATCGAAATAGAACGATAGAATCAATGATAAGAAAGGGCGCGAGAGCTCCGCACCCTTGCACCATCCCGACTGGCCTCAAAAAGCAATCTATGTTACTCTTGTTCCATACACTTAGGAAGTGTGACGAACAGAAATTAGCAATAGGAGTAACGCACTCTCGTGCTGGCACCTGCAAAAAAAATCGACATTATTTCCCGCTTTCGCACCCATGACTCCGACACCGGTAGCCCTGAGGTGCAGATTGCGATCCTGAGCGAGCGTATCGGCGAGCTGACCGAGCACTTCAAGACCCACGCGAAGGACCATGCTTCGCGCCGCGGTCTTCTGATGCTGGTTAGCAAGCGCCGCCGCCTGCTCGATTACCTCAAGACGAACGATTCTGACCGCTACCGGGACGTCATCGGCAAGCTGGGCATCCGGAAGTAGCCTCAAGCTCAAGGACCTTTGTCTCCTACGCGCACGCGACGAGAACTTCGTAAAGGAATGGAAAGCGTCAGCCGGGTCAACGGCTGGCGTGTACCCACGTCAAGGGCCACTTTCGCGCTCTGCGAAGCCCATATACCTGTCGTGTATCTTCCCGCTCGAGCGCACTCCCGCCGTAGCTCCTTTGCATATCAAGAAACGAGGACAATATGAAACACGAAGTCGCAGTCGAGCTTGCCGGTGGCAAGCGGCTGACTTTCGAAACTGGCCGCATGGCCAAGCAGGCTTCCGGCGCAGCCCTGGTCACGCAAGGTGACAGCGTGGTGCTTGCAACCGCAGTAGCCTCGCCCGATCCAAAAGAAGGAATTGATTTCTTTCCCCTTACCGTCGATTACCGCGAGTACGCCTATGCAGGCGGCCGCATCCCCGGCGGATTCATCAAGCGCGAAGGCCGTCCCAGCGAGCGTGAAGTTCTCACCAGCCGCCAGATCGACCGCCCTATCCGCCCGCTCTTCCCTGAAGGCTTCCGCAACGAGACGCAGGTCATCGCCCTGGTTTTCTCCGCTGACAAGGAAAACGATCCTGACGTGATCGGCATCAACGCCGCCAGCGCCGCCCTTGCGCTCTCCGATATTCCATTCGGTGCAACGGTTGGAGCTGTGCGCGTTGGCCAGGTCAACGGCGCGTTTGTCATCAATCCGTCGTACACCGATCGCCGCGAAAGTCCGATCAACATCACCGTCGTCGGCACCAAAGACGGCATCGTGATGATCGAAAGCGGAGCGACTGGAGTGCCCGAAAACGTTGTCGTTGACGCCATCGAGTTCGGCCACGCCGAGATCAAGAAGATCGTTGCCGCCATAGACGAACTCGCTTCCAAAGCCGGCAAGCCGAAGCGTCCCGTCACAGCACCGGAATTCGATCAGGCATACTACGACGCCCTGAGCGCCAAGGTCAGCGATCGTCTCAAGGATGCACTCGATACCAAGACCCACCCAAAGACCGAGAGCTATGCTCTCGTCAAGCAGATCAAGGACGATCTGGCCGCCGAACTGAAGGAGCTGCCGGAAGCCGAGCAGTCCGCCGCCAAGAAAAAGCTGGCCACATACTACGAGACTCTGCGCGAGCGCATCTTCCGCGAGCAGGTCACGAAGGACCGCATCCGCCCCGACCGCCGCGCCTTTGATGAGATTCGCCCCATCACCATTGAAACTGGCGTGTTGCCGCGCACCCACGGTTCCGCGCTCTTCACCCGTGGTGAAACGCAGGCGCTCGTTACCGCGACCCTTGGAACCGGCGACGATTCGCAGCGCCTCGAAACCTTCGAGGGCGAGCAGAAGAAGCGCTTCATGCTGCACTACAACTTCCCGCCGTTCTCGGTGGGGGAAGTGGGCCGCATGACCGGTGTTGGCCGCCGCGAAATCGGCCACGGAGCCCTGGCCGAGCGCGCCATCAGCGCTGTTCTGCCCTCCGAAGAGGAATCGCCCTACGCCATCCGCATTGTCTCCGACATTCTGGAGTCGAACGGCTCGTCCTCCATGGCCTCTGTCTGCGGCGCAAGTCTTGCGCTCATGGACGCGGGCATTCCGCTCAAGGCAGCCGTGGCTGGTGTGGCCATGGGTCTCGTGAAGGAAGGCGATGACTATGCCATCCTGACCGACATCGCCGGAGCTGAAGACCACTACGGCGACATGGACTTCAAGGTTGCCGGAACGCGCGAAGGCATTACCGCACTGCAGATGGACATCAAGATTGGCGGTATCACCGGCCAGATCATGCGTGAGGCAATGGAGCAGGCCCGTCGTGGCCGTCTCTTCCTGCTGGACACGATGGATGCCGCTCTCAGCAGCTCGCGCGCTGAGAAGTCGAAGTTCGCGCCGCAGATTCGCACCCTGCAAATCCCAACCGACAAGATCCGCGACCTCATCGGACCGGGTGGCAAAACCATCCGCGGCATCATCGAGGCCACGCAGGTCAAGATCGATGTGGACGACACAGGTCGCGTCAATGTGGCTTCAAGCGACGAGGAAGGCCTGAAGAAGGCGCTGGCGATGATCAGCGATCTTACTGCCGTCCCCGAAGCAGGTAAGACCTACCTCGGCAAAGTCGTTCGCCTCGCTGAATTCGGCGCTTTCGTCGAAATCTTCCCCGGAACCGACGGTCTGCTGCACATCAGCGAGATTGCCGAGCACCGCGTGAAGGATGTAAAAGACGAACTGCGTGAAGGCGATCAGGTGCTCGTCAAGGTTCTCGGCATCGAAGGCAACCGCATCAAGCTCTCACGCAAAGCTCTCTTGAAGGAGCAGCGTGCGAAGCTCGGCATCGCCGAGCCCGGCCAGATCGATGACGTAGCTGCCTCAGCGGAACCACAGGAAAACCACGAACGTCACGAACGGCCGGCACGTCAGGAAGAGCGCCAGCCATCCTCCAATGCCAGCACCATCACCATTGAAGGCGGCGACGACTTCGACGACGCCGATGGCCATAATGAAGGCGGAGAGGAACCAAACTTCAACCGCGCCGACGGCGCACCTGCCCACGCAGGTGGTGGCGGCGGAGACCGCCGTCCCTCTGGTGGCGGAGGCGCAGGCGGCCCACGCCGTCGTCGCGGCCGTGGACGCGGTCGTGGCCCGGGTGGCGGCGGTGGACGCGGGCCCGGCGGTGGCAGCCGCGGACCGCAGTGAGGAAGTAGGGTAAATAAGTAAGGGCTGTGCGAAAGCACAGCCCTTTTGCTCTTTCTACCCTCTATAAATTGTCATCCTGAGCGAAGCGCGGCGAGTCGAAGGACCCGCGCGAATGAAATTCGTGCGAAGCCTTGCGGAGCAAGGCCCGCTCTGATCGTCAGGCTGACGCTAACTCTGAGTGCAACGACGAGGAAAAATGTGACGAACCGTAGTAACCGTTGGGATAACCGGGCTCACCGAGTGATGAATCTCCCGTCTAAAGTGGGATAGACTGGGCTAACTATGAGTGCCTCCATGTACATCGTCGTTGAGGGAGAGGACCCCGGGTTCGATATCTTCGTCAATGGTCACGCTCTCGCGCGCAACGAAGACGCTTTGGAAAAGTTGGCCCTTCGCCTCGGCGTCAAGCCGCTGCTCGAATTCTTCTCCGCGGATGAAAACTCGATGGCGTTGCTGCTCGAAGAAGGAGCCGGCGATCCGGAGTGGGCCAAGACCTTGCCGCCGCCCCAGTGGTTCTCACCAGCCGACGGCCTGGGCACGATCACCACGCTACTTGATTTCCTGAGAGACAGCCCCTCAGCCCTCGGCTCGGAGACGGCACCGATCGTTGGCGAACTCGAAGAATACGAGCGCGTCCTGCGGAAGACCTCCACGCGCAATCTCCGCTGGCAACTCGCAGTCAGCTGGAAATAGCTGTCAAGAGTCCCCGCGCAAAATATTTTCCAACGCATTCATTCTAAAGCGAAAGTTCTCGATCAAAACTACCGGGAATTATGGCCATTTTCGCTAAAATAGAAGTAAGCCCCAAATATCTTAAGTTTGTCATCCTGAGTGAAAGCGAAGGGCCCTGCTTTCCTGCTTGCATGAGCACGAAAAAGGGTGCCCCATCCTTTCGCGTGCTTTTTGCGAAAGTGTGGGGGCAAAAATCAAGCGAGTCACGCAACTACCATATAAATTAGGAATTTACCGGAAATGGGGAGGGGGGCATGTCAGGCCGTCAGCTGTTTTTTGAGCATTACCAACTGCCCAAGATGATAGCTGTTATGATCGGCCACCAGCAGAATCTCCCGCAGCAACGTCTGCCCATCCCCCCAGGGAATCCGGGCATAAAGATTTGAACCGGGATCACCCGTCAGCCGCTCAAACTCGGCAACATCCGCCTGGATAGCTCGAACCGAAACCTGCCACGCCTCGGCCGAGGGTGGAGACACATCCTTCGGCCAGTAATCTTTAGGCCATTCGAGCGCCGTGTACTTCGGGTTGACGCAGAAATCCAGAATGTCATGCAGCGCGATGCGCAAGTGCTCTAACAGCTGCCAGGCGCTATACGCCACGCCATCCGGCACCTTCCCGTAGAGCGCGGGCGGAAAATCCTCCACAGCCGATTTGAAGTCGATGTGCGCGCTGCCACCGCGCAAAAATTCAAGAAGCTGATCGCGAAGAATGCGGTCGTCGCCAGGCATCATGCCCTCCTGTTACTTGGGATGCACAGGAGGCCATGATTGCTACATAAAGTCCGCTGCTGAGATTTTCAAAGGCTTCTACGCACCCGCGTCATCGCGGTCGCCAAAGACATTGCCCATGCGTCGAATCTGAGCGCCGACGCCGCGCAGCTTTTCTTCAAAGCGCTCGTAGCCGCGGTCCATGTGGTAGACGCGGTCGAGAATCGATTCGCCGTCGGCGACAAGCGCAGCCAGGACCAGTGAGGCCGAGGCGCGCAGGTCGGAGCACATCACGGCAGCCGACGAGAGCGGCGATTTGCCACGCACCGTGGCCGAGCGGCCATCGACCTTGATGTTTGCGCCCATACGAACCAGTTCCTGCACATGCATGAAGCGGTTCTCGAAGATGTTTTCGGCTACGACCGACGTGCCCTCAGCCTGCGTGGCGAGCGCCATGTACTGCGCCTGCATGTCGGTGGGAAACCCTGGATACTCTTCCGTCGAGATATCGGCAGCCTTCAGATTGCCTTCGCTGCGCACTCGAATCTGGTCTTTGCCGAGAATCTCAACGCGAGTTCCGGCCTCTTCCAGTTTGCTGATAATCGCGCCAAGATGCGCCGGGTTGCAGTTGGCGACGCACAGGTCGCCACCGGTAATCGCACCAGCAACAAGGAAAGTCCCGGCCTCAATGCGATCCGGATTGATGCGGTGACGCGCCCCATGCAGCTTCTCAACGCCCTGCACATGGATCTTCGATGTGCCGGCCCCTTCGATCTTCGCGCCCATCGCAATCAGCAGCGCGGCGAGGTCAGTCACTTCAGGCTCGCGGGCGCAGTTCTCCATGATGGTATCGCCGTCGGCCAGCACGGCGGCCATCAGCAGGTCTTCGGTCCCGGTCACTGTGATCTTGTCAAAGACGATGTGCACGCCCTTCAATCTCTCGGCGCGGGCCTCGATGTATCCGTGCTCGTAGCTGATGGCGGCGCCCATGGTTTCAAGACCCTTGATGTGCAGATCGATCGGGCGCCCCCCAATCGCGCAGCCGCCGGGCATGGCAACGCGCGCCAGTCCGGTTCGAGCCACCAGCGGCCCAAGGACCAGCGACGACGCGCGCATGGTCTTCACGATCTCGTACTTCGCCACAGGATCGGAGAGCACGCGGCAGCTGATCGAGGTGCGGTGCTGCGCCCGTCCATAGCCAAGCTCGACCTCCGCGCCCATCGAGACAAGCAGCTTGCGTTCGGTTTCAATGTCGTGGACTTGCGGGATATTTTCGAGAATGACCTCATCTTCGGTGAGGATGGCTGCCGCCATGCAGGGAAGAGCCGAGTTCTTCGCGCCGCTGACGCGAACTGTGCCGATAAGCGGGTTGCCCCCGCGAATAACGAACTTGTCCATGAATATCTACCTGAAATGATCTGCCGTAACGGATAGTGTAAACGCGTAGCCTGTCAGTCGCGGAATATCAGTATCGCGTTAGATACGCCTATCCTGCGGTAGGAGCAAAATTCTTTTCAAACCAGACCGTCAATTCATCCTCGGTGATTTTTCCTGCAGCAAGATCGTAGAAAATGAGATAGGTTTCTTCCTGGCTGGCGGCAAATGAAATGGCTCAAAACACGCAAGGAATGAAAAAAAGCGCCAAGACGGCGCTTTTTCTAGCAGTAAATAAGAAAGCCGTACCTACAGATCCATCACCGAGTCTTCAATCGCGCGGCGGACATTGCCGTCGGACTGAGCCAGCCGGCGCACAGCCTCGGGCTTGTCAACGTTCGCCTTCAGCATGACGAGAGCGACCGGCACGCTGCGTCCGGCTGACTTGATCGTGCGCACAGCAGTCTCGCGGTCGATCTTGCAGGCGCGCATCAAAATGCCAATGCCCCGCTCGACCAGCTTCGAGTTCTGCATGTGCACGTTGACCATCAGGTTCTCGTACACATAACCGAGGCGAGTCATCGCACCGGTCGTGATCATGTTGGTGATCATCTTCTGTGCGGTCGCGGCCTTCATGCGGGTCGAACCGGAGATAACTTCAGGTCCAACTTCGGCGACGATCGCGATATCCGCTGCGTCAGCAAGTGGCGCGTTCGGGTTGCAAGTGATGCAGGCGGTTTTCGCACCGCGTGCGCGCGCATAGGCGACGGCGGAAACAACATAGGGCGTACGGCCACTGGCGGAGAGTCCGAGAACAACATCTTTACGGGTAGGACGCCGGCGCGCAATATCACGCTGCCCGAGTTCTTCCGAGTCTTCATTGACCTCTACCGGCGATGCCAGGGCCTTGGGCCCGCCCGCCATGATGTATTGAATCTGCTGCGGCGCATTTGAGAAATAAGGGGGGCACTCGCACGAGTCAAGCGCGGCAATGCGCCCGCTTGAACCTGCTCCAACATAGATGAGTCTTCCGCCCTCGCGCAGGCTGCGGGCCACGGCATCGATGACGAGCGCAATTTCCGGCAGAGCCTTCTTAACGGCGGCTGCAACTTTGGCATCTTCATGATTGATGATGCGAGCGATCTCAAGCGCCGACTTTGTATCGAAGCCCTGCGAAGCATCGTTGGGGCTTTCTGTAATCAGATCCTGAAGGCTGGTGGCTGGTGAGGAATGTGAAGAATGCCCGTTGCTTGTGCGGTTCGCTTCGGTCGGTGGAGCAGGTGTGATGGTTGCCATTGGTCAGGTTAATCTCAACAATTCGCCATCTCCTATTGTAGCGCTAATGAAAGAGAATCGTATGCAATTTTTATTGGATCGAATTTTGCTTTCGCGTTTTTGTTTCGATATGGAAAAGCACTTTCACAGGCCAATGAAGACCGCATCGTGAAAGGCCGGGCGAACGCCCTGGATTGTCTTATTCGAACGATCGGGCCAGGTGCGATTCGTCAGCAAAACCACGGCCAGCTTGCGCTCTGGATAGATCCAGAGCGAAGTCCCCGTATAGCCCAGATGTCCAATCGAAGACGCGCTGAAATGTTTTCCAGACGATGAAGGCGCGGTCGGCGTGTCCCATCCAAGAGCGCGCGACGTGCCATGAGGTTCGCTCTGCCGTGTTGCAAAAAGTTGCACAGTGCCAGGCGAGAACAGTTGTTCGCCCCTCGCTGTACGGCCTTCTGCCAGTATACAGGCCGCAAAATGCAGAACATCGAGCGTGCTGGCAAAGAGTCCCGCATGTCCGCCGCAACCGCCCAGCACGAAGGCGTTCTCGTCGTGGACTTCGCCCTGAATCACGCGCTTGCGAAAGGTCGTGTCATTCTCGGTCGGAGGAATCTGCGAGCGAATCGACGTCGGTGGGCGGAAACGTGCACGGGGCATTTTGAGCGGCGCGAATATCTCGCGCTGGCAAAATCTTGCCAGATGATCACCCGCCAGCACCTCGAGTGCTTTGCCCAGCAGAATAAATCCGATATCGGAGTAATCGGCCCGCGTTCCCGGTGCAGCTTCGAGCGGCATCTGCAGGCAGGCTCGCAATAAGGCGTTTGCAGAAGCGTGCTGTTCGAAGAGGCGAGCATACGCAGGCAATCCGGAAGAGTGCGCCAGCAGCATGCGCATCGTCACACGTTCTTTGCCGCTTCCGGGTGCGCATCCAATGACAAAGCCCGGAAGGATTTCGCCGACCGGGGTTTCGAGATCGAGGATGCCGCGACCAAACAGCAGCATGGCAGCTGAAGTTGTAGCCAAAACTTTAGTCACGCTGGCGAGATCGAAAATTGTCTCCGGTACAACCTCGGGGGAATCACCTTCGAACTTGAATCGGCCCACTGCGTCGAGGGCGACAACATGACCATCGAACAAAACGCCGTAGGCTGCGCCAGGAAAGGCGCCGTCGTTCACCGCCTGCTCTAAAACCGCGCGCGCTGCGGTAAAGCGTGTCCGCTGGTCCGTAATTGCGATTGGCAAACTCATGGCAATGCAAGCTGAGTGCAGTTATAGTAAGCGAACTTGAGAGTAACGAATGATGAGAATGCGAATTTTGCTGGCGACCTTCTTTCTAATAACTGCTTCAGGGGCCCTGCACGCGCAGGAAGATACCGCGCTTGAGACGCAGTTGCAGGCGCTGACCGAGGCCCATCATGGCCATGTGACGCTCTATGCACATGATCTTAATAGCGGAAAGATTGTGGCCATCAACGCAGACACGCCTGTACCCACGGCTTCGGTGATCAAGCTGGCCGTCCTCTTCGAGGCGCTCAAGCAGATTCAGGAAGGCAAAGCTCACTTCGACGACAAACTGACGCTAACCAAATCCAACCAGGTAGAAGGGTCCGGCGTGCTGATGTTTTTCGATGTGCCGCAGGCGCTGACCTTAAAGGACGTGCTCACGATGATGGTCATCGTCAGCGACAATACGGCGACAAACCTCGCCATTGATCGCCTTGGCCTCAAGAATATCGATGATCGGATTCAGTGGCTGGGCCTGAAAGACACATGGCTCTACAAGAAAGTATCGATGCCGGGCGTAGGCCCCATGCCCGCCGATCAGAAGCAGTTTGGTCTTGGCAAAACCACCGCCCGCGAGATGGCCAACGTAATGGAGCGACTGGCAACCTGCAATCTGAACGCGCCGGGCAACACGGCTAAACCGACAGCGCAGGACGAACAACTCTGCGCGGCTGCTATCCACATGCTGAAGAACCAGTTCTACCGCAACAGCATTCCTCGTTATCTTGAAACGATCGACACGACCGAGGGCGAGTCGAAAATCGCCAATAAAACAGGAGCTCTGGATGAAGTTCGCAATGACGTGGGGGTGGTCTTCGCCAGGAATGGCCCGGTTGTTATCTCGGAATTTACCTATGGCAATCAGGACAAAAGCTGGACACCGGATAACGACGCCGAAGTCCTGCTGGCAAAGCTGGCTAAGGTCATCATCGACCGCTGGCAATAGCTAACTTACAGGTCCAGGAATCCGTCTACAATAGAGATAAGTGTGGCTCCCATAGGACCGGAATGTACCTCGGCAGACATGGGATTCAAACGGCAGAAGGGCGAGATACGTATGTCTAAAAATTTGCCCATGGCAGTATTTGTTACGACCCTCTTCGCGGTTGGCGCAATGGCCCAGCAACCCGCTGCGCAGCAATCGCCCGCACCCGTGACCACAGAGAAGGTAAGTCCGGCGACATCGCCCGCACAAACGAAATCGACGGAGATTCCCCAGGGAACGAAGGTTCTGCTGGAACTTAGATCGGCGGTAAATACAAAAACCGCGAAGCCGGGAGATGGAGTCTATCTCTCATCAAGCTTCCCGGTGGTTGTGAACGAGCATGTAGCAATTCCCGCAGGTGTTTACGTGCAGGGCGTGATCGATCAGGTGATTCGCCCCGGCCGCGTCAAGGAACGCGCCGCCGTGCGCATGCACTTTACATCGATGATCTTCCCCAACGGATCGGTCGTCGGGATTCCGGGCGTCGTGAACAGCCTTCCCGGCTCCGACGGTCCCAATGTGAAAGACGACGAAGGCACAATTCAGCAAGCCTCCAATAAAGGCAAAGATGCGGGAACCATAGCGCAAGGCACGATCACCGGGGCAAGCATTGGCACCATTGGTGGCGCAGTTGCTGGCCATCCCGTCGCGGGAGCGGGATATGGCGCGCTGGCTGGCGGCGCCGCCGGATTAATCTACACCCTCTTCACCCGCGGCGACGAGGTGGTACTGAAAACGGGTGAGGGAGTGGAGATGGTCCTGCAGCGCCCAATGACGATCTCACAGGCCAACCTGGCCGGGCCCGACGTGGCTGGACAGGCCGCGATCGTCCCGTCGGCGCAGCAACCGATGGCCAAGCCCAAGTCGAATATTTTCTGCCCGCTGGGCAGCCTTGGCTGCTCATAAGCCGCAATCCCCCAATAGAGCGAAAGAGTTGATGAACGAAGAAAGCATATAGAAAAAACCAAAAGCGGCCCCCGCTTCCACCTGCAGTTGTGGGTCCGCGACTTCATTATTTCGGTGATGGCGTCCTTCTTCATCATCACTTTTCTTTACCAGCCGGTGAAGGTCGAAGGCACCAGCATGCAACCCGAGCTGCGCGACCAGGACCGGCTCTTTGTCAACAAATTCGCCTATAACTTTGAGAAGATCTCGCGCGGCGACGTGGTCGTCTTCTACTATCCGCGCGACCCGCAAAAGAGCTATATCAAGCGGGTCATCGGGTTGCCGGGCGACAACATCCGGATCGATGACGGCCGCGTTTACGTCAACGGCCAGCGGATTGACGAGTCGTACGTCCCCAAACGTTTCCGCGACGTGCGCTCCATGGCTGACATGGTCGTTCCGCCGGAGGAGTTTTTTGTGATGGGCGATCACCGGTCGATCTCAAGCGACAGCCGCGACTTCGGCCCAGTCACACGCAAGCTGATTTACGGTAAAGCAGCGTTCATCTACTGGCCCGCGGACAACATGGGCGTCATCCGGTAGCCACGAGTATTCCGGCGAACATGCGGCTATCTACCTCGTATCGGGACTGCACTCGTTCCGCATGAATGCCCATTCTTCGCACTGCCTCCCGTTTGGAAACGTGCACATGCCGATTTGGCCGCCGTCTTTTCCTGGCTCAATCTTGAGCGTGCCGCCGTGTTTCGTACGGTTCACTGAGGCCGGATTCGGCATGCCAGTGTCTTTGTTCGGAGATGTGCCCATGCGCTTGAGCGTGAAGTTCAGCTTTGAGTCGATCGGTTTCATGTCACCGTCAAGCTGCTGCAATGTGTTGTCGTCAACACGCAAGTAGTATTGCTTTCCCGGTTTGTCCGGATCGAGCTGATATACCGTCGCATTGGGGTCGCCGGGCCTGCCGCGAAGTACAGTCCATGAACCGTAATTCGTAAAGCTGCCGCGATCAATGTACTTCAATTGCAGACGGTAGACGGCGTCGATGAAGTTATTTGGTTCCTTCTGATACAACGTGAGCGTAGTGACAATGCCGCTGCAATCGGCGCACGGAGTCGTGCCTTGCCACGTCCCCAACACGTGCATGGTCTTTACCATGGCGACGAATTTCGATTGCTGCTGCGCATCTTGTGGCTGGCTGAATGCCAACGTGGAACATTCCAGAATGGCACATGAGAGGATGTTTCTCGGGCGAATGATCATGCGATCCTCGCGGTTGAAAATTCACCTAAGAATATCGCAGACGCAGCGAGGCTGAGGTCCTGAAACCTGATAAAATCTATTGAATCCACTGCATGGAGAAGCGATGCTGGCAATTATTGCGCTCGAAGACGGGCGCATCTTCCGCGGCGAAGGCTACGGTGCCAAAGGCGAGTGCTATGGCGAAGTTGTTTTTAATACATCTTTAACCGGCTATCAGGAAATTTTCACCGATCCCTCCTACGCCGGACAGATCGTCGTTCTCACCAATCCGCAGATCGGCAATTACGGAACTAATTCCGCAGACAACGAAGCCAACAAGCCTTATATCGAAGGTCTGGTCGTGCGCGAGTTCTCGCCCATCAGCTCCAACTGGCGCTCGCAGCAGGTAGCCGACGAATATCTGGAGCGCTTCAACGTTCCGGTTATTTCTGAAATCGACACCCGCGCCCTGGTGCGCCATCTGCGCAATAACGGCGTGATGCGTGGCGTCATTTCATCGATCGAAACCGATCCCGACGTTTTGGTGCAGAAAGCGCGCTCCATCCGCAAGATGGACGGAACGGACCTCGCCAGCGTCGTCAGCACCAAGGCCCGCTACGAGTGGGAGCAAGACGGCCCCGATCCGTTAGAACCCGATGAGGGCGCGGTCGCAAAGCCGCGGCCCGATCTGCATGTCGTTGCCTACGACTACGGCATCAAGAAGAGCATCCTTCGCATGCTTTCCGACGAGGGCTGCCGCGTGACGGTCGTTCCTGCGCAAACTTCAGCGGAAGACGTACTCGGCCTGAATCCGGATGGCATCTTCCTATCGAACGGCCCCGGCGATCCTGAGCCGGTCACCTACGCGCAGGAGAACATCCGCAAGCTGGCGGGCCGAAAGCCCATTTTCGGGATTTGTCTCGGACACCAACTCATCGGCCTCGCGCTTGGCGGCAAAACCTACAAGCTCAAGTTCGGCCATCACGGCGGCAACCATCCTGTAAAGCAGATGCATACGGGCAAGGTAGAGATCACGGCCAGAACCACAACTTCGCCGTCGAGCCCGACTCGATGAACGCAAACGAAGTCCGATCTGACGCACATCAACCTGAACGACAGACACGCTCAGGGACTCCGCCACAAATCGCTGCCGCTCTTCAGCGTGCAGTATCACCCTGAAGCCAGCCCCGGTCCGCACGACTCGCACTATCTCTTCCGCGACTTCCGGAAGATGATGCTGGAATTTAAGAAGTGAAGATGGCGGGCTTTAAGTCCCGCCATTTTTATGGAACAAGAATTCAGGCGGAATCGTCCGCCATCGCAGACAAGATTTCAGATTCAGAGGGCAGTAAACAAGATGCCACGCAGGAATGACATCACCAAGATTCTCGTGATCGGCTCCGGGCCGATCGTCATCGGCCAGTCCGCCGAGTTCGATTACTCCGGCACGCAGGCGTGCAAGGCGCTCAGGCAGGAAGGCTATGAAGTGGTGCTGGTGAACTCGAACCCGGCCACCATCATGACCGATCCCGAGCTCGCCGACCGCACCTACATCGAGCCGCTGACGCGCGAGTACGTCGAAGAGATCATCCGCATCGAATCGCAGATGCTCAAGCGACGAAGGCCGCACCGGCAAGTTCGCTCTGCTGCCAACCGTAGGCGGTCAGACGGCCCTCAACCTCGCCGTCGATCTCGCCGACGCCGGCATTCTCGACAAGTACGATGTCGAGCTGATCGGCGCGAAGCTCGAAGCCATCAAGAAAGCCGAAGACCGTCTCCTCTTCAAGGACGCGATGACGCGCATCGGCCTCGACCTGCCGAAGTCCGCGCTGGTGAACAACATTCGCGACGGCCTCGGAGTTCGCCACCAAGATCGGCTTTCCCGTCATCATCCGTCCTTCATTCACGCTCGGCGGCTCAGGCGGCGGCATCGCCTACAACCGCGAAGAGCTGATGGAGATCCTCGCGCGCGGCCTCGACCTCTCGCCCGTCCACGAGTGCCTCATCGAAGAATCAGTCCTCGGCTGGAAGGAATACGAGCTTGAGGTGATGCGCGACCTCGCCGACAACGTCATCATCATCTGCTCTATCGAGAACATGGACCCGATGGGCGTCCACACCGGCGACTCCATCACCGTTGCCCCCGCGCAGACCCTCACTGATCGCGAATACCAGAGGATGCGGACTGCAGCGATCGCCGTCATCCGCGAGATCGGCGTCGAAACCGGTGGTTCAAACGTTCAGTTCGCCGTGCATCCCACGACGGGCCGCATGACGGTCATCGAGATGAATCCGCGCGTCTCGCGTTCTTCGGCCCTTGCATCGAAGGCCACGGGTTTTCCCATCGCAAAGATTGCTGCCAAGCTTGCCGTCGGCTACACGCTCGATGAAATTCCAAACGACATCACAAAAATGACTCCGGCATGCTTCGAGCCGACCATCGACTACGTCGTCACCAAAATCCCGAAGTGGCAGTTCGAAAAATTCCCCGGAGCCGACGAAAATCTCGGCCCGCAGATGAAGTCCGTCGGCGAAGTCATGGCGATAGGCCGCACCTTCAAGGAATCCCTCATGAAGGCGCTCCGCTCTCTCGAAACCGGCAAGAAGACCGGAACCGAGGTCCTCGACCCGCGCCGCCTGACCCAGATGCTGGTCACGCCCAAGCCCGGCCGTCTCGACTACATCCGTTTCGCCTTCCGCCGCGGCCTCAGCGTGCGCGAAGTGGCGCGCATGACCTCGATGGACCCCTGGTTCCTTTACCACATCAAGGAAGTGACGGACATCATCGCGAAGGTGGCCGAGTTCAACCCGTCGAATGTGTCACCGGAGCTGTTACGAAAAGCAAAACGCGTCGGCATCTCGGACGAGCGTATCGCTGCCGTATGGGGTATGCAGGATCACGAAGGCATCGCGCAGGTGCGCCATCTTCGTCAGCGCCACGGCGTAAAGCCGGTCTTCAAGCTCGTCGACACCTGCGCCGCCGAGTTCGAGAGCATGACCCCGTATCTCTACTCTACCTACGACGAGGAGGATGAAGCTGCGCCAACAGCCAAGCGCAAAGTCATCATCCTCGGCAGCGGCCCCAACCGCATCGGGCAGGGAATCGAATTCGACTACTGCTGCTGCCATGCCGCCTTCGCGCTCAAGGAAGACGACTACGAGACGATCATGGTGAACTGCAACCCTGAGACCGTCTCGACCGACTACGACACCAGTGACCGCCTCTACTTCGAGCCGCTCACGCTCGAAGACGTGCTGGCCATCTACGAGCACGAATCCTCGGGCGGCGCGGAAGTCGGTATGATCGTGCAGTTCGGCGGCCAGACGCCGCTCAACCTCGCGTTGCGCCTGAAGGCCGCGGGCGTTCCGATCCTCGGAACGTCGCCGGAATCGATCGACCTCGCAGAAGACCGCAAGAGCTTCGGCAAACTGCTCGAAGACCTCGATATCCCGCAGCCACCCGGAGCGATGTCCACCAGCGTTGAAGAAGCGCTCGCAGGCGCGGAGCGCATCGGCTATCCCGTGCTCGTGCGCCCCTCCTACGTGCTCGGTGGACGCGCCATGGTCATCGCCTACGACAGCGACGCCGTTTCACACTATATGCGGGAGGCCGTCGAATACTCGCAAGAACGCCCGGTGCTCATCGACCACTTCCTCGAAGACGCAGTCGAAGTCGATGTTGACGCCCTCTGCGATCGAGAAGACGTTGTCATTGCCGGCATCATGCAGCACATCGAAGAAGCCGGCATTCACTCCGGCGATTCCTCCTGCGTACTGCCGGCAGTCGATCTGTCGGCTGGCGTGCTCGACACCATCCGCACCTATACACGCAAACTCGCGTTGGTACTGAACGTCGTCGGCCTCGTCAACCTGCAATTTGCAATTCAACGCAAGGCAGGCGAACCAGACAAGGTCTATGTCATCGAAGTCAATCCGCGCGCTTCGCGCACTGTGCCCTACGTTTCAAAAGCCACAGGTATCCCGCTGGCAAAGATCGCCTCGCGCCTGATGACAGGACGCAAGCTGCGCGAACTGCTGCCGGAGCAGGTTAAGAGCGGCAACGACCTCGAAACCGGCACGCACTACTTCGTGAAGTCGCCTGTCTTCCCGTGGAACAAGTTCCCCGGCGTCGACACAGTGCTTAGCCCCGAGATGAAATCGACCGGCGAAGTCATGGGAGTAGCCGACAACTTCGGCGAAGCCTTCGCCAAGGCGCAGCTTTCCGCAGGCCTCTACCTGCCGCTCAAGGGAACGGTCTTCCTCAGCGTCAACGATCGCGACAAGCAGCAGGTTGTCGAACTTGCTCGCCAATATGTCGAGCTGGGTTTCCATCTCGTCGCAACCGAAGGCACCGCTACCGTGCTCGAAAAAGCAGGCATGGTGGTCGAGCGCGTCTTCAAGGTCAAGGAAGGCCGTCCGAATGTCGTCGACCTCATCAAGGGCGAGCGCATTCAACTCATCCTCAATACGCCGCACGGCCAGGATCCTTTCTTCGACGAAAAAGCCATCCGCCGCGCGGCCGTATTGCAGCGCATCCCGACGATCACGACCATCGCAGCTGCTCGCGCTGCTGCGGAAGGCATTCAGGCATTGCAGAAGCACACCACCAAGGTCAACGCTCTGCAGTATCTGCACGCGCAGCAGGAAGCCGTGAAGTAAGCAAGAGAGCCGGGCAATAAGTCGCGCTTTTCTTTTTCCCGTGTGCTAAGGTTGGCTTCGGGAGTTGTCGCATTCGCATGAAGTGGTACGGCATCGCGCTGGCAGCAGCCATCTGTCTCGACAATTTCGCAGCGCACGCGCAGACTGTAGGAGCGCCACAGGTCACCGTCGAGCAAGGCCTGGATCAATTGAAGAACCATCAGCCGCAGCAAGCCCTTGCTACGTTTCAGCAACTCCTGCAGGACAATCCCAACGATGTCGCGACAAACCTGTATGCGGCAGGCGCGGCTCTTCAGCTTTATCAGGGCGACCTTGCCGTGCAGTATGCAGAAAAGGCCCGCGACCTCGACCCCAACAACTGGAAGGTCCATACCACGCTTGTCGTTGCCTATTCTGTCGCCGACCGTCCCATCCAACGCAATGCCGAGCGCGATTTACTGCACAAGCTCCACGCCGATCCCAAAGCGCAAGACGCAATGCAGTCCAATGGCTTTCTCGTCGACATGTTTCCTATAAAGCAGTACCGTGTCGAAGCCATCGAGTTCTTCCAGCCGCTCGGCAAGTTTCACATCTACTATCGATTCTTGATCCGCAACCAAGAGGGCAACCGTGTCTGGACAATCAACGCCGAGAGCAACGACTTCGACGAAAAATCCTGGGAGCAGGCGCACGCACAACAAGCTGCGGGCGGCGAGAGGCAGTTTCAGATGGTCGGCGAAGGCGACGACACGCACGTCGACTACCGCATGTTCTCAGGCAAACCCGTCTATGACGGAGTGAAAGCGCAGGTGCTGCAGATCCTCAACGCACAGGCCAAGCCATTTCCCGGCGAAACTCCATAGTCTTTTCCGCGAACCTCCCCGTACCCTCAGCGTCCTCAGCGCTGCGCTTTCTGACGAAGCTAATCGTTTTAGAATAAACCCATGCTGCTAGAAGGCATCTTCGCCGCCGCCACCACGCCGTTCTATCCTGACGGTCGCCTCTACCTCCGCAAGCTCGAACATAACATCGACCGCTATTCACGCACACCCATCGCCGGAGTCGTCGTGCTCGGTTCAACCGGCGAAGGCGTCATGCTCGGCGACGAGGAGACGCGCGAAGTCCTGCGCACGGCGCGCGAATCCGCATCTGCGGAAAAAGTCCTGCTCGCCGGAGTAGGCCGCGAGAGCGCTCTGGAAACAATCAAGCTTGCCGAGTTCGCAGCAGCCCAGAATTACGACGCAGCGCTGGTGCGCACGCCGAACTACTACGGCCCTCAGATGCGCCCGCTCGAAATGCTCACCTACTTCCGCACAGTGGCCGATCACTCGCCGCTGCCAGTCGTGCTCTACACCATCCCCAAGTTCACGCATTACGATCTGGCAACGGAACTCGTTGCCGAACTCGCTCAGCATCCCAACATCATCGGGCTCAAGGATTCGAGCGGCAACCTCGACCGTCTCGCAAAGATCGTCGAAGCCACACGTTCTGCGCCGAAGCGCACAACGGCCGTGACCAATGTCTTCACCGCCTTCACAAATCGCATGTTACTCGCGCAGCCGCTCGAAGCCTCAACTTTCGTCCCCGCCGACATCCTCGGCGCAAAGGCCACCGCGATCGCGGTTCCTCTGCCGAAGTCGAAAGTGGTCACTCGCATTAAAGAAGTTGGTTTCCAGGTACTGACCGGCTCGGCAGACACACTCACACAAGCGCTCGACTTTGGAGTAAGCGGCGCGGTTCTTGGATTTGCCGCCTGCGCCCCCCAAGCCTGCCAGGAAATTTTCACCGCATGGAAAGATAATGATCCCAAACTCGCCGCGGAAAAGCAGCAGCGTATCGCGGAAGCGTCACGCGTAGTAGGCGGACAGTACGGTATTCCCGGCATAAAGTTCGCCTGCGAACTCACTGGCTACTATGGTGGACGTCCGCGCCTGCCGCTGCTTCCACTCAACAGCGAAGAGCAGGCGCACGTCACGCGAGTGATGGCGGACGTGCGGCACTAAAGATCATGTCTTCACCATTTACGTGGTGATATTTACCACTTGGTGTTGAAATCTCCCATTGAGGGGCCCAAGGGCCTGATTTACCCCCTAACCCGTCTATAATGAAGAGTGAAAGATCGCATCTTTCCCACTTCCACTCGAAGGGAACCTCGCCCAATGGCGACAGGAGACGTTGCGCTAGGCCAGCAAGCCGCCGGCGCATCTGTACACGACGCTTCCAAGCGCGTAATCAATGACTTCAGCATCCAGGTAGCCACAGTTAACGGATCAGGCTCGCAGTCCGCAAACAGCGTTCTGCTCAAGAGCATCTTTGGCATGGGGATTCCGGTTAGCGGCAAAAACCTCTTTCCGTCGAACATCGCAGGACTGCCCACCTGGTACACCATTCGCGCCAGCAAATACGGCTACGTCGCCCGCAAGAAAGAAATCGACATCCTGATTGCGATGAACGCCGAGACAGCGAAGGAAGATATTCTCTCGCTGCCGGCAGGTGCGGTAGCCATTTACGAAGACGCGCAGAATCTCAAGCAATACCGCGACGACGTTGCCTGTTATCCCGTTCCGTTCGACAAGCTGACGGCCGCAGTTTGCCCGGAAGCGCGCTTGCGCAAGCTGGTCAAGAACATGATCTACGTCGGCGTTATCGCTCAGCTTCTGTCGTTTGACATGACGGCAGTCGAAGCCGCGCTGCGCCGCCAGTTCGCGAAGAAGCAGAAAGCCGCCGACCTCAACTGGGCCGCCGTGCAGGCCGGATACAACTACGCCGCCGAATCGCTGACCAAGCATGATCCATACGTGCTCGAACGCATGCACGCGACCGATGGCAAGATCATCATCGACGGCAACGCCGCCGCCGCCCTTGGCGCAATGTTCGCGGGCGTCACGGTCGTCACCTGGTATCCGATCACACCATCATCGTCGGTCGTAGAACAGCTCATCGACTACCTGAAGAAGTACCGCGTCGAACCAGACGGCAAAGCGACCTTCGCCGTCGTGCAGGCGGAAGACGAACTGGCCGCAGTCGGCATGGTGCTCGGCGCAGGCTGGTCGGGCGCGCGTTCCATGACGGCAACCTCGGGCCCAGGAATCTCGCTCATGGCCGAATTCGCAGGCCTCGGCTACTTCGCCGAACTCCCCGGAGTCATCTTCGACATTCAGCGTGTCGGCCCGTCTACCGGATTGCCCACGCGCACCGCGCAGGCGGATCTGCTTTCCATCGCCTATCTCTCGCACGGCGACACCAAGCATTGCATGCTGCTCCCTGGCAGCGTGAAGGAGTGCTTCGAATTCGCCATCGCCGCCTTCGATCTGGCAGAACGACTGCAGACGCCGGTCTTTGTCGTCAGCGATCTCGATCTCGGCATGAACAACTGGATGTCCGAGCCATTCGACTATCCTGAGAAGCCACTCGACCGCGGCAAGGTACTCACTGCGGAAGACCTCAAGCGCCTGGGCGAGTTCGCCCGCTACAAGGACGTAGACGGCGACGCAATCCCATACCGTACGCTGCCCGGCACCGACCACCCCAAAGCCGCCTACTTTACGCGCGGCAGCGGCCACAACGAGAAGGCTCTCTACACCGAGCGCCCGGAAGACTATCAGAACCTGATGGAGCGCCTGAACCGCAAGTTCGACACAGCGCGCACTCTCGTCCCGCACCCCATCGTCGTGCAGACAGGGAAGTCGAAGATCGGCATCGTCGCCTTCGGCACGTCCGACTTTGCCGTACTCGAAAGCCGAGACCAGCTCAAGAAAGAATACGGCGTCGAAACCGACTATCTCCGCATCCGGGCCTTCCCGTTCACCAGCGAAGTGCACGAGTTCATCACCTCGCACGACCGCGTCTATGTCGTCGAGCAGAACCGCGACGCGCAGATGCTGAGCCTGCTCAAGCTCGATCTTCCCGTGGAAGACATCGTGAAGCTACGCTCCATCCGCCACTTCAACGGCTTGCCCATCGACGCGCGTTCCGTCACCGATGAGTTCGTGATGCAGGAGGGAATTATCTAAATGGCAACAACGACAGCAACACCTACTCCCGCACCGAAAGTCAACCGCCTCGGGCTCCCCATCCTCGACTATCGCGGCGGCAAGACCACGCTCTGCGCTGGCTGCGGACACAACGCCATCTCCGAACGCATCATCGACGCGCTCTACGAAATGGGCGTACAACCCGAGCGCGTCATGAAGCTCTCCGGCATCGGCTGCTCCTCAAAGAGCCCGGCCTACTTCCTGTCGCGCGCGCACAGCTTCAACAGCGTCCACGGGCGCATGCCATCAGTCGCGACCGGCGCTCTGCTAGGCAACAAAACGATGACCGCGCTCGGCGTCTCCGGCGACGGCGACACTGCCTCGATCGGCATGGGCCAGTTCATCCACCTCATGCGCCGCAACCTGCCACTCATCTACATCATTGAAGACAATGGCGTTTACGGCCTCACCAAGGGCCAGTTCTCGGCCACCGCCGACATCGGCTCGAAGCTCAAGACCGGCGTCATCAACGATCTTCCAGCCATCGACACCTGCACCCTTGCCATCCAGCTCGGCGCGACCTTCGTCGGCCGCTCATTCTCCGGTGACAAGAAGCAGCTCCTGGCCATGCTGAAGGCGGCACTCGCGCATAAAGGCACGGTGATGCTCGACGTCATCTCGCCCTGTGTTACCTTTAACGATCACGAAGGCTCGACCAAGAGCTACAAGTACATGCAGGAGCACGAAGAGGCCATCACCGAAGTTGGTTTCGTGCCTCACTTCGAAGATATCGCCATCGACTACGACGAGGGTTCGACCTACGACGTGAAGATGCACGACGGTTCGCACCTGCGCCTCCGCAAGCTGCACGAAGACTACAACCCGGCCAGCCGAACCACCGCTGTCAAAGCACTGATGGAAGCGCATGAAAAAGGAGAAGTCCTCACCGGGGTCTTCTACATTGACACGGAGAAGGCGAGCTTCACCGACCTGCTCAACCTGGTCGACGAGCCGCTCGGTACGCTGCCGCAGGAGCGCACCCGCCCCTCAAAGCAGATACTCGACGAGATCATGAATCGCTTAAAGTAATACTTTAAGAAGCACAAGAAAAGCCCAGTATCAGCGGGGCTTTTCTGCGTTCGCAAACCGGCTCAGGCAACTAAAATGAGCCGTCATTCTGAGGGCCCAAGCGACGAAGAATCTCAGCGATACTGGCCTGACACGATAGCTTCGCGCAAGAACAAAACAGATGAAATTCACATAATTCTCAGCATCCGTGATACAACAATCGCAGGCATGAAGCTCCCGCTTCCATCTGCGCCCCGCCACACCCTCGGCTGTTGTTGTCGCTGATCTAGCCTCGTCCAAGCCCTAAAAACTGAGTTTCCCAGACGCGATTTCATCTTCGCGAGCCAAATTTTTTTTGGAGTGGTTATGTCCACACCCGCAAAACCCCACCTTTCTTTCGATAGCTGGGCTGTCCTGCTCTCTCTCGTTCTCGCCCTGCTCGTCCGCGCCGGAATCCTCAAATCGGTGCCCTGGTAAGCCAAAGGAGAACGAACATGGCAGACGCAGTCGTCATCCCCAGCCCACAGACACAACAGCAAACAAAAGCCGGATCAGAGAGCTTCCTGAGCAACTTCCTCCGCCTCATCCCCGGAGTCTTGCTGCTCGCCGCCGTCGGCTACGCCGGAAAATTCATCGAGCAGTCCATCGCGCACTACGGCAAGGCACATCACCTATTCCTGCCCAACATCGAGTATGTCCTCTGGGCCATCGTCATCGGCCTCGTTATCGCCAACACCGTGGGAGTGCCCGAAATCTTCCGTGCCGGTGTCGCCACCTACGAGTTCTGGCTGAAGGCCGGCATCGTCCTGCTCGGCGCCCGCTTCATCCTAGGAGATATCCTGCGTCTCGGCGGCCTCAGCCTCATCCTCGTTTTTATCGAACTGGCGCTGGCGCTCACTTTCATGACGTATCTCGGACGCGGCTTCAAGCTCTCACCCAAGCTGATCACTCTGCTCGCAGTTGGCTCCTCCGTCTGCGGAGTCTCCGCCATCATCGCGACTCAGGGAGCCATCGACGCCGATGAGGAAGACTCATCCTACGCAATCGCCGCGATCCTCGCGCTCGGTGCCATCTCGCTCTTCTTTTTCCCGCTGGTCGGCCACGCGCTGCACTTGAGCGATCACGCCTACGGACTATGGGCGGGCCTCGCCGTCGACAACACAGCCGAAGCCACGGCTGCCGGAGCCATCTACTCCGACGCTGCCGGGAAGTTCGCCGTGCTGGCCAAGACCTGCCGCAACGCTCTCATCGGCTTTGTAGTGCTGGGTTACGCCATCTACTGGGCGTCGAAAGGACAAGCCGAAGAAATCAAAAACAAGGGAGCCTTCCTCTGGAAGAAATTCCCGAAGTTTGTGCTCGGCTTCCTGCTCATCTCCGTACTGGCAACCATCGGCTTTTTCACCAAGCCGCAGCTGGCTACGCTTGGCAATCTCTCCCGCTGGGCCTTTCTGCTCACATTCGCTGGAGTCGGTCTGCGCACCAGCTTCCGCGAATTAGGCAAACAAGGAGTACGCCCGTTCATCGTAGGTGCAGTCGGAGAAATAGCAATCGCCCTCATCACGCTTGGCCTCGTGGTCGGGGCAGACAGGGTATTCCATCTGTAGTTTGAAAGATGCTGCTCTAGTTAGGTCGGTGAAGCTCAGATTTCAGCTTTAGATTTCGGACGAGTCGATGCAAATACTTTGGGTGGATACCCAGCAATCGCGCCGCCTCCGGATAGCTTCCTGTTGCTTCCCGTAGTGCGGCCAGGATCAGCTCTTTCTTGGCGTGGTTGAGCACAGTGTGGTATCGCGCACCTTCGAGCCCAGCGGACTGCTCCTCGAGTATGGCAATCGGGAGATCTTCAGGAAGGATTTCTTCGGTCAGGCCCAACACAATCGCGTGTTCGATCGCATTCTCCAGTTCGCGGACATTCCCCGGCCAACTATAGTTCATCAGTAACGTTCGCGCCTCCCGCGAGATACCCTTGCATGGCCGCTTGCTGCTCGCAGCATACTTCGCGGCGAAGTAGAGGGCGAGCAGCGGAATGTCGTCGCGATGCTCCCGCAGGGGAGGCACAGTGACCGAGACCACATTGAGCCGGTAATACAAATCCTGTCGAAATTCTCCTGACTTGATTGCCTGTTCGAGATTCTTGTTGGTTGCAGCGAGCACGCGCGCCTTGAATGTGAGGCAGCGATTTCCCCCGAGCCTCTCGAATTCCCTTTGTTGCAATACCCGCAACAGCTTCGCCTGCAACAATGGAGCCAGTTCCCCAATCTCATCGAAGAACAGCGTTCCGTCTTCCACCGCCTCCAGCTTTCCTTTCTTCGTGACAACTGCCCCTGTAAATGCACCTTTCTCATATCCGAATAGCTCGCTTTCCAGCAATGCTTCCGGAATTGCGGCACAGTTGATAGCGACGAAGGGTCGTTCCGTTCGCGGACCCTGGTGATGGATCGCGCGCGCCACCAATTCTTTGCCGGTGCCGCTCTCGCCCCGGATCAAGACGGTGGAATCGCCTCGCGCAACTCTAGTAACGAATTCTTCTAATTGCCCGATCTGCCGGCTTTCGCCGACGAACTTGCTGGTATAAAGCTGCTCTTTCAGTCGCTGGTTTTCGGAACTCAAAGCATCCAGGATCAATCTGTTTTCCAGTGTCACAGCCGCGATTCGCGAAACCGAGCCGAGGAAATGGATGTGATCTTCGTAAAATGGCGAAGCCGCGTCGGTCGAAGAGAGGTAGATGACGCCAAGCGTCTTCTCCACGGCCACGAGGGGGACACAGAGCACATTCTGCGTGTCAGTGGAGTCTGGAACTACGTTGGTGAAGATAGCCGATTGCTCCCACACTGCGCGATGGACGATGTCGCGCTGAATCGTGATTGACGGCTGGTCGCCGGGCTGTCGGCTCCAGCTGCAGATGGAGCCCGATTCTTCATCGAGACCCGTAAACAGCACGATGGCTCCATTTTCGGCGGGTATGACCTCGAAGATCAGCCGTAACATCTCGCGTTGCAACAACTCGAGGTCGCGAATGGAATTGATGATGTTGCTGATCCTGAACCAGGCGGCCAAGTCGCGCGCCATGCGTCCCACGTCAATCCCAAGCGGGGGCAACGATATTGGTTGAATTGGTTGATCTACCCCGATCGTCCTCAATTCGGAAATGGAAGGTTCGTCGCTGAAGTGCAGCTGAGAATTGTTGGCGTCGTCGCCTTCGCGCACAAGAAATAAGAATTCGGAGTTGCCCACTCGAATCGTGTCGCCGTGGACTACGGCCTTGTGTCTGATAGGAATCCCGTTTACGAAAGTGCCGTTATGGCTGTCCAGATCAGAGAGCTCATATCGCCCGTCCACCTGTTGGATAGTGCAATGTTTCCGCGAAACAGCGCGATCGACCAAACGAAAGTGATTAGAGGTTTCCCTGCCGATGGAAATCTGACCATCGATGAGCTCTCGAACAGTCCCTCTCAATGAACCCGAAATGGCCATGAGCCTCGGCTTCATTGGAGCCTCCTGCGCCCAAGTCTATCCAACTTGAAACCAATCGTCGATGAGTCTGCTTAGCGCCCGGGGTATCCAAACGCTTACTCCCGGTATCCGTTGAGATACCGCGGCTGGGGCACAGCGCAGAGCAGTCCAATCGTGAGTCATGACTACCGACTCGTATCCCATTGTAAATACGAGAACAAAATCAAGACGCGAAAAACCTTTCGAGACGCCGGCTGTTTGGCATGCCATCTGCAGTATCACTAGGCATAGCAGGCCGGCTCCAAAAGGGAAAAACGGAGCAGGCGGGCAGATTCAGTTCAACTCCTCTTCCGAGGAGGCAGAATTTGACTCAGAACAAAGGCCCCTCAAGAAAGGAGACATTGTCATGAAACACATCACCGCAATTACACTCTTTGCCTTGGCAAGCCTCATCACGGCAGGCAGCGCCGCGGCACAGGATCACAGTGTTCAAGCCAACGTTCCGTTCGACTTTACTGTGGGCAGCACAGTTCTCCCCGCTGGCGCCTACACGATTTCAACGGACACCGCCAAATCCCCCGACGTACTTGTGATTCAGAACCGTCAACGGAACATCGCGATATTCAGCACTGCTTATGGCAGCGGCAATCAGTCGAAAACCGGCGAATTGGTCTTCAACAGGCATGGCGGCCAATATTTCCTGCATGAAATTCGCTGCTCAGCTGCTGGTATGAACGTGGATCTTCCCACTTCGAAGAGCGAAAAGAGAGCCCAACTCCAGGAAGCCAGCAACCGCTACAGTGATCAAAGTGATCAGGTCCTCGTTGCACTGAACAAGTAACTAAAAATATTTTTTCTGCATGACCCGGAGACGAAAGTCGCCGGGTCTTCCTTTGTGATGAGATTGTTCGATTACGGGGCCGCGTTGGTGCCAGTTTGTCCCGCGATTGCTCCGGCAACCGAATGGATATTGGCGACTGAAGAAACTGGAGTCATTTCTTCCGAAGAGCGCTCCACCGTCCATCTGCTCGACCTTCCACCTTCATTCGTCCCTTCGCCGAATCCCCATCAATCCACCCAGCCAGCGTCGCGGTGACAGTTCCAGGTTGCTCCGGCCACGTTCCACTGAATGTAAGTTCGACATATCCGTTGCGCCACATGCCGTTAACCTGTTGATCCGGACCGAACGCGCCTGACCATACGCCGACAAGAGTGCTGTCCTGGCGAACAAGCTTCAGGGTGCCCCCAAATCCGCCGGCATCGGTGGCACACGTTACATCCCATGTGCCGGCAGCTTCTCCGCCGTTCTCCAACGGTTCCGGTTTCGCATTGCTGATTCGGAGATTGGAAAAGTATGCTTCTTCTCCGGTATAACCCCACAGGGCGATGCCACCCTGCAAGTCCTCTTCCTTCAAACCGTCCACGATGAGGCTCGGTTTTTCAGACCCATTCACAAACAATCTGGCTTGGCGGCCGCGCACTTCGATCTTCACTTTCGTCCACTCATCCAATTGCAGATCCGCATAGGATTCGTAGATAAAAGGCCACTGCCTTCGCAGCTTCTCCCAACCGAAACGCGGCGCCGAAACATACTGCACAGAGTGGTTCCGCATGGCCTGGTCTTCCGGCCCGGAGTTGCCCGGCCGAAGGTAAAACAGCTCATAGTGCGAAGGATCGGGACCGACACGGAATGCTATTCCTGTGAAGCCAGGCCTTCTTACGCCGGGCGGTGCATTTACCTTCGTTGCAATGTCTACCTCGATCGTCCCATCACGAAACCGCGTCCCATTGACCAGCGCAAGTGCAGCCTCATCGACTGCCTCTCTGGTCAAACGGATGGCCTTGCGGCCTCGATACTCCACCGCCTCTGCCTTCACGCCTGGTTCCACCCCCAGATCTCTGGTGTCGGTCAGCGCAAAGGTCTGCGACGCCGGGACGATTGCATCCGTGCTGTGAACATCCTGCGCTCGACAGATGTGTCCTGCAGACAAAAAAAGCAGCACGACTGAGGACAGGGATATCTTGGTTTCTCGTGGCATGCGCCAAACAGTAGAAGGCGTGGCCCATGGGCAGCAAGCATCCTGTGACGAAGTGACAAAAATTGGTGTGGAATAGATCTCGGCTGCGACGCAAAATCGCGATGTAACGGCGGTTGTGGACGGTCCGATCACTGCCTGACATGAATCGTCAAAGTGCAAGGAAGCCGTATCTCCAGTTTTGCCGAATGCCCGGTGTAAGCTAAGATTTCCCCGACGCAAAAGTCCGCGACTTATCGCCATGACTAAAGATGATATGCAGCTGCTTTACGAATACGACCGCTGGGCAAACAACAGGGTTTTGCAAGCGACCTCCGACCTCAGCGCTGAGCAGTTCACACGCGATCTTGGCGGCAGCTTTCGTTCCGTGCGAGACACGCTCGTTCACATCATCGCCGCCGAGTGGTTTTGGCTTGCATACTGGAATGAACCGTCCCCGAGCCCCGCCTTCTTGACAGACCTTCGAAAGCGACGGGACTCACTCTTCGATCCAGGTGCATTTCTCAACGTCGCTGCGGTGCAGTTAAAGTGGACGGAAGTCGAGAAGGAACAGGCTGAGTTCGTGAATCGCTTGACAGACCAGTCCCTGGCGAAGATGTTTCCATTTCGCGCGACGGAGATCGGCTTGGTGCACTTGATGCAACACCTGGCGAACCATTCCACTTACCACCGAGGTCAAGTCGCACTCATTATGCGCCAGCTTGACGCCAAGCCCCTGGCCACGGACTTCCATCTATTCATGCTGGAAGGCCGGCGTTAGGTTGCGCGGGCTCCGCGTGGATAGTCGGCTGGGCGACAACTTGACCACGGGTGTGCTGCCATCCCCGCTATCAAGTCTCTCCTATCCCGTTGCAGAGCAACTTGTGACCGCAGATAGACAACCACTTTTGAATCGCGTGATCCTGGCCGTTATCGTTACGTGTTGCTCAGCATGCGCTCTGCACGCACAAGCCACAGACCGCTTGCTTACGCCACTGCTGCAACAACAGCTCCAATCCTCTTCCGTTGTCGCGGACGAACTGCGCCGCTTCATGCTTCAGCGAGTTCCGCCTCTCACGTTGCCTTCGAACGAGAAGCAGTGGGATGCAGAAGTAGTACGAATCCGGGATCAAGCGCTCTCGGTCGCATACCACGGCTGGCCGAAGGAATGGATCGACTCCGCGCCCAAGTTCGAGAAGATCGGAGTCATAGAGCGCCCTGGGTATCGCATCGTTAAACTCCGCTATGAAATCGTTCCCGGTTTCGACTCCGTGGCTTTGCTCTACGAGCCCGAGCATATCTCCGGCAAAGTACCTGCGATCCTGAATGTCAACGGGCATGGCGATGCCGGCAAGGCCGTCGAACACAAGCAGAAACGGTGCATCAATCAAGCACGCCGCGGAATTCTTGCGCTGAGCCTCGAGTGGATCGGCATGGGAGAACTTAGCACGCCAGAAAATACTCACCAATTACTTCCTCTGCTCGATCTGGCAGGAGCCAGCGGATTGGGCCTGTTTTACCTGGCGATGCGGCGCGGTCTCGACTATCTCTATAACGATCCGGACGTCGACCGTTCCCGCATCGGAGTCACCGGACTGTCCGGGGGCGGGTGGCAAACGATTGTGCTCAGTTCGCTGGACACGCGTGTTGGCCCTGCGGTGCCCGTGGCGGGTTTCAGCTCGTTGTCCACATCGATCGAACATCCAGACTATTCTTCCGACGACCCCGAGCAGAACGCCACCGACTTCCGCAAAAACGCAGACTATGCCCAACTCACAGCGATGCGCGCGCCTAGACCGACGCTATTGATCTATAACGACATGGATAACTGCTGCTTCAGGGCAGGCGTGGTCAAACAGGGAGTGTATTCCGACATAAAGCCGTTCTTCACCCTCTATGGCAAACCCGACAACCTGCAGTGGTACGACAATCAGAATCCCGGCGATCACAACTATCAAATCGACAACCGGCAGAAGTCGTACCAGTTCTTCGATTCGGTCTTTCGCCTCAACGTACCCTCGGACGAAGACGCCGACACCGATGCTGAAGTAAGAAGCTACGACGACCTTGCTGTAGGCCTCCCAAAGGAAAATCTCACCATTCTCAAGCTCGCTCAATCATTTGCCCGGTCGATTCATCATGAGCTTCCGGCACAGCCGGATGCGCAGTGGGCGCAGTCGCAGCGAGCGCATTTGCGCGAAGTCACGCGCTATGCCTCGGTCACTGTATCCCATGCCTCGCTCATAAACACAACCCACGAAAGCGGCATGGAGAGCCATTCGTATCGCTTCGAATTCAGCAACGGACTGAGCGCAACAGGCGTCCTCTTTCGCTCGACAACCGCGTCCGAAACCGCCGCTATCACGATCATCCTTTCGGATCAGGGCATGGCATCCACCATCAACGATATAGGTAATGATGTGAACAGTGGACGGCAGGTTCTTGTGCTGGATCCGTTGTTCTTCGGCGAGAACATCCCCGGCACCGATCCAGGGGCATCGGCTTACGCTCAGCTGTTGAACACCGTTGGCGAACGTCCGCTGGGGCTGGAGGCGGCGCAGATAACCGCGGTAGCTTACTGGTTGGGCCCGGGGCGTTCTTCCGAAGCGAATCCAGCCAGCCCGGCATCGCGCGTCAGGCTCATCACAACCGGCATCCGTTCCCAAACAGTCGCAATGACTGCCGCCGCCATCGAACCTGAATTGTTTTCACAATACGAGGCGCGAAAATCCATTCCCAGCCTCCTCTATGCCTTTGATCACTCGCTTACCGGCAAAGAGGCTCCAGAGCTTATGTGTCTCGACCTTTATCGGGACTTTGACTTCAATCTATTGGCTGCAATTGCGTCGCCCGTAGAGGTCAATCTATCAGCGGAGACGCCTCAACGCCTTTTCTGGTAGGCAGACGTTGCAGTACGTCGCCGGGCACGATAACATGAAGATAACGGTGCATTGAGTACTTTCTCGGGCCAAAACAGTACAGATCTTCTACTACGTTGAAGTGACCTCAACCGCGCGTAGGTGCTGTGAAAATCCGAGGAGATAAGTCAATGCAAATAGATAGTTTACTAATGCGGAAGTGGTGAAATTGGCAGACACACCATCTTGAGGGGGTGGCGCCGAGAGGCATGGGGGTTCAAGTCCCCCCTTCCGCACCAAGAATGTCCAACCTAACTCTGAGGTTCCTGAAGAAAACCGCGCATGTTTTACCTTATTCTTGTTCTCCACGTCATCGTCTGTATTTTCCTCGTCATCGTCGTATTGCTGCAGCAGGGCAAGAGCGCTGATCTTGCCGGCGCATTCGGCGGTCAAGGGTCGCAGACCGCTTTTGGCCCGCGCGGCGCGGCCAACCTGCTGACGCGGCTTACAACCTGGTGTGCAATCATCTTTATGCTGACTTCCATCGGCCTTACGATCCTCATGCAGAAGCGAACTGGCGGGCGTTCCGTTCTTGAAGGCACAAGAACGACTCAGTCCGTTCCCGCTAAGAAATAGCCCAGTCTCCGATTTAGCGAACTAAAGGCAGGCCTCAAGCCTGCCTTTACTATTTCGCGCATTCGCTCTGTTACCATCACGCTCACATACCAATTAAGGAATCGCCGGTGAGCGCAAAGAACCCACTCTGTCTTCTCCTTGCATTTTCCGCATCTGCTTGCCTAACTCTTCGAGCGCAAACTCCCGCGCCAAAAGAAATCGCCGTACATGCGGGGCGCCTGATCGACGTCCGCAGCGGCCAGATAACAAAAGACGCTTACATCGTCGTTCAGGGTGATCGCGTCAAGGCCATCAGCACTACCGCTCCCAAAGACGATGCCATCATCGACATGAGCAAATACACCATCGTCCCGGGCCTGATCGATTGCCACGCGCACATCCTTTCTGACCCGACAACACAAACCCCCGGCGAATATCTGATGACCTCCGCGCCGCAGGCAACCGTGCGCGGCGTCGCCAACCTTCAAATATGGCTCGCTCATGGATTTACCGCCGTGCGCGACGCCGGCGAAGAATACCCCTCCTATCCGCAATTCGCGCTGCGCGACGGCGTTGCGAAGGGACTGATCCCCGGACCGCGCATCGTCGCAGCTGGCAGCTTTGTTTCTGTCACGGGAGGTCACGGTGATGGCGATCTTCTCTCGCCCGACAAGCCCAGTCTTCAGCAGCCCAACACAGTAGATACGCTCGATGACGTGAGCCGCATCGTGCGTCGCGATATCAAGTACGGCGCCGACTGGATCAAGCTCATGGCTACCGGTGGCGTCATGGACCCAATCAGCGATTACCGTGTACAGGAATTGAGTGACGAGCAGATGGCTCGCGCCGTTGAGGTCGCACATCGCGCCGGGCGCAGAGTCATGGCACACGCTGAGGGTACCATTGGCATCAAGGCCGCTGTCCGCACTGGCGTTGATTCCATCGAGCATGGAACCATGCTCGATGATGAGGGTGCGCAGATGATGGCGCAGCGCGGGACATGGCTCGTGCCCACACTCTATTGCTTCCAACACGACCTTGAGACCGGTCTCTCGAAGGGGCGCGACCCGCGCAGTATGGCCAAAGGCATTGACATCGTCAAGGAGCAGGGTCCTGCGTTCAAGCGCGCTCTCCAGTACCACCTGAAGATCGCTTACGGCGTGGATGATGCTGACGTAGACGAGTCCGTGTCCAAGGAGTTCGGGGCACTCGTGCGCGGCGGCATGACGCCCCTTCAGGCGTTGCAGGCAGCCACCATCAACGGCGCAACACTGCTCTCGCTCGATAAGGACATGGGGACAGTTGAGCCAGGTAAGTATGCCGACTTGGTGGCTATATCCGGTGATCCGTTGTCCGATATTACCGTCATGGAGCATGTTGCCTGGGTGATGAAAGGCGGATCGGTCGTAAAGCCTCTTGCGCAGTAGCCATGCAATTGCCGCTTGATTGCGGGTATGATGTTCTCGCCGTCAGTTCAGCTCGGGAGGATTGTATGGTTTTCTCACGTCGTGAGTTCATTGGGGCAACGGCAGCGAGCATGCTGGCCGCTGCTTCGCCGGATTTCCTGTCTAGGTCACAGCTTCGCGCGCAGACCACGCGGACGCCAGATGAAGCGCTTAAAGAGTTAATGGATGGCAATGAGCGATTCGCTGCTGGACGCATGGTTAGCATCGAACATGATCTCCAGCTGCTTAAGGAGCGCACGGTAGACAAGCAGGAACCCCACTCTGCCGTTCTTGCCTGCGCCGATTCTCGCGTTCCCGTTGAACTCATCTTCGACGAGACGATTGGACAGATCTTCGTCACGCGCGTCGCTGGCAACATCCTTACACCGGAGATCATTGGCAGCCTGGAATATGGAGCGGCTGTCCTCGGAATCAAAGTCATTCTGGTTCTTGGACATGCGAATTGCGGTGCGGTAAAAGCGGCAATTCAGGGCAAAGCGGTTCCGGGGCAGATCAGCAGTCTTTTCCCGCATATTCAACCAGCTATCGATCAGGCAGGCTCTGATCTTGCGGCAGTCACGAAAGCGAATGCGGAAATTCAGGCCAAACTTCTGAGCGAATCCTCGCCTGTCATTGCTCCGATGGTCAAGGACGGCAAGCTGAAGGTGGTCGCTGGCGTGTACACGCTCGCGACCGGGAGAGTGACGCTGTCGTAAAGCTGGCCTAGAGCCTTTCGGGCGCTGGACCGTATTGCTTTAGAAGCCCGTCGAGGTTCTCGGCTTTCTTCGAGCGCCATGTTTCTTCGGCCCATTTCTTCACTTCCGCTGTGTCGTCAGCTTGCATTTCCTGGTACACGGCGCTCAATACGCGGTCTGTCGGCTCTTCGACCCAAGTGTTGCCTTGTCCATGTACGCGCGAGGCGCCGCGTTCCCAACCGCGCGGCGTCAAATGCCATTCTGTCCATTCCTTACGGATTGCCATAGCGCCATTCATTGTTACGCATTTTGCGTCTTTTGGGCAGCTTCCCGGAGAAACAATCGTAGACAATCAAAATATGATCCTCGAGACTTTTCCCGTTGGAATGCTGCAATGCAACTGCACGGTCCTTGGCGACGAGACCGGCGAAGCCATGGTGATCGACCCGGGCGACAACATCCCGCAGATTTTGGCTCGTCTCGAAAAGCACCGGCTCAAGCTGAAGCAAATCGTGGTGACGCATGCTCATATCGACCATGTCGGCGGCGCGCTCAAGCTCAAGCAGCAGAGCGGAGCGCCGATTCTCCTGAACCAGAACGACCTGCCCTTGCTCGACATGATGGAGATGCAGGCGGGCTGGCTCGGTGTCTCGACACCCGCGGTTGCACCGCCCGACGCGAGCGCTGACGACCATCTTGTCGTCGGGCTGGAGAACTATCCTGCACAGGTTTTGCATACTCCTGGGCACACCCCCGGGAGCATCTGCCTGCACTTCGCCCCGCAGAACCTGCTCATTGCGGGCGATACGCTCTTTGCCGGATCGATTGGGCGGACGGATCTGCCCGGCGGAGATTATGAGAAGATTCTGCGCTCAATCCATAACCGGTTGTTGCCCCTTCCGGATGAGACGCGGGTGATTCCGGGTCACGGGCTGTTGACTACGATTGGCGAAGAACGGGTTTCGAATCCGTTCCTGCAGGGTTAGACATCCGCCGCCCATCTCTGTGGGGGAAAGTCTGGTCAACCGGGTAGCGGACTTTGTACGTGTGTACCCCCTCCCCCGGTTTTGTACGGAGATCTTTTTTTTCAACGGCTTAGGCGAGTTGTACTGTACGGAGATCGTTTGTTTTGTGCGAGTTACGGGTAAAGTAGAAAGGCATGGCCTTTGGGGCCATGCCTTTCTTTTAGTCTAGCAAATTTCGGGGTAATTCACTGCAGCAGTAAGTTATTGAGGATAGGCGGTTTGCTGGTTCTGGTGACTTGACAAGATTTCCACACCATTCCGCCATATCAGCCCGTTCACAGCCCATCAAACAAGCAAATGATCGCTCTCATACCCCTCTCAAGATCAATCTCCGGCGTCAACAGGCTCACGACAAGCCAGCCGTCTCCTGAGAAGCCGAAGAAGTAGCCGGGGTGGGTTGAGACTCCCGATTCGTGGATCAGGCGGATGGCCGTTTCTTCGTCACGGCGGATCGCCGGGATGCGGAGGATGGCATACCAGCCAGCTTCGACGTCTAAGCGGGTGACCATGGTCTGCTGGGTGAGCAGCGCGTCGAGGGTTTCGAGGTTGCCTCCTGTGCGTTGGCTGATTTGCTGCTGGATGGCGTGTCGATGTGCGAGCCAGTGCGGCAGGGCTTGCTGGATGGGGCCGTTCATCGAGAGGAAAGTGTCGGCGATGACTTCGAGGCGCGTGAGGGATTGTCTGAGTTCCTCGTCGGGGCCAAAGGCGGCGGGACCAAAAACGGAAATCCAGGCTGCTTTCATTTGCGGGAGCCCCGCGATCTTGCTCAAGCCGCTCAGGACGAAGCTCAGCGCTGGGTGCGGTCCGGTGGCGAAGCTGTGGCCTGTTTCCTTCAGCGGGTAATCGAGGAAGACTTCGTCGATGATGAGGGCTAATCCGTGCTTGACGCAGAGGGCTTCTAGCTGGGCGCGATCGTTTGCTTTGGTGAAATGTCCTGTCGGGTTGTTGGGGTTCACGAGCGCGATGGCACGCGTGCGCGGCGTGATGCGACGACGAACAGCCTCGATGTCGAGGTGCCAGCCGTGATCGTAGAAGAGCGCGTAGGGCACCAGTTTCACATCATCCAATGCGGCGAGGAAATCGAAGAGCGGATAGCTGGGCTGCGCGATCAGCACCTCGTCGCCGGGATCGCAGAGCAGGCGGAAGACGTAGCTGTAGGCTTCGCTGGTGCTGGTGGTGAGGAAGATGTGTGCGGGGTCGACGGCTGCTCCGTGGCTGCGATAGTAGGCGCAGACGGCTTCTCGCGCGCGCAGCATGCCTTGCGGGTTGGGGTCGTAGATGAGGGCGTCGGGTGCGGCAAGCGGGGATAGGATGGCAGCTTCGTCATAGGTGAAGCCGCATTGGGTTGGGTTCGAGGCGGTTAGGTCGTAGATCGGGAGGCCGGATTCCCTTCTTTCGCGGAGCGCGCGGGAGAGGTCGGTTTCGGTTGTCTCCCAGTTAGTGCGCGCGGAGAAGTGGAGCATGCGGTTATCTTTTCACAGGCGCGTCGCACGTCCTCGGTTGACATTCCCTCATAATGGACGAAGAGGTGTTTTCATGGCGATTCGCGCGGTCATCTTCGACTACGGAATGGTTTTGAGCCAGCCGCAGGAGCCGGTTGCGCTGAACAACCTGCTTGCCATTACCGGGCTCGATCGCGACACGTTTGACAGCCACTACTGGGCGCACCGGTTCGCTTACGACATGGGTAGGCTGAATGGCCGTACCTACTGGCAGCAGTTTGCTGCTGACACGGGGATCGAGCTTACGTCTACGGAAATAGAGCGGCTGATCGAGAACGATGTGCTGATGTGGTGCACGATCAATGAGCCGATGGTCAAGTGGGCCAAGTCGCTGGCAGAGTCGGGGCTGCGCATCGGCATCCTCTCGAACATGGGCGAAGACGTCCTGAGCTATATGCGGCAGGAGTTCTCGTGGCTCGGCGACTTTCATCATCACACCTGGTCGTGTGAACTGGGAATCGCGAAGCCCGATCCGGCGATCTATAGCTATACCTGCGAGAAGTTGGACGTTGCTCCCGGCGAGGCTTTGTTTCTGGATGACAAGGCTGAGAATATTCGCGCGGCGGAAGCGGTTGGGCTGATTGGGATTCAGTTCCGGGATATTGAGCAGTTGCAGCGGGATCTTGAGACTCGTGGATTGTTGGATGAAGTGGCGCTGCCTTTGGCATAGGAACGCGGATCACGCCCTAGTGTCCTGAGTCAGAGATTCGTTTAGAAAGCCTCTGGATTTTGCCAAGGATGAGATCGGCGTCAGCGGTCCACACAAAAGGTTTCGGTGCGCGATTGCGTTCTCGAAGATAGTTCAGCATGGCCTTCTCCAGCTGAGGGACTGCGGTATGGCTGCCGCGGCGGACACAGCGCTCGGTGATCTCGGCAAAGAGTCGCTCGACCAGGTTCAGCCAACTTCCGCTGGTGGGAGTGAAGTGCACATGATAGCGGGGATGGCGTGCGAACCAGTTCCGCACTTTGTCGACTTTGTGCGTGCCGTAGTTGTCCATCACTAGATGCACCTCGATGTCGGCGGGGACGGCGGCATCGATCCGGGCCAGAAACTTCAGGAACTCCTGATGCCGATGGCGACGATGGCAGTTGCCGAGCGCCTCGCCGGTGGCCACATTCAGCGCGGCGAACAACGAAGTGACGCCATGCCGTTCGTAGTCATGGGACTGGCGGGCCGGCACGCCTGGCGCCAGGGGCAGAATCGGCTGCGTGCGGTTCAGAGCCTGTACTTGGCTCTTTTCATCCACGCACAGCACCATCGCGTGCTCCGGTGGATTCATATACAGCCCGACGATGTCCCTGACCTTCTCGACAAACTGCGGGTCTTTGGAGAATTTGAAGTTCTCCACCCGGTGCGGCTGGAGTCCAAAGGCGCGCCAGATGCGCACAATCGCAGTCTGCGACAGCCCAGTCTTCTGCGCCATCAGCCGCGTGCTCCAGTGCGTGCAGTTGGTGGGCATCGATTCCAGTGTCTGCGTGATCACCGCCTCGACCTTGGCATCGCTGATCGAGCGCGGAGCGCCCGGCCGCGGCTCATCGAGCAGCCCTTCCAGCCGGTTGACTCGAAAACGCTCGCGCCATTTGCATACAGTGGCTCCGGTGATATTCAGCTTCCTGGCCACAGCGCTGTTGCTCAGGCCGTCATCACAGCCCAGCACTATGCGGGCGCGCATGGCTGTGGCCTGCGAAGACTTCGGCCGACGCGCCAGCAGCGTCAATTTCTCCTTCTCCTCGGCGTTTACGTTGAGCGGTTTGGTGGGGCGGCCCAGTGCCATACTCAACTATGCCGCACCTAACTGTATTATTCAATCTATTTCTGACTCATGACACTAGGAACTTGTTGAAAAACTCATTTAGGCACTTACTTTAGACTCCGAAAAAGTGACCAGAAATGTATACAGAGGGCGGATCGGCGCGTTGCAGGCCATTTTTGCGCGACGCTGATTTGTCCTGGCTGGCTGCATTGGATAGCCGGAATCGTTTTTCAACAAGTTCCTAGGATTTCGCGGTCGCCGGTGTCTCCTGCTTCGTGCATCTCTCTCGAGCCAAACTGCGCAGCCAATGGAGACCTAATATGACAACCATGAGGAATACGGCGGTGCTGATATAGCCGCATACAAATGCGACCAAGGCAAAGTGCCCATGAAAACCCTTACTTTCGAGCCAGTCATCTAAATTCAGGCCCGACAGATGCGGGAGCAGCCACAACACACCTCTTAGATTGATGTACCAAGGCGTGCCGTCGGGATAGCCAACATCAAATGGGAAATGGACAGACCCAGAGGTTGAGCGCCTCGATGGGTAATGCGGCGAGAAGCGCGAAGGCTATGCGCAACCTCATGCCCGCCATTCTATTCCGTTTCGCCTTCTCTTTTTCGATTATCGGGATTGACAACATCCCTTACACTATTTTAGTCTAGGCATGTTTCGGACAAGCCTATGACGAAATCCGCTAAAACTGAACCCCGCGATCTCTTTCCTGGTGCGCTGGAGATGATGGTGCTGCAGTCGTTGCGGCGACAGCCTATGCATGGATATGCGCTGGTGCAGCACATCAAGCAGCGGTCGAATGAACTGCTCCAAGTGGAAGAAGGGTCGCTGTATCCGGCGCTGCAACGCATGCTCAAGGATGGGCTGGTGAAGGCTGAGTGGAAGGTGTCGGCCACGAACCGACGCGTGCGTGAGTATGGCATTACGGCGGCGGGTGTGCGGCATCTGGAGCGTGAAAGGTCGCGCTTTGAGCAGATGCTGGCGGGGATTCATCTGGTGCTGGCACCGGCTGAGTCGTAGGGGTTTGACCGAAAGACTGGCTCGGGGGGTTGCATCGCAGAAAAGCAGATCCTTTGCTGCGCTCAGGATGACATCGATTTCGGAACGGCGTAAGGACTCGCGACACTAGCGACGAAAGAGGAGGCGCACAATGCTCGGGCTTCGCAACTTGTTTTATCGCGGCAAGGCTTACGACGATCTTGCGGAAGAGATTCGGCAGCATCTCGATGAAAGAGTGGATGCGCTGAAGGCCGACGGCATGAGCCGCGAGGAGGCGGAGCATGCGGCGAGGCGCGAGTTCGGCAATGTAACGTTGCTCGAAGAGCGCGGGCGCGAGGCGTGGCAGTGGCCAACGCTCGACTCGCTGTGGCCGGATGTGCGATTCGGACTGCGGCAAATTCTGCGTAACCGCGCGTTCACGATCATGGCGGTGTCGACGCTGGCGCTGGGGATCGGCGCGAACACGGCGATCTTTACGCTGATTGATTCGATCATGTTGCGGCCGTTGCCCTATCCGCAGCAGGAGCGGCTGGTGCGCGTCTCCGGCAATTTTCCCAAGGGATGGGTGCGGGCGTATCAGGAGCACGCGCAGTCGTTTGCGTCCGTGTCGGGCTATGGGGCGGATGCGGAGTCGAATGTGGAAGGCACGGACGCGGCTGAGCGCGTGTTTGGATCGGCGGTGTCGGTGAACACATTCGATACGCTGGGGATCCATCCTGCGCTGGGCAGTTTTTTCGCGCCTGAGAATGCAATCAGCGGGCAGGATCTGGTGGTGGTCCTGAATTACGGATACTGGCAGCAGCGGTTTGCGAGTGATCCTCGCGTGATCGGACAGACAGTTCGTATCGATGGCGTGTCGCGAAAGATCATCGGGGTGATGCCGGCGGGGATTCGTTTTCCCTACGCGGATACGCAGTTTGTCCTTCCCGTTTCGTTTAAAGGCGGAGATACGACGGACGCCTGGGGGCATCCTTTCGACAAGCGGGCCGTTGGGCGCCTGAAAGATGGAGTGACGCCAGCAGCGGCGCAGGCGGAATGGCGAAGGCTGCATCCGTTGCTGCTGCCTCTGTTTCCGTGGGTGATGCCTAATGATTGGGAGGCGGATACGGCGGTGACTCCGCTGCTGGATTCGATTGTGGGCGACACGGGGCCTCGTCTTCTGCTCCTGCTGGGCGCGGTGGGGCTCATTCTGCTGATCGCGTGCGCAAATGTTGCCAATTTGACGCTGGCGCGGGCGGCGTCGCGGGAACGGGAGATGGCGATTCGCGGCGCGCTGGGAGCTTCGGGGTGGCGGATCATCCGGCAATTGCTGGTGGAGAGTGTCCTGCTGGGGCTGCTTGCGGGCTTTGCCGGGCTATCGGCGGCAGGGATCAGTCTGCGGGAGCTGACGCGCATCCTTCCGGCGGATACGCCGCGCATTGCGGACGTGGGGTTGCACTGGGATGTTTTTCTGTTTGCCGCCATCGCTTCGGTGCTTACGGGGGTGCTGTGTGGGCTGGTTCCGGCAATGCGGATGGCGTCGCCGCATCTGCAGAAGTCGCTGCGTTCGGGCGGTATCAGCGTTGCGGGAAAGGGCTCGCAGTTTCGGATTTCGATGCTGCTGGTGGTGGGACAGATCGGGTTGTCCGTGGTAGTGATTGCGGCGGCGGGGCTGATGCTGCATAGCCTGTACAGCTTGTCTCAGGTGAATCCGGGATTTCGTACGGATCGGATTGTGACGGCAGAGGTGTCACTCGATGCTTCTGCGTGCAGGCAGCCGGGATATTGTCACGCATTCTTTCAGCAGCTGGAGAAGAAGGCGGCCACGATTGCTGGTGTGGAGAATGTTGCTCTCGTCGATAAGCTGCCCATGACGGGATGGGACCTGAACTATAACTACGATGCTGAAGGGCATCCGCGCGACGCGAAGCAGTTGGCAAGGAGGGCAGCCGGGCGGACGGTTTCGACGGGATATTTTGAGACGGTTGGACTGCGTTTGCTGCACGGGCGGCTGCTGGCGGATTCGGACCAGTCGGGCGCGAGTCGCGCGGCGGTTGTTAATCAGAAGATGGCTGAGTCGCTCTGGCCGGGTCAGGACCCAATTGGAAAGCACCTTGAGAATGTTACGGATGAGCCGTCTCCGGGGCTGCTTGATGCTAATGTCGCGTCGATTGTGGTGGGCGTGGTGAGCAACACGCACCACGATAGCCTGTCGAGCAGTTTTGACGAGGAAGTCTATTTGCCAATGACACGGGAGAACGAGCAGCCGCAGATGATAGTGCTGCTGCATTCGCGTCTTCCCGCAGCGCAGGCGGCGGATGGATTGCGCAGGGCGGTAGGGGCGATCGATCCGCTGGTACCGGTGACACATGTGCGGACGCTCGATGAAGTTGTGGCGGCATCTGCTTCTACGCCGCGGTCGCTGGCGATTCTGCTGCTTGGCTTTGGGGCGCTGGCTGTGGGTGTGGGTTCGGTGGGTGTTTACAGCCTTATCGCATATGTCGTCAGCTGGCGCACTCGCGAGATCGGCATCCGGCTCGCGCTGGGCGCGCCGCGCTGGCAAATTGTACGCTCGGTCGTGAAGCAGAGTCTGGTGCTGGCGATTGCGGGTTCTGTTGCGGGGCTGGCTGGTGCTATTGTTTGCGCGAGCCTGCTGCGGCGGTTTCTCTTTGAGGTGCGGCCCTTTGATCCGCTGACGTTCTGTGTTGTGCCAGTGCTGATGCTGTTGCTGGCTCTGGTTGCGGCGTGGGTTCCGGCGCGACGGGCTGCTTCGATTGATCCTATGGTGGCGCTGCGGTCGGAGTAGCCGGTTGTATCATCGGCCTGTTCTTTTCTTCCGCGCACAAACATTGCGTCGGAAACAATCCGGCGCATGATCGTTGACAATGCCAGCGGCCTGCATCCATGCATAGACTATTACCGGTCCTACAAATTTGAAGCCACGCCGTTTGAACTCCTTCGACATCTTTTCGGCAAGCGGCGAGCTGGTTGGGATCGGGCCGCCGTTCTGGATTGGTTGACCTCCGGCCATTTCCCAGACCCACTGGGAAAAATCGATTCCTGCGTCCTGCATTTCGAGGAATGCGCGGGCGCCGCCGATCGTTGCTTCGATCTTTGCGCGGGACCGAATGATGCCCGGGTTCTCAAGGAGTCTGGCAATATCCTTTTCGCCAAAGCGGCCGACTTTTGCCGGATCGAAGTGACGAAAGGCAGCCCTGAAGGCCTCCCGCTTCCGAAGCACGACGATCCATGCCAGTCCGGCTTGAAAGCCTTCGAGCATGAGGCATTCCCACAGCGAGCGGCTATCGAAATCCGGCACACCCCATTCCTTATCGTGATACTCGCGCATAAGCGGATCCTTCTGTGCCCACGAACAACGAATCCTGCCGGGATGGTTGATCACTTCTTCCTTCTTCATCTTTTATGATTGAACATCAACGATCGGCTATAGACGAGTGTTTCTCTTGCAGCTCTCAAAGATACAGAGTTTCGGGACCCAATGCGCACATTGAAATTGATTCGCAAGAAAAACAGCCGTCAGTCGCAAAAGACCACTGAGGTTCGTCCGAGCATTGAGCAAAACGGCGACTATGTAAGCCTGGAGTTCCCGAATGGCGATATCCAGAGCAAGATGCTGACCAGCGACCCGAATCACCTGGCACTTTCCTATACCCGCGCCATGATTGCCTTTCCGTTGTTTTGTCCGGAGCCCGCGCGCATCGCCATCATCGGGTTGGGCGGCGGGTCCATGGTGAAATGGTGCTACCACCACTTTCCTGCCGCGCATATCACGGTCATCGAGATCAATCCACACGTCATTTCCCTGAGAGAAGAGTTCCATATTCCGGCCGATGACCACCGACTTCGCGTGATTCACGGGGATGGAGCCGATTATGTGGCCGGCACGGTTGATTCGCCGGAAATCCTGCTGGTCGATGGTTTCGATGAGAACGGACAAGCTCCGCAGCTATGCTCGCCGCAGTTTTACAGGAACTGTTATCGGGCGATCGCGCATAACGGGCTGATGGTCGCCAATCTTTGCGGTCCCAACGATCAGGAATCGATCGACAGCATTCGCCGCGCTTTTGGCAGGCGCACGGTCATTGCTACTCCTGGGGACGGCGAGAATCAGATCGTATTCGCGTTCAAGGGGAGACGCTCGCGAGGAGAAACTCTGCCTGCCGCAGAACTCGCGGGAAGGCTGGTGGAGTACGTTCTGATTCCAGTACAGGTCCAGTCCTGATCGGTGGAATCTACATCTGTCAGTCGCGATTCAGCTCAACTGTCTCATTTTCAGGGATGGGAATCTGCTCGGTGATTTCGACGTCGAAGCCTTGCAGGGCTGGGACGTGCGTTGGGGTGTTCGAGAGCAGGCGAACCTTATGAATTCCTAAGTCGGCAAGAATCTGGCCGCCCAGTCCTACCTGACGTAGCGTTCTCTGGTGACGGTCGTCGTGGTGGCCCTCGCGGGCGCGCGCTTCGCGGTGCAGGATGATGCGGTGCGACGCGGCGGTGCGGTCGATGTCGAAGCCGCGGCTCGTGTTGTGCAGGTAGATGAGGGCGCCTCGTCCGGTTTCGGCGATGGCCTTGAGCGAGCGCTGCATGATGCTGTGGCAGTCGCAGAGCGTCGTGCCGAAGATGTCGCCTGCGAGGCAGTGCGAGTGCACGCGCACCAACACTGGCTCTTCGCCCTTACTTACATCGCCTTTCACTAACGCAACATGGCTTTCGCCGCCGTTCACTTCGCTTTCGTAGGCGATCATGCGGAAGTCGCCGTATGGCGTTGGGACTTCGCTTTCGGCGACGCGCACGATGTAGCGCTCGTTCTGCAGGCGGTAGCGGATCAGCTCGGCGACGGTAAGCATCTTCATGCCGTGCTGGTTGCAAAACTCGGTTAGATCGGGGACGCGGGCCATGGTGCCGTCGTCCTTCATGATTTCGCAGATCACGCCTGCCGGAATGAGGTCGGCCATGCGGGCGAGGTCGACGGAGGCTTCGGTCTGTCCGGCGCGGACGAGCACGCCGCCTTTGCGGGCACGCAGCGGGAAGACGTGTCCGGGACGGGCGAGGTCGTTCGCGGTGGATGCAGGATCGATGGCTACCTTGATGGTGTGCGCGCGGTCGTGCGCGGAGATACCAGTGGTCACGCCTTCGCGAGCTTCGATGGTTTCTGTGAACGCGGTGCCGAAGCGTGACGAATTCTGCTGCGTCATGGGTCCGAGGCGGAGATAGTCGGCGCGCTCTTCTGTCAGGGTAAGGCAGATGAGACCGCGGCCGTGTTTCGCCATGAAGTTGATCGCTTCGGGAGTAACGAACTCGGCAGCGAGCGTGAGGTCGCCTTCATTCTCGCGGTCTTCGTCGTCGACCACGACGATCATGCGTCCCGCTTTGATCTCTTCAATTGCGCCAGGAACGTCGGTGAATGGAGCCTTCGCGGACATGTGTCTATTGTCAGCCAAGGGATGCGGTTCCGTCACTACCCTCCGCCTGTCTACGATCCCTTTGGCCGTGACAAACGCGGCGCATGACTCGAAGGAGGGCGTCGGCCTGAATACGCCAACCGATTGATTTTTCGAGGCCTAGTGAAACGAAAGCTCAGAAGGGCGACGGGGTTGGCTTGTATGATGGCATCGTAACCAGTGCAGCCAACACTGGAAGGGACAGGGGCGCATGGAAGAAGGGCATCGGAGCCGACGGCAGGCAATCAAGGATTGCGCCCGGATGGTGGCAGGTCTGGGTCTTCTGCAACTGACGCACAGCAGAGCTTCAAGAGCACAGTTGCCTGCGCCCGAACCGCTGCAGGACGACCGACTCACCTTTGTAACCACAACGGAAGAGAGCGCCTGGCAAAAAGGCAGCGTGTTCAAGCCGACATTCAGCTGGGAGATGCTGAACCTGAATGTCGATCCCTTGCAGACGACACAGACCGGCAGAACAGCACAGCCGATGCAGGGTTTCGGCGCCTGCTTCAATGAGCTTGGCTGGATCTCGCTTCAGACACTCAGCGATGCCGATCGCGAGAGCATTCTGCACGAATTGTTTCATCCCACGGATGGAGCGCGTTTCACCTATTGCCGCATGCCCATCGGCGCAAACGACTTTGCGACCGAAGCTTACAGCTACGACGAAACATACGGCGACTTCGAACTGAAGCACTTCAGCATCGACCACGACAGGAAGACGTTGATTCCTTTCATTCATGCGGCCCTTCGCCATCAGCCGAAGCTACGGCTGTGGGCTTCGCCATGGAGCCCTCCGAGCTGGATGAAGCGGAATCACTTCTATGCGGAGGCGAAAGCGTATCCGGGAGTGAAGGAGAACGGCATTCGCCCTGACCAGATCGGCCATGAAGGCGAGGATATGTTTATCCAGGAGCCGCGCTACTTCGAGGCCTACGCGAGATACTTCGGCCGCTTCATCGACGCCTATCGCGCCGAAGGGATTCGCGTCGATATGGTCATGCCTCAGAACGAGTTCAATTCGGCTCAGAATTTCCCGAGTTGCACTTGGACGGCTGAGGGCCTGGCACGGTTCCTGCACTCTTTGGGGCCGGAAATGCAGGAGCGCGCTGTCGATGTTTTCTTCGGCACGCTTGAGCGCGGCAATCCAAAGCTGGTTGAGACGGTCATGGCCGACAAGGGCGCGGCACGCTTCATCAAAGGCGTGGGCGTGCAATGGGCGGGAAAAAATGCGCTGCCGGCGATTCCTCGCGAATTCCCGGCACTGATGATCTATCAGTCGGAGCAGGAGTGCGGCGACGGCAGGAATAGTTGGCGATATACCAGCTACTGCTGGCAGTTGATGAAACACTACTTTCGCAGCGGCGCGTGCGGCTACATGTACTGGAATATCTCAACGGCCCAGGGAGGCATAAGCACGTGGGGATGGCCGCAGAACTCCCTTGTGAGCGTGGATTCCGCGTCGAAGACATTTCACTACAATCACGACTACTACTTGCTGAAACATCTGACACACTTTGTCGATCCCGGAGCGAGGAGCCTGGTGGCGACCGGCACCTGCGACGATGCACTCGCGTTCCTCAACCCCGATGGCGCCATCACGCTTCTCATACGGAATGAATTGCCACACGCTCAGCTGGTGCAGGTACAGGTGGGTGATCGCACGGTTGCGATCGAGCTGCCGCCAGACTCAGTGGGAACACTCGCCAGCAGGGCAGCATGAACCGGATGTTCATACCAACTCCTCGACGCCGCAATTCCTGAAAATTGAGAATCCCTAGCAAATACGAAATTCTCTAATCTAGGAATCTGTCTGGGAATTCGCCCCAAAAGGAAATCCATGAGCCAAGTGCCAAGATGGTTTGAACGTAAGTTTGAGCCTTCGTTTCCGGTGGAACTGCTTCCAAATCTTCGTACGCGCCTGCGTGGCACTCCGGCAAGACTTGAAGACGTGCTTCGTGGCCGTTCTCACGCAATCCTGATCAGGAAAGCGCAGGAGAAGTGGTCAGCCCAGGAACATGCAGGTCACTTGCTTGACCTTGAACCGCTATGGCTGGCGCGAGTGGGCGATTACGTGACGGGCAGCGATCAACTCACCGCGACAGACTTGAGTAACCGAAAAACCGACGAAGCGAACCACAACGCGCGCCCGCTGGACGAGACTCTGACTCAATTTCGCGCTGCGAGAGAACAACTGCTGAAGCGTGTGGACGGACTTGACGCATCACTCTTTGCTCGAGCCATTCCCCACCCGCGTTTGAAGACGCCAATGCGGCTCGTAGATCATTTGTATTTTGTCGCCGAACACGACGATCATCATCTTGCGCGCATCTGGGAACTGGTCGACACCGTCGGGTAGTGTGCAGGGTTGACGGTCAGGGCAGAATAGCCGACTGGCGGCGCTCCAAAAAACGGCGGACGGAGGCGTCGCGCTCGAGACCGATGGCGACTTCGTAGGCATAGCGGGCTTCCTGGTGTGCACCCGTACGGGACAGCAGTTCGGCGCGGGCCGCCCACCAGGGCTGGTATTCGGCGAGGCGCTTGTCGGCGGAGATTGCTTCGATGGCGTCAAGAGCGGCCTGAGATCCCTCTGTCTCGGCGATTGCCAGGGCGCGGTTAATAGCGACCACGGGTGAACCGGTGAGCCCGGACAGCGCGTCGTAGAGTTGCAGCACGGCATCCCAGTTGGCACGACCCGTGCGGCGGCGCTCGACGTGCGCCGACTGCACAGCGGCTTCGAGCTGGTAGCGGGCAATGGATCCTAAGGCCGAGGCGCGCCTGAGCAATGCCTCTGCCTCGTCAATCATCTGCCAGTCCCAGCTGTCCGAATCCTGTTCGGCGAGTGGGACGTATTCGCCGACCGTATTGCGCCGCGCACGCCGCCGGGCTTCAGCGTAGAGCATGAGGGCGAGCACGCCTAGCGCTTCTGGTTCGGCCGGCAGCAGCTCTGTCACCAGCCGGCCCAGGAAGATGGCTTCCTCGGCGAGCTCACGACGGGCCATATCGGTGCCGGCGGCGTCGATCCAGCCCTCTGCGAAGGCGGCATAGATGGCGTCGAGGACGGTGTCAAGCCGGTTCGGAAGCTCCTCGCGTTCAGGGATGCGGAACGGGATGCCGGCCTGCCTGATCTTGCTCTTTGCGCGAACCAGACGTTGGCCCATCGTCGCCGGAGCCATCAGGAACGCCGAGGCAATTCTTGCCGCATCGAGGCCGAGCACTACCTGCAGTATCAAGGGAGCGCGAATGCCGGGGTCGATTGCCGGGTGCGCGCAGGCAAACATCAGAGCGAGGCGCCGATCCGGAATATCTGTATCTGCAGGAGACGCACTGAGGACAGCGGCGATTTGCTGCAAGTCTTCGTCCAGCATGATGTTGCTGTGGCGTCGCCGGGTCATATCAATGAACTTTCGCCGCGCGGCCGTCAGCAGCCATGCTTCCGGGTTTGACGGGCAGCCGTTCCGTGGCCAGTCTGCCAAGGCCGAGGTGAATGCTTCGGAGAGGGCGTCCTCGGCGACGGCCACATCCCGCGTCCGCGCGGCGAGATACGCAACGAGCTTGCCGTAGCTGCGGCGTGCGACCGCTTCCGCGGTGCTATAGGCCTGCGAGTCGCCTTCTGGGACGAGTCCGTCACTGGGCTCCTCCTTCACGCCGCTGGCTCGAAGCATAGGAAGACCTTTCCGTTCGTGAAAGTCCTGGTCCTGGTCAGCTTGAGGCTCAGCATCTCCTGAATGCCCTCGAACATTGTTCGCCCCTTGCCCAGGGCCACCGGATCAACCATCATCTGGTATTCATCGATCAGACCCGCCGGGGCAAGCTGCGCGACAATGGTGCCGCTGCCCATAATCGCCATGCCCGGTCCCTCTTCATTTTTCATGTTGCGGACTTCCGATACGAGGTCGCCCTTGACCAGCCTGGTGTTGTTCCACGACGCCTGATCCAGTGTTCTCGAAAACACAGCTTTCCGCATGCTATTCATTCCTTTGGCCACGTCGGGATGATGCTGGTCGGCAATGGGTGTTGGCCAGTAGCTTGCCATGAGATCATAGGTGACTCTGCCGAACAATAATTCGCCTCCGCCGCTTGCATTCTCGGCCACGAATCCTGCGTACTCCGGATCGTCGTTGCCCTTTTGCGCCCATCGGAAGTCACCGCTTGCGCTGACGAAGTATCCATCCAGCGTTACATGATTGAAAACGATCAATTTCCGCATTTTTTCTTCTCCTTTGTTCTCTTTTCAGTGACGGGAAGGTCCCGATGGTTCACTCTGCCGGATGAAGTCGGCGATGTCAGTTGTCAGCAGAGTGCCTTCGCGGAGCAGACGCACTTCGACAACACCATGCAGCGCGGTGGGGGAGCGAGCCGCCCACGCGATCGCAGCGTCGAGATCTGGGGCTTCGATGATATGAAACCCGCCCAATTGTTCTTTCGTGTCGGCGTAGGGGCCGTCGAGCACCTGGGTCTGGTTATTCACGACACGCACGGTTGCCGCCGATTCCGTCGAGCCCAGACCGTTGCTGGTTTTCAGGATGCCGGCTTTTAACATTGCTTCCATGTAGGCCCGATAGGCGCCTAACCAGTGTTCCTTCTCGGCCCGGGTCAGTTTGGGCCATCCGGATTCGTTCACGTAGTCCATCAGGATGTATTGCACTTATGGTCTCTCCTTGTCTGAGGCTAGATTATGGCCATCCGGCGGCTGGCGCGGGCGCGTCGAAGGTCAGCACCTGGCCGGTTCGCGCCTGCACGACTTCGGGAATCTTTTCCATGCCTCGCCACTCGCTGGCGATGAGAAATAATGTCCTGCGATCCGCGCCACCAAGGGCGCATGCAAAACAACCGCGGTCGAGATTGATTGTCTGCAGCACCTCACCGCCTTCGCGGACGCGCACGCACTGCTTGTTAGGGACGTCGGCGTACCAGACGGCAGCGTCGGTATCGATGCAGATGCCGTCGGGTACGCCGACGTTGAGGTCGGCCCATACGCGCCGGTTCGACAAGCTGCCGTCATCGGCGATGTCGAAAGCCGTGAGCTTCCCGCCGTGAGACTCCGCGATGATCAAGGTTGAATTGTCGGGTGTAATGGCCATGCCGTTCGGGAAGGCGATGCCATCGGCCACCTGCCGCGGTCTGCCACCGGGGGTGACGAGAGCGATGATGCCAGGACCGCCGTTGACATAGGCGTTGTTGCGGCCGTCGACGACGATCTCATTCCAGCCATGGTGAGCGAGGCCGGTCAGATCGGCGTGTGTTGCCAGCGAGCCGTCCGTCTCCTGACGGAGGAGCAGGCCGTCACGCCCTGAAACGATGAGCAGACGGCCATCAGGCAGCCAGTCGATGCAGAATGGGAGGCCGAACGGGACCCGGACGATGACCTCACTGTTGCCGTCAAGATCTACGGCAATGATCTGCTGCGCGCCCCAGTCGGAAAACCAGAGACGGCCCTCGTGCCAGCGTGGGGATTCACCCATACCAAGGCCGCTTAACAGGATTTGTGCTTGCGGCGGTGCAGACTGCGTCGATGGCATGACGATCTCCTTTGCACGGAAAGTGGAGCAGATTGACCTTATTGGGGGGCCGACATCGCCCAGATCGGGCGCACTTCAACGATGCCGTGACCTGCGCCTGGGCAGCGGGCAGCCCAGGAGAGCGCGGCGTCGAGATCGGGCGCTTCAATCAGGTAGTAGCCGCCTAGCTGTTCTTTCGAGTCCGCGTAGGGGCCATCGAGCACTTGCGGCTTGCCGTTGGTGGCGCGCACGGTAGTTGCGGTCGAGGTCGGCTGGAGACGGTTGCTGCCTACGAGCGCACCCGCGGCTTTCAAGGCCTCGGTGTATGCCATATAGGCCGCGTATCCCTGTTGCTGCTCGGCCGGGGACATTTTGTCCCAGCCGGATTCGTCTGCATAAAGCGCTAGTAGATATTGCATGGAAAACCTCCGTCATGGATTTTAGGACTTGCTGCTACCATGACGCGCCGGAAACGAACGTTTAGACACACGTGTGGGAATTTTTCTTGGCTGCGGCGTGATTTTTGGCCCCTGAACGCAGAAACGCCGCCCTTGCCGGGCGGCGTTTCCGTGTGACTTAACTTTTAGACTCAAGCCCTTACAAGGTAGACTCGATTTCGAAGCCCCACGCCTCAAGCAGCCCCTCAGGGATATACTTAGAATTGCGGTTGCGGCGGGCCCATTCGCGCAGGCGAGTCGAGCGGATATACTGATCCGGAGTCAGCTTGTACTCCTTGACGACCTGTTCGAAGGAGGTGACAGTGGGTACGACCGGTCCGATGGGCTCCGGTTTGCCCCAGTTTGGATTACCACGACGTTTTGCCATTTTTCGATTTACCCCTAGCAGTAAGGTGACGTTCAGATACTCCGGCGAAGGTAGGGAAAGTAACCAGCAAACCCGCCGGGAAGTCACAAACTCTCTTATTTTAGGTATTTTTTCTCCAAAAATCAATAGAAAAATGGCTTGACTTGAAACGAAATATGCTACAAAAGCACAATCTTAAATCGATTTGGGAGGCAATACCCTGTCTGCACAACCATCTAGAGCAGGCTCAGGCTTCAAGGTTTCGCCTTACTGTAACATTCCTGCAATAATATGAGCGAAATGCACTCATATTTTTCGTTACACGACCTTGACAATCGTCCAGCCCTTCCCCTACATTAGCAGTCGAAGAGTGAAAGTGCTAAAACCCTCTTGCACGGACGCTCCTCGCTTGCAGTAAGAACTTTCCTAAACTCAGCATTCAATACCGCGAGGATGACCCTCGCGCGAAGGAGAAGCACCGCAATGGCAACTGCAACTGTAGCCACTACCTTTACTCCGCTGCATGACCGTATCCTGGTCCGTCGCGTAGACGAGGGCGAGACCGTTCGTGGCGGAATCATCATTCCCGACACCGCAAAAGAGAAGCCGCAGGAAGGCGAAGTGATCGCCGTGGGCAAAGGCAAGTCGAACGACGAAGGCAAGACCTTTCCGCTCGATGTGAAGTCCGGCGACCGCATCCTTTTCGGTAAGTATTCCGGCACCGAAATCAAGATCGATGGCGAAGAGTTCCTCATCATGCGTGAGGAAGAAGTCCTCGGCATCCTCAAGAAGTAAATTCCCTCCCAGGCGTGTCCGCCTGTGGCACAAAACCCAGGTTAGCTTCGCGAACCTGGGGCACCCGGATGTAAGGAGAATTGGAAATGGCAAAGCAAATTCTGCATGGAGAGGATTCCCGTCAGGCGATTCTGCGCGGCGTTAATACTCTTGCTGAGGCAGTAAAGGTGACGCTCGGTCCCAAGGGCCGCAACGTCGTCATTGAGAAGAAGTTTGGTTCGCCGACGATCACCAAGGACGGCGTAACCGTAGCCAAGGAAATCGAGCTGAAGGACGCGCTCGAAAACATGGGCGCACAGATGGTGCGTGAGGTCGCGTCGAAGACCTCGGATGTGGCCGGCGACGGCACCACCACCGCGACCGTGCTTGCCCAGGCGATCTATCGCGAGGGTGTGAAGACGGTTGCTGCCGGTGCAAACCCGATGGCGCTGAAGCGCGGCATCGACAAGGCAGTGGAAGTGATCAACGGCAAGCGCGATGAGAACGGTGTCGTTACGGGCGGCGCTCTCTCGAAGCTTTCGAAGCCGGTTTCGGGCGATATGATTGCCCAGGTCGGAACGATCTCGGCCAACTCTGACTCGACCATCGGCAACATCATTGCCGAAGCGATGAAGAAGGTCGGCAAGGATGGCGTCATCACGGTTGAAGAGTCGAAGACGCTGGAGACGCAGCTCGAGGTTGTTGAAGGTATGCAATTTGACCGCGGCTACCTGAGCCCGTACTTCGTCACCGATCCAGATCGCATGGAATCAGTGCTCGAAGAGCCCTACATTCTGATCTACGAGAAGAAGATCAGCTCGATGAAGGATCTGCTGCCCCTGCTTGAGCAGGTTGCCCGTGGCGGTAAGCCGCTCCTCATCATCGCGGAAGATGTGGACGGCGAAGCTCTGGCAACCCTGGTTGTCAACAAACTGCGTGGCACGCTGAACGTGGCTGCTGTCAAGGCTCCTGGCTTTGGCGACCGCCGCAAGGCCATGCTGGGCGATATCGCGATCCTCACCGGCGGCAACGCCATCACGGAAGACCTCGGCCTGAAGCTCGAGAACCTCAAGCTCGAAGATCTGGGCAAGGCGAAGCGCATCACGATTGACAAGGACAACACCACGATCGTTGAAGGCCGTGGCGCGTCCAAGGCGATCGAAGGCCGCGTGAAGGAAATTCGCAGCCAGGTTGAGAAGACCACCTCTGACTACGATCGCGAAAAGCTCCAGGAGCGTCTTGCGAAGCTGGTTGGCGGCGTCGCCGTCATCAAGGTCGGTGCAGCTACCGAAACCGAGATGAAGGAGAAGAAGGCTCGCGTGGAAGACGCAATGCACGCGACCCGCGCTGCAGTTGAGGAAGGCATCGTCCCCGGCGGCGGTGTTGCCCTGGTTCGCTCTGCGAAGGATGTGGAAGAGCTGATCAAGACCCTGCAGGGTGACGAGAAGGTCGGCGCACAGATCGTCCGTCGCGCCCTCGAAGAGCCGCTGCGCCAGATCGTTGGCAATGCCGGCGAAGAAGGTGCTGTGGTTGTGGGCAAGATCCTCGAGAACAAGGACTCTAACTTCGGTTACAACGCCTCAACCGGTGTCTACGAGGACCTGGTGAAGGCGGGTGTCATCGACCCGACGAAGGTGACCCGCACTGCCCTGCAGAACGCGGCCTCCATCGCCGGCCTGATGCTGACCACCGAAGCCATGGTCTCCGAGATTCCGGAGCCGAAGTCTGCTGCACCTGCAGGCGGCCACGGCGGCGGTATGGAAGGCATGTACTAAACTTCGCGTTCAGCGATACGCGTCTTACGGCGCACAAAAAAGCCCCGCAAAAAATGCGGGGCTTTTTGTTTTGTGTTGTCGTGTAGATTGTTTCCCTTCACCTTCGGTCAGTGGCAGGATGACTCTTCCAGATGAAGTTGCTAACAGACAATTTGACAGCAACAAATTACATTGGATGGGAACGAAGGCGGGCGTCCGTAGCTCTATCTGGAGGGAACGGTGGACCAGAGATTTTCCGGTAAGTTGGCGTTGGTGAGTGGCGGTACTGGCGGACTGGGACGCGCAGTCACTCTGGCTTTCCTTGCAGAAGGCGCACGGGTGGTTGTTCCGTATTTCGATGAGAAAGAATTCGATGAGGTAATGGCTGCGGCCCGTGAGCATGCGGCGAGCCTTGAAGGACAGAACGTCGACGTAACAGACGAGGGGGCGATCCATACGTTTGTTGACGCGACTTTGGCTAAACATGGCAGACTCGATGCTGTAGTGAACACGGTCGGCGGTTACGCCGGCGGCTTGAAGCTGTGGGAGATCGACGCGAAAGTCTTCGTCCGGATGCTGCGACTGAACCTGCACTCGGGCTTTGCCCTTTCACGCACCGTAGTGCCAGCGATGCTGAAGCAAGGCCATGGGGCCATCGTCAATGTTGCGGCAAAAGCCGCGCTCGATCACGCAGCGGGCGCAGCGGCCTATGCCGCTTCGAAAGCGGCGGCTCTAGCGATGATGGATTCGCTCGCGGCCGATCTGAAGGGCACGGGAATTCGCGTGAATTCGATTCTTCCAAGCATTATTGATACGAAGGCGAACCGCGAGGCGATGCCAGACGCGGACTTCAGCAAGTGGCCGAAACCGGAAGAAATCGCTCGCGTCATTCTTTTCCTGTGCAGCGAGGACGCTAGTGTTGTTCATGGCGCCGCCGTGCCTGTTTACGGCAATAGCTGAATTGTCAGAGAGCTCTTCGCGCTTCAGGAATGTGGAGCCGCTACAGGATGAGGACTGACTAAACAAAATCTGTGCATGTAGATTTTGCTGTGCAAAGCATATTTTTCTCTGTCACAATTCGGTGACTTCATGATGAAGTTAACATCCTCATAGTTGCATGGGGGCACGATGAGCAATATCAATGGCAAAGTCTACGCAATGAATGCCATCACGCCCATGCGGCCGTGGAAGACTTGGATTCTGCGCGCGTTCTTCTTCCTTTTAGGGAATGTGAAGCCCATGCAGTCCGATCTATCAATCTCTCTTTCATTCAGTTCGCGCGCTGGGTGATTATTCCGCGGCATCGTTTCCCGTTCCTCGGACAGACGCAAAAGCGCGAGGCGTTGAAGTATGACTATCTGCTCTTCTTCAGCAATTTCAACGGCACCTGGAACCAATACATCGATGCCTTCTCGGCTGTGCTCAGCAAAGGGCTGAATCTGGTCTGGCGCTGGAGCGAAAAGTTCCCTGGCTCCGTTCCTGTCACAGCGGTTCAAGGAATACATCGCCCGCGTGCAGTTCGACACCGACTACTACTACACCGCGTATCCGCAGGCTACGGCCAATGATGTGAAGTCTGCTCACATTGTGCATAATGCGCTGGATATCCTTAGCAATGGGGTTGAGAGCCGCACGCCTGAGCAATTCCGTGAGGCGTATCTGCAGTTTGTCATCAATGTTCAGGCGCATCTGGGCAATACGGGTGAAGCTCCAACTGTCTTTTGACACACGAAAAGGAACCGAACGATGGCCAATCAGAGCGGCAGCGTCTACGGCCTGACGCTGCTCTCACCGATCCTGGACGATGAGCGTGCCGTCCCATCGCACGATTTGCAGATCCGCAAGTATCTTGCGACGCTGCCCACGGGCGCGGACAGCCCGTTTGCCATTGCCCCGGGCACGCACCTCGCGCGGCTTGTCGTGATGGATGACGTAGTCTACGTCGGCATGCCTGCATGCGAGGAACACCTCAAATCCAAATATCTGATCTTCGAGTCGAACTGCGACGGCGATCTCGATACATATCTTACTGGCCTGGCGAATAAGATTCCGCAGCACCTTGACGCCATCTGGAGTCATTGCACCGGCTATCCCGGCAGCAGCGATGTACCGGCGTTCCTGCGGTATATGAAGGCCTGCCAGATCGAGACGACCTTCTTCTTCGCCGCTGTGAACGACAAGAGCGTGACGGATACGCTGGTCGCGCTGCAGACACAGCGCGCAGTGGCTGAATTCATCGCCACCCACCAGGGAATGGACGCGGCGCAGACGCAACGGGAATTCATCGAGTTCATCAAGATACTCAAGGCTGCTCCACCGCCTGCACCAGGCACGATGGCCCCTCATCGCGACATCAAGACAGGCGGGCGAAATGAGTAAGCTGAACGCGACCGACATCCAGGGCTTCGTCCTCCGCGGTTACAACATGCCGTATGCCCGTTATTTCTTCCTTCACTTTGAAGACGCACAGCGCGCCTGCGGTCTGATCGGCAGGCTGCTGCCCGTCATCACCACTGGACAGCTTTGGGATCAGGGCAAGCCGCAGAGCACGGTCAATATTGCTTTTACACACCAGGGGCTGGTTAGCCTCGATCTGCCTATTGCCACGCTGATCAGTTTTCCGGTCGAGTTCCAGCAGGGAATGCAGGAGCGCGGCGGCATTCTTGGCGACACCGGAGTCAACTCCGTTGAGCACTGGGACCAGGTCTGGCGTGAGGGACAGGTGCACGCCTGGCTCGGCATCCATGCCATGTCGGTTGAAGCGCTGGTCACCCGCAGCGCCGAGATGCGGGCGCTGATGACTGAAACCGATGGTGCGCGCATCCTCGACAGCCAGGACGCGGCATCGATCGTCATCGATGGAAAGGCCACAACCAAGGAGCACTTCGGCTTCACCGACGGTTTTGGTAATCCTGACTATCTCGGCGTGTGTCGCAGCACCCAGCCCGGCCAGGGCAAGCTGATGCCCGACGGCACATGGGCGCCGCTTGCAACCGGCGAGTTGCTGCTCGGCTATGCCGACGAAGCCGGCGAGTTGCCCGTCGCGCCCGTGCCGCATCTTCTGGCAAGCAACGGCACGTTCATGGTGTACCGGAAGCTGCATCAGAACGTTGGCACTTTCCGCCAGTTCCTCGATAAGTGGGGCGCCCGCTACGGCGCTGGAGATGGGTTCGCGCGGGAGAAGCTTGCATCGAAGTTTATCGGCCGCTGGAGAGACGGCACCCCCGTCGAGCTCTCACCTGACCGGCCAAACTCAGCCATCGCACAGGATCCGAAGCAGAGCACGAATTTCACCTACGGGAACGACGCTGCAGGCACTCGCTGCCCGGTCGGAGCGCACATCCGGCGGGTCAATCCTCGGGATGCTTTCGGTTTCCAGGGACGACTGATCAATCGACGCCGCATCACCCGGCGCGGTCTGCCATACGGTCCATTTGCGCTCGAAGGCGATGCCAGGGCAGCGCAAGATCCTTCGGACCTGGATGCGACCGACCGGGGTGTGGTCTTTATGGCGTTGAATGCGAGCATTTCGCGCCAGTTTGAATTCGTACAGCAGCAATGGATTGCCTACGGAAACGATGCGCATCTGGGCAATGAAAAGGATTTGCTCATTGGCAATCATTCGGAGGGCGAGAAGTGCGCCATCCAGGGCGATACAAGCCCTGGCAATCCACCTTTTTTCTGCACGAATCTGCCCAACTTCGTCGAGCTTCGCGGAGGGGAGTATTTCTTCCTCCCTAGCATCACCGCCCTCGCAATGATCGCCATGGGACTTGTCGACCCACGTTGAGTAACGACTGAGGTGCGCAAATGATTCAACAGTCCAGACGCGCATTTGTATCCTCTCTACTTGCCGGCGGAGTGAGCTTTGCGGGAAGCGCGCCTGCGATTCATGGCAGAGAACCTTCACGTAGCGACGTCGCCCGGGATGTCTCCGGCTCGTTTGCTCTAGAAGAAGGCTGGCTGTTCGGCTACGATCCCGAGGGTGCGCGGGCGCCGTCGGAGCAGGTTGTCCCTGATTCGGAATGGATTCACGTTCGCGTACCGCACACCTGGCAGGCGATGGCTGGCAATCCCGCCTACGTTGGCGTGGCCTGGTACAGGCTCGACTTCACAGCTCCGCGAGAGTGGGTGGAGCAGTTTGTGCGGATTGAATTGGAAGCCGTGACGCACACAGCCCACGTTTTTCTCAATGGCAAGCCGGCCGGGCAACATGTGGGAAAGCCGTATACAGCTTTTACATGTGACCTCTCTTCACTGCTCGAGTGGGGGACTGGGAATGTCCTGATGGTACGGGTCGATAACCGTCCCTCGAACACGATGTTGCCGCGCAACAAGAGCTACGACTGGGCCGATGACGGAGGCTTGATCCGTCCCGTGAATTTGCTTGTTACCCCTCGGGTCTTCATAGAGCGAATCGAGATCGATGCGGCACCTCACCTTGATCGCGAAGAAGCGAGCATTACAGTGCGTGCCCACATTCGCAACACGATCGATATGGAACAAGCTGTGGATCTCTCTGGCGCGCTGTTGCTTGAGGGTTCCCCGGCGGCCGTACAAGAGCTTAACCCGATTCAACAGAAGCTGCCCGCCGGGCGCACCACTGTCATCCAGTTGACCACGGCGATCGTTTCCTCACCCGCGCTCTGGCATTTCGACTCGCCGCACCTCTACCGGGCCACGCTCCGGCTCAAAACCGCCTCGGGCGAGCATACATACACGGAGACCTTCGGAATTCGCAGCTTTGAGGTTCGCGAGACCGCCTTTTATCTGAACGGGGAGCAGGTTTCGCTCATTGGCGTGGAGCGGATGGCGGGCAGCAACCCCGATTTCGGCATGGCCGAGCCGACGGATTGGATTAGTAGCAACCATCGAGACATGAAAGACCTGAACTGCGTCTTCACTCGTGTCCATTGGGCCCAGGATAAGCGCGTGCTGGATTTCTGCGATCGCAACGGCATCCTTATGCAGGAGGAGGTGCCAGCGTGGGGGCCGGAGACATTCCAGGATACGACTGATGAGGTGCAGCATGCACTGGAGCAAAACGGCCTGGAGCAACTGCGTGAAATGATCGCACGCGACCGCAACCACCCCTGCATTGTGTCCTGGGGACTTTGCAACGAGGTTGACGGCAAGAACCCGCGGTCGCGCCAGTTTGCCCACCTTATCGCTGACGAAGCTCGAAGACTTGACCCCTCGCGTCTGCTCACCTACGCCTCGAACTCGCTCGGCTCGAATCCGGGCGCTGATATGGCCGGCGACTTCGACTTCATATCGGCCAACGAATATTACGGAAGCTGGGCGCCTGGGGGACCACAACAGGTCCGAGAGTCCCTTCAGCGTCTTCGGGAGGCTTTCCCATCAAAGCCGATTGTCATATCGGAATACGGCTGGTGCGAGTGTCAGCCCTCAATCATGCCGGGAGACAACAACCGCGCATATATCGTAAACAGCCACACCGAGGTATTCCGCGAGTTTCCGGATGTAGCCGGGGCCATCTACTTCGACTACAACGACTACCGCACGCTCGTGGGCGATAAGGGCACCGGCGCGATGCGGCAGCGGGTGCATGGCGTTGTAGATTTGTATGCGCATCGCAAGCCGTCATTTTCGGACCTCCGAATTCAATCCAGCCCGATTGAACGGCTCTCGATTCTCAATGCGGCGGATGGCTCGTACTCGCTGGTCGTAGTCGTAAGGAAGCAACTGCCGGGCTATACCCTGCGCGGCTACCGCGCCCGCTGGGTCGTCTTTGGGTACGACGATCTTCCTATGCATGGAGCTATGGATCTATTGCCGGAGCTGCATCCCGGCGAGTCTCACACGATCCAGGCCTCTTTTCCAATCCAAGATGCACGGCGGATCGCGGTAGACATTCTCCGTCCCACGGGGTTTTCCGCCTCGTGTGTCGAGCTTCTGGTGAAGAGCGGTCTTCGCTAAGCGCCCGACACTTCCGCGGCACGCTCTATCTGCTCAAGTGAACGCCCAGCAGTTTCTCCCACGCACAGGTAGACAAATACCACGCCCAAAAAACAGATGGTCGCGTAGAGAAAGAACACGTCTGCGGTGCCGAACCGTCGATTGAGGATGGGGAAAGTATAGGTAAGCAAAAACGAAGCCGACCAGAGAGCAGCCACTGCGATCGAAACGGCGAGGCCCCGGACGCGGTTAGGGAAAATTTCCGAGATCAGCACCCAGGTAACCGGCGCAAGCGAGATGGCATAGCATGCGATTGCGCACAAGGTCAGAAGCAAAACGCCAGCACCGTGTAGCCCAAGCTTATAAGCGACTCCAGCGCACAGGTGAGAGAAGCCAACGCCGATGCAGCCGAAGAGCATCAGGGCACGGCGGCCGAGGCGGTCGACGAAAAGCATAGCGAGAGCGGTGAAAAAGAGGTTGATCGCGCCGGTGATGACGATATTGAAGAGAATGTCGTTCAGGCCGTAACCGGCGCTCCGATAGACCTCCTCCGCATAGTTAAAGAGAATGTTGATGCCGCTCCACTGCTGCAGGGCGGCCAAGGCGATACCGACAAGTAGCAGCCGCCGCATTCCGGGCGCAAAAACATCGCGCCATCCGGCGGAGTTCTGCTGAGAGCGCGCCAGAGAGCCCTGGATGCTTCGCACCTCGGTCACGGCATAAGAAGCGCCGCCGATGCGAGTGAGAATCCGGGTCGCCTCCTCGTTCCTGCCGCGCAGCAAAAGCCATCGAGGACTCTCAGGGATCCACAAGGAAAAAAGGAAGAACAGAGATGCCGGCAGCGATACGGCTGTGAACATCCATCGCCAGCCGTAATGAGCGTTCCAACTCGACGCGATCATTTGCATGGTTGCGTCGATGGGAATCGGCTTTGCAATTTGCCAGTTCACGATTTGCGCAGCGAGAATTCCGATGACCAGTGAAAGCTGATTCAGACTGACCAGCCGTCCGCGCCATGCTGCGGGGCTGATCTCAGCAATGTAAAGAGGAGACACATTCGAAGCCAGTCCGATTGCCACGCCGCCGGCGACTCGCCACAGGATGAAATTCGCAAATGAGTGCGACCAGCCTGTGAGCACGGAGGAAAGCGCAAAGAGGAGAGCGGCAAGAATCAGCGTGCGTCTCCGCCCAAAGCGATTTCCAATGGCACCGCCAGCCAGCGCTCCAATGAAACAACCGATTAAAGCGCAGCTGTTGGCCCAGCCGATCAGTTGCGGCGAAGTGAGATTGAAGTACGCTTCGTAGAATGGCTTGGCGCCACCGATCACGACCCAGTCATAGCCAAAAAGGAGTCCGCCCATGGCCGCGACAAACGCGATGATCCACACATATCCGGCATGGATGGGCTGCGGCTGATGCGGAGTTTCAGCAATGCCGGATGTCGCAATAATCTGCATCGCTATCCACCGGCGGAGTGCTGCTCTGAGTGCATATCCTCTAACAGATCGGCGGCGCCGGAGTGGTTGCCATCGAGCGCGAGGATTTCGTTAAGCAGACTTTCCGACTCCACAACGTTTCCAAATCCCAGGTTGCCCTGAGCACAAAGGAAGAGGGCTTCGATGTGCTGACGCCTCTTCATGTCGTCCCTGAAGAGAAGCATCGCAGGCAGGGAGGTAGCAAAGTAATCGATCTTCGGCTCCTCCCGATCGAGTTTTTGTGAATAGGCAAGGATCGACTCAAATAAAGCTGTGGCCTGGTCTTCCTCGCCCAGTTGGCGCATCGCCATCGCAGACCAGTAAGACATTTCTGACAATCTCCGGACACTCATCTGTTTGAAATCGCCTCGTTGGCGAGCGGCCCGCTCAAAGGCTGCACGGGCGGCAGATTCGTTCCCGGCGGCGCGCTCCGCTTTTCCTATCCAGAAATAGATATCGCTCGTATTTGCCAGCAGATGCCACGCTTCGCTAAGGTTGCGGGGCGGACGAAGCGCAGCCTGAAAGCATCTTGACGCATTCTGACTGCGACCGCTCCGTAAAAGCTGCTTGCCCGCCAGCAGAGATGCCCGCACGTACTGCGCAAGCACCAGTCCTTCGCCACCCTCCCAGGGTTGAAAGTGCCGGGCGGTCAGCAGTTGCAACGCCGTCGAGGGGTCGCCAGTCTGGTTCAGCAATGTGGCGTGCTCGACGGCCAGATCGTCACGTGATGCGATGAGATCGGGGTGGCGATTCAGCTCTGCAAGGCGGTTTGCCGGTGTTTCGCCGATCCGTTTCCATAATTGATCTCGTTCATAGAGCACGCGCGCGTCGGATGGATCGGCAGCTATCGCCTTGTCGTAGGCAATCAGCGCGCTTTCCGGATTGGCGCGTATATTGAAGCAGGCAAGTCCCAGGTTGCGCCATACCGTCGGGAATGAGGGGTCAAGCGCCGCCGCGGTCTCCCACCTGGCAATAGCCTCGTCATAACGGCGGCGATCATAGAGGAGATTTCCCAGATAGTACGGCGCGCGCGGATCTGTGGGGCAGCGAAGACATACATTTTCCAGAAGCAACATCTCTTCGATGCGATGTGGGAAGACATAATCCGCCGGCAACTGTGCAGCCTGCTGCAGGCTGCGTAGTGCGCTTGAGTGATCTCCGGTTGCCTCATAAAGAGATGCGAGCTGGTAAGCGGCGATCGGCGCTGATCCGTCGTGCCGGGTCAGATCGAGGGTGCGTAACACCTCAAGCGCCTCTTCCTTCAGTCCAGCCCGTTGCAGATCGAGCGCCAGGTCGATGCACTGCTGCAGGTCGGCGGGAGTCTCTCCTGAGTCGAGATAACGGGCCCAGAGATCGAGAGGATCCATCTCGCGGGTTTCGCTCAGGATCGCCTCGGCCTCCTGATAGCGATTGAGTTTCTTCAACACGATCACCGCCAGGTTGCGTGCGTTGTTATTGTCGGCATCCGCCCGTAAGCTGCGTTGCACATGGTCGAGGGCGCTGCCCCATCGTTGTGCGCTGGCATCTACCTCAGCGAGGGCGTGAAACGCCGGAGCACGCTGCGCTGCGGCCCAAGTGGCCTTATAGAATGCCGCATAGGCATCCTCCGTTTGTTCTAAATAACGAAATGTAAGGCCCAGGTAGTAGAAGGCCTCACTATTTGCTGGATTCGGGTTGCTCTCTGTCAGGCGTTCGATGGCGGATCGGAAATGCTGCTCGGCAAGCGCGAGCTCTCCGCGCTTAAGATGCCACTGGCCGAGAGCGTTGTGAGAGCGGCTATCTCCCGGGTCACGGCGAAGAGCCTCTGCCCAGTATGACTGAGGCGAGCGGGTTGCGTGCCGGTACTGTTCAAGATGAATGCCAGTGAGATAAAGCCGATCGATGCTGTCGATCTCATGCGGCGGAGGCGGTTCAGTTGCAACTCGCGGTTCTCCAGCAGGCACCGTTTCGGCAGGCGCATATCGCAGGATGCATCCGGAAGAATCGCGAAGCTCAATCTCGAAAGCATTCAGGTTCTCCCGCGATGGAATGGCCACTTCCAACAGGAGTGGATCGCGGAGACTAAGGTTGCCACACCATCTTTCGAGAATCTTGCCGCGAACTTTAACGGTCAACACGGATGCAGGAATGTCGCGTGTGACTGCGGTTCCAATGCGAGCGAAACCCGGTCGCGCCTGCGCCAGACTCAAAGCCGCATATAGATTGGCAGCTTGCGGAACACCGATCGAACGGATGGGGTACCAGAACTGGCTAAATGTCTTTGTTTCGCCCGGCGCAAGGAACGAGAAGTCCGGCTGATTGTCTGTGTAAACGCCAGCCATCAGTTCAATGTATGGACCATCGTTGTCGGTCAAATTTCGATCCCAGGTGTAGCCAAATTCATGATTTCCCCAGGTCCACTGTTTCTTGCCCGGCGCGATGTGGTGGTTCGCTACATGCACCACGCCAGCCTGCCTGGCATGGTCGTATCCGCCGAAAAAATCTTCACGGGATCCGACGATCATATAGCTTGTTGGCGCCGGAATATTTGCATACCAGCTCAAGTCGTTTGGCGCGTAAGATCCATCGGGCCGGAACTGCGCAGGCATCTCGTCGTCGGGTACTCCTGATTCGGCGCGTTCAGCATAACGCACTCCATAGTAATCGCGATCGCTGTGGGGAAAGGTGGTTATTGCCCGCTTCGCATGATCAGCCACGAAGCGCACATCCGGGGGAAAGAACGATTGATAGTGCTCGTGGACACGGGTTGCCATATTGGCCCACCACAGAAACGTCTGAGTAGTCTGTGTACGGTTGTAGAGCCTTGCCTTCAGCTCCACATAAGCACGGTCCGGATAGAGGCAGACGCCATGCATGCCCTTCATGCGGGTGAGGGGATCATGATCGCTGCACCAGACGGTAACAGAACCATCGCTGCTTCTCTCAATGTCGACTTCCACTGGCAAAAAGGTCGCGGGACGATGATGCTGCGGCCAATTGAATTCGACGCCGCCCGAAATCCACGGACCGGCAAGCCCAACCAGCGCAGGCTTGATCACGTTCTGCCGATAGAAAAAATCGTAACCGTTCACCTTATCGAAGCCGATATGAATACGGCCGCCAATCTCCGGGAGGATCATGAGCCGTAGCCATTCGTTTTCGAGATGAATAGCCTGCCACGTATGCGGCTGCGGTTCAGTCGCGATGCGATCGATAAACGGCAGGGGATAGACCCCTCCACTGCTTCCCTGATAAACGCGCGTTTCCAGAAACATCGGATTACGATCGGGTGTTGCGGGCATATACGTCGAAATGACGACAGGCTCGCTCCAGGCGGACACCGGGGTGCATTCGCTCAGTGGCGTTGGGGGAGGCTGTAACTCCTGTTTTCCAGGGGTGATGTGTAGCCTTTTAGTTTCTGTCATGGCGCAGGTGCGGCGGCGCTTTCTCTGATCCCGGAAGGCTTTGCGCTTTCGTTTCTCATAGTGTCCTGTTTTCAGGTGAACATGCCGCCGGGGCTCAGTATATAAAGTGCTTCACAACATTGATGCCTACGGTGGTGCAACCGATTGAAACAGAACCAGGCTACTTTGTATCAGGGAATTGTGGAGGATCCAGGGAAGGTAAGAGAGGATGGTGTGCCTGCAACCCTTCCGCAATCGGTGGATTTATATACTCTCACGAACATGGCAAAAGGCAGAGGGATGGGAAAACAACGTCAGAAGTGCATTTCAAGTTCGGTAAAGCCGGCCAGTTCAAGGAGATACTGGCCGTCGCGTGCGGTATCGACGATCTCATGTTCGAGCACCCAGGTGTGCGGATGCTGGATAAACACTGCGTGCAGGCCGGCGGCGAGCGCTGGATTGATATCAGACTTCGGGCTGTTGCCGATCATCCACGTCGTATGCGGTTTCAATTCATACTTCTGGCAGACGGCGCAATAGGCGTCAGGATTCTTTTCGCGCGGAATTTCCACGGAGGTGAAGTGGGTTGCCAGTCCAGAGCGCGAGAGCTTGTCTGCTTGTTCCTCTTCGTTGCCTTTCGTCATAAGAATAAGGCGGTGCCTCGACGCGAGCGCGGGTAATACTTCCGCAACACCTGGCAACAACTCGATTTCATGCTCACTGATGGAACGGGAAAAGCTCACGATGCGCTCATGCTTTTCAGCGGTAACAGGCTCTGTGCTCAACCGCTCAAAGCATGTAACGAGCGAGTGACGGAAACTTGCCAGCCCGTATCCTCGCTCTCGGACGGTTTCGCGCTCGACTTCATTCAGAACAGAGCGCACTTCTTCGCGGGAATATGTGCGATGGTTTAGATAAGAGATGAACGCAGCGATGGCGCGCTCAAAATAGATATTGTTCTCCCAAAGGGTGTCGTCGGCATCGAGCAGCAAAGTTTGTCCGGGTGCGAATCTTGGGAGAGAATTCATCATGCTTCAAGGGTAGCAAATTGCGTTTCCCACGACGATGGATGAGGCAACCGCGCGATAGTCCACCTAATGCATAGATCGATGAATTGTCTGTGGAAATCACCGTCTTTTCCCGAAGATCGAGGTTGTCTGGTTAAAGGGAGGGGAACGCATCTGAGCAGGTGCCGGACCGGATAATGGCCCACGCGTATTGACGCCGACTTAGCGATTGCAGCTCGCTCGATATTCGCGATCGAGCATCGACATCAATTGAAGAGAATGATACTTACCATCGCGGAAGACCGCCTCGCGGAAAGTTCCGTCGTGTTGAAAGCCCATGCTGCGATAGACATGTTGCGCCCGGAGATTCGTCTCGAAAACATCGAGCCATAACCGATGTGCTCCGAATTCATCGAATACTCTGCTCAGCAACAATCGCAAGATTTCTTTGCCATAGCCGCGACCGGGCGAGATCATCACAACCCGTTTCAGTTCGATATTGCGATGTTCTGACTGGAGCCCGCGCAGGATGATGTATCCAACTGGTTTCCCGGAATCCTCAAGCGCGATCAGGTAGTGCGTGTCCGGGTCGCACATAGCTGCCGCGTGTTCTTCACTTGTCCAGGTGCCGATATATTCGCGCAGCTCTGGCGCGTGCTCGGTCCCGACTATGAAGGGGACATCTGCTCTCGTCACCGTCCTCAATTTCATAGCATCTATTGGGCCAACGCTTTTGTGATTGCCATTTCGGCAAGGGGCGCCATTACCCGATATCCAGCGTCATTCGGGTGCAGCCCATCGTCGGCGAGGTTCTCTTTCATCATGCCGCGACCGTCGACCATGGCGGTGTAGTAGTCGAGATAAATAAGCTTATTTTGCTCACAGTAGTTATGCAGCCAGCGATTAAGCTCCAGGATTTTTCCCGGGGATCGCTGCAAGAACATCGTCTGCCGCTGCGACGCATAGTTGTGAATCGGCGTGACCGAGGAAAATATGACATGAATGGAATGTTCGCGTGCTAATTCGGCCAGAGAAGCATAATTTGCCTCGATCTGTTCGACGGTCATTGGACCGGTGTTTCCCGCGATATCGTTTGTCCCCGCGAGGATAACAACTACCTTTGGAGCAAGGTCAATCACATCCTGACGAAAACGAAGCAACATCTGTGGCGTCGTCTGGCCGCCGATACCGCGATTGATGTAGCCCTTAGCGGGGAAAAATGTATCGAGTTTCCACGCGTCGGTAATGGAGTCGCCAAAGAATATGACGCGATTTTCGCCGGGGGCGGGGTTCATGACCTGGGCATTCGCGTCGCGATATCGATCGAGTTCTCCAAAATCATTCATGAACATGGAGATGCGGCTCTTGCGCCAGTGTTCGAGGCTAAGGAGAGCCTGAGCCTCGGGGTCATCCTTTGCAGAAGAGGCTGCAGTTTGGGTCTGGGCAGATCCAGGCTGAGCAATCCAAACCAAGCACAGAACGACAAGGCAGACAGACTCGCGCATGAGCACAAAATACCATTTAGAGGAAGAGCAATTCCAGCATGGTGCAATCGTCGTTGGCGGGCGTGGCACCGCAAAACGCCTGAAGGCTCTGTGCCACGCCGTCCAGATTGCAGTTTGAGCCGAATGCGTGTTGCAATCGGGCGTCTCCAAAGAATTCGCCTACCGCATTCTCTGCCTCCGTCACTCCGTCGGTTACCAGAAAGACCCGCGTTCCATGCTCGAGTATCGCTGTATACGCAGTAAATTCAGCCCAGTCAATCAAGCCGACTGGCAGATTCGACCCGCCTAATTGTTCTACGCTTTGACCATTGCAGACTAGCGGAGTGGGATGGCCGCAATTAATGTAATCTACGCTGCCGGTCTTGCTGAGTTTCAGAATGCACATAGTCGCATATTTACCCACATTTTTTGTGCAGATGAACTCATTAACAAGTGTGGCCACCGTATCGAGCGAGTGACGCGCTCTCAACTGCGAATAAATCAGCCCCTGGAGCGTTGACGCTAGGAGTGCCGCGGAAACACCTTTCCCGGAAACATCGACGATAACCAGATAGATGTGGTCGCCATCGACGATCACGTCGTAGAAGTCACCACCAATCTCCTTGCAGGGTACGGAGCGAGCTGAAACTTTGGCGTAAGGGAGCTCTGGCATTTGTACTGCCATCAAGCCTTGTTGAATCGTTGCGGCGATATCAAGCTCTTCGCGATACCTGCGGGCTTGTTCCTCTGAAATGACAAGCTGGGCATTGTCGATCAACGCAGCAGCCTCGGAGGCGATGGTACGCAACAGTTCGCTATCGACTGGGGTCAAATTGCCGGCATGCAAACGGCTGTCGAGGTAAAGGACGCCGAGAAGCTCATTCGACCCGGCATTTTCGCCGGATGATTGGGCACGCGGCCGGCGTAATGGAATACAGATGATCGAGCGAATGTTCTGCATGATCATGCTTTCTGACCGGACAGCTGCTTCTGCTTTCAGCGTATCGGTGACGATAAACTCATTTGCCGACGACAAAGCCTGCTGAATGGCGCTTCTGGAAAGGGTCAAGTCGTCCGTAAGCGCCTCGCCTCTATTGTCGCGACCTGCAGCCAGCTTCAGCTTTCCAGCTTCGTCGCGGAGAAAGAAGTATCCGCGCTCAACTTTTGTGAGATCGAGCGTTGTTTCGACTAGGCAAGTGAGAATTTGATCGACGGCTCCGACCGCATTCAATCGTCGGGCCGCTTCCAGGAACCAGCGCAGCTTTTCCAGCCCGCTGCTGCTGTTGGAAGCGGCTGGAAGCTGCACAAGCAGTTCGCGAATCGTAGAGGTTGAGGTTGCCTCCTCGACGCCAAACCGCATTCCGGGGCCATCCACGGATCCGAAGTGGACAAGATCATGAGTGGAAAGACGCTGGTGCTGTACGCGAATCCCGTTGACGAAGGTGCCATGGCGGCTCTCCATGTCGACGACATGGAAGGCTCCGTTCTCGTATACGATTTCAGCGTGCCTGCGCGAAACATGTACGTCTTCAAGTATCAGATCTCGATCCGGCAATCGTCCCACAGTAAAAGGTGAGTGATCGATCTTCCCGGACGACCGGTGCGGGCCATCGAACGCTTCATACGGAGTCGGCGGAACTGAATGCATGATTGTTATCCCGGATTTTTACAGCCGAGGAAAGAGAGGTGAGCGTCGGCCGGTAATGTTAAAGCTGCCCTAAGGGCCGATTATACAAAGATGTTCGGAGTTGTCTGGTCGAAAAACTTCATGCGGACTGAGTGGCTGTTATTCGAGGGTCTTTAGCTTTCTGGCCGAGCAAATCCCTAAAAAGACAGATTTATAACAGGAATATTGACAAACCTTGCAGGGGACGAGCATTCTATTGCGTTTTCTCGTTGGTGGTATGCCTCCCTGGCCTGGCAGACGTAGTGCTGCAAGGCTTTCTTTTGGCCGTAAGCGCAACTGCCGGGGAGACTCCTATAATTTTTATTGATGTCTTCTACGGAAAAAAACCTGAGACCGTTGGAGTCGGGCATTTTTACCGACTTCCACGACCGCATGAGCTATGCCGGATATCTTTGCCTGGATGGCCTGCTGGCACAGCAGCGTCCGCTATCCGAACCGGAACATCATGACGAAATGCTGTTCATCATCCAGCACCAGGTATCGGAGCTTTGGATCAAACAGCTGATCCATGAGCTATCCGCGGCGATACGGCATGTGCAGCATGACCAACTGGATCCCTGCTTCAAGATTCTGTCGCGCGCCAAGCTCATCCAGATGCAGCTCTTCGATCAGTGGGCCGTGCTGGAGACGCTGACGCCATCAGAATATATGGAGTTTCGCGGCGTGCTTGGACATGCTTCGGGATTCCAATCGTACCAGTATCGCAAACTGGAGTTCCTGCTCGGCAACAAGAACCGGGATGCGCTGAAGGTTTTCGCTGACTTCCCGCAGATCCATGAAAGTTTGCGAGCTACTCTGGAGGCGCCGAGCCTCTACGATGAGTTTCTCAGGCATCTGAAACGGCGCGGGCTTGCGATACCTGAAGTGTGCGTGCAGCGTGACTGGTCGGAACCTTACGAAAAAAACGAAGAGCTTGTCGACGTGCTAAGGCAGATTTATGAGCGGCCTCACGAATATTGGGACGCATATGAGATGTGCGAAAAGCTGGTCGACGTCGAGGAGTATTTTCAGCTCTGGCGATTTCGCCATATGAAGACAGTGGAGCGCATCATCGGTTTCCGGCCCGGAACAGGCGGTTCTTCAGGAGTGGGATTTCTGAAACAGGCCCTCAGTCTGACCTTTTTCCCTGAATTGTTTGCTGTGCGCACAGGGCTGCAGCAGCGATGAGTTGCACGATTCGAGACGCAGTGGCCAGGCTTTTAGGCGATCCGCTGTGCGAGGAGGCTGTCCAACAGCATATCGCGCCGCTTTTTTCCCGCACGCTTGCGAACGACTCCATCTATCTGGCGAACCATTCACTTGGCAGGCCGCTTGACCAGATGGCCGAGGACATTCGCGAAGGCATAGTTCTGTGGGAGACAAAGCTGGGTGATGCGTGGGATGAGTGGCTTGCAGAGCAGGAGGCATATCGCACGCGGATCGCGAAATTGATTGGCGCGCCTCGCGCTGACTGCGTCGTGCCAAGGACGTCGGCAGGGCAGGGATTGCGTGCCGTCCTGAATGCTCTTCAAGGCAGACTGCAAGTCTTAAGCACGCGCGGAGAGTTCGATTCGATCGATTTGATTCTGAAGCAATATGCTGCGCTGGGCCGCATCGATATGCAATGGGTTGAGGCCGATGCCGAAGGCCGTTTCTCTGTCGCTCGCATTCAGCAGGCTTTGCGTCCCGGGACTGATCTGGTTGTGGTTTCGCAGGTCATGTTTATGGACGGTCAGATTGTCCACAATCTCGCGTTGCTGGCCGATGCGTGTCATGCGATGGGCGCCAGACTGCTGGTGGATGCGTACCACGCGGTCGGTGTTATTCCTGTCGATGTTGCGGCGATGAAGGCCGACTTTGTCATCGGGGGCAGCTATAAGTATCTGCGCGGCGGCCCCGGGGCTTGCTTCCTTTATATTTCTCCAGAAATTCTGGCCGGAGGATTACGCCCTCTCGATACAGGATGGTTCGCGCGCGAAAACACGTTCGGGTATGAGCGGCCTGATCCACCAATATTGCGAACTGGCGGCGATGCGTTTCTTGAAGCGACACCTCCGGTGCTGACTTATTATCAGGCGCGAAGCGGCCAGATGTTTGCTCTCGCTTTAGGCGTGGAGCGGCTGCGCAGCTACGGGCTGGAGCAATTGAGACGCCTGAAGAGTTATCTACGCAATGCCGGCATCGAAGCTATTGGCGGCGATGTCGATCACGGAGCGTTTCTTGCCGTGCGGCTGGACGATGCTGCCGGCATATCTGCGAGGCTGGCGGAGCGAGGTGTGATCACGGATGCGCGCGGACAATGGCTGCGGCTCTGTCCGGATTGCCTGACCCGGGACAACGAGCTTCGAATGGCGGCGTCCGTGCTTGTCGAGGTGCTGGAGCAGGCGCGTTCTTAGTTACGGGCCTGCTCTGCTGGACTACTTCTGCAGTTGGTCGAGCGCCAGATTCAATTCAAGCACATTGACGCGTGGTTCCCCGAGCACTCCAAACTGGCGTGGCTGCGTGTGAGCGATAACGAGATTACGCACAGCATCCTCGGGAAGTTTGCGAGCCTGAGCCACCTGCCGGACCTGGAAAAGGGCTGCTGCGGGCGAGATGTCCGGATCCAGTCCGGAGCCGGAGGCTGTGACCAGGTCAATGGGGACCGGCTGGTTGTTTCCGTTCTGCTGATACTTGGCGACATCTCCCTGAATGCGCGAGGCGAGCTTCTGGCTCGAAGATGCCAGATTCGATCCGCCGGATGAGGTCGCATCGTAGCCGTTGCCCGCGGCCGATGGACGGCTGTGAAAATATTTGTCGCTGCTGAAATTCTGCCCAATGATTCTGGAGCCGACGATTTGTCCGTTGCTGGAGATGAGTTGCCCGTCAGCCTTGTCTCGCAGGGCAAGATGCGCGAAGGCAGTCACAGCAAGAGGATAAGCGATGCCCAGCAGCAGCGTCGTTACCAACGTAAAGCGAATAGAAATGATCAGTGATCTTTGCATAGTTCTTCCTCAGACCATGTTCCTCAAACCAGGTGTAGCCCGTTCAGGACAACGTCAATGAGCTTGATGCCGACGAAGGGGACGATGACGCCGCCTATGCCGTAAATGATGAGATTGCGCCGGAGTAAGGCCTGTGCGGACTTGGGCTCGTACTTCACTCCGCGCAGGGCCAACGGCACGAGCGCGATGATGATGATGGCGTTGAAGATTACTGCTGACAGAATGGCGGAGTGCGGTGTCTTCAGGTGCATCACGTTGAGCGCATTCAGTACAGGAAAGACTCCTGCGAACATCGCTGGGATGATGGCGAAATACTTGGCAACGTCGTTCGCGATGGAGAAGGTCGTGAGCGCGCCGCGGGTCATAAGAAGCTGTTTACCGATCTCAACGATCTCGATGAGTTTGGTGGGGTTGGAGTCGAGATCGACCATGTTGCCGGCTTCCTTAGCAGCCTGAGTGCCTGAATTCATGGCCACGCCTACGTCGGCCTGAGCCAGCGCGGGAGCGTCGTTAGTGCCGTCTCCGGTCATAGCCACAAGCTTGCCTTTGCCCTGCTCGCGCTTGATCAGGTCCATCTTGTCTTTCGGCTTTGCTTCAGCAAGGAAGTCGTCAACGCCTGCTTCGCGAGCGATGACGGCTGCGGTCAGGGGATTGTCACCGGTAATCATGATGGTGCGGATGCCCATGGCACGCAGGCGCGCAAGGCGGTCCTTGAGGCCGCCTTTGACGATGTCTTTGAGGTAGACGACGCCAAGCGCGGTGCTGTTTTCAGCAACGACTAACGGGGTTCCACCGAGGCGAGCGATTTCTTCGACTTTGTCAGTCACTTTTCGAGGCAGACTTGAGCCCTGCTGTTCGAGGAAGCGCGCGATGGCATCGGCGGAACCTTTGCGAATCAGGGTTCCCGGCAAATCCACGCCGGACATACGGGTCTGAGCACTGAACGGAACAAACTCGGCCTGCATGCCGGTCAGGTCACGTCCGCGCAGGTTGTATTTCTCTTTCGCGAGAACGACGATGGAGCGGCCTTCCGGCGTTTCATCGGAAAGGGAGGCGAGTTGCGCCGCGTCAGCAAGGCGTTCTGTGCTGATGCCCGGAGCAGGTAAGAATTCGGTTGCCTGCCGGTTGCCGAGCGTGATGGTTCCTGTCTTGTCCAGCAACAGTGTGTTTACATCGCCGGCAGCTTCTACGGCGCGTCCCGACATGGCGAGCACGTTGTATTGCACCAGCCGGTCCATACCTGCTATGCCAATTGCCGAGAGCAGTCCACCAATCGTCGTGGGAATCAGACAAACGAGCAGCGAAACCAGTACGAAGACTGTTTGTGGCGCATTCGAGTAGATTGCGAACGGCTGCAGTGTAGCGACTGCGAGTAAAAAGACGATCGTCAGTCCGGAGAGAAGGATGCTTAGCGCGATTTCGTTCGGAGTCCTCTGCCGCTCTGCTCCTTCGACCAGGGCTATCATGCGATCAAGAAATGTTTCGCCCGGGTTCGATGTGATGCGAATCTTGATCCAGTCGGACAGGACGCGCGTTCCGCCTGTGACTGCGGAACGATCGCCACCGGCTTCGCGGATCACCGGCGCTGATTCGCCGGTGATAGCGGATTCGTCGACCGACGCGACGCCTTCGATCACTTCGCCATCGCCTGCGATGAACTGTCCGGCTTCGACCTTGATAATGTCGTCGACGCGAAGCTGGGAGCTGGACACAGCTTCAGTTATGCCGTCTTTCCGGTAACGATAGGCCATGGTTTCGCCTTTTGCCTTGCGCAGCGTGTCAGCTTGCGCTTTGCCGCGGCCTTCAGCCATAGCCTCGGCGAAGTTGGCAAACAGCACGGTGAACCACAGCCACAACGTAATCTGCAGGTCGAACGCGAACCCGGGCTGGTGCCGAACGATATCCTGAATCAGAAGCGCCGTGGTCAGCACGCTGCCGACTTCCACGACGAACATGACCGGGTTTTTCACCATCGCGCGAGGATTGAGTTTGGTAAATGAGCCGACAATCGCCTGACGCAAAATAATCGGATTCCAGAGACTTTGTTTTTCTGCCATTGCTTTCTCCGCTGCCCTAGAAAAGTTTTCCTGCATGCAGCAACAGGTGTTCAAGAATCGGACCAAGACTCAGTGCCGGGAAGAAGGTGAGCGCGCCGACGATAAGAACGACGCCAGTCAACAAGACGGTAAAGAGTCCGGTATTGACTGGAAACGTTCCAGGCGAGGGAGGCACGCTCTTTTTCTGAGCCAGGTTGCCGGCCAAAGCGATCATCGGCACCATCATCAGGAAGCGGCCGATGAGCATGGTGAATCCAAGGCTGAAGTTGTACCAGTGCGTGTTGGCGTTCAATCCCATGAATGCAGAGCCGTTGTTTCCCGCGCCTGAAGTGAATGCGTAGAGAATTTCGGTTAAGCCATGGGGGCCATTATTATTCAGGCTGCTCAAACCCATCTGTGGTGAAAGCACGGAAATTGCGGTGAGTGTCAGAATGATGAGCGGAAAGATGAGCACATAGAGCATTGCCATCTTTACGTCGTAAGATTCGATCTTTTTGCCCATATATTCCGGTGTGCGCCCAACCATCAGCCCTGCAATAAATACGGATAGCACGACGTAAATCAGCATGCCGTAAAGTCCTGCTCCAACCCCACCGAAGACGATCTCTCCCAGCATGATGTTGGCGAGCGGAACCATGCCGCCGAGAGGCATGAAAGAGTCATGCATGGAGTTGACTGCGCCGCAGCTGGCATCAGTAGTGATCGTTGCAAACAGCGCGGATTGTGAAACCCCGAAGCGTACTTCCTTGCCTTCCATATTGCCGCCGGATTGCAACGCACTCACATGCTGGTCTACTCCATGCAGCAACGGGTGAGGCTGTGACTCGGCCCAGTAAACGGTGACGAATCCTGCGATAAAGAGCACTGACATGCACGCGAAGACAGCCCATCCGTGGCCCGCAGATCCCGTCATCCTGCCGAGTGTGACAGTGAGAGCGGCCGGAATGATGAAGATCGAGAACATTTCAAGAAAATTTGTGAATGGCGTCGGGTTCTCGAAGGGGTGAGCGCTGTTCGCATTGAAGAAGCCCCCGCCATTTGTGCCCAGCATTTTGATTGCTTCCTGCGAAGCGACCGGACCTTGCGCAATGGTTTGTGTCTGGCTCGACTGCTCGAGCGTCGCGACGGTCGAGTATGGTTTCAGGTTTTGTACTACGCCTTGCTCAACGAGTGCACCTGCGTAGATAAGGCAAATTGGCAGCAAAATGTAGAGTATTGCGCGAGTCGTATCTGCCCAGAAGTTGCCAATCGTTTTGGATTCTTTTCGTGCAATGCCGCGTACCAGGGCGATGGCGACAGCAATACCGACTGCGGCACTCAGAAAGTTGTGATACGCGAGGCCAACCATCTGCGTGAAGTAGCTCATGGTGGTCTCTGGTGTATAGGCCTGCCAGTTGGTATTCGTGGTAAACGAGGCGGCTGTGTTCCACGCGAGGTCGGGCGCGACTCCCGCAAGATGTTGCGGGTTCCATGGCAGAAGGTGCTGCACTCGCTCGATAACATAAGTAAGCAGCATGGAAACAAAGCTGAACAGCAGCAGCGCGATGGAATATTCGCGCCAACTCATCTCTTCATCTGGCCGTATACCGGAGAGCTTGTAGATAAGCCTCTCAATGGGCCGCAGAATGGGGCTGAGAAATGTACGCTCGCCCTCAAGTACGCGCGCAATATAGATTCCCAGAGGGCGCATAAACGCGAGCAGCAAAGCAAACAAAACCAGGAACTGGAGCCAACCGTTGGCTGTCATTTTTAGAACTTCTCCGGATAGAGCAGAGTCACAACGAGATAAGCCATCATCAGCACAGTGACGGCGACTATGATTAGCGTAAGAATGCTCATAAACCGTCTACCTCAGGCGCTCGCATGCGCTCACATAGAGCAGCGCAACGACGAAAAAAATAAGGGTAAGAAACAGCATCAGAAGGTCCCACATAGCGCACCTTTCATCAAACACAGGCGTAGAAAGAGCCTGTGGGAGCAGGCTCTTTCTTAGTAAACAGAGAGCACACTAAGCCGGACGTAAGGGATTTATAAGGAAGTCATAAATGAGGTCTTATTCAGGCGCGCCTTCGGGGAGAAAACGATAGCCCACCCAGGGCTCAGTCTGAATGTATTCCTTGGCCGAGTCACCTTGCAATTTTTTGCGCAGCTGGCCTACAAAAACACGCAGATATTCCGGTTGCTGTGCAGACTGTGCTCCCCACACGGCGGTAAGCAGTGCGCGATGAGTGATAACTTTTCCGGCCTTTTGCGCGAAATGGAGAAGCAGGTCAAACTCTTTCGGTGTTAGATGGACGGCGCGGCCGTTTACCGTCACGCTATGGGCTGCCGTGTCTACGACAAAATCACCGACTTCGATGGCAACATCGGTGTCGCGCTCCGGTGAACGCCGCAAGTGGGCGCGCACACGAGCAAGCAGTTCGTGTGTACTAAATGGCTTCGTGACGTAATCATCCGCGCCCGCATCGAGCGCTTCAATCTTTGTGCGCTCCTGATCGCGCACGGAAAGCACCAGGATCGGTACGTCACTCTTTGCGCGGACTGCGCGGGAAAGCTCAATGCCGTTCATGCCCGGCATCATCAGATCGGTGATCATCAGGTCTGGCATCCAGTCCTGTACCAGCCGAAGAGCTTCTTCAGGTTCATTGGCTGTGCGCACATCGTAACCCTGTGCAGAAAGCGCGGCGCGCAGGACGCGCGTGATCTGCATCTCGTCATCGACTACCAGAACTCGTTCGGCCATACTTCGATACAGTATCATCGCGCTTGAGATGGAAAAGCACAATAGCCGCAGCGGCATGATGGTACTTCGCTACACTGCATCAACGGCGATCGCGTGCCTGTTGGTAGCGGTATTCCGCTTAGTGGTTCACGTCAATGTCACCACGGCAGCGTTGAGCTTTCTGGTGCTGGTATTAATCGTGGCAACGCGATGGCGGCTTGCTCATTCTGTGTATCTTTCCATTCTTTGTACGTTGCTGTATAACTTCTTCTTTCTTCCTCCGATAGGAACACTCACCATTACCGACCCTCAGAACTGGGTGACGCTTTCTGTGTTTCTAGGCACCAGCGTTCTGGTCAGCCATCTTTCAGAGAGCGAACGCAAGCAGAGAGAGCTCTCGGAACAGCGGCGCCGTGAGGTGGAGCGGTTATACGAATTCAGTCAACAGTTGCTCTTGCATGAGGATTTGCGCGGTTTGGCGCGTGCTACGCCTTCGATTACTGCCAAAGTTTTCGGCTTGCGCGCCGTAGCGCTCTATGTAACCGCGCAAGATGCTGCATACTACTCAGATCCGGAGAACGAACTACTTTCGGTGACAGACCTGAAGAAGTCTGCGCAGAGTGCCGATGCGGCGATGCGCAAGGTTGCGGACACGTATGTGGTTCCTCTTGTATTGGGAATGCAGCCCGCCGGGGCGCTCGCCTTGATGAACGGGGTGTATTCACAAGAGATGTATGAGGCAATCGGTGGGCTTGTTGCGATCGCTCTCGAGCGTGCCGCCGCCCTCGAACGCAGCAGCCACATGGAGGCGATGCGAGAAGGGGAACGCCTGCGCAGCGTATTGCTCGACTCCATGACTCATGAATTAAGAACTCCTTTAACAGCGATTCGCGCAGCAGCGACGACACTGATCGGTCATCCCACACTTCCCGAGACAGAGCGCAATGAAATGTATGCGGTAGTGGATGAAGAGAGCCAACGCCTGGATCGGCTGATAGGGGAAGCTGTGGAAACGGCACAACTGGATTCGGCCGGCTTGCAGGTGCGTCCGCAACTGCAGAGCGTGCGCGAACTGATTGAGATGGTTCTCGAGGAAGAGCAGGCGCGTCTCCGCGGACGTGTAATCGAAATGCATATTCCAGATACTCTTCCGCATGTTCCCATGGATCCGGAACTAGTACGACGCGTCCTCCGGCATCTGATTGAGAACGCTGTGAAGTATTCGCCCGCAAAATCTCCAGTGGAGATCAAGGCTGAATTAGTGGACGAACGGCTGCTGGTCCATATCGCCGATCAGGGAATGGGCATCGATCAGGCAGAGCAGCCATTCATCTTCGATAAGTTTTTCAGAGGCAGCAAGCAGCGTGATCGGGTTGAGGGTAGCGGTATGGGACTCGCGATTGCCAAAGCGATTCTTACGGCCCATGGAGGCGGCATTGACGTAAGGAGCGAACGCGGCAGGGGAGCGGTGTTTACGTTTTGGCTGCCGCTTTCCGGTCTTGCTTAGCGGCTCCCGACGACAAAAGCGGCGGATGAAAGATGGCTCGCGATAATGGGCAGCCGTCACACTGAGGTTGTCTTTTGCAATGCCGTTTGCCAAGCTCTACCACCAAGGCGTGGAACTCGTTATAGTGTTGTGCACGAGAGGGTGCATCATCTTCAGCGAATGCAAGGAGCGCAAGCTGTTGCATCTCTGTATAACTTACTTTTTCGCGGCTCAAGCTATGCCGTGTGACGAGCCTCCGCAGATACTCGTCCACTACCATGACTGGCTGATCGAGAGCGTAGAGCAGGATGGCGTCGGCTGTTTCCGGCCCAACTCCTGGAAGAGCCAGCAGCTGTTGTCGCGCTTTTGCCGGGTCCTGTGACGAAAGGTGCTCCAGCGATCCGTTGTATTCACGATCGAGGAAATGAATGAAGGCCTTGATCGATGAAGCCTTTCGCTGCATGAAGCCTGATGGCTGGATGACGTTTCGTAGTTCTTCTTCTGAGATCGCGCGCAGACCCTCCAGGTTGAGAAGATCTCGTGCTCGCAGGCTCTCAATCGACTTCGCGACCGCTCGCCAGGAGGTGTTCTGGGTGAGATAGGCTCCGACGATGACCTCAAGCCGAGTCGCCGCGGGCCACCACTGCTGTGGTCCATAGGCGTCAAGGAGGGCTGTATGCATGCGGCGGAGGAGTGCCGCTGATTTCTTGTGAGGCGCCGGACTCACGGGATGCCCGTATCCTGCCTCTGTTGACGCAGCTGAAGTTTCCATCCAAGAAGCTTCGCTTTCGTTGCTTCGGCCTCAGCCGCGGGAACCATGCCTTTGTTCTGATACAGAATGGACAAGCTGGTATGCGCAAGAACGTCTTCGGGATCGATTTCAGCCAGGCGCAAAGCTACACGAATGGCTTCGTCAAGTTCCCCCAGGTCTTTGAGTGCTCGAATCAATCCGTGCATCGCGTCGAGCATAGAAGGATCGTCAGCCAGGCAGGCACGAAAGGCGACTACAGCTCCGGCCAGATCGCCGTTGGCGACCTTGTCGATCGCATCGTAGTAACTGTCTTCTGGTGTTGCGTGCTTATCCGTGGCTGAAGGCATACTGGCTACAATGATATCTTCGCGGGGAAACAAAGGAAATTTCATGCCGAGCGTGACTGGGACGGTAAAGATCCATACCGAGTATCTATTCTTCCACACGAAAAAGCGGCGGGAGATGGTGCTATTGACTCCGCAAACTTGAGGAGATCGTTGAACGAAGTGGAATTCGTGACGGATTTTGCTTTGTTTCAGCGATGCATATCACCGCGGCCATCTATGTCAACGATCTCGAGGACGGCCTGATCGCCGATATTCAGGAGTGGCTGGAAGAGCTTGCGCCGGCGCGGCCCGAGTATCGTCATCACCGGACCGGAGAAGACAATGCAGATGCGCATTTGAAGGCTTTGTTATTGCACCACGAGGTGACGCTGCCGGTTACGGATGGGCAGCTGGATCTGGGGACATGGCAGCAAATCTTCTATGCAGAGTTCGATGGGCAGCGGCGCAAGCGCGTGGTTGTGAAACTTATGGGAGTGGTTTAGACGCTGCCTGGGCTGTTGTGGTTGGGGAAGGAATTGCGGCGGTAATTGCAGCGGGCCTCGTGTCTGGAACATGTACGGATGGAGCATGAGGATTGGTTACACGCGGCAATACAATAATGTCGACGCGGCGGTTCTGTGAGCGGCCTTCCGCGGTTGCGTTCGTCGTTGCCGGGTGGTATTCCGCATAACCGGACGCAGAGAGCCTTGCGGGCGCAAATTGATGGCCAACGATGAATATCCGCGCCAGGCGCGTGGCGCGAGCGGTGGAGAGTTCCCAGTTGGAATCAAACTGATCGGTGTGGATCGGCATGTTGTCCGTATGGCCTTCTATGCGGACATCATAAGGAGTGGCACGAAGAGCGTCCGCGATCTGGCCCAGGGTCGCAATTGACGCCAGGTGTGGGACAGCAGAGCCGCTATCGTAAAACCATAGCGCGCAGCCCTGCTGCAGCGGCGGTGACGTTGGCTAAGTCCATCGCACTCCCGGTGGAAATCTGTCCGAAAACATTGATCAGAAGCATGGCCCGATAAGCGGAGATACGCCGTATCACTACTTCGCATGCCTCCGATACGACGATCTTCTCCCCGTGAATTAGTGTGAGCATGGTGTCCGGCGAAGACTCCACATATTTGATAAGGTCGCAGTTCACGACCATGGCCTGTCCATTGAGCCGGGTAAGTTCAATCATGTCTCCAAACCCTCCTGCATCCTGATTGGCTTATCGGCGTTGCAGCTAAAAGATTGACTGGCAGGCCTTGTTTCTACGCCAGGTCGCGGGCGTTTCCAGTGTGCACGCACGTTGCATGCCAAACATCGACGTGCATCCTTTCCCCGCATAAAGTGCGCCTGCAGCACGCCGATGAAGGCAGTGGGTAACGTGGTTCCTGTGGAGACGGTGACCCGGTCACGAACAACGCGTTCCTGCACCGGTCAGGCACCCGAAGCGGGCAACCAACATCAACGCAAAGAGGAGCACAACTTATGTCACTGGGGGTCCTGAATAACATTTCCGCTATCTACGCGGAGAACAACCTGAACTCGACGCAGGCAAGCCTGCAGAATGTGCTGACTCAGCTTTCGTCTGGCTCACGCATCAACTCGGGAGCTGACGACGCGCCGGCCTCTCTCTCGCGAATGGTCTGGGCGCTAACTCCGCCGCTCTTACTCAAGCGTCAACCAACGCCGCCGAAGGCGTCGGTCTGCTGCAGGTGGCTGATGGCGCGCTTTCGCACGTGACCAACCTGTTGAATCGTGCCGTTACGTTGGCAACGGAAGCCGACAACGGCACGCTGAATACGGCGCAGGACAGCGCTGCCAACTCCGAATTCCAGTCGATTCTGGACGAAATCAGCAACATCGGCAGCACGACCACCTACAACGGACAGCAGGTGTTTGGCGGCAGCTTCCAGATCTTTACCGGCGACGGAACCACGGGCGGCGGCTTTGCTGACACAATTACTCTCGGAGCGCTGTCGAGCGCTGCGGTGGGTGACAGCACTGGTTCGGCTGGGCTTACCTATACGTCGGGAGGTGGAACGGCAACTTCCACTCTTACCTACACTCCGGTCGCCGCGGACAGCGTCAAGCTGAGCGTGGATAGCCTGACCTCCGTAACGAATGCGCAAACCGCGCTCAACGACGTATATACCGCAGTGCAGGATGTAGCCGCGGAACGCGGTTATACCGGCGCGCAGATCAACACGCTCAATGCCGTCAGCAACGTCGAAAGTACCGAACAGGAGAACGTAACCTCGGCACAGAACTCGGTCCAGGCTACTGACTATGCTTCGGCCACCTCGAACCTCTCGAAGTACGAAATTCTGAGCCAGACGGGCATCAGCGCTCTGGCCCAGGCAAACAGCACCGAACAGCTGGTAACCAAGCTGCTTCAGTAGTCCGGCGGCGCTGTAGGAGACAGGGAGCCCTAAAAAGGCCCCCTGTTTTTCTTTGTGGCAACTCAATTCCAGCGTCTTCGTAAGGCCGATGGATTGCATGTATCAGTCATCGAAAGAAGCACGCTGAAGTCTCTGCGGAAAGCGACAACAGTAGTGGTCTGACTGATACCACCAGCGAAACAGGGGTGACCTTTGGGCCCTCTCAGTCGAACGGCATCACTTCCATCACGCAGCTAGGCATCACCGTCAACAATGATGGCACGCTCGCGCTTGATACCGACACTCTGGACAGCGTCCTGGACAGCAACTATCAGGACGTTGTCAATTTCTTTCAGCCGAGTGGGGCCTATACGTCTTTTGGCGGGCACTTCTCTGCTGTGTTGAACAATTTAGGCAACAGGGCTCCGAATGGAGCGGTTTATCTCGCCTTGCAGGAGAACTCTACGGTCGAGACGCAGCTGAATACAAACATCAGCAATGAAGAGACGATCATCAGCGCGGAGAAGACACAGTTGACCACTGAATTAAACGAAGCGAACTACACCTTGACCGAGATTCCGCAGGAGCTCCAGCAGATCAACGAGATGTACAGCGCCATTACCGGCTACAACGAAAACCAGAACGGGTAACGCATGCAGAACCTGAATTACCAGCAGCAATCCGTTGCCGGAAAGAACGGTGTCGAGTTGATCGTCGCCCTCTACGATGGCATGATCCGATTCCTGAACCGCGCCATCGTCGCCGCGGAAGCCGGAGACATCCAGGAGCGTCGCGTTGCGGTTAAGCGCGTCCTTGATATCCTGATACATCTGCAATCGCGTTTGCGCATGGAAGCAGGAGGACCAGCCAAGACGCTTGCTGAGTTTTATGCCGCGGTCTTTGCCCTCTGCCTGGAGGGATCCAGATTGTCTTGCCCTGACCGGTTCCGCAAGGCAATCGAGTGCATCCTAAATGTACGTGAAGCTTGGCAGCAGGTTGCCCAGGACCCTGAAGTGCGACAGCAGTTTGCCGCACGGGCTTCGACCTCGGCGCCTTTGGCGGTTTCAATGAATCTCGAAGACGCGAAATTGTTGGCGTCGCGCTGGACAGCTTAACCTGTTACAGAGAGTTCTTCTTCTAGCAATTGCTTCTGAAAAAGACTGGCATAATGCCCGTTGCGGGCCAGCAACTCGTCATGTGTCCCCAACTCTGCAATTCGGCCGTCAATGAGCACGGCGATCTGATCAGCATGGCGCACTGTGGAGATGCGATGCGAGATTAGAATCGTTGTGCGATCCTGCATGATAGTGCGCAACTCTTCCAGAATCTGCTCTTCTGTGTAAGTATCTACGCTTGCCAGTGAGTCATCGAGAATCAGAATGCGCGGATCGCGCAGAATGGCTCGGGCCAAAGCTGCCCGTTGTTTCTGTCCGCCGGAAAGTGTCAGGCCTCGCTCTCCCACCACGGTTTCAAATCCACTGGGAAACTCTTCGAATTCTTTGCGGATATGAGCGGCCTCAGTGGCACGCAGGACTTCTTCAGTTGTCGCGTGAGGAACGCCGAAGGCTACATTTCTCCGAATAGTTTCGCTGAAGAGAAATGTCTCTTGTGGGACGAATCCAATATTGGCTCTAAGCACGTCGAGCGGATATTCGCGAATGGGACGTCCGTCCATCAGAATGGTGCCAGGTGCGGCATCATAGAGACGCGCAATCAAGTTAACGAGCGTCGATTTGCCGGAGCCGGTTGGCCCCACCAATGCGAGACTGCTGCCCTCTGGAATTTTCAGAGAAATATCGCGCAACACCGCAGTGCCGCTTCGATCATCCAGGTTGTAGGAGAAGGTCAGGTCACAAAACTCTATCTCTCCCCGCAACGTGAAATCTTCGGGAATCGAAGGGTCAGCATCGCTGTCATCGATGGAAGGCTTGGCTTTCAGCAACTCATCGATGCGTATGACCGAAGCGGTTCCACGTTGGAAAAGGTTGACCACCCAGCCAAGCGCGATCACCGGCCAGGTGAGCATCAGCATATAAGTATTGAATGCAACAAAGTCCCCAACGCTTATGCGGTGCGACAGAACCTCATGTCCCCCAACGAGCAAAGAAATCGCCATTGCCAGGCCAAGGACGAATTCGAGTGTAGGCCATAGCATTCCCATCAGCTGTACCAACCGCAGGCCGCGACGGATGTACTCGCGATTTGATCTTTCGAACGCTGCAATCTGCGCATCTTCCTGCGCAAAGGCCCGAACCAGCCGTGCTCCGGAAAAGTTCTCCTGTGCTTGCGCGGATATATCAGAGAACATGGCCTGAATGCGTTCGAAGCGCTCGTGGATCTTCCGTCCCATGGCCTGAACCAGAATGCTTGCCAATGGGAGCGGAACCAGCGCTACCAAGGTCAGGAATGGACTGATCTTGAGCAGGAAAAACAGGGCGCCGATCGAAAATAAGAGTGTGTTGGCGCTATACATGATGGCCGGTCCGAGTAGCATGCGCACGGCATTCAGATCGTTCGTCATGCGAGCCATGATGTCGCCGGTGCGGTGTTGCTGGTAATAAGCCGCGGACTGCTTTTCAAGCTGGAGGAAAAGATCGTTGCGCAGGTCGAATTCGATTTCGCGCGAAATGCCGATGATGATCCAGCGCGTCAGAAATAAAAAGATGCCCTTAGCAACCGAAACAGCAACCAGCAGGGCGGCATACAGCCAGATTTTCCTTTCGGTTACACCGCTGTTCAGGTCATCGATTGCAACGCGGATCACCTGGGGGAAAAATATCCAGATCAGATTACTGAGGACAACGGACACTCCTCCCCAGAAGAAACTGCGACGATAACGGCGCATATATGGGAAAAGGGGCTGCAGTTGTTTGAGCATCGGTTTTGGTTCGCGGTTCTATGTAACAGATTCGTGCAGATTGGAAAGGTCGCATCAAGTAGGTGTGCGCAGCAGCAAATAGGTCCCGGCGAGCCCAAATAGAACGTCAGGCGACCATGCCGCGAGAAATGCCGGCAGCATGTTTACATTTCCCATGGCTTCGAACATTCCATCCACAAACATATATGCGATGGCCATGCCGATCGCGACACCGATGCCGGCAAGCGCTCCGCGCCGGCCCATCGAAAGCGCAAAGGGAACCGCCAGCACCGCCATAACGAGCGTGATCAACGGATAAGCCACCTTTCGATTCAACTGCACCCGCAGCCGCATAGTGTCCAGTCCACTCTGCCGCAGGTCGCGGATGTACTGCTGCAGCTCGTTGAAGCTCATCTCCTGCGATGGGCGTGTTTCTTTTTTAAAATACTGCGGCTGCTCGACAATTTCAGGGAACGTATTGACCTCAAAGGTCTGGTAGTTGGTAACCAAGTTCCCCTCAAAACTCCGCTGCCATCCGTGTTCGAATATCCAGCGATGAATCTGCGGGTCCCAGTGCGCCCCGGCGGCGAAGATGCGGCGCGAAAGCGAGAATGTGGCCGGGTCAAATTCAAAAGCAGTAATATTGGCAAATCGGTCATTGTCCGGATCGAAGAACTCATAGTAAAAGATGCGTCCGGGCTTGCCCGATTGTTGCATCCCAAACATCCACTTGCGGTCGGGGCGGAGGTAGGTCTGAGCGGGCTTGCCCTTGATCACGTTGTGTAATGCTTCCTGTTTGCGGTTTGCCGCCGGCAGATACACCTCGTCGAAGAGAAAGAGCGAGACCGACAGGATGGAGGCAATGACGAGAATCGGCACAACGATTCGATAGAGACTGATGCCTGTCGCTTTCATCGCTGTAAGCTCGTTCGTCCGGTTCAATCCGCCAAACACCACCAGGACGGCGATCAATACACTTAGCGGAGTGATGATGTAAATCATGCTCGGCGTGAGATTGAGCAGATATTCGCCCACTACTGTAAGCGGCGTCTGATTGCGGATGATATCGCCCAGGAGTTCAAAGAAGGTGAAGACGAGCATTAGCATGACGAACGCCGTGAGCACCATGGTGAGAACGGAAATAAACTGGCGAATTACATATTCATCCAGAATCAGCGGGAAGCCTCCGCGTACATGCCGCCTGGATACGGTATGCTCAGCCGTTGCGATAGTCCCGGGCGAGCTCTTTCTCCATCTGAACCATGACCCAATGGATGTGACTGCAGCAAGGGCTGCACCACCGGTCGACATTTGCCGGAGAAAGAAGACGCCAGAAATGCCAAAGAGAAGATTTGCCATCCACACGCCAGCAAAAACCGGCAGCTTATCCTGCCGAGCCAGTGCCACGCCCGTGCTTGATAGAAAGTAATAGACAAACACCAGCGCAATTGTGAGCACGAATGCCGCGCTCTTGCCGCCGCGTTTCGAAGAGATGCCGAGCGGGACTCCGACCAGGATGAGGACCAGGCAGGCAGAGGGATAGGCGTAGCGGCGCTGCAGCTCGATCCGATACCACCGGCCGCCGCGCGTCTTCGTGCGCCCTATGAGTTCATGATTCGACATGGCCAGAACGGGCGCATCGCTGTGACCCAGGTGGGGGTCAGGGGCAGATGTGGTTTCAAGAGGCAGATCGGTTTGCGAAAATGTCGATACGTTGTATTGATCGGCCTGGTCAGAGGCCGTCTGGTGCTGCATGCCATTGTGGAGGCGCATGATGAGCGTTTGGCTATCCGTGCTCGCTACGGTTGCCTCCTCTGCCGTGGTGACTTTGGGCGAGACGGGATCGGTCAAGTCAGCGAGAAAGACCTGACGCCATCTTGCCGCCCCTGTTCCGGCGCGCACATCTTCCACATAGAGAACAACATTTTTTAGATCTTCGTAGAAAACACGCGGCTGAATTTCATAGGTCGCCTGCGTATTCTTCAGCTCGTCTTCAAGTCTGAGCAGCTGCGCTGAAGCCTTGGGCGCAAAATATAAAGTGTTCACCAGCCCGGCTCCCCAGGCGATGGCGGCAACAACACCGATGATACCGACAAATCGCCAAACTCCAACTCCCGAGGCGCGCATTGCCGTGATCTCGCTATCCGCAGCCAAGCGGCTTAAACCCAGCAGCGTACCGACAAGCACCGCCATCGGGATGGTGACGGTGAACATGTTGGGCAGCATCAGTAGAAAAATTTCACCCACTTTGCTTGTGGATGTGCTGTTGCGCACGGCGAGCTCAAGCAGCGGGCCGAGTTCCTTCATGAAAAGGACAAATGTGAAGAGCACGCCTCCGAGGATTCCGTGCAAGAGCACTTCTTTCAAAATGTAGCGGGTCAGGATGCGCACACGTAACGTCCGCTACCAGTTTACAGGCCTTAACGCGAATGCCGATAGACGAGATCGAGCAATTCGTCGTACATAGCTTCCGCACTCTCCGGACCCTTCGTGATGGCGTCAGTGGCGCAATGTTTCAGGTGATTACGCAACAAATGGCGGCTGGCTCCTCGAAGGGCTTCTTGAACGGAAGAAATTTGCAGCAGAATGTCTGCGCAATATCGCTCCTGTTCAACCATGTTTTCCAGGCCCCTTATCTGTCCAGCTATCCGGGAAAGTCTGCGCAAAGTGGCTGTCTTAATCTCCGGATCTACACCTGAAGCCTTGCGCTCGTTTCCGCATGCACAGTTTACCCGGGCTGGTTTAAGCGTTGTTTGTTTGCTCTGCCTCATGCTTGAAAACTCCGCAACCTCAAGCTGTTGCTAAGTACGCTTACCGAACTCAAAGCCATGGCGGCACTGGCGATTACCGGGTTTAAGAGAATGCCCAGCACGGGATATAGCATCCCCGCCGCAATCGGAATCCCGAGGACGTTGTATCCCAGTGCCCATCCAAGATTCTGACGCATGACGCGAACTGTCTGTCGCGCAAGCAGGATTGCGTCCACCATTTGCTGAGGTTCGCCGCGCAGCAGAATTGCATCTCCTGCTTCGCGCGCCAGATCAGTGCCTGAGCCGACTGCGAGGCCTGCGTCTGCCTGCGCCAGCGCTGCGGCGTCGTTGATCCCATCGCCTACCATCGCGACTCTACTGCCCCCAGCTTGAAGATCTCGAATGGCGGCGAGCTTCGCGCCGGGAAGCATTTCAGCCTTGACCTGGTTGATACCTGCTGCCCGCGCGATGTAACTTGCCGCCTGTGTGCTGTCACCTGTCAGCATGAATGTTTTCAAGCCGAGCGCACGGAGTCTTTCAATGGCGTCTCTTGCACCGGGCCGCAACACGTCCTGAGCCTCCAGGCGTCCGCGATAGGCTCCATCTACAGCGACATGGAGCATTGTGGCAGAAGTATCTGATCGTGAGTCTGGTACCTGGATACCCAGTTCCTGCATCAGAGCAATATTTCCAGCTGCTATCGCGCGCTGATCAACAATACCGGAGATGCCCTTGCCGGGGATCACTCGAAGATCGCTTACAGGCGAAAGCCTGATCTCTTCGGCCAGCGCCCTTGTTGTTACTGCGTGCGCCAGCGGATGCTCTGACTGCTGTTCCAGAGATGCGGCAACGGCGAGAATCTCATGCGCGCTCCATCCATTAGCGGGATGGATCGCGGTAATCCGCGGCTTGCCAATGGTCAGGGTTCCAGTTTTATCTAGAACGACTGTGTCTATGTGTGCCAGCCGTTCTACACTTTCGCCGCCCTTAAATAAAATTCCCATTTGCGCTGCGCGCCCTACGGCAACTGTAAGTGCAGCAGGCACAGCAAGACCCATGGCACAAGGGCAAGCAATGACAAGCACTGTCACGGTAACCGCGAATGCGCGACTGAAGCCGCCTGCCGGATCAAGCCATGTCCACAACAAGAATGTCGCTAACGCCAGCGCGAGAACTGCCGGTACAAAGATCCCGCTGACACGATCTGCCAGTTGCTGCATCGGAGCCTTTGAGCTTTGCGCCTCTTCCATAAGACGCAGCATCTGACCGAGCACACTGTCTGCTCCGACAGACGTGGCACGGTATGTCAGTGCGCCATCATAATTCACCGACCCGCCGATCAGTTTGTCGCCTTCTTTTCGTGCCACAGGTGTTGATTCGCCGGAGATCAACGATTCATCCACACTGCTAGTGCCTTTTATTACTGCACCGTCGACTGGGATGCGCTCCCCAGGGCGAACGATGAGAGTGTTGCCGGACTGAACAGATGCAAGCGGCACTTCAACTTCCTGGCCATTTTGCAGAATTCGCGCCGTCTTTGGCTGCATCTTCGCGAAAGCTTCCAGCGCATCGAGCGTTCTGTGTCTCGCGCGCGCCTCCAGCCATTTGCCTAGCAACAGAAAACCGAGAATCAGCAGCACAGACTCGTAATACACGTCAGGTTGCAGTCCGTGCTTCAAAAACAGTTCCGGGTCAACCGTTGCCACAGCTGAATAGAAGAATGCAGAGAGCGTGCCCAGCGAAACCAGCGTGTTCATATTGCTTGAGCCATGCAGGGCTGCTTTGAACGCACCGCGGTAGATCGCCCATCCAGCCCAGAACATGCCGACAAGTGTCATTGCCAATAGTGTGTACTCAAGCAATGCATGCGGAATCTGATAGAGCCAGGGCAGAATCCGCATGAGTGCCCCGTCTAGCAAGTTCGCTTGGCCGTGCATGAGCGGCATGGATAAGAGCATCGCAATGGCGCCCCCGATAATGGTCACAAATGCACGTATCTTCAGCGTGCTTTCATCGCCTTCATCTTCGTGGTCGTGCACATGTTCTGTATGATTTCCGTGTCCTGCATGTTCTCCCGGCATGGAGGCTTCATACCCTGCCTCGCGTACGGCGTCGATGAGTTGTTCAGGCTTTGCAACGGCAGGGTCATAAGTGATGCGCGCACGGTGGTTCATCAGGTTTACCTGCGCATTCCTAACGCCTGGCGTTTCGCGCAGGGCTTTTTCCACGTGAACCTGACATGCTGCGCAGCTCATACCAATGACCGGCATGACCACGGTTTTCGAGGCATCCGCCATTTTATTGCTCCACGTGCGCGGAATAACCTGCCTTCACGACCGAGGCCAGCAAAGCTGGTTCGGCAGTCACTGCGTCCTCAGCCTCTACACGCGCTGCGCCAAGGCGAACTTCCTTCACCTCCGCACCCTCAACGTTTTGCAGCGCCTGTGTCACTCGGCGCACGCATGCGCCACAGTGCATGCCGTCGATTCGCAGTGTAATTTCGCTCATGGATATACCCCCTACCCCTATTATAAGATGTACGAGCGCGCATTGAGATTCTTCTCTTATTCGCCTGTGGGCATAAAGCGATAGCCTACGCCGCGTACGGTCTTCAAATAGACGGGGTTCGTGGGATCGTCCTCGATGTAGCGGCGAAGCCGTACGACGAAGTTGTCGATCGCGCGAGTGTCCGTGTCCTCGCGCACGCGCCATACCTGCTCCAGTAACTCCTTGCGCGATATGATGCGGCCCTGGTTGTGCACTAGATAGCGGAGGAAGTCCGCTTCCATCAATGTGAGATGGACGCGTTTCTCCGGCGCCGTCAGGTCCAGTGTGTCAAAGTCGATACATCGGCCTGCAAATTCAAATCTCGGCAGTTCCTCCGGCGATTGCTCTGTGGGCAACGGTGGAGTGTGCCATGCCATGCGCCGTAACAGGCCGTTCAATCGTGCGAGCAGGATGGAGAGATCGAATGGCTTTGGCAAGTAGTCGTCTGCTCCCGCAGCAAAGCCCTTCAATACGTCTTCCGGGCGGCTGCGTGCCGTAAGCATTAAAACGGGGACATAATTTTGCGTTTCTCTCAGCTCGCGGGCGACAGAAAAGCCATCCTTTCCCGGTAGCATGACATCGAGCAGGACCGCATCAAACGCGGCCCCATTGCCTGTCAGTATAGCTAGTGCGCTCTCGCCGTCTCCCGCAATCTCAACTTCAAACCCCTCGGCCTGAAGGTTAAAGAGCAGGCCTTCCGCGAGATGCGCCTCGTCTTCAACGACCAGGATGCGAGCAGTTTTTTGCGGCATGGGTTCCTCAGTTCGTTTGCGCGCCGGCAACTGGCCTAAGCAAACGCGGCAGTTGCAAGCGAATGGTTGCACCGCGGCCTTCACCAGCACTCTGCGCCGTAGCATCTCCGCCATGCTGGCGAGCAATTGTACGGACAAGGAAAAGTCCCAGCCCCGTGCCTTTGGTCTTGAGCACATTGCGATGTGGCACCCGATAGAACCGTTTGAAGATACGCTTCAAATGGGCAGACGGGATTCCAATGCCTTCATCGGTGATATTCAATACAATCCACGCATCGCTCTCGACCGTTAACCGAACATTCGCACGCAGCCCGTCAGGAGAATATTTCACGGCGTTGCCGAGAATATTCTCAACTGCAGTTTGCAAATCATCTGGATTGCCGCGCACCAGTAAAGGGTCCATACCACCGCCATTGTCGAAGCTTATAGATTCTGGTGTCAGGTGATGGCGTAACAGCGTTGTTTCAATGCATTCCTGCACCAGGACACGCATATCTACTTCAGTCCGGATCTTGCTATGTGGCCGTTGGCCGACCTCACCCGCCTTCAAAACCTGTTCCACAGTCGCCAGAAGGCGGTCGCTGTCGGCCCTCATGATGCTGTAGAACTGCTGGCGCTGCTCCTCGCTCAGCGCGCGGCGCTGCAGCGTCTCGAGATAGAGCCGGATCGAGGTGATTGGCGTCTTTAGTTCGTGGGTGACGGCATTTAGAAAGCTGTCATGTCGTTCGTTGCGGCGGACCTCGCGCACCAGAAAAATCGTATTCAGCACCAGGCCTGCGATCAGCAGAATAAAGAAGGGGATTCCTACAGCCATCGGCCAGAGGCGGCGCCAGTTCAGGATGATCCAGCCGACGTTCAGCGTGACGGCAACACCCACCATGCATGCGCCAAGCGTGATGAAGAAGATCATGGCCGGTCTGCGTCGTGTGATTCGCATATAACAAATGGAAACGCCCGCTCAGTCTATCGTGAGCGGGCGGAGTTCCTAGTTAGCCTCTATTTTATGCTGTGCCGGCGGGCCGGGGATTTTGGGGATCGTACTGTGCGATCTTGATATCGCGAGCAAGTCCAAGCTTCTTCAGCACCCAGATGCCGTAATAGTTGGGGTCGAATTCATACCATTTCAAGCCATGCCGCGCCGATACGGGGTGGGCATGATGGTTGTTGTGCCAGCCTTCGCCACCGGTCAGCAGGGCCACCCACCAGTTGTTGCGCGATTCATCTCTGGTAGGAAAGCGGCGTGAGCCCCACATGTGGGTTGCCGAGTTGACCAACCATGTGGAGTGCAGGCCCAGGGTTACGCGGAAGAAGATGCCCCACAGCACCCAGGTCCATCCGCCAATGGCCAGCAGGCCGAGGCCTACGGCCGTGAGGGGAATCCAGTGGTATTTGCTCAGCCAGACGTGGAAGCGGTCTTTGGTGAGATCAGGTGCGTAGCGCGCCAGCATCACTGTCTGAGCATGGAGCGATTCGCCGCTCAGAATCCAGCCCACGTGCGCCCACCATCCGCCTTCCGTGGGCGTATGCGGATCGCCGGTCTTGTCGGAGAGTTGGTGGTGCACGCGATGCGTAGCAACCCAGAAGATCGGGCCGCCTTCAAGCGATAGCGTGGCGCACACAGCCAGGAAATATTCGACCCAACTCGGCGTTTTGTAACCGCGATGTGTCAGCAGCCGGTGATAGCCCATGCCGATGCCCATGTTGATGGCGAAAACGTAGAGTATGGCTGCAGCAATGACGGCTCCCCACGAGAAGAAGAAGAGTGCTGCGATTGCGCCGATATGGAAGGCAACCATGAAGATTGCCGTGATCCAGCTCAGTTGACTGCCCTGCGCAGCGCGGCCGAGCGTTGGCAGATCTGTCTTCGGCGTATAGTGCTGCCGTGGTGTCTTGGTTTCAGCTACGAGCGGTTCTACCAGCAGTTCAGCGGGCATGCGTATACGGCGTCCTTTGTGGGTGGATTGGAGTCTATTTAAACCGTATCAGCGGGTCTCGAACAGCTCTTGTAAGACTTTTGTAATGTCATCGTGGTAGTCGTCGTCCTATCCAATATGAACCGCTCTTTGACCGTCCTCTCCTCTCTGGTTGCGTCGATGGTGCTGCAATCTGCTGTTCTGGCGCAGACGGCCTCACTGCCTACGAGTAAGCAGATCATCCAGCCGGTTCCTGGTTCGCCGCAGAGGTTGAACCGCCTGCCGATGGCGATGGCGTGGGGTGAAGGACCTCACCAGTTGAGGATGAAGACGGGAGCCATTGCTGAGAGAGCGGCTCCGACTTGCAGTGCGAGCACATAGAGCGATTGTTTTGGGGCGCGCGGGAGCCATTTGATCGCGAAAAACAGCAGGACCGGCAGTTGTCCTGCCATGAGCAGTTGCCAGATATGCGCCTCGGCTCCCTCATCCGGCTCGCGGGCTGTGCCGACGAATGCGGTGTGACCAAGCACAACCGCCAGTGCTGTGAGCGACATTGCCATGGGGAGAAAGGCGGTCGGCTGCCTTACAATGGCACCGAAAGAACGCGGATTTTGATCCATTTTGCGTCCTCCAATGGGGAAAATGTGCTCAAAGAGGGCCGACTTAGCGACATTGAATGGCGTGCGCATGCCGGGGCGGCTGGCGAGAAGAAGCGCCTCAAACTCCTCGCCATAACGCTCTCTCCAGTCCCGCGGATACAGGCAGATAAGCAGGTGAGCGAGTCTGGGATTCATAGGGCTTCAAGCCTCTTCAGTGCGGCCTTCGAAAATTGGTGCAGCGTGATTAGTTTTGCGCCGAGAACTCGCAGGCCATCCGGGGTAAGGCAATAGGGGCGACGGCGCTCCTCCGGCGGAAGAGGCTCGATCAGACCCTGGTGCTCCAGACGAGCAATCGCGCCGTAGAGCGTTCCCGGTCCGAGGCGCGTTCCACAAAGACTGGCGATGTCTTCGATCATTGCGTGCCCGTGCTTTGGACCGTTGGCCAAGCTGGCGAGTATGAGCATGGGCGGGTCGGAATAGTGGCCCATTTCCGGGTCTACTACGTGTTGCGTACTACGCATGACGTAGTTATCGCATAGGTGATGGGGTGGGCGCAAGGGAATTATTGGGTTGTGCTTTCCGCCCTTTTTCGTGGGATTTCTGGTGAGAGCAGATCCCTTAGCCTTGCTAAGGATGACAGCGTTCCGATTTGTAGTTCTCGCCTTGACGTCGTCAGGAGGGGACACTTTCCTAGGCTCTTTGCCTAGGAAAGACGAGCCTTGTGTCGCAAGGCTTCGCACGAATGTTATTCGTGCGGGTCCTTCGACTGCGTTCCCTTCGGTCACTTCGCTCAGGATGACATCTCTTTGGAAAGGAAATTGCCAGTCAGGATGGGGAGATGGCTGAGTCGGATTCGGAGGGGTCGCCGGTTTCCGGAAGCACTGCGGATTCTCGCGGCTGGCCGAAGCTGCGGACGCTGTTACGGCCGGATAGTTTGGCATGGCCGAGGGCGCGTTCGGCTTCGCGGAGAACGATGAGAGGTGAGCGGCCGCGGCTGGTGGCCAGGCCGATGCTGGCGGTCACGCTCAATACGTCACGATGGATGTGATAGCGCCTTTCGAGCACGGTGCTCTGTAGCCACAGCCACTCGGCCATGACGTCTGCCTGATCGGCCATGCAGCCGGGTAGGCCGACGAGAAACTCGTCTTCGCCGCAGCGGCCGAGAATGTCATAGCTGCGCAGGTAGCGGCGGAGACGCTGGGAGAATTCCCGCAGAACGGCGTCTCCGGTTCCGTAGCCGAATTCAATGTTGATTTCAGCGAACCTGTCGAGGTCGATGAGCATGAGGGTCAGGGGAGTGCGCATGCGCTGCACGCGATCGGTTTCCTGAAAGAGCAGGCGCATCATGGCTTCGCGATTGAGCAGGCCGGTGAGGCTGTCGTGCGACGCATGAAATCGGACGGCCTCCATCTGCTCCTGCAGTTCGTGATAGAGGTGCTGGACGCGCTCGGCGGTGCGGAGACGGACCAGAAGGTCGATTTCGTTGACTGGCTTGAGCAGGAAGTCGTCGACGCCGGCTTTGGTGGCCATTTCGATTTTTTCCAGGTCGGCGGCGCCGCTCATCAGCATCAGCCAGGGGGCTTGCCGGCGAGAGCGGCGGCGGGTTTCTGCGATGACCTCAAAGCCTTTCATGGAGGGCAATTCGTAGTCCACAACAGTCGTCGCGGGGGGTTGCGGGCCGTTGAGACGCTTGAATGCGGCGGCTCCGTCGGCAAGGACCTCGACCTGGTAGTTCCAGGATTTGAGAAGGTTGCCGAGGGCGGTTGCCGACCCCGAATCGGCGTCGGCGAGCAGAATGGTGAAGGGTTTTTCCGGTAGAACAGACATGAATGAATGGCTCCCAAGTATGGTTATCGGGAGATTTTCGAGAGGGGATTAGAAGAATGCGGCGAATGGTCTTGGGAGAGTTTTTTCTGGAATTGTGAAAAAAGTTGTTGACCTTTTCCCAAAATAGGCAAAAACTGCAAGAATACGCACAACCGGTAACCCTAACCGGGCATCTATAGAAATACAGCAAAGCGAACACTAGCGTACACCCCGGGCCCTTTCATACTCGACTCAGTTGTCTGAGCCGACTGGCAAGTTCACTTCGCGGGGTAATGCTCTTAGTTAACCTCTAACGCTGGAGTGCGAGCCATGATTTCCTCCGTTACAACCACCCATGCGATTCCGCAGAAGTTACTCCCTGCCCGCACAAGCGTTGTGCGCGCGCGGCTGACTATCTGCCACCACTGCTTTCAGGTTCTTGGGTCGGCCCATCATCCTGCCGACATACGGGCACTGGAGACAGCGCACATTTGTAAAGAAAAATTGATTGATCAGCAGCCTGCCGCAGCCCTCCCGTTCCACTAAGGGACAGGTTTGCCGCAGTTCTAAAAGACGCGCCTTCGGGCGCGTCGTTTTTGCTCCAGAAAATGACTGGCTCATGGTAGCCTTCACCGGGGGAGAAGGCTGCTATGCGGTTTATTTTGTATATACTTGCGTTGATTGCTCTGCTACTAGCTGTTCCGAGTTTTGCTCAAACTGATGCTCAAGCCGATTCGGGTCTGCCGAAAGATCCTAAGGCTCAGAAGAGCTACGCCGAAGGACTGGGCTGGTTGAAGGATCACCAACAGTCAGTGGCACTGGATTCATTTAAGAAGGCAGATAAGCAGGATGGCGGGCATTGTGCAGCTTGCCGGCAAAAGATCATCGAGCTGGGTGAGAAAACCGGCGACTATAAGAGCGCCGATATTGCCGCGCTGGAACAGATATCGGATGCACAGACACCGGCTTCGCAGATGAATGCGCACATGGTCCGGGGGATTCTGCTGTTGCATGAAGGCAGCGCGAAGAGCAAGGCTGAAGCTTTTGCGGATGCGGACAAGGAATTCAAGATAGTTCTCGCGAGCAATCCGAACTACTCATCGGCATACTTTGCGGACGGGATGGCGCTGGGGCATCTGAAGCAGGATGACGCCGCAAAGGCGCAGTTCGAGCAGTTTGTTCGAATCGAGCAAAGGGCGGGAGTAGAGCGCGCAAGGGCCACGCGCTATATCGAGAGGCCAGAACTAGTCCGTGCACGGCTGGCTCCAGCATTTGCGGCAACGACGATAGATGGGAAGCACGTTTCGCTCGATGATCTGACGGGAAAAGTTGTGTTGATCGACTTCTGGGCGACGTGGTGCGGTCCCTGCCGCGAGGCGCTGCCGCATATGCGGAAGATCGCCCAGAAGTTTGCCGGTGGGCCGCTGGTGATCTTGAGCGTGAGCCTGGATGATGACGCGAACGACGCGAAATGGCGGGCGTTTGTTACGCAGAATCAGATGACATGGCTGCAGGTGCGAGATGGCGGATGGACTGGTCCCTTAGCCACCAGATTTGGAGTGACTGCGATTCCTCACACGTTCACGATTGATGCTGACGGCGTGCTGCAGGACGAGCATATCGGCGATAGTTCGATTGAGGGGAAGTTGAAGAAGCTTTGTGAAGAGGCTCGCAGGTTGCAGGAGGCTCCTCCAAAACAGACAATTGCCGCGGGGCAGTGATTGTTTTGCTGGGTGCGGGTTAGTGCCTTTCCACCCTTTGCTGCACAAGGATGGGGCACCCTTTTTTAATGCTGCTGCTTAGAGAAAGAGATAGAGATATACAGGACGACAAGTCTAAGAAGATGCCCGGCGCTTAGTAATCGACGTGCATGCGGACGCTGGGGACCCAGACGGGGCCGCGGTCGCGGTTGTAGCCGGGGTTGTCGATGTGAGACAGACCGAGAGCGAAGAAGAGGCCGCGCCAGGTGTGCCAGTTGTAGTAGCTTTCGACGATGTTTTCGCGGCCGTAGTTGAGGCGGCCATCACCTAGGATGAATCCCAGGCCGCCGTACTTCAGGTAGTTCTGGTGGTCGCTCTTGATGGCGTTGGAGACGAAGACCACGCCGATCTTGTCGTCGGGGCGGTGCCAGCGCACGCCAACCAGGTCGCCGCCGAATTCGACGGTCTGGTCGACTTCGGTGTAGGCATAGGATTCGTGCTGGCCCTCGTTCCAGCCGAACCGGCTGCAAATGCGGAAGTCTGCGGTGATCTCTTGCTCGTTGTTCCAGCCAAAGCCGTATTTCACGTCGCCGAAGTGGGCGTGGGCGCTGATGTCCGGTGTTGGGTCAGTGCCGTTAAGGTACGCGGCGACGGCTTCGCGATATATGCCCATGTGCGCGTGGTTGACGAAGCTGAGGATGCGCGTCACGCCTTTGCGTCCGTGGATGAAGGAGTGGCGCAGCTCAAACTCCATGTTCTGGCCGCTGGCGCGAGAGAAGGCCCAGTCGAGGTCGATGCCGTTGGCGACGGTGGGCATGGCGGCGATGGCGTATCGGGCGCTCCAGTTGCGATCGTCGTATTCGGCGATGCCGGCGACGGTGTAGCCGCGCGTGTCGGCGGCGTAGTCCCATGCGCCGTCGTTGTCTACGGTCCAGTTGGTGAACTGCAGGTGGCTGTCGCTGCCGACGGAGTTGACGTCGAAGACATCGGCCATGCTCATTTTGCCGATGCGGAAATCGAAGCGGCGCACGGGGACCTCAGTCGCGAGGGAGAACGGAGTGCGTTCGGACTCGGTCATTTCGCTGGTGAGGCCGATGGTCTGGTGAATGATGCCGCGCGCGAGGTAGGGCGCGGAGCCGAGGTTGGGGTTGCGCACGACGTCGAGGTTGGTGAAGCCGGCGAGGCCGAGAGCCTGGCTCAATCCGCGTCCGCCGGCGCTTTCGAAGTCGACGATCAAGTCGGTGTTGTAGCGGATGTGACGATGTGGTTGATAGCCGAGAAAGAGCGTGCCGAGTAGCGAGGCTTTGTACTCACCAGCGCCGAGGAAGCTGTTTGGGCCATGATAGGGCGAGTGGAAAGGCAGGTTCGCCTGGGCAATGATGTTGGTCTGGCCCGAGATCCACCAGGGCGCGGTGTCGCTGTGCGGGAACATGGTGACGACGGACGCGTCAGATACCTCGCGCTCGTCCGTGGAGGCGCCAGCGGAGTTGGAGGGGCTGCTCTGGGCGTTGGTGTCTGACCCCAGTATGTGCAGGGTGAATTGCGGCGTGGGAGCGGCGGGCAGCGAGGCAGGCAACTGGGCGCGGCCATGCAGCGACCAAAGCGTCAGGCAGATGATGGTCGACAACTTGCGCAAGAACAGCCTCCGAGCTGTGCGACTGCCCATGATGTCAGAATTTGATCTTGACCTGCGAGTCTTGCAGTGGTGTTACAGAAATACGGGGGCAAAAGGCAAGGCCCTTCTCTCTTGTATCATATCCCCCTAGGGTATATAAGGGAAAATCATGAGCCATTTGGAGCGGGAAAAGCAGAAATTGGTTGCTCGCATCCGGCGCATTCGCGGGCAGGTGGATGCCATTGAGCGTTCGCTCTCGAGCGGGGATGATTGCGCGGATGTGCTGATGCTGCTGGCGAATGTACGCGGCGGGGTTAATAGTCTGATGGCAGAGGTGCTGGAGGATCATATCCGGCTGCATATGCTGACGGAGAAGAGTTCGCTGCCTCCTACGGAGCTGGCTGAGGATTTGATTGATCTGGTGCGGGCTTATTTGAAGTAGCTGTTCTTTCGTTCACCCTTTTTCGTGGCTCTACTTAGAAAAGCGGGTCTTGCTCGCAAGACTTCGCACGAACTTCGTTCGCGCGGGTTCCTTCGTCTCCGCTCAGGACAGGCTCTTCCGCTGCGCCCAGGATGCCAATCTTGATTATTGAATGAACTCGGTCAGTGGCGGAGGGATTCTATGGCTTGTGTTAGGGCGCTGGACAAGTGTTGTTGCTGGGTAGCGGTGAGTTTTTTGCCTTGTGAGGTGAGGTAGAAGACATCGATGGCTACTTCACCCTCGGTGTCGATGAGGGCGACTTCGATGTTGCACTTCGATTCGGCGAAGGTGCTGGCCAGCTCGCGGAGGAGGCCGGGGGTGTCTTGTGCGACGGCTTGCAGCAGGGTGCTGTGGCTTGAGGATTCATTGTCGAAGGCGAGGCGGGTTTCGACGTGCACCTTTGCGTTGTTGCGACGGTTGGCGTGGCTGCGTGCACGGAGCAGCGTTAGTAGGGGCACTTTCTTCGAGATCACATCGCGAATGCTTTGGAGGAAGCGGTCGACTTCTGTCGGGTTGAGTTCCAGGGTCTGGAAGGGATCGGTGAACTGGAAGGTGTCGACGATGAGGGCTGCGCTGTTGGAGAAGGCGTCGGCCTTAATGATGTTCATGCCCCAGGCGGAGAGGACTCCGGCCATGTCGGCGAAGAGCATGGGGCGGTCAGCGGTGATGAGTGTTACTTCCGCAAGCTGGCGCACGTTACGGAAGGCTAGTTGGACTGGTTCTGTCGCGAGATCGAGCGCCATGTTGAAGTGGGTGCGGATCTGATCGGGCGAACGCGTTTGCAGGTAGCGCTGCGGCAGTCCTTCGAGGAAGGATTTGAGTTCTTCGGCGCGGTCGGGCGTGAGAGCGACGATGCGGTTGAGCAGGCCGGTGTCGGATTCGACGTGGTAGCGCTCCTCATCGACGCTGCGGTCGAGGAAGTTGGACGTGGCGATGTAGAGTTGCCAGAGATTCTCGGCTTTCCATGGCGTAAGCGCGTCGGGCGCGACTGCCTTGATGTCGGCATAGGTGAGGACGCAGAGCATTTTGAGCAGCGCCTGGCTGCCGGCTTTTTCAGCGAAGGCGCGCACGCTTTCCGGGTCGAAGATGTCGCGGCGCAGCGTGGCCGACATTTCCAGATGATTGCGGATGATGCGGCGCACGATCTCGCGCTCTTCGGGATCGAAGTCGAGGCGCGCGAAGAGGCTTTCCGCCAATTCCACGCTTTGCGCGCAGTGGTCGCCGCTGCGGCGCGCTTTGCCAGTGTCGTGCATGAGAAGCGCGAGAGAGAAGAGGTCAAGGCGGTCGATTTCGGGCAGTAGCGTGGCGAAGCGCTTTTCCCAGTCGTGCGCGGGCTGGCGCAGGGCGTGTACGTTGTCGATGACGAGGAAGGTGTGTTCGTCGACGGTGTAGCGGTGGTAGGAATCGCGGATGACGAGGGCGTCGATACCGTGAAATTCAGGGATGACGAGTTCGAGAACGCCGAGCGCATGCATTGTGCGCAGAGCGTGCGCGGCGTGGGGCCCAAGGAGGATTTCGCGCAGGCAGTTCCACAGGAACGGGCCTTCTGGCATCTGCACGGCGAGGACGGGGAGCGCGTCGGTGATGCGGTCTTCAGCGCTCTGACTCAGCTTGTAACCGTGCACGGCGATGAGGCCGAAGATCCGCAGGACGCTGTCGGCATCGCTGACAGTGGTGGATTCGTCGAGGTCGAGACGGCCCTGTTCGAGGAAGAAGTCGGTTCCGGCTACGGGCGTGCGCCGTCGGCGAAATTGTTTGTAGAAGGAGCGGCGCGGCGGCGGCACGTCGTCCATGAGCAGGGATGTGCGCCGGTAGATGGTGCGCGCGTGGCGGTAATAGGTGCGCATCCAGTATGCGGGGTCGGCGCTGCCTCGGGTTTCGAGGCCGATACTCTGTTCGGCAGCTTCGTCTTGCGCGTGCCAGTCGAGCGTGTTGTCGTCGCGGCCGCAACGGTAGTGCAGAAAACATCGCGCCGCGGCGAGGAAGTCGAATGCGGATTCGAGATCGTTGTGGACGGCGAAGAAATTGTTGGATGAGGGCTTGGGCCACGCTTTTTGTGCCTGCAGCGCGAAGAGCAAGCTGAGCCATTGCGCGAGATGGTAGTCGCGCAGGCCGCCGGGGCATTCCTTGATGTTCGGCTCGAGGTGGAAGATGGTGTTCCCGTACTTGGTGTAGCGGGCGCGAGCCATTTCGGCGAGGTTCTGCACGATGGTATTCCACTCGCGCAGGACGAGCGAGGGGAGCAGATCGTTTTCGAGGCGTTTGTACAAGTTGTAGTCGCCGGTGAGGTAGCGGCGGTCGAGAAGCGATACGAGGAATTCGAGATTGTCGGGATCGACGTGGTCGCATTCTTTCCAGGTGCGGGTTGTGGGGCTGGCGCGCAGGCCGATGTCCCACATGGCCTGGGTGCAGGTGCGGATCACGTCGTGTAACTCGCGTTCTACGCTGTCGCTGGCGCAGAGGAAGAGGACGTCGACATCGGAGTAAGGGAAGAGCTCTTTGCGTCCGAAGCCGCCGGTGGCGACGATGGCGATGCTGGCTGAGTCAGCCTGATTCTCAGCGAGTTCGTTCCAGAGTTGACGGACTACTTTGTCGACTAATGTCGAGCGGCGGCGGATGGATGCTGAACCGTCGCTAGAGCGCTCAAACGTGAGACGCAAGTCGGCTATGTCTTTTTGGTATGTTTCCCGCATTCGCGGGAGGGATAGCGACTCTGGCGTCATGCGGGTTCAGGTGTTGCGTTAATGGGGGGATGAAGTTATGTGGTTCCCACCCCTTCGCTCTGCTCAGGATGGGGCACCTTTTTCTGCCGCTGCTTAGGAAAAGCAGATCCTTCGACTGCGCGCCTGTGGCGCTCCGCTCAGGATGACAAATTCCTAACAGTACTTAAACGTTGTTAAAGGGCCGAAGGGCCGCGCTCGTCATTGCGAATGCGGATGGCTTCGTCGATTTTCGAGATGAAGATTTTGCCGTCGCCGATCTTGCCGCTGCGTGCCGAAGAGAGAATGGCCTGCACGGCTTTCTCTACCAGTTCGTCGGGTACGACCGTTTCGAGCTTGATCTTCGGAAGCAGATCGACTGTGTATTCGCGGCCGCGGTAGAATTCGGTGTGGCCCTTCTGGCGGCCGTGGCCGCGCGCTTCCAGAATCGTCATGCCCTCGATGCCTACTTCGAGCAGGGCGTCCTTTACCGCATCCAGCTTCGACGGTTGAATCACTGCTTCAATCTTCTGCATAGTGTCGTCTCAAGTGTTTCAGGGTAACAGGTTGCGTCCTATTAAGAAGCGAAATCGTAACCTTCTTCACCGTGTTGTGTCAGATCGAGACCCTCCACTTCCTGCTCACGCGTGACGCGCAGTCCGACGGTGAGGTCAACAATTTTTAGCAAGATTAATGTGCCGATGATGGAGATGATCCATGCGAGGGCGATGCCCACAAGTTGATTGAGTACCTGATGCCAGTTGCCGTCGACTGCGCCCGAAGGCAGGGGATTGCCGTTTGCGTCCTTGAAGATGGGGTTAATGGCGCTGGAGGCGAAGACTCCAGTGAGGATTGCGCCCAGGGTGCCACCTGCGCCATGCACGCCGAAGGCGTCGAGCGAGTCATCATAGCCGAACCCGTTCTTGACCTTGATGACCATGAAGTAGCAGAAGATTCCAGCGGCGAGGCCGATGATGATCGCCGACATGGGCTGTACGAAGCCTGCGGCTGGAGTAATGGCGACGAGTCCGGCGACTGCTCCGGAGATGCCGCCGAGAGCGCTGGGCTTACCGTTGCGGATCCATTCAGCGAGCATCCAGCTGAGGGCCGCGCCAGCTGCGCCAAAGTGTGTATTCACGAAGGCGCTGGTGGCCAGGGGGCCGGAGCTGAGGGCGCTGCCGGCGTTAAATCCGAACCAGCCTACCCACAGTAGACATGCACCGATGACGCTGAGGACGACGGAGTGCGGCGGCATGGCTTCTTTGGGGTAGCCAACGCGCTTGCCGAGATAGAGAGCGCAGATAAGAGCCGAGACGCCGGAAGTAACGTGAACGACTGTACCGCCTGCGAAATCAAGGGTCGGGAAACGACCGCCGAGGGATGCGTTGAGCAATCCACCCTTGCCCCAGACCATGTGGGCCATGGGCGAGTAGACGAAGATCGACCAGAGGATGAGGAAGAGAGCCATGGCGCTGAATTTCATGCGCTCGGCGAATGCTCCGGTGACGAGCGCGGGCGTGATGATGGCAAACATCAGCTGGTAGATCATGAAGGTCTGCAGCGGCAGCGTGGTTGAGTAATCGGGGTCAGGCGTGAGGCCGACGCCGCGCAGGAAAATGTGATGCAGACCGCCGATGAAGCTGGTGCCGGAATCGAATGCGAGGCTGTAGCTGACGAGCGCCCAGAGGACGGTGATCATGGCCATCATGGCGAAGCTTTGCATCATGGTGGCGAGCACGTTCTTTTTGCGGACAAGGCCGCTATAGAAGAGCGCGAGGCCCGGGCCAGTCATCATCAGAACCAGCGCGGCGCTGACGAGCATCCATGCGTTGTCTGCGCCGGATTGCGCTGCGGCGACCTGGGCCTGGAGTTTCGCGATCTGATCTGCGGTGGATGCTGCACTACCAGCGGGCGTTTGCGCTGCAGCAGGCAACAGACTGCCCATACACAATCCCAATGCCAAAAGCAGCTTAATGATTCTAAGGTGCATATCACTCCATCTGGCTTGCTGAATAGACCAATTCTGACCGGCTGTGCGCCGGAAAAAATAAATGAATACAAAACGATAAGCAGTTGCAGGGCATGTGTGGGTATCGCATGGATGCCCGTGAGAGTTTCCTGAATGTGTTGAACTTACTTTTACATATTTCGCGAAAATCGCAAACAGCAATTTTCCCGGCACTACAGGATTTCCATTTTTGGTGCGACTGGTATTTCTCCTAGGGGCAATTGCGAGCCATTCAAGTTTAAGATGAAGCGGCGTTATAGTAGAGGCATGAGCGAATTGGCGAGCGATCGATATCTGTTTGGTTCGTTGGAAAGCAGTGCGGCGAACCGCGAGAAGCTTCGGGAAGTCAGCTATGGCTACGATCAGCCAGATGGCATATTTCTTACGTCGCTTGATGCCGCAATTAATTGGATTCGCAAGAGCTCGGTTTGGCCGATGACCTTTGGCCTGGCCTGCTGCGCGATCGAAATGATGTCGATGGGCGCGTCGCGATTTGACGTGGCCCGTTTCGGAATGGAGGTGTTCCGACCCTCGCCGCGACAGTCCGACTTGATGATTATTGCAGGCCGCGTTTCGCAGAAGATGGCACCGGTGATCCGGCGTCTCTATGACCAGATGCCAGAACCAAAGTGGGTTATTTCGATGGGGGCCTGTGCTACTTCCGGCGGAATTTTCAACAACTACGCTCTGGTGCAGGGTGTCAATCAGGTAATCCCGGTGGATGTTTATGTGCCTGGGTGCCCGCCGCGTCCTGAGCAGTTGATGTACGCGCTCACCTTGCTGCAAGAGAAGATTCTGCGCGAGCGGGGCAGCTTGAAGAGGGTTTTGAACTTGCAATAACTGAAAAGATTCAATAAGTTAGATATAGATCACGTTCCAGAGCGAATCGTTCGCAGTAAAAACTAGAAGCGATCGTTCCTTCAGGCACACCCCGGGCTGCACTGTGTACTTGCATCACTTTCGCCCTTAAGTAAGAGCGAAGGTGCTTGGAGAACAAAAACGTAGCTTTTCAGTGGGTAGCTTTTCAGGCAACTCATTGAAGAATTTGTGCTCTAACGTAGTCAACGTGTGGTAGCTTTTTATACCGTCGCAGTTTTCGTTACTCAAGTTTCGTTCTTGGATATATTGGGCTTGCTATTTGAGCCTACTTCATGGTTTAGCGTGACTTTTCAAAGTATGGTTTCGGAGGATAGACGCATGCAATCTCGTCCGTTAAGTTCGGTGAGCCGAATTCTGCTAGTTGGAAGTGCCGTAGGACTCGGAGCTTTGAGTCTTTTCGGACAGACTTCAACTCCAGCGCCGGCTGCCCCGGTTGAGCAACCAGTTTCCCGCATCGATGTATTTACGGGATATTCCTACCTCGCGCCGCATGCCACGGTGAATACGCTGCAGGGGGATGGAACGACTTTCAGCGATTCCTATTCGTCGGTGAACTATGGCGCAATCGGAAGCGTGGCTTACTACTTCAACAAGTATTTCGGCGGCCAGGGCGAGTTTGGCGCTCATCCGGATGGGAACAACGATTCTGTCTACACCATTCAGGGCGGCCCGATTTTCCGCTATCCGACCTCTGAAGGCATTACACCATTTGTCCATGCCCTTGCCGGCGCGGCAAAAGTTGGTGGTCCGAATGCCCAACCGTTTGCTGCTCACGCCGCGACGTGGGGACCGGCGCTGACGGTCGGCGGAGGGTTGGATTACAACCTGCCGTTCCTGAGCGGCCGTCTGGCGTTGCGCCTCTTCCAGGCCGACTATGAATACATGCACGTGAATTATGGCCCGGAGCCTTATTTCGGTGGACGCGCCAACATCAATGCAGCGCGCCTGAGCACAGGCATCGTCTTTAAGTTCGGCAACATCATCCCGCCGCCTCCGGTTCAGTATGCCTGCTCTGCCAATCCGGCGTCCGTTTTCCCAGGTGATCCCATTACGATCACCGGTACGGCAACCAACCTGAACCCCAAGAAGCCGCAAACCTACAGCTGGTCTGGCCAGGGTGTGACGGTGAAGGGCGACTCAACCACTGCGAACGTAGACACGACGGGCTTGCAACCTGGCAACTACACGGTGACCGGCCACGTAAGCGAAGGGCAGAAGCCTGGACAGTTCGCAGATTGCACCGCGACCTTTACAGTAAAACCATATGAGCCGCCAACGATAAGCTGCTCGGTGAGTCCGTCGAGCCTGAACCCCGGTGACAGCGCTACGATTACCGCAACCGGCGTCAGCCCGCAGAACCGTCCGCTGACCTATAGTTACACCGCATCGGCTGGTTCGATCAGCGGCACTGGCAACACCGCAACTCTGTCCACGACCGGTGCGCCGGCTGGCTCGATCACGGTGACGGCCAATGTGTCCGATGACAAGGGCAACAACGCGTCCGGTACATGCTCGGTTTCGGTGAATGCTCCACCACCGCCGGCACCGAAGACGTCGACACTCTGCTCGATCACGTTCGGCCGCGACACCAAGCGTCCGGCTCGCGTAGACAACGAAGCCAAGGCTTGCCTCGATGACGTGGCGCTCAACGCGCAGCGTTCATCCGATGCGACCGTGGTGGTGGTTGGCAACGCAACGGCAGATGAGCTGAATCCGCCAGCGCCGAAGAAGGGCAAGAAGGCAGCAGCGGCGCCAGCAAACCTGGCCGCCCAGCGTGCGGTTAACACCAAGGACTACCTGGTGAAGGAGAAGGGCATCGATGCCAGCCGAATCCAGGTCCGTACAGGCACAGCAGGTGCGCCGGAAGTTGAAAACTACCTCGTACCGGCTGGTGCTAACTTCGACACAGACGTGCCAGGCACGACTGCTGTTGATGAGTCCGCAGTGCAGCCGCAGACCCGCAAGCCGCTCCCCGAGCGGAAACACGGTCACGCTGCTAAGGCGACGTCGAATCAGTGACGCGTAATTAAACCCAACCAAAGGGCCAGCCGGGCAATCCGGCTGGCCCTTTACTTTTTAGGTAAACTTGTCATGGAATAAAGAAAGGAATGCTGGCCGGCGCGCGGCATTCGCGGGTAAATTGAAATAAGAAGATTATGAATAAGAAGCTATATTGGCTATTTCTGCTTGGTGCAAGCCTTCTCGGAATTTCTGGTTCAGCGGCGCAAGGCGAAGTCTCAAACTGGATACCTGTAGGTCCGAATGGCGGTGATGCGCGTAGTTTTGCCGTGGACCCGGCAGATCCTCAGCACCTGTATCTGGGAACAACGACCAGCTGGATCTACCAGTCGAGAGACGGCGGCGGCAGTTGGAAACGGCTCGCAAAGCTCGGCAAGACAGACGACATGGTGGTTGATAGCCTCGTGGTTGACTCCTCTGACGCAAAGACTCTGTTTGCCGGGGTCTGGCAGGTGGATCGGCCGGCAGGTGGGATTTACACTAGCCATGACGGGGGGGCTACGTGGACGACGATCGCCGAGATGGACGGTCAGTCGGTGCGTGCGCTCACGCAGTCATCTTCCAACCCGAAGATTCTGGTGGCCGGTACGCTGAAAGGCGTGTACCGCAGCGAAGACGGGGGGCTCGATTGGAAGGAAATCAGCCCGCCGGACAGCGGCGAGATTCATGAGGTCGAGTCCATTGCGATCGACCCCAACGACCCCAAAACAATTTACGCGGGAACTTGGCATCTGCCGTGGAAGACGACGGATGGCGGAGCGAGCTGGCACAACATCAAGCAGGGGCTGATCGACGATTCCGACGTCTTCTCAATCATCGTCGACCCCACACGGCCGACCGTTATGTATATGAGCGCCTGCTCGGGCATTTACAGGAGCGAAAGTGCGGGTGAGCTCAGTCGCAAGGTCCAGGGCATTCCTTCAACGGCGCGCCGCACGCGCGTGCTGATGCAGGATCCAGTGAATCGCAAAGTGGTCTACGCGGGCACGACTGAAGGCCTCTATCGGACGATGGATGATGGCGTGAAATGGTCGCGCATCACCGGACCTGATGTCATCATCAATGACATCTACATCAATCCAAAAGATCCGCAACATGTCCTGCTGGCAACGGATCGCGGTGGTGTGCTGCAGAGCAATGACGGAGGTGCCTCGTTCAAGGCCTCCAACGATGGTTTTTCGCAGCGCCAGGTGGCGGTCCTTCTGTCCGATGCGAGGCATGAGGGCACGATCTACGCCGGGGTTCTCAACGACAAGGGTTACGGCGGCGTCTTTGTGACGGCAGACGGCGGTATGACATGGCAGCAGCAAAGCAATGGCTTGGACGGAAAGGATGTTTTTACACTTGCGCAGACCGATGACGGCATGCTGCTGGCTGGAACGAATCACGGCATCTTTCGCTGGACCGGGTCCGAGTGGGCGGCGGACGGCAATGTTGTGAGCTACACGCAGAAGACGGTCTATTCTGTAAAAAATGGCAAGAAGACGAAAACCACGAAGCAGATTGCGCAACCCGGCGCTCCCATTGACGCACGCGTCAACGACATCAACACTGCAAGCGGCGTCTGGTTTGCGGCCACCTCCGAAGGAATCTATCGAAGCGAAAATCAGGGTTCGGCGTGGGTAGGCCCTGTGCTGAAGGGCGATAACTATCGTTTCGTTTCGGCAAAAGGAAATGTTGTTCTGGCTGCGAATCGCAAGCAAATGATGATCTCAACTGACGGCGGCATCACCTGGCAGGACATTAAGCTGCCGGAGAAGCTCACGTCAGTACAGGCAGTAACTACCGCACCAAAGGGCAGCGTGTGGATTGGCGGCCGCGAAGGGCTATTTTACAGCGAAGATGATGGGCAGAGCTGGCAACAGCTGTCGACGCTGCCGGTTACAGACATCAATAGCCTGAACTACAACCGTGCACTGGGAAGGGTTGTAGCTACGTCGTGGCGTTCTACAATGGTGTTCGCGGTTGATGAGACCACTAAGACGTGGAAGTGGTGGGACGCTGGCTGGACGGTTCGCACTGTTCGCTCACTGGGCAATCGTCTCGCTGCTGCGTCGCTATATGACGGAGTTGTGGTCCAGCCAAAATCAGATGAGACGGCAGCTGCTTCTGCCAGCGGCACTGGTGGGACGCAACCGTAACGTCCTGGCTGCCGTGATTCAACTGCGTCCATTCCACCGTGCAGACCTGGAGACGCTGTACAGGATCGATCAGGTGTGTTTCGCTCCCGGAATCGCCTTTTCGAAGGCCGAGTTGCGCTACTACCTTCAGCATCCGAAGTCTTTTACGGCGGTCGCTGCGACCGAAACAAGAGCGATCGCCGGTTTCTGCACAGGACGGATTCATCCTCGTGAAGGCATCTTATTCGGGCATATCATTACGATCGACGTGCTTCCTGACGCGCGGAGGCGGGGAGTGGGGCACCTGCTACTGCGTGCGGTAGAAGAACACTTTCAAGCAAAGGAAGTGGAGTCGATTCGACTGGAAGTTGCGGTGGATAACCTGCAGGCAAGAGTGTTCTATCAGGCAATGGGCTACGAGCGTATTGGGATGATACCCGGCTACTATGCCGGACGACTGGACGCGCTCGTGATGCAGAAACAGCTCACTGCAGATGCGTAGCAACATCAACCGCGTTTGTGAGCGATGATTTCTTCTCGTCTGTCATGCGCCCGGAGGTCTTCCACAGCACCTGTCCTCTTTTATCGACCAGCACCAAGACGATTTCTTTCTCATTCGGAATGTTCAGGGCGCGGCGGAACGTATCTTTGTTTGTATAGAGCGGTATGATCCAGTGCCATGCTAAGGGATCAGTCTCGACACTGCGAAGCGAGGAAGTGTCCCACCAGCGGTAAATGAAGTTTTCCTGGCTCGATACCGGCATCTTGTAATAGTTGAATAGAAAATTCATATGCTGAATGGCCTGAGCTGCCGGCATCCACGTATCGATGTCCTTCGACTGTTCTGCTTCGAAGGAGATCAAAAGCAGATTGACTTTGCCTTCAAGGTCGGTTGGCAGATTGACTTTCGCCTTGTCGAGATTGTAAGCGGTGAGTGCCGGAAGTATGTCGGCCCGTGGCGCGTCGCTCTGCCGCGAGGCGCGCAAGAGGGGCAGAAAAACAAAGCAGAGGGCCAGCAGAGACAACAATCGGATGCGATGGGGCAATCGAAAAACCCTGAACGTAATGAATTTTGAAGCTATCTTCTTGAGGCATAGTACCAGCGGCAACACAAGGAGTGCATAAGAAAGTTTTTGCATGCATCTGTCAAGACGAGGTGCTGTATGGGTCTCCGTATCCTGCGAAGATACTTGCTTTGCGCGCACGGTGGCTCAGTGACTGGCGATCGTTGCTCCCCATTGGTCGGGACTTACGTCGCGGGCGTGTCGCGAGAAAAGCCAATGATGGCCCTCGAGATCTTCAACGCCGTACTGGCGTTCACCATACTCCGTTTCGTGCAGGTCTTCTACAATCTTTGCTCCTGCTGATTTCGTTCTGGCGAAGTGCGCATCCACATCGTCGACGAAGATTGTCAGAGATTGCGTTCCATAACCCAGTTGCGACGGGGTCGCGCGGCCGCGTGCGCTCTCGATCATGATGCATGATTTCGCCGCGTACATCTGCGCGCCGCTAACCGGTTCGCCATAGCGATAGTGCTCGGTGAATTCGAAGACACTGGTCAGCCATGCGATCGCGGCAGCGACGTCCTGATACACGATGTGCGGCAATACTGTATTTGTCGGCACGGAACGATTTGCTGTCATGCAGATCATTTTACGACCGTCTTTCGCCGAGATATTTCAATTGCGGCAAAGCGAGTTGACGCGCGTTGAACCGGTCAGGACACGAGATTGTCGACGTCAGCATCAAGATCATCGATCACGCTGCACAGAGGTTGCATTATCATAGAGAGTTATGACATGTGAGACGGCATTCCTGGCGGAGCGACGGCCATTTGCGACCGACGATGCGAGACTTCAACCGATTGCGGAGAAGGTGCTTCGCGGCGAAAGGTTGGACTTTGACGAAGGTTTGGCTCTTTATCGCTCGCCGGACATATTGGCGGTTGGCTGGCTTGCCAATTATGTCCGTGAGAGGCTGCATGGCAATACGACCTACTTCAATGTCAACCGGCATATCAATCCGACGAATGTGTGCGTAGCGGCTTGCCGGCTCTGCGCTTTTGGGCGCAGAAAGGATGCCAACGGCTCTTACACAATGGCGCTCGAACAGGCCTGGCAGACGGCGGCTTCCGGTTACAGCGAGGCGGTGACGGAGTTTCATATCGTTGGTGGTCTGCATCCAGATCTGCCGCTGGAATATTTTCTCGACTTGGTGCGCGGGCTCAAAGAGCGTTTCCCGCAGGTTCATATCAAGGCGTTCACGATGGTTGAGATTGCGTTCTTTGCGCGGCGGGCGAAACTTTCGATCCGTGAGACGTTGGAGAGACTGCGAGACGCTGGCGTGGATTCGATGCCAGGTGGAGGCGCGGAAATCTTTGCTGATCGCGTGCGGCATATTATCTGTGATCACAAGATCGATGGCGATGAATGGCTGGATACGGCGCGCACGGCGCATCAGCTGGGATTGAAGTCGAATGCGACGATGCTCTACGGTCATATTGAAAACGAGGAAGACCGCGTCGACCATCTGCTAAGGCTGCGTTCCCTGCAGGATGAGACGCACGGTTTTCAGACGTTTATTCCGCTGGCGTTTCATCCGGACAATACAGTGCTGGAGCATTTGCCGCGAACGACAGGTCTGACCGATATCAAGCAGATTGCGGTGAGCCGTCTGCTTCTCGATAACTTTCCACACATCAAGGCCTACTGGCAAATGATGACGCCGAAAATTGCACAGATTGCTCTGCGCTTCGGCGCGGACGACATTGACGGAACGGTGATTGAGGAGAAGATCTATCACGATGCGGGCGCGACGACTCCGCAGGGGATGCGGCGTCGCGATCTGGAGCGGCTGATTACGGAAGCTGGTCGCGTACCATTCGAGCGCGACACGATGTATCGCACCGTTACGCGCACGGAAGATACATTTACGGTTGCTGTTTAACGCTACCGGCAAGCCTCTGATGGTGCTGCGAGCGGTTCTGATTCTGTGCGTAATTGGATCGATGGAGGCGCTTCTGGGGGTGCCTCGCTGCTTTGGGTTGCACGTTTAGCGCGGTCTTCGCGCTGCTTGCGAACCTCACGCACGGCTACCAGAACCAGTCCTGCGAACGTGACGGCGAGCAGCGTAATAGCGACCCATCCGTGCAGCTGCGGGACATCGCTGTAAAGCAAGGCCAATCCCACAAAAACGAAAAAGATATGGGCGCAGAAGACTTGCAGGGATGCCTTGCCCAGTGTGAGTAAGGGCTCAACGGCTACGAAGCGCAGCACGTATTTGCGCATCCAGTATAAAACGATCGTGAATGTGACAAGATTGATGACGCGCAGGGGACCTATCTGCCACTTGTCGAGCTTCATGCCCAGCGCCTGTTGCGTGAGGTGAGGGCCGAGCCATTCGTGCCGGATGCCGATAAAGAAAAGGCAGACCAGCGCGCATACGGCGACGACGTAACCGGGGATACGTTTGAGCGGCACGTCATTTTCCGCGGATTTCGCGCCCAGCCACAGGCCTACGATCCAGACGGCCTGCCATGCGAAGAGATTGAAGGCTCCGGTTTCCTGCAAAGGGATGGGCAGATGCGTAACGTGGACAACGATGTTGTGCACGAGGTCACGCAGACCGAATTGAGCAGCGAGCCAGAAGACTCCGCTGACGGCGAGGATGCGGCCCCAGCCACGTTTGACCGCCTCAGATAGCACGAGCGGCGTGAAGAAGAGGAAGATGACGTACATCGGCAGAATATCGAGCAGTGGCGGGCAATAGAGGAGCAGGACTGAGCCGACAATCGCGACGAATGGGTGCGCAATGTAGAAATGGAGCAGGTTGTAGATGGCCGCGCGGTGGGTTGTGACCGCGTAGGCGGCGGCGACGGTGAAGGCGAGCGCGAGCATCAGCAGGTGGTAGCCGTAGATGCGCAGCGAGCGCTTCCATAGCTTGTTTCGCAGACCTGTCTCATCTTGCAGCGCCTGGCGCATATAGACCCGGCTAACGAGCAACGCCGAGAGAAAGACGAAGCCTTCTGCGGACGACACGAAGCCGATAGGCTGGTTCACGAAGTCGCTGAAGCGCGTCGGTAGATGCGTCAGCGTCATCCAGACCAGGAACAAACCGCGCAGGGCATCGAGTTCGGGGCGTCTCTGCGGTTTGGGAAGATGCATGCCTAGCACAGCGGAACTCCGTGGTTGGTGGGGCGTCCCTTAATTAGAACCCTAGCGGAGAGAATGGGTTGCGCGTGGCTTTTTTGACGGTAATCGGAGCTTGTAGATGGGGTTTATCCCGGGTTGAATCTTTTTCTCTGATAAAACATCTTGTTATCAAGATAAATGAGAGCAGCCCAGACAAAGACGAGAACAGATACGAGCGGAATTCACCTTTGGCTGGTGCTGTGGAAGGCTTTCCGGTCGGTGGAAGCGCATGCGCATCGTCACATTGCCGGTTTGGATATGTGCCTGAGTGACTTTGCAGTGTTGGAAGTGCTTTTGCATAAAGGGCCGCTCAACGTTAAAGAGCTGGGCGCGAAAGTGATGCTTACCAGCGGGTCAATGACAGCGGCACTCAATCGGCTTGGGCGTCGTGGGCTGGTAGACCGTGAAGAAGATGCCGGCGACCGCAGAGTGCGCGTGGTCCGGCTAACGGAGGCTGGCACGGCTTTGATTCGTGAGGCATTTGAGGATCATAAGCAAGCGATGGAGACGGCTACGGCAGGCATTGGGAACAGAGACCGCGAAGTGCTGATCGATTTGCTGCGGCGACTCGGGCTGGGCGCGGTAAATCGGCTGGCAGATGAAAATGCAAGGCAGCCGCGGAACAAAGGTGTGGCCGTGAAGAGCGGCGGAAGTAGAAACAGGGAGGAGTAAGGAAATGTCTAAGGTGAAAAAGGTGCTTGGGGTGTATGGGCCAGGATCAAATCATTGGGTTGGCGATGGTTTCCCCGTGCGAAACATGTTTCCGTCAAACGGATTGAAGGACGAGATCAATCCTTTTCTCATGCTGGATTACGCAGGTCCGTCGTACTTTGAGCCTTCGAAGCAGTCGCATGGAGTGGGCGAGCATCCCCACCGTGGATTTGAAACCGTGACGATTGCATATCAGGGAGCGGTGGCGCATCGTGATTCTGCTGGAAACTCCGGCGTCATTTGTCCGGGCGATGTGCAGTGGATGACAGCTGCTTCGGGCGTGGTGCATGAAGAGATGCACGAGAGGGAATTCGCCAAGAATGGCGGTACTTTCGAGATGATCCAGCTCTGGGTGAACCTGCCGAAGGCGATAAAGATGTCGAAGCCACGCTACCAGGGAATCACGAAGGAGCAGATTCCGGCGGTTGATCTGGGCAGTGGATCCTATACCCGAGTGATTGCCGGAGAGTTGCATGGCGTGCGTGGACCGGCGAGCACGTTTACTCCGTTGAACCTCTTTGACACGTGGTTAACTCGCGGCAGCAAAGTGGAGTTGCAGATTCCCGAGGGCCACAACGCGGGTGTGCTTGTGTTGAAAGGCGACGTGGTTCTGAATGGCGAGAACTCGATCAAGGGTGAGGCGCATATTGCCACGCTGAGCCAGGATGGCGAGAGTATTGCGCTTGAGGCCAAGGAAGATACGACACTTCTGCTGCTGAGCGGTGAGCCGATCAACGAGCCGGTATTCAGCTATGGTCCGTTTGTGATGAACACGCGCGATGAGATCATGCAGGCGGTGCGTGATTACAATGACGGCAAGATGGGGCATCTGCAGTAAATCGATGTCCCGCCGCCTTCGCCTTAAACCAATGCGAAGGCGGCAGCGATTTTCATGGATATCGCCGTTGAATCGCGGGAGGAGTGCCGCGAACGTATTCAATGAGGGTAGATTTCTACGAAAGGAGCCCAATATAGTTGCATCTAGCCTCGAAGAGGGGCTGCATTTTATGCATAATGCGCTCGCTCGTTTATCTCGCAGGATCATTCCCTCTACCTCTCTGTTATCGCACAATCCCGTTTTCAAGCTGTTGGTTGATTCTGTAGATCTTCTGCCTCGCGCCTTCTGGCCGGAGTTTCGCGAGTTGCCTCCAAATCACTTGCGGATTCGAGTTGGCGTAGGAAACAGGTTTTTTTCCAACCAGGTGAACTATCTTCGCGCTGCCGAGTCTTTCTGGCTTTATTGCCTTAACAACGGCTTGATTCGCCTAGATTCCGTCATTGTGGATATAGGCTGCGGGTGTGGCAGATTTGCGCATCATTTGCGGGACTATAGCTTCAAGGGATCGAGTTTCTCGGGCAAATACATCGGCATCGATATTGACCAAGAGATGCTTGACTGGTGCTCAGCCCACTTCCATGAGCCGCATTTTCAGTTTGAACATTCGACCCATGCCAGCGTTTCGTATCACCAGAGTGGCTCCAAGGAAAGATACGTCCTTTCTCCCGATGACGAGAGTGTGGACTTCGTTTTTTCAACTTCTCTCTTCACCCATCTACTCGAGCCCGAGCTGATGAACTATTGCGAGGAGTCGTATCGTATCTTGAAGCCCGGCGGGAAAATGCTCATGTATTTCTTCTGTCTTGACTATCCACCGCCGACGTTTGGAGGGAGGCATACTTTCCAGCATCAAGTAGGGAACGCGCGCGTGGAATCGTTGAAAGTTCCCGAAGCCGCTGTCGCCTACTCGGAGAAATTCCTCGTAAATCTGGCGAGGGAAAAGGGCTTCGGGGACGCTCGGGTTATCGCGGGTTCCAGCCGGACCGATTGGCAGACGGTTCTTCTTGCTCAAAAGCCACATTCAGCTTCAATGGCAGCCTCAGCGTAGACGCATAGCGTCAGTATGCAGGGATACCCGTCACGCTCTGGCCGATGATGAGCGTGTGGATGTCGTGTGTGCCTTCGTAGGTTTTTACCGATTCTAGGTTCATCATGTGGCGCATGATCGGGTAGTCGTCAGTAATGCCGTTGCCGCCGAGGATATCGCGTGCCATGCGGGCACATTCAAGGGCCATCCATACGTTGTTGCGCTTGGCCATGGAGATGTGCTCGAAGCTGACTTTGCCTTCATCTTTCATGCGGCCTACTTGTAGTGACAGCAGTTGCGCCTTGCTGATTTCTGAAATCATCCAGGTGAGTTTTTCCTGTACGAGTTGATGGCTGGCGATGGGCTGGTCGCGAAACTGCTTGCGCAGCAAAGAATATTGCAGCGCGGTGTCGTAGCAGGACATGGCTGCGCCGATAGCTCCCCAGCTGATGCCGTAGCGTGCCTGATTGAGGCACATTAGGGGCGATTTGAGGCCGCCGGTGCCGGGCATGAGGTTCTTTGCCGGGACGTGAACGTCCTGCAGCGAGAGCCCTGAAGTGACGGAGGCGCGCAGAGACCATTTGCCGTGTACATCGTAGGCGGTGAAGCCGGGGCGGTCGGTCTCGACCAGGAAGCCGCGCACTCGATTATCCTCGTCTTCGACCTTGGCCCAGATGACCGCCACATCGGCGATGGTGCCAGAGGTGATCCACATCTTTTCGCCGTTGAGGACGTATTCGTCGCCTACTTTGCGGGCGCGAGTGCGCATGCCCCCGGGGTTCGATCCGAAGTCGGGCTCGGTGAGGCCGAAGCAGCCAAGCTTTTCGCCTTTGGCCATCAGCGGGAGCCAGTAATCTTTCTGCTCGTCGGAGCCGAAGGTGAAGATGGGATACATGACCAAGGCCGACTGCACGCTGACGAAGCTGCGCACGCCGGAGTCGCCGCGTTCGAATTCCTGCATGACGAGACCGTATTCCACATTCGACATGCCGGCGCAGCCGTAGCCGTGCAAGTTCGCGCCAAAGAAGCCGAGTTCGCCCATCTGCGGCACGAGTTCGCGGGGGAAGCGGCCTTCGCGATTGCACTCTTCGATGATCGGGATGAGGTTGTCTTCGATGAACTGGCGTGCGGTGTCGCGCGAGAGGCGCTCGTCTTCGTTGAGGAGGGCGTCGAAGCCGATGAAATCGACTCCCTTGAACTTAAAGGCCATTGTGAGTGATTGCTCCGTTCCAAGACTGAAACCATTCAGACTAGCAGAGCGGGAAGACGGTCGGCAAAGGCGCTTCCCGCATTGCAGGTCTTAAATGGCTTCGGGCTGCGAATGGAACGGCATTGTTCTGGGTAGGGCAAATGCTACCGCGATGAGCCAGATGAATCCGGGAAAGCGAGTCAAGGGGATGAGAAAGAGCACAGCTGGACTGATGAGGTGAAACCAGCTGAGTTCGCCTGACACGGCAAGGATGATGCCGAGGATGCAGATCCATTTCGGCAAGAGCTTGTGCAATAGTGCCGGGATGGAGATGCCGGCCATCAGCAGACCCATGGGGATGGAGAATCCTGGCCCGCCCAACGCGTAAGCGAGATAGTAGAGCGCCAGTACGAGCGATGGTGTCTGGACGATGACTGGGTGCAGCAAGGTCCACGTTGTGAGGCCGCCTGCGAATCCGTCGGAGACTACCAGGAAACCACCTAGAAGCGCGATCCACGGCCCGGCGGAGCGCACGCCGAGAAATCGTATCTGGCTGACGGCAACTGCAGTGAATAGACCGAGGCAGAGGATTGCTCCGAGTTGCAGAAAGAGGCAGATGAGCACTTGTGTGTGGTGTGTTTGGAAATAGGGAACGATGACGCTGGCTAACTCCCACGGTCCGGGCCACCAGGGTTTGCCTGCCATGGCGGTTACAGGATATAGGCCAACGTTGAATAGCACCGTGTAGAGGATCGCTAGCAGAGCCAAGTGCGGGCCCTGGTGGCGCTGTTGTGTCGTCATAGTGCAATCAGGCGCGCATTCTTTGATTTAGGAATGCACAGCCGTCCTTTCGAGTTGGAATGGGTGTTTCCTCAAGCGCAACCAAAGCTCGATGGTGATGGTGTTGATCGAGAACCCGATCCAGAAGGCAATGCCGAAAAATTGCTTCGGTTTAAGATGCGTGAGCGTAGCGGTTGCGAAGAAGATGCCCATCACCGGGCGCGTGGTTGCGATTCCGAGAAGGATCGCAACAGCTCTTGTCAGCCACTGTTGTTTACGTTGGCTTTCACCGCTTCGCCGGTATAGACATGCACGCAGCAGCGAATAAAGAAAGAGACTATTGAAGAAGAGAACGGCAGAGCCCTCAATCCATCCGCCGATGGCGAATGCGCTCATCGCATAAGCTGTGATGCCGACGATTGCTCCGAGCGGGAACAGGAGCCGCTCGATCCATAGGGCGCTGGCAAAGCGGCGGAAGTAAGTGAGCGCGATTAACGCGACGAAGCCGAGTGCGGGCAGAATGTGCGCCAAGGTCAGCGCAGTGTGGGATGCAAATGCTCCATCTAGACCTGCCATGAGCGATGGAGGGGACTGCGGCGGGTTTATGAGTGCGACAAGGCGACGGATCACGACCGCGATTGCGATGACTACGCAGATCCAGAAGCCAATTCGTAACAGAGTAGGAAAAGCATCTTTCCGGATCAGAATTGTTGAGTCTGCTGCGGAATCGAGGCGAGTGGACATTCCGCTCCTCCAATGAAAGAGAGCATACAATTTTATTTTACACATTGTAAAGTTAATTATTGAAAGTTATGATGACACCGTGCCAAGCAAGAAAGAAGCTGTCTGCAAGCGGCCGTACTCTTTGGGCAGGCGCCTGGAGCAATCTGACCAGAAACGGGCTGCGATTCTTACCGCTTTGCGGAAGCAGCTTGAAGCGAATGGATTTTCTAGCCTGACGCTGGATGGACTCGCACGCGAAAGCGGGGTGACGCGGCAGACGATCTATAACCTTTTTACGAACAAGACCGGGTTGCTTGAGGCGCTCTTCGATCAGATTGCCATCGAAGGCGGCATGGAGCGCATGCGAAACGTGATGCAAGCGGCGAATCCTGAATCGATGCTGATCAGCTTCGTTGAGATTTTCAGCACGTTCTGGCGGAGAGACAGGCTGCTGATCCGGCGCATTCACGGGATTGCTGCCATCGATCCAGAGTTTGGGGCGGCAGTCGAGGCTAGGAATCGCCGCCGACGAGGCGCAGCAACGCGGGTCGTTGAGATGCTGGATCAGCGGAGCGAGGGAAAAGGGAGAGCGGACAGAGAGCAGCGAATCTCTACTCTCCACGCGCTGACATCTTTTGAATTCTTTGACGCTCTGGCTGACAGCTCTGGGAGTGTCGATGAGGCCGCGCGTTTGCTGCCCGGCATTGTGGAACGAGCGATCTCAGATCGCCAGTGAATGCGGCTCCGTGTTCTCTAGGTCAGATATTCCTTGATGAATGGATCATCGGAGTGGACGAGGTCGTGTGTCGATCCGTCAAAGACAAGTTTGCCATCATTCAAAACGAGGAAGCTGGTCTGCGGATCGGACTGGCCTTCCGGAAGAAGCTCCATTTTGTTGGCTTCGCGGTTGAAGCGGTGCGATGCGAGCACGAACGCGTCCTGTAATCGGTGAGTTACGAGCAGGGAACTGGTGTGATAGACGTCGCGCTGCTTCATGACCAGTTCGATGATGGTGGTCGATGTGATCGGGTCGAGTCCGCCTGTGGGCGAATCGTAGAGAATCAGGTCGGGCTTGGTGATGATGGCGCGGGCGATGGCGACGCGGCGGCGCATGCCTCCGGAAAGCTCTGAAGGGAATTTGTCGACGGTGTGCTCAAGCTCAACGAAGCGCAGTGCCTCGGTGACGCGCTGCTCGATTTCCGCGGGGGGGCGGCGCTCCTCCATTAGGCGATAGCCGACGTTATCGCGCACGGTCAGCGAATCGAAGAGCGCGCCTTCCTGAAAAACCATGCCGATGCGCGCGCGCAGCGCGAAGAGTTCTTCTTCCGGCATGGCGCTGACCTCTTCACCGAAAACGAGGATGCGGCCCGAGTCTGGGCGCATCAAGCCGTCGGCCATTTTCAGCAGAACGCTCTTGCCCACGCCGGCTGGCCCGAGGAGGATGCGCGTCTCACCCGGCTTGACGGTGAAGGAGATGTTGTCGAGCACCGGCTTATTCTCAAAGCCGATCGAGACGTTCTCAAAGACGACGACAGGCTCGTTCGGCGGTTGCTGTTTGAGTTCCGGAGCGAGGACGGCCTGGCTCATGTGCGCGTCACCTGCCGAAGATGCCGATCATGAAGCGGCTGATGACAAAGTCCGACGCGATGATGAGGACCGATGACCATACGACGGCTTGCGTGGTGGAACGACCCACGCCCTGTGTGCCGCCGCTTGTCGTCATTCCGTAATAGCAGCCGATGGTGGCGATGATGAAGCCGAAAAAGAGCGGCTTGACCAGGCCCTGCAGAATGTCTGGATAACGCAGCGACTGATAAGCGGTATGGAAATATTGCGAACCATCCTGTCCAAGGAGAAAGACTGAGACAGCTGCCCCGCCGAGAATGCCGATAGCGTCGGAAATGATGGTGAGGAAAAAGAGCATGAAGACGGTGGCGATAATGCGCGGCATCACCAGTTTCTTGAGCGGGTCAGTGCCGAGCGCGCGCATGGCATCGATCTGCTCGGTCACCATCATGGAGCCAAGCTCACTGGCCATGCCGGAGGCGTTGCGTCCTGAGACCATCAGGCTGGTGAGCACCGGTCCGAGTTCCTTGATCATGGAAAGGCTGACGAGCTGCCCGGTAACCGCGGCGGCGCCAAACTGCGCCAGCGTCGAGGCCGATTGCAGCGCCAGCACGCCTCCGGTGAAGAAGCCCGTGAGGATCACGATTGGGAGCGAGCCGACGCCGATAATGTCAGCCTGCGTAATGATGTCTGCGCCATAGAAGGGGCGTCGAAAGAGATTTCCAAGGGCGCGGCCAGAGATCAGCGCATAGTCCTGTAAAACGCTGACACCTTTTTTTGCGGCCTGATCAAGCGTAGCGATTGCCATGGTTTAGTTCATTCGCTTAGATGCACAAAGGAGATTCGTGACTCACAAGGGTGAGGGTAACACAGGGCCTAAGTATCAGGGCGCGCACAGCTTGGCGCATTAGCTACCCAAGCCTTGCCCTACTCTTTCACTCGCTTCTTGATTTCGATATTGAGGCGCTTGATCTTCTGGTTCAGGGTGGAGAGCGGAATGCGGAACTGCTCGGCGGCTTCGGTCTGGTTCCAGTTGCAGCGCTCTAGCTTGTCGATGATGATGCGCCGCTCGATATCTTCGAGGATGTCGAAGAGCGAGGCGTTCGGATTGTGCTCAAGCAGGCTGGAGGAATAGCTGCGGCCAGTAAGGTGGCCGGGAAGGAGGTCGGAATTGATTGTCTGGCCGGAGGAAAGCACGACTCCGCGCTCGATGACGTTTTCGAGCTCGCGCACGTTGCCTGGCCAGTCGTAATCCACGAGGGCGCGCATCGCTTCGGGTGACAGCGAGCGCGACGGCAAGATCGTTTTCTTCGGAGAAGTGTTTGAGAAAATGCGTCGCGAGCAGCGGGATATCTTCGCGGCGGCTGCGCAGCGGCGGCAGGTCGATGGTGATGACGTTGAGCCGGTAGTAGAGATCTTCGCGGAACCTGCCTTCGCGCACCGCCTGGCGCAGGTCGATATTGGTGGCGGCGATGATGCGGACGTCGACCTGGATCTCCTGAACGCCGCCAAGCTGCATGAAGCGGCGGTCCTGCAGCACGCGCAGGATCTTTGCTTGCGTGTCCATACCCATCGTGCCGATTTCGTCCAGGAAGAGCGTGCCCCCGTTGGCGATCTTCGAAGAGGCCCTTCTTGGTGGCGATGGCTGAGGTGAAGGCGCCCTTCACATGGCCGAAGAGCGTGGATTCCAGCAGATCGATGGGCATGGCTCCGGTGTTGACCGGGACGAAGGGCTTGTCGCGGCGCGGCGAGTTGGCGTGCAGCGCCTTGGCGATCAGCTCCTTGCCGGTTCCGCTTTCGCCCTGGATGAGCACGGTGGAGCGGCTGGGCGCGACCTGCGCCACCAGGTCGAAGATGCGCAGCATCGGCTCGCTCTTGCCGACGATGTTTTCAAAGTTATAGCGCTGCTTCAGGGCGCGCTTGAGCTGGATGTTTTCTTCTTCGGCGCGGTGCGCGCGATGGCGGCGCGGATGTCGGCGAGAAGCTTTTCGTTGTCCCACGGCTTCTGGACGAAGTTCTGCGCGCCGGCGCGGATGGCGTCCACCACGTTGTCACCGTTCCGTAGGCGGTGATCATGATGACCGGCAGTAGCGGGATGGCGCTCGCGGATGCGGGGCAGCACTTCAAGGCCGTTCTTGCCCGGCAGCGCGAGATCGAGCAGAACGAGATCGTAGGACTGCGCGGTCGATGTTCGATCGAGTCCCGACTCGCCTTCGGGGGCGGTGTCGACGTTGTAGCCTTCGAGCATGAGCAGCGTTTCGAGCGACTCGCGAATGGCGGCTTCGTCATCGATGATGAGAATTCGATGCGCACGGTCTGGATATCGACGATGTAGCTTGTAGAGTGCGGAACGCGAGGATGCCTTCAGACATGCGCGGGCTTTCCTTACCATGGGGAATTCAAGAAGAAACGTGGTGCCCGTGTCCCACCTGGCTTTCTACGTGGATCTTGCCCGCGTGCTCCTGAATGATGCCGTAGGTGACGGCCAGGCCCAGGCCGGTGCCGCGGCGCTGTCCCTGCCTGGGCGCGCTCTTGGTGGTGAAGAAAGGATCGTAGATGCGCTGCACGTGTTCGGGTGCGATGCCGGAGCCGGTGTCGGAGATCGCAACCGCGACGTGCCCGTTGGCCTCGGTCGCGATGCGCAGCGTTCCGCCGGCTGCCATGGCGTCCTTTGCGTTGAGAAAGAGATTGAGGAAGACCTGCTGCAGCTTGTCGGCATTGCCGAGGATGGGCGGAAGATTCGGCGTCGAGCGCCAAATCGAGATGTACATGGGCGGTCTTGAACTGATGCTCAAGCAGTGTCAGTGTTTCGCGAATGATTGCGTTCAGATCGATCTCGCGGAATTCCGTGCTGCTGGTGCGCGAGAAATTCAGCAGGCTGTTGACGATCTCCGAGGCGCGGAAGGTCTGCTGCGTGATCTTTTCGAGCAGCGGCGACAGCCGTTCATCGCCGCGCACCTGCTTGGCGAGCATCTGCGTGTAGGAGGAGATGACGGCGAGCGGCGTATTGACTTCATGGGCGACTCCGGCGGCAAGCAGGCCGATGGAGGAGAGCTTTTCCGCCTGGCTGAGCTGGGCTTCAAGCTCCATGCGCTCGGTGATGTCGTCGACCAGGATGATGCGGCCAACCGTTTCGAAATTGCGCGAGACCAGCGGCGCGATGGCGATGTTGGCGGTACGTGCCTCGCCTGTCGCGCATCTCCAGGCGGAACTTGTAGAGATTGTGCACGCCGGGGTCGTTCTTTACGCGGTGAAATTCCTGCATAAACGACGGCGGAAAGACTTCTGAGAGCCGTTTACCCAGCGCCTCGCAGCGCGGGAGCGCGCAGAAGACTTCCATCTGAGCATTCCAGCTCTCGATACTTTCTTCGAGATCGACGGCGAGGATGCCGACGTTGATCGACTCGACGATGTTCTCGTTGAATTCCTTCAGGCGCTCGTATTCGGAGATTTTCTGCTCAAGGCTCTGCGTACAGGCGGGCGTTCTGGATAGCGATGCCAATGTAGCCGGCGAGGGATTCGAGCAACTCCATGTCTTCGCTCGAAAGGAAATCGCCGTCGGTGGTGCGGCCCAGCCCGATGACAGCGATGGTACGGTCCTGCAAGCGGCATGGCAGGTAGTAGTTCAGGTCGAGCGCCGCGGCTGTGCGCTTTTCGCTATCGGTCAGATGCAGCGCCTGCTGGGGATTTTCAAGAAAAATATGCGAGCCCGCATCGGGTTGGTCGAAATCGAGGAAGCTAAGATCGAGTCCCTGGCCGTCTTCAAGAACCGACGCCTGTAGGCCATGACCGGCGGCGAGTCGGTATTCCTCGGTTGTCTCAGCAAGAAAAACGGCAACACGAGAGACGAGGAGCGTGTGCGGCAAGCGCTCGACGATGGAGTTCAGCAACGCCTGCAGGTCAGTTTGCGAACTGAGGCCGCGGCCAAATTCGATCAGCGTTTCGCGGTAGTCGTAGCGCTTGCGGTCGAAGACGCGGTCGACGCGCTCCTGGATGGCGCGTTTCAGAGGGTCGAAGAGTTGCGCCGTAATGATGATGGCGGCGACCAGTCCCCAAAGCCCAAAGCTGGGCAGACGATTGCGGACGATCTCGCCGGCGAGCGCAACCAGGCCGAAATAGAGGGCCACCAGCGCTGCCGTCGCCAGCGTGTATGTGACGCCGCGCTTGAAGATCAGGTCCGTATCCATGAGCCGGTAGCGGATGATGGCCCAGCTGAAGGTGAGCGGCAGGAAGACCAGCGCGAGCACTGCAATCTTGGTCAACAGATCCGGAATTTGGGCATCGGCCAGAAACGGGATCGCATACAGGAGCGTGAACGGCGCGATGGCAAGCACGGTGCCGCGAGTCAGCCACTTGAGCTGCTGGCGGCGCAGAGGCTGGTCTGCGCGCTGATAGTTGACGAAGAAGAGAATCGCCGCCAGCACGTAATAGAGCGCCTGATAGCCAACGGTGAATTGATCGAGGCGGTGCTGCAGCAGCGCCGTCGCAGACCAGAACTGGATTGCAATGATCTGCAGAGAAATGACGAGGCAGCCCGGCAGGTAGGTGATAGCGACCAGCCAGCGGCGGATACGGCGGCTTTCAGAAAAGGCCAGAGCAAAATGCAAAAAGAGCGCGGGTTGCAGAGCCCCGGCAAAAATGTTGCCCCAGAAGATGACCTGATCGAGCGCATTGAGCTTGCCTGTGTACTTGAAGGCGTAAAGCGTGAAAGAAGCAAGGCAGAAAATGTAGAAGTGGGTCGCGTGGGGGGCGGTCCAGCGACGGAATAGGACATAGAGTCCGATTCCGAGATAAATCAGCGCAATGAGGCGGAAGCCCTGATTGTTGCTGCGATCCAGGGGGTCGAGAATCAGCGGGACTTCAGGCAGCCTGACACCGGAACGGATCAGCGTGTAGTGGATCGTGCCGTAGGCCCCTGTACGCACCATCTCCCGAGCCAGGGAGGCGGAGCGGGGTAGCGGCCGGTCATTTGCCTGAACCAGCAGGTCTCCGGCCTTGATGCCCGCGCGCTGTGCCGGGCTGTTGGCCAGCACCCGCTGTGCCTGCAGTCCGCCGTTGGCTTCCACCCACCAGACTCCGTCTGTCGGCAGCGGATAGTTATTTTCTTGAATGAAATTAAATGCGGCAAAGACCGTGGCGGCGACAGTGAAAAGGGCCAGGAGGAGAACCGTGATCCGGGTTTGTAGCGACCTTTCCATGTGCGGTTCAGCAATACTGCGTGCAACCGATACCATGCAAATCGAGTGCCATCACAGCCAGACGAGACGGTCGTTCACCTGCTGATCCAGTATAACCTTGATTTTGAGGGGGATACTGATTTTCGGGAAGATCGAAATTATACGAGTGACGAGAGTTACCTTCTTTGGGATGAAATATTCAATATCTATCTATGAAAAATCATAGATAGTGCAGGACGAATTTCGGCCAGGAATGGCTCAAGCAAGCCGATGGAAACGGGAGAGATGCACACAGATGCATCTTTTTTGGCTCTTCGCTTCTCTTAAAAATTGGTTTAAGATTTGATGAATTTGCCAGGCCGCTGGACGTTTTGCATGGGCACTGGTTGAGGGTGTAGATGGCATTGGCAAACTGGATGCTGCTGGCAAATGACCAGCAGCTCGAAGAAATCTCGATTTTGGTGAATGGGCACCGGATGTACTGCCTGACGACGGGCAATGGTCCGGCACTCGTGCTTTTGCATGGCCTCCTCGGATCTGCCGACGCTTGGTATCCATGCCTTTCACGGCTCGGACAGGAGTCTTCAGTCTACTCGGTCGATTCACTGGGCATAGGGAGGTCGGAAAGGGTGCCCGGGCTAGACGCAAGCCTCGCCGCCCAGGCGGACCGGATGGCGAAATTTCTAGCTGGGGCGGGCATCGGGCGTGCCGATATTGTGGGTACGTCGCACGGAGGTGCAGTTGCCATGATGCTGGCAGCCCGGCATCCGGAACGAGTCCGCAGCCTGGTGCTGCACGCTCCGGCTAATCCGTTTTCTCTGGTGGGTGATCCGTTACTGCACTTCTATCGGAGTTCGCTGGGGCGCTGGTTCGCAAACCAGGTGCCGAATCTTCCAGAGAAGCTGCAGGAACTGGCGCTCGGCCGGATGTATGGGAACAGCAAACTAGTCTGTCATGAGGCGCTAGAGCGTTACATGAATTCACTGCGCGTCCCAGGGACGGTCAAGCATATTCTGAATATTCTGGATTGCTGGATTGACGACATGCGCGAGCTCAGGGCCACGCTGGAAAAGCTGCGCGATGTGCCGATGCTGCTATTGTGGGGAACGCATGATCGTGCAGTGACTCTGGAATCGGGCCGACAGCTGGAAAAGATATTTCGCCGTGCGGAAATGGTGATTCTTCCGGGCGTGGGGCACCTGCCTCACGATGAAGCTCCCATGGCATTTGCAGAGGCCGTGAATGGCTTTCTGCGCAAAATCGACCGCAGCGAGGCGCATCCGGGACCTCAGCTGGTGCGGTCGGAGCCTCAGTGTGACTGATCGTCTGCCTTACGGCCGGTTGCCCATAGAATTCCCACTACAAATATGGTGGCGAAGGTGCCGATAACGATTAGTGCCAAGGTACTTCTCCTTTTCTGAACAGCTGATGTTTACAGCATAACGTATACCAGCGAAGAGTTTACTGCCTCGCTAGGAGCTGTTCCTTAAGAGCTCTTCAAGTGTAGAAAGACCCTCCTGGACGATGCTGCGCTGCGCGGGTGTTGCCTCTTTCAGAGCGTGCGTGAGCGGATGCAAGGCCAGCGCCGCGTATCGCTTTTGAAGAAAGTTACGGACCGCAGATGAGGGGAAGATCTGCGTGATACGACGGTCCTCTTTGCTGATTCTACGGGTGACAAAGCCGCGTTTCTCCAGACGATCGACAATGCCCGAGACGGTGCTGTGCGCAAGGCAGACGGTCTCGCTCAGATCTTTGAGGCTCAGCCCTTCGGACTTGCAGACCGCTTCCATTACGAGCCGCTGCGGCGCAGTGAGCTCTCCCTTTGAATATTCCGCATCGAGTTGACGGCGCATCATCTTGCGGATGGATTGCAGTTGAGATTCCATCCGTTGGGCCAAAGTGCGGATTTCCTGCTGTGAAGAGGTCTGTTTTCTCATAGCTGCGTTGTCTCAGAAAATGAAGGGTACCAGCGCGCGCACACGTTGGCGATACGCCAGGTACTCGTCTCCGAAGCGCTGCGCCATGAACTGCTCCTCGAAAAGTGATTTGAGCCAGAGTCCGAAGCCGGCGAGCAAGACACCTGCCAGGCTGCGCAGGTAACCATACTGCAGCGCGCTGCCAGTGAGAGCTATGAGCAGTCCAGTGTAGATGGGATGGCGGACGATGCGATAAGGGCCCCGTAGTACAAGCGTGTGGTCCTGCTTGATCGTCACTGCGCTGCTCCAGTTGCCACCGAGGGTTAGGCGCGCCCAGATGGCGAGGGCGATACCCAGGCCGACGATGACGAATCCGGCGCTCGCGACTGCGAGGTTGACGCGGAACAGAGTCACGTTCAGCCAGGGGACGTCGACGCGTGTGCCGAAGATGAGAAAAGCGCCCAGGCCGGAGAAGAAGAGATACCAGAAGCGGGACCTGGATGATTGCTTCACCACCGTGGGCTTTACGGCGAAGGCACTCAGCAGCCAGACGAGGACAAGGGCCTCCCAGAGGTAACCTGTGACGCGCGGATCGATTCGATGGATTGGAAGAGATTTGGGCTGAGCAAGGTGGTTCTCCAGACGATACGTCGCATACGACATATCGCATACGACATATGTTAGTCCTGGATGTCCGCCGGTTACAAGGGCATCTGCGGAAATTTCCGTTTCGGTGGGAGCGAAGTCTTAGTTGCCGTCTTCACGAGCGGCAAGGAGTATGCGCAGGTCGCGGAGATTATTGCCTGTAGGTCCGGTGATGATCGTGTCGCCGAGCGCGGTAAAGAGCGGGCAGGTGTCGTAGCGGGCCAGGTTCGCTTCGGGGTCGAAATGATACTCGCGGGCGCGGGCGACGGTGGTTGTATCAGCGATCGCGCCCGCTGCCGGGCTGTTTCCGTCAATGCCATCGGAGCCGGCGCTGAGGACGGCGAGCGGTTGGCCTTCGTACTTTGCAAGATCAAAGGCGGAAGCGAGCGTGAACTGCTGATTGCGCCCGCCGCAGCCGGGTTTCGGGCCGAGCTGGACTGTAACTTCGCCACTTGATAGCAGGCAGAGACGGGGATGCTGGGCGCGCAGCTCATGGAAGCGCTTGAGCAAATAGCGAGAGGCGTCGGCGTAGTCCCAGTCGTCGCAGGCGTTGTCGATGACAACGCGAAAGCTGAGTTCCTGTGCGCGATCACGGGCAGCGTTCACGAAATCATGGTTCGAAAGCAGCGTATCGAATTGCGTGTGCTTGAATGCTTCATCTGCGACAGCGCCATGCGTTTCAGCCGCAACGTCGGATGACAGCGATTCGAAATATGCGCGCACATCGGAGGGAAATTTTTCGAGCAGGTGATAGCGGGTCAGGACTGCTCTGCACCCTTCGAGTGTCGATTGATCCGGGAGCGTAGGTGATGACGCAACCGAGCCAAGGTCTTTGAGGGGCACGTCGGCGAGCAGCAGCGAGAGTTTTTCCGCTTCGGGAGCGGCCAGCGCAAGGCGTCCTCCTTTGACGGCGGAGAAATATTTGCGGACTGTGTTGATTTCTGTGATCGAGGCTCCAGATGCAATAAGGGTCTCGTGGAATGCGATGGTGTCGTCCAGGGAAATTTTGGGATTGCGCGGCAGCTCAAGCATGGCGGAGCCGCCGCCGCTGATGAGGAAGAAGACGAAGGTATCCTTGCGCGCACGCTTAAGCAGTTTGAGTGCTGCCTCGGCGGCCGCGAACGAATCTTCGTTGGGAAGCGGATGGCCTCCGGTGAAGTAGCGAATGCGCCAGTTACGCTTCTTCGGCATATGGGGCGCGCAGCAGACGCCGCGAAGATGAATTTTCCTGGGCAGCCGATCGAGCAGCGCGTCGAGCATGGTCATGGCTGCCTTGCCAAAGGAGATGACAAAGACTTTCTTATAGCGGTCCAGGGAAATGGAAACAGGCTTCAGTGCTGCGGAGGGATGACGTATGAGTGTTGTGCCATCGAAATGGAGATGGCGGTCGAATGCCGTGCCCACGTCGCAGGCGTCGAGCGCGTGCAGAAACATATCCTGTGCCGCGGAGTGGAGCTCTTCGAGTTTCGTGACGGCTTCGGAAGTCATGAGCCTTTGGCGGGGAGGAAGCGTGTTTGCACCCAGTTGCGGATAGCAAGCTGAACCTGATCCAGTTTACCCGCAAAGAAATGATCCGCATCAATAATCCACACCAGCTCTGCCGGTTGTTTTGCCGTGTAGAAGACGTCTTCTACTTGCGCCTTTGGGCCGTACGGGTCGCGCGCGCCGCTGATGAAGAGCTTTGGTTGCGGGCATGAGGGGAGAAATCGGTAGTGATAGTCGCGGCCCTCGGCATGGACGGGCAGTCCGAGAGCGATCAGTCCTTTGACACGTTCATCGCCGCAGCAGGTGAGTAAGCCAATGGCCGCGCCGAAGGAGAATCCGGCAAAGAGAATGGGGAGGTGAAATTCGTGTTCGAGCCAGTCGAGTGCTGCTTCGACGTCGCCTCGTTCTTCGTGGCCATCGTGTTCGCCTTCGCTCAATCCTGTGCCACGGAAGTTGAAGCGCAATACCGGCAGTCGAAAGGACTGGAGCGCTTTCATGGCGTGGTAGACCACTTTGTTGTGCATAGTGCCCCCGCCGAGGGGATGCGGATGGCACACGAGCGCAGCATAGGGAGCGTCATCTGCACCCGCATTCAAGAGAGCTTCCAGCTTACCTGCGGGGCCGCGCAGGTCGTCGATCGTGCGTAGGACAGCGGAACCGGAAGAGATTTGCGACATGCTTCTCAAGCATTGTAGCCAAGCCGTCGCCTGTCTGTTTGCGTGCTCTCGGCTGAACGCAGAATCGGATTCCAGGGACTATGCGACGTTGGGGTATCCTGAGACACGATGACGCTTGATCCGATTCAACTCACACGCCGCTTGATCGACATCGAATCGATTACCTATAACGAAGGGGCGGTGGGCGCGTATCTTGCCGAGTTTCTCGCCGAGCGCAGCTTTGCCGTTGAATGCACGCCGGTGCCGCAGCCTGAAAGCGGAGGCAAGGGCGAACGTTTCAATATCTACGCCGGTAATCCAGGTCAGACGCCCGATGTGGTGCTGTCGACGCATATGGACACCGTGCCGCCGTTTATTCCGAGCAGTGACGATGGGTCGTATATCTATGGGCGCGGTGCCTGCGATGCGAAGGGAATCATCGCTGCGCAGATTGCTGCAGCGGAGCGACTGCGAGATGCTGGTGAGAAGGTTGGCTTGTTATTTGTCGTTGGGGAGGAGCGTGATTCCGGCGGAGCAAAGCTTGCCAATACGCAACCGAAGGGAAGCCGCTTCCTCATCAATGGAGAGCCTACGGACAATCGCCTCGCGATAGCTTCGAAGGGTGCATTGCGCGTGCTGATTCGGGCGAAGGGAAAGATGGCGCACTCGGCGTATCCGGAGCTGGGCGAGAGTGCGATTCACAAGCTGGTTGAGGCTCTGGATCGGGTGCTGGCTATTCAAATGCCTATAACGGAGGGCGTTGGGCCTGGCACGCTGAACATCGGCCTGCTCGAAGGCGGACGCGCTACGAACGTAATCGCCGACCACGCTGAAGCACAGATGCTGGTGCGTTTGGTTGGCCCTTCGGAGCCGGTACGCAGCGCCATTCAGGAGGCGGTTGGTGATCTGGCCGAAGTTCATTTCACGCTGGATCTTCCTTTTATGCGCATGCGGCAATTAGATGGATTGCCAACGATGGTCGCCGCATTCACGACCGACATCCCCGCGCTGCCGAATTGGGGCGAGCCGGTACTGCTTGGGCCAGGGTCGATCCATGTAGCGCATACGCCGTATGAGAAGCTGGCCAAGCGTGAGCTTCTGGATGCTGTGGAATTGTACGTGCAGGTGGCACAGCGCCTGGTGGGATGAAAGATGATACGCTCCATGCGATGTCGCAAGGCAACGGAGGCAACGCTGCTCGGCTGGGCCGCTGGGTTCATCGCTACATCGCCTGTGCAGATCATTGAAGTTCTGCGCAACAGCGGGCCGAATTTCCAGCTGCTGGTTTCTGCGCTTGGTTACGGATTTGGCGTGTGGCTTTTGATTACGTTTGCTGGTGTTGCTCTAGTGTGGGTCTGTGGAGTGCTGCCAGTTTATCTTTTCGTTCATGAAGCCTGGCTTCTGCGGCATCGCGCAGGGGTGATCATTGCGAGCATCTGTGTGGCCCTGGCCGCAGTCGGCTACAGGGTGCGCATCTGGGGTTACTTCGAACACAATGGCGTCGGTCTGATGAACTTCTGGATATACGCGGGTTTCGCGGGTATTTGCGCAGGCATTGCCCCATATCCCTATCTCCGGTTTCTTGCTCGTGAGCTGCGTGCTTAACGGGGTTTCTGCTTGCGCTGCGTCAGACGATAAACTTCAAGTGATGAGTCAATACAATTCGCTCGAACATGCCGCGTCCTCCTATCTGCGCTCCGCCATGCACCAGCCAGTGAAGTGGCACGAATGGTCCGCGGACGCTTTTGCGCTTGCGGCCCAGGAAGATAAGCCGATTCTGCTGGACATTGGTGCGGTGTGGTGCCACTGGTGCCATGTGATGGACCGCGAATCGTATGAAGATGCCTCACTCGCGAAGGTCATCAACGAACATTTTGTCGCGGTGAAGGTCGATCGCGATGAGCGGCCCGATGTGGACAGCCGTTACCAAGCGGCGGTGCAGGCGATGAGCGGCCAGGGTGGATGGCCACTCACTGCAATTCTGACGCCCGATGGAAAGCCGTTTTTCGGCGGAACCTATTTTCCTCGCGACGACCGTTACGGGCGTCCGGGGTTTGAGCGTGTCCTGCGAACGCTGGCCGATGTCTGGAAGACGAAGCGCGGCGATGCTCTGGAAACAGCAGGCAGTGTGCTGTCCGCGATCGAGCACGGGGAGAGCTTTTCCGGGCGCGGCGGTTCGCTGAGCCTGGAACTAGCCGACAAGCTGGTGGCGAGCGCCCTGAACCAGTTCGACCATCGCAATGGAGGATTCGGCACGCAGCCGAAGTTTCCGCATCCGGCGGCACTCGATATGTTGATCGACGTGGCTGCCCGCACCGGCAATGAGGCTGCGAAGCAGGCTGCGACTGTGACACTTAAAAAGATGGCATCCGGCGGCATCTACGATCACCTCGGGGGAGGATTTCATCGCTATTCGACTGACGAGCGCTGGGTTGTGCCGCATTTCGAAAAGATGCTCTACGACAATGCGGAGCTGCTGAAGAACTACGCGCACGCTTTTCAGACATTTGTCGATCCTGAGTTCGCATGCGTTGCCAGGGACACGATGCGCTGGATGGACGAGTGGCTCACCGACCGCGAGCGTGGAGGCTTTTATGCGTCGCAGGATGCTGACGTGTCCCTCGATGACGATGGCGACTACTTCACCTGGACGCGGGAAGAAGCGGCCGCGGTCTTGACGGAGGATGAGCTAGCGGTGGCCGGCTTGTACTTCGACATCGGTGAGTTGGGCGACATGCATCACAATTCGAAAAAGAATGTGCTGCATGTGAAGTTTATCGTCGAAGACGTGGCGCAGAGGCTATCGCGCGATATCGAAGATGTGCAGAGGGATCTGGAGTCCGCGCAGAAAAAGCTATATGCAGCACGATTGGCGCGGCCCACGCCTTTTGTCGACCGGACTGTCTACACGAGTTGGAATGCACTGGGTGTATCGGCTTATCTTGAAGCGGCGCAAGTGCTGCAACTGGAAGCTCCGCGCTCCTTCGCGCTGAAGACACTGGATCGTATCCTGCGAGAAGGCTGGAGCAAAGAAACTGGACTGGCGCACGTCATTGCCTACGCGGATCAGAAGGAATCGCGGCAGCGCGTGGCGGCAGTGCTGGACGACTACGCCTTCCTGACGCATGCCTGCGTGGACGCGTGGCAGGCAGCGGGCGACATCCGCTACTACGACGCCGCTCTGGAACTTGGCGAAGCGATGGTGGAGCGCTTCTACGATGCGACTGGCGGAGGCTTCTTCGACGCGGAGATGCCGGAGGGCGAAGTGCTGGGTGCCCTGGCAGCGCGCCGCAAGCCATTGCAGGATTCTCCAACGCCAGCGGGCAATCCCGCAGCCGCGGCGGCACTGCTGCGCCTCGAAGCGCTCAGCGGCCGGCCCGATTTTCGCGAAAAAGCAGAAGATACGCTGGAGCATTTCGGCGGCATCGTTGAGCATTTTGGTCTCTACGCTGGCACATATGGGCTTGCATTGGAGCGGCTGCTGTTGCCGGCGGTGCAGGTTGTTGTCATTGGCGAAGGGGAGCACGCGCGCCAGCTCGCAGCAATGGCAACCGCGCGATTTGCCATAAACAAAAGCGTCATTAGATTGCAGCGCGACCAGGTGACGCGCGAAAACCTGCCTCCGGTGTTAGCAGAAACGCTGCCAGCACTTCCGCCGCTTCAAGGGCATACGAGCTTCGCTGTTGTTTGCCAGGGGAATGCGTGCCAGCCGCCTACGAGTAACGGCGAAGAGTTGGCGAGGGAATTGAGCGGCGTGTAGAGTCGCGCTTTCCCACTCTTCGCTTCGCCCCGGGGGTTTGCAGCTTTTCTTACATTCCTTCGCCGGAGAACGGGTTTATTTGGTTTGGTTGGGCAGTCGTTGGGTCAGCCGCAACTGTGGCTGCGCCGGCATCGCTGTTGCCCGAGCCAACAGGCTGAACATTCGATCCATAGACACGCAACGGATCACCGGGCAGCATTCCATTCTCGGCCAGCGCGATACGGATGCGGCGCTGTGTTTCGCGCATTGCGGCCCATTGCTTGTCAGCCTGGGTCTTTAGCTGCACGGGATAGATGACCTGTGATCCCTTGATGGTGTCGACGCCGAGCAGGGTAGGATCGCTGATGAAAACATCTTTGTAGGCGGGATCGTTGCGCACGCTCATGGCGACGTCTTTCAGCAGGGCCAGCACCTTGTCCGGATCGGCCGAGAAATCGACCGATACATTAATCGTGGCGACAGAATAGTCACGAGTCAGGTTGGCGACGGTTGTGATCTGTGAGTTGGGAATGATGTAGAAGGTGCCGTCGGCGTCACGTACCGTGGTTTTGCGCAGAGAGAGAGAGTCTACGATTCCCGTGAGCCCAGCCAGGCGGACCTTGTCGCCGACGTTGTACTGGTCCTCGACAAGAATGAGGATGCCGTTGAGGCAGTCCTTTACAATCGTTTGCGCCGCTAGGCCGATGGCTACGCCGGCGATACCGGCACTGGCAAGCAGCGGCCCGAGTTCGAAACCAAGTAGCGGCAGTATGTACATCGCCGCGAAGATCACGATAAATCCAATGCCCGTGGCACGGATCACCGATGCAAGCGTGCGTACCTGCGCCAGATGGGTTGGACTCGCACCGTGTCGTTCCGTGATGCGGACAACGCGATTTGTGATCGATTTGAGAATACGTGTGAGAATCCATGCCACGATTGCGACGACGGCGATATGGGGGAGTTTTTCATATGCAAAATTCTGCAAATCATCGAGAAATGTCGCGCTGAACGGGATAGGGCGGCCATCGAACGCGAAGGCTGAGATGAGCGAGTGTATATATGTCATGGACATAGGAAATATTCCTATAATGACTTGATGCGATGTTTAGATGCCAATTCGTTTCGGCTGAAACCGCTTGCAGTTCTTGTTTTTCTCGCGGGTTGTTGTTTCATGACGTCAAAGGCACAACAGCCGCTGCCTCCGCCTCCTCTTCCGCGTGCTCCTATGTCCCCTGGCCAGTCTCCAAACCCGACCGACGACAATAACGGAGACACTATGGCGCACCGGGCGATGGTGCAGCAGGCTCAGAGGCGCAACGACCAGCGCCAACAAGACATCGTCAACGATACGGCCAAGCTGCTTTCGCTGGCAGAACAGCTCAAAGCCGAAATGGAAAAGAGCAGCAAGAACCAGATGTCCGTTTCCGAGATCAAGAAGGCCGAAGAGATCGAGAAGCTGGCAAAAGCGGTCAAGGAGAAGATGAAGGGAAGCTGACGACTTGCGCTTTCTTTCGTTATTCAGGGCATCTACGGGTATGATGTTGCGAAAACAGCTGCGCGCATACTTCAGCCAAATAAGGCTTGAATTGATTCAAGGTGTTGCAAGACGATGAAGCCTGCAGCTGGAGATCATTCTCTTGAAGGGGGTCGCATGGCGGCAGATACGCTCAACAACACGCTTAAGCGCGGAACAGGTTTGGCTATTGCCTGGGCCGTGATCCTTATCCTTTGCGGAATCTTTTCACTGACATTACCCATGCTCGCGGGAATCAGCACAGCCATTGTGCTGTCCGTCCTGATTATCGTTGCGGGCGTCGTCCATTTGACGACGGGCCCTGTGGCGGGCAGTTTTGGAGGTTATTTGTGGAGGACGCTGGTCGGCATTGTGTACATCATCGGCGGCATATGGCTGATCATGCACCCAGTGATGGGGCTGGTTTCCTTCACCCTTGTTCTGGGGATCATGTTCGCGATCGAAGGATTTCTGGCCATCATCAGCTTCTTCTCAGTGCGGACAACAACGGGTTCCGGATGGTTGCTTTTCGACGGCATCATTACGCTGCTTCTGGCGTTTCTCATCCTCCGTCACTGGCCCTCGAGCGCGGCGTGGGCCGTTGCCACGATTGTCGGCATTAATTTGTTCATCAGTGGAATCACGCGGTTGATGGCATTGCTCGCTATGCGGCGCCTCCTGACTGCGACAACGTAGAAGCCAGAACCTTCTCATGGAGGCGCTAAAGGCGTCTGATCAGCAAAAGTGTCTGGTCGTCAATCTGCGTACCAAAGGCGCGGGCCGCGCGGAGTATGGCTTCTGCCAGAGTTGGAAGGCTGTTCGTCGCGTGACTGGTAATCACCGCCTGCAACCGGTCAAGGCCGAACTCATCCTCGGACTTGTCGGAGGCTTCAATAATCCCATCCGTCACGGCGATCAGCAGGTCACCCGATGCCATCGTTGTGGCTTCCGAGGAGAAGCCATGGACCGGCAAAAGCCCGAGAGGAAACTGTTCCACTGAGATCTGCTCCACGCTCGCAGGCATCCGAAAATGCAAAATCGGCGGCTGCGCTGCCAGCGCATAGAAGACGCTTCCATCAGGATTGAGAAGAAACCCGGCGAAGGTTGCATACATCTGCGGCTCTTTTACGCTGGGGAGCACGCGATTCAGTCGCTCCATGAGAGAAGGCAAAACCGTGCGCGGCTCAATCGAACAGGCATCGAGCAACGCTGTGCGCGCCGCTGTCTTCAGCATCCCCATCAGGATGCCTGCCTGCAAACCATGGCCGGCAATGTCGGCAAGGTAAGCGACGGTGCTGCCATCCTCAAGCTGAAGGGCATCGACTAGATCGCCTCCGACTTTGTCGCTCGGGTCAGAGCGTCCATATAACTCAAAACTTGTGGTGCGCAGTTCAATAGGTGGTACGAGGGTCTTCTGGATGCCGTGCGCAAGCTCCAGTTCATTGCGGATCTTGACTGATTCCTGGCCTTCTCCGCGGAGAAAGCGGATGAAGAGGGAATACGACAGGATCACCAGAAACAGCATGACAATTCCGGCGAAGCGAATGCCTGAGCTTGTGCTGACTGGCTGCAGATGGAGGTGCGACGTGAGGAACGAAGCTGTAGCCCCGAATCCAATCCATATCGGAATCTGAAGCAGAGTGACGACGATAAAGAATCGGGGATCGAGCCGCGTTCCGACGTGAACGTACATAGTTGCCACGAATCCGCTGCAGAGAGCATTCAGGATCGCGATGACATAAGGCATGCGGCCCAGGTTGAGCATGTCTCCGAAGAAGCCTGTAATGGCAAACAGAAAGAAGACGGCAGCGTAGAGTGTCCACAGTCTGCTGAAAGGAACCGAGCGGTAATATTGCCACTTTCTTGTGTGGTCCTTCTCACCGGATTTTCGAAAGAAAGAAGTCACTGAGCACGAACAATAGCAGAGATTTTCAGAAATCCGTGATTCGATGCAAAGGGCCGCCTGTCCGGCGGCCCTTTGATGAGTACGATCGAACTAGACGAAGAGGGGGGCTAGCACTAGCGTCACTGTTGCCAGCAGCTTGATGAGCACATGCAGCGACGGGCCGGCCGTGTCCTTGAAGGGATCGCCGACCGTGTCGCCCACCACCGCTGCCTTGTGGGCTTCCGACCGTTTCCCACCATAGGCTCCGGTTTCGATGTACTTCTTGGCGTTGTCCCACGCGCCACCGCCGTTATTCATCAGCATGGCGAGGAGGATGCCGGAGATGGTGCCGACCATCAGCAGCGCAGCCACAGCTTCGGCTCCGCTCAGGTTGATGGGAACGCCGTGAATCGTTGGAGAGTCGGCCAGTTCTTTCAGGTTGAAAGTAGAACTGAAGCGGCGGAAGATGACGCCTACGGCGAGCGGCATAGCGACAGCCAGCACTCCGGGCAGGATCATTTCTTTCAACGCCGCGCCTGTGACGATGTGTACGCAGCGTCCATAATCAGGTTGCGAGGTGCCTTCCATGATGCCAGGGTTTTCCTTGAACTGCTGGTGGACGTCCTGAATGACGGTTTGTGCGGCGCGTCCTACGGCTTTGATCGCCATGGATGAGAAGAGATAAGTGAGCATCGCGCCGAGCAACGCCCCTACGAAAACAGGCACCGAGGCGAGATTCACGTTGGAAAAGCTCCAGGAAGCCGGCAGCGTTTCGCCAGCTGCGGCGAGGCGCTGGCTTACGATGTCGTGAATCGCTTCAAGGTAGGCCGAGAAGAGCAGGAACGCAGCAAGCGATGCAGAACCGATGGCGTAGCCCTTGGTCAGCGCTTTGGTGGTATTGCCGGCGGCGTCGAGCTTGTCCGTCTTTTCGCGGATGCTGTGCGGCTGGTTGCTCATTTCGATGATGCCGCCAGCGTTGTCGGTGATGGGGCCGAAGGTGTCCATTGCCAGGATGTAGGCCGCTGAAGAGAGCATACCCATGGTCGCTATGGCCGTGCCGTAGATGCCCTTCGAGTAGTCAGAGATCGTCGCTACGTCGGCCAGTCCACGTACGCCGAAATAGTAGCTCAGCAGCAGCGCGCAGCCAATGACGACGACCGGCACAGCAGGGGTTTCCATACCGACGGCGAGGCCGCTGATGATGTTGGTCGCCGGACCGGTAAGCGAGGCCTTGGCGATACTCTGCACCGGACGGAAGCGCGTCTCCGTATAGTACTCGGTGATCCGGACGAAGAGGAATGAAGTGACGATGCCGCAGATGCCGCAGCCGAGCAGCCACCAGCGTCCCTGCAGCATGTAGTAGACCGCAGCGGCAAAGCCGACCAGCGCCACGAATGACGTGACATAGTAGCCCTTGTTCAACGCGTGCATCGGGTCTTCGTCTTCCTTGCTGTGCACAATGCTGACGCCAACGATGCTGGCAATAAGGTTAATGGCCTGCACAATGAGCGGGAAGAGAATTCCCTTGATGCCGAAGACGGGATAGAGTGCAGCGCCGAGAATCATGGCGCCGACGTTTTCCGCAGCCGTGGACTCGAAGATGTCCGCACCACGGCCTGCGCAGTCGCCGACGTTGTCGCCGACCAGATCGGCGATGACGGCGGGATTGCGCGGGTCGTCTTCTGGGATTCCGGCTTCCACTTTGCCGACCAGGTCGGCGCCTACGTCGGCGGCCTTGGTGTAGATGCCGCCGCCTAGCTGGGCAAAGAGCGCTACCAACGACGCTCCGAAGCCAAAGCCAACCAACTCGAACGGAGTCCGCTGCGGGTGGCTCAATCCTCCGAAGGCAAGGAAGAGCACGCCGACTCCGAGGAGCGAGAGCGCGACGACGATCAGTCCCGTCACCGCCCCGCCGCGCAGAGCGATCTGCAGCGCCTTGCCCAGGCTTGAGCGTGCCGCCGAAGCTGTGCGGATATTGGAGCGAATGGAGACCCACATACCTGTCTGCCCGGCGAGAGCAGAGCAGGTAGCGCCAATCAGGAAGCTGATGACGACTTTATTCGCATAAGGGGCAGTAAACGGGGAGAGACGATAGCCAAGATAAAGAATGATGGCGAGTGCTACGGCAATCATCGCAATCGTACCGTACTGCCTGCGCATAAAGGCTTCCGCGCCCTGGCGGATAGCGTCGGAGATGCGTTGCATCTCGGCGGTTCCCGTGTCGGAGCCGAGAACCGAGCGGGCAAAAACCAGCGCAGCGACGAGGCCGAGAATGCCAACCGCGAGCGCGATCCAGAGATAAAGGCTGTCGGAGCTTGTGCTTAAAGAATCATTGGCCTGCCAGAAAAATGCCGCCAACGAGGAGAAAAACGACATTCCATGTCCTCCAGAAAATAGCAATCAATCACCCAAAATTTGCGCTTCCGGCGCCTGCGAACTCCCGGAATCAGAAACGTATCAAATCTGGACACGATTCTCGAATACTGAAAGAGGCCCAAACACTATCCGGAGCCCTTTACACAGGCATTGTCACGAAAACGCTGAATTAGAGCATGTTGCGGAAACGATGGTCAATTAGTTCGCAGACGGGGAGCAAAGGCGAGCGCGGCATTTGAATATTTTGGCAAGTTTCGTGGTAGCTGGGCATGTTTCACTTTCTTACAATTAAAGATACAGAGAGACTGGTTCACAGCTTCAATTCCGGGCATCTTAAAGCGGTCGGATGCCGGAGTGGGCCGCAGGGAACAGGACAATTTTGCGGTTGAGACAGAGATACCTGAAAGCTGTACAATCACCTGTCGCCTAGGTTACACGACAATTGCGGGAAGGACGATAGAGGTTTTCTGAATGGCCAAAACAGCGGTGCGCGACGCGGAGCAGAGCAAGCCAGGTGTGGTTCCAGGCCTGGATTCTGAGCGCATGATCGAGATCTACCGCCTCATGTATCTTTCGCGGAGCACCGATGACCGCGAGATCATGCTCAAGCGGCAGCAGAAGATTTTCTTCCAGATCTCCGGAGCCGGTCATGAGGCGCTGCTTGTGGCAGCGGGCATGGTGCTCAAGCCGGGGTACGACTGGTTTTTCCCCTACTACCGCGACCGCGCGCTTTGTCTGGCGCTGGGCGGCACAGTCGAAGAGCAGTTGCTGCAGGCCGTCGGCGCTGCTGCTGATCCATCCAGTGGCGGGCGCCAGATGCCTTCGCACTGGGGCAACCAGAAACTGAACATCGTCTCGCAATCGTCGTCTACTACGACGCAGGTATTACATGCCGTCGGTTGCGCTGAAGCCGGACGCTACTTCTCGCGCCATCCAGAGGCCGCGGAGAAGCACGGGAACGATTATCGCGCATTCAAGGACGTGATCTTTCACGGCGACGAAGTGGTCTACACTTCGCTCGGCGAGGGCTCAACCAGCCAGGGCGAATTCTGGGAGGCGCTGAACACTGCGTCGAACCAAAAGCTGCCCGTCCTTTTTGTGGTCGAGGACAACGAGTACGCCATTTCAACCCCGGTTGAAGTGAACACGCCGGGAGGCAACATTTCAAAGCTGGTTGCCAACTTCCCAAATTTCTACTTTGCCGAAGTGGATGGTACCGATCCGGTCGAAAGCTACCGCGTTTTTGAAGAGGCCGTAGCCCACTGTCGTGCAGGCAAGGGACCGGCATTCGTGCATGGTCACGTCACCCGTCCGTATTCGCATTCGTTTTCCGATGACGACCGCCTCTATCGTCCTGAGAGTGAGCGCCATGCCGATTCACTGCGCGATCCTTTGCAGAAGATGCAGATGTTTCTACTGCGCGAGGGCATTCTGGACGCCGAGGCGATCAATCGTCTGGAAAAGCAGGTTGATGAAGAGGTTCGGCAGGCAGCCGAGCATGCTCTGCGCGCGCCGTTTCCGGAGCCAGCGAGCATTCCGCTGCACGTCTACTCCGAAGACTACGACCCGACCCGTGCCGAACTGGAGACGAAGCCTGCGCAGACTGCTGACACCCAGGAGCGCACGATGGCCGACCTCATCAACGCCTGCCTGAAGGACGAGATGCGGCGCGACGCGCGTGTCGTCGTCTATGGCGAAGACGTTGCCGACAGCAGCCGCGAAGAGTATCTCCGCGAAGGGCAAGTCAAGGGCAAGGGTGGCGTCTTCAAGCTGACAGCCGGGCTGCAGAGCGAATTCGGCAGCGATCGCGCCTTCAATTCGCCGCTGGCTGAGGCAAACATCGTCGGCCGCGCCGTGGGCCAGGCCGTGCGCGGCTTGAAGCCGGTGGTTGAGATCCAGTTCTTCGACTACATCTGGCCGGCGATGCACCAGATGCGCAACGAATTAAGCCTGATGCGCTGGCGCTCGAATGGTACATTTTCTGCGCCCGCTGTGATTCGCGTCGCGATCGGCGGTTATCTCACTGGTGGATCGATTTACCATTCCCAGTCGGGTGAGAGCATCTTTACGCATACGCCTGGTGTGCGCGTGGTCTTTCCGTCGAATGCGCTCGACGCCAATGGCCTGCTGCGGACGGCGATCCGTTGCGACGACCCGGTACTCTTTCTTGAGCACAAGCGGCTTTATCGCGAGACCTTTGGCCGCGCCGTTTATCCGGGACCGGATTATATGGTTCCCTTCGGAAAGGCCAAGACCGTGCGCGAAGGCAAGGACCTAACCATCGTAACGTACGGTGCCGTCGTTCCGCGCGCTCTGCAGGCGGCGCAAAAGGCACATCGTGAGCACGGCATCGAGACGGAAATTATCGACTTGCGCACGCTCAGTCCTTATGACTGGGAGGCGATTGCCACTTCCGTCAGGAAAACCAGCCGGGTCATCGTCGCGCACGAGGACATGCTGAGCTGGGGCTACGGGGCCGAGATTGCCGCCCGCATCGGCGATGAGCTGTTCGAGGACCTCGACGCTCCGGTGAAGCGTGTGGCCGCGATGGACACATTCGTTGCGTACCAACCGCTGCTGGAAGATGTCATCCTGCCTCAGCCGGAGCATATCTACCAAGCGATTGCTAAGCTCGCGAAGTATTGAAAGAGGGGTGATTGCGATCACCCCCACCCTCTATGTTTCTCGCAAATTTTTCATAATACAGGTACTTGGCTGCATCGGAGTGTTTCCCCAGTTTCATCCGCGAGTGTATTTTCTTTCCGCGTGGGAAACTGATGTTTTCTCGCTATATCCGGTTTAGCCGTTTTGGTCATAATTCTCAGCAACTGTTCGTTGCGACAACTATGCCGCAGAATCAGTAGTTTGCAGAAATTGTGAACGGATCATGGCTTGACAAGGGTTTAGCGGCCCTATCCGCCGATGAGCCGTTCCTTGCAGTCGGGTATACTTATACCTGTCGAGGTACCATTCTATATGGCTATAAGTATTAAGAATTCTCATACTGAAAAGCTGGCTAGACAGGTAGCCGAAGCTACTGGCGAGTCCATCACGGAAGCTATTCAGAAATCCCTTCAGGAACGCATAGAACGGTTGCAAAAACAGCGGCGGCAAAAACAAGTGGAAGCCAGACTAGAAGAGATTGTCTTGCGCCTACGCGCCCTGCCTGTTCTCGACAAGCGGTCCGCGGATGAAATTATTGGTTATGACGAACATGGGATTCCGCTCTGATGGTGATTGATACCTCAGCACTCATTGCCATTCTTCTCGACGAACCGGACTTCCATAAATATCTCGCACTCATTCAGAAAGCTGACAGGCGACTCATTTCAGCGGCAAGTCTTCTTGAAGCCAGTATGGTGCTGGAGTCGCGAGCGGGCATGGCTGCGGGTGCGGAACTCGACCTTTTTATACATGATGCCGATATTGAGGTGGTGCCGGTAGATCGGGAGCACGTTGACGTCGCCCGGAGGGCATGGCGAAAGTACGGAAAGGGCAATCACCCTGCGGCATTGAACTTTGGTGACTGCTTTTCCTACGCTTTGGCAAAGGTCTCAGGTGAACAATTGCTGGCCACGGGCTCCGATTTCCAGCAAACTGATCTGGAACTTTGCTGAAGGCCGCACAACTTTAGCTTTCAAATGCGGTCTGCACCGGTAGTTCTGACTTTTACTGGAGCGCAACACATGGCAATCACGCGGCGAGCATTTATGAAGGACGGAGCGTTGGCCGTCGTCGGCACCACCGCGATTCCGAGTTTTCTGACGCGGACGGTGTTGGCGCAGGCCACGACGGCGCAGGCTCAGGGCAAGAAATTGGTTGTCATCTTCCAGCGCGGCGCTGCGGATGGCTTGAATATCGTCGTTCCGCACCGCGAGAACGCCTATTACCAGATGCGTCCGACGATTGCCATCCAGCAAAACCAGGTCATCGATCTGGATGGATTTTTCGGGCTGCATCCGGCGATGCAGCCGCTCAAGCCGCTCTGGGACGGGCGGCATCTGGCCATTGTGCACGCCTGTGGGTCGCCTGATCCAACGCGCTCGCATTTTGACGCGCAGGACTACATGGAGAGCGGCACTCCCGGCATGAAGGCGACGAATGACGGCTGGCTCAATCGCGCCTTGCAGGCCGAGGATGCAGCCCATGCCGGGCGGAAGCAGTCGGCTTTCCGCGCCGTTGCGCTGGGAACGCAGGTTCCCAGGACGCTCGAAGGCAGAATTCCTGCCGTCGCTGTGAACAATGTCCGCGATTTCAGTGTGGGCGGCCAGAATCCGGCAGCCGCTCCGATGGCCACGAGCTTCGAGGCGATGTATGCCGACAGCGTGAACACCGTTCTTCATGGAACCGGTTCAGAGACCTTTGAGGCGGTGAAGATGCTGCAGGCGGCTGATCCGGCGAAGTACACGCCTGCTCCGGGGGCGAACTATCCGAATGGGCCTTTCGGAAATAGCCTGCGGCAGGTGGCTCAGCTGCTGAAGGCGAATCTTGGGGTCGAGGCTGCGTTCACCGACATTGGCGGATGGGATACGCATCAGAACCAGGGGAACGCTACCGGTCAGTTAGCCAACAGGCTGAAGGATTTCAGCGAGGGCATTTCAGCCTTCTGGACCGATATGGGCGATCAGGCGAACGACATTGTTCTGGTTTCCATGTCGGAGTTTGGCCGGACGGTCCACCAGAATGGAACGGGTGGAACCGATCATGGCCATGCCAACATCATGTTTGTCTTAGGCGGCGAGGTTCAGGGCGGACGGGTCTATGGCAAATGGCCAGGAATGCGGCAGGATCAGCTCTACGAGGGCCGCGATCTGGCCATCACCACCGACTTCCGGCAGGTTCTCGGAGAGGCTGCCTACAAGACCGTCGGGGCTAGAAACCTGGATCTTGTATTTCCGGGAGCTAATTTACAAGCCACTCGCTTCCTGGAGATTGTTAAGGTTTAACTTTAATAATTTCTGACTAGGTTCTCTTGTTGTTTTTATCGCCTTCTTGCGCCGGTTCCCAGCCGCGAATCTATGGCCAGATGTCCTGAGCCGCTCGTCAGTATAAGTAAGGCTAAGCCGAAGAGCGAGAGCGGGAATTCGAATCCCATTGGGCCCATGAGTCCATGGTGTAGGTGGACCTTGAGCACGGCAACCGTCATGTCGATGGCGACTCCGAGTGCTGCTATCGGGACGAGCAGGCCCAGAATGAGCAGGGCGCCGCCGAAGAACTCGGTGAACGCCGCTACGTAACCCAGCCAATAGGGGAGTCCAAGATGCGCGACCGTCTGCGCGAAGTTATAGAGCGAGCCGCGCGGGAAGATCTTGTGCCATCCATGTGCCAGAATGATGACCCCGAGAATGACGCGGGCGATCAGCACTCCTAACGGTCGAAAACGGTCGAGCCAAGCGAACATCGTGAGTTGCTCCTTTAAGCTGTGGGAAGTTTGTGCAGTTTACTGATGAGACGAAATGTCGTCCAGAAAACGATGGATGCTTTCGAGATATTTTGCCTGGTCTTTGAGCGCGATCTGGAAGAACTGTTTTGGTGTGCCGGCAATGCCGAAGGCATTGTGGGTTTGCGGGTCGCTCCTGCGGTCAAGGAAGAGCTTTGGCGTCGGGAGCGTCTTGAGCGTTTCTGTCGCGTCGAAACGGTCGCTGGTGAGCAGAAGGACTGGCAGAATTCTGGTGCGGGCATCGGCAGCGAAAAGGGTCGCGGCATCGGGACTGATGTTTTCAAGAATCAGACCTGCGACTTCGCGATGGCGCTCGACGCTTGAGGCAGCAACCGCAGCTCCCAAGCCGATTCCATAGATAACAATTGAATGCATGGGCAGGTGACGGGTTTCGATGAGGTAGGCCAGAGCGGCATCCGCGTCCTGATTCATGCTGGCTTCTGATGGATGCAGGTCCGCGCTCTTGCCGAAGCCGCGATAGTCGAGGGCGAAGAGGTTGATGCCCAGGGTTTGCAGGGTGTCAAGCTGGCTGACGGTGTCGGCGAGTGAGCCGCTCCCGTCATGCAGGAAGAGGATCGTGTTATTAGGGTAGTGTGCATCGGTTTCGGCGGGAATCCACCAGCCGGCGAGCTGAGGCCTGCCGGTCTCGGTGGAGTCGAACTGGATTTCCTGATACGGAATGTTCGGGCGCGCTCCGACCGTACGGGAAGGGTGAAAGATGAGCTGCCAGCTTCCCTGATAGAAGAGCAGGCACAGTGTGGCATAGGCGCAGATGACTGCTACTCCAAGCACAATGCCCAGTGCGGAGAGAAGCCACTTTCCGCTGACGAGGGGCTGCTGCTGCTGGAGCGGGTCTTTCGATCCGGCGGCCCATCCAGCGGCGCGGGCCTGCTTCACGATTTGCTTCACTGCTTTTCTGGCGGGAGGTTTTTTCGGCACTGCGGGTTATCCAAAGGCGAGTTCGTCGGCGGATTCGAGCGGCGTTCCGCAGACGCGGCAGATGACTGCGGAGCAGTCGCCGCAAACGAGAGGATCGTCGACTTCTCTGGCACAATTGGGACACCAGAGGCGGTCTTCTTTGCCTGCGGTTGGATTCGGGGAGTGCTCATCGTGCATTCTGAAGATGAGCGTAGCATGAGGGCACGAGAGCTTGCAGAAGGGGCGCTCGCAGTGGCGTCAAGACCAGCGAAGACGAGAGACGAATGTCAGAATTTGTAAGGATTTGCAGTAAGGATGATCTGCCGGCTTCGGGGCAGGCGCGCGAGATTACAGTTGCCGAAAGAATGCTGTGTATCGCGAACGAGAATGGCGCCCTTTCCGTCATGGATAATGTGTGTCCGCATCGCGGCGGCCCGCTGGGGCAGGGAATGCTCGAAGGCGGCAAGGTGATCTGTCCATGGCACGGCTGGGCGTTCGATTTGAAGAGCGGCGAGGCGGTGCACACTCCGCAGGTGAAGGTTCCTGTGTATGAAATCAAGGTGGATGGGGAGGATGTGTTGGCTAGGCTGTGAATTTGCCGTTCCCATCCTATCGCCAACTGCGCGATAGGATGGGGCGCCCTTTTTCGTGCTGCTGCTCACCCCAAACTCATCGCGATGTGAACGTAGATGCGGGGAGATTTTCCTTGTTGAAGAGGTTGGCGTCGGTCCAGCCTTGCCAGGCGTAGCGGACTGCTTCGGGATGGCGTACGCTCTGTGCTTCGACGACTACGGTTGAGCTGTCGATTTTTGCGGTTGCCGGGACAAATTTTCCGTCGGAGCCGGCGATTTCGAAGCCAGTGAGCTGTGGTCCGTGTGCGGCGAGGCCATCTTTCGCGTGATCGAACCAGACGCGCATGGACGAGCCCTCGACAGCGGTGGTGCGGAAGAGCGGGCCGGAGTATTCGAGTTGCGGTTCTCCATAGACGATGGCGCGTGCGGCGAGGGCGAGGCGCGCGCCCACGGTTTGTTTGTCCGCTGGATGAACGTTGTCCCTATCTCCTACATCGAGGGTCACGGCCATAGCCGTGTTGGCGACGTCGAGGGCTCGACGCTGCTGGTCGCGGAGTTGGCCCCAGTCCTCATTCGGCGAGTAGAAATTTGAAATCTGCACGTAAAGGAATGGGAAGTTTCCCTCGCGCCACTTTGTCCGCCAGTCCTGAATCATGGCCGAGAAGAAGCGCGTGTACATGGGCGCTCTTTCAGGGGTGCTGTTGGTTTCGCCCTGGTACCAGATTGCGCCCTTCATGGTGTAAGGAATGAGTGGGGCAATCATGCCGTTGTAGAGATTGGCGGGCTGCCATGAGCGGGCGTCCGGGTGCCAAGGGTGGTCGGGCTTCGGCTGGTGGGCCTGCTCGGCGGCTGCATCTTCGCGCTTTTCCCTGGCGATGATGCGGTCCATATCCCCCAAGTCAGCAGTGAAACGCGCCCAGGAGGCAAACATCGGCATCAGGCCGGCGTCGGAGCCGATGCGGTCCATACTCATCCATGCCTCGACAGGCGTGCCGCCCCACGTGGAGTCGATGAGGCCAATCGGCACGTGTTCGCGGGCGTTGATTTCGCGCCCGAAGAAGTAGGCGACTGCGGAGAACTCGGCGGCGGTCTGCGGCGTGCACTCGGTCCAGGTAGCAGTAATGTCATTCACGCTAAAGTAGGAGGTATTGTGTTCGATGCGCAGCAACCGGACGGTGGGCAGGTTCGCCTGGGCGATCTCCTGCTGCGCGTTTTTCAAAACGGCACTCCCCGGGAAGCCGTTGAGCGGCATCTCCATATTGGACTGGCCGGAAGCCACCCAGACATCGCCGACAAGGATGTCAGAAAGTGTTACGACTGAACCTGAATTGGAGCTGCCCTGAGCAGTCAGCGTGTAAGGTCCGCCCGCGTGCTCCGGCGTAAGCCAGAGGCTCCATTTGCCCAGATTGTCGGCGCTTGCCGTACTGACCTGGTCGTGAAAGTGAACTGTAACTGTCTCGTCGGGGTCCGACCATCCCCAAACGTGGATTGGAGCATCCCGCTGCAATACCGCATGGCTGCTGAGGACATTTGGGAGCCGAACCTCAGCGCCTGCCGCGCCAATTCCGAGCAGGGCGGTGAGCGCGCCCGCTCTGGCAATGCACTTAGCCTTCAAACCCATTTTCGAACTGCCTCCTGAAATTAATGGAAGATGAGATGGCCGAAAACTGCACGATAACCATAGCATTTCTTGAGAGTTATCTATCGCCTTGACGAACGTGAGGTGATCCTATGGCGGTGGACCGAAGGTAACGTTATCGATAACGATAAAGACATTTTCCAGCTGTTTCGGTTTAATGAAATAACATGTTTCTTTCGTACTGAAGCTTTTCGTTGTCCGATTTGAGGGTTTCGCTGAATTTTCCTATGGCTTCTCGGGTGCTTGCAATCAAGGAGGAAGACGGGGATCGTTTGTCCATTGCCGGGTTAGCTTTACTGGCGCTCATCTTATTCTTCCTTTCGGCTACAACGTCGCTGCTCAATCTGCGTAGTTGGCATTTTGGCGGCATCACGATTCTCTGGCCTTCCAATGGATTCCTAACCGGCGCCCTGCTGTCTGTTCGCCGCAGGCATTGGCCGGCGTATCTGGCAGTGGGGTTCCTTGTAGACCTGGGAATAAACCTGAGTCTTGCCACTCCCTCATGGATCGCCGCTTATCTGGCCGGCTGCAATATGATCGAGGCCCTGCTTGCGGCTGCCCTCCTGCACCGGATCATTGCCCCCAGCCCGGACCTGACCCAACGCAGGCAATTGACACATTTCCTGCTATACGGAGTGGTTCTGGCACCGGCTGCGGCATCGCTTCTGGCCACGCTGGTGTTTGGCCGGCAGGGCAGGCACATCATGCCGCACCTCCACGCCTTCCAGTGGTGGTTCACGGCGGATGCGCTTGGCATGGCGATCATGGTTCCGCTCTATCTCTCATTTATGCGGCAGAAGCCATTTCTGGGCAGACCGTGGTGGGAGATACAAGGCATTTTCGCGCTGTTATGCGCCATGGCCGTTGCCGTCTTCTGGCAGACACGCGCACCTCTGCTTTTCATTCTCCTGCTTTGCCTGCTGATGATAGGTTTGCGTCTGGGCTTGGCCGGGTCGGCACTTGGGCTGTTGGCCATATCGATCATCGGCTCGTTTTTCACGACCTCAGGACGTGGGCCATTGTCGTTAATGCTCGGCGTATCGCTGACGACCCGCGACCTGACACTGCAGGCTTTCATTGCCTTCTCGATGCTGATGCTTTACATCCTTGAGGTATTGCGGGCTGAGGGCAATCGGCTGCAGGAAGGACTGCGAGTGAGCGAAGCCCGGTTTCGGTTGCTCGCGGTAAGTTCGCGCGATGGAATTCTGCTGGTGAACCTGGAAGGCAACGTGATGTATGCCTCACCGGCGGTGACCGAAATACTGGGATGGGAACCGGAGGAGACGCTAGGCCTCAGCTATCGTGAAGCACTCCACCCCGAAGACATCTCACTCGGACAGACGGTTTTTCGGGAGGCGCGCGAAGGACGGGAGCCGGAAATGTTCCAATTCCGGTGCCTGAAAAAAGACGGCAGCTATCTGTGGATGGAAGCCAGCCTGCGCCTTTACCGCGAACCATCGGCAGGCGAGGCAATTGGGTTCGTCGTCGTGATGCGGGATATCTCGCTCCGCAAGGCCGCAGAGGAGGAACTGCAGAGGGCCTTTCGCATGGTCGAGGTTCTGGCCAGCATTGATGGCCTGACGGGCATCGCCAACCGGCGGCGATTTGATGAAGCTTTGCAATCCGAATGGCGGCGCGCCCAGCGCGACCGCACACCGTGCTCGGTACTGCTAATGGATGCAGACCACTTCAAGAACTACAATGACATCTATGGCCATATATCTGGCGACCGGTGTCTGCGCCAGATCGCGGAGACCGCCGCTCAGGTACTGCGGCGTCCTGCTGACCTGATCTCCCGTTACGGGGGTGAAGAGTTCGCCGTGATTTTACCGGACACCAGTTTCGAAGGCGCCATGGAAATTGGCGAACAGATTCGTTTTGCCGTTGAAGAGCTCCAGATGCCGCACTCAGGCAATCCGTATGGAATCGCAACCGTCAGCATTGGCTGCGCGACGCAAATTCCGCAGGCCAATAGTGATCTGGCCGAATTGCTGAAAGCCGCGGATACGGCCCTGTATCAGGCAAAATCGCAGGGACGGAATCGCGTGGAAGCGGCGTTGCCTGTCTTCTTTTCTTAAACGGCTCTATAACATCAAAGGCCCATCTTCGTATGGCCCATGGTCCAGAACCCTGATTGCCTTTCCCTACTGGACCGCCATGCCGCCGCAACCAAGTACAACGCCGGTAAAATCAATGCCCAGTTAAGAACCCACAGGGCATTGTTGCTCCACGCGGAGATCATCAGGGCGATCATTGCAAGTGCCAGAACTGACGCTGCGCGGAGGGAGATGCGTACGTTGCGCAATCCCTGAACAGCTCCAAAGATAGCGGGCAGAAGAAACAGGAAGAGGCAAAGGCTGGGGAAAGAGTTTGAGGCGTATATCCGCAGAGAAGAAATGGAATGGAGCACGGACAACGCAGCGCTTACCCAAAGAGTTCGCCGCGAAATCGATCCAACGAGGTAGCCACCTGTCCAAGACCAAGTGATGAGGAGAAATATGTGGCACAACAGCAGCGGGAAGCCTTCGTGACCCGTTGGCCAGTGCCAGCCAAAAACCTTGTGATTGACCAGCCGGAGCCAAGTGCAAGTCACCGAAACAGAAACGTACATCAGCAGGTAGCTGCATGGAAGCGCGACGATAAATCCGGCAAGCCAAGGCCGAGGGCTTTTCCAGAGAGCAGCCTGCCGGCGAAATACCAGGCCAAAGACGTCCAGGAATCCTTGCCACGTGCTTTCATTGGTTTCCAGCAAATCGCCGAGAACTGCTTCGCGCTCATCTCGATCGAGCAGCCTTGCAGCAAGCACTACCAGCGGCCAGGCGAGAACATTCATGAAGTCCGTCCTATTCGGCTTTCTGCCCAGGAAGCGCCACGGCTCACGCGCATGACTGCATCGTAGAATTCTTTTGCGTCGCGCACACCCTGAGTGGTCACGCGCACCATGCGCTTCGCCCGGCCGCCGCGCTGCGGCGTGGCTTCACCCATCCACGTCTTCAAGAGACCTTTTTTTTCGAGGCGATCGATCGTGGTGTAAAGCGCGCCCATCGAGCATTTTCGTTCTGTGGTCGCTTCAATCTCTTCCCGAATCGCCGCGCCATACGCGTTTTCGCCGAGTCCTGCAGCGACCGTGATTAATAGGTATTCAAATTCGCCGAGCATTAGGAATACATTGTAGTAGTAATATGGGCTCAGTCAAGGCATATTTGGTTGGGGCTGATTCAGAATTAACAAGGCGTAGGGTTTTCGAATCACTCGCTCATCAATTTGGTTTCATCACCCGGAATTACGTCGACAATGGTTATCGAATCGAGTGTATGTTTCCAATGGACAATAAGAAAAGCTGAGGTTTGGTCGTTCAAGTACAAATCCTGTCGCAACAGACACCAAACGGCGAGTGGCCTTGACTTGGGATCGTCGGGATTGTAGCCGAATGCCTGGATGTCGCTCGCTACCGCTCCTTCGACCGTCAACTCCCTTTCGAAGGGCGGACGAGGACTCATTCGATTGTCGTAATCGATCGTCAGTACGCGCTCACGGAGGTTGAGAGGATTGCGGGAGTGGGATCGTGTACGAAAATCATAGCGGGCGATGGCCATTGCGCCTACGAATCGCGCGATGCAGCCACGGTCTTCTTCTCCATTTGGGGAGAGGCAAAAGGCGCGGTTCGTCAGGCCATCCTGAAAACGAAAATTGTCGCTCGAATTGTTTGCAAAATACTGAACACGCATGCGCACTTCACAATTCGGCGTCAGGAATCGGTAGACGCGATCGGATTGCTGTTCGGATTTCCACATTCTTGTGGTCAGCCCAAAACCAGCCAAAGACCAGAGCAAGGATCGCCTGTCTGGATTTTGCAGGGCTGGTCGCGATCCTGGAAGTGGCACCATTGCTTTTCCAAACAAGGAAGAATACGAAGCCCGCAGACTTATGCAGGCGTCTATTACTACTACAATGTAGTAGTAATTAAACTATGTCAAGGCTTTTTTCCATCTTGCGTATCATGAGCGGTATAAGGGCAGTTGGATTGGCCTAGAGCAGCTTACCTGCCGCAAGGTCGCGGACGAGGCCGCGGTCGGCAGCCAGGAAGTCATAGCCCGGCAGGTCGCGCAGATTGCACCAGCGCAGATCGTTGAAAATGCGGTTGGTCATTTCGCCTTCGAACTGGTGCACTGCGAAGAACTGCAGGTCGACCGAGCTGCCGTTGCGATAAGGATGGCGTACGTGGGCCACGAGCGTGCCGATCGTCGCCTTGATGCCAAGTTCTTCATCCAGTTCGCGGACCAGTGCCTCTTCCGGGCCTTCACCCGGCTCCATTTTGCCGCCGGGAAACTCCCATTTGAGGGCCATCGCCTGGTCGGGGCGGCGCTGGCAAATCAGCACCTCGTCGCCGCGAAGTATCAGTGCAGCAACCACATAGCGCACGGACTTGGATTCCGCGCCGCTGATCTTTTGGGATTCGATATCCTCCACGCTCACACCAATTTAGACGGTTCAGCCTCAAAATCGATGCAACGCATTTGCGCGCGTTGCATGGGGCTGAAAATCTCAGGATGAATGACCGATGCGAGAGCTTGCAGGCCCCCGATCAGCGTTGGCGCGGGCGTGTTCAACAGCTCTTCTGTGATGCAGAAGACACGGCGCTCTCCGACGGCACGAAGCTGCTGCCAGCCGCGCTTTTCCACAGCGCGTTCAAGCGGGACGCGCATGCCCGCCCCGCACCACGCCATGACGATGACATCCGGATCGGCGGCGGCGATGATTTTGGCTTCCGTGACGGTGCCCGGAGAGCCGACAAATTCGCCGCCTGCTACTTCTACCAGTTCCTTGACCCAGTATTGCGAATGGATGAGCGGTTTACCCCACTCCTCACAGTAGACGCGCGGCCGCTCGTCGGAAAATGCTACCCGGCTGCTGGTTTCAGAGATAGCCGACTGCATGGAGGCGATGACGGCTTCGGCTTGCTCTGACTCCTGCATGACTGAGCCGACGAGGCGGATATCGCTATAGATATCTGCAAGCGAGTGGGGAGCGAGCGCCAACACTGGGAAGCCCGCTTTCAGTATCGCGGCCAACGATTCGTGCCGGTAGGGAACGGACGCGATGACGAGATCGGGCTTAAGCGCTGTCAATTCATCTGTTGTGGTCGTCCATGCGTCGTGGACGAGGGGAAGATTGCGGCTGCGCAGCTCCGGGACGACGTCGAGGCAATAGCGCGTGCAGGCAACAAGCGCATCGAGATGACCGAGGCGCTCTAGAGTGACAGACACGCTGGGCTGGAGCGAAACGATACGCATTCTAGGTGCCAGAGTAACCTGTCTTCGCGAAAGATTTGTCATCCGGATGACCAAGAGTTGTCACCGTGCTCTGCGAACGAATTAGACTTTGCTGTCCTTGAGCACCGATGCCGGGTAGAAGACCGTCCAGCCATTTTCGGCGGATGTCTGCACCAACGCTGGCGTCGGGTTCACCGGGAAGGCGTGCTTCGCGATCTTCAGCATCGCTTCATCATGGATGGAGTTTCCGAAGACGCAGTCCGGGCAAGGCACGCCTGCGCGCATCAGCGCTTCGGCTTTCGCCTCGTCGGTAGGCACGTCTATCAGGTCGCTGGTGACATGCCCGTTGACGATGCGGACTTCCGCAGCCAGTACCCGCGATGCCGAAATGCCAAAGCGCGCGACGCCTGCTTCAATGACCCAGTTGTTGGTAGAGCTTACGGCCCATAGCTCGGTTCCGGCGGCTCGCAGCTCGGCGATGAGTTCGCGCAGCTCGGGAAAGATGTTGGCTTCAATGTGGGTGCGGAAGTACGTCGCGGCGGCGCGGCGCATCTCCTCTTCCTCAAGGCCAGCGTACATCTGGACCATTTCGGCACACATCTCGGCTTCTGAAACCTTGCCCGCGCGATAAAGGCGGTACTGGGTGTCAACCCAGTCGGCGGTATTGCGTGAGACCAGCCCGGACTCAATCGACCAGACCATGAAGCCGTATCCTGCGTCGCCGGTCCAGAGCGTGCCATCGCAGTCAAACACTGCGACCATTGGATTGGTGGCCCTTACGGCGTTGTGAAATTCTTCGCGGGTAAATTGTTCCGCAGGTGCGGTATGCAGCGTAGTCAAGTGAATAGCCCTCACTCTTTATTGTCAGCGATGGAGAGGGATTTTGCACGGTGGGAAATGTAAAGCGTTGGTGAACTTGATTCCGGAAGCATCTTGCGGCTGCCGGATCGATGGCCTGACGCAGATAATCAATCTGTGAGCACAAGCCCCAATACGGAGTTGATTCGGGAGTACCTGACCTATCTGCGCGTGGAAAAGGGGTTGCGGCCGCTGACCTGCGAGGCGTATGAGCGTGATCTGCTGCAGTTTTCCGAGTATCTGGAGCGTGAGAATGCGCTGCCGATAGCGGCCCGGCAGAAGGAGGTGGCCGGATTTCTTGAGCATCTGCGGACGCATGGAGTGGAGTCGCGGTCGATGGCGCGCAAGCTCTCCTGCCTGCGCGGATTCTATAAGTGGCTGCTGCTCGACAAGCGCATCCAGCACGACCCAACGGTGAATCTCGAATCGCCCGATGCGTGGAAGGTGCTGCCCAAGTCACTCGCGCCCGCTGAAGTGAACTCGATACTGGAGCGCGCTGCGGTGGCCGCAGAGCATTCTGAAGCGGATGCCCTCGCGTTGCGCGACCGCGCGATTCTGGAATTGCTGTATGCGGGCGGTCTTAGGGTTTCAGAGTTGACTGGATTGTGTGTTGTCGATCTCTCGCTCGATGCCGGGCGCGTGCTCGTTCGGGGCAAAGGTGACAAGGAGCGGATTGTGCCGCTCGGCGCGCTGTGCATAAAGGCGACTGGCGAATATCTGGAGCGCGGGCGCCCGGCTCTCGTCCGCAACGGTCGAGCGAACCAGCTTTTTCTTTCGACGCGCGGCAAGCCGCTATCGCGTGAATGGGTGTGGAAACTGGTGAAGGCGAGCGATAGCCACGCCAGTCCGCACAAGCTGCGGCATAGCTGTGCTACGCACATGGTTGAGCATGGGGCTGATTTGCGTACGGTGCAGACATTTCTCGGCCACGCCGACATTGCGACGACGCAGGTGTATACGCATCTCGCGCTCGGGCGGCTGAAGGCGGTGCATCGAATGCACCACCCGCGCGCGAAGCGGGTTGAGGAAACACGGTGAGCGATCAGCCTAAGGTTGTTTCCTTGGTGAATGAGTTCCTGGCTATGCTTACCAACGAGCGGGGATCGTCTCCGCATACATTGCGTGCTTATGAGCGTGAGTTGCAGAACTTCTCTTCCTATCTAGTCAACATGTTTGGCGCTGAGGTCGCGATCAAGCGCATCGAGCACCAGCATATCCGCGCTTATCTGGGCGCTTTGTATGAGAAAGGACTGTCGAAGGCGTCGGCGGCACGAGCGCTCGCTGCGATTCGCTCGTGGTTCAAGTGGCTGGCGCGTGCGGGACATGTCGAACAAAGCCCGGCTGCGCTGGTCGCAACTCCGAAGCTGCCGAAACATCTGCCGCGTGTGCCGACCATCGAGCAGATGAACCGTGCCGTCGATGGCGTGAACGAAGATTTTGCCGCGTGGCCTGAGCGGGATCGGCTGATCTTTGAGCTGCTGTATGGATGTGGCATCCGCAATGCGGAACTGGTCGGGATCGATCTCAAAGACATTCATTGGGCGAATGAAGCCATTCTCGTTCGCGGAAAGGGGCGCAAGGAGCGATATGTTCCTCTGGGCGACGCGGCAGCGCAGGCCTTGCGCGGATATCTGCCGCAGCGAGAGGCGCGCTTGCAGGCGGTGGGGAAGCGGGCTGAGGCGCTGTTACTGAACGCGAAGCTGCGCGGCAACGGACGATTGACGACGCGCAGTGTTGGCCGGATCGTAAAAGCGCTGGCCATTGCTAATGGATTGCCGGCGGAAGTGCATCCGCACACGCTGCGCCATGCTTTCGGCACACACATGCTCGAGGAGGGTGCGGATCTGCGAGCGATTCAGGAATTGCTCGGTCATGAGCGGCTTTCGACGACGCAGCGTTACACGCAGCTTACAGTCGGACAGGTGGCTGAGGTGTATGACCGGACACATCCTCGGGCAAAATGATCCAGCATGACCTTAGAAAGTCATCTGCGCCGCGCCCTGTATATCCTGTTGATGGGATTCATCGATAGAGTACGAGGTCAAGGTGCAGATCAAAGATCGCTTTGTTTGGGGTGTACTAGCAGCAAGCTGTTTCGCTTTGCTGATCGGGTTTTCGTCCTTACTTCATGCTCAGATTCCGGGCGCATTTCAATCGGTCGATCCCATGATTGGCACGGGGCCGGAGGGACATACCTTTCCTGGTGCGACGGTTCCTTTCGGTATGGTGCAAATCAGTCCCGACACGCAGATTCGTCCTTTCAAGCAGAGTTACAAATGGGCGGCGGGTTATCGCTACGAAGACACGACGATCCTCGGCTTTTCGCACACGCATTTTTCCGGAGCAGGCCACTCGGACCTCGGCGACTTTCTCGTGCAGCCGATCGCGGGCGATGTGAAGCTGGAACCGGGCGAAATCGATGCCCCGGCTTCGGGATACCGTTCGCGCTTCCACCACGAGACGGAAAAGGCCGAGCCCGGCTATTACGCCGTGACGCTCGACGATTATGGAATACGCGCTGAGCTGACGGCTACAACGCGCGTCGGCGTGCATCGCTATACATTTCCGGCAGACAAGCCTGCGCATCTGCTGCTGGACATGCGCTCGTCGATCTACAACTACACGGGGAAGGTTCTCTGGGCGAGCCTGCGGTTGCGCGCGGACGGCACGGTAACCGGCATGCGCCAGACGCGTGGCTGGGCGCCGGCGCGGCAGCTTTATTTTGCGATGCGCTTTTCGCAGCCGCTTGCCGGGCATGAGCTGTACGATCGCGAGCCGCTTCCTCAGGAATACAAGGGCTTTGCGACCCCTGGCACATCGCCTTCGGATACGCAGGCGATTGCAGGGCGCGGATTGATCGGCGTTTTCGATTTTGGAGAACTCAAACAGTCGCTGGTGGTTAAGGTTGCGATCTCGCCCGTGAGCGAAGACAGCGCCATTGCGAATCTCGATGCAGAAGTCCCTGGGTTTGATTTTGATGCGGTGCGCTTGGGTGCCCGTCACGCATGGGAAAAGGAGCTTTCTGTCATCGACGTCAAGGCCGATCCCGCGATGCGCAAGAGCCTTTACACGGCGCTCTATCACTCGCTCATGGCGCCTGGCATTGCCATGGATGTGGATGGCAGCTATCGCGGGCCCGACTACCAGGTACACAAAGCTGAAGGCTTCGACTTTGTGTCTACTTTTTCGTTGTGGGATACATACCGAGCCGAGCAGCCTCTGATGACGCTGATCGAGCCGCCGGCCAGAACGGACGATGTCGTGCGCTCGCTGCTCGTTTCGCAAAAGGAAAGTCCGTTCGGCATTCTGCCGATCTGGCAGTTTCAAGGGCTGGAGACGTGGTGCATGATCGGCTACCACTCGGTGCCGGAGATTGCCGATGCGTATATGAAAAACATCGGCGGCTTCGATGCCAACGAGGCTCTCGATGCCATGGTTGCCAGCGCGACCTACGCTCCCTACGGTCATCTTGGCGAATACATGAAGCTGGGTTATGTGCCCGTTGACAACGATGGCGAAGCGGCCTCAAAGACGATGGAGTATGCATTTGACGACTGGACGATTGCACGCATGGCGCGCAAGCAGGGGCGCAACGATGTTGCCGACACCTTTGAGAAGCGCGCGGAGAACTGGCGCAACGTATTCGACACAAAGAGTGGTTTTGTAAGGCCGAAGAACGCAGACGGGAGCTTCCGCGAGCCCTTTGATCCGGCGAAAGCCGGCGCACAGAGCGGCTTTACCGAAGGAAACTCGTGGCAATATTCGTGGTATCAGCCGCAGGATGAAGCGGGGCTGATTCAGCTTCTCGGCGGCGATCAGAAGCTGGTCGACAAACTCGATGCGATGTTCGACGCGAAGGTCGATCCCAAACAATATGCGGATGTCGAAGACATTGCCGGGATGATCGGGCAATACATTCACGGCAACGAGCCGAGTCACCATCTCGCCTATTTGTATGACTATGCCGGACAGCCGTGGCGCACGCAGGAGCGGCTGAAGCAGATTGTCGATTCGCAGTACCGTCCGGCGCCCGATGGGCTGGTCGGGAACGACGATCTGGGACAGATGTCAGCGTGGCTGCTGTTTACGGCTTTCGGCTTCTACCCGGTCGCTCCCGGAACGAATGAGTATGTCATCGGCAGGCCTTTTGTCGAAGAAGCCACGCTCAACCTGCCGAACGGCAGGCATTTCCGCGTTGTGGCGGACAATCTTTCAGGCGCAAACCGCTATGTAGGCAGCGTCACGCTGAACGGCAAGCCACTCAATCGAAGCTATCTTCGCCATGAAGAGATTATGGCCGGAGGCGAGCTTCATTTTGTGATGAGTTCTGCTCCGAATAAATCCTGGGCCACTGGGCAAGAGGCGCGGCCGTTTTCGCAATCCACGGCAGGCAGAGGAGGAAAACCGCAATAGAGAATTTATTCAGAAATATACAAGGCAGCCGCGTTCTTCCAGAGTGTCGATCCAAAGGGGCATTTCAAGGCTGTTTACCCAACGCAAATCGAGCTTTTCCAGCTTTGGAAGCGTCGCAATGACCGGGGGCAAGTGGGCTAATGGATTACCTCTGAGGTCGAGTTGTCGAAGTTCCAGCAACGCTCCAATCGATTCAGGCAACGATGTCAACCGATTGTTCCTGAGATGCAGCTCCCGCAAACTGGTTAATTGGGCGATTGAATCCGGAAGGGCTGGTAAATGATTGTCAGTTGCGCGAAGCTCGACCAGGCTCTCGAGACTGCAAATGCATTCCGGAAATTCTGAAAAAGCATTCTCACTGATATTCAGGTAACGCAGCTTTTTCAGGCGTCCAAGGGAGGCTGGCAGCGCCGTCAGCCGATTGTCGTGAAGGTATAGAAAATTCGTGAGGCCGTCGAGTTCGCCCAGAGAATCTGGGACCTGTCTCAGTTGATTGTGTCCGAGGTCGAGCGTGCGCAGTTTTTTCAACCTGCTAACTTCTCCTGATATCTCGGACAGTCCGTTGTCGGCCAGTATTAATGTTTCCGTATCGTCTAATTTCCATATCGAATCTGGAACATGGCCAAGCCGTTTTTTCCATAGGTCGATTCGAACTCCAGATGATTTCGGCATGCGCGAGATTGTCAGGGATGTTGCGTTGCTCAATCGAGCGCCCAATCCCCAAACCATTTACACTATATCTTGAGGAAATTTTGTTTTGATCGGTACTGCTCTTACTAAAGTTTTTGGGACCAGCAACGAACGTGCGGTGAAGCGATTGATGCCCGGCGTCCAGACAATGAATGCCCTGGAGCCGGATGTGCAGCGGCTGTCTGACGATGAGCTTCGCGCGAAGACGCAGGAGTTCAAGGCGCGCATTGCCGCTGCTGTAGAAGGCATCAGCGATGCGGAGGAGCGCAAGGCTGCGGAGAAGCAGGTTCTCGAAGAGATTCTGCCCGAGGCGTTTGCAGTTGTCCGTGAGGCGGGCCGCCGCGCTGTGAACATGCGTCACTTCGACGTGCAGCTCATCGGCGGCATGGTGCTGCACCAGGGCAAAATTTCGGAAATGAAAACGGGCGAAGGCAAGACGCTCGTTGCGACCTTGCCTTGCTATCTGAATGCACTCGCCGGGCACGGCGTGCACGTCGTTACGGTGAACGATTACCTCGCCAAGCGCGACGCCGAGTGGATGGGCAAGATTTACGAGTTTCTCGGCCTGACCGTTGGCGTGATCGTGCACGATCTTGATGACGCCCAGCGCCGCGCGGCCTATGCCGCCGATATCACCTACGGCACAAATAACGAATTCGGCTTCGACTATCTGCGCGACAACATGAAGTTCGAGCTAGCCGACTGCGTGCAGCGGGGCCACTACTTTGCCATTGTCGACGAAGTGGATTCGATCCTGATCGATGAGGCGCGTACGCCGCTCATCATCTCCGGCCCGACGGACCAGACCACAGACAAGTATGCGCGCGTGAACCGCATCATTCCGGGGCTCGAACTGGGCGAGGAAATCGAGAAGGGCGAAGAGAAGATTCTCACCGGCGATTATGTGGTCGATGAAAAGCACAAGACCATCAGCGTGACCGATGAGGGCTGGGAGAAGATCGAGAAGCTGCTTGGCATCGGCAACATCGCCGATCCGGAAAACTGGGACCTGAAGCACCACGTTGAAGTTGCCATCAAGGCGCACACACTGTACAAGCGCGACGTGCAGTACGTGGTGAAAGATGGCGAGGTCATCATTGTCGACGAGTTCACGGGCCGCCTGATGCCGGGGCGCCGCTGGTCCGATGGTCTGCACCAGGCCGTGGAAGCCAAGGAGGCCGTGAACATCCGGCGCGAAGATCAGACGCTGGCGACGATCACGTTCCAGAATTATTTCCGCCTCTACAAAAAGCTGGCCGGTATGACCGGAACCGCCGAGACGGAAGCCGCTGAGTTCGACAAGATTTACAAGCTTGAGATAGTCGTGATTCCGACGAACAAGCCGATGCTGCGCCTTGAGAATCCGGACGTAGTTTTCCGCACGGCCAAGGAAAAGTACTTTGCCGTAGCTGACGAGATTGCCAAGCTGCATGAGGCTGGGCAGCCAGCGCTCGTCGGCACTACGTCGATTGAGAAGTCGGAACTGCTCTCGCAGATTCTGCAGCGCAAGGGCGTGAAGCACGTCGTGCTGAACGCGAAGTTCCACGAGCGTGAAGCTGAGATCGTCGCGCAGGCCGGTCGCTTGGGCATGGTCACCATCGCCACGAACATGGCAGGCCGTGGCACGGACATTCTTCTCGGTGGCAACGCTGAGTTCGTTGCGAAACAGGACCTGGTCAAGAAGGGCGCGGCGCGAGCAATCAGCGTGGCCGAGGGTGCGCTGAATCCGATGGCTGCGCCAGGCATGACGCGCTTCTACTACCAGGGGCAGGAGTTCGAGACGACGCAGGAAGTCTGGGACCGCACCTATAGCACCTATGCAAGCGATGCGGCTGGGGACCATAACGCGGTTGTCGCGGCGGGCGGCCTGCATATCATTGGCACCGAACGGCATGAATCGCGGCGTATCGACAACCAGCTTCGCGGACGCGCCGGACGCCAGGGTGACCCGGGCGCTTCGCGCTTCTATCTATCGCTTGAAGACGATCTGATGCGGATCTTCGCTAAGGAGTGGGTGGGCACGCTGCTGCAGCGTCTTGGCATGGAAGAGGGAGTGCCGATCGAATCGCGCATGATCTCGAAGCGCATCGAAGCCGCGCAGAAAGCCGTCGAATCGCAGAACTTCGAAGCCCGCAAACACCTGCTTGAATACGATGACGTAATGAACAAGCAGCGCGAGGCCGTCTATGGACTGCGGCGCCAGCTGCTTGAGGGACTCGACCAGAAAGAGCTGATCGTCGAGGACTATGTCGCGAACATTCTGAGCGGATTTCTGGATGAAGCTGCGCCAGAGAAGCTGCATCCTGATCAGTGGGATTTGAACACCCTCAAGGGCAAGCTTGTCTCGCAATTCGGTCTCGATGTCGATGCCGAGGGCATCAACGTCAGCGAGATGACACGCCACGAGCTCGGCGAAACGCTCTTCGAGCGGCTGAAGGAGCGCTACGAGGCCAAGGAGCAGGTCGTCAGCGAGAAGGCGATGCGCTTCCACGAGCGCATGATCATGCTCAGCGTGCTCGATGGGCTGTGGAAAGACCACCTGCTCAACATGGACCACCTGAAGGAGGGCATCGGACTGCGCGGCTACGGCCAGCAGGACCCGCTGGTGGCTTACAAGAAAGAATCCTTCGACATGTTTGAGGGCATGATGGAGCGCTTCCAGGAAGACACGGTGCGCTTCCTCTTCCTCATGCAGATCGTCGGTCCCGATGGGCAGCCATTGTCGATTCCGTCGCGTCCGCGGCCTGCGATTCCTCTTGCTCCTCCGGTTGCGTCGGCGGATGGCAACGGTCATCATCCGCCTCCTTCGGCGGAAGAGCGTCCGGCGGTGCCGATTCCTACACGCCAGCCATCCACGACGATCGACGAGATCGAGCGCGAGTTCCAGCGCAAGAAGAAGCGCGAGCTTGAGCAGGCGCGCATGGCAGGCAGCGGTGGCGCCGAGGCTCCAGCACAGCGCAGGACCGGCGACAAGGTAGGACGCAACGATCCCTGCCCATGCGGCTCCGGCAAGAAGTACAAGAAGTGCCACGGAGCGAACGAGGCTTAGTTTCAGTTAAAACAGAGCGCCTGCGGATTCCGATGCGACCGCATTCAGAAAACTCCTGAGCGCGGCGATTCTGGGTTCCGCCATGCACTTTGTGCTTCCCAGACGAATCTTGCCCGGCAGCGTTTCCAGATTCTTCTGCAAGGTTTTTACCGCGTCGCTAAACGTCGCATAGCGGGTATCGCGGCCAACCTTGGCGACCGTGCGCAGGGCGCCGATCGCGCCTAGTTGTTCCAGGATGTCGGCGTCGCGCAGAATCGTCGCTTCGATGCTCGTCGGATTGTCTTGGGGCTGATGCTCGCGGATTGCGGCCAGCACCGCGGGAGTTTTTTCGGCAGGGAAGCCGGCGTCCTGCAGAATCTGCGGAGCGCGCTCGCAGGCGTAGCGAACGTGGTCCCACTTTGTCAGCTCTGCCGGATCGTCGGGGCGGTGTCCAACGAAGACGCCGAGATCGTGCAGCCACGCGGCGGCATACACTACGTCATCGTCGTAATTGAGGTCCCAGGCAATCTGCCGGGTCAGCGCATATAAGCGCGGCTGGTGTCCGTATTTTTCTACGGGTTTTGCTTCGTTGCAAATGAATGCTTGTATTGCCGCTCGAAAGTCAACTTGCATACAAAGATTCAAGCACAGAATTAGAACGACACAGCCAAAGCGGTCGTGTATTGTGTTGTCAAAACACTTTCAATCCTAAGGGCCTGAGTAAGTCATGATTTCTTTGCTCGCGGAACGTCCGCGATTTTCTGGTCCTCTTGTAACGAAGTGCTGTTTGGTTATTTTTACTGCAGCTCCTGCATTTTGTTTGCAAGCTCAGCAGGACGATGCCAATCGTCCGCGTCTCAGCCATCAGTCGCAACCAATTACTCAAAGCGCAATTTCAAATGAGTCATCGGATGCGGCATCTTCTGCTCGAGAAAGTGCAGTTCCTGGAATTCCGATCGGTGAAGGGCTGGTTCTGCCGGCGACCGGCCATGTATGGGCCACGGATGTTTTTGAAGGCATGCGGCAGCTTGTTCAGATGAAGTATCTGCCTACGAACATCGATCGACATGCTGGCTCCAATATGTTGAAAACCAACCTTGCGCCGTTTGTCTATAAATCCAAACAGACAATTGAGGTTCAGGGTGCCGCGGCGAACGTGCGCCTGCACAATCCCAATGTCGTCATTTATATCCGCGGATATGGATCGTTCAATGAAGATGCTGCGGACGCTGCTGATCCGGCTGCATCTTCTTCGACGCAGACGCAGCTACTGATCGTGAAGCTCGAACCGAAGAAGGATAAGCGTGTGATTAGTACGATTGCATTCACACAGCTTACGGGCAACGCAGCGCGCCAGAGCCAGGCAATCCAGATCCACAGAGAGGCATTGGGGAATACTGATTGGCAGAAAATTACTCCGAGCGAAGCACTCGAGCCGGGGAGTATGCACTTGTTCCATGCCGAAAGGTCAGAATCTTTTTCCATCGACAGTGTTTGATTTCGCGATTGATCCAAAAGCACCGGCCAATCCAAACGTAATCGTGCCGGTAAATGTCACATTCTCCAAGTAATGGCTGATCACAACCGCATCAAAAAAAGAGGGGTAGCGCTGTTCGCTCTACCCTTAAATCACTGCACCTGAAAATTGTGGATCAGTCGCCGTATGCAGGCGCGGACTGAATCGAGAGCCCCGGCGATGCATAGCTTTTGCGGGCAGATGCGCGGCTTTCTTCCAGCCGGAAGTTGGCAATGTGTTCCTGCAGGCGTCTAGCGCCCGTCTGCACGGAGTTAACGATCGCATTGCTTTCCGGGATGGCCGCGGCGTTTTCTTCGCCGAGGCGGTTGATGATGTCGACGTTGGCGCTCGACTGACGCGCGGCTTCAGACTGTTGCATCGCGGCGGCGGCGATCTGCGCGATCATGCTATCCACCTGATCGGCCATGTGAATGATGCGCTGCAGCGCTTCACCGGCGCGGGTCGTGGTTTCGACACCTTCGTTGACGGTTGCCGTGCCGCTTTCCATCGCGTCGACGGCGGAGCGCGTGTGCGCTTGGATGCCTTCGAATCATTTGCCCGATCTCGCTGGTCGCGTTGCGTGTGCTTTCCGCCAGACGGCGCACCTCGCCCGCGACAACAGCGAAACCGCGTCCCTGTTCGCCGGCGCGCGCCGCTTCAATGGCGGCGTTCAGCGCGAGCAAGTTGGTCTTCTGCGCAATCTCTTCAATCACGTTAACGATGCGGATGATCTGCTCGGACTCCTTGCCGAGGCGTTGCACGGTGGCGGCCGTGTTGCGGACCGAGTCGGCAATCGACTGCATGCTGATGAGCATCTGCTCGACCGTCGAGCCGCCATGTCTCGCCGTCTTTGAGGCCTCCTTGGCGTTCTCGGCCGCGTTCTGCGCGTGCCTGGAGACTTCGGCAATGCTGATCGACATCTCCTGCATCGCTGTTGCCGCCTGCTGCGTCTGCAGGCTCTGCTCTTTAGTCCGGCGGAAGCTTTCAGCCGCCGAGTTCGCCAGTTTCGCCGAATCACCGTTCACCATATTGGAAATTTCCATCATAGTGCGGATCATCTCGCGCAGGTTGTCCTGCATCCGGTTGATGGAGGTGGCAAGGCTCCCGACTTCATCGTGCGAATCGATGTGCAACGCCTCGCCGGTCAGGTCGCCTTCGGCAATCTGCTGCGCGCGATTGGCCACCAGCACAACCGAGCGCACCACGCGGCGGATAGAGAGTTCAGCGAGGACCGAGCCGATGACACCCCCGAACAGAAACGCAACCCAGAGGTAGACGGCCTGAAGATGCATCGAGTGCACCGTCTCGCGCAGGCTGGAATTTGCCCCCTGCATCACCGCATCGACCACTGCCGAGGCTGCCTTGCGGCAGGCATTTTCATGATCGGCAACTTCGCCTTGCAGCAGGTCATAGGCCTTGCTGGTGGCGTCGCTGCCCTGGCCGATGGCCATGGCTTCCACGCGCTCGCTGGTCCTCGGCGAATGCGCGGTACTCATTGAGCATCGCGTCCACCTGCGCCTCGCCCGCCATGCCGTCGATCACCTCGCGCCGACCCTGTATCTGCAAGATTGCCCGATTGGATTCAGATTTGCTCTTCTCCAGCATGTCGCGGTAACGGGTTGCCATGCTCGGGTCCACACCAAAGAGCATGTAGGATTTGAGCGCGTTTGAGGAGTCAGCCATGGCAATGCGCAGGTCGCGCACGGCCGAGAGCGCCGGAATCTGGTCCGCAGCGACACTCTCAGAAAGCTGGCTGGCCTGGCACATCTTAAGATATGCAGCAAGCGAGCCGAGCAGAATGCTCAACACTAGCACTCCGGTGCTCAAACGTAGTTTGTTGGTCAGACGCGACTGCGTGAATGACATGGCTGCATTTTCCTTGGGGGTTTGAACGGTTAAATTTTAGTTCGCTTCTTCGAAGTTGATATCGATGCTAACCATGGACTGGCTGTTGCCGGGGATGAACTTCCAGCGCTTCACGGCGTCTTCCGCGGCAAGGCTGAGCATCTTGTTTCCGGTCGTGGCTTGGCTGCTGTCACGCTGCCATCCGGAGCGACCGTGGCTTCGACGTGCACGATGCCCGAGATGTGCATCCGCTTGGCAATCTCGGGATAGATGGGAGGAACACGCTTTTCCACGCGCCTGTCGTCGGCGCGCGCAGGCAAAGGAAGCAGCAGGCATGCCACGGCAACCAGCAGGAGTAGAACTGTGTGTTGGAACCCGGCGGCGAAGGCAGATTGACGAAATTTTGCAATATTCATGAGTACCTCTCGGCTGGAAGCGGGGGTTCCGCTGTTTTGAGAGGCTTATCGGCAGAAATCCGGAAAGGCTTAGATGGTAGTCAGTCGGGGGTATCCGAAACGTTCTTGCCTATGCCGGCTGCGGAATCGCCGCAAACGTAAGGTCGGTGGCCGAGCTGCCGGTTGCGGCGCGCCAGTCATCAAAAAGCCGCCCATAGCTGAGCGTGATCAACTCGGCGGGATCGAGGCCCAGACGCTGGCTGGTCGAGTCGATCCACTCAGCCGGACCCTCAAGTTCGGCGAAGAGGCCAATCGGCGTCTCATCGATCACGCAATGGCCGCTTGCATCAGCATATTCTGTCCGCCACTTCTCGTAGGTGAAGGACGGACTGTAACCGAGCTGGCTGAAGATGATCGACATCGTATCGCCATCGGCGACCTCGGTTTCGGTTTCGATGCGGTGCTTGTGGCGCGCCGCCGGATCGTTGTCGTCGGGAAGGCGCTTGTGGGTGATCACCCAGCGCTCTCCGTACTGGCGGATGCGGAGAATCGACTGTTTCGAGCGCAGGCGCCGGTCCGCTGTGTCGAAGAGGACGTTTTTCTCGAAAGTGCGCGGCGTGACCCGGTGAAAGGCAAGGGCGATAAGCTTGCGCTCCAGTCCGGGGCCATCGGCGACGCGGAATTTCACTTCGATCTCGTCGGCGCTCATGGCAACAGTATAGGGCACAGGTGCGAGTCGAGGGTTTGTGTCCGAGCCTGTGACCTGCTCCCAGAGCCCTAAAATAAAAGCATGCAAACATTGCGACTCACTGTCGATCCGCATGATCTTGCGTCGGAGGCTTCTCGTGCATCCTTGAAGCGGGCGGCGGAGATTCTGCGCGCCGGCGGCACGGTCGCGCTTCCTACGGAAACGGTCTATGGCCTGGGAGCGAACGCGCTCGACGTATTGGCAATTGCGAAAGTCTTTGCCGCGAAGCAGCGGCCGTCATGGGATCCGCTGATTGTCCATATTTCGGACACGGAAATGTTGCGGCAGGTGGTAGCAAGCGCTCCGCAAAGCGCTGCGAAGCTGATCGCCGCCTTCTGGCCGGGGCCGTTAACTCTGCTGCTGCCAAAGGGTGATTCTGTCCCCGATGCAGTGACCGCTGGTCGTCCGCGTGTGGGCGTGCGCATGCCGCAACATCCAGTGGCGCAAGCGCTAATTCGCGAAGCGGGTGTACCGATTGCCGCGCCCAGCGCCAACCGCTTTGGACGCACCAGCCCTACGACGGCGGAGCATGTTGCGGAAGATCTCGACGGACGCATCGATGCGATTCTCGACTCCGGTGAGACGATCCATGGACTGGAATCGACCGTGATCGATGTTTGCGAAGATCCTTGCATTATCTACCGGCCTGGCGTTATCTCACTTGAAGAGATTCGCGCCGTGGGAGTAGAGGTGGTTATGTTCCGCGAAGTAGCCGCGAAGAACGCCGGTGAGCCCGCATCCCTCCCGTCGCCGGGAGTTGGATTGCGGCACTACGCACCAAGGGCGAAGCTCATTCTTATTGACGGCCACGGAGAAGCGCAGATTGCCGCCTTTGGCCGCGCACTGGAGCAAGCGCAACAGAATGGAGCTGTGCCGGGCTTGATGCTGCCGGATGCATTTGAGAGCGCAGCGAACGGAAGCCGCGCGATCATCTATTACTGGGGAAAATGGAGCGATGCGGAAGAACTGGCGCAGCGGCTCTTCGCGGGACTGCGTTCCCTCGATAAAGAAGGAGCGACCGTGATCGTGTGCCCGCTACCTACAGCCGCAGGGATCGGCGTGGCTATACGTGACCGTCTCTTAAAAGCGGCGCGAAAAGAGTAAGTCGTGGATACAGACGCATTCTCTTCAGATATGCATCTGATTTTCATTCGCTTTATACAGATACTTGATGCTTGATTTGTAGATTAGCGTCCTGCTGTGGTTTTTCACCTTGATGGCATTGCGGTCGTACCACTCGATGTACCCTTCGATGCGTTCGCCATCTTCGAGGATGAAGACCATCTGCGTCTGCGTCTGCGCCTGCTTCTGAAAATAGAAGGCCTCGGCGTGGGTGCTCTCGTGTCCATTGTGTTCGGTAGCCATCGCTTCATGGTGCGCAAGAGCGGTGAAATCGTTTCGCCGGAAGAAATTTTTGCTGCCTAGAGCACGCGCAGGCAGAGTGGGGCGAATCAGTTTGCGCGGGCCGGCTGAAGTGACAGTCGTTGGTAAATTGGAAGATAACTCCTCGGAAGCCTGATTCCCGGAGTCTCTGGCAGAATTGCCCGATTTTGCTTCACGCGGACCGGGCAGAGAAATTGAAGATAGGTTCGCCATATTTTTGCTTTTTGTACGGCAATACTGACAACATAGATGCTTCTCCGTGCTCTTGAGATGACTCGGCCTGAGAGCGCAGCGGGAGCGGGCTCACTGTTTCGATCGCCACAATCCGTTCTTGATGTGTTAACCGTATGGTAGCCCAGAAGGCGCGATTAAGAAATAGCTTTTGTCTGTGTTTGTCCCTTTTTCATCATATGTTGAACTCAAAATCCGAGGGGAATCGTTTACCCGAGTTATTCCGGATATTAGCGGTGTGCTAACTGGACTTAGCGGACGCCAATCTCTGCGGCAAAAGCATCTAAGGCAAGCGAGCGCAGAAGATTGCGCCTCATGCCAGATTGCACCTGCTGGATGCTCCGGGCCGTATTTTCGATCCAATCAAAAGTGATTGAAGCAGCCATCGTGCTGAGTTCCGCGTGCAGGTCGATATTCCGGATCAGCGCTGCCTGCCCACTTTGGATGAGCAGCAGGTCCTCCAGCAGGCTGATCATTGCACGCAACATTCCCTGTGTCTTCTCCTGGCCTTCCGCACCCGCGCGATAGGTTTCCGTCATGCGGAAGAGCGCGGAGTGGTCGGTTTCGCGGGTGGCGTGACGCAACAGGACAAGGGCATCCTGCCGGTGCGCGAGAAATTGGTCGAGATCGAAGCCGAGCGCCGCGCCCATCGCACCCTGCGCCAGCCGCGCAATCAGCGAGCGTTGGGCCGGACGCAAATCTGTTCGCCGCTGCGCGAGCAGTTCTTCCAGCTGTTCGAGCGGCAACGCACCCAGCCGCGCGATGCCGGCGCGTGAGCGGATCGTGGGCAACAGTTCGCCGGTATTTTCCGCCAGCAGAAAAATGCTCGCATGCGCCGGGGGCTCCTCCAGAATTTTCAGCAGTGAGTTTGCCGCTTCCTTCATAAATGCAGCGTTGGTGAAGATGTAGATGGCGCGCTTCGCATCTGCGGGCATGCGGTAGATTTCACGGATGACGGTCCGCACCTGTCCGAGCTTGATGAGTAGCTGCGGAGGATCAGGCGGGATGACGAGCACATCGGGATGCGTCTGGATGAGAATGCGCGTGTCCTTTTTGTCCACTTCGCGCAAATCCTCACGCGCTGCAATGGCTTCGTCCACGCGCGCTTCAAGCGGGAGCGCCTGGGCAATGCGGGTGCAGTTGCGGCAGACACCGCAAAAATCAGGCAGGCCGTCCGATTCTGTGGGGCTCAGGCAATTCACTGCCTGCGCGAGCATCAACGCCAGCGTGTATTTGCCCGAGCCGCGCGGGCCGGCGAGGATGAGCGCGTGCGGTAGCCTACCCTGCGCAATGCTCTCGCGAAGACGGCGCACCGTTGTTTCATTGCCGAGGAAATCCTGAAAGCCCACGATTTGAGAGTAGCGAGTCAATTGGATCGAGGCAAGCTAGTGTGAATCAAAGGGCCTGTTTAAACCGCAAGGTAATTGGCCAGCTGTCCTTACGCATTCCCGAAAAAGGAGTCATCCAGATGAATGCGGCGCATATTGCGGTGAGTGGCTTCCTTATATGCTCTTTCCTGATATTGGTTGTATTGTCCTTCACTCAGGTGTTTTAAGCCATCCCATGGGGGAAGAGAACGATCCAGCTCACGAAGTCTTTTGGCGACTATGCTATCGAGCGGAATGTGGAGAACTTTATCTAAGGAGTTTAGCTTGTAATGAGTGCGAAGGTAATGGTTAGTCACTACATCCCGCAGAAACAGATTGATCGCTTTAGCGCACAAGCCGTAGTTGCACTCAAGGCTTTTCCCTTTCAAGTGCTTTTGCAGTCGAGAGACAAGGTGGCGATGCTGGATCTTAAATTCTGATGCTGTGCAATTCTTCAACGCCTTCGGCTCAATTTTGCGCAAAAAATATCGAATGCCTCCAAAGTCTCCTTTTTATAGCCCCGGACGGTATTCGGTCCAATGCATGACTTTGCAAGCCTGTGTTGTATATCTTTCAGGATGTCATCATTCACCGCATCCTCCTTACTGTCTATGGTGTCCTCTTCTGCGCGCTGACCTAAATAGGCCGGTTCAAGATCACTACGGATGCTACCACCGCTGTTCCGGCACCATGCGAATGGAGTACTTCGGCCGCAGCGTGATCTTCGGCTGGACATCGATGCGCTGGTCGGGAACGAGCCTCAACCGCCAGCGTTGAGCAAGTGTCACTAGGGTGAGAATCGCTTCCATCCACGCGAACGACTCGCCGATGCACTGACGGCTGCCGCCTCCGAAAGGGAAGTAAGCAAAGCGCGGACGCCCCGCCTTGCGCTCCGGAGTGAAGCGCTCGGGATCGAAGCGCAGCGGATCGGGGAAGAAATCTGCATTGCGCTGGATGATGTACTGACTGAAGAAGACATAAGTGCCGGCAGGCAGCTTGTATGGTCCGATCTCAATATCGCATGTTGCCTGCCGGCCCATCGCCCATGCCGGAGGATAGAGGCGCATCGATTCAGCGATCACCATTTCGGCATAGCGAAGCTGCGGAAGATCGTCGAGCGTGGGCAGGCGGCCGCCGAGCACGGAATCGATCTCCGCATGGAGCTTCGCTTCCGCATCCGGATTTTGTCCGAGCAACAGCCACGTCCATGCCAGCGCGTTGGCCACGGTTTCGTATCCGGCAAGGAAGATGGTCAGCACCTCATCGCGGAGCTGTTCATCGGTCATGCCGGAGTGGTCAGCTTCGTCATCGCGCGCTGCGAGAAGCATCGACAGCAGGTCGCCGCCATCTACGCCCAATCTGCGGCGGTCGTCGATCATGCGGTAGACAACTTTATCCAGCCGCTTGCGGGCGCGCTTGAACCGCATCACTCCCGGAATCGGCAGATGCAGCCAGGACTCGAGTTGCGGTAGAGCAACCAGGAAGTTATATAGCCGCATGATGGCGTTCACTTCGTCGTTAATCAGCTGCACGTCCCGCGTCACATCCGAGTCGAACAACGTCCGAGCGACGATCTGCAGCGCGAGCCGCATCATCTCTGCTGAAGCATCGATCTCCACTCCCGCCCGCCATGACTCGCGCATCGCAGCCGCTCGCTCGACCATGACCGTCGCATACGCCTGAATACGTTGCCGATGAAACGCGGGAGCCGCAATGCGGCGCTGTCGTTTGTGGACTTCGCCATCGCTGGTGATCAATCCTTCGCCGAGCAGAATCTTCATGCGGCGCTGCGTGCGTTCCTTGATGAAGTTCTGGGGTTGAACAATCAGAACTTCGCGGATCAGTTCCGGATCGTTCATCAAGACGATCTGGCTCGGGCCGATGCGGTAGCTCGATACGCGGTCGAAGTTGGCCGCCAGATACTCGAAGAGGCGAATGGGATCGCCAGGCCGGAAAAAGCGGCGGAATAAATAAAGTGGCAGGTTTCGCTTCAGCCCAGGCGGAAAACGGTAGCCGCCTCGCTCTTCAACTGGCCACCGGTTGTCGACTTGTGGTGCAGTAGCCACGGTGAAATCAGCGCGCTAAGTGCTCCTCTACCACTCTTACGATGCGCTGATGAATTTCCTCAATACGCGCATCGCCTTCCATTGTGACCACACGCAACTTGTCGCGCGCTGCGATCTCGCGATATTTGTCGTAGACGCGGCGGTAAAAGGCCTCATCTTCGCGCTCGAAACGGCTCTCGTCGGTGCCGCTTTTCTTCATGTGCTTGTTGCGGCGGCGCGCGCGTGCCAATGAGGCATCAAAGTCAGGCAGCAGCAAGATGGTGAGGTGAGGTTGCAATCCTCCGCACATCACTTCGTGCAGCTTCAGAACAACTTCGCTTCCAAGCTGCCGCCCTCCGCCCTGATAGGCTTCTGTCGAATCGGTATAGCGGTCGCAGAGAACCACATGGCCGGCTTCAAGCGCAGGTGAAATGACTTCAGAGATAGCCTGGGCGCGGTCGGAAAACATCAGTCCAAGTTCCGCCCGCGCGGCGAGATTTTCTGTACGCGAATCGAGCAGCAATTGACGAATGCGGTTGCCGATCACAGTGCCGCCCGGTTGTCGCGTGACAGTGACCTGCCGCTCATTCGCTTCGAGCCATGCAGTCAGCTTGCTTATCTGTGTGGTCTTGCCGGAACCATCCAGCCCTTCAAACGTGAGAAAAAAACCACGACCCATGGCGCGAGTGTAGCAGAGCAGTGTCTGCCATCACTCCACGGTTAGTTGTATTTAACTTCCCGATGAAAGCAGAGTCGTTCTTCGCTTCGCTCAGAATGACAATCTTGTTTCTTTGCCCATCTCGCCTAATGCCCGCACTCGGCAAGCGGTGCCAGCCTTCTTCCCGATTCACGCAGCGCATCTTCGAGCTTCGATTCGGTTTCCGCGAAGCTGCCCGGCTGCTGCTTTTCACTGGTGAAGGAGATGTTCTTTTCAACGCCGCACACTCTCAGCGTCTCAGCCGGAGAGTTCGAGACCTGGCGCATGAGTTGCGGGTCGCCATAGGTTGCCACGCCGCCAATCATGACCAACTCGACGTCTTCCGGCGAGGCATGTGTAAGGCTCCAGTAAGCATCCTTGGCGCGCGCTTTGCCCGTATTGCGAACTACGATCAGATCAGCGGCGTGGCCCGGCTCGAGGCTCCCAACGTAATCCTGCAGCCCCACCAGCGAGGCGGCGTTGCTGGTAACCATCATCACCAGGTCGCGTTCTGTAAAGGGCACGCTCGGCTGGGTCTGGTTCCATACTGAAGCGTAGTTCAGTTCACCCAGAAGGCCATCACTGCCAGTCGGACTCCAGTCCGGAGCGAGCGCCATGTGCACCTGCGCTGCTTTGGCTGCGCCAACATTGGTGGTGTCGCCATAAAGCTCGATATTGCTGCGCGGCGACCAGATGAGGCCGACGCCTGCCTTGGCCATGGTCGCGAAATTCTGCGGCGTGAGGGCTACGCCGTGAATGATAGAAACGCCAGGCTTCAGTAGTCCGCGTCCTTCTAATTCAGAAAATTCGCGAGCCGCCGATGCGTCGTGCGGTGATCCCTCGGCAATATGAATGAGCAGAGAACCGCGCGGCCTGGCATTGAGCGCGGTAACAGCCTGCGCCACATCGGATTCGCTCATCGTAAGAGGGAAAACGTTGTAGATGATTTCCCCCAGCCCGCTGCCAAGCTCGGCATCATAGTCAAGGTTGCGCGCCAGTCCCTGATCGCATGACGCGTACATGCCGCCGACGACGGATGTTTCGCCTTCGCTGATCGCCTTGACTTCGGCATAGCGCTCCATCTCGCATTCCAGGCCCTCGCTTACAAGCGCCGTGTGCGGCACATCCATCAGCACGTTGTACACGGGTTTCTGCTCCCAGTCGTAGCGATTGCCAAACTCTTCGATGGGCTTCCAGCGGGGAAAGACACTCCAGGTCAGGTGATTGTGCAAATCAATCATCCCCGGCGCAATGATGCCGTCTGTATGAACAATGCTTGCCCCTTGTGGAAGCTGAACCTGCGCTCCCGCGGCAAGAATCTTTCCGTTCTGGATGAGAACTGTGCCGTTGGGCACGATTTCCTGCGGTGTAACCAGTGTGCCGGTGATCGCCAGGGGCGAACTCTGCCCCAAAGCCAGGATTGGCGCAATCAAAATACAGGAAATATAGACGAAGAGGTTTCGCATCGCACACCTCTGCCGAATGGGATCGTGTGCGACTACTCTAGCGCAATCAGGAGAGACAACGTAGGCGTCAGCGTCCTACATGCCGCCAAGCTGGTCCAGATCGATCGTTTCGTAATCCTTGCGCTCGATGCCTTCGCGAATCTCCTTCGGCGTTTTGCCAAGCTTGGTCATCTTGTAGGCATAAGCGCCTTCCTTCGCGCAGGTGGAGCAGACGGCGCCGTGCGTGCCTTCAAAACAGCTATGCAGGCTGGTGTGGCCCAAAGCCTTGTCGCAATGGCAGTAGCAGGGAAGCTGATAGAGCACCCTGGGCACCTGCGCCGCTTCTTCATACACCGTCTTCTGCCAGGGGTAACGGAAGTAGTCACCCTGAAGTTGATCGCCGGAAAGGAGCGGCGGCAGCTTTTCTGTCTTCGCCGGCGGCGCGGGATGATAGGCGGGAATGTCATCGGCTGGGTTCGACCACTGGGCGTAGCTGGCAACGGTGGCCACACCGAGGGCGATCCCGAGAAAAATTCGATTCATGCACAGCTCCTGCAGACAAGAGGCTTCCTGCACACTAGATTAGCGCAACCCGGTACTCTGAAGAGGCAAGTCGGCTAGAGATGATTTGAGATGGAGGATCTAAGCGGTGGATTGGCCTGAAAAATTCAAAAAAAGACGGCACGAACGGTAAATTGTCCGTGCCGGGAGGCCAGTGACGCAACTTATAAACTTTCGTCTTGCCGTGAGAGCCCCGGCTCGATCACTTGCAAGGAATCTGTACACTTACATAGATGCTTTTCTCAGCTGCTTAGTTTCAATCTGTCAGAGAAATCTATGAGATCGCGTACTTTTTCTTCAATTTCATGTAGTGTACGCGAATCGGGCAGCTTTCACAAGCACACTCTAGTAACAAAAAACACCGACTGAACGAAAAGTTGCGTTATTCTGACTCGAAAAGGCGCGAAACATCGACGGCAAGCAGCGAGGCCGAGACAATCGATATGTCAGACGCATTAGAACCTATTGATTCTAAAAAAGAAAATGATCAAAAGGAGCCACGCAACAGCCGTCTTCGAACCGGTCTGCTGGTGATGGGCTCTGCCTTGCTTGGGGGAATTGCCGTCGCCGTATGGAATCGCAGAAGCCTAACAGAGATACGGAATCAGCCGGAGGAACCGCGCTCCAAGGCACCTTCGGTTGACAACGATGCCATTTATTGAATCCAGACTTCAGTTTTTTGTAGAAATTCCATTCACCGCTTCGGCCATGCGGAAATCGCGTTCCGTTAGGCCACCGGAATCGTGCGAAATGAGCGCCAGTGTCACTTTGTTGTAGCGAATATCAATATCCGGATGATGATTGGCGGCCTCCGCCTTTTTGCCTACCTCGTTTACAAACTCCAGAGCCTGGACAAAGTCGGCAAAACTGAATTCGCGGACAATCTCGTTCCCGGCAAGCTTCCATCCTTGCAGATGCCTCAGCTTTTCCTCGATGGCTTCAGGGCTTAGTAGCGGCATGGAAAAACCTCCCTCTTAGTGCGAAGCCTCGACTTCCGCTCCCCCATATGAGAAGGGCGAGAAGCGCGAGTGCTGACCGATCTCTCTCCGCAGATCAACCCACAGCGCGTCTGGCATGCTTAAGTAAACGCTCACGACCTGGGGGTCGAACTGCGTTCCGCCGCAGCGCTGGATCTCATTCCTGGCTGCGGTGAAACTATTGGCCTTGCGATATGGACGGTCTGAGGTGATCGCATCGAGCGTATCTGCCACGGCGAAGATTCTGGCGCCCAAAGGAATCTGCTCACCCCTCAGGCCGCGCGGATAGCCGGTGCCATCGAAGTGTTCCTGATGGCAGTAGACAATCTCAGACGCCTCGCGCAGATACGGAATCTTAGACAGAATCTGATAACCGCGCGCACAGTGGTCCCGCATCACAGAGCGCTCGTCCACATCCAGTCTGCCGGGCTTGAGCAGGATCGCGTCGGGAATGGCCATCTTCCCGATATCATGCAGGAACGCGCCGCGGGCAATGGTTCGAATATCTGCGGGCGAGAGCCCCATGGCCCGTGCCAGTGCGACCGTGTAGCCAGTCACCCGTTTGGAGTGACCTTCGGTCTCGGCATCTTTCAAATCAAGCGCGTCACCCAAAGCCTCAAGCGTGATGTCATACGATCGCTCAAGATCGGATATAGCCTGACGCAGCATGTCTGTTCGTGCGGCCACCAGCTGCTCCAGGTTCGACTGGTACATGGAGTTCTGCTGCGCCAGCCGGCGGTGTTCCAGGGCGCGGCGGACGGTGGCGAGCAATTGTTCTTTTTCAAAGGGCTTCAGCAGATAGTCGTACGCGCCTTTGCGGATGGCGGAGATCGCGACCCCCACATCGTGAATGGCCGTGACCATCACCATGGGAGTCTCGGGCTGCACTTCACGCAGCCGCTCGAGCAGGCTCATCCCGTCCATGCCTTCCATCATGATGTCAGAGAGCACGAGGTCGTAGGGCTGGTCGGTTTCCAGGCGCTCCATTGCCTCCAACCCGTTGCTGGCCAGCACGGGCCTGTATTGGGCCTTCTCCAGCATTGCAGCGATTACCGTCCGTACATAGGGCTCATCGTCGACAACCAGAATTCGTTCGGATGCCATAATGCTCTTCTTAGCTAATTAACCCAGCCTGCGGAGTGATCTATCGAATTCTTTGTCTGCCCCTGTTTGTCGTCTACGCAACATTCAGAATTAAATGCATTTAGTCAGTGGTGACGTTTCCAGATACACGTCTGCCACTTTACTAGAGCCAATGGGTTTTCCTATTTTTATTTACAAAGAGGCGCCTGTTCGTTAACCTCAACCTCTAAAAAATAGCATCAAAGCACTGATAATAGGAAATCAGCTCAATACGATTCTGAGAGGATCGAATCGTTTAAGATAATAGGTACTCCAGTATTTGTTCCCCTTTTTGAAAAGGTGCTCATTGAGTATCAACGTTCGCGGATTGTTCGAAGAGAATACAGTCAGAATCGTCACGGCCCAGTCCGAGGAGCGCTCCATCGAGCAAGCCCAGCGCGACATTTATGACAGTCATCGCCATCGCGTATTTTCGCTTGCCTTCCACATGACCGGCAATGAACTTCTGGCGGAAGAGCTACTTACGAAGAGCTTTGTGCGTGCCTTTCAAGCGGATCCAAAGCCCGATTCCGACCTGATCGACAGCGCTTTGATCGCGGGGCTTCGTTCGCACTTTCCGCTGATCCCTGCCACTCCGGTGCCGGTCTCGGCATCCGGTTCGATGGATGGTAGGAATGTCCGCCGCACGGATCTCGAAGAGGCGATACAGGAACTGCCACCATTCGAGCGTCTGGCTTTCCTGATGCGCGACGTGGAGGGTTACTCGTCGGAGTCTATTGCCCGCCTGCTCAACGTAACCCAGGCCGAGATCAGCCGGACGCTGTTTTCAGCCAGAATCCGCCTGCGGGGCATTCTGGGCAACATGGAAGCAGACCGCGCCGCCTGATCGACCGCTCTTACCTCAACGCCCATTCTCTGATTCTTTCACCAGGGCCCGTGCGCGGCGGCCTCTGGCCCATTCGGGTTTCGTGGTCTGGCGCGCGCGTCCTAAAGCAAGAGCATCTGCCGGAACGTCTTCCGTGATGCACGACCCTGCGCCGATGTATGCACCCTCGCCAATCACAATTGGAGCCACCAGAGTCGTGTCGCTACCGACAAAAACTCCATCTTTAATCAACGTGCGGAATTTATTGACGCCATCGTAGTTGCAGGTGACGGTGCCCGCGCCAATGTTGACGCCGCTGCCAATGTCCGAGTCGCCTAGATAACTAAGGTGGTTGGCCTTCGATCCCTTGCCGATGCGGATTTTTTTCGTTTCGACGAAGTTGCCGATGCGTGCTTCTTCGCCGATCTCGCTGCCTGGACGAAGACGCGCGTAAGGCCCGAGCTGGGCCCTTGAGTGCACGTGCGACTCATTGATGACGCAGCCCGGTTGTACCAGGACATGGTTTGCCAGCGTCGAATTTTCAATTACTGAATACGAGCGAATGTGGCAGTCCTCGCCGATAAGCGTTTCACCCAGCAACTGCACAAACGGCTCAATGATCGTGTCTGCGCCAACCTGCACTCCGGAGTCGATGACCGTGGTCTCCGGGCGATAGATGGTCACACCCTGCGCCATCATCCTGCGCGCCGTGGCCAGCCGCATAGCTGCGTCGAGATCGGCCATTTCCGCCAGCGTATTCGCGCCCAGAACCTCGGTCGCGTCCTCAGCTTCGATGGCCACAACGCGCTCGCCTTCCTGTGCCAGCACGTCCGCCATGTCCGTCAGGTAGTACTCCCCGTGCCGATTGTCGGTCCTCAACTCGTTGATGAGTTGAAAGAGCGGCGCCGTGGCGAAGGCATAGATGCCGGAATTGATTTCGCCGATCGATGCCTGTTCCGGCGTCAGCGCCTTGTCTTCGACGATCGTCGCCACCTCCGCGGAACCTGGCGATTTGCGAATCACGCGGCCATATCCGCTCGCATCGGCAGGCGCCGCGGTGAGAATCGTCATGGCCGCGCGCTCCGCGAGGTGGAAGTCACGAAGTCGCGCAATCATCGCCGGCTGCAGCAGCGGCACGTCACCGGAAAGCACGAGAATCTGCTCGTAGTGGGAAACCGCCTCGCGTGCCGTCTGAATAGCGTGTCCTGTACCGCGCTGCTCCCCCTGCATGACGAAATGCACGCCAGTCGAGGCAACAGCAGCCTGCACCGCACCTGCCTGGTGACCGACAACGACATACACATCCTCCGGCGGAACAATCTGCGTGGCCGCATGAATCACGTGTTCCAGCAGCGATTTGCCGCCGATCCTATGCAACACCTTGGCGCGCTTTGATTTCAGCCGCGTGCCCTTGCCCGCTGCCATGATCACGATCGCGAACCGCATTTATTGCTCTCCTTCTCCGCCGCCCTGGCTCTGTTGAGGCGCTCCGGGAATCGTAATGTCGATAGGGTGAGGCGCGCCCATGCCCAGCTCGGTCAGCGGCGTGCCGAACTGCTGCTCGTTGCCGACGACCAGCACCGCCAGCTTCGACGTATCAATGTATTTCTTCGCCACTCGCTCAAGATCAGCCGTTGTCACATGCTCGACGGCGTCATGATACCTTTCGAGATAGTCCGCCGGGTAGCCGTAGAATTCAAGCTTCGTCGCCTCCGCAAGAACTTTCTCTTTCGTGTCGTATCTGAAGATGAAAGAATTCAGCACCTCATCCTTTGCCCGCTTCAACTCATCGTCGGTAAACGGCTTGGTCTTCAGCGCCTCGATCTGATCCATCATCGCTTTCGCTGCCTTCACCGTCGTCTCGCTCTTGGTTCCGGCTACCACGTGAAACATCCCCGGGTGGTCGTAGTCCGCGCCATATCCGCCCCCGACGGAGTAGGCAAGCCCCAGCTTCGTTCTCACTTCCTGAAAGAGTCGCGACCCGAATCCGCCGGAAAAGATCTCGTTCATCACGGACAACGCAAAATAATCGGGATTGTTGCGCATTGTACCCAGGCCAACGATATACACATTGCTCTGGTTCACGTCAGTCTTATCGACGACGTATGTGCCATGCTTCGGTCCGGGAAATTCTCCCGAGGGCTTGGGCCATGCCGTTCCGCGCGGCAGAGTTTCAAAGGCATCGCGCAGCGCCTTTTCCATCGTTGCCGAATCGAAATCGCCTTCGACGCCGATGATCATGTTGTTGGGCACGACGGTCTTGTCGTGCCACTGCTTCAGATCGTCGAGCGTCACCGCCTTGATCGTGGCTAGCTCGGGCTCGCGTGTGTAAGGGCTGTCCGGCCCATACACAAGCTTGGCCGCCTCGCGCGCAGCGATTGCGCTGGCGTCGTCGTTACGCCGGACGATGCCAGCCGCCGCCTGTTGCTTGGCCAACACCAGCTTGTCGTCTTTGAAGGCTGGATGCTTCAGTAGGTCGACGGCAATGCTAAAGACCTCGTCTTCATCCTTCGTCAGGCACGACCACGACACGGCGGTAGAATCTGCATCGCCGCCCGTCTCAACTTTGGCAGCTTTCGCCTCCAGCAAGTCGTCGAGCGAGTCACCATCTTTGCTGGCGGTGCCACTCGTGCGCCACGTATCGCCGTAAAGGTCGACCAGCCCGGTCTTGTTGGCGGGCTCGTCACGCGAGCCACCGCGCATATTGATGACTCCGTTGATGAACGGCAGTTCGTGATCCTCCTCAAGAAGAATGACGAGCCCATTCTTCAACTCGATGCGCTTCGGCTGCTCAGGGTGAAACGGATGCAGCGGCGGCACCGGAATCTGCGTCCACGGCTGCGCCTGCTGCGCGTTCGCCTGCGCAAACGAGAATAGCGTGACGAGGACCGCTAATCCGAGCAGCAGGGAAATAGCTTCTTTCACGGGCCTGTTGGAAGGTGTCTTCATCGCTATGAGTCGATTGAGCTTGCGAAATTGTCGTATCATTGCGCACCTCCCTGTGCCTGCTGCGCAGCCGGTCCGCTGGGCGGTTGAAACTCAACCATGGCATACGTTCGGTTGGTGTCTACAAATGTCTTATTCGCCACGCGGCGAATGTCCGCCTTCGACACGGCGTCGATCTTTTTCAGTTGATTGAATAATTCGCGCCAGTCTCCATATCGCATTTGATAGATGGCAAGCTGCTCCGCGAGCCCCTGATTATCTCCAAGCCCGCGCAGAAGGTCAGCGCGCGCGCGCGTCTTGAACATGGCCAGTTCATCGTCGCTTACATCGGTCGTCTTCAATTTATCGATCTCTTTATGGATGGCGGTGCGCATCTCCTCCGGCGTGTGCCCCGGATTGGGCGCGGCAAAGAAGGCAAAGAGCCCGGGATACTTGTTGCCGGGAAAGCCGCTGAAGCCCTCAGCGACAGCCGCAATCTGCTGGTCGCGCACCAGGCTGCGGTAGAGCCGCGAGGTGCGCCCATTCGAGAAGATGTCCGCGATCGCGTCATACACGGAGTCGTCCGGGTCGCGATAATCCGGCTTGTGATAGCCCTCAAGATAAAGCGGCTGTGTCGGCTCCTTCAGTGTCACCGATTTTTCCGCGATCTGCGGCGGCTCAACGGTGCTCATCTCTTCCGGCTTCGGGCCTGCTGGAATTGGGCCGAAATATTTTTCCAGCATGGGCATCGCTTCCTCTGCCTTTACATCGCCAACAACGGCAACCACCATATTTGCCGGCACATAATATTTCTTGTGGAATGCATCGGCCTCCGTCGCCGAAATCTGGCTCAATTCGCTCATCCACCCGACATTTGGGCGGTGATAGGGATGCGCCACATACGCCGTCGCCAGGAACTGCTCTACCATGCGGCCTATCGGGCTTGAATCGACGCGCATCCGCCGCTCTTCCATCACCACATCGCGTTCTTTGTAGAACTCGCGCGGAACCGGATTCGCGATGCGGTCGCTCTCCATATACGCCCAAAGCTGTAGCCGATTCGACGGCATGCTCCAGAAGTATTGCGTCTCATCGAGGCTCGTCGACGCATTCAGCCCTGCTGCGCCATTGGCCTCGGCAATCTCCGTGAACTGGTTTGGAATGACATATTTCTCCGCCTCGGCCTGTGCCTGCTCGAACGCCGCATGCAGGGTCTTCAGCTTTGCCTCGTCACGTCCGACGCGTTTGCGGAATTCCTCGTCGTAGGCCGCATAGGTTTGCTCCACCTTGTCGAGCGCGACTTTTTCGGCGGCGTAGTCGGTCGTGCCGATGTCCTTCGTTCCTTTGAAGGCCAGGTGCTCGAACATGTGCGCGATTCCCGACTGTCCGCTGGGATCATTTGCATCTCCGGCATCGACAATCGTGAAGTAGGAGAACACCGGCGCTTCCGGCCGCTCGCAGACGATCAGGGTAAGGCCGTTCGGCAGTACTTTCGTTGTAATGCGCTTCTCAAAACTGGACAGGTCCTGCGCCTGCGCAGCCAGCGCCACGCCGCACAGCAGGGCAATCAAACGCACAGCAGAAGAAAATCTCATGCCACCTCAAACGAAACAGAAATCCATTCCAAACTATTTTGACGCTACCCGTGCGTCGTTGGCGTGTCAAACAGGAGAGGTTCGCCTTCACCTGGCGTCTTCTATGGTGAAAAATACATCCAATGTCAACAGACGCCCGCTACTTGACCGCCTCAACCCGGCTTAGTATTCTGCGCCCGCACTCAAGGAGCCATCCAGAATGAGCACCGCCCTCGCCGACGCGCCCTCGACCGTTGCCACCCTTCCTCTCATCCGCCGTTGCGCCGTCCTCGGAGCAGGCACCATGGGCTCGCGCATCGCCGCGCACCTTGCCAATGCCGGCCTCCCGGTGGTGCTCCTCGACATCGTCCCGGCGAATGCCGCCGCCGCCGGCCGCAACCGCATCGCCACGCAAGCTCTGCAAGCCTTGCTGAAATCAAAACCCGCCGCCTTCTATGACAAGTCCAGCGCCAGCCTCATCACTGCCGGCAATTTCGAAGATGATCTCGCGCAGCTGAAATCCTGTGACTGGGTCATCGAAGCCGTCACCGAAGACCTCGCCATCAAGCAGACACTGCTCGAAACAATAGCCCCGCACCTGCGCCCCGACGCCATCGTGACGACCAACACCAGCGGCCTGCCCGTCGCGTCGATCGTGGCAAACATGCCCACCGACTTCCGCAGGCGCTGGTTCGGCACGCACTTCTTCAATCCGCCGCGCTACATGCGCCTTCTTGAAATCATTCGCACGCCGGAAGCAAACCCGCTGGCCGTCGCCGCCATCGTCGACTTCGCCGACCGTCGCCTCGGCAAGTCCATCGTCTATGCGCACGACACGCCCAACTTCATCGCCAACCGCATCGGCGTCTTCGCCATGTTGACCGCCACAGACCTGATGCAACAACTCGACCTCACCATCGAAGACGTGGACGCGCTCACCGGATCGAGCATTGGCTGGCCGCGTACCGGCACCTTTCGCCTGGCAGACATGGTGGGCATCGACGTACTCGGCCACGTGGCCAGAAACTTCTCGAGTACCAAAGCCGAAGACGCAGTCGTAACAAAGCTGCCGGCATTCATCGAAACCATGCTCGAACGAAAATGGCTCGGCGATAAAACCGGCCAGGGCTTCTACAAAAAAATCCCCGACGCGCCCGACCCAAAAAACAATAGGCTCGCGCTCGACTGGAAAACGCTCGACTACCGCCCATCGCAGCGCCCGAAATTCCCCACGCTCGAAATGGCGAAAAACGCCGAAGCTCTGCCCGAGCGCCTGCAACTGCTCATCGGCTACGGTCCTGGTAAAGACCAAGCCAGCCAATTCCAATGGACGCTCCTCACCCGCATCTGGAACTACGCGGCTGACTGCCTGCCAGAAATTGCCGACGACATCAGTTCCATCGACCGCGCCATGCGCACTGGTTTTAACTGGGAGCTTGGCCCCTTCGAAATGTGGGACGCGATAGGCGTGCCGCAAAGCGTCGACCGCCTCCGTGCCCGCAACGAGCACGTCAGCACGCAGACCGAAGCTCTTCTCGCATCCGGAAAAACTAGCTGGTACAGCGAGTCAGCACAGGGCCGCTCCGAATTCAACGCGGCCAAACGCGACTACGAACCAGTCCACCAGTCCGAGGGCATCGCCAACGTCGCAGCCTTCAAACGCAGTAACGGAGTCATCCGCAAAAATGCGGGCGCATCGCTCGTCGATATCGGCGACGGAGTTGCATGCATAGAACTGCACTCGAAGAAAAACGCCATCGGCGACGACATCGTCTCGCTCATCACGCAAACGCTGCACCCCGACAGCGAGCACGTCCGCAATTTCCGCGGCTTCGTCATCTCTGGCGACGCATCCGATTTCTCAGTCGGCGCCAATCTCATGCAGCTTCTCCTCGCCATGCAGGAGGGTGACTGGGACGAAGTCGATCTCGCCGTCCGCGCCTTCCAGCGCATGACCGCAGCTATCAAATTCTGCCCGCGCCCGGTCGTCTCCGCGCCCTTCAACCTCTGCCTCGGCGGAGGCGTCGAAATTTCGCTCCACGCCGCCGCACGTCAGCCCAGCTCGGAACTCTATATGGGCCTCGTTGAAGCCGGAGTCGGCCTCGTTCCAGGAGGCGGCGGCACCAAAGAAATGGCGCTGCACGCCGTGGATGCTGCCGCAATCGAATCAGGCATCAGCCCAATAGAATCACCTCGGCAATTCGCCTTCTCGGGCGAACTGCAGGACGCATTGCGTCAGCGCTTCGAAACCATCGGCATGGCCAAGGTATCTACTTCAGCCGCCGAAGCACGCGGCCTCGACTTGCTCAAAGCGTCAGACAAAATCACGTTGCACCGCGAGCGTCTGCTGCTCGACGCGCGCGACACGGCCATCTACCTCGCGGAATTGGGTTATGCTGCCCCTGCGCCGCGCATGCAGATTCCTGTGCCCGGCGATCAGGTCGCTGCAACTTTAAAGCTCGGTGTTCATCTCATGCGCCAGGCGGAATACATCAGCGACCACGACGCAAAAATAGGAAACCATATCATCCGCATTCTCTGCGGAGGCAGCGTCACGCCGGGAACATTCGTCACCGAGCAATACCTGCTCGATCTCGAGCGCGAAGCCTTCGTTTCGCTCTGCGGCGAACGCAAGACACAGGAGCGCATCGCGTTTACGCTGAAGACAGGAAAGCCGCTCAGAAACTAAACAGCGATGCAAAGCAGGCTAAAGTTCGTCGTATCGACTGTGTTCCTTGCTGCACCGCTCATCGCAGCGGCGCAGGAAGGAGAGCAGGTCCTGCACGGCCACAAAGACGATCAGTCTTACGCTTTTCGCATGCTTCCGCCATCTTCATTTACAGAGTTGCCCGCGCCCGTCCTCAGAGACCTGGAAAGACGTCACTGTCTGATCCCGCAGACATACGAGGCCCGAACCCCGGAGAACGTCATCCGTGGCGCATTTCGTGAGAAAGGCTCCGCCGACTGGGCTGCGCTCTGCTCTCAAAATGGCACAGGAACTCTACTTATCTATTGGTCTGGATCCGCGTCGAAGCCCGCGGAGCTGGCGGCGCAAGTGGACACGGAGACCGCCGATCCGCACGATGAAAGCAGCTTGCTGGGATACGCCCGAGGCATCGATCCGGCGCCGCCCGGCAGTATCCTTGAGATACTCGCCAATAAACCATACGGTCCCTTCGATCATGACGGGATCAAAGACGCACACATCGAAAAATCATCCGTCATCCACTACTTCAAGAACGGTACGTGGATGACTCTGGCGGGAACCGAATGATGTCCTGAGAGCGATATCGATATCGAGGTAGGTGCGGGCTTTAGCCCGCACAATACAAGAATCTAACCGGGGGCTTTAGCCCCTGAGGTCAAGCAATGAGAGATGCAGCCATCGTAAGCAGCGTTCGCACCGCAGTTGGCAAAGCCCCAAAAGGATCACTATCCTACACCCGCCCCGACGACCTCGCCGCCATCGCCATCAAGGGCGCGCTCGACAAGGTCCCCGCCCTCGATCCCAAAGAAATCGAGGACGTCATCATGGGCTGCGCCATGCCAGAAGCCGAGCAGGGAATGAACGTCGCCCGCATCGCCAGCCTGCGCGCCGGCCTGCCGGTTGAAGCCTCAGCCATGACCATCAACCGCTTCTGTTCTTCAGGACTGCAATCCATCGCCATCGCCGCCGACCGCGTCCGCTCAGGAAGCGCCGAAGTCATGCTCGCCGGTGGAACCGAATCCATGAGCATGATCTCGATGGGAGGCCGCAAAATCAGCGCCAATCCCTGGCTCGTTGACCACTATGCTGACACCTACCTCTCGATGGGCCTCACCGCCGAGCGCGTAGCCGCAAAATACGGTATCACCCGCGAACAAGCCGACGCCTTTTCCCTCAAAAGTCATGAGAAAGCCCTGGCCGCGACGCAATCCGGCAGGTTCGATGAAGAAATTGTGCCTGTCACGGTGACAAATTCCACGCCGACAAAAAATCCAGCTAAGCCCGAAGTCAAAACGAGCGAATTCAAGAAAGACGAAGGCCCCCGCGCCGACACCTCCCTCGAAGCGCTGGCCAAACTCAAGCCAGCCTTCCACGCCAAAGGAACCGTCACAGCAGGGAACTCATCGCAAACCTCCGACGGAGCCGCCGCCGCCATCATCATGTCCTCCGACCGCGCACAGGCATTGAATTTGAAGCTGCTGGCAAGATTCGTCAGCTTCGCCACCGCCGGATGCCTGCCCGAAGAAATGGGACTGGGCCCAGTCTTCGCCATCCCCAAGGCCCTGAAACTGGCCGGACTCACTCTCGATCAAATAGACCTCATCGAACTCAACGAAGCCTTCGCCGCACAAGCACTGGCCGTAATTCAGCAAGCCGGACTCGACCCCACAAAAGTAAACGTCAACGGCGGAGCCGTCGCTTTAGGCCACCCACTAGGCTGCACCGGAGCCAAACTCACCGCCACGCTCCTGCACGAAATGAAACGCCGCAACCTCCGCTACGGATTGGTCACGATGTGCGTAGGCGGCGGCATGGGTGCTGCTGGGATTTTTGAATGTTTGAACTGATTAATTCCGATTCAGAAAAACCTCTTAAGCGACTAGGCATCATTTCGCTTGTTGTGTACTTGGCGACTGCAGTGAGTTTAATGCCGTGGACCTATTACATACTCGAAATGCTCGGGTCACTTTCATTGGTGGGAATCGTACTGATGAGCCTGTTCGTACTCGGAGGATATGGGCTTTTCAAACAGTGGCGTGGTGCGAAAGTCTGGCCTCTTTCAGGTCCAGCAGTGACCATGGTCATATTTCTGTTCAGCGTTACAGGCGTGCTCATGGAAACAAATGGAAATCAGAGTGAGGAGGACCATCTGGTTTGATCTTCATGTTGGCTTCGCCGCTGGTTCTAGCCATCGCGTGTTTGATTGTTACTGCTCTACTTGCGAGTGAATAAGTTGGACTTCTGAGAGAATTCATTACAAGCCAATCTTTACAAACTTAGCGTAGGATGTTCCGTTGCACTAAAAACAGGAGCATCAAAGAACATGGCCACCGCTACCACCTCCGCTCCCGCCAAGGCCGTTACCGGCGGCAGCTTCCTGATCGAGGAGCGCCAACCCTCCGACATTTTCACGCCCGAAGACTTCTCCGACGAGCAGCGCCAGATCGCCGAGACCGCCGCGCAGTTCGCCGCGAACGAAGTTCTGCCCGCAGCCGACGAGATTGAAGCCAAGCACTTCGACGTGACCCGCGGCCTGCTGAAAAAGGCTGGCGACCTCGGCCTCATGGCCGTCGATGTCCCCGAAGCCTACGGCGGCCTCGCCATGGACAAGGTGACCTCCGCCATCATCGCCGATCGCATGTCCGTGCTCGCCAGCTTCTCCGTCGCCTTCAGCGCGCATGTCGGAATCGGCACGCTCCCCATCGTCTGGTACGGGACCGACGCGCAAAAAGAAAAGTACCTGCCCAAGCTAGCTAGCGGAGAATGGATCGCCGCCTACGCGCTCTCTGAAGCCTCATCCGGCTCCGACGCGATGAACATCCGCTGCCGCGCCGTGCTCTCCGATGACGGCCAACACTACATCCTCAACGGCGAAAAGATGTGGATCACCAACGCCGGCTTCGCCGACCTCTACACCGTCTTCGCAAAAATCGCCGACCCGAAAGACCCCGACCCTAGCAAAGCGAAAATGTCTGCGTTCCTCATCGAGCGCAACACACCCGGCCTCACAGTAGGCGCAGAAGAGCACAAGCTCGGCATCCGCGGATCGTCGACCTGCCCGCTCATCCTCTCCGACTGCAAAGTGCCCGTAGAAAATCTCCTCGGCGAAGCCGGCAAGGGCCACCACATCGCTTTCAACATCCTCAACATTGGCCGCTTCAAGCTGGGGGCAGCCTGCCTCGGCGGCGCTCGCGTCTCGCTCGGCAACGGAATCAAATACGCTAAGGACCGCAAGGCCTTCGGCAAGTCCATCTCCGACTTCGGCCTCATCCAGCAGAAGCTCGCCGACTCCACCGCGCGCATCTTCGTCGGCGAAGCCATGACATACCGCACCGTAGGCATGATCGACGCCGCCCTCGCGACAATCCCAGAAGACCAGGCCCACAACTCCCGCGAGATCCAGAAGCGCATCGAGGAATATGCCGTGGAATGCTCCATCCTGAAAGTGTGGGGCTCCGAGATGCTCGACGCCGTCGTCGACCACGTCGTCCAGATCTACGCCGGCTACGGCTACGTCGAAGAGTACCCAGCCGAGCGCGCCTACCGCGACGCCCGCATCAACCGCATCTTCGAAGGCACCAACGAAATCAACCGCCTCATCATCACCGGATTCCTGATGAAGCGCGCCATGACCGGCCAGCTCCCGCTGCTCGCCGCCATCAAGCAGCTCATGGACGAGGTCATGTCCGCGCCCTCACCAAACTTCGACGACACCGAAGAAGACGCCCTCGCCCGCGAAGCCTCCATCCTCGCCAACGCAAAAAAATTAGCCCTGCTAGCCGCCGGAGCCGCCAGCCAGAAGTACATGAACAACCTAGCCGACCAGCAGGAGATCATGGCCGACCTGGCCGACATGCTCATCGAAATCTACGCCGTCGAATCTGCCATTCTTCGCGCAAGAAAAATGGGCAGCAGCGCAGGCGCCATCGCCGCAACCCAGTACTACACTGCCCACGCCATGACCATCATCGAGCCGGCCGCCCGCCGCGTGCTCGCCGCCGTTGCCGAGGGCGACATGCTGCGCACCCAGCTCGCCATCCTGCGCCGTCTCGTCAAGCACGAACCGGCAGACACCATCCAGATCGGCCGCGAGCTCGCCCGTAAGGCCGTCGAAGTGGGCCGCTACTCACTCTGAAATGTGGAGGAGATCAAAATTATCCCGCGCAACTCGAAACAAATTTGTCGATTCGCGGTCTACAACTATGCATAGTCCCGGGTAAGGGCGGCTTGAGGTTTATTCGCTTGACAGTAAGTTTTTGTGTGTCTTACAAACTGGACAGCCATAGACACGAGGCCCCTCCGGCATGAAGACGCCACCCCAAACAAAAGCGCTGCATCCCTTTTGGGGTTGCCCTATACTCATACACGACAAAAGCATCGCAGAAATGCGGCGTCCCCCACGCTCGTTTCCTCGGCAGCAGTTCCAACACAACGTCACGCAGTTCTACAGGATGGCTATGTCTCGTACACAATCCACGCCGCACACTTTCGTCTCTCGTCTCGCCGCGCTAATCGCCGCCGGACTGTTTGCCCTTACTGCCGCCTCTGCTTTCGCGCAGACCCAACCGGAAGCTGTCATCCCCAGCCTCATCACGCAGCCCATCAATCCCGAGGTGCGCTTCACCCTGCAGCACAACGTACATCCGCTGGCGCAGGCGCGCTACGACCAGGGAATAGCGCCGGGCTCGATGGCGACCGGGCGCATCATGCTGGTACTCAAGCGCAGTGACATGCAGGAGCAGGCCCTCAAGGAGTACCTCGGCGACCAGCAGAACCCCAACTCGCCCAATTATCGCAAGTGGCTCACGCCGGCGCAGTTCGGCAATCTATACAGCATCAGCAACTCCGACCTGACCACCGTCACCGCATGGCTCCAGTCGCAGGGCTTTACCATCGATAAGATTCCGCAGGCGCGCAATGTCGTCATCTTTTCCGGCAACGTCGCCCAGATTCAGCAAGCATTCAACACGTCGATCCACAAATATCTCATCAACGGCGAAACTCACTTCGCCAACTCGACCGATCCGCAGGTTCCGGCGGCGCTGGCTCCGGTCATTGCCGGCATCGCGCAGTTGAATGACTTCCGGCCCAAGCCTGGAGCGATCCTGAAATCCAAGGCCCACTTCGATAACGATGAGAACAGGATCAAGCCCGACCTTACGCTGTCGAATTCCTCCGGCGGTCAATTCCTGTTCACTGACCCCGCAGACGCAGCCACGATCTATGACACGCCCAACTCGACTCTGAATCCCAAGTACACTGGAACGAACTATGACGGAACCGGCGTGACCCTCGGCATCGCTGGCGACTCGAATATCACCGCGGGCGATGTTGCCCTATACCGCGCAGCCTTCCTACCCTCGTCCTACAGCTCCAATCAGCCGAACATCATCGTCGACGGCAACGACCCAGGCATCAATGGAGACGCGGTCGAAGCGCTGCTCGATCTTGAAGTTTCAGGCGGCATCGCTCCCGGGGCAAAGGTCAATTTCTACACATCAGCCGACACCGACCTCCAGGCCGGACTCTTCCTCGCCGTCTTCCGTGCCCTTGACGACAACGCTGTCAGCATCTTGAATGTGAGCTTTGGCGCCTGCGAGGCGAACGAAGGTGCAAGCGGCAACGCAGAAGTTCTCGCTGCATGGGAACAAGCCGCGGCGCAGGGAATCAGCGTCACCGTTGCAACAGGTGACAGCGGCTCGGCCAGTTGCGACAACGACAACAGCGAAACCGCTGCGCAATTCGGGCTTGCCGTCAGCGGTATTGCCTCTACGCCCTACAACATAGCGGTCGGCGGCACGGATTATGACGTGCTCGCCAATTCTTTCAGTACCTATGTTGCCGCCAGCAATTCTTCCCAAAACGCAGCTTCCACTTTTTATCGGACGGCCCTCAGCTACATTCCGGAAAGCCCGTGGAACGATTCAACCAGCACGAACGCCGGCGGATATACCTCGAATCAGCCGTTGAAGGATAGCAACGGAAACACCAACATTGCGGGTGGCGGCGGAGGCATCAGCAGTTGCAGCGATCAAACAAGCGCGGGGGCATGCCTGGGCGGATACGCTACTCCACCGTTTCAGACGGGTCTGTCCGGCTTCCCCTACACCGCACGCGCCCTGCCGGACGTATCCTTCCTTGCGGCCGATGGACTTTACAATGCGCTCTGGGTCGTCTGCTCGGACAATGTCGCTAACGGATCGCCTACCGCTGCGCCGACAGATTGCGAACAGACAAACGGATCCTTTGATCAGCGACACCACCTTCACCGGTGTAGGCGGAACCTCAGCGGCCTCGCCCGCGTTTGCCGGAATGCTGGCGCTGGTATCGCAGTCCCAGGGCGGTGTTCGCCTTGGTCAGGCCAACAACGTGCTCTACAACCTGGCTGCACAGTCCGCGCTTTACCCAACCGTCTTCCACGACGTAACCACTGGCAACAATTCTGTTGTCTGCCAGTCGGGAACAACCGAACTGCGGATCGAACGATTTTCTCACTGGCTATAACGCCGGCACTGGCTATGACGCGGCCAGCGGTCTTGGAAGCGTCGACGTATCCCAACTCATCGCCAATTGGACGAAGGCAGTATTCACGCCGACGACAACCGGGCTCACGATCAACGGTGGCACCAGCGCCATCAACGTGAAGCACGGCACGTCGCTGAACTTTGCCGTATCCGTCTCTCCGACCGCCGCGACTGGCGACGTAAGCATCATTAACAACAGCGGCGTAACGAACAACGGCGCGCTCCTGGACAGTTTCTGACGCTTTCCGGCGGCAAAGCCACCTTATCGTCGGGCGATCTCCCAGGCGGCGGCCCCTACAACGTCTATGCCTATTACGGCGGAGACATAAAGGACGCTGCCAGTCAGTCCAGTCCAATTCAAGTGACCATTTCTCCCGAGTCTAGCCAGGTGGCCATCGGCGCTACCATGATCGACCCGCTCACCGGTAGTGTCGTGTGCGACGACGTCACCGGTAGTGCTCCATCATGCACTACGGCGTCTTCTCTGCAATACGGCTTGGCCACTGCTGTAAGCGCGCAAGTGCAGGGAACATCCGGTTCCAATACCACTGCAACCGGAACTATTAGTTTTAGTGACTCGGCGGGCTCGCTGCCAAATTCCACCGTTGCGATCTCGAACATCGGAGTTGCCAGCTACAACAACTACATAAATCAGAACCAGTCCCTTCCTGTTGCGTCGAACGGTCTAACTGCCAGCTTTGGCGGCGACCCCAGCTACTCCGCGAGCAATTCGGGTAGCGCCTACACTTTGAAGATTGTTCAGGGACCAACATCCGTTGCCGTCGCTGGCTCACAGACTGGAACCACCGTCACCCTTCAGGCCCAGGTCAATACTGACAGCATTGGTATTGCTCCCACCGGAGCAGTAACGTTCAAAGTGGGATCTACCACCCTCGGGACGGCTGCAACAGCTTCAGGAACCGGATTTGTCTCCAGCGGTACGGTTGCGTCTCTGTATCAGATTTCCATTCCGGCAACCACTGCAGGGTTGGTCAACGGCAGCAATACCATCACCGCAATATACGCGGGAAATACCAACTATGTAACATCCAGCGGCAGCGCCACGGTCGCCATCACTGGCGGCGGTAGTGGTGGGAGTTTCAGCCTTAGCGGTCCCCCAATTTCTATTGCTCCCGGAGCTACTACCGGAAATACTTCGACCATTTCATTAACTCCAGCTGCGGCAGGTTTTACCGGCACAGTGAGCTTGACTTGTGCGGTCACGGCTAGCCCATCGGGAGCCACCAATCTTCCGACATGTACCATGAATCCGGCGTCGGTGGCATTGAGTGGGACAACAGCGGGGAGTTCAACCTTAGCGGTAACCACAATCTCTACGACAACGCCCGGAAGTTACACAATTACGGTTACTGGCACAAGTGGTTCGAACACTGCAAGCACCCCAATCTCTCTCACAGTCACTGGCGGCAGCACCGGAATTGGCAGCTTTACCATCACCGGGACGGCAGTTAGCGTTGCGCCCGGAGCGACAACTGGAAATACATCCACAATTACAGTGACGCCCCCTACCACATTTGCTGGAACCGCCACCGTCAACCTGAGTTGCGCGGTCACTTCCAGCCCAACCGGCGCCATGGATCCCCCAACCTGCAGCTTGAGTTCAAGCTCACTGACGATAACTGGGGCAAAGGCCGCAACGTCAACCATGACCATTACCACCACACCCTCATCCAGCGGCGCCCTAACTTACCCGCTCAAGAACATCTTTACTGCTGCTGGCGGGGCCGTACTGGCTTGCGTCTTAATGTTCACCATTCCGGCTCGCCGCAAGGGATGGCGAGCTATACTTAGCCTCCTGGCCTTTGCCGTCGCCATCACCGCTGCCATCGGCTGCGGAGGAGGTGGCAGTAATAATGGGGGTAATAGTGGCACAACGGCTGGTACCTACGTCATCACCGTAACCGGGACATCAGGCACCGTAACGGAAACCGGTCCCGTAAGCCTCACAGTGAACTAAATTCAAACAGCCCCAAAGCAGCCGCATTCGTGAGTGAATGCGGCTGTTTTGCCCACAAAAACAACCTTAAGTCGCATCAGAAAAGCCACATTTTTCACTTTCCGCGCGCCGTCATTCCTTGACCCGGCACCGGGTGCGCCCCATCACTCCCAGGGAACCAACACCCTTCTCCAGCCGAACTAAATGAGGTGCGAAACACCCCAGGGGTAGAAGCACCGGCCTTCAGGCCCACCCCTCCGGGACCTATGTCAAGTCCCCAAACCCAAATTAATTTACAACCAATTGAAACTAAACCACTTATTCTGAAAGCATTCTGCCGATTTACCATGCGAAACTGCTATTCTTGAAATAGAGGGTCCATCCGAAAATCTCAGCACCGCCCGACTGTCAACTCTTTTGCATTCTATACTTTAGAGGTAACTCAAACGAATAGAATACTTTACAGCGCTTCGTAAACCAAGACTTGTATTTCCAAGAGCTTAGCCATCCCCCATCCCTGGGGGGACGGCAACAGAAAGCCCCGTCAAACGACTGGGCTTTCGGCGCAAGGGCTTGCTTTTATTGCGGAGGACGCTGCTCCAGTTCCGGCTTGGTGGAAGTGTTGTCGTCGAACGACCGGACCTCCCCGACTGCATGCGAAGTGGTCACGGTTATCGGTGACTGCAGCGTGAAATTGATTAGCGTTTCCGGCTGAATCTCGACCTGCTGGCCGCGCGTGACCGCGTTTACTCCCGCGCCAGTGGCGCCACCGGCAGCTGCGCCAATGGCAGCGCCCTTGCCGCCGCCAGCCAGCGCGCCAATGATCGCGCCGACAGCCGCACCGCCGCCAGTCTTGGCCGCGGTATTTTTGCCGCGTCCCGTACCCTGCTTCGAGTACGCCTCGGTCACGACGGGAATCTGACGGCTGCGGGTGCTGATCTGCGTCAGCTCGATCGAGAGCAACGAGCTGCCCGCAAAGTGCGCTGCATCCTTGGCGTCGACAACCCGGCCGACTACAGTAGCGCCATGCGGAACGGCGACCATGCCATCGGCAATCAGGTCGCCCGCCAGCGAGCCATGGAAGACCTGGTTAGGCTGCGCATCCTTGCTGCTCAGCGCATCCGTAATCCGTACCGGAACGATCGTGCCAGTCGGGATCGTCACCGTCTTGGCAATTGTCGGAGGAGGCGGAGCGGGAGCCGGCGGAGGTGTTGGCTGCTGGTCTACGGGGGCAGGAGCGGGTTGAGCAGGCGTGGGCGGTGCCGGCTCAGGCGCAGGTACGGGAGCTGGCGGCGGTGCCGCTTCCGCCACCTGCCTTTCTTCACGATGCTTGCGCTTTTTCTCGGCAGCCGGCGCAGCCACGACAGGCGCAGCAGCCTGCTTCGGCGCCTCCACGGTCAAATTGTTGACGACCGTTTTGACGCCGTCGACGCTACCAGCGTCGTTTCCAGCAAGTGCGCGCGAAGCTTCGTCATTCGCCGTACCCGAAAGCGTCGCGATCCCATTGGCGACCGCAACCTGAATGTTCTGATTATTCAGAGCGCTCTCCGCAGAGATCCTGGCCTGCACGTCATTGGTAATCTGCTGATCGGTGCGCGCCGGTTGGACAGCAGTCTGCTCTCTCTTGCAGCCTGCGGCAAACAGCAACGCGGTTGCAAGCAGCGCTGCCTGCACGCTCCGTGTTCTTATATAAATTGTGTTCATAATTCCTATTGTTATCTCCGTGATCGATGTATACAGGACTACATGAACGTCGCTGCCAAGGTGTGCATCTCACTAGATACACTTCGTGCGGAATAGCAGCGCGAATGGTTATTACGGCATCTATGTCTTATATTGACGACACAGGAAACTGAAAGGCTCTAATATCTGGTACTATCCGGTTTCCAGCGGAGGAGAAGGAATTTATGTCAGATGATAAGCAGTCAAGCGGAATCAGTTGGTTTCTGGCCGGTCTTGGAGTTGGGGCCTTACTGGGAGTACTCTATGCTCCAAAGTCGGGCCGTGAAACTCGCGAAGACCTGGCAGGCAGCGCGCGTGAGGGCACGGAATATCTGAAGCAGCGGTCGCGGGAGGCTGCAGACCAGGTAAATGTGTACGTCGATCGCGGCAAGGCTCAGGCCAGCGAGTATATTGATCGCGGTAAGGAATATGTGGACCGGGGGAAATCGCAGCTGAATGATCTGGTGAGTCAGGGCCGCCAATTTGTGAACGAAAAGGGCGGGCGGGTCTCGGCGGCGGTTGAAGCGGGACGACAGGCATATCGCGAGACAACTGGCACAAGCTCCCAGGCTGTACCGGGCGAAGAGCCATCGCAATCGTAGATCTTATTTGAGGAGCGCCAATCGAATCAGGCGAGTAAGAAGCATGCAGACACTGCAAACTGTTCTCATCATCTTTACTGCTGTTACCTCGATTGCCGTTCTGATACAGGCCTGTGTGATGCTGGGTATGTACCTTGTTGTGCGGAAAACAACAGACGAGGTGCATCTGCTTTCCGATCAGCTTAAGCAGCACCTCGTTCCGACACTTTCTACAGCACGCAACTTGGTCGAGGACATCTCGCCAAAAGTAAAAGTTGCTGCTTCGAATCTTGTACAGGCAACCAGTGTTGTGCGCTCACAGTCGGAACATATTAACAAGACTGTCGGTCACGTTGCCGACCTGGCGCAAGCACAGGCCTCACGCGTGGATGAGATGGCGACGGCCGTCCTCGATGGAATCACGCAGGCAACGGCCTCGGTACAGCATGGAGTTTCTGCACCGCTGAAGCAGGTTTCGGGAGTTCTCAACGGACTACGCGCTGGTGTGGGCGTCCTTCGCAAGAAGGAGCGGCCAGTAGTGCATGTCGTTGAAAGAGATGGGAGCAGCTCTGTCTAAAGAGCATCCCTCACGGCTGACTCAGAAACTGCTGCACTACCGGATCCATCTTGGCGCTCTCACAGCCGGGAGCCATGTGTCCGCAATCCGATTCAAGCAGCAGCGTCTGCGCATGGATCAGCTTGGCGAAGCCTAACGCAGGAAGTGGGTTTACCATGTGGTCCTGCGTGGCATTAATGACAAGCACCTTCGTCTTTACCTTGTTCGCCGCATCATAGAGGGAGCTCCCGTGGGCAATGTCGTGCCCAATGATGGCCTGTAGCTGGTGCAGGTAGTCGTTGGCGTCCGTGAAGCGGTCACCATTGGTGACAATTTCCTCGAAGTATTGTTGAAAGCCTTCCCGCGTTGTGTGGTTGGCGCGAAAGTCAGGTGTCGTCAGGTTCATGTTGTGGATTAGAGCAACGAGCGACAGCGGCGGTGTCTCCGTGTACTTGCCGTTTTTATATGCAGGATCTGACTCCAGCGCTTTCAGCTCGATATTCCAGAGCAAAAGGTCGTAGGAACTCATCTGCGGCGTGCCCGCTATTGGGATCGCCAAGTCCATAAAGTCCGGGTAGCTCACCATCCACTGGAAGGTTTGTATGCCGCCCATGGATACGCCCATGACCGCGTGCAGATGCTGAAGGTGCAGCGTTTCGGTCACAAGGCGGTATTCGGAGTAGACCATGTCGCGGATGGAGAATTGCGGGAAGTCAGTGCCATGTTGGGTTGTGCTGTTGGAGGGCGAGGAAGAAACCCCGTTGCCCAGCGAGTCGACTGCGATCACAAAATACTTCGAAGTATCGACGTATGCTCCGGGTCCAAGACCCGCGGCGATATCGCCGCTCTTGCCCGTAAACCAGCTTGGAAATAGAACTGCATTCGATTTGGCCGCATTCAGTGTTCCGAGGGTGCGATAACCGATCCTACAGTCATGAATAACCGAGCCGTTTTCGAGCTTCAGATCGCCGAGATTGGCATATTGAAGAGGTGGAATGGTCTGTGCGGGAAGGAAGACGGAAAAGAGCAGGAAAAAGAAAGCCAGAAGCGCGCGTCGCATTTTGATTGCTATTCTAATGCCTCGGAACAAATCTACCTTGGAGCGATGCGTTGCGGTTTGCGATCTGTTCAACCTTTGCGTATGGCGTACTTTTGCTTTCTTCGATTCAGATGAGTGCACAAACGGCCTTGCCCTCGTTCAACAACACATTGATGCCGCAGCCCGCGAAGCTAACCGCTGATCAGGGCGGCTTCGTCGTGAGCTCATCTTTTACCGTTGCTGCTCCACAGTTTCGCGATGAGCGGCTGGATGCAGGCATTGGCCGGATGCTGCACCGTCTTGAGTATCAGACGGGAGTGTCGATTGGGAAAGAGATTCAGAAAGCCCCTGCTAACGCTGCTCTGGTCATCGATGTAAAGGGTGCAGGCGAGGCGATTCAGTCGGTTGACGAGGACGAGTCGTACTCACTGAGTGTGACGTCGAACGGAGCGAAGCTGCAGGCGAACACCGTCGTCGGTGCGCTGCGCGGGATGGAAACGTTCCTGCAACTGGTGCAGCCAGACCGCTCAGGATATTTCTTGCCCGCGGTGAGCATCGAGGATACGCCGCGCTTTCGCTGGCGCGGACTGCTGATCGATTGCGGACGCCATTTCGAGCCGATTAGCGTCATCGAACATACTCTTGCTGGCATGGCAGCGGTGAAGCTGAATGTTTTTCACTGGCACCTTACGGAAGATCAAGGATTCCGCATTGAGAGCAAGCTGTATCCCAAGCTAGCTGGTATGGGCTCTGACGGCCTGTATTACACGCAGGAACAGGCGAAGGAAGTAGTTGCCTATGCGCGAGCGCGAGGCATTCGCGTGGTGCCTGAGTTCGATATGCCAGGCCACAGCGTGAGTTGGTTTGTCGGCTACCCGGAAATTTCGAGCGGTCCAGGGCCATATCAGATTCGCCGCGAATTTGGGATTGCGGATGAGGCGATGGACCCGACACGCGACAGCACTTACAAGTTTCTCGATGGTTTCATCGGTGAGATGGCGACCATCTTTCCCGATCCTTACCTCCACATCGGCGGCGATGAGACCAATGGTGCGCAGTGGAAGGGTAATCCACGCATTGTGGAATTCATGCAGAAACACGATATGAAGGACACAGCGGCATTGCAGGCTTACTTCAATCAACATCTGCTGAAGATTCTGGAAAAGCACCACAAGCACATGATCGGCTGGGACGAAGTACTCAACCCTGCGCTGCCGAAAGATGTCGTAGTGCAATCGTGGCGCGGTACGGATTCGCTAGCTGCGGGCGCGAAGCAGGGTTATCAGGGCATCTTGTCTGCGCCTTACTATCTCGACGGAATGAAGTCGGCGGAAGAGCATTACCTCGCCGATCCTCTGCCGACGAATTCAGATCTCACTCCTCAGCAGCAGGCGCTTATTCTGGGCGGGGAAGTCTGTATGTGGGGCGAGCAACTCTACGAGCGCACCATCGATTCTCGGATCTGGCCGCGGACCGCGGCAATCGCCGAGCGTTTCTGGTCACCGGAAAATGTCCGCGACGTAAATGATATGTATCGCAGGCTGGATGTCATGTCGATACGGCTGGAAGCCTTCGGCCTGACTCATCTCACGCATGAAGATGTTGGACTGCGCGCTTTGACCGGTTCGATGGATATTGCCGACATGCGCGTCTTCGCGTCGGTTCTCGAGCCGGTAAGCTTCCACGAGCGCTATGAGGGACAGCATACTTCACAATTGACTCCGCTGGATCGGTTGGTGGATGCGGTACGGCCTGATCCGCCTTCACGACACGAGATGGAGGTTCTGGTTCACGCGTTCCTTGAAAACCCATCACAACGTGACGAGGAACGGCATCAGTTAGAAGACACTTTTGCTCACTGGAAAGCGGCTTCACCGAAGGTTCAGCAACAGGTTGCTGCTTCGCCCCTGCTAGCTGCTGACGCAACGGAGCGAGCACAGCAATTTGCGCAGTTAGCCGACATTGGCTCACAAGCAGTTGCGCGTCTCGCTGGTGGAAACGCTGTTCCGGCTGGATGGAAGCAAAGTAGCCTTGCTGCACTGGACGCAGCGCAGAAGCCTCAAGGACTCGTCCGATTTACAGTTCTGGGGCCAATGCGCGATCTTGTTAACGCCGTTCCGTAAAATAACGGGCGACGTCGCAATTACGCGAGGCTGCTCTGCGGAGCAGCCTCTTCCATTTGCTGCTTGTACCACTCGACGGTGCGTCGAAGTCCTTCTTCGAAACTGACCAGCGGCTCGTAGCCGAATGCCTCGCGTGCGGCACTGATATCGGCCAACGAGTTTTGTATATCGCCGGTGCGCTCAGGGCCATAGATGGGCGGCTTGGTGAAGCTCGTCAGTTCGGCGAGGATTTGGTAAGTCTTGTTCAGCGTGTGACGCTCGCCGCACGCGACGTTGAAGACTTTACCGGCTACCTTTTCCGCTGGTGCGTGAAGGGCGAGCAGGTTGGCTGAGACGGCGTTCGCGACATAGGTGAAATCGCGGCCCTGTTCGCCATCCCCGAATATCGTTGGCTGCTCTCCGCTGAGCATGAGCAGTGTGAACTTCGCCATCACGCCGCTATAGGGCGAATCGGGAACCTGTCGCGGGCCGAAGATATTGAAGTAGCGCAGACACACAGTTTCCAGCCCATAGACCTGCCAGTAGCTGCGCATATACAGTTCTCCGGCCAGTTTTTGCACCGGATATGGCGCAATGGGCATGGGCACCATCGTCTCCTTGCGCGGAAAACCCGGCTGGTTTCCATACGCCGAAGACGACGCAGCATAGACGACGCGCTTGACGCCGGCCGCGCGTGCGCCTTCGAGGAGATTGAACGTGCCATCGACGTTCGCTGTGTGGCTGGTGCGAGGGTCTTTGACAGAGCGCGGTACGGAAGGCAGAGCGCCCTGATGCATAATGAAGTCGACGCCCTCGCAGGCGCGGGCTACTTCATCCGCATTGCGCAAATCGCCCTGAACGAACTCGATGCGATCAAGAATTTCAGCGAGGTTTCGTTTTCGCCCAGTTTCAAAATTATCGAAGCCGCGAACTGCTTCTCCGCGTTCTACAAGCGCCTGGCTGATCCAGGAGCCAAGAAATCCGGCACAGCCGGTCACAAGATAACGAGACATGTCTCTTCTATGGTAGACGCTACGACGTAGGCTGCGTAAGTGGCACAAAATCAGGCATACTGAAAAGACATGCAAGGCCTCACACCATTCAGACTTGCTCCTTATTTTCGAACCCGCGTATGGGGTTTCAACGATCTTTCACCTTGGTACGACTACAAGACGGACGGCGAGCCAATCGGCGAAGTGTGGCTCACCGGGGAGATGTGCATTGCTGAAACTGGTCCGTTGACTGGACAGTCGCTCAAGGAAATTACCGCCGCTCATGGCGAAGCACTGCTGGGCGGGGGCAAGGCTGGTCAAGAGTTTCCGCTGCTCGTGAAAATTCTCTTCCCAAAAGAGAAGCTCAGCGTGCAGGTGCATCCAGACGATGCGATGGCGCAGAAGTATGGCGAGCCTCGCGGCAAGACCGAGTGCTGGTATGCGCTAGATGCGCAGCCGGGCGCGGAAGTCGCATTGGGCATCAAGCCAGGAACGACGCCGGAAGAGGCGCGTGTCGCGATTCAAGAGTCGCGTCTGGAAGAATTGCTGAATCTGATTCCCGTGAACAAGGGCGATATGATCTTTGTCGACGCCGGCACGATACACGCCGTCTGGCCGGGCGCTGTGCTCCTTGAAACGCAGCAAACTAGCGATCTGACCTACCGCATGTATGACTACGGACGGCCGCGTGAGCTGCATCTGGATAAGTCTCTCGAAGCGATGCGCCTCAAAACAGGCGCAGGAAAAATTGCGCCGAAGAACGTCGATGGGCACTCTATCCTGATCGACCAGAAATATTTTCGCGTCGAGCGATGGAAAGAGTCTTTGCCTTCTGTAGAAAACGCAGCGGCAGACGTGGTCCAGACCCTTTTTGTTGTGGATGGAAAGTTGAGGATCGAAGGCGATCGTTTTCAGCCGTTCTCGCTGGATCGCTGCCAGATCGTTGTAATTCCTGGAGGCGCGCGCGATTGGAAAATCACACCGGAAGCAGCCGCTGAAGTGATTCGTATTCTTCCTCAATCTGCCTGAGCATTGCGATTGTACGAACGGAGTTCCATGTCGAAAGCAATCGATTTTCGGCCGATCATTCTGGCCGGGGGCAGTGGGACGAGGTTCTGGCCGCGCAGCCGCAGGGCGCGCGCCAAACAGGTACTGGCGCTCGATGGCGAGCGCACGATGATTCAGCGTACGGTGGACAGGCTAGGGCCGCTCGCAAAACGCGATGATGTCTGGGTCATTACGAACGATCTGCTTTCGCCTGCGATCTGCGGACAACTCGACGTCGTTCCAAATGAACAGGTGGTGTGTGAGCCCGCCGCACGCAACACTGCGCCCGCTGCCGGATTGGCTGCGTTTCTCATCGAGAGGATCAATCCGGATGCTGTTTTGGGTGTTTTCCCGGCAGATCATGTGATTGCAGATGAAGCGGCATTTCTTAGTGTGATTGAGCATGCTATAAAGATTGCCGCAGCCGGGGAGAATATTGTCGTGCTCGGGGTTACACCGACTCGCCCGGAAACGGGATATGGATACATCGAAACTGGAGAAGCGCTGGCGGATGGCTCTCTGCGCGTGCGCCGTTTTACAGAGAAGCCGAATCGGGAGCGGGCGGAGGAATTTGTCGCGGCAGGGAATTATCACTGGAATAGCGGCATTTTTGTTTGGAGCGCGCGCACACTGGCAAATGCGATCCGCGAACATCTTTCGGAGACAGCTCCGATTCTTGATGAGATTGCCGCGGCATACGGCACTCCCGAATTTCGCGCGCGTATTTGAAAGGCTATACCCGAAGTGCGAAAACATCAGTGTCGATTACGCTGTGCTGGAGCCACGCTCCGCCAAGGGCGAGCATCACTCCAATCTGTATTGCCTGCCGGCAAATTTCGGCTGGAATGATCTCGGCTCTTGGGCTGCGTTGTATGAACATCAGATAGAACAGGCAAAGGTTGGGGACAAGTATGAGAATGTCGCCGAGAGCGCGGGTAGTCTCTCGCTTGATGCGAGCGGCAACTATGTGTACTGTCCTGGGAAGTTCGTTGCTCTGGTGGGAGTGAAAGATCTGGTTGTGGTCGAGACGGATGACGCGATTCTCATTACCACCCGCCAGCACTCTCAGGACGTGGGCAAGATCGTGAAGCAGCTGGCGGCGGATGGGCGCGAAGAACTGATCTGAAGAATTCAGGAGCAGAAGCAAGCCAACGCATGGGAAATACAACTGCGATCAAGTTTGGAACCGATGGCTGGCGAGGTGTTATCGCCGACGACTTCACCTTTGCGAACGTCCGCACTGCTGCTGCCGCTATTGGAACCTATGTGCTGTCGAAGAAGGATCCCGGCGAGGGTGTGTGCATCGGTTACGATACCCGTTTTGAGTCGGAGGCTTTTGCTCATGCCGTCGCTGAAGTTCTGGCGGCTGCGGGAATACCGGTGAAAATTGCGGACCGTATCACTCCCACTCCGGCATTGTCATTCGGAGTGCGTGCGCACGCAGCAGTCGGAGGCGTCATGATTACGTCCAGCCATAATCCTTACCAATGGAACGGCGTGAAGTACAAGGCCTACTACGGCGGCTCGGGGAAGCCTTCGATCATCTCGGAGATTGAGGGCTACCTGGGAAAGCCGCTACCGAAGGCGTCGAATGCGGCGAAGATCGAGGGGACAGATTTTCAGACTTCTTATGTTGAGGCGATTTCGCGCTTTGCAGATCTTGATCTCATCAGTAAATCGGGGCTGAGGTTTGGCATTGACTGCATGTATGGCGCGGGGCGCGGCGTGCTTGCCGGGATATTTTCGAAGATTGGCGTCGATTTTGTCGAGATTCGGGCGAATATTGATCCGCTTTTCGGGGGAGTCAATCCAGAGCCGATTGAGCCGCATATTCGGGCGATTCAGGAGACGGTGGTTGCGGAGAAATGTCAGGCTGGGCTGATTACGGATGGCGATGCCGACCGTATCGGCGCGGTGGATGAGCATGGGAATTTTGTCGATCCACACAAGATATTTTCGGTGCTGCTGCAGTGGATGCTGGAGCGCAAGAAGTGGCCCGGTGATGTGACCCGCGCTTTCAACACTACGAAGATGATTGACCGTATCTGCAAGCGTTATGGACGCACGCTGCATGAGCACGGCATTGGTTTCAAGTATGTCGTTGACCTGATGCTGGAAAAGGACATCCTGATGGGCGGCGAGGAGTCGGGCGGCATTGGTATCAAGCGGCATCTTCCGGAGCGCGATGGGCTGCTGAATGCGCTGCTGATCGCAAACGTCATGGCCGAGGAAGGGCGCACGCTGGGGCAGCTGGTAGCTTGGTTGCAGGAGGAGTATGGCGAGCACCAGTATGGGCGCATCGATCTGCATATCAATGATGACCTGAAGAATGCCGCGATTGCCAAGGCACGCGCGGGCGTGAAGGAATTTGCCGGGATGCCGGTCGAGCGGGTGGAAACGCTGGACGGCATCAAGTTTTTCCTGAAGAACCCCGAGGCTGCGATGAAGCGCAATGCGGCGGAGACGTGGCTGCTGTTGCGGGCTTCGGGGACAGAGCCGTTGCTGCGCATCTATTCTGAATCGTGCTCAAAAGAATCCGTGGCAAAGCTGCTCGAAGCTGGGCGTGAATTTGCCATGAATAGCTTGAATTAACTGCTCATTTTCTGTCACCACCTCGACTGTGGGAGAATCTTACTCGCAGAGGAAGAAGGAGCGTCATGGCTACTACGGTAAAGGCAGTTCCGCTTACGCAGCTTTCCACATGGAAGGCTCTTGAATCCCACTATCAGCAGATCAAGGACGTGCATCTGCGTTCGCTGTTTGCCGATGACGCCAAGCGCGGCGAGCGTTTGAAGGCAGAAGCTGTCGGCATATACCTCGACTACTCGAAGCACCGCATTACCGACGACACGATCAAATTGCTGCTCAAGCTGGCTGAAGAGAGCGGACTGCGCGAGCGCATCGACGCGATGTTCAGCGGCGAGAAGATCAACATTACTGAGAACCGCGCTGTGCTGCATGTTGCGCTTCGTGCACCTAAAGGTACGAAAATTCTTGTTGATGGAAAAGACGTCGTTCCCGACGTGCATGCCGTGCTGGATGCGATGTCAGCGTTTGCCGATCGCGTGCGCAGCGGCGCGTGGACAGGGCATACGGGCAAGCGGATCAAGAACGTCATCAACATCGGCATTGGCGGTTCGGATCTTGGTCCGGTGATGGCTTACGAGGCGCTGAAGCATTACAGCAAGCGTGACATGGTTTTCCGCTTCGTCTCGAATGTCGATGGAACCGACTTCGCCGAAGCGACGGTGGATCTCGATCCAGAAGAGACGCTGTTCATTATTTCCTCGAAGACATTCACTACGCTTGAGACAATGACGAACGCGCATACGGCGCGCGACTGGAGCCTCAAGAAGCTGGGCGACCAGAAAGCTGTTGCGAAGCATTTCGTCGCGGTTTCGACCAATGCGGCTGAGGTTTCGAAGTTCGGTATCGATACGGCGAATATGTTCGGCTTCTGGGACTGGGTTGGCGGCCGCTATTCGATGGACTCGGCGATCGGACTTTCAACCATGCTGGCTGTCGGGCCGGACAACTTCCGCAAGCTGCTGGCCGGTTTTCACGAGATGGACGAGCATTTCCGCACGACTCCATTTGAGAAGAACCTGCCGGTGCTGATGGGACTCCTTTCTGTCTGGTACAACGACTTCTTCGGTGCGCAGACGGTTGCGGTTCTGCCGTACGACCAATATCTGAAGCGGTTTCCTGCATACCTGCAGCAGCTTACGATGGAGAGCAATGGCAAGCACGTCACTCTTAGCGGCGAGCATGTCAGCTACGAGACCGGCCCGATCTTCTGGGGCGAGCCGGGAACGAACGGGCAGCACTCCTTTTATCAGCTGATCCATCAGGGGACGAAGCTGATTCCCTGTGATTTCATCGGCTTCGGCAAGACACTCAATGAGCTGGGCAACCATCATGATCTGCTGATGGCCAACGTTTTCGCCCAGGGTGAAGCGCTGGCTTTTGGTAAGACGCCGGAGCAGGTGAAGGCGGAGGGAACTCCTGACTGGCTGGTTCCGCATCGCGTTTTCGAGGGCAATCGGCCGTCGAATACGATCCTGATTGAGACGCTTACGCCGGAAGTTCTCGGCAAGCTGGTGGCGCTCTACGAACACAGCGTCTTTACTCAGGGCGCGGTCTGGCAGATCGACTCCTTTGATCAGTGGGGCGTTGAACTGGGCAAGGTGCTTGCCAAGAACATCATCCCGGAGCTGGAGGGCTCGCCTACGGGCAAGCATGACAGCTCGACCAATACCTTGATTGCACAGTATCTGAAGCTCAAAGGTTAGGCGGGTCAAAAGCAGAAAAGCAGATCCTTTCCCTTCACTTTGTTCGGGGTCAGGATGACAATCCTCATATCTTGCTTCAGTACCTGGCAGGTTTTCTAAGGGCTGGCTTGCGCCGGCCCGTAACTTTTTGCTGCCGCACGTGTTTATGTAGGCGACGAGCGGGTGCACCGTGCGTCTATTAGACAGGTTGCGGAAGCAAATGAGGGTTGCAACGATGATTTCCTTGACCAGCGCGAAACGGTTTCTTACGACTGCGGTCATTTCCGTCGCGATGTTTGGTTCTCCTGTGTTCGTTTCTACTGCTTTTGCCGCGCCGCAAAAGCCGCAGGCGGCAGTGCGCATGGACGCCGATGTTGAAACCGACGTCGTTGCGACACTGGCGCGGTCGCCGCAGCTGCAGGGGCAGAATATTACCGCCGCGACGATCCAGGGCGATGTGACGCTTTCCGGCACGGTGCGGGATGCGTCGGCGAAACAGCTAGCCCAGCAGATTGCGGCTGGCGTGAGCGGCGTTCGTTCGGTTGAAAACAATCTCACGGTCAGCACTGCTTCTGCGCAACAGCCGGCCCAGGCGGCTGACCAAGACGCTGACCAACAGGTTCCACCTCCGCCTCCTTATGACCAGGGCGTTGCGAATCCTGATCAGGCGGAGAACAACCAGCAAAACTATCCACCTCCTCCGCAGCAGCCGCAGGCTCCGAATTATCCACAACAGCCCAGCTATCAGCAGGAACCCAGTTACCAGCAGCCGAGCGGGCCGGTTACGATTCCAGCGGGCACGCTGTTGAATGTGCGCACCAGCGAGCCCCTCGATTCACGCCGGGCGCAGGTGGGCACGATGTTCCAGGCTACTGTTGCCGGAGATGTGTACCAGGGCAACGTGCTGGCGATCCCGCGCGGAGCGGTATTGACCGGGAAGATGACCGGCGTCAGGAAGCCGGGCGACCTGGCAGGGAAGCCCGGCCTTCAGTTACAGCTCACCTCGCTCAACCTCGGCGGACAGACGTATCCGCTGTCGACGGATGCGTGGACCGGTGAGGGGCCGGGTAAGGGCGGATACTCGACCGCGAACACTGCTGGCGGTGCGGCCCTGGGTGCTTCGATCGGTGCGATCGCAGGCGGCGGTGTTGGCGCGGCGATTGGCGCGGTTGCGGGCGGCGTAACGGGGCTCGCGGTTTCGGCGGCGACCAAGGGGCCGCAGATTGTGATTCCGCCTGAGGCTCTACTCAGCTTCCGCATGGCGAGTCCAGTGACGGTCACGCCGGTCTCCTACCAGGAGGCGCAGCGGTTGCAGGCTTCGGTGATTCCGCAACAGCCTCGGCTTGTGCGCAGGCCGGTGTATGCGTATCCCTATCCATATCCGGGACCGTATTACTACGCGTATCCGTATTCTTACCCTTACGTGTATCGTCCGGGGTATTACTACTATCCGCGGTATTGACCCCCCTCAAGAGGTAGGCTAAATTCATGAAAACATTTGCTTTACGTATGAAGTGTCCGGTAAAATATTGAAATATAATAAGTTAGGGATAAATCTTTGTTTGCAATAAGAAAGCCCGCTGGTTTGGCGGGCTTTTTTCCTCTATTTCTATTTTACTGGATTGAGGGAGATAGTATGCCAACTTGTTCAGAGTTTTTGCGCTTTGGAATGAATGGGTTAGAAAATTCTTTTCGCTGAGGGGCTTGACAAGAATTTCAGCGGAACGGGCTACATTCTTGGGTTAGCCATTCGTTCAAGGTCATTTGGTTTGCGCGGAGAACAGGTCGTCAACACCTACGGTTCTGCCGGCACCAACGCCGACCTTAACTATTGTGGGCCATGTCCTCCCGCTGACTATCCCCCAAATGTCCACCCATTACGTTTTCACGGTCTACGCTCTCGACACGGAGCTCAAGTTACCATTCTCAGGGAATTTCCCGCCCACCGCCCTACCCTGTATCGATCGCTGGTCGGGGCTGGAAGTTCAGGCATGTACTGGCAAGCGCCAGCATTACCGGACTGTACTCGACCACCCCCAAGTAGACGCTGTGTTCAAATTGCGGCCGCGGATTAGTGCTTCAGTAATTCCGGGATTGACTCCGCGTCTTCAAATACGGTTGACACGGTAAGATGCCGCCACTTCTCGGCCTCTTCCGCGCGGGCCGCTTCCGCTCGTTGCAGGCGTTTTTCTGCATCGACGCCGAGGATCAGGCGGACAGGCACATCGTCGCTGTTAGCCAGTTGCACGATCAGATCGGCTATCTTGCGCGGGTCGCCTTCCTGACGCCCCTCGATGCTTTGCAGCAGCTGATAGATGGGGCCAACGGAGGGCTCGTAGGCGGGTAGCAGGTCTGGAGCGTTCTGTCCGGCGCGCCGCGCCCAGTTGGTGCGGATGCCGCCCGGCTCCAATGTGCAGACCTTGACCCCGAATGGCGCGACTTCCATTGCCAGAGCGTCACTGAATCCGCCGACCGCCCACTTTGCGGCATGATAGGGAGTATTGCCGCCAATCGCGAGGCGGCCACCGATCGAAGATACCTGAAAGATGTGGCCGCTCTTCTGCTTGCGCATTACGGGTATGGCTGCACGTGTGGTGTAGACCACGCCGTAGAGACAGGTGTCGACAACCGCCTGAAAGTCCTCGGGGCTCATTTGCTCGAAGGGCGCAATTTGACCATAACCAGCATTGTTGACCAGCACATCGAGCCGCCCGAAGGTGTCTATCGCCAACTGCACGGCATGCTTCGCCGCAGCCTCATCGCGCACTTCCAATGCCACGGGTTTTATCTGCTCGCCGAACTGCGCCACCAAAGGAACCAGTTCCTCTGGCCGACGCGCTCCGGCTACCACACTGTCGCCGGCTGCCAGCGCTGCCTCGGCGATATCGCGGCCCAAACCATTTCCGCTTCCCGTAATTAACCAGACTTTTGTCATTGCAAGAAATCTCCTGCACTTAAGATTCAAGAATGAGTGAGTGGTTGCTCATTTATTTTTGGATGGGATCAATCCAATCTCACCGCACTGCGCGCCAGAAGATCCTGAATGCTTGCTCGATTAGTTTTTTGCGTTGTTTCGGCTGTTTCGCGATGAAGTCCATCGCTGCTTCTTGCATGGCTGACATAGCGGCTGCAGCGAATCCGGGGGGCAGTCTGCGAAGAGATTCGCGACGTTCCAACTCGTTCAAAGCTGTGTCAATCGCGCCGCGCCCGGCGGCTGCTCGCGCGCGCGTCCCGGGCGTAATCATGTCGGAGACATTGAGCAGCACTGAAACTTTGCGCTTCTGGGGAAATTCGATGGACCAATCGAGAAAGCTCGACCAGAGATGCCACGCGCGACGTTCGAGACTCGCCTTGTGCGGGAAGTTGGCGTTGACTCTTTTGTAGACCTCGGCCTTTAGATCGAGGTAGAGCTCGTTCAGTAACTCGTCCTTATTCGCGAAGTAGGTGAAGAGTGTGCCCTCGGCAACTGCTGCGCGTTTGGCGATCTTAGCCGTGGGTGCGCCGAGCCCGGCTTCGGCGATTTCATGGACGGCGGCCTGGAGGATTGCGCTGCGTTTTTCGGGACTTCGGAGACGTGCCATGCTTAGAGATGAGAGTACAGGGGTTCAGCTCCTGGTGCTATGGAGCAGGCAAAGGTGATCGCGACAGCAATTACGCGTGACAGCAGTCGTAGTTCAACTGCTTATCCCAGTCGGACGGCCGTCCCTCGGGAGTAAAGTCGAAGATATTCCAGAGCGATTCGATGGTTCCGACGTGGCGCGCATCCTGTCCTGGGTCGGCGGGGTGAAATATCATTTCTGAGCTCCAGAAGTGTCTGATCTCGTCGCCATCGCGATGAAAGAGGGTGGCTAAGTCTTTGAAAATATTGGTTGGTCGATCAAGCGCCGTAAAGTATCGGAATAGTCGGAAATCGAGACCGATCTTGTTTGATAACTCAGGCAGATCCGCTGAAGATAGGTCACAAGCGTGTCGTTGGGTAGTAGCCCGGATCAGAAAGGAATTTGAAGTTGAGGTTCCGATTCGGAGCCTGTTCGAAGATGCAACTATCAAGGGCCTGGCAAAGGATGTAGAGGAGGCCAAGGCCAAGGGGATCAAGGCCAGCGCTCCAATTTCATCCTTCCTCAGGGGGCAAAACGACCGTGATCGGCTTCGATTACAAGTCGAAAAAATGTCACGAGAAGAACTGGAAGAGATGCTGCGGCAGGTTCTCAAGGAGAAATCGGCCTAGATCGACTCCTCTCTGTGCTGAAGCACAAAAGGTCCGTATTGGTTCAACGGTATTGTGAAGGTGCTAGTTGAGTGCTGTCAGTGTCCCGTTTTCGCGTTCTACGACGGTGTCCACTATGTACTTGGCAATGGCAAGGGACGCGGTAGCCGCGGGTGACGGAACATTACACACATGCACGATGCCTTCGGTATAGACAAAGTGAAAGTCATCCATCAATTTGCCATTCCGGTCTAGGGCCTGCGCGCGAACGCCTGATCCCCCGGGCATCAGATCATCCGAACTCAGATCTGGCATGAGCCGCTGCAGCGCTCGGACAAAGGCCGGCTTGCTCCATGACCGGTGATACTCACCAACCGACATTTGCCAGTTCTTTGCGGCCATCATCCAGAAGCCGGGAAACGTGACGTATTCGAATACGTCGCGAGCGCGAAATGATGTTTTTGAATAGCCCTCTCGTTTGAGAGCGAGTACAGCATTCGGGCCCGCTTCCACTCCCCCTCCGACTCGCTTTGTGAAGTGAACACCGAGGAAAGGAAATCGCGGGTCAGGAACCGGATAGATCAGTCCTTTGAGGTAGTGATGCTTTGCTGGCACGATGTCATAGTACTCCCCGCGGAACGGCACAATTGTGAGATCAAGCTTGGTCTTCGACAAGCGGCTGATACGGTCACTATGTAGCCCCGCACAGTTGATCACAAGACTCGCCTCGATTGGTTCCTGGGTAGTCTCAACAACAGTCGTTGTGCCATAACGCTTAAACCCAATGACCTCGTGCCCGAGGTGGATCACCCCGCCGCGTTCAGTTATGATCTCAGCATATTTCTCTGAGACCCGAGCGTAGTCAACGATGCCAGTACCCGGCACGTGGATGCCCTGAATCCCGGCAGCTTGCGGTTCTATCTCGCGAATCTCTTCGCCATTTAGTACGCGAAGGCCCTGTAGCCCGTTCTGCTGACCGCGTATATATAGCTCTTGAAGTCGCGGAATCTCGTCCTTTGTGGTGGCGACAATCACCTTGCCGCAGATGTCGTAGGGTACTCCGTGTTCCTGGCAAAAGTGCACAAGTGCCTCTGCCCCCTCAACGCAGAGGCGGGCCTTGAGGCCTCCCGGCTTGTAGTAGATTCCGGAGTGTATGACACCGCTGTTGTGGCTTGTCTGATGCCTGGCGAGTGCAGGCTCTTTCTCAATGATTGCCAGAGAAATGCCTGGAAAGCGCCTGGTGAACTCAAGCCCTGTCGCCAGCCCAACGATTCCGCCCCCGATGATCGCGATTGAATTTGAAGGTTTTGACATCGTATGTCTGGGATAATCGATCTTTGTTCGGTTCAATTAGGCGTCACGCCTGAATTCAGGGGGGCGGTTATTCGGACGCTGCGCGTAGCATCGCATTGGAGTTATGATCGGCTGCATCTCTAACTGACGCCGGGGAGAGCCGGCTTGTTTTCTTAAGCCATTCGGCTGCCATTTGTTCGGCTTGGAGCAGTTGCTCCATTGTCAATGCCTTTCCAATACTCTTACTGGTCCGCGAGATTTGGTGATTTGCAATCAAGTACCACTTGTAGGCTTGTACAAGATCATTCGCATCGGATCTCCGAGTCCAGTAATAGCGAGCCAACTCCAGTTGTGCGGCCGGTAAACCCTGTTCCGCAGCCCGTTCATATCCGACGAGAATCGAAGCACTCTGCAGATCCTGGTCGATGCCGTTCTGTCTGAAAGAAGTGACCGCTGCATCTGGCGGGCTGGTCCGGCTGAGGGTCATGAACAGAAGCTCGACACGGCTGGAGACTCCGAGTTTGTCATATACCCGGAAAAGATAGTTCTTCACGGTGTGCTCGCTTAAGCCTAAACTCTTCGCTATTTCGCGATTTGTCAGTCCTTGAGCGACGCAGCATACGACTTCCATTTCCCGCTTGGAAAGCTGGTCTATGCTCTGAGCATTTACAAGGCTAGGATTGTGTGAGGTGGCAAGGGCCTCAACCACTAATCCCATTTGTTGGCTATTTGCCCAGATCTGTCCTTGATGCACTTTCCTTATGCACTTGCTTAAGGTTTCAATCGAATCCTGCCTGTTTAGCACGCCCCGGGCACCAGCACGAAATGCCTGCAAAATAGATTCAGGTTTCGAGGAGTCCAGCAGCATGACTGCGCGGACAACCGGATGCGATGCGTGCATCTGTCGCAAAACCTCAAACCCGCCAGCTGGCTCACTTAATTCGGAGCTAAGGAGAAGGACATCGATGTTGTGCAGGTCCGCCCGCGCAATTAATTCCCCCGAATCTGAACTGAGCACTTCCAGCGCTCCGTCACGTCTCAGTGCATCTGCGAGTAACTGTGTGTGGAGTCGAGTATCGTCGGCCACGAGGACACGAATCATTACCTCGACGGTTTTGTTGCGTATTGTCGGGCTCATGGAACCTCTAGGCGACTCTGATAATTTCGTCGGGGGAAACGCTGCTTCGTCAAAAGAACCGGTCTTCGAATATTGCTCACCAAGGAGCGCTTACAGTGAATTCTGGAAGATTCATGACAGCAATCGCGCCCATTCGGCCTGTGATATTGCACATCTGGGTCGCGCAGTACCAAGCACTTGCATCCTCTCTACCATAATCACAGGTAACCATTGGTGCAAGCTTATAAATTCTAAGTGGATTGGAGATTGTTAATTTATCTTATACCCATTTAATCAATGACTTGCGAGAATTTTTCGACAACGCCACCAGAGCAAACACGGTCGCTCGTGGTGCTGCTGGATGAGAAGGTCGTCTCAGAGCTGCATTTCTCAGCATGAGAGCCAAAAACACCCACAGAACCGGAGAAATGCTTCGCGGAGATGCTATACCTCTTGCAGCAAGCTGCATCTGACTGTAAGCTCAGTCTCACTTAGGCAATCGACTGTCGCAACAGTCTCCCACCCCCTGCCCAGGTTCCCCCGGTACAGATCACTGGATTTACAGCCATTGATGGCTGAAGTTCAGTTTCGCTATACGGTTCCTGCAATACAAGGAATCGTCGGCAATATCGAAAGTTATAAGGGTCATATGAATGTGACTCAGAGGGCGAAGCTTTGCGTGAGTGCATGGCTGCCCAGGCTCCAAAAGGTGGATGCGAAGGGAAGCTATGAGCACGAGCAATCAGGTTTGGCAATCTCCAGATTCGGCCGCAATTGTAGGGAAGGATGTCGAAAACTGGTATGCAGTGCAGACCCGCGCTCGACATGAAAAGGTTGCGGCTCATCGACTCTGCGAAAAAGGCGTGACTACCTTTTATCCGACCGTCACCGAGGTCCATCGCTGGAGTGACCGAAAAAAAACCGTAGAACTTCCATTGTTCGGTTGCTATCTGTTCGTTAAGTTGATGCCGAGCAATGAAGACCGACAGAAGGTGCTTGGCATCGACAGCGTACTGGGCCTCGTCGGGACTGACCGAATGGGGACGCCGATTCCAAGCGAACAGATTGATGCGGTTCGAACCTTGGTCAATGAAAAGCTACCTTATTCCTGCCATCCTTACCTCAAAACTGGACAGCGCGTGCGAATCCGTAGCGGCGCCCTGGATGGTCTCGAAGGCATTCTGTTATCGCGTAAGGGTGATCGCAAGTTAATCCTATCCGTTGATGCGATGCAGAGATCTCTGGCCGTTCAAATCGACGGATACGACGTGGAACCCGCCTAAATATTTTCTCTACCCGCTCGCGCCATTCCCAAGAGCTAACCCTTGATACGAAAAGCAATCGAAACAGCGAGGCTTCTTGTCGTTAGTCACGATTCCGCCGTGCTTCGCTCAATCTGGTTAATCGGGGATTCAAACTGCTGGCAATTTGAAAGCGCCGCTAATGCGTGGGAAGCGATAGAGCGAGTACAATCTGGGGCTACACCAGACCTACTGCTGCTCGACCTGCCGCAGGAAGATGCGGAAGGTTTGCACATTTTGCGTTGGCTGCGTCGCCTGCGGCCTGCACTACCGATTATCTTGATTGGTCATCCCGATGATGTTGGCAGGAAACAGGAAGCAATTCGCATGGGAGCACGGGACTATCTCGTAAAGCCTCTCGATGGCCGGCAACTTGAATGGGTCATCCGACAGTATCTCTCCCAGTCGTGTGAATCTGCCGAGACGGAAATTACGAGCGATGATGTCGAGGAGGTCAGCAATGACAACTTCTTCATCGGGATCAGCCCAATCATGCGAAAGCTCCGCGCTCAGGCTGTTTTGCTGGCTGAAGCCAATGTGCCCGTGCTGATTCTCGGCGAGAACGGCAGCGGTAAAGAGACCACGGCCCGCCTGGTTCATAAGTTGTCGGTTCGTTCCGGATTTGAATTTGCAAAGGTGAATTGCGCGGCATTGCCCAGCGATCTTTTGGAGCGAGAACTCTTTGGGTACCAGCGGGATGGCTCACCAGGGCGAACCAAGGTTGGCAAGTTGGAGTTCTGCACAAGGGGCACGATCCTACTGGATGAAATCACTGAGATGTCGATGGACCTGCAGGCCAACTTGCTTCACGTGCTGCAGAATAAGAGATTTATCAGACCCGGAACTTCTACATCGGTCGAAGTCGATGTGCGCGTTCTGGCCGCGAGCTCGGTGAACATGGAGCACGCAATTTCTGAAAACAGATTTCGCGAAGATCTCTACTATAAACTAAGCGCTTATACGATCCACGTGCCGCCACTCCGGGAACGTCGCGACGAACTACCGCTACTTTCGCGCCATTTTATGCACCAACTTGCCAAGCACTATGGCCTCTCTCCGCGCGATTTTTCGCCGGCTATTATCGAAGCCTGCCAGACATATGCGTGGCCCGGTAATCTGCGAGAGCTGGAAGACTTTGTGAAACGTTACCTCATGGTCGGCGACCGCGAAGTAGTCTTCGAAACGAACCCATCCGATCTGGATGAGGCTAACCAGCATGCTGCGTTGACCAAGGCGCAGAACTCGAACCTGCTGGCGCTATCGCAAGTTCAGTCTGGTGGCGGCGCTATCGGTTCTGACTCGCTTAAATCTCTTGTACAGAGCGTCAAGTTAGAGGCCGAAAGGAACGCGATCGCCGCAGCGCTGGAAAAGACGGGTTGGAATCGAAAAGCCGCAGCACGCCTGCTCAAGGTCAGCTACCGGACACTGCTGTACAAGATCGAACAGTACCAGATGAGATCATCTGATCCCTCTTTGTTTCCGGGGGCTAATGGGCTTAGAAGCAGGGGGAGCGGATTCCGCGGCAACAGCCGGACAGATTGAGCTAAATCGGAAGATTCCTTCCGGATCTTCGACAGGACTTGTTATGAAAAACAGTGCCGATCACGCGATAGCCTTGGGTCTCGTTTTCACTTTTCTAGCCGGTTCACTGTGGGCGCAAGTGCCCGCACCTAGTCAGGCTGATGGTCAGCTCCCGGATCCTCAAGCGGCGATTGCGCTCGCACAACCCCCGGCACCATCAGCTGGCAAGCCCCATGATGGCAGCTTTGTGATTGGCAATGATGACGTTTTGTCGATCAACGTGTGGAAAGAGCCAGACGTATCGCGGTCGATTCCGGTGCGTTCAGATGGAAGAATTTCGTTGCCATTGGTGGGAGAGGTACAAGCGGCGGGACGGACTCCTCTGCAACTTGAACAGGACATTACCAGCAGGCTGCGAAATTACATTGCGGAGCCGGCAGTCACGGTGATGGTGCAGCAGATTAACAGTGAAAAGTTCAATATCCTGGGACAGGTTACAAAGCCCGGGTCGTACTCGCTGATACGTGGTACGACGGTTTTGGACGCAATTGCGACTGCCGGTGGATTCCGGGACTTCGCCAAGCAAAAGGCGATTTACATCCTTCGCCAGAATACCAGCGGTGGCGAGTCGCGAATTGCGTTTAACTACAAGGAAGTTATCAAGGGCAAGCATCCTGAGCAGAACATCAAGCTTGAGCCGCGCGACACTATCGTCGTGCCTTGAGGCACTTATGCCTGTACGAGTTTATTTTGGCTTGGCGCTGTTCGCTGCCATGCCTGTCTGGTCCCAAATAGGCGCGAATGCGAGTGGTGCGCTAATGCAGGTACCACCTCCGGTAAGCGGCGAGGCCTATTCAACCGAGGTCGGTTCCGAAGCACGATCGAATTACCTGCACGCTGGATTTGTCATCAATACCGCATACAACGACAATGTGCTCGCGGACAATAGCACAACTCCGATCGCTGACGTCAGCTACTCGATTTCGCCAACGATTGCTCTCGACCAAACCACTTCGCGGCTACACCAGACACTGACATATAGTCCTGGTTTTACGTTTTATCAGCACACGAACGCCCTGAATGAAATGGATCAGAATTTGGCTGCGAATTTCCAGTACCGCTTTAGCCCTCATGTGACGGCCATTGTCAGTGATGTGTTTCGAAAGAGCTCGAACGTATTCAACCAGCCCTATTCGCTTTCAGGAGGAGCTATATCTGGCTCGACACAATCTCCGCTAGTTCCCGTAGTTGCTCCGTTTGCAGACCAACTCAGCAACACGGCGAATGCGAACTTGGCATATCAGTTCAGCAGGAATGGCATGATCGGTGCCTCCGGAACTTTTACGAATTCTGCACTATCCCGATCCGGAGCCAAGTCCCGGGTCTTTACGATTCGAATTCTCGCGGAGCTGCAGGCTTTTACAGCTATCGTCTTTCCAAAGACCAGTATCTTGGTGTCACCTATCAATATTCACAATTTCTAGCTTCCTCCCCGAGTGCGCAGAACGATTCTTCTCTGAATGAGGCCGGGAGTGAGACTCAAACGCACGCTATTCTTATGTTTTTCACGATTGATCTGAAGCCCAGCTTATCTTTGTCATTGTCGGGCGGTCCGCAGCATTATGAGGTTTCTCAGTCTCCTTCTCCGGTGTTACGTTCCTGGGCGCCTGCAGGAGCAGTAAGCATGGGTTGGCAAGGGAGCCACACTAGTCTTGCTGCCAGTTACTTGCATGTCGTCTCCGCTGGAGGGGGCCTAATTGGAGCCTTCGATTCGGATAGTGCAAATGTATCTGCTCGCTGGCAACTGGCGCGTACCTGGACGGTAGGATCTACAGCCAGCTACGCGATCACCAAGAATGCGAGTTCGTCCATAGCACAGTCGAATCCAGGAGGGCACATGGTTTCCGGAACTGTCATGGCCCAGCACCCAATCAGTGAGCACTTCAATCATGGGATTTGGATATACGCGCTTACATCAGAGTTACAGCGAGAATCGCGGTCATATCCAATGCTCCTGATACAAATCGCGAGTACATCTCCATCTCCTATCAGTTCGCAAGACCATTGGGAAGATAACGATGCCAGAAGTCATCGAAGAACAAAAGTCCGGGCCGTTCGATATCCAGTACTGCCTGGATGTGGTTCGCCGCCGCCACATCCATTTCCTGATACCGCTGTTTCTTGGATGGATCATGGTCTGGTCCGCCAGCTGGCTTCTGCCCGTAAGCTATAAGTCGGGCACGCTGATCCTGGTGGAACAGCCCACAATGCCGAAAGACTACGTCACACCTAATGTCAGCGACGATTTACAAGCGCGCCTGCAAAGTATCACTCAGCAAATTCTCAGCCGCACGCGCCTTCTGCTCATCATTGACCGGTTGAACCTTTATAGCGGGGGCCGTGAGCCCATGACGCCAGAAGAGAAAGTCGGGCGCATGCGCAAAGACATCACTATTGAACTCGTACGCGACGCAACCGGAGCCCAGATCACCGCATTCAATATCTACTATTCAGCGAGCGATCCCCATGTCGCCCAGCTGGTTACCGGCGAACTGAGCAAACTATTCATTAACGCGAATCTGGAGGTGCGTCAGCAGCAATCCGAAGGTACCACCAATTTTCTTGAGAACCAATTGGAGACTGCGCGCGCAAGCCTCGCCGAGCAGGAAGCTAAGATTCGAGAGTTTAAAGGAGAGCACATAGGAGAATTGCCTACCCAGCAGGCGAGTAATCTCCAAATCCTTAGCGGGCTGCAATCGCAGTTGGTGAATGAGCAGGATGCACTTAACACTGCACAACAGCAAAAGATCTATCTACAGACACTAATCAATCAATATCGAACACTCCAGGGAACGACCAGGACGGCAGACGGCACTCCGACCCGTTTACCAGCGATTGACCAGCAACTCGATAAACTAAAAGCTCAACTTGCAGACCTTAGCTCTCGCTACACCGATAGTTATCCGGATATTCGGAACTTGAAGGGCCAGATTGCCAAGACAGAAAAGATGAGAGACGCACTCATTGCTGACTTGAAGAACAACGGTAATGTTAGTACCAGCCTGATGTCAGCGCGACTCCGCGGGATGCGGTCGATATCTCTCAAAATTCGCCTATTCTGCAACTGCAGGGCCAGCTTCAACCAAACCAGTATGAAATCAAGAATCGTGAGCAAGCGGTTGCCGACTTAAAGGCCAAAATCAGCGACTATCAGGTTCGCTTGAACCAGGAACCGGTAACCGAGCAGCAGATGGCAGATCTGACCCGTGGCTACGACCAATCCAAAGCGAATTACGACGAACTGTTAAAAAAGAAAAACGATTCAGCGATGGCAACTAGCATGGAACTTCTTCAACAAGGCGAGCGTTTTAGTGTCCTTGATCCTCCCAGTTTGCCAGTGAAACCAGATTTTCCCAATCGCCTCAAGTTCTGTGGAATGGCGATAGGACTCGGTTTGGCACTGGGTGTTCTGGTGGCGGGCGGCCTCGAATTCATGGATGATCGCCTGCACAGTGAAAAAGAGATTAAAAGTCTGCTGCCGATGGTGGTGATCTCTGAGATCCCGGAGATTGTGAGGCCGTCGGATGTGCGAAACAGTAAGGGGAGGATATTGCTGGGATGGGGAATGGCTGTCGCTATAGTTGCAGTAATCCTGGCTGGTTCCGCATTCAACTATATACACAGTTAAGTTCAACTGCTCAATGTACAAAGCCTTCTTCAATCTGACACGCAATCCGTTCGAGCTTACACCCGATCCTGCCTTTCTCTTTTCGACCAAGCGGCATAATGAGGCGCTGGCAGCCCTCTACTATGGTGTTCGGCGGCACAAAGGGTTTGTTGTGGTCACGGGAGAGGTCGGCACTGGGAAGACTTTAGTTCTTCGATGCCTGCTTCAACTACTGAAACAGAGCACAGACGTTGCATACGCATATCTCTTTAACAGCCTGCTTTCTCCGGCAGAGTTTCTGCAGTATATTCTCGCGGACTTCGGACTGCCCGCATCTGGCAAGAACAAAGCCGAGTTGCTATTTGACCTGAGTCAGTTCCTAATCTCGCGAGGATCGAAAAAACTGACTACGGTACTGATTGTGGATGAAGCCCACCATCTGGCCGCAGAAATACTTGAAGAAGTCCGCCTTCTAACAAACCTGGAAACGGCCAATGACAAATTGCTGCAAATCGTACTGGTTGGCCAGCCCGAACTAGATGAAAAACTGGACTCTATCGGACTCAGACAGCTTAAACAGAGAATTGCACTTCGTGCCCGGCTCGATCCGTTAGATGTAAATGAGACAAAAGGTTACATCGAAAGACGCATGCAGGTCGCGGGATCAAGCTACGAGGTGAACACATTGTTCCCTGCGCAAACAATTGCGGCGGTATCTCATTATTCGCGTGGCTTTCCCCGCCTGATCAATACAATTTGTGAGAACGCCCTCATTACTGCTTATGCAAGGCAGATGAGAAGCGTAAGCCCCGAGATTATCGAGAGTGTAGCGAAGGAGCTACGACTGGATATGGCTCATCAGTCCGATGCAGAGAGCATTGATGGCCACAACGAGATGGATATCCAGCGAGCCACAAATGCGCTCCTCGATCTATATTCCGCAACCGAATCAGATTTGGGAACACATACGAAGTTATTCAAGTGAGCGAAAATGAGCCTTATATTTGACGCGTTACAAAGATCGGAAGGCGAACGCTCAGGGGTTGACCTGGCAGAAATGCCTACAATCACTGATCTGTTGCAGCGTGTCGAACGCCAAGCAGTCTCGGAATGGGAAACGACGGCACGGCACGAACCGCCTGACGTGAGGGAAAGCACAGAGCGCGACATATCATCTCCCCTGCAGACGGTGCCGGCAATTACAACGGCAGCGGAATCTCCTGTGGCAGCTAATTCTTCGCTCAATGATGATCGCTCGGATATCTTCGCCCAATTCCAGTCGATACAGGTCTCGGTTCTTTCTCAGGATCAACTGGTTTGCCTCACAGACAGCGAGAGTCTGGCGGCGGAAAAGTTCCGTTTTCTAGGGGTGCGATTGCGGCATCTCCGGCGGGAACGGCCCCTTAAGAAGGTCCTGATTACGAGCACAATTCCTCGCGAGGGCAAGAGTACGGTGGCTGCTAACCTGGCTTGCACTCTCGCCAGAAAAAAACAGCAGAGGACATTGCTGCTGGAGGGAGACGTGCGGCGACCCTCTTTATCGAACCTGTTTGGGTTGAAGAGGTTGCCGGGAATCTGTGAATGGCTGCAAGGCGAGCACAACCTGATAACGAATATCTACCACCTAGAAGGTCCAAACCTCTGGATATTGCCAGCAGGCAGTGCTTCGGGCAATCCTCTGGAACTCCTGCAATCAGGAAGATTGTCTGCACTGATGGATCAGCTGGCCACGTTATTTGATTGGGTCATCATCGATTCCCCTCCTGTGCTGCCTCTGGCCGACACGAGTGTCTGGTCGCGGTTGGCGGACGGGATTCTTCTGGTTGCACGTCAGGGAACCACCGAGAAGCGCCAACTACAGAGGGGACTCGAAGCCCTCGATCCGAAAAAGCTGATTGGTGCATTGTTGAACTGTTCTCAAAGCTCAGCCTTGAGCGACCATTACTACTATAACCGTCCGTCTACTGCTGCTACTTTAGGGACTTACAATCAAACTGAAAAGTAGATGGTCAACATCCTTCCTTGAAGAAAACGTACAAATCCCAGTCGCCACAAAAGGTATTGTGTTATATCACCGTTTCATCAAGGCAGTCGAACGAGAATTGTTGGTCACATGCCAACTGACATAGGCATTGATCAGCAACTTGTATTTTCCCCCTACTTCTTTTGCAGTCTCAAGGCCTTTGGAGTGCCGTCGGGTCCTAGTCATTTACATATTACCGAGGCGAATGAGAAGGAGGTCCAGTGACCTTACTTGACTCGATTGACGAAGCAACTGCACGTTCGTTGCTTTCCGGCTCGACCGGCGAGCGTAACGCCCTTTGCGAAGAGGCCTTTCTACGAATGCTCGTCACTGAGCGCAAGAGAACGGAGCGTTCCGGGAAACCATTTCTGCTCATGCTGTTGGAGGCAGGAAATCATCACGGCTCGGAAAAGAATGGAAAAGCTCTTGACGGCATGTTGTCAGCCCTGCTGTCCATGACGAGGGAGACTGACGTTATCGGCTGGTACAAAGACCGGATCACAATTGGTGCGGTGTTTACAGGGCTCGTGATTGATGACAAGAACTCAATCCTGAGCGCAATCATGACCAGAGTGAGTACCACGCTCCGAGACAGGTTGACTTTCGAGCAATTCAATCAAGTCAGCATCTCGTTCCACTTCTTTCCCGACGATTGGGATCACGATGGTTCTGGGCGTCCGAGCGATGCGGCCTTGTATCCCGACCTGTCGAGCCGTGATGGCATGAAGCGTCCCCTATTAGGCATAAAGCGCGCGATGGATATTGCAGGCAGTGCTTTCGCATTAGCTATTTGCGCGCCTCTATTCGTGATGATCGCGGCTGCAGTCAAGGCATCATCTAAAGGCCCCGTATTTTTTAGGCAACAACGGGTTGGCCTGCATGGCCAATGTTTCACATTTCTGAAATTCCGCTCGATGCAGATCGACAATGATCCTACCGCACACAAGGAATATGTGAAGAAATTAATCGCGGGCCAAGCGACGCGTGAACCGTCAAACGGAAACGGAGACGGCGTATACAAGCTTACGAACGATAAAAGAGTTACGGTGGTGGGCAGGTTCTTGCGGAGAAGTAGCCTGGACGAATTGCCTCAGTTTGTGAATGTCCTCAGAGGAGATATGTCGCTCGTCGGCCCCCGCCCTGCAATCCCCTATGAAGTGGCCTCATATCAGACGTGGCACCGTCGCCGAGTATTGGATGTGAAACCTGGGATTACTGGGCTGTGGCAGGTGAACGGTCGAAACCGGATCAAGTTCGACGAAATGGTTCGGTTGGATCTGCAATACGCGAAGTCGTGGTCTCCCTGGCTCGACATCAAGATTCTCATCCGTACTCCCCAAGCGGTCCTGAGGGGCGCTTGTTGAGTTCTGTTGCAGCCTATATTTCGATTTTCAAGCAATACTGCATCCCCCATTGGTTTACAAACTGTCTTTTCTAATCAATCGGTGCTTCAAATTATCAGCAGGCTTAGAAGGCGGTAAGATATCGTGAATTTCGGTGTAATTGGATACGGCTACTGGGGCCCAAACGTTGTCAGAAATCTGGCGAGTCTGGAGGAATCCCAGGTACTCGCAATCGCGGAGATGAGCCCAAATGCGCGGAACCGCGCACAAAAAGCATATCCGGGAATCCATGTAACTCCAGACGCCATGGAGGTGATTTCGTCGCCTAAGATCGACGCCGTCGCCGTCATAACTCCGGTCTGGACGCACTACGAGCTGGCAAAAGCTGCATTGGAGAACGGCAAGCACGTGTTCGTTGAGAAGCCGTTCACCAGCAATTCGGCGCAAGGGGAGGAACTAATCAACCTCGCCCATAAAAAGAATCTCAAGATCATGGTGGACTATACCTTCCTGTTCACAGGGGCCGTGAAGAAAATTTCACAGCTTCTCGATGAGGGAAGCTTGGGCAAGCTTTATTACTATGACTCAACTCGCGTCAATCTCGGCCTTTTCCAGCACGACATCAACGTTCTTTGGGACCTTGCCCCGCATGATCTCTCCATCATGGACTACCTCATCAAAACAAGCCCTGAGGCAGTCGTTGCGACCGGGCAGAGCCATCTGAACGGCCACGAAGATGTAGCGTACATGACACTCTATTTTCCCGAGAAGGTCATAGCGCACATCAATGTTAACTGGCTTTCACCAGTGAAGGTTAGAACAACGCTCATCGGCGGAGAGAAGCGGATGCTGGTCTGGAACGATCTTGAAGCTGACGAAAAAGTAAAGGTGTACGACAAGGGAGTAAACATCACAAACCGCGAAGGAGTCTACGAGCTGCTAGTGAACTATCGTTCCGGCGATATGTGGGCGCCTCAGCTGGAGCAGGTCGAGGCTCTACGTCAGGAACTTTCCTACTTCGTGGATTGCGTTTCAAGTGGCAAAAACCCGTTTAACGACGGATGCGCCGGGCTGCGGGTAGTCAAGATGCTGGAGGCCGCCAGCGAATCACTGAGCAAGAAAGGCATCCCTGGTCTATCTATGAACTCCTACAACTGCATCACAGACGACGTAAAGCTGGGAAAAAACGTCCGGCTGTCGAAATTTATAAATCTGTATGGGTGCGAGATCGGCGACGAGACAAAGATCGGCGCATTCGTTGAAATCCAGAAAAATGCCAGCGTCGGCAAATGCTGCAAGATCTCCAGCCACACCTTCATCTGCGAAGGAGTCGTCATTGAGGACAACGTCTTCATCGGGCACGGAGTGACGTTCATCAATGACAGCTATCCGCGCGCCACGGCTCTCGACGGGAATTTGCAGACCGAGGCCGACTGGAGAGTCGAACGCACGGTCATAAAGAAGGGCGCCTCCATCGGCTCAGGCGCCACGATCCTCTCCAACACCAGCATCGGCGAGAACGCAATCGTGGGCGCTGGCAGCGTCGTCACCAAAGATGTCCCCCCGAACGCCATCGTTGCCGGAAATCCGGCCAAGATTCTGCGTTACATCGAACAGACGGTGGAAGGTCAAAATGTCCATTTTTAGCAGCGTTCCAAACAGCATTCCTTTTCTCGACTTGGTTACTCCGCATGTAGAACTCGAGCAAGAACTCACCGGCGTGTTCCGTCGAGCTCTGCGCACGGCTGGCTTCATTGGCGGTCCGATGGTGGAGGAATTTGAGGAGGCGTTTGCAGCCTTCTGTGACGCGAGCCATTCTATTGCAGTCAGCAGTGGCACAGATGCTTTGCGCTTCGCCATTATGACTTGTGGAGTCCAACCCGGCGACGTTGTACTGACCGTGCCGCATACATTCATTGCGACAACAGAAGCCATCTCGCAAGCTGGAGCCATGCCGGAATTCGTCGACATCGACGAGCGTACCTACAACATGTCGGTTGAAAAGCTGCAGCAGTACCTGGAAGAGCAGTGTACGCGAGATAGATCAGGGAGGCTCATCAGCCACCGAAGTGGACGGCCGGTAACTGCGGTAGTGCCAGTGCATCTCTACGGCCAAATGGCCGACATGGATTCGATCTTGAGACTGGCCGAACAGTACGGTCTCACGGTGATTGAGGATGCATGCCAGGCGCACGGCGCCGAATATTTCTCCAAGAAACTCAATCGCTGGATGAAGGCGGGTTCGATGGGCCGTGCGGCTGCATTCAGCTTCTACCCTGGGAAAAATCTTGGGGCCTGTGGCGAAGCCGGGGCAGTGACCACGAATGATGCCGCTGTTGCCGACAAAATCAAGATGCTGCGCGATCACGGCCAGGCGAAGAAATACCACCACGATGTAGAAGGTTACAACGGACGGCTGGACGCGATCCAAGCCGGGCTTCTGCACGCGAAGCTGGCTCATTTGGCGAAGTGGAACACGCAGCGCCGCGACCGCGCAGCTGAATATAACCGTCTGCTGGCGAACAATGAAGCTTTGACTCTTCCGTATGAGCCTTCCTGGTCGCGCGCCGTGTATCACCTCTATGTGATTCGCGCCGACGACCGCGACGGGATGATGAACCACCTGAAAGAGGCGGGCATTGGCACGGGAATTCACTATCCCATTCCTCTTCATTTGCAGAGAGCCTACGTCTCGCTGAACTACTGTCTGGAAGACTTTCCCGTGGCAAGACGAGTCGCTGGCGAAATCGTCTCCTTGCCAATGTTCCCGCAGCTTACAGCGGACCAGCAAGCTAGGGTAGCCGAGGAGGTTATAGCGTTTACTTCCCGGGCTGCGCGGAAGCAGGGCGAGAGTAGAGAGAACTCGCTCGGTACCCGCGGCACAAACCGCATAAGATCAGACGTCCCCCCTCTGACGAAGGTTCTGAGCCGCCGATCACGCTGGCGAAGGTTTGACTAGAGAATCGCTGTGGTCTAAGCCTGCGGCAGACAGACATCCGATAAATGCGATCAATCATGCAATCATTCCCTCATGATGTTGTTCCCAACGGCAATTGTTTTCCCGGAGGAGACTCAAAGTCGTGAAAGCTAGAACTAGCGTTGTTGTCGCGGGGCTCGGAGAGGTAGGGAAGCCGCTCTTCGAACTTATTTCCAAGTACCACAATACAGTTGGGGTGGACATCTCATCTCCTCTCGGAGAAATCGGAGAAGTCGACGTCCTGCATGTGTGCTACCCGTTTCAAATCAGGGATTTTGTCGGCGAGACCGCTCGTTATATCGAGTTGTTCAATCCAAAATTAACGGTTGTCAACAGCACCGTTGGGGTTGGAACGACCAGAGCAATTGCTGATCGAGCGGGTGTCGCAGTTGTGAACAGCCCGGTACGAGGCAAACACGCACGCATGCTCGAGGAACTCAGCAAGTATACCAAGTTCGTTGGAGCGATCGAGCCTGCGGCAGGCCGAAAGGCTGCAGAGCATTTCGAGTCCATAGGCCTGAAAACAAAGATTCTGTCTTCTCCGGAGGCGACGGAACTTGCGAAGCTCACCGAGACAACATACTTCGGCTTGATGATCGCATGGGCGCAGGAACTCGAGAGATACTGCGATCAAGCGGGCGCTGACTATAAAGAGATCGTTTCGTTCTACGACGAGATAAAATTCTTTCCTTCGGAGAAGTACTTCCCCGGAATCATCGGTGGCCATTGCGTGATGCCTAACATCGAGATTTTGCGCAAGTTTGATGATTCCGCGGTCCTAAAAGCAATCGAGGATTCTAATCAAAGAAAGATCCAGCGTGAGGCTGGGAAAGAACTGGCCACGCACGCCAAAGTGGCGGTTTAAGTCAACATCTGAGGTGGCTCGGGATCTGCAGCCGCCGATGTTTCCCAGAGTCAATCTCAAATCGCTAAGAGGATAAGGGCACTGACCATGGTTTCTCCTATCGCGGCGCAACCGACTGATGTTCTTTCGTCAGTTCGATCGCCGGTCGCTATCAGCAGACGGGTGTTTGAAGGAAAGCGGGCGGCGATGGTTACGTTTTCATCTTACCCATTTGATCCGAGGCCACGGCGCGCTATTGAGGCGCTCGTCAATGAAGGCATGACCGTGGACCTAGTATGCCTTGGAAGTAAAGACACTCCCAGAAGGAAGACCCTACAGGGCATTGAAGTTCTTCGTGTCTCGGTTAATAAGGAAGAACGGGGCGGTAGACTCAAATACGCTTACCGATATGCTTCATTCATTCTGTTTTCGTCTTTAGTCTTTGGCCTGCGCTCACTCACCCGCGGCTACGACTTGGTCTATGTGCACAATATGCCGGACATACTGGTGCTGAGTTCGTTGATACCTCGAGCCTTGGGAGCGAAGGTGATTCTCGATATGCATGATCCGATGCCCGAGCTCATGATGACGATCTTTAACGTGAACCAGCAAAGCCGAAGCGTTCGCCTATTGAGGCACCTAGAAAAGTGGAGCCTAGGGCAGGCGAATGTGGTGCTCACAGTCAATATCGCATGTAAGCGACTGTTCTCTTCGCGTAGCTGCCATGCCGAGAAGATCGACATTGTGATGAATTCTCCTGACGAGCAGATCTTTCCATTCCGTGCTCCAAGGTTTCGCGCTCACGATGAGACCACAAGACAAGCCATTCATTGTCATGTATCACGGGTCGTTAGTTGAACGAAATGGCTTGGACCTCGCAGTCGATGCAATGGCACGAGTACAGGAAACTAATCCCGTCTCAGAGCTCAGGATTTGTGGTCATGCCACACCGTTCCTTGAGCGCACCATGGAAATCGCCCGGAACAAAAGAGTAAACGTTCGCTATCTCGGACCAAAACGACTCGAAGATCTTGCATTAGAAATCGAAGGTTGTGATGTGGGAATCATTCCGAATCATCGAAATGTCTTTACCGAGATTAATACCCCTACTCGTATTTTTGAATACTTGGCTCTGGGCAAGCCGGTGATTGCACCACGAACACCAGGCATCCAGGATTACTTTACTCCCGAGTCGCTCCTCTTTTTTGAGCCAGGCAACTCGGAGGAGCTTGCCAAAAAAATCGAATTTGTTTTTCTTCACCCTCGGGAAGCTGCTGAAACAGCGGTCCGAGGGCAACAGGTTTACCTGTCACATACATGGTCCCAGGAGCGTCAGAGCCTTGTGGATCGCGTCAGCGAGCTTCTGTGCGAGGACAAATTGCATTGATAGTGAGTCTCCAAACATGCGCATAACTGTCGAGTCCAGACATCTACAGGATGTTCTTGTGGTCGTACCCGAGGTTTTTAGGGACAGCCGTGGATTTTTCTCAGAGACATTCCGGGCGGATCAATTTAGATCACTCGGCTTGCCCACCGAATTTGTTCAAGACAATCATTCTCGATCTGCGAGGGGAGTCGTGAGAGGGTTACATTTTCAGTGGGATCCTCCGATGGGCAAGCTGATGCGCGTTTCTCTAGGCAGCGCGTTCCTAGTCGCGGTGGATATTCGCAAAGACTCACCCACGCTTGGCAAGTGGGTCGGTGTCATGGCTACAGAGGAAAACAGACGTCAAGTCTGGGCCCCGGCCGGTTTTGCGCGCGGCTTCTGCGTACTCTCCGAGATTGCAGAGATACAGTACAAATGTACCGGTATCTACAATAACCAAGCGGAATCCGGAATCCTTTGGAATGATCCTGAGATCGGCATTGAGTGGCCACTCATAGATGTACAGCTTTCCGATAAGGACCAAAAGGCGCGGACCTTGGCCCAGCGGTTGGACTCGCCCGAGTCCGTGAATGTTCTTTATGAGTCGAAGATAGAACCCACCTTATTGAAAGGAAGATTATGAAAGTGCTTGTTGTTGGTGGAGCGGGATATTTAGGCTGCGTCCTCATTCCCAGATTGCTCGATCGAGGCTACAAAGTCGACGTAGTGGACCTGTTCTGGTTTGGAAACCATCTCCCTCGCCAGGTTGGTGTTTTGAATCAGGATCTCTTCCAGCTCACTGTTGAGGACCTGGAGCCTTACGACCAGGTCGTCTTTGTTGCCGGACTCTCAAACGATCCGATGGCGGAATACTCGCCGAGCAAGAATTTCATCTTCAATGCGGCCGCCCCGGCTTACTTAGCCTATATGGCCAAACTTGCCAAGGTGAAGCGGTACATCTACGCATCTTCTTGTTCTGTATACGGCTATACAGAAAATGAGCTTTATGATGAGACGCGCAGTGTTGGCTCAACGTATCCATATGGCATTTCCAAGCTTCAGGGCGAGCAGGCGGCCTTGCAATTGGCTGACGACGATTTTTCGGTTATTTCGCTGCGCAAAGGTACCATCTCTGGATACAGTCCTCGCATGCGAGTTGATCTCATCATCAACACAATGTTCAAGACCGCGCTTCGGGACAACACCATCACCGTCAATAATCCCTCGATTTGGAGGCCGATCCTGAGCATCGAGGATGCCGCCACGGCATACATTCGCGCAATAGAGGCAAACTACAAGATTTCTGGTGTGTTCAATATTGCTTCCGGTAATTACACAGTCGGAGAAATTGGTGATCTTGTGAAAACCGCTATTGAAGAATGTCTGCCAAAACGAGTAAATCTTTGCATCAAACACATTCAGGACTTCCGAAACTACAAGGTCAGCATTGAAAAAGCGAAGAACGTCTTGAGCTTTCACCCTGCCGGCGATGTGAAATCCATCGTGATCAATCTGATTGACAATCTAGACAAATTCCATGATTGGGATAATCCCCTCTATTCCAATATCCAGGCTTTCAAGTCTCTAGAAAGCGGGATCGAGATTTATGCCATGGAAGCTTCGAAATGAAGATAGTGGTCATAGGCGCTAATGGCCAACTTGGAAGTGATGTCGTCGCTGCCTTTGCCGGGCGAGGCGATGACGTGTCTCCTCTCACACATGCGGACGCTGAGTTGGTAAATCTCGATTCGGTATCGAAATGCCTCAAGGAATTGCAGCCTCAGCTCGTTGTAAATGCGGCGGCAATGCACCACGTGGAGCGTTGCGAACAGGAGCCGGAGAAAGCCTTTGCCGTTAATGCCCTCGGTAGCAGAAATCTCGCACTAGCAACACGTGAACTGGATGCGGTTCTCCTGCATGTAAGCACAGACTACGTCTTTGACGGCAGCAAAAGACTCCCCTATGAAGAACAGGATGCTCCGCGGCCGTTGAACGTCTATGGGATTACGAAATTGTCCGGTGAGTACTTCGTGCGCTCGACCAATCCGAAACATTTTGTGTTGCGCACCTCCGGTCTCTATGGAAAGAACCCTGTCGGGGCAAGGATGGGCTCAATTTTGTTGACCTGATGCTCAAGCTTGGAAAAGAGCGCGGGAAAGTGCGTGTCGTAAATAACGAGGAAGTTACTCCGACTTCAACGTTCGAGCTTGCGCAACAGATAGTGCTACTCAGCCGCACTAACAATTTCGGGCTGTTTCATGCAACTGCTGAAGGGAGTTGCACTTGGTACGATTTTGCACGGGAAATCTTTTCCATTGCTAACCTGCAGGCGAGAGTAGAGATAGCCGATCCGCAGGAATTCCCCACAAAGGTTCCACGTCCAACTTATTCGGTTCTAGAGAATACCGCATTGAAGGCCCGAGGCGTGAATTGCTTGCGGCCCTGGCAAGAAGGACTCCGCCGCTACCTTCACGACCCCGCGGGTGCATCGTCGGAGCCGACACCAGCGGCCTCGCTCTTCGCTCGTCCTCTGGGTGTCCGCTAAGTGCTGCCTCGGGTGATAAGAGAACCGAAGCCCAATAACCTGCCCCCAGCTGCGTATTGGCTTGCGGTTAGTCAATCCAGCTCATATGCCATCGATTCTGAAATCCCACCATCCATGAAACTGTCGATCATCATTTTGTGTTGGAACGACCGCCGCGTGATTGCGGACTGCCTTCGATCGATTTTTGTCAATACACACTCAGCCGAATTCGAAGTGATCGTTTCCGATAACGGCTCGACGGATGGTTCGATCGAATTTATTCGCTCCTCCTACCCTATGGTTCGCGTGATCGAAAATGGGTGGAATTTGCGATTTGCGAAGGCGAACAATGTCGGGATCCGAGCGAGCCGTGGAGAGTACGTCCTGATTCTCAACCCAGACACCATCATTCACGACGGTACATTGGACGGAATGGTGTCATTCGCGGATCAGCACCCCGAAGCCGGAGCCTTTGGCTGCAGAGTTCTGAATTCGGACGGATCCTATCAGAGGTCGGCACGGCCTTTCGCGTCGTTTCGAAACGAATGGATCGCTGCGTTTTATCTGCGAAGCTTAGGGCGTTTGCACAAGTGGTTTACATCAGACAGTTATCCAGGCTGGAAAGGCACGACCGAACGCCAAGTCGACTGGGTATCCGGATGCTTCATTCTTGCCCGTGGCAGCCTGCTCAAATCCGTCGGCGGCTTCGATGAGCAGTTTTTTTACTATTACGAAGATATGGATCTTTGCCGACGTTTTTGGCAAGCAGGCTATCCAATTCTCTACACACCAGATGAGACGATCACGCATCTCGGCGGACAATCGACGAAAACTCGCTTTCCTGCGCTGGCCTTCGTGCTTGACGGCCAAGTAACGCGGTATTTGTATTATTACAAGTATTCAGGAGAGCGTGGAGTGCGTCGGGCTCGGCGCATAGCTCTGGTCTCGGCCTTACTCCGGTGGCTAGGCTATGGAGTGAAACAAGTTGTGCGGCCCACGGAGGCTGGACGTATGCGCTTGGAACTGCACCGCGGACTATTCGAATGGCACCGCCGCGTGGATCCGATACGCCTGATCGAGAATGGCGAAGAGCCTCGACTACGAATGGAACTAACGGGACGCGTTTTTGAAAGATGAAGGGCCGACCATTCGGACTTGCGCGAAGGCAACTCTCTTCTGTAATAACGTGCTACCGAACATAATCATGCGAAAGGCCGTTACACCTTGAGCGAAGACAACAGGCCGATTCGGGTTCTTTACAGCTTTCCGAACAAGCTGGGTGCTCAGCGAATTTGTTATACGGCCTGGGAGCAGGTCAAAGGATTGGCAGCGGCCGGGGCCCAAGTCACCGTTTTCACGGGCGGCTTGTTAAGACCTCTTCCTGAAGGAGTGACCGTACATACAACTCTTGCGCGAGGTAGCCTTCGAATACCCTACAAGCTCATAGGCTCAAAACGCGCGATGGCGCTGCACGATTACATCGTATCGCGTCGGATCAAGCCCATGGCAGGTCAGATCGACATCGTACACACGTGGCCTCAAGGGGCGTTGCGAACGATTGAGGCCGCGAAAAGACTCGGGATACCAACCGTACTCGAGAGATGCAACACTCATACGCGCTTCGCTTATGAGGTTGTGCGGAAGGAATGCGATCGCCTTGGCGTTGCACTGCCGTCCGGTCATGAAAGTGCGTTCAATGAAGATGTGCTTCGGGTCGAGGAAGAAGAATTTCGGCGGGCCGACCGCCTTCTCTGCCCTTCGGATTTTGTAGTCAAGACTTTTCTGGAGCGCGGTTTCTCGCCACATCAGTTGGCCCGGCACATTTACGGCTTCGACGAAAAAGTTTACTACCCTAGCCGCGAACCGCATGATGCCCGGCAGGGGCTGACGATGCTCTTCGTCGGCGTTTGCGCGGTGAGAAAGGGCGTCCATTATGCGCTGGAGGCATGGCTCAAATCTCCCGCCTGTAGAACCGGCACTTTTCTGATTGCGGGGGAATTCTTGCCGGCATACGCCGAGAAGCTCGCATCAATGCTTTCGCATCCCAGCATCCGTATCCTGGGGCACAGGAACGATGTACCCGAACTGATGAGGAAGAGTGATATCTTGGTTCTCCCAAGCATCGAAGAAGGCTATGGGCTCGTAATTGCCGAGGCAATGGGCAGCGGCTGTGTCCCTCTCGCGTCTGACGCATGCACGGAGATTTGCAGGCACATGGAAACAGGTCTAGTTCATAGGGTTGGAGACGTGTTTGAATTGAGCCGACAGATCTCCATGCTCCACGACGACCGCGCGCTTCTCGGCAGGTTGCGAGCGGCGTCGCTTACCAAGGTTCCTGAGATCACATGGACTGCTGCTGGCTTAAGACTGCTTCAGGCGTATCGCGAAACAATCGCTGCGCATGACGGCAGAGGAGACTGTTCTGCAACTGCTACAGTACTGAATTCGAGTCGAGACCGGATTTCGGTTTCGCCCCCCCGAACGCGACGCCCGTTGCTTCTCGCGCGGATACCGGCACACCCGACACCGAAGAAACTCGCCAGCATGTTTTCAGAAAGTATGCCCTAATATCGCCGGTACGGGATGAGGAGCAGTATATCGCCAAGACGATCGAGTCGGTGATATGCCAGACGAGTCGGCCTGCGGAGTGGATCATCATCGATGATGGTTCACGCGACGAGACGGGAAGAATCATCGATGAGTATGCGAAACAGTATCCTTGGATTGTTGCGCTCCATCGAGCGGACCGGGGCTGTAGGCTAGCTGGGACCGGGGTGATGGAGGCGTTTTATTCCGGGTATGAGCGTCTTCGGTGTGAAGACTGGGAGTTCATCGGTAAACTCGATGGGGATGTTGTCCTAGAAGCCGGGTATTTCGAGGCATGCTTTGATCGCTTCGCAAAAGACGCGAAACTCGGCATCTGCGGTGGCGTGATGTATTGCAACGAGGACGGTCAACTGAAGCTGGACAAGCACCCGATGCATCATGTACGAGGGGCAGTTAAGTTGTACAGAAGATCCTGCTGGAGTGGCATCGGCGGCCTGATCAAGAGTCCAGGATGGGATACGGTGGACGAAGTACATGCCAACATGCTGGGCTGGCGCACACGAAGTTTCTCGGAACTCAGAGTAATCCAAAATCGTGCGACCGGTGCTGCGGCAGGGCCTTGGCGCGACAACGTGAAAAACGGACGGGCCGACTATGTGTCTGGCTATCACCCTCTATTCTTAGCCGTCAAATGCCTAAAACGGCTGTTTCAAAAGCCATACGTAATCAAGTCCTTAGCCCATGCGTCCGGCTATCTCTCGTGCTATGCGGGAAGGATACCCAGGATCGAGAACAGGGACCTAATAAACTACATTCGGACCCAACAGATAAGGCGACTGCTTTTTCTAGAAAATAACTGGAAATGATGTTTGCATGTGTTCGCATTAGAGTCCCGTAACGAATTTTGCTGCTTAGACGCCATAACCGAAATGGTGCCAAAAGACTTTAGGTACCACTCTTCCCAATCTCAACCGGATTATTAAGAAGCTTAACTTCATGTGTGGCATCTGTGGCAAGTTTATGTTCGATCGTGGAGCTTCTGTTTCTGCTGCCCTGGTCAAGGACATGGCAGACGCGATTGTGCATCGCGGTCCCGACGATGAGGGGTTTTATGTTTCGGGGCAGATTGGTCTGGGGTTCCGGCGTCTTTCAATCATTGATCTGAATGGCGGCCATCAGCCGCTTTCCAATGAGGATGGAGCGGTCTGGGTCGTCTTTAATGGCGAGATCTACAACTATCAGGCTATTCGTCGCGAACTCATGGCAAAAGGTCATACGTTTAGGACAAATTCAGATACGGAAGTCATCGTACATCTCTACGAAGAATACGGAACTGATTGTGTACAACATCTCCGGGGAATGTTCGCATTCGCAATATGGGACGATAGAGAAAACTCACTCTTCCTTGCTCGGGATCGAGTTGGAATTAAACCTCTTTACTATTTTGTAGATAAGAAGTTCCTTGCTTTCGGTTCAGAGCTCAAGGCTATACTGGCCGACCCGGCGATACCTCGGGAAGTCGCTCCTGAGTTAATTGACCGTTTTCTGACCTACTACTACATGCCGGGAGGACAAACTCTTTTAAAGAACATGTTCAAACTGGAACCGGGTCACACCCTCATAGCCAAGAATGGCAAGTTCGAGGTTAGGCGATACTGGGACCTCGATTTCTCCGGCTCAGATCTCCAGCATCCGCGGCCCGATGTAGAAGAGCAATTCCTCGATCTCCTCGACGAGGCTGTGCAACTCCACATGATTAGCGACGTGCCAGTCGGATTTCTTTTAAGTGGCGGCTTAGACTCAACCGCGATGCTGAGCTTAGCCGCTCAAAAGACCGACAGACCCATCAGTACGTTCACAATTGGTTTCTCATCCAACGGAGTTGTGGATGAACGTCCCTTTGCGCGGCTAGCGGCAAAGCGCTTTGGTTCGAAGCATTATGAGTTATCAATATCGCCGGACGATTTCGCAGCGTTTCTTCCGAATTATGTATGGCATATGGAGGAGCCCGTTTGCGAGCCCCCGGCAATTGCGCTCTATTACATATCTAAGCTGGCGAGCCAGCATGTGAAAGTTCTCATGTCCGGTGAGGGTGGGGACGAGGCGTTCGCCGGATATGAGAACTATCGCAACATTTTTTGGTTCGAGCATATGAAGGCCGCCTTTGGGCCGTTTAAAAAGCCCGTCGGAATGGGCATGAACTTGTTAGGCAAGGTATTGCACTCGCGAGTCCTCGGCAAATATGGCGACAGGATGGGTGTACCCTTTGAGGAGTACTATTTGGGCCGCACGTCATCGCCATTCGAGTTTTTTCCGCGAGAACGGTCGAAACTATATTCGGAAGCAATGGCGCAGTACGTTAACGTGGAACAGTCTGTAAGCGCCACTCGGCAGTATCTATCAAGGGCGGCGAATTACAATTTGCTCAGCAAAATGCTGTATGTGGATACCAATACGTGGCTGCCCGACGAACTGTTGGTCAAAGCGGATAAGATGACGATGGCAAACTCTGTGGAGCTTCGCGTTCCGTTCCTCGATCATAAGGTCCTGGAGTTTGCTGCGGGATTGCCACGCAACCAGAAGGTTCGCGGGTGGTCGATGAAATATCTGGCGAAGAAGGCGCTGAGAGGCCACGTCCCCGAGGAGATTATTGGTCGACGTAAAGCAGGCTTCCCCGTGCCTTACCGGATGTGGCTACGAAGTAGCCTTCGAGATTGGGTTTATGAAATCTTACTAGATCGTAAGACGCTCAGCCGGGGGTACTTCCAGAAACGTACGGTTGAGGAACTCATTCAGCGCAATTCAAGCGGCGCCGACTATAGCAAGGAGCTTTTTTCGCTTGTGGTCCTTGAGTTATGGCTTAGGACTTTCGTGGATCGGGACTCCGCTATGAATCTGACGGAAGTCGGCGTCCCTGCCGTTGCGGCGTCAACTGCTGGAGTCAGCCAGCGGAGTGGTGTCAGATGATCGGTGTACTGTCAAAGGACAATGAAACGAGGGCGGTCGAAGAGTTTTTCCAACTGTTCAAAACTCCTTGGGAGTTCTGGGATCCATGCAAACAATATGACGTTGTCATCGCCACTCGGGAGGAGATACCGCAAGACATTAATTCAAGTGCGCTTGTGATCTACCAATCCAGTGTAATCGAACTGGACGATAGGCTTGGTCTGATGACTACGTCGCAACGAGGACCTTCCAGAGTGAGCTGGGAGGGTGTCGAATTTCCAGTCTATGGAGGTCTGGCAGTGTTTGGCGCGTTGGATCGCCCATTGCTGAGGCTGAAGGCGGGTTCTGAGGTGGTTGGGGGGGACTCTTAGGTTCGGAACGACGAGTCGTCCGCATTGGGATTGATTTGTTTTATGAAGTTGCTTTTCTGTTAATCCAAGGACAGCCGCCAGAGAACGCCCGATTCACTACCTTAGATACTCATATTTCGCTCCTTCGAGCGATCATGGTGTCTATGGAGATCCCGTTCGTCGAGGTGCCGCCGATCCCAGCCGGCTATGATTTTATGGTCTGTCTTACACACGACGTGGATTTCGTTGGTGTGCGCGATCACAAATGGGACCGCACTATGTGGGGGTTTCTCTATCGGGCCACAGTCGGTTCGTTGCTGAAAGCTCTGGAGGGTAAACTGCCCTGGTCCAAGTGCCTGCAGAATTTGACAGCTGCGGTGTCTCTCCCCTTCGTGCATCTGGGTTTGCGAGATGATTTCTGGCTGGAGTTCGATCGGTACATGGAGATTGAGAGAGAATTCGGGTCAACTTTTTTCTTTCTTCCATTCAAAAGCGATGCCGGGATGTTGGGTTCCTGCCCAGCCCCCCAGCACCGGGCCGCTAAATATGATGTGTCTAACGTAAGCAAACAGATTAAGTACTTGCTGGACAACGGCTGTGAAGTGGGGCTTCATGGGATCGATGCTTGGCAAGACCTTCATCGTGCTCAATCAGAGCAGTGCCGGATTCAAGAAGTAACGAATCAGCCTCAAATGGGGACTCGCATGCATTGGCTCTATTGGGATGGCAATTCACCCGAGATTCTTGAGCATGCAGGGTTTATGTACGACTCAACGTTCGGCTACAATGATGCTATTGGTTTTCGCGCCGGAACAACTCAGCCATTCTGTCCCTTCGGCTCTGAGCGTCTGCTGGAGCTTCCGCTGAATATCCAGGACTCCTCCATGTTTTATTCAGATCGGATGATGCTGTCAGAATCCGAAGCTCTAGATGCTTGCCGACAACTGATCCACACCATGTCTTCCTCGGGAGGTGCCCTTACGGTCAACTGGCATACTAGAAGTTTGTCCCCAGAGAGACTCTGGGGTGGTTTCTATGCCAAGCTCCTAAAGGAGATTCAGAAATACCGTGTGTGGTTCGGGACAGCTGGTGAAGTTGTCGAGTGGTTCCGGAAAAGGCGAGAGATGCGCTTCGATTCTGCCGAATTTGTAGAGAACAGTGTGCATGTGGCGCTATATAGCTCAGCCACGAGTTCTGAATTGCCATTCACGGTGAGAATTCATCATTCGAAGATCGTCTCAGATGAATCGGGGTTTCCCCTTTGTTTGCCGGGATATACGGACCACCAGTGGAATGGTGGTAGAGCGCTAGAAATATCCTACTGATGGTCGCGTCGGACCCCTACCAGACTAGCGTCAGCGTTACTTCTGTTTCTTTACTGAAGACGAGAGTCTTGGTAGAAATAACAAAAGGTGAAACTCCCCCATGAGCAAAACTTATCTGGTAATACCTGTTTTATTGACCACCCTATTCGTATTGAACACTTCCGCGCGGGCCGCCACACACTACGTGGATTGCTCGGTTGCTTCCTCAGGCGATGGAACGTCTTGGGGAACGGCATGGAAAGCGCTATCGAATATCACTGGGGTATCCTCAGGCGATATCGTCTTCATCAGTGGGTCGAGCAGTTGCGCGACCTATACCACTACGCAGTGGACACCCATCAACGGCAGCGTGGGAAACCCGATCATCTACCGCGTTGGTCAGGATGCAGGGCACACGAGTCCAGTAACGATTACCCTGACGGGATCGCCCGGATTGACTGGAACATCCAATTTGTTGCAGGGAATTTATATTGACGGCAACTTACGGTGGCTCCAGCAATATGTCGATCAACGGACTGTTAGGCGCTGCGGGTGTCATCGCATGGAATGGGGTTCGTCTCAGTTACCTCAAGATGAACAACACCGTAATTGAAGGAACGACATTTCAGGGGTTACAGCTGGATCACAATTCGGTCAACCTCCCTTGCGGTGATGACCACTTCTTCACATCTGGTGCAAGCGCTGGGAACATCGGCTATACGAATAACTCTATTCACGACAACATTGTGGAACTCTGCCAGGTAAACGACGGTTCGGGCCACGGATCGGACGGCTTTCAATGGATCGAGAACGTCTCCTATTATAACAACGTCCTGTTCTGGCAATTCAATGGCACCGCAAACGGCCAGCACGCAGACGGAATTCAGACTTCCGGCTCCTATGTCGCGATCTATGACAATTATTTCGAAAATGCCGGTAATTATGAGTCTATGGAGATTTCTTTGGAAGCGCAGCCCACTGGCGGATTTACAACAATGTGTTCACAGCGTTTTCTGGGCATGGAACAGGGATCTCTGGCCAGAAAATGGGACTTGGATTTGAAGTAGGTGGGCAGGGACTTTGGATGACTTCACCGTATCGAACAACACCTGTTATGATGCACGGCCTAATCATGCCTGCGTAGATTTTGGCGGAGGATCTGCGGGCAGTGAGACCAATTCATTCGTAGTCAATAACATCGCCAATACCGATCGGGATTGTGATCTTTAACGGCGATTCGGTCATCAATTCCAATAACACAACGAGTGGCACGGAGGCTTATGCTAATGCAGCACCGTATCCCAGTGGGAATTGGAATGAAGCAGCAAGCTCCACCAACTCGATCGGGAAGGGCATCGATCCTTCCTACTTAACCAGCATATACACCACAGATAAGGCTGGAAACCCTCGGGGCAGTACTTGGGATATCGGGGCATATGAACTTAACTCGGGAACCGCGAGTGCGCCAGCTGCTCCTTCGAACTTGTCGTTGGCGCTAAAATAGGCATCACAATGAACGCCTGCGCTCGACTTTGAGTCTCGATAAGAAATCGCAGGTCCTTTCGATGGCTGTGTTGACCTGCTCCTCTGAATCCGAACATACGGAAGTATGATTTTCGGATTCGGGAGAGCAGGGGTGAGCAAGGCTGACGCGGCTTTTATTTGCTGGCCCTGCGTTGAGAACACCATGTCTGCAATAAACCCAATTACATTTGTGATCGCAGTCAATGACCGCGATCTGTTTGAACGCAACTTTTTGGCGTCGCCTTGCTTGCGACAATCACAGCATCACCAGATCCTGATTCAAGAGAACTTCAACTCTGCTGCTAAGGCCTATAATGACGCCATTGACCGGGCAGCAAATGATCTCATCGTCTTTTGTCACCAGGATATTGTCTTGCCGGAAGCGTGGTTGTCTCAATTGCAACTCTCCCTCGACAATCTGGCAATTACTGACCCGAATTGGGGAGTACTGGGAAGCTACGGCAAGACCCAGGATGGCTGTGGTTGGGGATGCGTGTACTCTTCAGGTCGCAACATCGTTGGAGAACCGCTTGACCGGCCGGTTGTAGTTCAGACTCTAGATGAGATTGTGTTGATCCTGAGAAAATCCTCCGGATTGCGGTTCGACGGTCTACTGCCTCATTTTCATTTTTATGGAGCCGACATTTGCCTGAGAGCCGCGAAAAGAGGCATGAAAAGTTATACCATCTATGCATTCTGCATACACAACACGCACCAGACATTGGTCCTGCCGAAAGAATTTTACGAATGCTGCCGGTATATCAAGCATGTGTGGAAGAATCATCTGCCCATTCAAACCACCTGCATTAAAATCACTAGGTTTAACTTGCCACTCTACTACAGAAAGTTGAGAGAGTTTCATCTGCGGTACATCCGCCGAAAAGAATGCGGCGGCACGCGGGTGCGGGAGCCCTTACTCCTTCTTGAAACAATCGATGGCAGAGCCACAGCGACGGCCGGCCATGCGTTGTCGGCGGATGCAAATCCTCTCAGCACGACGTAACAATGTCACACATCCTGTCGGAGTGACCTCCCAAAGGTTGTTGTGCCGCTCGCTGCTGCATTAAGGAATAAGAGAAAAGCAATAGTCCGTGGAACCCACAAACCTCAGGTTCGGTGGCGGCGCGGCCAGCACGACCTTGCACCCGGTTGTCGCGCTGGCGTTACTTATCAGCGCCATTCTGATATTTCGTCTGCCGCGAAAGCATGTGGTGATGCCATCGCTCGCGACAATGCTCCTTGTGCCATTTGGTCAGGTCGTGGTTCTTGGCGGATTGCACTTTACTGTCTATCGAATCGTCGTCATTTTCGGGTTAATTCGACTGGCCATGACTAAGCCACCGAAGGGGGCAAGTCGGTTTGCTGGCGGATTTAATGCCATTGACCGCGCTTTTGCTCTATCGGCCTTATTTTCCTGCTTAGTGTTTTCTCTTCAGTGGATGGAGACACCCGCCCTTATTAAGAGCATTGGAAATTTACTAGATGCCCTTGGAGGATATTTTGTCCTACGGTTCCTAGTCGGGAACAAGGAAGACGTGCAGTTGGCAATTAAGGGACTTGCCATCGTCGCCTTGGTCTTAGGGGTCTGCATGACTAACGAGCAGTTCACTCACGAAAATGTATTCGGCTTGCTGGGTGGCGGGACCTCGTTGGCGACGGTTATACGAGATGGTAAGCCGCGATCAATGGGGCCGTTTGAGGTTTACATTACGGCGGGAGTTTTTGGCGCCACGCTGATGCCCTTATTCATCTGGTTATGGTCAGAGGCGAAGTCCAGAACCATGGGCTGCTTGGGGATCATCGGTGCGACGGCCATTACCTTTACCTCGAACTCTAGCACCCCCCTTCTTGCCTATGTAGCCGGGCTTGTGGGTCTTTGCTTTTGGCCTCTCCGCAGGAGAATGCGCGTTTTCCGGTGGGTACTTGTGTTGATCCTCGTGGCCCTGCATCTTGCGATGAAGGCGCCTGTCTGGGCACTGATCGGCCGGATAGATTTGACTGGTTCTTCTTCAGGCAACCATCGTTATATGCTCGTTGATAATACAATAAGACACTTCAGCGATTGGTGGCTCCTCGGTGTTAAGGACTACGACAGTTGGGGATATGATATGTGGGACCTCTCCAACCAGTATGTGGCCTACGGTGTCACCGGGGGTTTAGTCACCTTGATCTTCTTCGTCGCAACGATTTCTCGCAGCTTCGGGAAGTTGGGAGCAGCGAGGAAGTACGTATCAGGTGAGCCTAAGTACGAATGGCGGTTGTGGTGTCTCGGTGCTGCGCTTTTTGCCCACGTCGTGGCTTATTTCGGAATTGGTTATTTTGATCAGATGCAGGTGGCATGGTATGCGTTGTTGGCCATCATCAGCGTCGCTGTGTCCGAAGTCACAAGCGTACAGCAAATAGAGGAGCAGGAGGTATTCGCGTCAGTCAACACAGTAAATGAACCCATGAAGTGGCGTGTGCTGGAGGCGGATCATTGAGCCGAAACGACCATCCGATTCGAGCATTGGGGCATCGTAAGGCTCGCTCAAAATGAATGCAAAAAGTGGCATCTCTTGGAATAAGACCAAAGATCGCCTCAGGCGAAACTGCTAACAGCGCATCCTGCTGTACGTCGTGCAGTTTGTCGGATCTCTGTAATCCCTTACCTAAGTCGCTGCCCCATGCTAGCAAGGCGTTTGCATACTAATCGCGAGTAAAGTGCTATGCGAATGATCAGCTAGCTCGTTAGTGCCAGTCTTAAGACCCCTCTCCAAGAGTTGCAATCATTTCATGAAAATCTGCTTCATAACAAATTCCTCTCAGTTAGGTGGAGCTGAGAGAGTGCTCCTGGAAACGATCGATGTCCTCAATGAGCGAGGAATTGAGTGCCGGGTACTTATGCCCGGAACCGGGGACCTGATGAAGGAACTAGAGGCGCGCGATATTCCTTACGCTTTTCTCGACGGGGGTTCCTGGATCTCTTGGACGCGGCCATCGCCATGGGTAAGGTTGAAGGCTACCGCGAAGATAGCAGGGAGACTTGTTTCTGCCGCTCGGCAAATTAGAAAGTGGAAATGTGACGTTATCTTCAGCAATACCTTGACCGTTTGCAATGGCTCAATAATAGCGCGACTGCTAAATCTGCCCCACATCTGGCATCTGCATGAATTCGGCAAGGAAGACCATGGAGTATTCTACAAATTTGGCGAACGATTTTCGAACCGAGCAATTGGGAACCTGTCATCTGCGTGTATAGTCGTTTCAAATGCGATGGCAGCAAAATACGGAAGGTTTGTTGCACCGTCAAAGCTGGCCGTTGTGTACCCATCTATGCATCTGGCGCTCAGAAACCAGCAGGCAGTAGATCCTATCGCTGCATCGTTACCACCTGATATTGGTCGCCTGCGCCTCGTCATCGTAGGAGGGATAACCGAAGGTAAGGGGCAAGCTGACGCGATACTAGCTCTCTCCGAACTTACGCGGCGAGGCGTTGATACTGAGCTACTTCTTGTTGGGGAAAGCTACCCCACATATCGACGGAGCCTGGATGAAACGATTAGACAGAGCGGACTAGGCAATCGTGTTCATTTCATTGGAAAAGTCGCCGACACGCTACCAATTCTGCAAACGTCGGATATAGTGTTGGTCTGTTCGAGGGCAGAGGCATTCGGAAGGGCGACGGTGGAGGCCATGTTAGCTGAAAGACCCGTGGTCGGTGCAGCTAGCGGCGCGACGGCTGAGTTAATTCAGGACGGGTTTAACGGTCTTCTCTATAAATATGGTGACCCTATTGATCTAGCAGGTAAGATCCAGTTCCTTAGAAAACATCCCGCCTACTCGCGAGAACTAGGACGACGCGGTAAAACCTGGGCCAATGGTCTATTTACCAAGAAGCGTTACGGCAATGAAATGATGGCAGTTCTCTATTCCGCCACTTTTGAACATTCTTGTCGCACAAAATCGCACTTTGAGAATGCTGGCGTTACGGACACTTTGCCTGAGCGCCACCAAGACAGTATTAATTGATATGCTTCCGTCTGAACCTTTAGTGTCAATAATTACGCCAGTCTATAATGGCGCCAAATATCTGGCCAAATGCATGTCCAGCGTGTTATCTCAACGCTATTCTAATTGGGAATATATAGTTGTAAATAACTGTAGCAACGACACGACGTTGGATATTGCTCTTGGCTACGAAACCAAAGATAGCCGCGTTCGGGTGGTCACCAACAGTCATTTTGCAGAAGTTATTGATAATCATAATATTGCCTTTCGTCAAATTTCACCCCAAAGCAAATATTGCAAGCTGGTATCCGCCGATGATTGGCTTTATCCAGAGGCCATTCAAAGCCTGGTTACACTTGCCGACTGCAATCCATCGCTGGGCATACTGCAAGGCTATGTCGTTACTACAAGCGGCGTGAGGTCAACGGGAATAACCGTCGACGCCAATACTTTCTCCGGTCGAGAGATCGGACGTCAATATCTTTTAGGGCAAATTGACATCACAGCACCATCATCATTGTTGTATCGTTCTTCAATAGTAAGATCAATGGATCCGTTCTTCCCCGGCAAAAATGCCAGTGCGGACGTAGAGGCCTGCCTTCGGTGTCTGCAATACTGCGATTTTGGCGTGGTCCCGCAAATTGTATCGTATGAGCGGATTCATGAGGAGGCGGTCACTGCAAGAGTTCGCAAGCTTCATAGCTATCTCCTAGATCGTATCGAACTTGTCTTGCAATATGGCAAGGTTTATCTCACTAGACGGGAGATGGACACCAGACTCGAACAAATGCTGGTGAATTATTACGAGGTAATTGCTGCGGCTCTAGTCAACGGTAAAGGCAGGGAGTTTAGGAGATATCACCAAGAAAGACTGAGACAGTTAGGACTGCGCTTTTATGGTGGCAGACTGGGTAGAGCTTTATCGGCAAAGGTTTTGGACCTGCTGCTGAATCCAAAACAAACAGTGGAGAAGGGACTCCAGCGTGTATTTAAGCCTGGGCTATACATAGAATCAATGAATGAATCGTCAACCGAGCGTCAGGGATTGCAGGTTTCGAAATGACGACTATGTCAAGACGAGAACGGGTCGCCGTTTTTGGCCATTTTGGTGCGGGGAATTTCGGCAATGAGGGAACGCTTGAAGCGATGCTTTACAATCTTCGCCGATGGAGTCCTAATGCGGAAATTACTTGTGTTTGCACGGTCCCTGAGAAGGTAGCTGCAGATTACAACCTTACAGCGACTAAGATCAGCGATGTGGTGATTGGACCGTGGCGAGTAAGCAATCTCTTTGCCAGGCTATTTCGCAAGTTGTTAGTCGGAATACCGATCGAGTGTTACCGGTGGTTCAGAGCTATGGTGACGCTTAGTCGTGTGGATGCGCTCATTGTGCCAGGGACAGGATTGTTGACCGATGCGTACAGCCTGGTTGGGTGGGGCCCTTACAACACATTCAAGTGGTCGGTAATAGCCAAACTATGCCGCTGTAGGCTATTGTTTGTCAGCGTTGGAGCGGGTCCACTGTATAGCCGACTGGGTAAGTATTTTGTTAAAGGCGCACTTTCACTTGCAGATTTCCGATCATATCGGGACATATCGACTTTACGCTATTTAGAAAATATAGGTCTTCGTTCCGAGGCGGATCGCGTCTATCCCGATCTTGCTTTTAGTCTAGCGACATTGCGTTTGCCCAAGGGCGGCACCGAATCAAAACCGAGACGGGTCGTCGGTCTAGGTTTGATGGAATATGCTGGTAGATATAGTGTTGCAGAGCCCAGTAACGCAATATACTCAGCATATCTCGATAACCTGGCAATTTTCGTGGGGTGGCTACTTGATCACAACTATGACGTTCGGCTGCTAATCGGAGACCTTACGGATAAATCTGTCGTCCTTGAATTCAAGGATATACTGAGTGCCCGGTTAGTAAACTATGATGCCGAACGCATCATTGATCAGGTCGTTTCATCTGTCGACCAGCTCTTGTTGCAAGTCGCTTCAACAGACGTCGTAATAGGGACAAGGTTTCATAACGTTATCATGGCAATGCTTCTCGGTAAGCCGGTTATATCTATTTCATTTCACCATAAATGCACCTCCCTAATGAGCCAAATGGGATTGTCAGAGTACTGTCTTGATATCAACAGCTTTAGTTATGGCTGTTTAATTGAAACCTTTTGCATGCTCGAAGAAAATATCGAGACGTTAAAACTTAAGATTATAGATGAGGCGCAGAAGCGTCGTGAAGCTTTAGAGGAGCAGTACAAGATAATCTTTGATCGAATATTACCTGGCATGAATGTGCCACCTTTTGATAATAGATAGCAAGGACCTCCAACGCACTTAGAATCTTTGTGTACTTCGTCACTGAAAGGTATTAAGAATGCAATTAGACACTGCCCTGTACAATAAGCGCGATTTTTGGATCAAGGAAAATCTGCTGTATGCAAAGCCACACTTTCGGCTTACTAAAGCCGCACGGCTTATCAACAAAATGGCTGGGACAAGTCAGTGTGACCTTCTAGATGTCGGCTGCGGGCCGGCGGCGTTGAGCCATCTACTAGGCGAAAACATTTCATATCACGGCGTTGATATCGCGATACACTCGCCGGCCTCAAACCTGGTTGAGGTAGACTTTGTTGAGAACCCAATTGTATTTGGTGGAAAGAAATTCGACATTATCATAGCTCAAGGAGTTTTCGAATATATTGGCGGGGCACAGTCGAAGAAGATGTCGGAAATCGCACGCCTGTTGAAAAGAGATGGCATATTCATTGTGTCGTATGTGAATTTTGATCATCGTGACGCGAGGATATATGCTCCTTACAATAATATTCAGCCGCGTGACGAGTTTGCTGCCTCATTAAGAAAGCATTTTGATATACAGCGATTTTTACCCACTTCTCACCATATACATGGCCATGAACCCAACCGTTCTTATATGAAGCAAATTCAGTTACATATTAATATGAACGTGCCATTCATTAGCCGCCGCTTGGCTGTTGAGTATTTTTTTGTCTGCTCGAAGAAAGAGCGGTGAAACTGTTCGTGAGAGTGTTTGCCGCCGCAGAAGCTGACAACAATCCAGCTTGTTTCTTTCTACAGAATCAGTCATGAAGTTTCAAGACACCAAGCTAAGAGGGGTTGTCGAAATCCAAATAGAGCCCAGGTTCGACGAACGCGGATTTTTCGGACGCACTTGGTGTCAGAAAGAGTTTGAAGAGAAGGGCTTGAATTCCAAGCTAGTGCAATGCAGCGTGTCATTTAATACCCGGAAGGGAACGCTCCGTGGCATGCATTTGCAGGTTGCGCCTCACGCAGAAGCTAAGCTTGTGCGGTGTACACGAGGATCCATTTACGATGTTGTAATTGATCTGCGTCCTGAATCCCACACTTATAAGGAATGGATTGGGGTGGTTCTCTCGCCAGATAAGCTGAACATGGTTTATGTACCCGAAGGCTGTGCGCATGGATTTCTAACTCTGACTGACGAAACCGAGGTATTTTACCAGATGTCCGAGTTCTACAATCTCGAATCGGCTTGGGGCGTGCGTTGGAACGATCCCGTCTTCGAGATCTTTTGGCCGGATACAGTTGCGGTGATTTCGGAGCGTGACCGTACATATCCCGATTTCGAACAGGTGCAATGACGTTGCCGAACGAAGGTGCGCTTACAGACTACACCAGGCTTGGCGAAGAGATGCACGGTTTTGCTGCTAGTTTGTATCCAATTTGCCGCAGCATTACCGGAAATGGAATTCGTCGGACGCTAGATATGATCGGGGAGCGAGTGCCTTTGCAACGATCCGAGGTCAGAAGCGGCACGCGAGTGTTCGATTGGGAGGTGCCAAAAGAGTGGAACATTCGAGATGCCTATATTGCTGACCCTTGCGGCACACGTATAGTGGACTTGCGCGAGTGTAACCTGCATGTCGTGAACTATAGCGTTCCCGTGCATGCAACGATGTCGTTTAGTCAGCTTAAGTCGCATCTATTTACGATTCCCGAGTATCCAGACTGGATTCCTTACCGTACCTCCTATTACAAAGAGGACTGGGGGTTCTGTCTCTCGCACAATCAGATGCTGGCGCTCGACCAAAATGCCGATTACGAAGTGTGCATCGACTCTTCTTTGGCAGACGGGTTTTTGACCTATGGTGAATGTTACCTAACGGGAAGCACGAGTGATGAGGTTCTGGTCTCATGTCATACATGCCATCCGTCTCTCGCGAATGACAATCTCTCTGGCTTAGCTGTGGCAACGTCTCTGGCGCAACATCTGTCCGGACGTGATCTCCGCTACTCCTACAGGTTCCTGTTTATTCCCGGAACCATCGGGGCCATCACTTGGCTGGCGCAAAACCGTGAAACCACAGGGCGCATTCGCCATGGTTTGGTGCTCTCGGGCATCGGAGATGCGGGTGGATTCAATTACAAGAAGAGCCGGCGCGGAGATACTGAAATTGATCGCGCAGCGGCACACGTCTTGCGGCACTGCGGCAAACCCTCAGCGGTGCTCGAGTTTTCCCCTTACGGCTATGATGAGCGGCAGTACTGCTCGCCAGGTTTCAATCTCCCTATCGGTTGTTTGATGCGAAGCGTCTGGGGAACTTTCCCCGAGTATCACACTTCGGCTGACAACCTCGATTTCGTTCAACCAGCTTCCTTGGCTGAATCCCTTCAGGTATGTGTTGCGATTGTGGACGTCTTGGAGAACAATCGACGATACGTCAATCAGAACCCTTACTGTGAACCGCAGCTTGGAAAGCGAAATCTTTACAGGTCTACGGGCGGAGAATCGATCGGGAGGGACATCAATGCTCGGCTTTGGGTACTCAATCTTTCTGATGGAGAGCTCTCGTTGTTGGAGATTGCAGAGCGCTCCGACCTCCCATTCTCGGTCATCTTTGAGGCCGCGAAGGCGCTGTACGAAGCCGGCCTGTTGTCCCCTGTCCCTGAAGCTAGTACAAGTTAAGACGCGGCTAGTAGGTGTGCGCGAGTAGTAGATGTAAGGATCTAATTAGTCCTTGCCATGATGTCTTGCTCTAGATACTATTACTCCACCTCCCTTTTACTCCTCCTCCTTTCTCGGCCTGTTTCGAAAGAGTACTTCGCATTTCCCTGAAAAGGCTCCGTGCATTTCGCTGCAAGTGAATTTTTATTGAAAAGAGATCGTATGAGAGTGTTGTTGACCGGTCATAAAGGCTATATAGGCGCGGTAGCGGGACCCATGTTGCTCGCTGGTGGGCATGAAGTGGTCGGCTTAGACACCGAGTTATATGATGGCTGTGATTTCGGAGCATCACCCCAGACCGTTCCGGAGGTGCGCAAGGATCTCCGTGACTTAAAACGCTCCGATTTAGAGGGCTTCAATGCAGTTGTCCATTTGGCCGCGTTGTCAAACGATCCAGTGGGAAATCTCAATCCTCAGCTCACCTATGACATCAATCACTTGGCGTCAGTACATTTGGCAAGACTTGCCAAAGAGGCGGGTGTAACGCGCTTTGTTTTCTCATCCTCGTGCAGCACATATGGCGCCGCTGGCGACGATTTCTTGGATGAGACCTCAGCCCTGAATCCCGTGACCCCGTATGGAGAATCGAAGGTCTTGGCCGAACGCGATATTGCGTCAATGGCCAGCGACAGTTTTACCCCGACTTACATGCGCAATGCGACTGCCTATGGCGTTTCGGCGTCGACTGCGCCTCGATATTGTATTGAATGACCTAGTCGCGTCGGCGTTTACAACGGGCCGGATTTACATCAAGAGCGACGGTACGCCCTGGCGTCCCATCGTCCACATCCGCGACATAATTGCGGCGGTCATTGCCGTACTCGATGCTCCGCGCGAAGCGGTTCACAACCAAACCTTCAACGTGGGCCGCAACGAGGAAAACTTCCGCATCCGCGAACTTGCCGATATTGTTGCTGAGGTTGTCCCTGGTTGCCGCATCGACTATGCTCCTGGCGGTGGTCCGGATCTTCGCTGTTATCGCGTCAACTTCGACAAGATCGGTCGTATGTTGCCAGGCTTTCAACCTCAGTGGACCGCCCTCAAAGGTGCGCAGGAACTCTATGAAGCATACCGTGCTTCAGGGCTTACTGCTATGGATATAGAACGGGGACGCTACATCCGAATCGCGCAAATACAGAAGCTGATGAAAGCGGGGCAGCTTGACAGTTCGTTGCAATGGATCAGTCAGCATGTCCAGACACCGGTTGTCGTTTAGAAATACACTTCCATTCAATTAGGGATGCGCATAACACCTATGGCCACAATGACAATAACCGCCGAAACTCAGCCAAGAGACAGTTACCGCTAAGCCGTGCCGCTTTTGCGGAGTTAGCTTAAAGCACAGTTTTGTTGACTTGGGGATGTCTCCCCTCTGCGAAACCTATGCCGCCGCTGCTGACTTGAACCACGGCGAAGTCTACTACCCGCTTCATGTATATGTTTGCGGGAAGTGCTTTCTGGTGCAATTGGAAGAATACGAAAGCCCAGAGAATATCTTTGGTGACTACGCATACTTCTCGTCGTATTCAGATTCTTGGCTCAAGCACGCGGACAACTACTGTGCGAAGATGAAGTCGCGGTTCGATCTCTGCAAAGAAAGCTTTGTCATTGAAGTAGCGAGCAATGACGGCTATCTCTTGCAGTATTTCGTGCAGCGCAAAGTGCCAGTTCTTGGCATTGAACCGGCGGCAAATGTAGCCAAGGTAGCGGTCGAGAAGGGTGTTCCCACGCTGGTGAAGTTCTTTGGGACGCAGCTGGCTGAGGAATTGGTGAGAGAAGGACGAAGTGCAGACCTTGTTCTTGGTAACAATGTGCTCGCGCAGGTGCCGGACCTGAATGACTTTGTTGAAGGGTTGAAGGTTCTCCTGAAACCCGAAGGCGTGCTCACATTGGAGTTTCCACATCTGCTGAAATTGATTGAGCACAATGAGTTCGACACTATTTATCACGAACATTTCTCTTATTTCTCTATGTTGACGACGGTCCGCCTCATGGAGGCACACGGCCTCAAGGTTTTTGACGTTGAGGAACTGCCGTCGCATGGTGGCTCGCTGCGTGTATTCGCATGCCGAGTGGAGGCAAAGACGCATCTCGTAGAGCCGAGTGTTGCGCGTGTGATTGCAGATGAGGAGCAAGCTGGCCTGGGCACGATAGAGGGTTATAAGAATTTTGCTCAGCAGGTAAAGGAGACCAAACTGGCCCTGCTGGATTTCTTGCTCAAAGCCGCTCGTGAAGGCAAGAGCATAGCCGGCTATGGAGCCCCTGGCAAAAGCGCAACGCTGCTGCACTATTGCGGCATTGGAAAGGACCTAATCGAGTACACAGTAGACCGAAGTCCATACAAACAAGGGCGATTCCTGCCGGGCACACACATTCCGATTTATCATCCCGACCGTATCCGCGAGACCAAGCCCGACTACGTGGTGATTTTTCCGTGGAATCTGCAAAACGAAATTATGCAGCAACTGCGGTATATCCGTGAGTGGGGTGGCCAGTTTGTAGTGCCGATCCCTAAGGCGACCATTCTTTAAATAGAAAGGTGTGACTAGACTATGAAGGTAGTATTGTTTTGCGGTGGCTCTGGCATGAGGCTTCGTGGATACGCCGATGATGTGCCTAAGCCCATGGTACAGATTGGGACGCGGCCGATCATGTGGCACCTGATGAAGTACTATGCCCACTTTGGTCACAAGGACTTTATCCTGTGTCTCGGATATAAGGGCAACTGCATCAAGGACTACTTTCTCCACTATGACGAATCCGTCTCCAATAATTTCGTGTGGTCGAAGGGCGGGAAGCACGTTGAATTTCTAAACCGCGACATGGATGATTGGACAATCACATTTGTCGAGACAGGTGCAAATGCCAACATCGGACAACGTCTAAAGGCCATCGAGCCATACGTACAAGGTGAAGAAATGTTTCTCGCGAACTATGGAGACGGATTAAGCGATGTACCGCTTCCCGCCATGCTCGATACCTTCCGTGAGAGTGACGCCATTGCTTCTTTGTTGCTCGTGCAGCCGACATCAAGTTTTGACATCGTTTATTCCGGGTCTGAGGGAATGGTAAGGGAGATTCGCCCGATAACCCGAACTGATATTTGGATCAACGGTGGATTCTTCGCTATGCGCAACGAGATTTTCCGTCATATTCTGCCCGGCGAGGAACTGGTTCGAGAGCCCTTCCAGCGCTTAATTGATAAGCAAGCGTTGCTCGCCCACAAATACGACGGTTTCTGGCAGTGTATGGATACGTTCAAGGACAAGCAGCATCTGGAAGAACTCAACCAGGGTTCAGCACCGTGGAAAGTCTGGAATCACACCGCGAATTCCCTCGCAGACTGCACCCGTCAGCTTTTCGAACAGCATAAGGAACAACCAATAGTGGTGTCGGCGCACCTATGATGCACCTGAATTTTGGCGTGAAAGCTAATGGGCCGCTGAAAATTCTATGCATGGGGGCGCATTCCGACGATATTGAAATCGGCTGCGGCGGGACGATCCTGCGTTTAGCCGAGCAGTATCCGGAATGCGAGTTTCACTGGGTCGTGTTCAACGCGATCGGAACGCGAGAAACTGAAGCCCGGCGCGCGGCGCAGTTGTTTGCCGGTGCTCATCTGAAGGGGGCGCTCTTGAAGGCGTTTCAGGACGGGTTCATGCCCTTTGCGGGCAGCGAGGTAAAAACGGTCTTTGAAAACGATCTTAAAAAACTTTCTCCAGACATTGTCTTCACTCACAGCAGTAATGACGCTCATCAAGACCACCGCCTAATTTCGCAACTCACTTGGAATACTTTCCGCGACCACTTCATTTTGGAATACGAGATTCCTAAATACGACGGCGACCTAGGGCGCCCCAGCGTGTTTGTGCCGCTCGATAGGGAAATTTGCGAAAAGAAAGTGGAATACCTCATGGATGCCTTCCAGTCTCAACGGTCTAAGCACTGGTTCCAGCCAGATACTTTCTTTTCACTGATGCGACTCCGCGGAATGGAATGCGCCGCTTCCAGTTGCTACGCAGAGGCATTTTATGGCCGCAAGCTGGTGTTGTGAATTGGTGGATTTCTGGGCGAGAAATTACGAGGAAACTGAATCAATGCTACAGACAAGCGCGATCAGAACGCCGCAACGAGAGTTCGTCCGAAAAGCTGTAAGACAGAATCCTATTTGTATCCCCCTGTTTGCTCTGAGGCGATGCCCGCTTACTAGATTACTAGCGACCGATTTTAGAGGAACACGATGGAAAATTTGAAAGAGAGGACGATTCGCGGTGGTTTGGCCAGGAGTTGCGCCCAAGCAGCAAGCTTTATACTTCGCTTAGCCTCTCTCATGATCTTGGCACGGCTTCTAGAGCCCAAAGACTTCGGGTTAGTGGGCATGGTTACCGCTTTCACTGGGGTGCTGGATTTATTTCGTGATTTCGGACTTTCGGCGGCTACGGTTCAGCGAACGACCATCACGAATGACCAGATTTCCACGTTATTCTGGATCAACGTAGCGTTTGGCTTTGTGCTCGCGATTGTGATGGCCATACTGGCACCGAGTATCGCAGCTTTTTACCATGAGCCTCGATTACTTTGGGTAACAATTGTTCTCACGACGGGGCTGATTTTCAATGCGGCGGGCGTGCAACACTCGGCTCTCCTGCAACGCGAGATGCACTTCACAACCTTGGCTGTGATAAGCGTAGTCTCCTTGATTTTGGGCACCGCGGTTGCAATTGTCGGAGCCAAAGCCGGATATGGATATTGGTCACTCGTGGCCATGACCGTTATACAGCCACTGGCCAACACTCTTGGTTCTTGGCTGGCCACCCGCTGGGTTCCTGGTATCCCACGTCGACGAACGGGAATCCGGTCGATGATGCGTTTTGGCGGCACTCTTACCTTGAATGGTCTCATCGTGTATGTTGCCAGTAATCTCGAAAAAGTACTCTTGGGACGATTCTGGGGAGTCGACGCTATCGGACTATATGGACGGGCATATCAGCTTATCAACATTCCTACCAGTAACCTAAATTCCGCGGCAGGCGAGGTCGCATTTTCGGCACTGTCCCGCCTCCAGCACGATCCTGCTCTTCGCAAAAAATACTTCTTAAAGGGGTTTTCTCTTGTGCTCGGGCTAACCTTACCTATTACGATTGCTTGTGCCTTTTTTGCGAATGATGTGGTGTTCGTTCTTTTGGGGTCGAAGTGGAAAGATGCGGCCCCGATATTCCGTTGGTTGGCGCCGACAATTTTAGTCTTCGCCATAGCAAATCCGCTATCGTGGCTGCTTACTGCGAGCGGTTTGATCAGCCGTCTTATGAAGATGTCTCTGGTGATCGCCCCCGTCATGATTCTTGGTTACATTATTGGATTACCATACGGCCCCAGAGGCGTTGCGTGTGCGTATTCAGTTGTTATGACCCTATGGCTCATTCCGCTCATCGCCTGGGCTATACATGGTACGGAGATTTCATTCGGTGATATTGTGCGAACAGTGAGTCCGCCACTAATTTCCAGTGTTCTGGCTGGAGTACTGGCATTTGGGATCGGGATTGCTTTTGGCCAATCCATGTCTCCGTTGGTGCGTCTCATTCTCGAGAGTACTATTCTTCTTGTCACGTTCCTCGGGCTACTTATGTTTGTTGCGGCTCAGAGATCCTTGTATTTAAGCCTCTTCCGCGGGTTGATCGGATCCTTGTCGGCCAGAAAAGTCCCCGTTTCGGCTTAAAGGACTAGCACCTGGAATTCAAGCTAAATAGCATCGAGTCAGGTGTGAGGAGTGATATTCACCCGATGCACTCGGAGAAGTAGACGGCATGCCGGTAGAGAGATCTTAGAGGTGTTGTCGTGAGTATCGGCGATCGCAGGAAGATCAACTCTCTAGCCGGATGCACTGCTCTAGTCACCGGAGCTAGTAGTGGGATCGGACGAGCCGTTGCGGTTGCTCTATCCCGAGAGGGAGTGAGCGTATGTGCTCTGGGAAGAAATCCTGTCACCCTTGCGGCAACGGTCGCCGCAACAGAGACGTATTCACCGGCTACTTGCTTTCAAGTTGACTTAACTTTAGAAGAAGATATCGAGAAGCCACTGCGGTATCTGGAAAAAATCGGAAGCCTTAACATTCTGATTCACTGTGCCGGAGTCATTTGTCAGGATGTGATGGAACACGCCAGTGTTCAGGATTTTGATCTGCAATATTTGACCAACGTTCGCGCGCCGTACTTATTGACTCAACGCCTCCTGCCTCTGTTGACTGCCGCGCGGGGACAAATTGTTTTCATCAACTCCAACGTCGGCTTGGTGGCTAAACGGCCGGACATTGGGCAATACGCGGCCACAAAACACGCTTTGAAGGCGATCGCTGAAAGCCTGCGGGAAGAGCTCAATCCGAAGGGAGTTCGTGTTCTAACGCTCTACCTCGGCCGCACTGCAACACCGATGCAAGAAGCACTCTTTCATCAAGAAGGGCGCGAGTACCATCCAGAAGCGCTACTGCAGCCAGAAGACATAGCCTCCGTCGTCGTTCACGCCCTGATGCTACCTCCAACGGCTGAGGTGACTGATATTTCGATCCGTCCAATGATCAAAATGGCCTGACCTATAAATATGAGTCTAAACGACCTTAAATAATATTCGGCCGTTTCCGGTCGGTTAATCGTGAGAGCGGATCCTTCGATCTTCTCAGACCGTATATGTTGTGCAGGCCATCTTTCACTTTGTATCAATATGCCGTGAAAGGTGTTAGCGTATAACGATGCGGCCAAATGATAACGTATGATCATTGTTCCTCGATAGTTGGAGTTGCATGAGTCAACCGAGGCGCTGCACTTGAGGGGTAACTAACGGTCACATTTTTTGGTGAAAGAGCAGTGCTCCGTCGGCGACTTGTGGGCAAATTTGATGCTCTGCTGAGGTTCAACCAGGCCAAACTAATTATCTTGCTGGGAGTTGCTGCATGAAATTTGTCATTTTGCTGTTTCTGGGCGCGTGTGCGTTCGGGCAGGTTGTTTATCCGCTGAAAGAAAGTACGAATCATAGATATCTCGTAGACCAGAATAATCAGCCATTTCTGCTTGTCGGGGACTCACCCCAGTCCCTAATCGGCGTTCTCAGCGAGGCCAGTGCAACGGCCTACTTCGCGGATCGCAGTGCCCACGGGTTCAATGCTGTCTGGATCAACCTCCTGTGCGATTCGTACACTTTTTGCAATGCCAACGGCACGACCTTTGATGGGATTCAGCCCTTCACATCTGGGACAGGTCCCTCCAACTACGATCTATCCACACCTAGTCCTGCCTACTTCTCACGCATAGATGACATGGTAAACCTTGCTGGGGAAAGTGGCCTTACCGTCTTTTTAGATCCGATAGAGACGGGCGGTTGGCTCCAAACGCTCGAAGCCAATGGAGCAACCAAGGCGTTCAACTACGGAGCCTTTCTGGGGACGCGATACAAGAGCTTCCCGAATATCGTGTGGCTAAGTGGCAATGATTTTCAAGACTGGAGTACCAGCAGTTTGGACAACAACCTGGTAAAACAGGTGATGGCGGGAATTGCGTCCACCGACTCTGCTCATCTTCAGACTATCGAATTGGATTATCTTAGGAGCTACTCTTCTCAAGATACGACTTTGACATCCCTTCTCAACCTGAATCAGGTCTACACTTACTACGACACTTACGACTATGTTCTAGCGGCCTACAACGCATCTCCTGCGTTGCCAGTTTTTCTTGGTGAAGCGAATTACGAAGGAGAGAACCTTGGCGGCACGGATGGTGGGTCAGTAGGGAATTTACGAAAACAAGAATACTGGACTTTGTTGTGCGGAGCGACCGGACAGCTTTACGGGAACTTCCAAACCGATCGAACCGACTGGACCAGTTTGAGCCAGATCGACTCGACTGGAGTCACCCAACTGGGCTATGTAACCAGTCTATTCAGGAGTATCGCTTGGTGGAACCTCGTACCAGACCAGACTCATCAGATAATTACGTCGGGCTATGGAACCTATAGGGGCTCAGCTACCGACCTCCACAACTCCACCTACGCTACCACCGCGTGGATTACCAATGGGTCCGTTTCGATTACCTTCACACCAGTATCGACCACCCTTACGGTAAACCTATCGAAATTCAATGGGCCTATTGTGGCCCGTTGGATGGATCCGACGAATGGCGTGTTCACTACAGTCATCGGATCGCCATTCCCAAATGCCGGCAGGATGAACCTCGTAACTCCGGGAAACAACAACGAAGGAAGCAGCGATTGGGTTCTGGTATTAACCACGCAGACGCTCGCGCCACCTACAAACCTGACGGCGACGCCTAACTGAACGGAACGAAGATCAAGTTGAGGTGAGCAGCGTCTACAGGACAAGGCGCGGCAACTTGTTGCGCTCAAATAACCCCGTACTTAAGGGATCAACACAGACTTGCCCATGAAATGCACGGTCCGCCACCTCTATTGCAGAACGAAGTGTTCTTTGGCAGGACCGTATATGCTGCCATCGCTACTCATAACATCTGCAGCCGGATAGACTCTTCCCCAAGTCAGATTTCAGAGAGCCGTTTGGACCATTGCGCCATCTCCTTGTTTGCAATGCCGACCCGGCAAAGATTGAGTTCTTTGGCCGTTTCTAGTCTACAAATTTAAGGAATCGCGTGAAAGATCTTGACGCTTAGGCGTTGTGTGCCTGGGCCTCTTGCAGGCCGATTTCCTCAAGAAAAGAACGCATGGACGATACTGTTCGCATTTGGCGCTTACCACACTGGCAAAATGCGCCGGTCTATTGGGCCGTAGTGCATTGGAGCGAGCAGATATGAAAACCCAAACTTTGCGATCGGCTAAGACTGTGGTGCTTATGCTGATCTTATTCAGTTCGATGCTCGGCATTGGCCAGGTCTCGGTCCTGACTCAGCACAATGACAACGCCCGCACGGGGCAGAACCTGAATGAGACTGCCCTCAACACTTCGAACGTAAACCAAAGCAGCTTCGGCAAGCTCTTCTGGCGTACGGTCGATGGTTATATCTACGCTCAGCCGCTGTATGTGCCAGGGAGTTGCTATACAAGACGCAACCCACAACGTCGTGTATGTGGCGACGCAACACAACAGCGTATATGCATTTGATGCCGACGATCCAAATGCACCAGCTCCTCTTTGGCACGTGAATCTGGGAACGCCGGTACCCATGGAAGATATCTGCATTATTACGGGAGACACGAATCCAAGCGATTGCCCTTATTACGATATCAGCCCAGAGATTGGAATTACCAGCACGCCCGTAATTGATCCGGTTGCGGAAATCATTTATGTGGTGGCGAGGACCAAGAACACCAGCGACAGCACCTATCACTATTTTCTTCATGCGTTAGATTTGACATCCGGAACCGAACAACTCGGAGGGCCCGTAGAGATCACTGGGCAGGTAAGTGGAACCGGCGTGGCCAGCGAAGGCGGCACGCTAGCATTCGATCCAACCTATCATAATCAACGCCCCTCTCTGCTACTTGTCAACGGGGTCCTCTACATTGCTTTTGGCTCGGTCGGCGATATAGGAACCTATCATGGATGGGTAATGAGTTACAACGCCACCACTTTGCAGCAAGAGGGAATATTCTGTACGTCGCCAGACGGCTCAGATGGTGGGATTTGGTCCGCCGGACAGGGCCTGGTTGCAGATTCTGCGAACAACGTCTACGCGATAACTTCAAATGGGGACTTCACCGCAAACCTCCAAGGTGGTGCGGATTATGGCGACTCTTACTTAAAGTTTAGTGGGCCAAGTCTGACTGTAAGTGACTATTTCACACCAGACAATCAAGGAACGCTGGGTGCGGATAATACAGATTTGGGATCCGGTGGTCCCTTGCTGCTGCCCGGCACTTCAATACTTGTGGGAATGGGTAAGGACGGAGTTTTTCGCGTATTGAATACCGGTAATATGGGCAAGTACAACTCCAGCGTGAATAATGATGTGCAGGAGTTCACCGGAACCTCGAGGCCCTTTTTCAGTTCGCCTATCTACTGGAACAGCCCGAATAACGGACCCGTCGTCTACTTCTGGGGAGCTGGCGGATTTTCTCAAAGGCTTCGCGTTTACAGGATCCACATTTAACACTACTCCCGTTTCGCAAGGCACGATTCAGAATGCCAATGGATTCTCAAATGCGGCAGCCCTTTCCCTTTCCGCTGATGAAAGCCTGATTGGAACGGGCATCATTTGGGCGTCGCGCAGTATTTCGGCAACACCAACCGGCCCTCCCGTCGCAGGCGTGGTGAGTGCATATGATGCCACAAATCTCACGACTGAGCTTTGGAACAGCACCCAGAATCTGGCGCGTGATGACGTTGGCAATTACGCCAAATTTAATCCACCGACCGTTGCAAACGGCAAGGTATATGTTGGTTCGTTTTCGGGACAGCTGCAAGTGTATGGATTGAATCCGCCCCCTGCCTCGGGAGTGCGCTTTGTTCAGGTAGCATCTGCCACACCGCAATCCTCATCGTCCACAGTATCGGTTAGTTATCCGGGGGCACAGACTGCTGGCGACCTAAATGTAGTGGTAGTGGGCTGGAACGACAGCACTTCTAGTGTGCAGTCTATTACAGATTCTGCGGGGAATAGCTATGCGTTAGCCGCCGCGCCGACTAAGGGAACGGCGTTGACACAATCGATCTATTACGCCAAAAGTATTGTCGGAGCCAACAGCAATACCGTCACGGTTACTTTCAATCAAGCTGCGAGCCTGCCTGACGTGCGAATTCTGGAATACAGCGGCGTGAGTTCTTCGAGCCCACTGGATGTGTCAGCTGGCGCAAGTGGAAACAGCTATGTTGCCGATAGTGGCGCCGCGACGACAACAGCTGCGGATGAATTGATTATCGGAGCGAATACCGTCCAGAGTAACAAAACCGTTGACCCGGGTGCCCCCTTTACTTCGAGAGTGATCACGGCCTCGGATTCTGATATCGCCGAAGACCGTGTGGTCAATGTGCCTGGAAGTTACCACTCATGGGCGCCTCTGAATGCATCTGGAGCATGGGTCATGCAAGTCGTCACGTTCCGAGCTGTTGCACAAAGTGCAGTGCCGTTCGTGACGAGTGTATCCCCGAGCAGCGGACCGGTAGCGGGCGGGACGGCGGTGACGATCACGGGGACGAACTTCGCGGCGGGAGCGACGGTGACGTTTGGCAGTGCGGCGGCGACCAACGTGGTGGTGGTGAACAGCACGACGATCACGGCGACCACTCCGGCGGGGAGTGCGGGCGCGGTGACGGTGACGGTGACTAACTCGGGAGGGCAGAGCGGAAGCCTGGCCAGCGGGTTTACCTATATCGGAACGCCGACGGTGAGCAGTGTGAGTCCGAACAGCGGGTCGACTTCGGGCGGGACAGCGGTGACGATCACGGGGACGAACTTCGCGGCGGGAGCGACGGTAACGTTCGGCAGCGCGGCGGCGACCAGCGTGGTGGTGGTGAACAGCACGACGATCACGGCAACCACGCCGGCGGGCAGTGCGGGAGCGGTGACGGTGACGGTGACCAACCTTGTTGGGTCGCAGAGCGGGAGCCTGGCGAGCGGGTACACCTATGTGGTGAAGCCGACGGTAAGCAGTGTATCCCCGAGCAGCGGACCGGTAGCGGGCGGGACGGCGGTGACGATCACGGGGACGAACTTCGCGGCGGGAGCGACGGTGACGTTTGGCAGCAGCGGCGGCGACCAGCGTGGTGGTGGTGAACAGCACGACGATCACGGCGACCACTCCGGCGGGGAGTGCGGGCGCGGCGACGGTGACGGTGACTAACTCGGGAGGGCAGAGCGGCAGCCTGGCCAACGGGTTTACCTATATCGGACAGCCGACGGTGACCAGCGTATCGCCGAACAACGGACCGGTGGCGGGTGGCACGGCGGTGACGATCACGGGGACGAACTTCGCCGCGGGAGCGACGGTGACGTTTGGCAGCGCGGCGGCGACGAACGTGGTGGTGGTGAACAGCACGACGATCACGGCGAAGACGCCGGCCGGGAGTGCCGGAGCGGTGACGGTGACGGTGACCAACTCGGGCGGGCAAGCGGGAACCTGGCGAATGGGTTCACCTACAACGCGCTCGGTGGCGATCAGCTTTGCGCAGGTAGCCTCGGCGACGCCGCAGTCATCAACAGCGAGCGTGTCGGTGACGTATCCTGCAGCGCAGACGTCAGGCGACATGAACGTGGTGGTGGTGGGATGGAACGACACCACGGCGACGGTGCAGTCGGTGAAGGACAGTGCGGGGAACACCTATAATCTGGCGATCGGGCCGACCGAGCGGGACGGCCTTGCAGCAATCGATCTACTATGCGGCGAACATAGTGGGTGGCAGCAACACGGTGACGGTGACGTTCAGCCGGCGGCGGCGTATCCGGATGTGCGCATACTGGAGTACCGGGGAGTGACGGCAGCTGGATGTGACGGCGGGGGCGAGCGGGAACAGTGCGAGCGCGAGCAGCGGCGCGGCGACGACGACCGGAGCCAACGAGTTGATCTTCGGGGCGAACACGGTGGCGACGACGACGGGGGCGGCGGGAAGCGGATTTACCTCGCGGATCATCACACGCCGGACGGAGATATTGCCGAGGACAAGATGGTGACGGCGGCGGGCAGCAACAGTGCCACGGCGACGTTGACCTCCTCCGGTCCCTGGGTCATGCAAATGGTCGGCTTCTCGCCCGTTTCTGGTCCGGCGCCGACGGTGAGCAGTGTGTCTCCGAACAGCGGGTCAACTGCGGGCGGAACGGCGGTGACGATCACGGGGACGAACTTCGCTGCTGGGGCGACGGTGAGGTTCGGCAGCGCGGCGGCGACCAACGTGGTGGTGGTGAACAGCACGACGATCACGGCGACAACTCCGGCGGGCAGTGCGGGCGCGGCGACGGTGACGGTGACTAACTCGGGTGGGCAGAGCGGGAGCCTGGCCAGCGGGTTTACCTACATTGCGGGGCCGACGGTGAGCGAGTGTATCGCCGAGCAGCGGAGCGGTGGCGGGCGGGACGGCGGTGACGATCACGGGGACGAACTTCGCGGCGGGCGCGACGGTGACGTTTGGCAGCGCGGCGGCGACCAACGTGGTGGTGGTGAACAGCACGACGATCACGGCGACGACGCCGGCGGGCAGTGCGGGTGCGGTGACGGTGACGGTGACAACTCGGGTGGGCAGAGCGGAAGCCTGGCCAGCGGATTTACCTATATCGGAACGCCGACGGTGAGCAGTGTGAGTCCGAACAGCGGGTCGACTTCGGGCGGGACGGCGGTGACGATCACGGGGACGAACTTCGCGGCGGGCGCGACGGTGACGTTTGGCAGCGCGGCGGCGACCAACGTGGTGGTGGTGAACAGCACGACGATCACGGCGACCACGCCGGCGGGCAGTGCGGGGGCGGTGACGGTGACGGTGACCAACCTGTTGGGTCGCAGAGCGGGAGCCTGACCAATGGGTACACCTATGTGGTGAAGCCGACGGTAAGCAGTGTATCCCCGAACAGCGGACCGGTGGCGGGCGGGACGGCGGTGACGATCACGGGGACGAACTTCGCGGCGGGAGCGACGGTGACGTTTGGCAGCGCGGCGGCGACGAACGTGGTGGTGGTGAACAGCACGACGATCACGGCGACGACCCGGCGGGCAGTGCGGGCGCGGCGACGGTGACGGTGACTAACTCGGACGGGCAGAGCGGGAGCCTGGCCAGCGGATTTACCTATATCGGACAGCCGACGGTGACGAGCGTATCGCCGAACAACGGACCGGTGGCGGGTGGAACGGCAGTGACGATCACGGGGACGAACTTCGCCGCGGGTGCGACGGTGACGTTTGGCAGCGCGGCGGCGACGAACGTGGTGGTGGTGAACAGCACGACGATCACGGCGACGACGCCGGCCGGGAGTGCCGGAGCGGTGACGGTGACGGTGACCAATCGGGCGGGCAGAGCGGGAGCCTGGCGAATGGGTTCACCTACAACGCGCTCGGTGGCGATCAGCTTTGCGCAGGTAGCCTCGGCGACGCCGCAGTCACCAACAGCAACGCGTGAGCGTGACGCTATCCGGCAGCGCAGACGTCAGGGGATCTGAACGTGGTGGTGGTGGGATGGAACGACACCACGGCGACGGTGCAGTCGGTGAAGGACAGTGCGGGGAACACCTATCAGTCTGGCGATCGGGCCGACAAGCGGGACGGCATTGCGGCAATCGATCTACTATGCGGCGAACATCGTGGGTGGCAGCAAACGGTGACGGTGACGTTCAGCCAGGCGGCGGCGTATCCGGATGTGCGCATTCTGGAGTACCGGGGAGTGACGACGCTGGATGTGACGGCGGGGGCGAGCGGGAGCAGTGCGAGCGCGAGCAGCGGCGCGGCGACGACGACCGAGTGCCAACGAGTTGATCTTCGGGGCGAACATGGTGGCGACGACGACGGGGCGGCGGGGAGCGGATTTACCTCGCGGATCATCACACGCCGGACGGAGATATCGCCGAGGACAAGGTGGTGACGGCAGCGGGCAGCAACAGTGCCACGGCGACGTTGACCTCCGCCGGTCCCTGGGTCATGCAAATGGTCGGCTTCGTGCCCGTTTCTGGTCCGGCACCGACGGTGAGCAGTGTGTCGCCGAACAGCGGGTCGACTTCGGGCGGAACGGCGGTGACGATCACGGGGACGAACTTCGTTGCTGGGGCGACGGTGAGCTTCGGCAGCGCGGCGGCGACCAGCGTGGCGGTGGTGAACAGCACGACGATCACGGCGACCACGCCGGCGGGCAGTGCGGGCGCGGCGACGGTGACGGTGACTAACTCGGGAGGGCAGAGCGGGAGCCTGGCCAGCGGGTTTACCTACATTCCGGGACCGACGGTGACGAGTGTGTCGCCGAGCAGCGGAGCGGTGGCGGGCGGGACGGCGGTGACGATCACGGGGACGAACTTCGCGGCGGGAGCGACGGTGACGTTTGGCAGCACGGCGGCGACCAGCGTGGTGGTGGTGAACAGCACGACGATCACGGCGACCACTCCGGCGGGGAGTGCGGGCGCGGCGACGGTGACGGTGACTAACTCGGGAGGGCAGAGCGGCAGCCTGGCCAGCGGGTTTACCTATATCGGAACGCCGACGGTGAGCAGTGTGAGTCCGAACAGCGGGTCGACTTCGGGCGGGACAGCGGTGACGATCACGGGGACGAACTTCGCGGCGGGAGCGACGGTGACGTTTGGCAGCGCGGCGGCGACCAGCGTGGTGGTGGTGAACAGCACGACGATCACGGCAACCACGCCGGCGGGCAGTGCGGGAGCGGTGACGGTGACGGTGACCAACCTTGTTGGGTCGCAGAGCGGGAGCCTGGCGAGTGGGTACACCTATGTGGTGAAGCCGACGGTAAGCAGTGTATCCCCGAGCAGCGGAGCGGTAGCGGGCGGGACGGCGGTGACGATCACGGGGACGAACTTCGCGGCGGGAGCGACGGTGACGTTTGGCAGCGCGGCGGCGACCAGCGTGGTGGTGGTGAACAGCACGACGATCACGGCGACCACTCCGGCGGGGAGTGCGGGCGCGGCGACGGTGACGGTGACTAACTCGGGAGGGCAGAGCGGCAGCCTGGCCAACGGGTTTACCTATATCGGAACGCCGACGGTGAGCAGTGTGACTCCGAACAACGGGTCGACGGCGGGCGGGACGGCGGTGACGATCACGGGGACGAACTTCGCGGCGGGAGCGACGGTGACGTTTGGCAGCGCGGCGGCGACGAGCGTGGTGGTGGTGAACAGCACGACGATCACGGCGACCACGCCGGCGGGCAGTGCGGGAGCGGTGACGGTGACGGTGACCAACCTTGTTGGGTCGCAGAGCGGGAGCCTGGCGAGTGGGTACACCTATGTGGTGAAGCCGACGGTAAGCAGTGTATCCCCGAGCAGCGGACCGGTAGCGGGCGGGACGGCGGTGACGATCACGGGGACGAACTTCGCGGCGGGAGCGACGGTGACGTTTGGCAGCACGGCGGCGACCAGCGTGGTGGTGGTGAACAGCACGACGATCACGGCGACCACTCCGGCGGGGAGTGCGGGCGCGGCGACGGTGACGGTGACTAACTCGGGAGGGCAGAGCGGCAGCCTGGCCAGCGGGTTTACCTATATCGGACAGCCGACGGTGACGAGCGTATCGCCGAACAACGGACCGGTGGCGGGTGGCACGGCGGTGACCATCACGGGGACGAACTTCGCCACGGGAGCGACGGTGACGTTTGGCAGCGCGGCGGCGACGAGCGTGGTGGTGGTGAACAGCACGACGATCACGGCGAAGACGCCGGCCGGGAGTGCCGGAGCGGTGACGGTGACGGTGACCAACTCGGGCGGGCTGAGCGGGAACCTGGCGAGTGGGTTCACCTACAACGCCTCGGTGGCGATCAGCTTTGCGCAGGTAGCCTCGGCGACGCCGCAGTCATCAACAGCGAGCGTGTCGGTGACGTATCCTGCAGCGCAGACGTCAGGCGACATGAACGTGGTGGTGGTGGGATGGAACGACACCACGGCGACGGTGCAGTCGGTGAAGGACAGTGCGGGCAACACCTATAAGCTGGCGCTCGGGCCGACCGAGGGGACGGCCTTGCAGCAATCGATCTACTATGCGGCGGACATAGTGAGTGGCGGCAACACGGTAACGGTGACGTTCAGCGCGGCGGCGGCGTTTCCGGATGTGCGCATACTGGAGTACCGGGGAGTGACGGCAGTAGATGTGACGGCGGGCGCGAGCGGGAACAGTGCGAGCGCGAGCAGCGGCGCGGCGACGACGACCGGAGCCAACGAGTTGATCTTCGGGGCGAATACGGTGGCGACGACGACGGGGGCGGCGGGAAGCGGATTTACCTCGCGGATCATCACGCCGGACGGAGATATCGCCGAGGACAAGGTGGTAACAGCAGCGGGCAGCAACAGTGCCACGGCGACACTGACCTCCGCCGGTCCCTGGGTCATGCAAATGGTCGGCTTCGTGCCTGCCAGCAGCGGACCAGATAACAGCCCACCGACGTCACCCAGCAATTTAGCTGTAACCGGACCAGTCGTTCAGAACACGCAGGGCTACATTAATACGACTTTTCTGACGACCCATACGACGGCACCATTTGACAGCACTGGTGGCGATCTGATCGTGGTCTGCGCCTCATCTCACGCCGGCGTCACGATGACGCCGTCAGACAGCTTCAATAACACCTGGATTGCTGCTGCGGGTCCTACAAATACCAGCACAGGTTTCGATCTGCGGACTGAGGTCTGGTATGCGAAAAGTCCGACCGTGGGCCCTGGCCACACGTTCACTCTGAATCTTTCGGCAGCGGAATCGCTGGTGATTTCGGTGATCGTAGTGAAGGGCTCGAACACTTCATCGCCAATCGATCAGATTTCCGCGATTAGCGACGACGGAGGTTCACAGTCACTCAACGTGAGCAGTCCGAGCATCACTACAACCAACAGCAACGACCTCTTGATCGGCTTTGCAAAAAGCTCGGTTTCTGAAACGTTTACTTCCGGGACTGGTTACACGCCGCAGCCAGTGGCGTCTTCAGACTTCCTTGATGCCGAATCTGAGGCCGCTGCTATGCCTGGTACTTACAGCGCTACGTTCACCATAAATGCCGCCGCGACATGGCAAGACGTGGTTGCGGCTGTGAGCACGTCGGCGGTAAACGTAAATATTTCGTGGAACCCCTCGACCGATAACGTCGGTGTGACCGGCTACTTGCTGGAGCGCTGCCAGGGCGGGGGGTGCACTAATTTTACGCAGATTGCTACGACTACCGGCACGGTTTATACCGACACCGGGCTGACGGCGTCCACTTCCTATAGCTATCGAGTGCGGGCTACCGATGCGGCGGGAAACTTAAGCAATTATTCCAATATCCTGACGATCACGTCACCGAGCGGAGGGGGAAGCGCCGCCCTTGCGACTTCGACACAAGTGACGGCGACAGCCGAGAAAGATCCATCGATCCAAGATGGCTTCGAGAGAATCTGCAGACTTGAGACGGTATGACATGACACGATATGAAATGGCTTGCTTCCTGATCGGATCGCTCTTTTGGGGTCAGACTGCATGCTCACAATCCACATCGGCGGTCCGGAAACCTGCCGATTTGACTGCTAGCCTCGGTGCGACCGCTTCCGATCAAACCCGGCAGGCGAAAACCTCGAATACTCCGCCAGATGCCCCCGTAATCACGATCGACGGCCTTTGTGACGATGCGGGAGCGAACAAAACTACGGCTTCCAACTGCAAAACTGTAATCACGCGCGCCCAATTCGAAAGGGTGATTGACGCGGTCCAGCCTGGCATGCCAAAACGCGCACGCCAAGAGTTTGCACTCGATTATGTCGATTTCTTAATGATGGCCAAAAAGGCAGAGCAGATGGGTCTCGACAATGGAACGAGCTATGAAGAGCAAATGAAACTCGCTCGCATTCAAGTTTTGTCTCGAGATCTGAAGAAAGTAATCCAGGAAAAGGCTTCTCAGATCTCGGAAAAGGATATCGAAGACTATTACCACGACAACGCGGCGAGATTCGAGAAGGCTGAGGTGGAGCGGATCTACGTCCCGAAAGCTCAACAGGTGCCGTTACCTTCCTCCAAAATGCTGAGCGATGCTGACAAGCAAAAGTGCTCGCAGGAGTCGGAACAAACGATGAAAGAGGAAGCCGACAGTCTACGTGCACGTGCGGTTGCTGGTGAAGAGTTCAGCAAACTACAGGCGGATTCTTACCAAGCTGCCGGGATCAAGAGTGCCGCTCCTGCTACGAGCATGGTGATCAGGCGCGTCTCGTTGCCACCAAACCAGGTTTTGGTTATGGATCTGAAACCCGGCGAGGTTTCATCAGTTCTTGCGGACCCAAACGGGCTTGATATTTACAAAGTCAAGACCAAAGATACGCTTTCCTTGGATCAAGTTAGGGAAGAAATCAAAGCAACTTTACGCTCTCAGCGCATCCAGGACGAAATGCGCGGCATCCAGGACTCCGCGACTCCTACCCTCGACGAAAGCTATTTTGCCCGTTAATTTATTCAATCTCGCTCACTGTAAGTCAAATGTCTTAGGCCAATCGCCCGCCACCAAAGGGGCCTTAAGAGCTGGCGCAACACATCAATACTTAACTTATTCGTCGCATCCCTCCTAAACAAGCTCCCTCCTAAACAAGCTCCCTCCTAAACAAGCTCCCTCCTAAACAAGCTCCCTCCTAAACAAGCTCCCTCCTAAACAAGCTCCCTCCTAAACAAGCTCCCTCCTAAACAAGCTCCCTCCTAAACAAGCTCCCTCCTAAACAAGCTCCCTCCTAAACAAGCTCCCTCCTAAACAAGCTCCCTCCTAAACAAGCTCCCTCCTAAACAAGCTCCCTCCTAAACAAGCTCCCTCCTAAACAAGCTCCCTCCTAAACAAGCTCCCTCCTAATCCCCATCTCGTATCGATCCAACACTCATATCTCTAATTCAGATAACGTCCGCCAGTACTGCATGAAAGTCATAAACTTACTGAGAAATCGTCTCGCGAGATTACCCAAGAAATTTTCGCTGAATTGTGCATGTCATCTCGTTGCAATCTTAACGCTTACGTTATTTGCGACGATTCCCGCTTTTGGACAAGCGCCGGTGGAGGTAGGCAGCCAGGGATACATCAACGGGACGCCGCAGACGGTGCATACGACGGCGGCGTTTAATACCACCGGGGCCTCGACGCTAGTGGCGTTTGTGTCCACCGATACGCCGTGGAACGGTGTGCCGGTGAGCATCAGCGGGGTGAGCGACAACTTGGGCAACAGCTGGCAGGTGCTGACCGGCCCCACGTCCTGGAACGGGAGTTCATACGGCCAGCAGTCGGGCATCTACTATGTGAACGTGCCGGTGACCAGCGCGGCGCACACGGTGACCGTGCATTTGACGAACCCGGCGCCGCTGGTGGTGGAGGTCTTCGCCGTATCGGGATCGGACATTACCGGTCCCCCCCTCTATTCGGCGATCACGGATCCGGGGACGGGCGGGACCTCGGCCAGCGTGGTGACGGCGCCGATCACGGTGCCGGCCGACACGCTGCTGCTGAGTTGGGCGAAGAACGAGACCGGGGCCAACGCGACGGCCATCGACGGCTATAGCCTGGATGCCAGTTCAACCAGTTTTTTGTGGGCAGAGACGGAGACGGCGGCGAGCGCGGGTGCCTACACCGGCGACTTCCAGTATGACGCCTCCATCGGCTGGCAGACGGCCGTCGTCGGCCTCAAGCCGGCGCGGGTTGGACCGGTGGCTTTCAGCCAGGCGGTGACTGTCGGCTATGGTACGCCGGCGAGCATCACGCTGACGGCGGAGTCGCCGGGAGGCTTCCCGCTGAGCTATAGCGTGGTGAGCGGACCTGTGCAGGGCACGCTGTCGGGCACTGCGCCGAACCTGACATATACGGCGAGCGCAGGCTACGCGGGCAGCGATGCATTTACGTTCAAGGCCAACGACGGGACGGGGGACAGCAACGTGGCCACGGTGAGCCTCACGGTGCGGGGGCCGAACCATGCGCCGGTGGCCAGTGATATGAGCGTGACGGCTGCGGCCGGAAGCGCGACCCCGGTGACGCTGACGGCCAGCGACGCGGACGGGGATGCGTTGACCTACATTATTGTGAGCCCGCCGGCGCACGGGCAGCTTTCTTCGGGAACGGGAGCGAACCGGACGTATACGCCGAATGCGGGCTACACCGGCAGTGACTCTTTCACGTTCAAGGCCAACGATGGCCTGGCGGACAGCAATGTGGCCACGGTGAGCGTCACGGTGAGCGTGGTGGCGCCGGCGCCGGTGGAGGTAGGCAGCCAGGGATACATCAACGGGACGCCGCAGACGGTGCATACGACGGCGGCGTTTAATACCACCGGGGCCTCGACGCTAGTGGCGTTTGTGTCCACCGATACGCCGTGGAACGGTGTGCCGGTGAGCATCAGCGGGGTGAGCGACAACTTGGGCAACAGCTGGCAGGTGCTGACCGGCCCCACGTCCTGGAACGGGAGTTCATACGGCCAGCAGTCGGGCATCTACTATGTGAACGTGCCGGTGACCAGCGCGGCGCACACGGTGACCGTGCATTTGACGAACCCGGCGCCGCTGGTGGTGGAGGTCTTCGCCGTATCGGGATCGGACATTACCGGTCCCCCCCTCTATTCGGCGATCACGGATCCGGGGACGGGCGGGACCTCGGCCAGCGTGGTGACGGCGCCGATCACGGTGCCGGCCGACACGCTGCTGCTGAGCTGGGCGAAGAACGAGACCGGGGCCAACGCGACGGCCATCGACGGCTATAGCCTGGATGCCAGTTCAACCAGTTTTTTGTGGGCAGAGACGGAGACGGCGGCGAGCGCGGGTGCCTACACCGGCGACTTCCAGTATGACGCCTCCATCGGCTGGCAGACGGCCGTCGTCGGCCTCAAGCCGGCGCGGGTTGGACCGGTGGCTTTCAGCCAGGCGGTGACTGTCGGCTATGGTACGCCGGCGAGCATCACGCTGACGGCGGAGTCGCCGGGAGGCTTCCCGCTGAGCTATAGCGTGGTGAGCGGACCTGTGCAGGGCACGCTGTCGGGCACTGCGCCGAACCTGACATATACGGCGAGCGCAGGCTACGCGGGCAGCGATGCATTTACGTTCAAGGCCAACGACGGGACGGGGGACAGCAACGTGGCCACGGTGAGCCTCACGGTGCGGGGGCCGAACCATGCGCCGGTGGCCAGTGATATGAGCGTGACGGCTGCGGCCGGAAGCGCGACCCCGGTGACGCTGACGGCCAGCGACGCGGACGGGGATGCGTTGACCTACATTATTGTGAGCCCGCCGGCGCACGGGCAGCTTTCTTCGGGAACGGGAGCGAACCGGACGTATACGCCGAATGCGGGCTACACCGGCAGTGACTCTTTCACGTTCAAGGCCAACGATGGCCTGGCGGACAGCAATGTGGCCACGGTGAGCGTCACGGTGAGCGTGGTGGCGCCGGCGCCGGTGGAGGTGAGCAGCCAGGGGTACATTAACACCACCCCGCTTACGGTGCATACGACGGCGGCGTTTAATACCACCGGGGCCTCGACCTTGGTGGCGTTTGTAGGTAGCCATTCCCCGTGGAACGGTATGCCGGTGAGCATCAGCGGGGTGAGCGACAACCTGGGCAACAGCTGGCAGGTGCTGACCGGCCCCACGTCGTGGAACGGCGAGTCGTTCCCTATGCTGGGGGCGATCTACTACGTGAACGTTCCGGTGACCAGCGCGGCGCACACGGTGACCGTGCATTTGACGAATCCGGCGCCGCTGGTGGTGGAGGTCTTCGCCGTATCGGGATCGGACATTACCGGTCCCCCCCTCTATTCGGCGATCACGGATCCGGGGACGGGCGGGACCTCGGCCAGCGTGGTGACGGCGCCGATCACGGTGCCGGCTGACACGCTGCTGCTGAGCTGGGCGAAGAACGAGACCGGGGCCAACGCGACGGCCATCGACGGCTATACCCTGGATGCCAGTTCAACCAGTTACCTGTGGGCAGAGACGGAGACGGCGGCGAGCGCGGGTGCCTACACCGGCGACTTCCAGTATGACGCCTCCATCGGCTGGCAGACGGCCGTCGTCGGCCTCAAGCCGGCTTCCGGGCCTGCAGCCCCGACTAACACCAGCGTGGTGATGGCATGGACAGCTCCGGCTGCGATCGCCTACGGAACACCGCTAAGCGCGACGCAACTCAATGCGACGGCAAGCTACAACGGCACTGCTATCGCTGGGACCCTCACTTACAGTCCAGCCATCGGGACGGTGCTCAATGCGGGTGCAAATCAGAGACTCTCCGTGGTGTTTACACCCAGCGATACGACGAACTTCAGCACGCCTGCGGCAGCAACTACCAGCATCAATGTAACGCAGGCCACTCCCATGATTGCATGGACAGCTCCGGCCGCGACCTCTTACGGAACACCGCTAAGTGCAACCCAACTCAACGCGACGGCGATCTACAACGGAATAACGGTGGCTGGGACCTTCACTTACAGTCCAGCTATCGGGACAGTCCTCAATGCGGCCGCAAATCAGACACTCTCGGTGACGTTCACACCTAGCAACACGACGAACTTCAGCACACCTGCGCCAGCAACTACTAGCATCAATGTAACGCAGGGCACGCTCACGCTAGCAGTGAATGATGCGACGCGAGTATATGGGACGGCGAACCCGGCCTTCAGCGGAACAATGATGGGCCCATTCAACGGCGACGCTTTCACCCAGAGCTTCTCGACTGCGGCCACGCTGGCCTCGAACGCAGGGACGTATGCCATCGTTCCCGCCGTGACGGGTCCGGACCTGAGCAACTACGTGGTGAACGCTACCGACGGTACGCTCACGGTTACGCCGGCAGAGACTACAACTGCTCTGACCGTGAGTAGCACTTCTATTACTCCGGGAACGAGTGTAACGCTGACAGCCCAAGTGACCTCCTCTACAACTGGCACGCCGACGGGAACAGTGATCTTCTACGACGGAACAACGCTGCTGGGCACAGCCTCACTGACTGCCGGTACAGCCAGCTACTCCACCACCTCGCTTGCCTCAGGGGTGACTCATGCCTTGAGCGCTACCTATAGCGGCGACATCAACTTTACGGCGAGTGCCTCAACTTCCGCCATTGGCGCGACTGTGACTGCGATGGATTTCACTTTCGCGGCTACTGGACAAACCAGTCAGACGGTGATGCCAGGCGATACTGCAACCTTCACATACAAGATCGCGCCAACAGGTGGCGCTTATCCGGGGGCGGTGAGTTTCACAGTTTCCGGTCTGCCGTCCGGAACTGGGTACAGCCTCCCGCAGTCAACGCTCGCCGCAAACGCAGGAACGCGGACAGTGACCATGACGATTACAACAGCTGGGCTTTTGGCAAGCTCTGAACGCCAAAAACAATCTCCATGGCCACTCCGCGGTAGAACGGCGTTAGCGGTCGGCGTACTTCTGCCGCTGGGCATTTTGCGAGGGGCGCGACGGCTCAGGGAAGGAGTGGGACGAGGAATGCTGCTGATGCTTCTTGTTGCTGCTGGATCCGCTGCTGCGATAGGAGTGAGCGGTTGCGGCGTCCAAACCCGTCTCCTCGAACAAGGGCCGCAGAGCTACACGCTTACCATCACAGCCACGTCCGGCACGGTGCAGCACAGCTCGACCGTGAACTTGAACCTCAAGTAGCTGGGAATCACCGGGTTCAATTTCAAGTGCCGATACCCGGCTTTCGGCTATGTATTTTCTCTTCAATACACTGAGGCGCGTTATCTTCCCGATTATTATGCGCTCAAGACCCACTTAGCAGTCTCCATTGTGGAGTAGCTACTCTTGCAGCAAATCCCGCTATGACCATCGTGAAGACACTAACGACGGGTAGTTTGTGAGCGGCGGTAAGCGAGTCTCGGCCAGATTAGACTGGGTCGCTCTCATTTTACGGGCTTCGAAGTCTTTCCCCTCGATATCAGTGGTCAAAAACCCCGGAGTATGGCTGAAGTGTAAGCCCTACAGCCAGCCCTTCAGGCGCGCAATGCGCGCTGCCTCTACCCGATTCGATGCGCCCAGTTTGCTGATGGCCTCCGATAAATAATTTCTTACCGTACCTTCAGAGAGGTGCAGTTCATCTGCGATTTCGGTGCTGGATTTACCGTCTCCCGCACGCCACAGAATCTGTCGCTCACGTTCCGTGAGCGGATCCGGATCCGCACTCCAGGCCTCTGCAGCAAGGTCCGGATCAACTACGCGCAGGCCATTGTGAACACGTCGCACAGCGTCCGCTAATTCCGCAGCCGGGCGATCTTTCAGCAAGTAACCCTTAGCACCAGCATCAAGCGCGCGTCGCAGATATCCTGGACGTGCGAAAGTCGTCAGAATAACCACGCGCGTCTTCGGATAGCGGCTGTTGACCTCACTCGCAAGCGTCAATCCAGTCATCTCCGGCATTTCAATGTCGGTCACCAGAACGTCCGGTGAATGCTTGCCCACGGCGGAGAGCGCCTCGCGGCCATTACGTGCCCGTGCGCACACTGTTATGTCCGATTCGGTTTCCAGCAGAGCCGCAAGCGCACCTAACACCATGGCCTGATCCTCTGCGACGATGACCTGGATTTTCTTATTCATGCGGATCGAGCCGGTATCTCTATATTGATGCGAGTGCCTTGTTTGCCGTCGATGCTGAAATGACCGCCTAATCCTTCGATGCGTTCCCGCATGCCGCGTAGTCCATTGCCTTCCTGACGGATGTTGCCGCGCCCGTCATCTTCCACTGTCAGCGATGTGCGGCCATTTTCACTTACGAATTGCATGTTGCAACGACTGGCTTGTGCATGGCGCACAATATTTGTGACCGCCTCGCGCACCGTCAGCGCCAGCACGGTTTCCTCCGCTGCGGAGAGCGACGGAGGCTTCGATTCGCAGGTAAGTGTCACACCTGCCGCATCGAGCGTCCGATGCGCGCGCTCAATCTCAGCTACAAGTCCCTCCGAGCGATAGCCACGAATCGCTTCTCGCACTTCGCCTAACGCCTTTCGCGAAACCTGCTCCACGTCGCCAATCTCCTGACGTGCGCGCTCGGGATAACGCTCGAAGAGGCGTCCCGCCAACTCCGACTTCAAAACAATGACAGAAAGGGTGTGCCCCAGCACGTCATGGAGGTCCCGCGCTATTCGTTCGCGTTCAGCAAGCTTGGCGAGCTGTTCGATCTCTTCCTGCGCAAGTTGGAGTCTGGCCTTCGAACGAATCTTTTGCGAGGTAAGGAGATTTGTGCCGCCGACAACAACGCAGAAAAATGCCGGGAATCCCCATGACCATGGACTGATGTGCAGTAAATATCCTTCTATGGCAACCGCGCCGCAAAGGAATGCGATTGTCCCTACCACGATGCCGAGCGACTCGCTGATAAATGGGATGAACGCCGCAACGTAGACCAGCATGCCGCAGGCCGAGCTGTTGTACGGCATGTACCATAGACCAAGGACGCACATCGCCATGAGCAGCAGATAGCTCTGGAGTCTTGTGCGGGCATACACCAAGCCGGAGTAGATGGCGAGGAACACGGCGTAGACAGCCGCAAATTCCAGCCAGTGGCGCAGATCGTGGCGGGCTATCGGTTCGATGAAAAAGAAAACGGAATAGACCAGCCAGACATAGTCATAGAGACGATTTTTATCGGGCCAGCCATCTCGCCGACGCTTTGCGTCGCCCGGCACTGTGTGAATACGAACGGCGTCATAAGCCTGTTCGGGAGTGACGCTGTCGCAGCCGCTTGCCAGCGAGTGCCATAAGCCGAGCGGCATTTTGGAAGATGCTTCGGGTTTTTGGTTGTCTGCCACGATTAGGCCTTTGCTTCGCTACGAGTAAAGATCAGCCATGCTGCGCCCAGCATGACGCAGGTAAATCCTGCCAAAGCTTCCCAATGAATGAGCGTAGCACCTGACCGCGCATAACCAAAAACGTTTAAAGCCAGTTGCGCGTAGTGGTATGTCGGCAGCACCGGCGCTACTTTTTGCAGCCAATGTGGAAGAACCTCAATCGGCATCCACAGACCAGAACAAAACGACATTGGTAAATAGATTAGATTGATGACGCCGGGGGCGGCACTCGGAGGCATCAGCAGAGAAAGCAGCATGCCAAGGCTGGCAAAGGGAATTGACCCGGCAACGACTACGGCGCCAAGATGCGCAAGCTGTGACGGCGTAATGTGCACACTGCCCAGCGTTATTCCCAATGTAACCAGCGCTGTGACAATAGCGACGCCGAAAGCCATGCATGTGAGCACTTTCGCTCCCAGATATGCGAGTCTTGGCATGGGGCTTGCCTGTTTCAGTTCGAGCCAGCCTTGTGCGCGCTCTGTAGCGATACCTGCGCCTAAGTTGAAGAGCGCTGCTGCGATCATGCCAAAGCAACTGTACCCGGCAACGAGATATTGCGCGTAGTTGAAGCCCGAGGCCACTGTGTCTGTTGGATACTCCGAAGAGCAGGTAGAACATGATTGGAAAGCCGAGGGTCGCCAGGGAATACATGCGGTTACGCGTAGCCTTGAGAAATTCGTATTTGGTCTCCTTCGCAAAGAGATTCAAGTAATAAGGTGTGCTGAGTGTCACTGGGCGAATTGCTGCGGTGGCCATTCTCATTCTCCTTCGGCTAGTGTGATTCAGATCGTGTCAATGCGATGAAAGCGTCTTCGAGCGCTGCGGCCGAGATCTCCAGGTCGCGCAAGGTTAGGTCACGCTGAAGCATCATGCGGGCAACAGACTCGGGATGCGTTGCGTTGATGAGCAAAGCTTCACGGTCTTCGCTTACGTTGGTCACTGTGGGCAAGCTTCGGACAAAGTCAATGTTTAGTTGCGTAACGCAACGAATCGTTCGTCCCGAAACCCGACTCTTGATTTGCGCGGGTGAGCCTTGCGCCACTATCGTTCCCTTATTCAATACAATGACGCGGTTGGCAAGTGCGTCGGCTTCTTCCAGATAATGGGTGGTAAGAAGAACGCTTTTGCCGCGCGCCGAAAGTATTCGAATCTGCTCCCAAAGGTTGCGACGCGCTTCTATATCCATGCCGGCAGTGGGCTCGTCAAGAAAGACCAGATCAGGATCACCGCACAGTGCAAGTCCAAAGAGCACACGCTGTTTCTGGCCGCCAGAAAGTTTGCCGAAAAACTTGTCCTCGATTCCTTCGAGCCCCGCGATGCGATTGACTTCCGCCGCACTTAAAGGGTTCGGGTAGTAGCTGCGAAAGAGATCGATGTGCTCGCGCACACGAAGGTTTTCCGGCACCCGCGTGATCTGAAGCATCGCGCCGATGCGGGTCCGAGCTGAAGAGTCACGTGGATCGCGGCCGAGTACGCGGACGTTGCCTGAGTTCGGTGAGATCAATCCCAACAACAGTCGGACGGCTGTTGTTTTGCCGGCTCCATTCGGTCCTAGAAGTGAAACAACTTCGCCGGGATGAATCTCGAAGCAGAATTGTTTGAGTGCAACGTTTGTTCCATATCGCTTGGTGACGGAGTACAGCCTCGCAACGGCCCCGTTGCTGGCAGGGAAGGATTCAAACTGCTCGCCGATTCTGTCCGGGATGAGCGTGGTAGCCGACATCTGGCCTCCTTGGCTTATAGGAGACAGAATGCGACGTTTTCATCTCATAAAGCAGTGGAGTCTGTCATAAATCGAAGATGACAGTTGTCATGCGGAATCTTCCCGGCATTCACGGATTGTGCTTCCAGAGGGCTACGCCGCCGAGCAGCCCGTCCTGATTCGAGATCACTTTGATGTTGTCTGTCAGCTTGTAGCTGATTTCCTTGGCGTTGCCGCCGCCGAGATAGAGGCGGTCCCAGTTAAAGGTGGCCGCGGTCTGTTTAATTGCTTTTGCCAGCAGCTTGTTCCAGCCTTTGGCTCCGTATTTCTTGAGGCCGCGTTTTCCGAGGAAGTCTTCGTAGGTTTTGTCCTTCATCCACGGGTGGTGGGCCAGCTCGAGGCCCGGGCAGAGGCGGCCTTCGGTGTAGATGGCGGAGCCGAGGCCAGTGCCGAGGGTCAGGATCATCTCGACCCCTTCGCCCTGGATTGCTGCGTAGCCTTGCACGGCAGCGTCATTGGCAACCCGTACGGGTTTCTTCCAGCGCTTCTCCAATTCGGCCTGAAGGTTGAACTCGACCCACTGGGGGTGAAGATTGGCGGCGGTGTAGATGATGCCGCGCTTCACTACTCCAGGAAAGCCGACCGCCACGCGATCGAATGGTGGAATCTGCTCTTTCAGCTTGTCCAGCTCCGCGAGTACGCGGGCGGGCGTGGGCTGCTCGGGTGTAGGCGTGCGCAGCCGATCGGTGAGCGGTTTGCCTTGAGCATCGAGCAGCATGATCTTGAGGCCAGTTCCACCTACGTCGACGCAGAGAGTGTTAGGCGATTTTTCGGAAGTCTTTGCGGGCATATCAAAGCAAATATATCCTGCCAGGACCGTGTGTGGCTAAGTGTTCAGCCAGGCGAGTGCCTGCGGCAGGACCTGCTCGACTCCGTCCGTTGTGTCGACGTCGAGTTTTTCGCGCACGATCGGCTCGAAGGCTGCTTTGACGCGATAGTAGAGTGCGGCATCGCGATTGGCTGCCGGATGCTCCGGATCTGGAGCGCGCAGGCGCGCCTCGGCAACTTGGTCCGAGACAGTCAGATGGAGAATCCGCCACGTTGCTCCCGTTGCATCGGCGGCGGCGATCACTTCCTCAATCTGCGCTCTGCGTGAGAAGGTACGGCCATCGAAAAGGATGTAGCTGGCGAGGTTATGGCTCGTCATGTAAGTGGCCGCCTCGATCATGGCCCGCACACAGAGCGCGTCCTGTTCGGTGGTGTAGTCGGTCATTGGGCCGGGAAAGAGCGCGGCACGGACGCGATCCTTGTCGAGGACGGTGCTGCGGTCGAGGCTCGCGGTCAGTTTCCGGGCCAGAGTGCTCTTTCCGGTTGCTGGTGGGCCCGCGAGCAAGACCCAGGCTGTCTTCATGCTGTTGGGCCTCCCACTAGCCCCCAGGGTAGCTAAGTCTCTGAGTCTAAGGCTTTCCCGCAGGAAAACGCGGCAAAGTATTCATTATGCAATACTTGCTTGCAAAGTATTCAATTAATTAGGTTTACATTCACACACTTGGGGAACGCCCCTGAAACTTTCCGTGAACTAAAAGGGCATAGCTGAAAGCCGTGCCCTCTCAAACAATATGGTCTATTTCCAGCATAGCTTTTCCGGGCATAATTCGCCAAGTATTTGTTGCAACAAGTAGTTTTTTTCGTTTAGTTTCCATAAATAGGATTGACAACAGTGTTCTTGGTAGTTAGTTGATTGATCGTTCAACTAAGTCATGCCCTCAAAACACATATCGTCGCGGCAACGCATTGTTGAAGCCGCCGTCTGGCTGTTCTATGCCAATGGCTACAACGCGACGGGTGTTGCCGAGATTCTGAAGAAGGCCAAAGTCAACAGCGGGAGTTTTTACTACTTTTTCAAGAGCAAGGAAGAACTCCTGATGGCGGTGCTCGACTGGTATCTCGAAAACCTGGACCCGATTTTGATACGGCCGGTGTATGAGGCGACTAGCGATCCAATGGAGCGCGTCTTTGCTCTGCTGGACGGGTACCGACAGAAGATTTTGATGACTGAGTTTGATTTCACCTGCCCGATTGGCCGTCTGGCTTTGGAGATCGATCCCGCGCGCAGGAATGTTCACGCAAAGATTGCCGCCAACTTCCGCGGGTGGACTGAGGCGGTGCAGCGCTGTCTTGAAGACGCAGGCGAGCGGCTCCCACCTGGTGCAGATACAGAGGCACTGGCTAAGTTTGTGCTGACAGTGATGGAGGGCGGTGTTATGCAGTCGCGGGCACACAAAAGCATCGTGCCGTTCGACGCTTCCGTGGAGCAGCTGCGGCAGTACTTCCTCTATCTTGAGCAGTCCGCAAGTTTACCCCGGGCCACGCAAAAACCAATCAGGAGAAAATCTCAATGAAAATCGAAGCACACTTCAAGTTTTTCTTTGCGCTGTTCAGCTTGTTTCTATTCGCAACCGTGGCTTTTGGTGCGACGGAGCCCGCAACTGCCCCGATTGGGCATGTTTCGGACCTGGCGTTTCTCAAAGGACGCTGGGAGGGCGATGTGGGCGCGAGCAAGATCGCACAGGTCTGCGATTCGCCCGACTCCGGTTCGATGGTCTGCCTCTTTCATCTGTTGAATGACGATGGAAAGCTCGACATGCTTGAGGTCTACACGCTGCGGGATACGTCCGAGGGGGTGGTGGAAAAAGTCCGCTTCTTTTCCCCAGAACTGGGCGAGGAGGCGGGCGCATCGGCAACAACAATGAAGTTGGTGAGTGTGAGCGCTGACAAGCTTGTCTTCGAAAATCCGAACGGCACGTATCCGAAGCGGAGCACTATTTATCGCACCAGTCCAGATGCATTCACTTCGAAGGTTGAATTGATCGATGCGAAGGGCGTGGCTACGCAGTTTGAAGCTCATTGGCACAAAACTTCATGAGGGGTAAATTCGCGGGTCTTTAACTGAGGCAGGTCGTCTCACCCAACACTGCCAACCAACTGGAGAATCTCGTCGACAGCTTGAGCAGCGTCGCTCCGCTGCCCTGTAAAACAAGCGGCGCCCGCGACTGCGTGTTGGAATATTCTCACCATATCCGGCGACTCCGCCAGAACATGAGGGGTGTTCCGTAACAAGTTGAGCAGCGCTTCGCTCTGAGTGATCGGCGCGACACTCCAGGTGCATCCCGGCAGGTACTGAAGGGCGAGGATCCAGCCAACCGGCGCCGGCGCGTCTCCCACCGAAGCGTTCCACTCCCCGGGAAGCACCGGCGATTGCTCGGGGCAGCCATTCCGAAGAAGCAAGGGCCGTGGATATGGATGCACGCGTCCTTCTGAATCGATCAGTGCGTACTCATCGGAGAAGTAGGTGGCGCCTCGGCGCAACAGTTCGGCCACAAGGGACGATTTTCCTGCATGCGACATTCCCGGCAGCAGCAATGCCCGCTCGCCCCATAGGACGGCGCCAGCATGAACGGCTCGCAACGTCGTGAGGCGTTGGATCACCGCCTCATCCACCACCCTGATAACATCCGGCACTAAGGTGATCGCTTGGCCGGACGATGCCACCACCACATCATCTACCGATAATTGAACTTGATCCGCAACTCGAGCTACCCGAATAAAAAGATCGGGCCTGTCAGCTGCGTCAGGCACTCTCGGCAACGAAGGGAAGATATAGTGTTCCAGCGTGGCGTGCGCTTCATCGCAGGTCTCCACTCGAACATTACAGCCAAAAGCGTGAACTCCAAAAACACGGGTACTGGACATGCCTATAGCATCGGTTGTGTCGATAAAGTGGCGTCGCACCCGCAGAACGGATCTATCCCTTAACTTTTGCAACCAACAGCTGTCGCACAGGGCGTAGGGGTGGGTATTTTGCCCGACGCTGCGAAGACCGTGTGTGCACGCTGATCTGCAATCGTCAGCGACACGACAAGAGGCACAGCCACAGCGCCCAATGTTGCGAGGAAGCGGCGACGGGTAGCCTGCGGGGATAACCCCGATGTATTCACCAGCTTCTTGTCCTGCAATTGCAGAATCGCCTGTTCTGCCAATTCTTCGCTTATTCCTAGATCAAGCGAACGTTGCATGCGTTCCGTCACTCCGGCGAGTGTCGTCCGATCGCTGCATGCGTCCCAGGCTGCGCCCGCCGTCGCATTGAGCGCAAACACCGTCTCGTTTGTGGGGTCGACAATGACTCTTGAACCGTCGGGAAGTTGGTTTACCACCAGGGCATCCGAATTCGTGCGCTCAACATGCATACTGACCTCTCTTCCAGCGTTTCAGCAAGGGGGGGGTCGTTTAACGCTTACCTGATTGGTAGTAAGTGTACGCGAGTCTCCTTCTTGTGTAGTTAGACTTCTTGGTAACTTCCGAGGTCCTTTTAGTAACGTAGCTATTCCTGTACTTTAGCTGCAATGTCTTGCGATGAGTTGCAATTCTCTGCAACCTCGCGTTCCGGACGTTGACCGAACCACGAATACGCGGTCGGCGGCTGGAAGAACTGGACTTTAAACAGCTGGCTGGCATCCGACGGCAACCGTGTCAGATCAGGAATGCCAGCGACGTTCATGTCCCGCTCTTCCATCGCCCGGGTCCCTCACAACCGAAAAATGCAGTTTAGACCAGTCCTAACAAATGCAGGATCCACCAGAGGACGCCGTGCTGTCCGGGAGGCGGCGATGAGGGAGGCGGTGTCGAGGTGACTTTAGACGCTGCATGCTGCGCGTATGCCCGCTGTTCCGCCAGCGGCAACGACACCACGAGCGGCAAGGCTGCAGCGGCGCCCAACGTCGCGATGAACCGGCGCCGGCTCGGTTGCGTTCCCGATGTCTTCACCAGATGCTGCTCTTGCAGTCGCAGAATTGCTTCTTCTGCAAGCTCCTCGGTGATCTCTTGGTCAAGCGAACGTTGCATGCGTTCGGTCACCCCGGAGAGTGTCGTTGGATCGCTGCAAGCGTCCCAGGCTGCGCCGGCCGTCGCGTTCAGTGCGAATACCGTCTCGTTTTTAGCGTCGACAATGACGGTTGAACCGTCGGGAAGTTTATTTACAACCAAGGCATCCGAATCAGTGCGTTCTACCTGCATCTTGACCTCTCTTTGTTGAGCTTGTTCAGCGGGGGAGGCCATTCAACGATCACTATAGTAGTGTGAAGTATACACAAGTCCGTTTCTTTTTAGTGTTTCTTATTAGTAATTAGCTTCTTGTATCTTCTGGTAATCGATATCATTGATATTTTCGAGGAGTATGTCGCAAGATATTGCAACATTTTGCCGCGAAGGAGGAATAAATGCCGGCGGATTGCGAATCTTCCGAGCTGCTGCGCGCAATTGCAAAGCAGACGACAGATGCAGAGCAAATGGGTTGCGTTGCGTTGAAGGTTCGTGACTGGGATTCGCTTCTCAATCTGGCGCAGGAGCATCGAGTATTGCCGATGCTATTCTCGCGGCTCGCGGACATGGGTCCGGCCGTCCCGCTGCTCGTGCAGGACCGCCTGCGACTCGAATACGACCGCAACATGTTCCACAATCTGGCGAATGCAGCGGAATTGATTGCCGTGCTCAAAGCATTCGAGCACGAAAAGATTCCGGCCATGCCGTTCAAGGGCGTTGTGCTGGGAGCGTCCATCTATCACGACCTCACGACGCGTGCTGCCGGCGATCTGGATCTGCTCGTCGACTACAAGCACCTTAAGCGAGCCACAACCATCATCCTCGAGCGAGGCTACCAACTGACAACGCCGGCGAATGCGGATGGGACACCCGCTGTTTCCGACTATTACGAATACCATTTCGAGCGGCCAGCAGACGGAATGGTTCTTGAGCTTCGCTGGAGACTTGAGCTCACGCAACCAAGGTTCAGATGCAATCTCGGCATGGATTGGGTGTGGCCGAGGCGACGGACTGCGATGCTGGCAGGCGCTGAAGTTCCGGATATGAGTCCCGAAATCACGTTACTGGTGCTGTGCATGCACGGGAGCAAGCACGTGTGGGCGCGGCTTCTCTGGATCTGTGACGTCGCGCAGCTGCTGCATGTATCGCCTGATCTGGATTGGAAAGATGCCATCCAGGAAGCTAGGAAGTCAGGGTTATGGCGAGCGCTCGCCCTCGGCGTTCTGCTTGCGCATCGAATCGCGGGCGCCACAGTTCCTCAGTCGGCCCTGCGGCGCTTTGAGTCGGACACCACCGCATGCGATCTCGCGCAACATATTCAGGAGCACTTGTTCGATGCGCCCGGCAGCACACCTGTGAGCCGCGTGCCTTACAACATTCAGTTGCTCGGGTTCCACGATCGGCTCAAGCTCTTCTTGTCGCCGCAATTCTTGCGGCCAAATGAGAGAGACCGCGCCGCGATCCCTCTGCCGAAATCGCTCCATGTCCTCTACTACTTGATACGACCCTTTCGCATATTGTGGGATCGATCCGCGAGGTGAGGGCGAGAGTCGCCGGCGTTGATTGCTGGGGTGGACTTCTAGGATGCTTTCACTAAACCCAGGTCCCGCTCCAGAGCATCTATATCGAACCCGGACGGAGACACTCCGCAGCAATTCACCCAATCGTGACTTAGAACCGCATACGACTCAAAAGTATACTTCTCGAAGAATTCCCAACTCATCGTTTTGAGGGTGCCCCACGTCACGACATAGACGACATCCTGGTTGTAGCCAATCGCTGCTACGCAGTGCCCGTTGCTTTCCTGTGGTTCGGAGTCCTGGTCAGACGCTGTGGTCGAGATCTCCCATGGAATTTCAGTTAATCCTATTGGCGGGTTCGGGTAGGCGAAGTTTGGCAGACTGAGTCCAAGGTAGGCGGAGCCGAACAGATGGACCATGGATCGCAGGGCCTTGCGGCTCATGGGTTCTGCCTGGACAAAAGAATGGACTCTGTGATCGCCGATTCCTTTCTTGCGCCAGTATTTTAAGGCCTCGAGCATGGATACGCCATCCTTCCCGGAATCGCCGGCCAGCGCATGATATGACTGGATGATGTCGTCGTCCGTGAGGAGAATTTCATGCCCATTCAGCTCGGTCCAATGATGAACCATGTGTCCCGCAGCGGTCGAGGTGCAGCAGGGGTACTGGTCGTTGGCGAGCATCGGCCACGAACAGTCCCCCGGATGCATCATTTCCTCGTCAGGAATTGGCGGGAGCTTTTCATCCTCGACAAGTAATTTTTCAAGTGCGACGTAATTTATGAGCTGAAATGTCCTCTTATCGGGCGTCGATCGTATTCTGCCAAGTTTCATTCTTTCTCCTATGGGTGGAAGGATGCTTTAAGTTCATGCGCTCGAGCAGTTGATGATAGCGCTGCTCATCATGAAGCGTTCTGAGGCTGGGGAACACAGTGACATAGCTGACCAGTATGTCGCGCATCTCCGCTGCTTTTTCCAGCCAGGTAAAGGCAAGTGGAGAGTCGCCGAGCGATGCTGCGGCGACGGCGATCGCCACGGGAAACGGAGTACCATTCTGTGCCAATTCAAGAAGATTCGCCAAAATAGCATGAGCCTTTTCCGGGGCTCCATGCCGCACATGAGCTTCTGCCAGCCAGCCCATGAGAATTGGCATACGGCTTTGCTCCAATCCCCGCTCAAACGTCTCTACCGCTTCACGCGTACGACCGGCCAGAGACTGCGCAAGTCCCAGCGCGTAATACAGCTCAAAGCTGTGCGGCGCGTGATTGAGCGCTTTCTGAGCCAGCAGGATGCTGCTGTCATGATCGCCCAGATACGTCAGCAGTGCCGCTTCCGCTGTCAGTAGCGGAGTCGCCAAAGGGTCATACTTAAGTCCGATGCGCGTCTGCTCAAGGGCTTCGTCCAGAAAACCCTGCATTGTCAGATTCGTGACATACGAAAAATAGGACTCGCCTCTTTGTGGGCGCAGCTCGATGGCCTTAACGATGTGCTGGCGCGCGGCCGTCCTATCCCAGTCGTAGAACTGCAGCACGTTTGCCAGTGCCAGATGGCCCTCCGGCAAATCCGGATCAAGAGCAATGGCCCGCAATGCAGAGGAGCGCGCAATTTGCCATGCATTGTGCGGCGACATGAGTCCGAGTGTTCCCTGCAGAGAGTAAAAATCCGCGACTCCGGCGTGTGCTGCCGCAGAATCTGGATCCAGCTGGAGAGCCTGTTCAAAGTAATGGCCTCCACGCTGAATGCCCTCCATGGTCTTCTGCTCCCAGTGGTAGCGGCCTTTCAGATACGCCTCATAGGCCTCGGTCTGCATCCGCGTTATTGCCTGCAGATGGGAGTCGTGCAAATCTGGCGCAAGTTTTTCCTTAAGTGCGGACACAACTGCTGACGCCAGTTCGTCCTGCAACTCGAATACGTCGGAGATCTCGCGATCGAATCGGGACGACCAGATATGAAATCCCTGCCTCACATCGGTCAACTGGGTCGTGACACGGATGCGAGCGCCGGAGCGCCGCACGCTGCCCTCCAGAATTACATCCACATCCAGAGCTTTACCGATCTCGCGGATGTTCTGCGATTTGCCTTTGAACGAGAACACCGATGTTCGCGAGACGACGCGCAGACCGGGAAGCATGCCGAGAGTGGAGATCAGTTCATCTGTGAGCCCATCGCTGAAATAATCGTTCTCCGGATCGGAGCTGACATTTTGCATGGGCAGCACCGCGATGGACGAGCCTCGGCGCTGCTCTCTTTCATTGAATTGAGAGCTTGCGCGATCTGTGCGGGCCGCCGGCACGCTGCCGCGTTCAAAAACCTCGGTGGGCGCAGTCGACGAGCCGCGAGGCGCCGGAGGCAATGTCATACCTGTGAAGGTCTGTTTTGTTGGCGTGATTTCCTGGGTAACCGATTCGTCGCTCAGCAGGGCCATAAATTCCGCGGCTGACGAGTGACGTTCATGGGGTTGGAGTCGCAACGCGCGTTCCACTGCCGTATGAACGGAATGCGGTAAATCGGGCCGAGTATCGCGCAGCGGAATATAGCGCCCGGAGGTAATCGCAGCGACGGTCGCTGCCTGACTGGGTTGAGAAAATGGAGAATGCCCGGCCGCCATCTCGTAGAGGACAACTCCGAGCGCCCATATATCGGCCCTGTGATCTACACGGTCTCCGGCGAGCTGCTCGGGCGGCATATACGAGAGCGTTCCCATCACCTGATGCGGCGCCGTCAATTGGTGCTCGTGCGCGATTCGCGAAAGCCCGAAGTCGAGAATCTTTACTGTTCCCGAGTGCAGCAGAAAAATGTTTCCAGGCTTGATGTCGCGATGAATAATCCCCGACATGTGCGCAGCATGCAGACCCGCCGCAGTCTGCCGTCCCACGCTGCGGATCAGCGTCATCTCCAGCGGTCCACGGTTGAGAAGCTGGGCAACGGTTTTGCCCTCGCAATAGGCCATTACCAGCAGCAAAGATCCATCCGCAGCCTCCTCCACCGTATAGATCGAGCAGAGATTGGGATGGTCTATGGTCGAAGCCGCGCGCGCTTCGCGCAGAAAGCGCTCACGCGCCAGGGGATCTTCGGCAATCGACGGCTGCAGGAGCTTGACTGCGACTGTGCGTTTCAGCCGGAGGTCTTCCGCTTTGAAGACAACACCCATTCCCCCTTCGCCGATCTTTTCAATCACGCGATAGTGGAGAATCTGCTCTCCGGGACTCAGTGCCGTCCGCATATCAAAGGCTGAAATACTATTTTCCTACGCCAGCACCGGCCCGGCTGAAGTGAAGATCGATCCAGCGTTCGCAGGATGGTCGATGCGGTTAAAGTGTTCAAGGACATCGGTAAAGAAATTCTCAAGGTGAGCCACTGTGGCAATCGCGTTCACCGCTATCAAGTCCTGATGCCACGCTGTTAACGGAAGCGCATCTAAAGTTGCGTCAAATTCCTCTACGTGACCAGGGTCGAGTTGAGCGTGCATCACATGACAGGTCATCGACGAGAGCGGGATGCCGGTGCGATCGGAAACTTCCTCAAGAAAGGCGATTTCCGGCGCTTCCTCCGCCACAGCAAGATAGCCCATATAAGCGACGGGATGGACGTGCAGTACCCAGTAATATTGCATCCCCACCAGCGCTGCCACACTCGGATATGGCAAACGCTGAAGGGCCCGTTCACGCGTCACTCCGAGAGAAGCGAGATCCACGAGTAACGGTTCTTCATGGCCGGCTTCTTCCTCGACGTGATGGAGATAGTACGTTCTCAACGAGGCAGCAAGCGGGTCTTCGCTCATCATGGCGGCACACCGGTCAGCGGCAATGCGCATTGTCGGAGCACTGGGGAGCGTTACCCCATACATTGCAAACAGGAATTCTGGGAACAGTTCGCCCAGCCGCGGGTGAAACCACACCTCGCGGATCAATGACGTAAGATGTCCCCGGGTAAGAGATATCGTCTGCCGTAGTCGTTGGCTGTGCGTGCCCATACCACCTCTTATATAGACAATTGCCCGTCTTCGGGCATGCAGTCGTTACTGCAGCCGAATAGAGCTCACGTTGGTCTCGGGGGAAAGGTGGTATGGTCCAGGGAGCCGTTCGGATCAAAGTATCGCGACACCGGAATGTTCTCGCCAAGATTTACCAGGAAAACCAAAGCCGCCCTAAAGAATCAGCGTTCCATAGCGATGTCCGTTGCCATCAGGAACCTTGCGTCCAAAGAATCCGTCGCCGAGCTTGCTGCGTACTGAAACAAGCGCATCGACCTCGGCCGGACTGAGCTGGTTGACCTTATCTTCCTCGTCGTCGGTTAGCAGGTGTGGGGTTGCAAGCAGTCCGGCCGCTTGAAGGCGATCTACGTTAGCCATAGGTTTTCCTTTCAACTCTTGTGGTTGACCACTGGGGAAGTATTGTTTAATAAGTTAGTCGGATAGTACCACACGCACCGACATGCTATCTCGCATCTGAGACGTTGGCAACCACGCCGGGCTGCTGCGACAAAATGGCGAATATCAGTGCCGGAATATGCACGCTCTCGATGGTTTCCGGCGAGAGTCTCTGCATCTGCGCGACGACACCTTCGGCCGAAGTGCCGGAGGCAAAACCGCGGGCAAGCACGCGCCCGGAGCCATTGGACAGACTACGAGTGGCCGGCGGAGTGAGTAGGCGCGGCACATGGAGTTGCAACAGAGCGTGCGTCTCAGCGCGAATCACTGCCTTTGGAAGAGCCGCTGGCGCGCTTGACTGAAGCCTTGAAAAAATGGCGCTCCGGCGTCGGTGCCATGAGCTGAGATGCCCGGCCGCCAGCGATTCGCTCAACACCAGTCCATACGTCAGCGTATCGCGGAGCACCATCCGCGGCGCGTGTGCCTTCTCCAGCACAGATCGCCAGTGCGCTCCGGGATCGAGAAGAGTCTTCCTGCAACCCAGCAGCGTCTGCGCCGCATGGCGATATCCACTCATGATGCGCGGCAGAGCCGCGATCGCCGATGTCGCGACCGCAGCATTGCCCTGATCGACGTTGCTCTGGTCCACATTGCGATGGTCTACGAGGATCGCCGGCAACTGTGCCAGCCGATAATCGCCAGAAGCGTCGGCAACCCAGAGCGGCAGCCTCAATCCGGATAATGACCCGGCGAGGGGCGCTGCTTTCCCAAAGAGCCCTGATATATCAGGCACGCCGGTTTTAGAATTGCGAGGAAGTAAACCAGTCGAGTGCAGGGAATTGAGAGAGGCCTCAATGACTTTGTCGCCGCCCTGCGATGTCGGCGCCCCCACGGAAAAATCCGGGGTTGCCAGGCATTCCGCGTCGGTAACCGCGGGCCCATGCGGCGTGGCCACAATATTTCCGAGATGCAGATCGGTAAGCCTTGCGTGCTGCGCCAGGCACAGTGTCGCGCCAGCGGCGTGCCAATAGTCTGCCGCCCCGGCTGAGTCAACGGAATTCTCCGTGACTGAGCGATCTTCAGGCAAAACCGATTCCACCCAGCCGTAGTAGAAACGGCGCTCGTCCGTCAGCACGCGTGATGCAGGGAGACAGAGCGCGGGATCGAGTTGGGCCACGGTTTCAAGCAGCCTGCGCCAGAGCCACTCGCCAGTCACGAGTCGCGGCTTGTAATACAGGCAGTGTCCGCCTACGAACGAGACACGAAGCACCGCATGGCCACCCGCATGGGCATCGGATGCAGTCCCGCAAACAGACTCGACGGGTGTCCGAGCGGGCAAATGCAGCCATGCAAGAATCCGCGGCCCGTCGCGATGCAGCCGCTGCAGGAATGTCGTCGTCGCAGAGATCCATTCGTAAATGGCATGACTTAGGAGCGGCCGAAGCAGCGGAAACTGATGCCTCAGATCGCCTGCAAGCTGCCGCGAATCGTCTGCGTACTCAGCAATGGCCTGAGTCAGGATGCCGCAAAGCCGTTCCCTGAGCAGTTGGAGCAGGGAATCAAGCGGAATCGGCTCGCCGGCAGACTGCCGGTGCGCATCCTCAGTTCGTTCCCTGAGCTGATGTGAAGCCTCTATGAGCAACGGACCGACAAGCTCTCGCATCACTGGCGGCATCACGGCGTGATCGTCAGTGACGAGCCCCCCGGGGCAATGATTCAGGTCTGGCCTAAGCGTGCCACCATAACCCAGAACCAGGAGTTGCGTCTCCTCCGCAAGCGGGCGAAATGCTCCGATCTTCATCCCAGGCTCGCCCACGCAATTTATTATGACTCACTCATAAGCCATCGATTTCGCGCCGATCCTCGGGCCATCGAGTGGGAGTGCGGGCAGGAAGCTACTTCCTTTCAAGGGTCAGCGCATAGACATCCTGGGTTCCCACATCGCGAAGCAACAGCGGGCCGTCCGGAGACCAGTGGGCCGCGAACTTACCACCCGATTCAGGGAGAGGCGTGACCTGGTGGCCGGAAAGGTCAAGAATGCGTATGGTGCTCTTCTGATCGCCTATTAAGTTCGTCGCAAAAATTATCTGGCGCCCGTCGGGTGACCAACTCGGATCTGTCTGCTGCCCGTTGTCTTCCGGCAGAAGGCGTCGCGCGTCACCGCCCTGAGAAGAAACGATGTAAGCTTTCGGACCGCCTTGCGGAGTCGGGGACATGAACAGGATCTGGGTGCCGTCCGGCGACGAGCTCACCGATTGTGGCTGCAAGGGAGGATTGCTCAATTGCACACGTTCGCTTCCGTCCTTATTAGCCCTTCACAGGACATCGTCGGGGTAGGATACATAAGCTACGGCCTGACCGTCTTTTGAGAAGACCACCAAATAGCGGAGATGCCTCCCAGAAAAGGTTGAAACTGCTTTGTCTTCGCGTCGAGGCGGACAAGCTCGCCCCGAGGGGTAAATCCGGCTGCAAAGATGGTCTTCCCATCCTTGCTGGGAGCAGGATTACTCCAATGGATCGGGCCCGACGTCAATGGAACCGGTTGTTCGGGGGGGCTCCGAAATAGCCCGCGCCGCTCATCGAGCGCCCATAGCTCGGATCCGGGACCGACAAAGGCGAAGTATTCTCCATCGGGCGACCACCTTCCACAGCATTTGTCGTCCGATTTATGCCAGCCTTCAAGTAGCTCGTGGAGATTGGAGCCGCTGGACGTCATTTCCAAAAGTGAGCCGTTTCTAAAAAACCGGATGGTTCTGCCGTCCGGCGACCAACTGAATAACCCCTGATCACTTCCTGTATATGTTCTAGTAAGACTTCCCGCAGACGCCAACTTGTGAGCGCCCCCGTTCCATCGCTCTGTACGAGGTTGATGTCGCCGTTCGGGCTGGCGTAGACAACGGACTTCCGATCCGGAGACCAACCCGATCCTGCGGCGTCTGCTAAATAGCGATGCGAACCTCCCAGAATCGAAACACTATAAGTTGGTCGCGCGGGCGAGTAGCCGGCCGCGTATGACTCAACGAGAAAAGCGGAGCCATCCGGCGAAACGTCATCCAGCGAAGGCCTCGCTAAGGTAACGGAAAGGACTGGCTCGATCTCTCCGCCTGAAATCGCAACTTGCCCAATGGGGTGCGCAGAATCCCTCATCAGATAGAACCTGCTCCCATCCGTTCCGCGGACCTCTCCTGAGTGGCCGTCGTGAGTGATCTGGACATATTCCGTGATCTTAAGAATCGGCAGCGGACGCATTGTGTAGGCATAGATTGCCGCTAGCACAATGAGCGGCGCCGCGACTCCAAACCAGAGTTTCCGTTTGCGACTGACCGGGGCTACTGAGCCTTCAACCGTCGAGACGCGTTGCGAGTCCGTGTCGCGCTTCATCCGCTGCAAGTCAGTCCGCATCTCGGCTGCGCTCTGGTATCGCAGATCGCGGTCTTTCTCCAGTGCCTTGTCGATGATCCGCTCTAGCTCCACGGGCAGGTCGGGATTGAGGCGCACCGCTGAAGTCGGCTTTCCATCCAGAATGGCCTTGAAAATGACCGCAGAGCTTTCGCCACGGAAGGGCAGCGCGCCCGTCGCCATCTCGTACAGCACGGCGCCGAAGGAGAACAGATCCGTCCGCGCATCCAGCTCCATCCCCGTGGCCTGCTCTGGCGACATGTAAGCGACTGTGCCGAGCGTGGCTCCGGGGCTGGTAAGGTGCTCGGCATCCATCGTCTCCGTGCTGGTTGCTGCCATCTGGCTCGACGAACTGCGGGAGGGTGCGATCTTCGCCAGCCCGAAATCGAGAATCTTGGCGTGTCCGCGGTCTGTCACGAAGATGTTAGCGGGCTTGATGTCGCGATGAACGATTCCCTTAACGTGGGCTGCGTCCAGCGCGTCGGCAATCTCAATGGCGAGGTCCAGAAAGGTATCGGTCTCGACGGGTTTTCCCGCGATGCGATGCTTCAGCGTCATCCCATCCAGGAATTCCATGGCGATGAAGGCGTGACCATCTTCTTCGCCGATGTCATAAATAGTGCAAATGTTGGGGTGATTGAGCGCGGATGAGGCGCGGGCTTCGCGGCGAAAGCGTTCCAGTGCCTGACGGTCCCGGGCCACCTCTCGGGAAGGAATTTGAGCGCACAAAACGGCCCAGGCGCGTGTCCTCTGCCCGGTACACCACTCCCATACCACCGCCGCCCAGCTTCTCGATGATCCGGTAGTGCGAGATGGTCGTGCCTACCATAGCGCGAGACGCCCCCCACGGTGAACTGATGGTAAGAGTGAATTCCGGAGCGGTCAATTCACCCGCGTTCGCGCCGTCTGTAGCAGCATTACTATCGCCAGGTTCCGATGAGCGCGGTGGATGAGGCGGTGCGGCGGGTGCTGCGCGTGAAGTTTGCGCTGGGGCTGTTTGAGCATCCTTATTCCTTCTGCCGCGGGCCGCCGCTCCACGAGTCCACCATCTCATTCGCGTCATCCCCAAGAGGCCCGATCAGCGCAATCTTCTTCGCCTCTGCAGAAAAGGGCAAACACGGAATCATTCTTCAGCAGCGCAAACGACTCTTCCACAGCCTTGCGCACCACCGGCCGATGCTCCGGCACCGCGCCGTGACCTCAGCCCCCCGCGCATAATTGTCACCATCAAGGATGCGCTAGATGCTCGCGTGAGAAGAATGGTGGGTCGCTGGTGTATGCGAAGGGCACGGAGATTACGGGGACATCGGATGCGGGATTTGCCGAGGCGGTGCATGCGGCGGAGCAGGCGGATGTGGTGGTGATGGCGCTAGGCGAATCCGGTGCGATGAGCGGTGAGGCAGGATCGCGGGCGCATCCGGATCTGCCGGGGAATCAGGAGAAGCTGCTGGAAGTTGACACTCGCCCCCAGATTGCGCACATAACACTGTACAGTTTCCGTTCTGGCACGGCTCCCCGAATTTGTAAAACAGTTGCAGTCATCAACTTCCGCGCGCTTTCGTCGTTCGCCTCGCGCAAAGGAACAACAGCCCGCGACAGTGAAACCTTCCCGTACGAAAAATTCGTATAGCTAAGTCCGAATCCAAACGGAAAACAGAGCATCATTCGGCACATCAATGTAGCGGGAAATAAACCGTGAATCACCACCCGGCGGCTGTGTCAGATCAGCATTGAACGGAGGGCGCCCCATAGGAAACTGGTTGTAGTACAGCTGCTCCTGTCCCACTGCACGTGGAAGACTCATCGGCAGCTTGCCGCTCGGTGCTACATCGCCATACAACACATCCGCAATCGCCGACCCGGCCTCCGTCCCCGGGAACCAGACCTCCATGATCGCGGCCACATGCTGCGCTGCCCAGTTCAGCATCAGCGGACGCCCCCAGATTTTAACGTGACGCCGTAATCAATCCGAGAGAATTGGCTCGCGTTTCTCTCAAATCCTCGTTAGAAGCCTCCTCAAAACCGAGTAATCGTAAATCTCTTTACTTTGGGTTGTGCATCGGAAGCGCGACGCGCTATTGTCTGATCATCAGGTTTATCACTACTAACCTGACGGATGTTTGTGATGAGGCCAATTGTTTCTAATCTGCGAATCGCTCAGTACAGCGGGCAAGAGTCTGAAGGCGGCGCGATTTCGCGAGAGTATGCGAGCTTTCGCAACCTGCGTGTCCGTGACGGTATTTGCCCTGCTGCTACTACTTCGTCTGCCTGCATACGGGCAAACGAGCGTCGCCGGGCTCTCTGGTGATGCGAGCGCGAGCGTTGCGCATGGTGCGGGGCAGAAACGGATTGTGATTGGATTTGTTGGTGGCTTTGTTAAACACAATGAGAAGCATCACCCCGAGGTGAAGCTGGCGGACAGGCTACGCAGGTTAGAGAACTCCAGCATTGATGCGGAAGTCTTTGAGAATCGACACGGGGGAAAAGCCTTTTACAAAATCATGCGCGCGCTGGATGCTGATCACAACGGCATTGTGACTGCTGACGAGAAGCAGTCGGCGAGGATCATCATCTATGGACACAGCTGGGGAGCTTCAGAAGCAATCACGCTGGCGCGCGAACTGGAACGGGAAGATATTCCGGTACTGCTCACGATACAGGTGGATAGCATTCTCAGGCCTGGAGGAGAGGAGGACTCTGTGATTCCTGCGAATGTTGAGAGCGCGATCAACTTCTATCAGACGTGGGGACCGCTTCAAGGACGGCGGAAGATCCACGCGGCTGATCCGACAAGGACAACGATTTTGGGGAACTTTAAGATGACATACAAGGAGCATCCAGTGAATTGCGATCAAAATCCTTGGTATGCCCGTTTGTTTGCGAAGACTCATATGGAGATCGAAAATGATCCGCGTATATGGGACAAAGTCTTTTCTATGATCGATGCAGATATGCCGCGCACAGAATCAGCGACCAACGCCGCTTCGGTGTCGCGCTAGACGGATCAACTGCAGCTACTCCGAAAGAATAGGCTCTGGGGCTTCTTCCATTTTTGGACGCAGCTGCTTGTGGCGTTCGAGAAAACGCACGCAGGTGTTCCAGCGCAGGATTGCGTCGTCGTTGCCTGAGGGACGCAGGTGTTCTGCCTGCTCGAAGAATTGCAGCGCTTTGACGATCCATTCGTAGACGTAACCGCTGGAGCCGGGACCGTCGGCATCGTAGTATGCCTTGGCGCGGCGCTCCCATGCGATTCCGGAATAGTAGGCGCGGTCGTATTCGGATTCCAGGCAATCGATGGCGGTGAGTGCGTTGGCAAAAGCGCCTGATTCCTGCGGGATCTCGTCGGTGAGGGCGAGGACAAGGCTGATGCGCGCCTGGCGATTGGTTGGGTCGATTTCGAGGATGTCGCGGCAGATGCTCTCGGCTTCGTTGGGTTCGTTGAGCAGGCGATAGCGCTCAGCTTTGGCGAGAGCGGTTTCGATGCTGTCGTGAGAGATGGGCTTGAGGCTGAACATCGGATTACCTCCTTGTTCTTTTGAATCTCCTTCGTGCTAGAGAATGTGGAAGAGTTGCTTCAGAGGATCGAAGAACCTGTCCACGACGCGCTCCTTGAGCGGGATGATTGCGTTCTCGGTAATCGTAATCGACTCGGGGCAGACTTGTCGGCAGCAGGTGGTGATATTGCAGTAGCCGATGCTGTGCTTCTTGCGCAGGTCGCTGACGCGGTCTTCGGTGTCGAGCGGGTGCATTTCTAGCGCAGCGGCGTAGACGAGCAGGCGCGGGCCGATGAATTCGTCGTGCTTGTGGTGCTCGCGCAGGACGTGGCAGACATCCTGACAGAGGAAGCACTCGATGCACTTGCGGAATTCCTGCACACGCTCGACGTCGGCTTGCTGCATGCGCCATGTGCCGTCGGGTGAATCGGGTGAGCGCGGCTTGAATTGCTTGATGGTTTTCTTGGCGCGGAAATTCCAGGAGACATCGGTGACGAGATCGCGTATGGGCGGGAAAGCGTGCATCGGTTCGAGAATGACCGGCATTTCGAGGTTGATGTCGCTGAGGCGGGTCATGCACATGAGTTTTGGTGTGCCGTTGATTTCCGCGGAGCAGGAGCCGCACTTGCCGGCTTTGCAGTTCCAGCGCACGGCGAGGTCAGTAGCTTGCTGTGCCTGGATGCGGTGTACGGCGTCGAGTACGACCATGCCTTCTTCGACGGGTGTGGTGTAGTCCTGAAACTGGCCGCCGGCGGGGTCGCCGCGCCAGATGCGGAATGTTGCTTGCGTGGCCATTTATTTCATCTCCTGAATCACGGCCTGTAGTTCTTCGGGCATGGATGCGATGGGGCGTTTCTCGATTAGCATTTCGCCTTCTCCGCCTTGTTTGACGACGATGTTGTACTTGCCCCACTCGGCGTCTTTATTGGGGAAGTCGTCACGGAACTGGGCGCCACGGCTTTCTTTGCGCAGCAGGGCGGCGTGGGTGACGGCTTCGGAGACGATCATCATGTTGGGAACGTCGATGGCGGTGTGCCAACCGTTGTTGTATTCGCGGTTGCCGGTGATGCCGATACGCTCGGCGCGCTGATTGAACTGCGTGATCTTGTCGAGGGCCTGCTCCATTTCGCTTTCGGTGCGCACGATGCCGACGAGCTCCTGCATCGCATCCTGCAGGTCGTACTGGATCTGATAGGGATTTTCGCCGGAGGGGCCGCGGTCGAATGGCGCGAGGGCTGCGGTTGCGGTTGTCTGGAGTTGTTGATCGTCGATGGTTGGCGTGCTGTTGGACTTCGCAAATTCAGCGGCGTAGCGACCGGCGCGGCGTCCGAAGACGACGAGATCGGAAAGGGAATTGCCGCCTAGTCGATTTGCGCCGTGGAGGCCAGCGGCGGCTTCTCCGGCGGCGAAGAGGCCGGGAATGTTGGACATCTGCGAGTCGCCTTCGACGCGGATTCCGCCCATCATGTAGTGGGTTGTGGGGCCGACTTCCATCGGCTCTTTCGTGATGTCGAGGTCGGCCAGTTGCTTGAATTGGTGGTACATACTGGGGAGCTTGCGCTTGATGTGCTCCTCGGATTTGGAGATGTGCTGCTTAATCCAGGAGATGTCGAGGAAAACGCCGCCGTGCGGCGAGCCGCGGCCTGCTTTGACTTCTCGGTTGATGCAGCGGGCGACGTGATCGCGGGTGAGGAGTTCGGGTGGTCGGCGAGCGTTTTTGTCGCCCTGTGTGTAACGCCAGCCTTCTTCTTCGGTGTCGGCGGTTTGTTCCTTGTAGAGGTCGGGGATGTCGTCGAACATGAAGCGGCGACCTTCGCTGTTGCGCAGCACTCCGCCTTCGCCGCGCACGCCTTCAGTGACGAGAATGCCGCGCACGCTGATGGGCCAGACCATTCCGGTGGGGTGGAATTGGACGAATTCCATGTCTTGCAACTCGGCGCCGACGCGATAGGCCAGTGCGAGTCCGTCGCCGGTGTATTCCCAACTATTGCTTGTGACTTTAAAGGCACGACCGATGCCTCCGGTGGCAAGCACGACTGCCTTTGCTTGCCAGAGATAGAAGCGGCCTTTTTCGCGGTCGTATCCGCAGGCTCCGGAGACGCGGCCTGAGTCCATCAGGAGGCTGAGGATGGTGCACTCCATGTGGACTTCCATGCCACAATGAATGCCGTGGTCTTGCAGTGTGCGTATCATTTCGAGGCCGGTGCGGTCGCCTACGTGAGCCAGACGCGGGTAGCGGTGGCCGCCGAAGTTTCGTTGCAGGATGCGGCCGTCTTTGGTGCGGTCGAAGAGCGCGCCCCAGGCTTCGAGTTCGCGCACGCATTCAGGAGCTTCTTTGGCGTGGAGTTCGGCCATGCGCCAGTTGTTAAGATATTGGCCGCCGCGCATGGTGTCGGCGAAATGGACGCGCCAACTGTCGCGGTCGTCGACGTTGGCGAGCGCGGCGGCGATGCCGCCTTCGGCCATGACGGTATGGGCTTTGCCGAGGAGCGATTTGCAGACGACTCCGACTTTTGCGCCGGTGGCGGCGGCTTCGATCGCGGCGCGCAGGCCTGCGCCGCCCGCTCCGATTACCAAGACATCGTAGGAGAAGCGTTGGAATTCGGGCATCTAGAGGATTCTCCAATCGTGCCAGATGCCCATGGCGCAGAGGCGGACGTAGATGTCGGAGAAACCGACCCAGAAGAGGCTGGCCCATGCCCATTTTTTGTGCGCGGCGTTGAGGAAGCTGACGCCCTTGTAGAGTCTGTGGCGGATGGGGTGCTCGGAGATGGAGTCGAAGGTGCCTCCGATGAGATGGCGGAAGGCGTGGCAGCCGAAGACGTATCCGCCGAGCAGTATGACGTTGATCGTTAGAACGAGGCTTCCTATGCCGATGCCAAGGCCGTTGGGGAAGCGGAAGGACACGATCGCGTCGTAGAGAAGGAAAAACCAGACGATGTAGGAGAGGCGCAGGAAGTAGCGATGGAAGTTCTGCATGATGAGCGGGAAACTTCGCTCGCCGAGATAGGTTTTGCGCGGCTCGCCCACGGCGCAGGCGGGCGGGTCGGCCCAGAACGACTTGTAGTAGGCACCGCGGTAGTAATAACAGGTAAGGCGGAAGAGGCCGGGTATCCAGAGGATGAGGAAAGCCGGCGAGTAAGGCAGGAAGCTGGGAAACCAGCTGGGTTTGGGGCCGAAGAGCGCGTGTGGAGAACTGCCGAATAGCTCAGGCGAATAGAACGGCGAGATATATGGTCCGAAGGTGTAGTACTGGTTTTGAAATGCCGCCCAGGTTGAGTAGACGATGAAGGCGCTGAAGCCGAGGAAGACTGCGGTGGGAGAAAGCCACCAGGCATCGCGGCGTGAGGTTTGGCCGAACTTGCCGTTTTTCCAGACCAGGTCGGGAGCTGACACGAGTCCCTCCACGGCAGAGGGATTCAGTATCTGGCCCTTTCCGCCGCTGGGACGGCATTTTATAGCAAGAACTCTGCGACTCGCTATATCTCGTTTTTGGACGGTACGGCAGGGGCTTAGATCTCTTTATCAAGTGAAACTGTCAGGTTTTCGATACTACGCGACAAGGAAAGAAATGTCTGCATCTGTGCTGAAGTCTTGGCGCCTGCTTCTTCCTGAGTCAAAGTCTGGCTCCATTTTTCCAAATGCTCAACTTGAGATTTTTCCTGCGGCGTCTTTTCTTCGAACCGGTCCGCAATGCCATCCAGCAATTGGGCCAGGCTTTCGTCGAATTTCTGCTGTGCGGCATGCACTGTTTCCGGCAACTCAAAACCTGAGAGTCCAAGACGGTATTTGAGCAGCGCGATGCGTGTGATGAAAATCATGCGCAGTTGCGGCTGCCAGTTGACGATCTGGCTGCGCAAAACCAGATCTTGCTGGCGTGAAGGGCCAAATTCGAAGTAGACTCCGTCGGCGAGAGAGCGGACTTTGTCCAAGGTTTTATTGATGGACTCGCGCAGGGAAGCGCTGCGCTGCAATGCGACCTTCAGGTCGCTTGAACGAGGCTCTCTCATGAGTTCGGCCAATGAACGCAAGCTGGAAATAAATGTCCGCTTCATTTCTACAACCGTGGGAGCGGTCCATATCTGATCGAAGACGATCCACATCATGATGAGGCCGAGGAAGATGCCGGCAACACGATCTCTTGCGACGGAAAGGGAAGTCTGGAATTTGAACTCCTGCACGTTGATGAGGCAGAAGGCGGCTGCTGCCTGCGACCCGCCATAAGAGAGGCGCGGCCCGGATGTTGAGATCCAGGCGGCCAGAGCGATCACGGCCATGTAGAGAAGCGTGAATTCCCAGATGGAATCGAGGGAGGGCAGAATGAAGATTTGCGCGCCCATGCCGAGAACGACACCTCCGAGAATCGCGCCGCCAAACCGCAGAATCTGTTTTTGCCGGGATGCGCCGATGGTGGTGAGCGCGGTCAACAGGCAGGTGGTGATCGCTGTGCTGATCCCCGGCCAGTCGACTGCGTTATAGAAGAGGTAACAAAGGCCTGCGGCGAAACACCCCCGCAAACCGAACTTGATGTGTTCGACACTTGAGAAGGCGTCGGGCGCAAAGATAGTCAAAGGTGCTTCTGCACTGATTTCAGTGGGCGCGGTCGGGCTGAGAGTTGGCGAATGAGCGAAGACTTCAGATATCTGGGATACGGTTGCCTGTATCTCACGCAATAACGGCACGCCGGATATGGTGTCGGCTTCGTCGTCAAACGCTATTGGGCAGGGAATTTTTCCGTTCAGAAGATCGGTGCGGATACTTGCGACGCTCTCTGCGAGACGGCTGATTCGTTTCCTGGCGTCTTCACCAGGGATGTGGATTTCAAAATATGCTAGATTGGCCGCTAAATCTACAAGCCTGCCTGTGAGGGCTACAATTGCGGCCATTCTCTCGCCATATTGCGGAGAATAGGAAGCGCGGCGCAAAATGCGACGCAATCTGGAAGTGCCGAGCATACTCTGCTTGGCAATTTCTTTTTTTGTCTTCTCGTCTGGAGTGCTGCCTGCGCTGTAGCTGTTGAGAACGTCTTCGACTCCGCTTAACCGTACTGCAATGGACTCGACCAGATCGTCCCATGGTTTGAGATGCGCGAAGATAAGTTCGAAGGCCACGGTGATCAGGCTGGCGGACATGACGCTGAAGATGGCCCACAGGGTATCTTCAACTTGCAGTCTTGAGGGCTCATGGCGGTCCCATAAAGCGATGGTGATGGCAACGAGATAGGCGAATCGGTTGGCAGCGAAGTAATTGGTGGAGGCACTGAGCGCCCAGAAGAGCAGGAATAAAGTGCCGATGATCCAGAGCATTCGCAACAGCGGATCGCCGACAAAGAGAATCGCCCCGGTGAGGATATAAAAACCGGATAGCGCAAACGTGATGATAGCTGTTTTGGCCGAAGTGATGGTTGCCTGGGTGCTTTCCCGCGAGATGGTGAAGGCATAGATCGCGCCATAGGCGCCGAAGGGAATCTTGAATGTCATAGTGACGATCATTACGACGGTAGACGCGATGACCATGCGCGCGATCAAGGCGGCTCTTCCGGGATAGGGCGCAAGTTCTTCTTTGAGAAATTCCCAGAGCCACGTGGTGGGTTGTGGATGTTCCGGCAATGTTTGGCTTACTGTGGCCATGCTCGATATTGGCGACGGCTCACAATTGCCGGCTAGTCAATCGTAATATCAGCGATGGCTGAAACAGAGAAGGATTAGCAAAACAGCATCAGGCGCCGGAAGTTTTCTTTTCCAGAGGATGGGTCATGTCTTCAGGGCGTACCCATTGATCGAACTGCTCGGTTGTGAGAAAGCCGAGTTTGAGGGCGGCTTCGCGCAGGCTGATGTCTTCCCGGTATGCAGTGAGGGAGATCTTTGCCGATTTTTCGTATCCGATGTATGGGTTGAGGGCAGTGACCAGCATGAGCGAATTGTCGAGGTGCTCTTTGATCCGTTTTTCGTTCGGCTCGATTCCGGTGGCGCAGTGCTCGGTGAAGGAGCGGCACGAATCGGCGAGGAGCTCGATCGATGTCAGAACATTGTGCAGGATGACGGGCTTGTAGACATTCAGTTGGAAATTACCTTGCGATCCTGCGAATGCAACGGCGTGGTCGTTGCCGAAGACCTGGACTGCGACCATGGTGATCGCCTCGCACTGGGTGGGATTGACCTTTCCCGGCATGATGGAAGAGCCAGGTTCATTCGCCGGAATTCTAAGTTCATCGAAGCCGGCGCGCGGACCACAGGCGTACCAGCGGACATCGTTGGCAATCTTCATAAGCGCGCCTGCGAGCGTGCGGAGCGTTCCGCTCACGCTGACCATGCCATCGTGGGCGGAAAGTGCCGCGAACTTATTGGGAGCCGAAACGAATGGCTTGCCTGTCTCTTCGGCGATGTACCGGGCAGCGACATCGCCAAAGCGTGGGTCAGCATTAAGTCCCGTGCCGACCGCCGTGCCTCCGATGGCCAGTTCGTACACCAACGGGAGCGACTGGCGAATGGTGTCGAGCGCCTGGTCGAACTGCGCAACCCAACCTGAGATCATCTGGCCGACGGTTAATGGAGTTGCATCCTGAAGATGCGTCCGGCCTACCATGACGATGTCGCTGTAAGCCTGCGCTTTCGCGTGGAGCACGTCGCGAAGCTCGGTCACAGCAGGAAGCAGGAGGCTGTCGATGGCCTCGACCGTGGCGATATGCATCGCAGTCGGAAACGTGTCATTCGATGATTGACTGTGGTTCACATCGTCGTTGGGATGAATTGGTTTCTTTGAGCCAAGCGTGCCACCAGCAAGTTGGATCGCGCGATTGGCGATCACCTCGTTTGCGTTCATGTTAGTCTGCGTACCTGAGCCGGTCTGAAAAACGACCAATGGAAACTCGCTGTCCCATTGACCGTCGATCACTTCCTGTGCGGCGCGCGTGATCAGGTCGACTTTTTCCTTCGGCAGCTGGCCCAGTTCACCGTTGGCGAGGGCTGCGCACTTTTTCAGAATGCCAAAAGCGCGGACAACGGGGCGGCCCCAACGAAAACGCTCCACTCCGATCAAGAAATTCGTGTGGGAGCGCTGGGTCTGCGCTCCCCACAAATGATCGGATGGAACCTGGACATCTCCCAGTGCGTCCTCTTCAATGCGAAAAGAATGGGCTGTCTCGCTGATGGCCATCTCAGGGCCTCCCGTTCGATAGATGATTGCCGGAGGATTTACTCTTTACGTTCGTAGGACTCGTACGCGGGCTCCCAGAAATTTGCTTCGAGTTCGCGGTTCAGGGCATCTTCGTTTGCAACCTGCGCCTGCCCATCCTGAATCGCCTGTTTTCCCACGGCCTGTGCAATCAGGCGACCAAGACTACGAGATTCAGAGATCAGAGGGAGAAGGCTCCCATCCTTGTCTTTTTGCGTGGGCAGGTGACGTATCAATTCCGTGGCCGCTGCTTTGATCATTGTGTCGGTGACGTGCCGGGATTTGGAGGCAATGATTCCAAGGGCGAGACCGGGGAATATGTAGGAGTTATTGGTCTGGGCAATATGAATCTTCTTCCCGTTGTGGTTCACCGGTTCGAATGGGCTGCCCGTGCCGATCAGTGCGCGTCCTTCGGTCCAATCCATTAGGTCCTGCGGAGTCGCCTCGCTGCGGGATGTAGGGTTCGACAGGGGGAAGATGACGGGGCGAGCGGTATTCCTTGCCATTTCGCGCACTGCTTCCTGCGTAAATGCTCTGGGTTGACCGGAGACGCCGATGAGGACGGTTGGCTTTGCATTGCGAACCACGTCGAGAAAAGTGATTTCTCCACCCTGTGAACTCCAGCCTCGCACTTCCTGTTCTTTGCGCGCATACGGACGCTGCTCGGGATGCACATCCTTGCCATTTTCAGTAACTAGGCCATAGCGATCGATAGCGTAGAAGCGGGAGCGAGCTTCCTCTGCCGACAAGCCTTTGTCCTGAATGAACTGGGCCAATAAGTTGGTGATGCCCAAGCCTGCGCTTCCGAAGCCGACGACGACGATCTTCTGCTGCTCAAGTGGAACGCCGGTTACGTTGATTGCGGAGATTAACGTCGTGGCTGCTATAGCCGCGGTGCCTTGAATATCGTCGTTGAAGGTGCAGAGCTGGTCTCTGTAGCGTGCCAGGAATCGAGGGGCATTGGAACCGGCGAAGTCTTCCCATTGCAGTAAGACGTGCGGCCAGCGCGCTTTCACGCTGTTTACGAAGAGATCGACGAAGTCGTCGTACTCCTGGCCGCGGACGCGGTGGTGTCTCCAGCCGATGTAGATTGGAGTCTTCAACCTGTCCTCGTTGTCTGTGCCTACGTCGAGCAGGATGGGAAGGCAATGCTCGGGATGAATTCCGCCGAGCGCGGTGTAGAGGGCCATTTTTCCGATGGGGATGCCCATGCCTCCGGCGCCCTGATCGCCAAGGCCGAGAATCCGTTCGCCATCGCTGACCACGATGCATTTGATATCGTCGTAGCGAGGGTGGCTGAGGATTTGTGCGATGCGGTCTTTGTTGGGATAGCTGAGGAATAAACCGCGCGGCTTTCTCCATATCTCGCTGAATCGCTGGCAGCCTTCGCCCACAGTGGGCGTGTACACCAGAGGCAGCATCTTTTCGACATTGCGGACTAAAAGGGCGTAGAAAAGCGTCTCGTTCGTGTCCTGCATGTCGCGGAGAAAGGCGTATTTGTTGAAGGGAGTTGATTGCTCATCGAGCGCCTGCATGCGGCGTTCAAGCTGTTCGTCGAGGTCCCCAATGTGCGGCGGCAGCAGGCCATGCAAATGAAAGATGTCGCGTTCGTGATCAGTGAAGGCTGTTCCCTTGTTGAGCCGGGGAGAATTGATGAGATTGAATCCGGAAAGGGAAACCTGACGGGTTGCTACGGGTGCTGATGCCAGTTGTGTGTTCATTTCCATTTCTCCTGAATCCGGTTAGGTTGTCAGCGGATGAGGTTGGTTTTGGCCAGATCGATGACTTCGTTTCCACGTCCACTCAGGACACAGCGAATCATGTAGAGGCTGAAGCCCAGGGCTTGCTCAAGGCTGATCGTCGGCGGCATAGAGAGTTCCTGCCGGTTCACAAGCACCTCAACCAAGGCGGGGCCGTCGTGCGCGAGCGCACTGCTCAGGGCAGGGCGCAGCTCTTCCGGCTTTTCTACGCGAACGCCGAAGACATCCGCTGACTCGGCCAGCTTGGCAAAATTAGGATTGACCAGCTCGGTTCCGTAATCGACCAGGCCGGCTGCTTTCATCTCCAGTTCGACGAAGCCGAGAGTACCGTTGTTGAATACTACCAGTTTTACGGGCAGTTTGAGCTGCTTGAGCGTCAACAGATCGCCGAGGAGCATGGCCAGGCCCCCATCTCCGGAAAGCGTGATGACCTGCCTGCCGGGATGGCTTGCCTGCACACCTATGGCTTGCGGCAGAGCATTCGCCATCGAGCCGTGGTTAAAGGAGCCGAGCAATCTGCGCTTACCGTTCATGGTGAGGTAGCGTGCGGACCAGACGGTAGGCGTGCCCACATCGCAGCTGAAGACAGCGTCATCTGCCGCAAGCTCATCCAGAACCCGGGCGACGTATTGGGGATGAATCGGCGTTCGGCCTGGCTCACCGACGGCGAGGTCGTCGAGGCTCTTGCGCGCGTCCTTATAATGATTGACGCAAGTATCGAGGTAGGAGTGGTCGGCTTTTTCGTCAAGCAGCGGGGTCAGCGCGTCTAGCGTGTCTTTCACATTTCCGATCAGGCCAAGATCGACGGGAGTGCGTCGTCCTATCTGCTCGCCGAGCCGGTCTACTTGAATGATCTTTGCGTTCTTGGGATAGAACTGCTGATAGGGGAAATCCGTGCCGAGCATGAGGAGGGCGTCACAGTTCATCATGGCGTGATAGCCGGATGAGAAACCAAGCAGGCCGGTCATGCCTACGTCATAAGGGTTGTCGTACTCGATGAATTCCTTGCCACGCAGTGCGTGAACGATCGGAGACTTCAACCGCTTCGCGACTGCAATAAGTTCGTCGTGTGTGCCTTCGCATCCGGCCCCGCCGAGGATGGTGACCTTGCGTGCGTTGTTGAGAATCTCGGCGGCCCTGTGGAGTTCATGGTCTGATGGGCGGATGACGGGAGCGGAATCTTCAATCCCGAGCGATAGTGCGGGGGCGGAGCATTCGCGCAAGGCCACGTCGCCAGGAATAATGACCACGGCAACGCCTCGCTTGGTGATAGCCGTACGCATGGCGATGCCCAGCACGCGCGGCATCTGCTCAGGCTGTGAAACCAATTCGCAGTAGTAGCTGCAGTCATTGAAGAGGTGGTCTGGACGCGTCTCCTGAAAGTAGCTGCTTCCAATCTCGTGGCTTGGAATCTGCGCGGCGATCGCGAGCACCGGCACGCGGTTGCGGTGACAATCGTAGAGGCCATTGATGAGGTGAAGATTGCCGGGGCCACAGCTCCCCGCACACACGGCGAGCTCCCCGGTGAGATGGGCCTCGGCACCGGCAGCAAATGCTGCTACTTCTTCGTGCCGCATATGTAGCCAGTCGATCTTCCCGTTGCGGCGGATCACATCGGTGAGCCCGTTGAGGCTGTCGCCAACGACGCCGTAGACCCGCTTTACGCCCGCATTCACCAGTGTTTCGATGAAAATATCAGCTACTCTCTTGGCCATTACTCACCTTTTCGTTAGTTAGCGGGTTCGTTCGTCGTTGGTCCGCAGCGGCGGGTTTCTCGAGGATTTTGGAACCTCGACAACACGGAGCCGATGCACATCGTGAGCATCCCTTGTTACGAGGGGGATTGTCTTTGCGCTCTCTTAGCTGAGGATTGCATTGAGCGATGACGTGATTATCAATCGGTTAGGAGAGAAGCGGAAATACCAGATAGAGGAAAAGATAAATCACCCGTACAGGTAATAGTCAAGTGCGCGGCAGAGACGTTGCTTTCATGATCGACCTTGACCTGATTCTTTCAGCGGCTTTTCTTCGGTTGACAGTAAATCCACCAGGAATCCGCAAGTGGCTTAGAAACAGGTTCAGGCGAGTTTCCTATTATTTTGGGAAGAGCGCGCCTTTTTATGATGGTGCTTAGTCGGCGGACGAAGTATTGCCTCCACGCGCCGCTCCGCTCCGCGGGGGTTCTGCTCATAATCCGGGTCGAACATGGCGATTACTGTTGCAGCGCGGCCGCTATACCGCCTGGCCCACTCACTCTCAATGAGAGTGCGCTGTACTGTTTTCCAGCGGTCACCCTCTGTTTCAATGCTGGTATTCGGCTGTGACAAGGTGCTCTCGCTGGGGTCGCCATTGATGGCGCTAAGAAACTGCACGAACTCCTCAAGATTTACACCCATCTGAAACACCAGTTGGCTTAGGGCCATCTGCTGCGGCGCATTCAGCCGGTCGAAGTTACGGCAATAAGCCCGCGCATTCTGGACGGCCTGGATGGCGGAGATGCGCAATAGTCTGGTTGCCTCGTCTTCCGTCAGTTCCGGCCGGAGTGTGTGTGTTCTGACTTTTCTGCGATATTGTTTCTTCTTCCACGTTCTAAGATCACGATCGAACTGATCGAGTATCCTTTGCAATTGCTCTGGATCCAGTCCTGCAGCCTGCCAGAGCTGAGCGGACGAGGGCTCGATGAAAGGACGGGGGTTGAGAGGGTCGCGCTGAGGGTGCTCGGTCGCCAAGACGTCGAGACCAAATCCGGCACCGATAAGGGGGCGGCTTGTTTTTGGATCGGGATAGGCAGAGAGCACCCAGCCTTCGTGGTTCGGATCTCGAAGGGTATCCATCAAGGTCCACAAATTGAATTTGATATCGGAATCCTTGAAGTCGAAGAGCAGATGAGATGAAGGTACGAGCGGCGGCGGGACGGCACTCGGCGCAATCAAAGCAGATGGCTCTGGTGTTGACTGAAGCTGAGGAGATTGTTCCGGAAATGCAGCAGGCGAAGTTTGCCCTGCCCCTTTTTGGCAGGGAAGGGCTATAGCCAAAACCAGAACCATCAGACTTTGCCTCGTGATCGTCATCGCTTCCTGGGGCGTCCGACTCCTGGGAACCTTACAACCATATGTGGTAGCTGGAGAACCACAACGTCAGGAACAGAGTAGCTCTTTCTCCTGAGCATCTAAAAGAAAAACCGCTGTGCTTTGATCTGCCACGCCGGCAAGACGAATCAGGCTGCCTCCGAAGAAAGACTTCGAATCCTGAATCCATTCTGGCATCGATTCCGCCGCGAGGAATGAGAGCACCGCACTTCGTTGATTTGTCAGCTCGTGACGAACGGAGAAGGGTATTCCGCCCAGAGCTAGGCAACGCTATTTGAGAGCGTGCCGATGTGCTCGATTGAAATATCGATCTGATCTTTGCTGTACAGCGTAAATGAATCGGGAGGAACTATGCCGGTGCCTGTCATCAAAAAACTGCCGCAGGGGAAGCTGTTGTCTCGATAGAGATAGGCGACCAGGGATTTCGGCTCGCGCTTGAGTTCTTTCAGGGCAGTCTTTCCGCTGAAGGCTATTTCTCCAGCGCGCAGGATCTTGATCTCAATCTGAACGTCCTTTTCCAGCGGGTCGTACTTGAGCAGAATACATGGGCCAATTGCGCAGCTGCCGTCGTAGACTTTCGCCTGTGGCAGGTAGAGTGGATTCTCTCCTTCGATATCACGCGAGCTCATGTCGTTTCCGATCGTGTAGCCGATAATCCTGCCACCGCTGCTCAACACGAGAGTCAACTCTGGTTCCGGGACAGACCACTTAGCATCGCTGCGGATACGCACCTTATCTCCATGACCGACGACGCGGCGGCCAGTCGCCTTGAAGAATAACTCCGGACGTTCGGCTGAATAGACACGGTCGTAGAAGTCACCTCCTCCAGCGTCCTTCGACTCTTCCATCCGGGCCGTGCGGCTGCGATAGTACGTCACTCCCGAAGCCCATACCTCCTGGTTTTCAATCGGCGGCAGGATGGCATTCTCAGAAAACTCGTTAGAGGGCTGGGCGCTTTTCATCTTCACGAGGCAATGATCAAGAAGGTCGTCGCGCGCTATCAGGGCATCCCAAGGTTCATCTTTCACGCGGTAAAACAAGCCTTCGAAGGAGATGAAGATGCCGTCTTTGGTTCGGTATAGTTTCACGCTCTATGACCCTCAGACTTAGATTAGTACCAATCACTCTATCTTGCCCCCGTTCAGAAAAGAGATTAAACATCCTGCTTTCTGTTTTTCTTGACTGACTATCTGTAAACTGCAATCGCGACTTTCATTGATAAGATTGACGGGAACAAAGGGGACGCAACGCTCATGCCATATCAGCCCAATCGCCGCACCTTTCTCATCGCAGGCGGCATTACTGCTCTTGCCTCAACGAAGGTACTTGGTGCAAACGACAATCTTCGCATCGGAGTGATAGGAGCGGGGGGACGTATGCAGACTCTGCTCGATTGCGCCGATAAGGTTGGATCCTGTCAGATCGTGGCCGTAAGCGACGTGTATGGGCCGCATCGCGATGCTGTTAAGGAGCGGTCCAACGGAGTCGCTACTACCCATGTCGACTATCGCGAGGTGCTGGATACGGATATCGATATCGTTCTCATCGGGTCTCCGGATCACTGGCACATTCGCATGGCGGTGGATGCCCTGGCCGCTGGCAAAGACGTCTATCTGGAGAAACCGGTCACCCACACGATTGAGGAGGGGACTACGCTCACACGCGCAGTTCGCTCCAGCAAACAGATTCTGCAGTGCGGCATGCAGCAGCGCAGCTGGACTCATTTTCGCGATGCGGTTGATTTGATTCAGGGAGGCAGTCTCGGACGCGTCCCCCAAGTGAGAACCTACTGGTGGCAGAACTATCAGCGCAACGGGCCGACGAAGCCTGTTGATACACAGGCGCTTGATTGGAAGCTATGGCTCGGCGCCACTCCGGATCAGCCGTTCAGCGAGGAGAAATTTCTCCGGTGGCGTTGGTTCTGGAATTTCGGGGGGGGCGCCATGACTGACTTATTCACCCATTGGATCGATGTTGTGCATTGGGCCATGAAGGTAGACCAGCCGCGCCAGGCGCAAATGCTTGGGGACAAATACATCTTTGAAGATTGGGATTGCCCCGACACCGTGCAGGCAGCATTCCGATATCCCGGGTTCGATGTCGTGTACGAGGGTATGATGAGTTCTTCGATCGATGATGGCGGGCTTGAATTCCGCGGGACAGAGGCGACGTTGAAGATCAATCGCAGCGGATTCGGCGTCTATCGCGAGGGCGTGCAGAGCAACCAAAATCCCGTCCTCAAAGAAGAGAGCTTCCGCGATGGAACCATTACCCACATGCAGAATTTCTTCGAGTGTGTCAGGGCACGCACGGAGCCCAACGCACCTGTTGAAACCGGTGTCGCCGCAGCGCGCGCGGGCCAGATCGCTAATCTAGCATATCGCCATAGTGGCCAGATTACGTGGCCGCCGAAGCCTCAGTCCTGAGCAACGGCCTTGATACGGCAGGTACTCATTGCGTGTTCGCCACTTTTCATTGTTTCCGGCTGGCTTGGATGTCCGAGGTTTCACTCGGTTGAAAAGACTAAAACCGAGGCCCGGAATTGCAGGTGAAGGCCAGGACGTGCGCTCGATTGCACAGGTCGATGCAAAGGGCACATTCAGGATTCTTCCGGGGAAATACACCATGTTTTCAGTCGAAGCGGTTCAATTAGGGCACCGTCGGCGTTACCGCCGAGTGCCCGAATCCGCCTGCCACGCCCAGCCCGAGGAGCGTTCCCCCAAGAGCCACGAAAATCAGCAAGACAACCGCGCCCGGGGGGACGGCGCCAGCAGCCTCGCATGAATGATTCAACTTTCTTATTTGGGAAACCGTCAAAACCTCGGGTGCAGAGGAAGAAGAGGTGCCGCCTGGAGTCATCCCGGTTACCCGGACCGTTTTACCGACGAGAGGGTCGAGGTCGTGCCCTTGTAACTGGTAGGTAACACTGGTGAAATGATCAGTAAGCAAGTAATTCTGCTCCAACTCGCCGCAGATTTTAACCTGGTGTTCCGGAGTTCCGGCGGCCTGGCCGATTGCAAAGCTGAGCGTCTTCCCGGGTTTCACCCGGGCAACAAGATTCCCGGAGGCGGTCCATACATCCGATTCACCCTCCTCCGCGGCAACCTCAATGTACGATGCGTCTCTCACGCCAACCTGGGCTATTGCGTTGGGAGCCACCCCTGAAATCTTTAATCCGTCGGCAAGCACCGGGTGTTTATCCACCCCACTTTGCATAGCCACGCCCAGTTGCAGGACGGAACGTTCGCGATAAACGGTCATTGTCGCACCAGGTTTCATCACCGCGCTTGTACCGTCTGAAAATCGCAGGCTCGAGCTTCTGTCTCCCGATGAAATGAGGCTTCCAGAAAAGATCGCTGAGTTACCCGGCACTTGCAATCCATCAACCTGGACTTCTCCGGTTGTCATCACGAGCCCTATAGGAGACGAGGTCTCGGCGGCCATGCTGAGCAGGCAACTACATGTAAAAAGTGAGATGGCTGACTGCAATTGCCGGATCATTGACTTCCTCCGTAAATTGCGACCAAAGCGGATGCTCACCCGAATCAGCCGTAGGAGCAGTAAGCAGCAGGAGATCGCGATTGTTTTTACGATCCAAGAAAACTATAGCGCTTCAGCCACAGTGTTGTCGAATGAATGGACGCATCATCGATCCCGCGGGTTGGATGGTATGGGGTTTAAAATCTCGGATTACCGCTTTGTAACAAGACCCGGTACAAATGCTGAAGCCCAAATCTGCACACAAATTTAATCCGGGGGATGTTGCCAATTCGCCAGCGTGGGGATAAGGTGTTGAGGTCAGCGAAAGTTAGAGTGGCAGGTCATTCGATTCCTGTCCTTTGAAGCCAATCTATGTGCAGGCGCTAAAAAGCCTCTGTGGGCTAGCCCGTTGTTTGAGTGACCGAGAGTTGAGCTGTATGGGGTAGTGGTTCGGGATTGGATTCACCGGCGAAATCTGTGGTTTCCCGGAGTCAGCTTCATCGCAAGACTACACATGGCAAGAGGAAGATTTTCCAGGAGGTCAGTTGGAGCACCTTCACGAGTTGCAAGCTGTGACCGACCGGAAGCGTGAACGATACGCCGATCTCATTCCGACGTGGCTTTATCACGGGTATGTTCGCGTAATTCTGGACGGTCTTACTGCGGCGATCGCGATGATTTATGCATATGTGCTCCGGTTTGATTTTCATATCGAGCCGAAGATGCAGCACAGCATGTGGACGTGGCTGTGCGTCGTAGCTGTTCTAAGACCTTTATCTTTGCACCTAACTCGCGATGGATACCATGCGACCTGGCGTTTCTTTGATGTGCGGGACGGGCTTGCCCTAGCTCTGCGTTCGCTACCAGTAACAATTTTTCTTCTGCTGGTGCGCTGGTGCATACCCGGCGCTCCGATAGTTCCCTATAGCGTACTGATCCTCGAGTTCGGCATCTTCCTCGTCTTTGCTTCCGCGTTGCGGGTAACGCGGCGTCTCGCAAACGAGGCTGCCTATCGTCCATCTGGACGACCACGCGCACTCATTGTCGGAGGCGAGACGACGTTGGCTTCAGCGGTTCACCATCTCCACACCTGCAAAGAGGCTCAAGTCGTAGGCTTGGTAAGCGAAGATGTGCGCCTGGCCGGCGTACACATAGCGGGTCGGCCTGTCCTGGGCTCTCCTGAGTCGTTGGCCAGCCTTTTGGTGCGCCACCGGATAGAGGTGGTCGTGCTTTCAGGCGCGAATTTGAAATGTGCCGCACAAGTGATTCGCGACGCTAGCAGTCTCGATGTTCAGGTTCGCATATTGCCTTCCGGCAGTGAGCTGATGGATGGAAAAGTTAAAGTGAATCGACCAGTTCCTATTGATCAGCTGGCTCGAGCCGATGCCGAGATAGTAAATGAGGTGCATCCTGCGGTGGTTCGGTGCTTCAACGGGCGGACCGTCTTGATTACAGGAGCCGGTGGGTCTATCGGCTCGGAGATTGCGCGACAGGTCTCGGCACTGAACGTTGATCGCGTCGTCGTCCTCGATCAAGATGAGAATTCGATTTTCGAGCTGATGAATGAGCTCGGTGGCCCGCGCGGCAAAGAAATAGTACCGATTGTCGGCAACATTCGCGACCGTGAAACAGTTCATCGCACATTTGAGCTGCATTCCCCACAGATTGTTCTCCACGCCGCGGCTTATAAACATGTTCCCGTTATGGAAGGGAACTGCTGTGAAGCGGTTCTGAACAACGTCGCCGGTACACGAGAGCTCGCGGATGCGGCAATCGAATTTGGCTGCGAACGCCTGGTCATGATTTCCACCGACAAAGCGGTGAATCCATCAAGTGTCATGGGAGCGACCAAGCGAACAGCAGAGCTACTGATTCAGCATCGTGCCGACGAGGGCTACGGCAAGGGTCACAAGACACACTTTGCCTGTGTGCGATTCGGGAATGTTCTGGGTAGCCGCGGCAGTGTTGTCCCTATTTTTCTTCGTCAGATTGCTGCCGGTGGCCCAGTCACAATTACGCATCAGGAGATGACGCGCTACTTCATGACTATCCCACAAGCCGTGCGGCTCGTCCTGCAGGCTGCCACGCTGGCATCCCGGGGAGACGTCTACCTTCTGGATATGGGCGATCCAGTAAAGATCGTCGATTTTGCCAAGGACATCATCCGTCTGGCAGGTCTGACGCCAGGAAAGGACATCGATATCAAGGTCGTGGGCATCCGGCCGGGAGAGAGACTTCACGAGAAGATGTGGAGAGAAGACGCGCTGGTGACCACTACACCGTTTCGCGACGTCTTCCAAGTGAAGGCTACTGCCGTGGCTGTAGGGTTGACACAAATGCTGGCAGAATTGGAATCCGCGGCTCGCACTCGAAGATCAGATGCGACCATCCACGAGTTATTGTGCAGGCTTCCCATTGACTACTGTCCAGAACGGGCTGTAATAACTCCGATGGCAGTCGCCAATTAGGAATTACACTGTCCGAGGAAATTTGCTTGGAAAACGCAGAATGAGCATGCATGATCAAAAGCTCTTGGAGTTCATGCCAAGGCCGTCGGACATACTCATTGAAGAAGACTGTATCAGTACGTCATTCAGTCTGAGCGTGCTGGTGCCGGTCTACAACGAGCGGTACCTGGTGGAAGCCAGCTTGCGTCGTCTCCTTGCTTTGAAAGACGACATCATCCATAGCCTGGAAGTCATCATCGTGGATGACTGCAGTACAGATGGAAGTTGGGAAATTCTCCAGAGGATTGCCGCGGAAGACGAACGCGTCGTGCTGCTTCGACATGAGCGGAACATGGGCAAAGGGGCTGCGTTGCGCACCGCGCTGGAGTATGCCACGGGCGAGATCAGCATCGTGCACGATGCCGATCTCGAATACAATCCGGCGGACATTCCCTCGCTGCTCCGGCCATTTGCGGCCGAAGCGGCTGACGCCGTGTTTGGGTCTCGCTATCTTTCATCGCACTACCGCCGGGCTCTCATGTTCCGGCACACATGGTTGAACAAGGCGCTCACCTTTGTGGCGAATATTTTCACCGATCTGAATCTCAGCGATATCGAGACCTGCTACAAGGCGATCCGTACGCCTTTATTCCAGTCAATTCCTCTGCGCCACAACGATTTTCGCTTCGAGATTGAAATCGCCTTCAAACTAGCGAAGCGGCGTGCGCGCGTCTTTGAGGCGCCAATCAGGTATCTTGCCCGCAACTACCAGGAAGGCAAGAAGATTCGCCACAAGGACGCAGTGCTTGCGTTGGCTGCAATTCTGCGGTTCTGGCTCATTGACGATCTTTACAAGGACGATGAATACGGTTCGCAAATACTTGCGAGTCTCGAGAAAGCACGCCGGTTCAACCTATGGATGGGGCGGACGCTGGCCCCGTATGTGGGAGGGCGGGTGCTGGAGATTGGCGCAGGGATTGGTACTCTGACCAGTCAATTCATCCCTCGCGAGTATTATCTCGCCTCCGATATCAATCCTTCTTATCTCTCTTACCTGCGGTCGTATTCCGTTGGGAAACCATATCTTCGGGTGCGTCATATCGACGCCGGAGTTCCGAGCGATTTTGCGGGACTCGAGGAAAAGTTCGATACCGTGCTGATGATCAACGTGCTGGAACATGTGCCGCATGAACAGGAGACGCTCGAAAACATCCGATCGTCGCTGATGCCAGGCGGCCGGGCGGTGATCCTTGTTCCGCAGCATCCGGCGCTGTACGGCACGCTGGATCGCGCGCTCGAACATCGCGAGCGATATACGCGAGAGTCGTTGCGGCAAGGCCTGGAACGAGCAGGCTTCCGAGTGGAACAGATCTTCGATTTCAATCGCTTCTCCGTTCCCGGCTGGTGGCTCAACGGAAAGGTGATGCAGCGCAAAACATTCTCTCGGGTCCAGTTGAAGGTGTTGCAGATGTTAATGCCTATGCTGCGGCGCCTGGACGGCATCCTGCCCTGGGGTGGTCTAAGTCTGATTGCAGTCGCCACCAAACCACAGAATGAGTAATCAATTGGCGAGTGTCAATCTCGTCCGGTCCCATTTGCAGAAGCTAATTTTCTGTCTCTGACATGGGCGGTCCGGTCATGGTCCCGTCGTTGTGGAGGAAAATTGACGGGACCGATGTGTATGTCTATTTCTTTCACGCTAACAGTAGCGTAACGTGACGATGAACTAAAACGGGGGGTTCTTTTGGCGACGGAATTGAAACCGCGCTTGGCGGATGCCGAATGGGAAATTAGGGCCTTGCACGCACTCCGGAGATGCAAGTGCTAGGACATGCCTACCTTGCCGCACCCAGTGGCGATTGTTCTCCAATACGAAGGTGGTTCGGCTGTTCCACTCTTGCCGTGCTGCTCTACGCGGGCTTCTGCGTGGCCCTAGCGACGGCTGCGTACTTTCGACCATTACCGAGCTTTGACCGGTTTTTGTACGCAGGAGCCGTCGCTTCGTTGCGGTGGTCCGATCCGTTAACGATCCACCGCATCGCGCGTGCTGAATTCGACGTGCAACCATCTGCCTTCCAGTTCGAAAGCGTGGCCGCTGAGCCCTATTTTGCCGATGTGTACAACAATCCGTACCATTTTGCGCAGCAGTTAGGCTTGTTTCGAGTCAAGCTAGGCTATGTGGCAGCCGGATACGTGCTTTGGCGCGCGGGGGTACCGATCCTTGTTGGTCTGCGCCTGATATCGGCATGCTGCATCTTCGTCGTCGGTCTGGCGGTCCTCGCCTGGACACACGACGCTGTCTTATGTCCAGTGTTGTTGCTGACACCGCCTGTGTTGAGCATGGGACGGATGGTGACCGCCGATCCTTTGTCTACGGTGATGGTTGTCCTTGCTCTGTTTGTGCTGGCGAGAAGGAGAGACTTGCTTGCTGCCAGCCTGCTGGTGGCCAGCATATTGGTGAGGTCCGATAACTTTGTTCTTGCAGTCATCGTGCTGGCATGGATGGTCTGGAGGCAGCGCATTCGCCTCTCTGTTGGAGCCCTGTTCGCAGCGCTTGCCGTGGCTACTACGGCTCTTGTTAACCGGATTGCGGGTGTGTACAGTTGGCGGGTCGTCATGCAACACGGCTTTGTTAAGCCAGTCATCGAGCCGATTCGTCACCCTGTCCCTATCAGTCTTGCTGGCTATTTGCACGCGCTCGCCGGGTTGAGGGCGATTCCCTACACGTTCATGACCATCTCGATTCTGGTGGCAGCAGCAGTCTGGAAGAGGCTTCCTGAAGGCTCGGTCTTCGGCGATCTATTACCGTTGACAGGCCTTTATATTGTGATACGCCTCGTGATGTTCCCAAATTTCGATGACAGGTTCTTTGTGTGGGCCTATCTACTTTCTGGTGTCGCGCTCATTCAGACGGCTCAATCCCGATTTCGATCGCCCAGCCTGAAAGAGTCTCGAACCAGTTGTGAGAAAGCATGAGATGAGGATCGCGTTATTGATTCCTACTTTAGAGATCGGTGGAGTCGAACGGGTGTTCGCGAATCTAGCCAATGGTCTGCGCCAGTGTGGAGCCGAGGTCGACCTCGTCGCGGGCCGGGGAGGCGGAGACATGGGAAGGGTTATCGCAGAGGGTACCCAGGTGTTTGATCTCGAGTCCGATCATATGATGAGAAGCGTGCCGAGAGTGGCAAAGTATCTTCGTGACAGGGAACCCGATGCAATGATCGCTGCCATGACGCACTCCACCGCTGCCGCAGTTGTTGCGCGAACGATCGCTCGACAGAAAACAAAAATCGTAGCAACTGAACACACTACGATGTCGAAGATCGTGGCAAATACGTCGGGGCTTAAATATCGCTTGATGCCTCTGTGGAGTCGTTGGGCTCTAAAGTCGGCTGATTCGATCGTAGCTGTCTCGGGTGGAGTCGCAGACGACTTGTCAACGCAAACCGGTATTCCTCGCGAAACACTCCGCGTTATTTACAATCCCGTAATTACGGATGCGCTTTATACAGCAGGAACAGCAACCGTCGAGCATCCATGGTTCCAACCCGAAGAACCGCCGGTGATACTGGCCGTTGGCAGGCTGGATAAGCAGAAGGATTTTCCCATGTTGGTTCGCGCATTTCGCTTGATCAGAGACCGCCGCCCGGCTCGTTTAATGATCCTCGGGGACGGGGCGGATAGGAACCGGATTGAGCAAGTAGTCCGTGACACCGGTCTCGCTGACGATGTGGCACTCCCAGGCTTCGAACTAAACCCGTATCGGTTCATGAAGCGCGCGGCCGCATTTGCATCCTCGTCTCAGTGGGAAGGGTTTGGTGTGGCGCTGGTGGAGGCTCTGGCCCTCGGGGCGCCAGTTGTCTCGACAGATTGCATGTACGGCCCGTCAGAAATACTGTGTAATGGAAGATTCGGTATGCTCGTGCCTGTGGGCGATCACGAGGCCATGGCGGGAGCCTTGTTAACTGCTCTGGATAATCCAGTACGAAATGACTGTTCCGTCCACCTGCAACAATTTACAGTTCGCGGCGTCGCTGCGAACTATTTGTCAATTGTCAGCAACTAGAGAAGGTCATCGTTTCGGCAAAACAATGAAATCGAAAACGAGCACTCTGCAAAATCCCGGGGGATTTGTAATCAGCCTCGATTTTGAGTTGCACTGGGGCGTTAGGGACCATCTCGCGGTTGACCAATATCGCGAGAACCTGATCGGGGTTCGCCAGGCCGTTCCCGCCATCCTTGAGGTGTTCGAACGGTATGGAATTCACGCCACCTGGGCTACTGTCGGGTTTTTGTTTTTCAGGACTCTTGATGAATTGAAAGCCACATTGCCTGATGAGCTCCCTCTCTACCGGGAAGCCAGCCTGGACCCGTACGCGGCGATGTCTGAGGTGGGCAAAAACGAAGACGAAGATCCCTTCCATTTTGCTCCGAGCTTGATCCGCAAAATACTCGCGTCCGAAGGGCAGGAAGTCGGCACGCACACGCTCTCTCACTTTTATGCGTTAGCCCCTGGGCCCACGCTTCAGTCATTTCGCGCTGATCTCAGAAGTGCGCAGTCGGTCGCTGGCCAGTATGGTGTTGTGCTCAAGAGCATCGTTTTTCCGCGCAATCAAATATCGCGACAACACATTCAAATTTGCGCTCAAGAGGGTCTTATTGCGTATCGCAGTACGGAGGCGGACCCATGGATCGAAGCAGGGAATGGAATAGTTAACAGAGCCGCGCGATTAGCCGACTCCTACCTCGGTCTCAGTGGCGATGGAAGCGTAACGCCGTGTGTCGACGAAGAATACCCGATTGTGAAAATATCCCAATCGAGATTTCTTCGTCCATGGAGTGCCGTGCGGAGCGGATTCGAGGACATGCGGGTCAGACGGATCTGCGCATCCATGGACGCGGCTGCGAAGAAGAACAAAACATTTCATCTCTGGTGGCATCCGCACAATTTTGGCCTCCATTTAGAGGAGAACATGGCCGTTCTGACCCGCATCGTCGAACACTATGCAAAGATAAGCCGCGAGACCGGTTGGTCGTCTCTTAACATGGCCGAAGTTGCGGAGAACGTTTTGCACGCGGAGAAACCGCATTGCGTAGCATAGTCCTGCTCGTTGACGATAGCGATCTGTCTCGAATCATCTACCATGCACTGGCTGGCGAGTTCAACATAGAGACAGTTGTCCGGGAAACAAAGATTTCCCGGTCGACTTTTCTCAAGCGGCGGCTGAAGAAGCTAGGCTGGCGCAAAGTGCTGGGCCAGATTGTATTCGCGAAGTGCATTGTTCCCATGCTAAAGCGGGAGACGGCCCGACGCAGAGCAGACATTTTGCGGCAATACGGAATGGACGAAGGTCCCATACCGGCCGAGTATGTGACTGACGTACGGTCAGTTAATGACGTCGAGGTCGCAACTCTTTTGCAGAAGCTCTCCCCACCCGTCGTAGTCGTGAACGGAACGCGCATATTGGAGGAGAAACTGCTGTATGCAACCGGCGGGGTATTTCTGAACACTCATGTTGGCATTACTCCGCTCTATCGAGGAGTTCATGGGGGGTATTGGGCCTTGGCCTCTCGAGATCCAAGGCATTTCGGGGTAACGATCCACAAGATTGACAAGGGGATCGATACGGGAGACATCGTTGCACAGGCCTCGATGAAGCCAGACGAGGCTGATAACTTTTCTACGTATCCGCTGTTGCAGATCGCCATCGCGATTCCACTGCTGAAGCAAGCCATTCGTGATGCGGCCAACAGCAAGCTGGAAACCAGACCAGCGCCTGCCGGCAAGTCGCAGTTATGGTCGCACCCAACTGCTATCCAATATCTGAAGCGCCGGTTCGAGCTCGGCGTCCGGTGAGTCGCCTGGAAACGAGAGTTGGTTTCGTGACCTCGCCCCCTCACTTTTTATGATAATTCGGGCGTTCGAAAAAGCGAGTCCGGCTTGGTTATTCCGGCATACGACGGGCCATGATGGTGAGTCGCTCCAGGGTGACTGTATCAATCATGTTCTCTGAGCCCGAAGTGTAGGCCACTGGTGTATAGCATCCGTTCCGGATAGCGGTCAGAGCGGAGTAGCAGCTTGGCATATAGTCTGATGAAAATATCTCGCAGACGTCGACCCCTTCAGGTGCCCAGACGATGTTTGCCAAGCCAGCGCCATGGATTCCAACCAAATGACTGGCAGACGAGAATAACGCGACCTGCGAACGCAGGCTCATTCCCGTCCCATCGAAAAGGACAAAGCCCTGCTCTTCCATATCAAGTTGAAGAGCAGACTCGTTCACGGGACTTCGCTTCTGGCCTACGCGTGACAAATAGAGTTTACGTTCGCCTGGGCTGGGCGCGCGATGTTTAATGAAGAAATCACGCAGAGTTGCAACGTCAGCGGGATGTGGCGTCAAGCCAGCTAGAGGGTTCCCCATGCCCCCGGTCTTTGCGGTCATTACCAACCTCTCTACCCGAAGAGGTGAATCCATAAAAACAATGTCATTGTCGATCAATTCTGTAACCTCACGAACATATGGGGCAGCAGTTCTCGACAAAATTACGCGCGCCTTTGGCGCGACAGCCAGCGATTTCAAGAACACGGGAAGATCTTCAATGAGCCAGTGATAGTATCCGTTGTTCGGGAGAAAAATGAATTCGCCAGGCAGTCTAGAGCCCTTCACCCTCATCTTGGGTTGGGGCCAGTCGTAAAACTGTCGCAATGCGAGCCAACTGCTGCTTTCGGCAATGAATTGCCCACTCGAATCGTAGACCAGGTTTGAAATTGGGTCGATTGTCGCATCGGCTAGGCCGTAGACAAATCGAGGACGATAGGAATTGCGAGTTTTCGATCCGTCGACAGGCAAAAGAAACTCAATATCGACTGCATTACAGTAAAGCGTGATACGTTCGACATCGGCGCGCTGCGTGACCATTCCTGAATCAAGATAAAATTTCTGGTCGCTGACGAATCCTAGCTGGGTGATAATTTTGCGCTTCGCTGCCTGAAGCACTCTTCGTGCGAATCCATGGGTTGATCCAGCCGTTCCATTTATCTTGATGCTTCTCATCTATGGTTGGTCCGCCAAAATGACCACATTCTGAGTCCGAATTCACGTTGCAAAAGTACTATACAAATCTAGTCGCTTTGAGGCGAGTCAGACTTGGCGGGAAGGAACGCGGCTCGCTTCTTCTTGCACACTGCAAAGAAATAGCCATTGTGCCAATCGGTCTTTTGGCTGCTTTGCATTGGGCGGCAGTCTGTCTGTGTGGTCCGAATTTCTATCGAATATAGAACTTCAGTGCCGAGCGCATTGAGAGCATCCTGGGTACCGCGCCGCACGCTGGGCCAGTTCCAGTCGTCTACGATTAAAACATACACTTCCGCGAGAGCGGGCTGGGCAATCACGACACCATCGTACTGGTCCTGATATTCGTGCGGTCCGTCAAATAGGTAGATATTAAAGGTACCCAGGTCACGGTAGTCTATTGACCTATAGTCGGATTCGATGAAATGGAAATCCGTACGTGGGCTTAAGACAGAGGCGATATTATTCTCGAACTCTGCTTTTGGTCCACCATATTGCGCCCAATTGTCGATGCAAACTACACGAATGCTGTTTCCCGCCATGGCTGCACACGCCGTAGAGCCAGTCCAGCTGCCAATCTCAAGATAGGCTGCATCCGGAGTCGTATTTACAAGCCGATTGATGAAGCGCCGATACTTTCGGCCGGACATGCCTCGCAGATTCAGGATATGGATCGGCAATTCGCTGTCGAGTGCGATTGAGGTTCTGAAGGCATCCCACATATGGGTCGCCTCCGCGCACGTAGCCGGCTCGCCATTGAAAACAATCGATGTTTCCTCCTGCGTCGATACCAGGAAAAGTGTTGGATCGACAAGAAAACGGGTAGCCGCCTGGAATCTTGCAGACCCTTTGCGAATCAAGTGGACGCAGCGGTCCAGGTTATTCATAGCACGACTTCCGTGGTTTGACGTCCTGCAGCTAGTACCAATTCGTGTATTGCCACCGCCGGCCTTTTCGATGCTGAGCACTGCGCGTTTTCAGCTTGCCTGCTGGCGTCGCAGACATCGCGAAGAAGATAGTAAACTCTAAATTTAACGAGCCGGAACCAGGCGGACATGATTGCCTGGACACTCCTCATGTCACGAAGCGATATTATCCGGGATCTCCATTTTGTCAACCCCATCTTGCTCACGGCAATGAATTCGTACGCGCGGAAGGTGGACCGAGGCTAAGTGCTGCGTAGAGGCAACGTGCGTAGCCAAAACCACACCACAAACTATTTACCGAAGACGGTCCTTCTAATCCGGCCTATTCCATTTCCTTGGATATACGACCGAGTGAAGTGTCAACCGGTGCGAAGCGGTCTAAACATCGATTTCGCTTCCACTTAATCGAAACTATGCGTCGAAAGCGTGATTTGGTGTATTGAGTGACCGCCGTTAGTAAAGAACAAATCCTCGTAAGATAATCGTTGCTAATCTGGGGGTTCTGTAGTGACCGGTATTCCAAATGGCGAGCCAGCCGTATGTCCCGTTTGCAAACAGGCAGACCGTTCAACATTCTTCATGTGCAAAGACGGGTTTGATTTGTACAGGTGCAATGAATGTCAACATATCTTCGTTTGGCCGATTCCAACCATTGAGACGCTAAAACAAATTTACTCGTTCGCAAACTCATATCAAGTTCAGGATAGGACGATTTATGACGAAAATACGGTTTTTCTCGAAAAGACGCTCGAAAGCCTTAAACAAATAGAGAACTTTTGCCACCGAGGGAGACTCTTAGATGTTGGCTGTTCCGCAGGAGCGTTTCTATGGCTTGCCAAACAAAATGGGTGGTCGGTCTGTGGTGTGGAACTCAACAAGGATACTGCTCAAATCGCCAACGACAATGGGCTCAACGTTTTCGTCGGCGAGCTCGCTTCTGCAGCTTACCCACTTGCTTCCTTTGATGCAATTCACCTAGGCGATGTCATCGAGCATGTTCGAGATCCAGCAGATTTGCTTTCTCGGGTATCTGCATTTCTCAAATCAGATGGCGTGATCGTGTTGGTGACGCCAAATCATGATGCAATTTTTCCACTACTGACTTATTGGCTATACCGGCTGTTCAATATGCCGTGGTCTCACGCAACCCCTCCCTATCATTTGAGTCAGTTCAGCGAGAAATCACTTGATAAGCTATCGCGGAGGTTGGGCCTGAAGGTGATCCACAAGCAATATCGAGGTTGCAATCTGCATTATGAGCTTGGCGAGACCCACGTTCTTAGGTCAGTTCAACGCGCGCTTCGAGAGCGTCGGTTAATCCTGGCGGCAGGTCGATTCCTCTTTGCTGTGTTTACAGTCGTCGGATACGCAGTTGTTTACGGCATCGATCGCTGTTGTGTCTGGAAGAAAAGGGATTTTGAGATGCTGTTCGTAGTAAGAAAAGGCCCACACTACGGGCAGCCATCGACAACCACGCCGATTTAGCTTGTATGGAGCAAGCACCAAGACGATCCTCATCAGTATCGATATTCTTGTTACTACTCGCGTGAGTGAATTATCTTAAAAACGACTGAGCTTAACATCGTCAATCCAGAATTTCCCCTGAACGCGTGTCTCTCCGGGACGGCGTAGTACTGCAAGAATCAGTAGCTTCGTCTCAGGTCCGGATTGCACCGCTGTTTCCACGCGATGCCAAGGGGTGGTGCCGATAGTTTCTTCGGTGGCGCCATAAATTGCGTTGTCGTAAGCGCCCAGAATGGTAAGCGTGGGACCGTTTGCAGTCTCTAGATCTTCACTCTTCACCCATGCCGAGACGCGATACATTGTGTTGGGCTGCACCGCAATATATTGAAAGATGCCCGCATCACTACCGCTCTCACTGTACACCAATCTCAGTGAGCGGTTGCCAGTGTGAAATTCTGCTCTGTCCAGGGTTACCGCAATTTGCGGCTTGGGATCGTAACGCCAGTCAAACCCTGAATTAAGGATTTCCTGAGTGAACGATCCGTCAGTGATCAGGTTATCCGTCTGGGAATAGGCTTGAAGAGCTTTCGATTTGGACGAGAGTTGTTTCCATGCGTCGCTTGCCCCGGCTGCTAAACGGGCCTGAAGCAGACCGTCTATGTAAAAGAGGCCCTGATGAAAGTCAATGTCTGTTTGCAATTGCATGAGAGCCGACCAGATCTGATGAGCAGAGTCGAGGTCACCTGTCGATAGCAGGAGTCTGATAAAGGCCAAGTAAACTCCAGGATTTGGAGGGAGAATGGTTTGCATGCGATTGATGTCATGCAGTGATTGCCAGCAGATGTTCAGTGCCGGAGCAGCCAGAGATGGTTCCTCCCGAAGGACGATCCCAAACTGCTTTAGGGCCTCCGAGGTATTGCCTTGAATCAGGAAAAAGTTAGCGGCGTTCCATGCCGTGTCCGGGGTAGTGGGATCAACGGCAAGCGCTTTGTGAATGGCAGCGTTATTCAGTTGCTTGTCTCCAACGGAATAATACGCTTGCGCGAGATCCAGCCAAATTGAAGAATTATAAGGATTTAGTTCCGATGCTTTCCTGCATTCGTCAACAGCTCGCTCCGGTTCCTGGGAAATGAAAATCAGGCTACGACACAGCAGATCCCGATACGTCGCGTTGCGGGGCGCGAGAGCAACAGCTTGTTCGATAGACGACTGGTCGGAGCGATCAGCAAGCCGCTGTGCGCGATATGCCTTGACTACGAACCAGGTATAAACGGCGACACCTGTCACGCAGACGGTGAATAACAGCAACCGTTGCGGCCAGCTTTGTCTCGATGTCCGCGCCATAGTGAACGATGCCTTGCGATTCCTGACTATGAGGGTCTGGGCGTTGCTATGTCCTGCTCCTGGTTTTCGCTTTCGTCCAAGTCCTGGCTGTCGTTGAGCCTGGTCTTGTGATCTTTGTTTTCCTTTTCAGCGTAATTGCGGTATTTGGATCCAAAGTAATAGTAGTAGTAATCCGGCGAGGTCAGGTCAGCGGCATTCACCACAACGCCGAGCACGCTAGCCTTCACGCTTTGAAGAAGGTTGCGGGTCCGGCGAACGTGGGCAGCGGTAGTGTGACCGGACCGAATGATCAAGAGCACTGCGTCCGTTTGGACTGACAGGAGAACGGCGTCAGTTACCGAGATGACCGGAGGCGAGTCAACGATAACATGGTCATATTCCTCACCCCACTGCTTGAGAAGATCCTGCATCAGTGATGAACTCAATAGTTCAGAAGGATCGGGCGGTACAAGCCCTGCAGGGATAATAAATAAGTTAGGTTGAACCGTCGCCTGAATAGCGTCGCCGATCTTGGCACCGCCGGTCAGGATATTTGATAAGCCGACCCGACCCTTTAAACCGAAGGCCGTGTGAATGCCGGGACGACGCATGTCAGCGTCTACCAGCAGGATTCGTTTGCCTTGTTGCGCCATAACGATGGCGATATTGAGGCAGGTCATTGTCTTCCCATCTTGAGGGACTGAACTCGTAACCAAAATGGAGCGCGGCGGCTCCGGGACGCTAGAAAGAAGAATCGATGTGCGCAATGCGCGATAGGCTTCTGCTATTTCCGACTGGGGTTCCAGATAACAGATCAAGGCGCGTGCGTTCGGATTGTTGCGTGGAAGTTTCTTGAGCAAATGGGCTCTGGCAATACTTGTAACCGCTCCGTCGAGTGCAGATTGCAGCGGAATTACTCCCAGGGTTGGCAGCCCCGAGATGCTTTCCGCCTGATCTGGCGTTCGCACAGTAGTGTCGAGCGCCTCCAGACCAAAAACAAGTGCGACACCGCCGACCAGGCCAATGAGCAAGGCGAACTCCAGGTTCCTCGGAATGTTTGGCCTTGACGGGTATAGGGGTAAACGTGCCTTGTCAACTACGCGAATATTACTCGAGTTCAAACCTACAGCAAGACTGGCTTCCTTGAGTTGTTGCAATAGACCATCATAGAGCTGGCGGTTTGAATCAGCCTCCTGCTTCAGGACTTTGTATTCGATGGCATTCTCGTTGAGTTGGTCAGCAATGCCCGTTTGTTCCGCCAGAGCGGCTTGCACCATCTTCTCCCGATTCATTGCCGTCTGATAATCATTCTGAATTCGACTCACACTATTCTGCACTTGATCACGGTAGCTCCGGTCGATTTGATCAAGTTGATTCTTGGTCTCGAGCACCTTCGGGTAGCCAGGGCCGAACTGGGTGGAGAGGAGTGCATATTGCGCCTGCAGCTGGGTTTCCTGTTGGCGGAGAGTAACAAGAACTGGATCCTGGAGAACGGAGCTCAAAGTTTCCGGATTGGTGGTCGTCGCAATTTGGTAGAGGGATTCTTTCTGGATGCGATCTGCCTGTGCCCCAGTAAGCTCTCTGTTTAATTCATCGAGTTTCTCGGTCGTCAGATTCTGCTTGTCGTCGGCGCCAACGATGCCATTTTCCTTTTGATACTGGACAAGTTTGGCCTGCGAGGATTCTACTTTGATCTGCAGATCAGCAAGCTGCTTCGACAGCCAATCAGCAGCCTGCGTAGTGCTGTCGTATCGCGATTTCACATTCTGCTCTATGAATGTTGCCGCTAGAGCGTTTGCGACATCCGCTGCGAGCGAGGGATTGGGATCGGAGTACTTAATTTCGACCAATGAAGTATCCGGAACCTGCTGCACCCTTAGATTCGCCTGAAACTTGTGGATGAGCTGTTGCTGGCGCGCGCTCTCCTGGGCTGGCGATTCAGAGACGGCAACGCCGCCGCTGGTTTGCGATTGCGCATTGCCAGCGAAATCGGGACGCGCGTCAAGGTTTAGCCGATGGATCACCAATTCTGCTGTTGTGTCGGATTGCAGGACCTTGACCTGAGTATTGATAACTTGCTGCTGATCATCAGTAGCCTGGGACAGGTTACTGTCCTTAAAGTTAAGCGGGTTGGATATCTGCGGAGAGATCATGATTTTCGTCTCCGCGTCGTAAATTGGCGTCATGTGTAAGCTGATCAGAGCCCCCATAATGCCGACAACAACGACGGACACGATTACAGTCCATTTGCGCTTCAGCAGAATTCGCCAATAATCACCTAGCGAATGCTCTCGGGCCGGGGCGCCGTACATCTCCTGAAGATTCGCGAGCCTGAGCGAATCGTGGTGTACGAGTTCGGAAGGTCCTTCCAGTGATCTTCCTCTATCCATTGTGGCTACCCTCGCATCCTGCCAATTTCGTGATTGGCTCCTGATTTGCTGAAACGAGTGGTCACAAGCGCCGACAGGGCAAAGAAAAAAGCCGCATTCGCGGGTATCTGAAGATTGAAGTCGACAAATCCGTGAATTAAGAGACCAATACAGCCCAGGAAGGCAGCGAGAGCAAGACTTGATTGCATATCGCTGCGCCAGTGCTTCAAATTGTGAACACCCGCACGGCACAGCACCATTAGGAAAGCCGCAGCAAAGGCAATACCAACGATGCCAGTTTCGACGAGCGTCTGAATGTAGTCGTTGTGAGCTTCATTCACCCACAAATTCGTATAAAAGCTTCTGAATGAAGGATATACGGCGGAAAACGTTCCAAGGCCCCATCCGAAGAGCGGCCGCTCCCGCAGCATCCTCAGGCTGTCTCTTGCGATCGCGACGCGCCCGGTAGCTCCAGCGTCAGCGATAGGGTTAAGCAGACGTGCCAATCTTTCCACCAATCCCGCAGGACGCAACCATGCCAGCCATGCGACCAGAGCGAGGCAAAGAACACCAATTAGCAGGATCTCCGGGTAAGCGGAGCGTCTGTCGCGCAACAAGATCAGCGAGAGAACGCCCAACTCCCCTGCAAAAGCTATCATCCCGCCGAGTGACTGGGACAGGAAGATTGTGCTGCCCATGACGACCGCAGCAAAGAGAAAAAATGCCCGGCCAGGTCTTCCGGCTCGACCGACGATCGCAAATATGACTGGAAATGGAACAAGCATCTCCATTAAACCAGCATAATGTGCATGATTTACATATGGACCATAGATCCATCCCCCATTTCGATTGGTAACAACCCAGTAAATTTTTCCGTTCGAGGTAAATTGTTGGACGATTGCAAATAACGATAGGAGGAATCCATACCCGACGCAAAAAAAACCGAAGCCTGAGATCCACCGTTGCTGACGGAAAACCTGGGATATAAGAAAGAATAGTCCCGCATAGCTGCCCCACAGCAGGCCCTTTAACCACGTTGCGTACCAGTATGCGGTCAGATGGAATGAGATCTGAGCGAGTACGACACCTGCAAACATGACCATTGGGATGTACGCCGGATTTGGGAAAATCTGAAAGCCGCCATTTACGACTTCCCGTGCCGACCAGATCACAATTAGAAACGAAACGGCCACTTCGAGTGTGCAAGCGCTCCATGGCTGGACGGCACCAAAAGCCAATGGTCCAAATCCAAGAGTCAAGCAGATTCCCGTTGTCAATACAAAATCAAGGACCTGACCAACCCGGCTAATCGGCGCAGAGAAAGCAATCGGAGAGGCCTCGGTGAGGCTACGATTGGTTTGTAGCAGGGTCAGAATTTACTCCTTGGAAGGCGATAACTTCTGCGAGACAAGAGTGTAACGCCACGGCTAAACACTTGTCATTGTCGGTATCACTCATCGCCTCAATTCGCGATATGCGCCCCATCAAGGTGACTCTGGCCTGCGATACCCAATCGCGCACCAGCAAGGCGATTCGCTAAACACAATTCTTTCTAAGCCAGCAGTTGTCATCATGCCGCTTATTTGTTTACGCGTGAAGCGTTTCTCGATCCTGGTGCCAAAGCGATCCAGAGCGTCAGTACGCATTGAATAAAAGCTGCGGTTTCGATAGGAAGACAGAGGGAAACGGTCGATGTTAACACCTGGTTCCTCAAGGCGTTTCGATAGACGCGCGAGCGGCCAATAGACGAGTGCGGCGATGAGATCGCAGAGTGGCGATCGGATAGCGAACGGCAGGGAACTGATAACCCGGCGGATCAGATCGGAGAACCGCCACATGATTCGAAACCAGCTGGGGCGATTATCGAATGCATAGTAAAGGTATATGAGCAGAGGCGCGCCCGGTTTCAATTTGCGCGCGCATTCCCTGATTCCTTGCTCGGTATCTGGCACATGGTGAAGGACTCCCAGTGAATAACCGAAGTCAGCCGAACCGTCTGCAAGAGGTATCGCGTCTACAGAGGCGCAGTGAAAGCTGCAGTTGGAATACATCTGGAGGTTTCGACGGGCAACGTCTAATGCCGCGGTGCTCGCGTCAATACAGTGGAGAAATCCAACTCTTTGAGCGACAAAGTAAGCCCAACGGCCCGTACCGCATCCAAGGTCGAAACCTGCGGCACCCGGTGGTAGGTTATGCCATGGAAACATTGAGAAATACGATTGAAAGATTGTCTCAAGATCGGGATTTTTGAGGTCGACGTGATCGAACTTACTCCATTCCTTTCCGAATGCCTCCACTACGGCCGTATCGATGTTGTTCATCTCACCTCCGCTACCTGCGCTGCGCCCACTTGTAATACTGACTCGTACATCTGGATGCAGCCGTCAACCGTGTTTTCAATGCTGAACTGGCGCGCCCGCTGAATACTGGCCCGGCTCATCTCGCGTCGCTGCTCGGGCGACTTGATCAAGGCCGTGAGATGGTGAGCCAACACATTATCATCTCCGGCAGGAAAGAGAATTCCTGCGCCCGCAACGAGTTGCGCAAGCCCAGGAACGTCGCTCGCCACAACCGGCAACCCGGCGGCCATTGCCTCACATGCGGCGATACCGAAGCCGTCAGAATTCGTGGAGTGAACGTAAATGTCCGATGCCTTTAAAACCGCGGCAACATCGGCCCGCCAGCCCAGAAACGTGACCCGGTTCCTGATCCCCAAAGACTGGGACAACTGCTCGAGCCGAGGACGCAACGGGCCATCTCCAACAAGGAGAAGATGAGCATGCGACACAGCAGTTAGGGCCCGCAGGAGCGTGGCGTGGTCTTTTGGGACGTCGCACCGTCCGACAAAAACCAGCCGCGCAACACCGGATGGCACATTCGCCAGTGTGGCGGGCTGGACATTTTCGAATGCGCCGAGAGGTATTCCGTTCGGGATAACTGTAACCTTCTCCGCAACGCCAGGGCACCACCGGACGAGATTTTCGGCACTGGCATCGCTAATGCAGGCGATGCGCTTGTAATGTGGATACATCCATCGATCAACAGGCCGTAACCACCATCGACGGCGTGCATTCTCGGCGTTGTGTTCGGTAGTCACCAAAGGGATGGGACGCCTCAATCGAGCCGCGGCCAGCACTGTCCAGAGCTGCGCCGGAAAGAGGTGCACATGAACGAGGTCGTATCCGTCGAGGAGCCTGGCCAGGACGAGAATTTGCTGTGGCGAATACAACCGATGCACGCCTGTATAACGCAGATGGATGTCATCGTCCCGAAGCGATCGTTCTAGGGGGCTGGATGTTCGGAGCAACGCAACAACATCGCACATGACCCCCCGGGTCCGAAACCGCGGAGCCATTGCCGTTAACAGGACTTCAGCTCCACCGCGATTCAGAGAGTCAATGACTTGGAGGACGCGCATGATCCACCTTTACGAAAGCCGCGGCACAATCGCGAGCCGTCAGCTGGTCAAAATACATCATCACCATGCACATGCTAAACTTGGTTGCGTTTCGGCGCCAGCATCAGACTTGGTCGAGGGCAAATGGGCATACCAGCCGCGAGAGCCATTCATGACCCGCTCAACGCAGTACTGGTACGAAATTTCGCTCGATATTCGCTAATCGTCAAACTGGTTACAGCTGCTTCGATCGTAACCTGCCCACTCTGGCTCGGAGCTCTCTTTTTAACCAGCCCTCAGGATTATTCTTACGCTTCATCTCTTATCTTCGTTCCGCTATTGGCTATCGTCGGCGCTGTGATGGTAGCGCATCTTTCTCAGAGGGATCCTTATCTTCGGCGACTTTTGATGGCCGGCCTAGTGGCGCATATGGCCGCTTCCGGCGTGTTTCTTTGGGTCGGGTTTTTCGTTTATGGTGCAGCTGTGGACGCATTCCATTACTGGACTGTGGGGTTGCAGATAGCGGAGGAATTTCAAATCATAGGTTGGCATGCATTTCACGGACCTTATTGGAGCACCAATCTAATAAACAGCATATGCGGAATCGCAACGCTGCTGATCGGCGATGCGTTGCCAACTCTTTTTGTCGCCTTCGCGCTCGTATCTCTAGCGGGAGGGTATGTGTTCTATCGCACATTTACTATCGCGTTCCCGGATGGCGATCGATGGCTCTTCGGCCTTCTGGTCGTGTTATTGCCATCGCTTTTATTTTGGTCAAGCTTTGTTGGAAAAGATGCGCTGATCCAATATTCCATTGCGTTGACCTGTTTCGGGTTCGCCAGGTTGACACTAAGGCCCGGCCCTACAAGTGTTTTGCTTTGCGCCGCCGGACTTGCCGGTGCGTTGCTTATACGAGCGCATGTGGCCGCAATGCTCGCCATTGCGATGACGTTTCCTTATGCGGTTGGCAGGTCGAGGGCCGGCGGAGCCAGCAAAGGAGCAAGAATTCTTCTCATTCCGGTACTGTTGGGCGGCACGTACTTTCTCATAAGTCAGGCACAAAGCTTTCTGTACGCAGATACTAATAGCGACAACTCTTCGAGCGTCTTTCAGGAAGCGAACACTGTCACCAAGAATAGCCAGATCGGCGGATCTTCGTTTAACGAAGGAACGTCTCTACCGGTTCGTATCGCTGAGTCCCCGTTCCTGATGTTTCGACCTTTCCCATGGGAGATACATAATGTGATGGCTATTGCATCTGCCGCTGAGTCAGTTGGGTTTATGATTCTTTGCTGGGGTCGACGGCGTGAAATCTGGTTGACGCTGCGGCATTGGCGAGATCCCTATGTAGGCTTCCTTCTGATGTATTCGGGGCTCTTCCTGATCACGTTTGGGGGGGCGATTAGCAATTTTGGAATTCTGATGCGCCAGCGCATCATGGTGACACCCGTCGTCCTGATGCTTGTGTGTGCAAGGCAAAAGTCTCTAGTTCGAAGCGTTCCCCGGAAGTTCGGAAAGAATGAGTGGCTGACTCCCGTCGGCATATCACGATCAGAGCGCTTTCGGACTGGAGCCTGAACCCAGGAGTTGAAGCAACATGTGCGGCATCAGCGGCTTCCTTGATCTGAGCTGTGGGAACTCGGCTAGTGAGTTTCGAGGCATCGCGATGCGGATGGCTGATACTCTGCGCCACAGAGGGCCCAATAGTGGTGGAGTATGGACGGATGCGGATGCTGGCATTGCTCTTAGTATGAGACGGCTGGCAATCCTCGACCTTTCGCGGGCGGGAAATCAGCCCATGGAGTCGTCCAGCGGACGTTACATTATTGTCTTCAATGGGGAGATATATAACTACGAAGATTTGAAGAGTGAGTTGTCGAAGGGAGAGCAAGCATATTCTTTCCGAGGAAATTCCGATACAGAGGCGATGCTCGCGGCCTTCGAAAAATGGGGGATCGAACAATCGGTGATCCGCTTCAATGGAATGTTCGCTTTTGCGGTATGGGATCGCCACGACAGGAGCTTGATTCTCGGGCGTGATCGCTTTGGAGAGAAACCGCTCTACTATTCCAGAATCGGCAGACGGTTTGTCTTTGGTTCAGAGCTGAAGGCTCTGCGTGCTCATCCTGGCTTTTCGGACGAAGTGGACCCAGGCGCAATTGCTCTTTTCCTTGGCCGGAGCTGCGTCCCAGCGCCCCATTCGATTTACAGGAATGCCGGTAAGCTGCCTCCCGCAACCCTATTGAAAGTCTCGGCTGACGATTTTGCATCAAGCCCACGCCCGTATTGGTCACTGCGCGAAGTTATCAACAAAGCTGCTTCTGATCCCCTCAAATGCAGCGAGACGGAAGCGGTAGAGCAGCTTGATTCGCTATTACGAGATGCTGTTCGCATTCGAATGCGCTCGGATGTTCCTCTCGGGGCTTTCCTTTCCGGAGGCATCGACTCGTCCTCCGTGGTGTCGTTGATGCAGGCGCAAAGCCGAGCGCGCGTGAAGACATTCTCGATAGGAAATCATGACAGAGAGCTTGATGAAGCCAGGGAAGCTTCGAAGGTAGCTCGCCATTTGGGAACCGAGCACACCGAACTCTACGTGACCTCCGAGGAAGCGATGGCCGTAATTCCTTCCCTTCCGCGGATCTACGATGAGCCGTTCGCCGATTCTTCACAGATTCCGACGATCCTGGTTTCCCAACTCGCTCGGGAACACGTAACAGTAAGCCTCTCAGGCGATGGCGGTGACGAACTCTTTGGCGGATACAACCGGCACGCCTGGGGAGACACGCTCAGTCACCGCCTTGATCGATGGCCGCTCTTTGTGCGAAAGTTCGGAGCTGCGAGCATCAGGACGTTGCCACCTGATCGCTGGGACTTTCTCTTTCAAGCCTGTACGGCGGCAACTCCGGCAAGGTGGCGCCAGCGGATGCCCGGCTACAAACTTCACAAGCTGGCGTCCATATTGGAAAACCATGATGCTCATACTCTCTACGAAAGCTTGGTATCTCACTGGTTAGATCCTCTAGAGATTCTGTCGGGAGTCTCTGAGTCCGCGCTGCACTCCGGGAACCATCATCCACATCTTCGGTATGCTTCCGAGGACATGATGTATCTGGACTCAGTGAGTTATCTGCCGGACGATATCCTCGTAAAGCTTGACCGGGCAACGATGGCTGTCAGTCTCGAAGGCCGAGTTCCATTGTTAGATCATCGTGTGGCGGAGTTTGCATGGAGGCTGCCTCTGAGCATGCGGATCCGCCAACGACAAGGGAAATGGATTCTTCGCCAGGTCCTTTACCGCTACGTCCCACGCGAAATGGTAGATCGTCCTAAGTCGGGCTTCGGCATTCCTCTGGCAACATGGCTGCGCGGACCGCTTCGCGACTGGGCCGAATCGCTGCTGGAAGAAAGTCGTCTTCGACAGGAAGGGTATTTCAGTTGCGCTCCGATCCTGAAAATGTGGCGCGAACACCTCTCCGGGAGAGTGAATTGGGAATACCATCTGTGGGACATATTAATGTTTCAGGCATGGCTCGATGAAAGCCATCGCAAGTCCGGCGATCCATCGAACTTTGCAGAAGGCATTGCAAATGTGGCCATAGGGAACGCATGAACAATCGTCGCATCAGTGTTCTGCATGCCGTGACAGACTCGATAAGCACCATTCTGATGCGCGGGCAATTAGCCTACTTGAAGGCAAACGGCTTCGATCCTGCCCTTCTGTCGAGTCCGGGCAAGGAATTAAAGAAGATGGGCGCGCAGGAGGGCTACCCTGTATTTGGCGTGGCGATGTGGAGAGAGATCTCGCCGGTACGCGATTTGCGATCTCTCTTCGAAATATGGCGGCTTCTCGTCCGAATCAAGCCCGTGATATGCAATAGTGGTACCCCGAAAGCCGGATTGTTGGTAGGTCTTGCGGCCCGGCTCGCTCGCGTACCCTGTCGTGTATACACCCTTCGCGGACTGCGTCTCGAGACTGCAAAAGGCGTAAAGAGAATGATCTTAGTGATCGCTGAAAAAGTAGCATGCTTCAGCGCGCATCGAGTTGTTTGTGTGAGCGCCAGCCTTCGCGAGCGAGCGATCGCCTTGGGTGTAGTTGCGCGGCCTAAGACAGTTTTGCTTGGAGCAGGAAGCAGTAATGGTGTGGATGCCAGCCGATTCGAACCCACGCCGGAAAAAGCTGCATTGGCAGTGGCCCTGCGCCAGAATCTGGGCATTCGTCCCCACCAACCCGTGATCGGCTTTGCTGGAAGACTCACGCGGGACAAGGGCCTTCCAGAATTGGTCGCAGCATTTCAATCGATACATATGCAATCGCCGGAGACCGTTCTGTTGTTGGTGGGAGATTATGAAGATGGGGACCCAGTCCCTAGCAATATAAGAAATGTGATCGAGTCGGAGCCAGGGATTCACCGGGTGGGGTTTACATCTCAGATCGAACTGTATTACCTCGTTATGAATATTTTTGTGTTGCCCACCCATCGCGAAGGCTTTCCAAACACAGTCCTCGAAGCACAAGCCGCAGGGCTCCCGGTTGTCACGACACTTGCCACGGGCGCAGTGGATGCAATTGACGACGGCATCACAGGACTGCTCACCCCAGTTGGAGACGCCGAAAAATTGGCGGCGGCGATCCTGTCGCTCTTGTCGGACCCGCTCAAAATGCAGTTGATGGGCCAGTTGGGAAGGGAGCGCGTCCTTCGGGAGTTTAGGAATGAAACTATGTGGGAAGCACTGGCCTCGCTCTATCGCACCATGCTTCAAGAGCGCGGTTATGCGGTTTCCGCGGACACCTGCGTGGAGGCAACGAGATGCGCTCAGTAGGGGCAGCGTCCAAGCGAATTTTCGATCTCGTCGGTGCGTCGATTGCTCTTGCAGTTTTTTCTCCGGTCATGATTGTGGTTGCTCTCATAATCCGGCTGACCATGGGTAAGCCGATACTTTTTCGCCAGACACGGCCCGGTCGCGATGAACGCCCATTTTCGTTATTCAAGTTTCGGACAATGATTGAGGACGAAGCTTCGGTGGTCGACCCGTCTACCGACGCGGCACGTCTGACAAGGTTAGGGATTACATTGCGCCGCTTCAGCCTAGACGAACTTCCACAGCTGTGGAACGTCTTAAAGGGAGAAATGAGCCTCGTGGGACCACGGCCCTTGCTGATGGAATACCTCGCTTACTACACTCCCCAGCAAGCGAGAAGGCATCTTATGAAGCCAGGAATTACGGGGCTAGCGCAGGTAAAGGGACGCAATACGATCGCATGGGAAGAAAAATTTCTATGGGATGTCTGGTACGTCGATCACTGGAGTTTATGGCTCGATCTTAGAATTCTCCTGTCTACAGCTGTAAAGGTCATTAGGCGAGAGGGAATTAGCCAGCAAGGGCAAACAACTATGGAGAAGTTTGGGGCTGAGCGGAGGTGAGAGCACAGGCGAGAGCACAGGCGAGTGAAGGCTATGTGATCGTCTATGGTGCGAGCGGACACGGAAAGGTTGTCGCCGACATTCTTCTTGCTTGCGGGACGGAGGTCGAAGGCTTCGTCGACGATGATTCACTAAAGTGTGCGCAAGTATCTGATCAGAAGATTTTAGGCGATGCAACGTGGCTCGCTGAACAAGCCACACGTCAACCGATTGCTGTAGCGCTTGGGATCGGCGACAATTTTGCTCGCCGCGCAGTGGCAGAACGCTGTGTCGCGATTGGTGCACGCTTGTTGACCGCGGTCCATCCTACGGCGGCGATCGCGCCCTCCGCAAAGGTGTCTTCGGGCGTCGTAGTCATGGCACACGCTGTTGTCAATCCCGATGCTGTGATCGGACAAGGGGCAATCATCAATACTGCAGCGATTGTGGAACATGATTGCAATGTCGGAAAATTCGCACATTTGTCGCCAAAGGTAGCAATCGGCGGACACGTGCAGGTCGGCGACCTTTCCTGGCTCGGCATTGGGTCAACGGTTATTCCCAATATCAAAGTCGGCACAGGGTCGATCATTGGAGCGGGTGCCACACTCTTGCATGACGTTGATGACTGGGTCGTCGCAGTCGGCACTCCTGCCCGTATTTTGAAAGAATTGGAACGTCGAATCTGAATCAGATGAATATTTCGACTCAAACTCTGCTGGCAATCGAAGGTGGCCGCCCTCTGCACCAGCATCCGTTTGCTCCGTGGCCTTCGTTTTCGCATGAAGAAACAGCGGCGGCTATGCGTGTTCTCGAATCAGGAAGAGTCAATTACTGGACCGGGGACGAGGGTAGACAATTTGAAGCAGAGTTTGCTGCCTTAACTGGCTGTAAACATGCAATCGCGCTGGCCAATGGAACCGTTGCGTTGGAACTTGCATTACAAGTACTCGGCATTGGCCCCGGAGATGAGGTAATCGTTTCCAGCCGCACATTCATCGCATCTGCCAGTTGCGTGGTCATGCGCGGGGCAAGGCCCGTGGTGGCCGACATCGATCGCAATTCGCAGAACGTCACAGCGGATACGATTCGGGCGGTTCTCAGCCCGCGCACTCGCGCCATCATCGCGGTCCATCTCGCAGGCTGGCCATGCGACATGGACCCGATCCTCGACCTTGCTCATGAGCATCAGTTAAAGGTCATCGAAGATTGTGCCCAGGCGCACGGAGCCGCCTACAAAGGGCGCCCGGTAGGCTCCATGGGTGACGTGAATGCGTTCTCGTTCTGTCAGGACAAAATCATGACCACCGGCGGCGAAGGAGGCATGCTGACGACGAACGATGACGATCTCTGGTCTCGCGCATGGGCATTCAAAGATCATGGAAAAAGCTATGACGCCGTTTATCACAGGCATCATCCGCCCGGATATCGATGGTTACATGAGAGCTTCGGTACAAACTGGAGACTGACTGAGATGCAGAGCGCCATCGGTCGTGTGCAGTTGCGGAAACTTCCTGAGTCTGTTCAAACAAGACAAAGGCTGGCTGGCTTGTTAGCGGCACGCTTCTCTGGAATCCCAGCCTTGCGCGTGACCGCACCGCCTGATCACGTAGCACATTCTTTCTACAAATACTGTGTTTTCTTGCAGTGCAGGCGCTTGCGGAAAGGTTGGGACCGGCAACGCATCGTTGATGCCATCAATGCGGAAGGCGTGCCGTGCTTTGTCGGTGGTTGCAGCGAGATCTATCTGGAGAAGGCGTTTCCCACAGAACTCCGGCCGCCTGAGCGACTTCCCGTTGCCAGAGAATTGGGCGAAACCACGCTGATGTTTCTCGTCCATCCGACGCTCAGCAACCTCGACATGGGTGACACGGCCTCCGCCGTAGAAAAAGTTCTGGCATCTGCAAGCAGATGATTGCAAGTGATACTTCAGCGATAGAAGCCATAAAAAGCGAGGCCTGAAGCCAGGGCAACGGCCACGTCAATGGTTCTGGAGGCCGCTTGCTTCCCTTTGCTCGATGGAATAAAGAGAATATCGTTGGATTGCATCGGTATATCAGCGGCTTTCGAGACGAGGATCTGATCGAGCGGAACCGGAATCTCTTCCTGTCCTCCGGGCGTTCGCCGCACGATCCGGGCTTTCGAAGGCTTTGCGAACTTCGCAAGTCCGTGCGCCATTGCCACTGCTTTCATGACGGTGTACTTGCCCTTTTCATCCATGAGAAAACCGCTGGGAGAAAGTACCTCACCCACAACATAAATCACGCCCGCCTTGGAAACGATGATTGTGTCTCCCTGTCGTACAGGAACATTCGCCTCCTGCGACTGTACCGGGTCGTTTGTCAGGAGCACGGTTTGCGGATCAGTACTGTCCTTGTGGGTAATCGTTACAATCTGACCAGCGTTCGCCGTTGTGCCTCCCGCTTCCGCAAATATGTCGAAAAGCGTTCCCGAACCCACAATCGGGTAAATTCCCGGTTTACCCACTTCGCCAAGCAAAACAACTCCACTGGAGTAGCTTGTTATCACGATGCTTACATGCGGGAATTTCAAGACGCCGTTCTTGAAATAGGCTTGTTCGACGACTGCCTGCGCGTCTTCCGCGTGCATGCCGGCCACGTGCACATTGTTAATCAAGGGCATATAGATGTTGCCAGAGCTGTTCACGGCTGTCTTTTGTGAAAGATCTGGCGCGCCGAAGACGGACACATCCAATACGTCCCCTGGCGAGATGAAGTAATGCGATTGGTCTGCGGACGGGACTGCCGCGGTCGCAGAGGATGTTGCAGAATTGGAAGATGCCTCAGGAAATGGGGGCGCAGGATAGGTCGATGCGCCGTTTTGTAAGGGCGTCTGCGGGTTGTTTGTCGTTTGAGCGGAACCCTGGATGGAAAAACCAATCACGAAGCAGGCCGCCAAACTAATCTGCAAACCGAGTTGCAGAGTTCTGGAGGTTCGAGTATCTGCATGACGAGTGCCCCTGACGACACGGCTCAACGCTCACCCCCAATAGCTGAGAAACTCTACGATACCGCACTGCCCTTAAGGCGTGTCAACAATTCGGTATTGTGCCATCAACGGCGACAGGATTCCTCGTCAATCAAATAAAGTGTTGCTCTTAGGGACCAGGCACCGAATGACCCGACGGCGAACCCTGCTGCGCCATCTCTTCGAAAAGTGACTGAGAAGCCAGCGGAACTCTGGGGTACAAGGTGGAAATGGGATTTTCTACGAACAGCTCGATATCGTTTGGATCGAGAATCAATTCCTTAAATATGCACACTGCAGACTGCGCAGGAACAAGCCATGGAAGGCTGCGAGCCGTCAGGTGCACTTCGTTTCTGGAGGCAAATTCCCAGTCGCCGCATTCTGGGTAGCGCTCCCTGTGTTGGTAGAAGTAGTCCTGCTTATTCAAATCCACCCCGCAAAGAACGATGCGTTTGTGGCCCATGAGCACTCCAAGAGTCATCATCGCGATAACTGAGCCGCCATACTTGAAGAGCCACCCTACCTTCGCACCTGGTGAAAAGGCTCCAATCGAGTACATATACCGTATGCCGGCACGTAACTCTTTCTCATTCCGCGCAACAACTGGCAACGAGAAGCCAACATATGCGTTTTTCTTCATGCCCTCCGGTAGCTCGGAGATCGTTTGCCGCTGCCCGATTGGGTTCACTTCTGTAATGATCTTCAATGTATTTGCGTAAGCTTCTGCTCGGCGTTCGAGAAGGCCCCGAAAGGCGTCATACATGACCGGTTGCTCGTCGTACGCGATGTCTTCAAAGTGAAAAAACCGGGGAACGAACGGATGCACCGGCCAGAAGTTGATGCCGACGCTATCGTGCCTTCCAATAATCTGCCATCGTTCGTCCGAGATGTCGTTAATGGACCATGCGCTGCCGAGTATGAACAGCGTGTCGCTCGCTCTCAAGCTGGCCAAATCGAGAGTTTCCAAAAGCGGCAGACCTGCAAGAACTGCTGCCTTTGCGGCCCGAGTGGATTCTTCGCGAAGACGCGCGTAGTGATACAACCGGCCCCGAAGCGGATGGGGCAGACGCTTGGCTAACGATCGGATCATTTTCGTGTCAAGCGGCCATCTTCAAATGGCGTAGCTCCCGATTGCGTATGTTTCTAGATTCTGTGCTATCCATTCGATGGTTTGCGTCAGCCCCTCTCGTAATAGAACCTTTGGTCTCCAGCCGGTGAGTTGACTCAGCAGGAGGCTGTTTGCGCAAAGGCGCTCCACTTCGCTTGCTTTCGGGCGCAATCGTTGGTCCTCGATTTCTACCCGACAATTTGTCCCAATCAGCTCAAAAATCATTTCAGTCAGCTCACGGATCGATGTCTCCGTGCCGATGCCAATATTCAGTGTTTTCCCAATGGCTGCCGAAGCATCCGCAATTGCAATGAAGCCCTCAACGGTGTCCGAAACAAAGTTGAAATCACGGGTTGTATGCATATTTCCCAATTTCAGAGACGGCTGCGCGAGGGCCTGCGTAATAATCGTCGGAATCACCGCGCGGGATGACTGGCGCGGGCCGTAGGCATTGAAGGGACGAGCGATCGATACGGGTAAGCCGAAGGAGAGATGATACGACTCTGCGATCTTGTCCGCGCCTATTTTTGTTGCAGAATAGGGTGATTGGCCATGCAGCGGGTGATTCTCATCTATTGGTACATAGAGCGCCGAACCGTACACTTCGCTTGTGGATGTGCACACGAGTCGTTCCGTTTCGTGCCTTCGTGCCGACTCAAGGACATTTAAGGTACCCTCAATATTTGTTTGAACATACGATCGTGGGGAGTGATACGAATACGGGATGCCGACCAGTGCCGCAAGATGAAAGATGACATCGGCATCTTTGGCGGCTTGAAAGACGCTTTCATAGTCGCGGATGTCGCCATGGATGATTTCGAACTCCGAACGCAAAGGTGAGGCCGATAACCAACCCAGAGATCCGTGCGAAGTATAGCGAAGAAAACAGCGAGTCTGGGCGCCAAGTTGAGCAATCCGCTCTGCGAGATGGCTCCCAATAAAACCGCCCGCCCCCGTAATAAGAACTCGCCGGTTTTCCCACGATTTTAGATTGCTCAACGTCGTAGCATCTCCGGTTCTAAACCATGCCGCGCGCTGCATCAGCCGAAGCGCGCTCGTATTGTTCCATCTGCCCAACATCGAGCCAGTATTCGCGTATGGGGAAGCAGATCACACGCTTGTGTCCGCTGATTAGACTTGTAATCAGATCGGGCATGTCAAACGCACTGTCCACTGGAACCATCTGGCATACGTCTGGCTGAATCAGGTAAATGCCCGCATTGACAAAATGGCGTATCGACGGTTTTTCGACGATACGAACAGCATTAATTCCTTCAGTAGTGATTACACCAAACGGGATTTGCACTTCATACTGTTGGACCGCGACTGTCATATCGGCTGAATGTTCGCGATGGAACTCCAGCATAGCGCGGAAATCGATGGTGGTCACAATATCTCCATTGACGACGAGCAAAGGAAGATCACCCACGGAAGCCTTTGCCAAGGCTCCAGCAGTGCCCATGGGCCGGTCTTCCTCTACATATTCGATGTGTATGCCAAAATCCTTTCCGTCACGAAAGTGCCTAATAATACTTTCCGCCAAGTAATGTGTCGAGATTCTGACATGTTGAATTCCAGCGGCGCGGAGGTTGGAGATCAGGCGCTCGAGGATTGGTCTGCCATTCACCGGTAACATTGGTTTTGGGCACGTCTCCGTAAGCGGCATCAACCGCTTTCCGAATCCGCCAGCCATAATGAAGCCGTCCAGCGGCAAAGCCAAAGCTGCCGTATAGTCTGAATCCAGAGCAATGTCCACGACTCGCTCTTCGGCGTCCAGCAGCGGAATCTGCCGGATGCGATACTCCGCCATCAGTTGACGCAATTCTTCATGGGGAGTGCCAGCGAGGGCTGTTACCGGGCGCCCGCGCCGCCCGTTTTCCTTCCGTATCCCGAGAAACTCCCCAACCGGCTGGTCCAGTTCAATTCCCAGTAGGATCGCGCGCCTCACGTCGCCATCTGTGATCGTTGCTTCAAGTTGTCGATGTTCGTCGACGACTAATGCAATGCCCAAAGCGCAGCGATCCATGAGTGTCATCAGCTCGCGAACCGTATTCGACTTCGCTATGAGGGGCAATTCATGCGGCGGATTAGCTGGCATATCGTGGCTTCTGCTCAAATGCAGGTTTGATCGACAACGTTAACTTTGCCGCGAGTATAGCACCCTCGCGTAACGTGTACATGGCATCCCTCCAGCATTTTGTGTTCAATTGTTGCATTCGTGTTTACGATTACGTGGAAAGCAAATGCGCTGAGGCTCGGGGTTCTTGTGCACCTGCGCCGGGGAATAAGGTATACCGTGTTGAAATATCCCGCCGTAAAGCCTCTTATAGCCATTGTCATCGTTATCTTCGTTGGCGTAGTCAGCGGGCTCTACTCGGGCGATTACCTTGTCGTGGATCATCCGGAGCGATCAGATGTTATCGTTGTGCTGGCCGGAGATCATAATGATCACAGGTATTTGCGAGGACTTGAGCTGCTGCGCAAAGGTTATGGCCAGCAGATGGTCGTGGATGCTCCGGCAGAGCTAGTCTACGGGCGCACCTATGCGGAACGCGCGATGGACTTTGTGGCGCAATCGGCGCGTGACGAAAAGTCGCAAATTAGAATATGCACGATTGCGAATGATTCAACTGTTCAAGAGGCCTCGGAGCTCAGCAACTGCCTGGCGGAGACGCATCCTGGACCGCGGTCGGCATTACTCGTCACGAACGACTTCCACACGCGCCGTGCGCTCTCGATTCTGCGTTCGCGTCTCCCGCAATATCGCTGGTCTGCCGATGCCGTGAATGATACAGCCATCTTTGGCGAGCCCTGGTGGCGTCATCGCGAGTGGGCAAAGACCTGCGTTTACGAATGGGAAAAGCTAGTGTGGTGGAATTTATTAGAAAGGTGGCAAAAATGAACGTCAGCCCGAATTCAAAGCCAAGGAAAACGAATCATGCCGGCATGCAGCATAAGTTCAGCAAGATGAAAATCGTGCGGGCTGTCGATGTCGATAGCCCGGCTCTCGGGGATCTCCAACATCCGGTGCGGCACGTCGAAGTAACGCGGAGCTTCCGAATCGGCGACGTGGTCGCGCCGCCACAAGTATAGAGCGCCGTTGATGCGGTAAATCGCCGGAACATCCTGGCGTCTTGCATAGACATTACCGTCAGGAAAGCTCTGGCACATATAGCCATTTATCGCAATGTCGATGCAGGTCCAACGCGGATTGAATGTAGGCCTGGATGCCGCAACTACGCCCACCGCGGAACTGTCCTGCTCAAGCAAATGTGTAGCCTTCGAAACATCCTCAGGCAGACGAGCAGGGCTGGCGGGAGAGAGCAATAGAACGCTGCCATAGCGGCAGTGTTCGCGCGCTTCCATCTCCATCAATGCGTGCCGGAGAACCGGCCACATGGGTGTGTCGTCTTTGGCAAGCGCCGCTGGTCGTAGAAAGGGAACCTCAGCGCCATACTCGCGAGCGACCGCAGCAATTTCCTCGCTATCCGTTGAAATGATGCATTTCGCAATTTCCACGCACATTTTTGATAGCCGAATCGAATGGCCGATTAAGGGCAGCCCCGCAAGGGGACGAATATTCTTTCCCGGCAGCCCCTTTGAGCCGCCGCGTGCGGGGATCACAGCGAGCATCGGTTGAATGCTCATGATGTTGTCCTGTCATATGTCTGGTTGCCAAAGATGCACACGAGCGCAGTTTATCCCTTCGGCATCAAATTTGTGTACCATGTGGCGTCGCCATTTGGGCGAAGACAGCTGCGTTGAACCCATCGAACGGGTCGATGGCAGCTGCGATCTCGAAGGAGCATCGGTGACTCTCGACGTGAGGAACAGGACGATTTCGATTGGGGCGCGCAAAGTGGGGAGCGGGGAACCGTGCTTCATCATCGCCGAAGCAGGAGTCAATCACAATGGAAGCTTTGAATTAGCTCGAGAACTGGTGGATGTGGCCGTCGGCGCGGGCTGTGATGCGGTCAAGTTTCAGACGTTCAAGACCGAAAAAGTATGTTCGCCTGTGGCGCCTAAAGCAACCTACCAGATGCAAACGACTGCTGCAGAAGAGTCTCAATTAGAAATGGTCAGAAAGCTGGAACTGCCTTTTGACGCATTCCGCGAACTCCATCGCTACTCCCGCGACAGAGGCATTATCTTTTTGTCTACTCCCTTTGATTACGATAGTGCCGACTTTCTTGCCGAGTTGCCTGTGCCGGCGTTCAAGATTCCTTCCGGCGAGATCACAAACCTCTTTTTCCTGGAATTCATAGCCCGAAAGGGTCAGCCTTTGATTCTTTCTACTGGCATGGCGACGATGGAAGAAGTGGCCATCGCCGTCGAATTAATCCGCGCAACCGGAAACCAGCAAATGGTCCTCCTGCAGTGCGTTAGCAATTATCCCGCCAGTCCTTCCAGCATGAATTTGCGAGCCATGCATACGCTCGAGGAGATGTTTGGAGTTGCCGTCGGCCTGTCGGACCATACGGTCGGTTCAGAGGTGGCGTTTGCCGCGGTCGCACTCGGCGCATGCGTCATCGAAAAACACTTTACCCTAGACCATGAACTACCGGGACCGGACCATCGTGCCTCGCTCGAACCCCAGGATCTTGCGAGGCTGGTCACGGGCATTCGGAATGTTGAGTCTGCGCTCGGAGATGGAATCAAGCAGCCTGCCGAGGAGGAACTAAATACGGCCGCTGTAGCTCGCCGGTCGCTGGTTGCAGCGAGATTCATTCCGGCCGGCGCTGTCCTGACCGTTGACCTGCTCGACATTCTGCGCCCCGGCACAGGACTTCCGCCCGCCATGCGGTCACAGTTGCTGGGTCGACGTGCGCGGCATGACATTGAAGCCGGTGCGATATTGAGACTTGACATGCTGGCGTGACATCAAAAGCGTCCCTATCTTGGCCGATCGCGACGGACGCATCACGCGACTGCGCCAGAGTTTATGAATGGCAAATCTTTCGCCTCAAAACGCGACTGCAGTGAAAGCGGAAGCTGTAACGCCGCCGATTCACGGCATCGCGCGGCGTCTGGCACAGTCATTTGCTGTTTATGGGATTGCGAACTTCGGCATTCGGGCGCTCAATTTTATCCTGATCGTGGTCTATGCGCATTATTTGCGGCCATCTGACTACGGAATCATCTATTTGGCGGAGATCATCGCTGCGTTTCTAGTAATGCTCCAGGGCTTATGGATGGTCAGCGCGCTCCAGAGACTCTATTTCCAGCACAATCACGATGCAGAGGAGCTGCGCGGCTATCTTGGGAGCGGCATTCGCTTTGGATTTTTCTGGATGACGGCAATACTTGCATTGGTTCTGTTGCTCGGGAGAAACATTCAATCCCATTTGGGAACTCGTATGTCGGTGCCGTTCTACCCTTACATTGCGATGGCAGTGACAACGGCGACAGCAACACTTGGAGTTGAATATCGCCTGGCAGTGTACCAGGCCGCCCGGCGTCCGCGGTCCTATGCGTTTCTTTCTTCGGTTCTGGCCGTCCTCACCGCCGCCTGTTGCATGTATGGAGTTGTGGTTCGCCGTGGCGGTGCCGCGGGAATGTTAAAGGGAAAGCTTCTCGCCGCTTTCATCACATTCTTGATTGCCGTATGGAGCATGCGCACATTCTTAACGGCACGCTTCCAGTGGAAGTTTGTCCGAGAGTCCCTGTCGTACAGCTTGCCGCTGATTCCTCACCTCGCGATGGCAAGCGGTCTGATTGTCGCCGATCGGTTCATCCTTGAGCATTACCGGGACCTGAGCGAAGTGGGGATCTATTCGGTTGCTTATACCTTCGGCATGGTCATGTATCTGGTGACCCAGTCACTCTCTCAGGCATGGCTTCCGATGTTCTTCGAATTAGCAGGAGGTCAGAATGAGAACCGCCAGGTACTAGGTCGTATCTGTTCGGGCATCGTGATCTTTCTTGCCGCGATCGCATGTCTCGGCATACTGCTCTCGCCGGTGTTCGTACATGTTGCACTCGATTACCGCTATCACGCAGCTGCGCGCATTGTGCCACTGGTGATCATGGGCTATTTGTTTCATTCGCTGTTCTCACTTTTCGATTTTTCAATACTGCAGGCAAAACGCACAGCGTCCGTCTTCATGATCAGCCTGGTGGCATTCACCGTGAATCTGGTTCTGAACTTCGCAATGATACCGCGATGGGGAATGTACGGCGCGGCATGGGCAACCACGATTGCTTACGCAGTGGAGGCGGTCGGCGCATTTATATTGGCCCAGCGCTTCTTCACTCTGTCCTATCGCGTGCCTGAGATTCTTGCGGGAATTGCTGTCGCCGGCGGAGCACTGTGGTTGACGCAGTCAGAGTGGATGCCGAGCTGGCAAGGGCCCTTGCTCGTCTCTTCCGCCGTTCTAGCCCTCGGTCTGCTTGCGCTCATTGGCAGGAGAGATCTTCAGAGTGCCTTTGTGGTGATACGAAACACGCGCAAACGTGAGCCTCAAGTCGCTGGTTGAAAATCGGCGTCTAACTCTGCTGATCATCCCTGCATCTGAAACTATTCGATCTCTCCAAGACTCGGCTTTAGATGAAGCATCTGCTATGTAGCGCAAATTATTAGAAAAGCACTGATGAAAACAATTCAGTGGTTTCTATAGTGAGCCAGCGCTCAGCCGATAACTCTACCAGTCGCAAATTCGCGGACTGGCGGAGGTCGGAATGAACGCAGCACATTGCATAGTATTGGGATTGGCGATTGCCGTGGAAGGAGGGGGATGTTCAGTCCAGGAGACCCCCAATACATTGCAGCTTCCTCCGGCTACGCACATGAGAACTGATCTGGTGTTAGCAGGCGACAATACCGCTATCAAAGTTCCTTCTGGCCTTCATCCTGAAATAGCGAAGGCAGGAATAGGAATCGTCGCGCCAGCGGCTCTCAGTGGGATTGCCGACTCGAAGTTATTTATTATGAATGGGATACACCTCGGGATGGCGGTTTTCGATGTGGAAATGACGCAGCACTGCATTGCCAGCCATCACTGCCGCGAAGCCAACCCCGTGATGCCCTCGTCGCAAGTCGGCCAGCTAAGTGTCAATTTCGCTCTTGTTGCTTACGGCTCAGGGGTGAGCTATTGGCTCAAGAGGCGCAAGTCGAAACTGTGGTGGCTGCCACCGTCGGTCGGCGCCGCGGTCCACAGCGTAGGCGTAGCCACAGGGTTTGAGCACCAATAGACTCTGCATGAAGGCGCTGGAAGAATTGCGACTCAAGTACACAAAGCGCAGATGAATCGTGAGCGCTATGTGAACCACATCTTGTCTGGTGCTGTGTAAGAGAGCACAGTCGTGAGATGCGACAGGAGATCACGGAAGCGAAGACGAAGTGGCTTGAGTTGGTTTCGGAGCAGAGTCAGAGCGGCCTGAGCGTGGCGGCGTTTTGCAATCAGCGCGGGCTGCGGGCCTGGCAGTTCTACGAGTGGAAGAAGCGGCTGCGGGAGTCCGAGACGGCGAAGTTTGTAGAAGTGCAGGTTGCGGCACCTGCAGAGCCGGTGCGACCCGCAGGGATACGGAGTAACGCGATTGTGATCCGTCTAAAAGAGGGCCGCAGTCTTGTGGTTGAGCCTGGATTCGAGGTGAGTCACTTACGCGCCTTGCTCGCCGTATTGGAGTCCGAAGCATGATCGGTCTGCCTAGCTTGCGCGCGTTGGATGGTGCGCAGGGTGCGCGGATCTGGCTGGCAGCCGAGGCAACCGACATGCGCTGCGGCTTTGATCGATTAGCAGAGCGAGTGAGAGTAGTAATCGGGCAGGATCCTCTCAGCAACAGCCTGTTCATTTTTCGCTCGCGCCGCGGTGATCGGTTGAAGATTCTGCTGTGGGACCGAGACGGTTTCGTGCTGTGGTACAAGCGGCTTGAGGCGGGCGTGTTCAAGCTACCGCGTGTGACAGCGGGCGCGCGTTCGGTCGAGTTGCGAGCTAGTGAACTGGCGATGATCTTGGATGGGATCGACGTGTCGAAGCTGAAGCGCGTGCCGCGTTACGAAGGCAGGGCAGGAACCACTCAAGATAACAAGGAAAAGATAGTTGTGTAAGTAACTCCTGCTTCGTTCCCGCGTCTAGTTATACGTGCCTCCCGCTGAAGCCGACTTAGTCGACTTACCCGATGATAGTGAATCGCTCCGAGCGATGGTGCGCTCGCTGCTTGAGGAGCGCGACGATCAGAAGCGCCGTTTCGAAGAACAACGGCGGCGGGTTGAAGAACAACAGCAACGGTCCGACGATCTACATGTTGAAAATCTGCGCCTGCAACTGGAACTGGAGCGGTTCAAGAAGTGGTACTACGGGCCGCGCGCGGATAGACTTCAGTCCTCAGGCGATCTGGCACAGCTGCTGCTGAACTTCTTCGAGGAGTTGGAGCACAAGCCGGTTCACCCGGATGACATTCCGCCGCATGCCGAACCGGAAGGGGATCTACGGCGGGTAAAGCGGCGCAGAGGACGGCGTCATCTTGCCAACTTCGAAAACCTCCCCGTCACCAGACATGTCTACGAGCTGAGCGCGAAAGAACGTGCCTGCCCCTGCTGCGGCGTAGAGCGCAAGGAGATCGGCGCCGAGCAGAGCTGGCAGGTTGAATATCTTCCCGGTCACTTCGAGCGCATCCACCATGTGCGCAAGAAGTATGCCTGCCGGGGCTGCGAGTCCAGCGGCGAGCATCCGCAGATAGAGACAGCAGCCAAGCCGGAGTCAGCGATCGACAAGGGGATGGCAGGGCCAGGATTGCTGGCCTACATAGTTACCAGCAAGTTCAGTGACTACCTTCCGTTGTACCGTTTGGAAGATATCTTCGAGCGGCAGGGCTTTGAGATCTCGCGCGCTACGCAGTCCGTCTGGTGCGGCGATGTGGCGGACCTTGTGGAACCGCTGTATGAGCTGATGGCCGAGCGAGTGCGGGCCTCGCATGTAGTGGCAACCGATGACACCATCATGCCGATGCTGAGCAAAGGTAAGGCAGCTAACGCGCGGATGTGGGTCTATGTGGGCGACGATGCACATCCTTACAACGTCTTCGACTTTACGTTAAATCGGGGCCGCGACGGACCGAAATATTTTCTGAAGGATTACCGGCAGGTTTTGTTGGCTGATGCCTACGGGGGATACAACGGCGTGGTGGCCGGCAACGAGATCACACGCGCCGGGTGCTGGTCGCACGCAAGACGCAAGATCGTCGAGGCAGAAAAGACCGCTCCCGAAATCGCGCGGGAACGGTCGAAATGGTGCGTGCTCTTTACGCAGTCGAGAAACAGGCCAGCGATTTTTCCATAGCAGAGCGTCTCGATCTGCGCCAGAAGCAGTCGGCGCCGATGCTAGCCGCACTGCGAGATAAGTTCCTCGTCTGGAAGGAGCAATTGCTGCCCAAGCATCCCATGGCCGAGGCGGTGAACTATGCCCTCGGTCAGTGGGATGCTTTGAGCGTCTTCTGTTCAGATGGCGCGGTACCGATCGACAACAACGTCAGCGAACGAGAGATCAAACGCGTGGTGCTAAATCGAAAGAATTCGTTGTTTGTCGGCAATGCGCGCGGCGGCCGGACGGCGGCAATCCTGGCCAGCCTGACCAGCACCTGCCGTCGCCATGACGTGGACCCGCAACTCTACCTCACCCAGTTGTTGATGAACTTGCCGCCGGTGCACATGAACGAACTCCCGGCCTGGCTGCCCGATCAATGGAATCAACTTCACGCGGCAAGAATGGCTAACCTGTGAAGCTCCGCCCGCCTGCTGCGTAGGCATTGGTTCACCTAGCGCTCACGCCGTTCCCCCGCTGCTGCGCTTCGTCGTCCGCTCGATCACGTCCTGCTTGCAGTTCGGGCAATACAGTTCCAAAGACCGAATCGCATCATCTCGCGTGGCGGGATTCGGTAGGCGTACTCCGGGCAGGGCGTACCAGATCGAAGCTCTTCGGATCGAATCGGAGGATCTCCCCGCCCTGGCCATGGAATCAATCACTTAGCGCGCTCGCGCATCCACAGACGCCACTGTAGCGGATACTGTAGCGGGTGGATGTCTTTTGACAGCCTTACAGGCGGCTATCCCACCCATTGACAGAGCTTTTGTCATGCGGAGAGTGTGTCCCCGTCCAGCGGAAGGCCCCACTCAAGTCCGAAAAAAGCGGTTCCACTAGCGCACAAAAAATCGTGCGCCGGGAACCCCGGCTTGAATGAAGCCCCTATCTCTTACTGATACCAGTAATACTGCTCTCCCTGCGCCAGAGAGCGCACAAACATCAGCCAGTTCGGACCTTCGTACGGACGGGTGTTCTTCGCCGGCACCGAACCGTCTTGCATGTCCATCAGCGCGTAGGGCGAATACTTCGAACCGCTGCTCCCCTGGTTGGTGGTGGTCCAAACGTAATCGAGGTGTGGATTAGAATGGCCTCTGTTGCATGAAAAAATGTTGAAAAAGCCGTTGCTGGTTGGCGAATCGGGCGCGACCGCTCTCGATTGCGCGATCAGCCAGGCCATCGGGCTGCTGCCGCTCCAGCCGGTGATCAACGCCTGCATCTGGGGCAGGTTTGGCGATATCCAGCTCCGCCCGTTATAGCTAAGGCCGAAGCTGGGACCGTAGTCGTATCCATACTCTGGCCTATTGAACGGGTACACACTCGGGCAGGACCCATTCGAGAGGAGCCTCGGAATGGCCGTGAGCCACATCAACCGCGTCTTGGTATCGACCACCGTGCTCCCCGGAACCGCCGGGAACATCAACTGCAGCTCGTCAGCGTTCGTGGCCTGAAACGTGCCGGTCGTCGGCGGTTTGAGCTCCGGATTTCCAAGGAAATCGGTGAGTTGCTTCTTACCGCCCGGATTGTTCTGGGCGTTATTCAAGTGCCAAAGCTCCACTTTCAGGTTGGCCGCCTGGGTCTCGACCGCCTCCCAGTAATCGAACATGTTCTGCACCCGGGTCGAGTCGGCCGGCCGGAAGAAGCGCACGCTTTGACCCGCCGACTGGCTGAACAGGTGGATCATGCCTTTAAAGCTGACCGTCGGGGTATCCAGCAGCCATTTGGAGAGCTTCTCGTAGGACCCGTTGATCTGGATGTCGCTCAACTGGGACCTGACCAGGGCCGCCTGGGCGGCGCACCAGTCGGCGGGGATGGAGCCGACCGATTCCAACGTTCCGTCCCCGGGCAGGGGCGGACATCCCTGGACGTAGTAATCCAGGTTTTGCTCGGCGACATTCACGTCGGAAGCCAGCGCCACCGCCTGCGTCGCGATAATGAGGTACTGAGTCTTGGTCAGTTCGTTCAGAATCTCCTGCGTCGCTTGCTCCATTTGCCTGCTCAACTGATCGACGCTGCTCTGCAGACTGTCCAGGCTCTGCTGCAATTGCATGACCTGCGCCGCCGTTGCGCCCGGCGTGATCAGGCCCGCACTCTGCGCCACCCAGCCCAATCCCTGCCCTTCCACCCATTCAAGAGCGCCGGCCGCCAAATTTGTCGCGATAAATTTGGCGATGCCCCGGGTGCTGTTCAGCGCGGGGGAGGGGAACGGATGCACTGCGCGCGGATTGTCGAGCATTTGATTCACTAGGTCCGCCTCAAAGTAGAGCTCCCCGCCATGCTCGTTCGCCTGGTTCAGAAAGGCCGATTCCGAAAAATAAGCGGAGTGGAAGCGCTGGGTTTCACGCAGCGCCGCTCCCAGACTCGCATTGGCAGGCATGGCCAGAAACCGCCGTACGCGCACCCGGGCCTGCTGCAGGCTGAAGTCAGGACGGCGAAGCAATACGCCTGTCACCATCGTGGTCACCGGATTGACGTACACGACATCTTTTACGGGGTTGTAATTGCGTACATCGGCGCTGAGCACCACTTGCCCGAGATTGAAGCGATTGGACACGTTCGGATTCACGTCCGTCACGACCACGCAAAAGTCTTTTGGCAGGTTCATGAGCTTCACTGGATAAATGCCGCGCGCGTTTGTGGCGTTCGCCTGCTCAAAAAGCAGTCGGCCATCCGTGCCAAAAACCGCCACATCGGCCCCCGCCAGCGGCTGATCTGTAAAGGCACTGATACGCAGCCAAATATTGGGTTGTCGAGACTCGGCCCTCCCGCTGGCGGTTACAACTGCGGATACCAACAGAAGCGCCGCAATTGCGGAACGAAGGGTTTGATTTCGCATGGCAATTCACCTCAATAGACGATCGTCATAGAGAGCCCGGAGTGAGTTTTCATAACCAACTAAATCGATGGGAGTTCAAGCTTCACGAGCTGTGTCGAGGAGGTTGAAGTTTCGCGATTCGAACCGCTGTTCACTAAGCGGGGGAAATCAGGAGCTCAGCGGGAAAGGGCAAGCGATACGCAACGCACGCAAATATCTCGTCTTACGAATGCGGTGAACCATACCACGTCTATGCTTCGTTTGAACAGCGGATCAAAATTCTTGCTTGGGTGAATGGTTAGACCCGAGTTGTTGCGGGCTTGGTTTACGTTCAGGCGAATCGGGCCGCGAAGCGCGCTTATCGGAAGCGACATGTAGTCTTGACCCTGCAAAGCTCCACCCTTCCTCCTTTCGCTTGAAATACCGCCACCAGAATGCGAGCCATCAGATCGACCAGATCGGCGCGCACTATCGATCGGGGGTTGCCTTATAGAAAATTGGGAGTTCCCCTTATTGACGTCGGATCGGGCTGGCGATAGAGTTTCTTGTCGCTCGCCAGCGGAACGTACATTGTCCGTCTTTTCCATTTTGGTGTAGTTGGGGTCTCCCCCTCCTCAACATTTGATTGGTTCGGGGCGATGGTTCGCTCGTCATCTGCCCTGAAGGAGCGATTATCTTCCGTCAGAGCCGACACGTGTGTGTCGACTAGGGAAGTGACGTCTGCAAAACGAGCGAAGTCGCAATGGGTTCACGTGCAGGTCAAGAGCGCGGAAGGACGACCTCAGCTACTTCGCCGTACAAGGCCGCCATTGCCTGGTGCGACTACAACGACGGCGCCGGACTCGTCTTTGTGACGACGGAGCTGAAGAATTCCGGTGGAGCGCTTGTGTGGTTATCTTCGTCGGACCGGCCATGTCCTGCCCAGAGTTGACCCTCGTGGGCGTAACCAGAGTCAGATCACAAAGGAGATTACTGTGAGAAATCGCCGCCTTTTCACTACGTTGTTCCTGTCTCTGCTGTGCGTGTCGCAACTGGTTCTTTCCCAGACACCAAGTGCCGCTGGAACGACAGCCAGAGATGCCTCCCATGATTCGGCTGATCCGTTTGACACGGCATTCAACTATGTCGTTACTTTCTATCCGCGCTGGTTTACATTTCTTCAGACTGTGCAGACGAACCGGCTGGTTGGGCCAGACCGCATCAGTCCCATCTACCACGCTGTGGTAGCTATCAACGTCGATACGCTCTATGCCAGCGCGTTCTTCTCTATCAAGGATCAGCCCGTAATCGTAACCGTCCCCTCGACCAATACCGTCTATTCCGTTCTTTTATTGGACGAGTACGGAAACGCTGTGCCGGGAATAACAGCCGCGCAACCTGGAGGACCTGGCGCGGTGTACGCGCTCACTGGACCGAGCTGGAGCGGTGGCACGCTTCCCGACGGAGCAATTCAAATCAAACCTGGCGTTAACAACGGCGCAATAATCTTCCGCGCCGACAAGTACGTAAAAAATGGGAACGTGTATGAAGACATGCGGAAGGAAGCAAACAATTTCCGTCGGAACCTTTGTCTCGTTCCCCTATCGCAATACCAGCCGTGTCCCAATGCCGGACTGGCAGAGATCCTTCCCGAGGTAGTATTCGCTGTTCCCTATAAGGGTCTCGCGGTAGCGCTCATCGCCAACCAACCTATCTTGTTTCTCAAATCACTTCAGACAGCGGTGTTGAGCCCAACCACTCAGCCGCTCACGCCGGATGAGCAGGCACTTTCGGACAACTTCAATGCTTTTTTCAGCGATCCGAGTAATTGGCCGCAAATGGCTGCCGCCACGAAGGCGGCCCATACGGACATTGACGACAACTATCTCACCACCACATTGCAGGGCACGAACTGGGTCCACTTTACCGATATTGCCGATTGGGTCCAGCCATCGCAATACCTCGACCGCTCCTCCGTCACCGACTACATACAGTACGGAAACAATATTTCTGCGGCCTCTTATTACCATGCGTTTGTTGACGGCAAAGGCATCCCGCTCGACGGCAGCGCACATAACTACGTCCTGACGTTCAAGCAGGGACGGCAACCTCTGGTGACGCGGTTCTGGTCGGTGACGGCATACCTCCCTCTCTCGATCGAGCTCGTACCGAACTCTGCGAACAAGTACGCAGTCGCCAGCTACACTCCAGACCTGGACACGGCTGAGAATGGGTCGGTGAGCATCGTGATGGCAGTAAAGAAGCCGGTGGGCGTCCCCCGTGCTAATTGGCTGCCAATCCCGAAAGGCCCATTCAATATTCTGCTTCGCGCCTACGGACCGGAGAACGCCGACACGTACGTCCCTCCGCCGATCAAGGTGTTGCCTTGAGGAGGGCTCGATCGTGCCCGCCCCGGGATTAGCGTCCAGAAGAAGGACGCGAACCCTTGGGCACCTCGTCCGCACAATCACTGTTGCTCCAGGTTCAACTCTCGGAATATGGGCAGAGGCCGAATCGCATATTTCACCGCACCTCCGAGGTACAAATCATGAGGCAGCTTTGCTCCCTTGCCCTTTTGCTCATCGCCGCGATGCCTCTGTCATCGCAAGACCTGCCTGACTATCGCTCGCGCACCATCTATTTCCTTCTGACCGACCGGTTTCACCCGCACCAGCCTTACGATCCGTATGTCGACCCGCTGTTCCCTGACGCAACCAATTCCGTCGACTGCTTCACGAGCAACTGCAACACGGACGAAGAATTCCGCAAATACTGGGGCGGTGATCTCAAAGGGCTAGAGGAAGAGCTGGACTACATTCAACGTCTGGGAGCCGCAGCCATCTGGGTAACGCCACTCACTGAGAACGTTCCCATGTACGAGGGCGGCACAGGGTATGGCACGGGATACCACGGCTATTGGGTCCAGAACTATTACCAGGTAAACCAACATTTCGGCAATTGGGCTGATGTTGAGGACCTGAGCGGCGATCTCCATGTCCGTGGCATGCGGTATATCCAGGACATCACTCTCAACGACTCAAACCCGAATGACAATCACGTCTACGGCCGTGTTTACAACGGCGACGGCAGCATCTTTGTCCGCAGCTTTAAGGACGACTTCGATCATGTTAATGGTGGCCGCTTCTACAAGCACTACGAGAACACACCGCAATGCCAGCAAGCCGCGACTATTCCAGACACGGAATGGACATGGTGGCAGTTGCATCACTGTCCGTTGGCCGATCTGAGCGGCTGGAACCAGCACAACCCCCTGACCGCGCAATACCTGACCAATGCCGGCGAAACCTGGATCGATCATGGGGTCGACGATTTCCGGCTCGACGCGATCAAGTTTGTCTTCCCAGATTTCGTGAGCAGCTTCACTCACTCCATGATCGATCACCTGCAAGAACTGGGACGCCCAGATCCTTACATCGTTGGGGAGTTCTCCGGAGGCGGGGTTGGGTATCCGAAGTCCCTGATTTTCGCCAACCACTACAACTACTTCAAAACAAACATTCTCGATTTCCAGCTTTCGTTTGAACTGAATCGCTTTATCGGTGGTTCCTACGAGGTAAGCTCCGAGCAGGCGGATGCGGGCGACCTGGACAAACTGTTGCGCCAGCGGGTGATTGCGTTCAAGGGCCGTGATGACTGGATGGGGACGTTCCTCGACAACCACGATGAAATCCGCACGATGACGCGCCTCTATGTGCTGAGTGTGCCTACCGAGACAGAGCGCCGCCAACGGATGGACCTGGGCACGGTGCTACTAATGACCGTCCGCGGCATACCGATTATCTACTACGGCGACGAACAGTATCTTGCCGTGTACGACGCGCCGGGCGTGACGTACTACCCCCAATACGTGAACTCCGGCAGCGACGATCCGTGGAACCGGCCTGGAATGCAGAGTTGGGAGGAGAGCACTCCGGCATTTCGCCTGATCAGCGCGCTCGCGGGTCTGCGCAAGGCCAGCCCTGCAATCCAGCGCGGCACATACATCGCGCTTTACGCCAAGGATGACGTCCTTATTTACGAACGGATTGATGGGGAACGCACTGGCGAACGCACCGATGGTGACGATCTGGTTTTAGTAGCGGTAAACCGCGGCTCAGCTACTGACGTCGCGCTTCAAGGCCGACTAGCCTTTTCGCCTGGAGTCTATCGCGGTTTAATTGCCGACGCGAGTTCTGTAAATACAGGCAATTACCTGCGGGTGGGTCCGAAGGGCTCAACTATTCATCTCGGCCCGCTTAGCTCGATTGTGGTTCGCAAGTGAGCACTTGCTACGCGCGTTATCACGTTGACGAGGAGGGTGGGCTCACCATGATCGTAACCAGCCGCCCGCCGTCGCCGACTAACCTGACTCTGTTTGCTTCAGAGCGTTGGGCTCGACCGCCAGGTGGAAAAGCACGCGCATGTTTGAATCGATCATGCAAAATCGCAAGAAAGTCTTGTCCGTCTCGAATGAGGCAATCAGATCGGCTTCGTTGCAAGTCCTAATTGCGCCCAGATGCTTTATCAGCCCTGATTTGTCGCCCCCCGGGAGCGCTATGTAAACCGCATCCCATGTGGTTCACGTAACGCTCACGATGAATCAATCTGTAGTGCGGTAACGCAGCGCTCGTGCTATTCATGCATCGGCGAATAGCACACGCACAATTCGATCCATGTCGACATTTCCATATCGATGATCAGTGGGGACCGTCAAAATAGTTGCAGCCAGTTCGCGAACGGTTTGGTCGCAATGTGAAGGCGCAGGCCAATGTATCGGGCAATAGATTCTAGCCGCTTCGAGGCGCTTCTGAGTTCTATCGCGTGACGTTGGCGAATCAAATCGAAAAACAGCCCCGCTGGGAGTGCTACCGGGAGGCCAGGAAACAAATACAGGATGAATGCGCGAGGAAGTCTGGTATTGACGAAGAAGGCGACGGACATTTAATTCCCGTCGATGCCGCCATCGAACCGGCACACCGGCTGCTAAATACTGTCTACTGAATCGGGTTGCTGAAAAGACCTTCGTGGAACGCTCAAGAGCATCTTCACCCGCCCGTTGCCATTGACGGTAAATCGACTTTACTGCAGGACTAGCTCTACCTTCGAGATACTCGCGCTTCCAGATCATAGCGGCGAGTTTGAGCGCGCTTCCGGCAAATTCCTCTTCGGTAGTTTGCGGTAGAGGATGTCCCTGGGGAGACCACAGAATAGCGCCATCGGGAACAGGCATTGTTTTACGGAGCGAACTGAAGGCATAATCTGCCTGGGAGTGCTGTGCCCATACGGAGACGGGATCGTGGCTGTGGTCTTCCAGCAAGATGCAGGCCTGTCTCTTGCGCCATTGCTGCCAGGGTTCACCGGAACGAAATCCAAAATAGTTGACGGCAAGCACAATGTCGTTCTTTGATGGCTGCAGTGTTGTCCAGTCTGGTTCTTGCCGACGGGGATCATCCGCATATATCGCGATTGGGCAAAAACCGCGCCAGTAATCGGCCACATCATGGCAGAAATAGCCAGGCACCCAAAGGCGGCGCGCAATAGAGGGGAAACTTCTTAGCAAGTCGACCACAGCATGCCGACCGAGCAGATACCAGGTTGCAGGCTCAGGCAAGGGAACGAATGGCGCTTGCGGCAGACCCATCCACTGGAATTCACTTCCGATCTCCCATCGCTCAAGGCCGGGTTTCACCAAATCTCATACCTGGTTAAACGGTAATGTATAGAACTTCTTTCTTATTAGAGAGTCTCCGAGCGCGGCGCTCTTGAGGCGTTCGAGGATGATAAAAGAGGCTTCACCGTTGCCGTACGGGTTCGTCAAACCGCTGAGCGAAGTACGAAATTGAGGATCTATCGCCTGTTGTATCCCCTTGGAGATTTCTGCCCGGCTGTACCCAACATCAATCACATTTCGGGCACGGATCCTGCCATCTTGACGCGTCCCTACATTGACGACAGGTAGTTGAAACGAAGTTGCCTCAACGATTCCGCTGGATGAGTTGCCGACCATTGCGATAGCCAGATTCATCATACTGAAGTAGGCTTGCTGGCCAAAATTGCCCGCTAGCATGGATGAACGATTGGAAGCAACAAATTGCTCCAGTTTCTCCCGGATGACCCGGTTTCCGGTATCAGCATTGGGTAGCGTAAAAATCAACGATAGTCTGGTCTCTGCTAATGCCGTCAACAATTCGTCGATCTGCCTCTCGGTTTGCTCGTATTCAAGAGTAGTTGGATGATATGTTACCAGTAGAAATGGCCCGTCAAGCTGCACCTGGTAGAGAGCCTCAAGCTCGCTTCGTGAGAGCATTCTCATGGTACGCAGATTATCGAGGCTCGATTCACCTGAAACAGTGACACGCCAGGGCTCCTCGCCAAGTTGAATAATCCGTCGCGCATAGTCCTGCGTAGCAGCAAAATGCAAATGACTTAACTTAGTGATACTGTGCCGAAGCACATCGTCGATGGCACCTTCAGTGAGTTCTCCCCCGCTCAGATGAGCGACAGGAATTTTGAAGGGCAGTGCAGCCAGTGCTGCGGCGAGCATCTCATACCGGTCACCATGCACGACGAGAATATCCGGCTGGTACTTAGTGAAGGCCTGGCCAAATCCGATCAGGCCGAGGCCCATCGACTTTGCAATTCCTTCCGGAGTGTCGGAGGAGAGCAGGATCTCGATGCGTTCAGCGATTTCGACGCCGTCGTTTTCAACAAATCGAACCGTCAATCCGAATTCAGGCGAGAGGTGCATTCCCGAGACGTATAACTTTGGCGAAATGTCGGGATCTGCCTGGAATGCCTTCAGAAGTGGGCGATAGGCGCTATAGTCGGCGCGCGATGTAGTAACAATTCCGATGGATCTCAATTGTTTCTGTCCAGTGGTTAGGAGTTTTTTTCATTCACCCGGTATGGCCAGGGAGCGTTCGGCATCTGACAGAGTTGCTCGAACCGTGCCGGATCAGCGATGTATGTCAGATAAGCGTAATGATACGGTTGTCCGCCGAAACTGTATTTGAAATCTTCGAGAGAATCACCGGGAGTCAGTCCGCCGCCCAGATGCAGAAGTTTGCAACCTAGCTTTCTTGCCCATTTTGCGCCCTCCACAACAAGCAGCGAGGCAGACCCATGTTTCATGCCGATCTCATTCGCACCAGCGAGGTGATAATGGGTGTAGTCACCTCCCGCGAGAAAGATGCTTGCGCCCGCAAGCTGGTCGTCCAGCCATGCAAAAGCGACGCTAAGACGACTCCCCAGTGAGGCCAGGCGGGAGAAATAAGAAGGCGCGAACCTAAAGAAATGATCGGCGCGATGACGTTCCATTGCCTGGCCATAGATTGTGCGGAAGCAATCGAGGGTTGGCTCTACATCAGAGTCGTCGCCGCCTGTCCAGGTCACGCGCAAGATGCGACGTGCAACATTCAGATCCGAACGCCGGTCTCTTCGCATGCCGCAGGGCCGGTCCCGAACTTCATCCCAGTTCTCCAAGTCGATTGCGGTGGTCGATCCCCGAAGCTGTATCCTGAGAAGCTTCTCCCACTGCTCCGTCGGCGTGAACCATTCTTCCTGCCGCATGAGCGGGTGCAAACGAAGCACGCAGCAAACTACACCACGCTCAGAACACCAGTCATGAAGATCACCAAGAAAGCGGTCGAGATCACGGGCATCGGGCGGTTGGGTCGTTGAAAGCGGCAGGAGGCCACCATATCCATAAGGAGAACATGCATCGGTCCAGTCGATTCTGGAGCCGTTTACAAAACAAGACATGGGACGAATGAGGAGCGGAGCAAGGAATCTGCAGGACTCCTGGCCGGCAACAATGGCCACCGGCTCCGAATGCTCGATTTCCGAACTCGCGCGGGCGTATGCGGGCAAGTAGTAAACATCGGGCATTGGAGAATCGGAAACTAGCGTGTTCCAGCGCTCTGAATCCGCGGGGTTCGCCGCAACCAGCATCTCAAGTGCGGCCTTTTGCATACTCAATTCTCGGACGATCTCACGAATTGCGGGTCAATTGTTGAAAGAACTCTCACTATCTTTGGACTTAATCGGAGGGTTACTGGATAAATTATTCAACAACCAAAAAACTTGGAATAGACATATAACTGCATCTCTGAAGCCGGTACTTGCTCAGTCCAAGTACTTCCTTAAGAGCTATAGTCTCTCCAGGAAAGTCCTTATTGTTCAGTTCATCAAATCCAATTACGCTTCCCTTCGTCAGGTGTGGAACGATAGCTTCCAGACACTTTCGTGTCGGTTCATAGAGGTCAAAATCAAAGTACGCCAGGGCGACGATAGTTTCAGGATGTTCGCTCAAATATTTATCAATTGAGACTCTTGCATCTCCCTTGACCAATTCGAACTTCTTGATGTGCGATATAGGACTTTGTTGTTCATGGCATTGAAGAATTTCATTCAGATATTCTTCATATCGATCAGTAACCGAATATCCGCCTGGAGTAGCTACCTCAGAACGACCATCCTTCTCGTGTATGCCGGGAAAGCCCGAGAATGTATCAAATCCCACAATCTTACGGTAATGGTTATAGGGCTCATACATTCCTCTGAACGATTCAAACAGCGCAAGGCTCTGCCCCCACCGGACTCCGAATTCGATCACTATTCCGGGAACACTGAGGATTTGTTTGTAAAGTTCATTCTTGAAAATGATTGCGGAAATATCTTGCCGTTTGATAAACAATCCGAGATTTCGAATCAACTCGTCCTCGGGGATGGGACAGTGTTTAAGTAACTTCAGCAAACTGTCGCGAGATTGCAACTCCTGGATAGAAATGCTGTCTCGATTGGTCAGTCCCATGGGGGACATTATTGCGAAATTCGTCTAAAGTGTCTAGGTGCGGGTGCTTGCGATCATCGGCTGGCGGGCAGCTAAGCGTATTCTTTCATGATAATGATGAGTTGTTGCTGGCCTCGGGTTTGCGGCATGTAATCACAAATTGTTCGACCAGATGCTGCTCTCCGTCCAAGGTCCAGGAGATGTATTCGACATTGACATCGGAGAAGTCGCGGAAGAGGTCTGGCACTCTGGCGCGTTTGAGAAAGAGGCAGAAGCCTGCGCTCGCAAGCGGACCTTCACGGATATTTGCGAATCCATCGGGCTCAACCATTTCGCCCTGGCCATAGCCCCATGTTCGGTCGGTGAAGAAAGAGGAAAGAAACGGTGCGCCAGGCTTCAGCACGCGGCGCACTTCGCCTAGCGCACGCTGAATGCTGGTCCAGGGATTCGTATAAAGACTGACGTTTTCTACCACCCCCTCGAAACTGTCATCTGGCCAGGGTAGCTGCGCGAAATCGCCAACCCGCAGATCAGCTGCGACCCCTTCGACAGTCAACCGCTGGCGGGCCTTTTGAATGGCTGTCGACGAGCCATCGATGCCCGACACTGTGAAACCCTCGCGAGCCATGAACCAGACGTTAGCACCTGGTCCGCAACCAATTTCCAGCAGCTGAATCCTGCTGCGATCGGTCACGCGGTAAAAGTTGCGCGCGACAAAGCGAATCACATGCTCGGGCGGGTACTTTCCCCACTCCCTGCTCTGAAAAATCTGCTCCCATGCGGGGTCCCAGGTCGCTTCATTGACCTGTTCAGTCATGTGGGCCTCCAGAATTTACGCTATCTGAACCAAATCACCGGGCGTTGGGTAGGCTTTCTTGAGATGCATGTTGGCGGAGGGTATTCCGGTCCGGGCGAAGGACTTTTCGCAGTCCTGAGTAGACGGGCCACGCATGTTGCCTTCCAGGTAGGCCAGCCCAGGGCAACGCGTACAAGTACCAACGTGACCGCATCCCGAGCAAACGGGGAGATCGCGCGCAGTGATAGAGCGCACCTCGTTGAGCTGCTCAGAATCGCGCCAGATGGCGATGAATTTCTGGAGTCGCACATTGCCACTCGGCAAAGGAAACTGCACGCAGGGAAACAGGTCACCATAGGGCGAAATGTAACACGCGGTGTGACCCGCGCTGCATGGAAATTCCTTTAATACGTCATCGTTCACCGTAGGCGGCGGGGCGCAGAACTCGTCGACGTCGCCAACCAGATCTGAAGTGCGAAATACATCTTGCAGTTGAGGCACACCCAGGCCCAATCGGAGGACGGAGCGGTCTCCATCCATCATCGGTGTGATCGTTGGGTCGATGGTGTACTCCGCCCCCATTTCCTCCGCGAGTTCTTTCACCCCGGCATAGTCGCTCAGGTTCTTCATCATCAAAACATTCGCGATGACAACCTTTACCCCGTGGGATCTTAGTAGTCGTATTCCGGCAGATGGACCGTTGCAGCGAACCCGGAAGCAGCGTGATGGCATCATGCACCTCCGGCCGATGAGAGTAAATGCTAACCTGCACGTCCTGCACAGCCAGGTCGTGCAGGCGCTTCGCTTCTTTTTCGCGAATCATGAACGCATTCGTCTTGATTTTCACGCAAAACATCAAGGAGCGGGCATACTCGACAATGTCGAAGAAGTCCATGCGCATGAAAACTTCGCCACCGCTCAGCGTAAGAAAGAAAACGCCCGCTTCGGCCAACTGATCGAGCAGGCTGCGGATCTCGGCGGTGGTCATCTCGCCGTGATCATCGTGGTCCAGGTAGCAATGAACGCAGCGCTCGTTACAGCGGTAGGTAACGTCGAGCTGCACGCTGAGAGGCACGCCATGGTCGAGCGCACGCTGTCCGAGTTCCTGCATCAAGCTCATCGCGGCTCTCCCTGCGCTGGCTTCGCGGGACTGATGGGTCCGCTGGAAACAACCATGATGCCATGGCTGGCCAGATCGTTCACAAAGCTCTCGGCGTCTTTCATGGCTTCGATCGGATCAACTTCAAATTCTGCGCATATCTTCCGCTCCACGATCTCGGCGAGCGGCGTTTCCCCGTCTGCCGACTGCCAGATGACGGTGCCTACCGGGTTAAGGGTAAACAACGTTGAATCCCTGGCCGACATGATCATCATCTCGCCATCAAGGGAGCGTGCGGCAACCTGGGTCGCTCTGGCGATGTAAACAGGACTCATTTGATTTGCTCCCAAATACTTTCATCCGGAACAAAGGTCAGCCGGTACACAGGAACATTCCGCACCAATTCGCAAGCCGATTCAAAGACCAAGCCCACCAGCTCAGCGTCGTGGGTAAAGAACAGCACGTTTTCCAGCAACATGCGGACAGCCTCGCTGCCTCTCACCGTTTCGATGGCGTTCTCAGGCCCTTTTCGCAGAAAATACAGGGCCGCCAGAGGAGCATGGACGTTCTCTCCCACCTTGGCCAGCTCCCCCGCGAAGGGCGTGCCATAGGCGACGTAGCCATGCCCGCTGTGTCGGAGGTAGGAGATTTCATCGGTAAGCAGCTTCGTGTCCGCAGGTGCCAGCCGCGAGATCGTTGTCTTTCCCGCCCCGGAAACGCCTGCAAACAGGAAAGCTCTGCTGTTGCGTACGACACTGGCTGCATGCACCAGCAGTCCGCCCTCGCGCGCCAGGATTAGGCTGTGAATGATGCGCAGGGCGGCATCGATCGAATATGGGTTTGGTGACTGGACTATCCGACCGTGTCGCGACATCGGATCCCACTCGGCGCGCAGATCGCCGCGCTCGATGAGCCACCGTCCCGACTCGAAACGCACCGCGATATCATCATCTTCAGTAATCCTGCCGGGCGCTACCAGGTCGACGTCTAGTTCAAAGATGGGACGCGTCTCCGGACTGAGAAAACCGGAATAGCGCTTCTCAAGCATGCGCAGGAACTCCGGACTTTCGCTGCGCACCTGGATCGGCATACCGCCGATTTCGATGATGACTTCCTGTCCGGCGGCCGTCGTTAGCTCGACCATGACACCGCCTCGCTAGAAGGACGCCGCAAGCGGCGACCCAGACGCAGCGCCATGCGCTTGCAGAAATCCGAGCGCAGCATAATGTACGAACTGACGCGCTGCCAGAACGATTGCCTGGGATTCACGTGGCGGCCATTCCGAAGAAGACAAACCACCTGTCCCACAATGTCGGATTCCCTCAATGGCGGATCGTCATACCGCAAAGAGTCTCCCCGGGTAGTCAGGAAGTCGGCGCGAATGCGGGTGATCCGATGAGCGACCAGCTTGCCTTCCTGTCTGGACAAGACGATCTGTCCCGGTTGCAGCGCGGACATGTCGCGGCGGCGCACGGTTATGACATCGCCTGGCCAGACTGCCGGTATCATGCTGGCCCCGGTGACCTTGAGGCGAACCTCGCCGAAGCTGCTGGCTACCTCGGCCACCAGTTCACTGCCCAACATCGAGCGCTGCTGTGACGCGGCATTCATGGCGGTAGTCAAGAAGTCTTCGTATTATGGGCGCATTGCGACTGGGTAGAAGATATCTTGCCACAGGCAAGTGCACGGGTCTCGAAGATGGGCTCGAAGCGAAACTCAGGTTTCTGGTAGGCCTTCTTCTCGGTCCCCTGGGCCTCGGGTCGAGCAGCTTGGCGATCTGTCTGTTCCGGTTGACTCATTTGGACCTCATTGTAGCGCCGACTGCGAGACTTGCACGCCGGCATTGGTCTGCAGGTTCCCAAAGTATATCTGGGATGCCCCGGTTGCGCCCGAGACGTTGTCGAGGATTATTCCGCTGGTTCCATTGGTTCCCAGAGTAGTCGTCAAAGTCGAGTTAGCGGCAGTTGGAAAAGTGAATGGAGAGGCCGTTGGAAGGGAGAAACTCATGACACACGTCAGGTTAGCGCAATTTGGGGTACCCGACGAGAATCCGTGGTTCTTCACGCCTAAAAAGAGGTAGTCTTTGCCCTGGCTGCTGTTGAAGGCCTCAGTGAGCGGCGTGCAGTCAACGCCAGTACCGGTGCTGCCGCTCTGTACTAGTTGGAAGACGGCAGTAGCCGGCGGGCTAAATAAGCCGCTACTGCTGAAGGCGATCTGGTACAGCTCCGGCGTAGCCGCGGTCGAAAGATTCCCACAGAAGTACATGTGTCCGGTACCTACGCTGGTGAAGTAGGCGTTGTCGAAGGCCCCGTTGTAAAGATCAGTTCCTTTTCCCCCCAGACGGAGGTTGATTTGGATGTCAAATCCAGCCGTCGCCTGCGTCAGAATCGCGTTCGCACCAGAGTTGGACGTCGCAAAGACTGTTTCCTCCGTGCTGTCCACGATGGGTGCATCAAGAATAGCTCCGGAACCCACCGTGATGGACGGAGTATCGCAGGCCACGCCTGCAGACGTGACGCAGTAAAGATTAGCGTCACTGCCACCAACAAAAATGCTCTGGCTAGCCCCGCTGTCGAAAACCGGACCGGTGAGAATTGCGCCAGGGGCGACGGCGAACGGCCACGGGGAGGTCGTCACCTCAACCGGGGTGCCGGTGAACACGGGGGTGAATTTGTGCAGAACCCCATTGTCGTCCCCCACGTATGCAATGTCGCCGCTATAGTCGACAAAGGGCGACGAGCGCGTAACCATGACGCCGCCGCTCATGGTAATGGCGACATCGACGGCGCTGTTGTTTACCCCCGGAACCGCCGGGCTACTCGAGGCATTTCCGTTGCAGGGGGTCGAACTCGGGCAACCTGAATTACCACTCTTGTCCATTGTGAGCACGTGAAAGATGGACCCACCTGGAACACTCTCGACGAACGCCACCTTGGTGCCATCGAGCGAAAGGACCGGCGAAGTCTGAATTGTGCCGGTGCCAACGTTATAAGCAAACAGCGATGTTGGTACAGTACCAGTGCAGGTGGTGCTGTACAGATTATTGACGGCCAGGATATTGGCCTGAGTACTGCTGCCACTGTTGTTTATAGGAAAAACCACGAAGTCGTTGGTGCAGTCGGGATCGCCAACAGGGGCAAATGTGAATTTCGCGGGATACATATCGGGGGCGACGCCAAAACCCGATCCCCCTGAGAGCGGCACGCTCCAATCCGCGTGGAGAAGCTTTTTCTGCCGAGGTATTCTTTTTCTTCTCCTCCTGTCCGCTTTTCCGTAGTCGGAATCCCAAATGGGCAGGTCGGATTCCGATGCTTCCGGAAAGGTAAACCTGGGAGCTGCTGTCTGTCCGGCCCACGCGTTGTTCCGCTTAATCTGCTGCATCCGGTAGCGGGGCTCGGTGACGATGCGCTCCCACTCCGCGCGCCTGCTATTCATGAGCGCATCCATCAAGGGACCAGGGTTGGAGAAGATGACGTGACGGTGCGTCCAATCATCGACGATACCGCCACGGGAATTCTGATTCTGCTGAGCGAGAGCGGGCGTCAACGCACACGTCACCAGAAGGGCCCTGGCCACAAAACAAAAATTACTCATTGCGATATCACTGGGCCGCTTCATGGGACATTCCCTCCAATTGAGCGAGCGCATCAGCTAGCCGCCAAAGGCTAACCGATTCGGTTGGTGGTGGCAGATTGTTGCCTTCGTTGCATTTTGATCTCATCTCAACGCCGACTGCAAGGCTTGCACGCCCATGCCGTTCTGTACAATTTCATTCAAAGTATATCTGCGACGCGCCGGTCGTGCTCAATACGTTGTGGACAATGTGGACAATCATGCCACTAGGCTCGATCGCGCCGTCCGTCGGAACAGTCGTCATCGTGGCGTTAGCGGCGGCGGGAAGGGGAGAGGGTCGGTGGAAGAGCGAAGCTCATCGCGCACATTGAGTCCCCTCTGCCAAATAGTACAGTCAAGCCCGGCCATGCAGACCTTGAGCTGCGTTCGGCATGGGGTCGCTTGCCGCGAGATAAATATCGTGGTGGAGGTTGTCCGAAGGTTCCTGTCCGGCGGAGATGATGGCTTTCCGCAGGCCGCCCTTGTGCACCCCGTCGATTGGGCAGCAGTCGAGCACAGAGCGGATGATCACTCGATGATGCCCATCGTCGCCTGTGCTCTTAAGCAATGTAGCGGGGATTTAGTCCCACGAGAGATCCGTGAACGGTTTCAACAACGATTACTCCATACCGCCCATATGAACATGGTCTGGTTACAAGAGTGGCGCCGGATCCTGCTGGCCTTCGAGGCGGCAGGCGTTTCCACAATTTCATTAAAAGGTCCGGCCCTTGCTTTACTGGCCTATCGCAATATCGCCCTGAGAGAGTTCGCTGACCTAGATCTGCTGATCCGGCCCGATGACGTGTTGATGGCACGCGATATCTTGGTGCGTGAGGGTTACCAGCTCCGTTTTCCCTTGTCTGGCGATACTGATGCGGCGTTGCTTCGCTCCAGAAATCGCCAACTAGACTTTGTCAACGACGGCCGGGGCACCCTGATTGACCTGCACTGGGGCGCGCTGCACGAAATGTTCTCGTTTCAATTGCCGGTTGATCAGCTTTTCAAATCCGCGCAAGTTGAACACCGCGAGGAGATCTCATTTCTGTCGCTCTCGCCGGAATACCTACTGCTCTATCTTTGCGTCCACGGAACCAAGCACTGCTGGCTTAACTTGCGAGAGCTCTGCGATGTCGCCTGTTATGTGCAGACGGCGCAAAAGCTGGACTGGGAGTTATGCATTCACCACGCGGAGGCCGCGAATTGTGACTTGGTGCTGAAGCACAGCGTGCTTCTGGCACAGCAGGTATTGGGGCTGGAGCTGTCATCGCCGATTCGGAACTATTGCGAAGATGCAGAGGCGCAGGCGCTCGCCGATGCAGCATCGGCCCTCCTGTTTCGCGAAGGCGATCTTGGCTATCGCGAGGCTCTGCGCTATCATCTGGCCTTCGCGAAAGGCTGGCGCCATCGCGTGCAACTCGTATTCGAGCGCGTATTTGTTCCTTCGGAGCCGGAATGGCAGGAGGTGCGGCTGCCGCAGTCGCTTTATTTCCTGTACTACGCCGTCAGGCCGATACGATTTATGCTCGAACGCCTCTCCAAAGTAAATCGGAAATCTCGAATCGAAGGCCGGCCTGCGAAAGAAACCCACTAAGGCTGGCCGAGAGCAGATCAGCTTCACTCTCGCGTACGCAGCTACGGCAACAATCTCATGAGCTATTTGGTGACGTGTCCGATTTGCAAGACAGCTGAGTTAACGCGGCGCGCTCGTTTCCGTTTGAATAGACCTGAAACTAGCGCTTGTCGAGTCGCAACGACTCCCAGCTACCGTCGGCTGTCCAGCCTCCGTCGATGGTGAGACAGTGACCGTTGATAAATCCACTTTCACGGCTGTCTGCAAGAAAGGCGATTGCTCGTGCAATGTCGTCTGACGTGGCGAAGCGGGCCATCGGAACGCGCCTAATGATGTCCGCGTCGCTGTAAGTTCCTCGGGCCTGATCGGCGTCATCCATTGTCGTCTTTACCCAGCCAGGGCAAACGGCGTTAACACGCACTCCCCGACCTCCCCATTCGGCGGCAAGTGTGCGGGTAAGGCCGATCAATCCATGTTTTGATGCGTTGTAGGCAACTCGATCCGCGATGCCAACGAGGCCCGCAATTGATGCGACGTTGATGATGGAGCCACTCCCAGCCTCAAGCATCTTTTCGCCGAACGTTTTCGCCAGCACAAAAGGTGCGACAAGATTCACCTCCAACACGCGACGATAGTCGCTGGTGACTGTCTGCTCGGCTGGTGAGATGAAGCTTACTCCGGCATTGTTTACAAGTATCTCCGAACCACCGTAACGCTTGAAGACTTGTCCAGCAAAGTGCCTGATCACAGATTCGTCGGTTATATCACCGGCGAAGCCCAGCGCTTCCCCACCAGCCCTTTCAATCGACTCTACCGTGTCGCCCGGATGCCGCAGGTCGACGATCGCCAGCCTGTAACCCCTCTTGGCGAGCAGCTCTGCGGTCCGCCGTCCAATTCCCTGTGCCCCGCCGGTGACTACTGCGGCATGGTTAAACTCGCTCGCCTTTTGTGGGTGTGCCTTCATAGGGTGAATCCCGCCAGAGACAATTTAGCAGCACGCTCGAGTAGCATTCGCCACAAGGTCGGTATTCTGCCTGCCGCCGTTGAATCGTTCGTCGATATCTACTCGCGCTGCCGCAACGTCACGGAAGGCGCTGTGGGTTCGAGCCTGTCGTCCTCGCCATAAATAAAACAAAATGAACGCTTTATGGCTTACTAGAGAGTGCGCTTTTATACGGGCACATTTCAAGGCGGCCTCTCCAACATCGAGAACTGGTGTGAACAGGCGTATACAGCCAGATACGCAAGGTGTAGGCGCCGATATACGCTTCTAGCTCAGACTCGCCTTTTTTTCAGTAGGTTATCGGCCACGTCAGTTGGTCTGCGAATTGCAATATCGTCACTACTTTTCAAATTTTCTTCTCGAAGGACTGCAAATGATTCGTCCGCTTACTGCCCTTACGCTTGCAGGTTTGGTGGCGCTGAATTGTCCCTTGTTCTCTCAACCGGCAACTGGTCCGACTGCATCATCTGCGGGCAGTTCAGTGGTGTCGATACCCGAAGCCAATAGTGCAGGCCCCGAATTTTTGGGGCACGTGTTGGGTGAATCATTTGAGTCATTCGCAGCATCTGCGGTGAACCAGCCTGAGTACAGAATGACGACATGCAGACAGTCCACAACATGGGGCGGTATACACACGATACCCGCTGTCATCGTGACAGGACTCTTCGACTCAGTGAATGAGGGTCAGATTGAACAAGGCATTCTAGTACCGAAGTATTCAGTGCAGGATGGCGATTATTCGATCGATTGTGCGAGCGATCTCCACCTTGATAAGAACGGCAACGCGACAGGAGAAATAAACAACGGATTTTTGGGTCAGGCCGCGTTCAGGGACGGAGGGCTAGAAGCCTTGGTGCTCGTCCTTCCCCAGAAGTGGGATGACGTCATGGCGAATGCGACTCAGCAGCTTGGGAGTCCTACCAAGCAGGCTCAGGAGGGCTCTCTCCACCTAGCAGGATGGATGACTAATTCCTATGTTGTCGCATTGAGTGAAAGGGTCACAAACGATCTAAAGAGATCAGTCGTGATCTACTTCGCTACACGCTACCGCGCATATCAGGACGGTGTGTGTAAGACCTGTAATCTGAACGCTACTGAGTCGCAGCCAGCAGGCATGGCATTGGCAAGCATGGTACCCATTGCAGACGTTGCGGTAACACCAACAAAGGGGGGATCAACAAGTGTGGCACCTGTTGCAGACGTTTCAGCATCACTAGCAAAGGTAGCATCAACAAGTTCGGTACCCATTCCAGTCGTCCCGGTAACGCCAACGAAAACGGGATCAGCGAGCGTAGTACCTGTTGCAGACGTTGCGGCAATACCGGTAAAGGTGCCATCAGCAAGTGCGGTACCCGTGCCAGTGTTCGGGGCAACGCCAACGAACGTGGCATCAGCGAGCGTAGTACCTGTTGCAGACGTTGCGGCAATACCGGCAAAGGTGCCGTCAGCAAGTGCGGTACCCGTGCCAGTGGTCGGCGCAACGCCAACGAACGTGGCATCAGCAAGCGTAGTACCTGTTGCAGTAGTCGCGGCAACACCAGCCAGTGTGGCATCGGCAAGTGTGGTACCCGCTGCAGTCGCTGCGGCAGTACCGGCGCAGAAAAGCTCAGTCGTGCAGATAACATCTGAGCCTGATGGTGCGGACATTGAAGTTGACGGAAATTTCGTGGGCAGCACGCCTTCTCAGGTCGAGTTACCTCCTGGCGATTACAGCCTACGGGTGACCAAGAACGGGTATGTGCCGTGGGAAAAGAAGCTCCATACGATCGGGGGCAACGTAACCATCAATGCTGAAATGGGTTCGCAGCCAATGGTTTATCACGTCAAATAATGAAGATATGGTGCCGTCGACTTGTGTGTTGCCACCCGCCGCTCAGCTATCCATTGCAACAGCCGTCGCCTTGGTCAGCTTGCCTGCCATCTTTTCTGCGTGGCCTCGTCGCAGGAAGAGACTCAACACGGCCGCCGCGAACGCCACACATGCCAGATAAACGATGAAGCGCGGCTGATAGAAGCCGGCGCGGTCGTACAGGTGTCCGATCACCATAGGGCCTGTCGCCCCGCCGATCGCGTATGCGGTCCAGGTCAATCCGTACAAGACTGAGAAATGCTGCCGCCCGAAATAGCGTGCGAGCAAATATGGAGCGACATCGGCCTCACTACCAAGACCTATGCCGAGCAGAGCGGCACCGATCAGCGCAACAGCCGATGAACCTGCAAATGCGAGGATGAGGGTGCCCATTGCTGAGAGCAGCAAGATGAACGTCTGAATTCGTTGCGGTGAAAAGCGATCGATCAGAAAACCGACGCATAACCTGCCGATAATGCCAGCGCCGCCGCGCACGGAAAGCGCGAGTGCGGCACTCTCCGCACTCACTTTGTGTTCGGTAAGGATGGCCGCCAGATTTGTGACTAGGCCATTCTCGCTGAAGGCGGAAAGCATGATGATGCCGGCAAGTATCCAAAAAGCCGCGCTGCGCAAAGCGCCCGCAACACTCGCCGAGGGATCTGACGAATGATCCGCGTGCACAGCGAAGGTGTCAGGCCGATTGCGCACCAGGAACGCAGTAAGAGGGAAACCCAGCAGCGCGATACCGCCCAGCATGAGGTAGGCGCTACGCCATCCATGATGCTGAATTACCCATTGCGTGATGGGAGGGATGAGAACTGAGCCCACTCCGCTGCCAGTCAGGATCAAGGCGAGCGCGAAGCCGCGGTGTTTGTGAAACCACGTGAGTACAGTTCGGGTATATGCAAACTGTGCAGTCCCGTTGGCTACCAGCCCCAACACGAAAAACGTGAGATAGAACTGCCCGATGTGCGGCCCGAGCCGGCTAAGCGAAGCAAGCGCACATGCAAAGATCAGGATTGCCGGCAGGATGATGCGGCGAGGCGCAAAACGGTCTAGCAGGACGCCGATACCAGGAGAAACCAGAGCAACGGTGATTGCCGCGAGCGCAAAGGTGCCGCCGATTGCTTCCCGCTTCCAGCCAAACGCCGCGTGGAGCGGATTGAGAAACAGACTAAAGGTGTAGGGAACGATGGGAGCGAAGCTCACCATCACACCAATGAAGGCTGCAGCCGCGACACCCCACCCTGCATAGCGGATGGAGCTTTCACTTGCTGCTTGAGAATCGATAACTTTGCTCATCTCTTATGCCGGTCTTTCATTCGGTTATTGCTCTACGATCCGGGCCGAAAAAATCAACGCGGATTTTCACGTTGCGGATGCTTTCTGATGGCGAGGCTATTGACTCAGGCGGCGCTCCATTGTGGCGAGTAGCTTCGGGCGCACATTCGGACGCGTCCAGGGGCATTCTGCAATACAGATTTCGCACGAGGCTTTGATCGTGTTACCCCTCGAAAACATAGAGCGAGTCCATTGCTGCGATCCCCACGTCGTCGGACTCATGTGCGAGAGCGAATTGTTTGAGCTCGGCGGAGAGCCATTCCGCTGGTGCCTGATTGCGAACCTCGGCAACAGGTATCAGTTCGGGATAGCTATAGGCCGCCTGAAACGCTTCGACTGAACCCGGGCTTTTACGCGAGTTCTCGCGTGCCACGATCTGCAATCCGCCCCAGGGATTTTTGTCGGGCGGGTGCCAGAAAAACGGAGAGGGTTTACGCGGAGTGGTCTCTCCGACGCCGTTGATCGGATTGCCAGAGACCTTGAGCAGCGCGAGAGTCTCAGGCTTCGGTTGGTAGCTCCCGCGTTTCGGGCGTCTCGGATTGGCTTGATTGATCACTCGTTCCCTCAGAGAACGACTCTGGATTGAATGAAGTATATGGTTGCCGAGCACGATTCGGTATCGACCAAAAGGTTGAGAAATTAGTCTGACGGCGATGCAGACTGCTTAATCGATAGAGCTGCGGTCAGAACCGATGCCACCGATGGTATTTGGGTTTTAGCGCCAACTAAGGGTGGATTCTCAGCTAGACCTTTTGATGTAAGACAACTGCGCGATGGAAAATCCGATTACGAATCCGGATCGCCTCGATGGATAGAGCAAGTGCTATTGCTTTCCATCGCGATCTCTGAAGGCTCCAAGTCAATAGATATACAAAACCTAGATTGAGAAGCAATCGGAGCCGGTAAATGCGCAAGACCCTTCCTCTACTCTTATGGATGATTAGCGGCACATTTATCTTCGGGCAACTTCCCAACAGCACCATTAACGGTCGAGCTATACGGTTCCCTCGTTGCCAGCGGGGACTTACGATCTCCAAGTGGAGAGCGCCGGATTTGCCCTGGGTGTAGCGAAGGATGTCGCGTTAGATGTGGGAACGAATATGACGATCAATCTCAACTTGCAGATTGCCAGCGCCAAGTGCAGCTCGCAGCGGCTGAACGAAGCCGCAAAGGATGAAATCAATCTAACGATGAAATCAAGCTCCATCCTTCGGCGATTGTGAAGTGTCGCGGGATCCCTATGTGACCAATGCGTGAGCCCCGATGAATGCGAACGTCGATGGAAAACGAATTAGTACTTCGAGCCCGAGTCATTGATCACCCTCTTGCGTCTTTGGGCTCTCACCACGGTCGGTCTCCGTCTCGCTTTCGCAAGGCTCAGCAGCCCCTGTGGCTGGAGTCCGAACGCATTGGCAACACGGTGAATGTTGCAAAGAGCGCGGCAACGTGGACGGCCTCAGCGATCTGCAGCTTGCTCCAGCCGATGCGCCCCGAGCATTTCTGAGTCCGCGCGGCCGATCTCGTGCGAACTGCGGTTTAGCTTCTGCGCAAAACCGAGCAAAGCCTGTTCTGGCTCAGTCAGCGATGGAAAAAGAAGGTTGTTCGTTTGGACCGCGCATAGTATCTCGCGGGAGCTGCCATTCATGCGGAGGTGGTATCCGTGACTATCGGCGCAGTAGGGGCATACATTCTGCACCGAGACGAGGGTCGCGATCATCTCCTTGTGAGCCGGGATAAATGGCCATCCCGAAGAAGCAGAACTTCGGCCAAGTCCATCATGGGCCACAGTAAGGGAGGATGGGTCGCGAAGCATTCAGGATGCCTGGAATTTCTGCCCCGCCCAAACGAGATCGAAAGTCGTTATAGAGGGCCAAAACCTCATCGGATGCCTCACCGTCCTCAACCACTTCGAGGTTTGTAGTAGGCAGGAGAACCCGCACTGACTGGGAGCGTTTCTCGTATTCGGGCAGCAAGCTTTAGATCTCCTCTCAAGCGCTACTTTCAGGATCGCCGGAAGCCTAGAGCTTTTTCGCGCTATATTAATCCGGTCACGCTGCACACGGAAAAACTCTATAGGAAAGGAGAGAACCGTCCTTCAGTCGAAGAGTGGACAGAAAGAATCCATTCGCAGGTTATAAAAAGCCTGAAACGCTCTTCACGTCACCTCTCGGCAAAGTCGGCATATCGGACACCTGGCTTCTCGTTAGCCACAATAGGGGAGAGGCTCCAGTGGAAGGACACTCGCGTGAGGAAACCAACACTCTCCGTGATTGCGGAATTCACGAAGATGTAGCCGCACGCATTTGTTAAGATCTGGGACGTAGTGACGCCATTTCTTTACAACTATAATTCCTAGTAAATAGTTGAAAGTAAATCAGTTGGTGGAGGCGGCGGGAGTCGAACTTTTCCACGCCTCATGGATTCTGTAACTTACAGACTCTACATAGGGAATGAAGTGCTAAAAGTGCCACAATGCCGGAGTTATCGTACGCGTATCGTACACAGATTATTGGGAAAGTAGGGAACTCTTCGGTTTCACCTGGCTCTCCCTTTTTGCAGACTGCAGGTGGATAGCGCATTGAACGGCTGAGCCTTAGGGGTGAACAACTCTTAGGCCGAGATGTTTCTCAAACGGGTCGAAGTCGTGGTCGCGATGGAGGAGGGAATGCCCCTCGGTCAGACAGAAAGTGGCGATCAGGCAGTCGATAGTTTTGCGGACTGTATGGCCGTGTGATCGAAGAGAACGATAGTTCTGAGCCGAGGCTACCGCCAGTGCTTCGCCTCCCATGCTGAACAGTTCGAAGTTAGATAGGTCACGCCTGACGTGGGTGAAGGTTGAGTCTACATGGATTCCTTGCAAAATCTCGCACAAGATTAGATCGGTCAAACCGAGGCGCTGTTGATTCAGCTCTCGTTCGAGCCAATCCGTGTGTGGATTCGTGATTCCTCCGAGGTAATCGATCCAGACAGTCGTATCTACAATGGTCATCTCGAGAACCTACTCCTGTGAGCGACCCAGACGAGACTCGTTCAGGTCGCCCTGCCATTGCACTTTGCCGCGAAGCCGGCGAATTGCTGTCTGCGAATGTGTTTTGACCAGCAAACGCAGACCAGCTTCCACGACGGCCTTCTTGGTGCGCGCGCCGCTGCTACGCATGGCCTTGCTCACCAATTGATCATCGATTTCGATATTCGTCCGCATAATGCACCTCGATGTGTAAGAATCTCATATTTATGTGTACACCTCAAGGGCTGGGTCTTTCAAGACGTTGAATCGGCGCCCGACTCATCGGGAAGTTGAACGCCCTTCATGGAAGCTCCCTTTGAATAGCTTAAGAAAAGCCCGCTAGTAAGAGTTTTTTCATGGCGATTTTTTCACGGCGAACGAAATCAAGAAGCGATTACCGAGATCGATAACTGAGATGTCAGCTCAAACGCTCAAACCGAGGAGCGGCACTCTGAAAATTACATTACAAACGAAGCAGCAATTGGCCGGAAAGCGCTTCGGGTTTGTTGTTGGGAAGGACTTTCTTTAGGAAAGCTCGTCCGAACTCATTCACGAGCCGCGAAGATTGGTCAGAGTGAAGGACGAGATAGGAAGAGACTTGTAATGATGGGTTGGACAGTGGCCGTACAGCTATGCCTTGACCTCTGAATTGCTCCGCGATTCCTTTCGAAACGAAGGCCACTCCGAAATTTTCGCCGACGAGCCGGACTGCCTCTTCTGAACTCAAGTAGTGATGAACTTCAAAGGGTTCGGCGTTCGCCAGACGAGCCTCATCCATCAGACGGTCGTAAATGACAGGGTGAGCCTTACGCGCAAATACCATCCAGCCAATGCCTCCAAAGTCAGCCATTGAAACCGACTGCTTAGCAGCAGTTGGATGATCGGAAGGCATGATCACACACAGTGGATGAGTGGCTACTTGTACCCGAGTGAGGTGGGGACTATCACTAGGCTCTGTGATGATAGCTAGATCCAACTCCGACGCGGTTATTCCATGGGCGAGGTCCGGCGCAAACATGCTCTCAATACGCAGCCTGAGATTCGGATACAAGGGCATATGGACGCCTAGGATACAACTGGCTGTATGGTGCGTACATCCCGAAGAATGCTCCTTATCGACAGCGTGCTTGTGTCCCCAGCAACGATCGACAGAACAAACCGCGAACCTGCAAGGCATTTGGATCGGCCTTTGCTAAGGGACCAACTCAAATACATTTTTCTCTTGGTACGCAAATTCGTTCAAAAAAACTTAGCCTCGTGAGACAAAACCGTTCCCATTGGACGCAGGTAGACAGTAGAAGCGCACCTGACAAAGGTGAAATTGCTAATGAGGTGCCGATCGAATCGTTCAGAGGTTAGACGAGATTCGGTCTGGTTCGATGCTTCAGGTTAACCACAAGTCCGGAACGGCTTAAGGCGGACAGACTGGGTCGACCCGCGCTGCTCCGAGCAGGCCAATGGAAAGGGTGGACGACATGAAAGCTTTTTGGATTCTGGGATGCGTGCTGATCCTGACGAATGTACCAACCTCGCACGCGCAGCAGCTTAAGTGGGGTGATCCGAACTACAAGCTAGCATATGGGCTCGCTAGCGACATCGGCTGGTACCAGATCACGGCCACAAAGCGTGGGCGGTGAAGGATGGCGCAACCTCTCACACAATCCTCGCTGAAAGTTCAGAGATTTGTCTCCGTCGTGGCTTGTTGAAGCCAGAAAACGATAGACCTGAATGATAGGTTTTTTCCGCTTTACGCATTAAAGAATGAGAGCAATGGGAGGAAATATTTCATGAGTCTAAACTGGTCAGCTTGGTCCAGCCCGGCGCAAGGTAACACCTTGGCTGGTACTCCAATTACCGCGATCCCGATTTCAAACGCCCCTGGACAGTTTGCCCTGTTCATTGCCGATCCCGGCGGGTACATCTACACAGCTTCAGGAAACAACCAGGTCGGATGGGGGGACTGGAGCTGGGTCGCTCAAGGCCACGCTGCGCCCGGCTCGCAGATTACCGCACTCCCACTTACTACAGCGCCGGGAGAATTTGTTCTTTTCATTGCAAGCCCTGCTGGAGAAGTCATGACGACCTCGGGTAGCGCCCAAAAGGGCTGGGCACCCTGGGCGAATGTGGCAGAGGGCAGCACCTCCCCCCGTCAGCTCATCACCGCCGTTCCGGTTGCCACGAGCCTCGGACAATACGCTCTTTTTATTGCTGATCCCAATGGTTACATCTATACCGCAACCGGGAATGCGCAGATTGGCTGGGGAGACTGGACCTGGGTCGCTCAAGGCCAGGCTGCGCCCGGCTCGCCGGTTACCGCACTTCCACTCGCAGCATCGCCAGCCCAATACATCTTATTTATCGCCAGTCCGAGTGGAGAAGTACTGACTACCTCGGGCAGCGCTCAGAGTGGCTGGACAGCCTGGTCGAGTGTGGCTCAGGGTAGCACGGCACCCGGTCAACTCATTACCGCTATTCCTCTCGCCGGGGCTGCCGGCGAATACGCCCTGTTTACCACCGATCCCAACGGCTATACCTACTGGATCGCGGGTAATGTTCATGGCTGGGGCGATTGGAACTGGATCGCCGAAGGTCAGGCCGCTCCAAAAACACCTGTGACCGCAGTCTACCTACCCCTTAGTGAAGGCAGTCAGTTGGAACTGTTTGTCACGAAAACTGACGGCCAGATCTATATGACATCGAATCCGACGTCCTGGGCACCTTGGACAGCTGTCCCGGGAAGCAGTGCGAAATCAGGATCGTTAATCACCGCAGTGGCCCTGCAACCTGACCTACTCGCGCTATTTGTCGCTGGCGCCGAAGGCGGAGTCTATACGGCATCGATGATTAACGCTGTTCCCGTTGCTCCCACCAATCTTCATCTCGTCAGTGTTGAGATTGATCAGGGCGACGCTGCTCAGAGCTTGATCAACATCGGCTGGACCGATAATTCGACGGACGAAACTGGCTTCACTGTCACGGCTACAGCTGACGGAGGTCTTGCTTATAAGGCAACCGTCGCTGCCAATACGACGACATATCAAATCGTTGCTAAGAACGGATACACATACTCCATCATCGTCGCGGCCGTCAATGCCGCAGGCTCTGCGCCTTCAAACGCGATTAGCGTTCCGGTTTCGGGGAACACTACTCCTCCGACGTCGGAGGCTTCCATATCTGCTTTCGTAACCGACGCTACGAATGTCGGAGTCTACACACTGGCCATTACTGGTTCCAATTTCGGAAAGAGTGAACAAGTAGAGGTAACGGTCAATTGGATAGTTAGTGGTGAAGGAGCTGGTAACCCGTATGCGTTGCCGCCGGTGATGACGGATCCTCTCGTGGGCTCTTTTAGTACGACATTTTCAGGAAACTCCACCGGAGGATTCTGTCCCATAGAGGAGCCCCTTGGCACGCCTCAGCCGCTGCAGACTTTCAAAGTGACGGCAAAAGGTTTGACGAGCAGCAAGACCGCGTCCGCTACCACGACTTTTACCTGTCCCTTTTCGGCGAACACTCTTATTGCTCAGGAAACGAATTGACGCAAGTCGTCGCGCAGGTTTCTCTACTTGCAACTTATCTGCTCGTGGCCTCAAGCCACTATGCGCGGAAGCCGGTAAAAGCGGCCATTGCGCAGCAACTCGCCAGGGAAATGCTGGCGTAACTATTAACTCGGTCCGGCGCGCTTTAGCCTTCAACTGCGGCCGGCACACGGCAAAAGGAGAAATCATCATGGGTACATGGTCGATTGTCGGCAACGCTTTAGGAAATCCACCTCAGGGTGTGCTCGGAACTACCGACGATAACGCACTCGTCATAGAAACCGCAGGTCAGGAACGCCTCAGCATCGATCCCAGCGGAAACGTTGGAATTGGAACCGCAAATCAACCTCCAGAGATTTCACTGTTCGCCGACACCTTCCGCGTACAGTCTCCCAATATGTGGCTGAGCCTTACAGGTAATGGCGGCGGCCAGCTTCGCATTGCCAACAATCCCAACGACAATCGGGTATGGTTGGAAGCTTATAGCGCCGACGGCAGCACCAGCGCCACGGAAATGCTGCTGACTGGCTTCGCGGGTGGCCCAGTTCCGCAGCTCACGTTGCAGGCTACAAATACCTCGGTTTCTGGCAAACTCACCGCTGGCGAAATCGACAGTCCGACCATCGACGCTCTCGCAAAGCAAATCAGTTCGCTCGCGCAGGAAGTCACTTCGCTCGCAGCGCAGATCGCGAACTTGCATGGATAAATATCGCTGCTTCAGCGCTAGCCGCACTCTGCCGCCGTCTGTCCGAGCTTTGGTGCTCCTACACGGTAATCGCCCACGGTGATCGGCGCTGTGTTCGCAACGCGGGATGCGGGACGGTCGCAGATGGCGGCCGCGGTTTTCAATCAACCCGCTGATCCAACGAAAGCACGGGTATCTCGAACTTCTCGAGTGCAAAGCTCTGTTATTCAATGTGCTGAAAGCCAAGTCGAGGGTCTCCATAGTAGGTATATGAGGCCCATGCAAAATCGCCGGGGGCCTTCTCCTTACAGGCCAAGCGTGCTTCGAGCAAAGCTCGACCCATGGGCTTCCGATCCAGGAGCAGAGCGGTATAGAACCTACTGGCAAAACTCTCCCCACGCGGCTATTACATTTATGTGCGGGCCTAGGGCGAAAAATTTGTTCGGGCACTTTGGCCTTCCTCAGCCAGTTTGGCATCGAATCGAGTTGTATGGCATGAACGTCCTTCCCCCTACTTACAGTGCGTCAACTTGGCACGTTGATCCGGCGTTGCAGTAAGCAAGCACGAGAATGGATCGACGAGGGTACGCGGGTGTTGAGCGAAGCACGCGAGAAATTGACGCGAACGAACGGCAGGCTGGTAACAGGGATTCTCGTTATTGCAGTGCTGTATTTCGCACGTGATGTATTTATTCCTTTGGCGCTGGCGGGGTTATTAGCGTTTCTTCTAGCACCATCAGCCACCCGATTGGAGCGATGGAGACTGGGGAGGACGCTTTCCGCCCTTCTGGTAATCTTTCTCTCCCTCGTAGGAACGGCGGCCCTCAGCTGGGTAGTGCTAGGGCAGATCTACAACCTTGCCGTCGAGCTCCCCGAATACGAACAGAATGTCACGGAGAAACTCGAATCGCTGCATCTGAATTCGCCGGGAAGACTGACCAGCACAGTCGAAATGCTGACGACCCTCAGCAAGCAGATTAAGAATGGCGGTTCGATAATTTCTCCGATTACCCCGGCGGCTCCGCGACAGAGGGCGGCTGCTCACACACCTAGGACGCCCATGATCCCGGCGAATAAGCCGACGCAGGCAGTCGCCGTAACGATAGAGCAGCCCGAAGAATCGATGACGGCGATGATTGAGAGGACGATGGTACCGCTCGTCCACCCGCTTACGACGGCGTTTATCGTTGCGATCTTCCTGGTGTTCATGCTGCTGGGTCGGGAAGATCTGCTGGACCGTGCCCTTCGACTCGCCGGAAACGAGCGGATTCACGTGACTACAACTGCCATCGAGGATGCCAGCAGCAGGGTAAGCCGGTACCTCCAGATGCAACTTGTTGTCAATCTCTGTTATGGCACGATCGCCGGACTTTTACTCTGGTGGATCGAAGTGCCGCATCCGTTGCTGTGGGCGGTGCTGACCTGCCTCCTGCGCTTTGTGCCGTATATCGGAATTCTGATGGCCGCGGCCGGCCCGCTGCTGCTTTCGGTTGCGGCTTCGCCTCACTGGAACATGTTGATCGCGACGATGGTGATGTTTGCGATTCTTGAGATCGTTACTGCAAACTTCGTCGAGCCGATGCTGTACGGAGCGTCCACCGGCATGTCTGCGATCGCCATCTTGACTGCGGCAATCTTCTGGACCCTCTTGTGGGGATTTCCTGGGCTGCTGCTCTCCATTCCCCTTACAGTGTGCCTGATAGTCATCGGTCGGCAGGTTCCGCATCTCCACTTCCTGGAGGTGCTCTTCGGAGAGGATTCAGCATTGGCTCCTTCGGACCGTTTCTATCAGCGGATGTTGGCCTCGAATACTCCTGCGGCAAGGTCGCTGATCGAAGAGATGTTGAAGACGAAGTCGATGGAGGAAGTTTTTGACATAATTCTTGTTCCTGCACTGACCCAGGTCGAGGAGGCGCGGCACTCCGAGCAGATAACAGCAACGCGCGCGGATGAGGTATTACAGGGAATCGAAGAATTGGCTGAGGACGTAATAAACAAAGCCGAGACGGTCTCGGAATCTGAACCGAAGCGGACGAAGCTGGTGGCATGCATACCGGCGAGGGACTTTGCCGATGAGACTGCGTGCCAGTTGGCGTTGCAGGTCCTTACCGATACAGCCACGGTGCAAGTGGTTCCAATAGACTCGTCTACATCAGATATGCTCCAGTTCCTCGAGAATCTGCGGCCCGATGTGATTTGTGTGCTCGGGATCCCACCGCATGCTGTACGACACCTACGGATGCGATGTCGCCAGATCCGGAGCCGGCTGCCTGACGTCACAGTGGTCGCATGCGTGCTGATTAGGGCGTGCGATCTCTCGAAGCTGCGGAGCCGCATCACGACAGAAGAGGCACAACACGTGGTGTGCTCGATGCAGCTGTTGAAGGAGTATTTGACGTCCGTTTTATACTCCTTAGCTCCAGCTGTCGAAACGGCGCCAGAAATCCAGGAAGAGACAAAGGCGACCACTGCGCTCGTCGAAACAGCCCGCAAAATGCAGCAGGTGGATGTGCTCGACGAACCGGAGGAAGGCATCTTCAGCCGCTTGGCCACGAACCTGGCTCGGTCGTTCGACGCGCCTATTGCATTGATCACTGTGGCAGACGGTCAACGATGCTTCTGGGAAGCACAGTGTGGTTTGGCGGAGGACATGCAGTCCACAGAATCTGAATGGGATCTTTCGGTGTGCAGTAAAATCGTGTTCTCAGATTCTACCCTCGTGCTTACGGATACCGCCGACGATGAGTGCTTCGCGAACGATGCCTTCCTGAAAAACAAAGGAATACGGTTCTATGCCGGCGCTCCCCTTAAGGCACATGATGGCGAGGTAGTCGGTTCATTGTGCGTGCTGGACACGCGTCCTCGACAAATAACCGAACAGCAGAAAGAGGTACTGACTTCGGTCGCGAATGCGGTCATGACCGCAATTGAGCTCCATCGTACTGAAAAGGCCGAAGGCGCGGCAGTGTCACACGATTCGTAGCCGCCGATCTGACTGCGCATTGCGTGGCGGCTGATCTCAATACCTAAGAGATTTCAAGATATTCCCATTGACATAGCTTGATCGTGTAACGCAAACGGTACAACGCTAATCCTAGCCGGGCCAATTGGAACAGCGATTATCCAGCAAGATGGGGCGGATAACGACATCTCCTTCATCCTTGGAGGGTCTTTTGACATAGTCGTCAACGGCCGAAAGGTAGCCCGGCCTTTTTGTAACGATCACATGGGCGAAATGGCTGCTGTTCAAGCGAGGCAATTAAGCTGCGCGGCTGTGATATTTGCTCAAGACTCAGTGGTCTGCCAACTTACCGTGACGATGCGTGGTGGCAACACGCTGAGTCGTCATATTGCATGCGACCTATTTTGCTGTCTTTTTAACCTTCGCCCAGCGCGCCTTCTGCGCCGCGGCTATTCTCGCAAGCCCCTCTGCGGAGAAATGGCGTTTCTTCTTCGGCGCTGCTTTGGGAGCTACCTGTCGTGGTGTGCGTTTGGAGGTTGTTCCAGTAAGTAGGTCTTTAACCTGTTCTAAGCGGGCTATCTCGGCATCAAGTGCTGCAATGATTTCATTGGTTTGCATATGCAAAGTGTATCGCAGCCCACTCTCGAGCGGCCCAGCACATCCCATACAATGTAGAGTGCTGACGGGCCTTCTTTAGAAAGCGGGAGTCCCAATGATCGACAGATGTTTCAATCCGGCTTGCGGAATAGCAATGCGATATTTGCGGGATGGTCGTGTGGTCCGCGTTACCCGCGAAAGAGATGGACGGGCCTCAGTTGAGCATCACTGGCTGTGCGGCCCTTGTTATAGAACCCACGACTTTGAGTTCCTGCCGGACGGGGCAGTTACCCTCAAGAAAAAAACAAGCGCGGAACATGCAGATGAACTGCATTTCGGTGATGTGATATTGCATGAGCGCAGAAGAGTTAAAAGAGCCCCCGGCGCGAGCCGAGGGCCAAATATTGACGGGAAGGTCGCTTAGAGTCCGCGATTCTGGGACTTCAACTCGCCGATAGCCTGAAATGCCTGGCCGAGAGCTATGACAATACAGCGAGGGTCGGTCAGGCTGAAGCTGGACGTTTATTTCTCCATTCGTTAAGGGTTACAACCGGGAGAAGTTATAGTCGGGCAAATTCAACCTTCAAAGCATTTTTAACTATGGTTGATGGTCGTTAAGCGTGTGCATGGCATCTTGATATTCAGGGTGACGCCATGGCAGTGAGGGCGCTGGTTGTCGATTATCAGCCGACCATTGTCTACACGCTTGCCTTGGTCTTAAGGGCTTCCGGGTATGAGGTCAGGACAGAGCACAGCGGCGAAGCTGCGTTGGCCACGGCGATGGAATGGCAACCGGATCTGCTCATCATAGAGCTCATTTTGGCAGACATGAACGGGCTGGAGTGCGCAACGCGAATTCGTCGACGATACGTGGATTGCGGCGTCATCCTCGTGTATGCATGCGTAGGTGACAGTCTCCTTGAGCAAGTGCGGCGGCTTGGGTTTGGAGCATTTGAGAAACCGGTCAATCCGGAGATGCTTCTTGCCGCATCAGGCAACATAACACGGGCGTCCGTAACTCGGAAGGGTTCAAATGGCGATTGAGCAACATTTGAAGAGAGGCGACATGAAGATAGAATTTAGCTGGGAATTCAGCGAAGAAGAGATGGCGGCGATAGGAAATCACCTGGGCGAAGAACAGGTGGACGCCGCGGGAATCAAGGAGTTTCTGCAAATTGCTGTGCGGGAAGCCGTGGAGCGCGCGATAGTAGAACGCAAGGCCTCAGATAATGATCCCTCATCTAATACCGGACCGTAGCTCTCGTGTAAGTCGAGGTTGACTATCGTAAAAGGCGTGCTGCCTTCCCCAAAAAGAGGACAACAATTGTATGGCGACCTCAGACCTTTAAGACGTTCGGACTTTCCGATGCGCAGCTAACGGAGCTGGAAAAGCTCGCGCGCGCTCAGGAGAGAACCGTCAATGAAGTTCTCGCCGATGCCGTGGACGTCTATATCAAGGATAAGCAGTGGGCCGCTTTGAAATGATACGGTCGTGCGAAATCCCGTGAACTCGGCTTGACCGAAGCCGATGTTCCCCGTCTCAAGAATCCCGTCAAGAGCGCGGCCGGCAGGTGATCGGGGTCACAGCTGATACCAATATCTACATTTCTACCCTGGAGAGCATGCTCTCTTATCCAAATTCGATGATGAGTACGAGTGGGCCCGCTATCGAAAAGCAGGAATTACTGTCTTCGACACGCAAACAGGCGAAAGATTGATTTGAATAAATCGTGCTTGCGATAATTCGTTATTTCTCCTTCCTACTTGCGAAACCAGTTCTTTCGATATTCCGGAGACTGGAAAAAGATTTACTCAGAAGACTTCGCTGCGAAGGAGAAAGACAAGATCATCAGTTCTCTCAAGAACGGTCATCGGAGCCTCGGGCTTCAAGATAGAAAATGCATGGGGAGAGGTCATTTAAGATCCGCGGAAGCTAGATAACATATTCCGCATTGGGTCAACAAGGCGCCCTTGAAAGAAAAGGACAAATGGGACCCCGATTACACCAAACGGGCCAAGATGAAGGCAATCCTTTACACGTTCATTCCGGAGTTCTCTGCCCAAATGGGTGGCGCGACAACGATCGATGTCACCAAACCAAGAATTGACAAGGCCTACGGGATTAGAAAGCTCAGGGATATCCTGGGCATTTCATTGAAGGAGATGATTTTCATCGGTGATGCCTTGTTCGCAGGAGGAAACGACTATCCTGCCGAACAAGCGGGCTTGATTTCTATTCCAGTTCGATGGCCTGAGGATACGAAGCGGTTATCGAGGCAATCATTGGTTGTTTAGGTGGCGATCAGCGGGCTGATTTTCAGGTGAAACTGGGGTGAACTGTCTAAGTCACAGTGCCTTGACGTGATGGTGGAACCGAAGCGAGTACCGCCAAGATATCGAAGTGACCAGAAACCCATCCGCTGCTTGTGGCCCCTGATGGAGGTGTTCTGGTGGGCGCGGCTAGCAGGCTGCCCCGCTTTTTGTTTTATTTTCACGTCGCTTACACGTGGGTCGGTGGTCGGTGTGTGTACTGCCCGTTGTTAAGATCAAGCTCTAGCGCCAACGAACGTATCCCCATCCCCCGCAACCGAACAACAAAAGCGCCAAAAGAATAGTCAATACGGTTTGCATTTGATACCTCACCTTAGGAGAAGGGGGACATGGCCAGTGAGCCAAATCCCCTTATTCAACACTCTGGTGCTTAGACCAGCCATGCGGAAACTACTTTTTGTGTCCCGCATCACCGTGTTGACCCTGTTGTCCCTGCTTCGCCGCAGAGCCGCCTTGTTCGCGGGGCTTTTGATTATCAGGCTGCTTCTACTGATGTTGGGGATTCCCCTGCCTTTCCCTATTGTGCTTTGAGCCTGATTCCTGAATATTTGACATGGGTAAACGTCCTGGGATTTTTCTCCCCGCTATGTCTACCTCTAATGTGTCACACTAGTGGTTTTCGATCAGCCCTGTCTGAGCAATACGGACCATATGCTGATCGTGCGTATCTCCAACTCTATTTTTTTTGCGATGTGTGTGCAATTTTGCTCAGATCCAGATCATCGAGGCCCGGTAGCGTTCATTTAGAAACAGCATATGTGTTTAGATCGTCAGCAGTTGTATGACCGTCATGTCAATTTCCAGGGTCACCACTTTCGGAGTGGAAGTCTCAACCTGTATGCTGACCTCCTCATCTGCTTGCGGTTTTTGGGTCTTTTGCCTTCCCCACACCTGCACTGTTATATGTCCGGTCCTGCGTGAATGGAGACGATACATGAACGATCCCCTTTGCAAGGAACATATGCGCCGGGAAAATGCGGATGGCACCTTTTGATTCCATTTGCTTGAAGTGTTTCCAGACTATCGGCGCAGCTATTGCCCAAGAGGCGCTAGTCGAAAGCGAGAGATTGCACAAGTGCAGTGGCCAAAGTCCGTCGCTCTGCACAGACAGGACGCGGGCGAGCGCGTCAGCGGCTCTCAACGCCCGGGACCCTTCGACTGGATTGATTTGAAGCTTGCACTTGGGACGGGATTGCGTTCGTAAACTGGAGAGACGCTATGGACAATTGTCAGGTACGATTTCAGATCTTCTCTAAACCCGGCGGCATAACCATTGCCTATGCCAGAGTTGAGAATCTCAGCCAGCATGGTTTTGCTGCTCGCGGACATTTGGCTACTGATTTTGAGTCTGTCGATCAATTAAAGGACAAGCTTCGCGAAGTTGGATTGCCGCAGGAAATTGCCGTGCCTACCCATGAAACCTACACCGTCACAGAAGAGCAGCTAGTGTAGTGCGTCACGCAGACAGGCGTTTATTGAGGGCAGTCTGAGCGCGAGTAACCTTTTCCAGGATGTCGTTGGCTTTGGCGGTCCAGATGAAGGGCTTGGGGTTGTCGTTGTGGCGGTCGATATAGTCGCCGATAGCCATGATCAGTTGTTCGAGATCCCGGAAGACGCCACGACGGATGCGATTGGCCGTCAGGTCGCGGAAAAAGCGCTCGATCATGTTCAGCCACGAGGCCGAGGTGGGCGTGAAGTGCAGATGGAACCGCTTGTGGCTGTGCAGCCACCGTTGGACGCGCGGATGTTTGTGGGTGGCGTAGTTGTCGCAGATGATGTGGATTGTCCTGTCGGCGGCCACGGTCTTGTCGATCAGGCGCAGGAACTTCAGCCACTCCTGATGACGATGCCGCTGCTGGCATAAGTGGTAGACCTCGCCGGTGGCCGTGTTGAGGGCGGCAAACAAGGTGGTCGTGCCGTTGCGCTTGTAGTCGTGCGTCATCGTCTGGCCGCGCCCCTTCTTTAGGGGCAGGCCGGGCTGGGTGCGATCCAGCGCCTGGATCTGGCTCTTTTCATCGACCGACAGCACCAGCGCATGCTCGGGCGGATTCAGATAAAGGCCAACCACATCCTCCAGCTTCGCGGCGAAGTCAGGATCGTTACTGACTTTGAAGCTCTCGACGCGGTGAGGCCTGAGCCCGTGGGCGTGCCAGATGCGGCGCACGCTGGCTTCCGAAATGCCTGCTGCACGCGCCATCGAGCGCGTAGACCAATGCGTGGCATTGGCCGGAGCGCTCTGCGTGGTCTTTTCGATCACTTGTTCGACAACCGATGCGGAAATCGATCGTGTGCGTCCCGGCCGCGGAGCATCCTCCAGCAATCCCTTTACGCCAAGCCGGAGAAAGCGACTGCGCCACAAACCCGCCATCCGCGTGCTGACGCCGAGTCGTTCGGCGATCTGCTTGTTCTGCATCCCGCCTGCGGCCAGCAGAATGATACGGCTGCGCACCACAACCCGCGCCGCCATCGAACGCCTGCGGCTGAGCCGCTCCAGTTCGCCGCGGGTGGTTCCGTCGATCACAATGGCTGGGGCTACACGCATGACGAGGCCTCCTCATCATAGGATGTACCTCGCTGCATATGTGATCCTATTTATGACGCACTACACTAGCGAAGCTCGGATTTACCGGAGAGCCTTACTAGCAGTGTGCTCCCTGACTCCCGGCATATCAACGCTCTTTCCCGGCCAAATCTTTAGTGGCGCCAATCACCTCACCGCGCGTGACGCCTGCAATGGCGTTAACGGTTCCGGGGGCCGGATCGGATTACGCTCTAGTCTATGTGGACGCAAACAAGAAGCGCTTCGATGGCAGCAAGACCTACAAGATCCATCTTCCGCCGGATGTGCCTGTGAATGACTTCTGTGCCGTCACGCTATACGACACGCAGACACGCTCGATGCTCCAGGCCAGCCAGAAATTCCCGACAGTCAGAAGCCAGACCAAGGGAATTCAGAAGAACCCCGGATGGCTCGTATGACATCTATTTCGCGCCGAAAGCGCCGGAAAGGCAAAGAGAACAATAACTGGCTCCAGCCTGTGATGGGCAAAAATTGCGTCCGAGATGACGCGGCCGAGTGCTTGATTTGATATTCATGATGTAGTCCGCCCAACCCTGAAGTCGAAGTGACCTCGCTATGGGAGAGGAGAAATCTCCTATCCCAATCCGCCACAAGTCGAGCTTTGCCGTCTGAACCGGGATCTCCTGGATTTCTAGATTCGGTGTCAGACCATTGACTGCGGCCCCGCCGGGGCCGCTTTAGATCCCTTTACTTGAGCGACGCTGAAGGGTCCGGGGAATCGCGCCGTGAGAGATGGATAACTTTGCAATCCCGCTCTTGTCAAGAAGTTTTTTGCCACATTGTTACATAAATGTTGCGCCGAGAGACCGGAGCTATTCCACGTACTCATCCTGTGACAGCCATGTGGCCTTCTCGATTGGCATCGAATGCCATACTCAAGTCGTTGTTATAGCTCATCTCTGCTTCCTCGCTTTCAGCAATCATATTTTCATGGATCAAAGATCAAAGTAATTTTCTGGGGATGTCAGAGCTCCACGGGCTCGGCGTTATCCACTACGATCGACAGGGCGCGTCGATCACGGGGAACGCGCGCAGTGCCGCAGATTCGAAGTGTATCGCTGGCGCTCATACGGTACAGCACTTTGCTGGTAGCAGTATCATGTCGCACGATAATGGCGATGTGAGTATGAGTGGCGGCGCCGACGGTAACAACTGAAAAGGCATCGAAGTCACTCCTTGTCGTGCCAGTGGGGAAATACGACGGGTCGGTAGAGGAATCACCGGTTACATTGATTTCCAGTTTGACAAGTTTGTTGTCCAGCGATGCATGGTCGACATCGATTTCCTGAGGTGTGAGCAGCATATACTGAATCTCTGCCGCTGTTTGGTATACTGCGGTGAACGACACTGTCAACGTCACCCTGTGCACGCCAGCTTCGGCACCCGATGTCTCCTGAGCGAGTGCGAGCGCTCTTTTCCAGTCGAAGACAGGGCAGTAAACGTGCTCCGGGATCTCCGTCGTTTTGACCGATTCCTCTTCTTTCATTTTGTCCTTGAGGTTGGCGAGTCTCGCGAGAAGATCGCTGACAGAAGTGCTATGAGCAGGCGCCGGCGTCGCGGCAGGAGACGCTGGAGTTGGAGCGGCTGAAGGGGTTGCTGCCGTCGGCGGGATGGTTGGGACGGCGGCGGTAGGAGCGGAAAGAACTGGCACGGCAGATGAGCCGATCTGAGCGGCGATGGTCTTCCATTGATCTGCAGAGATGCGAGACGGAAGAGTAAACAGTCGGGACAATGCCGCGTCTGCAAATCCAGAATCGACTGGCAGCTGTGGCAGATCGAGCGTGTTTCCCTGGAACGAAGCAAAAGGCGAATCGGCGACGGCGCGGCGCTCCCAGGTCGAGTTGTCCGCCCACAGGTATTTTTCGTCAGTTAGATGATTGAAGAGATTAGCGGCAAAGACGTTGTTGTTGAATGAGACATTTTGCTGGGTAATGGCTGAACGTACGCCATAGTTGTCGGCAAACGCGAAGATGTTGGACTCGACAGCAGTAACGGCGCGACCGATTAGCATCAACAGTGTGCCGTCAGGGCTGGATTTCCCGGTGCCGGCGCGGTCACTCGGATCGCAGGCGAAGAGAATGGTGTTGTTGCGGATGATCCAGGGGCCCGGGCCATTCGCATTGAGCGATAGCGACCAATTGCTGGAGTTGAGCACGATGTTGTTTTCGAAAATACCGAATGGACAACTGATGCTGATCGCCGCAGAGGACGCATTGATAAAAAGACAATTGCGAATCTCGATTGGAGCGCGGCCGCCCCGAAGGCTAACCAGAGGGGCGAGGGGCGAGTTGTCAAGATCCAGAGAGCCGCTGGGGGTGTAAGTGTTGTAGGTCGCGCCATCAAAGATGAAGCCATCCAGAATCAGGCCATCGCTGTCCTGCTCGGAAGCGAGGATGGTGCCCTCCCGGGTACCCTTGGCTTTCTCTTCTTCATTGAGAAGGAAACGAGTGGGATTTTTCCAAGGGTCCCGTTCGGCGAAGTCGCCGTCATAGCCTCCGAGGAGCATGAGGTTGCGGATCTGGATTCTCCACTTGCCCGACCGGAGCTTGCCAAAATAATCGCCACCGGCAACATGGATGGCGTCACCTCCTGCCGCCTTGTCGAGCGCCTGAAACGGGTCGCGGAACGGCTTCTCGCGTGTGCCGTCGCCTCCACTCGAACCAGCCTTGACGAACCAGTCGCGGCCTTCAGGGCGTGGGGCAGGTGGAGCGGGAGCCAGAGGTGCGGCAATGATGGACTCGACAATGAGGGTGACTCTTTGACGCGTCAAGGGCTGGATATCTGTCCGATAGATACCGCGCAGCGTATAGCTGCTTTCGACTTCGCGGCCATTGCTGTACTTGGTCGCATCTTCGTATTGGCGGGCGGCAAGCGTGTTACGTCGCGCAAGCACATAAATCGACTGATCGTCGGAAGAAGGCCTGTAAATCCGGATTCCTATGTGAGTGGTCGAGCCTGCATCTTCAAGGAGCGTGACGTTCTGTTCGGAACCGAGCCCTGCGCGGAGCTCGACACGAGCGTTCGCAAGAGAAGCATCCGGGTTGTCGATCACGCTCCATTCGACAGGTTTATAGGTCAAAGGTGCGGCGGGAGGTGTCGCCTTGATCTCCGTTGCAAGCTCGACGACGTGAAAGCCCTGTTTGGCCGTAAAACAAAGCGCCAACGCGTCCAGAGGCCGCAGCCGTGGAGCGAAATCGCCTTTGCTTTCCGGCCGTTCGAGATCCGCGGGAGTAAGTGCTGGTAGACCTGCCGCGGTACGAAGTGCGTTGGCGGCTTCACGTGGAGGTGTTGCGTAATTCGCGAGGAGGTGACGGCTATAAGCATCCAGCCACTCGAGCTTGAAACCCGTTAGGCCGGGATCCTGGACGACGTTGCCCGAAGCGGACTTGAACCCGACGTCCTCCAGCTCGTCGATGTTCTTTTCCGTCATATCGACGCGACTGCCCTGCACACGGCCCTTCACGATGTCGTGCGGAGTGAGATAGAAGAGATTGCGATCCACGTGAACGCGATCGGGGTCAAGAAAAAGAGCGATCGCGGCATTGCCGCAGGAAACAAAAACGTTGTCCTGTAAGACCGCTCGGCACTGGACGCGTACGCCGATGGCACAGTCGGCGCCCGTGCCCAGCACCGGCCCGATGTCGTCATGAGCGAAGCAGAAGGTATTGTTCACCACAGCAATGGGTTGCGTGTTGCCGCCCGAGGCGCTGCGCAGCTCTAGCATGCCTGGACCGATGATATTGATGAGCAGATTGTTTTCAAAATGCGAGCCATCACCGGCCAGTTCGACACCTCCGGCGGCGCTGTTAGCGAAGACGCAGTTCCTGATGGTCACTTGCCCGGCATTGAAAGAAGCGATGGGACCGTCCATCTGGGGATAGGAACGAATACCCTCCGCAGGCTTATCACCGTAAGTATTTCTTCCGGAAGCATCGAAAAAGAGGCCATCGAGGACGAGTCCGGAATGATCGCCGCGGCCGCCGATGAGATTATTCTCACGAGTCGATTCGTATCCTTGAAAGGCAGCGAAAACGGATGGCGTTCGCCACGGCTCACGTTTGGAAAAATCAAGGCTGTAACCACCGCGAATGGTGAGGTCAGGGCATTCGACGATCCAGGAGGAACGGTCATAGCGCCCAAAGTAGGTTCCAGCGGCAATGTGAATCACGTCGCCAGGACCCGCAGCGCGAATGGCGAGCCATGGATCATGAAAAGGTTTGTCGCGCGATCCGTTCCCGAATCTCGCGGCGGCAGCAACGAACCAATCAACGGTTAAGTCTGGCATGGCGGGCACTTATCCTTATCTATCTTTGCTTCACGATCTCTTCCGCTTCCTCAACGTTCGACGACCAACCGTCACGCCATAACTTCATCCAAACCTTAACCTGCATCCAGGCCGCGGCGGCGGCTTGTCTCTTAGGGCCATTTTCCGAAGTATCCGCGTCGCCAGTGTCGTCATCGTCCCCAGTTTCGTCATCAAGTAACTTATCAATAGAGTCGAACGCGGCCAAAATCTCATCGTTCCATCGGTCCAACTGAGCAGGATCGTCTGACAATGTCTCAAAAGACTTCTCCATCGCCTCAATGAGAATGTTATAGAGGAGTTCGAAGAGTTGGTTCGAGGATTCTTTGGCTTGATCCTGTCTTTCCTCTAGCTTCTTTCTGCAGTTCTCGCCAAATTCCTCCCAATCCTCCGCTTCGTAGGGCGAGCCCTTATCGAGACTCTTCAGCGAATTTACGGCTGCTACGCCCGCGCCGTACGCTCGATCGATTGCTTTCTCGTCAAATGAGTCCCTTGTTTGAATGATGATCTTGCTACGGGTAGACAATATCGTCTCAAGCGCCCGCTTCTTTTCAGCCGCTTCTTTGATTTCAAGGGAATTCTTCAGCAACTCGTCGCCAAGGCCTGTCACCGTATCCAACGGGATCTGCCGTCCAAAGGTCGCTATCTTTCTAAAGCCATTTAAAAACACGAGCATCTTAACCAGGACATCGGAAGCTGCGCCATAACGGCCTTCAATAAGCTTCTGTACCTCCTCCTTGCTGTTTAAGACCGTCTTGATTTCCTCACTACACTCCTGAGCTGAGTTAAGGTTGCTGTCGTAAATCCTTTGTATCTCGCTTGCTGCCAGGGCGATCTCCACGGCGTCATTTTTTTCCCAGCGTCTTCCTTCGCCGGCTCGAAAGTTGTCCAGCCCAAAGCCGGACAGGCGCTGGGGTTCTGGTGCGTGCTCATCGAGCGCGCCAAGCAACCCTTTACCTCCGCTCCAGCAATCCTCCCACTTGCTTTCAAGGCTCGAAAGGTCTCTCTGGCCGAGCAGTTCCACCATCGCACTGAAGAGGTTCTCGGTTCCGTCGCCGTAGTCGTTTAAGAGAGTTTTGACTACATCCAAATTGGGGTCATTCGGGTCCTCGACTTTCCACTGAGCAACGTTACATGCAACTTCAATATCCTTTCGCATTCGATTCCCTCCTCGGAACCCGGTAGCGGCTTCGCCCCGTGGCAGTTATCGGCCCCGGGTAAGTCAAGCGAAACTTGATACAAGATGACTCTTACGCTTCTGTAAGCAACGAAAAAGGCCCACAGCTGGCGCGGTGACTCTTTGTGGTGCGATAGCCCTGCACCGAAGAGATTATTAAAAGCGACTTAGTGGACACTCGCAGTAGCCCCGGCCGACGGCAGGAGTTTGTCTCGGTTATTAAGACAAAAATTCACGAAGGCTCCTTCGTTGATGATCATGCGCACCGGAAAGGGCAAGAGTGTATAGACCATCTTGAAGAGAGAACTCATCGCCTGATCGTTGTGCGCGGCGGCAAGTGCTGCGGGCCCTATCTTCTCTTCAAAGAGTTGCTGGATCTTGGGCAGGTGTTCCTCGATAATCACGTTGGTCGTGTGACCCAGGCCATTCTGACCAGCGTCGCGGGCAGATTGCAGCTTCTGTTTCCAGTCCATAATTTTGTTACTCCTCTCCCTAACTTTCTTTTGTCATATTGATGGCGCCATTGAATCAGTCTGTCCTCGTCAAGAGTGGCAGTTTCATGGGTCTGCAATCTCAATCCGACGCGCGGCATTTGACCAGCGTTATCACGCTCATACCGAAAGGCGTAAAGCGCCAACAAAAGGGCCCATCGTTCGAAAAAAATCAACCCGCCGCCTCAGTGAAACGCGGAGAGCGGCGCGGACCCACAATATTCCTGCTCCGTTGTCTTGACGATCCGTTGATCACTGCCGAACTGATAACGACGTAGATTGTGGACCTGGCGTCCATCAGTGCAGGCTTTGGACGGCGAAAAGTCTTCGAACCAGACCAATGCTGCCGCCATCTTTTGAGGATCGGTCGTTCGCGCACCGCCCGGCAACAGGACTTCCTGGTAGGTGAGCGCGACCTTGAGCTTGTCGCTCGTCAACACCTTGCGATAGGGTTCTTCGCTCGCCGCCGTTTTGGCATTGGCCTTGCTGAACCCGGCATCGCACCACTTCTTGCGCAACTCCTCGATGGCCCCCGACCAGGGCGCGCCCTTGATCACATCGTCTGGCACACGCTCCGTGGGCGAGACGCCGGCTTTAACAATCTCGTCGTATGCCTGGAGGCAGTTCTTGAAGTACGAAACGTCGTAGCTTCCCTTGCTGAGATTGGGTGTGTCCGCCATCGCAAATTTCGCCCATCTCTCGAAATATTTGATCTTGCCGAGTGTCTCCAGATGCACGCACGAGGTGCGAATCTCGGCCAGCGTATGAGGGCCGCGCCTGAATTCGGGCGCGTCGTACCTTACGTTGGCTATCGTGGTGTCTGGAACCCCGGCAGCGCGAAGTTTGTCCAGCGTAGCCATGCAACGCGCGCCCTTCAGGCCTGAGGTTGCGCCATCCTTAACCGCCCACGCCTTCGTCTCCGTGATCTGGTACCAGCCGATGTCGTCGGTGAGATCGGATACCAGCTTGTAGTTCGGATCGCCCCACTTAATCTGCTGCGCGCGCGAGGTTGGTACATTAATCAGGATCAGCGCGCATCCCAGAATCCAAAAAGCTTTCATGTCGTCCACCCCCTTTCCATTGGGCCGCCCGGAGCAGCGCGGGTCGACCCAGTCTGTCCACCTTGAGCAGTTCCGGTCCCGTGTCTAACTTGAAGCAACGAACCACACTGAATCTCGTCCGACATCTGAACGATTCGATCGGCACCGCATTCGCAATTTCACCTTTGTCAGGTGCGCTTCTACTGTCTACCTGCGTCCGATGGGAACGGTTTTGTCTCACGAGGCTAAGTTTTTTTGAAAGAACCTGCCTGCCAGGAGAATATGTATTTGAGTTGGTCCCTTAGCAAAGCCGACCCAAATGCCTTTTAGGTTTGCGGTTTGTTCTGTCGATCGTTGCTGCGGACACTAGCGCGCTGTTGATGATTGCGCTGGGCGCAATGACGTTAGCGCTGCTGATCGCTCTCGTGGGACTGGCTTATGCGGAGAGAGCTTTATGACTGAGAATTATTGCGAGGTCTCTTTGGCGGACAATTCGCGGCGCAACCACGCTTGCGCCAACCGGATCTCGCGACGAACCGTATGTACGGGCATCTGAAGCAGCTCTGCAGATTCCTCCGCCGTCAGCCCTCCAAAATAGCGGAGTTCAATCAGTTTTCCTTTGAGCGGACTCGCGGCCGCCAAAGTGTCCAGCGCGTCGTTTAATTTCAAAAGCGCCGCGTCGTTAGGCGCCATCAGTTTGAGCGAGTCAGTCATCGGAATCTTCTGCCCGTCGCGCTTAACGGCATGTCGGCTACGCGCCATGTCGATTAAGATTTGCCGCATGGCATGCGAAGCAATTCCATAAAAATGAGACCGGTTTTCGCATTCCGGCAATCGAGAGCCCGATAATCTCAGAAAAGCTTCGTGTACTAGCGCGGTTGTTTGAATAGTCACGTTGGCATTCTCGCGCCGTAAATGACTGGCCGCGAGGCGCTTGAGTTCCTCATAGACCAAGGGGATGAGCGTATTAAGCGCCTCTGAGTCTCCTTGGTGAACCCGCGACAAGAGACTCGTTATCTCCATGCGCCCTATTATAGGTCACCTCTTAGTTGCGGTTTCGTGCGAAAAAAGTCGGCGACCGAGACAAACATCCGGTGTTTCTCCGCATGTTGACAATGAGAGAGCAGATTTCATCCTTAACTCCGCGGTGCGTTTTCAGTTCAGCTGTGTGCGCGACGCGACAACAAGAGATTGGGCTCCCGTCAACTCAGCTACGCAATAGAAAGGACATTCATGAAAGTCACACTCCAACCCGGTGAAACCGCGATCGATACCTGGTCTCTTTTCTACCTGCCGCCCAACGGCGGGAAATACAATGGCAAACTGACCGTGACGAATCAGCGGCTGATTTACGATGCCATGTTCGACGTCAGTTTCAAGGGCCTTGTCTCGGAGGCGATTTTCGTCAAATGGGGCAGCGAAGGCTTTCTCGAAATTGATAAGAAAGATATTCAGTGTGTTGAAGTTACGAAAAAGCTGTTGAGCAAGCGCTGCACACTGACGCTTCGCGACGGCAGCCATCACGCATTTGACTACGGAGCTATGAATATTGACAAAGTTGCCGCGGCAATCGGAAGTCGATAGTAGAGCACCTTTGTTTAGGGCGAATGTTGAGTGGGAACAGCCAAAAGCGCACGCCTCCACGGATCGAGCAATTCCTCGCGTTCTTCCAGAGCGACTCGCGCTTCGTCATCGCGGCCAGCCAATCGGTAAACCGAAGCGAGTTCCTGGTATCGCTCGGCGATGGTCAAAGCGTCCGATAGTCTTCGTTGCGCGGGCGGCTGCACGGAGCGTACCTCTTGTAACCATTTCAGGTTGACCTGTATTGCATCCTCGTAAAGACCGGCAGAGGCAAGACGAATGGACTCTGCACGGGAAATCGACTCCATAGGGTTCTCTAAAGACTCACCATCGTTGACTTCGACCGCAGCATTCGTTGCCGCCAGTTGCTTTGCTTCAGCTAACCGCCTTTTTCCTTCTTCGATCCGGCCCAAAGCATACAAAGGGCGAACGGACTGACTCAGCGCAATGCTCAACGGCAAATGCTGCCGCGAATTCTCATTCGGCATCGCGCGGAGCGCCGCTATCGCTTCATCGTAAGCGGCAAGGGCCGCCGCTGGATCCGACCCCTGCAAAGCGCTTCCCAGCTCCGCCGCCGTCTCGCCTGTGTCGATCAGGGCTTCTTGCTCAGATGGATCTAGACGAATATTTTTCTGGAAGTATTCGAGGGCTTTTCGGAATTCGGCGATGGCTTGCTTTCTATCGCCAGAACCCAATAATTCGCTTCTTTGCCACAGCAGTGTTCCTATATCGGAGTGACCGCTGCCTATGTTCATACCAAGAGTAGTGTCATCCTTTAGACTGACCGCCATCTTGTCTAACATGCCCAGCGATTCGCGCATCATTGGAAGGGCGCTGTTTAGATCGCCCTTAGACATCAGCAACATGGCGTAAGATTCCATCGAGAGCGCTAAGTTTCCCTGAGAAAACCGAATATCTTTGTTGTCTGCTAATTTCCGATCAAACTGAATGGCCAGGTTTGCGTATCGTAGGCCGACGTCTATGTCCCCGACCTGCTCCGACCCTTGTGCAAGCGAATCATAGACGGATCCAAGCGTGATCCACTTAATAGGCGCGTCTGGTGCGACACGTTCATACTGCTCGGCTAGCGAACTTAGCTCTAAACCTTTTTCATGTAAGTCCAGTGATCGATGCAGTCCCTCATCCAACCGGTATTCGGTCTCAACCGTGTTCATGAGTCTGCGAATTACACGCGGATTATCAGGTCTCTTCTTCCAAACATCCCGTATAAATCCTTCTGCCTTTGCAAGGCTCGACAGCGCTTCGTCGGACTGCCCAAGATTTTGTGTTTGGCCGCCTCCCTGGATATCGGCTACCGCACGGTAGGCACTCCCGATATCTAGCTCCAAATCGAGATCGCTCCCGGCATCGCGTGATAGCTCTTCCAAGTAGGCCAACGAAGTCTTTACGATTCGCTCCCGAGCTGGCGCGCCTCCAGCCAGCCCTTGAATGTCATTCCCGACCTGAAGCATCTCATTCGCGAATTTGTGAACGGCGGCGAAACGACGCTGGGCCAGATTCCGCTCGTGAAGCGCAATACCCAAACCGATAGCTAGTCCGGCAACGGTAAGGATGACGGCCGCCGCCGGAATCCGATAGTGCCGAAGCTGCCGCCTCGCTATGTACCACCATCCTCCCTGGCGAGCCCTTACCGGCCGACGCTCTAACCAGGCGCCCACATCCTCACGCAATGCATCGACGCTGGTGTAGCGCTCATTCGGTTCTTTCCGCATGGCTTTGGAAATGATGGCATCCAGATCTTTGTCCACCTTCCGGTTCCATCGGCTGGGGCGCGGTGGAATATCCCGGCAAACGGCCCGTTCCAACTCCGAGCGTGCAGGGTAATCTTCCGGCCGGAATGCGGATCTACCCGTGGTGAGCCGATAGAGAAGCGCACCGAGAGAAAATATATCCGAGGCCACCCCTACCGGCGAACCCTGGATCTGCTCTGGACTTGCGTACTGAGGCGTAAGACGGCGCTCCACTGTGACAGTGGAGTCAGTAGCCGCGTCCAGCAGCTTGGCTATTCCGAAATCAAGCAGCTTCGGAGCGCCATTAGCGTCTACGAGAATATTGCTTGGCTTGATGTCGCGGTGAACCACCAGCATTCGATGGGCGTAAACAACGGTGCCGCAAAGTATCTCGAAGAGCTCCAGTTGCCGGCGTAAGGGTAGCTGACTACAGAACTCGTCGACAGGAGTTCCATCCACATACTCCATTGCAAAAAATGGCCGGCCATCGTCAGCGTGCCCAACATCGAGCAGGCGCGCAATATTTGGATGCGCCAGATCCGCAAGGATTTGGCGTTCATTCTGAAACAACTGCCGTGAACTCGGAGTATCGATATTCACTCGGAGCAGCTTGATGGCAACCTTCTGGCGGACCTCTCCGTCGGCGCGTTCGGCCACGTAGACGCTCCCCATCCCACCGTGTCCAATCAAGTCCAGAAGGCGATAAGGCCCGCAGCGCACGTCTTTCGCAAGCGGATATTCAAGCGCCTGGTTGACGGCTCCCTGCACGACACCATCGAGAGGATCTTCTTCAGGATCGTCATTCGCCAGCAGAGACTCCACAAACGAACGGACTTCTGGTGAGACGCCCTCATTGATCATCATTTGGTCTCGTTCTTGCGGAGGGAGATCCGCCAACTGATGAAACAACCGTTCAACATCGGCATTCAATTCCATGGCGCTACCTTCTCGAACGAAAAGAACGGTGCTGACCTTGCCAGCAATGAGAAGTCAATGACAACTTGGGCATCGGCCGGATCAAACGGGATCTCTGGGACTCGTCGGCTTCGCTTCGATCTTGCATGCCGCTTTTTTTCTGTGGGCCCGGGGCGGGTCAGGTAGCTGGGCCTTCTGCTTGTGTACCTCCAACCGCCCCACCAAATTATGCCCCTTGCACCGCACTTCGAGGTAGTTCTGCAGCCAGAGGATTGGCTCCATAACCATTTTCGCGCCGCTCGCTACCGAGACAAAGAAAAATGAAGCTAATCACGGGCGCCCAAAGCCACCATCCGCTTCGGCCGGTATCATGCATCCTACGAACTGCGACGGCGATGCTCGGAATGAGCACGAAAAAGCCATACAGGATGCTCGCTAGGGTAGCGGCAATTGTGCCAGCCTGCATCACATGATCGCCCGGCCCCGATAAGATACTGCTGCCCGCAACTCCGAATGCAGCTGCCACGAATGCGACGGCACATCCAATTACAAGATTGAGGAACACGAACGACCAATACTCCGCGCGTCGCGCTCTCCCTTCAAACTTTGCATAATTCTTGAGCACTTGGAAATACCATCTCATGGTGCGTCTCCCTCAGTTGTCTGCGTCGGATGCTGAATCAGGTTGATCGTGGTCACTCTGTTGAATTGCGGTGGATTTGGTGTGATCTGCCCGCCACCGACTTCGAGGATTATTTGCATTTGAGTATTACCTTCCAATGTTTTATTCGAAAACCGATTACTGGTCTCACTGTCTACATGCGTTGGAAACGGCTCTTTTTGCTCGTGAGATTGAATATTTTGAATGGTCAGCCAGAATGCGGCCGTCGCTGCGAGGGTTCACAGTCCAATCGAAAGACAGGCATTCTCCGTGCATTCACAGAGATCGCTCAGAAGCCACGCGGCAGGATTATCTGCACGAGGCCGAGCATATGCGCGAACGGGTGGCGCTATTGGAGCAGGCCATCACGGAGACGTCAAACAGGCATCGCCCACGTTACAACAGGCCATCAACGGTCTACAGGCACACCGGGCGTCGCAGACATGTCAGCTGCGAACGGAGCCTTTTCGTAAGCTAGGAGCCTTCGGACCTAATGGAAGGCGCTTCATGATGAAAACCAGAATCATCACCACAGCTTTTGCGATATCGCTGTTCGGAATTACTCGTTCGGTATCTTAAGCCGTCCGAGTAGCCCAACGAGTGCGACCGCTAAGCATGCGCCAGAGGCGATGAGCCCCAAGATCTCAAAGCCGTGTAAAGCCTGGACGCTTGGCCTGCTTAAACTTGAAAACAGTGACATCAATCCGAATATCAAAACAAATGCGCCGGCGATTCGGCTGCGTTTATCCATTTGATCTCCTCATGCCCGCATTCTGTCTATGGTTCTAGGTTGGTCTCGTTCCTCAGGCACCATTGTTATCGTGTAAAACTAACGATCCCGTTTCCAAAAAACTTTCACGTCGTCCACCCTTTCCATTGGCCCACCCGGAGCAGCGCGGTCGACCCAGTCTGTCCACCTTAAGCCGTTTCGGGTAGTGTCCCATTTGAATTTCCGTTCTCGGCTAGTAATAGCTCATCCCTGCCGCTCTTAGTATGTGTACATCCCTGGTGCTTAGATTCCTGCCGCTCTCAGTACCCGGCACATGGTCGAAAATCTTCCAGAACAGGTTCTCCCCCTTCGACGGAATGAGCAGGGTCAACGGAACATTCAACTTGTCATTCGTGTGGTAGGATGCCAGCAAAACTATTCGATTTAACCCAGGCGTGGCTGGCATGCTTGGGGTGCTCGGCGCCAACGCGGTGATCAGCATGGTATGGTGTATCCGACCATCTGCAAATGAGTAATGCTGGACGACGTCACCAATCATAAGCTCATCAATTTTGCATCTTTGGGCTCGTCCCGAAAGCTCCAGGAACCGAGCGAATTTGGGTGCGGAGGCCCAGGTAATGCTTCGCTTGTCGTGTGACCTGCCCCAACTGTCGGGTAGGAACGAATCTGGATCGCCACAGTTAAACCATTCCGTCTCATCAGTGCCTACATTTCCGTCGGTCATAGGACAGCCGCCGAAATAGAGCGCCTGGGAAACGAGATTCGTGCAGTCCACAGTATCAGCTGTCCAGCCTTTGTTGTAGTGGTTGCATATGTGCTCGCGTAACCCGCGGCCAAAAGACGGTTGTAACTGCGTGGCATTTTCTGATCCTCCCGTTTCCACTACCGGACATTGAGCGTCAGAACCATAGAGAACTTTCAAAGACCTGTTCCCAATGCCCAGCGCTATTTGAAGCCGAAATTGAAACTAAGAGACTACCACCACACCGAATCTCGTCCAATCTCTGAACGATTCGATCGACACCTCATTCGCAATTTCACCTTTGTCAGGTGCGCTTCTACTGTCTACCTGCGTCCGATGGGAGCGGTTTTGTCTCACGAGGCTAAGTTTTTTTGAACGAATTTGCCTACCAAGAGAATATGTATTTATATCTCTGCCTGCAGTATCAACATTCAGTCGACACTTCCGGGTCGTCGCCAACACGGAAGTGTCGCCGACTCGCCTGTTGTTTCCGGATTGCCGGTAATACGCCACTATGATCACTTCCGCTATGCCGGCTTAACCGTAGCAATCGGCTGCCATCCGGCGATACCCTGCGGCCTCCCATCCATTTTCAAAAATCGATCCGCCTCATGAGGGTTCCACGGAGCCGGGTTGGTTTGGCCGGTAGGCACCCATCAGCCTTGAAATCATCACCGCGAGATACAACACCGCCAGAATGGATTCGATCATGGACAGCGAGCGGACGTGCGGCGAAACGGCCGCAATGCCAGCCGCGCCGGCCGTCGTCATGGTTCCAAAGCTAAAAAAATAAAATCGAAACCTACAGGAACAGCATGCGGATTGATCGCCGGATCAAGATAAAAGGCATGGGGCTGGATGATAGCAATGATGGCATAGAGGCGTGCGAAGGAAAATCCAATGAGGAGATAAATGCATACCGCGCCGAAAATCGTTTCCGCGGTGGGCTCTTCGCGCGCAAAAACGCGGCGAAAGATAACTACAATAATGAAAACATCGAATGCGAAGCTGAGAACGACGGTGAAGACCGACGCAGGAACCAACCTGGTGCGAAAAACGATCGCATGCTCCACCATTGCGGGACCGGCAAGAATCAGAGCGACAAAGATCAGACTTCTGCGGAAGCTCACCGCGTATACGCTCATCAGTGTGACGGCGACGCCGAACATCCGGAACACCTGAGAACGCGCACCGGTGTCTCCCATGTAAGGGTAGAGAGCCAGGTCTGAAAGCAAAAACAGAAATAGCAAAAAGAACTTGTGCCCGGTGACAGGCAGAATCCGTCGGGCGGGATTTTCAGCCGTTGGGTGCGGTACCTGATCCATGGCGGAGACGAGACAACTGATCCTACACTTTTTCGTATTCGAAGGCCCGCTGGATCCTTTCAGTACTCAGGCTGCCGAAAAGTTACGAGCGTTTATACCCTCCTCACAAACGGCACAATTCCAGGCAAGCGCACCGGCCGGATATATCGGTGCAACCGCGGGAAGGGATCGTGAAATGGGCGACGAGTAATTAATTTGCCCCGAACTCAGCCGGCCAGGGGCTAAGCGGCCGGTCTACGCACGACAGATGCCGCCGTACGCGAGAGTGCCTGGCCTTTGACTGCTCCTTCGTACGATGCACTGTGGGCAGCGTTCAGACTCCAATTCTCGACTCAAGGTCGAGTCCATTGCCTGGCGTGAGACTACTTGTTCTTCTTCAAACAGTTCGTTCCGAGATTGGGCAGGATAAACATCTGCAGATCGGTACCATTTGTGAATCCGTCGTGATTGAAGTCGTACCAGCTAGATAAGCCATTGTTCTTGCTGAAGAATGCCCAATCAACCTTGTCCTTCCCGTTCACCTTCTTGTCTTCGTTGCCGTCACCAGGACACGGCGGTTCGGACATCAACGTTGCGGTCATCGAGGCATTCAGTGCATTGAAATTAGCCAGGTTTTTTCCTTTCAATCCGGCGGGACAATTTTCTCCGCAGAGACTGTCACCGTCCTTGTCTATCTCAGGAGCAGGCGCTTTCTCGTTGATCTGATATAGCTCAGTCTGCGGCACCTCTGTATCGGTACCCTTGGAACTCCCACACATCGTCACCGTCTTTTTTACCAGCTTGTATCGGTCATTCCGCGTTGCCTCCTGATCGACAGGAAACTGGGTCAGTGTTACGGGATTGCCCTGCCTATCTGTATAGATACCTGCTCGCTGAACATCACAGCAGGTGTCGTAAGAAACACCATTTTTAGGATTGGTCGGCCCATACCAGTCTCCTCCCTCGAAATTGCACAGTGGCCCGCTGTTGAAAAGCTGAACGCAGGTAGGCGGCATGGTGATTGGAAGGACACACGGAGGTGGCGCCACGTCGTTTTGGTGGATGTTGCCGGAGGTCTGCGTGAAATTGGTTTGGCGAATACTCGGCTGGTTGACGTTCGTCAGGTAGGGCAGCATGGACTGGGAATCCAGGATGTGCGACTTCGGAACTACCTTGTGCACGTCGACCCCGGCAAACTCACCGAAGAGCTGAAACAGGTCGGCGATATTCACCATGCTCGTTACTTCGCGTCCCGGAGAAGCAACCAGTGGTCCAGCTACGATGAGTGGGACCCAGACACCGGTCTGATACACATATCCCTTGGCGCGACTGGAATCGAAAGGAAATTTCACCCCCGGCGCAAAGGTGCCATTATCTCCAATGATGATCACCATGGTGTTAGTTTGTGCCGGGTCATATTGAAGCCTTCCCGAAGTGTCCAGGGTCGCCAGACCGGTTTGCACCAGTAGATTACCGATTTCCGCGTCCATGGCCTCGATCATCTGGTTGCTGATGATCCGGGTGGCAGCCTCACTTGCGATGGTGTTGTCGGTACACGAGAAGCCCCCGGAATCCGGACTGGCTATGGGAAGAAGATTGCGCGGAGGCTGTTGATACGGGGTGTGGTCGTTGGCATACGCCACAGTCGCCATCCAGGTTTGCCCATCAGCATTTTGCTTGCGAATCCAATCCACAGCCGACTGGTTGGTCTGATCCGAGACATAGCCTCGCGTCGGAGGAGCATTCTCGTCCGCAGGGATGACGGTACCGTCCGGTTCGTTGATCACGCGGTTCCATACATAGTACGCATTGGTCTGGTCAAAGTTGAGATTCAAGTCTTTGGACGACTGGCAGGTCGCGTTGGGAACGAAGACGCCGCCATTCTGCAGACAAGTGAATCCGGGCGTGGGATGGGCGGCGTCCTTGGAAATCACTCTGCAGGTCGAGTCTGCAAATCGGCAGGCTCCCGTATCCGCTCCGTGAGCGGACTGCTGTGTATTCGGAATAAACCCGCAGGTATACCAGAAAGCGTTGGACGTGGGAGGCATTGGCATGGATGTATCAGTAAACTGCCCCCCTATCGATGTATCGATCGGGTGTGGCGCTCCCTCGAGAAATCCATCGAAATAATCCCAGCCAAGAACATGAGGAGTCGACCGCCCGAAAGGATTGTTGTCGGGGCCGGCAAGGTGGAACTTGCCGAAGAGGGCGTTCTGGTAGCCAGCCTTGTTCAAAATCTTAGGCGTCGTGACTTCGAAGGGAGAGACCTGGGAGTTCGCCAGATCATCACTGAGGATGGCAGAGTTGACGTTTGTCCGAAGCGGATAACGGCCCTCAAAGAAGATGGCGCGACTGGGCGAGCACTCGGGCATCGACCAGACGTTGCGGAAGCGCACGCCCGCGCGTGCCATCGCATCTACATTCGGCGTAAGTGGAGGCGTGCCGCCACCATAGCCGAAGATACTCATCTGATCGATCCCGACATCATCCATGATGACGAACAGGATGTTCGGGCGAGACTTTCTACCTGCATTGGATTGCTGAGAGTTTGCCGCCACAAGCTTCGAGGGCCCAGCAGTCAGCGACTGCGCTTGAGCGACACTTGCAAGTCCCAGAACAATCAGGCCAGCCAGTAGACTGCGCGCAACTCGCATAAACCTTCCTCCCGATGCTTGAGACCAGGAGGTATCTCAAGCGAGCGCGATTATAGGCGCGCTCCTAGGACTTCCGGATTGGCGGTGATTCGACCTGCTTACTGAATCTGCCTGCGAGGAAACCGGTAGTGGGCGGAAACCGTCAGTATTTACGGGAGGGTCGCATGCATGGCGTTGTCTGTGCATCGCTTCTCGTGGCTCGCTGTAACTCTGGCGGAAGGTGCGCCGGTTATGCTCGCCGCGAGTCTCCCAGGGCATGTGGAATCGTGGTGAATCGATCCAACCCGCAGCGCACGGCTTTTCTCGCAAGCATGATAGTTCTTGGGACTTGCGGGGCAGGCGGGCAAACCCCGCCTTTGCGAGATCCGTCCGTGGCGCAAGAGCCGCTCGCACCCCTGGGCGCCGAAATTTCCGCTGAGCGCAAAGGCCTCTTCACCATTGACGTCGTCATGACAGATGCGACAGGGGACCCGGTTTCGGACCTCGCGCTCCGGGATTTTACTCTTCTCGATAACGGCCAACCGGCACGGATTCGCACCTTGCACAACTCTCTGGGGGTGCCCGAGCTGATCTTCGTCCTCGACACCGTCAATCTCTCGCCCCAGCAGCTGACGCGGACCGAAAGCGCGATTGTTCATTTCCTGCGGCGCAATAACAGCCGCCTGGATTCCCCCTGTTTCCTCTACCGGCTTACGCGGGACGGGTTGTTCTCGTCCTCAAAGCCTACGCGGGATGGAAATCTGCTGGCCAAAGAGGTGGAGCAGCACAAGTCTCCGCGAACGGTGTGGAGATCGGGCCGAAATAATGAACCCAGTCCACTTGGCTTATGGGAGGGCAGGTCGCAGCCCAACCCGCTCTCTCTGCGCGCCCTGGGCTCGATTGCCATCGATCAGAGGGAGGTCCGCGGGCGCAAAGTCTTATTGTGGATCAGTGCGGGCTGGCCTGTGAATGGCGGCGACATTGGCTTCGACGAGGCAACGGAATTGTCTACACGGCTACGGGAAGCGCGAATCACGCTGGACAACGTTAAAGTGTGGTCGAATCCAGACCAGTCATTTAATTATCACGACTACCTCGAAGCGCCCCGGTCGCAAAAGGACATGCAACCGGCCAAAATGGCACTCCAGGTGACCGCGACGCACACAGGAGGCCTGGTGCTGGACTCGTCGGGCGACCTGGATCGAGACATCGAGCGCTGCGTCGAAGAGGAGCGGAGCTTCTACACTCTCACCTTCAATCCCCCGCACACCTACCGGATGGACGAATTCCACGACCTCCGTGTCCAGGTGGCTCGTCCTGCCCTGACGGTCCGCGCTCCCACGGGCTACTACAACGAGCCTGTGTATTTCGACAATCCCCGGCCTGGGATAGAAAAGGTCACCGTCGCTCAGATTGAAGAACTGGTGCCTTCGCATACCGACCTGCTGCGAAAGCTGGAGAATCTCGAACTAACCGAACGGCTAAGCACGTCCCGGCTCGATGCGCTGTTGAGCGTGATCCACGGCGAACGCGAACGCCAGGCGCTGACGGCGGATGCCGATCTGTCGCTCGCGCTCGCGCCCCCGGCCGACGAAATTGTGAATCGGCCGCCACCTCCAGTGGAGGAGCAGCGCGCCATTTTCGGGCGAACATTCGACTACCTGCAGAATGCCATTCCCAAACTGCCCGACTTCTATGCCTTAAGAAACACGGTGCGCTTCGAAGAGCCTCCGCAACGCGACAACGAGATCTGGAAGATGCCGCACCAGGACCAGGCTCTCCACTTTGCCACCTCGGAGCACGCTACAGTTCTCTATCGAAACGGGAACGAGGTGGTTGAGAAAAAGCAGAAACTCGGCAAACGTCGCGTCGCCGGGGCGCGAGCACGCGATCTTGAAACATGGGGCACGTTCGGTCCCATTCTTGCGTACGTGCCGACAGCCGCCGCTACCAGTCCAAGTACCCTCAGCTGGAAGCGCTGGGAGCGCGGCAAGTACGGAGATCTGGCCGTGTTCTCTTACAGAATTGCCATCCCGAATATCAGGCACGGGGTCACCTTTTGCTGCCTGCCTGAAGGTGATGGGACCACGGTCTACCAAAACAAGACCGAGGCCTACGGCGAATTGGCGCTCAATCCCGACACCGGGGCCATCATGCGCGTCGTGATCAATGCAGATCTCGACGAAGAACGCGACCCTGACGTGCCCCTCATCCGGTCGCAATTGATGGTCGAGTACGGCCCCGTGGAACTGGGCGGCAAAACCCATATCTGTCCCCAGCGAAGCGTGACGATCTCCCGCGGTCGCTCCGAGCGCGAACTCCACGAGTGGGGCATGGTCTTTAGCCTGTACAGCTACTTCGAAACCATGATCAGCGACGTGACTTTCGGCGGGTACCACAAGTTCGGGGCGGAAGCCCGCATTCTGCCTGGATTCGAAGAGACTGAGTAGACAAAAACTCCCGCACCCCAAGTAATCACATCGACTGATGCTCTTACTTGCAACGCCCCGATGATTGCGAAAGTCCGAAGTAAGCGCACCCAATGTCGTCAACGTGTCTGCAGATTCTGAGCGAATGGTCGCCAATCCGGTAGTCCCCATCGCTGGGGGAGCCAGCGCATAACGAAGTGCCTGAAAATGTATGGTCCGCCGTCTGAGTGCAAGGGAAAAGCGAAGAGTGGATCGACAGATCTGCGCAAATGTATTCGGCCTTTGTGTGGAGAGTGGAGTCTCCTGGCCATGATGAGTTGCGCTGCGTGCTCTTCCTGATAAACGGGACGGTCATGGAAGACCATTTTCAAGCGCAGGTTGCGAGCACGCCGTTGGGAACTGTTCGTTCGTCTTAGCTATCCAGTGCAGACCTTGGTTGGAGAACTTGATGTCGGTCGTGGTTAAGCCTGCTTAGGCATCATTGCATCCGGAACCGCTCGATACTCCTGTCCGCTCGAGAGAACAGCCCACGCGATACGGGCAAGCTTGTTGGCTGCGGCTGTAATGACCACGTTGATGGGCGCTCGTTGCTCAAGCGCATCGAGCCATGGGCCGAACGGAGACCGTTCTCGCTTCACGCGCAATACAGCGGATCGGTGTCCTGGATCGACTTTCTGCGGCCAACGAAGAGCAAATCAAACCCCGCTGAATCCTTTAATGAAACCGTCGTCCAGTTGCATGGCACAGAGGTCGATTATTCACGGCGCAATGCCCGGAGAGGATCTTTGCGTGCCGCGCGAACTGCGGGAATATAACTTGCGGTGACGGCGACCGCGAAAAGGAGAAGAGCGACGCCGGAAAAGATCGCAGGATCGCTCGGGGACACATCAAACAGCATGGATCGAAGAGTGCGTACGAAGCCCAGCGCTCCGACCGAACCTAATGTGATTCCGCACAAGGCAAGAAAGATGCCATGCCCGACCACCCTGCCAATCACGTTCCAACGGGTGGCGCCCAAAGCGAGCCGAATCGCCAATTCTTGTGTGCGCTGCAGGACCGAATAGGTCATTACGCCATAGATGCCGATGGCCGCCAGCAGCAGGGCTATCAGGGCAAACGCGCCCATCAGGATGGAGCGGAATCGTGGGAGGGCGACCGACGCATACATGCTCTCATCCATTGATCCGATATGGGAGACTGGCACGTTCCCGTCCAGTGCCGCGATTCGGTTCCGGATCGCGGGAATCAGCCCATGAGGATCGTTATGGGTTCGAACCACAAGCCACATGGGGCGATCGGGCACCTGAGAACTCGATTCGTAGTAGACGGGCTCGTCAGGAGAGCCAGCACCCTCATATTTGAGGTCGGCAACAACGCCAACGATTTCCATATAGGGATTATTCGACTGCGGTCCACCGTGCTTCAGGCGTTTTCCAATCGGGTCTTCGCCTGGAAAGTATCTGTGAGCCAGACTCTCACTGATAATCGTCACAGGTGGCGAAGTTGGAGTATCGCGACCGTCAAACGACCGCGGCCGCGCAATAGCGGAATCTGCAGTGCACTGAAATACCCATTGCTGACGATGGGCACCGGAACGACGGGACCGCCATCGGGTGGAGTCTTGCCTTGAATCTCGAAGCTGTCGCTCATTGCCGCATGGTCCGGCGGAAGCCAAATCGAGAGAGCCGCGGATTCCACGCTCGGCAAACTGCCGACTTCGCGAATGACCTCACCCCAGTAGATCCCGAGCCGCTGCTGTTGACCATAGCTATCGCCGCTGGGTGAAATCTGCATGGTCAGCAGATGGTCAGGCCGGGCGCCAAAACCGATTGGAACTTCTCCCAGGGTAAGAAAACTGCGTATGAGTAACCCCGCACCTGCCAGCAAGATGACTGCGAGGGCAATCTCTGCAACGACAAAGACATTCCGCAGCCTCCGTCGCCTCAGGCTTTCTCCTCCTCCGCGCCCACCTTCCTGCAGAACCATGCTTAGATTCGGGTGTGTTGCGCCAATTGCCGGTACAAGGCCAAACGCAACGCCGCTGAGAATGCAAACCAGCAACGTGAACAAAAGAACGCGTCCGTCAATGCTTAACGTCTCCAGTCGCGGGATGCCGGGAGGCGGATTTACGCGCAACAACCGCGTGCAAATGTACGCAAAAAAGACTCCAATGCCGCCGCCGGCGAGAGCCAGTACGATGCTCTCAGTGAGCAGCTGCTGAATCAAGCGCTTGCGCCCGGCGCCAATGCTAATCCGGATTGCGATCTCCTGTTCCCGGGCCGCCGCGCGGGCAAGCAGCAGATTGCCGACATTGAAAATGGCGATCAAAAGCACCAAAGCGACGGCACCCGCTACCGCAATCAAGAGGGGTCGAACATCGCCGACGATCGCTTCGGTGAGTCCCACGACTGGATAGCGGAGACGTTCCAATCCCCGGGGATCGGCACGCTCTAGTCCTTGGGCCAATCCTGCCATCTCGGCATTGACCTCAGCCAAGGTCACGCCCGGCTTCAATCGGGCAATACCGCGAAGGATGAACGGTCCTCGCCGGGTCGGAGGCGTCAAGGGCAGGATTCTCCACACGTCAGCATCGGGAAACACAAAGCGGAATGTGGATGGCATCACGCCAATGACGGCGACTGCCTGGCCGTCGAGAACAATACTCCGGCCCAGAATATCTGTTCTCGCCGCGTACCGGCTGCGCCAAAAGTGCTCGCTGATAAGAGCCGTTCTTTCCTGGCCACGCTGATCCGCATCGGCAGCGAATGTCCGTCCCATCAGTGGCCGCACGCTCAGGGTGTCGAAGAACCGGGCAGCGACGTCAGCCCCTGCAAGTTCCTCGGCCTGCCCATCACCGGTCAAGGCAAAATGGTCCCCGGTGAACGCGGCGAGCTGCGCGAATGAACGGGCCCGCGCCTGCCAGAGCAGGAAATCTTCCATGCAGGCGCTCCAGCCGCTCTTGTCCCCCTGTGTTAATCCGTCATGAATCCACACGAGGCGATCGGGATCGGAATACGGTAGCGGACGTAAGAGCACACTCTCAACCACACTGAAGACTGCCGTGCTTGCCCCGATTCCCAGCGCCAGAGCCGCCAATGCCACAACGGTGAAGGCGGGATTCTTTGCGAGTGTTCGGAGCGTGAATCGGCAATCCCGCAGTAGGCTCTCCACCCAGGGAAGCTGTTCCGCGTCTCGATAGGCCTGCCGGGTTGATTCCACGCCACCCAGCTTCATGATCGCCTGTCGGCGCGCTTCGTCCGGGGTCAGTCCCGACTCGATCAGATCGCGCACATGCATTTCAAGGTGCGCTTCGATCTCCTCGGTGAATTGCCCATCGCGGTCGGCACGAAATACGCCCCGGAGCCGCAGCAGCCATGCGCGAAGGGGTCTCATGAAATCTCTCCCCCGGGAGAAAGAAAGTGCGCGAGGATAGCGGTGGCCTTTTCCCACCTTTGCGCTTCCCTGCGGACCTGCCTGCGGCCGGCACGTGTGAGTTTGTAGTATCGGGCTCTGCGATTGTTCTCCGAATTGCCCCACTCGGAAACGATGTGGCCGTCCTGCTCAAGCCTGAGCAAGGCCGGATGCCCGGAACTCAGAAATCTACTTCCCTGACGTTCGATTCACGCGTTGGCGATTTGGCGTCAATCTAGAATCACTACCGTCGAGAAGCGGGTTAGCAATATCGATGTCGATCTATGAGTAACTCCATCGATGTAATGCAGACTGACGTCGATGGCGGCGATCTCACCGCCTTCCGGTTCAAGACCCTTCCCACGCTCGCCGAGGCGTTGGCGGCCAAACGGCTACCACTACATACACCCACCCAAGATGCGGTCGATCTGCCGAAGATGGTTCAAGTCGTGTGCCGCTTCCAAGCGGACGAACTCCTCGACCGTTTGCCGTCCGCGTACCTCGTGGACCCCATAGCACTCCACCCACCGTGCGCGCGGGACCGACTCCAACAGTCGCAGGTTGCTCTCGCGCAGCGCCCGAAAGACCCCTGCCGAAAGGCTCGCATCTTGCTGCGCGTAACCCAAGCGCTCCGCCCATACGGCCTGATCCCACCACGTTAAGGCCACGCCCGGATTCGCCAGCATGTTTCGCAATCGCCACCCCATCGCCAGCTCCGCGTCCGCCAAGTGCGCTACGATCTCGGCGATTGACCACTTTTCAGGTGCAGGACGCCGGATCAACTCCTCGGGCGCGACATCGCGCAGACGTCGATCGAGCTGCGATGGGGTGGCTTGTTGGACACCGATGGGCTCCTCATCGCCAAGATAGCTTAGGACTCGAGTTCGGTATGCTTCGAAGGTCTCTGCCATTGGTCCTCCCGGTAGACTGCGTATGCGGCCGAACATCGCGTGGAGTAGACCGAGCCATCTTGGTTCGCAATCATACGGGTGTGATGACGTAACACAAACACCGCGACCTCGCTGCGCTCCGCTACAACGCCGAGCAGTTTCAAAATGTTATCGTCCATGAACGACCCGTAGAAAAAGGTCGCCACCCTTCGGTCGCCCATCATGGCTCCTTAGATTTGGTCCAATGCAGTCTTAGTTTCCCCCTGCGGGCCGTCGTTCGTCAAAACGTTGATTCGTCATTGTTACGATGAACGGCGCTCATGCTTTCGCTCCGCGCCGTCGCTTTCTGTCGTGGCGGTGACTACTCCCCAGTTCATGCAGGGCATTCTCCGGTGGGGCGAATTTCGCGAGCAATTCAACGAAGGCTTGGACGCAGGGAATTGTGCCGGCTAGCGTACAACAGGCCACCTCTGATCTGGAGCGTCTGCTTCCTGTGGTAGCAAGAACGTTTCCGCCACCACAGGTTGGGATTTTTGAGTTACGGACCTATCGTCGCCCACCCGGAAGTTACTTCTGGGTGGGCGGTGATCCAGTCTTGTCGGGCCCGGTCCGCGGCAGGTGTAGCTATATCGCGAACCTTCCGATTCAACGCCGATCTTGACGGGGTACAAATCCACGGCGCGGGTCATGCAGCGCAGGGCGTGAGAGGAAACATGCATTTCGTTTTCAAGCCTCGGTATTGGAGTGGTTAGTAATTTACAAGTTGCTGCTTGAGACGGTCCGGCGAAAGATGGCAGAAGATGGGAGAAAAGTCCTGCTGCGGAACCCCATCGCCGCTCTGGCTGAACGTTATATATGGTTCCTGGCTGATGTCCCATGCCGGCCAGTGCGGAAGGCCGGGACCGTTAGGGTCTCCGGACTTGGCGAAATTCGTCCAATAACTTTGCATCAGGTCCGACAACTTGTGATCCGTCGCGTTAAACGGCAGCCAGCTGAATGTGCGCGCCTCAAAAGTGCCGAAAACGTAAGGAAGCTCGAGCGAATGAAATGCTCCCAGAGCGGACTCGCCCTCTCCCGGCACTGACCGGTCGAACCTGTAGACAAATGCACGCTGCCCGGCGCTCGTTGTTAGAGCGGCTTCCGCCCCAATGGGACATGCAGCAACTATATCGTTGCTCGCCTGATCGAGAGCCGGCGCGCCATGGATGAGAATCCTGGTCATGTAAGTTGCCACCGCCATGTCCGTCCAACTGCCGTAGAGAGGACGCGCCGTGTCCGCGAAGAGTTTGACTTGGTCTCCCACTCCAGACTTGGTGGCGGGTTGCGGTGCCTTCTTCGCCCCTGCAGCCGCAGCGATTCGGAACGCGCTGAACTCTCTCGCGTTGACGCCGACAAGGATATCGACTCGCTGTATCGCGCCCAGGGCGAATGCTCTCGCAGGAGATTGCGGAAGCAGCCAGCCATCCACAATGGACGCGTTGGGGTCATAACCTTTGAACTGCGATTTGATGAGCTGGTCTTCGATCTGGGCAACTTGAGTAGCGGGCAGCTTCCTTAGTACTTCGATTTGCGATCCCGGCTGACCGCCCGCTTGTTTGCCAACCGCCTCACCGAGTCCCTCCATCTTCCATAGATTCTGCTCGGGCGCCAGACCAAATGCGGGACCGCTCTCCGCGATCACTCTGCGAAACAAACCTGTCGTAAGGGGCGATGTTATGAGAACCGTAGCGTCAATCGCTCCGGCAGATTCGCCGAACAATGTCACGTTTCCTGGATCGCCGCCGAACAAGGCAATGTTCTGCTTGACCCACTCGAGCGCGGCAATCTGATCCAGCAGCCCATAATTGCCGGAACTGTGGTGCGGAGATTCCGCCGTGAGCTCGGGATGCGCGAAGAAACCCATTACGCCGAGCCGATAGTTGATCGTGACCACGACAACGCCGCGCGACGCGAGGTAAATGCCGTCATAACCGCTCTCCGTCCCGCTGCCGACCCGGTTGCTGCCGCCGTGCAGCCAGACCATGACTGGAAGATCCGCGGCCGGCCCGGGTTGCGCAGTCCAGACGTTGAGATAGAGACAATCCTCAGAGGGATCTACCGGCCGAGCGACATATGGCACGCCATAAGCCGCGGCCTGCGGAGCCATGAAGGTATCGGTGCCATTCACATTCTGCATGCATGGGTGCGAGGCCTGCGTTGCGTCACGTACGCCCGGCCATGCAGCGGCAGGTTGCGGAGGCCGCCACCGCAAGGGGCCTATCGGCGGAGCGGCGTACGGTATCCCGGTGAAGACGGCGATGTTGCCTTGCTGCTTGCCGGCGATTGTTCCGCTGGCAAGTCGGATTGCAGGCCCAGAAGACCCACTGTGCCCCGACTTTTGTCCCGCGGCAGCCAGCGTGGAAAGTGCCAGGCAAAGACACATGATGCGCATGACAAGTGGTCCTGCAAATTCGGAGCGATTCGGAATTGGAAATTGAACCGCGATAACAATAACCACTTCTTATCTTCCTACAAGCGATTTTCTCGGCCGGGGTGGACATTTTCTATCACCGGATTCGAGGCCGTTTTCGCAGAAAACGAGTTTTCAAAAGCCACCCCTATTATCAGTAACTGAGATTCAACTTCTGGGTAGCCCGTCACTCGGGGAGTGCCGTTACTTCCCACAACCGGGACTAATCATAGACTTGTCGCGATGAGGCGATCTCTGAACCAATCCTCCTTTGTCGCTCACTATCCGCTGAAACGACGAATATAGCCGACGCCGTGCCGATGGGTACGCGTCCTTTGTTAACGAGGGAAGCAACTGTCCGAAATGCCGACTACTCGGCCAAGTGCGAAAACGGCGTTTTTCGAGAGTAATCTGGCGACCTCTGCCGTGACAGTTAAATCCACGGGCGTAACTGATTGATTTCAGGAGCATTGGGCGTACCCAAAAAGCACCCAAAATCATCCGAAATCCAAGTTCCGTCCCGTCATAAAAGTGCCTCTGACCTCTACCCTTAGCTGCCCGTGGTGCAACTAGCTGATTTCTGCAAGACGGTCGGCGGACCCTGGTGCGCGATGGTACGACGTATTTCGCAACCGACGCGGCGACACGGCTTCCACAAGAGTGATTTTGACCATTTCCCTGCCAACCAGCAAAAGAATGCGCACGACAAGCATGGCGAAGCGGTTTCTCAGCTCCCGTGGCGTGCCCGCTCCCAGTAGCTTGCGCATCACCAGACTCAGATTGAACGCTCCCACGTGAATCAGTTGCCGTTTCAGAATGTTCTCCCGTCCCCGCAGATGGCAGCGCCGTATGCCGCCCGTCTCGTAGCAATGCGCAAAGCTGCGTTCCACCATCTCGCCGCGCCGCCTCAGTAAGCTCTTGCCATAGCTGCCGCGTACCCGCCGCCGATTGGCATACACCGCCCGCTGTTCTTCGGCTTTGCCCTGCCAGTTGCGCCGGCCCCTTCTGCTGCTTCTCCGGAATATAACTGCGCACTTCGTAATTCTTGATCCGCTGGACCACTGCGCCGCTTTGGTACCCCTTGTCGGTGACCAGCTCTTCGATCCCGTTGACGTTCACCCTGGGCGTATCCTCAGGCCGCAACTCCGCATCGCGCCCAGCGAGCCCGGACACCGCTATGCCCGCATCGCACAACGTCTCATCCAGCGTCGCCGTGTCGCCCTGGTCGGCCGCTTGCAACGTCACCGCCACCACCGCACCCGTATCCAGATCGACGGCGTGCTCGGCCTTGTGCGCCAGGTGCGTGCGCCCGTCCTTCATCTTCGCCACCCGCGCATCCTCGTCCGCAGGGCTCTTCCACTCCTTGTTCGACGTGCGCTTCTTGCGCTTGCGGTCCAACCGCGCCAGGTGCTCGCGCGTCGGCGTCGCGATGCCGGAAGCCTTCGCCAGCCCGCGCAGAAACTCCTCGTAGCTCTCTCCCGTGTCGCGCCGCACGATCGAACGCATGGCCGCGTTGGCTTCCAGCGTCGTCGCATCGATGGCAACCCGCTGACCTTGCAGCAGTCCGCGATCGGCCAACACGCCCAGCACCCAACCGAACACTTCCCGATGCGTGTCCAGATCGATCAACCGCCGCGTGCGCGAAATCGTTGAGTGATCCGGCGTGTACTCATCAAGTCCGATGCCCACAAAACGCCGCAGTGCCAGCGAATCCGCCAGCCGCCAGGCAATGCCGCGCTCCGCCCCGATGCCCTCAAAGTATCCGATTAGCAAAGAACGAAAGTAGATCCCCGGCGTCAGCGACGGACGCCCATGCCTGGCCGCATAGTACTTCGCGCACCGGCTCTCCACAAACTCATCGAAGCGCTCCGCCTCCAGCAACTGGTTCAGCTTCTCGTAAAACGGATGCCCGGGCGCAGTGGCTAACTCCGTGTGTGCGATCCACAAATCCTCTTGCTGCTCCCGCTGCTTCCGCGTCCCCATCGCCATGCGCCGATTCTACAAACAAACCCTCTGTATTCCTCGAAACCTTCTGCTTACGAATCAGGACTTGCACCACGGCTGCTAGGGCAAAGGCCGCCTTGGCTCTTTTGTGCGGCTCCATCGCTTCCAATCAACGCATTAAACGGGAAGTCGATCTTGTTCTTCCGATTAGAAAGTTTTGTGAGTCGTGGATCTGAGGAGTTCAAAGGACAGCCGCGCCCGGAGATGCGACTCTAGAAGCTGACCCGAACGCCCAGCTGCGCTGCGAAGGGGATACCTACTGTCGTCCCAGGCCCGAAGAAGTCTCCCAATGCACCAGCCGGCACGCCGAGTTGTTTCAGGCTAATTATCGGTTCGCTCGCAGTGCAATCCAAATTCGTACAGATGCTGGTGAGGTTGCCCGCCTGGGCTTGCGCCGACGGCACCGGGAGCGATGCCACGTTGGTAACATAGTTCGCGCCTGGGTTGTTGCGGTTGAAGAGATTGAAGAATTCGACAAACGGCATGACGGTCCAGCGTTCGCCCAGGTGGAATGGCCGACTAACGCGCAGATCGGTCTGGATATAGGGAGTGGCGCGAAACTCGTCGAGCGAAGTGGGTACTCCGTTGACGGCGATGCGTCCACTGTTGTCTGCGGTGGTAATCGTAAAAGGGCGGGCGCTCTCGGCCTGAGACAAGCCGCTAACCTGGAAGCCCGCCGGCGCAGCCCATGTTAGGGCGAGGACAAATCGCTGACGAACATCTTCGCCGGAGGGCCCGTAATCGCCTGGGCCGAAGGCATTCAGAGGATTGCAAACGCCATTCACATAATCGAAGAGCTCACCGAGAACGCATCCCCAGGTTTCCGCCTTGGAAAAGGTGTAATTAGCGATCAAATTCAGGCGACGCGTTGCGTTGCCCTGCAGGTGAATCAACAATCCGTTATAGCTGGAGCGATTGTCGGAGTGGAAAACATTGACATCGGGAACATAGACAGCTTGATTGGGATCGGTGGGGGCCAACTGCGGCGTGAAGAGATTCGTGCCTCCGGTATAGGTATAGGCGCGGTACGCATGGTTGCCCTGCTCGTGGATGTAGTCGGCACTCAGCGACCAATTCGCATTGAAGGCGTGCTGCACACCTCCGGAGATGTGGATCGCATATGGCGTCCGATAGCCGGAGTTGATGATGTTGGCTGTCCCTCCGGCTGCGTCGCCGGGAACGCAGCCGACGTTCTCCGGGCCTCCAGGATTCTGGATCGGGTCGACGCAAAGCCCCGGCGGCGCGTTCACTGCCTGCAATGCCGTTGCCCATCCGTTCTGCGCGAGATCGTTGAAATAGACTCCGAAGCCGCCGCGCACCACTGTGCTACCCGTGTCCCCGGGAGACCACGCGAAGCCAATCCGCGGCGCAAATTGCTTGTGGTCGTCGCCCGGCGGGCTGGAGACCAGGGGAATGCCGAGCGCGGCGAGCGTGATGTAACCCGGATTCAAGGCCTGGTTGCGGCCTGCTCCAATTAACAGACCATAGGTCGTCGAATAGCGGAGGCCGTAGTTGAAGGTCATATGAGGTGAGGCGTGCCACGCATCCTGTGCATAGAATGCGAGACGCTGAACGTTTTGCGAGAAACCGCCGCCCAGGTTGGAGGTCGAGACGTTGTTCGTCAGGTCGGTTGTGAACTGCGTTGGGTTGCCAAGATAGTAGGTTGGGTTCTGCGGAAGTTGATAGAGCGTCTCCGTATTGTCGGGAAATGCCCCACCCAGGACTGGCTCGTGGATGAAGTTAACTCCGAACTTGAATGTGTGGGCGCCGTGCACGTTGGTCATGTCGTAGCGGATTTGGTATTTCTGCTGATTTCGCAAAGAGGGAAAGAAGGTAATCGGGGTCGCAAATTGATTGTCTCCGTAGGTCTCAAAGCCGGAGATAGTCAATGCCGTCGAGCTGAAGGGGAAGGCGAGGGCAAACCCCAGGTCGGAGTTGCGCGATTGGGTGAGATGCAGCCCGCTTGCGTTCAGTACCAGGTTGCCCAGAAGGGTTGGCGTGAAGGTGAACTGATTGCCGATCACAAGACTGAAATAGTTGTTGTGGGTCAGGAGTCCAGTCGAAGGCAGCGTACCCTGCTGCACCAGGTTATTGTACGTGGTGTAGGAGTCGCTGGAGGCGCGGAGAAACCACTGAGACTGCTGCGATTGCGACCAGTCGAAGCGCGCCAATCCAAAATAATCGAGGAACGGAATCGGGACATTCTCCGGCACGGCAATGGACGTGACCCCAGGAATAAGTCCCTCGGCTGCGAGCGTCGCCAGCGCGTCGAACTGCGTCACGCTGGCCGGGCTGTATGCGATGCTGGCGTGTTCGTCGACATTTTCAAAGGCGGTAAAGAACCAAACCTTATCCTTAACGGTTGGACCGCCGAGGGTCCCGACATAATTCTGCCGAGAGAACGGTTGCTTGGGATTGGGCGACGGATTCTCGATTGGATAGCGCGCATTGAGCGCGGCCGCGCGCTCATAAACGGCAGCCTGGCCGTGCCAGTCGTTAGAGCCGCGCCGGGTGGTAATCACAATGGAGCCGGCGGTCGTGCCACCGGTGTCGGCGTCCTCCTGCGACGTGCGGATGGCGAACTCCTGGATCGAGTCGGGCGAGAAATTTTGCAGAAAGCCGCCGATCCAATCGTCGGAGTCGTCGCCACCGTCCACGGAAAGTTCGTTGTTTAGTCCAGAGCTACCCCCGGTCGAGACTGCGGTAATACGGGCCTTGGTGGGATCGGAGGGTTCGACCGGCTCGGTGCCTGGGGCAAGATAAGCGATATTGGCGAAGCTCCTAGCGGGGAGCGGCATGCCTTCCAGATCCTGGGTAGTCACCACTGCCTGATGGACGTTGCTGGCAAGATCGATCGGTTGCGTGGTAATCGAGGAACTCTGCGAGCTGACCTTAACCGTCTGGCTCACCTGCGAGGGCTGCAAGGTCACGGTGATGTTACGCACCGCGCTCACGGCCACGGAGACATCGGCTGACGCGGTCGCGAATCCGTGCGCCTCGACGCTCACCTTCCATGAACCCGGCGCGAGATCTTCGAGGCGGAACTCGCCTTCAGTGTCGGCGGTCGCGTGGCGGGTTTGCGCGCTTCCGGTTAAGTCGAGCGTGATCGCTGCCCCGGCTACGCGCGCCTTAGCCGAGTCCTGAATCGACCCGCGCAGCGATCCGCCGGTGCTTTGGGCCTGAAGTGGAGCAATAGAGAACCAAAGCGCCAGAACACCGATCACACCTCCACGCATGTGGTTCGCCTTTCATTGGATATAGGTAAAAGAAACAGGGTTCCCAAATTAGTAAGCTCGGCCTTAGCGGCCGTTTGATTGGTCCAGTCTCTCAGACTACAGACTGTCCCGTCCCACTTTTACCTTTCCCTGATAAGGGTATTACTGTATACTCGCCTCGACTTCGAATCAACTTCTGGCTACTTACAAAACATTCATTCGGACTCACAGGCAACAGTATCTCGCTCGTGTCTCATCGAGAAATAAAGTTAGGTATGTATGTAAGGGGATGTCCGATGAAGATAGTTAGTAGAGCCTTGGTATCGTTAGTCTTCGTTACAATAGCTACCTCTGCGCGAGCCTGGGACTGTCACACAGACGGCAAATCCCACTCGTTGACAGTCACTCTCCAGAAGATGGACATCTCGGTTCAACCAGTTGGCAAGCGATTCGACGTGACATTGTCGATCAAATGTGTTGACGATCGTGTGACAATTGAGATTCCCACAATTAAGCAGATATTCATTTCCAGCGAGAATAGTCGTAATTTTACTGCGCCACCAGGAGTTACACCGGGAGAGTTTCCAACTCTGTATCCCAAGCCCCCCTTAGGGGATAAACCGTCAAGCACCTCGTATCCATGCCTGCCACCCGGCGACCAAAACCCGCCGCCCCCAACCGGTAGTCCGTGTCTGCCTCCCGACTACCCCTTGGGCGGCTTCGTTGACACTGTTGACAATGCCATTCCTGCAGACTTCCGTCCCACGGGTGGGCTTCCAATTAGATTTGAGGTCGAAAGCAAAATCACCCCAGGCTTGCGCTACCGAGGTGATATAGACAATCAGGGGCGGCTACAATTTGCAGCTCTGGGTAACTATCCACTCGAAGTGGGAGACTTTGAAACCCTACCTAAGACTGTGACCTATATGATCGAACCAACCGTCAAGGTCACCCTAAACAACTTCAAGATATCTCCAGGCTCCTCGAACGCTGCAAAGTGGGAGCCGGGACGGTACTCCTGTGATAGTGATGATCCCAAGGAGTCCAATGGCAGCGAGCCGCCCAAAAACTGCGATAAGCACCTGTCCATTCACTTTGACTTTGGCGATTATGATGATCCTCAACGGGGCTTCTTAAACGGCACCTACTATTCGATATGGGCCGATAATTCGGCCGCGCTTCACGTTTCTCAGACGAAAGGGTTCAAGAACTATGCTCTTGCCAAAATTAAGGTGGAAGACTTCGGCAAGAGCCATGCTGTTGAAAAAGTCATTAACTTAAGCCGCGATCCGAATGGAGATAAACTCTATCAGGATTACACTTATGCAGAAGGATCGGTGGCGATTGATCCAACTAATGACAAGAATGTCGTCGTTGCTATTCAGGAGCGAAAGTCCAGCCGTGTTGGTTTCGTGCTTTCCCGTTCAGCCGATGGTGGCGAAACGTGGACCAAAAAACGAATAGGATTGGCTTGCACCAACCCCGACCTGACGAAATGCCCAGCTCCTCCAAATTTCCCTAAGAATTGCTATCCTGCACACTCCACAGCCAACGGTCCTCCGCCCCTGGATCCAAATGTTCCAACGGGAGGAGTAGACTTTCACATTGGCTTTGACCGGTTTGGAGGCCTTTGGCTTGTCTATCTCTCGGTAGCTAACCCGCCCGATCATCAGCAAATGATTTATAGCGCGGATAAAGGGGAGACATTTACTCCCATCAATGCAATGAATGTCTATCCATGTGGCGCGGACGTGCCGGACTCTCCGGTCAATGCTCGGCGCTTCTGGCAGGGTCTCGATTACGACTATTTGGCCATTGGACCGGATGCTACGAATTTGGATTACGATACCGTCTGGACAAGTGTCGGCCTGGAGTTCAACAACAACACCCCAAATGAGGCTGGCCAGATAGTTAAGGGTATTCGCGTCAAAGGGTTGGGTATATCAAACATCGACCTCGCATCGGTCAAGAGATACACGCTTCCATCAAGCTGGGAAGCAGGGTTTCCTTCGATGGATGTTGATCCAAAGGGTGCCGTTATCATCTCTCTTAAACAAACCAACGTCAGGGGGACCTACCTGGAACAGCTTCGAAATAATAATCGTGGCTGGATTAATGTTCTTGAAAATGGTCTTGCAGACGATACGTTTTCACCTAACCGAGAGTTTGCCTTAATGGCCATCGGCAGCGGGTACGGGTTGCCGCCAAGGCCGCATAATACGTTCTTGACAACGGGATCTCCCATGATCGCGATTGATAAATCCAACCAGCATTCTGGGAGGATTTATGTTGTCTATACCAACAGACCCGGTATTTATAGCGATGTAACCAGGCCCTATTTAATCTGGAGCGACGACAGAGGGTTGACTTGGAGCAATCCGATCAACGTGTCTACGGATCAATCTGCCTCTATAGTCATCCTTACTACGATAGCGGTCGATCCTGCAACAGGAGTCGTTGGACTGGCGTGGGGAGACACTCGTGGCAGCGTGACCAATAAAGAGGTGAATCATTATGGCGTGTTTCTTGATCCACGCGAGTTGAACTAGCCCCACGGGTTTGATAGAGACCAGCTGGTTGTCTCTATTGTCGCATCTAACCGGCGGGGTCAGAATCAGGCCCTGTAATGACCGAGCTTGTCTCAGCGAGTCATGAGGTAGTAGACCTCCTGCTCGATCTCTGCGATGGTGATCGGCGCCAGACTTTGCAGCTTCAATTGTTGATTGAGCTCGGCAAGCGGACCTTTTTTCAACCTAGCCCACTCTTCAACTCGCGCAGTCGTGGCATCGTGCGCCTGCGCGTAGAGTTCGAGTGCTTGTGTTGGGGTCGCGCGATCGGAGCTTTCGGAGACGTGGAGGGCCGCAGTCAGCGCTGTATTGGCTTCATCCAGTCCCATTAGTTTCTTGGCGGATGGTGTTTGTCCCGAGAGCAGTGCATCGATCGAAGCGGTAAGTTCGGCGACCCTTTTCCGTAGATCCGGTTTTCTATCAATTTCTTTGGCGATTCCGTTGGCAAGCTGCTCCTTGACGGAACCCGTCTCGGCAAGAGCGCGGCGGCTCTCGAGCGAATCCGCAAAGATTTTGTAGCTGACGTTGAATTGCGTCTCCAACTCTGCCTGGCTCGCCGGCGACCGCGGATCTTTCACCACGACTAGAGTTTCTGGGGCAGCCTTCCTTCCATCCACCTCCAGTTCGACCGGGTACTTGCCTGGGGCGACTCTTGGTCCGCGAGGCACATCGCCGTTGCCGTCGTCGGGCTCATCGCTTTCGGTGACACCCGAAGTACCCCAAGCCAGGTTCCAGATAAATCGGTGCATACCCGCCGAGCTCTCGAGTCGTTGTGGCTCGGGAAACCAGCGCTCCGCTATTGGAAGGGACGCATGCTTTGTTTCGGAGGCCGTCTTGGAAGAGACATGGCGCACCACCTTGTGCTCTCCATCGAAGATGCGAAGCTCGACCTTGCTTGCTTTCCGCGGCAGATAGTAGTCGAGGATCGCCCCATCGGGTGGGTTCTCCGCGGTTGGCTCCTCGGGCGGCAGAGGTGTGCCGGGAAATCCATCGCTGTCGACGCGAACGGTTGTCTCCGGTTCGTACAAGAAGGGCGCAACGCTCTTCGCATGGTCGGCGGCCTGGCGCAGTGGGGTGATGTCGTCGAGGATCCAGAACGAGCGGCCATGGGTAGCAACGACGAGATCGTTGCCGTGAACCATTAGGTCGCGCACCGAGGAGACGGGAAGATTCAATTGCAGCGGCTGCCAATGGCCGCCGTCATCAAAAGAGATATAGACGCCGAATTCAGTGCCGGCATACAGCAGCCCTTTCTGCTTTGGGTCTTCTCGGATTGCATTGACGAAGTGTGGAGCAGCGAGGCCGGTGGTTATGCTGTCCCAGGTCTTGCCATAGTCCCGGGTGCGGTAGATATACGGCGTCTGATCGTCCATGCGATGCCGCTCGACGGCCGCATAGGCAACAGCGGGATCGAAGCGCGAAGGATCGATGAGCGAGACCCGGCCCCAGCGCTGCATGCCTGCAGGCGTGACATTGATCCAAGTCTTACCGCCGTCGCGTGTAAGAGAGACGACGCCGGTATCGCTTCCCGCCCAGAGGACGTCCTTGTCGACGTAGGAGGGAGCAACCGTGGCAAGTGTTCCGTAGCCGCGCTCGATGGCGTTCTCAGGCGTTGGAAGGTTCGGATTGCCAACGTCGCCGATGGAGTTACGCGCCGATGCGGCTGCTCCGCTGCCTGTCTGCGCGGCTGCGGCGGTGGACTGCTTTGGCGTCGCGCCAGTGAGGTCGGGACTGATCTGCGCCCAATGCAGGCCCCCATCAGTGGTCTTCAACACATACTGAGTTCCAAGATAGAGCGAGGTCTTATCCACCGGAGAGAAGATCAATGGCGGTGTCCATGGGTCGCGATATTTTCGGTCGGCGATGTCGGTGCCGAAGACAGGGACGGGCCATGGCGTGATGTCCTGCGAGAGCGACCGGCGCCGGTCCCAACGCTCAACCGTGCCATATCCTCCGCTTACGTAGAGAAGGTTCGAGTCCGTAGGATCGACCGCCAAGTAGCCGCTCTCGCTGCCGCTTGCCGGAAACCAATCGCGCGGTGTGATCTGCCCATGGTTGGTGCGGCTATAAACGGCAGCGCCGCCGCTGTCTTGCTGCGCCCCATAAACGATGTATGGAAACTGATCGTCGGTGGTCACGTGATACATCTGTGCGGTCGGCTGGTTGTACCAGGTCGTCCAGGACTTACCCTGGTCGAGGCTAATCGTTGTGCCCTGATCGACACCGAGGAGCAGGCGCGAAGAGTCCTTCGGATCGACCCACAGCTCGTGGTAATCGTCACCACCGGGTGCGCCGCGAACGACGTGTACCGTCTTGCCGCCATCATCCGAGCCCATCAGCGCAACATTAGGAACGTAGATCACATCGGGGTTGCTGGGATCGACGGTGATGCGGCTGAAATACCAGGCACGGCTGGTGAGGCGCGGATCGGCACTGGCAAGCCTCCAATTGTCGCCTCCGTCGTCGGAGACATAGAGGCCTGACTCCTTCGCCTCGATGACCGTATAGACGCGCTTGCCATCGGAGCTGACAGCGACGCCGGAGCGGCCCCACGTGCCTTCGGGTAGTCCGTGGCCTGCGCATTCCCGCCAGGTTTCGCCCGCGTCTCGAGAACGATAAAGGCCGCTGCCGGGGCCGAGCAACGGCGCATAGGTGCTCCACGGCGGACGATGCGCATTCCACAGCGTTGCGAAGAGAAGATTTGGCTTGCCGGTCGCAATCGCGAGATCGGCGACGCCGGCATCCAGACCTTTATTGAGGATGCGTTTCCAGGTCGACCCACCGTCGGTCGATTTGTAAACGCCGCGCTCGTCACTCGGCCCATAGGCATGGCCGAGGGCGCCAACGTAGACGATATCCGAATTGGTTGAATCGATGACGATCTTGCTGATCTGGCGAGTATCTTTGAGGCCGACGTTCTGCCACGTGTCGCCTCCATCAGTGGACTTGTAAACCCCGTTTCCGGAAGCAAGATCGGAACGTATATCGGTCTCTCCGGTCCCGACATAAATCACCTTCGGGTTAGAAGCAGCGACAGCCAGCGCCCCAATCGAGGCCACCGACTCCTTATCGAAGATTGGCTTCCAGGTCGTACCGGCATTCGTCGTCTTCCACACGCCGCCATTGACCGACCCGAAATAGAAAGTCGTGCCGTCGCCTGGAACTCCGCTGACCGCAACCACGCGGCCGGCGCGAAACGGTCCAATCAGGCGCCATTTCATATCGCTGTACATTTGCGGCGAAACGGATTGGGCCGCGGCCGGTAGAGTCGCCAACAGGCAAACGAGTATCGGGAAGCAAGATCGAGCCCATGAAGTGCTTGTGTGCTTCATCTACCGCTCCATCTATTGAGGGTGCATTCGGTCGGACTTAGAACAAGAGCGAAGCGAGCTGCGGCCTGAATTACGGTCTCAGTCCTCATCGCCGCCTTCGGGCATAGCGTCAGGCTTCTGATCGAGGCTCAAAGTGGGAAGATGAGCACCCTGAAGCTGGCGATTTGCAGCGGGAATCGATGAAGTTCTGAGCCGCTCCCATTCCGGCAGCACTTCCGCGAGTTCGCTGACCATGTGAGCGGATGCCTGCTCTTGTGCGCTGGTAGGTGCGGCGTCGGACTGCCCGACCTGTATGTAGAGCGAGTACACTTCGCCAGCAAGATCGTCAAGACCAGGCACAGCGTCCGCAGCGCGTGTCTTTTCGGCTCCGTTCAACAGGGAGCCAAGTTCTTTCTCCAGCTTTTCCAGCTCTTCCTTGACAGGAGCGGGAACCGCGGGCTCGGTGCTTTTCGAGAGCTTGTCAATCTGCTCGCGGATCGAGTGGGCCTCGAGGGCGGCCTCGGCGCTTCTGTTGACCGATGCCGCGAGCTTGCTCTCGAGCGTGAAGAGCTTTTCAAGATCGCCCGGCGTCGCTTGCACACGAGGATCGATCTTGATATTGAGGGTCTGAGTCAGCACCTTGCCGTCAGCGGCAAGGCGGACCTGATAGGTGCCCGGAAGCGCCAGCGGCCCTTGAGGAACGCGCGGCGTCTCATGCGGCACCGCGGAGATTGGGTATTCGTAACTGGTGGCGACGGGAGTGGTATAGCGCATGTCCCATATCCAGCGATGCATGCCCGTACCGCCGGGCAGCGTCTGCGGCATCTTGATCCAATACAGCGGAATCAACTGCCTCTCCAACTGCTGCTCGGTCGCGTAGGGCGCGTCGGTGCTTGCGTACTTCCGAACTAACTTGCCGTTCGAATCCAGAATCTCCAAAGTGACCGGACCCGAGGTCGAGTCCGGCAAGTAATAGTCGATCGCCGCGCCGTCGGGAGGATTCTCCCCGGCGGGCTCATCGATGGGAAGCGGCGTATCGGTATAAGTGCTGCGGCGGACGCGATAGGAGTTGCCCGGTTTGAAGAGGTACGCGTCGCCTTTCACGCTGTCGAGTTGGCGCAACGCCGATATGTCGTCGAGTATCCAGAACGAGCGGCCATGGGTGGCGACAATGAGATCGTCGTCCTTTATCCATAGATCGCGCATCGAGGTATGCGGCAAGTTGTATTCGAGCGACTGCCAATGGTCGCCAGCATCGAGCGACATCCATACAGCTGTCTCGGTTCCCGCAAACAACAAACCCTTGCGAATCGCGTCTTCGCGGACGGTATCGACTGGCGCGTTGTCGGGCAAGCCAGTTGAGATGAGCTCCCATGTCGCACCGGCATTGTGGGTGCGGTAGATGTAGGGATGAAGGTCATTAATGCGAAACCTGCTGACCGAGATATATGCGGTCTGGTCATCAAACTTCGACGCACTGATCTGCGTGATCTTGCTCCACGGTGTGAGTTGCGGCGGAGTGATGTTCTTCCAGTTCTTGCCGTGATCGCGGGTGACCCATACAAAACCGTCATCTGTCCCCGCCCATATCGTGTCTGTGTTTTGAAATGAGGCTGCAACCGAGTAGATCGCGCCGCGACGCTGGTCTACATCCTTTGCGGGAAGCGTCGACAACGACTCGGGCTGGCCGGAGTGTTCGCGAGTAAGATCGGGGCTGATCTTTGTCCAGCTCTCGCCGTAGTCTCGCGTCTCAAAGAGGACGTTGGCGGCATAAAACATCATGTGTGGATCGACCGGCGAAAACAGGATCGGCTCTGTGCGGTCGCTGCGGTACGCTGGGCTGCGCAGCGGGATCGGCGTCACGTTTTGCACCTGGCCGGTGATCATGTTGTATTTGGAGACCTCGCTGCGGCCCGCGCCGTAGACGATCTCCGGATGAAGCGGATCGGGCGCGGCGTAGCCATACTCGATGATCCCGGCTGGGTGCCATTCGCGAAAGGTGATCTCGCCGTCGTTGCCCCGGCTCGAGATGCAGACGGAGCCGCTCTCCTGTTGACCGGCGCAGACCTGGTAGGGAAAGGTGTTGGTCACGGCGACGTGATAGAGCTGGGCGGTCGGCTGGTTGTACCAAGAGCTCCAGCTCACGCCCTTGTTGACGCTCACCAGCGCGCCCTGGTCGCTCACCAGCAGAATGATGTCGGGGTTCTCAGGATTGATCCAAAGGTTCTGGTAATCGTCACCACCCGGCGCGCCACGGAGGCTCGTCCAGGTTTTGCCGCCGTCCGTTGAGCGCACCGTGACAATGCTGGCGCTGTAGACGGTGTTAGGGTCTTTCGGATCGACTGCTGGAACCGGCAGATCGCCGCCGCCAATTTTCATTGCCGGCCTAGGATCGTCGGTCGCTTTATACCAGCTTTCGCCAGCGTCGTCGGAGCGATAGACGCCCAGACCGGCGCTTGATGCGTAACCGCTCTCTTTCGTGGTCGAGAGTGTCGCGTAGAGTCGATTCGGATCGCTCGCCGCGATAGCCAGATTAATCTGCACCAGGTTGTCGGGAAGTCCCTTCGTCAACTTGTGCCAGGTTTCGCCGCCATCGGTGGATTTGAAAAGGCCGCCACGCGTGCCATCATAGCTGTTGCCGTCTTCCCAAGGGCCGAGGCGCGACTCCCACATCGAGGCATAAACGATGCCCGGGTTAAGTGGATCGATATTGACGTCGGAGCCCCCGGTGTTGGGGTCGATGTACAACACCTTCTTCCACGTCTCGCCGCCGTCAGTGGAACGAAAGATTCCACGCTCTTCGTTCGGACCGTACGGATGGCCGAGAACCGCGGCGAACAACTTGCTCGAGTCATGCCGATCGACAGCAAGCGCCGGAATCTGCTGCCCGTCACGCAGGCCAAGATGCTGCCAGGTCTTGCCCGCGTCAGTCGACCTATATATGCCGTCACCAACGGAGAGGTCGGGGCGCCGCAGGCCTTCGCCGCTAGCCACGTAGACGACATTGCTGTCGGAAGCAGCGACGGCGATCGCACCGATCGACTGCGAAGGCTGGCCATCGAAGATCGGCTTCCAGGTGCGCCCGTAATCGTCGCTCTTCCAAACACCGCCGTCGCCCTGACCAACGTAGAAGACGTTTGGCTGGCCAATAACCCCAGTAGCCGCCCGCGTGCGACCACCGCGAAATGGTCCAATCATTCGCCAATGCAGGTCAGGTTTCAGTTCCAAGGAGCTCGACGACGGTTGCTGCGCGTGGGTGGCTGCAGTAATGGAGATTGCAAGGAGGCAAAAGGCAATGGGGTGAAGCTGCATTGTGCGGGAACTCCAGGCTGAACCGGCAGTATATCGTCATCTTAGAGTCTTGAATCTCGCGGCACAACGCTGATTGCCCCGGCGATGTCCGGACTTGAATTCAGAAAACTGGTATCTACAAGCTCGTCGATGATAGGCCCGTAGCGATGACGCTCGACGAGAAGAATTTGTCAGAAGCGTGAGCCGCGGGGTGGGCCGGAGACGACGAACCAACTCATCCTCTATGGTACTCACCGATTAATTTCACGTCTGTCGAATCGCTCAACTTAGATGAGCGGACAGAGATAGCGCTTTGTCATCATCAATTAAACTATTGATAATAAATGGTTTGTGGAGGCGACGGGAGTCGAACTTTTCCACGTGATGTGGATTCTGTAACTTGCAGATTCTACATAGGGAATGAAGTGCTAAAAGTGCCACAATGCCGGAGTTATCGTACGCGTATCGTACACAGATTATTGTGAGAGTAGGGAACTCTTCGGTTTCACTTGGCTCTCCTTTTTGCAGACTGCACGTGGATAGCGCATTGAACGGCTGAGCCTTAGGGGTGAACAACTCTTAGGCCGAGATGTTTCTCAAACGGGTCGAAGTCGTGGTCGCGATGGAGGAGGGAATGCCCCTCGGTCAGACAGAAAGTGGCGATCAGGCAGTCGATGGTTTTGCGGACTGTATGGCCGTGTGATCGAAGAGAACGATAGTTCTGCGCCGAGGCTACTGCCAGTGCTTCGCCTCCCATGCTGAACAGTTCGAAGTTAGATTACGACTCAATTCCTTATCATCGTCAGGACGCTAGGTGAGGTCTTCCGGCTAAGCACGTCCATGGCGCCAACTTCACAGCCGCAGTCGCTATGCCGTATGTCGGTGGCGCTTTAATAGCAGCTTGCTTCTGCTGGGCAGGCGTGGCCTTGTACTTCTTTCGACGCTACGCGGTTTCCTCATGGATCGCGCTAGCGACCGTAATCATTCTGCTGGTGTACGAATTGCCGTGATCGGCTGGTAATGCCGGCTCACTTAGACGCTGATCATACTCCACGACCTGCATGATTCGATCGTTGGCACGGTCTGTTCCTTCTATTTAATTCGCCTCTTCCCAGATGGCACGGGTTAAATGCACACGGGTGCCTGACGCTACAATCTAAACATCCCCATCTGCCCGCTCTCATCTGCTTTCGACTTACGTTTTTTTTGGTTTCTCGGTGCGATTGGGCTCCTCGGGAGGAGCATCTTCCTTTACGGGCTCAATAAGCGAAGGCTCATTGTTCCGGACATTGTTAATCCGCCTATCCACCCGCCATGCTTTCATCCTGTCTGAATCGAACGGCCGGATAAGGTCGATTGGCGGCCGTGCTTCGTCGCCGGGCTCAAGCCAGCGCTGATAGTCCTGCTTCCGGATGATGACCGGCATGCGGTCATGTCCAGTCTTTTCTGCAAGCAATTCATTGGTTCTGTCGTGATGATGGCGAAGGTGTCCATGTCCGATTTGCAATCGGGTGAGCGCCAGCGGCGGTAGACGCCCGCCAGGGCAAAGGGCTCGTCGTCTTTCATGGCGAAAACCCACGGCAGCTTCGTTTTCGCATCAACGCACTTGTCGAGTAGGCGGGCGACGTTGCCGCCGACCGCCCCTCTAAGAACCGTGCGTGAGAGTTTCCAACTCACACGGCTCAAGCCTTCATAACGCCTCGGAAGAGACGCGGTTGTTCAAAGCCACAGAATTGGCTGTGCAGTTGTCGGTGACATTGAGGATGAAGAAGTTGACGGTTAGTTGTACCGCAGGGTCCACCCAGCACCTTGGGGATCACGTAATGGCTGTGCCACCCGGTTTCCTGAGTGATGGGTTCGCCACATGCGGCACATACTCCCCGTTGGGTTCGCCAGAGATAGAGCAGGGTTCGATGACCCCACAGCGTGCGTGCTATATGCCTACTCTCGCGAGCTTCGAAGTACATCTCCCATGCAGGGTGATATGGGTTCGCTTCTCGCTTGATCTTGACGTGAGGGCGGATTGGTAAGCAGGCCGCATGGAAAAGCCACACGTTCTCCTTTCGTCCGTCCTCATACTTCCTCACTCCAAAGAAACACCATCCGCGGCCGCCACGTCGTGCGAAGTATTTCCGCATGACCCAACGTTTCCCCTTGCGGGGATGCCGCTTCAGCGCCCACTGCCACAAGGCTTTAAAGATGGCATGATCTACATGGCTGAAGATGCGCTTGCTGTTGACGTGACCGTGATACATCGCCCAACCGCGTATGATCCGATTGAGCTTTGTGGTCAGTTGCCACGTCGGGATAGCCTGCGCTCCTTTGATAACTTCCCGAACGTTTTCCAGAACGTGTGGATATTCTTACGAGATGGTTTAACCAGCAACTTTCCGTCGCTGTACCTTCGCAAGTTCTGTCCGAGGAAGTCAAAGCCCTCTTCGATGTGCGTGACCCTCGTCTTTTCTGCCGAGAGTTCCAGACCGCGGGCGCGAAGGAACTCTTCCACCAGCGGCTTCACCTCTTGTTCCAGCAGTTCCTTTGTCCTGCCGGTAATGATGAAGTCGTCGGCATAGCGGATAAGATGGACGCCAGCATAGCGACCTTTCTCCGACCCTTTGCCGCGCTGCGGATACCTTTCCCGCAAGCACCGCTCCAGACCATCGAGCGCAATATTGGCCAACACGGGCGAGA